>NZ_AP012541.1 GCF_000829035.1 Lacticaseibacillus paracasei subsp. paracasei | reverse complement strand
TCATGCCCCTCCTCCAATTATGTCCGGTAGCAAACCAGCTTATAGCTATGCTGACGAGTGATGACGGACATTCCTATATAAAAACGCGCTCATTGGCACCGAAACCTGCGTGTAAGGACCTTGACTGTATTGACCAAAGCCCGGTCATCACAGTCAAGGCCGCTTACACTTCGGTTACTGAACGCGCCAATTCACGCTCTGCTGAAACGCGCTCGCATGCCCAGAAACCTCCACATAAGGACCTCGAGTCTAAATGGCCAAAGAGCAGCCATTTAGACTCGAGGCCACTTATGTTCCGGTTTCTAACCGGGCATGCGAGTGCTCTGTAAAAATAAGTTTAGCATTGCTGGCGTAAGTTTTCCACAGAAAGCACAGTTTTCCACAAACAAAAAATTGAGAAATGAACAGGGTGCGAACAGACTATCCCCAAGGTCGGGGACAACGAAAGCGAGATGACAATAAATTCGCAGTTATGCACATTAACACTGTGGAACAAAAACCTTGTAGCAGTAAGTGTTTCACAAGATATGAACAGGGCTTTGACAACTTGTGGATAACTTTCTTCACACCCCTGTTTATCTGCGAATTTCCTGTGATTGGTTTGTGGAAATGACCGAAACCTAAAAATTTGAGACACAAGTTATCCACAGGTTCATAACTATCTGTGGATGTCGTGTCATCATCATGAGATCCTGCTTTCAATGGAAAAAACCTTGACGATAGTTGCTTCCTCGTGTAAACTAGGATGATGTCTGATAATGCAAGTCATCTTAATAAGATAAATCGTTTTTCATAGGAGGTGTCGTCAATGACAACCAAACGGACTTTCCAACCAAAGAAACGTCACCGTGAACGTGTTCATGGTTTCATGAAGCGGATGAGCACAAAGAACGGCCGCAAAGTTTTAGCACGCCGTCGCGCTAAAGGACGTAAAGTATTATCTGCCTAAGCCACTGACCGCGTCAGTGGTTTTTTTTAGAGCGCAAACAAACGCGGTTAGGAACCGGAGCGTAAGCGGCCTAAGTCGTGATGACCGGTCTTTGGTCATTGCGACTTAGGTCCTTACGTGCAGGTTTCTGCGCTTGTTCACGCGTTTCGGCGGCAGCAGCATGACCCCAATGAACGGCAATGGCCCAATCGTTGGTCGTTGCCGTTCATTTTCTGCTCAACAGCTTAATTTCAATGTGCAGATTAGAAACCGTCAACAAACCGCTGATACATATAGGAAAACACCGAGTCATCTTGTATACTTAGAACCAGATTGTGAGGGAGCATCATTGCGCAAGTCATATCGGATCAAAAAAGAAGCTGAATTTCAGAATGTGTTTGACCATGGCGATTCGGTTGCCAACCGCAATTTTGTGATCTATCACATGAAACGCGACCAACCGCATTTTCGTGTTGGTATCTCAGTGGGGAAGAAAGTTGGCCACACTGCGGTCATGCGTAACCAGATTAAGCGCTATATTCGGCAAAGTTTACTGGAGTTAAAACCTAATATTGACGCGCAAACCGATTTTTTGGTTATTGCACGTAAATCTGCTAACCAGCTCGACATGGCTGGCACCAAGAAAAATTTGATTCATGTCATGCGATTGGCTGGCATCCTGAACGAAGACATCGAGGTCATCTGACCAGAGCGTGAGCAGGCGCGTTTAGAAACCGGAGCATAAGCGGACTCAAATCTAAATGGCTGGGCTTTAGCCATTTAAATTTGAGGTCCTTCTGTGCAGATTTCTGCGCCTAGCGACCGCGTTTAAAAAAGAGAGGGATCATTTGTGAAAAATCGTCAAATCAAACGTGTGCTCGTCATTTTGAGCATGCTAAGTCTGGTCTTCATTTTGACGGCCTGCGGAACCGGACCCGTTACGCAAAATAGTACGGGGTTCTGGGATCGCTATGTTGTCTACACAGCCGGTCAATTTGTTATCTGGCTGGCGAATTTGTTCGGTGGCAACCCTGGTGTCGGGATTATTGCCTTCACCTTGATCATCCGAATTTTGATTTTCCCGCTGAGTTACATGTCAATCAAGAGCATGTCCAAACAGCAGGAAATTGCGCCGCAGCTAAAAGAACTACAAAAGAAGTACAGTTCAAAGGATACGGAAAGCCAGACACGACTGCGTGATGAAACACAGAAACTTTATGCTTCAGCTGGGGTTAACCCAGTGATGGGCTGTCTGCCGATTGTGATCCAGATGCCATTCCTGATTGCGCTGTATCAAGCAATTTTGCGCACATCATCACTGCAAACTGGTACTTTCCTTTGGATGAACCTGTCACAACCAGATCCGTTGTGGATTATGCAGATTCTGGCAACTTTATTCACGTTGGGTACTAGTGTCTTATCCATGATGGCACAACCAACGCGTAATTCTAGCAGCTGGCTCATGATGATCGTCTCGCCTGTCATGATTTTCGTTTTCTCAATTACCTTGCCAAGTGCGCTGGCCATTTACTGGGTAGTTACCAATGCCTTTTCAATGATTCAGCAGTTGCTGATCCAGAACCCATTCAAGATTCGCCGCGAACGTGAAGCAAAAGCGCAGGCTGAAAAAGAAAAAGAACGGGCACTCAAGCGAGCGTACAAAAAAGCAACCAAACGGCGTAAATAACAACGGGAGGAAGCAAGATGCCAACCTTTCAAGGCAGTACGATTCAAAAAGCCATCGAAACTGGTCTCAAGCAGCTTGGCTTGCCGCGTGATGCCGTTAGCGTTGAAGTCGTTCGAGAAAATAAGAACGGATTTCTGGGCTTGATGCGTAAGCCAGCGATTGTTAATTTAAAACCCTTGGAACCGCCGATAGACGCTGATCCGACGCCAAGCGACGATCCGCCTGCCAAACCGCGGGCAGGGAAAAAACTTGCAACGGCTTTAACTGATGGTGCAGGCAAGAAAATTGCCAGTGCTTTCAACGATATCACCACCAAAAAGCGAGATAATCAAACCGCATTGGCCATGGTGCAGAGTTATCTGGAAGACATCACCACTGGTATGGGGATCGACACTCAAGTCACAAGTGAACGGCAAGGTAACACGGTCACATTTCAGTTGAAAACAGATGAAGAAGGCCTGTTGATCGGTAAGCATGGCAAAATCATCAATGCAATTCAATACTTAGCCCAAACTGAGTTCAATCATTATGCCAAAAGTAAATGGACAATCATGCTTGATGTCGGCGATTATCGCGAACGACGGCAGGCGACCGTCACACGTTTAGCAGAACGCACCGCTCGCGAGGTTTTAGCAACTGGCAAAGCCGTCTATCTCGACCCGATGCCATCATTTGAACGCAAAACGATTCATACGACACTTGTGGACAATACGTACGTTGAGACCCATTCAGAAGGCGTCGATCCTCGGCGATATGTCGTAGTCACACCCAAAAGACCGTAACTAACTTTTGACAAGTGACCGTTGCTTAAGTATGATAGTCACAGTTTAATAACGATGAAGTAGTCAAAGTGCTTTATCCAGTCTTTCCCTGATAGGGGGAAAGACTGGATTTTGCGCTTTTTTTGTAGAGCGCAATCAGACGCGGTTAGAAACCGGAGCATAAGTGGCATCAGACCTAATGGCTGGTTTTGCCATTTAGGTCTGATGTCCTTATGTGCAGGTTTCTGCGCCTGATTGCGCGTTTCGGAACCGCCTAGCCCCTTAACCAGAAAGTCTGGGCTTTGGGCCATCTGGTTGGACTGTCCTTCGCATAGCCGAGATGCGCCTGATTGCGCGTTTCAGAGGCCATGAAGGGATTGGCCTTTACCACACAAATCCCTACATGCAGGCTCTACAATTCCATTGCGTGTTTCAGAGGCCGCCACATCACTCATCCGCCTCAGTCGCCTGCCGTGTCCAATCCCATCAACTCATTGTTCTTACCGAATCATCTCAAAAAGGAGTCTTTCAAATGTCTGCATCCATCACTGCGTACGACACCATCGCTGCCATCTCCACCCCGCCTGGCGAAGGTGCTATCAGCATCGTTCGGCTCAGCGGTGAGACAGCCGTAGCGACAGCTAATCAAGTTTTCAAGGGAAAAGACCTCTCGCAGGTTAAAAGCCATACGATTCATTATGGCCATATTGTCGACCCTGAAAGCGGCGAGTTGATTGATGAGGTCATGGTTAGTGTCATGTTGGCACCTAAGACCTTTACCCGTGAAGATGTTGTCGAGATTAATTGTCATGGCGGTATTGTTGCCACTAACCGCATTTTGCAGTTGCTCTTAGGCGAAGGCGCACGGATGGCTGAGCCAGGTGAGTTCACCAAACGGGCATTCCTGAACGGCCGCATTGATCTCACAGAAGCTGAGTCGGTCATGGATCTGATTCGAGCCAAAACCGATCGGGCGATGCAGGTGGCAGTCAATCAGCTAGACGGTAATCTGCATACATTGATCAAACGCCTTCGTCAGGAAATCCTCGAAGTGTTGGCACAGGTGGAAGTCAACATTGACTATCCTGAGTATGATACTGATGAAATGACCACCAAAATGCTGCTTGAAAAGGCGCAAACCGTTCAAAAAGCTATCAGCAATTTGCTGAGTACCGCCAGTCAAGGCAAGGTCTTGCGCGAAGGTTTAGCCACCGCAATTGTTGGCCGTCCCAACGTTGGAAAAAGTTCGCTGTTAAATCACATGTTGCATGAGGATAAAGCGATTGTGACCGATGTAGCTGGTACGACTCGTGATGTGCTAGAGGAGTATGTCAACGTGCGTGGTGTCCCGCTAAAACTGGTCGACACAGCCGGTATTCATGACACGACTGACAAAGTCGAGAAAATCGGTGTTGAACGCTCACGTCAAGCCATCACACAAGCCGATTTGATTTTGCTAGTGTTGGATCAAAGTGAACCATTGACGGATGAAGACGAACAGCTCATTCAAGCAACAGCTAATAAAAAACGGATTATCGTTTTGAATAAACAGGACTTACCTGCACAGCTAGATACCACCGCCTTGTTGAAGTTGGTTTCGCCGGATGAAATCATCAAGACCGCTATCCCGACTAGCGCAGGCATGGATGCCTTAGACGAACGGATTGCGAAGTTGTTCTTCGGCGGCATCGAAAATAGCCAAACAACAGTGATGGTTTCCAACGCTCGGCAGATCGGGCTATTACGCCAAGCCAACAAGAGCTTGGACGCTGTGATCGCCGGAATCCATGCTGGTATGCCAATTGATCTCGTGCAAATCGACATGACTGCGGCGTGGGATAAACTTGGTGAAATTACTGGTGAAAGTGCGCCAGATGAACTAATCACCCAATTGTTTAGTCAATTCTGCTTGGGCAAGTAAAGCTCAGTGCCAATTAGAAACTTATTCATGGAGGAAATCGAATGCCTGATGTCAAAAAATTTGAAGCCGGTACCTATGATGTCATCGTTGTTGGTGCTGGTCACGCTGGTTGTGAGGCCGCTTTGGCAGCCGCGCGGATGGGCCAAAAGACGTTACTATTGACGATCAGCTTGGAAATGCTGGCGTTTATGCCGTGTAATCCAAGTCTGGGCGGCCCAGCCAAGGGAATCGTAGTGCGTGAAATTGATGCACTCGGTGGTGAAATGGGCAAGAATATTGATCGAACATATATTCAGATGCGGATGCTTAACACCGGCAAGGGCCCAGCCGTTCGTGCATTACGGGCCCAGGCTGATAAGGCAGCCTATCACCGCAGCATGAAACACGTGATTGAAAACACGCCAAATCTGGATCTGCGTCAAGGCCTCGCTACTGAGGTGCTCGTCGAAAATGGCCAAGCTGTCGGTATCGTGGCGGCAACTGGCGCAATGTATCGGGCCAAGAGTGTTGTTTTGACCGCAGGCACCAGTTCTCGCGGCAAGATTATCATCGGTGAGTTGATGTACAGTTCTGGCCCTAATAACAGCCTGCCAAGTATCAAGCTGTCAGAAAATCTTGAACAGCTCGGCTTCAAATTGCGGCGATTTAAAACCGGGACTCCGCCGCGAGTCAATGGCAACACCATCGACTTTGATAAAACCGAGGAACAGCCTGGCGATAAGACTCCGAATCATTTTAGCTTCACGACGCCGGATTCAGTTTATTTGAAGGATCAGCTTAGTTGCTGGATGACTTACACTAATGCAACGACCCATCAAATTATTCGCGATAATTTGGATCGGGCGCCAATGTTTTCCGGTGTGATCAAAGGGGTTGGCCCGCGCTATTGCCCATCAATTGAGGATAAGATCGTTCGTTTTGCTGACAAGCCGCGGCATCAACTGTTTTTAGAGCCAGAAGGTCGCGATACCTCCGAATACTATGTCGGTGATTTTTCGACTTCTATGCCAGAAGAAATTCAACTGAAAATGCTGCATAGTGTGGCTGGGTTGGAACATGCCGAACTCATGCGTGCCGGGTATGCAATTGAGTACGATGTGATCGAGCCATGGCAACTGAAGGCCACGTTAGAAACCAAAGTCGTTGATAATCTTTTCACTGCCGGCCAGATGAATGGTACCAGCGGCTATGAAGAAGCAGCTGGCCAAGGCATTATGGCTGGCATCAATGCGGCGTTGCGTGCCCAAGGCAAAGGGCCGTTCACGCTCAAGCGTTCCGATGCCTATATTGGTGTGATGATTGATGATTTGGTGACTAAGGGCACGAATGAACCTTATCGCCTGTTGACCAGCCGTGCTGAATATCGACTTTTGTTGCGCCATGACAATGCCGATCTGCGGCTGACACCAATGGGCCATGAGCTTGGTTTAATTAGCGATGAGCGCTATGCTGAATTTTTGGCAAAGCGTCAGGCCATTGAAACTGAACTTAACCGGCTGAATACGACCCGGTTGAAGCCTAAAGACGTGAATCCATGGCTAGAGGCCCATCATTATGCGCCACTTAAGGATGGCGTCTTGGCTAGCGACTTCCTGAAGCGGCCGGAAATCGACTATCAGACGATGGCGCAATTCTTGCCAGATAATCCGACTTTGGATCATCGTGTCATTGAGCAGGTTGAGATTCAAATTAAGTATGCTGGCTATATTGCAAAGGAAGAAGCCAGTGTCGCCAAACTGAAGCGCCTAGAAGGCAAAAAGATTCCGCTACGTATTAACTACGCGGCCATCAATGGTTTGGCAACTGAAGCACGTCAGAAGTTGGTTAAAATCCAGCCAGAAACCATTGCGCAGGCGAGTCGTATCAGCGGCGTCAATCCTGCTGATGTGGCGATTTTGTCAGTGTACATTGAGCAGGGACGCATTAGTAAAGTGGCCCAATAAATTGGAAACCGAATTGCCAAACTAGCTGGCGATTCGGTTTTTTTGATGCCAAGCCAGCCCGGGAAGAGACCGACATGTGTAGCCTTGGACGGGGGCGCGTGATCATGAGAAGCAACAGTTTTGTGCTTTGAAGCAACCTTTGATAAGCTGAAAAAGTCTACTGGACATGACGCCTTTTTGCCTTGTCACTGTCGGCGAATTATCGATTTAAAAAATGGGGAACGGCTAAGTAGCAAGATGAAATTAGAGGAGTGGTAACCATGTTAGGCTTTTGGACATCTAGAGCACTACTTTTTTTCTTTTTATTTCTGGTGCTCATCTTATTAGGACTTGGGATAGTCGTCATTTTGCGCAGAAAAGATTTTTCATTAGCAGTGAAACTGGCTTTGGCGCTACTGCTGATAATCGCATTTTTAGGCATTGGTTATGTTTTGTTATTTATTTCTTTCATTGGTTTTAACACGCCATAACGCGCTTGTGTTTTCATTTGTTTAAGGGGTTAATAAATGAAAAACCTTTTCAGAAAAATTTGCTGATGATTGCCTAATGTCATCACTTGCCACCGCTATCAAAAAAGCCGACAATTAATAAAATGCAAAATGCGGAAACGCGATCTTGAGGAGCAAACGCGATGAGTCAACCAGGAACAGAGGAAATTTTAGAAGTCTGCGGCAAGGTGGGAGAGATTTTACTGAATGCCGGCGCCGAGACATCACGGATTGAGACAACCGTGGAATATATCGGGCATGCGGCAGGGGCAAGCGTTGCGTGTTATGCCACGATTACGGCAGTTTTTGTCAGTTTGGAGAACGAAAGTCGTACGCGCTTAATCAAATCAACATTAGGCGGATTCAACTTGCAAAAGGTCGATGAGTTGAATCAACTGTCACGTGAATTCGTCGCTCATCGGATAACATTTGAAGCCCTTAAGCAAGAAGTTGCGCGAATTGATCACCAAGTCATTAATTTCCCATGGTGGGCGCGGATTCTGGGCGCCGGTTGGGTTTCGGTCGCGCCAATGCTGCTTTTCAAAGCGACAAATGGTGATTTGGCTTTAGCCTTTTTTGTTGGTATTTTTGGTTATCTTGCGGCTGAGTATGTCGGTCGCCGCACGACGACGCCTTATTTCAAAGAAGCGACTGGTGCCTTTGTGGTGGCCATTTTAGCTGAATTACTGGTGAGCATCGGGTGGGGCGATAGTTCCGGCAATATTATTATTAGTGCCCTCATGCCGTTGGTTCCTGGGGTGGCCATCACCAATGCGATTCGGGAAATTCTTTCGCGGCAAATCATCAGCGGCATTGTTCGCACTGTAGACGCCATTTTTGTAGCGGGCGCGATTGGTTCTGGGGTCGTTATTGCGATTGTACTGAATAATGTTTGGGGAGGGCGCTAGCATGCGCTTATTAATTGAATTTATGATTAGCGTCTTGTCGAGCATCGGGTTTGGCGTCATCACCAACATCCCCAAACGCGCCTTGCTGCCAGCTGGGATCACGGGCGGCGTTTCGTGGTGTGCATACTGGCTCATCAGCCTGCAGGATCACAGCCTCATATTACCGAACTTCACGGCCACGGTAATCATCGGGTTGCTGGGGAATTATTTTGCTATTCGTCACCGGGTGCCGGTTAATACGATTTACATACCAAGTCTTGTATCACTGGTGCCAGGCGGCATTGCTTATCTGGGTGCGCGCAGTTTCACCATGGGAAAAGCCGCGAGTGCTGCGCAGCAAATCTATAACGTCATTTTGATTGCGATGGCACTGGCAGTCGGTTTTGTGGTCGCGGAGGTTATTTTTAAGGCCGTTCGACCGCAACTTGTTCGCCTAATTGCAAAGTTGCCGAAAGTTCAGACAAAATCACAGAGAGGAAAAAGACCATGACTTTAACAGAACAATTGATGCAGACACTGGCTGCCGATGAATCAGAAATGCTTGCGATTCGGCGGCATCTCCATGCTCATCCGGAAATTTCGTTTCATGAGAAACAAACGGCTGCTTATATCAAACAATATTATGCAGCCTTGAACGTCCCCGTGACGCCGTGTGGGGAGGGCTATGGCATGTACGTTGATATTCAAGGCGGTCAACCGGGTCCGACGTTATCGTTGCGGGCGGATTTTGATGCCTTGGCGATTCAAGAGGATAACGACCTGTCGTTCAAGTCTCAGAATCCTGGGGTGATGCATGCGTGTGGCCATGATGCGCATACGGCTTATTTGCTGGTGTTGGCTAAAGAATTGATCAAGATCAAAGCCAAATTGGCCGGTACCATTCGAATCATTCACCAGCCCGCTGAGGAAGTCTCTCCAGGTGGTGCCAAGGGGATGGTAGCAGCAGGGGTTCTCGAAGGCGTTGATAATGTGTTAGGCGTTCATGTCATGTCATCGATGCCGACAGGGTTGATTGGCTACCATACAGGCGCAACCCAAACCGGGCGGGCCAACTTTACCGATACGATTATCGGCAAAGGTGGACACGCTTCTATGCCGCACCTGAGCAACGATGCTATCGTGGCTGGCAGCTATTTGGTGACGGCACTGCAAACGATTGTGTCGCGGCGAGTTGATCCTTTTGACACGGCAAGCGTCACCATCGGCTCATTTGACGGCGCTGGTTCTTTCAATGCGATTAAGCAAGACGCTGTATTGAAAGGCGATGTCCGGATGATGAAGGAAACAACGCGCAAAACGATTCGACAACAGATCGTCACCATGAACCAAGGACTAGAAACCATGTTTGGGGTTAAAACAAAGCTGGACTATGATGACAATTATCCGGTTTTGATGAATGATGCGACCTTAACCGAAAATGCGATGGCCGCGATCAAAGCAGCAAATATTCCGGAGATTAAGGCCATTAAGGACACTGGCGTTCAAGACCCATCCGAAGATTTTGCGTATTTTGCCCAAAAGGTACCAAGCAGTTTCTTCTACATTGGCTGTCAACTGCCAGACGGCTCTAATCATCCTCACCACAGTCCCGACTTTATGATGGACGAAGATGCGATTCTGATTGCTGCCAAGGCTGTTGGCGCGGCGGCGTTAGGGTATTTGCAAAGTGAATCGACAACGCGATGAACAGGTAGGACTTTGCGCGGTCGTGGTTTGATATGCTTTCTTTAATACAAAAACGAAAAAACCTTGCAACCATTTTAAGAGGGCTGCAAGGTTTTTTAAAATTTTTGTGAAACAGTATTCATTAGATTGTCCGATTTCGGACTTTAAGCTGCTGGCTCACTGGTGACTTGTTCCACTTTTGTCATCGCATCTGCTACTTTGGCAGGGGTTAAAGTTGGATCAACCAAGATGAAGGTTTCATCTGGTTTAGCGGCAAATTCGGCCACTTGCTTAATCTTTTCATCGACTTGATCGGTGACATGCAAATCTTCAAGGTTCAATGGCAAACCGATTTTTTCATAGAATGGAATCAAGTTGCGAATTTCGCTATCATCTCCGGTTTCAGCCAGTTGCACCAGAATGCCGTAAGCCACTTTTGAACCGTGCAAGATGGCATGGGTTTCTGGTAAGTAGGACAGGCCATTGTGAGTGGCGTGAGCACCGGCAGCGCGACCATCAATGCCGCCGAAGCCACCGACTTCACCAGCCAAGCCGATAATGGTATCGGCAACCGCCTCAAAAGCCGGGGTGTCGCGGCCGGCATCCAAATCGGCCAAGGCCTGTTCAGCATCTTTAAAGAGAATCTTTTGAATCGTTTTGGCCGCGGCACGACTCAACTGGCCGTATGCCTTTAACTGATCCACTTTATCACGGGTAATGCCGTCCATCTCGTACCATTTGGCCAAGGTATCGCCAATCCCAGCAACAAAGAAATCATGTGGGGTGGACAATAAGAGGTTATAGTCTACCAAAGTAATATAGGCAGATTTTTTAAAATATTCAACGTAACTAAAGGTATGACCTTGCGGATGATAAATCGCAGCAAGCGGTGTGAATGGCGCACAGTTAGAGGCCAAGGTGGGGATGCTGATGAGCTCAGCACCCAAGGCTTCGGCCGCAACTTTGGCGGTATCGATCAAGCGACCAGCACCGATTCCTACCACGGCATCAGCATGACCGATTTCCTGTGCAAGTTCGTGTCCATTCTCATCACTGGCGGAGCCGTCGTAATGATAGACTGGCAAGTTCAGTTCGCCGGGATAAGCCTTGGTGAAAGCAGCAAAACTTTTTTCGCCGGTAATCACAACTGGTTGATTAAAATCCGCTAAGATCGTATCTAAGTATGCCAAGGCACCTGACTCACTCACAAAACGATTTGCCCCAGGGCGTAGTTCCAAATCTAACTTCATCGACAAAAATCCTCTCATGTAAATCTCATCTTATGTGATAATTTTTAACATACGCGATGTTCTGTATGAAGTCAACTAGAAAATGAAAACAATCTGCAAAGCCTTATTGTTACGATTACAACAAAATGCTTGCCATTTGTTTAGAATGCAAACAAACGAATCTTAATTAAAAATATACTGATAGAATGATGAAAAGCTTTGAAGATAAGTGTGGTCAGAAGCTCAACTTAAGCAAGTTGCTGATGAGTCCGGCACGATTAAAAGAATCAGCTGCGCAAAAATTGGTAAGTAGGGTCTGCTCTAAAAAGATACTTGTCAAAAAACACGATGGATCGTTGACCAACATCGTGTTTTTTTATTGTGATCGAAGATGTAGCTGATTTGCAGAAACAACAGAGGATCGGCGATACATTTAAAAACAAGCACTTGAGTTAATGCCGGTTTCAGACTGGTTCTATCGCAATATTTATAAAATTATTTTCTGAAAATTGGATACAAATTTTTCCGTTTTTTTAATAAAATCAGTTATATAATGAAAAACAGATTCTACACGCTTACTGTTTCCAAGTGAATCATCGTATCTGAGATGGTTCGTTAAGCGTCGTGACGGGAATCGCTATTAACATGGCTGTAGGAGGATCATGATCTTGAAACTAGATTCTAAACGGATTCAATTGGCTCGACAGGCGGAACAGACGGTTCATGTCCGTTTTCGGATGTATAAAGCAAAAAAGCGGTGGCTTATTGCCGGAGCTGCTTTACTGTTTATACCAGCCTTTTTTCAACCAGGTCATGAAGTTAAGGCGGATACAAGCTCGCCACAGACACAAGTAACGGCAACGTCACAGGCAGCGGAGCCAGCGACATCTCAAAGTGCGGTGACTAGTGATCAAGCGACAACATCAAGCAATGCTGTGAATGCTACTAACTCCGGCGAGGCTGTCAAGGCTTCATCTGCGGCGAGCGCGGCTAGCAGTCAAACATCCAGTTCATCAGCAGCGCAAACACTTACGAGTCAGGCGGCTGTCCCTGAACAGACAACTGATGCGTCACAGGTAGCCTCAGCAACCTCGGCACAGGTGGCCTCGGGGTCTGGAGCGGCTCAATCAGCCGCGGCTGCAGACCAAGCTGCTACACAGGCTGCCACTGCTAGTGAAACAGCAGCATCTTCAGCTGCGAGCAGCCAAGCTTCCAGTGCACAGCAGTCGGCCAGTAGTCAAGCCCAACCGGTTGCGACAGCTGCTGCTCAACCTACAGTAACAGCCAATACCACGACCACTGACGCAACGGTTGACGGTTTAACTTACAGTTTTGATGAGACAACCAAAACGGCAACCGTTACGGGTCATGACTCTGGTGCAACGCTTACCGACATTAATATTGGGCCAACTGTCTCGTATAATGGTCAAGCTTATACGGTGACTGCGATTCAGGATGTTGCATTCTTTAACTTGAGTAATTTGACTAGCTTACATGTTGCCTCTACGGTCACGACAATTGGTGCTTCAGCCTTTGCCTATAGTAAATTCACTGGTGGGATCACCGTCGATAATGCGGCTGTTATTGATAAAGAGGCTTTTGCCGGTGTCAATGCGAGTGCGATTACATTGAACGGTGCAGGGAACATTGGTGAGTCGTCTTTTGCCTATGCCACGATTACTGGTGCGGTCAGTGTCGCGGGTCCGGCAACAATCGGTCAAAATGCTTTTTATGGGCTTAAGGCCGAGTCGCTGACGTTGGATGATGAAGTTGCTAATATTGGCGAAGCGGCGTTTGCCTACGAAACCATTAATGACACGATTAATGTGGCAGGATCAGCGACGATCGGTAAGAATGCCTTTTACGGTACTAAGGCTACATCGCTGACGCTGGGCGGCAAGGCAACAACGCTTGCTGAAACTGCTTTTGGCTATGCACGCATTACGAATGTGACCGTCGATGCAGCAACGATTAGCAACCAAGCCTTCTTCCATCTCTTCACGGATAATCTGATGTTTGGTCCTGATGTTCAGACGATTACAGGCGGCGCTTTTCAATTTATCCAAAACATGAAGGATTTGCCTAACATTAATGGTCAGGATAATCCTGGCAATCAAATTCCGACGCTGACAATACCGGCGAACATCAGCGTAATTGATGGATCGGCTTTTTATGGGTCAAAACTAGGAACGGTTGCAATCGCAGACAATAGTCGGCTGACAACATTGGGCTTTCAGGCATTCGCATTTTCCAGTGCGATGGCGATTAATTTACCAGACTCACTTGAACAAATTGGGGATCAAGCTTTTTACGGTGGACACCTCATCCAAGTAGCATTTGGTCCTAATCTCCAGACAATTGGTGATCTAGCTTTTACTGAGTTTGGACCGTTGCAAAATGTTGACTTCAGTCGGGCAACAGCGCTGGAATCGATTGGTGACAGTGCTTTTGCCTATAATACGATTAACAATGCAATTGTGTTGCCACCAAATTTGAAGATAATTAAAAATGCGGCGTTTGTCGGCAACAAGATCCCGGCACTAACTTTAAATGACGGGTTACAGACAATTGGCGACAGTGCTTTTGGCTACAATAAGATTCAAAATGGTTTGGCTGTGCCGGATAGTGTCACCGCGATTGGCAAATATGCGTTTGTCTATAACTCAATTAGCAACTTAACCTTGGGGACAGGTCTGCAGACAATAGGCCAAGAGGCGTTTGAAGCAAACATCATCTTAAATGCGCTCAATATCCCAGCGAGTGTGACTGCCATTGGTGCTAAAGCTTTTAATGCTAATCTGATTCCTGAAGTGGCGATTGCTGGGACACCGACAATTGATCAAGAGGCGTTTTCCAATAACCGGATCACAGTTTTGCATGCCGCGACGGCTGTACCGACAACCCCGGATGCTCTAAATCAAAATGCCGACGCCTATACAGATTCTGCTCATGTTAGTTTGCGTGATCTATTTAGTGTGGCGATTTCAGGTGTCAGTCAGGATCAAATTGTGGTTTCGAATATTCAGGGAACCGGCGTGGCCTTTAATACCGCGACAAAATCCTTTACGATGCCTGCAGGAACTGAACAATTCAGTTTTAATTGGTCATTAAAGGCGGCAGATGGCACAACGTACACTGGTCTTTACAAGGTTCATCTGAATGACCCCGTTATCCATGCCCATGACATTAACCTTTTCACGGGTCAGGTTTGGAAACCAGAACTGAACTTTGGCGGCGCCGTGAAAAAGAATGGCACTGAGATCATTGAGATACCACTTAGCGATTTGACTTGGACTGTAACGGACCAGAACGGGGCTGTGATCGCCTCTAAAGATAGAGACGGTGTTGTCACAGGCAGTGTGCCTAGTGATCAGGTGACTTGGTATACAGTCACTTACGCGTATGGGGCTGAAAGTGGCTCAGCTAAAATTTTTTATAATCAACGGCTGGCGGCGTCATATTCGTTGACTGGTACTCAAACGGCAACTGCGACGGGTCAACCGATTACGGTGGATCTGACGGCCTTTTCTCTGAGTCTTGGGGATGGCTTCAATGCTGGTGCTTTACAACTGAGTGACCTTAATTTTTTTGATGCATCTGGCAACCAGATTGCTGCTGATGCATTGACGAAAACGGGTGTCTACCGTGTTGAACTTTCAAAGGCGGCATGGGCGCGGATTGCTGAATTGACAAATGATGCTGGTGAGTCAGCGGCTAACTATAATTTTACCGGTACGAGTACGGCACAACTTATCATCGGTCGCACAGCTACAGGTCAGTTGAATAATAGTGGGTTCACTTATGATGGCACGACATTGGCCAGTCAGGCGCCAAAACTGGTTCTTAATGTGACTTTGAGTGATGGCTCATAGCAAGCCATTGATTTGACTTCGACAGATATTTCACTTGTTGAAGCAGACTCACCAGATGTAGGTACGTATCGATATCTTCTTAATGGTAGTGGATTGACACGTATTCAAGCGATTTTGGGTGATGAAGTCACGATTGATCAGACAGATATCAATACTCACCCAGGGGTTATCACGATCACACCTGCTACTGCAACTGCAACTGTTAATGGGACACAATTTGTATATGATGGCAAAACGACTGCTAGTCAGGCTTCAGGATTGCAGTTAACATTAACGGCCGGTTCTGGCACGACAGTTGTTGATCTTAGCTCGACTGATATTGTGGTGGGATCGGACAGCGTCAATGTCGGTGATTATCAATATCAACTGAGTCAGAGTGGTGTAGCGAAAGTCGAGCAGGCGTTGAATGCCAATTATCAGTTGCCAAGTGACTTGCTGGGCAGCTTAACAGGCACGATTACGATTGCACCAGCACAAGGCACTGCGGAGTTGCGTGATGACTCATTTATTTATGACGGGCAGACGGAGGCAAGTCAGGTACAAGGTTTGACCGGCGATGTCACAATTGGCAATGTCACGGTGCCGGTGATCTTGACGTCAGCCGACTTTGTTGTTGCCAATGATGGTGTGAATGTTGGGAGTTACCAGTACACGCTGACCGCCACCGGTATAGCAAAACTACAACAGGCCGTCGGTAATAACTATCAGTTAAACGCTTCTGAACTGGCAAAACTGACTGGTACGATCACGATTACGCCAGCTGAAGGTGCCGTAAATCTCAGTGACACATCGTTTGTTTATGATGGGAAGACGAAGGCAAGTCAGGCACAAGGCTTGACTGCAAACGTCACAGTTGGCAATGAGACGGTGCCGGTGACCGTGACGTCCGCCGACATTGCTGTTGCCAATGACGGTCTGAATGTTGGAAATTATCAGTACAGCCTTACAAACACTGGTATCGTAAAGCTACAACGGGCAGTCGGTAATAACTATCAGTTAAACGCTTCTGAGCTGGCAAAACTGGCTGGTACAATCACAATTACGCCAGCTGAAGGTGCCGTAAATCTCAGTGACACATCGTTTGTTTATGATGGGAAGACGAAGGCAAGTCAGGCACAAGGCTTGACTGAAAACGTCACAGTTGGCAATGAGACGGTGCCGGTGACCGTGACGTCCGCCGACATTGCTGTTGCCAATGACGGTGTGAATGTTGGGAGTTACCAGTACACGCTGACCGCCACCGGTATTGCAAAACTACAACAGGCGGCCGGCAGCAATTATCAGCTAAACGCTGACGACTTAGCAAAATTGACTGGTACAATCACAATTACGCCAGCTAAGAGTACTGCTGATGTGAACAATGCCTCGTTTGTTTATGATGGGAAGACGAAAGCCGGTCAGGCACAAGGCTTGACTGCAAACGTCATAGTTGGCAGTGCAACGGTGCCGGTAACCTTGACGTCAGTTGACTTTGTTGTTGGCAATGACGGTGTGAATGTTGGGAATTATCAGTACAGCCTTACAAACACTGGTATCGCAAAGCTACAACAGGCAGTCGGTAGCAATTATCAGCTAAACGCTGATGACTTAGCAAAATTGACTGGTACAATCACAATTACGCCTGCAGCAAGCACCGCAACTCTGACCAATACTTCGTTTGTTTATGATGGGAAGACGAAGGCAAGTCAGGCACAAGGCTTGACTGCAAACGTCACAGTTGGCAGTGCAACGGTGCCGGTAACCTTGACGTCAGTTGACTTTGTTGTTGTCAATGATGGTGTGAATGTTGGAAGTTATCAGTACAGCCTTACAAACATTGGTATCGCAAAGCTACAACAGGCAGTCGGCAGCAACTATCAGTTAAATGCTTCTGAGCTGGCAAAGTTGATTGGTACAATCACAATTACGCCTGCAGCAAGCACCGCAACTCTGACCAATACTTCGTTTGTTTATGATGGGAAGACGAAAGCCGGTCAGGCACAAGGCTTGACTGCAAACGTCACAGTTGGCAATGAGACGGTGCCAGTAACCTTGCCGCCAGCCGACTTTGTTGTTGCCAATGATGGTGTGAATGTTGGGAGTTACCAGTACACGCTGACTGACGCCGGCATTGCAAAACTACAACAGGCAGTCGGCAGCAACTATCAGTTAACAGTTTCAGAATTAGCAAAATTGACGGGCAACATTAACATTACACCGGCAACAACAACCGCTGATTCGAATGATGGTTCATTTATGTATGATGGCCAAACAAAGGCGAGTCAGGCTCAAGGGTTAACAGCAGTGATTGAACTTGGCGACGATACAACATCAATTAAGTTAGACGCTTCAGATATCGTGGTTGCTGATGATGGTGTCAATGTTGGCAGTTACCACTACCGGCTAAGTACTGACGCCATCACGAAACTGCAACAAGTAGCTGGACCAAATTATCAATTGAAAGCAGATGATCTAGCAGCATTAATGGGTATTATTACGATCACCCCAGCTGAAGGAACTGCAACGGTAAATGATACGACATTTGTTTATGATGGTCGTACAAAGGCAAGTGAAGCGTCAGGTCTCAATGGCGTCGTTTACCTCTCGCGCGGGACTGCTAGGCTAACTGTTGCATTGACGACGCAGGACATTGTTGTTGACGGCGATAACACGACAACTGGCACGTATCATTATCATCTTAGTCATTCAGGAATAGCGAAGTTGAAAGCAGCAGCCGGCACCAACTATGCACTTAATGAAACCGATTTGAACGCATTGACCGGCACGATCACCCTCACGCCACTGACAGTCGTGGCCACCGTTAATAATGGTCATTTCCAGTATGACGGGGTTACCCGAGCAAGCCAAGCTAGTGGATTACTGGTAACAGTTCAACTACCAACTGGTGCACAAACAGTCGCCTTAACGAATGCAGATATAGATGTTGCCAATGATAGCGTTAATGTTGGCACCTACACGTATCGATTAAGTGCTAGTGGCATTGCTAAAGTGATGGTTGCACTTGGTCCTAATTATCAAATTAACGACACAACAATGAATGGTACCATTACGATCACACCCGCGGTTTTGTCAGGACAGCTCAGCGGCATGCAGCAAAAAATCTATGATGGCCAACCTGGAGAACTGAATGCTCAACATTTCGAATTGATTTTTACGGATGGTAGTCACATCATACTTGAAGACAGTGACTTGGCTTTTGCTGATGGTATTGCCCCAATTGTTGTTGGTCGTTACGCCGTGACACTTAGCGCAGGCGGCCTCAAGCGTATCCAAGCGTTGCTGCCAAATTATCTGCTTGAAAATGTCGATACCCAGCAAGCGGTCTTTGAAATCGTTGCGAAATCAGGGCCGCTTCCTGATACAGGTACTGGTACAGATAGCGGCACTGGCACAAATACCGGTACGAGTACTGGTCATGAGACAGGCAAAGTGCCGAGTGTTACTGGTCGACCTAGTCAGTCAATTAATCAGCAAACACCTGTGAAAACGACTCATCAGCTACCGCAAACAGGTGATAGATCGGCGAATGATTTGTCTATTGTTGGGCTGATCTTGACTAGCATAGCGAGCTTGTTTGGGTTAGCAGGGGTTCGCAATAAGAAGCGCTCGGAATGATGTCTTCAGCAATGACGGCTTTTGGCTAAAAGCAGTAGCAGTAATAGCGTATAAAAAACGGTTAGATCTCGCAGATCTAACCGTTTTTTCGTTGGTTCAAGAACTTTCAATGTAGAAATAGAAAGCTGCATGCTGCCACTTAGATGGGAGCATTTTTATGATTTCAGAATATCGATCAGGTTCTTATTGGCAGCACTTTTAGCTGGCAGGATGCCAAAAACAATGCCGACAATGCTGGAAATTGCAAAGGTGCCGATGATGGAACCAAGCGTTATGACGGGTTTAAATGGCAAGAACGCTGTGATCATCCAGGCAATCAAGCCACCGAGAACAAGACCCACAACGCCGCCGGTTAATGTCAGCATGACTGACTCTAACAGAAACTGTTTCATAATTTCTGCTGGGGTAGCGCCAACGGCCATTCTGATGCCAATTTCCTGTGAACGTTCGGAGGCGGAAATGTACATCATGTTCATGACACCGACACCTGCGATCAGTAGCGAAATACCCGCAATGGCCCCGACGAACAACGTTAAACCGCTGATCACATCACCGATACCCTTTAGTAATTCACCATAATCAAAATATTGGTACGAGCCATTGCGGCGTTCAGTACCAGATTTCTTCAACTGACGAACGATGGCGTTTGCCAACTGGGAAATGTCACTGCCACGTTGGAAGGTGATGGCCAATTTTTGCCCTCCTGGGTTTAACTGGCCAGCGGTATAAGCCTTTTCAGGAATTAAAACGTCAACATCTAAAGCTGAATAGGACTCTTTAGGCGTGTTGAAAATACCAACAATGTTGTAGCTTCGCTTCCCGATAAAAACAGATGACGTCAACGCGGCCGCATTACCATGAAAGACCTTTTTAGCTAACTTTTTCGACAAAAGCACATCATGTCCATCTGTTTGTAAAGAATCAGGGTTTAGTTTATGCCCAGCTGCAAGTTGCACTTTAGGCATAGATGTAACAAGTGTGGCAGATAGCATCGTATCTTGATTGGCTAACTGACCATTCAGTTGTAGGCGTTCTTTTTCATGTTTGATAGTCACTTTTTTGATTTTGTCTGGAGCGGTTTGATAGGTGAGATCCACATCATCTTCCTTAAAACCAGCAGTGGAGGCAGTGCTACTTTCAGGAAGGAAGGTGATTTCAGCCGTTTGTTGGCCAAATTGATCAGTTTGCAAATTTTTGAGTGTGGCAGCTTTGATACCGTTACCGAGTGCCATGATGGTTACAACAGAAGTGATACCGATGACAATGCCAAGCATGGTTAGGAGGCTGCGGCGTTTGTTAGCAGTTAGCGCACGGAAGGAAATTCGAATTAATTCAGTTATTCGCATGGCTAACCTCCGTGTCACTGATGATCTGCCCGTCTAATACTTTAATCATGCGATCACTTTGTAGCGCCACGTGTTCATCATGCGTCACCATAATGATGGTCACGCCTTGTTGATGGAGTGTTTTAAAGAGTCGCATGATCTCTGCCGAAGTATGGCTGTCTAAGGCGCCGGTCGGTTCATCGGCAATTAAGAATTGCGGCGAATTTGCAAGGGCACGAGCGATTGCCACCCGCTGCTGCTGACCGCCAGATAAATTGCGCGGTAATTTCGTTTCAACATCGACTAGGCCAACAGAATGCAGCAACTCAGTGATTTTTTCTTTAACATCACTTCGTCGATTGCCACCATAACTCAGAGGAATAAGAACATTTTCAAAAATGTTTAAGTTATTGATTAGGCTGAAATTTTGAAAGACAAAGCCGACATGCTGATTTCGCATTTTTGACGCAGTGGCGCGATTAAAGGCGGCGACATTTTCGTTTTGAAAAAGGTAGTCGCCCTCAAAAGCTGTATCAAGGAAGCCAATAATATTGATTAATGTGGTTTTGCCAGAGCCAGACGGGCCCATAATTGCGACGAACTCGCCTTCATCAATGTGTAAGTTGATATCTTTAAGCACTGGGAAGGCTGTGTCGCCTTGCAGATAGCTTTTGTTGACATGCCGTAAATCAATCATCAACGTTCACCTTCGCCCCGTCTTTGATTGTTTTGTCGGGTTTTTGAAGAATGCGGTCGCCGCTGCTGAGGCCATCTGAGACTTCATACATATCGTCTTTTGCCACATAGGTTACTTTAGTTCGGATGGCGCGTTTATTGACGATTTTGAAAACGGCCCCGTCCTTAACCGCTTCTTTGGGAATTAACAAACCGCTTAGGGGAATCGTGATGGTGATGGATTGGCCGTTTAAAAAGCCGTCACGTAATTTCGTCGTGAGTTCATACTTGGCGAGATTCGGCTTGCTGGATTTAGCCGGATCACTGCTAATAAAATTGATGTCTGTCGCTTGCTTTGTTTTGCTTGCCAGCGCCTGTACGGTTGCAGATTGACCGATTTTAACACTTGAATAATCAAATTCGGAGACCTCACCAACGGCTTCAACTTCAGCCGAGGTTTCCGTGATGGTCTGACTGCCATTTGCTTGATAGTCAATGTACAGCCGACCTGCAAAGGGAGCCTTAACCACCGTATTCAGACTTTGCTTTAATTTAGCGATATCCTGATTCGATTGGGTGATGGCATCAGCCGAATCTTGGCGATTATTCTGCGCCTCATCAAGTTGTGTCTGCAAGGCGGACTTCTGTGGATCATCGGCGGCGGTCTTACTTAAAGTAGCTTTGATTTGGCTGATTTGCTGATCAAGTGTGGCTTGACTGCGTTGCTGTTTTTCAAGTGCCCGCGAAGCTTCATCAACCTTGGTTTGTACGTCAGGCTTGTAAACTGTCAAAAGCTGTTGATCAGCCGTCACACTATCGCCATTTTTAACCGTCATGTTTTGGACGGTGCCTTCAGGAATGTCGATTTTTTGCGTACGTACGGCCTGTACCTGTCCCGGCACTCGTAACTCATGCTTCTTCACTTGGAAGGTGGCTATCGTTGTCGGTGCGGGTGATGATGTCGGTTTTTTGGATGTGACTAGGAAAAAAACGGTGACGCCAATCATGGCTAATGCACCAATCCCAATGATCACCATGCGTTGCGAAATACGTTTACCCTTTGATCGTCCTTTATTCATACTTGCCCCTCCTGAAAGTGCTTCCCTAATCGCTTTGTTGGTGCAAGTATACGGATAGAATTGGATGACGTCCATTAATAAAAACGCTATTTGGCGGAAAAGTTTCCTTATTTTGACAGGCTTAAAATTGCTTCAATTCGCGGGTATTCGGATTCTAATACATCAAAATGTTCAATTTTGCGACAAATGCGATGTTGAATTTTAACATCTTGGGTCGTCTTCAAGGAATTCAAATGCTGTATTTTGCGCGTTTTATTTGCTAAAGGGTGTTGCATAAAGAGGGAGGGCATCAGCCAAGTCATTTAATTTTGAAGAAAAGTAGTGATCAATGGCATCAACTGTGAAGGCCAATCATCCGATGCCAAAAATAAAATCCATTATATTGCGGTTGTTGGGCCATATTAGACGAGAAGAAGGCCTTTTGTTCCACGTGGAACCAAACGAAAAGGCCGCTTTATAACGCAAAGCGGCCAACTATATAGTGAATAATAATTTTTTTAAATCCTGCAACATGTTGAAAGCTCAAGTGTGCCAGCCTCAGAACAGACTTGGCTGTTTTACCAAGTTGCCTCATCTAACTGTTAGCAAGCTAATACCAACGCCCAGTAGGACCACGGCGACAACCGATTGAACACCGAGTTGCCAAGGTTTAAAATTTTTAGCGCGCCATTCTGCAAAAATGACGAGCAGTGTTACCAGAAAAGCAACAACGACCATGATCAGAAGCTGAATAACCAGACTATCCATGTGTACACCTCTAAACCTCTAAGTCGAAATACGGGTTGATCTTCTTTTGAATGTTGTGAATCTGAATCAAGTCGATCTGTGGGAAGAGTCGATAGATGAATCCGGCAAAGTTATCACGGTGATATTTGTAATTCATCCGGGCCATCCGATGCTGCCGATTTTCGTCGGTAATCTCCCAGACTTCTAAATTATAATCCGCATTTTTGACGATACTGATATAAGTATGTTGATTGATCCAAACCACCGGATGCATTGTCGATTGTTCTAACATGAGAGACCCCTCCATCAGCAGATTTTGCGCTGTTGTACGATTATTGATCGGTGTTTCGACCACGCCCAAATAACGCACAGCATGCTTTGAGTATAGCAGAAAATTTGCGCTGCCGCGGTCTTGACTTTAATTGGCCAACACGGTATAGCAAGTGTTACAAACCTTAATATGACAGTGTTTTTGCACCTAAAATTAAATTTTTAAGTTCACAGTTCACACTTATTATTATGGGAACATACGTTTGCAAAGTCAACCGAAATTTAGCGGAAAATGCTGCTGGATAAGCGCCATAAAAAAAGCACACCAATAGGCTAATATTGATGTGTTTTTACGCATTAAAAATTAAATCAAGTTAAAATGTGCAAGTGCATTTGGAATACCGTTTTCGCGATAATCGTCCGTTTGATAATCCGCAACAGCCGCAACTTTTGGATAAGCGTTCCCCATCGCAATTCCGGTGTCAGCTGCTTGCAACAACGGAATGTCATTATAACCGTCGCCAAATGCGTAGGTTGGCAGACCACGTAAGGATGGCTGATTTAACAGGATGGCCATGCCACTGCCTTTGGAAATGCCATGATTGACAACATCAAACGTATAATGCGAGTTGCGGTAGAACGTCATTTCTGGGAAATCTTGGATGAATTGTTTCCCAATCTGGTCACCTGCATCGGTCCATGGTACAAACATTAACATCATACAGATTGCTTCATGCTCGTAGAAAGATGGCTTGACCGGCGGCGGTGTTTGCCGCACCTGCGCATAGTTATCGGTTGTGAGCTGATTATGGCCGGTCAGCGCCGATGCTTCACTGTTGTACATGGCAACTTGAATGTCTTGTGCTGCACTCGTATTGAGAAAACGGGTGAGTTGCGGCTCGCCAATCACACTTTGAAAAATGTGATCGCCGTCAAGAAAAATGTCACCACCATTAGCAGCAATTGCACTGCGGACCCCAGTTGCTGCCATAATGTCAGCCAGTTCGTAGTAATTTCTGCCAGTCGCAATGACCGGCAGAATCTGGTTGGCTTCAAGGGCTTTGAGCGCAGCAACATTTTCGGGTGGCACCTGTTTGTCATCATTGAGCAGCGTTTGATCTAAATCAAAAAAAACGACAGCTTTGTACATAATTTCCTCCGTTACTAAATGTTGTGATGGCCTCATTCTACCATGGAATACGTACGGCAGAGGGCAAGAAATCGAAACGCTTACAGGAAAAGACGGATACTACTGGGTTGAAAGGGATTCACACGCTTGTCAGCCCGGAAACCTGCTTGCAAGGAGCGCGGGGTCATGGCCAAAACCCGGTCATCACAGCCAAGGCTGCTTACACGCCGTTTTCTAACTGGGTTAAGCTACACTTCCATAAAAAAACAGGCCGATGAGCATCGGCCTGTTTCATCTCAGCTGATTGAAAGAAATAGCTTATTTCTTGCTCAGCTTGCTTGCAGCTGCTTTGTCCAAGATGACAACAACATCTGAATGCTTTTGCAGTGCGGACGCTGGCACATCGTTGGTGACAGGGCCTTCAATCATTTTTTTGACAGCATCTGCCTTGTTTTCGCCAAAGGCTAACAGCAAAATCTTCTTGCTCTTCAAGATTGAGCCGATCCCCATGGAGTAGGCGTAGCGAGGTACGTCATCTTCACTTGCAAAGAACCGGGCGTTAGCGTCAATAGTGCTTTGGGTCAGCGGTACTTTGCGGGTTTCTGCGTCAAATGGTGAACCGGGTTCGTTGAAGCCAATGTGACCGTTACGGCCAATGCCAAGTACTTGGATGTTGATCGGATGGTCGGCGATTACTTTGTTGTAACGCGTGGTTTCTTCTTCAGGATCCTTAGCCAAGCCGTTTGGAACAAAGGTTTCCTTGAATGGCTTTTTGTCGAAGAGGTTACTCTGCATGAAGTAACGGTAGCTCTGGTCATTGTCTGGAGCCAACCCAACATATTCATCCAAGTTAATGGAAGTCATGTTGCTGAAATCAACATCACTATTAACCATTGCTTTGTACATGGTGACTGGTGTGCTGCCGGTAGCCAAGCCGAGCACTTTGGCACCGTTATCCATACCTTGCTTGATCAAATCAAATGCGTACTTGCCTGCTTCTGTATCGTTATCAAAAATTTTTACATCCATCATTGATATCCCCCTATCTGGTCTAGTCCAATGTAGCATCAAAAAACCTCCATGTCAATAGTGGTCTATACCGTAATGCCGAAAATTTTGATTTTCTGTGTTTATGCTGAGTCGATAGGGCGTCAGGCACAACTGACATATAGTAGATAACAACATCAGATAACAGCGTCCTCAGTATGATGCGAGCAAAAAAGTAGACAGCGGTAGCGTTTTCCATAACTTGTGAAACAGTTAACGTACACTGTTATGGTTTTAAACCAGATGCTTTCCTTAGTAAACTGTTAGCTGGGGATTCAACCTGAATGTTTGGCACAGACAACTGTGCCAAAGAAGCTTTTGTCAGCGATTACATGAAGCGGTTACAATAATACTTGTAAATAAGGGAAAGGAGTGTGTTTGCCTTGGGTGCAAAAACAGCAAACACGCCGGCAGCAGAAAAAAAGAAATTTAATCTGAAAGCCGGTATGCAATCATTCGGAACCAAGCTTTCTGGCATGGTGTTGCCAAACATCGGTGCCTTTATTGCTTGGGGTCTTATTACAGCCATCTTCCTTAAAGGTGGTTGGTATCCAAACGCTCAGCTCGCAAAAATGATTTCGCCAATGGTAACTTATCTGTTACCATTACTGATCGCTTTTTCAGGCGGTTCGATGGTGGCAGGTCATCGTGGCGGCGTTGTTGGTGCGATTGCTGCCATGGGGGTCATCGTCGGTACTGATGTGCCAATGTTTATTGGCGCAATGGTGATGGGTCCACTTGGTGGCTGGTGTATTAAGAAGTGGGACGACCGTTTTCAAGATAAGATCAAACAAGGCTTTGAAATGTTGGTCAACAACTTTAGTGCCGGCATTATTGGGATGTTGCTAGCAATCGTTGGCTTCTTCCTAATGGGTCCAATTATCTCTACGTTGACTAACGGCATGGCAACTGGGGTTGATTGGATTATCAATCACGGGTTGTTGTGGGTAGCAAACGTCTTTATTGAACCCGCAAAGATTTTGTTCCTAAATAATGCGATCAATCAGGGGATTTTGACACCGCTTGGGATTCAGGCGGCAGCCGAACATGGTAAGTCAATCCTGTTCTTACTGGAACCTGATCCAGGTCCAGGCCTTGGTGTTTTGTTAGCATTTGCGCTGTTTGGTAAGGGATCTGCTAAAGGTTCCGCACCTTCCGCCATCATCATTCACTTCCTTGGCGGGATTCACGAAATCTATTTCCCATATGTTTTGATGAAGCCAGCACTGTTCCTGTCTGTTATGGCTGGTGGTGTTACTGGGACGACACTTTTCTCCATCTTCAATGTTGGTTTGAAGAGCTCGCCATCTCCAGGTTCTATCTTCGCATTATTCGCAATGTCACCGGTTAACATTGGGAATTATATTGGTTTAATTGTTGGTGTCACAGGTGCTACACTTGTTTCTTTCCTGATCTCGGCTGTCATTTTACGCCGCGATAAGAGCGCAAGCGGTGACGAATTAGCCGAAAGCGAAGCCAAAATGAAGTCCATGAAGGCTGAAGCTAAGGGTCAGCAAAATGTTGCGGCAGCTAAAGATGTGATGTCAGCCGCCAAGGGCATTAAGCAGATTATCTTTGCTTGCGATGCCGGCATGGGTTCCAGTGCCATGGGTGCTTCCATCTTGCGCGACAAGGTAAAGAAGGCAGGTCTGGATCTTTCGGTTACCAACACAGCAATCAGTAACCTGCAAGACAAGCCAGGACTGCTGGTTGTGACACAAGAAGAATTAGCTGATCGGGCTAAGGACAAGACACCTGATGCCGCTCATATTGCGGTTGATAATTTCCTGAACAGTCCGAAGTATGATGAAATCATCGCAAGTTTGAAGGCTGAAGCAGTTGGCGGTACTGACGAGGCAATGCCAGCAACTGAGACGTCTAAAGCTAAACAAGAAACACCGGAAGACGAATTAAAGGAACTTGATCTCGATAAGATTACCGAAGTTGACTTCCTGCATCATGATCAAAACATTGGTTCCGCAACCATGGCACAGGCAACATTCCGTGCTGAATTACGGAAACTGAATAAAGACGTGAAAGTTCGTAATGTCGCAATCGGCGAGATTGATGACAAGGACAATGTGCTGATTATTGCTTCGAAAGAAACAGCACGTCGCGTTAAATTGCAGTTTGCCAATGTTCAGGTCTACACCGTTGATGGCCTCTTGAACGCAACGAACTATGATAAGCTTATTGAGAAGATGAAATAAGTTCGGTCGGTGTTGCGGCCGCTTGAGGCGAAAAATATGTTACTAACGAATCGTGAACAGGAAATGATCAGACTCATGATGAGTCAGCCCGCCGGTGTTAGCCGAGATGAGCTGGAACGGCAGCTGGGTGTCAGCCGTCGGACCATTTACCGTGAGCTTTCGCAATTGGAAAGTGACATCGCCACAATCGGTTTAAAACTCGATAAAGGCACTGGCAGCACGTATCGGTTGGTCGGGGATACCAATGATTTGGCTACCTTAACCGCGACTTTGGCAAAACAGGATCAGGTGGTGACATTTGATCCTAGCCAACGACAAAGTGCTTTAACATTACGGTTGCTGAATGCCAACGGTCCGGAAACAATGACGGCGTTAGCGGCAGCGGTTGACGTGAGTGTCACCACCATTAAGCAAGATCTGGATATTCTTGAACCCGCTTTGAATGAATATCATCTGCAATTAAATCGCCAAAAAGCTGCCGGTATCTGGATTGATGGTGCGGAAGGCGATATTCGCGGAGTATTGGTAGGCGTGTTGAATGCTGAGATTAATCCGTACGTTTTCTTCCGCTTTCTCCGTGATCCTCAGCAGACATTCGATCCAGTCACACATTATTTTGTTGAACGATTACCGCAGGAAGAGTTACTGGCAGCAAACGCGGCTTTGCTGCGCATCAAGGCGTTGGCGGATCTCAGCGACAACCAGCGCAAAGCGGTGTTACTGACAGTAGCAGTTAATACCCGCCGATTGCGAGAAGATCAGCATGTTGAAGCGCAACGCCATTTCGACCAGGAACGGCTTTTCCAGGACCAACAATTGGCTCTCGAGTTTCTGGCGGAGATGGACTCCGCGATTCGCCAGAAAGTCCGCGTTGGCGATTATCAGTTTCTTGCCGTTGAGCTCAGTACCATTCGCGGTGGCTTGGCTGGAGAACCAGTTGATCCGTTTGATTTAACGGTTAACCTTGAAGTGCAGGAATTGATTCGTGAAGTTGCCAGATCATTTCCCGGGAAATTTTCCGGGAATACGCAGCTTTACTCATCGCTGTTGGCTCATGTCCAACGAACCGCTGGCGGTGATTGGCTGCCAGGCGTCACGATGACGAATCCAGTGCTGGCTCATCTGCGCGACGATTATCCTGAACTTTACCACGCAGTTCAACAAGCGGCTGACGATGTTTTTGGTCGCGATGCCTTTACTGGAAATGCGCTCGGGTATCTGGTGTTGTACTTTGCTTCAGTCTTGGACCATACCCACACCGAAGTGCCAGCAGCTGTCTTGCTGATTACGAGCGATGGTCCGGGGACCGGCAGTCTGATTGCTGGGAAGCTACGTGTACAGGTGCCGGAAATTCGAGAGATCAAGATCATTCAGGTTAGTGATCTGCCGAACCAGAATCTGGCACATTACGGTTTGATTCTTGCGACGATGCCATTGCCGGGATTCAAGCATCAGTATCTTGTCATCACGCCAATCTTGGCGCGTGATGAGATTAGTGAAATCAGACGGTTATTGCAACAGGTCAAGCCGAAAGAAGCGACCCAGCAAAGACAACCGTCATTAGATCAGACTGTGACGGCGTTTGAAAGTCTCAAAACCATGGTATTAGCAGCTGATGACATGTTACAGCACTTCGCTGTGACAGAGATCACCGAAGCGGTGACAACCTCAGGAGCGACAATCGATGTCATGCTAGCACATTTACCAGACGTGGTGGCAGAAGCGCCGGTCGTCAAAGACGCCTTGCTAAAGCGACTAGAATTAGCGCCAGTTGGGATTCCCGATACCGGACTCGCCATGATTCATACCAGTAGCCAAGGTGTGACAGTGCCTTACATCGGCGCATTCGATTTAAAAACGCCGCTGTCGCTTCCAGCCATGGATATGGGCACGATCATGTTGCATCGGGTATTGCTCCTTTTGACACCGAACCCAGTTGCTCAGGAAACACTGACGCTATTGAGCGCTGTCAGCGCAAAGCTGATTGCGTCAACAACGAATTTACAACTTTTTGAAAAAGGGCATTATAGCCAGTTGTATCAAATCATCACAGAAGTATTTATGAATGAAATCAAAAAAATTGATCGAAGGTGACATGATGAAAGGACTAGACGTTAAAACGATCAAACTTGGTCAGGAAGCAAAGACCAAGGAAGAAGCCATTCGTCAGGCCGGCCAACTCTTGGTCGACAATGGTAATGTCGAACCAGCTTATATTGATTCGATGCTTGATCGGAATCGCGATGTTTCTGTTTATATGGGTAACTTCATTGCTATTCCCCACGGCACTGAGGCCGGGATGAAATATATTAAGTCGACGGCTATTTCGATTGTGCAATATCCATGGGGTGTTGACTGGTCGGATGATCCGGCTGATGAGAACTTGGTCACGGTTGTTTTTGGGATTGCTGGCTTAAATGGCGAACATCTCAAATTGTTGTCGCAAATTGCGCTTTATTGCAGTGATGTTGAAAATGTTCAGAAACTTGCCGACGCCCAAACGCCGGAGGAAATCGTCAATTTACTGAAGGAAGTTGAATAAATTATGATGGAAGCAGTACATTTTGGTGCAGGTAATATTGGTCGCGGATTTATCGGTGAAACACTTGCCGCTAACGGTTTCAAAATCAATTTTGTCGATGTTAACGAGACGATCATCAATGCGTTAAACCAACGCGGCGAATATACGATCACCTTAGCAGCGCCCGGTGAGAAGAAGATTCATGTGGACAATGTTGACGGGTTGAACAATGCCAAGGATCCCGAGGCAGTTGTGAAGGCAATTGCGCAGGCTGATCTGGTGACCACCGCCATTGGTCCGAAGATTCTGCCAATCATTGCACCCCTAATTGCCCAAGGCTTGCAGGCACGTGATGCAGCCAACAATCATCAGGCATTAGATGTGATTGCATGTGAAAATATGATCGGTGGCTCTCAGTCACTTAAGAAGAGTGTCTACGAGCATCTCGATGACGCCGGCAAGACCTTTGCTGATACGTACGTTGGCTTCCCTAACGCCGCGGTTGATCGAATCGTGCCACAACAAAAGCACGATGATCCCTTGGCCGTTAGTGTTGAAGATTTCAAGGAATGGGTTGTTGACGAGAGTCAGATGAAGAACAAGGATCTGAAACTCAAGACTGTAGACTATGTGCCCGACCTGGAACCTTATATCGAACGGAAACTCTTCTCCGTCAACACTGGTCACGCTACCACGGCTTACACCGGCAAGTACCTTGGCTATACAACAATTGGCGACGCCATCAAGGATCCTAAAGTCTTCAATCAGGCAAAGGGTGCGCTGGCCGAAACCCGTTCGTTGTTGTTGTCAGAGTTCAAGAATTTTGACGAAAAAGACCTCGAAAACTATCAAAATCGGGTGTTGCAACGTTTCCAGAATCCGTACATCTCAGATGATATTTCTCGAGTTGCCCGGACACCAATCCGCAAACTAGGTTACGACGAACGCTTTATTCGCCCAATTCGCGAATTGAAGGAACGCGGTTTGAATTACAGCGTTTTGATGGACACCGTTGGCATGATGTTCCATTATGTTGAACCTAATGATGCCGAAGCTGTGAAGTTGCAAGCGATGCTGAAGGATCAGCCGCTGGTGGATGTCATCAAAGAAGTGACCGGTTTGAAAGATGCTGGCTTGATTGATGAAGTCGAAGCTAGCGTTAAGTCCAAAGATCGTTAATAGATAAGGTTAATTCATACGATTAGACTGTCAGTTGACTCACTGGCAGTCTTTTTGCGTTAAGATGGGATTAATCTTTTAATGCGATTTGAACATGGTGAAATGGAGGCCTTGGTAATGGCAGATGATGACATTTTAGCAAAAATTCAGGCAGGCTGGGCGCAGACGGCAGCGCGCGATAAGGCACGCTATGCGGATGAACGGGTGCCAGAGGATGTCCACTGGGAAACGGAATACCGGTATGAAAACTCTGCTGACCCGCAGCAGACCTTGAACTTATATTATCCGGCAAAACGCCGCAATGCGACGTTGCCAACTGTGATTGATGTTCATGGCGGCGGTTGGTTTTATGGCGATCGCAATCTCAACCGAAATTATTGCCGCTATTTGGCGAGTCAAGGTTATGCGGTGATGGGCATGGGGTATCGCTTGCTGCCAGATGTCGATGTGCGCGGGCAGATTCAAGACATCTTTGCTAGCTTACGTTGGTTGTCGCATTTTGGTCCACAGCGCGGCTTTGATCTCGATCATGTTCTATTGACCGGTGACTCGGCAGGCGGCCATCTAGCGTCACTAGTGGCCTGCATTCAGCAAAGCGAAGAGCTGCAAGAACTTTTTGGCGTTGATCGAGTTAATTTCAATTTCACTTTGGTGGCCTTGGTGTGCCCAGTCGCTGAACCTGGCAAACTGCCAGAAGCCGCTGGTGATATGAGCGATATGGCCGCTTTTTATCTTGATAAGCTGAGCGGTGGCGATGCTGCATTGGCTGACCACCTTAACTTTTCTCAAGTTGCCAAAGACCTCAAGTTGCCGCCATTCATGCTGATTGGCGGCCAAAATGACAGCTTCTATTTGCAAAGTCAGGCTTTGCTAGAAGTGTTTGCTGCCGATAAGGTGACCTATACGACCAAATTGTGGCCAGCCAGCGCCGGTCCGCACCTCAAGCACGTTTTTAATGTTCAGCATTGGGAATGGCCGGAAAGTATCGAGACAAATTTGGCCATGTTGCGTCAATTCGACGCGCTAAGTAAACAACGCGATGAGGCTGAAGCAGATGATGAGGATGACCTCTAGACTGTGCTGCGCGTTTTTGATTAGACATTAAAATGGACCGTTTGAATGGTGGTGATCATTCAGACGATCCATTTTTGTGATGGTTACAAAGCAACAGTTAGAAAAAGATATCTAGAAAACGTTTGACGTGTGCCTGATAAGCTTCCGGGTTGATCCAGTAGCTTTCCGCGTGCGCCGCGCCCGGAACGATCCAGAGGGCTTTAGGACCCGCAGAAGCCGCATAATTTTGCCGACCCATTTTCGTTGGCACATAGACATCTTCCGCACCGTGAATAACCAATAGTGGCAAATGGTTGCGGGTGAGTGCTTGGCGGATGTTGACAACGCGTAAAGGATAACCTAACCGGCGATAGTTAAGAAAACTTGCCAGTGGCACCAACGGCATTGGTGGCAGGTGAAACTGCTTTTTCAGTAAGTAGGCCAATTCGGTTTCAACATCAGTGTAGCCGCAGTCTTCAATGACAGCCTTCACTTGTTTGGGCAAACTGGGTTCGCCTGCCACCAACGAAACTGTGGCACCACCCATGCTGGTACCAAACAACAGCAGTTGACTGTCTGCACCGATTCGATCAATGATACGTTGCAGCCAACCCAAATAATCCAGCCGATCCAGCCAGCCGAAACTAATGTATTGGCCATCCGATTCACCATGCCCGCGATCATCCGGTAGCAGGACATTGAAGCCTAGATCGTAAAACATGTGGGCAAAGTTGCTCATCGTAATCCCAGTACCTTTGTAACCGTGGCCCACAATCACCGCTTTTTTACTGCCGGGATGCGGCAACCAAAGAGCTTCAAGTCGTTGATTATCCGGGGCTGTCATATGCCATGCCTCAATATTGGCCTGACTTTCTACCCAGTGGACATGGCGATAATATGAAGCCGCATACTTTTGCATCGAACGCCGCGCGTCTGGAATATAGTTAATGCGGCGAAATGCATATTGATAAAAGCTTTCGGCGGTCGCTAACGTGCCAGCCGATAATAACAGTGGGGTTGCAAGGCCGATCAAATGGCTTTGTTTCATGACTCAGTGCCTCCCATTTCCAAGTCTTGCAGTCAGGGCAAAGCACGGCGGAGACCGGGGTGCCGCCTGCTGGAGCGCTGCTTATGAATCTGCAAATGTTATGATATTACTTTACCGCATTGGATAATCAGTCGCAATTTCTTGCCTTTTCTCGTATAATGACGGTGCAGACCGTTAAATACGAAAAAGGGAGAAATCGATGCACGAATTAAAATTATTCAGTCTTAATGGGAACCGGCCATTAGCTGAAAAGATTGCGGAAGAGGTCGGGCTACCGCTGTCGCCAGCTCGAGTGAATCATTTTGCTGATGGGGAAGTTCAAATTGAACTACCGGAAAGTGTTCGTGGCGCTGATGTATATGTGATCCAGTCGGTCTCTGATCCGGTTAATGAGAACTTCATGGAACTTATGATCATGGTTGATGCGTTGCGGCGGGCGAGTGCTCACCATATTAATGTCGTGATTCCTTATTATGGCTACGCACGGGCTGATCGCAAGGCGCGCTCCCGTGAGCCAATCACAGCCAAACTTGTTGCTAACATGCTGGAGATGGATGGCGTTAATCGGATCATTGCTGTTGAACTTCATGCGGATCAGATTCAAGGCTTTTTCGATATCCCAGTTGACCATCTCAAGGCCCACCACTTGATCGGTGATTACTTCAAGAAGCTAGATCTTGGCGATAATGTCGTTGTCATCGCGCCTGATCACAGTGGTACCAAGCAAGCGCGGGCATTGGCTGAAGAATTACATACGCCAATTGCTATTGTTGATAAGCGCGATCAAGAGCACATCGGGGTTATCGGGGACGTTGCCGGCATGCACGCCATCGTGATTGATGACCTAATCGATACCGGCGATCGCATCGTGGACTCTTACAAAGCCCTGAGTGAAGCAGGTGCACTTGATGTCTACGCGGCAGCCACCCACGGCGTATTCTCCCGTGGCGCTGTTGATCGCATCAAGCATCTGGGACTCAAGCGGGTCGTCATCACTGATACCATTAAGCTCGATCCTAAGCACAAATTCGAAGGCTTAGATCAGATCTCGGTCGGTCCAATGCTTGGCAAGGCGATCAAACTGATCAACAGCAATCAATCCATTCACGTTTTATTCTAGAATAGGTTAGTGAAAAAAAGGCGGCGATGGCCGTCTTTTTTTGTGAGCGCGAGCAGGAGCGCATTTAAACCGGAGTGTAAGTGGCCTTGAAGCCAAATGGCCAAGTTTTGGTCATTCGACTTCAAGGTCTTTACATGCAAGGCGAATGCGAGCACATTATCACGAAATAAGAGCGTGAACAACCACTCGTCAAATGACCATCAGCAAATTGCCAGTAACCGACGAAATCGCTGCCTAACCGCTTGATGACACAATGCAGCAGTCAGCTTTTTGTCACATTCTTTGAAAAAAGATTTGCAAAACACTTGCGCCAGTAAGGGGTACATGATATTATATTTAAGTCGTGAAGCGCGACAGACATAAGCAGCATGGGTGGTTAGCTCAGCTGGCAGAGCAACGGACTCTTAATCCGTGGGTCCAGGGTTCGATCCCCTGACCACCCAGAATAGCGTTATCAACCAGTAGCAAACGTTGTCAAAACAGCGTCGTTACTGGTTTTTATTTTAACCAGATTGTCATTGGTTATCATTGATTATCAATAAAAGAAAACCACGAGAAAACCACGGAGTTCATTTCTGCTTGGCAGGCGGTGGCCGTCCATTATGGGCGGCTATTTTATTATCTATTGTTGCTACTGTATGTTATACTGTGTTCGTCTATAGAGACAATATAACCAAAAAGGAGGAATTATCATGCATTTTCTTTGGGCTTTAATTGTTGGTGCTATTATTGGTGCAATTGCTGGTGCTATCACTAGCAAGGGCAAATCGATGGGCTGGTTTGCTAACATCATTGCAGGATTAGTGGGTTCTGCAATTGGTGAGGGACTTTTAGGCCATTGGGGGCCACAGCTGGCAGGAATGGCTTTGATTCCTTCAATTATCGGCGCAATTATTGTTGTTGCCGTAGTCTCCTTCTTTGTTGGCAGATCAAAAGACTGATAGGAGGCCATCTTTATGGACGCTTTAAAAGCTGCATTTAAGTTTATGGTTGCTAGTACTCTCATCGTTGGCGGTGTTTTAGTTGCAGGTACAGTCTTCGCAGCTAAGGGCATTGATAATGCTGGAGATAAACTACAAGAAAAGCTACATGACTAACACAAAATTGCCACTTCATTATGAGGTGGCTATTTTTGTATCCATTGACTAGGTGAATATTTGTCACTTGGTTCTCATAAGCAGTGGATTGAAGTCAATATTTGAGACAGATTTTAAGAGACATTCAGGACCGCGTTTACCTTCCACAGCTCAAATAAATCATTAATCGCGATTAATAACTTATTTGAACCCTGGAAAGCATTAAATCAGGCGGCCATTTGGCTCGTAAGTGTTGCAATTTCAACTTGTAAGGGGGTCTGGTAGCCCAGTGAACTATGAATTCTCTTCCTATTGTAGAAAGCATGCACATATTCAAAAAGGACGGCAGCGGCAGTTTCATAATCTTCAAAGACCGGCACTGGATAAACACATTCCTTTTTGAGGGAAGCGTGAAAGGATTCCATTGGCGCATTATCATACGGACAACCCTTACGGCTGTATGAGTGGCGGATATGTAGTTCAGTTAAACGTTGATTGTAATTATCGCTGGTATACTGTGATCCTAAATCCGTATGGATAATCAGGTCCCCAGTAATGGTTCGATTTTTAACCGCGCTTTCAAGGGTCTTTAAGACTAAATCAGTATCCATCTTTTTTGAGAACGAATAGCCGATAATCCGTCGTGAGTGCAGGTCCATGATGGTTGATAAGTAACACCAGCCATTACGCTTCGTTTGAATATAGGTCATATCAGCGGTCCATTTTTGATTTAAACCAGTGGTCGAGAAATCCTGCTTAAGCAAGTTGGGACGCTGTTCAACCTTGGTTTTGGAAGCCGAAGCCGCTTTCCACTTATTGACGGTAACGGAGTGGATATCCAGTTCCTTCATGAGCCGGGAAATCCGTCGTGGACTGCACCGAAGCTGCAGTGGTTGAAGTTCCAGATTCAATTCATGGTGGATCTTCATAACACCGTATCGCTGCTTAAATTCCGCAAAGATCCGCAGAATCCGTTGTTTCAAGTCCGCATCTTCGGCCCGGCGTTTTGAAGTTTTGGGGGATCGATAACGATAATACTGAGCTCTGGAAACACCGAGGATTCGGCACATCTTGGTTACCTGGTGGTGATGGCTTTCTTGGTGAATGTAATCAAAGATATTGGTTACTTCTGCGCAAGGAAGCCCAGGGCTTTTTTTAACGTATAAGGGATTATAAAATTTTGGGGTTCATGAATCCTTGGTACTCAAGGGTTCAATTACTTTTGATCCCGTCAAAACTTCGGTAAAATTTTGGTATGAAAAAGAATATTCTTCAGACGATCTTTTTCGACAAACATCAGAACTGGGCTAAATTCTTGAAGAATCATGGACGAAGAATTCGGCCGGTGGTCAAAAAAGAAGTTGCCAAATGGTAGATTGCAAATTTAATCCGAATTTTTGGACAAATTTGTCAGCATAACCTGATACGGTGTTTGCCAGTCGAGTATTTTAAGCGGTCGCTGGTTAATTTGGAGTAACGTCGTCGTTAAATCTTGAGCACTAATGTGCTCAAAACGAGTCCCTTTAGGATAAAAATAACGTAAATTCCGATTAAAGCGTTCATTACTACCACGTTCAGCTGGAGTATAAGCATGGCAGTAATAGGTCTTAATACCATATTGTGATTCAAGTGATACTAGCCCACTAAACTCAGTGCCACGGTCCACAGTAAAGCTGTGCACCGGACCATTAAAAGTGGTTAGGAACTTAGTTAGTGCTTCATTAACAGTCGCTGTCGTCCAATCTTTTAACCGGTATGCCCAAAGGAACCGTGATTTTCGATCGATTAAAGTTAATAAAACTGCCTTACTATGCCCACGAGGACCAACGACTGTATCTAGTTCAAAATCGCCGATGCGATTACGTTGATTAATCATCATGGGACGCTGTTCAATTGATCGCCCCAAAGATTGATTATATTTGGATCGTTGGTCAACGTTACGCCGTTGGCGTACGCCATGTTCAGGTAGATCATTCAAGGAGAAACCAATTCTCCCCTGATTTAGCCAATTATAAATAGATTTAGTAGCTAGTTTAAATTCGTGAGCAATCATTCCTGGTGACCAGCTTAGACGTAAATGGTTGAGAATTTTTTGCTTTAACTCATCGCTCAGCTTAGTTTTCCGACCACATCGTGATCGCTTGTATTCGGCATCTGTTTGTGCTAATTCAGCCTGATAAGGTTGACATCGAGATAATTCATAAGAAATTGTTGACGGTGATCGGTTCAGCCGAACGCCCATTTGGATATTGGACAGCCCTAGTTCACAAAAGGTTTCGATTTTAATTCGTTCGGAATAGGTTATACTAGACAAAAGATCAGCTCCTAAAAGATGGGTTTGTGGTAAACACCATTTTAAAGGAAGCTGATCTTTTTTGTCCGAACAGCGTTCGGATTAATTTTACAATCTACCAAATTTGAATCTTGTGGTGATATTCGGAAAGGCTATCGCTTATTTGTTTGTGAAGGCTGTCATAGCACCAAACTCATTGCGTTAAAATGCAAAGGCAAGTTTTGCCCGACTTGTGCTGTGGGCGAAAGCCAGCGATGGAGCGATTTGGTTGCACATGATATGTTTGCCGTTAATCATCGACATGTGATCTTTACGATTGATGAAGGCTTACGCGAGATCTTTCTCATGGACAAATATCGATCGGTGCTACTCAAGGGTTTGATGGATGAAGCGGCGCGAGTAGTTTTGGAAGCGTTGGGAAAGAATAGGAAGGTACAGGGCGGTGTGGTGGCCGCCCTGCATACCTTTGGATCAAAACTAGAATTTAATCCGCATGTGCATATGGTGGTCACGATGGGCGGGATTACCCCGGATGGACAGTGGAAGACCTATGATTATCTTCCGTATAAGCGCCTAAGAGTTTACTGGCAAAATGCAGTGCTTAAGCTAATTCGCCGGACACTCTCGCCATGGGATAAGAAAAGAGTTCAACCACGCTTACAACGAGCCTACAAAGCCAATGCGGAAGGCTTTTACGTGAATGCCCCAAAGCGAAGTCGTACACACCTCAAAGGGTTACTAAAATACATCAGCCGTTACATGAAGCGGGGTCCCATCGCCATGGATCGAATTGTCATGTACGACGGCGAATCTGTGCTCTTTTCGTACAAAGATAAACGAACCAATCGCAAAGAGACGCATTTAATGTCAGTAGAAGCCTTCATTGGGGTGTTGACTCGGCATATTCCCGATCGACATTTTAAAACGATTCGCCGTTACGGCATTTACAGTCGACGCATCAAGACATTAATGAAACAAGTTATGGCAGTGTATCAAAAAGCCGTTAGGCGGCGCTTGGTCGAACTGAAACAGGTTATGAGGGTTAAGTCATGGACAGAAAAAACAGTCGAAGTATTTGGTTATGATCCCTTGAAATGTTCCGATTGTGGTGAGTTTTTCGAGTTCCCCAGTTTACAATTCAAGTGCAACACCCTGACGACTAGACCATAAAGGCCATGAAGACCTATTCTTGTTAGTGCTAGCTAAACAAGAAAGCAGGAATCTTCATGACCCACTCTCAGACTAACACTCACAAGCATTACCAACAACTCAGTTTTAGCGACCGTGCTACAATTCAGGCCCTTCAGGCTGCTGGTGACACCGCGACCGTGATTGCACAGAAGCTTCATCGCAGTAAAGCGACAATCTCACGAGAAATCACGCGTGGATCTGTAACTCAGCTCGACTCGAAGCGTCACTCGCATCAAGTCTATCTTGCGGAAACTGCCCAAGCCATGCACGACCGTAAACGCGATAGAACCGGTCACTACGCCTTTCTTAAGACCGGCCGTGCGTTCTTCAAGGCTCTCTCCAGGGAGCTTACTCGTAAGCCGCGCGTACACAGCGTTGATAGCTTCGTACACTTCTATCGCGACCAGGGCAAGGCTTGCCCTTCAACGACAACTGTGTATCGCTACATCGACGCCGGGCTGCTTGAGCTAGACAACATGACACTTCCCAAGAAGCTCCGACGCCGCATCAAAGGCTATAAGAACGCCCACAAGCGCAAGAATAAGAAGATATACGGCGACTCAATCGAGTTGCGTCCTGCGGCCGTGAATGACCGCACAGGCGTGGGACATTGGGAAGGCGACTTGGTCAAGGGTATTCGCTTAGCTGATGAGCCAGCATTAATGACGCTCACAGAACGGTACAGCCGGACTGAGATCATCGTCAAGATTCCTGACTATCATGCGGGCACCTGCCTTAAAGCCTTGCAGGACACGATCGACGACTACGGGGCCAAGGAATTTGAGAGTATCACTTTTGACAATGGTTCCGAGTTTGCCAAGTTATCAGAGATTGTTGGAACCCAGATTTACTTCGCACATCCGTACTCGCCTTGGGAGCGTGGCACAAACGAGAACGCCAATGGACTGCTTAGGGAATTCTTCCCGAAAGGGAAGTCTCTCAGAGCAGTTACCCTGGTTGAAATTCAAGCAGTCCAATCCGCACTGAACCATCGTCCCAGACGTATTCTGAACTATCTTCGCCCATGCGATTACTACCGATGCATGGCGTAACAGCCTAGACCACTATCAAGAATTCGTTATCATCGTTGCACTTGCCTTGAAAATTGAGGGAGTTTTTCGAGTTCATGGGGACGAGTGTGGCCAAAAATGGGCGCCTCAAGGTACAATATGCGAAAGATCGACAAGCACGCCACTACATGTTGGAGGTAAATCAAAACATTGCGAAAGAAGCCTATCAAACCAAATACAAGCAAGCAGAAGCAGCAGCATATGACCGATGCCGCTTCAGTTGGGAACGACAACGTCGAATTTATCTGTCAGAAATGCCACAAGCATGAGGAAATACCACGAGAGATTGTGATCATGCTTGATGGAAGTGACTTAGCGTATAGTCCTGATCAACCGCCTCAATTTGTGTGTGAAGATTGTGGTGGTGCCATGTCACCGGTGTATTACCGAAACGAACTTGGCTATGAATTTAGACTCGAAGACAAGTAAGTGGCAGTGGCCACTAACTAAAAAGACCTCAGGGCGGGTTTCCCTGAGGTTTTCTTAGGATTTCGTTCTCCTCAGACAGCGAAGCCAGTCGCTTTTCCATCGCTTTGATTTCGTCTGGCGATTTACCGGATTGAGTTTTGGCCTGGCCCTGGATCCACTTATGAACTGTTGAATAGCCAATGCCATATTCTCTGGCCAGTTGAGCAGCTGATTCGCCTTGCTTATATAGGTTGATAATGTTTTGTTTGAATTCTTTGTCGTAACGAGTTGGCATGTAAAAATTCCTTCCTTTTGAGAGACGATTTATTCATTATACCCTCTCTTAAAAGTTGTCTCAGGAATCAGCTTACATCCACATTGACAATGTTGACCTCGTTTGCCGCGGTGATGAGGATGACATCAACGGTTTGTTTGGTGCGGCGCAGGTCGGTTAAAAAATCAATGCCGTTCCCGTCTTTGAGGCGAATGTCGAGTAAAACGAGTTGGATGGATCGGCTGGACAAGAGTTTTTTGGCTTCAGCGATGGTTTCTGAAGAGTAGATGGTGTCAAAAGTACCGATTTTTTCTAAATAATTGCGGTAGATAAATTGCACCATTGGATCATCTTCAACGATTAGAATGTTCGTCATTTTGAGCCTCCTCGTGGTAGTCCACAGTTAATGTTAGTGTCAGCGGATCGGTTGAGCTAACGGTGACTGAGCCGTTCAACTCCGTCAGCAGTTGTTGGAAGTAGTCTTGATGAATAAGCGAGATAAAGTCCGTTCGTTTGGCTGGTTCGTCTAAATGATAGGCGATCGTGAGACGATTCTGTGCGTACTCTAGCTGGATCAAAATGGTGTCCGGCAAATCGTGCTGCAGTAGCCCGAAATGTAGATAGCGGCTTAATGTTAACAGCGTTTTGGTTTCTTGGGTATTAGGATTAGGTGGTAGTTCGGGGGAAATTTCAAAGTCGAGGGTCGTTTTGCGCTCGGCAAACTTTTCGCGTTCACCAATCATGAAGCCGGCAACGAGTGGATTTTTGACCAGCAAGGCCAAGCAATTTGCAAATTCCTGCTCTGGTTTTAACAAATCTTGCAAGTAGATGGCCAATTCGTCATATTGTTTTATTGCCACCAAGCCGTAAATCACGTGCAGCTTATTCATGAATTCATGTGACTGGCTTTGCAGTGCGTTGGCATAGGCGGTGGTGTTGGCCAACTGATCGGCGACAAAGATCGCTTCGGTAGCGTTTCGTAGAAAGATAACGTAACCTAGATTGCATAATTAAAGTTACCACCCAGAAAATGTGAAAAAAGACCTGTCCGTTCTTGCTAAAATGGTGTTTGCATAACATACCATCTAGAGAGAAGGACAGGTCCCATGGCCATTATAACCTTAATTGAACGATCTCAGATAGAACTGATGCAACACCACACGATTCAATACATCGCCGCGACCTTAGGCCGCTCTCGTATTTCTATTAGGCATGAGCTTCACCGTTGCCCTGAAGGTGATTACTGCGCCATTATAGCTCAGGATCATGCCGATACTTGTCGGCATCGTTGTGGTCGGCACTCGATTTTAACGCCTAAGTTGAAGCGGATGGTAACTGAGAAGCTAAACCTAGGTTGGTCCCCTGAAATGGTCGGTTATGCCGTTCACTGTGCGCCACACACGATTTACCACTGGATTTATCAAAGACAAGTCGATTTTCAGCCAAGCCAACTCTTTGATCACGGTAAACGTCATAAAAGAAGACAAGACCTTCGGTCGCGCTATAACCAAGCAGTAGGCACCTCAATTGAGATTCGCAGTGAGTCAGCTAATCGGCGAACCGAAAAAGGACATTTAGAGATGGATACAGTTCGCGGTGGTCGCGGGTCAAAGGCTGCTGTTTTGACCATTGTCGATCGGGTGACACGTTTAATGGCGACAACTAAGCTTGAAAACTTATCACAAAATGCTGTTCTCAAGGGATTTGCAAGACTGATGGTGGACTTTCCGGGTCCGGTTCGATCAGTGACGGTTGATCACGGTAAAGAGTTTTCCTGCGATCAGGCGCTTACAAAGCGCTATCGGATACCGGTTTACTTTTGCCACGCCTATCACCCGAATGAACGGGGCACAAATGAACGGTTCAATCGAGAACTTCGCTACTATTTCCCGAAGGGAACACAGTTTGATCAGGTTTCAGAGACCGATATTCAACAAGCCACAGCGCTTATCAATAACAAACCTAGAAAATGTCTCCGTTGGCAAACCCCAGTTCAAGCAGTGAGCAAGCCTCTTTCTAGGTGGTAACTTTATTATTGCAATCTAGGGTAACCTATTTTTTGTTTTTTCACCATAACAGGTGCGGCAGAGAAAAGATAATCCTGGCCATCCTGTTGATAAAACTGCTCGGTTTTGACATTCAGATTGACACGTTCAGGGTTGGCAATCAAGGTCGTCAATGGCTGGCCAATAAAGGCGCTTTCGGTGATAAGGTGATTTTGCAGCTTGGCAGCGGCTTTGTTGATGAGCATGATGACTTGGTGCAAATCAATCACAATGACAGGGTCCTTGGTTTCTTCAAGCATTGCATTGCGTTCTTCAAGCAGCCTAGCAATTTCTTTGGGCTCAAGGTCATGAAGCTGATGCTTAATATAGTAGGTGACTAAAAACGCTGTCAGCAGGCCTATGATCGTACCGGCGAATAGCGCCAGCCGGAAGCCATCTTGCGAGGTCTTGATGAGTGTTTGCAGTGAGGTGACCTTAATGCCTAGTGCCACAACACCGATCTCTTTGCCTTGGCGATACACTGGGACGAATCCGCGCAGTGAGCGGCCCAAGGTTCCGCGCCGAACCGAAACATGCTCATGACCGCGCAAGGCAGTCACTTCATCACCACCTTGAAAATGTCGATTGATTTGTTTGGGATCGGGATGCGTCAGGCGAATGCCTTGCATATTCATGATGACAACAAAATCTAAATCAAAATTTTTCTCGACAGTCCCTGCGTAGGTGCGCGTGGCTGAATCAGCCTTGTTTGCTTCAAGTGCGGCGGTTACACGGGGATCCTTTGCTAACTGACGGCCAATTGAGATCAACAATTGACCTTCACGGCTTTCAAATTGCTGACGGTTTTCCAGCATGGTCAAACCATAAACAGTTAGAACCGTTAATAACAAGGTGGAAGTAAAAATTAATGAGAGCCAGCCCCATAACCGCCATCCTTTTATTGTCATGATCATACTCCTGTTCAGTAAAGAAACCATCTTGTGAATAGTAAAACAATCGCTTAAATAAATGGGTTTATGGTTTAATAAGTTAAATAACCTTCCCCTGATGAAGCGCTTACAATATGCTGTAAGTAACAAAAGATTGGGGGTAAGGAAACATGGAGAACAAGACGGTTACACCCAACAAATCAACGAGTCCGCAGAAAAAGTGGATGGACTTCAAGGTAGGGTCGGTACCATTGCCAGTTTATATCGTGATGGCAGCGATCATCGTCCTTGCCGGTGTGATGCAGCAACTGCCAGTTAACATGCTCGGCGGGTTTGCGGTCATTCTGACGTTGGGTTGGTTATTAGGTACGATCGGAGCCAATATTCCGATTGTGAAGAACTTTGGCGGTCCGGCGATTTTATCGCTGTTGGTACCTTCGATTCTCGTTTTCTACAATGCGATGAATCCGAATGTGTTAAAAGCTGCAGACATGCTCATGAAACAAGCAAACTTTCTTTATTTCTATATTGCCTGTCTTGTCTGCGGCAGTATTTTGGGAATGAACCGTAAAATTCTGATTCAAGGATTGATGCGGATGATTATTCCAATGATGCTCGGCATGATTCTTGCAATGGGTGTCGGGACACTGGTTGGCGTATTACTAGGTTTGGAATGGAAACACACGATGTTCTTCATCGTCACGCCAGTATTGGCAGGCGGTATTGGTGAAGGTATTTTACCGCTATCTCTAGGATACAGCACGATCACAGGCACGACCAGCGGCGCGCTTGTCGCTCAGCTTATTCCGGCGACGATTATTGGAAACTTTTTCGCGATTATGTGTTCAGGTTTATTGAATCGATTAGGGGAAAAGCGGCCAGAGTTGTCAGGCCAAGGGCAGCTGGTTCGATTAAACGGGGCCGAAGATGATCTCGCTGATGCGATGAAAGACGATACCGGCGAAATTGATTTGAAAATGATGGGCGCTGGCGTCTTGACCGCCTGTACTTTATTCATCTTGGGCATGTTGCTTCAGTCCATCACAGGCTTCCCAGGACCAGTGCTGATGATTGTTGCTGCCGCAATTTTGAAATATCTCAACGTTATCCCAGGAGAAACGCAACGTGGCGCTAAGCAATTGTATAAATTTATTTCCAGTAACTTCACTTTCCCATTGATGGCGGGACTTGGTCTCTTATACATTCCGCTAAAAGATGTGGTTGGTATGCTAAGTTGGCAATATTTTATCGTCGTGATCAGTGTTGTGTTGACGGTTGTTTCAACCGGCTTCTTTGTGGCTCGGTTCTTGAATATGAATCCGATTGAAACGGCCATCGTGACAGCCTGTCAAAGCGGCATGGGCGGGACCGGCGACGTGGCGATTCTGAGTACGGCGAACCGCATGAACCTCATGCCATTTGCGCAGGTCGCAACACGCTTGGGTGGTGCCATCACTGTTATCTCAATGACCGCGATTCTACGGATGCTTTCATAATTAGATAGAGCGTGAGTCGGCCCGGTTAGAAACCGGAGAGTAAGTGGCCTAGGGCGTGATGGCCGGGCTTTGACCATTGCGACCAAGGTCCCTACACGCAGGTTTCAGGGCCAGCGATCGCGTTTAGGCGGAGCGTGGACCAGTCCAGTTTCAGGACTTGGGAGCGCATTTTAAACAAGGGGGAAAAGAATCATGGCAAAGAAAGATTTTAATCAACTGGCACTGGATCAGGCAAAAGAATTTGGCGGCAAACTCAGTGTTGTCTCAAAGGTCCCGATTGAGACGCGGGATGATCTCAGTATTGCTTATACACCGGGAGTTGGTGCGGTTTCCTCGGCAATTGCAAAAGACAAGTCTTTGGTTTATGACTTGACGACCAAGAAAAACACAGTGGCAGTTATTAGCGACGGTTCAGCAGTATTAGGTTTGGGAAACATCGGTGCTGAAGCTGCTATGCCAGTCATGGAAGGCAAGGCCGCGCTGTTCAAGCGGTTTGCAAAAGTTGATTCAATTCCGATTGTGCTTGATACGCAAGATACTGAAGAGATTATTGCAGCAGTTAAGGCAGTGGCCCCAACGTTTGGCGGGATTAATCTTGAGGACATCAGTGCGCCGCGTTGCTTTGAAATTGAGGCACGATTGATCGAGGAGCTAGATATTCCGCTATTCCATGACGATCAGCACGGAACTGCCATTGTGGTTCTTGCCGCGCTATACAATGCACTGAAAGTCGCTGGAAAGGATATTGGCGATATCAGGGTCGTTGTCAACGGTGGCGGTTCTGCTGGACTATCTGTTGCCCGGCGCTTCTTGGCCGCTGGCGTTAAGCATATCATGGTGGTCGACAAGGTTGGTATCTTAGCTGAAAAGAATGCCGATCAACTACCGCCACACCATGCCGCCATTGCGAAAATCACGAATCATGAAAATCGGACTGGCACCTTGGAAGATGCGCTGCAAGGTGCAGATGTTTTCGTAGGGGTATCCGCGCCACATGTTTTGAAGCCAGAATGGATCAAAACAATGGCCGACAAGCCGATTATCTTTGCGATGGCTAATCCAGAGCCGGAAATTTTCCCAGATGAGGCATTGGCAGCAGGTGCTTATATTGTCGGTACTGGGCGGAGCGACTTTGCTAATCAGATCAATAATGTGCTTGCTTTCCCAGGCATTTTCCGTGGCGCTTTGGATGCACGCGTACGCAAGATCACCATTGACATGCAAATCGCTGCGGCGAAGGGCATCGCAAGTTTGATTCCGGATGCAGAGCTATCGACCACCAACATCATTCCTAATGCTTTTGACGGGGATGTTGCGGAAGTCGTGGCGGAAAGTGTCCGGCACGCGGCAGAAGCAACAGCAGAAGCTTAAAAGCAATATTGAAACCTCCTGACAAGGTTGGCAAGGGTCAACTTAGTGGGGAGGTTTTTTGAATATTGACGTTAATCATAGAAAGCAGAACGTTTATTTTTTTCTGACGTTATCATGCGTGTCGTCCGTTACACTAGATGCTGCAGGAGGTGAAGAAATGACTCGAAATCTTGGCATGTCGGTCCTATAGGGTGACAGCAAAAATTTTAAAAGCTGACGAGTTGTTGCATAAAAATGAAGCTTTCAAAAAAATATCGGAGATTATTTCCCGTGCATTTGCTTTTGTTGGGCGGCCTTGTCACCATGACGAGCTACATGCTGGACATGAATTGATATCTATGAAAGGATTCATTCTGGTTATTGGGATACTACTGCTTATTTTTACGGAAGTAGTGACTTATCGATGGCTGACAAGGCAGTCCACAGCTGACTAAGTACCTATGTAGTAGTGAGGCTAAACGGACTTATATGCACTTGGTAAGAGACATTGATATTGTCATACACTAGCTTGGCTTGACAGGACCTTTATCAAAGTCAGACAATAACATTGCGCTATCAAAAACACAGTCTGGTTGGTAGTCCAGACGCGGCTTAGGCTGTCAGTATCCTTCCTCCTTGGATGTCCAGATTGCGTGAAAATCTTAAAGGAGGTGTTAGTTTGACAATTCAAGGCAAGCTAACAGTTTATTTTGAACGACCTTTTTATCGCGGATTGTTCGAACAAACAATGGGAGACACGTATCGTGTTGCTAAAGTCACATTTGGGACACAAGCCCCGACAGCAAGTGAGTTGTTACATTTAATTCAACAACGATGGGAAGACTTACATTGGGTAGCCGCACAGGATGTTATTCTCCCCAAGTTACAGATGACAACAAGTCCAAAAAGGCGTAGTCGTCAGGCTCGAAAAGAAGTCCGTAACGCTAAAAGGACCCAAGCAACAACTTTTTTGAAGCTAGCACACAAGCGAAATTTGCAGGTGAAAAAGCAACGACGCAAGCAACTGAAAGACCAGCACGCTTGTGAGGTTCGCTTGAAGAAGCAGGCGAAACGTTTAGAAAAACATCAGGGACATTGATGGGCAATTCAGCATCAATAAATTAGGTGAAAAATCTACGCGGATAAATACGTCGCGTAGATTTTTTTGTAAAATGACCATTGAAAGTTGTTATGTGAGGAGGCGGATTTATTGACTAGAAAAATCGTCAATCATCTAACGGTAGCAAATCGCCACCAATTTCGTAGTTGGTTAACAGCTCACTATCAAGACGCCTCGGAATGTTGGGTAGACGTTAAGCGTGGTGTACCGAAACAGGATGACACGTTTTGGTATGTTGACGCCGTGGAAGAAGCCATGTGTTTTGGCTGGATCGACAGTACCTACAAAAAGTTGGCACCTGATCAACCAGCATCGCAGCGCTTTGTACCAAGAAAAGTGGGGAGCGCGTGGTCGGAATTGAATAAAGAACGATGTCGCCGCATGATTCACTTAGGGAAGATGACGGCAGCTGGGTATGCTGTTTTGCCTGATATGAACCCGCGTCATTTCAAGTTTGATCCCAGAATTATTCGAGCACTTAAACGTCGTCCGGGTGCGTGGCAGTATTTTCAGTCGTGTCCGCCTTTGTATCAACGAGTCCGTTGTGACACGATTCAAATCAAAAGTCACCAACCTAAATTATTTCGTCAACGGCTGACAAAGTTTGCTAACGCTTGTCAGGCAAAGCAAATGATCGGGCAATGGCGTGACGGCGGACGGTTACCTGTTAAATGAATACGTTTAACGCATTTAAGCTTCATCACAGTGATTTTTTAAATTGGTATACTTTTTATAGGTGTTGTCAGACTACCTAACAACAAACGTTGACGCATGTTTTTACCCGATTATACTGATAAAGTAAATATTGGTATACGAAAGGAAGTTCACAATGCGTATCGAGGAAGATTGTATTGGTAAGTTGGCAATTGATGAGGATGTCTTATATGGAATTCACACGACCCGTGCGCTAACGAATTTCCCGATCAGTACAGAGCGGACTGATCCGCTACTTTTCAAAAGTCTGATCATCATAAAAAAAGCAGCTGCACAAGTGAATGCAGCTGCAGGTACGTTAGATGTTCGAAAGTCGCGGGCGATTGTTGCTGCGTGCAACAGCTTGCTGATGGGGGAACATCAAGATGCGTTGGTCGCGCCTGCGATTCAAGGTAGCGCTGGGACTTCCGTGAATATGAACGTCAATGAAGTCGTCGCCAACTTGGCCAGCGCTGAGCTCAAAACGATTCGCGTTCATCCAAATGATGATGTTAATCAGAGCCAGTCGACCAATGATACTTATCCAACAGCCGGAAAGATGGCAGCATTACAGGCATTGCCACCGCTGAAACAAGCATTAACGTTTTTGATAAAAACCTTGGACGCTAAAGCACATGAGTTTGCGGATGTTGTTAAAGTGGGCCGCACGCAACTGCAAGACGCTGTTCCTACAACATATGGACACAGTTTTCACGCGTATGCCAGCTTGTTCCGTCGAGACTTAGCCCGATTGACACGGGCTGCGGCCGATTTACAGGCGGTTAACTTAGGCGGTACGGCGATTGGAACTGGGTTGAATGCGTCGCCTTATTACCGTAGTCATATTATTCGTCAGGTTAATCAATTGATTGATCTGCAATTGAAGCCAGCTGAGGATTTTATTGATGCAACGCAGAACTGCGACGTTTTGGTGGCCTTCTCTGGTGCTATGAAGGGACTTGCCACTGATTTGTCAAAAGTAGCCAATGATCTTCGCTTGTTAAGCAGTGGTCCACAGGCGGGACTTAATGAGTTACATTTACCAGCAAAACAGGCTGGTTCATCGATTATGCCAGGAAAAGTCAATCCTATCATTCCAGAAGTCGTTAATCAAATTGCCTTTCAGGTGATTGGCCAAGATGTCACGATCAGTATGGCAGCCGAAGCCGGACAGCTTGAACTGAATGCTTTTGAGCCGATTATTTTCTGTGATTTGTTGCAAGGGGAGCGGTACTTGGCTCGCGGCATTGCAACCTTAACGTCAAACTGTGTGGCTGGGCTGACGGTTAATCGTGAGCAGTGTGAAACCGCGGTTCACCATTCGGCTATCAGTGCCACAGTTTTAAGCCCGTATCTTGGTTATGAGGCGACGGCTAGATTGATTCAGCACAGCATGAAGCAGCACGTTGCTATTCCTGACTTGTTGCGCTCGGAACATAAGCTGTCGGCTGCGATGATCGCGCGATTGTTTTCGCCAATGGTCATGACGAATCAGGAAACAGTGCCAGACTTATCAATTGCTGAAAAGTAGGGATTTGTTAAGCCTAGTTCCACATGAAACGTCCGCGTATTCGAGTGAGTTTCACGTGGAACACAAAAAAGGAGGCCGCATGCATCGCAAAATCGAGATGCATGCGGCCTCCTTTTTAGTGGCTTCTTCCAACAAGGCTTCAGGGTTCAGATAACAGATGATGCATAAACTGCAAGACACCTTGTTCCTGATTGCTCTTAGTGGTTGTGTCGGCGACTGCCAGTACTGCTGGCGTTGCATTTGCCATCGCCACACCAAGACCAACTTCCCGTAGCATTTCTAAATCGTTGCCGCCATCGCCAAAAGCGCACATATCAGCAAGTTGAATGTTTAAATGCCGACCAAGTGTTGCCAATCCGGCAGCTTTGTTCATCCCGGGCTGAATGATATCAATGTCGCCGTGGCCGCTGCTTGTCGGTTCTCCCAAGCCAACCAACAGTTGGCGCATTTCGGCAACAATAGCCGCGGTTTTTTCTGGAGGACAACTAATGGCAAATTTTAAAATGCGATCATCGAGATTGTCGAAAGTATCAACTAGACGTAATTGCTTGTAGTATTGTCGTGCCGTTGCGATATGGGCAGCATCAGTAGTTTTCAGGGCATAGGCGCTTGATTGACCACAGACAAGAATTTTGAGATCAGGTATGCTAGTTAGTTTAGTCAGAATTGGTTGAATGGCACCGTTTTCAAAAGAACTTAAAGCATACACTTTGTTAGCATCGCGAATGTAGGCGCCGTTTTCAGCAACATAAATCGTATCAGGGAAAGCTTCAAAAAAGGAAGTCAGCTGAAAGTATTGATTACCACTGGCCACCACCCACTGAATGCCTTGCGCTTGCATTTTTTCATGTAACGTCGCAAAAAAATCGCGATCATAGGTCATGTCGTCTCTCAAAAAGGTGCCGTCCATGTCTGTTGCTATTAATTTGAACATTGTTCTCTCCGTTAATGGTCAGTTAAGACTGCTTTGATTGTTGGCTTTCATCAGCCTGTTGCTGCCAGGTTAAGAACTCATCTTTTTGTTGTTGCCACTGGGCATGATCTTTATCAGTAATCCGCCGAATCATGCGAGCAGGATTGCCAGCAACGATGACATGATCAGGAACGTCTTTTGTGACCACCGATCCAGAACCGATAACAACATCGCTGCCGATGGTCACACCTGGATTAATAATGACGCCGCCGCCAATCCAGACATCATCGCCAATTTTGATAGGCTTACCATATTCTAAATCTTCACCGCGGATAGCGGCATCAATTGGGTGGCCGGCTGTAAATAAACTCACTTTAGGCGCTAAATAAACCCGGTTGCCAATGGTAATTGGCGCGGTATCCAAGAAAACACAATCTGTGTTGGCATAAAAATGATCACCGATTGACGTGTGAGCACCGTAGTCAACGTAGAAAGGAGGCTCAATGTAGTTATTGTCTCCAAATGCATGAAATAATTGTTTTAAAACCGCAGCTCGTTCTGCTTTTTTATCAGGGGCTAAATGATTAAACTGCCAGACGAGATCACTGCCTCGCTGACTCTCAACGCTGATTTCTGGATCGTTTGCTTTATACAGTTTGCCACCAAGCATTCTTTGCTTCATTGATTCCATATTGGTTAGAGCCTCCATACTTAAGATAAGCTCATTGTACCGAATCTTGGCTGTCATGACCAAACTACAGTCGTTATGGGCCGATTTTTAATCGGGATTGTACGTGTATCATCATAACGCGCTCACAAAAAAGCCCCGATGCAACAGGCGCTTGCATCGGGGCTTGTTTAACCAGTAACTGAAACACGGGTTGGTTGATGTTCGATAATCGGCATCCATTGACTCACAATGGTTTCGGGGCTAAAGTGACTGGCACGTTCGAGACTTTGATGGGCATAATGATGCCGTAATGCTGGCTGTGACATCATCTTTTGGAGATTATCAACGAAATCAGGGACGTCTTGTGCCTTTGTGAGTAAACCGTAGTCATTGTTGCCAAGATATTCGCGTGAGCCAGTATTTTCCATTGCTACGATAGGTAAGCCAGAAGCCATGGCTTCACCGATAACTAACGGCATACCTTCCCAACGAGAGGTCGATACGAAGATTGAAGCATTACGATAATGATCGCGTAAGGCTTGGTCTTTCAGTGGGCCTTGGTAGATTAACTTGTCGGCCACATGGAAATAGTCAATCAAATCGTAGAAATTTTTCATATCTTCATCAGTGCCTGAGCCGGCAATCGCAATTTGCCAGTCATCTGGTAAAGATGCGGCGGCTTCGAGTAAGAAGTCGATACCTTTGTGGGCAATCGCAATGCGCCCAGTGAAGGCGATCCGGTGCGCGTCGAGATTTGCCTCACCAGTGGGGTTAAGGGTGAGGGGATTGTAAATTTTAACCGTGTTCGGATTGAAACGCTTGTAAGAATTTAGGTCACTTTCAGTGAGGGTGACCAAGGTATCAACAGCTTGCAAGCCGCCTTCAAACTCAGCTTGCATTTGAACGTAGTAATCTTCCATGTACGTTGCGTAGTTATTGTGCATCCAGCCAATCAGATTGACATCTGGTAATGCCTGCTTGATGAGCGGTGCGAAGCTGGTCGTCAAACCAGCAGGCAAAATCACAGCCTGAAAATGCTGGTCACGAATCGTCATAATCAAGTCATTGATTTGATCACGATAATGTGTATATGGGTCGCTTCCAAAGAAGTTAAGCAACTTGGGATCTGTCGGACGCGGGGCAATAAGTAGCGGGGCGTCCAATTCAAAATATGCAGGGGCATCTGCTAAACTATAGAAACTGACATCATAGTGTTTAACGCCTAGATTGCAATAATAAAGTTACCACCTAGAAAGAGGCTTGCTCACTGCTTGAACTGGGGTTTGCCAACGGAGACATTTTCTAGGTTTGTTATTGATAAGCGCTGTGGCTTGTTGAATATCGGTCTCTGAAACCTGATCAAACTGTGTTCCCTTCGGGAAATAGTAGCGAAGTTCTCGATTGAACCGTTCATTTGTGCCCCGTTCATTCGGGTGATAGGCGTGGCAAAAGTAAACCGGTATCCGATAGCGCTTTGTAAGCGCCTGATCGCAGGAAAACTCTTTACCGTGATCAACCGTCACTGATCGAACCGGACCCGGAAAGTCCACCATCAGTCTTGCAAATCCCTTGAGAACAGCATTTTGTGATAAGTTTTCAAGCTTAGTTGTCGCCATTAAACGTGTCACCCGATCGACAATGGTCAAAACAGCAGCCTTTGACCCGCGACCACCGCGAACTGTATCCATCTCTAAATGTCCTTTTTCGGTTCGCCGATTAGCTGACTCACTGCGAATCTCAATTGAGGTGCCTACTGCTTGGTTATAGCGCGACCGAAGGTCTTGTCTTCTTTTATGACGTTTACCGTGATCAAAGAGTTGGCTTGGCTGAAAATCGACTTGTCTTTGATAAATCCAGTGGTAAATCGTGTGTGGCGCACAGTGAACGGCATAACCGACCATTTCAGGGGACCAACCTAGGTTTAGCTTCTCAGTTACCATCCGCTTCAACTTAGGCGTTAAAATCGAGTGCCGACCACAACGATGCCGACAAGTATCGGCATGATCCTGAGCTATAATGGCGCAGTAATCACCTTCAGGGCAACGGTGAAGCTCATGCCTAATAGAAATACGAGAGCGGCCTAAGGTCGCGGCGATGTATTGAATCGTGTGGTGTTGCATCAGTTCTATCTGAGATCGTTCAATTAAGGTTATAATGGCCATGGGACCTGTCCTTCTCTCTAGATGGTATGTTATGCAAACACCATTTTAGCAAGAACGGACAGGTCTTTTTTCACATTTTCTGGGTGGTAACTTTAATTATGCAATCTAGGAACGAGATCATTTCCTAAAACAGTTGATGCGCGTTTAACACCGTCCATGACGATGTTTTCAAGTACGATCATAACTTTCATAAGTGTTCGCCGCTAAAGTCAGCGGCTCCCCCCTTTCTTCTGAGTACGTCACGATCTAACTGCAGAGTCCAGTCGAAAAGGCACGGCTGCTAAAAGAATAGCAGCAGGGGCCAAACAATTTCTAAGGTCTACTCAGAAACTGTTTGTATTATCATACTCGCTTTTTATTAGTAAGTGCAAGGATTTTCTGTTAAATGTTGGTATAGCAAGGTTCTCACGGGGTAGACGAGCCGGAAAAGAATGAATTGTGACATTTCCATGAATAATAGGTGTTATGTTTCGTGTGAAACCTTCAGATGGTGCTTATGACAATGAATAGGGATGAATAATTTAACGAGAATTTCTAGGAAAGTAAGGGAAACTTTTTTGGAAATAGTACCGGCATTAGTGGTATGTAAAAACCGAGTATTTTTGTTAAACACTCAAAAAACACAGCAGAAATGCTGCTGTGTTTCATGTGGAACGATTATTGCGTAAAGTTAATTTTGTTTCACGTGGAATTTGCGTCGTGCGTATTGGGCTAGCTGCGTGCTCAAGGATTTTAGGGATGTTGTGAGCGGATCAGGATGAATTGCGACATGTCCAAATGTCCAAGCTTCGTAGGCATGCGTGAGCGTGGTGAAGTGTCGTTGATCGCCTAATCGTGTATCAATGCGGTGTGCATAGACTGTCAATGGTTGACTTGACCGGCGTCGTGTCACGCGCCGTAATGACCAAAGTAACAAACGATAACGGCGGGGAAAGTTTCTCTGTGTCAAATTGAAACTAATGGTGAACGCCACCAGCGCTGGTAGTTGCCAGATTAAGACAATGCATAAAGTCAAGACGACAGTCAAAACGATGATAGCTGTCCAATGAAAGCTGCCGAGAGACGATCGAGAAGACGGTTTCGGTTGAGTAGATGAGGCGCTCACAATGGAACGCGATTCTGACGAAGATACTGCTGATCTGACTGCTGAACTGCTGGCTGATTGTGAGGCTGTATTGCTTGCCGCGGAAGGCATTACAGGATCATCAGGGGTGGCCGGATTGCTGAATCCTGGTGTTGGTTCGAAGGGAACCCAGCCTAAATTGTTGAAATAAATTTCCGGCCAAGAGTGTGCATTGCTATTGCGAATGATGTATTGTTTGTTCGCGCCACTTCCGCCTTCAAAAGTGCCAGTATTAAATCCTTTTGCCCATCGTGCTGGCAGGTTAATGCTGCGGCATAGGACAACCATAGCACTGGAAAAATTATCACAGTAACCAATAGGTGAATCGAACAGAAAGTAATCAACATAGTCACCATTTGCCGGTGTTTGCTGTGCATCTGTTTTTGAATAGGTGAAGCGCGGATCTGAGCGCAAGTAAGTTTGAATGGCGATGACTTTTTCATAAGGCGTTTTGGCATCAGCCGTGATTCTTTTTGCCAGTGTTCTAACTCGTTGCGGTAGTGAACTAGGAAGCCGTAAATAATTAGATGAAATTAACTGAGTTGAACTCGTAGCAGTTTCGAGTTGCGTATCGGTAAACTGTTTTTGCTGCACCTGAATATCAAGGCGTTCGAAGCGTTGATCATCGCTCGCAGTTATCCTTTGTGTGGCTGAGTTAAGCAAAAAATCGGTCGTGGGGTCTGGTTTACCGCCAGTAAAAGTTAATTGCCCATACGGTAATGGCAAAAAGGTTTTACCGCCGTTAAAAACTAGTTTCACTGACGTTGCTTGACCATAATCGACTCGAGCCGATGGATCACGCATAATAGCACCGTCTAAAGGAGCAGCTTGCGTCTGAAATGCAGATGGTCGCCAACCCGTTCCTGTATAAAATGAGTCAACCTCGACGCGATAATAATGAGCTTCACGACTGGTGGCGGTGAATACTGGTGTGGGATCATCATATACCGGACCGCCTAAAACACGACTGTTTTCGGTGAATCCTGTGCGGCCTGAGCCGTTAGCGTAAGCTTCAAGGCTGGCATAGAAGCCTCGCTGATTGAGTCGTTCGCGCGCAGGAACAGAGATATTAGCTAACCAGTCATTCAACGGAGTGCTGGTGCTGAGCCACATGAGTCCAAGGGTTAAGCCAACAATACTAAGACTGCCAATTAAAAACGCTCGCCAGCGGGTGTGATAAAGGTGCAAAACAGCCAACAACCCGGTGACAACAGCGAGCTGGAAAAATTGTGTCGTCAGGTCGCTGCCATTGAAAACATGTACAGCAAGTAAATAACTGAGCACAATGGCCACTGCGCCAGGATAAAGTTGGAGAACAACGGTTATTAATAGTAGAAAGGCGACAAGAGCTACAATCAACGTCATGCTGAGGGTCGCAGGGACATCCACGCCACCAACTTGCAAAAATCGCCTAGTCGCGGTATTGAAGGTTTGGACATAAGTGTTAAACCAGGTAAGACCAAAATGCTGTTTAAGCGGCAGTATTGCCCAAAGGCCAACGATCATGCTCAAGAAAGCAGTGGTTAGCCAAATTGGCCAAGCCCGTGGCCATAATGCGGCAAGATAACTAATTAAGCTGATGATGACAACATAGCCTGCGAGTTCACGAGGATGTGCTATCGGATTAATCACCGAGAAAGGCTGTACAAAAAGTGCCAATAGCCACCATGTCAGCAAAATGGTAAGGAGACGTTGTAGCCATTTAGGCATGGTCATCACCTCCAGACAAGTCGACTAGTGTTGTAGCAGCCGGAGCCAGTGCATGTGTGAAAGGCACTGCGGCCTGTGTATCAGCAGTTAAAATAAGATAGGCGCGATGCTGATGTTGTGGGGTGGTCAAAGCAGCTAAAGAATCAGGCGTGGCGGTACCGTCAGGCTCAAAGTTGGCTAGCGATGTGTTTTGCCGTCCTTGTATGACGGAGGTTAACCGACTGTCTAGCAGATAGCCGTTCCCGCTGAAGATGCCTGTGTCCATGAGACTTGCGAATAAGCTCAAGGCAGGCTCGAGTGACAGCGTTGGTGTGATTAGCAACAGCAATGTTCAGCTGGCCTGACCTTCATGCTTATCGTCATGAACAATCAGCGTATCGGCATGTGCACTGACTTTCCAAGCGATTTGTTGAATATTATCACCCGGGAAATAATCGCGGAAATTTTTAATGCGGTCACTGGGCAAGCCAGCGTCAGCAGCAGACATTTTTTGCGAAAAGTCATCTGCAATTCGTGCGGCAGCTTCTGGTCTGCGTGCGGGGCCAACAGTGATCGGTGTGGCTAAACGCAAGGGTAATGTTTTACGAAACCAGCCGAATAAATCAGTCACGGTGACGGTCATCGGTAACTGCTCATAAATGCCGCGCTGTAAGGTTAAACTGATTTTGGCTGTCCGTTGTCCGATTGGCAAATGCCATGTATGTGTTTTGGCACTGTCAAGCAGAAAAAGATTAGGTAGCCATCTGCCATGAGTCAGCGTGAAAAGGCGCGTTACCGGTCTATCGGCGATCATGTCAGGATTATCTGCTGTGAAACGCAGTGTGTTTTTCAATGGCCACAATAGCGGTATCGCAAGTAGTAGTATCAGGATAGCAAAGTCACTGGCAAACCAGCTGGTAGATGAGTTAAATGCCACGCCAAAAACGATCAGCAGGCTGAGCACAAGCAAAATGCCAGCATTGATAAAAAAGTTGCGCCAGTTCATGTGCTCACCCCCGAATCGGAACGGCGGTGTTTTGCAGAATATCTGCTAAGATCGTTGCCGTCGAAAGTGTCGGATCCTTGGCAATGAGCCGATGACCAAAAACAGGATCGAGTAGCGTTTGAATATCGCTTGGATCAACGTAAGTACGTCCGTTAAGCGTAGCGAAGGCTTTGGCGGCAGTGACCAAGGCAATGCCACCACGCGGGCTGATACCTAGCCGAACACGATTGTCGTGTCGGGTTGCCTGTACTAGCGCGAGAACGTAACTGGCGATTGCATCGCTGACCGTCACGTTAGCCACGAGTTTTTTGGCTTCAGCTAGTAACGATGCGTCTAGTCTAGGTGTTAATTGAGCAATCATCGTTTTACGATCAGGCGTTAGCAGCAAACTTTTTTCCGCGTCAGCATCTGGGTAGCCAAGTGAGAGGCGAAGCATGAACCGGTCCAACTGTACTTCAGGGAGCGGGTAAGTCCCTGCATAATCAGTCGGGTTCTCAGTTGCCATGACAAAAAAGTCAGGGGCTAGCTGATAGGTATGACCATCCGTTGTAACCCGTCCTTCACCCATGGCTTCTAACAAGGCGGCCTGTGTTCGTGGCGTGGCGCGATTGATTTCATCTGCTAATAAAATACTGGTAAAAATAGGTCCTTTTTGAAATTCGAATTGATTAGTGGCCCGATTAAAGATTGATGTGCCAAGAACATCACTTGGCAGCATATCAGGTGTGAATTGAATGCGGGAAAATGGCACCGCTAAGGTTTTGGCCATCGCTTGAACGAGGGTGGTTTTCCCAACACCGGGAATATCCTCGAACAACACATGACCACCTGCAAGTAAGGCGGTGAAAGTCAATGTGATCGGCATTGATTTGCCCACCACAATCGTCGCTACTTGATCCCGTGCTGCATCAAAAATGGCTTGTGCTTCATTGACTTCCATCATGACACCTCCATGCCGTCATTATTCACGAAAAAAAGCTAAACAGCAAGCATGCGAACTGACGGCTGGCATGGCGAAAGATGTGAAACGCTGTTTATAGTTTATAAAGGCATTTATTCAGAGCGTCATTTCAATTTTAGTGCTAAGGCAGAACAAGAAAATAGGCGACGCCAAACGTCCCAGTTCGTGGCACGATGTTGGATTAAGTAACGGCTAGTGAGAACTGATGGACACTCAGCTTGGATAATAGGAGAAGGCCTGATTAGAAGAAAAATGATACATACCGCCAAACCCTCAAAATAGCCACCCTTTCCACCCTGGAGTATACTTACCCTAGCATCTGTTATTAGGAAAGAGGGGCAACCTATGAAGAAACGGCTTGGATACAATTTGAATGTTATTGGCCATTATCTATTGATCGGTTGGCTCATTTTCTTTGGTGTCACCATTTTTGTTGGTCTGGTGACATATCTGGTCATGGGCGCGAACCCCAACTTTGTTCGTGGTATTTTTACTGGCCTCTCTGGCAAGTTTGCTAATACTCACGACAGTCTCAGTGCATTTTGGGCCATTTTAGTGAATAACGAACGCGTTGCCTTTGGCCTCATGATCATTGGTATGATTCCGATTCCTTTTCTATACTGGATTTCGTATTATCTCACCTGTGCTTCTGTCGGCTTGGTGCTAGGCATTTATGCCGCTAAGCTGGGTATCGGTGGAGCTTTGGCAGCGTTTGTCTTAGGCATTTTGCCACATGGTATTCTGGAGATGAGTGCTTTGATTATCGGCGTCGCGCTCGCTGCTCAAGTCAACAAGGCCCTTCGCCAGTCAATCAAGCGTTTTTTTGCCGATCCATATTATCGAAAGTCGTCGTTAGATGCGAAGGCTATTGCATTACAGTATGTTTGCATCATCATTCCGATGATTGCCGTTGCTGCCTTAATCGAAGGCTTTGTGACGCCAGCGTTGCTGCGACTGCTTGTACATTGACCTAATTAGAAATAGGGCGCAAAAATAAACCCCGCATGCTGATTTTGCAAGCGGGGTTTTCATATGGCGTGGTGAGATGGAGGTGACAATTGTTTCGCATGAAACAATTAAGCCCACTCCGAACGCAACAGCGAATAAGTATTCACATCTAAGAAGGTGCCGTCAGCTCGTTGATCGTCTTGACGCAAAGTGCCATCGAAATGAAAGCCGGCTTTTTCGGCAACGGCATTGCTCGCGCGATTTGCCACAGCGGCATTGATGGTTAGCTTATTTAAGTCGTAATCGTGGAAGGCAATATCGGCCAGTGCTTCAATGGATTTGTGCATAATGCCTTTGCCGCGTTCGGGAATGGTTAGCCAGTAACCAATGTCGGCTTTATGGCGAACCAAGGTGTCAATCGTGTTCAAACTGATCATGCCAACTGGAGCATCGGCTTGGTAAATGGTCAGATGCAAGGCAGTCCTTGCACCAAAAAGCTTGAGTGTTGTATTTAAAAAGTTGATTTCGTCGTCGGCAGTCAGTGTCGTTGCGACCCAAGGCAAGTAGGCAGCCAACGAATCGCGGCTAGTCTCAATTTGTTCGAATAAAAGGGGACCGTCGATTTCCGGTCGCGGTAGGGAAAGTTTCAAATCATAGTCGATTAGGTAGCTAAACATAAGGTCACCACATTTTTCTTTAAGTTTCTCTTAGTATAAAGCAATCTTGCTTTTCTTGCGCGTAGACAACCTTTAGAAAAATCGGTACACTTGTAAGCTGTGAATGGGAGCTGGGGTTACAGGTCTCAAAACACATGAATTGAAGTAGCATGCGTCATTAGCAGTTTTTGAAAGAAACAGGAACTAAATGAGAAAGATGGTGTTTTCATGAGACGAGTTTGGAAGTGGTGCGTTGCTGGGGTCATGGCGTTGATGCTGGCGGTCGTGCTAGGCTCACCGGTGTCAACGCAGGCGGCCGAGAAAACTTATGTGATCGGTACAGATGTCACGTATGCCCCGTTTGAGTTTGCGGATAAAAATAATCAGTATGTCGGGATCGATATTGACCTGATGCAGGCAATTGCAAAGGCCGAGGGTTTCAAGGTTGATATCAAACCTTTGGGGTTCAATGCAGCTGTGCAGGCCTTGGAAGCTAATCAGATTGATGGTGTCATTGCTGGTATGCAGATTACTCCTGAGCGGCAGCAAAAGTTTGCCATGAGTGATCCTTATTACAAAACGGCGGTTGCCATGGCCGTGGGGCAAAATAGCGAAGTCAAAAGTTTGAAGGATTTACGCGGCAAACGTGTGGCCTTGAAAACTGGGACGGCAGCCGCAGACTATGCTTTAAGTTTGAAGGCAAAGTATGGTTTTACCACGGTGACCTTCGATGATTCCAACAATATGTATCAGGACGTCATCACTGGCAATTCGGTCGCTTGTTTTGATGATAAACCGGTTCTGCAATATGCCATCGCCACAGGGTTGAAGCTCAAGCTGGCTGGTCCAGAAAGTAAGGCCAGTTATTACGGTTTTGCAACACAAAAGGATCGTAGCGATCATCTTGATCAACGATTCAATGCCGGACTCAAAAAGGTCAAAGCTGACGGTACATATGCCAAAATCGTTGCCAAGTATTTAGGCAATGGCACACAAGCCGCCCAAAAACAAACCAGTGCCAAGACTCAAGATAGTGATCGCAGTTTTCTCGGATTATTGCGCGAAAACTGGGGAACCTTGATGGGTGGCTTGAAAGAAACCATGATTGTGACGATTGTCGCGATCTTCTTCGCAACCGTTGTCGGGATTCTTGTGGGCTTGCTTGGCGTTTTGCCAAATCAGTTTGCTCGCGGTGTAGCCACGACATTTATCTACATTTTCCGCGGATTGCCGCTGCTGGTATTGGCCTTATTCATTTACACAGGCGTGCCAAGTCTAATCGGTTCAAAAATTCCGGCATTCGTGGCTGGGATCATCACCTTGACCTTAAACGAAGGTGCGTACACCGCGGCCTTCGTCAAAGGTGGGATTCAGGCGGTTGATGATGGTCAAATGGAAGCCGCACGCAGTCTGGGATTGCCTTTTGGAAAAGCGATGCGGCGCGTGATTTTGCCACAAGGGATCAAAATTATGATTCCGAGCTTCATCAACCAATTCATTATTACCCTTAAAGATACGTCCATTCTCTCAATCATTGGTATTCTTGAATTGACCCAAACTGGGAAAATTATCATTGCGCGCAACATGGAAGGCTTTAAGATTTGGACCATGGTTGCTTTGATTTACTTGATCATTATTACGCTATTAACTTGGCTCAGTAATTGGGTTCAACGGCGTATGGAGGCCTAGACCGTTGGCGTAAAATAATGTGACAAATGTCAATTAATCTAACATCAGGACTGGACAGCGACTGTTGCTTTCCGCTAGCATAAAAAGTAGTTTTTTTAATTAAGGTCGCTTAAGTCAGCCTGATCGTGGGCAGAAAGCGCATTTGTTGCAAGCTAAACGAGTTTGCAATCGGATATCATAGAAAGCGTGGTGTTAGGGTTGAAACGAAAATGGCTGCTAGGGCTGCTAATCGCCCTGCCTTTAATGCTGGGAGCTTTATTACCCGGCAAGTCAGTGGCAGCGGCACAAAAAACATATACAATCGGGACGGATGTGACCTTTGCACCGTTTGAGTTTGCGAACCAGGATAACAAGTACGTCGGCATTGACCTTGATCTCATTAAGGCAATTGCCAAAACGGAAGGTTTTAAAGTTGAGATCAAGCCGCTGGGATTCAATGCGGCGGTTCAGGCACTTGAAGCTAAGCAAATCGATGGTGTCATTGCTGGCATGTCGATTACACCTGAGCGGCAACAAAAGTTTTTGATGAGTGATCCTTACTACAAATCAGGCGTGGTCATGGCGGTGGCAAAAAAAGGGACTATCAAGTCGCTAAAAGATTTGCGCGGTAAGCGAGTTGCGGTTAAGACCGGGACTGATTCTGCGGATTATGCCAACAGTATTAAAGACAAATACGGTTTTTCAACGGTGACATTTGATGATTCGAACAATATGTATCAGGACGTCATCACAGGTAATTCAGCTGCTTGTTTTGAAGATCAACCGGTGATGCAATACGGGATCAACAATGGCATGGCCTTGAAAATTATCGGTAAGCCAGCCCGTGAAGGTTCATACGGCTTCGCAGCTTCGAAGAATAATCGGGCGCTCATCACGAAGTTTAACGCTGGTTTGAAGAAACTTCGGGCAAACGGCCAATACGATAAGATCATTGAACGTTATCTTGGCAACGGCAGTGCAAAGTCCCAAAAAACTGCCGCTGGCAATGCGCAAACAACTGATCGTTCTTTCTTCGGTTTGTTGAAGGCTAACTGGGGCACCTTAATGAGCGGCTTGGAAGAGACAATGGTTCTCACAGTTGTCGCCATTTTCTTCGCTACCTTGGTTGGGATTCTTGTTGGGTTGTTAGGCGTCTTGCCAAATAAATTTGCCCAAGGGGTCGCGACGACCTTCATTTACATTTTCCGCGGTCTTCCACTGATGGTTTTGGCTCTGTTTATCTATACCGGGGTGCCAAGCCTGATTGGATCAAAAGTACCAGCATTCATTGCTGGGATCGTAACTTTGACCTTGAACGAAGGGGCGTACACAGCGGCCTTCGTCAAGGGCGGTATTCAGGCGGTTGATCCGGGCCAGATGGAAGCGGCGCGAAGTCTAGGCCTGCCATTTGGTAAAGCGATGCGGAAGGTTATTTTGCCGCAAGGAATCAAAATCATGATTCCAAGTTTCATCAACCAATTTATTATTACATTGAAGGATACCTCAATCCTGTCGATCATCGGCTTGCTGGAACTGACCCAAACCGGGAAGATCATCATTGCCCGCAACATGGAAGGGTTCAAGATCTGGACGATGGTCGCCTTGATTTACTTGATTATTATTACGTTATTGACCTGGCTGAGTAACTGGGTTCAGAAGAAGGTGAAGGCATGAGCGATTATCGCGTTGAAATGAAAAATGTGCACAAGAGTTACGGTGACAATGATGTGGTCAAGGGTGTCAATCTGAATGTGGCGAACAATGAAGTGGTCGTTATGATCGGGGCATCCGGTGCGGGGAAAAGTACCGTCCTGCGCATGATCAACGGTCTTGAAACCGTCACAAGCGGTGAGATCTTGATTGATGGTGAAGATATTGCCCATAAAGGCACCAACATCAACAAAGTTCGTGAAAAAATCGGGATGGTGTTCCAGCATTTTAATCTGTTCCCGAACATGTCAGTGATGGGTAATGTGACCTTGGCGCCAACCGAGCTGGGAATCGCCAGCAAGGAGGAAGCCATCAAGCAGGCAAAAGCCATGTTGGAAGTTGTTGGTTTGACGGACAAGGCAGATGCGATGCCAGCTCAGCTTTCTGGTGGGCAACAGCAACGTGTCGCGATTGCGCGGGCGTTGGCGATGCATCCTGATATCATGCTGTTTGATGAACCGACCAGTGCGTTGGATCCAGAAATGGTCGGCGATGTGCTAGGTGTTATGCGGCGGCTGGCCAAGCAAGGCATGACGATGGTCATCGTGACTCATGAAATGGGCTTCGCCAAAGAAGTGGCTGATCGGGTTGTCTTCTTTGACAATGGTACTATCCTTGAACAAGGCACGCCTGAAGACATTTTCGAGCATCCAAAGGAAGAACGGACCAAGAGCTTCCTGAACAAGGTGCTGAACGCTTAAATATTGATTTTTAGAAGATAGCAAAACGGCCAATCCATCAACTAGTGGGTTGGCCGTTTTGCTGTTTTAATTTCCTGGGAAATAGTTTTCGTTTCGAAAATACATAGCGAAGCGATTTATTCAGTTAAGCCATGATCGAGAATTTGATTCATCACTGCGGCCACACTGCCAGCGTAACCCATGCCGAACTTATCAAGATGAACCATCAGATAATACAGCCGGTAAAAGTCAAGGCGGAAGTGATAACCAGCATCAAGTGGGTAGACTTCTTGATAGCCAGTGTAAAAGTCTTGGGTGAATCCGCCAAAAACTGTCGTTACCCCGATATCGAGTTCGCGATCACCATATACTGCTGCAGGATCAATCAGAGCTGGCTGACCATCGGCAGTAAACATGTAGTTGCCACCCCATAAGTCACCGTGCAGCAGGGAAGCATCGCTGTGATGATGGGCCAGTGTTTTGCTGATGATGGTGCGCACCTGTTGGAAGGTTGCTTCATCGTCGGCTTGCCACAGCTCCTTTTTAAGCAGGTGTGCGGCGAGTTTGTCCAAGCGTTGGTGAATGAATAGATCTGCCCATGAATCGGTCCAGGTGTTGGTAAATGAGACGCTGGTGCCCGCATAAGGGTAGTCAAAGCCGAATCGGCCATTTGGTTCATGATGTTGATGCAAATGCGCGACTAATCGCCCTAAATCGCGTTGCGACCCATTGCCGCTGGTAAGGAAACTGAGTAGCAGAAAACCATCGCCTTCAATTTGACCATTAGCAATGACACGCGGTGCTAAGATTTGTGCCTCGTCAAATGCTTTTAAGCCAGCTATTTCGCCAGCATAAAAATCAGCAGGATAACCCGGTTGAACCAGCAAAAAGTAAGGCTTTGTCGCCGTATCGATCCGGTATGCCTGATTGACGTCACCGCCACCAACCGGGGTGACTTGCGTGATGGCGGTCAGCGGTAATTGTTTGATCCAAGATGAAGTCAGCATATTATTCCTCCTCATTAACGCGATCTCCAGCGTAGTTACCCGCGCTGGAGATCGCTCGCCCCCACCTTAGAACAGCCAGGTGCGTGATTGCAACGGGTCAGTCGTTTAACAGGTGATAAATAAATCGTTGCGGATCATCTAAAAAGTGACGTAGAAAAGCGACATGTTCGATTTGATCATATTGAGTGGGTGCTAGTGTGTCACCCAACGCCAGTAGTTGCGCATTCGGATAGGCCATGAGAATCGGCGAATGTGTACTAATGATAAACTGCGAGCCATTTTCTACCGCATCATGTAGTAAGGCTAATAGACTGAGCTGATTTTCCGGCGTGAGCGGTGATTCTGGTTCATCTAGCAGGTAAAGTGCATTTGGGCGCAGTCGAGCACGAAATAAAGCAAGGAACGTCTGACCATGGGAAAGCTTGTCGAGATCAACTTGATAAAGATGGTGAATGGCACTGAGTGTATTGAGATAAGGCAAGCGTTCCAAACTATCGGGTGCCAGTTGCTCAAGCTGTGTCTGCGCGTATTTGATCCGGCCACGGGTTGCGCGAATGAATGAGATAAAATCGTCTGCCCGAAAGAAAAAGCCTGCCTTCGTCCGATATTGCCAAGTCAACTTGAGACAACGGGCTAAGGCACGGCTATTTTGATATTCCGGGTCCTCATCAAGGGAAGCCCCACTCATGAGGATTGCATTGTAATTAGCAGCAATAGCATTCAGCAAAGTAGACTTGCCACTACCATTGTCGCCTGTCAAAATCGTGACGGGTTGCGACAATGTCAGGTCACGAAAGGAAGCTTGCCAAGGCAAGTTGAATGGATACGCGGTTTTTGATTTTGGCGGGGTGTACTGGATACGATTAAGCAGCATGATTGTCTCCTTCTTGCGGCACTGATGGTAATGGCTGATACCAAGTCATAATCTGCTTGGCCAAATCAACGGCCATATAGCGGGAGTTGACTGTCTGATCGCTGTTGCCTTTGCGAATATGCACCTCTAAATGGGCAACGCCACGCGCCTTCATCCAGATAGATTGTTTGATCGTCATGGCTTGAATGTCTTTTTTACGGACAAAATAACGTTGCCTTGTCCACATTTCACCGACTTGAATGATAAGTTGCTTAGGTGGCGCAATAGCAATGGCGGCTGTGGTTGCCGCATATTGACCTTGCAACGCCATGACGACTAACCAAATCAAGCCAGCCAGTACCAGCCACAGCCACCAACTGACGTGCAACCAAAACACGCTTGCGAGCACAGCCGGCAACACCAGTAGTGTCAGATGACCTAGGACCATGTTGCGCATGTAGTACCAGCGGTTGCTAACTGGGATTGGCTGCAGTTTCGGTGATGTTTCCGGCAACCAGCTGACGAATGCCCGCATGCTGCTGAGTGCTTGCCGTTCTGGGATAACCGGCATCAGGACCAGATCATTATTTTGCTGGTCATCAGCGGCGCTTGAGGCTAATAACGCCTGAACGGTGCTAAGATGCAGCCATTGCCGCAAAATGCTCTGCTTAAAGCGAACCGCCTGCAAGCGTGACAGTCGGGCACTGACCGTATTGGTTTGAAAAAAGCCGCGGCTGGTTCGTAGTTCGTCGCCGGTTCGGTCCAAAGTGAAGTGGTAGTATTTTTGAATAATATTCAAATAGGAGATCAGGAAACCTAGAATGAGAATAATAAGTGTCAGACCGATAATAAGGTAAACCGCTAAGCCCGTGATGGCATGCTCAGCATTCTTGTACCAGCTATCTGGCAGGTATTCTTGAGCTTTTTGTGTTAACCAAAGAATCCCGGAAATGATGGGGATGAAGCCTAGTGAAGTGAGCGCGTATTGATTAAGATCATGGCCGTTGATTTTATAGGCCGCATCTGCCACAGGCGCGGCTGGTGCGGCGGTGGTGCTTGTTTGATCGGGTGCAGCAGGGATAGCCTGATTATCAGTCGCATCAGGTGTCACTGGCTGAACGTTTCCTTGACGGTAGCGGTTGATGGCATCAGCTACGGCTACTGGCACGGCCGAGAGCATTCCTTCGGCTTTTTTAGATTCTTTGCCAGCTGTTTCGATGGCAACCTGTTCGAGACCTAGTGGCTTTAGAAAAAACCATTGTTGCCGTTGTACCGTCTGAATACGGTCATAAGGGATGTGATTGACTTTACGAATCAACACACCACTGTTGATGGTCAGACCGTTCGGGGCAACAAGATAGGTAAATCGCAAATAATGCAGGATTGACCAGGTGAGGGTGAGTACCAAAACGCCAACAATTAGGCCGCCCCACAATAGAAATTGATTGAAGCTCATGTCTGCGCGCAGTATTGAAAGCCCTCCGCCAACAAATAACGGCCACCACGAAATAAAGCCTCTGATCCAAATAATTAGTAGCGCGACAGGCGCGAGTCGTTGCGGTTGGTCAGTCTTCATCGCGCGCCTCCTGAGCCAATTGGAGGATTTGATTGCGCAATTGGTCGGCCACTGGTCGCGTCACACCATCAATCACGTGGGCGGTGCTGGCGGTTTCGATGTTGACTTGTTGCAGTGTCTGCCACTGAAGTAAAGGACCGGCTTCTAACGTGACATTTTGAATCCGCGAAATCGGAATGGCTTCATTTTTTTGGAAGAAAAAGCCTTTTTGCAAGAAAACCGCGGTTGGCGTGATGTTGTAGCGCCAAAAACGATAGCGATACGGCACAAGTGCTAATCGGAACAGCAGTTGAATAATCGCAATGCCAATAAGACCCAACCCAAGCCAAAAGGGCCAATGCCAGAAAAACCAAGCGGCAATGAGTCCCAAACCGATGATCATGAGCACTAGCGCCCACAACGCAGCACTTGCCCGCCAAATTCGTTGAATGGTTGCTGGTAGCGCTTGTCCCGTTTGTTCCATTTCCTCGCCTCCGTTTTCGTCAGAATAGCAGAAAATAGACCTAAGTGAAACTGTTACAACAAGAATCGGGCAAGATTTTTCACTAAAGGAGGGATTCCGCAGGCACATAAAAAGCGCGTCATCTTCGCCGGGATAAGACACCGGTAAAAATGGCCGCGCTATTATGATAAAATAAACAAACCTAAACCATTGGTGCGTAAATCAACTCGATCAACTGCTTTTTCATCGCAATATTGACGCCAGTGATCGGCTGCTCAAGAATTTTTTGATATTCTTCAAGGACATCATAGGGCAGCGGGGTGAGCAGATTGAGGTCATCAATCACATCGCTGACCCGATCGGTTGTGCTAAGGTCAACGAAAATGTCAATTTTGTTCAAGCAGTCAGCCAATAAGTCGGTCATGCCGGCATCAGGCTTGCCGCTTTGATCAGTGATGACAACTTGCAGGTGATTGACTGGCTCATGATCGATTTGGATAAACTTTAAAGCCGAATAAATATTCATGGCACACCTCGTCCTAGCTGAATAAAATCACATCGGGTTAAATTCAGTTTAACCCAATTTTAGGCATTTGGTGAAATTTTTACAAGAGAGTTGTATCTTGATCGGTCGGGCGCCATAATATTGGTGACAAGGATTATTTTACTTTTGGGGGCAAAATATGGAGCTTAATGTATCTGCTGTGGCCGCCTCACGATTGGCGCCGATGTTACATGCCGATAAGGCGCTAATCCTTGATATTAATGACGGTATTGGTCCTTATTCACGGCCATCAAAAACATCAGGACAAGCGAAATTCAATTTATTGATTCTACCGCGTACCAATGTACCCGATGTGTATGATGCACACCTTGATTCGCCGGTGGGGCCGGTATTGATCAAAAGTTATACGAGTGGGTTTTTTAAAGCAGAAACAGAATTAACAGTCAGCGGTGATCACTTTGCTATTGTTCCCGGTGAACCGCAACTTGATCCCAATGTCCGGTTGAAGTTTGTATAACTCAACCGTCTTTTTCTGTTATGATAACCCCAAGGATTGTGATGACTTGTCACAGTTAGAGGGGGAATATCTATGGATCGTACTTCTTTAAAAGATCAGGCCAAGGCTGAGCTGAATCCCAACTTTAGCTATTATTTACGGATTAGTTTACCGGCATTATTATTGACAGCCTTTGTGGCGCTGGTGCCATTCCCGCTTAATGAAAATATGCATCGAGCTGGTATCCGTGTCGTGGCTCATGGCAGCCGACGGATGATGACAAATGGTTATTGGAACAACATCGCAATGTGGCAGACAGCAGTGACATTTATCGGTTTGCTGACAGCGCTGCTCATGATCGGTGTCAGCTTCGCTATGATTGACGGGTTGCGCGGTCGGTCGGATCACCGGTTTAGCTGGACGCAGATGTTCAAAATTTTTGAACGTGGCGAATATTTTCTCGGCAGCTTGCTGATCGGTTTGCTGCAAGTCGTTTGGGTCAGCCTGTGGATGTTGTTATTGGTTGTTCCCGGGATTGTCAAAGGATTGGCTTATTCACAAGCCCAGTTGATTTATCGTGATGCCATTGATGCTGGCCAGCCAATTGGCTATACCGAGGCTGTCACGCGCAGCCGTCAATTGATGTACGGCCATAAGTGGGAGTTCTTCGTTTTGCTCCTCAGTTTCCTAGGTTGGTGGTTGTTGGAAATGATCACGTTTGGCTTAGCGTCAATTTGGGTCATACCATATCGCACGATGACACTGGCTAATTTCTATCTAAAATTGACCGAAGAACAAGCCTGACATCATCTCATAGCTTCATGCTAAAAAAGAAGGCATACGCTTTCTTTTTTTTGCCTTTAGTTCCCCATGATCCGGTAAGTATTGGTATACTATTCGTGGTTGACGACAACGCACTTATATCCGAATAGGGATAGGTCAAGTTGTCTCTGTTCACGACAAACCGCGATAATGGAGGGAAAATGATGAAGAGACGTTGGTTGCTTGGGTTTGCGACAGTGTTGATGGCAGTCCTGCTGGTTGCTTGCGGTAGCGGCAGTTCAGCGCAAAAGAGTACGAAGGGGCCAGTGACGATTACATTCTGGCACCGCATGACAGGAAATTATAACAAGGCGCTTGAAGGTTATATCAAGACGTTCAACAGCAGTCAAAAGCAGTACAAAGTTGTTGCTACTTCGCAAGGGTCTTATGATAACCTACAAAAAAAGTATCTGGCTTCAGCGAAATCTCGCACGTTGCCAACCATTGGGCAGGTAACTGATACGATTATTCCTGAATACGTGCATGACGGGATGTTAGTTAACATTGACAGTCAGGTGAAGTCACAATTTTCCGCAAATGAGCTCAAAGCCATTTATCCGGGCATTGCGACAAACTTGAAGTATGAAGGTAAATATTACCAAATTCCATTTGCCACTGGGACACGATTGATGTTCTATAACAAGGATATTTTGGATAAGTACCATCTCAGCGTGCCCAAGACTTGGGAAGAACTGACTAAAATGAGTCAGCAGCTCAAAGACGACGGCATTACTGGGGTCGCATTCAACAAAAGTTATGATTTTGAATTTGAAACCTTGGCCTATGATACTGGTAATCGCCTGATCACGCCGAAGTATCAGGCAAAAATTGACACACCGGCCAGCATCAAGGCTATGACCGCCATCACGACCATGTTAAAAGATAAGACGGCGGTCACTGCCGGCTTGGACAATTATTTTAACGTGCCATTTGTTCAAGGTAAAATTTTTGCCGGGTTTGGCTCTAGTGCGACTATTCAGCAAATTGCAGCAACAGCGCCGAAGTCCATGCACTGGGGAACCGCTGTGATGCCAAGCTTTGCTGGCAAGGCCAGTTCTGTACTGGGCAACAATGGGATTTCCGTTTTCAAAGGCGCTTCAGCTGATCAGATTAAAGGTGCGGTTACCTTCATGAAATTCCTGATGAGCACCAAGATTCAAACGCAATGGGCTAAGGCTAGCGGTTATGTGCCGGTTGTGAAGACCGCAACCCAGTCCAGCGCTTATCAAGCCTACTTGAAAGAGAATCCGACCTATCAGGCAGCAGTGGATGCTTATGACGATGCGTTCTCCTCAACGCCATTTATTGGTTACAATACGTACCGCAATAACTTGCTTGATGCTGTGGACCAAACCGTTTCAAAAAATGCTGAGCCCAAAACAGTACTGACGAATTTGCAGAAGCAAGCTGATACGATTTTGAAAGATAATAAGTAAGACTCATTAGAAAGCAGGTCACCGCATGACGACATTCAAACGCATTTTAAAACGAACGCTGATGTACACGTTGCTGGTTTTAGGGCTGGCTATTCTCATGACATTTGGCTACGTCGGCTATCGGGATGTCACAGGCGGTAAGGGCTACTTGGCCATGCGTTATTTGATTGTGACACTAGAATCGGTCGTTGGCGGCTTTTTCCTGTTTCTTATTGTGGTGAGCTTGGATACGTGGAGTGAACACCGTAAGCAGAAGCGTGAGCAGCAGTCAAAAAAGTAAAATCGTTGTAAAAGGGACTTGGTTAAAAGTTCTTTGCCGTGCCAAACTCCGCAATCTCCGGCCAGCTGGGGTGGCGACGCGTAGCTAGAGCGGAGACGGCGCTTCGAGCCCGCAAAGCCCGCGGTCTCGAAGTCGCCTAACAACATCAGCGACAAAGCCCAGTCGCTGTGTTGTTTGCACGGCTGAGCCCCATCTGGCCTACGATTGCTTCGCCTTGGCACTACGGTCTTTAAAATCGCAGTAAAATAATCCACGAGAAACTAAAAAGGAACAATTTTTCCCACAACAATCGGAAAATTGTTCCCTTTTATTCGTTTGACTGAGAATTATGTCTCAAGCTCTTGTTGCCCAAGAATCGAGCCATAGGTTTAGATTCGGTTCAAGTACCGTTTCAAGAACTCTTTTGTTTCAGGTTGCTGTGGATCGCCGAAGATCTGATCCGGTGTGCCTGCTTCGGCAATAACGCCATTGTTCATGAAGACGACCCGATCGGACACTTCGCGCGCGAAGGCCATTTCGTGGGTCACAATGATCATGGTTAAACCAGTATGTGCCAAAGCAGTCATCGTGTTTAAGACATCATCGACCATTTCCGGATCAAGTGCACTGGTTGGTTCGTCGAAGAGCAACACTTCTGGATCCATCGCCTCAGCCCGCGCGATGGCGACACGTTGTTCTTGACCGCCAGATAATTGGTCCGGTTTTGCAGCGATGAATGGATCCATCCCGACCTGCTTCAACAAGTCGAGGGCGTGCGCTTTAGCTGTGGCAGCATCGCGCTTTAAAACCGTTTGTTGCGGAACCATCACATTTTGCAATACCGTCATGTTATTGAACAGATTGAAACTCTGGAAGACCATCCCAACTTTGGCGCGATAAGTGCTTAGTTTCTCTTCATCGCTTAAAATACTTTTTCCGTGGAAAAGGATATCCCCGCCAGTTGGGGTTTCCAAAAGGTTGATATTTCGCAAAAGTGTCGATTTCCCAGAGCCGCTACGGCCAATGATCGAAACGACTTCACCGGCATTCACGTCCAGATTGATGTTGGTCAAAACTTCGTGATTGCCAAAGGCCTTTTTTAAATTTTTGACTTGGATTAAAGGTTCGTTTGCCATGGATTAGCCCTCCTTTGCCGTACGAGTTTTCGGGGTTTCGACCTGCATCTGGTTGGTCATGACGTTGTAATCTTTTGGCCCGTCGAGATGCTTTTCAATTAATCGGAATAGGCGACTGATTGTGAAGGTCATGATGAGATAGATGGCGCTGACAATCAGATAGGTGTGGAAGAATTGGAAGCTTTGTCCGGCAATTGTCTCACCACTGAAGAACAATTCGGAGACAGAGATAACGGACAGAACGGACGTATCCTTGATGTTGACAATAAATTCGTTGGTCACAGCTGGCAGTGAGTTGCGCACGGCTTGAGGCAAAATGACCTTCATCATGGTTTGCAGATGGGTCATTCCCAGAGCGTTGGCAGCCTCGAATTGACCTTCGTCAACCGAGATAATCCCACCACGGATAATTTCGGAAATATAGGCCCCAGTGTTGATCGAAACAATCAATAAGGCAGCGGTGGTCCGGTCCATGTTCAAATGCCAAGCTTGCGCGGCACCATAATATAGGACCGCGGCCTGAACAATCATTGGCGTGCCACGGAAAACTTCGATGTACAACGACAGCAGCCAGTTGATCACGGCGCGTAAGCCGCGCTGACCGAGTTTTTTCGGCTTAGGAGTTGTCCGGATAATCCCGACTAACAACCCGATGATAAAGCCGACGATTGTCCCAACAAGGGAAATCAGTAAGGTCATGCCTGTCCCGCGTAACAGCATTGGACCATATTGCTTCATAATCGCGATGAACCAGTTGCCATTGCTTTCAGTTGATGGCTGGTTATCGACAGCTTCATTCATCAGCTGTGCTCGTTCTTTACTTGAAATCGTGGCAAGTAGTTCATTGATCTTTGCTTTATTCGGATCATTCTTGCGCAAGCCAATCGCCAGATTCGTGTCACTGGCATCGGTTTTAAAACCCTGACCTTTTGCAAAATGGATATACATCAAGTTAGGATTAGCACGTTCTGCCGTGATCCCTTCAGGCACTTCGGAAACGTAACCATCAATGGTTCCGGATTCCAAGGCCACACGCATAGCTGGAAAATCGTTCATAGCCGGTTCCTTGACGACACCCTTGATTTGATTGATCGCCTGATAATGATAGGTGCTGAGCTGCGCGGTGATTTTAGCACCCTTAAAATCCGCAATGCTCTTGGCTTTGGCGTACTTGCTGTCTTTGCGAACAACCATCGTCAAGTTGGAGATGTAGTAGGGATTACTGAAATCGATGGTCTTGCGACGATCAGGTGTCGGTGACATGCCGGCGATGATGGCATCGATTTTGCCTGAAGTTAGAGCTGGTGGCAATCCGTCCCAAGATGTTTTGACGACGACTACCTTTTTGTGTAAGGCTTTGGCAACCTTACGTGCAATCTGCACATCGTAGCCGTTAGCGTATTCCTGACTACCTTGAATCTTGACGGCGTTGTTAGCGCTGGTGGTTTGCGTCCAGTTGAATGGCGCATAGCCAGCCTCCATGCCGACTTTAAACGTGCCGCTATCACTAGCAGCATTGACCGGGGTGGCAGCAAAACTGCCTAGTAAGAGGCTCAAGGCGAACCCCAGCACGCCTAAACGTGCAACCCAATGCTTTTTCATAACTGACATTTCTCCCTTCTTGTAGTGGGAAATAGAGCTGGAAACAAAAAATCGACCTTATTGTGTTGTGATACCGCAATAAAGGTCGATTCCATCGATTTTAGTCATAAACCAGAATCATAGCGCCCCGAAGCGAGTGCTTCGACAGTCCATGGGTTATGCACCCATGGCCCAATGCGCACGATCCGAATATCGTGCAACATTTCGGCGGTGGCACTTACAACTGGTTCAACATGATACGGCACTCCCCAGTTTTCGTTGCCCACCGCAACCTCTATTTCTTGGTGGTGTATTTAAATGTCAAAATTGAGTTTAGCGGAGTCAGGGATGGATGTCAATTTATAATGGCAGAGCGTGAGCAAGTGCAGTTTCTACGTCTGCTCACACGTTTTAGATGGCACAGTAGAAGGATTCGCTCTTCTGATGCTTGTTGGGCACGCTTCGATAGTCTGAGCTGGTTTTGTGAAAATTCGGAGTAGCGACCGCCAAGGCTAAGGCGCTGGTATGGCCGCGTCCATTGAATTTTCGCTACTGCCTGATGTCTATCAGAAAAATGCGTAAAAAATTCTTGGGACTAGCACCCATGTTTAGGCAGCGTTTAAAAACAAAAATATTCAAATTTGAGGTGCAATAAGTAGTAAGATATTTTGAAAAAATGGCAAAACGTGTTAAGTTTGTCTAATAAAGTTCTCATAAAAAGGTCGGGTGCTGATGCCAGAAGAACATGTCAAAATCGGGGCATATTTGCGGGCTTTACGTCTCGAGGAAAATGATTCATTAGAAGAAATTGCAGCTGGGATTACGACAGCTGCAACTTTGTCGCGGTTTGAACGTGGGGAAACGCAACTGAGTGCGGCAGTTGTTTTGAAATTATTAACACGGTTTGATCAAGACGTTGAATCCATCCAACAAGGATACCGCGCCTTGAATCAGGATAACTTTTTCCAGCAGGTGAACCGGGCGACTGTTGCTGGGAAACCGACGCTACTGGCACTGGCTAAGCGACAGTATCGGTTATGGCGGGAAACGGGGCTTATTTTTTACCGACTTAATCAGATTAACATCGTGGCGCACAACGGGTTCAGTGATCCGAGTTTTCAAACAACCCCAGCCATGAAGACTGACGTTATGCGTTACTTAAAACGAATTAAGCACTGGGGACTTTATGAGCTGGATCTTTTTGCGGCGACGTTGGTGCTTTTCGACAGTAAACAGTTGGTTAGTTTAGTGGCAGGGATGTTACTGGATATGCCAAAAACCGAGAGTCACCGGACGCGCGATCAATATTTGTGGGCGATTCTCACGAATAGCATTGCGTTACTGATCCATCGGCGCGAGTTTAGTGAAGCAGTTCGCTTGCTAACCATTGCGACCAGTATGCCAGTGCCGCCGGATGATCTCTATTCCCGATTGATGCTTCGGTATCAGCAGCAATTATTGGTGTACCATCGCGGTAAGCATCGAGCAGCAACGGCAGCGGTTGAGCAATTGTTAGCCAGTTTGCGGTTATTAGAGTCACCATTTTTTGCTCAATTGTTAACAACTAGTTGGCAGCGGTTTCTTAAGGAGGAGGGGGCTGCGAGATGACGATTGGTAGACAATTTAAGTTATTACGTAGGGAACGAGGACTGACTTTAAAAATGGCAGCGCATGGCATTTTATCGGTGTCAAGTTTGTCAAAGTTTGAAAATGGTACCTCGCAGTTAGCTGCTGATCGTTTCTTTTTGTTGTTGGATCAGTTGAATTTAGATTGGGATGTGTTTGCAAAACCTCGTTCTAGGGATAAGCAACCTTTTTTACAACGTTATTTGGCGGCTGCGCGTCACGCTGACGTTCAGGAATTGGCCAGCATTTTACGTCAATTGCCACTCGCCAATGTTAATCAACGCCTGTTGTTGCATTTGACCTTACATAATGACGCGCCGGAATGCTTTTCAATTTTGCCGCATGAGCAATCACAAGCGCAGTCATTGCTGATGACGACGGCTGACTGGTCGTTACTATTACGACTGATTGCCGTCCAATTGGCTAAAATTATTGGCCTGGATGAGCTGAGTCAACTGATAGCTGCTTTTTCAAATCAGATACAACGTCCTAACACGCCGCAGGATCATTTTAATCTTGCTAACCGCACGTTTCTAGCGGCTGTGCTTCGCTATGTGGCAGCGGGTAAGTTGACTGAGGCACGAAATGCTTTGAATCTTATCGGGCAAGCAACTGTTGGTGATCTAGGCATTGAGTTTCAGATTGCTTGTGTGAAACGATTACTTATGATTTATTCATCCGACAAAGTGGTGGCGTTACAAGGACGGCAAGAGTTTTTGCAATTAAAAAAAATGCTGGCGCAATTGGGGGCACCAGCATGGACGGCGACGTGGCTTCCTACAATTGAACGGCTTGCAGCAGCAAAAGGGTGTAGCCAAGAAGCTTAAAGATCCGCGCCAGCAATCATGCAGTCAAAAATCGGTACTGAGAAAAGACACTTTCCAGTACCGATTTTTGACGCCATTAGGACGCCATTAGTGAGAAGATTGCCAGAAGCGTGTCTTGCAAATGCTCAAAAGTTCCACGTGAAACTTCAACTGCCGATAAATAAGTTTAAAGGAAGAAAGCACTTTTTTCCGGATTGTTGACATTTTGATGAATAAATTCTAATGAATAACGCAACTGTTGTTCTTGTTTAGGCTGATCAAGGATGTGTGCCAAGCTAATAGCCTGATGGCACAACTCCCAGCCAATTTCAGGCTGATCGGCGATGACGTGATACCAACCGCGTAAAAAAAGTAACATAGCAGCGTTGGTCAAATCGTCACTGTCATGCAATAAAGTCTTGGCAGTATCGAGCGCTTTTTTCGCATCGGTGAGCTGCCGATCATTAATAAAAACGGAGAAGGCCGCAAAAAGTGTCCTGATTCGGATATTGCGGATTTGGTTAAAAGCACGATACTTTTCCGAGCGTTTGATGGCAAGTGGCAGTAAGTTTTGAATCGTGGCTGTCGGTAAGGCGACCATAAGATGGCGAAACCAATAGAGTTCAAAGTAGTTCCATGTTTCGACCGAATAAAGATAACTCACGACTGGCTTTGCCAAAGCTTGAAGTTGGGCCATAGCGTCAGCGACACTTTTGAATGGAGATGGTTGGTTTAATTGGTTAACCCGATCAATCATGGTTAGCCGAAAAAGTTGAATGCTGATCAGCTCGAAGCGGGTTTGGCGGTTGTGGTCTTGGGCATAACGAGCTTGCCATTCCTGCTCCTTTTTGAGGAAATAAGCATAGTCTGCTGGTGTCGGTTCCTGAGTTAAAAAACGATTCTGATAGTCAAGTACTTCGACAAAGACGCGATGCGTTAAGGTGTTGTACACAAAATTAGGATCATTCGATGTCGGCACAACGCCGGATTGAAGATCACGGATAAAGACAAATTCTTCGACAGAGATATTAATGCGATACAGCAAATGGGTTAAACGCGAAAAGCTGATATTAGACTTGCCTTGCTCAAATTTACTGATAAAAGCAATCGAATTATGGTCGTCTGCCACTTGCGCTAAGGTTAGCTGATGATTATGTCGCAACTGCCGAAAAACCGCACCATCTGTGGCCTTTATTTTTTCTACCATAGTGGAATTTCACCTCAATCCGATTTTACCCTGCGTACACTCTAGATACAAATAAGCAGAGCGTGAACTGGCGCGTTTAGAAACCGGAGCATAAGCGGGCGCAACCTTAAATGGCAGGGTTTTGGCCATTTAAGGTTGCGGTCCTTATGAGCAGGTTTCTGCGGCCGTGGACGCGTTTTGAAAACTCATAGGCGTGTCTAGAAACCAGTAAGCACCTTGAGGAGGAAGATTGAGATGCATGAATATCTTACCAATCGCGGGTATCGTGCGATTTTAAATGCCAGTTTGTTAAGTGGTATTGGTGATAGCCTCTATAATATTGTGTTCATCATTTATGCCGCAACTATGCCATTCAAAAGTCTGGCGGTGACGTTAGCCGCCATGGCAACCAGCGTGCCGACCATGCTGTCACTTTTAACTGGGAGTCTGGCAGATCGGACACATGCTAAAACTCGGCACATGGTGGCAACCCGTTTGGGACAAATGTTGTTGTTCCTAAGTTTAGCGGTCATGATTTTACTACCGGCCAGTTTTCCGCTATTTCTATCATTACTTTTAATCAATATTGTTTCCGATTCGTTAGGTCAGTACGGCAATGGTTTGATGCTGCCGCTCCTGCATCGCTTGATTCCCGCAAAAGAGCTTAACACTGCCTTAAGTTTCCAAAGTGCAACGAGTTCAACCGTGCAACTGGTTTTTCAAGGGCTTGGAGCCAGTTTGATCGTGTTATTGAATCACAATTATGCACTTTTTGGCTTGCTCAATGCGTTGACCTTTTTACTAGCCGCTGTGACGCTTGTCTTCCGAAAAAAGCAATTGAAGCAAGCAGAACCGCCAGTGACGACGGGCAAGTCACAGCCAGTTATCGGTAATATCCGGGCAGTTCTTAAGTTTCTTGCTGGCAATCAATTCCTATTCGCGGTTATTCTCTTCGCGATGTTAGTCAATACGCTTGGCTCATCCGTTGACGGGTTGATGAATATCACGCTTGTGCAGGAGCCAGACCTATGGCTGCGCGACTTTGGAACCACCGTTGCAATCATCAATGTTGTGTTTTCTGTCGGCCTTATCTTTGGAGCTTTATTTGCCAAGGATGGTTTGCAGCATTTGAGCACGTTCAAATTGCTAAGTCTGCTGATGGCGGCCATAGTGGGTTTAAGCAGCAGCTTTTTCCTGCTCCATTCGATCGTGGCGGCACTGGGGTTCAGCTTTGTGACAGCATATCTGATGGGCAAAATCAATCCACGTTTAGCCACCGTGATGATGCGGCAAGTGCCTGAACAGCAGATGGGTACGACAGCAGGGGTGGTCAACCTGGCAGCATTGATCGGCATGCCAGTAGGACAAGTGATTTTCTTCACGATTGCGAACCTTGCTAGTGCTCATGTTAGTTGGATCGTTATGGCAGGGTTGGCGACAGGATTATTTTTGGTTTTGATTTGGATGAGCACTAAAATTTTGGACCCAGTCTTTACCGATTCCGACCAATATTCGCAAAAGGCTTAATCCAACATAGGCAAAATTGGTACTTACCAATAGACCAATTCAGCGAAATCGCTTTTCAGAAGTGCATAGAGAATGTATGCGCTTCTTTTTATGCACCCTTTTCAAGGGAAAATGCTTGCATAGCTGTGCGAAGGACGTCATACTATTCTATTGGGAAGCCTTGTTTTTTAGATTATTTTCGTTTATTGCAGATATTATTTTCAAGGCAACCACAAATTTTTAGGAGGCGTAAAAATGGTCGGAATTATTCTTGCTAGTCACGGCCAATTCGCTGCTGGCATCAAGCAATCCGGTCAAATGATCTTCGGTGAGCAAGAAAAAGTCGAAGCTGTGACCTTCATGCCCGATGAAGGTCCAGATGACTTACACAAGCACCTCGAAGATGCGATCGCTAAGTTCGACCCAGACGATGAAGTGCTTTTCTTGATCGACTTATGGGGCGGCTCACCATTTAACCAAGCGAACTCGATTTATGAGGCGCATAAGGATAAATGGGCAATCGTGACCGGACTGAATTTACCGATGCTGATTGAAGCGTATGGTTCACGACTTTCGATGGATTCTGCACAGGATATTGCAGCACATCTGCTCGATGCTGGACGTGAAGGTATCAAGATCAAGCCAGAATCACTGGACAAAGTGACGAAGCCAGCTGCTCAAGCAGCACCAACTACTTCGAATGCTGGTCAGCCAGGCTCACTTGAGTATGTTCTGGCGCGGGTTGATTCTCGGTTGCTACATGGTCAGGTTGCCACAACCTGGACCAAGACAACCAACCCGACACGCATCATTGTTGTCTCTGATTCAGTTGCTAAAGACGACTTGCGAAAGAATCTGATTAAGGAAGCTGCACCAGCGGGCGTTAAGGCGCATGTTATTCCTATCGATCAGATGATTAAGATCGCTAAAGACGATAAGCATTTCGGCGGGGAACGTGCATTGCTATTATTTGAAACACCTGAGGATGCACTTCGAGCAATCGAAGGCGGCGTTCCACTCAAGGAACTTAACATTGGTTCCATGTCCCATTCAGTTGGTAAGGTTCAGCCGAACAAGGTGTTGGCCTTTGATCAAAAAGATATCGACACTTTCCATCAATTGGAAAAAGACGGTGTCAAATTTGATGTTCGCAAGGTGCCTGCAGACCATGCCGAAAACATGGATGCAATTTTGAAGAAAGCCCAAGACGAACTGAATGCACAGAAGTAATTTTTTTGAAACGGAGGAAGAAGACTTATGACTTTAAACTTTATTCAAGTCATTCTGGTCCTCATCGTGTCATTCCTTGCTGGTATGGAAGGTATTTTGGATGAATTTCATTTCCATCAGCCAGTTATCGCGTGCACGTTGATCGGACTTGTGACCGGCAATTTGGCACCTTGCTTGATTCTAGGCGGCCAATTGGAAATGATTGCCTTAGGTTGGGCCAACATTGGCGCTGCTGTCGCACCTGATGCCGCTTTGGCATCTGTTGCATCTGCTATTATTCTGGTTCTTGGCGGTCAGGGCACGAAAGGTATCAGTTCAGCGATCGCGATTGCGGTTCCACTGGCTGTTGCCGGTTTGTTGCTGACCACTTTGGTACGTACCTTGGCAACCGCGATTGTTCACTTTATGGATGCAGCTGCTGAAGAAGGCAGTTTCCGGAAGATTGATATGTGGCAATGGATTGCGATCTGCATGCAAGGCCTGCGTATTGCCATTCCAGCTGGCTTGATTCTAGCCGTTGGTGCTGGTCCTGTTCGGGCATTGCTTGAAAGAATGCCTGACTGGTTGACCGCTGGCCTTGGCATTGGCGGGGGCATGGTTGTTGCCGTTGGGTATGCCATGGTTATTAACATGATGGCGACCCGTGAAGTATGGCCATTCTTTGCGCTTGGTTTTGTTTTGGCAACAGTTAAAGAGATTACCCTGATCGGCCTTGGTGCCATCGGGATCTCTCTGGCGTTGATTTACTTGGCTCTGTCCAAAATGGGCGGCGGCTCAAGCAAAGGCGGCAGCTCGAATAGTGGTGCCGGTGATCCTGTCGGCGACATCATTGACAACTACTAAGAAGGAGGTTGACAAACATGGCTGAAGAAGTTCATTTAACTAAAAGCGACCGAATCAAGGTTTGGTGGCGGTCAACCTTCATTCAAGGTTCTTGGAACTACGAACGTATGCAGAACGGTGGCTGGGCTTACACCCTGATTCCGGCACTGAAACGTTTGTATCATACCAAGGAAGACCGTTCCGCTGCTTTGAAACGGCATCTAGAATTCTTTAACACGCATCCATATCTGGCATCACCAATTATTGGTGTTACTATGGCACTGGAAGAAGAACGTGCCAATGGGGCGCCAATTGATGACAAGGCGATTCAGGGTGTCAAAGTTGGGATGATGGGTCCGCTGGCTGGTGTCGGCGATCCAGTGTTCTGGTTCACGGTTAAGCCAATTATTGGTGCCTTAGCTGCATCCTTGGCAATGGCCGGCAATATCATGGGACCAATCTTGTACTTCGTGCTTTGGAATGCAATTCGTATGGCTTTCCTGTGGTACACGCAGGAATTTGGCTACAAAGCTGGGAGCAAGATTACCGAAGACCTTTCCGGTGGTCTGTTGCAAGAAGTGACGAAGGGTGCCACGATTCTTGGGATGTTTATCTTAGGGTCGCTGGTTAACCGTTGGGTTTCTGTCAAATTCACACCAGTCGTATCAGACGTACCTAACCAAAAGGGTGCTTACATCGACTGGAGTTCACTACCAAGTGGATCCAAGGGTATTCAGAAGGCTTTGGAATTACAATCTCAAGGTCTGTCACTGACCAAGAATAAGGTCTTAACGCTGCAAGATAACTTGGATAGCTTGATTCCTGGTTTGATGGGCTTACTGCTGACCTTGTTCTGCATGTGGTTACTGAAGAAGAAGGTTTCTCCAATTGTGATTATCCTTGGCCTGTTCGTTGTCGGGGTTGTCTTCCACGTTGTCGGCTTGATGTAATATCAACCGTTAAAACGAACAAAGAATCACGGAAGCTCAGGCGCAAAGTCTGGGCTTTTGTTTTATAATGGAGAGCGTGAACAGGAGCGGTTAGAAATCGTAGTGTAAGCGGCCTTGGGTGTGATGGCCGGGCTTTGGCCATTGCGCCCAAGGTCCTTACACGCAGGTTTCTGGGCTGGCGATCGCGTTTAGAGCGTGAACAGGAGATTTCTGCAACTGTAATTGCGTTTGGAGAACAGACCGAGTCGTCTCCATCAGTAAAAAATCGTTCAAGATGAGTTTAAAAGGATGGCGGAAAATGGTTCAATCGATCAACACGAAGTCCGAATTAGTGGTCGAAGGCACGGCCTTCATGGGGATGCCGACATATGGCAAGATCATGATCGGCGATAAAGGGTTTGAATTTTTCAACGAAAAAAACGTGCGCGATTTCTATCAGATCCCGTGGAATGAGATTGATTTGGTCATTGCGTCGGTGATCTTCAAAGGCAAATGGATCCCACGGTTTGCAATCAAAACGAAGAAAAATGGGACATATACCTTCGCGGCAAGAGATCCGAAACGCGTTTTGCGCGCCATCAGAAATCATTTCCCAGCAGATAAAATTGTACAATCACTGACGTTTTGGCAGGTTATCAAACGGGCATTTAGACGCAAAAAGTGAGTGATGCCTGCTCACCATCCGTTTTTCGATAATAAAAAGAAGCAGCTCGTTTCCGCATGTGTGACATGCTGGAAGCGGGCTGCTTTTTGGATTGTGCGAAGTCTGTAGCCTAGAACAATGCGCGATTATTCAGTACGGAATTTTTTGAACAACTCGTCAATAGATGCATATTCAGCATCGCGTAAATTGACGTCTAAAGCTTTAGCATTGCTTGTAGCTTGTTCAGGTAGGCGGGCACCGGGAATCACAACCGCAATGGCCGGATTCTTCATGTACCAAGCCAAGAAAACCTGAGCCAAGGTTGCCTGATGGGCATCAGCGATGCCATCGACTTCTCGCAAAGCGGCAAGAATGGTCTTGAACTGATCTGCCGAGAAACGTCGACTAAACTTGTCAGCATCATCAAGGCCATACTTACCAGTTAACAAGCCGGATGCGAGTGGAAAGTATGGGACGAAACTGATCTGGTGTTCATTCAAATACGGGAACAGGTTTTGCTCAGCATCGCGATGTACCAAACTGTAATTGTCTTCAACGACATCAACCTGATTGTCTTGGTTGGCCTCTTTGATTTGGTCTAATGAGAAGTTAGAAACGCCGATCGCCCGAACCTTGCCGGCCTTGCGGGCATTGGCAATGGCATTGACCACCTCCGCTTTGTCAGTTTTGTCATCAGGAAAATGAATATAGAAAATATCAAGGTAATCGGTTTTAAGGCGTAACAAAGCATCATCAATTGCTTGCGTTAAAAATTTGGGATCGTTATTTGGTTTGAGATCATTGTGCGGATCCTGTGCTGCCTTGGTTGCCAGAATAATTTTGCTGCGATCATAGCCTTGTGTGGCTTCACCGATTAATTTTTCCGACTGCCCTAAACCATACATGTAAGCGGTATCAAGCATGTCAATGCCGTGGTCAAGCGCAGCTTTCACGACGGCGATGCCATCTTCGTCATGCAGATTAGGGAACAAGTTGTGGCCGCCGACTTTATTGGTGCCTAAACCTAGTTTCCCGGTTGTGACCGTACTTTTACCAATTGTCGTTGTCATTGCCATTTTGTGACCTCCTTAGCCATTCATGCTTAGTGTAAAAAAAGTAATAGAAACTTGCAAGCGCTATCTATTCATCTTTGATGGAAAAATCCGATGGTTCGCATTGATGATCAGCCCTGCCACAAACATTAGCAGCGTGAGCCCGACTGTCAGCCACAACAATAAATCCCACGAACCTGTAGCCGTTTGGATGAAGCCGTATAATACTGGACCAACCGCCGCAAATAAGTAGCCGACACTTTGAGCAAAGCCAGAGAGACTAGCCGTTTCATAAGCATCGGCGGTTTTCTTCTGGAAAAAGACAATGCAGATGGCAAAAGCGGCCCCAGAAGCAACGCCCATGAGCAGCGCGTAGACAACGTTTAAGCCAAAGTTCGCCGCAGGGATAAGAATACCCAAAGCACCTAGTACAAAGCCTAGCATGATGCCCCAGACACTATATAAGAGGCCATGGCGCTTTTCAGCAATGAATGGGATGGATAATGTTGCCGGCATCCCGCTCAGCTGAAAAATGGTAGCCAGATTACCCGCCGCGATTTGGGAGAAACCGGCCGCTTGCCAAAGACTTGGCAGCCAAGTCAGCAAAGAATAGTAGAGAAAGCTTTGCAGGCCGAAGAATAAAGCGATCCACCACGCTAGCATAGATCGCGAAACGGCGATATTTTTGCGCTGGACGTCTTGCCGGGCTGCTTTCTTTGGTAGTGTGCGAAAGGCCAACGCCCAGACGAGTAATCCAAAGACGCCGACTAACGAAAAAGCTGCCAGGGTGATCTGCATGTTGAATTGCTGATTTAGCAATCCTGCGAGTCCAGTACCGAGGGACGCAATAAGTCCCATCGTCACGGTATAAAGACTGGTTTTAGCACCGATAGCGTGGGGAAATTGGTCCTTGATGATTGCAGGTAAAAGGACGTTACCGCCAGAAATACCAAATCCGATGAGCAAAGTACCAGCAATTAAAGCTGTCAGGCTGGGAATGATTCGCAGCAGGCTACCAGCCAACAAGATAACCAGCGCTACCAGCAAGCTCCACTCATTACCACAACGATTACCCATTTTGGCGATTAACGGTGAGGCCAGCGCGAACATGAGCAATGGAATGGTTGTCAGCATACCTGCCATGGATGCAGGCAGGCCGAGTGTTTGCTTAATTGTCGGCAGCAACGGTGGGATCATCGTGATGGGCAGCCGCAGATTGGCACCGACCAGCATGATGCCCCAAGTCAACCAGGCTGTCGAGGTGTGGTTCTTTTTCATGGCTGTTTTCCTCCGTCATTAGAATACGCCCACAGTCGCAGCAACCTACATGTAAGCATGCCAGTCAAAACTCGGCCATTCAGGTTATGCTTCCTAAGCACGTCTGCTGACGCTGTGCAAGCGGACACAATACTCTTATGCTAGCACTTTTTGAGCCGAAGGGAAAAGTGGGCTTGTTACACGAACGTTGATTTACCGGCGAAACAATCGTCTGCTTTCATTGGAAGATGAGGTGTTCTGACGGATGAACTGTCATAAAAACTGACACTAGTTTTTTTCGTGTGCCTGCCACGGTTTGATTGTCAGGCCGATGGCGATGGCTCCGAGGATAGCGAGCACAGCCGCGACAATCATGGCAACTTGTAAACCGCTGATAAAGAATTCGGGATGTGCTGTTGGATAGTTCGTTACGCGGCTGCCAGCAAGTTGACTCATCGTGCCAAAGAGCACTGTTGTCGCAACCGCCGTGCCGCTGACCATCCCAAGATTGCGTGCGAGCGCATTGAAACTGCCAGCGATGCCAAGCTGATTTTTCGGAACAACTGACATGACAACATCGCCAATTGGGGATTGAAAAAGACCGCTGCCGATGCCGACAAGGAGTGTACTGATGATGTAAATGGTCAACGGTGCGTTTGATTTCAACGTGGCACCGATAAGACTGCCGACAGCGATAAAAATGCTGCCGAGCAAAGCAACTGCCGGGACGTTCCATTTATCGGCCAGCCAACCGCCAAACGGGGCGAAGAAGACCATCATCAGTGGATAAAGCGATAATAGCGTGCCAGCCGTACCTGGTGTCAGGCCACGAGCATCTTCAAGGTAGAACGGCATCAGCACTGTGCTGAAAAACTGCACCATAAAGATGAAGAAGACAGTGACCACACCGAGTGTGAAAATACGGACACGGAAAATACGCAAAGGAAGCAATGGTGCTTGTTGCCGTTGCTCAAAGCCGATAAAGGCGATGAGAGCAACGACTGCCAATGCAAGGGTGCTGAGGACAACTGGATCGTCAAAACCGCTTTGCTGAGCAAGATTCAGTCCCCAAAAACCGCTTGCAATCGCTGTTGCCTGCAAAATCATCCCCCAACCATCGTACGTACCGCGTTGTGGGATGCCATTGTTCATAGACCACAAGGAGACACCCAATGCGATTAAACCGATAGGAACGTTGATGAGAAAAATCATTGGCCAACTGAAATGGGCCAAAATCAAACCGCCTAGACTTGGACCAGCGACACCCCCCAATGCGACGAAGGTACTCACAACCCCCATTGCCCGGCCACGTTCAGCAAGTGCGAAAGTCGAGGTGACGATCCCGTACGTATTCGCCAAAGTCATCGCCCCGCCAAGTGCCTGGATCATCCGGGCTAACATCAAAAAATTAAAGCCGAGATTAATCCCAGCCATCAAGGAACCTAAGACAAATGTACCGGTGCCCCATTTAAAAATCCGCTGCTTACCGATGCGGTCGCCAAGTTTACCAAAGGGCAATAGCAGCGCACTTAAAACGATTAAATACAGCGAAACCGTCCATTCCATCTGACTGGCCGGAACTTTTAGATCCTTGGCCATAATTGGCACGGCAATATTCACAATTGAACCGTCGAGATTGGTCATGAAGGCAAAAAAGCCCAGCGCGACCAGTAGCCACCAACGTTTTGGTGCCGTTTCAGAACGTTGCATGTTGAATCCCCCTAACCATAACGCGTTTGCCAGAGCAGTCACCTGCGTGTAAGGACCTCAGTCGCAATGGCCAAAGACCGGCCATCACGCCAGAGGCCGCTTACGCTCCGGTGACTAACCGCTCTGGCTCACGCTCACCAATAAAATAAGGTACCTGTTCATGGCATCATGCGATGTCATGGGCAGGTACACATCATAAGCGATAAGAAACGAAACGGGGCTGCTTTAATCAGCCCCGTTCATGTCATATTGTTAAAAAGCTAGTCGCCTAAATTGATAAAGTCGCCTGCACCCAGCAGCAGTTTAACAAAATCCGGTACAGTGTCGGTTCGGTTCCAGTCGCGCTGCCATTCGCAAGCCAGTTGGGCATTTGTGGTCAATTGTGCACCTGCTTGTTCAACGCGGCGTAAAGCAGTTTCATGAGCAATTTGTGAGGTGCCGCCAACAGCATCCACGACAGGATAAACATGATAGCCTTCAGCCAAGGCATCAATTGTTGGGAAGGTTAGGCAGGCTTCTGTCCATAAGGCCGCAATAACCAAGTTCTTACGGCCAGTTGCCTTGACTGCTTCGACAAACTCTTTGTCTTGCCAAGCATTAATCGAAGAGCGATCAATACTTGGTATATCGCCGAGGGCTTTTTTCAAATCGGGGATGGTGTCTTTATTGCGTCCGCTTTTAACGTTAACGGTAGAGAGAACAATTGGCACATTGTACGTTTTAGCCAACTTGGCCGTCATCACAACATTTTGGATCAAAGCGTGATGGTTCATGGAACCGATGGATTCAATTTGTGTCGGTTGGTAGTTAATCAGAATCAAAGCAGAATTTTCCGGGGTGAGCAGCCGGTCAGTAACCGGGTCACGGCGTGGATAACTTGTCATCAAAAATCACTCCTTTTAGTGAGCGTGAGTCAGCACGGTTAGCAACCGGGGCCTGTCCGTGATGGTCGTAGTTTGACCATTGCGAGCAGGGTCCTTACATGCAAGCTGCTGTGCTGACGAGCGCGTTATAGCCATTACTAATAATGAACTAACCTTTACGAACCCATTCTAGTCTGAAACCCATGAAAACAATAATATTTTGCCCGATTATGCCAATGCTGATTTTGCCCGCCGTTAAGGACAAGAAGACGCTATCAAATCAGTTTGGAAAAGAGCCCGCGAGTTGGTGTCTTTTGTCAGTGAATAGGTTTAACAGATTCTGTATTGTTCAATCCAGCCAGATCGGTCAAGATGTGGTTGACGACCATGGTTTGCGACCAATCGGCAGAAATGAGCTGCTCAGTCGGCACATTTAAACGATCATGGGGCAAATACCAGTCACGCATGACGTCGGCTCCGAATTCCTTGGCTTTTGCGCGATGGGCATGGCGGCGCAAAGTCTCATCAAACGAGAGGTCATAGTAGTAAACCAGACTTTGATCAGCTTCTGCAATGAGTGTTTTCAACATGTCGCCATAGCGTGCTGCCGACAGAATCCCCTCAAGGATGACAGTTCGCTGATGCTGCAATCCAAAGCGAGCAATCGTTTCAATTAGTTCAATTGTGGGATTGCCCGGTTTGTCTTTTTCGGCGAGCATGTCACGGCGCACGACGTCTTGAGATACTAGCAGCGTATTGGCCAGTTGGGTACGCAAGGCGGTTGCGGTGGTGGTTTTATCACTGCCTGAATTGCCACGCAGAATGATCAATCGATTCAATCAAAATACCCCGTTTCATTTGCGATAAAGTGCGCCAAGACTTCCCGATGTTGTTGATTAAACAGGTCAGGAGCGGCTGCTGGATCCCAAAATTTTAAGGCTTCAGTCTCACTGTTGTCACTATTTAACACACCACTTAATTGTTTCACAAGAAACACCGGGCACAGCCATTGGGCAACATCGCCATTTGGATAGGTGAGGGTGAGATTGCCATTAACGCCAAGCAACCGGACAACTTCAACCTCCAGATTGGTTTCTTCTTTGAATTCACGCACCATCGTCTGGGCAGGGGTTTCGCCGTATTCGATCGTCCCGCTAATCAAGCCCCATTCACCGGTAAAATCGCTGCGTTGTTGGAGTAGAACGCGCCCAGCCTGATCGGTCAGGATGCCAATCACGCCAGCCATAATCAAGGGCGCATGACCAACCTTTGTCCGGATATCTTTAATATAATCTGCCACTATGAGATTCACTCCTTATCTAAGATTAACTCGAATCGTTTACCGCTATACTGACATTAACATAGTTGACGATTGCATTATTTCCTGGGCAATAATTGTGGTATGTTGTTAACAAACATCAAAGGAGCGGTGAACGCATGACAGTGACGCTAAAACATTTTCAATCTGAAGATCTAGAAACACTGTGGAAGGTGGCTTTTTCTGATCCAAAGGCTGAATGGCATCAGTGGGACGGACCGTATTTTAACCAAGAAGTACCGACACTACAAGAACTGCAGGAAAATCAGGCCAATCAAACTGGCTTTCACTGGGTTGCCAATCCATTTGTCAACGGCATTTGGTCAAACGGCGTTTTGATTGGGCTCGTCTCTGCCCATTATGAAGATGGCGATCTGCAGCGGTGGCTGGATCTTGGCATCGTTATCTATGACTCGGCTGATTGGGGAAAAGGTTATGGGCAAGATGCGCTGGATCAGTGGATTGATCGCATCTTCGGACTCGTCAACCTGCCGCATTTAGGTATCACCACCTGGTCAGGCAATGATCGGATGATCGGTTTGGCTAAAGCAGTTGGCATGCAGGAGGAAGCGCGTGTCCGACAAGTTCGTTATTATCAGGATCGTTACTGGGACTCTGTTAAGTATGGCATTCTGCGGTAAGAATGGCAGGCAGGTCGCCAGCAAAAATAACATATAGTATTAAAAAGGCGGCTCATTTGCTGAGTCGCCTTTTTGGTGCGATTATTTGGGATTTCATAACAGCCGTTTATTCACAATGGCCACTGCAAATAAGCCTTCATGCGTCATCGCGTGGCGAAGGCTTATTTGTTTTCCTAGGCTTCTTTCTCGCTTAATCGTTTGTACAAATCAACCATTTCACCAGCTAAATCGCGGAAGGTGATGGCATTCATCAGATGATCCTGACTGTGAACCATTAACAAGGTAACCTCGGCATGATCGCCTTGGGCTTCAGCGGTTAACATGCCTGTTTGAACGTTGTGGGCTTCAGTCAGAAAGTGGTCGGACTCTTTAAGCTTTTCGTCGGCCTTTTCAAAATCGCCTGCTTTGGCTGCGTGAATAGCTTCAAAGGCAGAACTCTTGGCGTTGCCACCATTCATGATCAAGCCCATGACAGTTTCGAGGTTCTGATCTTCTTCACTCATTATGCTTCTTCTCCTTGTTTACCATCTGCAATTGCCTTCAAGGACGCCTTGAGGACTTTTTCGCCGTTCATCAAGCCGTAATCCTGCATGTTAATCACATCAACCGGAATATCGAGATCCTTTTTGAATTGACCTTCAAGATAGCGGACTTGAGGTCCTAACATCAGAACATCTGGTTTTTCCTCAGCTAATTTGTTGTCTGCATCGGAAGCGGCGGTTGCAAAAATATTGACCTCAACGCCATCTTTTTCGGCGGCTTTTTGCATGCGTGCAACCAGCATACTTGTTGACATACCAGCGGCGCAGACCAACATAATCTTTTTCTCTGCCATTTTTTTCGGCTCCTTTTTAAAAAAATGTAATCGTTTTCTGTTTCTTGTGCTATTATAATTCGTAGGTACAAATTTTACAAGCGTTTTCAAAACCACACCTTTGGAGGGGGTCATAAATGTATCACGATATTGCAGAGCAATTGATTCAAGATATTCTGGCTGGTAAGTATCCAGTGAAGTTGCCGACCGAGCAAGTGTTGATGAATCGCTATCAAGCCAGCCGCAACACTATTCGTAAGGCGCTGGATGTCATTTTTGCCCATGGACTCGTGCGCAGAGTGCAGGGCAGTGGCTACTACGTCATTGATCATTCGGAGCAATCAAGTGCCGTCTTGAATATGTCAATCGGGTTTGATCAAACCGCGATGGTCAAAGGCGGTCCGCTTAAATCGAAAGTCGTCAAATTTGCTTTGATACCAGCAACTGCGGCATTGGCCCGCCGCGGCAACGTAGCAGTTGGCGATCCGGTTTATCAGGTTGTGCGTCTGCGCTATTTAAAAGGGCAGTTGTACGACTTGGAAGAATCATACTTTCCACAAATCATTGTGCCGCATCTCTCGGAAGAAATTGCTGCGGGGTCAATCTTTACCTATTTGCGCAACACCTATGACATGGTTGGAAGCACAACCGAAAATTATATTCAGTCTCGGCCGCTGCCGGCTGAATATGCTGACCTGATGACCACATCCGGAAAAGGCGATCTTTTATGTCTGGATGGGATTAACTATCTAGCCAGCGGCAAAGTCTTCAACTTTTCTCGAACTTATTTTGTTTATCCAGGTCTCACACTGTATTACCACACGACCAACATTGATTTGGACCAATGAGGCGGGGACCTCAGTTCAAATTAATAGCTCGCGCGTTTGCAGTTGCCGGAATCTGACGCTGTCAGCTTAAAAACAATGATCAAAAGCAGATCATGACCGTCAAAGCTGGCTACGTCTTGATTTCACGCCGTGCCTGCTCGCGCCCACTTAAAAAGGAGTGTTATAAAAATGAACGGACTTATTAATTGGCTCAATAAACATGTTGTCCCAATCGCTGCCAGAATCGGCTCAATTCGTTGGCTGGTTGCGTTGCGTGATGCTTTTATTGCCATCATGCCGGCCATGATGGCTGGTGCTGTATCGACGGTGCTGAACGCTTTGATTCGTGATATCCCGAACCAGTTTGGCTGGACGGGCTTTGTTAATTCCATGCAATGGCTGATCGGTATTAACGCCGTTGTCTGGACAGGGACACTGGCAATTTTAGGCCTGATCTTCTCGTTCACTTTTGGGTACCAACTGGCAGTTCAGTATAAGGTCGAACCAGTCACGGCGGGGATCGTGACGCTTGGTACCTTCATCATGAGCTTGCCGCAAAACTTCACCATGACGGTTAAAACCGGCTTGGGTAAAGCAGCGATCAAGTCACTGACCGATGCTGGGGCAGCAGTTACCGGCAAGGATGTCAGCATGTGGGGCTTCTTCAATTTTGGTAAGTTCTTTGGGGCATATGGTTTCTTCACGGTGATGCTGATGGGGGCCATTGCTGCTACCATCTATATCTGGCTGATGAAGAAACACATAACCATCAAAATGCCTGATTCCGTACCGCCAGCAGTTGCTAATGCGTTTACTGGGATTGTCCCTGCTGCTGTTGCTATGTATGCTGTCGGTATTATCAACTATATCTTCACTCAATATGGCACTACAGTAATTGAATTCATTGCTAAAGTCTTGCAGGAACCGCTGTTGAATCTGAGTCAAGGTTACGGATCCGTGTTGATAATGACGATCTTGGTTCAGGTTTTCTGGTTCTTCGGAATTCACGGTACGAACGTCTTGGCACCAATCCTTGATGGAATCTGGCTGACGGCTCAGATTGCTAACACTAACGCCTTTTCAAAAGGTGAAGCCTTACCATATTTGTGGACCCGGAACTCCTTTGATCTGTATGCTTGGATCGGCGGGGCTGGTTCAACTCTACTACTTCTGATTGCGATTCTGATCTTCTCAAAACGTGATGATCAGCGGGCGGTTGCTAAATTATCGATTGCACCAGGCTTCTTCAACGTCAACGAACCAGTCATGTTCGGGATGCCAATTGTGCTTGATCCGATTTACTTCATTCCGTTTGTTTTGGCACCGGTAGTGATGGTTTCAATTGCCTATGGCGCCGTAGTTAACGGTTTGGTTTCACCGATTAAGGCTCAGATTGTTTGGTCAATGCCACCGTTCCTGAATGCCTTAGTTGCAACGATGGACTGGCGTGCTGCCGTGCTACAATTAATCAACATGGTGATCGGTTTCCTGATCTATGTGCCATTTGTTAAGGCAGCCAATAAGATCAAACCGACTGAACTCGACTAACATCCCATCACGCTGGTTTTGGGCTGAACAACGTTTTTAGAAAGGTGGCTTTCACTTGGAAATCCAAATGACATTTAAGGTGCCAGCAGCATTTATGTATGGCCAACTCATTCGATCCGCGCAGGAAGACATCAAGGCCCATACCGGCCGCGAGGTGTTAACTGGCAGTCTCAATGGTTTCTCTTACAAGAAGAAATGGGCTAATGGCATGACTGGGACACTCACGATAACCCATGCCATTGCCAACCAACGTTATGCTTACGAACTGGATACTGATCGTGATCACTATACGGTTGACTATCAGCTAAGCGACGCTGGTGACAACAAAACGGCTTTACATTACACGGAAACGATTGAAGGCAAAACCGCGAAAGGCAAAGCTAACAATCGCACAGCCGGCTTTTTACTCAACTGGCAGCGTAAGCACCGGTTCAAAAAGATGTCTCGCCAGATGGCGGCACAATACACGGCTTAGAAAGGATTTTCAATGAAACGACTAGGAATATCGCTCTATCCGGATCAAAGCAGTTTTGATCAGAACAAGGCCTATCTCGAAATGGCGCATAAATATGGTTATACCCGCATCTTCACCTCGTTATTGCAGATGTATGGGGATGACGGAGAGGATCTGTTCGCTGTTTTCGGCCAAACCATTGATTATGCTAATCGACTGGGCTTCCAAACGATTGTCGACATCAATCCGGCCTTGTTCAAAGAGCTAAAGATCAGCTATGACGATCTGAGCTTTTTCAAAAAGCTCAATGTTTGGGGACTGCGACTAGATGAAGGTTTCACCGGTGCTGAAGAAGCGCGCATGACGCGTAATCCATACGGGCTGAAGATTGAGCTGAATATGAGTCGCGGAACCAATTATTTGGCTAGTATCATGGCCTATGAACCGGACCGTGACAACCTGCTGGGCTGTCATAACTTTTATCCACAAGCCTTTACGGGATTAAGTGATCAGATTTTTGCTGAGTACTCTCAGCAATATCGTGATTATGGACTGCACACAGCGGCGTTTGTCTCTTCGCCAACCGGCAAGATCGGTCCATGGGCGGTCAATGATGGTCTGCCAACAATGGAAAGCGATCGCCATCGAAGCATCGCCAGCCAAACCAGCCACTTAGTCATGACCGGTTTGATTGATGATGTCATCATCGGCAATGCCTTTGCTAGTGAAGCTGAGTTGCAACAGGTGGCTGCTAACTTCGTGGCACCATATCCGATTTTGCATGCTGATATGCTGCCGGGGATGTTGCCAATTGAGGCGAAGATTGCCTTTGAAGCGCCGCATCTCTACCGTGGCGATGCCTCAGCCTACTTACTGCGCGATACACAACCGCGGGTGAAGTATGGCAAAGAAAGCATTGCGCCGCATGACAATCACCAGTCCTTTGAACGCGGCGATATCCTTGTTGTGAATGATGCTTATGGCCGTTACAAAGGCGAGCTTCAAATTGTGCTAACGCCATTTGCCGATGACGGTCAGCGCAATAAAATTGGCCAAGTCAGTGCTGATGATCTAGGCTTTCTGGATCTTATTCGCCCGTGGTCAACATTTGTTCTTGAAAAAACGAATGCTTAATAGGTTAGGCTAAAGATTCTTTGCCGTGCCAAACTCCGCAATCTCCGGCCAGATGGGGTGGCGACGCATAGCTAGAGCGGTGATGGCACTTCGAGCCCAAAGACCGGTCTCGAAGTCGCCTAACAACATCAGCGACAAAGCCCGGTCGCTGTGTTGTTTGCGCAACTGAGCCCCATCTGGCCTACGATTGCGCCGCCTTGGCACTGGGATCTTTGACTTCCTACGAGCTATTTATCAAAAAACTAAAGACGACTGATTTCTCCACGTAGTAGGGAAACCAGTCGTCTTTTAGTGCCTGTAAAACGATATTCCAACCTCAATTATTTCGTGAATGCCAAGGTGATCACGTACCGCTAGTGAGAAGCAATCATTTCCTCATCGCGAGCAACTTCTTTCAACACATTGCTAACCGCAGTACCACCTAACGAAGTCCGTCGATCTACGGCGGCCTTTGACGTTAATTCAGCGTAAACATCCTGCTGAATTTGCGGTGCGGCTGCTTGCAACTCGCTTAACGGCATTTCCTGCAAGGCAGTGTTGGTTTTGATCCCCTTGAGTACCAACTCACCAACAATGGCATGTGCCTGCCGGAATGGCACACCCTTTGTCGCGAGGTAATCCGCTAACTCCGTTGCATTGCTGAAGTCATGCGTGGTTGCCTCTGCCATCCGTTTTTCGTGAACGGTCAGGTCGCTTAACATGCCAGTGAAAATGTGCAAAGAGCCAAGAATAGTGTTATAAGCATCGAAAATGGGTTCTTTATCTTCTTGCATATCTTTGTTGTAAGCCAACGGGATTGCCTTCATCGTTGTCAACAAGCCCATTAAGGCGCCATAAACACGGCCAGTTTTGCCACGAATAAGTTCCGCAAAATCAGGATTCTTTTTTTGCGGCATAATTGAGCTACCGGTTGAAAAATCATCGCCGAGTTCAATGTAATTAAACTCGTAAGTGGACCAAAGAATGAGCTCTTCTGCCATGCGACTCAAGTGCTGCATCAAAATGGCACTATTGCTGAGAAACTCAAGCGCAAAGTCGCGGTCTGAAACAGCATCGAGGCTGTTGTGATAAATTTGGTCAAATCCCAGCTCTTGAGCAACCAGCGTCCGGTCAATCGGGAAGGTCGTACCAGCGAGGGCGGCTGCCCCTAATGGCAAAATGTCGGTGTGCTTTTGGGTAAAGTCGAAACGTTCCCAATCGCGCTGGAACATTTCGAAATACGCCAACAAATAATGACCATAAGTGATCGGCTGGGCGTGTTGCATATGGGTATAACCGGGCATGATTGTTGCTGCGTGGACCTTGGCTTGACCAACCAACACGGTTTGCAGGTTGGTCAAAGCTTCTTTGATTGTTGGTAGGCGATGTTTCAGCCAGAGGTGCAGATCGGTTGCGACTTGATCATTGCGCGAGCGGGCAGTGTGCAGTTTGCCAGCAACGGGGCCGATTTCAGCGGTCAACAGGGCTTCCATATTAAGATGAATATCCTCATTTTCAACCGTGAAGTGCAGTTTGCCAGCAGCCAATTCCTTCTGCAGATGCTGCAAACCCGCCGTGATCGTGTCGGCATCGGCTTGGGGGATGATGCCGGTTTTGCCCAGCATCTTGACATGTGCAAGCGACCCCTCCAAATCTTCTTGGGCCATTTGCTGATCAAAACCGATGGAGGCTCCAAAAGCATCAACCCAGTGTGCCGCTTTTTCGGTAAACCGACCGCCCCATAACTTATCAGTCATGTTGTTTTTCCTCGGAGTGCACATGGTTGACTTGCTCGAAAACGGTTGTCGGCAAGGTCCAGAGTTTGATAAAGCCAGCTGCTGCTTCTTGATCGAAGGAATCAGCGCTTGTGTAAGTCGCGAGATCTTCATCGTAAAGCGAGTTGTGGGCGGATTTGCGAGCAACGGCTGTGGCGTTGCCTTTGTAAAGCTTCATTTTCACTGTGCCATTAACGACAGCCTGAGTCTTGTCGATGAACGCCATCAAGGCATCAAACAACGGTGAGATCCACTGCGCTTCATAGATCATGTTGGTGATTTTATCTTCGATGGTTGGTTTAAAATGCTGAACGTCACGTTCAAGCGTCAGGTTTTCTAGATCGTGGTGGGCTGCCATAATGACAGCAGCGGCTGGTGCTTCATAGACTTCACGCGACTTGATGCCAACTAGCCGATTTTCGATTTTATCAATCCGGCCAATGCCATTGTCGCCAGCCAGCTTGTTTAGCTCCTTGATCATCGTTGCCAGCGCCATGGGTTCATCATTTAACGCCACCGGAACGCCTTGCTTGAAGGTGAGATCAATGAAAGTTGGGTCATCAGGAGCGGCTTCAGGCGAAACGGTCATTCCCCAAGCATCATCTGGTGCCTGGTTCCAAGGATTTTCAAGAATGCCGGCTTCATTTGCACGGCCCCAGAGGTTGGCATCAATGGAATAAGGAGATTTTTTACCAATTGGTACCGGGACGTTATGCTCCTTGGCGTAATCAATTTCTTCCTCACGGGACCAGTGAAAATCACGGATCGGGGCTTCGATTTTCATTTCCGGGTCCAAGGCGTGGATCGCGGCTTCAAAGCGAACTTGGTCATTGCCTTTACCGGTTGAACCATGGGCAATCGCTGTGGCATTTTGCGCGTGGGCAATTTTCACCAGATGTTCAATGATCAATGGCCGAGATAAGGCGGAAACCAGCGGATAGTCGCCTTCGTACAAGGCATTAGCTTTAATGACCGGGGCAACATAGTGATCGGCAAATTCATCTTGGGCGTCAACCACAATCGAATCGAGTGCACCGACGTTGAGTGCTTTTTGCTGAATGGCGTCAAAGTCGGCTTTTGGCTGGCCGACATTTAATACCACCGCAATCACTTCATAGCCTTTGTCTTTTAACCACGGGATGGCAACCGAAGTGTCCAAGCCGCCTGAATATGCCAGTACGATTTTTTCTGTCATGAGTTAAAAATCCTCCTTAGTTTTGAGGTGCTATTTGAGCGTTACTTTGATCTTAATTAAAGCGTTTTTCAATCAGTCGCAGCAGGCGTGAAAGGGTGAAGGTCATGATGAAGTAGAGAATTGCCACAACGACTAGCGGTAAGAATGGTTTGAATGAAGCACCTTGAACGACGGTTCCTTCAAACATCAATTCAGTGGCACCGATCACGGACAAGACGGAACTTTCCTTGATATCGGTGACGAATTCATTACCCAACGCTGGCCAAATATTCTTTGTTGCTTGCGGCAGGATGACATAACGCATGGCCTGACCTTGATGGAGTCCGAGTGAACGGGCGGCCTCGGTTTGACCGATCGGGACGGAGTTGATCCCACCACGAATGATTTCGGCAACATAGGCACCTGAGTTGATGGCCATGGCGATGGCACCGGCAACGAATGCGCTAAGATCGAGACCGAGAATTTGCGTTCCGAAGAAGACGATGAAAGCCTGCACCAGTAATGGGGTACCGCGAATGAATTCGATGTAGACGTTCGCGATTGCCTTGGCAAACCAACTGTGGCTTAGTTTCATCAAGGCGAGCAGCGTGCCAATCACAGTCCCGAAGAAAACAGTCAAAACCGCAAAGATCAGAGTGTAGAGTGTGCCGCGAAGGAAGTAGTTGCCATATTTAGCCCAGAAACTTTGGTTTTGATCCTGTAGTTTATAAGCGGCTTGCAGATAGGTCTTGTATTTGGCGCCTTTGACCTTACTGATTGTCTTGTTGACCTGAGCGAGCAGGGCTGAATTTTGTTTGCTAACGGCAATGGCCGTTGGTGCTTTGGGGGTAGCAAAATGCGGATTGAGTACCATTAAGCTTGGTGTCCGCGCCACATAAGAATCAGCGATGGTGCTGGCTAAAACGGCACCATCCAGCTTGTTATAGGAGACTTGAGCAATGACATCATTGGCCTTGTCGAGACTTGAAATTTTGGCACCTGGGAGTTGCGTTTTAGCAAGCTGCTCCTGCGTCGTTTGCTTTTGAGCCCCGACCTTTTTGCCGGAAAAATCAGCGATCGATTTATACTTGGCTTTATCAGCCTTCCGAATCACCATAACCTGTGTCTCATATAGGTAAGGCGTTGAAAAATTGACTTCTTTTTCACGTTCAGGGGTTTTTGACATACCGGAGACGATCAAATCAATTTTGCCGGTTTTCAAGGCACCAATTAAGGCGGTGAAGTTCATTTCCTTGATCTGCAGTTTCACGCCCATGTCTTTGGCGATCTGTTTTGACATGGAGATATCTGCACCAACAATGGTATCGGCCCCATTGAGGGTGGCATGGAACTCAAGTGGTGCGTAATCGGCTGACAGACCAACAACCAAGTAACCACGTTTTTGAATTGCCGCCAGATCCTCGCTTGCTGCCGCCGTTGGTACCGGCTGATTTGCAGCGAAGCCGACGAGCATAGCCACCAGCGCAATGAAGGCCATGGCCCAATGTTTGATTCCCCGCATATGTTTCACTCCTCATTTTTGATTATGGATTGAATATATACTCATTTATATGAATATGCAATGAAAATGTTAAATATGCAAAAAAAATACAGACTAAACTTTAGTCTGTTCTGTTTAAACCAGCAAGAAAAGGCCGAATCAATTGCCAGAGTTTCGCGTTGTCTTTGATGTACGAATTGTGATTTTCACCGGGAAGAATATGCAGCTCGGCGTTTTGAATATTAGTCGCAATGGTGAGCGTTTCTTTTCGTGCAATCAAGTCACGACTGCCTGCAAGGACCAATGTTGGTATGGCTACCCGATGCAACATGGCCGGTGTGATTTGCGGTTCATGGAGCATCATCGCCATTTTAGGTGATGGATGGTAACCAGCAGCAACCCGAAAAGCAACTCGCGAATACCAGCGTAAGCCTTGCGGGGTCAGATTCGCCCCAGCAAGAATTAAAGCGCCGGCTAACTGGGGTTGACGAATCGCCAACTGCAATGCCACAATCGCGCCATCAGAAAAGCCAAGTAAAATCGGCTGCTCAAGCTCCAAGCCAGTGATCAGGGCCGCTAAATCTGCCGTCATCGCATCATAACTCAAGCGATTCGTCCGCGAACTCTGACCATGATCGCGACTATCCACTGCAATCACCGTATACAGCGGTGCCAATTGCTCAATCAGGTTAGCAAAAATCGTATGGTCCTCACCATTCCCATGCAACAACACGATCACTGGTCCCGAACCGCACCGTTGATAGTAAAGCCTGAGCTGATCATGATAAAAGAACATATTAGCAACCTCCAAAGTTCATAATTGGGTGATTAAATGACGGCAAGCACCGGAATAGCGATGCGCGTTTAGTGTGAAGACGAGGTGAATGGCGAAGTGTTTATTAACTGACCCTTTCAAGCTTGCTTATGAATTAACAGCACTGATTTGAAATGATGTGATATTGAGACATTGGATAGAAAGGCAAGCTGGCGGAGCGGCGATGGGCTCAGCACTGAAATTTTCCTTAAGCGGGTGGTTTTCCCGCTTTAGGAAAAGGCCGAGCTTTTAGACAGCGCGCCGGGCTTGCGCGTTGGCTAAAAGTCGTGCCCAGTGCGTTCCAGCCCAATCGCCGCGGAGCCAGCTTGCAGCAGCATTTAATGCAAGCCGGAATCTATCGAAGTGCGACCTAACGTGCTTGTAGAAAATGCGCTCGCGGTCCCAGAAACCTGCATATAAGAACCTCAAGCTTAAAGGAACTAAGTCCTGCCATTTAGGCTTAAGGCCGCTTATGCTTCGGTTTCAAACTAGGCCCCTCGCGCTCTTTCCCTAAAACCGTTATACTACAGTAGTGTATCTTAAACCAAGGAGGGCCAATGATGGCGAAAAAAATCCTGGTCGTTGACGATGAGAAGCCTATCTCTGATATCGTCAAGTTTAATTTGGATAAAGAAGGTTACGATGTCGTAACCGCTTATGATGGCGAAGAAGCCTTGAAAAAAGTCGAAGCAGAGTCACCCGACTTAATTTTACTTGATCTGATGTTACCAAAAATTGATGGGCTTGAAGTCGCCCGACAAATTCGTAAAGAACATGACACCCCAATTATTATGCTGACAGCTAAGGACTCAGAAATTGATAAAGTGCTCGGGTTGGAACTCGGTGCTGACGATTACGTCACCAAACCATTTTCCAATCGTGAACTGGTGGCACGTGTCAAAGCTAACTTGCGCCGAACCGCATCATCCAACGCAGCCAGCAATGAAGAAGACGAAGCAAACAAGGAATTAGAAGTCGGAGATCTAACGATTCACCCCGATGCCTATACAGTCTCTAAACGCGGTGAAAACATCGAATTAACCCACCGTGAATTTGAGCTGCTGCACTACCTTGCTCGACACCTTGGGCAGGTCATGACCCGTGAGCATCTGCTGCAAACCGTTTGGGGCTACGATTACTTTGGCGATGTCCGCACCGTCGATGTGACCGTCCGCCGTCTGCGTGAAAAAATCGAAGACAACCCGTCTCACCCTGAATGGCTGGTGACTCGACGCGGTGTCGGTTACTATCTGCGGAATCCCGATGCTGAATAATTAGGAGCACCACTGTTGAATAAAAAGATTCGCTTCTTTCAGTCAATCCACTTCAAAATTGCGATCGTCTTTATTCTCTTGCTAGTCGTGACGTTGGAGTTAATTGGGGCTTACTTTGTTAAGACCCTTGAGCAGCAAAACATTGAGCAGTTTAAGACCAGTGTGAACGTGGACAGCTATATTCAAGATAAGCTGGCCGCGGATTTGTTGCGGACTGATACAGAAGGCGCCAATGATGATATTAAAAGCACGTTGAGCCAGGCAGATATTGCCAACTCGGCGGATTTACAAGTGGTTGATGCGAAGGGCACTATTCGCGGCGACAGTGATATTAATGCGCAAACTAATGTGGGGCAAAAGTCAGCTAACTCCAGCATTAAAAACACATTGTATTCTGGCCAGCAATACGAAGGTTATGAATACCGTGATCGAACGGGATCAACTTATTATAAAGTGATCCCGATCAAAAACCCGAATGCGACAGGCGACAACAATTCAGTGATCGGCGCCATTGCCATTTCGGCATCTATGGAACAGGCCTACGATAGCATCAATAAAATCGTGGGCATTTTCCTAATCTCAAGTTTAGTAGCTGGCTTACTGGGCACGTTACTATCGATTGTCATCAGCCGGGCTATTACTCGTCCAATTGATGAAATGAAGAAGCAAGCGATTCGCATGGCCCGCGGCGATTATTCTGGACAGGTTCGGATTTATGGACAAGACGAGCTGGGTCAGTTGGCAGTTGCCGTTAACAACCTCAGTGTTCGCGTTGAAGAAGCACAAGAGGCGTCTGAAGCGGAACGTCGGCGGTTGGATAGTGTGCTGGCTCACATGACGGACGGTGTTATCGCGACTGATCGGCGTGGGAATGTTATCATCATCAACCAGACGGCACTGAATTTCCTGAACACCAGGAATGAAGATGTCATCGGTGTTTCAATTCTAAAGCTGTTGAACATCGCTAAGGATTACACGTTGCGCGATCTGCTGGAACATCAAACAGAACTGTTGTTGGACTTTTCGGAGCAACTGGATCATGAATTGATTCTACGTGTCGATTTTAGTCTGATCCAGCGGGAAACCGGGTTTATTTCCGGTTTGGTCGCTGTTTTGCACGATGTTACCGAACAACAAAAGATTGATCGTGATCGCAAGGAATTTGTTTCCAATGTGTCACATGAATTGCGGACGCCCCTCACATCAGTTCGCAGTTACATTGAAGCTTTGAGTGATGGTGCGTGGAAAGATCCAAAGCTGGCGCCACGTTTTCTCAACGTGACCCAAGAAGAAACGGATCGGATGATTCGGATGATTAATGATCTCTTGAGCTTGTCACGGCTTGATTCTGGCACCAGCAAGTTCAATTTGGAAACCGTTAATCTCAACGAATTCTTCAATTATGTGCTTGATCGTTTTGACATGATGTTAAAAACCGATAATGAACACACGGGTGAAGCCAAAACGGCCCAACCGCTGCCACAGCCAGATGGTCAAAAGAAACGGTACTCGATTAAGCGCGAGATTACTGATCAGGACTTATGGGTCGAAATTGATACCGATAAGTTTATGCAAGTGATTGATAATATTATGAACAACGCAATTAAATACAGTCCGGATGGCGGGACCATCACGGCGCGGCTGTTCCAGACGCATGACCACGTGATCCTATCGATTAGTGATCAAGGACTTGGCATTCCACGTCAAGATCTGAGCAAAATCTTCGATCGCTTCTATCGGGTCGACAAGGCACGATCACGCAAGCAAGGCGGTACCGGTTTAGGATTGGCAATCTCGAAGGAAGTTGTTGAAGCCTTGCATGGCCGAATTTGGGTCGATTCGCAAGAAGGCCGCGGCAGCACCTTCTATATCTCACTGCCGTATGAACCGATCACAGACGGAGGTGATGATTGGGATGAAGCTTAGTAATTGGATCTTAAGAATCAGCCTGATCGCCATGGTGATCTTGAGTTTTATTTTCACATCCTTAATTTGGCGTAATCCATCGCGTCAGGAACGGCGCAGCACTTCAAGCATGCAGGTCACAACTGAAAATGATCCCAATGTTAAAAAGATGGAAGCAACGGTTTATCTTCCTAGTCGCGTGTACTACACGCATGGCGACCAGAAGCAAATGCTCTTTCAGGCAAATGCCAGTATGGGATCACGTGTCCATCAAGAGATGGCAAGTTGGCATATGCAACAGATCAAAACCATTGGAAAAGTTTCGCAGAATAACTATGAGAACTTTTTGACTCAAAATGGCAGTCTGCAATTAGTTTACCAAGACGTGATGAGTTTTAATCATTTTGAGCGATGGTTCTTTAACAAGCAGCCTAATCTAAAATCAGCTGATTTTCATTTTAACCGGATCCTGTTTGATTTAGATGGATCAGGCAATAAACTGATTTTTATCAATGACGCGACAAGAACGGTTTACGAGGCCAAAATGGCTAACGTTACAACCAACAAGTTACGCGATGCGGTGGCTAAACAGGCTACAGGGGCCTTTCCGGTCGAGGAGAGACGCTTGGGCAATAGCGAAGTCGCTTTCTTCACCCGTCCAATTAAGTTGCAGCCATATGCCTATCTGATGGATCAACAGAGTGCTAATTACTATGTTTCGCTGTTAATGCCATCGAAAACCGCCAGCAACGTGGATTCACGAGAAATTGGCGATAGTACGTTATACACCGCCGGATCAACTCGGCGGATGACAGCTGATTCATCCACTGGGGCAATCGAGTTTGAAAATTATGCGGCCAATTTTCCTAGTACTGGGTTAGCTAATTTCTTCCATGCGACGTTTGAAGGGCTTAGTGATTTGCAGATGACCAATCTGGCCAGCATGCGTTATTTTCAATATGACGCAAGTCGCAGTGCTGTTATCTATAAGACCTTTGTTCAGGGCTTTCCGATTTTTAATGGCTATCAAAAAGGGGATGTTACGGTGCGCTATACCCAGACATCTGAAGAGATTAATTTCTCAAACACCAATTTGACCGTCCCGATCCCAACCGATCAAGCTGCCCAGACCTTGCCAGCAACTGCGACGATCCTGAGTCAATTAGAAGCCGCTGGCTATCGCGCTAATCAAATTACGGATATTTTGATTGGCTATCAATGGACGGGCAGCAGCAATGATCAACAAGTGGTCGATTTGCAGCCGACGTATTATATTGAGATGAAAGGCGAATACCGCGATTATCAGAGTTGGATCAATCACCAAACAGATCAGCAGGCTAATGCTGCTAGTGAACAAACAGCTGCCAGCACGGCTACACCGAGTAATGATGCAGCAAGCGCGAGTGTCAGCACATCAGGTTCAAGTCAGTCGCAATAAGTCATGTTAACAGCGTAACAACGCAGCTTCGGGCACGCTGAGGGAGGCGATCTTGTGGATTTTCGACGCATTGAATGGATTTTTCTAGTCGTGTTTGTTGGTCTGAATATTTTCTTAGGCATTAGCTTTTTTCAGGCGCAGCAGGTCGATTTGGCAACAACCAAAAGTGGAGATGCCGCCACGATCACCGACATTACGCGTGACCAGATTAAGCTGCCGCATTTGAGCAAGCAAACACCAGAAGGCGATTATCTTGCAAGTCAGGCGAACACAGCGTTAAGTGCTGCGCACAGCAAGTTGGTGAAGCAACGGGTCAGCATCAGTGAAGGCGATTACCAAGAGTTGCAGGCAAGCTTAGACACGCCGATCACTTTGAAAAAGAGTCAGCAAATACGCCAACTGACGACATTTGTGAAAGACAGTATTTACCATGGCAGCGAATACGAATATGCGGCGGCGCTTTCCAGTGATGAACGTGTTGTCTTTGCTCAGCACCCCAAGGCTGGCTTGATCTATGATCGGCGGGCTGCAGTGACCTTGCATGTAGTTGACGATCGGTTGGTCAGTTATAGCCAAACTTACCTTGCAAAGTTAAGTGTTTTGCGCGACCGCTTAAATTTAATGAGTGAACAGGATGCGGTGATTACGTTGTATCGAGATAACGATATTCCGAACAATTCCGCGATTGTATCTACTAAATTGGCCTATAGTTACTTGTTAGATGCAAAGGGGAGCACGGTTTACGTGCCAGCGTGGTATATCGGTGTTAAAAACCGTGCAACCGGCAATGTGACGGTTAAACGCGTGAATGCCATTACCCGAACCGTTATGAAGAATCGTAATGACAATTAGTGTTAGAATGTAATGAAATAACAACTGGATGATCAATTTGTTCATCAGTTAAATGGTAGAAGATGGGAGATGTTGATCGTGGGCGAAGATTTTGGGATGCGTGTCAGTGTCCTTGCTAGCAGCAGTTCAGGCAACGCAACCTATATTGAAACGCCGGGTCATAAGGTGCTGGTCGACGCCGGCTTGTCCGGCAAAAAGATCGAGACGCTGATGCAAAGCATCGGGCGCGACCTGACAGATGTCGATAGTGTCTTCATCACCCATGAACACAGTGATCATGTCCGTGGTGTCGGTGTTTTAGCACGACGTTATCCGAAACTGAGTGTGTATGCGAATGCAAAAACCTTTGCGGCACTGCCCAAAAGTGTTGGCAAAATTCCAGAAGACCAATTGCGGCTTTTTGACATGGGCGCAACGTTGACATTAGGTGATTTGGATGTTGAGAGTTTCGGCGTTTCACACGATGCTGCGGCGCCGCAGTTCTATCAGTTCCATCATGACGGGAAAACCTTCACGATTCTAACGGATACAGGGTATGTTTCTGACCGTGTTGCAGGTACCATTCGTGATGCAGATGCCTATGTCATGGAATGTAACCATGATCTTGAGATGTTACGAACGGGGCCTTATCCATGGCCACTAAAACAGCGTATTTTAGGCGACCAAGGCCATCTTTCCAATGAGGACGGCGCTGATGCCTTGATGGATGTTATCGGGCTGCGAACCAAGCGCATTTATTTAGGACACCTTTCTCCGCACAACAATAATAAACCACTCGCACACCTAACCGTCGCTTCACTATTAGCTCAACAAGGCCTAGCCGTCGATCACGACTTTCGTATCTACGACACCGATCCTGCAGTTGCAGATCCGCTGTTTGTGGTATAAAGCAAAGCGCGAGCAGGAGCGCTTAGAAACCGGAATGTAAGTGGCCTCAGGCGTGATGGCTGGGCTTTGGCCATTGCGCCTGAGGTCCTTACATGGAGGTTTCTGCGACTGCGAGCGCGTTTCCGCAGCAGCAGCGGTGGCGTCTTAAGCATTTTCCGTCATCCAACGCTACCACACGCTACCCAAGGCAGTGAATATCCCGACCCAAAAATCCGGTCGCATATTCACTGCCTTTCATTTTTTATTGATGGTGCAAAAAATAAGCAACCCCACGAACTAATATCGCGATACCGCGGGTCTGAGACTGTATTAAAAAATCCCGAGATTGTTCATAATTTCGTCAAAATTGCCCCTTACAATTATAAATGTAATCAGGGCGAGTTAGAACTGCCCATAGAGCGCGAACTAGTCCAGGTAAAAACCAATGTATCAGCGGCCTCAGCCAAACGGCTAGGTCTTATGAGTCAGTTTCTGGGCAAACGAGCGCGTTTAAAGGAGGAATTCCGTTATGGATAATGGAAGTCATAACTTTCAAGAGACACCACAAAACGAGCAACAGCCACAGCGGGCACCAAAAAAGCCTAAGAATAGTGGCTGGAGGCAGATTGCGATTGTTGCTGTTGTGGCAGCCTTGATAGGTGGCGGTGTTGGCGGCGGGACTGCCTATTTGGCAATCAACCACAGTCAAAGTCTCGGTGTAACCGATACGTCAGGGAAAGCCGGTACGACCAAGATTTCCAACGTTTCTGTTAATGAAAACAGTGCATCGGAACAAGCCTTTGCGAAGGTTAAAGGCGCTGTCGTTTCCGTTGTGAATATGCAAAAAGCCGAGAGCAACAGTGATGGTCTAGACACATTTGGCGGTCTCGAAGGTATTTTTGGACAAGACAGTCAAAGCAGTAGTAGTTCGCAGAGCAGTTCGTCCAGTCTTCAAGAGGCCAGTGAAGGATCGGGTGTCATTTATCAAAAGAAAGATGGCAAAGCTTATATCGTGACGAATAACCATGTTGTTAGTGGTTCAGATAAGTTGGAAGTCATTTTGAGCGATGGTACGAAACTAACGGCCAGTCTTGTTGGCACGGACTCGACGTCTGACTTGGCAGTGCTGACAATTGATGGTAGCAAGGTCAATACAGTAGCCAGCTTCGGAGATTCTAGCAAGATTGCTACCGGTCAAACTGTCTTAGCGATTGGTTCTCCGCTCGGTTCCCAATACGCGACAAGTGTGACGAAAGGGATTGTCAGCGCAAAGAGTCGGACAGTGGATGTCACTGATGACAGTGGTAACACAACAGGCCAGGCAACGGTTATTCAAACGGATGCAGCGATTAATTCTGGGAATTCCGGTGGTCCGCTGATTAATCTTTCAGGGCAAGTCGTCGGTATTAACTCTATGAAATTATCCGGCAACACTGGCAGTAATGCCACCATTGAAGGCATGGGCTTCGCAATTCCAAGTGATGAAGTCGTTTCAATCATCAATCAACTCGTTGCTAACGGGAAAGTGGTTCGACCAGCGCTTGGCATCGAAGTTCGTGACTTATCCACTGTTTCTGCAACACAGCAGAAATCGGTTCTGAAGTTGCCTGCTAGTGTGACGGATGGTGTTGTGGTTGCTGGCTTTACCAGCGGCAGCAGTGCTAAATCTGCTGGTTTGAAGCAGTATGATGTGATCACGGCCCTTGATGGGGTAAGCACCTCAAACACAGCAGCCTTGCATACACAGCTATACAAGCACAAGGTTGGCGACACGATTAAATTAACTTTGTATCGTGCCGGAGAACAGCAGACAGTCTCTGTGAAGCTGTCGCAAACGACAAGCGACCTTAAGAACTAAATCACACAAATAGATAATCCTTGAGTCAGAAAATGTTCGTTTCTGGCTCGAGGATTTTTTGATGCACTTGCGAAGTTAGTGGCAAGCGGTTTCTCTGCAGTTTTGAGCTTTTATCCGAAAATTCAAGGGGCCAACCTGTGGAAAAGTTCAAGAAAAAGATTTGTCAAGAGTGGGTAACTTTTACCTAAAGTTGATGCTTTACCTGTGGATAACTCTGTGGATACTGTTCATAACTAAGATTCTGGGGTGTGACTAAGTTATTCACTGACTTGGGGATAACCTGTGGATAAACTTTTTTAACTTGTGACAAAACGTTTGTTCCCAGCGGCTGGAACGGGATGCGTGAGCTGAAGTTTGTGAAATCGAACGATCAAAAACTGTGGATGACTTCTTTTTAAAAAATTTTTTGCTTGAATTTTTTAAATCGCCTATTTGGTGTCAATTCGAATACTTAATACTATATTTGGCGTATGAAGTTATGAACATGTGGATAAGACGTGTGGATAACCTGTTGGTCGTTGCGAAAAACTCGGAATTTGACTTCATTTGGAAATGTGAGTACGATAAAGAAGGTAAAAGGTTGTGCACAACTCAATAGAGAGGATGGTTCGGATGCAAATCTCAATCAAACCAGCAGCAGTCACTTACTTGAAGGATCATGTCAATCAGGATCAACGGTTATTCTTGGCACTGGATGACGGCTCAAGCAAATATTCCAAACTTGGCGGTTCTTGTGCCATTGGAAATAAATATCAGTTAGTGGTTGCCGATGAGGATGATCAAGATTATGCGCTGCCACTGGACAACGAAGCTGGTTTCAAACTGACAACGGGTGACCCAGAAACGGATTATTTCGGCAGTGGTCTGACACTTGATTTCAAAAACGCATCGTTGGCTCTGCGTGATGACAGCGGCATTCTTGATGGGGCTGTGACCTTGAATAAGGACGCTGCCTTACCACAAAATGATGCACAACGTCGGGATGACATGACAAAACTGGGCAGCAAAATTTGCTAAGGTAGCTCTGGGCTATTAAGTCACTTTTTGCATCAACCAGTCATTGAATAGGACCACAAAATTAGGACTCGACGTTTGCGAGTGCTAATTTTTGTGGTATACTAAAGGTGTTGTAGGGAAGACATGAAACGCCTTCGATATGAAAGGAAGTATTCGAATATGGCTAATGATTTGATGCGTCGTAATGATTGGCTGAGCGATCCTTTCTTTAACGATTTGGGTCGTCATCTTTTTGACAGCTTGACACCAGCAAATGTTGATCGCAGTCGGGTTCTAAAGACTGATATTCAGGAAAACGATCAGGCGTATGTTGTGAAAGTTGATGTGCCTGGCATTGAGAAGCAAAATATCAGTCTGAGTTACGATCGTGATGTGCTCAGCATTGCCGTTAAACATGAGGAGCAGGCTGATCATGCTGACAACGACGGTAACATGTTAATGTCAGAACGTAGCTATGGCCGCATGAGTCGTAGTTATCGGCTGCCAAATGTCAATGAAGGTCAGATCAGCGCCAAGGTCAATGATGGTGTCCTGACGATCGATCTGCCAAAAATGACAAGCGACCAAAAGGGCAATCATCAGATCAACATTGATTGATCTACGAATTATTTGCCTAGCTTCATTTATATACGAGAGACCGTACCGATTTTAATGGTGCGGTCTTTTATTTTGTTAAAAAAGCAAGTTATGTGAGCCTTATCATATGAGAAGCGTATAATATGAAGTGAATATTAGGGAAGCCATAAAATTAACGGGGTCAATCATTGCCGGTTTAAGATTCTGGTTGGGGATGATGGACACTTGAGTTAATTTTCGGTAGAAGAGTTTAGCCATGGCTCAATTAATAGAAACCATGAATGTCGAGCATCTAAGTGGGACAGATTATATTCGTTCTAAAAAAGGTTGTGCTTTCAGATTGTAATGGTTATAATTGGGGTACTTAGAAAAAGGGAGTGGCAGTGATGAAAAAGAACTGGCAATTAATGATGGTGCTTGCTGTAAGTGCCATTGCGCTAGTCTTTGCTTTCGGTTTAAAGCAACCATTGATCGCGCAAGGGCTGATCACGGTGATGGGGTCAATCATTGCTTTAATTATGTTCTGGGGCATGGTGAAGACAATTCGTTCTGGTAACTTCGGTGTTGACTTGCTTGCCATTACGGCGGTTGTTGCCACCTTGGCGGTTGGCCAGTATTGGGCTGCGATGATCGTGTTATTGATGCTGACTGGTGGCGATGCGCTTGAAAGCTACGCAGCAACAAAAGCAAGCAGTGAATTAAAGCAATTACTCGAAAATGCACCGACAACCGCGCATCGTATGGTTGATGGACACGTTGAAGATGTTGAAGTTGAGGCCGTCCAAGTTGGCGAAACGATTTTGGTTAAGCCGCAGGAAGTCGTGCCAGTTGATGGTACGGTTTTGGCAGGTGAGAGTTTGGTGGATGAAGCCAGTTTGACGGGTGAATCTAAACCGGTTGCCAAAAACGCAGGTAGTGACATTATGTCTGGGACCGTCAATGGTGACGCTGCCCTAACTGTTAAGGTCACGCAACGGGCTGAAGATAGTCAGTATCAAGGGATTATTAAACTGGTTAAGGAATCCGAAGCGCGACCAGCACATTTTGTTCGGATGGCTGATCGTTATGCGGTACCGTTTACGTTGATTGCTTATGTGATTGCGGGTCTTGGCTGGTTCTTCTCTGGCGACCCAGTTCGTTTTGCACAGGTATTGGTTGTGGCCTCGCCTTGTCCGCTGATTCTGGCCGCGCCAATTGCGATGGTCTCCGGCATGAGTCGTAATAGCCGCAACGGGATCATTGTCAAGTCAGGGACTACGCTAGAAAAGTTAAGTGATGCTAAAACCTTTGCCTTTGATAAAACCGGCACCGTGACACGCGGTATTTTAAAAGTTGCGACGATTTTGCCACAAGCCGGTTTCTCACAGGATCAGCTTTTGAAGCTAGCCGCAAGTGCGGAAGGTCAATCGACTCATATTTTGGCGCGTTCACTGACAGATGCTGTGCCGACAGCTGATCGGCTGCCAGCGACAGATGTGTCGGAAACAACTAGCTTTGGCGTTAATGCCACGGTGGATGGCCGCAAAGTCAAGGTCGGTAAAGCCGAGTTTGCTGGGACGAAGGCTACGGTTGATACGACTGCCGTGTATGTGAATGTTGATGGCCAGTACGCAGGTGCGATCACATTTTCCGATCAGATTCGTCCAGAAGCAAAAGAAACGATGACGAAACTGCACGAATTAAATGATGCTAAGCTGATTATGATTTCTGGCGATCAGCAGTCAATCGCTGATAAAGTGGCGGCACAGGTCGGCATTGACCAAGTCTATGCGGAACAATTGCCACAACAGAAGATTGAAGTTTTGGATAACGTCCCTAAGGATGGCCGGCCAGTTGTGATGGTTGGTGATGGTGTCAATGATGCACCTTCATTGGCGATTGCTGATGTCGGCATTGCAATGGGTGCACATGGGGCAACCGCGGCAAGCGAATCGGCTGATGCCGTGGTTCTGCGCGACGATTTGGCGAAAGTTGCTGCGGCCACTTTAATTGCTAAGGAAACCATGGTCATTGCCAAGCAAGCGGTCCTCATCGGCATTGCGATTTGTACAGGTTTGATGTTAATCGCCAGCTTCGGTGTCATTCCAACAATTATTGGCGCAATGCTGCAAGAAGTTGTCGATACCGTGACGATTCTCTATGCTCTGCGAGCGCGCAATGGCTTGCATCGGCAGGCACTTGTGGATCCTGTCCGGGCAACTGCTGAACGTGAACAGATTCAGCAGATCAACTAGTAGAAAACCCAAAGACCCGCATCAATTCGACGTAGCTGTCGAACTGATGCGGGTCTTTTGTGAGACTTAAACGTTGTTTGAATCATATGATAACGTAGCGAAACGCCGATGATGGTGGGTGAAGAGGCCATTATCAGCGATTTTTGAAAGTAGCAAAGGTCTAATGCTGCGGTTGACTGTTTTTGTTTGCATCTTGCCCTGTGGGATTGGAAGAAGATGGCGCAGAGGAACTTGGTTTTGAACTACTGCTACCACTGTCGCCGTTTGGTCCCCAAGTCCACTGAAAGGAACCGTCGCTCATTGTGACAGACCTGATCGTCATGTCATCAACGGCTTTGCCTTGGATTTTGATGGATGCAACTGCATCGTCATAGGTTTTATACAAACCGCCGCTCAAAACGGCCGTCATGGGCTCTGCTTTGTTGGCTGATGCTGATATTGACGAGGAAGCACTTGCACCAGCATTATTGTCGGTGCTTGAACTTGTCCCACTCGGTGAAGTAGTCGGTTGACTCGGAGCTTTCTGGCTCGGTTGACTTGTTTGATCAGAAGCTTGACCTGCAGTTGTCGCGTGATTCCCAGACACGCCGTTAGCTGGTTCACCAGTGTCTTGCTGATTTTGCCGACCAGTAGTTGCGGTTTGCTTGGTTGAAGATGTGTCTGTCGATTCCATTGCCACGGTCGTATCATTGTTAGCTTGTGATTTCTTCGCTACTTGGACCAATGGCAACACGTTTTTGGCAAAGTCCTGATTTTCGACATTTTCAATGGCGTTGATGGCTAGGTCAATGTTACTGCTGCTCAGATCGGCCTTTGGGTGCTGTAAATTCTGGTCGTTATAAAGTTTTTTGATCTGCGCAATCGCTAAAGATTTCTTGTAAAGTTGTGTGACAGCTTGCTGATAGTCAGCTGCAAATGCCGGTTTGATTGCGACAATGGCCTTATAGGCTGCACTGGCTCGGGTACCTTCCGATTCGATCTGCGCCAGATTACTACTCTGGGCGTTAGTTGCCTCTTGAATCGTTAGCATTTTACTGGCAGCGTCAGCATCCCGTTTGTCCTTGGCGACAATTTTCTTTTGATCGCGATTTTCCACGTTATGAACTAATTGGTTGACCTTGGCCTGAGCTGCGGTCACCATGGATCGTGATAAGTGTTTCGCAGGGAAAGTTCGCTTGGATGACGAGTATAGTTGGCTGATTTGTTGCGTTGCCGCTTGGACGGCGTGTTGTTCAAATGAGGTATCGATCGTATTCCGCATCCCGTAAAAAACGGTTAAGTAACCTGCAAGCAGGGTTACGATCAAGATTTGGAAAATATGTTTTCGCTTCATTGATGGCACCTCCAATATCCTAATGATACGGGCCGGACTTAACAAGACCATTGCAAACAGGTCACGAAACAACTTCTTTTTGTTACACATTAATGTATTTGTAATATAAGGGGTTTACTAAAAAGGTGCAAGTTCATTCAAAAATGAGAATGAACTTGCACCTTTTTTCATGCTCTTTAGTTTTTTCCTGATAATCCGAACTGAATGCTCTTGATGCCAAAATTTGCTGGATCAGCATGACTACACTTTTTGAGGAAATGAAAAGCCGTTATTTTATAAGCCTCGCGAAGCGTTTCCCGTTATTTAATCGGTGGATGCTTGACAACCATGCAGGTATTCGGTTAGTGTTTGAGTCAATCAAATAACCGTTCATGCAAACCTTTGAAGTGGAGATCAAGCTGATTGTGCACGTACAGAGAGCCGGCGATGCTGCGAGTCCGGCCGAACGCAGGTCAGTAAATGGACCACTGAGGGTTCCCCCGAAAGTTTTTCGAGTACGGGGAAACGTGTTGACATACGTCAGTTGTCGCCGGGGTGTTGGCCTCGGGCTAAGCGTGATCAAACACTGCCAGATGCTACCATCACACAGGCACACAGGCGCAGTCTCTTTGATCAAACTAAGGTGGCACCGCGGGAAACCGTCCTTAACAAGATGTTTGTTATGGACGGCTTTTTTTGTGAGCGCGAGTCAGCCCGGTTTCTGGGCTGGCGAGCGCGTTATGGAAGCTAGTCCATCAAGCAAAACATGCTTGATGGCAGCACGCGACACAAATCAACCAAACGAGGTGCACAAAAATGAAAAAGCATGTTTTCTTGGGTTTAGGCTTATTCGGGATCACCGCACTACTTGCTGCATGCGGACAGCAAACCAAGGCTGCAACGACCCAGCGTACGCTAAACGTTGCCGTCAGCACAGAGGCCAGTTCACTTGATCCGGCGCATGCCGTTGATGCAACCAGCGGCGGTATTTTGGAACAAATTATGACGCCGCTTTACGACCATGATAAGGACGGGAAGATCATTCCGGCGATGGCGACAAAGGTTGTCAAACCAACTGATGGCGGGAAAACATATACGTTGACGCTGCGCAAAGATGTGAAGTGGAGTGATGGTACCCCGGTAACAGCCAAAGATTTTGTTTACTCCTTGAGGCGCATCGTTGATCCTAAGACGAAAACCGAATTTGCATATCAATACGATGCGATTGCTAACTATCAGGACATTGTTGCTGGCAAGAAATCCCCTGATACATTAGGTGTTTCGGCACCAAGCAAATATGTACTCAAAATTCAGCTCAGCCAGCCAACCCCCTATTTTGCTAGTCAGATGACTGGCTATTATCCGACTAATGAAGCCGCTGTGAAACGGTATGGCAAGCAATTCGGAACGAGCGCGGATAAAATCGTGACCAATGGCGCATATAAAATTAAAAACTTTAATACCACGAGTGATAGCTGGGACTATGTGAAAGATCCCGAATATTTTGCCAAAAAGGCTGTCAAAATCGCTAAAGTTCATGTGACGGTTTTGAAGGATTCCAGCACGATCGATAACCTTTTTGCAACGGGCAAGCTCGATGATGCACCGTTGTCGGGCAACTTAATCCAAAAAGAAGCCAAAAATCCTGCGTTGACCAAAACAGTGGCGGCCAACATGAATTATCTGCAATTCAATACCAAGAACCCACAGCTCAACAATGTTAATTTGCGGCGAGCTGTCTCTGCGGCGTTAGATCGTCAAGCCATGACAACTAAAGTGTTGCAGGACGGCTCCAAGCCTGCTAAAGCCTTTGTTCCGCAAGGCTTAGCCACGAATCCATCAACTGGCAAAGATTTCACCGCAGATGCTGACACACCACTGACTTATTCACCAACTAAAGCCAAGGCTTATCTCAAAGCGGCCTTGAAAGAATTGCATACCGACAGCATCAGTTTTGCGATTCTGACCTCAGATGTTGACACCGATAAACAAGTTGGCGAGTACATCCAAAGTCAGCTCACCAAGGTTCTACCGCAGTTAAAAGTTACCGTCAGCAGCTTGCCAAAAATGACCCGAATTCAACGCTCACTTGATGGTAAGTTTGATGCCGTACTGATGAGCTGGAACTCAACGATTCAAGACCCATCCGACTATCTCAATACCGCCACAGCCACTAACATTTCAAACTTTTCTAAGTTCAGTGATATCCAGTTCACTGCCTTGATGGCTAAAGTAAATAACACCAATGGCCAAAGCGCGAAGGCACGTTATCAGGAAGAATTGGCCGCTAATGCGCGGGTTATTGATGTTGCGGGATACATTCCCGTTTTCCAAAGTGCTAATAGTCGGCTGATCAATACTAAGGTTGGCGGGCTTCACTACAGCATGTTACAACCGGCGGAATACCGGCACGCTTACTTCAAATAGTGACAAAAGAAAGCAGGTCGAAAAATGACAATACCCATGCAGGATTTTCTAACGAAGTATTTACAGTTTCATTCCGTCTCTTTAGCAGAGGAAAATGAAATTCCAGAAACCGCCGAATTTCTACGAACCCAGTTTACCAAGCTGGGCGCAACAACAAGCCGCATCTTGCACACAGACCGCACCAACCCAGCTGTGTACGCGGTTTTTCCGGCGCAGACAGCAGATGCCCCCACAATCTTGTTCTACAATCATTACGATGTTCAACCAGTTGAACCACTAGCCTTATGGCAAAGTGATCCCTTTCAGTTGAAAATGACCGACACCCATCTGTACGCTCGGGGGATAAATGACGATAAAGGTGAACTGGCGGCACGCTTGGCAGCACTTCAGCGCCTGCAAGCGCAAGGCAGTCTTCCTTGTACCATTAAGTTCTTGGTTGAAGGGGCAGAAGAACAAGGCAGTCCAAATCTAGATCACCTGTTAGCGCAATATGCTGATCTGTTAGCCGCTGACTTCTGCCTATGGGAATCTGGCGGTCGAAATGAGCAAGGCAAGTTTCAAATATCGCTTGGCGTGAAAGGTGGCGTCGCGTTTCAGCTGAGCGTTAAAACGGCAGATTTTGATCTTCATTCTAGTTTAGGGGCGATCACAGAAAATCCGGCATGGCGGTTGGTTCAGGCTCTAGCAACATTGAAAAATGCAAAGGATGAGATTACGATTCCGCATTTTCTTGATGTCGTCAAGCCGCTGACAGCTACTCAAAAGCTGTTAATTCAAGACGCCGCCTTTGACTATGCAGCGTTTGCTAAGAACTACGGCATTACCCGCCCGGCAACGGGGCCAGCTGATGACATTAAGGCGGCCCTTTATAATCGGCCAAGTATGACCATCAACGGGTTATCCAGCGGCTATGAGGGTCCCGGCATTGGCAAGACCATTTTGCCGCACACCGCGCTGGCGAAGCTTGATCTGCGCTTGGTGCCAGATCAGACACCGGCAGAGACCGTCCGGCTAGTCAAAGAAGCGTTGATGGCTGGCGGTTATGACGATGTGATGGTGTCTGACTTCCTAGGCGAGCCGCCATTTAGAACCGATCCTGACGATCCACGTGTTCAGACGGCTTTGCAACTGGCGCGTACGACTTATGGGGATGATGATGTTCAAGTTGAGCTGAACTCTCCAGGCAGCGGACCGATGAAGTACTTTTATGATATCAATCACGCACCGATTATTTCATGCGGCATTGGCAATGCCCATTCTGCCGCCCATGGTCCCAACGAAAATGTGGTCATTGCTGATTACTTGAGCTTTATCGACTATTTGACCCAGTTAGTGCCGCAATTGGCCAAGACGAAAACAGCAAATTAATTGGCACTGACTTTTAGCGGTGGCCAATAAAAAATGACGATCCGCACAAGTCTGCATGTGTGCGGTATCGTCATTTTTTTGACAGACAACGCGTGCCTGAGTATCGGTTAGTGATCCAAAAAATTACGGATTCTGGCTAGATGAAGAAGTTGCTGTCGAGGTTGAGCTAGATGCCTGACTTTGCTCCGATTCACTGCTGCTAGCGGTAGATGAGCTAGCCTGACTACTGCTGTCTGCAACAGATGGCTGACTACTATCGGCGGAGCTAGGCAGTACTGACGATGCTGACGGTTCGGTGTCACGACTGTCTTCTCCGGCAGTGGCATCTTGAGCGGTACTGATTAGCGGCATAACTTGGTCGGCGAATTGTTTATTGTCCAATTTTTCAACGGCAGCCAATGCAGCCTGTACTTGTGCCGAGCTCAGATTTGGCTTAGGAGTCTTGAAATCAGTGTCACTAAAAAGACTGGCGATTTTCGCGACAGCCGCTTCTTGATCAGACAGTTGTGCCACCCGTTCCTGATAGGTTTGGACAAATGTCGGTTTCTGTTTGGCAAGCTCGGTTAATGCTTGCTGCGACTCATCTGACAACGTTTTTAGCTCATCCAGTTTTGTTGAATTTTGAGTGACAGCATCTTTAACAATCAGCATATGTTTAGCGGCATCAACATCGGCTTGAGCGCTGGCAAGTGCGGCAGCGTGGTCTGCATCATTGGCCTTCTGACGAGCCTGTTGTAATTTGGTCTCGGCAGCTGCTATAGCCTGCTTATTTAGCTGGTCTGAAGGTAATTGATGCGATTGATCCTTGAACAAATCATTGACTTGGTCGGTAGCGGCTTGAACGGCCTGCGCTGACCGGGTATCTGTCCAAGTACTATGCATACCGTAAAATAAGGTAAAAAATCCTGCGGTCAGCGTGATGACGATGATCGAAAACAACGTCCTGCGCTTCATAAATACATCCTCCTAAGAGCGAGCGTCAACCAATATCTTTAGCGGACAAGGTGCCAACACCTCCTGATGTGATGATTAAAATTTGATCATCACATCAGGAGGCAGATAGACAGCTTGCTTCATTGGCAGACGCATTATAGAACGGCTCAACTGATGTACAAACAAAGTGCGACAGGTCCATAAATAACCTGTCGCGGTGGTTCGCTTCGAATGTCGCTGTTCCTTTTAGCAAATCCTAATTCTAGCACGTTGCCGGAGAAAAGCAATGAAAACGCATACATTACCGGTGTTATGTAATATTTGACTACTGTCATGACCTGATTTTTAACGAAGCATGTCGAATTGGCTGACTTTTTCGAGGTAGGTTATTGCTGCTTAACGAACCGTCAACCAGTAACCGGCACAACCCAACAAAATCAAACCAATTAAGTTAAAAATCGTAAAGCCGACAAAAAAACGAGTATGGGGCAGGTTACCATAAATCATGTATTGCTTGAAGACAAGCAAGTTAGCCATTGAACCAACGAGTGTCCCAACACCGCCGATGTTCGATCCATAGAATAAAGCCTCGACATAACCTGTAAAGCGTGCCAGCAGCACTGTAGACGGGACGTTGGAAATAACCTGACTGGTGAAAACACCACTAAGATAAACAGATTCCTCTGAGTTTTCTAAACCAGCAAGGAAGTGTATTACCCATGGAATCTGGCCAACGACGCTGACAATAATGAAAAAGCCAGCAAACGTTAAGACCACCGCGTAATCAACGTCTCGCATATCTTTAGGGTCCAGTGCTAAGGATAAGGCAATCGCCAAAACAGCCCCTAACCAAGCAGGAACAAGACCAATGACCCCAGCGAAGACGACACACGCAACGGCAATGGCAAACATGGTCGGCCGCATTTGAATATGGATGTGCTCAGCTGGGACATTCGGGACAGGCACATTACGCAAGAAAAGGCTTAGCAATACTAACACTAAAAAGCTAACGGCAAGTAACGGAATTGACCAGCCGAAGAACTGGCGCAAGTCAATTTGAAATTGGTGCATCAGAAAGATATTGTGGGTATTGCCAAATGGTGTGAAGGCGCTTCCAAAGTTGGCGGCCATGCCAATCAAGGTTACCGGGAGAATCTCGGGTAACTGATACTTCTTGGCAACCCGCAGATAGAGCGGCACCAAGGTCAAGACGGTCACGTCATTTGAAAGAAACATGCTGGCAAAAATCGCAAGAAAAAGAAACCACCACGTTAACTGTCGCGTGTTTTTCGCCCGGGAAGTCAGTCGATAGGCCCAGTAATCAAGAATATGTAGGTGCTCGAAGATTTGAATCACCGTCATCATGGCGAGAATTGACCATAATGTGGCAAAACTTATGTCGCTTGCTTTTGGCCGGCCAATGAACAGACTTATGACGACCAACAAGGCGGTGATCTGCAGGACCCGATCTTTGATCAGACGCTGAATAACAATCATCAATTTACCTCATTAAAAAAACCTCAACCAGACTATTTTGCGCCATAATCCGAACATTGACAATAGGCAAACAGGCAGAGCGTGAACAGGCCCGGTTAGAAACCGGAGCATAAGCGGCCTCAAGCCTAAATGGCTGGGCTTTGGGAGGTCCTTATGTGCAGGTTTCTGGGCCTGCGAACGCGTTTTGAAGCGACTACACGCGAGCGGCTTAGCCGTTTTGTTTTTGTTGGGCGTCCCTACATCAGCTCTCAACGATCCCAACCAGTTTGTTGTTGGATGCATTGCTGGTCGACCCAGAACGTCTGGTATACTTGAAACAGAAAAAAATCGGTCAAACAACGAGACTATGGGAGATCATACCAACATGAACATTAAGATCATTGGCGTAGGTAAATTAAAGGAAAAGTATTTTCGCGACGGCATTGCTGAATACTTAAAGCGCATGGATAAATTCGCTAAGGTTAAGATCGTTGAAGTTGCCGATGAAAAAGCCCCAGAGAATCTCTCCGAGGCTGAGATGGCTGATGTGAAAGTTAAAGAAGGCGACCGTATCTTAGGCAAAATTAAGGATAAGGAATGGGTTATTGCTTTGGCGATTGAAGGCAAGCAGCGGCCATCCGAAGTTTTCGCGAAAGAAATCGCCGATCTTGGAACCTATGGGCATTCCGACATTACTTTCGTGATCGGTGGGTCGCTGGGCTTGTCGCCTGCAGTCATGAAACGTTCCAATGATACTTTGAGTTTTGGCAAGTTGACCATGCCGCACCAATTGATGCGCTTAGTCTTGATGGAACAGATTTATCGAGCCTTTATGATTAATATTGGCAGTCCCTATCATAAATAGGGACAACGTGAGGATCGCCGACTGGTTTTTAGTTGACAGCCGAGTAAGCCAATCAGCTGGATTTGATATTGACAAGAAGAAACGGGGTTTTGAGCATGACACCAGAAACATTTTTCGCCCAAGCTAAGCAGGCAATCGGCTTGCCAGCCGCCACACCGCTCCAAAGTGCCTATCAAAAAGGAGTCGTTTGTTGATAATCAGATCCTACCAGCCAAGTGACGCTGCACCTACCTTGGCGCTTTTTAGAGACACCGTTCAAAAAATCAACGCGAAAGACTATACCGCTGATCAGATTGCCGTTTGGGCTGGCCATGAGCGATCGCTTGCGGCGTGGCATGCCAGCTTCATGAAACACGTGGCGCTGGTAGCATTGGATGAAGCCGAGACAATCATTGGGTTTGCTGACATGGCGTCTGATGGCTACTTGGATCGGCTTTACGTCAGTGCGGCGCATCAGCGTGAAGGGGTCGGCAAACGACTAGTGGCGGCACTTGAGCAACGAGTCGGGTCATCGCAGTATACAGCTTATGTTTCGATCACCGCTCAGCCGTTTTTTAAGGCGATGGGCTACAGTACGATTCGAGAACACCGCGCCTTCATCGGTACGACATCTTTTCGCAACTGCTTAATGGGAAAAAAGGTGCGAATGTGACAGCAATTGGTTAAAAGCGGCACTGATGGCTTGAAGTTACGATGCAGCTAAAGTTTCACATGAAAACAGTGAATTCAGAGGTTAAGATGACAACTTATACGATTCAACTAGTAACCCAGCCAACACCCCCGCAACTTGATCGAATTATGGCGATCTGGCTACAAGGTAATTTGCAGGCCCATGATTTTATCCCAGCGGACTATTGGACTGGAAATGTGCCGCTGGTGCGTGATCAGATTAGCAAGGCAACACTTTGGCTTGTTCAGGATCAGCGTGATCATGACATCATTGCTTTTTGTGGCCTGCAAGATAACTACATTGCTGGTTTCTTTGTTGATGAGCAGGCCCGCGGAAGAGGCGTGGGGGCAGCGTTGATGGCCAAACTGCAACAGACCTATCCTAAGCTGACGTTAGCGGTTTATCAGAAGAACATAGGCGCAGCTCGTTTCTACCGTCGACATGGCTTTACGCTTTTAAAGCAAGATCGGGATGAGACAACTGGACAATTAGAAGACGTCCTGGTCTGGCAACAACCACGGTGAAACATAACGATATTTCCCTAATGGATGAATAAGTGTGATAAATTAGTCACAACTTGATAAAGCCAAAATTGTTTCGTGAGGTGATCAGTTATGATTCAAATTCGCCGATTTCGACCAGCAGATGCAGCAGAAGTCGCACAAGTTGTTGCCACCACATTAAACATTTCCAATAGCCAAGATTATTCATCAGCTTATCTTGAAGCTACGATTAAGCGAATGTCGCCGCAATTTTTCTTAGACAAAGCCGAGCAGACTCATTTTTATATTGTTCATGACGGTAATCGCATCGTTGGTACTGGTGCGATTGGGTCGTACTGGGGCAGTACAACTGAATATAGTCTTTTTGATATTTTTGTGTTGCCAACGTATCAAAAACGCGGAATAGGAGAGCTTATCATTCACACGTTGGAGCATGATGTCTATTTTCGACAGGCGGAGCGTGTTGAGATTCCGGCGTCAATCACTGCTGTAAATTTTTACCGACACATGGGTTATACCTTTAAAAAAGGTCACGAAACGGTGGACGAAGAACAGCTTTATCGGCTAGAAAAATTTCCACATCAGCAAACGGCATCATCGTCTTCGTCGCAGCAACAGGAAGGGGCATCGTGACGTTGAAAAAGATTACAAATTTCCGGTCACTAGGCGGGTACCAGAACGCCCACGGTCAAATGGTGAAGGATGGGTTGATTTTCCGTTCTGGGCAGCTTTTTGAATTAGAGGATGATCAAAGTCACTACCTTGGTCAGACGCTAGGAATTAAGCACATTGTGGATATGCGCAGTGACGACGAGCGGACGGAATTTCCGGACACAGTGTGGGAAGGGGCGGACTATGCCGTGTTGGACATTCTCAAGGATGCGACCGCCAATAATGCTAGCCTTGGGCGCATGATTACAGAGAAGGGCAATGTTCATGAAAATATGCTGGCGACTTATGAGCAGTTAGCGCTGAGTGATTCGGCCAAGACTGGGTATCGCCAGTTTATTCAAGGTTTGTTGCGCCCAAACGAACCCACCATTTTCCATTGTTTTGCAGGCAAAGACCGCACTGGCGTTGGCGCCGCATTGATTTTGAAAATACTGGACGTGAGCGAGCAAGACATCATGGCCGATTATCTTCAGACCAATGCTGAGCGCACAGTCGCCAATGAAGAGATTCTTGCTGGACTCAAAGAACGGGGTTTTACTGATCAACAGTTAAAATCAATCGGAGAAGCCCTGAAAGTTGATGCGGATTATCTGAGGCGTTATTTTCAAGTAATTGATCAGCAATTTGGGTCATTTCAGCAATACTTGCGCGAAGGACTCAAGCTATCGGCAGGTGAGATTGCACAATTTCGCGATTTATACCTGCAAAAGTGAGTTAGGGTTATCGACCAGCTTTAAAATGATTTTTCCTTTGGCGTGACCAGCCTGTGAATAGGCAAATGCCTTTGGTAATTCAGCAAAAGGGAAAATCCGATCAATAATGGGGCGTAGCTTGTCACTTCCGACAAACTCGCTTATTTTTTTAAGTTCTGATCCGCTGGGATGCATAAATAGAAAACGGTAGGAGACACCGGTTTTTCGAGCGATCTTGCTGATATGGTGATTTGCCAAGCGAAAGGCTACTTTTTTCCGAATAGGGACGTTATAAGCATCGCTAAACTTTTCATCAGGGATGCCAGACGCTGACAATCATGCCGCCGGGTTTGACGATTTGGAACGCATTCGCAAGACTGGTGCCGCCGAGTGTGTCAAAAACGCCGTCATAGTCCGACAGAACATCCTGAAATGGCACACGGTGATAATCAATGACGTGATCGGCGCCTAGTGATTTAACAAAAGCGATATTCTGACTACTCGTGGTGGTGGCGACCTCTGCACCAAGGGCTTTGGCAATTTGAATCGCGACGGTACCGACACCACCGGCTCCGGCTTGAATCAGAACTTTTTGACCAGGCGTTAAGTGCATCAAGTCGTGTAGCGCTTGATAACTGGTGAGACTGACAAGGGGTAAGGCGGCAGCTTCTTCAAATGTCAGCCGACTGGGTTTCAAAGCAATATCGTGTTGATCAATCGCAAGAAAATCTGCAAATGTTCCGATCCGGTCTTTTTGTGGTCGGCCAAAAACGGCGTCGCCGACTTTAAAACGAGTCACGTTGGTTCCGACTTTTGTGACGATACCTGAAAAATCGCTGCCAAGAATCAATGGCATCTGGTATTTTAATAATAGTCGCAGCTTGCCGTCTTTCGTTTTGAGATCAATTGGATTAATGCTTGCTGCCACAATGCGCACCAAAACATCATTTGGTCGCACAGTGGGTAAAGGGACATTTTGAATTTCAGGCATAGCCTGTTTATAATGCGTGATAAGCGCGGCCTCCATGGTTTTGGTCATGACATATTCCTCGACTAATGGTTTATTTTTTTGAACTAATAACAAGGAATATAGAGCACTTGCATTTTAAAGTCAATTATCAAGGTGTCGCTTAAAAAAACACGCCATGAACCATGTGGGGATGATATTGATCTACGGAAATGTTCGGATGGTTGGAAACGCATCACTGACATATAATGAAAGCAATTCAATGGAATTAGTTGTTTGATACGACTGAAAGGAGCCTCACACTTGGTCATCAAGACAGTTTTCATTGATCGCGATGGCACCATAGGCGGGGACGGTCATTTTATGGCGATTCATCAATTCGAACCTTATCCCGGCAGTGTGGCGGCCATCCGATCTTTGCGAATGGCTGGGTTGCAAGTTTTTGCGCTGACGAATCAGACAAAAATTGCTGCTGGTCAGTTGGACGAAGCCGCGCTGCGCATCTCGTTACTTGAAATGGGATGTTCTGATGCCTTTATTTGTCCACATGCTGAGAACGCTGGATGTCCATGTCGAAAACCTAAGAGCCTGTTTAGTGTCTTTTGAGCATGAAGCGAAGAAAGGCTAACGTTATCATCATTGTACTAGTGTGAAGCTTGCGTTCGCAGTTTTTCCAGAGGCGACGGCATTTTTCTAGCCAGCCAAAGCTTCGCTCAATCACCCAACGTTGTGGGGTTACATGGCCATGCTTTAAATCACTTTGCTTGGCAATGATGACATCTGCACCGATGCTATTGCCAACTAAGCTGGCAAACTTATCTCCCGTATAGCCGCCGTCAACCATGATTCGCTGGACAAGGTCAAATTGATCTGCATGTAACATCAATAGCGAACTAGCAGCGTCACGATCAGATACGTCACCAGTGGTGACGTGAATTCCTTGGGGCAATCCTTGATTATCAACAGCTAATGTCCGTTTGATACCTTTAATCTTTTTGCCGCCATCATAACCTGAATTCTCTGCTGTGTCCGTGTTTTTAACACTTTGAGCATCCAGTATCAGGAACGAAGTTCTAGTTGACCGGCCTTGGCTAAATCGTAGGAAAGCGACAGTTTTTTTAAAACCCTGGTTAATAGGGCCATCTCGATTGGGTTCTCTTGTTTTGTCCAAAGCACCCAGTAATAATAAACAGTTTGCCACTTTGGAAAATCACTCGGGAGATCACGCCAAGTACACCCATTTTTCATGGTATACAGCATTGCACAAAAGACATCGTACAAATCAATTTGTCTTGGTGCAGTATGTTTCCGTGCATCTTCAAGATCAGCTCGAATGAGGTTAAATTGGTCACGCGTAATATCGCTACCATATCGATGGGTAAAAGTTCGCATAGTTAGCTCCAGTTTTTGTGCAAAGCATACCTGAAATTTAGCTATTCCGTAAAGACACTAAACAGGCTCTAAGACCGGTCTGATTGCACAAGCACATCTTCGCTATCGTTTTGCGAATCGTGATGCTGTGATCGTTGGTGATAGTTATCTGGCTGATATGCAATGTGCCATTAATGCTGGCATCTTGGGGATTCATGTCGCAACAGGGCGTGGAGATGCAGGTTATCAAGAGGTGGCGGGTTCGTTTGTTGAATGTGCCAGTTTGGCGGATGCTGCGACTTGGATTTTGGCTCAGCAAGGTAACGGTAAATGAGGCGAAGAGAATGACTGCTAAAGTGAAGGTTATTGAAGCCACAGCTAGCTCTGATTTTGATGCTATTCGGCAGGTTTACTACGTGACGTGGCAGGACGCATACCACGGACTCATATCAGATGACTTTTTGGCGCACCTCTCACCGGCCAGTTGGCACCCGGAACGGCGCTGGCAAGACACGCTGTTAGCAGTTGATGACAAAGATAAAATTGTTGGTGTTTGCAGCTTTGGTCCAGCGCGGTTGCCGGATTTTAACGGCTGGGGTGAGCTTTATTCAATTTATGTGCTGCCGCAGTTTCAACACACAGGTGTCGGTGCTGTCATGATGACGCGGGCATTACAACGCCTGCATGAGAAATTTGACCAGTTTTATATTCGTGTTTTGGATAATAATGTATCTGCGCAGAAATTCTATCAGCATTTTGGCTTTAGCGTGACAGATCAGATTATGGAAGATACGACCAAGTTTGGGACGATTCGCGAACGTGTCATGGTTAAGCAAGACCCTTGAAAAGTAACGCCCAACATTTTAAATCTGGAGGATGAGATGTCACTTATCACGAAACAATTAGCACTGGATTTGCAAGTGCCAGCATCGCGGCTGCAAAATACAGGAAATCTTTTCGTGACTAGACCGCCTGTGCCGACTGCCCGCAGTTGGGCGCGTGATGTTGGTGACATTGTCATTCGCAAAGGACGACTATGGGTGCGCACAACGAAGCCAGAGGTCACAGCTGCCTTAGCAGATGCTTTTGGACAGGCAGACGGGGCGTGGTTCCTTGAAATGAAAACCGTAGAGCAACTCACCGAATTGCTTCGGAATTTTGGGTTAAAAGTGACCAATATGGCACCTTTCTTCGTGCCGAGTAGCCAGCTAAGTCGCCAATTAACCGCGGGCATGCATTTAATTGAAGCGGATGCGATTCCGAAATACCAAGCCAATCATGCGATCAAAATGGCGTTTGGTTATGATCCAGCGGCACCGGATCGCCTTGGGATTGGCTACGAACTAGACGGAGACCTCGTGGCCGTAGCAGGCGCCAGTCAAAATGGCAGGTACTGTTGGGAGATCGGCGTTGAGCTGCTTGACCCTGCCTTCCGTCACCAAGGCATTGCCAGCCGGTTAGTACAGCAACTAACCGCTGAAATCCAGCATCGACGCCAAGATGTCTTGCCACTTTATGGGACCCAATTCTCCCATGTGTAATCAATGAATGTTGCGATTAGAGCGGGTTTTGTGCTGGGATGGACAGAGCTGCTGATTGGCAAAGCTGTTTAAAATGGTGCCTTGGATCAAGTGAAGACATAATATGGTTAAGAAGTACGGATAGAATGTTTTGCAAAATAACTAAGGTATGCGCTCGAAATGGGGTAGCGTTATGGTACACATCATCGGGGTTCTTTTGGGTGTTTCAATCACATCAATGATTATTTTCTGGATCATGCGCACTTCAAAGGGACCAATCGACCATCGTACAAGAGCGTTGTTGTGGCTTGTAATGGCATTGGTGGTGATTGGCAATCTTGCTGGGCATCTCATGGTTGTTGAACATAGCAAATGGGCGCTGGCTTTTACTTGGTCGTTTGCATTTGCGCAACTCATCATTTTGTGGGTCATTGCGCGGAACTTTTAGCAATTTCCTTGACGCAGTTGTCAATATGTGAAAAAATAACATCAACATTTATTTAAATAGCAGTCACTACCGGGTGACAGTATCGCAACCGCATTAGGTCAATGCAGCGGTTGCGTATACTGTCGCCTTTTTGTTTTGAGGCTGCAAAATGATACGAGGAGGACACATTCATGCAGTGGTTCTATTTAGTTTTAGCAGGTGGTTTTGAAGTCGTTTGGGCAACTTTTATGAAAATGTCGCATGGTTTTAGTCGTTTGGGATTTACGTTAGCGACTTTGGCCGGGATGGTTTTAAGTTTTTGGTTCTTGGCCCTTGCCGTTAAACATCTGCCATTAAGTCTGGCGTACCCGGTTTGGACCGGGATCGGCGCTGTCGGATCGATTATTGTTGGTGTGGTCCTGCTTAAAGATCAACTGCAACCAGCGACTTGGTTCTTCATCGCACTGCTTGTGATTGGGATCATTGGGATTAAAGTGACGAGCGGCGATTAAGGCGAAGATGGTTGGGTATAGTGGTAAACTGACCTCATGAAAACGCTGGTGTAACGACGTGATGAAGAGGGATGACACAATGCAGACAATCGAATCAGAGTGGCTTGCTGAAAGTCAACAGGCCATGCGTGGCTGGGACTTTAGCCATTTAAAGGGACGTTGCCAAACCGAAGAACTGCCGTGGAATTATTCGGCCTGGGTTCGTCGACATTTGAAGCCAAGTGATGAGTGGCTCGATATGGACACAGGCGGTGGTGAATTAATGCAGACTTTTCAGCATCCTGTCGAAAAAACAACCGTCACAGAAGGTTGGCAACCTAATATTGATCTGTTAAAACGCACGTTGGTACCGCAAGGCGTTACGCTATATCCGGATCCAGAAGAACGATTGGCGCAGGTTCCTGATGAGCATTTTGACATTGTCACCAACAGTCACGGCGGTTTGCCGATACGCGACATTGCCCGTGTGTTGCGGCCGCATGGTCTCTTTATCTCACAACAAGTCGGCGCAACTAATAATTACAGTCTGTCACGGTTTTTGAATGCCAACTATGTACCAGCTTTTCCAGATAATAATTTACCGCAAGTTATGACCGAGTTGCGGGAAGCGGGCTTCGAGATTCTGAAATCAGACGCGGCCTTTGTGAAAATGAATTTCACTGATGTTGGCGCAATTGTTTATTATGCCACGGTTATTCCATGGGAGTTTCCGGATTTTGATGTAAAAAAAGTAATGCCGCAGTTGCATCAACTTCAGAAGATCATCGATAGCCAAGGTAGCGTGACAACGTTTGAAGACCGATTTATTGTTTTAGCAAAAAAGAATTAATAGGGATAAAATTAGATAGGAATAGGAACATATTAGCAACGTTTTTAAACTAAATGGATAAAAAACGTTCGTTATAGTTTCTCTTTATCTATGTCTGTCCCACAACCTTTGCTATAATCAAACATGGCAACTGCCCTGGGAGGGGGGTGTGACCGTGATTGATTTTCTAAATCAGATTATCGCCCCGCTCATTGTGGGAGTGGTACTCCTGCTGCTCGAACATAGGTTGAATGATCGGCGATAGTCTTTGCAGTTGCCTTCAACCCACACGCCCGTCGTCCACGATTTATCGCAGCGGGTGAAAAAAATAGCCGTTTCCCGTACAGGGGAAACGGCTATTGTGATGTGACCGTAAAAGTTTTTCTAAACCAAAGTCATTATATCATGGATTTGTTGACTGACAAGGTAGAAAACACACTAGTACGTGTCAACTTTTCCTCGATTCTAATATTTTACCGTATTTTTTGAAAACCAAGTCTACCAGTCGTTATCACAACAGCTATCCATTAGAAATGAGGCAACGCTCTGGCTTTGGGGTTTAGATCATTCGTCTGGGCCATTACCATTCTTCAGGACACCTTATAACGATGCAAGTTCCTCTTCAATAGCATGAAGTTCAGCAGCATTATCTGCCACGGCGCCGCTTGCCAGCGGATGGCCGCCACCACCGTGTTGAACGGCCAGCGTATTGATTTCTTTGGTTTTGCCGCGGAGTTCAACCCGATAGCTGCCATCAGTTCGTTCGGTGAAGACCACCCAGCGATCAATGCTGGCTAGCTTGCCGATATTGCCGACTGCGCGCTGTTCTTCGCCATACGCAAGGCCAAATTGGGCGAGCAGGGCCTTTGTGATGAGGAGCGATCCGGCGCCAGTGTCAGTGATTTTGACATTTTCTAAGGCCCAACCAATCAAGCGGCCAACATTTTCCGGGAACTGGTCTTCTTGACGGCCAATTGCGGCGGCATCGATGCCGGTTGCAAGTAGGTCAGCAGCAGCTTGGTGGGTGCGGGCGGTTGTTAAATCATACAGAAAACGGCCAGTGTCACCAATAATGCCTGCGTAGAGTGCTGTGGCGGCTGCTTTGGTGAGTTGCAGCTGTGGGCTGTGACGTACTAAGTCCCACACCATCTCTGATGCACTGGAAGCATGGGTGTCAACCCAGTTGATGGTGCCAAGCTGATCTTCATCCAGATGATGGTCAATTTTGATCAGCATCGCTCCTTGATCAAAATGATCACCGGCAATGCGTTCGCGATTAGAAGTATCAATCACAACGACGAGCGCACCAGTGTAAGCTTCAGCGGACACTTGTTGTTGTGGTCCGATCCAAGCTAAATCGGGGGCGGCCGGTCCCGCTGTGTAGATGGTTTTGGCAGGATAAGCGGCACGCAGCAGCAAGGCTAATCCGGTTTGTGAGCCAATCGCATCAGGGTCAGGATTAATATGACGATGGATAATAATGGTGTTGAATTTTTCGAAAGCAGCTAAAATGCTGTCAGTTTCAGTCGACATGGCGATCCCCTTTTTATAAAAAAGTCTATCCTCATAGTACTGGTCTCAGAGGAAAAGACAACTGCTATAATAAGCAAAACAACTATTTTGGGAGGAACGACGGTGAAACGAATTTTGAAATGGGTTGGCGGCATTCTCGGTGTCTTGTTGTTGGCCGCCGGCGGATATTTGATTTATTTATTCACCACTTATTATCGCGTGCCTGATGATCAGGCGCTAAAAGTGAAGAACCAACAAAGTACGCAGTTTAAACCGGGCCAGACTTATACGGCGATGACTTACAATATCGGGTATGGTTCCTACCCGCCAAGTTATAGTTTTTTCATGGATGGCGGCAAATATTCGCGAGCCTACAGTAAAAAGTCCGTGCGTACCAGCATTAATGGTGTGATCAAAACCACGCAGGCGCAAAATCCTGATGTTGCTTTCTATCAGGAAATTGATCCGGATGGTGATCGATCACAACATGTGAATGAAGTGAAGATGGTCACTGGGGCGCAGCAACAATACGCCAATATATACGGTCAGAATTATGATTCGGCTTACTTGTTCTACCCGTTCACCCAACCGATCGGCAAAGCGAAGTCCGGTATTCTAACGTTAAGTAAAGCCAAGGTCGATAGCTCCCGGCGCTACAGTTTGCCAGTGGACACTGATTTTAACAAAATCATTGATCTGGACCGAGCTTTTACGGCAACCAAAACCACGGTGGCGAATGGTAAACAATTCGTCATGGTCAACATTCATATGTCAGCATTCACACCGAACGTCAAGATTCAGCAGGCACAGTTCACCAAGTTGTTTAAATATATCGAACAAGCGTATCAGCAAGGTAATTATGTGATGGTTGCTGGCGACTACAATCATCGCTTGTTAAAAAATACCGCTGAAATCTTCCACACAAAAGATCTTGATGAAACGTGGACCCATCTTTTCCCGAAGTCCAAACTCCCTGCAGGTTTTCATATCCCGACCATGGGCTTGGCCAAGGCTGCCGTGCCGTCAGTTCGAGCCTTGGATCAACCGTATCAACCGGGTAAAAGTTTTGTGACGTTAATCGATGGCTATATTCTTTCGCCTAATATTAAAGCTGAAAGTGTGCATGTCGTTTCGACAGGTTTCCAGTATTCCGATCACAATCCGGTGGTGTTAAAGTTCCAATTACAATAACAGGCTTACTAACCTCGTCCATGAGGCGGCGTTTTTTTCGGCAAACTGTACAAAGTGGACTGAGAAAGCATCGTCATGATGGTTAATTTCAAAAAATTCTTTTTAAGAAATAAGATGCGCCCGCTACCTGTTGTAGTACAGAAGAATGCTGCTGTGTCTCATATGAAGTAAGCCTTTTTTTAGAAAATGGTACACCCGTATTGACGCTGTTTTTTTAAGAAACTAAATTTCAATGTCAATTATTCTTACGCAAATACTTGAAATACAGTTTCATATGGCGGCATAATTGACTTGATTCATGACATCCTATTAGGGAGGGGAAAGATCATGTCAATATCTGCTTTTGCACTTATTTTCTTGACGATCTATGTGGGCATTGCACAACTTGATGCATTGTCTGTTAAGATCGGATTATTCTCGCCAGTGTTTGGCGGGGCGGTAACTGGTCTAGTTATGGGTGATCTCAAAACCGGCTTGATTGTCGGCGCAACGCTGCAATTAGCCACATTGGGGGTTGCAACGTATGGCGGTGCAACCGTTCCTGACTTTCTTTCTGGATCCATCATGGGCAGTGCCTTTGCGATCATGTCGGGTCGGGGCGCGGCTTATGGAATTGGCTTGGCGATTCCAATCGGCTTACTGCTGACACAAATGGATATTTTGGCGCGGATGACGAACACAATTTTCCAACATCACGCTGACCGCTTAGCTGAAAAAGGCGACTATAAAGGGGTTGAGCGCAATAACCTTTACGGGATTATTCCGTGGACAGTTTCACGAATGCTACCGGTTTTCGTTGGTTTGTTCTTCGGTTCCGCGGTTGTTAAAGCGATCAACGCTTGGATCCCAGCATGGTTGATGGTTGGTTTGAAAACAGCCGGGATTATCTTACCAGCGATGGGGATCGCGATCCTGATGCGGTATCTGCCACTCAAACGCTATTTTCCATATTTCATTCTCGGATTTGTTTTAATGGCTTATTTCACGAAAACATTCTCCTTGCTGGGCACAGCGCTGGTTGGCTTCGTCTTCGCGGCACTACATGTTTTAGATGCCAACGACCGCAAGCGCAACGAATCGAATAACCACGGCCCAAGCAACCATAACAATGGCGGCAGCAACGGCGGCGATGATTCCGATGAGGAGGTCGAGATCGATGTCTGAACTGAAATTAAATAAGATAACTAAAAAAGATCTCAAGCAGATTTTCATTCAAAACGTGTTGGGTCTGCAATTGGGATGGAACTACGAAAAAATGCAAGGTCTTGGCTATGCCTACTCTGTCATGCCAGCTTTGAAACGGTTGTATAAAGACGATCCTAAGAAAATGAAACAAGCCCTGAACATGGAAATGGGCTTCTTCAACACCACGCCGCAAATGGCACACTTAATTGTCGGCGCGGATGTTGCTTTGCAGGATCAGTTGGGAATGAACGATGAGAATGAAAAAGCGATCACTGGTCTGAAAACTGGCTTGATGGGTCCGTTCGCTGGCGTCGGTGATACGATTTTCGTGGCAATTTACAATGCGATTATCTATTCGATCACCGCATATCTAGCTTTGTCGAATCAACCAATCGGGTTACTCATTCCGGTCATTGGTTGCTTGGTCATTTTATGGGTTCGCTGGAAATTGTTCCAAGTTGGCTTGTCACAAGGGACCCGGCTGGCAACAACCTTTGCGGATAGCATGGCGACTTTCACGGAAGGTGCTTCTATCCTTGGGTTAACGGTTGTTGGCGCGATGATTCCGGCGGTTATCAACTACAAGCTTGACCTGACCTATAAAGTCGGCAAGGTCACGATGAATGTGCAAGACATGCTTGATAAAATTATGCCAGCACTGATTCCACTAGCAATTGCCTTGTTCTCATACTGGATTCTGGGTCGCAAGCATATGAACTCAACGCGACTAATTTTTGTCCTGATTCTGATCGGGATGGTGTTGGGCAATCTGGGCGCCATCTTCGGCTGGATCGGTAGTTTAGTTTAAAATCATGATAGGCGAAAAACACGGGCGCGATGATATCGGCCCGTGTTGTTTGAAAGGAAGATTCTAATGACAATTGTGGCAGCACGTGTTGACGAACGGATGATTCACGGCCAAGTAGCGATGGTCTGGACGAACACAGTCGGCGCTAACCGCTTAATGGTGGTTAACGATGAGGTGGTACGCGATGAGATGGCGATTCAAGGTTTGAAAATCGCCCGACCAGCAGGGAAAAAACTAGCAATTAGCTCCGTTGCCAAAGCCATCGAGAATTTGCAGAATGGCAAATTTGCAGATGATCAAGTCTTTGTCATTACTCGAAATATTCCCGATATGGCGAAGTTGATTGATGGCGGCGTACCAATCAAGGCCTTTAACGTTGGCAACTTGTCGGAAAAACCAGGCACTAAGAAAATCAAGCCTTCCGTTGCCGTATCACCAGACGATATTGCGATTATTCGGCGCTTATTGAAACAGGGAGTCACCATCACTGCGCAAATGGTTCCCAACGAAAGTGCAACGTCCATCGCAACTTTTATTGATAAGGCCGAATGAAGACAATCTTAGAGACGTTGCAGTCGCGTCTGTCGCAATTAAGTCCGGTGAATCAAGCTTTGGCTCGTCATGTTATAACCGATCCTGAGACTTTTATCGCACAGACAACAGCGCAGATTGCCCACGCAAGCGGGGTATCGGCCGCATCTGTCATTCGGTTTGTTCGTCAATTTGAGTTTGCCGACCTGCAGTCGTTTAAACTAGCTCTCGCACGGGAAAAGACGTTACCTGCAGAGGTGATGCCACTTGATCCGCTGGTTCAGGATGACGACGACTTGTCGACCATGATGCATAAATTAAGCCAGACTGCGATTGCCGCAGTGCGTGATTTGCCTGATGAGTTGGATCAATCTGCCGTGCAGTCAGCCATTACAACGCTGCGACAGGCACGTCATATTTATTTGGTGGGAGTCAGTGCTTCCGCCCTAGTTGCTCAGGATCTTTATTTGAAATTGATTCGCGCTGGGTACGTGGCCATTTTTGACCACGACACCCACACGGCAGTGGAGCGCGCTTATTATACGACACCGGCCGATGCCATGGTCGTTTTTTCATACAGCGGTTTGACTAAAGAGGTCGTATTGGCGGCTCAGCAAGCGCGGCGAAACCAAACGCCTGTAATTGCAGTGACACGGCACGAGCCGAGTCCGTTGCGTGAAGCGGCAAGTTGCGTGATTGCCTTGCCGCCGACAGAACCGTTGTTGCGAATCGGTGCGGTGACCTCAATGTTCACGGAGACTTATGTCGCGAACATTCTTTTTCTGGGGGTCGTTCAAGGTGAGATCAAAAAAACTGAGCAGAATTATCGCGCAACGTCACAATTGACAAGTGAGTTAAAGATTCGAGGGGAAAAATATGTCAATCGCAGACTTAATGACCGAGCAAAGAAATCCGGCCAGCACACACATCGACACAATGACAACGCCTGATTTGGTGGCGTTGATTAATGCTGAAGATGCAAAAATTGCACCAGCAATCGCCAAAGAAAATAGCCACATTGCCGCGGCAATCGATGCTGCCGGGCAACGATATAATCGTGGCGGCCGGTTGATTTATGCCGGGGCGGGCACTTCTGGCCGTTTGGGAGTTTTGGATGCAGCTGAACTCGTACCAACTTATGGTATTCCGCCAGAGCGGGCAGTCGGGCTAATTGCTGGCGGCATGTCGGCCATGTTCAAGTCGGTTGAAGGCGCGGAAGATTCTGCGGAGCTAGCCGAGCATGATCTCAAAAGACTGAATTTGAACGCCAATGACACGGTTATCGGGATTGCCGCATCTGGCCGGACGCCGTATGCGATCGGAGCTTTAGCATTTGCGCAACAAACCAAAGCGCTTGCGATTTCGGTGGCCTGTGTCCCTGACAGTGTCTTGGCACAACATGCGGATATCGCCATTGCCCCAGTTGTTGGCCCGGAAGTGATTACCGGATCAACACGCATGAAAGCTGGGACTGCGCAAAAGATGGTTCTGAATATGTTGTCGACAGGGGTCATGATTCGCGCCGGGAAGGTTTTTGAAAACTTAATGGTTGATGTTTTGCCAACCAATGCCAAGTTGGTTGATCGCGCAGAACGCATTATTGCGGCCACAACCGGCGTTGATCAAATCCAAGCTGCAACCTTGCTGAAAACAGCGGGATATAAGGTCCCAGTCGCAATTGTGATGGCTAAAACCGAGCTGGATGCCGCCGATGCAACGCAGGTCTTGGCGGATCATGATGGTGTTATCAGTGCAGTTTTGGCGGCTTGGGAGGCCAAGCATGGGCACAAATAAGCAAACAGCTTTGCTGCCAACGGTTAACCAAGCGATAACTGATGGCGCGGTTTTCGGCGTGTCGTATAGTCTGCTTGGCCCGCAAGAAAATGCCTTGCATGTGATCGGCTACCAAGGTGCCGGGGATGACCGGCTGCCGTTGTTGCCGCAAGCGCGGTATGATCTGGCGTCGTTGACGAAAGTTGTCGGCACGACCACCCGACTGCTGCAGTTGCTTATAGCCGGCAAGTTAGAATTAACCCAACCCATTGGCTCGTTGGTCAGCGGTTTGCGCTACCCACAACTGACGATTGAACAACTCATGCTGCATCGCAGTGGCTTGCCAGCAGATGTCCCTGATGCCCATGCGCTCGATCAAGCGGGGCTGATTCATGCCGTCAAAACAATGGCTGCTGTCGCTGCACCAGACACTGAGACGATTTATTCGGATTTGAACTACATCATACTCGGTTGGGCGATTGCTGCACTCGATGGTGATTTGGCAACAAGCCTGACGCAACATATTTTTGCACCACTGGGCATGCATGCGACCGGTTATCGACCGCAACACGTGGCTGCAGCCGATTTTGTGCCAACCGAAAACGTGCCTGCTCGCGGTGGCATCATTCGTGGGACAGTTCACGACCATAAAGCCTTTTTACTGGATGGGGTTAGTGGTCATGCAGGGTTGTTCGCCACGCTTGCGGATCTGACTATTTTCACACGGTTGTTGGCTGGTCTGCCCGTGACAAATGGCGATCAAGTTCTGCCACCAGCGGCGTTTGTGCTGCTTGACCGCTTTTGTAAAGGCGGTCGGACACTCGGCTGGCGCTGTTGGGCGCAAGGACGTCATCAATACTGGCACACTGGGTTTACAGGGACATCAATAGCATTTGATCGTGATACCCAGCGCGGATTTGTCTGTTTGACCAATCGAATCTATCCTAGCCGCGCCAATCGTGCATGGTTGGCGGTTAGGCGCCAGTTATTAACCCAATTTTTCGAGGTGGCGACTTCATGGCCGGATTAGAACCAATTATTCAAAAAATACAGTTACGGCCGATCAGTTTACCGCTGGTGCGGCCTTTCACAACAGCGATGCATACCGTGACGGCTGCGGATGCTGTTCAAGTTGACGTTTTGCTGACAAATGGCACAGTTGGTCATGGCGCCGGCACCCCCAACGCGGTGGTGACAGGTGATACGATGTCGACCTTGCAGGAAAACTTGCAGACACAGGTGATACCGGCACTCATTGGCCGTGACATCCGAGACTGGAATAGTTTGCTGACGCGGCTTCATGCCAGCACATCGGAGCAACCCGCCATTGCAGCGGTTGAATTGGCACTTTATGATTTGCGTGCAAAGCAGGTTAGCATCCCGCTGACAGCGTTACTCGGTGGTCAACAGCGAACGGTCACGACTGACATGACGATTGGGATTCAAGTGCTGCCCGATATGGTAAGCGAAGCGAAGGCATTTGTTTCCCGAGGCTTTAAGGCTTTAAAAATCAAAGTCGGTGGTGGTCGATTGGCAGATGATTTGGAGCGCGTCAAAACGATTGCCAAAGCTGCAGGCCCTGATATTCGCCTGCGTCTCGATGCCAATCAAGCATGGACAACTGATCAAGCCAAGGTTGCGGTGACCGAACTGGCGGCTTTGCAGTTACCGATAGATTTTATTGAACAGCCAGTTGCTGCGCGCAATCACGAAGGCTTGGCAACGTTGACTGCTATGCGACAGTTACCAATCATGGCGGATGAGAGTGTCTTTGGGTTTCAAGATGCGCTGGCATTACTCAGTCGCCACGCAGTCAATCACATCAATATCAAACTAATGAAAACAGGCGGTTTGGCGGAGGCTGCGAAGATCGATGCAGCTTGCGCGTCTTTTGGCGTGACGACCATGGTTGGGTGTATGATCGAAAGTAACCTGAGTCTGGTGCCGGCGATCGCGTTTGCCGCGGTTCATGATAATGTTACGTTCACAGATTTGGACGCGGTCTACATGGTCAAAAAGCAGCAAGCAGGCATTCAAACGAACGGGCCACAGCTTACAATTGGAGATCCTATGCATGACGCCTGATAAAATCGTGACACGGCTTGATCAAGTGAATCAGAAATTTGACGAAAAACACGCCTTGCTGGTTGCTGATACCCGGCATGTGCTGTTTGGCGCGCAGGTTGATCAACCATTTCCCGCTGCTAGTTTGATCAAACTGGGCATTGCCGCCTTTGTAAAGGAAAAAGCGGCAGATGATCCCAGCCAACTCGAGCGGCAAGTGACGCTTCCGGAATCGGTCGGTGGGGCAGGTGTTTTACGTTTCATGTCACCACAAGCTTGGCGCGTGCGTGATTTGCTGACGTTGATGCTCACGGTATCGGATAATCTGGCTACCAATGCGCTATTAACCACGTATGGGCTGCCGACCATTGCAGCATGGCTAACTCGGCATTATTCTGGCGTCCAACTACGGCGACCCTTGATGCAATCAACCTTTGATGGCGATAATATGATCACCGCAAGCGCTGCCTGGCAACTATTGCGCGCTTTGTTAACGTCGGACGGCAACGAACCGGCAGCGGATATCTGTGCCCAAGCCCTGCGGCATCAGCAAAACCGCACCAAGCTGCTGTTAGCGCCGACCATGGAAAACTTCGTCGGTTGGCTAGCCGGTAAAACTGGCGAGTTGCCTCATTGCGAACATGATGCGGCCTGTTTTGCCGCTGAAGGTGAGCGCTTGTATGCGGTGGTGCTGACACAATTTGATTATGATCGGCAGACGGCTATGCAATTTAGTCAACAGGTTGGGCACCTTATTGTGCAAGCTTTTCAGGAGAAACGGGATCGGTTTTTGTGAGGTTGAGTGATTTATAAAGGTGTTAATGATTTTGGAAGGACAATTTTACGCGGGATACAAAAGATGTTAGACAGGATTTTCTTTGCCGTGCCAAACTCCGCAATCTCCGGCCAGCTGGGGTGGCGACGCGAAGCTAGAGCGGAGACGGCGCTTCGAGCCCAAAAAACGGTCTCGAAGTCGCCTAACAACATCAGTTCCAAGGCCCGTCGCTGTGTTGTTTGCACGGCTGAGCCCCATCTGGCCTACGATTGCTCCGCCTTGGTACTGGAATCTTTAAATCCTATTCATTTATATATAAGAAAGAACGAATAAGTTTCCCCTATTTGAGAAAACTCATTCGTTCTTTTTGTGGCTATGAAGACTATCCCAATCTCATGAAGCTGTTTCACTTTCTGAGATGAGTCATGGAGTAGCTATTTGTCTTTTTTAGGTTGTCGTAGCTTCAAGTAACCCAGTACGCCGATGATGGTCGCGCCCAGTAGTGCCAGGGTTGATTGGGTATGTTCGCCAGTATCGGGGATGTTGCTGGCATGATCGGTCTTGGTTGGATCTTTTGTCTGGCCCTTTTTAATCGTGGTGTCACCTTGGAAGCCGCCTGATTTAGGCGGGTTATTGCTTGGCTTTTCTTTATCAGGAGTGGGAGCCGGTGTTTGTTTGACCAGTTTGTCGAGCGCAGTCTTTAAGTCAGTTACTGCCTTTGCAACTGTTTCCCCAGAAGTCTCTGGATCTTTGTTCACTTCTCGGGCATACGTCAATGCCTTTTTTAGATCAGCAAAACTGGCAGGTGTATAGTCTGTCTCCTTTAGTTCTGCTGCTTTGGTGATCACGTTGACGAGTTCAGCCTTGTTCGGCTGCTTGATAAGTTGCTGAAGCGCTTTGCTCAAGGCATCTGTTGCCTTCGTCACTGCATCTTGAGTTGCATCGACATCGTTCAAAACGTTGCGGGTTGGCTGTAAAACCTCCGTCAATTTTGCAAAGGAGCCAGGGGTATAATCATTTGCCTTTAGTTTCTCGGCGGTGTTTAGCAAATCGGCCAGTTGTTGTTTATTTCCGCGCGGCACAAGAGCATCGATGGCGGCTTGTAGTTGAGTTGACAAGGTTTGAGCTGTATCAGCAGACGTTGCTGTATCAGCAAGCGCCTTTTTTGCTTCTGCTAGAGCTGCGGTCAACTTGTCAAAGCTGGCAGGCGTGTATTGGTCAGGATTTAAGGCTTCTGCAACTCTTACCCACTGTGCTAAGTCGGATTGCGGCTGTGTCTGCGTGAGGACTAATGCAAACCAAGCACGACTAAGTGATTGAATGGCCTCCTGAATCTGTTTCTGTGAGGCACCGGCATCAGTGCTAACGGTCTTTGCAGCGGTTATTTCGGTTTGCAAGTTGGCATAACTTTCGGGCGTGTAACGGTCTGCCTTTAGTGTTGCAGCTGCTGTGATCAGTGCTTTCAGTTGGTCTTGATTGACACCGCGATCTGCTTCCAGTTTGCCCAATGCGGTTTTGAGATCAATGTAGGCAGCTGTGAGATCAGATGGGGACACAGCGTCATCTTTGAGCAACTGGCTGGCTTTTTCACTGGCTGCAAGGACAGGTTGCCAACTGGTGGCGGTGAATAGCTTCGGATCGAGGGCATGCACAGCATCAATCAATGCCGCTAGCTGCTCTTTAGCATGATTATGCTCTGAATTGTCTTCAGGACGCAGCACAATTGGCGCTGGGGCTTCCGGCAAAGCCTCTGGTCCCCACTGGTTGGTAAGCATTGGATCAGTCAAAGCAAAGCTTAGATCGGCTTTCGTTAACTGTGTTTTTGCTTTAAGTGTGATCGTTGCCAGTTTTTCATTGCCAGTGAGCCGCTTTTGTTCCCCTTCATTTGCGAAAATGAGATATAGGTCGCGACTGCTATTCGAATGCGTGCGGACTTTGCTGAAGTTGACCATACCTGCGGTTGCAGCAGTGGGTTCGACCTGAATTAAATCAACATTTGGGTTGGTTAATGGCAACCGGGCGAATAAGCTATTAACGTTTGTCAGATCCTTGCCAATCAAATTGAGCGTGATGGTTTCGCCAGGGGCATAAGTGGTTTTATCAGACTGCAAGGCTAGGGTGCCGCTTGGAATCTTCTCATCTGGTTTGGATACTGGTGTTTTGCCGAGTTTGGTCATCACATAGTTGATATCAAATGCATCAATCACACCGTTTTGGTTTAAATCGCCATTTTGAACGTAACCATTGAAGTCACTGTCGATATTAGCTGTCAAACCAGCATAGTTCACGAGCGACATCTGATCATCACCAGTAATCGCGCCATCGTTGGTAATATCGCCTAATACTTGTTTGTTGGTACCGTCACGCTTAAATAGCAGAAATTCTTTGCCTGAAACAAAGTCGCCTAGCGTTGATGCCTTAGGGATGGTGAGCCGAATGTGCTGGGCTTTTTCCTTTTGGCCAAAAGAAATTGTTTTTTCTTGAGCATCAAATGTCCACCCTTTGCCTTCACCAGCTTCATGCTAATGAATACCATCGAGACTGGTTTCAACTTTCAATGCTGATAGATTACCATTGCCGCCATTTTCTCGCGGTACGTAGGTGAGATGATCGAGATCATAGACACCGTCTAGGTCAGCGGTAATCGTCATCGGCGTTGCCGACTGCTTCTCGCCGCTGGTAAACCAGTTGGTGTGGGCTTCGGTGGTTAAGTCTTGATCAAAAAGTTTATCGACCGTTTGTTTGCCTTGCCATACTGGGACATCCTTAATGGTTGAATCGACTTTCAAGTTGGTCATTTTCAGAGCTAAGCGCAACGGATTTTCATCAGAGCTAAAGGTTTGTTTATCACTCCATTTCGACACGGCATCCTTTGTGACCGTTCGTACTTGGAACGAGTGCTTAGTTTGTTCTTTAACCGGTGACAAAACGAATGCTGGTTTTTTGAGACTGCGATAAACCACGCCGTCAGCTTTGACGTCGTAACTTAATGCGTCTGTTACAGGCGACCAGTTGATGCCAACCGCGGTGTCTGTTGTCGTCTTTTCATCTTGTTTGATTGTGCTTGGGATCGCCAATTCGTCATTCACTGGCAGATCGTCGGTTGACGGATCATCTTTAGCATCAATACCAGAGACAGTTAACTTGATCCCATTGGTTGCCGCGTTTGTTTTGGCAAGTTTGACTTGGAGGAAGGGTTGGTCAATAGCCTTCTTGTCGGTCAACTTTTCGAGATACTGATTGGTGTGGTACTCGCTATTCACAAAGTAAACATTTTCGCCGGCATCATAGTCTTTCTGATTGGTGACTGCTTTTAAAGCGACTTGCTGACTGCCAACAGTTGCAATGACATTGCTGGGATTGCCACTCGTGCGAATAGCAAATTCGGTTGTTCGTTCGGATTTCAAACCTGTGTAATCACCTGACAGGGGTGCCACATTGACCTCAAGCTGACCCTCTTGCAGGTTGCTTGTCACTTTGGTTTCCGCGTAGGCACCCTTTAGATATTTTCGAGAGATACCGTCATCTTCATAGACGGTAAAGTCTTGCTTGCCAGCCATTGGGAAAATTTGGAATTGTCGCTTGGTTTGATCCATTTCCTTAGGCGTGTTATGTGCCGGTGTAGTCGGAATGATAGCACCTTTTTTTACGAAAACAGGCAGTTTCCACAAGGGAGCTTCAAAATTGTTCAAAACCTGACCGCCGCGGTATTCCTTACCAGTGTAATAGTCGATCCATACCTGATCCTTGTCCGGTAAATAGATGCCATTGCGGACATCATTGCCTTGATCGTCTGAAGCGGTATTTTGGTAAATTGGTGCAACCAAGAAGTTGTCACCCCATAAGTATTCGTACTTAACCAAGTCCGTGTAAGCTTCAGGCATATTTGGGTAGTCAAGGAATAAACCGCGAACCATCGGCTTGCCATCAAAAACGCTTTGGGCAGAGGCGGTATAGTTATATGGCATGAGCATCGTCTTTTGCTTGGTATAGGCTCGGTTGATATCAGTCGTATGTTGATCAAAAGAAAATGGGGTTTTTGGATTACTGCCCCAGCCATCCATGTTGAGTTGAATTGGCGTGAAGGCCTTCCATTGAAAGTCACGAGCATTGACAATTGAATTTCCGCCGCCAAAGATGCCGTCCATATCGGAACCAACGTATGGCTGGCCCGACAAACCGGTGCCGATGTAGGTTGGAATGTGGAAACGAATGTATTCCCACTGGCCACCAGTTTGATCGCCAGTCCAAATACCAGCATAACGCTGTGTGCCAGCCCAACCGTCTAATGTGATGCCAAAAGGCCGTAAGTTATCGCCTTTGACTTTTTTCATCATGTTGTCGGCTTTTTCAAGCCCATCCAGCCCAAAAGAATAACCGTCACCGACCCAAGCAACATCGGTCTTCAAAGCTTTAACACCATTAGCGACTTCTTTTGAAAAATCGCGATCATCCGGCTTAGGTTTATTTGGGTCAACTGGCGACAGATTTTGCTGTGTCCATAAACCGACTTCGACACCTTCCTTACCGGCATAATCCGCAAAATCTTTGAGGTTTTTTAGGTTGCCAGCCAGCGTATTAGTTTGACCATAACCGGCGCCGTAACCGTCATTAGGAAGAAACCATCCCAGTGGCATATCGTTTTTTTTGTAACGATCAATCACCGCACGGGCACTGAATTGATAGTTGTTCAGTTCCCCAGTTTACAATTCAAGTGCAACACCCTGACGACTAGACCATAAAGGCCATGAAGACCTATTCTTGTTAGTGCTAGCTAAACAAGAAAGCAGGAATCTTCATGACCCACTCTCAGACTAACACTCACAAGCATTACCAACAACTCAGTTTTAGCGACCGTGCTACAATTCAGGCCCTTCAGGCTGCTGGTGACACCGCGACCGTGATTGCACAGAAGCTTCATCGCAGTAAAGCGACAATCTCACGAGAAATCACGCGTGGATCTGTAACTCAGCTCGACTCGAAGCGTCACTCGCATCAAGTCTATCTTGCGGAAACTGCCCAAGCCATGCACGACCGTAAACGCGATAGAACCGGTCACTACGCCTTTCTTAAGACCGGCCGTGCGTTCTTCAAGGCTCTCTCCAGGGAGCTTACTCGTAAGCCGCGCGTACACAGCGTTGATAGCTTCGTACACTTCTATCGCGACCAGGGCAAGGCTTGCCCTTCAACGACAACTGTGTATCGCTACATCGACGCCGGGCTGCTTGAGCTAGACAACATGACACTTCCCAAGAAGCTCCGACGCCGCATCAAAGGCTATAAGAACGCCCACAAGCGCAAGAATAAGAAGATATACGGCGACTCAATCGAGTTGCGTCCTGCGGCCGTGAATGACCGCACAGGCGTGGGACATTGGGAAGGCGACTTGGTCAAGGGTATTCGCTTAGCTGATGAGCCAGCATTAATGACGCTCACAGAACGGTACAGCCGGACTGAGATCATCGTCAAGATTCCTGACTATCATGCGGGCACCTGCCTTAAAGCCTTGCAGGACACGATCGACGACTACGGGGCCAAGGAATTTGAGAGTATCACTTTTGACAATGGTTCCGAGTTTGCCAAGTTATCAGAGATTGTTGGAACCCAGATTTACTTCGCACATCCGTACTCGCCTTGGGAGCGTGGCACAAACGAGAACGCCAATGGACTGCTTAGGGAATTCTTCCCGAAAGGGAAGTCTCTCAGAGCAGTTACCCTGGTTGAAATTCAAGCAGTCCAATCCGCACTGAACCATCGTCCCAGACGTATTCTGAACTATCTTCGCCCATGCGATTACTACCGATGCATGGCGTAACAGCCTAGACCACTATCAAGAATTCGTTATCATCGTTGCACTTGCCTTGAAAATTGAGGATAGTTGTTCAGTTCGCCATTCAGTGATTCCTTTGTGCCGCTTTGACCAGCGGGTACTTTTCCTGGCTGGTATTCTTTATAAAATTTGCCGTCTTCGAATCTGATTCCGCCACTGGTGCCTTCAGGAACTTCAACCCAAGTGTCACGATTATAAGCGTTCAGATGGGCCTCATAGAAGCCATACCGTGGCATCATCGCTGGCGCACCGGTTAAATCGTAGTAGTCTTTTAGCAAGTTGTACGGTTTGTCATCGAAGAAATAGACGGCATCGAACCGCTTTTCTTGATGCGTCGTTTTAATTTCACCATTATTTGCGGCATCAAAGTCATAGGTCCCTGGCGTGAAGGTGTTGCGGATGACGCCATAACCAGCCGTTGACCAATAGAACGGATTTGGCGATGCAACGCCGCCGTCTACCCAATTGTTGGTATTCACAATTTTGATCTTTTCGCCAGTTAACGTAAAGTTACCGTTTTGCGTACCGCCGCCGAAGTATTGATCGTTGTTATGCTTAAGCGTTTGGGTAGTATCGTCTGCTGTGATACTAAGTGGCTGACTTTCGGCCATAATAACCTTTGCGCCGCGTTTAACTTGCAAGGTAGCGGCAGTCTTGTTTAGATTAATGGCGAGCGAACCAGTTTTAATCGACCAGCCGTCACTAGTACTAGTCAAGGCAGCAGACGCAAAGTCTTTTACCGAAGACGCATTGATTGATTTGGTAAAAATCTTGGCCCTCAATTTTCAAGTCAAGTGCAACGATGATAACGAATTCTTGATAGTGGTCTAGGCTGTTACGCCATGCATCGGTAGTAATCGCATGGGCGAAGATAGTTCAGAATACGTCTGGGACGATGGTTCAGTGCGGATTGGACTGCTTGAATTTCAACCAGGGTAATTGCTCTGAGAGACTTCCCTTTCGGGAAGAATTCCCTAAGCAGTCCATTGGCGTTCTCGTTTGTGCCACGCTCCCAAGGCGAGTACGGATGTGCGAAGTAAATCTGGGTTCCAACAATCTCTGATAACTTGGCAAACTCGGAACCATTGTCAAAAGTGATACTCTCAAATTCCTTGGCCCCGTAGTCGTCGATCGTGTCCTGCAAGGCTTTAAGGCAGGTGCCCGCATGATAGTCAGGAATCTTGACGATGATCTCAGTCCGGCTGTACCGTTCTGTGAGCGTCATTAATGCTGGCTCATCAGCTAAGCGAATACCTTTGACCAAGTCGCCTTCCCAATGTCCCACGCCTGTGCGGTCATTCACGGCCGCAGGACGCAACTCGATTGAGTCGCCGTATATCTTCTTATTCTTGCGCTTGTGGGTGTTCTTATAGCCTTTGATGCGGCGTCGGAGCTTCTTGGGAAGTGTCATGTTGTCTAGCTCAAGCAGCCCGGCGTCGATGTAGCGATAGACAGTTGTCGTTGAAGGGCAAGCCTTGCCCTGGTCGCGATAGAAGTGTACGAAGCTATCAACGCTGTGTACGCGCGGCTTACGAGTAAGCTCCCTGGCGAGAGCCTTGAAGAACGCACGGCCGGTCTTAAGAAAGGCGTAGTGACCGGTTCTATCGCGTTTACGGTCGTGCATGGCTTGGGCAGTTTCCGCAAGATAGACTTGATGCGAGTGACGCTTCGAGTCGAGCTGAGTTACAGATCCACGCGTGATTTCTCGTGAGATTGTCGCTTTACTGCGATGAAGCTTCTGTGCAATCACGGTCGCGGTGTCACCAGCAGCCTGAAGGGCCTGAATTGTAGCACGGTCGCTAAAACTGAGTTGTTGGTAATGCTTGTGGGTGTTAGTCTGAGAGTGGGTCATGAAGATTCCTGCTTTCTTGTTTAGCTAGCACTAACAAGAATAGGTCTTCATGGCCTTTATGGTCTAGTCGTCAGGGTGTTGCACTTGAATTGTAAACTGGGGGTAAAAATCTTGGCATTCAACCCTTCTCCCGATTGGGCCGGTGCCGCGAATTTTTCTGAAGGGTCAACGTAAAAGCGGAACTGATTGTCGGCCAAGATAAAGAGACGCGCCTTCAGGTCATTTGAATAGGTCACTTCAAAATAATGATCTTGCTTGCTTACGTTCACGATATTGAGCATGCTTTTGGCTGCTCTAGTTGTTGTTGCTTGAACAGGTTGTTTGGCTGCCGCGACATCAAAGGCACTGGCAGCATATACTGCTGCTGCGGTTAGTGATAGGATTGCGCTGCTGTATAACAAAGAGCGTGGCACACGATACTTACGGGTGCTGGTGCTTGAGCCATTATGCATTGGAAAACCCTCCTAAAACTTTTTCATAGACCGACACCCGCCATAGGCCTAGTGGTTGGTACCAGTCAAAGGAATTGTAACCGCATTCAATGCACTATCTCAACCATAAATGAGCGATTATTTGCAAGTGATTTATAGTTTCATAGATTATTTTTCATGAAGTATAAATATATTGCTACTGAGATGATTAAATTAAAAACTTATGACGGCATATCAATAACTGGCGTTGTTCTTCGAATACTCAAGTAATGAGCAGCAGTTGAATGACAGCGGGTATTTTTTTTGAAATAATTCATATGTATCTCATTACATTCACGTTCTTACTTATCCGCATTTCCGCCTCTGTTTTGCTATAATCACAACTGAACACAATCGTTATAAAGAAAGTATGATTTCATGGCTGACGAATTTCTTGCGCATCCTTTGATCACGATTACGAACGTTATTTGGAGTTTTTCGCCGACAACCCACCAGTTGCAGGTGCTTTTGATTCATCGTGCCGGGGCACCGTTTGCCGGTTTCTGGGCATTGCCGGAAACCACTTTGCGTGAACGGGAAAGTGCAGACACAGCGGCGATTCGATTGATTCGCGATAAGATCGGAATTCACGTTAATCGTGGATCGACAGAGCAACTTGCGACATTTACCGATCCGACGCGGACCCCCGGGGAGCGCGCACTGGCGTTGACTTACATGACTTACTTGCCAACGATGCCGAATTTGCAACCGGGTTACGGTGCTACCGATGCACGCTGGTTTGCTTTTAGTGCTGCTGATGAAGCAGGTTATCAACTGCAAAATGGGCGAACGATTTTTCCGCTAGGCACATCGACATCTGAGCTAGCGTTTGATCATGCCCGGATTTTGACGGTGGCCATTCGCCGTATTCGTAACCGACTAGACTATCAGCCTACGATTCTTCAAGTTTTAGGGACGACGTTTACGTTGAAAGAGGCGCGCGAAGTGTATGCACCATTTTTAATGACGACTGCAAATGCGATTGATAATTCTAATTTTAAGAAAACCCACCAACAGCTGTTTATCGAAGTCGGCACTGCTCATGATCGCACGCGTAGTGGCCGGCCACCGAAGCTTTTCAAGCTGGCAGAGTTGAAAAATCCGATGTGACCGCGTATCGTAGAGAGCAAATAAAAGTCGGATCTACTTTTATCGAATGCAAGTTTAAGTAAAAAATACTTTTATTAAGAAAGGATACTAATTATGGCACACACAAATGAAGCGCTGCTGATCATTGATTACACCAATGATTTTGTGGCTGACGAAGGGGCCTTGACCTGTGGCAAGGCTGGTCAAGTGCTAGCACCACAAATTGTTGCTTTGGCCGATGAATTTCTACAGCAAGATGGCTGGGTGTATTTGCCAACGGATGTTCACACGCCGCATGATCCCTATCATCCAGAAAGCAAACTGTTTCCGCCGCATAATGTTTGCGGTACGTGGGGACGTGCTTTTTATGGTTCGCTGGCGCCTTGGTACGACGCGCATCAAGCCGAAGATCATGTCAATATGTTTGATAAGACCCGATATTCTGCTTTTGCCGGGACGCCCCTAGATTTGCGCCTGCGCGAACGGAAAATTGCGACTGTTCATTTAGTTGGCGTTTGCACGGATATTTGTGTGTTGCATACTGCAGTGGATGCCTACAACCTGAATTACCAGATAGTTGTTCATCAGAAGGCAGTCGCTGCATTGACACCAGCTGGGCAAGATTGGGCACTTGATCATTTTGCCCATGTGCTGGGAGCAACCGTTATCGATTAGTGTTGAGACGTCATAAAAGAAGGTTTTATTAAAATGAATATGAATCATGCCATGTTAACTGATTTATACGAGTTTTCAATGGCCAACGGTTATTGTGCGACCTTGCCGCATACAGATCAGGCTGTTTTTGATATTTTTTATCGCACGGTTCCGGATCACGGTAGTTTTGTCATCGCCGCTGGGCTGCAACAGGTAGTGGAAGCTTTGCAGGCGTTTCATTTTGACGATGCTGATATCGACTACTTGCGTTCCTTGAATCTTTACTCAGAGACTTTTCTAAATGAGCTTGCGACGATGAAACTTGCTTGCAGGGTGACTGCTTTACCAGAAGGCACGCCGGTTTTTCCACGGGAACCGCTGCTTACTGTAGAAGGGCCACTGATGCAGGTGCAATTGCTGGAGACGCTTTTGCTAAATTTGGTGAATCATCAGTCACTGATTGCCACGAAGGCGCGGCGGATTACCGCGGCGGCAGAAGGTCGTCCTGTGATGGAGTTTGGCGCGCGCCGGGCACAAGGCCCAGATGCTTCAGTATATGGCGCGCGGGCAGCTGTCATTGGCGGCTGTGCCAGCACGTCGAATGTTTTGGCAGCCCAGCTATTCCATATTCCGGCTGCGGGCACAATGGCACACAGTTGGGTTGAATCGTTTGGTGACGAGCTGACGGCTTTTCGCGCATGGGCTAAGGTGTATCCAGATAATAGTGCCTTGCTGGTCGATACTTATGATGTTCTGAAGTCCGGGGTGCCAAATGCGATCACGATCTTCAAGGAGCTGCGTGCAACAGGGCATCAGCCTGTGGGTATCCGAATTGATTCGGGCGATATCACCCAGTTAGCTAAACAAGCGCGAGTGATGCTGGATGCGGCAGGTTTTCAGGATGCCAAAATCACCGCTTCAAATGCCCTAGATGAAACTGTGATCCAATCGTTGCTAAAAGAAGGAGCACCGATTGACAACTTCGGCATTGGCGAAAAGCTGATCACTAGTGCCTCGTCGCCTGTTTTGAGTGGGGTCTACAAAATGGCGGCTCTGCAAACGGATGGTCAATGGCAGCCGAAGATCAAAGTCAGCGCTAGTCGCGAAAAGACCACATTGCCAGGCCATAAACAAGTTTATCGCTTATACCACCGTGACAGTCATCGTGCTTTTGCTGATGTCATTGCTTTGGCAGACGAAATTTTACCGGAAACAATCGCCGTCGTTAATGCTAATCCTTTGGCAACCCAGACACGGGTCACGCTTGCTGATTTCACGGCCAAGCCATTGTTGCAACCGGTGTTCGCACCTGGCCACACTGCTGATGTACCAACTGATGTTTTCGCGATCCAAAAATATACCCGCGAAACTTTAGCGGCCTTGCCAGAAGCCACCCAGCGGCTTGTTAATCCTGATTTTTACCCGGTTTATCTCACGCCGAAGTTGGCTGAGATGCAACAGAAATTGATTGCGGTTCATCATGGAAATTAATGTGGCTTGATAGTTAATGAACGAACGTTAAAAAGCACACCTGCTCCAAAACCACCATTCTTGCTGATAACTGGTGGTTGTGAAGCAGGTGTGCTCTTTTTTTATCGCAAAAATTAAACAATTTCTGAAAAAAATCTCTGTTTTCCGGCATAAATAGCTAGCTTTACAGAAAACTTACAGAAACAATACAGCCTCTTGCCGCGGTTTTTTACAAACGACCGTTAACCTTAGCATTAAGGTAAGGAGTTGAGGAGAAGTGAGTATTCGATTAGCGAACGTGTCCAAAGATTTTGGCAATACTAAGGTGCTATCCGATGTTTCCGTAGAGATCGAACCCGGTGAGTTTTTCGTCATGGTCGGGCCTTCTGGTTCCGGCAAAAGTACGCTTTTACGAATGATCGCTGGTTTGACCAGCGTAACAGACGGACGTATTTATTTTAATGATCGCGATGTCACGGACTTGCCACCAAAAGATCGTAAGTTGGCAATGGTCTTTCAGAATTATGCTTTGTTGCCATTTATGAATGTAGCGCAAAATATCAGGTTCGGGCTTGAAAATCAGGACCTGAATGATGATGAAAAAAGCAAGCGAGTCGATTGGGCATTGGATCTGGTGCATCTCAGCGACTTACGGGATCGTAAGCCAAAAGAGTTGTCAGGCGGCCAGCAACAGCGGGTCAGCTTGGCGCGCGCGTTAGCAACCAAGGCGCCGGTCGTGTTGATGGATGAACCACTGTCCAACTTGGATGCGCAGTTGCGTACGGAAATGCGTGAAGAGATTGCGCGACTTCATCGCGAGATTGGGATGACACTGATCTACGTGACTCATGATCAGGTGGAAGCCATGACGATGGGTGATCGGATTCTCGTATTGGACGATGAAAAAATTCAACAACTTGGCACACCCCTAGATCTTTACAATCATCCGGCTAACGAGTTTGTCGCGAAGTTTATTGGCTCACCTGAGATGAATCTCATGCCAATTACCATTAATGACGATGGCGATCGCTTCAGTATCGGCGACACCTTCTGGACTGATAATGCGTTTGTCCTACCATTTGATTTGCCAGCTGGTTCTTACCACCTTGGTATTCGGCCAGAAAAATTGGTGCCAGTGTCCATCGCTAATCCAGATACAATTACGGCAAAGGTGAAAAGCCTGCAACAGCTTGGCAATGACACCTTGATTTTCTGTGACTTTGATGGACAGACATTAGTCAGTCGAGTACCCGAGCAATTTACTATCGCTGTTGGCGCCGACCTGAATCTACTGTTGCCGGCAAATGCTGATGAATGGCATCTTTTTGACAGCAACAATGGGGTGCGAATCACCGCTGCTGCGCCAGCACGGGAGGCGGTTGAATATGGAGCTCAACAAAGAACTCAACAAAACCGCAACTGAATCCAAAAGTAAACTTGCAGCGACGATCAAAGAAAACAATAAACCGGCCTTTTGGTTTTTAATACCGTCTTTATTGATTTTAACCTTATTCACGTTCTATCCGATGATCATGACCGTTTACAATAGTTTCTTTGCGACCAATATTCGCGGGGAAGCGGCGAAATTCGTTGGTTTGGGGAATTACTTCTCGATTTTTCAAGATCCCTTATTCTTGAAGAGTCTCGCGGGCACCTTAGTCTATGTTGTTGCCTTTGCTGCCATTACGATTGTTGCTGGCGTTGTCTTGGCACGGTTGGCAACCATGAAGCTACGGCGAATCAGTTGGTTCCAAACAGCTTTTGCCGGCACGATGGGAACGAGTGCTGCGGCAGCTTCCATTCTCTGGCTGTTTCTTTTTAACCCGTCTGTTGGTCTTGCTAGCTTTGCTTTGAAAGCAATGGGCTTGACGAATGCCAACTTATTGGTTGACCCAACTGGCGCCATGATTGTCATCGTGCTGGCCAGCGTTTGGATGGCGTTGGGGTTTGCCTTCCTGATTTTGCTTAGCGCCTTTCAAAGCGTGCCACCGGAATATTATGAAGTAGCTGACATTGCTGGTTGGTCGCAATACAAACAGACCTTGAAAATCACGGTGCCGATGATTTCACCGACTTTATTCTTCCTGTTTGTTGTTGAAATTATTGACGGGTTCAAAATGTTCGCGCAGATAGATTTGATTACTGGCGGCGGGCCAAACAATGCTACCAATTTCTTGGCCTATAAGATCTATCAAGACGCGTTTACCTTCCACAACTTTGGGACCGCAAGTGCTGAATCAATTGTGCTGACGGTGATCATTGCCTTAGCAACTTGGATTCAATTTCATTACACGGAACGGAAGGTGTATTACGCATGACCCACATCAAAAATGGTTCGCGGTATCTTTTATTAACCGTGGTTGCAGTGGCATTGTTGTTCCCGATTTTATTAGGTATATGGGCTTCCTTGTTGCCAACTAAAGACATTGCGGCAGGCAACTTCCTGTCGACCAACATTTCACTCAACAATTACTGGCAAGCATTTGTGACCACGCCGATTATCCGCTACATGATCAACTCCTTTGTCACTGCTGGTCTGATTACCATTGGCCAACTGGTGTTGTGTACATTAGCAGCTTATGCGTTTGCGTTCATAAACTTCCGCTATAAAAAGCAATTGTTCTTCGCCTTTTTGGTCACAATGATGTTGCCTTTTGAAGCGCAAATTATTCCAAACTTTCAAACGGTTAAGGCATTTGGCTGGTTGGACAATTATGCTGGCCTAACCATTCCATTCTTCACTTCCGCGTTCGGGGTTTTCATGCTACGCCAGGCTTTTCTTCAGATTCCCGCTGATCTAGTCGATTTTGGCAACTATCTCGGGCTTGGTCGCTTGCAGTTTCTGTGGAAAATTGCGGTGCCTTATAGTCGCAGCATGTTAATCACCTTTGCCTTGTACACATTTCTGACTCATTGGAATCAGTATCTGTGGCCGTTGATTACGACCTTCTCCGATGATTTCCGCCCCGTGCAGGTTGGCTTGAAGCAGTTGCAATCTGAAGATACATTTGCCAACTGGGGCATGGTTATGGCAACAGCCATCATTGTGTTGCTGCCAACGCTGGCATTGCTACTGATTGGCCAGAAATTCTTCAAGCGGAATTTGAATGCAGGGGGGACTAAGGGGTGAAAACCACATACAAAAAAATGATCGCAATTGTTGCTGCGTTGATCGTCATTTTAGGCCTTGGCTTCTTCTTCACGCACCAACAACATACTGAGGCTGCTGACAATGGCACTGGTCGCACGACTATTACGTTCTGGCATTCAATGAATGGCCCAAATGAACAGGTATTGGAGAACTTGGTTAATCAATTTAATAAAAGCCAGACGAAATATACGATTAAACCAATTTACGTTGGTAGTTATGAACTGTCAATTATGAAATACGCGAATACGGTTGGCAGCAATGTCTCGCCTGATTTAGTTCAAAGCGATCAAGCAAACCAATCCATGATGATTGGTCTAAACGCAACCGTGCCGGTTCAAAAGTTTGTCGACCGTGATCATTACGACTTGAGTCAGCTGTATCCTGGCGTAACTGCCGCTTATAAAATTAACGGGAAGCTTGCCTCCATGCCATTCAACTCTTCAAGTTCGGTGATGTACTACAACGAAAGCTTGTTTAAGAAATACGGCGTTGCAGATTTACCGTTGTCACCAACATACAGTGACGTTACTAAGGCAGCCGTCGCTTTGACCAAAAAGAGTAAAGGTGCAGTCAAAGGCATGACGATGCAAATTTACGGCTGGCTGCCAGAAGAAATGGTGGCTAATCAGAACTCATTGGTTGTTAATCATGACAACGGCCGCAAAGCCATGGCCACTGCAGCAACCCTCAATTCGCCTGAAATGCAAAAGAGCATGACCTGGTTGCAAGACGTTATTAAGCAAAATGCGTTTGAAAACTTTGGCACTGGTTCTGCCGCTGCGAACAACCAAAGTGCAGCATTTTTAGCGCAAAAGGTCGGCATTTTCATGCAAAGCTCAGCAATGTTAGGTCAGCTGCAAAAGAATGCGAAGTTCAAGTATGGTGTAACTTTCACACCACATCCAGATGGCACCAAGGCAAACGGCGTGGCCATTGGTGGTGCTAGCTTGTGGATCACTAAAAATAAGCCTGCCGCTGTTCAAGAAGGCGCTTGGCAATTCATGAAATTTCTAATGACACCGCAGTCTCAAGCAACTTGGCAACTCGGCACTGGCTATTTCGCAGTCAATCAGAAAGCTAACCAAATCCAAACCTTGGCCGCCGCGATCAAAAAGAATCCAGCTTTGGCCGTGCCAATCAAACAACTTAACCAAGGAAATATCAATGCCGCAACGGCCGGCGCCTTCTTCAGCAACATCCAAGAGGAACGCCAAAACGTTGAACTCGCTATGCAACAAATCTACAGCGGTGCCGATGTTAAAAAAGCGCTGAACGAAGCCGAAACTGACACGAATACAGCGATTCAGAAGACAAATGAAGTTAGTGGAAACCTCCTGAATTATAAGCGGTAGCGTGTGAGTCACCGCGGTATCTGCGACTACTAACATGTTTTGGCGGCCCAGATGCAACCAACTACTTAAACTATTTCATTGCCGTTTCAACCTCACCCGCGTATGATCAAGACAGTTTAAAGAACGGTGGTTAGCTCGTCTTTTCAGACTAAGGGAGGCACAACAAATGCCGCAAGTTTACTTCTTATGCACGGGTAATGCCTGCCGAAGCCAAATGGCAGAAGGGTTCGCCAAGAAACTACTCGGTTCTGATTGGCAAATCGCCAGCGCCGGCATTGAAGCACACGGCTTGAATCCGCTCGCTGTGCAAGTCATGGCGGAAAAAGGGATTGATATCTCGCAACAACGATCAAAAGTGATTGATCCGGATTATCTAATGCACGCCGATTTAGTGGTCACTCTCTGCGGAGATGCACGCGATCGTTGTCCGGTCACGCCGCCAAACGTTCAGCACCTGCACTGGCCGTTGCCTGATCCTGCTAATGCAACAGGCTCAGAAGCAGAGGTCGTGCAAGCGTTTCGTGAGGTCCGCGATAAGATTGAAGCAGAGGTGCGCCATTTAGAAACATCAGCCTTTTAACAAATCGCAACCTATTTTGAGTCAATGAATGAACAAATTGGAGGGTTAACATGACAGTAGCAATTTTTGGGCATCGCGGGTATCCTGCCCGTTTTCCGGAAAATAGTCTACAAGGCTTTGAATACGCCTGTGAACATGGCATCGATGGGATTGAGACCGACGTTCAGATGAGCGCTGATGGGCATCTTGTGATAATGCACGATGAACGCGTAGACCGCACGACTGACGGCAGTGGCTGGATCGCTGATCTGACCCGCACACAGCTCAAGGGGATGCGGATTGCCAATGGTGAACACATTCCGTCACTGCGCGAGGCGCTCACCGTGCTTAGCCACTATGACGTCATGGTCAATATTGAGTTCAAAACCGGCAAAATCCGTTATCCGGGTATCGAAGCGTTGACACAAGACTATGTTGAACAATTCAACATGCAGGATCGCGTCATTTATTCCTCCTTCAATCATGACAGCATTAATGTGATCCACACCTTGGCGCCAAAAATGAAAACAGCTTGGCTCACTAGTCGTGTCCTCAGGGGGCATCACTGCCAGCATACTTAGAAGCCGTACACATCGAACATTACAATTCGCGCCTCAACAAGGCCCAGCGTGTTTGGACCATTGACGATCCTCTGAAAATGAAGAAACTGTTTGCTGCACCTTACGTCACCGGCTTGATTACTAACCGGTTTGAGGAAGCTATGGATATGCGAGCATTGGTAGAACAAGGCAGCGGCGCGACAGTGTGAAGTTAGACGATAGTTGGATTTTTAATTGAAGAATAGCCGCCACGCAAATGAGATTGTCATTGCGTGGCGGCTATTTGTATACCGTGAATTGGGCATATGAGTTAGATCACTAGCAAGGATTTGCCACAAAGCGTTGCACATGAATTGACAATCATGGAAAATGAAGTTATCTAAGCATTAGAAGTGACTATACCGTTGTGCAAACAAATTGAGGAAATAAAGCCATGTCAGTCAATTTTTTCTTTTGATTATCTTTGCATTTATCATGTATTACGTTATTGAAGCTGCAGTGGAAAAGGCTGTGAAACGAGCGATGATTGTAACTAAGATCCAGTCAAAAACAATAGCGGCTGAATATCATGCTGAATAGGCCTATTGAGACAACGCAATCATGATTACTGAAAAAATCAATGAACTTAACAAAATATATCCACATCATGCAGAGACTAAACAACAAATCAGGGCATTACAAGCGTTAGCATCTCAAAACAACGGTATTTCCATATGACAAAAAAATAAACTAACGAGCAGAAGTATCAAGCACGACAAGTATTGAGAACCAAGGTTGAACAGATTAAGCGGGATCCTTCCAACACCACCAATTAAAGGATCGTCTGCCAGACCATGATCGCCGGTTCAAGTCTGAGAGCAGGGCTGAGGTATTTTTGTGAAGGACCCCGCTATATCAAGGATGCTAGAGATAATAGCTAGGCTTTTTTTAACTGATGGCTTACGTTAAAGGAGGAAACAGCAATGAGCGATTTAAGCTTAGGCAGCCGACTTAAGCAACTGCGGAAAGCGCGTGGCATGACGCAATCACAGTTAGCTGACGATTTGTTTGTTTCACGTAAAACAGTATCTAGCTGGGAAACTGGTCGTAACCAGCCAGACTTGCAGACGATTTGTCGATTGGCCAGTTATTATCAGCTGACCGTAGATGACCTCCTTCATCAGCAATCAGTCCCACATGCTGATGATCAACGAGCGATCACTTGGCTCGGCCCAGCATTAGCCATCATATTGATGGGGCGGCTTGGATTTGTCGCGCTACCTGAGATGCTGGTGCTTTCCGACGTTGTGGTCATCGCGCTGGCGTGGTTACTCGTTAGCTGGTGGCAGCGATACATGCACCTACGAACGATAAGGTGGGCATGCAGTTTATTGGCAGTTACCTTTATCGTTGCTGCAGGGTTGAATTTGTTCAAAATGGACTTTGGTCTGCAGTTAATTTATTTGGCTGCCGCCGTTACATTGCTGATTCCCATAGCGGGCACTGCACTGATCAAAAAGATTCGCAGTCGCCCAACTTAATCTATGCAAGGGTGCTGTTCATATGAAACATAAAGGCATCTGGCTCATCAATGGTTTACTTGCCTTATTTGCAGTGCCAATAGCGGTCATGATTCTCATTCGCCGCGTTGATGGCAGTGGGTACGTTGAAACCGGTCGTTCGCGATTAGCAGCACTCGCTGTCCTTGGTGCAGCTGTTTTAATCGTCATACTGTGCGAACTAATTTATCTGCTGATGGCACATGCTGTAAAAAAGGCTGATGAAAATTAATAAGTGGTTTGCATACTGAAAAAGTCTTGTATCTTCTCCGGGTTTGAAACTTAAAGCCTACTAGGTACAAGGCGTTTTTTATGGAGACAGCAACCTGCTTCATTTGTTACCAACAAATCAAAACACAAGAATAGAAAACGATCGCATCATACTAGCACAAGACTGGTGATGCGATCGTTTTGACGTTGAATGTGGCGCTGCTCATTTTTTAGGGTTCCTGAACTTGATAATGTTTCAGAAACTTTTTCTTAGAAACGACACGGTGGTTGGTCACATCTAAGAAGTCGCCTGGATAACCTATTGCATACATACCATAGCCAGCAAATCCGCCGCCAATTGTTTCCACAGCGCCTATTTTCAAATTTGTCGCCAATGAAGGATTCAAGCCACTCATTAAAATCCGAAGATGATCGTCTAGCCAATATAGATAATTTTCGTCAAAAGCCTCTTTGACCCAGTCAGGACGCGCACCGGTTTTGTTGATCTCCCAAACGTCAGCTGGATTGCCCTTGTATAAGGCTTTCATGGTAATGCCTTCTTCCAATTCAAATATTGAAAGTGATGAACTACAGTTAAGAAAACGGATACATTTCAAACTCGACCGAATTGTAAACCCGGATGGTAGTCGTGGTCAAACAAATGAGCAACGATTCACAATGATTTTTTGATGAGTTATATTGAGAAAAATACCATGAGGAGTGGGTGGCGTAAGATGCAAAATTTTGGAAGACTAACTGATCTAGAGTTTGACGCTTTCATCCCGAACAACTTCAGCAAACGAACCATCCCAAATACCTTCGTGATGCGCGATGATTTGCTGTGCTGAAAGATCGGGCGTATCAAAGGTCGAATTCAAGCCATGGATCGTCGCCGCCTTGAAGCCGAGATCATGGCCGACGCGGATCGCGGTATCGATACAGTACTCCGTTTGCAGACCGGCGACTTCAATGGTTTGTACGTGCAGGCCGTGTAAGGTGGCAGCCAAACCGGTTTGGAAAAAGGAATCAGAATGATACTTTAGAATGACCTGATCAGATGGTGCTTGATGTAGCCGGGCATCGAGTTGCCAATCGTGGCCGTTATATGGCATGCTCTCATCAGTATGTTGCATAAAAATAATTGGATGATCAGCAGCGTGATAAGCGTCTATACGCTGATTGATATTTGCTAACAGTTGCTTGTAATGGTGGGCGGCGCTTAACCCATACTGAACATCAATCACGACAAGTCCATCTTTTAACATGGCAATTTCCTCATTTCATCGGGACTTTATTGATGCGCTAATTATACGCTGTGATCTAGTTAGATCAATGACACAATTAAAAATTTCTTGATCGTTCATGATAGGAGGATTTCATGAAACTAGAACCGATTGATCGATGGCGATCGGCGACAACTAAATTATTTAAAGAGCTCTGGGGCAGCGATGATATGGTTCTGAGTGGGATCGTGTATCATCTGAATGAACTTCCTGGATTTGTGGCGATTGATGAGCAAAACATCTTAGGTATGATCACCTATCTCGATCGAGGAAACACGCTTGAGGTCATTTCTCTAGACAGTTTGCGTGCGAATCAAGGTATTGGATCCGCTTTACTTCAAAAAGTTGAAACGACTGCGGTGCTTAGCCACAAAACAGGTGTTGAGTTAATCACAACAAACGATAATCTGCATGCATTAGGATTTTATCAACGGCGTGGGTATCGGCTGACGCAGCTTTTTCCCGAAGCGGTAGATCAATCGCGGAAAATAAAACCGGAGATCCCTGTCGTTGCCGACAATGGTATCCCGATCCGCGATGAGCTGAGATTGTTCAAAGATTTGCAGACATTGTGAGAAAGTAAAGTTGAACGGCAAAGAAGTTGAATGAAAGTCGTTTTCATAAATGCTAAAAGGCAATGTTTCACGAGAAACATTTTGGATCTGGTAAGCCTTAAGATTTCGGCTTTTTGGTTTATTCTGGCACAAATCCGGTACACTCTGAACGATTTTCATTCTGGTGTCACTGTGGCTAGTCCTTCAAGTGCATAGAGGCTTCAATGTCGACATTTCGGCAAAGGTGTCTGTGGATCTAAATCTCTAAAGTCGTCCGCATACCTTTGTGACTGAGGGTGATCTCGGATTACTAACGGATTCTCGCACAGACTGATCAAGAGTGACGTAACGCAGACGAAGGGTAGCCGCCTTGGCCAAATCAACATAGTCATACACAATATCATTGATTTAAGTATTGTTTAGCAGTGTACCATTCAGTTATAGAACAAAGCCCGATTGCGTCATTAATCGCTGATCCTCATGCCATTTTCTAGATAGTCAGTGGTTTGCTGGTCGATACTTATGACACGCATGGATACGAACGGTGCCTGCAATCATTGCGCAGGTTGCTTGCATTAGTTGCCACTCCCGTTTGTGGCTTTCGCGTAGCACGCCGCGTTTGGCGACATCGTCTAATCTGCTAATTGCGGATATGGCGCAAAGAATTTCTAAACTGCCAGTTGTCCCCAGACCTTTACTTCGTTCGCATCAAATCCAGTTATAAGCTTCTGTAAGTGAAGGGGATTTAGATCATTCATGAATACCACTAGTAATCTTGCTGTTTTAACAAGCTCACTGTGTGAAATGAAATCGACTGCATTATTGTCCGGTCGGGACTTAACATTTTCTTCACTGTGGCTTTCAGAATTAAAAACGAGTCGATACATAAAAGTTCTAAGAAAATCACGATGTATATCCGGAATATTGTCCAGTATATCCTGATCGTTAAATATTGCACTGACACCGCGTCTGTAACAAAAGGTTGAGAAGGCTTCTATTACTCTTCGCATTATATTACCAATATATAGGTCATCTGGGTGGTAGTCTACTTCGACATCTTGACTATTAGATGCCTGAATGTTGGAGGCGGCGTAGTTATACACTTCTTGTAATTGTTGGGCATAATCGTTGAAGGACTTTGTTCCAGCTTCTGTTAATCTACCAGAACTCAGCTGATAATGGTGGCTGACAATTTTTTCGACATTGGACTTACCTACCTTTGCTAACATACTTCTTCGTTCTTCAATATCATCGTAGATTTTTGCAATATGGTGAAACATTTCTGCATCGTGAGTCATGATTAATACTTTGCTTTCAGGATTGCTAAAAAGCACTTTCTCTAGCTCTTCACGAAGTAGAGATAATATTCCTATTTTATTCTCAAAGTCAAAACTAGATATAGGATCGCCTAGTACAATAAAGAGTGGGCGTTGATAGGCTTGGTCAGCTCGAACGTTTGAGTTTATTCTAGAGAAGAAATAACAAAGACTAATTGCGTTTCGTTCTCCCACTGACAGTTGACTTGTTGCAATAAACTCATCACGAGATAGGACTCGATAACAGTTGTCACCTTCTATCAGTTTAAGTCGGTTGCGATTCATGAAGACGTGAGCCAATTTCTCGTTTATTTGGTCTAGTGCGACCTTTTGTTCGGCAAGCCGTGCTTTAACACTGCTAATACTTCTTTCGTTCTCCTCTCGGGGCGCTTCTGCAGCTCTGACTTTCTCCTCTAGATCACGGTGTCTAAGGCTAGCCGTGGCAAATTGTTCGAATAAATCTCGATTATTGAATTTAGCTATATTCAAATTTAGAAAGTCTGCTTCGGACTTGATAAGTTGTTCATTTTCAAAAATAGCATTGTAGTTTTCGACGGCTGCCTGCACGGCTCTTCCTGCAGAGATGATTGATGAGTATAACTTATTGTTATCGCAATCAATAGTATTCGGGATCGCATATGGATTGTTTATCTTATCGGTAACAGCTTTCGAATATCTAGCTATCATTTCATTGTATTCTTCCACCGCTTCATTGTATGCGAAGATTTCCTGTGGAAACAGCGTCGCTATATCTGTGCCTTTATTAATGATAGCTAGAGTATTCAGGTTCAGAGATTTTAGTTGATTTGTAATATCGTCTTCAGCGTTTTGCTTCGAAATGGTTAATACCTGATTGATTACGTGAACTAGTTCTTCTTTCTCGCGGGTTGTGATTGTACGAAAACATGTAGGACAGTACTCGGTGCTTGGTGCGGAAAATATGTTTTTAGTTTTGTCGAGTTGAGTTCTTCCACTGTTTGATAAGACTTCCATGATTTGTTCTTGGTGGATTGAAGTCAATATTTGAGACAGATTTTAAGAGACATTCAGGACCGCGTTTACCTTCCACAGCTCAAATAAATCATTAATCGCGATTAATAACTTATTTGAACCCTGGAAAGCATTAAATCAGGCGGCCATTTGGCTCGTAAGTGTTGCAATTTCAACTTGTAAGGGGGTCTGGTAGCCCAGTGAACTATGAATTCTCTTCCTATTGTAGAAAGCATGCACATATTCAAAAAGGACGGCAGCGGCAGTTTCATAATCTTCAAAGACCGGCACTGGATAAACACATTCCTTTTTGAGGGAAGCGTGAAAGGATTCCATTGGCGCATTATCATACGGACAACCCTTACGGCTGTATGAGTGCGGATATGTAGTTCAGTTAAACGTTGATTGTAATTATCGCTGGTATACTGTGATCCTAAATCCGTATGGATAATCAGGTCCCCAGTAATGGTTCGATTTTTAACCGCGCTTTCAAGGGTCTTTAAGACTAAATCAGTATCCATCTTTTTTGAGAACGAATAGCCGATAATCCGTCGTGAGTGCAGGTCCATGATGGTTGATAAGTAACACCAGCCATTACGCTTCGTTTGAATATAGGTCATATCAGCGGTCCATTTTTGATTTAAACCAGTGGTCGAGAAATCCTGCTTAAGCAAGTTGGGACGCTGTTCAACCTTGGTTTTGGAAGCCGAAGCCGCTTTCCACTTATTGACGGTAACGGAGTGGATATCCAGTTCCTTCATGAGCCGGGAAATCCGTCGTGGACTGCACCGAAGCTGCAGTGGTTGAAGTTCCAGATTCAATTCATGGTGGATCTTCATAACACCGTATCGCTGCTTAAATTCCGCAAAGATCCGCAGAATCCGTTGTTTCAAGTCCGCATCTTCGGCCCGGCGTTTTGAAGGTTTGGGGGATCGATAACGATAATACTGAGCTCTGGAAACACCGAGGATTCGGCACATCTTGGTTACCTGGTGGTGATGGCTTTCTTGGTGAATGTAATCAAAGATATTGGTTACTTCTGCGCAAGGAAGCCCAGGGCTTTTTTTAGGATTTCGTTCTCCTCAGACAGCGAAGCCAGTCGCTTTTCCATCGCTTTGATTTCGTCTGGCGATTTACCGGATTGAGTTTTGGCCTGGCCCTGGATCCACATATGAACTGTTGAATAGCCAATGCCATATTCTCTGGCCAGTTGAGCAGCTGATTCGCCTTGCTTATATAGGTTGATAATGTTTTGTTTGAATTCTTTGTCGTAACGAGTTGGCATGTAAAAATTCCTTCCTTTTGAGAGACGATTTATTCATTATACCCTCTCTTAAAAGTTGTCTCAGGAATCAGCTTACATCCAGAAGGGATGCAGCAAGCCTTAAATCCGGAGGCGTATCGAATCATTGTCCAAATGAATAGATGAGGATGTTCCTAATAGTAAGAAAAGACGGATTCGAGCACTCTAGAGTTTACCAAATCTTTTCGTGTAAGAAGTTTTTCTCACGACTCTTCTGTGACTTGTAGGGTAAAAAACAAATTAAAAAGGATGCGTGGTTATGAATCAAAATGACTTGAAGCAGCAGGCTGCTCAGAAGGCGGCAGAACTAGTTAAAGACGGCATGACAATTGGTTTAGGGACCGGATCGACGGTCTATTATCTTGTTAAAGCCATTGCACAGCGAGTCGAAACCGAACATATACAGTTGACTGGTGTTGCCACTAGTATCCGCACGCGTGAGCAGGCTGAGTCCTTAGGGATTCACATGAAAGATTTAGATGAAGTGGATCATATTGATTTGACAATTGATGGTGCGGACGAAGTTGATAAGCATTTTCAAGGCATTAAAGGCGGCGGGGCGGCCCACTTAATTGAAAAGGTCGTCGCGATTAATTCCGCGCAAAATATATGGATTGTTGATGAATCTAAACTTGTTGACACGCTGGGTAAATTTCCATTACCGCTTGAAGTGATTCCATTTGGCAGTGGCAAGCTCGTTCAGCGTTTAGCCAATGAAGGGCTGAATCCTGAATATCGACTCACTAATGATGGAGAAAAGGTATTGACAGATTCGGATAATTTTATTGTTGATCTTCATTTAGGGCGTATTGAGCATCCTCATCTGTTAGCTTCTTGGTTAAACGAACAAGTTGGGTTGGTTGAACATGGGCTTTTCCTTGATGTAGTTAAAAAGGTAGTCGTTGGAACAGAGAACGGACCAAAGATTTTGGATGCATATCGCGGTTAATTATCTGGGTCATAATATTCAAATGATTTTATGAAATTAAAACGGCCACCTTAGTCAATCGAGAGATTAACTAAGGTGGCCGTTTTTGGCTGCTCACTTGTATGTATCTTCTAAAATCCGCATTCAAAGTTTAACATTAAATAGACAATGCAGAAGTATTAGCTGAAATAAGATTCAAGAAGAACTAATTACTTGTATTCAAGTATTCTTTTAATTAACCGAAGAAATTGTAAGTTTTATGATTGTCATCTGAATTTTTAGACGATTTAGTTCATAAAAATGGAACCTTTAAACTTGCGAGAGCGCATATAAAGTTCATAAAATGGCGTATAATACCCAAACAGTTCATATACCGGTATTGTAAGCGCATTCAAGTTCATCTACCATGTTAATTGAAAGCAGAAACAAAGCCTAAGGAGGAAATATCATGGCAGACAAAAATATCAATAACATCACTCGGGAAAAATGGATTCTTAGCACATTCCCAGAGTGGGGGACTTGGTTGAACGAGGAGATTGCTGACAAAAAGGTGAAACCTGGCACATTTTCAATGTGGTGGTTGGGTTGTACCGGTATTTGGTTGAAGACGGCTGAAGATACCAACATTTTGGTTGATATGTGGTGCGGCACTGGTAAGCAATCACATGGGAATGGCATGATGCGTAAGGGTCATCAGATGATGCGGATGAGTGGTGTGCAGAAGATGCAACCGAATCTGCGCAATCAACCGTTTGTGATTGATCCATTTGCCATTAAAGATGTTGATGCTTTGTTTGTGAGTCATATTCATAGTGATCATTTGGATGTGAATACGGCGGCTGCTGTTAATAAGAATTGTCCGGATGCGAAGTTCTATGGCCCAGAAAAGGTTTGTGAGATTTGGCAAGGCTGGGGTGTTCCGGCAGAAAAGACGGTTGTTGTTAAACCTGGCGATGTGGTTACTATCGGCAAGACAAAGGTCAAAGTACTTGAAGGATTTGATCGGACAGCTTTAATCACCGAAGACGATCCTAATGTGAAGTTGGCAGGCAAGATGCCGCAAGATATGAACAAGATTGCGGTTAACTATCTGTTTGAAACCACCGGCGGCAATCTTTATCATGCTGCTGACTCTCATTACTCCAATCTATTTGCTAAGCATGGTAATGAAAATAAGATTGACGTTGCATTGGGTGCTTATGGTGAAAACCCACGCGGTATCACGGACAAGGTAACTTCCATCGATATTTTGCGCATGGCTGAATCTTTGAACACCAAAGTCATTATTCCTGTTCATTATGATATCTGGACCAACTTTATGGCTGACCCTAAGGAAATTGAAGCGCTCTGGCAAATGCGCAAGGATCGTTTGCAATACAAGTTTAAGCCTTTCATTTGGCAAGTTGGCGGTGAATTCACCTTCCCAGATGACAAAGACCGGATGGAATTCATGTATGATCGCGGTTTCCACGATGCTTTCTCAATTCCAAACGACACACCGTTCCCTGCATTCCTATAGAGAGCGTGAGCAGGAGCGCTTAGAAACCGGAGCATAAGCGGCCTCAGGCGTGATGGCCGGGCTTTGGCCATTGCGACTGAGGTCCTTATGTGGAGGTTTCTGCGACTGCGAACGCGTTTAAGAGAGGTGAATCAACTATGTTACTGAAAGACTTTTTGGAGAAAGATCTCGTTGATATTCGACCAGAACCTGCTAAGGATTGGCGTGACGCCTTGCAACAAGCCGCGGGAAAGCTGATCGAACACAAGTATATCCTGCCGGGGTATATTAACGAAATTATTGCTAACGTTGAGAAGAACGGGCCATACATCGTGATCGTGCCTGGCGTGGCCATGCCGCATGCGATGGCTGAAAGTGAGAATGTTTTGGGGACGGCGATCGGGTTTGCAAAATTCCCTGAGCCTGTCATTTTCGATTCAGACGACCCTGATAAGCAGGCACAGCTGTTCTTTACCTTAGCTGCAAAAGATCCGAAGCAACACTTGCAAAACATTGGCGACCTTTCCGACATGTTAATGACGGAAGGTCTGATCGATAAACTGTTGGCCGTCAATAGTGTTGATGATTTTAAAGCACTCATCGATGCGGGGAGTTGAAGGGGAAAGGTAAGAAATCATGCAGCAAATTCTAGATTTTCTAGTTAAAATATGGGACTACTTTGCGTCGAATATTCTGACGCAACCAGCCTACATGATTGGGTTTATCGTTTTACTCGGATATATTTTGGAACGCAAGCCATTATATGAATCAATCGCTGGGTTTCTAAAGGCGGTTATTGGCTACATGATCTTGATGGTTGGGTCTGGCGGCTTGGTTAACAGCTTCCGACCGATCCTGACCGGCTTGAAAGATCGCTTTAATTTAACCGCTACCGTTATTGATCCGTATTTTGGGCAAAACGCGGTTACTGAAGGTTTGGAAAAGACGTTTGGTCGAACATTCGGCGATGTCATGCTGTTGCTGCTGTTCGCGTTCGTCTTCAACATTTTGCTAGTTCGATTCCAGAAATGGACGAAGTTGCGGGCAGTCTTTACAACTGGTAATGTCCAAGTGCAACAAGCTGCAACGGCTTTCTGGATTCTACTTTTCTGTTTCCCGAAGATGGGTCGGATTGAAGTGCTGCTGGTCATGGGTGTTGTTTTAGGCCTGTACTGGGCAGTCGGTTCAAACATGACCGTTCGTTACACGCAGGATTTGACCGATGGCGGCGGGTTTGCCGTTGCCCATCAACAAATGTTTGGGATTGCCTTTGTTTCTTGGCTGGCTGACAAGTTTAAGGCTCGTGAAGTAAAAGCGAAGAAAAAGGCACGTCGTCTTGAGGATATTGAATTGCCTGGTTTCCTCAAGATCTTTAACGAAAACATGGTTGCGACCGGCATTCTGATGCTGTTCTTCTTCGGCATCATCATGTTAATTCTTGGCAAGCCATACTTCGTTGGGGTTTTCGCAGCAACAAAAGGCGCCTCAGGTTTAGCACCAAATGCTAGTTTCCTGTTCTATATTATGACCACTTCCCTTGGGTTCGCGGTTAACTTGACCATCCTGCAACTTGGGGTACGAACCTTCGTTGGGGAACTGACTGAAAGTTTTACCGGGATTTCCGATCGTCTGCTGCCAGGTTCCGTACCTGGTATCGATGTGGCCGCAACCTTCGCATTTGGCGAACCAAACGCGGTTACCATCGGCTTCCTGTTTGGTGCATTAGGTCAGTTCCTAGCCATTGGTGCTTTACTGATTTTCCATTCACCAACTATCATTATCGCTGGGTTTATCCCATTGTTCTTTGATAATGCCGCATTCGGGGTCTTCGCAAACCGGCGAGCTGGTGCTAAAGCAGCCATGATCTTACCGTTCTTCAGTGGTTTGATTCAAGTGTTCGGCGCAGCATTGATTTCAACTTGGATTGGTTTGTCGAAGTTTGGCGGCTATCTGGGGATGTTCGACTGGGACACTGTATGGCCATTCTTCACCGTCTTGATGAAGATTCTCGGCATCGCTGGCATCGTGGTTGTTGTTCTGATCCTTGTCTTGATCCCACAACTCGAATATCGTCACGATCCGAAGAACTACTTCTTGATGGTAACGGATTACGAGCAATATAAAGAAAATATGGCAAAGAAAAAAGCTACTAAATAAGGGCTTTGACTTACAAGGAGGAAATTTCCCATGAAGATCTTAGTATCGTGTGCAAATGGTTCAGGTACCAGTTTAATGATGATGCGCAGTGTTCAAAAAGCATTTAAACGGTTGAATATTCCGATTACGCAAATTGAGCATACCAACTTGGCAGAAGGCAAGAGTACGGCTAAACAATACGACATGGTGTTCACAACAACCAACTTTGTCGACATGTTCAAAGACGCTCAGAGTAAAGGCGTGCAAGTAATTGGCGTCAAGAACGTTATGAGTGATAAAGAAGTAGAACAGCATGTTCGTGAAGATACGGATCTTGTGAAATAAAGCGAGTCATTAAGCAGATCGGACGCCGGCACGGGCCGGTCTGCTTTTGACGTTAAGGAAAGGCGTGCGACACATGACCAGATCGTGTGATTGTCGCACAATAGGAGGGAAACATTTTGGCTAAACCAAATTTGCAAGTGGCATTGGATAATAATACGTTGGAAAGTGCTTTGGCAGATGTTCGCGCAGTTGGGAACATTGTCGATATTGTTGAAGCCGGGACGATCTTGATTTTGCAGGAAGGCACGATTGCCGTTCGCGCATTGCGAGCCCTTTTTCCTGATAAAATCGTGATTGCGGATACGAAATGTGCTGATGCAGGGACAACCGTTGCTCGTAACATGGGCGATGCTGGTGCAGACTGGATGACTTGTATCTGTGCGGCAACGATTCCGACCATTCAAGCAGCTCAAAAAGAAGTTAAAGAGATCCAAATTGAATTGTATGGTAATTGGACCAAAGAAGATGCCCAGTCGTGGCTGGATATTGGTGTGACGCAGGCGATTTATCATCAGAGTCGTGATGCTTTGCTTTCCGGTGGCTCATGGGGCGAGAAGGATTTAGCTAAGGTTAAGATGCTGGTTGATATGGGCTTCCGAGTTTCCGTGACTGGCGGTTTGAGTGTGGATACCTTGAAACTGTTTGAAGGCGTGAACGTTTATACCTTCATCGCTGGTCGGGCAATCACGCAGGCACCAGATCCTGCAAAAGCAGCAACGGATTTCCAAAACGAAATCATCCGCATCTGGGGCAAGTAAGCAAGCAGGCAATTCGTTGCTGAGAGGTGATGACAGTGAAAAATTCAATGGCCAATGTGCAGGCACGCCGGGAAAAGATCTTGTCAGCGGTGGATCAGTCTGAGCCAGTTGCTGTTGAGGGCTTGGCCCAACGATTCAATGTTTCGATCACGACGCTTCGCCGTGACTTGAAAGCTTTGTCAGACATGGGACAGGTGAAGTGGCACCATGGTTTGGTTGAAAGAACCAATGTGGTGACCGCCAGTAATCACGGCTCGCGTTCAGGCATCGAATTAATTAAAGATACGATTGCGGCGGCGGTTCCAGCTTATATTGTTAAAAATAGTACGCTTTTCGTCAACTCCAGCTCATTGTGTTGGCGGGCAATTAATCAGTTAGCGATCATGCCGCTGACGATTATCACAAACAATATCAAGGCAACCGAGTGCGTGCGCCATCCAGAAACCTCCATCATCCTGACCGGCGGCGAAATTCGCTATCCAAAAGAGTCGTTGGTCGGCACAGTTGCGATGCAGATTCTGGAAACGATGCAGTCAGATTATACGTTGATTGGCTGTGACGGCATTAGCGTCGCGGGTGGCGTGACAACCCAAAATATTTACGAAGCGCAGATCAACAGCACGATGATCTCCAGAACCAAGCAAAAAGTGATCTGCGTGGCCGATTATCGAAAAGTTGGCGTCACAAGCAATTACCATGTCGCAGATTTAACCGGCGTTGATATTTTGATCACAGATAACTTTGCGAATGAAAAGGTCGTCCGCGACTTGCGCCGGCAAGGTATTGATGTGATTCAGGTATCGAATTAAACGTGATATAGGACAGTAAGCAAGCTGGCGGTGACCATTAGCTTAGCCGGTGTCCAGCCTGAAAAAGGGTTGGAGCGCGGGCTTGCTAAGGCCACCGTCTTTTTAATAGCAATTGTGTATTTATGAAAGCGAATACAAAACGCGTGCGCAGGTTTCTGGGGCAGCAAACGCGTTTAAGGAGGCACAACATTGAATTCACTAGGAATCTACGAAAAGGCACTCCCAAAAACTGATTCATGGAAGCAGAGGTTGCAACAGGCTCACGATTTAGGATTCAACTTTTTGGAATTGTCGATTGATGAAAGCGATGAACGCTTAGCCCGACTTGATTGGACGAAAGCACAGCGAGCAGAAGTACGGGATGCAAGTTGGCAAACCGGTGTGAGACTGCACACCTTAATGCTCAGTGGCCATCGTCGCTACCCACTTGGCTCGGCTGATCCGGCAATTCGAGAAAAAAGCCTTGAAATGCTTTATAAGGCAATCGATTTAGCCGGTGATCTCGGCATTCGTAACATTCAGCTTGCTGGCTATGATGTTTATTACGAACCAAAGACGGTGACCTCGCGAGAATACTTCATTGAGAACTTAAAACGCGGCGTCGCTTATGCTGCAGCTAAAGAAGTCATGCTTGATATTGAAACAATGGATGATCCTTTCCTAAACGCCTTGACCAAAATTAAGGACATCAAAACGCAAATTCGCAGTCCGTGGTTGCAGGCATACCCAGACGTCGGCAATCTGACTGCTTGGCCGGAAAACAATGTCGGTCAAGAGTTAGAACGAGGCATTGATAATATTGTTTCGGTTCATTTAAAAGATACCTTGCCAGTCACCGCCGAAAGTAAAGGTCAGTTCCGAGATGTACCGTTTGGCGATGGCACCGTTGATTTCGAAGGCTGCCTGCGTACTTTAAAGCGCCTTAATTATGGCGGGGCCTTCACTATTGAGATGTGGACGGAAAAGGCCGATGATCCGCTGGCAGAAGTGAAAAAGGCGAAACAGTTTTTTGATGATCTTTTTGAACGGGTTGGATTGGAGCAGGAACCGGTAGTTTAGTAGTCGTGTAAAGCTATTGATCACAACAGGCGAACGGATGAAAAAACGCCGCCCACGAAAAAAGCCGCCTCATGGAAGGTGGCTTTAGACGAGTTATGGGTGGATCGCAGTTGGACTGATCTGGAAGTAATCAATCAAGAATTTCGCAACGCCATCTTCATCATTGGATTGCGTCGTAATATCAGCGATTTTCTTGATTTCAGGAATCGCGTTACCCATGGCGATGCCAATACCAGCGTAGTCAAGCATATCTTGATCGTTTTCTTCATCGCCAAATGCGGCTAATTGCTCGCGCGGAATGCGATAAAAGTTGAGGGCTGCTTTCAAACCGTTCTTCTTATTCACATTAGGCGGCATGATTTCCAGTAAGGTACGTCGTGATCTTGTCACCGTGACGCCCTCAAGTGATTGCGCAGCTTCTGAAGCCGCATCAACCATTTCTGGATCGCCAGCGATGACCACTTTAAAAATCGATAATTTGGCTGGCACCTTAGCAAATGTCGTATCGGTAAATGGCATTTGTTTAGGAATCATGGACTCATAGCTGGATTTGCCAAATTCAGTTAACGAATACACCTGATCTTCAGCAACCACATCTAAGTGGAAACCTTTTTCCTTAACGAGATCATAAACTGGCTGGATTTGTGATTTAGTCAGCGTTGAAGATTTGATGACGGTGTGATCCCGTACTAATCGGACTAAGCCGCCGTTGAAACAAATGCAGACATCATCATTTTTAGTTAAATGAAGCTGATCCAAAAATGGCTTCAAAGTGGCAAATGGCCGACCAGAACAGAGAATGACACGTATACCTTTGCGGCTAAGATAGCGGAGCACATCTTGATTCGTGACACTAATTTCTTTTTGACTATTAAGTAACGTGTTATCCATATCAAGGGCAATAGCTTTAAGCATGGGTAAACTTCCTTTCTAACTTCACGTGGTTACAACCCATTATATCAGAGTTGGCGGCGTTAAAAGCGTTTTCAGGTCATTGTGTACATTAAGTTTTAAATTTGGGTTTATTGATATAGACCATTTATCGGGAAAACAACGCAGTCAGTCAGTGATTGACAAATAACGATATTCAATAAATGAACAGGAGTGAACTTTCATGCTTGAACAATTAAAACAAGAAGTCTACGAAGCAAATATGCAGTTGCCAAAATTAGATCTGGTTACTTTTACTTGGGGCAATGTTTCCGGCATTGATCGGGAAAAGGGATTGTTCGTCATTAAACCATCTGGCGTTGATTACGAAGACTTAACGCCGGATGACATGGTTGTCGTCAACCTGCAAGGCGAAGTTGTAGAAGGGCAACTGAACCCTTCAAGCGACACGCCGACACACACCGTCCTCTATAATGAGTTCCCTGACATCGGTGGGATTGTCCATACCCATTCACCATGGGCAGTTGCGTTCGCTTCGGCACACATGGATATCCCCAACCTGAATACAACCGCCGCTGACACGTTTTATGGGGATGTGCCCATCTCCGAAGCGTTGACGCAACAAGAAATTGAAGATGCTTACGAGGAAAACACGGGTAAAGTCATCGTCAAAACCTTCAAAGATCGCGGTATTGATCACAACGCAGTTCCTGCAGTTCTGGTCAGCCAACATGGTCCATTCAGCTGGGGAGCGACCCCAGCTAAGGCGGTTTATAACGCCAAAGTCTTGGAAGTTGTCGCAGAAATGGATTATCACGCATTAACCTTGACGCATCAAGATGTGCATTTGCCACAGTATTTGTTGGACAAGCATTATTATCGAAAACATGGTAAGGATGCTTATTATGGGCAGGATAATGCTAAGTCGGTGGGGCATGCGGCTAAGGCGTGATATTAAAAGCAAGCCGAGATCCCTGTTTTCAAAAATAAGAGCTGGTTAAGTGGTCAAGCACCGCTAACCGGCTCTTTTTACATGATCCTTCACTAGTTTCACCTTCAAGTGATAGTTGACTATTTAACGATATCCAGTTGTTTTCGTTAACCATCGTGCACGTTTTTTCCCCGACGTCGGAAAATGACTGTCTTAAGTCTTTCTCTCGTAAACGCTACCATAGAACAGAAAGATGAAAGGGAGAGATTGAATATGTCTGATTGGTTAGGTTTAGATAGCAAGACAATTGTTGTAACTGGAGGTTCATCAGGAATTGGCGCTGCGATCGTCAAGGAATTGATTAATAATGGCGCTACGGTTGTTAACGGCGATCTCAAGGAAGGCGACTTTAAGGACCCTAACTTGAAGTATGTGCATACTGATGTGACTGATCCTGACGAAGTTGAAAATCTTGCCGCCACCGCCGAGAAGATCAATGGAGAAATCTGGGGCGTCGTGAATAATGCAGGTATCAACAAGCCGCGGGTATTGGTTGATCCTAAAGATCCACATGGTAAATATGAATTGGACGTTAAGATATTTGAACAAATCTTCAGTGTTAACGTTAAAAGTGTCTTCTTGGTTTCACAAGCAGTCGTTCGTCGGATGGTCAAACAGGGACATGGGGTTGTCGTCAATATGTCTTCTGAGGCTGGCCTTGAAGGTTCTGTTGGTCAGAGTGTTTATTCAGCAAGTAAAGGCGCCATCAACGGGTTCACCCGTTCTTGGGCTAAAGAGTTAGGCAAGTACAATATCCGGGTTGTGGGGGTCGCACCTGGCATCATGGAAGCAACAGGCTTACGGACACCGAGTTATGAAGAAGCTTTGGCTTATACGCGTGATACCACCGTTGATGCAATCCGTGCCGGCTACAGTTCAACGTCTACTACACCATTAGGCCGTAGTGGCAAATTGAGTGAAGTGGGTGATTTGGTCAACTACTTCTTGTCCAATCGTGCTAGTTATATTACAGGTGTGACAACCAATGTTGCGGAGGGTAAGTCCAGAGGTTAATTCATAAGCTTGGGGAGGTAACCTGATTGAATAGTTTGGATTATCGACTTCTACGCTATCTCCTAGCAAATGGCACATCTGATTTAGACGAGTTGGCCGAAAGCGAAAACGTTTCAACGCGTACGATGCAGAAGTACATTCATGAGCTAGGGGAATCACTTGGGGATGCTGCAGAAATTCGCATTAATAAAAATGGGTACTTCTTGCACATCTTGGATTATCGCCAATTTGCTTTAATTCAATCAGGTGTCTTCAAACAAAATATTGATAATAACGACAAGCAGAAGCGGCAGGCGGAAATTCTTTTTCGTCTTATCAAAGAACGGCAATTCATTCCTATGGATGAAATCGCTGATCAATTGACGGTCAGTCGCGGCACTTTATTAAAAGATTTAGAAGCTTGTCGCGCTTGGTTGAAAAATTATGATCTCCAAATTGAAGGGGCGACAAGTCGCGGGGTTAAGTTACAAGTGGGGTCAACTGTTGACTTAACCATGTTGATTTACAATCACCTCTTTGATTATGTGCAGTCGCGAATTTTTACGGATAAAACTTTGGTTGCATCAGTCGTCAGTCGGCTGAACTCAGCCAAGATAAAGACGAGCACAACACAAATTTTTGAGAAGATCATGCAAATCATCGTCTTCCTGAAAAAGCATCATTATGTATTCAGTGGTATTAGTCCGTATTATACGAACTTGATGGACGATTCACCACTTTTCATTAACATTGTTGGTGATATTGAAGATCGCTGCCATGTGTCATTTAGCCAAGAAGAATATGATTTCCTTGCCTTTCCCTTCAACTTGTATGCGAACAAGTTATTGTCACCAGCTAAGTTGAAGGTAAAGGTTCACGAAAATAAAGCAATGTTCGACCAAATTGCCAGTGAAGTTCGAGCTTTGGTTGATGCCAAGATTGACTATGACCAATTTTATGAGACGACTAAGTATCATTTAATTTTCTTGATTAATCGCGGTATTTTCCACATTTCTCCGTCTGATTATTTGACGGACAAAATGTTACAACGATTTCAACCAGCTGCCGATATGGCGATCTTGATGATTGACAAGTTGGAAGAAAAAATGGGGATTCATATTGCGGATGTTGAGATCAATTATCTGACGGTTTACTTCGAAATGGCGTTGCAGCATGCCGATGTCAATGTACCAGATCAACCACGAGTTGGTTTTTATTCAAACATGGGGCAAAGCGTGCTGCAGTATTTGTAAAATCAGCTTAACACGATGTTCGAGTCGCAGGTGACAATCACTGCTTATCAGGATGAGGAAGATATTCTAAAACATCAAGATGAGTTGATCATGGTTTTCACAGATCGGCCGTTGGCTCATAAATTGCGAATTCCGGTCGTCATGATTGGTGATATCTTCCGGGATCGCGTACTTGAAACCAAAGTGCGAGTTTCAGCGGTTCAACACGAAATTGATGCTGGCAGAATCATCTGGCGCCCACAGGTTTTCGAGAATCAACCGAGCATGTCGTATGAGGCAGTTTTACGAGCAGCACTCAAGCCAGATAGTGATGCAGGTTTGGTTGACCCGGGATTTATTGACCGATTGATTAAGCACGAATCGACCACCAAGTTTGTGCTCGATAACGGTGTCGCGATCCCTCATGCTATTGCGGATATTGACGAGAATCGCTTGTTCCTGCATCTAAGTGTACTGAAACATGCCATTCCAGTTGGTGGCAAAGCAGTTAGTTATATTTTTGTTATTGGGATTCCACGTGTTTTAGGGAAAAAAGCCTTGGAGGATTTATCGATGCTCTATGATCTGCTGTTTTTACTAGCAGTGAATGAAGCGGCGATGAATAATCTGCGCAAGATTTCAGGCAGTCAAGATCCCTTAACCGTTGTCACGGAGGGACTTTAAATGAACGTTTTGATACTTGGTATCTTTATTGCAGCGGCGTTTTTACTGCAGGCACTAATGGGCTATTTTCAGATTCGTAATTTTGCTCACAATTATCACGAGGTACGGCAAGATGGTCGGGTGCTGATCGGGAAAAATCCTCGGCGTTTTCGCCAAGGCAGTTTGATGTTGATCGGTTTAGACCAAGATGATCGTATTCAAGAAATTCGGGTGATGAAGGGCCTCACGGTTTTCAGCCGATTCCGAGACGTAAATCAATTTGGCGGTGAACTGGTCGCTGAAGTTGGCGCTGATTACACAGCACTGCAGAAGCTGAGTCGAACAGAACGCGAATGTTTTCTGAATGCGTATCGCAATTATGTGAACTATAAAACGAATAATCTCAGTTTTGAAGACTTTGATACAAGTCGTGTCAGCATGTTTTCACTGCCGATCTTTAATGAGATCGGCAGTGAAATGAAAGCGATTCCGCAGATGCTAACCAATGTCTTTAAGAAGAATACAATTTAAATTTAGGAGATGAGACCATGCAATATGTTTCTGATTTTGCAGCCGGCTTCATGAAGCTGTTCCAAACAGGTGGCAAGACATTCATTAGCTGGATGACCAGCATTGTACCAGTTGTCTTGCTATTGTTGGTATTGATGAACACGATTATTGCTTTTATTGGGGAAGAACGGATCGAACGGTTTGCCCAGAAAGCGAGCCGAAATGTATTGATGCGTTATCTGGTATTGCCATTCTTAGCAGCATTCATGTTAGGTAATCCAATGTGCTTCACGCTTGCCCGCTTCTTGCCGGAATACTACAAGCCAAGCTACTATGCTGCACAAGCACAGTTCTGCCACACCAGCAATGGCGTGTTCCCGCATATTAATCCAGGTGAATTGTTCGTCTGGTTGGGCATTGCCCAAGGCGTCCAAAAACTTGGGTTAAATCAAATGGACCTCGCAATTCGCTACATGTTAGTCGGGATTGTGATGAACTTTATCGGCGGTTGGGTCACCGACTTCACAACCGCATATGTATCCAAGCAAACTGGCATTACGCTCAGCAAGACAGTTGATCTATCAGCGCGTAATGGTCAAGAAGCTTAGAGTGTGAACCAGCCCGTTTAGAAACCGAAGCATAAGTGGGCTTGGGCGTGATGGTCGGGCTTTGACCATTGCGACCAAGGTCCTTATGCGCAGGTTTCTGGGCTGGTGAACACGTTTCAAACCAAGGAGGGTTAAACTATCATGGCTGATCAAAAATGGCATAGTATTCAAGTTGTGAAAGGTTCAGGCGGCTATGGCGGCCCCTTGACCATTACACCTACAGAACAAAAGCATAAGTTTATCTACGTGACTGGCGGCAATCGACCTGCCATCGTTGACAAGATTGTTGAGTTAACTGGGATGGAAGCAGTCGACGGTTTCAAGACATCTATCCCTGAAGACGAGACGGCAGTTGCGATCATTGACTGTGGCGGCACACTACGTTGCGGAATTTATCCGAAGAAAAACATTCTGACGATTAACGTTTTACCAACTGGGAAGTCTGGTCCGCTGGCAAAATATATTGTGCCTAAGTTGTATGTTTCAAATGTTGATGTGAATCAGATTACAGCCTTACCTGATGATGCAGTGCCAGATCAATCATTAAATGGGGTACCTTTTGACCAACGTGGCGAAGCTGGCAAACAGCATGCTGCATTGGCAGCATCGGCAGCTTCTCAAACGACGGCGATTGAAACACAGACCACCACAGCTAAAGATCAAGAGGCAGCTGACGCTCGCGAAGCAAAGTTCGATACGAACAAAACGATCACGGCGCAGATGAAGAAGCCCAATTTCATTGCGCGTATCGGGATTGGCGCTGGGAAAGTGATTGCTACTTTTAACCAGGCGGCTAAAGATTCCGTTCAGACGATGCTGAATACCGTTATTCCATTCATGGCCTTTGTTGCCTTACTGATTGGTATTATTCAAGGCTCTGGCTTAGGTAGCTGGTTCGCCAAGCTCATGACGCCACTTGCTGGTAATGTCTTTGGACTCATCGTCATCGGCTTTATCTGTTCCCTACCATTCCTTTCACCAATCCTTGGCCCCGGGGCTGTTATTGCTCAGGTTATTGGGACGTTGATCGGGGTTGAAATCGGTCGTGGTAACATCCAGCCACAATATGCATTGCCTGCATTGTTTGCGATTAATACGCAAAACGCGGCTGACTTCATTCCTGTTGGTTTAGGACTTGAAGAAGCTGATTCCAAGACGGTTGAAGTCGGCGTTGTCTCTGTCTTGTATTCCCGTTTTCTAAACGGGGTACCACGTGTTGTTGTTGCTTGGTTAGCAAGTTTTGGCTTGTACGCGAAATAAGTTAGTTTATTGGAGAGGTGAGTAAGGTGTCGTCATTAGCAGAAACAGTAAAATACGAGACAAAAATTCTTGAAGTTGGTTCGGAAGCACGGGGGTTCAAGGATATCAATATGGCCATTCTTTTTGGAGATGAAGCCCCTGATGCATTACGATCGTCTTGCTTCATTATTAATGTCAATAAAATTTTGGAACCAATCGAAGTCGGAGATGTGATGACGTTCGACGATCAATCTTATAAGATCACGGCGGTTGGCAATGAGGTGAACACCAATCTGGGCAACCTTGGTCATACAGCGATTGTTTTCGATGGTTCGACAACACCTGAGCTCGCAGGATCGCTTTATTTGAAAGAAAAGACGTATCCAGAATTAGATGTCGGGACTACAATTAAAATAATAAGAGCGTGAACCGGCGCGGTAAGAAACCGGAGCATAAGTGGCCTTGGCCGCGATGACCGCCCTTTGATCATTGCGACCAAGGTTCTTATGTGCAGGTTTCATCGCCATTGAACGCTTTTAATTAGGGGGAATAATCCATGTTTATTGATACAGCGAACCTCGATCAAGTCAAAGAAATGTTGAGTTTTAATCAGTTCGAAGGGGTTACCACCAATCCCAAGCTGTTGCTGAAGGAAGGCCATCCACGCTTCGAACAATTAGGTAAGATTCGCGACTTGAAGCCAGGCGTTTTGTTCGTGCAATTGGTTGGCGATACTGAGGAAGAATTGTTAGCTGACTATCACGAATTACGCAAGCGCTTTCCGGATAATGATGACACGCGCATGGCCTTTAAGATTCCATTATTTGAACCAGGCTATCGGGCAGTATCAGCGATTCGCGCTGAAAAGCCCGATGAGTGTCTGCTAGGCACGGCCGTTTATTCCGTTCGCCAGGGCTTCATGGCCTGCGTCGTTGACTGTGATTACATTGCCCCTTACGTCAATCGTATGGAGCAGTTGGACATTGACCCATACAGCGTGATCGCCGAGACACATTCATTCTACAAGAGTACTGACACACACATTAGAATCATGGGCGCGAGCTTCAAGACCGCTTCACAAGTGATGGCTGCCATCAAAGCTGGGGCAGAAAATGTCACCATCAGTTACGACATTTTCCAACAGCTCATGACCAATGCAGCAGCTAATGATGCGATTCGCGTCTTCAATGAAGAAGGCCATCAGCTGGATAAAACGGCTGGGATTTGATCACTGATCGGATGAACAAAATCGTGATGGGATAGGTGCGAATTTAATTTCAAAAAAGCCATGAAGTGCCGAGCTTGACTCGGGGTTTCATGGCTTTTTGTGTCTCGCACGACTTGATCTATCGGAGGCAGCAAACGAACTTTCATTCAAAACAGCCTATTTTTGCAGCAGATTACCAGCAAAAAAAATAGGCGTTATTTTTAAAAATAAGAAACGGATTTTTGCACGAATGACTGATGCAAAGTGTGAAATGTCTAAATTGACGTTTTTTTGAAATTTAAGGAATGATACAACTTATAAATGCTGTTATGTACATAAATAAACGCGCCATATAAGCACTTCAATCATCGGCTTCCTGAATAGCTTAACACAACATTGTTGACAATCGGAACAGACCAATTATCTTTTTGTTTACAATATCACATATCATTGCACGATTAATCGTGCAAACATTGCCTGTTGTTTCGCCTTAGAAAGCGCTTTACAGTAGAATTAGAAATTGAGTGTGGGGGGTGATGTGAGATGTCATTAAGTAACCGACAGCGGCAGATTGTTTTGCAGCTGATTAGTGCTGAAGGGGCGGTGACAGCTAAGCAGTTGGCTGAGTCAGTTGCAGTCAGTGTTCGGACAGTGAAGTACGACTTAACAGATATTCGAGATTGGCTGGCGGCGAAAGATTCAGTTTTGAAAAGTGCACCGCGCAAAGGAATCTGGATCGAGGCTAGTGAAGCTGCACGAACGGCTTTGCGGGAGAAAATCGATGATCAGTTAGCTGATAACTATTTAGCCCCGAATGAACGAATTCTCCGCATGATCTTGATTCTTTCACAAACCGGCGATTACACCACCCAACAGCAGTTGCAGGCGCGGGTGAATGTGAGTCAGACAACGGTGAACAATGATCTGAAGAAACTCGCGGTTTACTTGGAGCAATTCAACGTCAAGCTGATCAGCAAAAACTATTATGGCTATAAGCTGAATGGTACCGAGTTGGCTATCCGCCGTTTGCTGGAACAGCTCATCACCCAGCAGTTGAATCGTAAAACGCTCATGGCCGAGCTGGTTGACAGCTTGAACACTAAAACCGAATCGAAAAGAGCTTTAGTTTTGACCGGTGAAGCAACTTTTGATCACGCGTTCAATACCATCTTGAAAGAAGCCATTCGTCTAGGTAAACAGGAAGGCGACATGCCTGATCCTAGTACACTGATTGCCACGATCATTCGGTTGACCATCGGCGTGATTCGCCAAGGGTTTAATCAACTAGTCAACAGCTATCATCGGGTTGAACAGTCCCAAACGGATCAGCAGTATTCGGACAAACTGATCATGAGGACGTTGACTTTTTACAACTTGCCAGCGCTCACGGACGATTACGACTATTATCTCGGTCAAAGCGTTAACGAAAAAGTGGCTCCGCAAGATCATAACTTGGTCGCGATGACACATCGCATCATCTTGGCGGTTGGGGCATTGGTTGATCATGATTTTAGTCACGACAGTCAGCTGCAGGAAAATCTGTACTTGCATCTTAGTCAGTCCTTGGGTAAGAAAAGTCAGCTGCTTGAGTACAGCCCGTTTACGCAAGATATTAAGCAAGAGTATCCGGCCTTGTTTGAAGCAATTGAAAAAACCGTCAATAAAGAGTTGGCAGGTGATCAGGCAGTTTTAAGTGAGGCGTTTGTTTCCTTCATTGCCTTGCATTTCATGGTGTCGCTCAATCGCGATAGCCAGATGCGCACGGTTCGGGTCGCATACGTTTGTGCAACTGGCATTGGAATCACCAATCTGATTCAGCAGCGCATTGCTTCAGCGATTCCAAACATCGAACTGGTTGGCTTTGCTTCCATTGATGACGCGCGGGCGTTGATTGCGCGCGAACATCCTGAGTTGGTCATCAGTGTGTTTCCGCTCAAGAATTTGGAGGTTCAGGTGATTGAAGTGCGACCGTTGCCGAATGCCGCTGACATCGCTGCGATTCGAGGAGCGGTTGCTAAAAAATTACAAGTACCGCTTGCCCAGATTAAGTCACAGCAGCCAGTAGTGCCGATTAGACCGAAGCCCAATCTTGAACAACAGACGCAGCAGACGATTTTGACTATGTTCAGTATCTATTCGGAACTCAAGCAGCAATTGCCAACAACAATTGATCCATATTACGGCGATGCGTTCATGATGCACGTTTTCCTCGCGGTCCAACGCATTATGTTTGATAAGCAGTATCAGGGAAAACCAAATCAGGATGATCCTAAGCTGGTGGGGACAGTTGAGCATGTCTTTTCGGATCACGGCCTTGCCATCAATCGTGCAGAAGTGCATGCGATCCTAGAGTATTTGAGCTTAAGTCATGAAGTATCACAGGAAGGGGATGATACCACTGGACGCGAACGTTGAATTACCCACAGAAGTCAAAGCGATGATCGAACAAAGCAGTGATGTCCAAGCAACAACAGCGCTTGTCAATTATGTCATCAAACTAGCCGCTGCGGCGGAGATTCATTTTACTGATCTTCAGCTGCAAGTACTCACGAATCATCTCATTGAAATGCTAGGCCGATCGAAGTCAGGCGAGCAATTGCCAGCGGTTGATCCGACAATGTTCGCTGAAGTTTCGCAAAAGTCGTTGGATTTGGCTGATCAAGTTGTGCAGCATATCGGGCATTTGGAAGTCGCAGAGAAGTATGTTTTATCGATTCATTTTGAAGCGGCGCAGGATAAGATTTAAAAAATTGTTGTAGAAGGTCACTTACTTTGAATAAACAAACGCGCTCGCAGTCGCAACTCGGCTATGTCAAGGACAGTTACGTCAGATGGCCCAAAGATCGGACCATTTGACGTAACTGCCACTTCGCTACGCCGAGCCAAGCGTTCCTGCTCGTGCGCTCATAATAGGAGGATTTCACCATGGTTAAAGTTGTTATTGCAGATCGGATGGGTAAGGGTCAGAACGTTGCGAAAGGCGTTGAAGCGGCTGGTGGTACAGCGGTTGTTGTGCCAGGCATGGGTGCAGATATGCGCTTGGGTCAAGTGATGGATAAAGAAAAAGCCGATATGGGGATTAGCTTCTGCGGTTCAGGCGGTGCTGGTGCAATCACAGCGCACACCCAGTTTGGCTGGCCAGAACGTCATGGTATGCGTTCCGTTCAAGAAGGAATTACCGCGATTGAAGACGGCAATAAAGTGCTTGGTTTCGGCTTTATGGATCAAGAAGCTTTAGGTACAGCCCTTGTCGAGGCGTGGAACAAGAAATATCCAGAAGCTTAAGGAGTGATTCAGATGACGGTCGTGAATGAAACCAAACGTCAGGTTCTCACAGTATCTGGTAAAGGCGAGACCAAGCAACAAGCTTTCGCTGCTGCCTTCAGCGACATTCAAAAGCAGCTGATCGATAATGGCGATGAAGCTATTTTACGGATCGTCCCAGAAAAGGTTGAGCCGCTGAAGTTGATCAAATCCAGTTACACAGAAAAGTTGGATGTAAGCTGATTCCTGAGACAACTTTTAAGAGAGGGTATAATGAATAAATCGTCTCTCAAAAGGAAGGAATTTTTACATGCCAACTCGTTACGACAAAGAATTCAAACAAAACATTATCAACCTATATAAGCAAGGCGAATCAGCTGCTCAACTGGCCAGAGAATATGGCATTGGCTATTCAACAGTTCATAAGTGGATCCAGGGCCAGGCCAAAACTCAATCCGGTAAATCGCCAGACGAAATCAAAGCGATGGAAAAGCGACTGGCTTCGCTGTCTGAGGAGAACGAAATCCTAAAAAAAGCCCTGGGCTTCCTTGCGCAGAAGTAACCAATATCTTTGATTACATTCACCAAGAAAGCCATCACCACCAGGTAACCAAGATGTGCCGAATCCTCGGTGTTTCCAGAGCTCAGTATTATCGTTATCGATCCCCCAAAACTTCAAAACGCCGGGCCGAAGATGCGGACTTGAAACAACGGATTCTGCGGATCTTTGCGGAATTTAAGCAGCGATACGGTGTTATGAAGATCCACCATGAATTGAATCTGGAACTTCAACCACTGCAGCTTCGGTGCAGTCCACGACGGATTTCCCGGCTCATGAAGGAACTGGATATCCACTCCGTTACCGTCAATAAGTGGAAAGCGGCTTCGGCTTCCAAAACCAAGGTTGAACAGCGTCCCAACTTGCTTAAGCAGGATTTCTCGACCACTGGTTTAAATCAAAAATGGACCGCTGATATGACCTATATTCAAACGAAGCGTAATGGCTGGTGTTACTTATCAACCATCATGGACCTGCACTCACGACGGATTATCGGCTATTCGTTCTCAAAAAAGATGGATACTGATTTAGTCTTAAAGACCCTTGAAAGCGCGGTTAAAAATCGAACCATTACTGGGGACCTGATTATCCATACGGATTTAGGATCACAGTATACCAGCGATAATTACAATCAACGTTTAACTGAACTACATATCCGCACTCATACAGCCGTAAGGGTTGTCCGTATGATAATGCGCCAATGGAATCCTTTCACGCTTCCCTCAAAAAGGAATGTGTTTATCCAGTGCCGGTCTTTGAAGATTATGAAACTGCCGCTTCCGTCCTTTTTGAATATGTGCATGCTTTCTACAATAGGAAGAGAATTCATAGTTCACTGGGCTACCAGACCCCCTTACAAGTTGAAATTGCAACACTTACGAGCCAAATGGCCGCCTGATTTAATGCTTTCCAGGGTTCAAATAAGTTATTAATCGCGATTAATGATTTATTTGAGCTGTGGAAGGTAAACGCGGTCCTGAATGTCTCTTAAAATCTGTCTCAAATATTGACTTCAATCCACTAATAGCAAAATTAGATGTGTCTATCACTCACATGCGGAAGAATCAATGTTCTGGGCAACAAGCGGGCTTGATATGCCAAATGTGACTGAGGTAACAGAGGAAGTAGGGCCTATTCGGGTATTGCCTTACGCACCTGCTACTACAAAAGAACTGGCTGATATAGTTTATAAAGGGTTGAAAGAAGTTGGTGAGGCGGCTAAAGAGCATATATTCCTGTTAAATAGTCATGGTGTTCTGATTACCTCCGAGACCCTTCATCATGCAACGGAGATTCTTGAAACTATTGAGTGGAATGCAAAAATTGCATATCAGCAAACAATTTTTATCAAACTAGGACTGCTTGATGGTTACCAGTCATGTGGAAAGGCAACTGATGGCATGGTAAAGGAGAGTTTGCATGTATAACGCATGTATTTTGCCAGTTTGAAAAGGTACTATGCTGTTGAACCCTTATGAAAAAATTGGGTCTGAGAGTATTCTATAACTAGAGTCAGTCGAGCTTCATACGTTTGCTATAAGAGCAGCCATTTTCTATTATTGAAAACGGCTGCTCTTTATTGTGATAGACCATTTCTGATAGTAGTCGACTTAATAATTATCATAAGTTATCGTTTCGAAAAACATTTTAATTATCATAAATGAAAATAATCAATTTTCAATAATTTATAATTAAGTGGGTTCACAAATAATATGAAATCGGTTACAATTTCAAGTGAATCCATATAATACAAGGGGGACTTAGAGTGAGAAAAATCTGGATAGGTGCAGCTTCAATACTACTGTCGGTGGCGTTAGTGAACCCAGTCAATAGTCAAGCAATCACGATGACTAAGAAGCAGGCCCAAGAGGTTACTGAAACGGTTCAAAAGACAATGCCAACAGAACAGCGTGTCAGCGATTTAGAGGATGCGGCTATTTACTACTATTGGAATGGTGGCCAACTCAAGAAGAACGAGAAGAAGGTTTTTAAGGGCGTCACTATCAAGAGTAATTTCGATGTCATTGAGCAGTTGTTCAAAGAAGCAATCAAAATTGATCCGCAGAATCTGAATTTACAAATGGATCTAGCCTCTACTTATCGGATGCAAAATAATAATGCGGCTGCGGCAAAGATGTGGCAGAACATTTTGAAGAAAGACCATACGAACTTTGACGCACGGCTTAAACTTGCTGCTTTTAGTAAGGTGACAGGTGACACAGCGACATATGACGATAACATTGCCAAACTGCAGGCACAGAATGCAGAGAAGACCGCGACTTTCACGAAGGCATTTAGCCAAATTGATGATATTGGCAAGTTGGACATTCAGACCAAGATACCAAATGACTTGCCTAAAGATAGCCATCACTACTTCGTTGTTCTCGGTTATGCTTTAAGTCCAAATGGTAAGATGCAACCAACGATGAAAAAGCGACTTGAAATTGCTTTGAAAGCAGCTAAGAAGTATTCCAAGTCAAAGATTTTAGTTGCTGGCGGCGTTCCGGAGAATAAGTTGACTGAAGCAACGGTTATGCAGAAATGGCTGGTTGCGCATGGCATCGCCAAAAAGCGAATCGAATTAGAGGATTTGTCAACGAATACCGTTGAAAATGCCCTGTTTTCAGTGCGCGAACTAGTTGATAGAGGGGCAACAAGTGCGACACTCATTACGAGTGCCACCCATATGCGCCGGGCATTTTTACTGTGACGAATTGTCAACTCAAGTGCAACTTTTTACCCATGAAGACTTCTGATGGCGTCTTCCAGCCTAAGACCTTGCGTGGTCGATTATTCAGTTGTTCAATGTAAGTCTCAATTTCCTGGTCGCTCTGAAGGTCTAGGTCTGTGTTCTTGGGAAAGTATTCTCTAATCAGTCCGTTGGTGTTTTCGTTAGTTCCTCGTTGTTGAGGCGCGTGTGGGTCAGGAAAGAAGACCTTTGTATTCAGACGTTCTGCCAGCTCCCTGTACCGGGCAAACTCCCTTCCACGGTCAGGAGTCACTGTTCTTACTCGGTTAGCTGGTAAGGCACCAAGCAGCTCAATCATGACGTCTCTAACAGTGTCAGCTTTTGCATTGGCCGTTCGCTTCGAAAGCAGATAGCGTGATTTACGGTCAACTAATGTTACTAATGCAGAGTGTCCTGTTTTACCGCGTACTGTATCGCCTTCCCAGTGACCAAACCAGCTGCGATTTTCTGCCGACCGGGGTCGGTCGTGAATTGATGGCACGTCATTGAAGCGCCCCCGGCGTTCATTTATGGTGCCTTTGATTTTGCGCGTCTTGCCTCGGTGTCGAAGCAGCCTTGGTAGCCCGCGAGCACCATGGCTCTTCAATGGAACACCGAGATTATCTAGGTAGATACCTCTGTAGATAGTCGAATAGCTGATGCGAATAGGACTGCCTTCTAGTGACAAGCGACCGGCAATCTGCTCAGGCGACCAATGTAGCACCGTGATATATCGAATGACAGCGTCACGAGTCCCCGGTCGATCGAGGATCCGAGGACGCCTGCTAGCCAAGCGAACCCGCCGGTAGCGGTCCTGAGCGGTGGCTGCCGAATAGTTCCGCCAGCCGCCGTTACGTGCAATTTCACGGCTGACTGTACTCTTGGAACGACCTATCTCTTTGGCGATGGTATCAAGAGTTTTGCCTGTAGAGATACCAAGCAGTATCGATTCACGGTCTTTTAAGGTAAGATGGGTGTACGGACTCATAGTCGAGTTCTCCTTGTAGTTGGTCTTGTGGTGATTCCATTTTACAAGGACTCAGGCTATGAGTCTTTTCTATTTGACTAATTTGTTGCACTTGAATTGTAAATCCGTCGTGACAAAAAATGGGTACAAGCCATTAGCCATCAATCAATTAAGTTCTAAAAAGATCTCAGTCACCCAAAAAGATTTGCAAAGTTCAATTGCGCAACAACTGCAAAATACCATTGACACTAAAGGTAATTCAAACCTAGATTGCAATAATAAAGTTACCACCTAGAAAGAGGCTTGCTCACTGCTTGAACTGGGGTTTGCCAACGGAGACATTTTCTAGGTTTGTTATTGATAAGCGCTGTGGCTTGTTGAATATCGGTCTCTGAAACCTGATCAAACTGTGTTCCCTTCGGGAAATAGTAGCGAAGTTCTCGATTGAACCGTTCATTTGTGCCCCGTTCATTCGGGTGATAGGCGTGGCAAAAGTAAACCGGTATCCGATAGCGCTTTGTAAGCGCCTGATCGCAGGAAAACTCTTTACCGTGATCAACCGTCACTGATCGAACCGGACCCGGAAAGTCCACCATCAGTCTTGCAAATCCCTTGAGAACAGCATTTTGTGATAAGTTTTCAAGCTTAGTTGTCGCCATTAAACGTGTCACCCGATCGACAATGGTCAAAACAGCAGCCTTTGACCCGCGACCACCGCGAACTGTATCCATCTCTAAATGTCCTTTTTCGGTTCGCCGATTAGCTGACTCACTGCGAATCTCAATTGAGGTGCCTACTGCTTGGTTATAGCGCGACCGAAGGTCTTGTCTTCTTTTATGACGTTTACCGTGATCAAAGAGTTGGCTTGGCTGAAAATCGACTTGTCTTTGATAAATCCAGTGGTAAATCGTGTGTGGCGCACAGTGAACGGCATAACCGACCATTTCAGGGGACCAACCTAGGTTTAGCTTCTCAGTTACCATCCGCTTCAACTTAGGCGTTAAAATCGAGTGCCGACCACAACGATGCCGACAAGTATCGGCATGATCCTGAGCTATAATGGCGCAGTAATCACCTTCAGGGCAACGGTGAAGCTCATGCCTAATAGAAATACGAGAGCGGCCTAAGGTCGCGGCGATGTATTGAATCGTGTGGTGTTGCATCAGTTCTATCTGAGATCGTTCAATTAAGGTTATAATGGCCATGGGACCTGTCCTTCTCTCTAGATGGTATGTTATGCAAACACCATTTTAGCAAGAACGGACAGGTCTTTTTTCACATTTTCTGGGTGGTAACTTTAATTATGCAATCTAGGCAAACATCACCATTGAAAAATTTTCGGAGTATCCTGATGTGGATACTGCAGGTGAAAAGACGGCTAAAGTGCTTGTGTCACAAACCTTATCGAGTGGCAAAAAAGTCAGTTATCCTTATAAAGTGCCAGTAACCGTGATCGCCAAGCCGGGCAAACTTAAAACACAGGAAGCTTTTTATAAACTTGGTGAAAAGTGGAACACAGAAAATCGTTCAAGGATGATGGTGTCGGCGACAGACACTGATGGCAGTGATGTGCCATACAGTGACGGCAGAGTCGGGTCTAGCAACCCTGATGAAGTTAAAAAAGCGCTCAAAGATGACCGAATAGATAAGCTCTTTAAAGCATCCGTTGAACTCGTTTTTTCGTCCATGGGCGGAACAGTCACTTCTATTAGTCCAGTTGAAGCAGAGTATGGGAATGCCATTGTCTTACGAGGATATGAATATGGCCCTCGTGATTCAGCTGGTGTGTTCGCTTTGATTGAGGAAAATGGTAACCCGAAAATTATCGCGACTTCGGGGAAGTCGACCGATAACGAAGCCATTCATTCTTCGTTTCCCGGAAAGTTTTATGTTGAGACTGCTTTGTATAACATGAATCAGCATACCGAGTTAGCACTTGATAAAAGTACGCCAACGATGGTCATTAAAGCGAACGGCGATGATAAGAAGCAAGACTTTTTGAATCGTTGGGGCGCTTCTCGTACGCTGTCCGTTAATTACGGCGATGTTTTTAAGGCCAAAGAAGCAGAAGGGAAAATTGGCTATACACAAGATTCCACGTATACTTCCTTAAACCGCTATCAGCAACCTAAAGAAATCTTTTTCGAAGTTACAAAAAATGGCTATCGACCTTTGCAAATTAACCAACTGACTTTTAAAGGGTTGGTCGTCCCACCAGCTGTTAAAAAAGAAGCGATTGAAAAGGAAGTTAAAACTGCTATTGATAAAAACAAGCAAGCAACGGTGACATTCGAAAAGATAACTGACTATCCGGACACTACTCACGATGGGTTTCAAGATGTAAAGGTGCAAGTGTCTGAAAAGCTTGCTTCAGGGAATAAGGTGTTCTTCACATACACAATTCCAGTTGTCGTCAAAGATACAGACGATCAATCGGATGATCAATTTATTCTCACGGCAAAAAACATAACCGCTTATTCTAATCAACTAGCTAATAAAACATCCGATCAGTTGGCGGCGTTTATTTTGAAGCAAAGTCAAGCTCAGGCTTGGGAAAAGAATAAGCAGACCCCCTCCGAGAAAATCAAGGTGATCACAACGAACCTAAAGCCTGAATTTGGTACTTATCAGGCAACATTAGCGATTGGTAAGCTTCGAAAAGAGATTTCAATCAATGTCTTAGCATCAAACAATATGATCGATTTGACGATTCCGAAAAGTCTCGCCTTTGGTTCGACTGATGTTGATCAAGGTCAGATTGTCTCACCCAACTATGAGATCAAGAATCGTTCAAAGACAAAAGTCAAAGTGGTTTTGCAACAAGTTAAGACCACAACCAAATCATCGATTAAGTTAGTGCATGTTAATGATCCTGATCCAGTAAACGCCTCAGAAAGTGCCAGATTATTTTTGAAAGGCAACGAAAAATTTGCCGCAAATAAAATTCCGCTTGATGATTCAACAGCGAATCAAGAGCTAGGAACATTAGATGATCAGGCTAAGACCAGTGTGTCGTTGTCGGGCCAATATTTCGGTGATTATTCGAGTCGGCAAAATCTGGCCATGGATTTAACCTTTAAGTTTGAGGTATTACATTAATCAGCAAAACGGAACGAAATCATTCACTCTAGGATTTAAAGAATCCTAGATTGCATAATTAAAGTTACCACCCAGAAAATGTGAAAAAAGACCTGTCCGTTCTTGCTAAAATGGTGTTTGCATAACATACCATCTAGAGAGAAGGACAGGTCCCATGGCCATTATAACCTTAATTGAACGATCTCAGATAGAACTGATGCAACACCACACGATTCAATACATCGCCGCGACCTTAGGCCGCTCTCGTATTTCTATTAGGCATGAGCTTCACCGTTGCCCTGAAGGTGATTACTGCGCCATTATAGCTCAGGATCATGCCGATACTTGTCGGCATCGTTGTGGTCGGCACTCGATTTTAACGCCTAAGTTGAAGCGGATGGTAACTGAGAAGCTAAACCTAGGTTGGTCCCCTGAAATGGTCGGTTATGCCGTTCACTGTGCGCCACACACGATTTACCACTGGATTTATCAAAGACAAGTCGATTTTCAGCCAAGCCAACTCTTTGATCACGGTAAACGTCATAAAAGAAGACAAGACCTTCGGTCGCGCTATAACCAAGCAGTAGGCACCTCAATTGAGATTCGCAGTGAGTCAGCTAATCGGCGAACCGAAAAAGGACATTTAGAGATGGATACAGTTCGCGGTGGTCGCGGGTCAAAGGCTGCTGTTTTGACCATTGTCGATCGGGTGACACGTTTAATGGCGACAACTAAGCTTGAAAACTTATCACAAAATGCTGTTCTCAAGGGATTTGCAAGACTGATGGTGGACTTTCCGGGTCCGGTTCGATCAGTGACGGTTGATCACGGTAAAGAGTTTTCCTGCGATCAGGCGCTTACAAAGCGCTATCGGATACCGGTTTACTTTTGCCACGCCTATCACCCGAATGAACGGGGCACAAATGAACGGTTCAATCGAGAACTTCGCTACTATTTCCCGAAGGGAACACAGTTTGATCAGGTTTCAGAGACCGATATTCAACAAGCCACAGCGCTTATCAATAACAAACCTAGAAAATGTCTCCGTTGGCAAACCCCAGTTCAAGCAGTGAGCAAGCCTCTTTCTAGGTGGTAACTTTATTATTGCAATCTAGGGAATGAACGCTATGAAGACTTTGCCAATTTAGCCGACCTTTTCAAGGATTTGCATCCTGATCGTTAAATATACTGCCTACTTTTACGTGGCAGGCTGGCTGCATGAAGATTTTCGTGCAGCTTTTTTGATTCGTTTGGTGAAATTCAAAAAGTGGATTAATAAATTCTGTCGGGAAAATAATTTATTTTATTTTTGCAAGCATCACGTCAATATTAAAACGATTGCTGGTGTATACCAAAAGTTCACGATGATTGCGCTTCCAATTATGCGATGATAAGCTCTCTGAGATTAGATGTTGGCTATTTTAGGCAGTTGAACGATTTAGCGGCTGTAGCTGAACGGAGCAACGTCTTGATTGATGATCACCTATCATCGAAAATCATTTTAACAGGGAGAAGAGCATGAAAAAGTTTTTGGTAAGTGTAGGCCTATTGGGAATGATGCTGCTTTCGACCGGGACGGTTACTGGGTACGCGGCTGATGATAGTGCCAGCGCGGTCGCAACACCATCGTCGGCCACGTCGAGTTCAGAAATACTGAAGGCTGTTAATGACGAACCAGTTGCCATGGAAGTTCCTGCGCAAGGGGCTAAGCCTGTCGAGAAGGCAGCAACAGCAACAAGCCGTGCTGAGTATGTGACGATGCGCGCAAGATGGCGTGACCGCCTGATTGCGACCAAACCGGATATGAGTGATCCCAATGTTAAAGCTTACTTGACGGACTTGGCAGCGCAGAGTCAAACGCTATGGGCGACGATGGATCGAGGGGCTAATCGTAGTCGGCTTTGGCCGAAGAAAAGTTCGGACACGATCTCGGCGGATTACACCTCGATGTTTACCAATATTAAAATGTTAACATTGGGCTACTATAATCCTGTAAGCCAGCAGCACCAAAATCCTGAGGTGTATCAGGCAATCATTGATGCGATTGATTTTATGGAGACGGCCAAAAAATATAACGGAAGCTATTCCACCGGCAATTGGTGGGATTGGCAAATCGGTTCGGCACAACAGCTCGATGATACTTTGATCCTGTTATACAATGACTTGCACCGACAGGATCCAGAAAAGTTGGTCAAGTTTGTTCAACCATTGTTGGGTTATGCCAAGGATCCTAATATTCAATGGCCAGCTTACACAGCAACAGGGGCTAACTTGACGGACATTTCGATTTCGGTTTTGGCTAGCGGGTTGTTGTTAGAAGATGACAAGCGGGTTGCCCTTGTTCAACAGAATTTACCTAAAGCGATGGGGCTTGTGACCGCCAAGGATGGTATCTATGCGGATGGTTCCTTCGTTCAACACACCTTTTTTCCATACAATGGCAGTTATGGCAACGAAATGATTAAAGGCATTGCGCGCGTTTCATCGACCCTCGTTGGTACGCCTTGGGCTATTAGTGAAGTTCAGTTCGCGAACGTTTTTAACTTAATTGACAAAGGCTTTTTGCAATTGATGGTGAATGGACGCATGCCGTCGATGGTTTCGGGTCGTAGTATTTCGCGCGCACCAGGGACGAATGCGAAAACCACGGAGTTGGAGACTGGCAAAGAGACGTTAGCCAATCTGACCCTAATTGCCGACGCAACGCCAGCAACATTGAAGCAGAAAATTTATCAGGCCGTTGCCACTTGGGTTGCACAGGTGGGTGAGCGCTACAATTTCTATGACAAGCCACGAGATTACGCGGCATTAAATGGTCTCAAAACAGCTTTGCATCAGGCAACAGCTCAGAAAGATACGTCAGTTCGCTGAATATTTATGGGGCGATGGATCGGGTCATGCAAAAAACACCGACGCACGCGGTTGGCATCGCGATGTACTCCAATCGAATTGCCAATTTTGAATACGGTAATACCGAAAATAGCCATGCTTGGCATACGGCTGACGGCATGGTTTATCTGTATAACAATGATTTGAATCAATTCGGTGAAGGTTACTGGACAACGGTTGATCCATACCGCCTTCCCGGAACGACAGTTGACACGGTGTCACTGCCGGATGGTGAGAAGTCGTCTTCAAAAAGTCCGCAAGCTTGGGTTGGCGGCGCGACCGATGGAACCATCGCCAGTGTTGGCATGGCATTGAACAAAGCCAATGAAGGCCAGAATCTGCAGGCGATGAAATCCTGGTTTTTATTAAACGACCAAATCATTAATCTCGGTGCCAATATTAATGGCACAACTGCCGCCGATATCGAAACCATTATCGATCAACGCCAAATTGATCCGGCAACCACCAAAATCACGGTGGATGGTCAGGTATACACGAAACAAAAGACAGTCAGCCGGTGGGCAAATATTAACACCACCGATCCCGAAAATAATGTTGGCTATATTATCGCAAAAGGCAATGCGCCCGTTACGATCAATCAGGCGACGCGGACAGGCACCTACAAAGATATTAATGGGTATTTCCCATCCGATACGGTTTATAAGCATACTTATGCAACATTGGCAGCCATGCATGGCGCAACCGTTAAAAACGGATCGTATGAATATGTCACTGTGCCGAATGCGACGGATACAAAAGTCGCCCAGCTAGCGCAGTCACCAGACTATATGGTTCTCGCAAATACTGGCGAGTTGCAAGCAATCAAGACAAAAGATCAGGTGATGGCCAATGTTTGGACCAAGGCCGATCAACTGGATGGCCTTGTTTCAATTGATCAGCCGGCCGCGGTCATCATCAAAGCACTTGGCAACAATGTTTATCAGCTGACGGCTGCCGAACCAAGTCAAACCGGTAACCTAATCAACTTCAGCTTTAACTATCCAGTTCATCTTCCAGGAAAGACGGAGGCGCTCTTTTCAACGAACGGCCATGTTTTGACCTTTAATCCGGCTGATTTGGCAGGCGCCAGTCGAGCGGTCACCTTTAAGCTCGATGTACCAGTTGACCGTACTACCTTAGCTGCGACTATCAAAACTGCAGGAAATTTGAAGGCGAAGGATTACACGAAAGCAAGTTTCGCGACCTTAACGCAGGCACTGACGGAAGCAAAAGCAGTCATCGCCGATTTAGCGACTGACCAGCAGATAGTGGATGATGCTAATACAGCGTTGGTGGCAGCCATTGATGGGCTGGTAAAAACTGCTGATACGAAAGCACTTCAGGCTGCTTTGACTGCTGCGGCGAAACTTGATGCGAAAACTTATACCGATGCTTCGTGGCGGGACTTGCAAGCAGCGATTGATGCTGCAAAAGACGTTCTGACGCTTGACGAGCCGGCCCAAGTTATGGTTGATCACGCCACGAAGGCCGTACTTGCTGCACAAAAAGCGCTCGTCAAACGATCACAGACAGATCCAAGCAGCAAAATCCCACCGACCAAGCCGTTACCAGCTGATAAAAACGGTCGGCATCAGAAAACGCAAGCAGATATGCCACAAACTGGCGATAAGGTCATTCAATGGCTAAGTTTGGCAGGCGTGGGCATGCTTTTGCTGATTGGCGGCTTAATGATTTGGCGTAAACGGCGTGAGCAATAGTCAGACGGGTTACAACATGCGGTTAGAACTAAAATTTATAACTGCCAAACGAAGATGAATAGCTTCCATCCCTAGTGGCGCCTCTTTTGTGCTAGCAACTACCGACAAACCAAAACAACCACCCAACAAGAAACGTGTTCCGAATCAGCGGAACACGTTTCTTGTTGTCTTGAAAAGGTTTTCACGATAAAACTTGTCTGTTATGTTTAGATCAACAAGAAATTATTTTGCTATTACTAGAAGAGGTGACAAAGATGAAACAGAAGGTTATGGACGGTCTGCAGCGCTTTTCCAAGGCCATGTTCGTGCCCGTGCTGATCCTGCCGATTGCGGGGATTCTGATTGCCATTGGGAACATCTTTACCAATCAGAAGTTGCTTGAAGTGGTGCCGTTCATGAATAATCCGGTGACAAAAGGCTTCGGCTTGATTTTGTCCGGATCGTTGGTGTCAATTCTAACCAACCTTGGGGTGATTTTCTGTGTGGGCTTGGCTGTTGGGTTAGCGAAGAAGAAGAAGGCAGAGGCTGGGTTTACGGCGCTACTGACATTCTTGGTCTTCATTAACGCGATGAACAAGTTTATGGAACTGCGCGGGATTTTATCAAAGGCCGAGAATCTTCAAGGTACCGGTCAAGCATCGGTTCTTGGCGTTCAAATTCTCGATATGGGGGTCTTCCTAGGCATTATTTTAGGGTTAACGGTTGTCTTCATTCATAACAGATTTGTGGATACTGAATTTCGCAGTGCCTTTCAAATTTATGGTGGCAGCCGGTTTGTCTTCATTGTTTTGATTCCAGTTACTGTCATGTTAGCAGTCTTGCTTACGTATGTCTGGCCGTTCATTCAAATGGGCATTTCCAGTCTGGGGCACGTGATTAATCAAACCGGCAACTTCGGCCTTTTCCTGTATGGGTCGCTTGAGCGGTTACTCATTCCAACTGGTTTGCATCACCTCATTTACACGCCATTCCTATATACCTCGCTTGGCGGTGTTGAGGAAATCGGCGGGCACATTTTTGAAGGCGCCCGGAACATCTACTACGCCGAAATGGCTAATCCCAATATTCATCTGTTGTCACGCTCCGTTATTTGGGACGCGCGAGGCATTTCCAAAATGTTCGGTCTAATCGGTGCTTGTTTGGCAATGTATCAAATGGCAAAACCTGAAAACAAGAACAAAGTGAAAGCCATTTTGATTCCAGCCGTTGTGACCTCCTTCTTAGCAGGGGTCACGGAACCGATTGAATTTTCCTTCATGTTCATCGCACCATTGCTGTTTGTTGTTCATGCAGCCTTAAGCGGTTTAAGCATAGTGGTTTTGAATCTTCTGAACGTTCGGGCGATTGGGCCGAATGGCTTCCTTGATTTTCTGCTCTACAATGTGCCGCTGGGGGTCGGTAAAACCCATTGGCCAATGTATATCGTCGTCGGTATCATGTTCTTCTTTATCTATTACTTCACCTTCAGATTCTTAATCGGCAGGTTCAATTTGAAAACGATTGGCCGTGAAACTGATGCAGAAGAGACTAAGCTTTACAGCAAAGCCGAGTATCAAGAAAAGAAACAAGCCCCGCCGGTCAGTGTCCCTAAAGGTGCGACGGAAGTACCGGTGGCAACGATTATTGAGGCGCTAGGCGGTGCTGATAATTTTGAAAGTGTGACGAACTGCTACACACGCTTAAGAACCGTTTTGAAGAATCCGGAATTGGTGGATGAAACCGTCTTGAAAAACGAAACCGGTGCCAGTGGTGTCATTAAACAAGGCAATAATGTGCATGTTGTTTATGGGCTTGCCGTTACGAAAGTCCGCGCGGCGGTGGATGAAGCATTAGGCTTTGATGCGGCAGAAGTTGAGTAGAAAAAGCGTGAACCAGCTCGGTTAGAAAGAGCGTGAACTGGCGCGTTTTAGGAGGGCAATATGATGAGTCAGAATAAACAATTTTCCATTGTCATTGCAGGTGGCGGCAGTACTTACACAGCGGGGATCGTCATGATGCTGCTGGAAAATGCCGAACGTTTTCCACTGCGAGCATTGAAGCTTTATGATATCGATGAAGAGCGGCAGGCAACGATTGCTGAGGCAATTGCCATTGAGCTAAAAGAAAAGGCACCAGCGATTGACTTCACGTGGACCACTGATCCGCAGACAGCCTTCACAGATGTTGATTTCTGTTTTGCCCACATTCGTTCCGGCGGCTATAAGATGCGTGAGCAAGATGAAAAGATTCCACTTAAACATCACGTGGTCGGTCAAGAAACTTGCGGCCCTGGCGGTATTGCCTACGGGATGCGCAGTATTGGCGATATTATCGAACTGATTGATTTTATGGAAAAGTATTCGCCAGATTGCTGGATGCTCAATTACTCAAACCCAGCGTCCATCGTAGCCGAGGCCTGCCGGCGATTGCGGCCTGATGCCAAGATCCTCAACATTTGCGACATGCCGGTCGGGACCCAGCGGCGGATGTCACAGATCATCGGCTTGCAGCCCAAAGATCTGGAAGTCCGTTACTTTGGGATGAATCATTTTGGCTGGTGGACAAGTGTTAAAGACAAGGCTGGTCATGAATACCTGCCGCAGATTCGGGATTATGTGGCTCATCATGGCTACTTGACCCAGATCGAAGTCGACACCCAGCACATGGATGCCAGCTGGCAAGCAACTCACAAAAAGGCGCAGGATCTGTTGGCAGTTGATCCGCATTATCTGCCGAATACGTATCTAAAGTATTATCTCTATCCGGATTACGTGGTGGCTCACTCTGATCCTGACTATACGCGCGCCAATGAAGTCGAAGATGGCCGTGAAAAGCGCGTCTTCAGTGCCGCCCAGAAAATTATCGATGCCGGTACCAGTGACGTTGGCTCCTTCCCGATCGACAGCCACGCCTCTTTCATCGTCGATCTTGCCTGTGCCATTGCCTTCAACACGCATGAACGCATGTTGCTAATCGTGGAAAATAACGGTGCGGTGGCCAATATCGACGACGACATTATGGTCGAAGTACCGTGCATCGTTGGTAAAGACGGTGCCGAGCCGCTGACGCAAGGCAAGATCCCGATGTTTCAACGGGGGATGATCCTCAATCAAGCCATGGTCGAAAAACTAGTCGTCGATGCGTGGATTAATCATGATTATCAAGAACTGTGGCAAGCCTTGACCTTATCCAAAACCTTACCAAGCGCCCAAGTGGCGAAGGAAGTCTTGGATGATCTCATCGAGGCCAATCGGGAATATTGGCCTGAGTTGAAGCATGATGAACATGAGGTGCACTTGATTAGTGAGAGCGCAGTGAGCGAAATTTAGGGCTTGGTGATTTTGAGGAGTTCTTTACAAAAATATTATTCGACACTTTAACGCCGACTAAGGACCGTCAACTCCTTTCAGGGCAAGGGGTTGACGGCTTTTCTGCGAGTGTGTGTTTTATCGTAAACTCCTACTTGCTTCGGTGTGATTCCTTCTCTAAGGTTGCTAGAAATACTATGGACAAAAAGCAAAATTGATGGTAGTTTTCGGTTATAGAAAAAAACAGTTTCATTGCATACTGGATCACGCACAATAGCCGCTTCCCCGGCCAGGGAAGCGGCTATTTTTTTCACCTGTTTAGTAGCGGGTCTAACCAGGCGTGTGGGTTAGTAAGCAACGGTCGCGTGGCAAATACTGTCGCCATAATGGTCGAAATGCCATGCAGCGTGAGCACAAGCATCAACTAAAAAAGTGCCTGCCATCAACATGACAGACACCAAGTATCGTTACCGATACACGGACTCGAAGTCCAATATTTTTGAGGAGTCTAAGCTCCTAAAATCAGTATAATCCATTCTCGAAAATGGCGAAAGCGGTTTCAACAGAAAAGCCTAGTTCACTGGACAAACAAGCCTAGCTTTTACAAACGAATGTTCGTATAATAGATGACAAAGAAGTTATTTTGACTAAGACAGTGATAGCGCAACACTCTTTGCATTCATCTTGGTTAAAGCTGCTTCAGGGCGTATTTGAAAGCCGAGTCAATTAACTAACAATAGAAGGTGAGTCAGGATGGATAACGAAGAATTCAGCACGTATTTTAGTGAGAACAGCAATGCCGTGGATATGTTCCGCGAGAAAGCCGTGGACTTTCAGGAAGATAAGAACAAGCAACGGGCACCAGCTAAGCGACTAAACAAGACGATGGTCGCGAATGCAGCGGAAAAAATGGTTGACCAGTTCATCGAAAGTGTTTACGAGAAAATTGGCCTCAATATTAAAGAAGACCAGTCGAGCTCGCGCGAGAACTGGATCAGCTTTATTGAAGAAAACGAGATATTTGACAGCCTTGAGGATAGTGTTGGTGAGATGGTGTTTGAATAGTTGGGTGTTTTACGGTGATCGCGAGCTTTGTAGGTAGGTGTTGATACATCACGAAAGACCCTATGGACAAAAAGAAAAAATAATGATACATTCGTGTTGGAAAAGAAATCAGCAATATAGGATCACGCACAATAGCCGCTTCCCCTGCCAGGGAAGCGGCTATTTTTTTCACCTGTTTAGCAGCGGGTCTAATCAGGCGTGTGGGTTAGTAAGCAACTGCAGTTGGCTTACTGGCCACCATCTAACCAATGATCGACCAGTGTGACCATCACACCCACAAGAAGCGGGGCGATAATCTGGAAGAAGAAATCACGCAGCATAGGATCACCTCCAAACGAGGCAGTTGCCAGAAGTGATTGTATCAAGCGGTGAAAACGCTTTCAATGGTTTTGAGCTTTATTTATTAAGAATTAGTCATCTTGGCAAGCTAACAATCCAGTTATGGTGTGGCTGGTGTGGGCGTATATTTATTTACTTTTTTCTCCACAACTTGCCATCAGTTGGTCGATTCATATTAAAGTAAAGGTAATTATACGAATTTGATAAGCGATTAGCCGGCTTAGGTCACGGAAAGCTCCATGGACAAAAGGCGCTGAAAGTTTGTATGTTCGGAACTTTAGCGCCTTTTGTCTTAGATTCCAGCACACTCATAACGTTTATAGGAATCAGCAAAGGAATGACAATCGGCTGATTTATCAAGAACTTCACTGTTCGTTCAGTGTACAGAAAGTTTGGATTGGTGACTATGGTATCAGCAAACAATTAAAATGAGTCACGAGTCAGGGAAGAAAATTATGACGAGAACTCATTTTTTTCTTATTTTTTAAAGCAGTGTCAATTTTTATGTGCTTGCGCTTATAATTCACATGAACACGTTAGGAGGAAATCAGTTGAAATCAACATTGCTTCTAGTGGAAGACGAAGCTGCATTGGCAGATTCATTAACAACAGAGTTCGAGTTAGAGAATATGTCAGTTATTTGGGCAAAAGACGGCGCGGAGGCATTGACGCTGTTTAAGAACAATGAAGGTAAAATCAATGTCATTATTTTGGATTGGATGCTGCCTAAACTAGACGGGTTTAGTGTTTTGCGGAAAATCAGACAATCAAGCCAGGTGCCTATTATTATGTTGACGGCTCGTGACTACATCGGCGACAAGGTGGCTGGACTGACTGGCGGGGCCGATGATTACATCACCAAGCCTTTTGAAATGGAGGAACTGGTTGCTCGTGTCGAAGTCGCCTTGCGACACAATCGGCAGGCTGTCTCACCAGCGACTATTTTTCAAGTCGATGATCTGCTGGTGGATACGGATAACAAACGCGTTCAGCGCGGTGAGGTGATTATGCCATTGACACAGCGGGAATATGAGTTGCTTGTCGAACTTGTTGCCCATCAGGACGAAGCTTGTTCGAGGGATGACTTGCTTGATGCCGTCTGGGAAACCGATTTTGACGGTCAACCTAATATATTGGATGTCTATATCAGAAACTTACGTCATAAAATTGATGATCATTCAGGTAGCAAGAAACTCATTCATACTGTTCGCGGCGTCGGCTATATGCTCTCGGCTAATGTTGCATCCATTTAGTGAGGCGATGATTGATTGAAAAAGAGAAAGCAGAATCAATCAAGTGCTGCGATCATGCAGCGGTCGTTAGTCAGTATGGTGGCCACGCTGACCCTTGCGCTAGGTCTGCTTATCGTGGCGGCAGTTGGCCATCAGCTTTATGAGCAAGTGGTATTATCAACAGATCATATTGCTGCAAGCCTCAAGCAGACTGTGATTGACGGTGATGATGACTGGGAAAATTGGCGCAAAAACAGCACGTTAGATACGAGCTCAACTTATGTTCATGTTCATAATATGCGCCAAGATGCGAAGGTGAAAAATTATTACTCGCCTGCGACTAAAAAAGTTCAATTGGCGAAATCATTTCCGTTTTTGACGCAGTTGCGCTATCAAGCGAATCAAGGATTGTTCTACTACCAAGAGGTTCATGCTAAAGGTATCCGTTATGAGATTTGGCAGAGCATGAACAGTTATCTGGCGGTCCTGATCAGAGTTTTGGTTGTCACGATGATCGTTTTGGTACTTGCCTTAGTTGTCAGTCCGATCTTTATTCGACGACTGGCACATCGCCTGACCGGTCCATTGAGTGACCTGTCGCAAAGCACCAAGCATGCAGCGGAGCACGCAAAGACTGGTGTGGTGATGTTGCCTGTGCCAGATAAACCGATGGAGGTTACTGATCTGGCAAAGGACTTCAATGACCTTTTGAAACAACTGCATGATCGGCAAGAACAGCAAAAGTTGTTTATCATGAACGCGGCCCACGAACTGCGGACACCGATTGCGACGATTCGCAGTCACGCGCAACTGATTGAGCGGCATGGACGGGCGCATCCTGAAATTGTGCTCAAATCGGTCAACTATATCACTGAAGAATCCAGACAGATGCAACAGCTGATTGAAGAATTGCTGCAGCTATCACGCGCTGACAGGTTAACGCTTGATACGCATTTGTTAAACCTGAGTGAAACGGTTCAACACTTAGCTGAAAAATTGGCCAGTGCTTTTTCTCAAACCATTGAGGTACATGTGACGCCTAATATGTCTGTAGAAAGTAATGAGTCGGCTATTGAGCAGATTTTGGATAACTTTGTCACGAATGCTGCTAAATATTCACCGGCTGATACAATCATTGCGGTGAATTTGACGCGCGATGATGATGGCAATGCTGTATTGGCAGTACTTGATCAAGGCGCGGGGATTAGTGCAGAAGACAAAAGCCATGTCTTTGAACGCTTTTATCGTAGTGCTAACGTCCGGGGCACGGTTCCCGGAACTGGCCTTGGGCTCGCTATTGCTAACCAGCTCGCCACGATCAACAATGGCAGAATCAAGTTGCGAGACAACCAACCTCATGGAACGATTGCCGAACTTATCCTGCCGCTGGCAACAACGAAGGAGCGGCATCAATTGAATGAAAGCTGAAACGCCATCTGCAAAAAGATGGCGTTTTTGCGTGATTGGCAAAACGATTTGCGTCAAAAAATTAAGGAAAGATGTCGCTATTCTCGGCAATAGCATGGAGAAAACTAAAAAAAATTTAGAAATGATTTATTTTGTCTAGGTAGTGATGAACCGATTAGACGATTAAGCTAGATGCTGTTAGCAAACACCAACCAAAGGGGGCATTTCAAATGGCATTGCTTTTACTCACAAGCTTTATCCCCAATCTTAATCAGCTGATACCGTCATTAATAGCCCACACCGGTAATTGGATTGACGTCATTTTGTTTGGCGTTATCTTTATCGAGACTGGCGTTGTCATATTCCCATTCTTACCCGGCGACTCGCTACTTTTCCTTTGTGGCTCGCTAGCGGCGTTAGGTGATGGTGCCATTAACTACGGGTTGTTAGTCGGACTTTTGACTGGCGCTGCAGTCCTCGGCGATGCCTTGAATTTTGAAATTGGCGGACATTTTGGCGCTTACTTGACCACCAGCCAAAAGTTTAAACGAGTTATGAAACCAGCGTATCTTCAACGCAGTCAAACATTCTTCAAAAAGTACGGTCATATTGCGATTTTCTTAGGCCGATTGATACCGATCGTGCGAACCTTTGTCCCTTTTACAGCTGGGATCGGAAAAATGCATTATCGAGATTTTGCCATTTACAACATTCTTGGCGGCTTTAGCTGGGTGACACTGGCCACTGGCGCGGGGTACCTGTTTGGAAATGTGCCATTCATTAAAGCACATTTTGAACTCATCATGCTTGCAATTATCGGCATTTCCTTGTTCCCGATGATCGTGATGGTACGAAAACGGGGGATGACTGCAGATGAACATTAAAAAAGACTATTTCTTGGGCGGTGGATTATTACTGCTGTTTGCCTTGCTAACTTGGTCTGTTGTGATGCAGGTAGCGTGGGTCGGTGAGCTGGATCGCAGTGTTCAGGGCATCATCAAATATGATACTCAAATGGATACCCGGATCTTTGAAGTAGTAGCGCTGTTGGGCAGCCCGCCTGTTGTGATCAGTTTGACCGCCGCGATCTGCGGCTATCTATGGGTCAAGGGAAGACGATCCGACAGCATCTGGATTGGTGCGTGTCAATTACTTGGATCAGGCCTTCTCTTACTAATTAAGTTGCTGGTTCAACGTCCGCGACCGATACATCAACTTGTTGCCGACACAGGTTTTAGTTTCCCAAGCGGTCACGTCATGTGCTCAATGGTACTGATGCTGAGTCTGTTAATGCTGATGCTGCCAAAAATTAAAGAACAAGAAAATCAATTTGTGGCAATCTTACTCAGTATGATCTGGATTGGCATGGTCGCTACCAGTCGGATTTATCTGCGCGATCATTTTGCTTCTGATATTCTTGGTAGCTTGTTACTCGCAAATGGTCTTTGGTTCGTTATGTTGCCGCAAGCAAGATGCATTGATGCTTTGATTGTCAAACAGGCAGCACAACGTTCAGCATTTCGTCCGCTAAGGGAGGATAAGTAGCATGCAAAAGTTAACAATTGTGATACCAGCCTATAATGAACAAGAAGTGCTAAAAGACACTGTGCCGAGATTATGGTCAATTGAACGAGAGGTGGTTACCCAAAATTTCCTTTCCGAAGATTCAGATATACTGATTGTGGATGACGGATCATCGGACAACACTTGGTCAATCATTGAAAGTTTCCATAAGCAGCACTCAAAAATCCGCGGATTACGTTTTTCACGCAATTTTGGGCATCAAGCTGCACTCATCGCTGGGTTGACGAAAGCGATTAGGACCACAAACATGACCATTACCATTGATGCTGACTTGCAAGATGATCCTGAAAAGATCATGGAGATGGTTCAGGCATACAGTGCCGGTGCAGATATTGTCTATGGTGTGCGCACCCATCGTGAAACTGATAGCTGGTTTAAACGTACGACAGCACAAGGCTATTACAAACTGCTCAGACTACTAGGTGTTCAGATGGTACCCAATCATGCTGACTTTCGTCTAATGTCCAAACGAGCGGCGCAGACGTTACTCACTTATCCTGAGCGAAACATGTTCATTCGCGGATTGATCCCGAAGCTTGGCTTTCAAACAGTAAAAGTCTATTATAAACGCACCCCGCGGCTCGCCGGGGAGTCGAAGTATCCGCTTAAAAAAATGCTTGCTTTCGCTTGGGACGGCATTACCTCACTCACCATTGCGCCAGTGCGGTTAATTCTTCTGCTTGGGACACTTGCTGTGATGCTGGCTTTTGGCATGTCAGTTTACTCAATTATCGTGAAAGTCCTTGGATTGACCGTTCATGGGTGGTCATCATTGATGGTTTCCTTATGGTTTCTAGGCGGTTTGCAGATGATGAGTCTGGGCGTCATCGGCGAGTATATTGGTAAAATGATGACTGAAGTCAAAGGACGACCGCGGTATACGATTCAAACCCGCTTAGATTAGAAGTGATAAAAATGACAAAAATGGCTAAACATTCATGGATGGCAGTTTTCCTAGCAATTTGTCTGATTATCGGCATTTGCGGCAATTTAATGAAATCTGGTGCTGTTTTGTGGGGTGCCGTTGTCCTGCTCATCAGTGTCGTTACTTTCGCAGCTGCACACAACTTAGGTCCGTTGGTTAATCGATTGACTGCTAGGCAAATGCGGATAATGATCGGAATTGGTTTAACCCTGATGCTCGTGGGGCAAGTTTTGATTCTGATCTTTCTGCCAGACACGATTTACCATGATCCGTACCGAATTTTGTCACAGGCTGATCAAATGGCGGCAGGGCACAACATTTGGAACACGACTTACTTCTGGCGTTATCCCAACAATGTTTCGCTGACCTACTTGCTCTCGCTTTGGTTCAGGCTGACGAGCTTGGTGGGGATGTCAACGAACGTTGCGAGTCATATACTGACCATCACTTTGTTAGATACATTTATCATCATGACCTTAGTAACTTTGAAACAATTGAGCGAGCGCAATAGCATCGTGTTAGGCGGCTTTACATTCCTAGTCTTAAGTCCCTTCGCGTACACTTACTATTTACAGGTCTTTTATTCCGATCTGCCTTCTATGCTCATTTTACTCATGATTTTTCGGATCTTATGGCGATGGCGAATCAAGAGTAACCTGCAACGAATTTGTGCCGGCATCGGCTTGACGATGCTTGTCTTAGTCGGTCAATTGCTAAAACCAAATTTGATTGTTCTCTTGCCAGCACTTTTCATCATCGTTGTGATCCTGTGGCATCGAAAACTTCTAAGAACTACTAAGTTGACTGTGCCTTTTCTTTTGATTGTTGCTGGTTTCGGCCTGAGCGTGCCAACGACACAGGTGATTCATACTGCGGCTAATTTCCATCCAAATGCTGCGTATGAACTGCCGGTTACGTCTTGGATGCTAATGGGCGTGAATACAAACTCTGACGGGATGTATAGCACCAAGGATATTGAAAAAGCGATTACCTTAAAAGATAAACAGGCAGTTGAGCAATACGACATTCAAACGATTCAAACTCGAGTTAAGAAGCTCGGCGTCTTTGGATTAATGAAGCTTTGGCTTGTCAAAATAGGGATTCTCCTTAATGTCAGATCCATCCAAGATTGGTACAATGGCGGATTCCAATCGGCGCCGACTTGGTACGATCAGCATTTACAATTTCTGAGAGCAGTTACGGCTGTGAGTTATCAAGTTGTCACGATTGTGCTTTGGTTGACATTAATCATTCGGTTGCTGGCATGGCGGCCAGATTTACGTGATGAAACTGCCTTGATAGGACTGTTGGCGATTGTCACCGCACTTGGATATCTCGCCTTCCATACCTTGTTATGGGAAACTGAAGAAAGATACGGCCAGGCGATCGTGCCGCTTGTTCTTTTTGCCCTAGGAGCTTTGCCTAATACGGCGCGCAAACGTGTTGTCATTCCTAAACGGACGCGCAATCGGTTGGCAGTTGGATTTGCCTTGGCCGCTATTCTTGGGCTGAGCACGTTTTCGGGGTTGTTAGCGAAGGACTATCCGAATACGATCGTTGTGGCAGCGCAACGTTCTCAACTTTCCACGCAATATCATGCAAAGCCGCAACTAGTTGCACCAAATACAGTGATGTCCGAAGAAATCAGTTTGAACGGTGCATCAAATTACCTATCAGTTCAAGTTCACCAAGCCGCTGGCATGAAGGTAACGCTGACAAGTCTAAGCACTGGCAAAGTGTACAAGCTGAAACCAGCCGCTGCTGTTTATAAACTCGAAACCAATATTGCTGCTGGCCATTATCGAATTACGGCTAAAAACACTTCCGGCATTGGCCAGCAAGTCGATGTTGTGAACACCCAGAGATATCAGTTGGCCGAGTATCCATTGGTCGTCAATGGCGTCAAGAACGCGACGGCATCGTTTGTTTATACGAGTTTGTATCAACCAACGTGATCTTTTGTACCTTTTGGGTAAAGGCGTGCGGCCAACAAGCAGGATGCCGCGTGGTCAAACTTGCGGATCTATTAATTTGGCTTTTTCTACACAACTCGCCATCTGTCGACCGATTCATATTATAATGAAGGCAACTAAGCGAAAAGGATGGTTGGCCATGGACCAGAATAAGTTGAAGCAGGAAGCCGCGCAAAGAGCAGCTGAGTTTGTTGAAGACGGTATGACAATTGGTTTGGGGACAGGTTCGACAGTGGTTTATTTGGTCGAAGCGATTGCGCAACGAATCAAAGACGAGCATCTCAATCTCACCGGTGTCGCCACCAGTGTTCGTACGCGTAAACAAGCAGAATCGCTGGGCATCCCAATGAAAGCACTGGACGAGGTTGGCCAGATTGATTTGACGATTGATGGCGCCGATGAAGTCGACAAGCACTTTCAGGGTATCAAGGGTGGCGGCCGGTCGCACTTAATCGAAAAGATCGTTGCTATCAACACGGCCCGCAACATCTGGATCGTGGATGAAACCAAGTTGGTCGATACCCTTGGCAAATTTCCACTGCCGCTTGAAGTGATCCCTTTTGGCAGCGGCAAGCTGTTGCAACGGTTGGCCGACGAAGGACTTAAACCGGCATACCGCTTAAATGAAGATGGGAGCAAGGCGTTGACAGATTCCAAGAACTATATCATTGACTTGCATCTGGGCAAAATCGAGCACCCGCATCTGCTGGCTGAATGGCTGAATAAGCAGGTCGGTATTGTGGAGCACGGCTTGTTCTTAGATTTGGTCAAAACCGTGGTGGTTGGCACAACACATGGCCCAGAGATTCTGGACGCACATCGTGGATAGCATTCAAAAAGTACGATGTTCTCGTTGGCGAGAGCATCGTACTTTTTGTAGATGGTTGGAGAAAACATATGCAGTCTTTAGATTTTGAACTAAGCGGCGATCCAACACAAGCGCCGCAAATGGCGAAGTATATGAAGCATCAATTTCCATTTTTAGGAATCAAAACACCGGAACGCAAGGCACATACGAAACCGTTGCTTAAAGCCAGTCGCGGTGAGGACTTACCAACGATTCGAGTTTGGATTGATGCGTTGTATCAACGCGATGCCCGGGAATACCAATATGTGGCAATTGATTTGGCGCTTTATCACATCAAGCGCTGGCACTTTTCGGATATGCAGGCTTTTCGACAACTTGTTGTGCAGAAAAGCTGGTGGGATACAGTGGATGCTTGGCGTAAGATTTTTGCGGACTATGTGAAGCTGCACCCTGATCAGAAACTGGCTGTCTTTAATTTGTTTTTCGATCAACCGAATTTTTGGTTACGACGTATCGGGATTAATTTACAACTGCTGGAAAAAGAAACGATGGATACGGCGCTGCTTAGCAAAGCTATCTTGGCTGATTTGGACACGAATGAATTTTTTATTCAGAAGGCCATCGGGTGGTCTTTGCGGCAGTATAGTAAGTTTGACCCAGATTGGGTGCTCGCATTTATGGCTGCCCATTCGCTCAGTCCATTGGCAATGCGGGAAGGCAGTAAGTATTTGTAGAGCTCGTTGATCGGTAAGCTGCTTGAAGGTGGGCGTTAGGCATCGAAAAAGACCGGTAGACTTCTGCCAGAAATCTAACCGGTCTTTAATGACTGCAAAACACTATCGATTGACTCCGCTATTAGTCTTCATGCTGGCCTCAACTTCAGCATTTGTCACCAAGTTGAGATCACCGCCAATTGTCAGCTTTAGGACACTTGCTGAAATGGCGTAGTTAATGGTCTGTTGTGGTTCAAAATGATGAATGAGACTGTGGATTAATCCGGCGCCAAACGCATCTCCAGCCGCAACGCCCTCAAAAATATGCATATCAAACGTAGGACCTTGGTAGACTTTATCATTTTGAATCAGGAGAGCGGTCCATTGACTTTCTTCGACGGAATGAATGTTACGAACGACACTGGCAACTGTGTGGACATTTGGCCAGCGTCGGGTAACTTCGAGCATACCTTCTTTAAAATCCGCAAGTTGGTCAATGCCGGTTGCCATATTCCCATCAAACGCCTTGATGCCCAAGGTTGCTTCAAAGTCCTCATCGTTAGCAATGCAGACATCAATAAACGGCATGACAGTTTTGAAGAATGCTTGGGCTGCTTCAGGGGACCACATTTTTTCACGAAAGTTCATGTCACAAATAACCGTGATGTTGTGATCGGAACAATACTGGCAGGCAGCAAAAACGGCCGCTTGTTGTTCTGACCCGATGGCTGGGGTAATGCCGGAAAAATAAAAATAGTTGATATCGTTTAGCAAAACCGGCCAGTCAAATTCGTCTGCTTTCATCGTGGCAAAAGAACTGCCCGCGCGATCATAGACAACATTTGTATTCCGTACACTTGCACCTTTTTCAAAGAAATAGATGCCCAGTCGAGGACCACCCCAAAGGATTTTCTGGGTATCAACACCCAGGCCGCGAATCGTGTTGCGGGCGGTGTGTCCCAGCGAATTTTCGGGGAGTTTGGTTAAATATTGTACTTGATCACCAAGTAAAGCCAGCGACGCAGCAACATTGGCCTCTGCGCCACCATAATCAGCCGCGAATGCTGATGTTTGGAGGATTCGTTGTTGATTGGTGGGCTTTAATCGCAGCATCATTTCGCCGAGTGTCAGTACTGTTGGCATGCCATCATCTCCTTGTATCCTTAATTTGGGCAATTTTGGCGCGATATTGTTGTGCGGTGACGGTTACTTTTTCGTAGTCGCCTTGACTGGCGCCATCTACGAGATTAGAACCGGCACCCACCAGCATCACGCCGGCTTCAAACCAGTCAGTGATGTTTGCTAATGAAACGCCACCGGTTGGCATCATGGCTAAGTTCGGGAATGGGCCGTGTAAAGCTTTCACCATATTGATCCCGGCGACACTGCCAGGAAAAATTTTGACAAGATCGACGCCTACTTCAAGGGCACTTTGAATTTCGGTTGGGGTGAAAACGCCAGGGGTATATGGAATAGCGTAAAGGTTACATATTTTTGCAACGTCAGGATTAAAACTGGGACTCACAATAAACTTGGCACCAGCGATGATGGCAAGTCGGGCAGTAGCAGGGTCAAGAACGGTTCCTGCACCGATGACGACATCTTGACGACCGGCGTATTTTTCGGTTAAGGTCTCAAGCGCTTCATTGGCATGCGGCACCGTAAAAGTTAGTTCAATGCCGGTAATCCCGCCAGCAATAACGGCATCACAAGTCTTAATGGCGGTTTGGGTGTTATCACCGCGAACAACGGCAACACAGCCAGTGGCAATTAACCGATTCAAAAAATCATATTTTTGCATGATGAATTCTTCTTTCCAGAGGATGGGTTTTTCGCAAAAGAGCTTCAAGCAGGACGATACGTCATAATCGAAGTCAATACATTTAACCGAAAAAATGGTTCAAAACGAATTCAGCTAACCAAATAACCACCGTCAACTGGAACAATAGCGCCATTGATATAGTTTGAAGCATCACTCGCTAAGAAAACGGCAATGCCCATTAGTTCGTAAGGTTCTGCCCAATGACGAGCTGGAATTCGTTCCAAAATTTCATCGTTACGCGCTTTGTCCGCGCGAATCGGTGCGGTGTTTTCCGTTTTAATGTAGCCTGGAGCAATCGCATTGATTTGGACATTATACGCACCCATTTCTGAAGCAAAAGCCTTCGTTAAACCTGCGACGCCGTGTTTGCTTGCGGCATAAGAAGGAATAAATTTGCCACCTTGGAAAGAGAGCATGGAGCCGATGTTGATGATCTTGCCAGATCGTTGTTTGGCATATTCCTTTGAAACTGCTAAGGACAAGTGATAGACGCTGCTTAAATTAATCGCAATCACTTGATCCCAATCTTTATCTTTGGAGTCAAGTAGTGGATTGCGGCGAATCATCCCCGCATTGTTCACTAAGATATCAATATGGCCCATCTGCTTGATGGCTTCTGCAACAACTGCTTCTGCACTTCCTGGCGCGGTGAGATTGACGTCCATGAATGCGACTTTACGCCCACGCTTTTCAATTAAACGCCGCGTGTTGTCCCACTCGGCCTTGCCAAAGGTTGGGATAAAGATATCAGCGCCAGCTTCCGCCATAGCAACAGCGTAACCTTGGCCTAAACCAGTGTTACCGCCAGTGACAATCGCAACCTTGCCCGCGAGATTAAATTGTGACATTTTGAAATGATCCAGTTCTTGCTCGTGTTTCCGGATTTCTTCTTCAGTTTGATGAATTTCAGCCATGTGTATTGCTCCTTTTTGATAGGGGTATCTGTTGCTAACGTAATTCATTCATGGGTACCTGATCCATGTCATCATAGGTTTGGTTTTCGCCACACATTGCCCAGATGAAAGCATAGTTGGTCGTGCCAACACCGCAATGAATCGACCAGCTAGGGTTAACGACGGCTTGCTCGTTGAATAATGCGATATGTCGGGTTTCCGTTGGTTCACCTAAGAGATGCAAGACACGGGTGTCTTGCTCGGCAAAGTCAAAATACATATAAGTTTCCATTCGTCGTGCATGTGTATGGGCTGGCATGGTATTCCAAGATGAGCCGGGTTCGAGAACGGTATAGCCCATTTGCAGCTGACAGGTAGCCATTTGTGACGCGTCAATATATTTGTAGATCGTCCGCTTATTCAGATGTTGTTGATCACCCATTGGCTTGGCAAGCGCATTTGCAAATGGCAGCTTTTTGTTAGGATAAGTTTTGTGGGCCGGCGTGGATACAACATAGAATTTTGCTGGGTTGGCAGGATTGTCTGATGCAAAGACAACCTGCTTGGTTCCCATGCCAATGTAATAACCATCCTGCTTCACCATCGCTGCTTTATCGCCATCAACGATAATAGATCCCGGGCCACCAATATTAATAACCCCAAGTTCACGACGTTGCAGGAAGAAGTCAACCCCTAGCTCTTTCGATAATTTGATTTCCAGCGAAGATTCAGTAGGGACCACACCCCCAAAGATCATTCGGTCGTTATAGGTATAGGTGAGCAGGATATCACCCGCGTTAAAAATCTTCTCCATCAAAAATTCTTGGCGCAATTTAGTTGTATCAAAGTGTTTAATGTCTTCGGGACTGTGCGCATATCGTGTTGCCATGTGGAAAGCCAAAATAATCCCCTCCGTGATTTCTTATATAGAAACGTAGTTTCCTTTTCTGCTACCTCATCAATATAAAACGTTTTCAAAAAGAACACAAGCCACTAAAGCAAATTTTTTATGTGAGTGTCCAAAACGAAAAGAATCGATTCAACAAAAAATCAGGAGAAATTGAACAAACTAAACAGGCCCCAGAGAGACGAGGCAACGTCTTTCTGGGGCCTGTTTGTTTTGATTGCGTAAGGTAAACAATTTCAAAAAGTATCTTGAAAGTTAAAGGGTATTTTCAATTGCGTGGCGTGTGTCCAACAGCAAGCGGACAAAGGCAGCTCGACGTTCCTTGGGAAGCCGATACTTCGGTGTGCTAATGCTGAAGGCACCATAAAGTTCACCGTTTTTTTGTAGTGCAGCACCGAGACAATAAACTTCTTCCTCGTTTTCCTCATTATCGATCGCGACACCGAGCTCTTGAATCGTTTTTAGATCTTGTTGAAGTTTTGTGGGTGTAGTGATCGTATGCGGTGTCATGGGCGTGAGTTTGTGAGACTTGAAGTAAGCCTGTAGTTCCTTGGCATCATACGTGGCTAGAACGGCTTTTCCCATTGCAGATGAGTACATGTTCATGCTTCCGCCAATAGTTGATTGCAACTTGATGCTGGTGGGGCTTTCCAATTTTTCAACAAGGATCATCTTATTATCGCGGACAATCCCTAAGTTAATGGTTTCTTGCGTCTTATCCCGCAAATCTTCGAGGTAAGGACGTGCGACTCTGACAATATTAAAAGTGGCAATTGCTTTCTGCGCATATGGCACAAACTGCGTGCCTAGAAAATATTGTTTTGTCGTGGTATCCCGCCAAACAAAGCCAAGCGATTCAAGTGTTCCTAAGATCTTTAAAATGGTCGGTTTCGAAGCATGCAGTCCGCGACTAATGTCAGATAAGGTTGGTGGATCAGTATTGGCAAGTAGGAAATCTAAAATATCTTTAGCCTTGATCAGCACGGTCCCATAAGGTTTTGACTCATTTGTTGTGGTGCCCATGCGTATCCCTCCAGTTGTAAGAGTTTATTATTTGGAAACTACTGATCATTTTAGTCACAATCAGCAAAAAAATCAATACTAATCCGACATTATGGATAATCGCCTTGTGAATACGTTTACTTTTTTGTTGACAGGGAAAATAATGCACGTTAAGATACACTCGTAATCAAAAAGAAACAGGGTTTCCTATAAAGAAATAAAGGAGGCGGCTATTTTGGAAATTGCGTTGCTTTCGGCGTCGGATCAAGTGATTGATACAAGTCGAAACGGTGAGTCTGACGGTTATCTGCGCTTGGATCATGTCTATGCAGAGGGTGATTATGTGCAAGTTGAGTTTGAGCGTCAGCTTCTGCCTAGTTTCTTCTGGGTCCAAGTCGATGCCGCATTGGTGCCCAGCTTGCTTTATTTTACCCAGTCAACATGGCATTATGTCATTCCAACTGACGAGCTTGCCGTGACCCATCCGGAGCACGAAAGTATCTATCCAGAAACAGCTTTTGCCGGTAAAACACATCTCATTCGCATCTGGAAGCCAGATGCGAGCGAAGTATCAGAAGAACGCAATGTGGCGTTTAATAGTTACGATCAGGCTGTACATTCTGGTGCTTACCCACATGCAAGTGCCAATATCGAAACAAGGCATGACCCAACTTTTGCCGCGCGTAATGCCATTGACGGTTATCGGCTCAATGATCATCATGGAAAATTTCCGTATCAGTCTTGGGGGATCAATCAAGACCCAACGGCAAGGTTCACGCTCACATTTGGGCGTCCGATCAAGCTAACGCGTTTAGCGATCACATTACGCGCGGATTTTCCTCACGATAGTTATTGGACACAAGGCACCTTGCGACTCTCAGACGGCAGTCAAATGCTGCTTCACTTTACTAAAACAGATCAACGGCAAATGTTCGATATTAACAAAGAAGGGATCAGCGAGCTTCAATTGTCGGATTTGATTAAAGCGGATGATGATTCACCGTTTCCGGCGTTGATCGAAATAGAAGCGTATGGTTGTGAGCTCGTCGAGGAGATAGCAAATTGAAAATTGAACCTTTAACCAATGCACAGCGTTTCTTTAATGCCGGCGCAGTTGACATTCATGCGGTCACTAACGCTTTAGATAACGTTGTTCGGCACCTCGACTTGAACATAAAGGTGTTGGGTGAAAGCTTTCCGGAGCCTTCCACAGTCCAAGAGCGCTATGCCGCTATGCCAAACACAGAATGGACGAATGGCTTTTGGACGGGGATGCTTTGGCTAGCTTACGAATATACAGGTAAGGACCAATATCGTGCGCTTGCCGAGAAAAATGTTCAAAGTTTTGCAAACCGAATTGACCAGCGAATCGCTGTTGATCACCATGACCTAGGCTTCTTATACTCGCCATCCGTTGTAAGTGCCTATCAATTGACAGGGAGCCAACTAGCTAAAGAAGCGGGTATCAAAGCGTCCGACCAATTATTGACGCGATTTAATGATAAAGGCGGTTTTATTCGGCTTGGGGACAAAAAGGCGCTAAAGACGAAAATCGGTTGATTGTTGATGCCTTGCTCAATATTCCATTACTTTATTGGGCAACTCGAGTCACGGGTAATCATCAATATCAGCAAATCGCTGACCGACATTATGAAACCGCTTTACAAACTGCTTTTCGGCCAGACGGTTCAACTTTTCACACATATTTCTTCAATGACTTAGGCGAACCTGTTCGCGGTGCGACACGTCAGGGATATTCGGATGATTCGGCTTGGGCGCGAGGACAGGCATGGGCGATTTATGGCACCGCGTTGCATTATTACGATACACATGATGCTGGCGCTTTTCAGACGTTCAAAGCGGTCACCCACTTTTTCTTGAATCGATTGCCACCTGATCATGTACCTTATTGGGATCTCATTTTTCAAGCAGGCAGCGGTCAAAGTCGTGACACTTCATCGGCGGCGATCGCGGTGTGTGGTATGCACGAAATGTTGAAGTATCTGCCAGAAGCTGATCCTGATAAATCTGTTTATCAAGTGGCCATGCATGCTCAGTTAAAGTCGTTGATTCAAAAATATGCGATGTCCGTGGACGGTCAGGCCGTTGAACCGTTATTACGCCACGGCGTTTACTCTTGGCATTCCAACCATGGTGTTGATGAAGGCAATCTCTGGGGAGACTATTTTTACATGGAAGCATTGATCAGATTTTATAAAGATTGGCAATTATATTGGTGAGCGTGAACCAATCCGGTTTTTGGGCAGGTGAACGCGTTTAGACAGAGCGCAAGCCAGTCAGTTTATAGACTGAATAGCGCGTTATGGAGGGAAATGTTGATGGCAGAACCAAACATTAAGGCAGTTCGCTTAGACGAGCGGCTCATTCATGGACAAGGGCGTTTATGGATTTCGAATCTTGGTGTGAACCTTGTCATTGTTGCAAATGACGAGGTTGCGAAGAGTCATATTCAACAACAATTGATGGCTTCACTGATGCCAGAATCAGTGGGCATTCGTTTCTTCTCACTGGCGGAAAAGATTGATAAGATTTTCAAAGCAGCGCCGCGGCAAACAATTTTCATCATTGTTAAAACCCCGCAAGATGCTTTGAAGCTGGCTGAAGGCGGTGTGCCGATTAAGGCCCTAAATGTGGGTAATATCCATATGAAAGATGGTAAGACGCGCTTAACGAATTTTATTTCAGTTGATGCGGATGATCTCAATGCTTTAAGAACATTGCATGAAAAATATCACGCAAATTTGAACACCCGCACAACACCGCTTGGCAATGATGTTGGCTCGGATTTCGATTTAAATGATTATGTTGCGACACACTGATATTTGAAGAGCGCGAGCAGGCGCGGTTAGAAACCGGAGCCTAAGTGGCCCCAAGCCTAAAAGGCTGGGCTTTGGCCATTTAGGCTTAGGGGTCCTTATGTGCAGGTTCCTGCGCCTGCGAACGCGTTTACGTTTAGGGAGGAAAGAGCATGACATATTCTATCGTTCAGGCGCTTTTGGTAGGCCTGTGGGCGGCTTTCTGTTTTGCCGGCCAGCAATGGGGCATTTATACTAATCGGGCATTATTTATCTCATTTGGCATCGGATTGATCCTAGGTGACTTGCAAACAGCTGTTGTTTTTGGAGCCACTGCCGAATTGGCGTTTATGGGATTCGGCGTCGGTCCCGGTGGTTCTACACCACCTAATCCATTGGGACCAGGTGTGGTTGGTACAATCATGGCGATCTCAATCAGCGGACTTAAACCAGCTGCGGCGTTATCGCTATCATATCCATTTGCAATTTTGATTCCATTTGTGATTACGTTTATTTTCTCGGTCAACGCCAACAACCTGGCGTGGTCAAGAAAAGCAATTGAAGAGGGAAAGTATCGTAAATTCCACTTTTTGGCAAACACAACATTATTAGGGTTCATCTTGTTTGCCTTCTGTTTTGGCTTTGCGGCTACCTTAAGTACAAGTGCTTTGAAAGTTTTTGTTCAGGCAATTCCACAATGGCTAATTAGCGGTTTAACGGTTGCGGGTGGGTTGCTTCCTGCTGTCGGGTTTGCGCTGATTATGAGCACAATGGCTAAGAAGGAATATATTCCGGCCTTGATTCTTGGGTATGTCTGTGTGGCTTATCTCAAGATGCCGGTTATTGGTTTAGCCTTCGCGGGTGCCGTTCTGGCTTTCAACAATTACTATAATGGTCGGCGGGCAGACAAGAACAAAGGCGGCAGTACCAGCACAAATGATCATGGTAGTGACGGGGATGAAGGGGGTATTGAAGATGGCATCTAGTCGGAAGCCGGTTTTAACCAAAAAAGATTACTTAAACTCCATTTTGCGATCTTATGTTCTGCAAAATGGACAAAATTACGGCACGATGCAAGGAACTGGGATGGCCAATAGCATCATGCCACAACTGCGAAAGATCTATAAAAATGATGAAGCTGAATTTAAACGGGTAACAACGTCTAATTTAGAATTTTACAATACCAATCCGCAACCTTATCCATTTGTGAGCAGTATTATGTTGGCCATGTATGACAGTGGTCAAGATGAAGACGACGTCCGCGCGATCAAGTTCGCGTTGATGGGACCGTTAGCTGGGATTGGAGATGCCTTGTCGCAGTTTGGACTGGCACCGTTATTCAGCTCAATCTTTGCGTCACTTGCATTGCAGGGCATGACTTGGGCGCCAATTCCGTTTATCTTGTGTCTGTTTGGTATTACTTTCGGCGTTCGTATGCTAATGGGCTACCTCGGCTGGAAAGTCGGCACGAGCATCATTGATACACTATCTGATCGGATGGCTGCCATTGCTGATGTTGCGAGCATGTTGGGGCTAACCGTTATTGCTGGCTTGTCCGTGTCCTTTGTAAAAGTGAATTTGGCATGGCAATACTCACAAGTTATCAAAGGGAAAACACAGGTTGTGGCCGTTCAAACGATTCTCGACAAAATCATGCCGTTTATGTTGCCAATTGCTCTGACGTATTTTGTTTATTGGCTGATCACAAAGAAGAAGTGGACGATTTATAAAATTGTCATTCTGCTATTTGTTGCCGGTGTCCTGCTCTCCGTTTTAGGCATCTTGAAGTGAAATGCTCATACCAAACAGCCGTCACATAATGTGTAGACGGCTGTTTTCAGGAGTAGGTAAAAACAAGAAATATCAACATTTTATTGACGACCGAATAACTAAAAAAGGAGTCAACATTTATGAATTATGAAATAGTGATCGTGGGTCATGGCCGCTATCCGGATGGTGTCTTGTCTGCCCTCCAGTTACTGATCGGTACAACTGAAGGGATCAAGGCATTTAACTTAGATGAACAAACAACGCATGAAAAATTCGAAAAACAATTAACCGAGTTGCTCAGTGAGCATGAACGGGTTTTAGTTTTTGCCGACATGACTGGTGGTGCGCCGCATCAGATTGTGTCGCGTTTGGTTCTCGAAGGCAATCGGCCACATCAATATGTGATCTCAACCTAGATTGCAATAATAAAGTTACCACCTAGAAAGAGGCTTGCTCACTGCTTGAACTGGGGTTTGCCAACGGAGACATTTTCTAGGTTTGTTATTGATAAGCGCTGTGGCTTGTTGAATATCGGTCTCTGAAACCTGATCAAACTGTGTTCCCTTCGGGAAATAGTAGCGAAGTTCTCGATTGAACCGTTCATTTGTGCCCCGTTCATTCGGGTGATAGGCGTGGCAAAAGTAAACCGGTATCCGATAGCGCTTTGTAAGCGCCTGATCGCAGGAAAACTCTTTACCGTGATCAACCGTCACTGATCGAACCGGACCCGGAAAGTCCACCATCAGTCTTGCAAATCCCTTGAGAACAGCATTTTGTGATAAGTTTTCAAGCTTAGTTGTCGCCATTAAACGTGTCACCCGATCGACAATGGTCAAAACAGCAGCCTTTGACCCGCGACCACCGCGAACTGTATCCATCTCTAAATGTCCTTTTTCGGTTCGCCGATTAGCTGACTCACTGCGAATCTCAATTGAGGTGCCTACTGCTTGGTTATAGCGCGACCGAAGGTCTTGTCTTCTTTTATGACGTTTACCGTGATCAAAGAGTTGGCTTGGCTGAAAATCGACTTGTCTTTGATAAATCCAGTGGTAAATCGTGTGTGGCGCACAGTGAACGGCATAACCGACCATTTCAGGGGACCAACCTAGGTTTAGCTTCTCAGTTACCATCCGCTTCAACTTAGGCGTTAAAATCGAGTGCCGACCACAACGATGCCGACAAGTATCGGCATGATCCTGAGCTATAATGGCGCAGTAATCACCTTCAGGGCAACGGTGAAGCTCATGCCTAATAGAAATACGAGAGCGGCCTAAGGTCGCGGCGATGTATTGAATCGTGTGGTGTTGCATCAGTTCTATCTGAGATCGTTCAATTAAGGTTATAATGGCCATGGGACCTGTCCTTCTCTCTAGATGGTATGTTATGCAAACACCATTTTAGCAAGAACGGACAGGTCTTTTTTCACATTTTCTGGGTGGTAACTTTAATTATGCAATCTAGGTCAAGTGCACCACTCAATTTGATGTTAGATTTGTATGCCAAGAGCTTGACTGGGTTTGAAGATGACACGATTGAAGGTGAGCTGCAGCACACCTTGACGCTTTCGAAACAACTGATTGAGATTCTGCCCGACAGGATGAACACAAATTCAGCAACGGCGCCGGTTCCGGATATGACACATCAAGATGAAGGGGATGGTATCTGATGACCTTCTGGCAAATTATTTTAGCTATCATGGTCGTCCTTGTTTGCCTGCTTTATTTGGTTGCCATTCCTCTGGCAAAACGTCATGCCATGCAAAAACAAGCTGATGCTGTTGATCAGATGCACGCTAATTTACAAATAGGCGATCAAATTGTCCTGATTGATGGCATCTTAGGTAACATACAAAGCTTGAATCAAGAAGATGTTCAGGTTGAAATCGCTGAAAAGACAGTGATAACGGTTAAGCGGATGGGAATTGCTGGGGTGGTGAAGGAGGTGTCAGGGCATGACAAAGCAGCGTTGGGCAAGTTACATTCAGCAACTAGCGCAGCAACAACATCTCACTAAAGACGCAAAGACAAATGCCGATTGGTTATTAAATAATATCTTTTTGTTCGATAGCCCTTATGCGATGGAACCCACTCAGATTAGCTATACCATGGATCCAATTAAATGGCAGGAGACGCCTAATGGCGATCCTGAATGGCTGTACATGTTAAAACGTCAAGAGTACCTTTTGGATCTTTTGGAAGCTTTCTATACGACTGGTCAAGTTAAATATCAAGCCAAAATGAAAGCCCTTCTTTTTTCTTGGATCGATCAGAATTTGGCGTTACCCGAAACATGGCGAACAATTGACACAGGCATTCGATTATTAAATTGGACATCCGTTGTCGCCAATCTGGTGGAAAGTGAGCAATTAAATGCATCGGAGTCGGTTTCTGTTCATGATGCGGTGAAGGTTCAGGCTGACTATCTCCGCCAAAACTACACGGAAAAGTTTGATATCAGTAACTGGGGCATCTTAATCACGTCAGGTATTTTAACGTATGCGGCAAGATTCCCTAACGTCGTTGATCGCGACACGGTTACCTGGGCGCAACAGCGATTTGAGGTAGAACTGGATCTTCAAGTGGACACGCAAGGCATGCAGTGGGAACAATCGCCGCTATATTTGTTAGAAGTTTGGCGCAGTTCGTTGGCGGTCATTGCTGCTCAGCAACGAGCAAAACAGACGGTGCCCCCGAATATTTTACAAAAAACCCGTGCCATGCAGTGGATGATGGCGCAATATGTCAAACCCGATCTGACATTGCTACAGCAAGGTGATACCGATGCCATTCGGATTGACAGCTTGTTCAACAGCTCCGCCGCTATCTTAAGTCAGCCAGCACAGTTGCAAGATCGATTAGAACCAGTTTTCGACTTTGTTTTATTAGAACTGGCGCATCAAGCATGGCAACTAGCAGCCAAAAAAACCGAACTTCCCCAACAATTTGCTGCACCGATCAGCGGCAATTACTTTTGGCGCTCAGACTGGGGTGAAAACGCTGATTATTGGCATTTATTCAATGGCAATCTTGGCAGCGGTCATGGTCATGCGGCCTTGGGGCACCTTGATTTGGTGATGGACGGGCATGACGTGCTTGTCGATGGCGGCCGATATACGTACGTTGATGGCACCGAACGCCGTTATCTGAAATCCGTTGAAGCTCATAACACTGTCATGCTGGATCACAAGCCTTTCAGTTTGCCAAAGGACTCATGGAAGTATCAGTATGCTGCCACACCTGTTACGAATCAGGTGATTGATTTTAGCGCCGGCCAGCTGATTAAGGCAGTGTATATTGATCGCGCCCAGCAAACACCAGTGATGGTTGTCCGGTATTTAATCAATCTTGCGGAGGAGAGATTGCGGCTGATACTGGACGTTGTTAGCGACCCTGGCTATCACACACTTAAACGTTTCTGGCAGATTGCGCCTGACCTGACAGTGACTAAGCAAGCGGAAGGGTATCAGTTAGGCAACGTAGCTAGCCTTGCTGTTACTGAGAGAAATATATGGAAGAGCCGGCAGTTGTTCTCACCACGATACAACGCTCTTGATCATCTGACACGTTTGGAATCTGAAACGCTATTCAAAGATTTTACCGCACAAGCCGCAGTCTTTTCACCGGCTAATCCTGACATAACGGTGACGCCGGTCCAAATACGCCATTCTGGTAACGATGATGAGATCGTTGATGACCGGTTAGCAACCGGATTTCGGGTTGATCTGGGTCGGGATGTGAATTATTTGGTGACCTTACAGTCAGAGAATACGATTGTTGGCCGCAAGCTGTATTGGTTTGATGGAACTGAGGCTTATGGGAGCTTCAATCTTTTTAAGCGAAAGGGTCAACGAGTGGAAAAGCACTTTCAGCTTTTATAGTAGAGACGGTTTCTTAAAACCATCATGGTAGAAATTTGAACAATTGGCTGAGATGATGATAGCAGCGGCAATTTTATACATCGGTATCGTAAAGGCAATCCCAGACATCTATTGCGATTTATGTGCTCAAACCGGAAAATAAAAAACGCCTGTAACCTTTACGGCTCTATGCGTTCGCCCGAATTGAATGGTATGATAGCGACAGCAGAGAAGTTAATGACGGTTGGCAAATCCAATCACAGGAGCTGGTGCTTATGAGTCACGCACAAAATCCAGTGAAGGGAGGTGTCTGGTTGTCCGTTGCGGATGCAATAACCATTATGTTAGCGTTTGGCAGTTTTGTACTGTTGCTCGTTGGCACAGTGGTGATCCTTGTTCGCGCAATTCTTGACAATCAAAAAGACCGTCACTAGATTTCTGGGAGAAGTCTAACGGTCTTTCCTGATTGTTATTCAATGCCAGCCGTCTTAAACGGCTCTGCTAGGGGCGTGTCTGTTACCCGCAGGCACGCCTCTTTATTTACTTATTTTAGCACGAAAAACCAACACAGAACAACCCATGCACGGTAAATAGATTCCCGGCCAAAGGCTAACGGTCTTTCATGATTTGGCTCACTTTAGTATGGTAAAGCAGCACAGAGAGAACTAGGCGTGGTCCAATTCGAAAGACCAAAAGACTGCCAATTGCCTTGTGGGAGCATTTTATCCATCGTTAATTAAAGTCAAACAAAAACCCGCGAAATCATGCGGGTCTGCCTATGTATTGGCCAGTCGGTGGGAGGCCGGCTGACGATTTCTACTTTGGAGGAGTAAAAATGAAAAAGTTGGGTTGGGGTTTGTAGGAATGAGTGGGTGGCTCATTTCTATGTTGCTAATACTACAGGCTAGGTGTGACGAAATTGTGAAGCAAAGATGGTCTTTGTGTTATTCAAATACAGAAAAATAGCAGATTTGAGTAGCTAGTAAAAAGGACTAAGCTATTGCTCTTTATTTTTGAGTCACCCTTGGCATCACCCTTAAATTTTGGCTTGCATACTGAATTTGTGAGAATCAATTTAGCTGTTTCCTGGCAAAATTGGCATTACTCTTGGTCAAAGTCAATAAAACGGTTGATGTTGATTTTTTGAACAGCGACCATGCCTCCATGTGAATTAATCCAGTCGTTGACCGTTTTAAATGAGACGCCAACGGTATTGTGGAGTCCAGGATCGGGAACGTAGCCGTTGGCGTCGTCATCAACTTTTCCATATGTCAATCCTTCAGGTCGGTGACCATCTGCTTGCATACCTAGTTCGACGTATGAAAATACTGGTGCTGCAGCACTTACTTGAGAAAGATGAGGCGCTACTAAATAAGGTGTACTGCCAATGCCTGCGGACATATCTTTTACAAAGACCACATCAACGCCGCTACTCGAATAAACAGCGTCTCCGGGGTAATTACTGACGCTTTTGTCGTTAAAATATTGCATGTTGCCTAATCCGTAATAGATAGCCGCTTTTGCTTGGCCAATTTTGCTCAACTTATCGAAGTCAACATGATTAACGGCTTCTGCTTTACTCTTTGCTTCAGATGCGACAATGGCTGATGAAGCTACCGCGTCTTTTGACGTTTTATCTGCATAAAATTTTGAGTTTGCGGTGCTTTGTGCTTCCGAAACAGAGACTTGCCACTTTGACGCTTTCACTTTTGATGTCGATATACTTGATACTCTTGAGCGCCCTAATGATAATCGGCGTTCTGCGTCGTTTTTCTGAATGAGTATGACGCCAAATGTAATCACCAATAAAATGGCGACACCTGTGATTGTTATCACCCATGTTCTTTTCTTCAAAACGAATACCCCTCCAAACTCACAATACCTGTTCTTAATGATATAAACCGCCTAGGGAAGTTGTGCCTATTGCTAAATAAAGCCAAACAAAAACCCGCGCATTCATACGCGGGTTTGCTTATGTATTGGCCAGCCGGTGGGAGGCCGGCTGGCGATTTCTACTTTGGAGGAGTAAAAATGAAAAAGTTGGGTTGGGGTTTGTAGGAATGAGTGGGTGGCTCATTTCTATATTGCTAATACTACAGACTAGGTGTGACGAAATTGTGACGTTGAAATGCTCATTGTGTTATTCATACAAGGTGAAAATTTGACCGCTCATAAAGGCCAATGTGGTGACCTGAAGCGATTGGCCTTGTCACTTGAGGTTAGGTGGTGCAGAGAGTTCTAATCCAAACCATCGTTATACTTTTGCGTTAAAATGACGCTTTAGTTTTTGTCACAGATATTGAATATTGGTTCTTTAACGCCGTTCGCCAAGATAGCTGCGTGTTTCATAAGGCCGCAAAACGTCACCACGATCGTCAGCATAATTACTGATCATTAGCCGTGCGTTTTTAGGCAAGCGCGTGCTAATTGGGCGGGATTGTTCCTGATCGGTGAAGTTGTTGATAACGAGCAACTCTTGATCATCGGTAAAACGCCGATACATAAAGACATCTGAGTCGTCTGGATCCAATAACTCATAATCACCATAGACAATGAGAGCTGGGTATTGCTTGCGCAGCTGATTGAGCTTTTGATAGAAGAAAAAGACTGAATCAGGATCTGCCAATGCAGCCGCTGCATTGATGGTCTGATAGTTTGGATTGACCTTGATCCAAGGGGTACTTTTTGTGAAACCCGCATGTTGCGTGGCATCCCATTGCATTGGTGTGCGGGCGTTGTCACGCGAGCGCCGATGGATCCGTTTCAGCATGTCTTCAGAGGTCAGTGCATGCTGTTGATCAACGAGCTCGTGCCAGGCATTTAAAGTATCAAGGTCACGGTAATCGTGAATGGAGGAAAAATCGATATTGGTCATCCCCAGCTCTTCGCCTTGGTAGATGTAGGGCGTCCCTTCCATCATGTGCAAGGTTGCGGCGAGCATTTTCGCTGAGCGAACTCGGAAGGCTGGACGATCATCACCAAAACGCGAGACGGCTCGTGGTTGGTCATGATTGTCCCAATACAAACTATTCCAAGCTTTTCCGTGCAGGTCGGTTTGCCATTCGGAAAGCACGCGCTTAAGATCGGTCAACTTTGGCCGATGCAAGGACCATTTCCCAAACTGTGGATCATCGTCCAGACCCATATGCTTAAACTGGAAAACCATCTCTAGTTCGTGCCGATCAAAGCCGGTATATTTCTCTGCCAAAACAGGTGTGACACCGGGGGCCTCACCAACCGTGATGAGATCGTATTTTGATAACACCGTTTGATTCATTTCCCGGAGGTATTCATGAACATGCGGGCCATTTGCAATGAATCCCAATGAACTGCCATTAGGATGTTCAACGATGTAAGGATCATCAGTGAATTGCTCGGGTTTCGAGATCAGGTTGATCACGTCCATTCGGAAACCATCGATACCTTGCTTGCACCACCATGTCATCATGTCGAACACGGCTTTCCGTACTGCAGGATTCGTCCAATTGAGATCTGGTTGCTTGGTCGCAAAAAGATGCAGGTAGTATTGACCGACTTCTGGCACATAGGTCCACGCAGAGCCACCGAAATCAGCCCGCCAGTTGGTCGGTTCATGACCGTCAACTGGATCGCGCCAAATATACCAGTCATGGTGAGGATCGTTGCGACTTTGCTTGGCAGCCTGAAACCACGGATGCTCATCAGAAGTATGATTAACCACTAAATCCATCATGACTTTCAAGCCACGTGCATGTGCTTCGTTTAGCAAATGCTTGAAGTCCGCCATCGTGCCAAACTCTGCCATAATTTTTTCGTAATCAGCAATGTCATAGCCGTTATCAGCATTAGGTGATTTATAAATCGGGTTGAGCCAAATAACATCAACACCAAGCTGCTTGATGTAATCTAGGTGCTCGACAACCCCGGTTAGATCACCAATGCCATCATTGTTACTGTCTTGAAAACTGCGTGGGTACACTTGATAAACAACAGCTTCTTGCCACCAGCTTTTGTGCATATGAATGCCTCCTTAAATGCGTTCACTGGCGCAGAAACCATCACGTAAGGGCCTTTGGTCGCAATGATGAAGAAGCAGCCATCACGCCCAAGTCTGCTTATACGCCGGTTTCTAACTGCACCAGTTCACGCGCGCTCGTTTTTGACGTCAATTTCAGTATAAAGGTTCATAACCATTACCCAAGTGAAAATGACGTAAAAATGTAATCATAAACAATTATTAATTTCAAGTTATTGTGCGTCAGTCGGTAGCGTGAATTCACGATTACGTGGCACGCGATATTTAAATGGACTTGGTTCGTAATCTTCAAAATTAGTTGGTTTTTTGCTGATAGGGTGGCATTAAAGCGACAAGCAATTGAAAAAATAGCTCACACATGGTTGATATTTTGCATCACATCTTCAAATGAGATATTTTTAGTACTAACAAACCGCAGCCACTGAGGTATTCCCATCATGACAAGGACCATACGGACTTTAACTTGCATCCTCAAAAAGGAGAACTTTATGTCAACAAATCACGATATTCAAGACAATCTCAGCAATTGGGATGACCGCGCCAACATCCATGCCGGTGGCGGTTATGGTGACATTGCTGGCTTTATTAACAATCCAAACGGTGTGACTGGCACAGTTAAGCGCGATTTAGAAGTACTCTTGCCGCACTTGCCAGCAAATTCGGTTAAGGGTCAGCGACTGTTGCATCTGCAAAGTCACATTGGCACCGACACTTTGAGCTGGTGGCGCCTAGGCGCAGTCCATGTTCATGGCATTAATTTTTCGCCGAATTCATTACATTACGCCCGTGACATTGCCAAGCAGGCCGGCGCGGATATTACTTATGTCCAAAGTGATGCGCGTTATGCCGCAAAGGCGCTGGCTAATGAAGCTCAGGGGTTTGACGTGATCGTGACTAGTGCGGGTACCATTACTTGGCTGCCAGATTTGCAAGATTGGGCTAATTCAATCGCGGCATTACTTGCACCAGACGGGATTTTCATGATACGTGACAATCACCCGCTTTTGTTCGCACTGGATAATGACGGGTTTACCATCACGCAAAATTATTTCAGCGGGGCCGAAATCTCTTACGATTCAGATGGTTCGTACACGGCGGGATCGAAAGGGCTAATCCAACACACCCGCAACCACAACTGGGCACATGATTTTCAAGAAATAACGAGTGTGCTACTGAAGGCTGGTTTAACGATTGAAGCACTGGGGGAGCAGCCCATCACCGATTGGCAGGCATTGCCGATGCTGACGTTCAATCAGGAAGAAGATGGTTGGCAGATGCCGGCTGATCTGCCACAAATTCCGTTGACGTTTTCGCTGGTGGCTAGAAAACAAATATGACAAAGAACCTACCTGAGTAAAAATTGCTCGGGCAGGTTCTTTTTAAATACTGCGACTAAATGAGTCTTTTAGTTAACTTATTTTCCCGGAGCGTGGGTCTCATCAATCACGCGTACTGGTGCGATTGGGAGCGTTTTGAACTGCCTTTTTTGTACGTGATCGTGGTTTCTAAGCAACTGAAATTTGGAATAGTCAGCTTGAGTGACTTAGCTTTGAACTGGGGAAAAAATGATTTTAATTATGGTGATGAGCAAATCAATTTTTAGGTGTTTGGCGATACTCATGCGGATAGGTCAGCAGAATATGATTTTTTTCAAATAGATTTTGATAGGCGGCATTTGGCTTTTTATCTGTGATGATTTCATCAATTTGATTCATGTTCGTAATGCGAATGTAGTCACTTTGATCAAACTTAGTTGAGTCAATGCCGAAGATAACACACTTGGCATTGGCAATCATGGCTTCTTTGACTGCTGCTTGCTCTGGATCGGCAACATAAATGCCGCCTGCATCGATGGAACCGGTCGAAAGCAGCGCAAAGTCCGGATGGAAACTCTGGATTTCCTCGATGGTCGTTGAGCCAAGGGTCGAAGCCGATCGTGGGGCCATTTTACCGCCAATGATAATGGTTTCGATATTGTTCAGTGAATTGAATTGTAGCCCCATGTTGACGTTGTTTGTAATCACATGCAGGCCGACTTGATTGTGCAACAGTTCAGGCAAGCTGAAAAAAGTTGAACTGCCGTCAATGAAAAAGGCGGCGTTGCTAGGAATCTTGTCAGCAATTTGATGACTGATAATCCGCTTGAGCCGCGCATTCTCGTTGCGGCGCTTTTCGTAGGTGAATTCAATGTTGTTACCTTGCAGGAGCTGAATCATCCCGTATTGGCGTTGAATGATGTTAGTGTTTTCAAGCTCAATCAAATCGCGACGCAAGGTGGACTTACTTGTGAATATTTGTCGACTGAGTTCAGCCACACTAATTTGCGGTGTTTCACGCAAAATTCTGATGATGTCATTTAGTCTTTCAAACTTAGCCGGTTTTTGTGACACAGTTAACACCTCCAATTTATGAATTATTATGAATCTATATGAACAAATTTTAACCGCTTTCATGAACCATTGTCAACCTTGATGACTTCCACTTTACAGTGTAGACAAAAGGATGTAAGCGCTTTATCATTAGCTTTGGGAACGAGGGAAAGGCTCAAAAAGTTCCAAATGCTAAGGCCACTCGAAAAGATGAGGTGATATAAAGATGGACTATAGCACAATGATTCACAAAGATTTAATTTTTCTCAACGAAAACGCTGCCGATCGAAAAACACTGTTTAGAGATGTTGCCAAGAAGATTCGCGCGGCTGGGTATGCTAAGGACACTTATGAAGCTGCCCTTAACAAACGCGAAGATGAGTTCCCGACTGGGGTTGTTTTTCCTGAGATCTCGGTCATGTTACCGCATGCCGATCCTGAGAACGTGAATGAGCCGTTTATGGCCATCGTCAAAAACGCTCAACCAGTTCGAGTACTGCAAATGGGTTACAACGAGCCTGAGGATGCAACGGCGATGTTTTTCTTGGGGATTACCGATGCCAGTCAACAAGTCGGGTTATTGCAGGTTTTCATGGATCTGTTGCAAGACAAGGCGTTTGTCGCCAAGTTCAAGGCAACGACTGATCCTGAAGCAATGTATCAATTCTTTGTCGATACGTTCAAGACACAAGCTGCTAACAAATAACTGATCCAATCAAAACAAGGAGCAAAATATTATGGCTAAAATTGTTGTTGCATGTGGTTCGGGTGTAGCTTCCAGCGAAGCAACCGCTAGTCGAATCAAAGATTTTTTTGAAACCAATAACGTTAAAGGCATTTCGGTTGATGCGACGGATTTCAAATAGTTACCGGAAATTTTGCATAACTATGATGTGTATGTCTGGATCGCTAAACCGAATCAACAGTTGGAGGAACTGGCCAAGGAAAATAACATCGCTGTTGTGAATGGGATGCCGATCTTCATGAACATGAATCCTGAAAAATCCTACAAAGAAATTGTTCAAGCATTGAAGAACATGCAGGCTGCTGGGAAATAACAGCCCATTCTACTAGAGGAGGTGGAAAATCGTGACAATCTTAAAAGACGTCGTTAATTATATCCTGAATTTGGGTGGACCGGTCTTCGTGCCATTGATCATGTTGATTCTGGGTCTGGTTGCCGGGTTGAAGTTCAAAAAATCAATTGTGGCCGCTTTGACCTTGGGGGTTGCTTTCTCCGGCATGACCTTGGTCGTTAACTACATGATGGAGGCTATTTCACCAGCGGCAAAATCCATGTCCAAGCTCTTCCATTTGAGCCTGAATGCGATTGATGCCGGCTGGACCGGGGTTGCTGCCATCACTTGGTCGTACAAGTCCGCGTTCCTATTTTTCCCGTTATTATTAGCTATTAACTTCGTGATGTTGACGTTCAACTGGACCAAAACCCTGAACGTTGATATGTGGAACGTTTGGAACAAGATTTTCACTTACGTCGTTGTTTTGTACTTTACGCACAATGCCTTCTTCGGATTCTTAGTTGCCGGGATTCAAATTGTTTTCGAACTGAAAGCAGGTGATATGTGGCAACGGCATATTGAGGATTTGACAGGCATGCCGGGTGTCACAGTACCGCATTTTATCACCTTATTCGCGGTCATCTTGCAACCGCTTAATAAGTTGCTTGACTTTATTCCGATTATGAACAAGCCGTTTGACGCTGATGCGTTGCAAAAGCGAATTGGTGTCTGGGGTGACAATACCGTCATGGGTGCCTTGATTGGGGTGCTATTAGGCTTTGGTGCCGGGTATTCCGTTTCTGGCTCCTTGAACTTAGCGATTAAAGCGGCAACTGCGATGACTTTATTCCCAATGATCTCCAAACTTTTCATGACCGCCTTATCACCAATTGCTGATGCGATGAGCGGCTTCATGCAGAAACACTTTAAAGGTCGTGAGGTTTATATCGGCCTTGATTGGCCAATCCTTGCCGGACGTAACGAATTGTGGGTTACGGTGATCATTCTGGTGCCGATCATGTTGGTCTTCGCCATGATCTTGCCGCACAACACCGTCTTGCCATTCGCTGGCATCATCAACTTGTCCTTTGTTAACGCTGCGTTGTTACTGACTGGGGCAAACCTGTTGCGGATGATCACATTGGGCATCATTACTACGCCGATCTTCTTATATGGTGCCACGTACTTTGCGCCAGTTATCACGAACTTGGCCAAATCAACCGGCACTGTTAAAGTTCAGGCTGGTCAGCAGCTTTCATGGTCCACATTTGAAGGGCCGGACTTCCGCTTGTTCTTCGCGCAAGCTTTCAATGGTCAGTGGTGGGCAATCGCGTTGGCGGTTCTTTGGACACTCGGGTTCATCTGGTTGTACCGCGATCAAATCAAGATCAAGTTACCGAGTCAACGTTACGGTGCACTAGCGCCGGTCACGGCCGCAGCTGCGCCAACAGCACCGGCTTCAACCAGCAGTGATGCTACCGATGTTGATCTGAGCGATCTCAGCGGTTTGGACTTCAGCGATGCGAAAGCGTCGAACGAATCAAAGAAGGCTGCCAAAGATAAGCAAAATGATACAGCTGATGATGTTGATTTGAATGACATTAGCGGACTGGATTTCAGTCAGACCAGTCATGATAAGAAACGCGGTGATAAAGGTGAGTAAAACCTTAGCATCATTCTTGGTTTTCCTAGATACGATTGGGATATCAATTGCTTTGCTAGGCGGTAACACATGGTTATGTCTCTTGATGGGAATTGCCACCGTGATCCTTTACGTCAAAGTCAATCCAATTTTGTTTGGCGATTATGATCGCAAACGCAAGGAAAAGATTGAAAAAAGACGGGAAGAGTTATTGGCGCGTCGGACAAATAAGGAAGGAATTTCAAAATGACCGAACAATATGTCTTTGACAATGAGCGGAAAGATTTAGCCGAAGTGGCCCGCGAAATGTTCATGCGGAAGAATACCAATGTTGCAGGTGGCAACATTAGCGTTCGGATCACCCCTGACAAGGATTTTGATTACGGGGATATTCATATTAAAGCTGGCAAAGATTATCTGATTATGACGCCAACCATGATGTCTGAAGCCTGGTATGCCAAGTTGCAACCAACCCAAATTTTGGTGGTTGATCTTGAAACCGGCAAACTGATTGACGGCGTTGGTCGTCTGACCCGTGAAATCAACATGCATGAAGAAGCTTATCGGGCCAACGACAAGATCCGTTGTGTCTATCATTCCCATGCTGAAGAATCCATGTTCTGGGCAACAGCCGGATTGGATATGCCAAATGTCACCGAAGTTACTGAAGAAGTTGGTCCGATTCGGGTACTGCCATACGCACCAGCCTGCTCCAAGGAACTTGCAGACACGGTCTACAATGGCCTGAAGGAAGTCGGAGATGCGGCAAAAGAGCACATCTTCCTCTTAAACAGCCATGGTGTTTTGATCACTTCCGAAGACTTGCATCATGCCACAGAAATTCTGGAAACCGTTGAATGGAATGCGAAGATTGCTTATCAACAGACGGTCTTCATGAAACTGGGATTGTTAGAAAGCTATCAGTCCTGCGGTAAAACAACTGATGGCATGTTGAAGGAACCTTTGAAAGCCTAGCGGTGGTTAAAAACTGAATTTAAACAATGTAGCAAGACAAGATTAGAACAAGTTAAAACTGGTAAAGAAAGCCGGACAAATTTTTCCATGCGAGGAAAATTTGTCCGGCTTTTGTTGTCTCATAGATTACCTGTCGAGGATTGCGGAGTTTGGCACGGCAAAAGAAACGTTAGTCTGGCCCTTTGCGTACAGAGGGACCGTTTTCCTCATCTTGGCTGTCAGTAATCACAGCTTCAATGAATTCGCACAGCCCCAAACTAATGCGGTAAATCCGGCAAGCGGCGATGGATATTCAAAACGAATCGCGAGTGGTCGCGGATGAAGCTTGAAACCGAGTATTCAAATGCGTGACCTTCTTGATCATAGGCGGTCTGCTCGATAACCAGCACTGGACTGCCTTGTTTGATTTGGAGTGCCTCGGCTGTTTCTTCATCAGCTTCGGTGGCATACAAGATGCGTCGGGCATCAGTTAACTGAACGCCCTTACTGCCAAGGTAATCATAAATCGAGCCCTTCAAGATTTTCTTGTCGAGCGGCGCGATGTTGGTCGGCATGGTGGTGTGTTCTAGACTGTAAAAATGCCCGTTCACGAGGCGAACTCGTTTGATATCGTAGACAGGTTCATTACTTTTAATGCCAAGATTTTTTTGCTCAGTTGCGCTTGGTAAACGGGCGTCAAAATAAAGCAGCTTGCTGGTGATTTTTTGATCACGATGCGAATAAGTCACGCCAATTGGCGCATCAAGCGGCAACAATTCCTTGTCGTCGTCTGGTGCTTGAGCGCGCACAAAGCTGCCTGATCCTTGTTTGGTATAGATTAGCCCTTCATCTTGCAACATACGAAGGGCTTTTTTGATGGTCAAACGACTTGTGTGGTAGGTTCTGGCGAGAACTTCCTGAGTTGGCAGCGGTTTGCCTGCGCGATAATGATTTGTCAGGATGTCTTTTTTGATGTCGGAATAGATTTCCCAATATAGATACAACGATGTCACCTCAGCTGGATTATTTGTTCACTAATTGTAACACAAGTCAGATATTTGGCATGTCATTCTGTTAATTATTTGAATATTTGTATATTAACATTTTTCTATTTCTCAAAATTTGTATACACAAGATAAAAATAAGTCTTTACAAAAAATGAAAGCGCCTTTAAACTGACAATATCACAGCGCGTTGTCCCAACAAAATCTACTTAGGGGTGGTTAATGATGAAGTTCAATGTTGATAAGCTTCAAGAACCGTTGCTTAAAGCATCAATGTGGGTTCAAAACAACACGATTTTACAGGCGGTCAAGAACGCCTTTGTTCGAACGATTCCGTTTACAGTGATTGGGTCTTTTTCTAACTTAATCAAGATGCAGTTGGATGCCTTGATTAAGTCTCAAATTCTTCACTGGGGTTGGTTGACAAGTATTAGCAATTTATTCGGTTATTTAGGCGTCGCAACTCTTGGCATCGTTGGGTTGATTGTCGTGATCTCAAGCGCCTATTCCTACGCGGTTGAATTAAAACAGCGTGACGAAAACAAGAGTATGAACATTATTATCGCCACGTTGTTAGCCTTCTCTGCATATTTTGTGATGGTACCCAACAATGTGAACTTTGCCGATCCTAAGGCGAAGGTGATTGAAGGCTTCGCGTCATCACTTTTTAGTTATGAAGGGATGTTTACCGGCTTGATTGTCGGAATGTTGGCTGTTGCCCTTTTCGCGGCATTTAGCCGTTCCAAATTCACGATCAAAATGCCCGGCAGCGTCCCACAAAATGTTTTTGATTCATTTTTTGCCTTAATTCCAATGGCAGAAGTGTTGTTGCTCTTTGGGCTTGCTCGAATTGGATTGCAGGCGATGGGGTATGCAAGCTTAATTCAATTGATCGCGACGGTCGTGATTAAGCCGCTGTTGACCGTGGGCACAGGATTACCAGCTATCATTGTTGTCATCTTACTAGAACAAATTCTGTGGTTCCTTGGCTTGCACGGCTTCAACATTGTTTGGGGGATCGTATCGGCCTTCTGGTTACCGCTATTCTTACAAAATGTTGCTAAGTTTGCTGAAACCAAAAGTTTTGCCGATATTTCGATCGCGCCTAACACCATGACGAATGTGTACGCCATGATTGGCGGTTCCGGTGCTACCTTTGGCCTCATCATTGCCATGTTGATTTTTGCTAAAAAAGGCGAAAAGGAGCGCGAAGTTGCAAAATTGGCGCTGGTGCCAGGTTGCTTCGGTATTAATGAACCGGTGATCTTCGGACTGCCAATTGTTTTGAATCCGATCATGTTCATTCCTTGGATTGTCGTACCGCTGTTTAATGCCCTTGTGGCTTATGTAGTGACGTCAATCGGTTGGGTTGTGCCGCTGGTGGTACTTAACTCGGGTAATGAACCGATCTTCTTTAGTACCTGGATTCTTGGCGGCTTGCATATGAGTCCCGTCATTCTCGCCTTGGTATTAGTGATCTTTGATGTTTTCCTTTACGCACCGTTTGTCATTATGAATCAACGCAACGAGCGACAAATGGCAGCAGCTTAATGAGTTGCAAACTTAACGAGCGATAAAGAATAGAAAGAAGTTTATTTGATGCAGAAAGTTCATGTTATTGCCCATACACATTGGGATTTCGAATGGTATTTCACGCGCCAGCAAGCACGGGTTCAATTTGCCTATCACATGGCAGAAGTCTTACAGGCACTCGCCGATAATCAGCTGGATAGTTACCTTTTAGATGGGCAATTGGCGATTGTCGACGATTATCTGCAGACAAACCCGGATAAACGAGCAGCCATGATGCGCTTTGTCAAAGCACGGCGGCTTTTCATTGGCCCTTGGTACACTCAAATTGACGAGATGGTAACGAGTGGTGAAGCCATCGTTCGTAATTTGCAGCTTGGCCACAAATTAGCGGCTGACTTGGGCGGCGTCATGAAAGTTGGCTATCTGCCTGACTCATTTGGTCAAGGACAGGATATGCCGAAGATTTATCAAGGTTTTGACATTACCGCCACTGTCTTTTGGCGCGGGATGCCGCATGAAAAGAATGCCCGTTACTTCTACTGGACGGCTAATGATGGCTCAAAAGTTCTAGCGGCTAATATCAAGAATGGTTACTATGCAGGCGTTGACCTAATTGAAAACGATGATACGGCGGCTTTGCTACACCGTATTGCCACAGATACGCAAGCACATGACTTAGCGCTGCCAGTGGGTGGTGATCAACGAGCAGTCGACTTTAACTTGAAGGATCGACTTCAGTACGCCAATCAGCAGACGTCCGACTTTGGATTGGTAGAAGACAACTATCCGGATTTTTTCAAAGCTTTAGCAACAAGTTCTGATTTGCCAACCTATCAAGGCGAGTTCATTGATCCGTCAGCATCGAAAATTCATCGCGGCATTTATTCATCGCGAGCAGATTTAAAGCATTTGTACGATCGGCTTGAGCATTTGATGGTCGATGTGGTTGAACCGATGATGGTGATTGCGGCTCATCAAGGCATCGAAGCGCAAGATGGGATGGTGGCTCATATCTGGCGTGCCATCGCCCGTGGCCAAGCACATGATTCATCAGGCGGCTGCAATTCAGATGCGACGAATCAAGATATTTACCAACGCGGTGTTGAGGCGCTACAACTGGCAGAATCAGTCCGCGATTATCTTTTACGCAAACTGGCTAGCGGAGCACCGGCATCGCTAAATGTCTTTTTCTGGAATCCAACGGTGCGGCCCGTTCATCAAAATGGTGAGATCACGCTGGCAACGCGTGGCAAGCATTTTTCACTTAAAGATGAAAATGGTGAAGTTGTCACGTATGAAATCTTAAAACAGGTGAAAGTTGATAACGCCGTTTTGCGGCGCGATCCAGCACAGGAAAAACCTGATGTTTATTATCGGACAACGATTGTCGTGCCATTGACAATGAAGGCGATGGATTGGGTGGGCTTCACGCTTGAGGAAGCGAGCCAGTGCGTAACGGATCGTCAGCCGAGCACAACGATTAGCAACGCCTATTACACGCTGACATTCGACAAGGGCCAGCTGGTGTTGGTTGATCGACGCACGAAGCAATCGTTTGTGAACCCGATTCATTTTGACGATGGCGGTGATGAAGGTGATACCTATGACTACTCGCCGGCTTTTCAAGACTGGCTGCTGGACTTGACGCTGGCTGAAGCCGAGGTCACGGGTCAGCAAGGGAAACTGGTAAGCGAACTTGTCTTTCGTGGTCAATGGCAGTTGCCAAGTGATCTAGCTCAACGTGCAGCCAAAAAGGCCAGTGTCGAGATGCCGTATGTTTTGGTCTTGAAGTTGGCCGCTGATGATCCGGTGATTCATTTTGAATTTACCGTTGAAAACACCGTTTGTGATCATCGACTCCGTTTAATTCTGAATACACCGGTGCAAGCACAGACGAGTTTTGCCGATACGCCATTCGGAATTGCCGCTCGTCCGGTGATTGATCCACATCTCAAAGATTGGCGCGCCATTGGTTATCATGAAGAACCGACGGCATTGCGGCCGCTCATTCATTTTGCCAATACGCACGATGACAAAACGAGCTGGACCTTCTTAGGATTAGGCGAAAAAGAATTTCAGTTGATTGGTGATCAATTTGACCAGTTAGCCGTTACTATGTTCCGCGGTGTCGGGTACCTTGGCCGACCTGACTTAAAACGGCGGCCTGGTGATGCCTCTGGCCTGCAGACCAAGTATGTGCCGACGCCTGATAGTCAACTTTTAGGGACCCGGCAAATGCAAGGCGGGATTTGCCTTGATGCTGATTTTGTCCCGGCGGAATTGCAACGACGGGTTCAGTCGTTGGCAATTGGCAGCCTTGGCTATCAAACACAGACGTTGGATCGTTTCACCACGCCTTTGCAATACTTCCCGATCAACACTAATCAGACAAACCTAGTGCATCAGTCACCTGTGCAACTGGTGAGTCGCGATCTGGTTGTGTCGAGTGTCAGTGAAACGCCTGACCATGCCGGCTACCTAGTTCGCGTTTATAACCCGACCGATGTCACTGTGGCAACAGCAGGAGACTTTATCCTTGAAGTTGCGGCAAGTATTCGTCAATTGAATCTCAATCATGAAACGAAGCAAACGCTTGCCACCGATGTCACCACATTTAAGCTGCCAGCCTTTAAGCCGGGAGAGATTCGGACGTACGGTATCTATCCGCGACACATCAGCTTAGCATCGAAAAAGGAGTCGTTATGACTGAAGACAGCCGACCGTTAGCAGCGGCACTTACTGCTTTTGCTGATGAGCATCCATTACCATATGCCCCGGCTCAGCAAATGTTTCGCACTTTACTGCCGGATGCGCTGATGAAGGCCACAAGTCGGCAGGCGGATAGGACCTACTTTGTTGCGACCGGCGATATTCCGGCGATGTGGCTACGAGACGCAACCTTTCAAGTGTTGCCTTATGTACAGCTCATCAAAGACGTGCCCGATTTAAAGCCGATTCTTGAAGGTGTCCTACGACGAGAATTGGCGTTCGTGCAGCTTGATCCGTATGCCAATGCCTTTAATCAGACGGCCAATGCGGCTCATTGGCGCGATGACGATGAAACCAATATTTCGGTTTCACCACAAGTCTGGGAGCGCAAGTTCGAAATTGATACGCTATGTGCACCGTTGCCGTTGGCGTTGCGGTTGCATACTGAAACAGGCGATGCAGCGCTGTTTGATGCGACTTTTTGGGAAACATTCGCGGTCATTTTAGATATTTTTGAACAGGAACAGCATCATGAACAGTCACCCTATTTTTTCCGCCGGCGTGACACTGCAGCTAACGATACTTTGCCAAATAACGGTTATGGCACCCCTGTTGCTTATACTGGGCTCATCTGGGATGGCTTCCGGCCGAGTGATAACCGGTGTGAATATGGGTACCATATTCCAGCCAATTTGTTTGCCCCAGTTTACAATTCAAGTGCAACACCCTGACGACTAGACCATAAAGGCCATGAAGACCTATTCTTGTTAGTGCTAGCTAAACAAGAAAGCAGGAATCTTCATGACCCACTCTCAGACTAACACTCACAAGCATTACCAACAACTCAGTTTTAGCGACCGTGCTACAATTCAGGCCCTTCAGGCTGCTGGTGACACCGCGACCGTGATTGCACAGAAGCTTCATCGCAGTAAAGCGACAATCTCACGAGAAATCACGCGTGGATCTGTAACTCAGCTCGACTCGAAGCGTCACTCGCGTCAAGTCTATCTTGCGGAAACTGCCCAAGCCATGCACGACCGTAAACGCGATAGAACCGGTCACTACGCCTTTCTTAAGACCGGCCGTGCGTTCTTCAAGGCTCTCTCCAGGGAGCTTACTCGTAAGCCGCGCGTACACAGCGTTGATAGCTTCGTACACTTCTATCGCGACCAGGGCAAGGCTTGCCCTTCAACGACAACTGTGTATCGCTACATCGACGCCGGGCTGCTTGAGCTAGACAACATGACACTTCCCAAGAAGCTCCGACGCCGCATCAAAGGCTATAAGAACGCCCACAAGCGCAAGAATAAGAAGATATACGGCGACTCAATCGAGTTGCGTCCTGCGGCCGTGAATGACCGCACAGGCGTGGGACATTGGGAAGGCGACTTGGTCAAGGGTATTCGCTTAGCTGATGAGCCAGCATTAATGACGCTCACAGAACGGTACAGCCGGACTGAGATCATCGTCAAGATTCCTGACTATCATGCGGGCACCTGCCTTAAAGCCTTGCAGGACACGATCGACGACTACGGGGCCAAGGAATTTGAGAGTATCACTTTTGACAATGGTTCCGAGTTTGCCAAGTTATCAGAGATTGTTGGAACCCAGATTTACTTCGCACATCCGTACTCGCCTTGGGAGCGTGGCACAAACGAGAACGCCAATGGACTGCTTAGGGAATTCTTCCCGAAAGGGAAGTCTCTCAGAGCAGTTACCCTGGTTGAAATTCAAGCAGTCCAATCCGCACTGAACCATCGTCCCAGACGTATTCTGAACTATCTTCGCCCATGCGATTACTACCGATGCATGGCGTAACAGCCTAGACCACTATCAAGAATTCGTTATCATCGTTGCACTTGCCTTGAAAATTGAGGAGCCAATTTGTTTGCAAAAACGGTTTTGAAAGGCTTGTTGCCGCTGATTCCGGCCAATCACCAGTCCTTGGCTGCACGAGCACAAACTTTGGTGACAGCAATTGAGCGAGGCATTGCTAAGTATGCGATTCAAACGTTGCCGAGCGGGGATCAAGGTTTGGCGTATGAAGTGGATGGCCTTGGCAGGACACGTTTCATGGATGATGCGAATGTTCCAAGTTTGTTGAGCTTACCTTTTCTGGGGGCCATTGCAGCTGACGATCCGATTTACTTGGCAACCAAAACCTTTATTTTGAGTAGACAAAATCCGTACTACTACCAAGGAGAAGCTTTGGCAGGTATTGGTAGCGAGCACACCCCGCCGGAATATGTTTGGCCGATTGCAGTGGCGATGGAAGGGCTGGTGGCTAAAAGTGAACCTGTTAAGTCAGCAAAACTTGCCACGATTGCTGCCACAACAGCCGGTACTGGCCAATGTCATGAAGGCGTGCACAAAGACGATCCTACACAGTTCACGCGAACGTGGTTTTCGTGGGCAAACATGACTTATTGTCAATTGGCGTTGGACTACGTGCGTGATCAAGAAAAGGAAGTGGCGCTGTGAGTTTAGCAGTTATTGATATTGGCGGCACAACCCTTAAATTCGGTTGTTACGATGAGGTGCCTGGCATCTCCCACCAAATCAGTGTCAAAACGCCGCAGACCTTGGGCTTGTTTTACCAAACACTTCAAACTCAGGTTCGTGAATTGCAGCGTAAAGCAACCATTACCGGTGTGGCTATCAGCAGTCCCGGTTCAGTGGATCAAACTGCCGGCATCATCCGCGGTGCCAGTGCGGTTCCGTATATTCACCATTTTCCAATTGTGGCTGAATTGACCAAACGTTTCCAGCTGCCTGTCACCATCGAAAATGATGCGAATTGCGCCGCACTGGCAGAAGTTCAGGCCGGTTCAGCAACAGATGTTCGTGACGTCATTTTTCTGGTGTTAGGCACTGGGGTTGGCGGTGCGGTCGTTTTGGATGGCCGGATTCATCGTGGTCGGCATCTGTTAGGCGGCGAGTTTGGCTATATGTTGTACGGCAATGACGACACGGTCAGTCATCTTGGTACCATTGTGAACGCGGCTGATCGCTACAACCGGGCAAATGGCACTGATTTGGACGGGAAAGCCCTTTACGAACTGGCCAAAACCGGACAGCCATTAGCCCAGAAAGCCGTTCGTGACATACTACAGGTGCTGGCAACAACCATTTTCAATTTGCAGTACAGTCTTGATCCAGATTGTTTTGTCATTGGCGGTGGCATTTCCCAAAATTCTGACTTGCTTGCAGATTTGAATCAGGCGCTCGATGTTGTGATGGCAAAAGTCGAAATTGCCCCCATTCGGCCAATCGTTCGCATTGCCAAGTTTCAGGCTGAAGCCAATTTATACGGCGCCGCAGTTAATTTTCAACAGCGCCAACGCAGCCGCTGACATCAGAAATCGAGTATAGAAAGGAGCGCAAGTCAGACTAGCTTCTCGTCTGGCAAGCGCATTTAGGCTAAGACATGACCATTCAATTTGATGCTGATTTTGTCTGGGGAGCGGCAACCAGCGGTCCGCAGGCAGAAGGCACTTTTCATAAAAATCACGAAAACATTTTTGATTATCATTACCATACTCGGCCACAAGACTTCTACCACAACGTTGGTCCGGATGTTGCCTCGAACTTCTACAACGATTATGAAAACGATCTTGCTTTGTTGAAGCAAGCAGGCGTGCAGGCATTACGAATCTCGATTCAGTGGACGCGCCTGATTGACGATCTTGAAGCAGGCACGGTGGATCCAGTAGGGGCCGATTATTATCGCCGAGTTTTTAAGACTATGCATCAACTTGGTATCACGCCGTATGTGAATCTGCATCATTTTGACTTGCCAGTGACGTTACAACATCAATATGGCGGCTGGCAGTCAAAACATGTGGTGGATCTCTATGTGAAATTTGCCACGCGTTGTTTTGAACTGTATAGCGATCAGGTGACGCATTGGTTTACCTTTAATGAACCTAAAGTCATCGTTGACGGCCAATACTTATATCAGTTTCACTATCCTAATATTGTCGATGGGCGGATGGCTGTGCAAGCTGCGTACAACCTGAACTTAGCTAGTGCCCAAGCTGTGGCGGCGTTTCGGCAGATCAATCGGCAGCCGCAAGGAACGATTGGCACAATTGTTAATCTGACACCGGTTTATCCGGCCTCGCAAGCACCTGAGGACTTAGCTGCGGCGCGATTTGCGGAACAGTGGGCGAATGATCTTTATTTAGAGCCAGCTATTCATGGCCGTTTTCCAGAAGAGCTGGTAGCAAGACTCAAACGAGATGGCGTTTTATGGGAGGCAACTCCTGATGAACTCGCAGTGATTGCTGCCAACCGAATTGATGTCCTTGGGGTTAACTATTACCACCCGTTCCGGGTGCAAGCCCCGGCTGTTTCACCAGATAGCTTACAAGTGTGGTTGCCTGACATCTATTTTGACAATTACGACATGCCAGGCCGAAAAATGAATTTGGATAAAGGCTGGGAAATATACCCAGACGCATTATATGACATTGCAATGACCATTAAGCGTCGCTACGACAATCTGCCTTGGTTTGTGGCTGAAAATGGTATAGGGGTAGCAAACGAAGAACGGTTTTTGAAAGACGGTATGGTCCAAGACGATTATCGCATTCAGTTTATGACCGATCACCTGCGATTCTTAAGCCAGGCTATCGCAGAAGGGGCTAATTGTCATGGCTACTTCGTGTGGACCGGCATTGACTGCTGGTCATGGCTGAATGCTTACAAGAATCGGTACGGTTTGATTCGTAATGACCTACGCAATCAAACAAAGTCACTCAAAAAATCAGGTCACTGGTTTAGTCAGGTGGCGGCGACTGGACTGGTGGCGCCAACGTTGCGTCCATTTGAAAGTGAGGAAAAGAATCATGGCTGAAAATGAGAAGACGATCATGCTGGTTTGTGCAGCAGGTATGTCGACCAGTATGTTGGTTAGAAAAATGCTGGATGCTGCTGAGCAGACAGATGTTCATGTCAAAATATTTGCCGCATCAGCTTCCGATGCTCAGGATCAATTAGCAGCTGAGCACCCAGATGTGTTGCTGCTTGGGCCGCAAGTGCGTTACTTAGAAAGTGACTTTAAAAAGACGCTGACGATTCCAGTAGCGGTCATTAATATGCAAGATTACGGCCTGATGAAAGGCGATCATGTTCTACAAACAGCGCTTGATTTGATGGCATAAACAGGCCGAAAAGGCGTCAACAATTTGCTTGCAGGACATAAAGACAGTGCTGGCGCTCAAGGCTATTAAGGGGGGACGCTTTTATGGATGAACAACAACAACTTGTCGTCATGCAGTTAATCATGGCAGGCGGCAATGCAAAAGGGGCAGCAGTTGAAGCAATTAGAGCTGCCAAAGCTGGTGATTTTACTCAAGCTGAAACCAAACTCAAAGAAGCCGATCAATTTCTGGCGGAGGCACACCAAGCACAAACCGGCATGCTAACCGCTGAGGCAAGCGGCGAACATCAACCGGTATCGTTACTGATGGTGCATGGGCAGGACCATGTGATGACGGCGATTACTTTTCGCGATTTGGCAGGGGAACTTGTCGATTTGTACCAGAAAGTCTCCGAATGATTCGAATAAGTACCAACGGCTCACAAACTTCGTGTTTGTGGGTTCTTTTTTTGCCCATTTTTGTTTTGACAGAAGCCTTTGTTGCCAACGTCTGTGAACTGGGGAGTACACCTTGTACATTGCAAACCAAGAGAGGGTGCACAAAAGCTGGAATGAAAGCGCCGTCACAACGGCCATTTGTCTCGTACAATTGAAATTGAACCTGGAGGTGAGAGTTGTTTGAAGAAACGCAACTTACAGATCCTTTCAGAAATTATTCGTCATCCAAATTTGAAAAGTGGTGATTTAGAAAAGAAGTTTGGCATTACTCGTCGTCAGTTAGCGTATGCATTGTCTCAGATTAATGAAGAGTTGGTCGATCATCAACTCCCAAAGATCACGCGGACACCGCGAGGCGAGTTTGTCACATCGAGTGAGATTGCTGAGTTTTTCAATTTGCAAGCGACTGAAGAACCGCAACCGTATGTTTATCGCGAAGAAGAGGAGCGCATCCTGCTCATTTGCCTGTACCTGCTTGTGAGCGATGAGTTGTTATCGCTGGTTCATATCTATGATTTTAGCGGTGTCAGTCGAACCACAGCTTCAGCGGATCTGAAAGCAGCGGCGCGTTTTCTGAGTACGCGGCAATTAAAACTGAAGTATACGCGCCAAGCAGGTTATTTTATCGAAGGCTCGGAGTTGGCCATTCGCAATTTATTGAATTATCTCGTGACGCAGTTGTTGAAATACGACGATGGTCGCAGTTCGATGGAACAACTTGGCAAACTACCAACCGAACAGGTCATTCATTTTGTTCGCGAGGTTGAAAATGCCCGAAATGTGGCTTATTCAGACGAATCGTTCAGCTTCCTGATGTTGGCGGTTTTGATGAATGTCACACGCAACCTGTCTCATCGAGTAAGCGATCATCATTACTTCGAGCATCAGATCAGTGATACCGAGGAGTTTTCGGCACTAAGGCCGTTAATGCCTAAAGCATGGCTGACAAATGACTCGGATGCCGAGTGGTTGGTCATTCTCCTGCTTTCGGCGAATACGATTCGCGGGGATGTTGGCGTTGCTGATGCGGATTTGGTCAAGGCTATTCAAACCATGGTCGCAAAATTTGAACAGCAAACCTTCATCAAAATTACCGACCAAGACGATTTCGTTAAACGATTGCTTGCTCATCTACGTCCTGCTATTTTTCGCGTTCGTTATGGCTTGCATCTGCATGATATTGGCATTGGTCAGGTGATGGCTGCTGATTCCCGACATCGGTTCTTAGTCGATACGATCAACGCCATTATTGAACCACTTGAAAAACTGACGGGGAAAACGATTCCGGAAGATGAGCGCAATCTGATCGCTTTTTACTTTGACGGGGAACTGGAAAAGTCCGCTGATTTACATGTTAGTAAGGAACGAGCGGCTGTTGTTTGCACAAATGGCTTGATTGTTTCCAAACTCATGATTCAGAATCTGCGGCGCTTATTTCCGGAAATTAGTTTTCTTTCAGCAACATCAGCGCGGGAGTTTGAACATTTTTCAGGGGATTACGATCTTGTATTTACAACCGTGCCCCTCAAGACGTCAGCACGACAGTATATTATTCATCCCCTGCTCAGCGGCGATGAACAAGTGCAATTGCGCTACCGGGTGTTGAACGACATCGGGGTCAAAAATATTCAAACCGGTATTTCCGCTTTGACGGCTATTGTCCGCAAGCATGCAAAAGTGACGGATGCCGTTGGACTTGATCACGCACTGCGCCGCTTTCTAGCGGATCAGACGGTTGAAGAGCTCCCCGTGGTTGACCAACCACGCCTGACCGACTTTACTGAGCCTGATTTGATTCAGGTTGGTAGCAGTCGCAACTGGGAACAAGCGCTTCAACAGGCAATTCGGCCACTCGAACGGTTGGACTATGTAACCGACCCTTTTCGCCAGACACTCATGGCAGAGACAGCAGCCGCGGACAACTACAGTTTTATTGGAACGCAGGTGGCAATCCCACATACCGTGCCGGAAAATGGCGTGTTGCGCAATGGGTTTGGTTTCTACATCTTGAAACAGCCAGTTGTTTATCCAAATGGTTTTCGTATTCGCATGATCGTGCCGATCGCGGTGAAAGATACCGATCAACATTTGCGGGCCATTCAAGAACTTTCCGAAATCATTGCTGACGAAGCAACTCTGAAAGCTTTGTTCAAGGCCGAAAACGGGCAACAAGCTTATGACATTTTAAGAAGATATGAAAGCGCTTATAAAAGAGTGTGAACTGGCGCGGTTAGTGACTGAAACATGAATGGGATAAGGCACGATGGGTGGCACTTTGACCATTGTGAACGAGGTCCTTTTGCAGCAGTTGCTGCACCAGAGAACGCATTTGGGAGGAAAAACATGGAATTATCTGAATATCCAACTTTTACGGTCATTATGCGCGGTTATACGCCAGACCAAGCTGATGCAATCATGCAAGCCATGGCAGGTTTCGAGGATCAGTTTGGGGTTGAAGTGACTATGAACACACCACACGCATTGGACATTATTGAAAATGGCAATGCGCAATATGGCGACAAGCTCAAAATTGGCGCTGGGACCGTGCTCACATTGGATGAAGCAAAAGATGCGATTGGGAAAGGTGCTAAGTTCATACTCAGCCCCATCGAATTTACGGATGACATTTTCGCTTATGCCAAGGCACACAAGGTCATCACAGTGCCGGCTGCCATGTCGCCAACCGAAGTGCATACCATGTTCGATAAAGGTGCCGATATTGTCAAAATATTCCCAGCTACAACAGTTGGATCAGGCTTTTTCAAGGCCATTCAAGCACCACTGGGAAAACTGCCGCTTATGGCGGTCGGCGGCGTCTCGCTTAAAAACGTGAAGGATTTGTTAACGCATGGAACAAGCTATTTAGGCATTGGATCCAACATGTTCAATCAAGAAGACCTGATTAACCGTGATGTTGCCGGGTTAGCTGCATCGCTGCAGGCATTTGTTGATATCAAGAACACACTTTGAAAGGGGCATTGATCAGTGGCTGTTGATTTAGTAATTGATAAAAAGTTATTACTGCCTCATTTGAAAGCAAAAGACAATCTCGATGCATTGGGTCAAATTGCTGACAATCTGCAAAGGCAAGGCTACGTTAAGGCCGGCTATAAGCAGGCAATTCTTGACAGGGAGGCCGAGTATCCAACAGGCTTACCGTCTCCAAGGCCAACCGTTGCCATTCCCCATGCGAATTATCAACTAGTCAAAAAAACGAGCATTTCAGTCGCGACATTGGCGCACCCCGTGAAGTTTCATGATATGGGGGATGTGGAAAATGAGTTGGATGTAGATGTCATTATCATGATGGCCATCGGTGAACCACATGGTCAAGTTGAAATGCTGCAAAAGATTGTTGAGGTCATTCAAGACGATCACTTGCGTCATGAAATTGCCAATGCAAAAGATGCTGAGACGCTTTATCGACTGCTCAGCAAAACTTTTGAGGCGTAGGTTGTTAGGAAAACATTGATAAAAGCACTTCAATTTAGGAGGAAATTATAATGGCGGCTCATATTTTAGTTGCATGTGGTAACGGAATCGCAACCTCAACAGTGGTTGCATCTAAGATTAAGATATTTCTTGCTGAAAAAGGGGTTGATGTTGAAACAACCCAAACCAAGTTAATGGAAGTCCCGGGTAAGGTTGAAAATTATGACTTGCTCGTCACAACCGGACAATTTGAAGGCCAGACTCATGGCGTACCGTATATTCACGGGTTGCCACTTCTGACTGGTATTGGTGCTGATGATACCCTCAATAAGATCTATGACGCTGTTAAGGACAAATAAGAACACGCATCAACAAAACTGGCATCTACCAACAAAATTGGAGGGATCACCACACTATGAATATCGTAATGAACGTATTTAACTGGCTAATTGCAGCTGGACCAACAGTGCTATTACCAGTCATTATCACAATTATCGGTATGATCTTTGGCCTACGGATTGATAAGGCCTTTAAGTCCGGATTAACGTTAGGCATTGGGTTTGCGGGAATCAAATTGATCTTGGACTTTATGACAACCAATGTCGGTCCCGCTGCCAAGGCAATGGTTGAACGCACTGGCGCGCATTTGACCGCTTTAGATGTTGGCTGGGGTTCAATTGCTGCCGTGACTTGGGCTTCGCCAATTATCGCTATTTTAATTTTTGCTATTTTAGCCGTCAATATCGTGTTACTGATTATCAAGCGCACGCACACACTGGATGTTGATATTTGGAACTATCATCACATGGCCATTGTCGGTGTCATGGTTTACTTCGTCACTAAAAATATCGCTTTGGGAGTTGGCTCTTCAATTGTGATGGCATTAGTCACCTTTAAACTTGCCGACTGGTCACAGCCAATGACCGAAGAATTCTTCGGCATGCCTGGGGTTTCGCTGCCAACAGTTTCTGCATTGTCCTCATTGGTCATTGCGTGGCCGTTGAATTGGCTGCTTGACAGGATTCCATTCATGCGAAAGAACAAATTTTCGATTCGTGATGCACAAAAATATTTAGGCTTCTTTGGAGATTCCATGATTATGGGACTCTTGATTGGGATGGCAATCGGCTTCTTTGCTGGTTACGATCTGATGAAGGTCATGCAATTAGGCGTCTCTATGGCGGCTGTGCTGGTCTTGATTCCGAAAATGACCTCGCTGTTCATGGAAGGTCTGATGCCGATTTCCGACTCAGCACAAAAATGGTCACAGAAACGTTTCAAGGGCCGGAAGTTGTTTATCGGGTTGGATGCGGCAGTCGTTGTCGGGAATGCCGATGTTATCACGACCGCTTTGATCATCATCCCACTGACCATTTTAATGGCTTTAGTTTTACCAGGTAACCAAGTGCTGCCATTTGCTGACTTGGCGGTTGTACCTTTCCGGGTTGCTCTTGTTGTGGCACTGACAAATGGGAATCTTTTAAAGAACATCATTATCGGTTTAGTTGTGACCGCCTCACTGCTTTGGTGCGGAACCACGACGGCTCCTGTTCTGACAGAAATTGCGAAGTCAGTGGGCATCAAGCTCGGCGCAAACTCGCTCTACATTTCGTCATTTGCGGCAACTTCAATGATTCAAAGCTTTGCGGTTTACTTCGCCTTTACTTGGCACCCGCTGATTTCGATTCCGGTATTGCTCGTGATCTTTGCTGGTGTTTGGTACTTCTTTGATGGTATTAAGCATGTGAACGCAGCCATGGATGCTCAGAATGAAAAGAGTGCCCAAGCGTAACTTGTTGTTGCTGCAGTTTGAAAGGAGAACAATAAAATTGAAGATTTCTGATATTAAAGTTTATAAGGTCAAGCCGCGTTGGATTTTTGTCAAAGTACTGACGGATGAAGGTATCGCTGGCTGGGGTGAGATGATTTCCGGCACAAAAACAGAAACGGTGGTTGCAGGTGCCAATGAGATGGGGAAAAAACTCATTGGCCGGAATCCATTTGAAATCGAACGCCTGTGGCAGGAGATGCATCGTTCCTTCTTCCGTGGCGGTCCGATCAATGGCACCATTATCTCTGGTTTGGAAATGGCATTGTGGGACATCAAAGGGAAAGCCTTGAATCTGCCAGTTTATGAATTACTTGGCGGTGCCGCGCGCGATCGGATCCGAGTTTATTCGTGGATCGGTGGCGATCGGCCATCTGATGTTGCAGAACAAGCGCAAGAACGCGTTGACAAAGGGTTCACAGCTATTAAAATGAACGCGACTTCGGAGTTGCACTATATTGACTCTTATAACAAGGTGCAAGCTGTCGTTGATCGTGTTGCGTCAATTCGTGATCAGGTTGGTGATCAACTTGAAATTGGAATTGATTTCCACGGTCGGGTTCATCGGCCAATGGCGAAAGTTCTGGCGCATGCTTTGGAACCTTACCATCCGATGTTCCTAGAAGAAGTCGTTTTGCCTGAAAACTGGGAGTCATTTGATGATATTGCTCGCGAAGTTTCGGTACCACTGGCGACAGGCGAACGGTTATACACGCGCTGGGACTTCAAGAATTTATTCCGCCAAGGAGCCGTTGATATTGTTCAACCAGATGTTGCACTTTGCGGCGGTATTTTGGAAACCCGCAAGATTGCTGCAATGGCCGAAGCCTTCGATATGGGGGTTGCCCCGCATGCGCCATACGGTCCAGTTTCCTTAGCCGCTACCTTGCAAGTCGATGCCTGCACGCCGAATGTTTTCATTCAGGAACAAAGTTTAGGCATTCATTACAACCAAGGCTTTGACCTGTTGGACTTTGTTAAAAATAAAGAAATCTTTCAATACAAAGACAGTTATGTTCAATTGCCAAAAGGCCCAGGTCTTGGCATTGATATGGACGAAGACAAGATCAAAGAAGTTGCACAAGAAGGTCTTGTTTGGAGCAACCCGGCATGGAAGAACTATGACGGGACCATCGCCGAATGGTAAGCATTTAAGTGAATTGGCAGATGTTGGTTAACTGAAGGAGGAGGCATTTAAATGATTGACGTGACAGCAACCGCTGTTTTGCTTGGTGGATTACTCTATCTGGAATTGCAGCAGCAGTGGCAGCTAAAAATCAAAACGAAGTCGTCCAAATTCAAAATAGCTTTGTCCATTGCTGCAGCTATTTTAATTGTTGCTTTGTTTTGGACGACCAATACGATCAGTAACCTGCGATTGGTCTTTGTGGCTGTTCTAGTGGCTAGTGTCGGACTTTATCGGCAAGGACTTGGAGAAGAAAAGGTCATCACTTATGGTTCCATCGCACATGCCAGTGATTATGCGCGCTATGATCGGGTCATTACTGAGCAAATCAAGCAAGGAACAATGGTCACGTTCTGGTCCAAAAAAGGTGGCAGTTATTCGTTGACCTTTGATCAGCCGGAAACGGTGATCCGCGACTTCTTAAAGCAACATTTACCACAGCATGTTAAGTTGCTAACCGCTGAGTCATTTGCTCACTTGGAGAAAATCGAGGCGCATGATGACCGCGATCGCCAAGCCAAATTGTTACACGCGATTCGTAATCGACCACAACGAAATCAATTACCATGGCAAAAACGCCGGTCATCTTCGACTGCTGATCATGAAAGTCGGTAATCGTGTGTCGAGGCTCCATTAAAACAGACTGCAACCATCAGCTTCTGGTGATTGCAGTCTGTTTGATTCGTTTCTGTGAGAATAAGATCTATTTTCCGATAATGCCAAATGTTCCCAGCACAATCCCAAAAATCAGCACTAGCACAATCAGTCGTGTGCTTTGATTGTACGCAGAGTCCTTGATTACCAACACTCGCAGAAACGTATTGCCAACTGACGAAATATGGCCAACCATATTCATGCCTAGCGCGCGACTCAATGTAGATCTCCTTGGAACATTGTTTTAATCATTCCAAACGTTCTCATATCCGTCAGGGGTGCCATTATCGCCAATATTTTCTTTCCTGATGGCCTTACGAAGATCATATGTCATATCTGCTTTAAAAATATTCTGATTAACAGGTGTTAAACGAATGACACCATTTTTATCTATACTTGGTTGATATTCAACATTTTCACCAATGTTGAACGAGACAGGAATAGGGATCACAATTGAATTCCCCTGTCGACTAGTCTTAACCGTCATGTGCATCACCCTTTCTGATGTCATTATATTTGGAGTGAGGTAAACTGCCAACATCATTGCTTGTGTAACAAAAGTGTCCGTCAATGTGCGAAGTTACAGGACTGACTATACACGCTATATTTGCTGAACAAGCTATAAAATGACGCTGGTACTACTTATAGAGAGCTCTGTTGCATGCTTTCAAAAGCAGTCGCTGCCACGGTGACACGAGCAATTAAAAAATGCCTAGAATCTTTGCGACTCTAAGCGTTTTGCTATTTGGTATGGCATAATGGATGAGACAAGAAAGTGAATGATGATTGGCAAATCCAACGTATTGTGAGGTGATCGCCTATGCGCGATGATCAAAATCTATACGAAGGGAGGTGCCTAGTTGTCCGTTGCTGACGCCTTGATGCTGATGCTGGTCTTTGGCGGTTTCATACTATCATTGATTGCGCTCATCATCACGATTGTGGTAGCAATCCTAGACAATCAAACAGACTAACATGAGTGACGAACCAAGACTCGACGGAATCTTGGTTCGTCACTTTTCTTTTTTGATAAAGTGGTGTTGAAGTTGACATGCCGTAGGTCTTTTTGGCGCTTTGACGTCGTAAATCAAACTGGCAACTTCGCTTGATCCACCAAGAAACTCGTTCGCAGTCTGTTGGCGCAAGACGCCGTGTATTGAAAATTGGGATGAGTGAATCGGTGAAACAACTTCAAAGGTGGTGTTTGTTGTATGGAATGTGTATTTGGTATTGATGTCAGTAAAGAGAACGCCAATGTAGCGGTACTTGTTGATAACGTCGTTATCAAGCAATTTAAAATTGGGTTAGATCGGTTAGGATTTTCGCTATTAAGTGATGAACTCAATAGCTTCAACGCACCCCTAATCATATACGAGGCGACCGCGATGTACTCTCGTCGTTTGCGTGCCTTTCTACAGCGAGACGGCTGGAAATATACAGAACTCAATCCATTAGCCGCAAAGAAAGTGATGGAAGAATTCAGGCATACAAAAACTGATGCGCTGGATGCGGTGGGTTTAGCCAGAGCGATGATCAAAAATCACTTCAGGCCAACCTATCAGGAAAGCCCAGTTTATACAGAGTTACACGATCTAGAGCGGACGTATCAGCAGTTTAATAAAGACATTGTAACCAACAAGAATCGTCTGCATAGAGCGCTCCAGCTAACCTTTCCGGAAATCGAGCATTTTATGAGCTCGACTGACGGTGTTCTCTACTGGCACATCGTTCAAAGATTTCCGCACCCAGCGATCGTACTGTCTCACGAAGAGAATGAACTGACAGAAATCATCTTAACCGAGACCTCTAAAAAGATAGGCCTCAAGCGAGCTATGAAACTGGCCAACCGTTTATTGGCCTTAGCTCAAAACTCAGCGCCGGCAAAAGAGCCACAGTCACACGCTGTCAGAGCTGTTATAGCCTTGGCTAAAGAAGTTGAACGCATCAATCAGTTAAAGGCCCAGATAATCGTAGAAATGACAACTTTGGGAGAAAACCTCAGCGAAGTGCCGCTCCTTGTTTCGATCCCAGGAATCGGTATAAAAACAGCACTATGCTTGATCGCAGAACTGGGAGACGTGCGACGTTTTCACAGTGCCAATGCGATTAATGCTTATATTGGAATTGACTTGATTCGCTATGAGTCAGGACAATACGAAGCAAAAATGCACATTAGAAAACGTGGGAACCCGTATGCCCGAAAGATTTTGTACAGGGCAATCCTAAACATTATCAGCGTCTCGCAATATCAACCGACGCTGATCAGCGCAAACTACAAACGAAAAAAGCAATCCGCTCAGTCCCACGGGACTAAGAAAATTGCCATCGCCGCAATGAGTCAGTTTAACCGGCTCATGCACCACCTGATTTTAAACAACGAGTTGTATGATTCAACAACATTCATGCCCGAATAGTAAATCACCACTCGCTTAGACGAATTGTACCGCCTCAGAAAGTCAATATCTGTGAGGCCTAGTTTAGTGTACGCCAAAACTTAGGTAGAACCGACCCAAGTAGAGCGTGCAATTCAAAATCAAAGTGCAAAGAAAAGAGAATTGTGATCAAATCAGCTTTTTCTTGACTAATGGTAGAAAAAAGACCGTCACTAAAACTTTTGGCAGAGTTTGACGGTCTTAATTGATTGCTTAAACGAATGTCGACCGTCTTCAACGGTCTTGTCAAGGGAGTACCGGTTATGGCCGGTGCTCCCCTTTGTGTCTTCATTATAGCATGCAGTATCAAGGCGTCGCAACGATGTCAATTTCAAATCTTAGACAACAACAAGACCGTCACCAAACCTTTTGACGAAGTTTTGGTGACGGTCTTGTTAGGGAGTGCTGTTTGAGGCCAGCGCCCCTCTTTGTATCTTCATTATAGCATGTCGGATCTAATCGTTGCAATAAGGCTAAACTTGAGGCGGTGGGATTTTTAAACCATCTGAACCTTAACCTCCTCCGCTACATCCGGTATACTGAATTGAAAGCGGAAACAGTCATTAGCAGGGGGATACAAAAATGGCAGACAAGTATATGATGGCAATCGACGAAGGAACCACCAGCACGCGGGCGGTTATCGTTGATCACGCCGGCAACATGGTGGGTGAGGCGCAAAAAGAATTTACCCAATATTTTCCTGAACCTGGTTGGGTTGAGCATGATGCTAATGAAATTTGGGAAGCCGTGTTGTCAACGATCGCAGACACCTTCATTTCGACCGGGATTCAGCCTAGTCAAATTGCCGGACTTGGGATCACGAATCAACGCGAAACGACGGTGGTTTGGGATAAAAAGACTGGTTTGCCGATTTATCACGCGATTGTCTGGCAGTCACGGCAAACGAATGGCATTGCTGAACAGTTGCGCAAAGCAGGGCATGGGGATGCTATTCATGAGAAAACCGGTCTCTTGATTGATGCCTATTTTTCTGCGACTAAAATTCGTTGGATTTTGGATCATGTTCCCGGTGCCCAGCAGCGCGCAGAAAATGGCGAATTATTGTTTGGCACGATCGATACGTGGATAAGCTGGAAGTTGTCTGGTGGCGCTATTCACGTGACTGATTATACGAACGCAAGTCGAACCATGTTGTTTAACATTCATACGTTGGATTGGGATGACGACATCCTGCAACTGCTGAATATTCCGCGCGCGGTCCTGCCTGAAGTGCACAGTAACTCCGAAATATACGGCGAAGGGGCGGCTTATCACTTCTTTGGCAGTGCTGTGCCGATTGCAGGGATGGCCGGCGATCAGCAGAGTGCACTTTTCGGTCAGTTGGCGCTGGCACCCGGTATGGTTAAGAATACTTATGGCACCGGCTCGTTCATTGTCATGAACACCGGTGAAAAACCAACCATGTCCGCGAACAATTTGTTGACAACGATTGCGTATGGCATTGACGGCAAAATTAATTACGCACTTGAAGGCTCGGTGTTTGTCGCCGGTTCAGCGATTCAGTGGCTGCGTGATCAAATGGGGTTGGTTGCAAAGTCACCAGATACGGAGGCGGCCGCCAATGCGTCAACCAGTAATGATGAAGTCTATGTGGTGCCCGCCTTCACAGGTTTGGGGGCGCCATATTGGGATGCTGAAGCCCGCGGTGCGGTTTTCGGGCTGACACGCGGCACGACGAAAACCGATTTCATCAAGGCGACTTTGCAGGCACTAGCCTATCAAACGCGCGACGTGGTCGATACCATGTACAAGGATACCCAAATCGCTGTTCCCGCCTTGCGTGTTGACGGTGGTGCTGCTAAAAATGATTACTTGATGCAATTCCAAGCCGATATTTTAGGTAAGCCGTTGGAACGAGCGGCAAATTTGGAAACGACGGCAATGGGCGCCGCTTTTCTGGCTGGATTAGCGGTTGGCTTCTGGCAAGATACGGATGAACTCAAAAAGATTTTCAAGATCGGCAAGCGGTTTGAACCGCAGATGTCAGAAGCCCGGCGCGAGAATTTATACGCTGGCTGGCAACAAGCGGTCGCCGCTACACAACTATTTAAACATCGGCCGCTACCAAAAGCATAGTTGATGGTTGGATGAAGTGAAAAAGGCAATGATCACTGTTTTCTCAAGTGATCATTGCCTTTTTATGTGGTTACGAGCAAGTTATCAGAGCCTGCTAGTGACCGTTAACTTTTCTGCCCACGTTTCCGCACAACATAACTATCCAGCAAAATACGGCTCATAACTTGCAGCGGCAGGCGTGATGCCACCTCATATTTGTCGAAGTAAGCGGCTTTAGATTTGTACCCGACGAATAACTCATCGGCATATTGGACAATTGGCGCTTCTGCGTTGGTTGTCAAAATGATTTGCGGAATGTCGCGCGCCGCCAAAGTCTTTGCTGCAGCAACAAGCTCTGGGGTTTCGCCATTCAACGTGATAGTAATGGCGACTGCCTTCGGGCTGACCTGACCGGCAATCGTTTGAATGATATTTGGATCACTGAAAAACTCGGCGTATTTACCTAAGAGCTGCAATTTTAAAGTGACTTCCGACGCAATTGATTCAGATAAGCCGCGCGCAAGAATCAGGACGATTTCGGCCTTAGCTAGCAATTGAACCGAGTCTTCAATGACAGAAACCTTCAAATTTTCCAGCGTATTATAGACTTCCACTTGGTTTTGCATAATGACTTTTTTGATTTGGTCGTCAACTTGGTCAAGAATGCTGAACGGTGCGGCATCGCCTGTGCGTTTTAGCAAATCGTGACGGAAATCGGTATAGCCATTAAACCCCTTTTTCTTCATGGTGCGAACAACGGTGGCAGGAGAGACATTGGCCGCAGTACTGAGTTGGGTGATGGATGCGTTAACGACGGCTTGCTGATGATTTTCGATGTAATCCCAAAGGTACGCTTCGGTGGGACTGAGTGTAGCCATGAATTTAACCTCCTGAAAAGCATTTTCAGTACTGGCGTAGATTCGCCTGAAACTGAAAACCATTTTCGGCTGAAAGCGGTTAACATAAGGGTAAGCAAAACAAACGACACAAAGGAGCGCTTAACTTGATTTATACCCTGACTTTAAATCCCGCAATTGATCTATTTATTAAAACCCAACAGATGGCGCCAAATACGGTTAATCGAACCGACAGTTATGATGTGCAAGCCAATGGTAAAGGGGTGAATGTCAGTTGCATTTTGAAACGGCGTGGCGTGGACAATACGGCGCTTGGCGTTGGTGCTGGGTTTACGCTTGATTACATCGCCGACTTTTTAACGCAACAAGGTGTGCCAAATCATTTTTATAAGGATGCTGGCTTTACCCGGATTAATGTCTTTGCGCGGGTTGTGACAACCGATACGGAGTATAAGTTGGTCAATCCGGGGCCGCAGATTAGTGCGGACACATTAAATCAATTATACCAACAATTAACCACGCTGGGGTCAGACGATTGGTTATGCGTGTCTGGTAGTTTTGCGCAAGGCATCGCGCCAGCCTTTTTATTAAAGCTGGGTGCATTGAGCCAAAAAAATGGATTCCAGTTGATCATTGACAGTGCATATCCTGAAGCAGTTGAGGCATTGGCTTACAAGCCGCTGTTGGTCAAACCGAACGATGTTGAGTTGATGAATTGGTTCCACCAGACCGGGGAGGCTGATTTAACGACCATGATTACGCTAGGTCATCGGGCATTGGAAGCTGGGGCACAGAACATTTTAGTGTCACTTGGTGCGGCAGGTGCCTTGTTCATGAATCACGATGTAACGCTGGTTGGCAATGCTCCTAAAATTGCCGTTCTAAACACGGCTGGTGCAGGCGATACGATGCTTGGGACCTTTTTAGCCGGGTTGTATCAGCATCATGATCTGGCAGAGACGCTGAAACTGGCGATTGCGGCTGGCAGTGACACGGCACGACAGGCATGGATCACTGATTTTTCAAATACCGATGAGTTGTTAGGACAAATCAAAATTCGCAAGATGGAGGGTTAAGTAATGGCAAAGTATGATTTAATCGCCGCGACAGGCTGTGCAACTGGTATCGCTCATACGTACATGGCGCAGGAAGCCTTGGAACAAGCGGCTAAGAAAATGGGATTGACAATTAAAGTCGAAACCCACGGACAAACCGGGGTGGACGATCCGTTGACACAAGAAGAAATCAGCGGCGCTAAAGGGGTTGTCATCGCATCAGATATTGATGTCGACGCCGATCGCTTTGCTGGCAAGCCACTGGTCAATGTCCCAGTTGCTGCTGGCATTCGCGAACCGGCTAAACTGATTCAAGAAGCGTTAAGCAGCGATACGGCGGTGTTCATGCCTAAAGGTGGCAAAGCCACGGCTGAAGCCGGTGAAAAGACCGAAACTAGTTCAGCGGGTATCGGGAACAAAATTTATACGAGTTTGATGAATGGTGTTTCACACATGTTGCCACTAGTGGTCGCCGGTGGTGTCCTGATTGCGATTTCCTTCTTCTGGGGCATTTATTCTGCCGATCCCAAGAACGCTCAATACAATCAGTTTGCAGCCATGCTGAATGCAGTCGGCGGTGCAGCAATGGGACTCATGGTGCCAGTGCTGGCTGCTTATATTGGTGAAGCTGTTGCCAAGCGTTCCGGCTTGATCGTTGGGATGGCAGTCGGCATGATTGCTTATAATGGCGGCAACGGGTCGGGGTTCTTAGGCGCTATTGTTGGTGGCTACATGGCCGGATTGGTCATCCTATTATTGCAAAAGGCATTTGCTTTCATGCCTGACAGAGAGTTCCGTGGGTTAAAAGCTATTTTTCTGTATCCGGTATTAGGCGTTTTCATTGCCGGATCCATTATGTTTTTGATTAATACGCCAATGAAGGCGATGAACTTAGGCTTAATGGCTTGGTTAAAAGGACTTGAAAGCTCCAGCCCGATCATTCTAGGTATTGTCGTTGGTGTGATGTGTGCCGCTGATTTTGGCGGACCGATTAACAAAGCGGCTTATCTGACCGGGACGGCACTACTGGCACAAGGCAATTACTTCTTCATGGCTGGTGTATCAGCGGCCTGCATTGCCCCGCCGTTGGCAACCACGATTTCGGTTCTGCTCAACCCGAAAGCTTATAACCGCGATGAACGCAGTGCTGGCTATGTCAATGCACTTCTTGGCTCGACGCATATCACAGAAGGCGCGATTCCATTCGCCGCGAAGAATCCGTTAATGAATATTCCAGCATTCATGGTTGGTTCGGCAATTGCGGCTGTTTTGACTTACATGTCACGCATTCAGGTGCCTGCACCACATGGCGGCTTCATCGTATTGCCGTTGGTCAATAAGCCATTTCTCTGGGTTGCATGGATTCTGGTAGGCGCCGCAGCATCAGGTGTTCTGCTTGCCATGATCGCGGGTCGGTCGGCTAGAAAACGTGGTGTAAAAACCGGTGTTGTTGAAGCGGCGTTAGCAACCGAAGCTGCCGATGACGATGTCGTTGCTGCCCCAATAGCTGTCGACGATGCTCGCAATCAACCTGCACCAACCACCGATGATGATCAAAGTTTTGATCCTGGCGAAATTCTCAACAAAGAATTTATTGAGGTCAACGTACCAGCTAAGACGCGAGATGATGTTTTGCATTATCTAGCTGACATGGCGGTCAAGGATGGACTTGCCACCGACGCAGACGCCATTTTCAAAAAGTACGTAGCGCGTGAAGAGGAAGGATCAACAGGGATGGAAAAAGGGATCGCCATTCCGCATGCTCAAGATGAAACCATCAAACGATCGGCTATGTTGATCTTGCACTTGGCGCAACCTGTTGAGTGGAAAACCTTTGACGGCAAGCCTGTCAATGCCGTGATCTCCTTCTTGATCCCGGAACATGACAGTGGCAGTCATCTGAAGTACTTGTCCAATACAGCAAAGTTGCTGACACACGAAGACTTTGTCAAGAGTTTCCAAGCAGCACAGACACCGGATGCATTGTATGATCTATTTAATCGTTAATTAACCAAAATGGCTTTCTGACACGTTCGGTCAGGAGGCCATTTTTGATTGGAAATTTTTCACGTTGCTTGTGATCGGGTGCAGCAAAAAGGACCGCTGGGTGGGCGGCCCTTTTGTTGCGATCGTTTGGGGGACGATCGACGATTGCTACTTTGGAGGAGTAAAAATGAAAAAGTTGGGTTGGGGTTTGTAGGAATGAGTGGGTGGCTCATTTCTATGTTTCCTATAGTACCGGCAGGGTGTGAACGAAATGTGAAGACAAATCCAACAATTGGTTATCGTTTTGTGGCGACATTGTTCACATTTAAAAAAGAGCGTAGAACAATGCTTTACAGACAGAACTGTTTAAAAAAACTTTGTCGAAACAAGCGTTTTCAATGCAGATGAGGTCATTTAGTGTTAAACTTTTGCCATTAGTACAAGTCGCCTATAGGCCAAGTTATAACGCGCTTGCAGTCGCAGAAACCTATACATAAGGATCTTGAACCCAAATGGCCAAGATCGGGCCATTTGGGTTCAAGCCCACTTATATTCCGGTTTCTAAGCGCTCCTGCTCGCGCTCACCATAACGCGCTCTTCAGCGCAGCAGCCAGCGTGTAAGGACCTTGGCCGCAATGGTCAAAGAGCGACCATCACGGCCAAGGACGCTTACACGCTGGCTGCTAACCGCGCTGAAGACCGCTCACTTGTTTTGGGGGAACTTTATATGAAAAAACGACACATCGTTGCTCGGGTTCGACGCCCGGATGGTTTAGTATTGGATTTTCGGTTACCCAAGGATGTCACACGTGCCATTAACGTCAGTCAGCAAACAGACTGGTTTGAACGTTTACGCGGTGGTTTGATTGTTGTGCCCATGGCGCCATATGTGGGTAAAGGCGAGACGGCATTGTTTGTCGGTCGCATTGAGCGGGTTTATTATTCAGATCGGTTTTTAAAACGGTTTACCCGTAGCCAATTCTTATTACCTGATGTTTGGCGAGAGCAGGACATGCTTGAAAGTTATACTTTCTTGCGGCACGATCATGCATGGTTGAATCAGCAGTACCTAAAAGATGATCTGCGCTACTGGTATTATGATGCCAATTCGCACTTGCTGGGTGTCGTGCGTGATTGGCATTGCAAACTGGTTTACTATCGTTTCCATCGCCAAAAGCAGCGGCTCATTCCGAATTTCTGAATCATAATCGGCACTTTTACCAAAAAAAACGACCCATGCCAGTGAAGCAGGGGTCGTTTTTTTGGTAAAAATCTGCTCTGATTTATCACCACAACCGTTCAAACCGGTCAGTTTATGATCTGCCAATAGCCTCCTCCTAAATGGTTCAATCATTAATCATAGAAAATACTGACCAGTTAGGATCGCAACAAGGACTAGCAAGCCAGGCAGCAGATTAGAAATACGAATTTTAGTAATGCCCATCAAGTTTAACCCAATCCCCAAGATCATTAAGCCGCCGACTGCACCAATTTCGCGGAGTGCGTTCGTCATCAATGCCTTGGGCACGAATTGGACTAAAAAACTGGCGAAGAGTGTGATGGTGCCTTGATAAATGATCACTGGCAACGCGGAAAAGATCACGCCAACCCCGAGTGACGCGGTCAGCATAATCGCCATGAACCCGTCCATGACGGATTTAGTATATAGCGTGGTATTGTCTCCAGAAACGCCCGCCTGAATCGCGCCTAAAATACCCATGGCACCGATGACAGCAATCAGGGTGGCGGTCACGAACCCTTCCGCAAAATGCTGATTGCCGCGGGCAAAGCGCTGTTCCAACATCAAACCGAGGTGGTTCATGCCATCTTCAATATGCAACCACTCACCGATCAAGCCGCCAAGGCAAAGGCTGATGACCATAACAATAAAACTTTTTGTCTGCAAGGCCATTTGAATGCCCAATGCGAAGGTACCAAGCCCAAGACTTTTGGTGACAGTATCTTTAGCATGATCGCTAATACTGTGGAGAATCAAGCCTAAGACCCCGCCACCGATAATCGTCAACCCATTGACAATAGAACCCATGAACATCATTTCATTTTCCTCGTTTACCTATTTTTGTAGTATCAAGCCAATCGCCTCATCATACCATGCTTGTGTGCCACAATAACGCGTCATTTTTACCAAAAAGGTGTCAGTATCAGGTAAAATAAAGCAGTCACCTGCAAACAATTTTTGGGGATGACTTTTTTAACGTAAAAGCTTGCAAAAAACAAACGCATGTTCGATAATGGAGACAGCGTAAATTGATACTCGGATGTATATGTTTAAAATAGCGTACACAGGTTTTTGGAACTGCTGGCGCATTTTTATAAGACAAAGCGTGAACTGGCATGGTTAAAGACTGGGATATAAGTGGTCTGGTTGAGCTATTGTGACCAAGGTGCTTACACACAGACTTTTGCGCCAGTGAGCGCATTTAAGGAGACAAGTATGGCTAAGAAAACGACAGCAAAGAATGATAATGCTAAATCCGATGCTACAGATCGCGATACCGAACTAGAAAAAGCCCTTCAGAAGATCAAGAAAGCCTTTGGTGAAGGTGCCGTCATGAAGATGGGCGATCGACCGGAACTGAAGGTTGATGTCGTCTCAACAGGCATTTTATCCTTGGATCTTGCACTCGGTGTCGGCGGGTTACCGCGTGGCCGAATCGTTGAAGTCTATGGTCCTGAAAGTACCGGAAAAACAACGATTGCGTTGCAGACTATTGCCGAATTGCAGAAATCAGGCGGCAAGGCGGCTTACATTGACGCCGAAAATGCGATGGACCCGAAGTATGCGGCGGAACTTGGCGTAAATATTGACGACTTACTGTTGTCTCAGCCAAACTCTGGGGAACAGGGGCTTGAAATTGCTGAAATGCTGATTGAATCAGCGGCTGTTGATATTGTTGTCATTGACTCTGTCGCAGCCTTGGTTCCCAAGGCTGAAATTGAAGGTGCCATCGGGGATAGCCATGTGGGCTTGCAAGCCCGGCTGATGTCGCAGGCACTGCGGAAGATGGCCGGTTCGATCAACAATACCAATACGCTGGTTATTTTCATTAACCAATTGCGTGAAAAAGTTGGCGTGATGTTTGGCAACCCAGAAGTGACACCGGGCGGCCGTGCCTTGAAATTCTATGCGTCTGTGCGGATTGAAGTCAAGCGTGGGCAGCAGGTGAAAGACGGCAAAGATGTTGTCGGCTTCGCTAGCAAACTGAAAGTCACTAAGAATAAGGTCGCACCGCCGTTTAAATCGGTTGAAACCACGATGTCATTTGGTCACGGGATTGAACACAATACCGATATGATTAACTTGGCAACCGATAAAGACAATGACATTGATGTCATCACCAAGTCTGGCTCTTGGTATAACTATGGCAAGGAACGTTTGGGCCAAGGACTTGTCAACGCATCTCACTACTTGGATGAACATCCGGAAATTTCTAAGGAAATCGAAGAAAAGATTCGTGAACAAGTTGCGCCAAAGAAGCCTGAAGAAGCCGATGAGAAGCAGGATGATAAGAAAGACGGTCAGGCATCTGCTGATAAAAAGACCGAAAAGACAACGACCACTGATACTGAAAAGAAAGCCGGCAAGAAAGATGACCCTGCCAGCTTCGGGGTTGATCGGTTAGTTTAAGCAACTGATGGATGTTTGATTAATCGCCGTTTACACTTTGAAAAAGTGTGCGGCGATTTTTTGTCTTCAAAACAAAAAAATGCCCGCTACCATCGCAGCGGGCGTTTTTGTTATTGGGTGATCGGATGGGGGCCAATCACCGATTTTTCTTTGGAGGAGAAAAATGAAAATTAGGTTGGGGTTTAGGAATGAGTGGGTGGCTCACTTCTATGCTGTCAATACTACCGGCAAAGTGTGACGAAAATGTGATCGTTACGTTGTCATTTTGTTAAGGTTAACCGAGTTTTTTTGAACGCGTTATAGCCTAGGCTTGTTCGGCAACCAGATTGTGTTGCAGAGCAACCTTTAATGCTGGACCCAAAGCTTTCATGCCGGTATCAATTTGCGCCAGACTAGGACCAGTGAAGTTCAACCGGGCACCGTTGGACAAAGCCGCTGTCGCATATAGATTGGTTGATGGCACATAGGAGATATTGGCTTCCGGTAATAGGTGTTCTTTCATGAACGCGCCCATATCGAAGCCGGCTGGCATGGTGAGCCAGATAAAGAAGCCGCCGTCAGGATTAGTGAAGTGCGCTTCTTCTGGCAGATAGCGCTTCATCGCCGCCACCATGGCATTCTTTTTCTCACGATAGCAATCCTGAATTTCCCTGATATGTGCATCAAGATCGTTATTTTCCATATAGGTATTGATCCCGTGCATTACCAGATTGCTGGATTCCAGATCACTGCCGCCTTTTAAGGCCAGCAACTCTTTTAAAAGATTGGGCGCAGCGACCAACCAGCCCATGCGCAGACTTGGAGAAAGAATTTTACTAAAACTGCCAAGATAGATAACGCGTCCTTCTGTGTCGAGTGACTTGATCGTCGGCAAGGCTTTGCCAGTATAACGAAGGTCGCGATACGGATTATCTTCCAAAATCATGACATCATACTGGTTGGCGAGGCGAATGATTGCCTGCCGCTTGGCCAAGGACATCACAACCCCAGTAGGATTTTGAAAATCAGGAACGGTGTAGATGAACTTGACTTTGCGACTCATTAGAATGCGTTGTAAAGCATTGATGTCCATGCCATCAGCTTGCATCGGTACTTCGTAATAGGTGGGTTGATAGGCGTTAAAAGCAGCAAGTGCACCTAAGTAAGTTGGGGCTTCAACAACCAAACCGTCGCCTGGATCCAACATTAACCGCGCCACTAGATCGATGCCTTGTTGAGCGCCTTGGGTCATCATGATGTCATCGGCGTCGACCTGCATCCCAGTCGTCTGCAGACGAGCTGCAATCTTGGCACGTAATGGTTCGTAACCTTCTGTGCTGGCATATTGAAGCAATTCCCTATCGCCACTTGTAAAGTTTTGACTAAATGCCTGATTAAGTTGTTTTGTCGGGAATAAATCGCGATCTGGATAACCACCGGCAAATGAAATGACATTTGGACCAGAAGCAGCAAATAGATCTTCTAAACCTGAATGACCAGTTTTTTGAGTACGTGTTGCGAATTTCATGATGAATCCCCCTTTGACGTTTGCGATTAAAACGGGTGCCGACGTCTTTATGACGTTGATGCTTTGGTGAAGTACCAACGTTTTCTTATTGACACTAGTGTAAAACGGCTTGTATGATTGAGTAAAGCTCAACTATTTCAGTTTATGATGAATTTTATTCACCTTAAAAGGAACGAACAGCTGTTATTCCTAGTCTAAAAGGATTTATCACAACGAAGTGACAGTTGGTGTCACATCAAGGAGGGGCAAATGGCTAACTTTTCTTATGAAGTTTTTAGCAAGGTTGTGGAGCGCGGCACATTAGCGAAAGCGGCGGCGGAGCTGAATGTAACGCCGAGTGCCGTGAGTCATAGTGTCAGTCAGCTGGAAACAGAACTGGGTTTCCCACTCTTGATTCGTAATCGAACGGGAGTGGCACTAACTGAAGACGGGGCGCAGGTGCTGCCGATTATTCAAAGCATCCAGAATCTCGAGGAGCAGCTGACGCAGGTTGCGGACAACATTAATGGGGTTAATACCGGCCGTATCCGCATTGGTGCGTTCTCGTCGGTTTCGACGAATTGGCTGCCAACAATTATCCGTCGCTTCAAAAAGCGCTATCCGCACATTGAAATTAGCGTGGTGCAAGGCACTTTTAACCGGATTGTTGAGGCGGTCCGACTGGGAACTGCCGACATTGGCTTTTCCTCCTTACCAGTTGGCCCTGGCGTCGTGGTAGAGCCGTTATTAAAGGATCCCATCTACTGCATCACGCCCAAGCAATTCAAGCCTAAAAACGGCCGCACAGTGACACAGGCCGATGTCGATAAGCAGAACTTCATTTTGCAGCAGATTGACTATGATCGAGATACCAAAAATGCGTTGGACCGCTACCATGTGTCAAGCAATGCAATTAATTATTCTATTGATGACCAAAGTATTCTGTCGATGGTGGAATCAGGTTTGGGGATGGGCATTTTGCCGAAACTAGCGGTGCAGAAGTTAGTTGGCGATGTCAACATGTATCCATTTTCTGAGCCCTTTGAGCGGACGCTGTGTCTCGTGATCAATCCGACCATAAAAAAATCACCTTCTGTGCAGCGCATGCAGCAGGTGATTCATAGTTTCTTAGCTGAGACTTATGGTGAAGCATTTCTCGGCCATCAGGGGTAAAATAGTTAAACATGATCGTCAAGCTGGTCCATGGTTTGATTCAAGGCCGCATCGACGCGATTGTTGTTGCGATTGGTGGCATGGCCTTTGACCTTGTGAAAGGTAATCGTTTCAAAGCGATTGACTTGGTGCAACAAGGCCTGCCAAAGCTCGGCATTTTTAACTGGTTTGCCATGGTTGCGCCAATTGTTTTGTTGCCATTTTACCCACCAACGTTGCTGCATGGTGTTGATGACGTAAGCAGAGTCGGAATAAACATCGACGGGAATATCTGTGCGTTTGAGGGCTTTTAAGCCTTGAATAACGGCCATAATTTCCATATAATTATTCGTTCGGCCATAGTCGCCGTCAGATAGCATTTTTTCGTGATCTCCGTAGATCAGCAACGCGGCCCATGCGCTTTTATCCGTGGGGCGAACCGATCCACCCGCCTGATTTCCTGTATTGCGATTACCGCCATCTGTATAAAGTACAATTGATTCAGCCATGATTTCCTCGCTTTCTAACTGCTATCTATTGTAGGGGAACGCGTTTTAGATGGCTAGACACATCACTAAGAAAAAATTTTGAAAAGAGGCTGCTGCATGGAACGCTATCTTATTGCACTGGATCTAGACGGCACGACTTTGAATGCGGATGGACAATTAAGCGCTAGCACGATTGCCGTCCTCCGCGAGGCACAAGCCGCGGGACATCTCGTTGTCATTACAACCGGCCGTCCGGATTCGATTTCGGAACATTTCTACGACGACTTGCAGCTTCATGGCCCGATGATCAATTTCAACGGTGCGCTGATTCACATCCCGCACCAACACTGGCGTTATGAGCAAGAGGTCACCATTCCCATTCCGGTGGCACTGTCGTTACGGCAGCTAAAACGCGACTTCTCCTTTAAAGTTATGGTGGCAGAAGGGAAACAGTTGCTGGTGGCTGATCGACCATACGCGAACATTCCGTTTTTGCCAGATCGTCCGCATCCTAAGGCGCTGTTAGATGAGCAAGGTTTGCGGCAGCCGCCTATTTCGGTCACGATGTTTATGACGGCTAAAACTTTTGATCCAGTTTCAAAACAAGTCAACGCATTGTATCCGCATTTGGCGGCCAAAACGTGGGGTGCTTGGAGTGGTGAATACACTGCGCTTGAAGTGACAAGTAAGAATACCAGCAAGTCACGGGCACTTGCCTACGTGGCGGGCCAATACGGAATCGATCAAAAGCATATCATTGCGTTTGGCGATGACATGAATGATCTTGATATGTTGCAGTTTGCGGGTCATGGTGTTGCGATGAAAAATGCCCGTCCTGCGATTCTTGCAATCGCCGATGCGCAGACCCCTAACGATAATCAGCATGATGGGGTGGCAAACTATTTGGCAGATTATTTGAAACTGGCTTAAACCATTGTCGCAGGAAAAATGAAAATTATGGGAGTCAACTAGACATGACAACGCTTTATCTTGTCCGTCATGGGCAAACAGAATTCAATGTACAAAAACGAGTGCAAGGCATGGCCGATTCGACACTGACGCCAAAAGGCATTGCGGACGCTAAAGCTTTGGGTCAAGGCTTTAAGACTAAAAACATTCACTTTGACGCGGCTTTTGCCAGCGATTTAACCCGCGCGGTAGATACTGCCCATTTTGTTTTGAGCGGTTTGGATGAACCGATACCGGTGACGACCTTGATGGGGTTGCGTGAAGAAAATTACGGCAAGTTCGAAGGTCAACTGGCAAATGATTTTTCCTTAGCGACCATGGGGATTGCTAACTTTCACGATGCATTGGCCAATCAAGAAATAACGTTGGCCCAGACGGCAGATGCAGCTTTTACGGCGAATATGGATCAGCACCCGAACAAGGCGGAAACGAACCGCATGGTGCAGGAACGCTTGAATCGAACTTTGCGTGCGATTGCTGTAGAGGCAGTCGCCAAAGACTGGGAGCGAGTATTGGTCGTCTCACACGGGACAGCGGCGCTCATGTGGTTGAATTATGTTCACTACAACATTGATGGTCGCGAAATGCTAGACAATGCTAGCGTGACGAAACTGATGTGGGAAAATGATCGATTTACTGTGACGGATTTCAATGACCTTAGTTTCTTGCATGCAGGTCAAGCCGCTAATTAAGTGGCTTAGTGAAGCTCAACCTGATCACGCCAAAAAATGATATCAATCCAGACGAGACACAAAGCGGCGCCTACTAAAGCATAAGTTCCGATCAGGGTCGTTAAAATACCTGTCACGGCAGCACCGGTAGCAAATGATAAAATAATCGTCCCAATTGTGGCCGCGTCTTTGCGGCCTTTTTGCTGCCCGCGGATGAAGCCATCATAAAGGCTTTGCGCCGCGGTGCGGAGGTTGCCGGTCATCATCAGTGAAGTAAAAGGGCCGCCTTTTAAACGGCGAAATTCCTGTAGCTGCGCGGCGGCGATGAGTGAAACCAAAGCACTGGCGGCTAGATCAGGCAGCCAGTGGCCAAACAATGTCACGATAAGAATCAAAGTGATTTCGTATTGAATGAGCCACCGTTGTTCGGTTAAAGGTCGTGATTTTTTGCCAGCCTGCAGTTGCAGTGCGCGGGCGGCCATGGTGCCGAACATGAAAGCGAAGATCGGTACCATGTAACGGACAGCGGTAGTCCATTGCGCCTGACCGAGATGAATACCCAACAAGATGACGTTCCCGGTTTGCAGGCCAGCGAATACCTCACCGTGTAAGAGATAGGTGAAAGCATCAAAACTGCCAGCAGCTGCTGTGAGCAGTGTGCCGATCAAAAGACTTTCGTGGACTGGATAGGGTTTCTCGTTCATGTTGGTCGCTCCCTTAAACGCGTTTACAGGCCAGAAACCTGCATATAAGACTTCGAGCTTAACTGGCTTGCGCTCTTGCGATAGATTGTTTGCGACTCATTTTTCGCTGATTTTCATGAATGACCATGAAAGTTGTCTTGGGTATCAACTAAAAAAAGCCGATCAGCAGGCTGTCCTGTCGACCGGTTTGACTTTGTTTGTTTGAGTTGAAGATCCCTAAGTAAATAATAACAACCACTCACTGGCACGAGATGCCAGTGATATTGTGAGACAATGTGATTGGAACGTTTATTTTTTTGGCTCTTCGGCTGGTTCTGGCGGGAACGCCAAGACAGTGCCGCCGCCGAGGTTCTGAGTCATCGCGTGGAAATTTGCGACAATCTTAAAGTTGAGCTCTGCGGCATTCTGCCGGTCTTTATCAGCATAATCGGTAATACTCAACAGCGCCGAGTTCTCATAAACCTTTTCTATTTTTCCGGTAAAAGGTGCTTCCATATCTTCTTTGACATGACAAACAACCGCGTCACCGAGATGTAATTTTTCTTTTTCCATAAAATCTCCAGCCTTTCACGGATCCCCAACATATTTGGCATACTATAACAACCGTTCCATAATAGCAAGAGACCAAAGTCGTAAAATTTCAAAAAAGACGAATATTTTATGGCATTTTTGATTTCCTATAAAAATGTCATCAAACACTATCTTTTCATTAATGAATATGACCAGGAGCACTCATAAAATGGTGGTCGAAGGCAACGTGTAAGTTTATGTGAAACTTGTGATCGTTGTGGGACGATGTTTTCCAAAACGCAACCAAAAGTGGTTATAATGGAATAAAGCAGAAAGGACGAAAATAGTTATGGCAGCAAGCAACACAACGATTGATCAATTAAATGAAACAGCACAACATACAGCATTGGAAACTTTTGCAAAGTTCTACTTGGATCGCTTCTTCGGCGCCGGTCTCGATGTTTTTTCCCAAATTGATACGCAGGGGAATCTAGCAGATATTAATCATTACTTGCTTGATAATCAACCACTGACTCGCGAGGAATTGACAGCCGGTCTTCTGACTAACCGATCCGGTAACTTGTTGGACCTTTTGAAGCAAGTTAAGGTAACTTTTAATGCGCAAGGCGCACCTGAAACACCATGGAACGATTGGTACGCTGATCAAATTGACGGATTACCGCAAGGACTTTAACAAATAAGGCGGCCGATGGTGATCGGTCGCCATTTGTGTCCTTAGGGTAGAAAGGAACGGTTATGCCGCGATACTTAATTATTAGTGATATTGACGGCACACTAACCGCCAATCATCATGACGTTACGCCCAAAACGGCAGCGGCCATCGCAGCTGCCGTTGCTAGCGGCGCTTCTTTTTATGTTGCCACCGGGCGCATGCACGCTTTAGCGCAGGTTGTGGCCAAACAATTCGAACCAGAAGCTTCGATTATTGCATCGAATGGTGCTGTCTACGATTTTTCCGGCGAGCGGGTGCATCATGTTTTGGGGCAAGCGGCACTTACGGCGGTTGAAACTGTGACCGATCAGTTGGGCCTGAACGCCTTGTATTTCAGCGATGATACCGTTTATTACACAGGTAAAGTGCCGCCTGCCATTGAAGCAGCTGCACGCAAGTTTACCCCCAGCTCGGTGAGCATTGACGTTGTAGCCTTACCATCAGTTGATGATTTGTTAGCACATGCACCTGCAATTACGAATGGGATCATTTTTGGCCCGCATGATTCGGAAGCATTGGCTAAGGGGAAGGCAGCGTTAGAAACACAGGATGTTTTACATGTTTCAGCCTCTGAACATACTAACCTTGAACTCATTCCTAAACATATTGATAAGGCCACGGCCGTCAAGGAGTTGCAGACGCTCACAGGAATCGGTCCGGAGCAAACGATTGCCTTTGGCGATGGTCTCAACGATCTTGGCATGCTGAAGGCTGCTGGTATTAGTGTGGCAATGGAAAATGCTGTGCCACAGGTTAAGCAGACTGCCCGCTATATGACAGACGCCAATGTGGATGATGGTGTAGCTAACTTTTTGAACGATTTTTTTGAAAAATAAGTAGTTTTATATTAAAAAATTGACTTTTTAAGTTGCTTGTTGGGCCAACGTTTGCCACCATAGAAGATGGTAAACGTTTTTATGAGCGTGAGACAGCCCGGTTAGAAATCCGTATGCAAATTGGCTTGAATACGAGGGTTGAATTTTGACCATAGCGTTCAGGGCCTGTATACATGATTCCTGGGTCGGTGAGCGCGTTTAAGTCAAAGCGTGAGCTGGTGCGGTCGAAACTGGCGTATAAGCGTTCAAGGCGCTTGTATGCAGGTTTCTGCACTCGTGAACGTGTAGAGGGGGAAAAGTCATGTATTATGCAGCAACTGATCGTTATGACAAGATGCCTGTTCGTCATGCCGGGAAAACCGGTTTGATGCTACCGGCAATTTCACTTGGCTTGTGGCAGCATTATGGCAATCTTGATCCATTTGGCCCACGCCGTTCGGTTATTTTAGACGCTTTTGATCATGGTGTCTTTCATTTTGACGTGGCGAATCACTATGGTAATGGTGATCATGAACCTGGTTTTGGCAGCAGCGAGAGTTTGCTTGGTCAAATTTTAGCAACGGATCTGAAGGCTTATCGAGATGAATTGGTGATCAGCACCAAAGTGGGGTATGAGATTCATCCGGGCCCATATGGTGTTGGGACTTCGCGCAAAGCGGTCATTCAAGGCTTGAATGATTCACTCAAACGCCTGCAGCTTGACTATGTCGACATTTATTATGCGCATCGCTTTGATGATACGGTTGATTTAGAAGAAACTGTCAATGCGCTTGATCAGACGGTGCGTGATGGTAAGGCACTTTACATCGGGATCTCGAATTTTGATACCCAGCAAACCAAAGATGCGATTGCGATGTTTAAAGATCTGCATACGCCATTTGTGCTGAATCAGTTCAGTTACAACATGTTTAATCGTGAGGCTGAAACTTCTGGCCTAACGAAGGCTCTTCAAGCCGATGGCACCGGCTTAATTGCTTATGGGCCGCTTTCAGAAGGCTTGTTGTCGGATCGGTATCTGAATGGTATTCCGGATACGTTCAAAATTCATCCGACCAACCAAGCCACTTTTGCCCATGGGAAAGACGCGGTTGTGAAGAAGCTGAACGAGTTAAACGAAGTAGCACATGACCGTGGCCAGACGTTAACGCAAATGGCATTGGCATGGCTGTTACGTGATCCAGTTGTCACCAGTGTCATCATCGGGACCACCTCGGTTGATCATTTGGAAGACAACCTGAAGGCAACTGAAAATCTGACCTTCAGTGCGGAAGAAATCAGCCACATTGATTCGATCTTGAACGTTTAAAGTTGATGTATGAAAAAGAGATGTCTCGGTTATCACTTTCCGAGGCATCTCTTTTTTGTCAAGCCTACTTAACGTGAAAGGCCGCCAGATGGGCCGCCAAGTAAGGGGCAGTTTCACCTTTCCCTTGTTTGGCGATTGCTTGCGGTGTGTCAGCAGCCATGATGCGGCCACCTTCTGCACCGCCTTTTGGTCCGAGATCCAAGACATAATCAGCGTTAGCGATGACGTCTAAATCGTGTTCGATGGCAATAACCGTTGCACCGGTTTTGAGCAACCGTTGAAAAACAGCGATCAAGGTTTGAACATCCAAGGGGTGTAGACCTACCGATGGTTCATCGAAGACAAAAAGCGTGTCCTTTTGGGAGCGTCCCATGTGGGCAACTAGCTTCAGGCGCTGCGCTTCACCGCCAGACAGCGTCGGGGTACTTTCACCTAAATGCAAATAACCGAGGCCCATGTCATGCAGGGTTTGCAATGTGTGAGAAATAGCGGGCTCGTCTTTCAGAACGGTCAAGGCGGAGTCCACGTCCAGATCTAGCAAGTCGGCGATGCTGTGCTGCTGCCATTTGATTTTCAGAACCTCGGGGTTGTAGCGACGGCCGTGACAAGTCGGGCAAGTTTGCTGCATGTCAGGCAGATACTGGATATCTAAGTTAATGACGCCGGTACCGCCGCATGTCGGGCACGCGCCGGCTTTGACGTTGTAAGAGAAATGGCTACTCGTATAGTGCTTGGCTTTGGCATCAGGCAAACTGGCGAAAAGGTGTCGCAGATGGTCGAGAATGTCTGTGTAGGTGGCGACGGTTGAGCGGACATTTTTACCGACCGGCGTGGCATCAATCGCAACTACATGGCGCAGGCCGCCGCGGTCAAGATCACGAACAAATGCTGGAGCTGGTTGGTCAGCAGTTGCTGACAGCGCTGGTACTAGGGCGTCAAAAATCAAAGTTGACTTGCCAGCACCAGAAAAGCCGGATACCACTGAGAAGCAGTTAACTGGAAAATGGACATGCAGGTCATGAAGGTTAAATCGATCAGTTACGGTTAATTGCAGTTGTTTGGTTTGCTTAATTTCTTGTTCACCAGCTTGCGGGCGAACAATCAAGGAAGCCGCTCCGGTTAAAAAAGGTGCAATCAACGAATGGGTATCATGGCTGATCGCTTCAGGGCTGCCTTGATCAATGAGTCGGCCGCCAGCAACGCCTGCACCGGGACCAATCTCAATCACTTGATCGGCTGCCTCAATGATGGCGGTGTTGTGATCCACAACGACCAGCGAGTTGCCTTGATTGACCAAACCGTGCATGACTTCTAGCAATCCAGAAACGTTTGCAGCATGCAGGCCGATGGACGGTTCATCAAGGACGTAAAGGACGCCGGTCGTTTCAGTCCGAAGCGTGCGACTGAGCTGAATGCGTTGCAATTCACCAGTCGATAAGGAAGCCGCGGCTCGACTCAGGGTCAGGTAACTGAGGCCAAGGTCCATGATGGGCTTAAGCAATTGCGTCAGTTCTTGGATAATATCGTGCGCCAGTGACTGCATATCTGCTGGCAACCAGTGATAGATTTCGGGAATGAACGCGGCTAATTGCGTTAAAGTCATATCACTAACCTGAGCAATGTTTTGATCCACTAGGTGCTGGCTCAATAATTTCGGGGCAAATCGGCTGCCATGGCAGGTCGGGCAGATGCCAAACTCATAGAAGCGATTCAGCCGCTGAATGGCGCGTTCATTTTTGGTCGTCGCTAAAGAATCTTCGACCGCATTGAAGGCATTCTCGTACTGTGCATGGTCCATATGAAAAATTTTGCCGGTTTTGCTGGGGATATTGATGGCGTATTTTTTACGTTCACCGTGCCAAACCTGTTCTTGCTGATCTTTTGGCAGGTCCTGGAAAGGCGTATCAATATCAATGCCGATTGCTTGTGCGACAAAAGGCATAAAATTGCGACCGGGCAAGCGCCACGAGGCCACGGCACCTTGACGGATTGTCAGTGTTTGATCAGGGATGAGCCGGTTGGCGGCCAGTGTGCGCGCTTGACCAGTACCGCCGCATGTCGGGCAGGCGCCAGTTGAATTGAAGGCGAAATCTTCAGCAGCAAAAGCCATGAAACGGACGCCACAGGTCGGACAAGTGATCATGCCCATACCACTTTCACCGTCATTGGGCAGATCCATTGCCTTGGCAATATCGAGAGTTGGCGACACGCGGTGACCATTAGGACAAACCGGCGAGCCGAGACGGGAAAACATGAGGCGAATGACGTTGAGCGCTTCTGTGGCCGTACCGACAGTTGAGCGGATGCCTGGAACGGTTGGCCGCTGCCGCAAAGCGATGGCACTAGGAATGTGGCGTACTGAGTCAGCAGCAGCAGGACTTGTTTGGCCAAGGCGCCGGCGGGTGTAGGTGGACAAAGCACTCATGTAGCGGCGCATACCTTCAGCGTATAACACGCCCATGGCTAATGAACTTTTACCGGAACCAGACCGACCAGTGATCGCCACCAGTTTGTTAAGCGGAATATCAACATTGAGATGCTTCAAGTTGTTAACGTAAGCGCCGCGAACACTGATATGATCGGGAATTGCCATCAAACCACTCCTTTAAAAAGATAGACATAGCCGGCTACTGACAAAATCGGGCTAGCTACGTCCTGATATTGTCATTGTAACGCTCCTAGAAAAACGGCAACAGTCGGCGACAAAATTGTGTCGCCCAGTCAAATGAAAAAGCCTCACGCAACTGAGCGTCAGGCTTGATTGTGGTGATCTCCATGAGGTGTTTGTGCCACGAGATGACCGGTTTATTCGGTCACTAAGGTGCCAGTTGCTTGGCTGAGAAGTTTGATCAACTTCAGATACTTTTTCTCGCCAAGTTCATGATAGAGACGTTCTAAGTTGCCCAAGTATTCAGGCCCGAGATCCTCAATTGCTTGCTCACCTTCTTCGCTAAGCACGAGCTTGAAGCTGCGACAATCTTCAGGATCGGGTTGTTTTTCAAGCAAACCCCGGTCAATCAGCGGGCTGCTGGCTTTGGTGATCGCAGCCTTGGTGACATGCATCTCTTTGGCCAAGCTTGTTGGTGTTCTTGGCGTGGCATCGGTCGCCATCCAGAAAAGCAGGTTTTGTTGATTCAATGGAATCTCCGATGTTGAAACCGGTGAAAAGAGTCGGTTGAATTGATTCATCGACTGACTGGCTGCCAAATATTGCTTTTTCATAAAAGTGCTCCCCCTTTTTTTCATAACCTCTGTATACTTTTAGTATGAAGGATTGAGGCTGATTGACGCAATAAATACGGCAGAAAAAAGCTCAATTTGTTAACAAAATCACATAGCAGGTGACTGAATGGTGGACAACGAAAAGGAGCAACGATTCATGATCGAATGGCAAGAGGTGACAGCCTTTGCAAAAAAGGTATCTGAACAAGATCACAGTGGCCACGGGTTTGACCATATTCAGCGGGTTGTGGCGACAGCAAAACAACTAGCTGCGCAAACACCAGAGGCTGATACAGCCGTTGTGTTGGCGGCGGCCACGATGCATGATACCTATGACGATAAATTGGTTCCGGATGTGCCAATAGCCAAAGCCGCCGCCCAGCAGGCAATGGTCGACGCTGGCATGCGCGCTGACCAAGTCCAAATGGTATTGACGATTATCGATCACATGTCGTTTAAAGCAAACTTACAACACCATCAATCGTTGCCGGTCGAAGGACAACTGGTTCAGGATGCCGATCGTCTTGATGCCATTGGTGCCATTGGCATTGGTCGTGCTTTTATGTATGGCGGTGCACATGGTGGGCGGATGTATGATCCAGATTTACCACCACGAGCTGACTTAACCGCGGCTCAGTATCGTACAACAGAAGGCACCGTCATCAATCACTTTTATGAAAAACTGTTGAAACTCAAGGATCAATTGAACTCCGATGCGGCCAAAAAAATGGCGATGCATCGCCAACAGGTTATGGAAGATTTTCTAACCGAGTTCAAGGCCGAGTGGCACGGTAGACGGTAAGGCAAGGCGGCTCTTTTATGAAAGGACAGCATGGCCAGTTAAAACAGCTGTGGCAATGCGCATTTTTTTGCTTTCTACGCTACATTTTTATAAAAAGGACTTGCGAGCTATGGGGATTTAGTGTACATTAATTAGGCAGTTGTTTTTAAACAACACAGCCATTTGCCGTCTTAGCTCAGTCGGTAGAGCGCATCCATGGTAAGGATGAGGTCGTCGGTTCGAATCCGATAGACGGCTGATAGTACCGCGCCTGACAGATATTAAATCTGTCAGGTTTTTTTGTGAGCACGAACCAACCCGGTTAGAAACCGGAAAGTATGTGGTCTTGGACGTGAGGTCGGGCTTTGATCATTACGACTAAGCTCCTTATGCGTAGGTTTTTGGGATGATTCGCGCGTTATGGTGGGACCTTATGCTTCACTTTCTAAGCATGACACGCCTCTTCACGGCTATGTTTCACCATGCACCCTGGCTTCTAAAATGTTACCCTTAAAGACAAACATGCCAAGAAAGGATTGTCTTCATGAAAATTCTTCGCTCATTTGTCCAACTTGTTGGCGTTGCTGCAGGTTTTATCGCCTATTCGTCTGCCGAACTTGCGTTGATCCGCAGTGAGGCCACGTGGGGTGCCTATGGGGCCATTGGTGCCTTGGTCTTTGTATTCGGTGCACTGATTGCTGCATTGATGGTCTGCTATCGACATTTTTACCGCCAACAACCTGCGCTGGCGGTGGCTCATCCTTCTAGCGTGATCTGGCAAGGTATCGGATTGCTATTTTTGATTCAGCTCATCACCGTGACGCTCACGCAAGTCATGCACGCGCCTCAAGCTGCCAACCAAAGTAACCTGCTTGATTTAGTTAAAAACTATCCGTGGTCAATCAAGTTATTAGCAGTTGTTGGTGGCCCAATCGTTGAGGAGTATCTATTTCGGGGTTTCTTGATGAACAGTTTTGGCTCTTTGAAGCGGCGATCCTGGCAATGGGTGAGTGTGCTAATCAGTGCTGCAGTCTTCGGTTTTGCACATGTGGCCGGAAAAGTGGATTATAACTTCTTCATCTATGCCGCGCTTGGCGGCGTCCTTGCTTGGACTTACTTGCGAACAAGAGACATGCGTTATTCGATTGGGTTGCATATGCTCAACAATGCAACAATTTTGCTCGTGTAGAATTTTCCAAACTAAGGTTAGGACATCATTCATAAGCGTCAAATAAGAATGAACAATTTTCGCAATTGGAAGTTGTTCATTTTTTATTTTCTCATAAATGATTTATTGGGGTTTTAAAGATCCCAGTGCCAAGGCGAAGCAATCGTAGGCCGGATGGGGATCAGCTGTGCAAACAACACAGCGACCGGGCTTTGTCGCTGATGTTGTTAGGCGACTTCGAGACCGCTTTTTGGGCTCGAAGCGCCGTCACGCGTTCCATCCTCATCTGGCCGGAGATTGCGGAGTTTGGCATGGCAAGAAACTTTTAGCCTAGATTGGTCGCATGATCGTCACCATGATTGATTCAATAAGTGAATGTTAATCATGCAAAAGATCAATTTAGCCGATGACGATGATTCTTGCTACACTTAATAGCAAGAATATAAGGAGGCAGTTATGAGATCATTTTTGAAACGAGTGCCGTTACCGATGGCGGGACTGACACTGGGATTGGCATCGTTGGGTAATCTATACAAACTGGCAGGTTGGCAATTAGTAGGGAACCTAACAGGAGGCTTAGCTGCTTTGCTGTTTGGACTGATTTTACTGAAAATTTGTCTGACTCCCTTACACGCAGCTAAAAGTTTACAGGATCCGATCATCGCGTCGGTGTCGCCGACATTTTCGATGACCTTGATGATCTTGTGCACTTATTTAACTGCTTGGGGAATGCCGGTGGGGATCGCTACTGTCATCTGGGTATTAGCAGTGATTATCCATTTTGGCTTAATGATTTTTTTCGTTTCACGGCATTTGCTCCCGCAACAAAAAGAATGGCAAATGATTTATCCGAGCTGGTTTGTCACCTTTGTCGGTATCGGCGTCATTCCCGTGACCAGTGGAAAATTCGTGCCAGCACTTGGGCAGCCCCTTTTCTGGCTTGCATTTGTGATCTACGTGGCAGTTTTTCCGTTTGTGCTGCATCGTGTCAGGACAATACCGCTGCCTGAGGCAACACAGCCCTTACTGACGATCATCGCCGCACCGGCTTCGCTTTGCCTGATCGGTTATCTGGCCAGCTTCACGCATCCTAATTTGGCATTTGCAACCGGCATGTTGATTTTTGCACAGTGCCTGTATTTTCTGACCCTTTTCAGCATTCGACAGTATACGCGGCTGTCGTTTTATCCGAGTTTTGCCGCCTTCACCTTTCCACTCGTCATTTCCGCAACTGCTTTGACCCGCTTTATTGCTATCTTTGCCAGCAAGGGGTTGGTGCATAACTTGTTGAGCGTGTTGCAGTGGGGTGAGTGGCTTGTAGCGAGTTTGATGCTGATATTTGTGACCGGCCATTATCTAAACTTTTTGCGGCTTACAGCTAAAACAGTCAAGCAAACAGCAACTGCTACTCAAGAACTGTCTGATTAATAGTCATCCAAAGCAGCTTGGCCATCAGCGGGTTACTTCCGAAGCGCGAGCTGCTTCAACAATTTTATCTAGCATGGCCTGTTTGTGGGGCCAATTGGCGGTTGGGTTTTGCAGCAAGTAAAAATGCCGTTGAAATTGCGGCCCAATTGCTTGTGCCGGAGCATTGCCGAGTGCGACTTGATCCGACAAAAGTGCCTGCCCGACACCTTGTTGTACCAATGCCAGCAGCATGGCATTGTTATTGACGGTCATCATGTGTTGCGGCGAAATACCGGCTGCTTGTAGGTAAGCGGTGGTGTAATAGCGCATCCCAGAGCCTTCTTCGCGGGTAATCCAAGTGCCGGTAGACCAACCTGCAGCGATCAGTTGATCCGTACAAAGGGTTGTTCGGACAGCGCCCTTTAAGGTTAAAGGTTGTTCAATAAAGCCTAAATCTAAATGTTGGCCTTCCAGCTGTTTGACAACTTGCAAGGAATTGAGTACGGCGACATCATATTGCAAGTAGGGAAAAGTCTTTTTTAAAGCCGCTGCGATTCGGGAAAATAGAACAGCGGCGACACTTTGCGATACGCCAATATGCAGGTCAACAATGGCATCCTTTTGACTATTTTGAATCGCTTCCTGCGTTTTTTCCCACTCAGCCAGCATGTTGCCACTAAAGGTATACAAAATATCAGCAGCTGCTGTGGGAATCGTCGCACTGCGTTTGTTTCGTTCAAATAAGGTTGTTTTTAGTTGATGTTCCAGCTGATGAATATGGTGTGACACAGTTGGCTGGCTGGTGAATAAGTGCGTGGCTGCCAAGGAAAAGCTGCGTGTTTCGTAAACGGCCATGAAGGTACGGAGTAGATTAAACAAAAACAAACCCTCCAAATTTTTAATAAACAGAATTGATTAAATCGTCCCATTGATAATTTATCATGATTCTAGAAGCCAAACAAACGCCCGTGTCAGCGAAGACACGGGCGTTTGTTGATGTGATGATGCATGGGTGGCATTAGACACGCGCCTCAGAGGCATCCCCTGCATGTGTGTAGAGATCAGCGGGCAGTGCCGTGATCAATGGACTTGGGGCGTCCAAAGCAACGAGTGTGAGATGGTGCAAGGCTCGGGAGCAAAGTGTGTAGAGAATATCACGGTCGGCTTCATTTTGATACGTGGTTGCAGAAATATCCCAACCGATGACTGCGTCAAACTCTAAACCTTTCGCGAGATAGACTGGCAAAATGACACAACCGTTTTTAAGGCTATGGTCATTAGCCGATAGCAAGGTGACTGGTGCATCAAGTTTGAGAGTGGCGTAAAGTTGATCAGCCGTTTGGGCATCTTTGGTTAGAATCGCCACGGTGGTATCGGTTGCCAGCAGTTGCGTCACCAGTTTTGACAAAGCATCAGGCGCTTCCGTGCGCGCTACCGTCAAGACTTCTGGTTTATCACCAGCACGGTTAAACGCCTGAATATGGTCGTGTTCTGGTAATAAAGCTTTGGCAAAGTTAGTAATCGGTTGCGTGGATCGGTAGCTTTTGTTTAACGTAATGAGTCGAATTTTATAGCCGGAAAAAACGTCCTCGATTTCATGAATGAAATCACTAGGCTGGTAATTACTGGTAAACACGTTTTGCTTGGCATCGCCCAATAAGGTCAACTTGGCTTTAGGAAAGGCGTGTTTCAAGTACAACAACTGCGCCATACTGAAGTCTTGCATCTCATCAACGAAAACATACTGAATCAGGCTATTTTGACCGCTGCCGGTGCTGAGATCACGAAGATAAAGCAACGGGATGGCATCTTCTAAGCGTAATTGATGCGCTTCGATTCCGTCTGAAAAGGCGTTGACCATTGTGTGCCAGATAGCCGGAGCAACGGGTGGTTTCACCTGTGCCATGAATTGCTGATAGTCTTGGAACACATCGTAAAAATGATCGTTGTACAGTGCGTCGTAGATTGGTGAAAATGCTTTTGAGACAATAGCTTCCGAGACAAATCGCTGTTCATCTTCACCGGTTTCGAATTCGTGATCGGCGGTCAAGGTTTCCAATTCAGTTTGTGACAGATCGGAAACGCGCAACTGCGCCCAGTCTCGTTTGGCCTCCATATGAATCCGGGTATTCAGACGTTTGATCAAAGCATTCTTAGTGGCAGTAAACTTATCAACTGGCTGCATCAATGCTGGCTGGGCTTGATAAATTTTTGCGATGGTTGCGGCTGAGAAGAAAGTCTCACCGTTGAACTCAACGTCAATAAAATGCGGTGTCCGCTTCGGTTGCTTAGCATAGTCGTAGATAGCTTCAAGATAGCGCGGCGCTTCTTTAAAGCGACGGATATGCTCAGCAGCTGGCGGCAATCCAGCTGCATCATGTTCATAACGTTCGAATAATGTTTCAACATGTAAGCCGGTGAAACGGTTTGCCAAGAATTCAAACAAGGTTGCCTGCCGCATATTCTTTTCGCCTAAGCTCGGCAAAACTTGTGAGATGTAATTGGCAAACAAGCGGTTAGGTGAGAAAAGTACCATTTGGTCAGCATCCAGATCGCTACGGCTGTGATATAGCAAGTAAGCAATGCGTTGCAGGACCGCACTGGTTTTCCCGGAGCCGGCGACCCCTTGAACCACAAGCAAGTCGCTGGTGGTATCACGAATAATGTCGTTTTGTTCGCGCTGAATGGTCGCGACAATGTTTTTCATGTATTCGTCTGATTGATCGCCTAAAACGGATTGAAGGATTTCGTCGCCAACGGTTTCATTGGTGTCGAACATGGTTTTGATGTGGCCGTGTTCGATTTGGAACTGACGCTTGTTTTTCAAAGTGGCGTGTTGTTCGCCTGCTGGTGTATCGTAGCTGACATCGCCAAGGGTACCGTTGTAATAAATAGAACTTACCGGCGCGCGCCAATCATAAACCAAGAATTCGCCATCTTGGTCAATGAAGGTGGCAGTGCCGATATAAAGCGTGTCGGGATCGCCATCTTCGTCAATATCGATACGGCCAAAATAAGGATTGTCCGCTAGCAGGGTGAGACGATTACCTTCGTGTTTGAGAATGGTTTCATTTTCGACGGCGCGGGCAACCATGACTTTCTGCTGTTGAACCGCAGCGTTGGTTTCCATTTGGTCATCGACTTCGGTAACGTTGACCTTGGTATTTTCACCGTAAGATCGTTCAATCCGGCTGGTTTCTTTGTGCGCCGCTTCGATCTGGTCATGAATGGCCGCTAGCCTTGCCTTGAGCTTCTCAATGACCGCCGTGACCCGAGCCTGTTCTTCTGCCTTCGTTGCATTTTCCATAGAAACGGCGCTCCTTTCGGTGTTTAAAATGGTGTCGATAATTGTACGCTGGGCACTTGGAAAAGTAAAGAGCGTGAGCAGGCCCGTATGTGTCAAGCTTTTCTCGGCTCTACTCTAATTAAGCTTGATCCTATTGTCCGAGTTGGCTCCGCGGCGATTCGGGGTGGCGACCGCGAAGCTAGAGTGGTGGGCACGACTTCGAGCCAACGCGCAAGCCCGGCGCGCTGTCTCGAAGCTCGGCCTTGGTCTAAGCGGAGAAAACCACTCTGCTAAGACCAATCTCACCACTGAGCCCATCGCCGCTCCGCCAACTCTCTGCTTTCTATCCTAGTATTCGAGCTTGATTGCCCATGGCACTGCCTCTTGAAGCGTTTAAGACAGTGGCAGGCGCCTGCGAAGTTAACGCGAACTACCGTTATTTCACCAGCTCCCAGAAGAAAGATGAACTTGCCAGAATATAACACACCTTATCTTGTTGCACGTGAAAACTAGGTGTTACACTTACTCATATCACATTCAATTGGAGGCATAACATGGCTGATTTGTGGCGGACAATTTCTGAACGGCACGGCGAGTTGCTTAGTGCCTTGGGGCAACATATCGAAATATCTTTAATTGCCTTGATGATCGCCGTTGTGATTGCGATTCCATTGGCCGTTTGGGTCCAGACGCATCACAAAACCGCGGCAGTGCTGCTGCAAGTGACTGGTGTTTTGCAAACCATTCCTTCGTTGGCCTTGTTAGGGTTGTTGATTCCGTTTGTGGGTATCGGGACACTGCCAGCGATTATTGCTTTAGTGGTGTATGCTTTATTGCCGATTTTTCAAAATACATATATCGGTTTACGCGATATTGATCCTTCCTATGAAGAAGCAGCCGATGCGTTTGGCATGAGTCGATTGCGGAAGTTGTTCAAAGTTGAATTGCCCATCGCCTTACCGGTTATCTTGTCGGGCGTCCGGACTGCAATGGTCATGATCATTGGTACCGCGACGCTGGCAGCTTTGATCGGCGCCGGTGGCTTAGGCACGTTCATTTTGCTAGGTATTGATCGAAATGATGCGGCGTTAACTTTAATGGGTGCTTTGGCAGCAGCGCTATTGGCGATTGTCTTTTCGTGGCTCTTAAATGTCATGCAAAAAGTCAGTTGGAAGGTCAGTGTCGGGGTTGTGGCGGTTGCCGTCCTTGGTATGGTTGGCAGCCAAGTATACACTTATGCGACCGCACCAAAGGAAACTATCACGATTGCGGGAAAACTAGGCAGTGAACCGGATATTTTGATCAATATGTACAAAGAACTCATTCAAAAAGCTGATCCTGATGTCGGGGTCACGTTGAAATCGAACTTTGGACAGACGAGCTTCTTGTACAATGCGTTGAGAACCGATAAGATCGGCATATACCCTGAGTTTTCCGGGACGGTTCTGGCAAGTTTGACGAAACCATCTGCCGCTCAGCAACAACAGGTGACGGCTGGTAAAGATAATTATCCACTTGCAAAGAAACTGCTTGCTAAACAAGGCCTGAGTTATCTCAAACCGATGGCGTATAACAACACCTATGCTTTAGTCGTTAAGGAAAGTTTTGCCAAGCGTTATGATCTGCATACCATTAGCGATCTTGGCAAAATTGCACCATCCATTCGCGCCGGATTTGATTTAGAGTTCATTGACCGGCAAGACGGGTATAAGGGCATCCAATCAAAATACGGCTTGCAGTTTAAGGTGGATTCAATGGATGCTTCCTTGCGTTACCAAGCTTTAGACCGCGGGCAGATCAATTTGACCGATGGGTATACGACTGATGCGCAACTGCGGCAATATCATCTGGTGGCGTTGCAAGATGATAAGGGGTTGTTTCCGATTTATCGCGGTGCACCATTGATGCGAACGGCCTTTGCCGAAAAACACCCGCAACTTGTAGCTGCATTGAACAAGTTGGCTGGTCAAATTACGGAAAAACAGATGCAGACCATGAATTATGCCGTGAGTGTGAAGAACAAAAAGGCCGCAACTGTGGCTCACCGCTATTTGGTTCAGCATGGCTTGCTGAAGGAGGTGCGCTGATGGCATTGATCAGTCTTGAACACGTCACAAAGGAATATGACAGCAAGCCCGTGGTCAACGATCTTAGTCTGAAGGTCGATCAAGGGGAGTTGTTTGTGCTAGTCGGCACCTCCGGCAGCGGTAAAACCACGACGCTGAAAATGATCAATCGTTTGGTTGATCCAACGAGCGGCGTCATCGAATTTGCCGACAAACCGCTCACCAGTTACAAAATGCGCGACTTGCGGTGGGATCTGGGGTATGTCCTGCAGCAGATCGCCTTGTTTCCAACCATGACAGTGGCGCAAAACATTGCCGTGATCCCCGAAATGAAGGGCTGGTCGCGCCAAAAAATTAGGACGGCAACAGACGAGTTACTCACAACAGTTGATTTGCCGCCAGCCGAGTATCGCAATCGCATGCCAAGCGAATTATCCGGCGGGCAGCAGCAACGCATCGGTATTTTGCGGGCCTTAGCATCACGGCCTAAGGTGGTCTTGATGGACGAACCGTTCTCAGCATTAGATCCGATTTCCCGCACTCAGCTTCAGGATATGCTGCTGCATTTGCATCGTGCCTTGAAGACCACTGTCATTTTTGTGACCCACGATATGGCTGAAGCGATGAAACTTGGTGATCGGATCGGCGTGATGCGCGGTGGCAAACTCTTGCAGGTTGATACGCCGGAAGAAATTGCGACCAATCCGGCTAACGATTTCGTGGCGGATTTGTTCAAGGGAGCGCAAGCCAATCAGGGCCTGCAGGTCACGCTCAGTCAGTTAGCACCATTTGCAGCGGATGTGTCGGCCCGGCATGCGGTTGGCGGCAACTTGACGCTGGCCGAGGCGTTGCCGCTTTTAGATGCGCATGAGGCGTTGCGCGTGAATAGTGAACATGGTGCGTTTGTGGTCAATACCCATAGTGTTGTCGCTTATCTCGCAAGTGCATTTGTCGATCAGAACACAGAGACGAAGGAGTGATCGTGATGGCTTATGATTATGGAACGATTGTGATTGGTGGCGGCCCAGGCGGCTTAGCAGCAGCTTACGGTTTAGCAGCAAAGCAAAAAGTATTAGTCGTTGAAAACGATTTGTGGGGCGGCACCTGTCCCAACTATGGCTGCGATCCGAAAAAAATGCTGTATCGCGGTGTCGAAGTTAAAAATGCTGCCTTGCGGATGAATGGTTTTGGGATCAGCGGGGCGGCGAAGATTGACTGGCCATCCTTAATGGCCTTCAAGCGCAGTTACACAACCGGCGTACCTGCTGGCACATTGAATGGCCTGACTCATGCTGGAATCACGACGTTGTATGGTCATGCTCAGCTTTTAGGTGAACATGCTGTCAAAGTTGGCTCCCAAAACGTGACCGGTGAACATATTGTGATCGCGACTGGGCACACGCCTCGTTATCCGGACATTCCAGGGGCCAATCTGCTTAAAACGAGTCGGGATTTTCTGGACCTTGATCAGTTACCAACCAGCATTGCCTTCATCGGAGCCGGTTATGTCAGTGTCGAACTGGCCAACATTGCTGCAGCGGCTGGCGCAGATGTGCATATCATCGGTCATTCTGATCGGTTGTTACGGGCATTCCCCAAAGTCGCTACCGAAGCTTTAAAACCATTGCTTGCCAAGACCGGGATTCATTTTCATCCTAACGTCGAACTGACTAAAATCACGCCCTTAGGTACCATGACCCATCTACATGCTGATAACTTCGATTTGAATGTTGACATGGCAATCACTGCCATGGGTCGTATCGCCAATGTTGCCGACCTCGGGCTAGCCAATGCTGGTATTAAGGCTGATACGCGTGGTATTCCGGTTGACGACCATCTTCGCACCGCAGTTGAGACGATTTATGCAATCGGCGATGTCAATTTGAAGCCACAGCCTAAATTAACACCGGTAGCCGGCTTCGAAGGCCGTTATGTTGCCAACCAAATTTTAGGCGACCAAGCACCCATTAGCTATTCGGCCATTCCGACTATCGTCTTTGGCCCAACGGAGTTAGCCAAAGTCGGGGTTTCATTAGAGGCCGCTGAAGCAGCGCCTGATCAGTACACCGTCAAACACAACGAGATGACCCACTGGTACACTTACAATCGGGTCCAGGATCCTGACGCGCAAGTTTGGACCATTGTCGACAAAAAGACCGGCCGACTTGCCGGTGCTGTCGTCTTAGCCAGCTTGGCTGAGGACTTGATCAATACCTTCGCATCGGCCATTGATGCTGGTGAAAAGCCGAGTGATTTAAACAAGATCTATGCTTATCCAAGTGCGCAGAGTGATTTGCAGTATCTGCTGTAAAACCAATGATAAGTCACAGATGTAACCTTGCATTGACATCACTAGCGAATTTAGCTAACCTAAACCCATATTCACACAAACGATGAGTAGCTTATCTAAGTGGTCTCCAGAGAGTCGGCAATGCTGTGACGTCGATGACCATGGTAGGCAAAGTTGGGTCGTTTGCGTTATGTTCGGTGGGTGCGCCTTAAGCCAAGAGAGGTCCGCAAGACGGACAAGTTAGGTGGTACCGCGCGCTTGCGTCCTATGTTGTTATGACATAGGGCGCTTTTTTTACGATAACGCGCTCACAGTCGCAGAAACCTGCGCATAAGGACCTTGATCGCAATGACCAAAAATCGGGCATCACGCCCAAAGCCGCTTATGTTCCGGTTTCTAAGCGCTCCTGTTCGCGCTCACTATAACGCGCTCGCCAGCGCTGCAACCTGCGCATAAGGACCTTGGTCGCAATGGTCAAAGTGCGACCATCACGCCCAAGGCCGCTTACACTCCGGTTTCACCCACGCTGGCTCGCGCTCACAATATAAGGAGGAAACAAGTATGGCAAAGAAAATCATTTTAACAGGTGATCGACCAACAGGACGGTTACATATTGGTCACTATATTGGTTCACTGAAAAATCGTGTGGAACTGCAGAACTCTGGAGAATACGAACCGTTTGTTATGATTGCCGATACGCAGGCATTGACGGACAACGCCAACGATCCAGAAAAAATTCGCCACTCTTTGCTGGAAGTGGCCTTGGATTATCTGGCGGTTGGGATTGACCCAGACAAGACGACGATTCTGGTACAAAGCCAGATTCCGGCTTTGTTTGAATTAACGGCTTACTACTTGGATCTGGTGACGGTGAACCGGCTGGAACGTAATCCAACCGTGAAAGCTGAAATTAAACAAAAAGCCTTTGGTGATAGCGTTCCAGCAGGTTTCTTCATTTATCCCGTTAGTCAGGCGGCTGACATTACGGCGTTTAAGGCGACAACGGTGCCCGTGGGTGACGATCAGGAGCCAATGCTGGAGCAGACTCGTGAGATTGTGCGTACGTTCAATCGGACTTATCACAAAGATGTGTTGGTTGAACCCGAAGGCTATTTTCCACCAAAGGGTCTTGGCCGGCTGCCAGGGATTGATGGCAATGCCAAAATGAGCAAGAGCTTAAATAACGGGATCTATTTGGCGGACGACGCTGATACCGTTAAGCAGAAGATTATGTCAATGTATACCGATCCGGGCCATATTCACGTTGAAGACCCCGGTAAGGTGGAAGGTAATGTTGTCTTTACCTATCTTGATATTTTCGATCCTGATAAGCAGCAAGTTGCTGAGTTGAAAGCCCAGTACCAACATGGCGGCTTAGGGGACGTGAAGATCAAGCGCTACCTGATTGATGTCATGGAGGCAGTGCTTGAACCTATCCGCACTCGGCGGGAGCACTATGCCAAGGATATGGGGGCGGTTGCTGATATGCTCAAGCAAGGTTCGGCTAAAGCCAATGTGGTGGCTAATCAAACGCTTCAGGAAGTTCGGGATGCGATCGGATTCAACTACTTTAAATAGTCAAGTTCCGTCTTAAGCCGGATGTCGAAAACCGTCGTCATGGTAGAATGATGGTATAAGCAGGAAATTGATGATAAGCGTGAGCAGTTGTAGCCTGCCTTTTCACGGAAGTACCGTTGTTTTCTGACGGCTTTTTCCGTGAAAAGGTAGGTAATTGTGAACGCATTAGAGGGGAATTCATATCAATGAAAACGAAACGATTAAGTCCAGTTGCGGTCACAAGTATTGTCCTTGGTGTGATTGTTGCTATCTGCCTGATCTTCGGAATCGGCACCTACAACTCATTAGCTAAGCAGAATCAAGCCGTTGAAGCGCAATGGGGCCAGGTTGAAAACGTCATGCAGCGACGGGCTGACTTGGTGCCTAACTTAGTTAATGCGGTTAAGGGCAACATGGGCCAAGAGCAGAAGGTTTTTGGTGACATTGCTGAAGCCCGCAAGTCGTATGCTAATGCAAGTTCGACAACTGACAAAGCTAAGGCCGATGATCAGTTGAACAAGAGTGTGGGTACTTTGATCAACGTGATTAAAGAGAATTACCCGACACTGCAAAGCAGCAATCAGGTGAACACCTTGATGACACAGCTTGAAGGTAGTGAAAATCGAATCTCGGTTGAACGTAAGCGATACATTGATCAGGTTCGTGATTATAACCAGAGTGTTGTGACCTTTCCGAAGAATATTTTTGCTAGCATGATGGGCTTAGGGAAGAAGGACACCTTCAAAGCAACACCGGCTGCCCAAACGGTTCCAAGCGTTGATTTTTCAACGAACAGCTCTAGTTCTGGGAAGTAGGTGGCACCATGCGCAGGCATTTAGCGTGGTTTGTTGCCGCGCTGACGGGTTTGTTGTTGTTCACTGGCGCCGCGCAGCCAGTGGCGGCAGCCGAAGATCTGCCGGCACGGCCCACCGAGCATTACTATCTAGATCAAGACAGTGTGCTTGATGAAAGTACCAAGCAACTGATCGACAGTAAGAATCAGTATTACCAAGGCACCAAACAACAGCCGCAAATTGCCGTAGCAGCTTTAAAGTCGACCCATGGCGACCCCTTGTCAGACTATGCACCGGATCTTTTCCAGAAATGGGGAATTGGCAAGAAAGGTACCGATAACGGAGTGCTTTTGCTTTATGCGAATAACGGCGGCAAGCAGAACATGCGCATTGAAGTTGGTTATGGTTTGGAAGGCGATTTGCCTGATGCGCTGGCTGGGCGAATCTTGAATGACAATCTGAAGGACATCAAGTCACATGATCCTAAAGAACTGAATCAGGCCATTCGCAAGGTTTTCAATGCGGTTGCGACAGTCATCGATAAGAAATACAAGTTCCCTAAAGATCAAAACACGGTTTCTGATGAGACGATGAATCAATATCGCAACTCAAGTCAAGACAGCGGCGGCAACTTTTTGACGAAAATTGTTTTCATCTTTATCGCTGTCGTCGTTGTGGCCATCATCTTTGGTAGTCGCGGCGGCGGTGGCCGTGGTGGTCGCCGTGGTCGAGGTGACAGCAGCTTTTGGCTCTGGGTTATTCTGGACGCGCTGCTATCTTCTGGCCGCCGTGGCGGCGGAGGCGGCTTCGGCGGTGGTTTCGGAGGCGGCTCCGGTGGCGGTTCCAGCTGGGGCGGCGGCAGTTCCGGCGGCGGTGGTGCCGATGTTTGATTGCAAATATATTTCAATTACCAGACAGCGAGTCGCTGCCTGGTTTTTTGTGCTATGGTTGTTGAATTAGTCTTTTGTGAACGGGAACGAGCGCATGTCATATCGCTTATCAGTGATATCCGATGACGGACAGGTAGTTTACGTGTGCAATCCCGTTGTTGAAAAGTGCGATCCTGATTGGGTGAGCACACGATCATTTTTGGAGGATTTGTTAATGCGGAATTTGACCATCGGTAAGCCATTGAAATTAATCGTGCTGTTCACGATTCCATTACTGATTGGCAATCTTTTTCAACAGCTTTATAGTTTTATGGATGCGTTGATTGTTGGGCGGACGATCGGTAAGGATGCGTTGGCGGCAGTTGGGGCAACATCCAGCATTGTTTTTTTGATTATTGGATTTGCGCAAGGGACCACGGCTGGACTTTCTATTTTGACAGCACAGGCCTATGGTGCTCATGATTATCGCCGTGTGCGACGCAGTTTCGGTACGAGCATTTGGATCACGGGTGGGATTTCACTGATTCTCACCGTAGCAGCCGTCACGATGACACGACCATTATTGACCGTGATGCAGACACCACCGGATATCATGGATGGTTCGATTGCCTTTGTGCGGGTTATCTATTTCGGCATTATTGCATCAATGAGTTTTAACTTGTTAAGCAATATGCTGCGCGCACTGGGCGATTCAAGAACACCGCTGTTCTTCTTGATCATTGCGACCATTATTAATATCGTACTGGACTTTTGGTTCATTCTCGGGTTTCATTCCGGGGTGGCTGGTGCCGGCTATGCGACGGTTAGCGCGCAAGTAATCGCGGCGTTGCTCTGTTGGATTTACATTCGCATGCGGATACCGCTTCTGATGATTCGGCGTCGTGATTTGCGCTTTGATTGGCACGATATTGTTCAGCATTTAAAAGTTGGGCTTCCGATGGGGTTTCAGATGTCGATTATCGCAATTGGCGCTGTCATTTTGCAGGTGATGTTGAATACATTAGGCACCAATGCGGTTGCTGCGTATACGGCGGCTGGACGAATTGACCAGTTAGCGACCCTGCCGTCAGCCTCTTTTGGGGTGGCAATGGCGACGTTTGCTGCGCAGAATCTGGGTGCGAAGGAATATGGGCGAATCCGTCGCGGAGTTTATCAAACCTTGATGGTGAACGTCGGCTTATCGGCAGTGCTGGGTGTGGTCATTATTCTTTTCAGCAAACCATTAGTGAATTTGTTTCTTGGGCCGAATCAACCAGCTGTGACGGCCTTAGCCCAGACTTATTTTCACTTCAATGCCAGCATGTACTGGTTGTTGGCGATTCTTTTCACGATTCGTAATTTGTTGCAAGGTCTTGGCCAGACGTTGGTGCCAACGGTTGCGGGATTCTTCGAATTGGGGATGCGGGCGTTTGCTGCGATTTTCCTCGTTGTGCCATTCGGCTTTGCTGGTGCATCGGCGGCCAACCCGCTGGCGTGGTTCGGCAGTGTGCTGGTACTAGTCAGCTCGTATGTTCGGACGATGCGGCGTATTAGACAGCAGGAAGATGAATTAGCTGGGCACCAAGATTAAAAAAGCGTTTGATTGATCGCCAACGGGCCCGCCCGTTAGCATCAGTCAAACGCTTTTTACGCGTTCACGCTCTTTTAAACGCGTTCACTGGCGCAGAAACCTGCACATAAGGACCACAAGCACACTGGCAAAACCCGGTCAATGCACTTGCGGCCACTTATGCTCCGGTTTCTAAGCGCGCCAGTTCAGGCTCTTTTAAACGCGTTCACTGGCGCAGAAACCTACACATAAGGACCACAAGCACACTGGCCAAAACCCGGCCAATGCACTTGTGGTCGCTTATGCTCCGGTTTCTAAGCGCGCCAGTTCACGCTCTGCTTTTAAAGTGTTTGCCATAGACTTCTAAATCCGCTTCTCCTTCTGGCAGGATAGCGATGGCTGGCAAATGGCCCCAGTGGTCATAACCGAATTTGGTGAACAAGTTGCGACTGGCTTGGTTATGCCCAAAAATTCGGGCGAGAACGGTGGTTAAGTCGTGCTTGGGTGCTTCGCGGTCAACAAAGGCCAATGCCGCGCTGCCAACGTGGTGACCGCGGGCGGCCACATCAAGGTATAAACTGATTTCGGCAGTTTGGTCATAAGCTGAGCGGTCACTATAAGCCGACAGTGTCAGCCAGCCAACGATTTTGTGGTCAACTTGAATCATCCAAGCGGGAAAGTGGTTATTGTGAGCCGCAAACCAAGTTTGTTTCTCAGCGACTGTTTGCGGCTGCAAGTCAGCGGTTGCTTGATGGGTCGGGATAGTTTCATTGTAAATGGCGACAATTTTTGGTAAATCACTGGCTGTGGCAGGGGTAAATTCAATCAACGTCTGATGACCTCCATTTTGGTTAAAATGTGATGCGGCCCGTAAAAGTTGCTAAACTTGCCGTACCGTTATGGCTCATAGCCTCGAGCAATGGTTTCACACGATCACGCAAATCGGTGCTGAGCTTGAGTTCGGTCAAAAGCGCATTGGTTGTTGCAATCTCCCAGTGGGCATCATCTAAAGTAGGGTCTTCGACGATGGTGCCAGCGGTGTAGGTCCATGTGTTATCATGTGTGATTTGTGCCAAAGTGTCCGGCGTGATCAACGTGCGAATGTTGGCGACATCACTTGGAGCAATGGCATACAGCAAGCCTTGAATCATAGCCGCCTGCAGATGCCCAATTTGATCCAGCGCAGTTGGCTGCATTGACCACTCGGCGACATCAACGTGATCACAGACAGCTGCCATGTTTTTGAATAATAAGGCGAGGGCGTTGGCGGAAGCAAAGTACCAAAGACTATGTGCCAGGACAACCCGGTCAAAATGCTGATCGGCGATGGGCCCAAGATCATCCGAAAGATTAGTGTTGAAATGAACCGTTAAGCGATCACCAAGCGGTCCCGCAAGCAAGTGGTTCCATGCTTGGCCAAGCGTCAGCGGGGCACCGTAGTCAGGTGAGGCGATGTCAATGCCAGTCACATGCCCGGCTGAGCCGACTTGATCAGCCAAAACGGCGCTTAGGTCGCCTTGCCCACAGCCGACTTCCAGAATTTTTTCGCCGGGTTTTACCTGCCATGCCTCAGCAATTGCGAGTCGATGGGCAGTTTGGCGACGCTGAATGGTCCTTGCATTGGCGGTTGGACCAAGTGCCATGAGATCTGTAATGTAGTCGAGTCGTTTTTCCATAGGATTTTCCTTTTAAAAATGTGTTGGTTCATGCTTTGTCTAAACGCGTTTGCAGTCGCAGAAACCTGCGTGTGAGGACCTCGGGCACAATGGTCAAAGGCCGACCATCGCACCCGAGGCCACTTACACTTCGGTTTCTAAGCGCGACTCCTCACGCTCTGTCTAAACGCGTTCGCAGTCGCAGAAACCTGCGTGTAAGGACCTCAAGCAGACTGACCAAAGCCCGGTCAATGCACTTGAGGCCGCTTATGCGTCGGTTTCTAACCGTGCCAGTTCACGCTCTGTCTGATTATGGCAGGTCGTTTCCGGCGGCGAAGTAGAGGTCATACCATTCTTGCCGAGTCAAAGCAATGTCGCCGGCTTCGGCGATGGCGCGAATGCGAGCGGGTTTGGTGGTTCCGGCGATGACTTGCACATCAGCTGGTACACGCAAGAGCCAGGCAGCAGCAATTGCGTTGGGATTGGTGGTATATTGATCGGCCAGCTTTTGAAGTAAGGCATTTAATTCAGAAAATTTATCGTTGTCGATGAAGACACCTTCAAAGAAGCCATATTGGAAAGGACTCCACGCCTGAATTGCCATATGATGCTGCTGACTGTATGGGAGAAGACCGCCATCATGATCAATGGAACGGGCATCTGCCATGTTTGTATGCATGCCGGCATCAATCATGCCTGTGTGCATCAGGGAAAACTGCAATTGATTGATGATCAATCGTTGCGGCACCGCCTGTTGGAGCAGTTCAATCTGAGCAGGATTGAAGTTGGAAACCCCGAACTGCCGAACTTTACCTTCATTTTGCAATTGCAGAAAGGCTTCAGCAACGTCCTCTGGTTCCATGAGCGGGTCAGGTCGATGCAATAGCAAGCTGTCAACATGATCGGTACCAAGGCGTTTAAGACTGCCATTGACAACATCCACGATATGCTCTTTGGAGAAATCATAGCGATGGGTCGCTTTTCGATCATTGACGATACCGACCTTAGTCTGAATCAGGACTTGATCACGTGTAAAGCTGGCCTTCTTCAACGCATCGCCAAAAAGCTGTTCAGCTTTACCATTGCTGTAAACATCAGCATTGTCAAAAAAGTTAATGCCAACGTCATAAGCAGCATCAAGTAGTTCGGTTGCTCGCGGCCGATCGAGATTCGGCAAACGCATAACACCTAACGCAATGGCAGAAGCGTGCAGACCAGAACGGCCTAGATCAATCATTTTCATAATGAGCATCCTTTCAGAATTGTTCCATGATGCTTTAAGATTATCACAAAAGCAGTGATGATTGCGTGAGAAAGCACCCTCAAGGACGAGCTAATTTGAGGCTATCGCATGCTTTTGTGATGGTTATTAAGTCTGTGGTATTGGCCAATGACTGACTAGCCAGCAGTCGAGTCTGCCATTGGTCGGACCAAATGCTGAAGAAAGCGCTACTTATAGCACATTCAGTAAAGATTGATGCCGATTTTTGGTAAACTAAAGGTAGATAGACCGATTGTCAGTAATAAGGCTTGTCTAAAAAGCCATGCAGGCGGTGTTTACCGTGCTATCATGGCATTAGAGCATGATGACAGTCAGGTAGCAAACGAAAAGAAATGGGTGGAACGAGAATGGCAAATAATATACAAGGGTTTGTGATGATCGGTGCACAAGCAATCGTTTTTAGCATCACAAATCTGCGGACGCTGAAAACAATTGAACGCGGTAGATATCCAGTTGCCATTGGGGATGATTTTTATGCAGAACATGAAATCTTGCCCGATACTGTTGATGCGATCGTACAAGCGTTTGATGCCATCAATCAAATTTTTAAAGACTATGGCGTACCGACTGTTAATGTATTTGCAAGTACCAGTTGGGCCGAAGCTGATAATGCCGAGTTTGTGCGTGATCAGCTTTATACGCGAACTGGCTGGCTCATTAAAACTACCTCACTATCAGAAGAAGCCTTTTTTCGTACCCAAGCGATCATGGTGAAGTTTCCGCAGTTTAAATCGATTACGCAAAAAGGCACGGTGCTGATTGATATCAGTTCAGGGTCAGTTGAGTTGACTACCTTCAGCAATGGCGTGTTTGGCTTCTCGCGTAATCTGTCACTTGGCCCTTTGCGAGTGTATGAAATCATGAGTGATGTCCAACGCTCGGTGACAAATTATGTTGAAGTGATGCGCGACTATATCGACAGTCGCTTGCTCGACTTTATGCGGCTGTTGCCACAAGGTGTTGAGTACACCAATATGATTTTAATGGGTAGTAATCTGTCGATTTTTCAAAATATCATTCCGGAAGGCAAGCATCAGGTAGAAACTGATCGGCCAGGGTTTGATTTATTATACGATGAAGTGACAAAGGCTTCTGACCAGTACCTTGCAGATACCTATGATTTGACTTCTGACCAAACATCACTGGTTTTGCCGACAGTTTTGCTGGTGTATCGGTTGGTTGAAACACTCAACAGTCAATCTATTTGGATCTCAGATCTTAAAGCCATTGATGGAATTGAAGTCAATGCAGCACATGAAGGCGGCTTTAAAAAGCTGGGCTTTGATCCAAATGAAGAAATTGTCATCAGTGCGAATAATTTGGCAGAACGCTACCAAGTTGATGAAGCCCATATGCAAGCCACACGGATGGTTGCCTTACAGCTGTTTGATCGATTGAGAAAGTTGCACGGCATGGGCAAACGCGAGCGTCTTTTGCTTGAAGTCGCCGCAACGGTTAGTGATATTGGTAGTTACATTGAAACACACAAACATTACGCACATTCTAATTACATCATCAAAGCATCTGAAATTATGGGGCTCAATGATCTTGAAGTAACCATGGTGGCAACGATTACACGGTTTCACAGCTCCATTACACCGCAATCGGACTTAAAGAACTTTCCAACAATGTCGACCGAAAATCGCTTAGTTGTGGCTAAGTTATCCGCCTTGCTACGCGTTGCAGATAGTCTAGACGCATCTCGCCAACAGAAGATTCAGCAATTACGGGTTTCTGTCAAACCAAATGAAGTGCTGTTAACAGCCAGAGCCGATGATGATATTGAACTTGAACGCTGGACATTAGCACGCAAAGGAAAGTTTTTCTCTGAGGTATTCGGGCTAGGGCTTGAGCTGAAAGGAAGAAACATTTTATGAAGAAACTAGATTTTTCAAAGCCGCGTTATTTTAATAACCGTGAACTCAGTTGGCTGGCATTCAACGATCGGGTACTGGAAGAAGCCCGGGATAAGAATAACCCGTTGCTTGAACGGGTACGTTTCCTGGGTATTACGCAAAGCAATCTTGATGAGTTTTTCAATATTCGCGTTGCGTCGCTGAAAAAAATGGTCACAGTTAATTATGATCAGCCGGATGCAGCAGGATTGAAACCGCAAGAGCAGTTAGACGCAATTTCCGAAACCGCCCACGCAATGGTGGAGAAACAATACACAACATTGGTTCGTTCGCTGTTGCCAAAAATGAGTGCTGTCGATATTCAACTGCTACATGCATCAGAATTGACGGAGAAACAGCACGATTTTGTCTCAGATTATTTCCATTATGAACTGTATCCCGTTTTAACCCCGATGGGAGTTGATCCGACGCGGCCGTTCCCATTTCTTGGCAATAATAGTCTGAATTTGGCCATTCGGCTGGTTCGGCCTGATGATAAAGGCGATAAGTCACGGTCGTTTGCGATGGTACAGGTGCCTGATGTTTTTCCGCGGGTTTTGCGGCTGCCAGGCGGCGACAATGTCTTTATTTTGCTTGAAGAAGTCGTGCGGATGTTTGTCAGTGAGCTGTTTGTTGGTGCTGACATCAAAGAAACGGCTACATTTCGGGTTACCCGTGACATGGACATGGATGTGGCCGAAGAGGATGCATCTGATTTGATGAAGGAGATTCAATCCCAGTTGAAAAAGCGTCAACGCGGGAAAGTGATGCGGCTTGAGATTGAAGCTGGTATGAGCAAGCATTTGCGCAAACGTCTCATCAAGGCTATGAATGTGAAGGATGAAGACGTTTATGAAATTCATGGTCCGATTGATCTCAATTTTCTCAGCAAATTGGTCAAACAAGTGCACGATCATAAAGATTTGCTATTCAAGCCATTCACACCGTACATGGATCCGGATTTCAAGAAAGAGTCGATTTTTGATGTCATTAAGGATCGCGATGTCTTCATGCAGCACCCATATGACAGCTTTCAGCCAGTTGTTGACTTTATTCGCGAAGCGGCATTAGATCCACAAGTGCTTGCGGTAAAAATGACGCTGTATCGGGTTTCAAGCAAATCGCCGATCATCCGTTACCTGAAAAAAGCTGCAGAAAATGGCAAGCAGGTCACGGTATTGGTGGAGTTGAAGGCGCGGTTTGATGAAGAGAATAATGTTCATTGGGCGCAAGAATTGGAACATGCCGGTTGCCACGTGATTTATGGTTTGGTCGGTTTGAAGACACATTGTAAGTTGGCGTTGGTGGTTCGTCGCGAAGAGGAAGGCATCAAGCGCTATATGCACATGGCGACCGGAAATTACAACGATGTGACGGCGCGGCTTTATACCGACATGGGCTTGTTCACTTGCAACAACGAAATTGGCGAAGATGCGTCTAATATTTTCAACATGCTTTCTGGCTTTTCGGAACCACCGTATTTTCACAAGCTGGTCATTGCACCACTGGGCATCAGAGACTATCTAATGGATCGAATTGATGAAGAAATTACTGCTGCTAAGGCGGGGCGCAAGGCCTTGATCCAGATGAAGATGAACTCGCTATCTGATACGGCCATGATCGAGAAACTCTATGAAGCTTCTAATGCCGGTGTCGAGATACATCTCCTTATTCGTGGGATCTGCAACTTGAAGGTTGGTATTCCCGGAGTTTCAGACAATATCACAGTACATTCGATTGTCGGACAGTTGCTGGAACACAGCCGAATTTACTACTTTTATGCGGATGGGCAGGAAAATGTTTACCTTTCATCTGCTGACTTGATGAACCGCAATCTGAGCCGCCGAGTTGAGCTGCTGTTCCCGATTTTGCAGGACGATATTCGCGAACGCATCATCAAAATTTTCAGTATCATGTGGGCAGATAACGTTAAAACGCGAATTTTACAACCGGATAGTACGTGGGTTCGTGCTCAATTACGCGGGGTTACAAAACTCAATGCACAGGCATACTTCATTGAACATGCTGAAGCCATGGGTGAAGCATTGCGACGTGAGGAAGTTGATGATGCTCCTGAAGACTTGCATGCAACGCATACTTTTATTCCGATAACCGCACCCAAGGAGGACGATGACGCATGACGCATCATTTTGCAGTAATTGATCTTGGCAGTAACTCAGCTCGGATGACGATCTGGGAAATCGAGCAAGAGGTTGTCAAGCCGATCAAACGGCTCAAAGAAATGGTGCGATTGTCTGAGGACATGGGGCCAGATCGCGTTTTGCAGCCCGCAGCAATGGATCGCACTCTGAAAGCCTTGCAGGGGTTTAAGACGGAGCTGAATAAGTATGCTGATATTGATTTAAAGGCGGTTGCAACAGCTGCTGTCCGCCAAGCCAAGAATCAAAAAGAATTCCTCAAACGGGTGAAGAACGAGGCGGGGTTGATCATCAATGTGATTCCGGGAACGCGTGAAGCCGAGTATGACTTTTTAGGCGTCATCAACACCTTGCCGATTCAAAACGCCTTAATTATGGACACAGGCGGTGCCTCAACCGAATTGATTCTGGTTCAAAATCGGAAGTTGCAACATCTGGTATCGATTCCTTTTGGTTCGGTCAACCTGTCCGAACGGTTTTTGAATCCGGATGTGATTTCGGCGCCGGAGTATTTTGCCTTAAGTACGTTTATTCATGAGACTTTTAACAGCATCTGGTGGCTGCGGCGAGCACAGAATTTGCCGATTATCGCGCTTGGCGGAAGCAATCGGACGTTGGCGAAAATCGAACGACGTAAGGAAAAAATGGCTGATTTTGAGGCGATTCACGGCTATCGGATGCCGACAAAGCAGGCCAATGCGATTTTTAAGGAAATTCTTGGTGCAGATTTGGCCACGCGGGAGTCAATTCCGGGGCTGTCAAAGTTTCGCGCTGATATTATCGTGGGCGGTTTGATGCCGGTTATCTCGATGATTCGTTATCTAGACTCGGATCGTCTCACCTTCTCACAGTTTGGCTTGCGAGAAGGCGCGCTGTACGATCATTTGAACACGCGTGCAGTGACACAGCGTGAGCATTAGTTAATCATTGCTTAAAAGTCTGGTAAACATGCTGACGGGGTGCACTGAAGCAGCGATAATGAAGGTACCAATCTAAAGGAGAGCGTGAGCCAGCCCGGTTAGAAGCCGGAGCATAAGTGCGCTCAAGTGCGATGACTGGGTCATAGTCATTGTGCTTGAAGTCCCTATGCGAAGGTTTCTGGGCTGGAGAACGCATTTAAAAGGATGGATTTTACTCATGAAAAAATTTATGAAATGGCTAGGTCTGGCCGTTGCAGGCTTGGCCTTGCTAACCGCAGCACCGCATGTGGTGCGAGCCGATACTTGGTCACAACCAGTGGCAACAATTGGTTCCTCACTGACTGCTGATCAAAAAAGCGGCACCTTGAGCACTTTACAAAATGCTGCCGGGGTCAACAATGCCAGTCAACTGACCGTGAATGGGGCCACACTGGTGAAGTACCTCAATCCTTCAGGTAGTACTTTTACTGAAAGCTCAGGCGTCTGGTCTAGCGCGTTGGTTCAAAAGACTGATAATGGGGGCATTAATGTCAAAATCGTCCCTTATAATGGCACCAATAACATCACCACCATCACCGCTGATCAATATCGTAATGCGGCATTAACCGCTGGGGTTAGCAATGCCAACCTCTACATTACCAGCGCGGTTAGAATTGATGGTTCAGGTGCCTTGGCAGGGGTTTATGCGGCTTTTGCTCAAAATGGCGAAAATTTGAATAACCAGCAAATCAATGCTGCTCAGCAGGAAGTCAACACCTTGAGTTCGATCACCCAAGCGAATAAGGACAAAGATGGCTATTCTGACAAGCAGCTCAATAATGCCGTGGCGGGTGCGAAACAGCAAATGGCCAGTCAAAGTAACAATGGTCAGCAGACTTTGTCCCAAAATCAGATCGGTAACATCGTAGACAGTCAGCTTAAACAGAATAATTTAACAACGATTATTAACAACAATCAGCGGCAATTGATCATTAACTTACTAGTGAACGTTCAAAAAGCCGGTTCACTAAAGAACAATGACTTTAAAGCACAGGCAGGGAAGCTGGCCGATTCCATTCAGAATTCTGCTAAAGGCTTGTTTGATAAACTCAATAAGAGCCTGAACACTGAAGAAAATCGGAATTTCCTGCAAAAAATCTGGGATGGCATCGTGAGTTTCTTTAATGGTATCGCTCAATGGATTCAGAGCCTGATCAAATAATTTTAGCGGTTTAAGCAAGGGGTGACAGTTTGTGATGATTCCGGCGATTTTAACAACGACAGAGGGTAGTGGCAATGGTCATACCTTAACTGGCGCAATTTTGATTGGTGCAGTGGTGGCGGTGATCATCATTTTGTTTTTGGTGATTAAGTTACTGGGTGCGATCCTCCGTCATCCCTTTATCAGTCTGATACTGTTTGCACTTGGCGGCTTTGCCATTTTTAAGTTTGCGTTAGTCGGTATTATTGGTGTCGGCGTTTTAGCTGCAGCCGGCGCTGGTGCCTTATGGCTGAATACAGGCGATGGTAGCTGACAGTTTAAGAAGCTGGTGTCAAAATGAAAAAACCCCTGCTGACCAGCGTCAGCAGGGGTTTTTTATTTTTATCGGTTAAACGCGCGAAGGCAGATCAATTTCTGCTTGTGCTAATATGTGACCCTTCATCGCGTGCCGAGCTTCATTTAGCCAAAAGCCAGCTTGCAGTGGCAATTCCGTATCCAATGCAAAGACGATTAAGGTATAATCGTGATCTTTATCTGGTGGTTGCGGGCCGACATAACCAGCCTGTGTGAACGGGTCGGTGTTGCCGACGAGGTGGCCAGCGGTGGCGTTCTTGCCTTCGACCATTGTCACCTTATTGGTATGACTGGCGCCTGCTGGGAATGTTGTGCTGTCGGCGGGAATATTGGCCGCATTCCAATGAATCCATGGTAGGCCGCCAACCGGTACAGCATCGTAGTCAAGGAACCAAAGTGCAAAACTGACAGTTTCGGCAGGGGCACCCTCAATCGTAAAAGGAAAACTCGTAATGGGATAGCCATTTTTAACGTCACTGCCGCTTGCATGCTTGCCATAGCGATCGGCAAGTTGACCATTGATAAGTGGTACGGATAGTTTCATTTGAATTTCCTCCCTTTTATCGCTACCTTAATGATAGAGGATAAAAATAATTAAAGCCAATTTATCACAGAGCGTGAGCTGGCCCGGTTTCTGGGTCAGCAACCGTGTTTAAGACAGAGCGTGAGCGGCCGCGGTTAGAAATCGGAGCATAAGCGGCCTCAGGCGTAAACGGCTGGGTTTGGGCCATTTACGCCTGAGGCCCTTATGTGCAGGTTTCTGCGGCTGTGATCGCGTTTAAGGAGTGCAATACGATGCAGGAAGACGTTGAAACATTACTAAATGAAGTCAAGGAACACTATGATCATCCCCTAGAAGTCGACATTAGTGGGGAGGCGAGCGGCGTCTTAACGCACGATCAAAGCCATCAGCAATTGAAAAAAGATGGTACGCTAGTGGTAGCAGTGACGGACACGACCAATGTCGATTACACCTTAAGTCATGAGTTACTACACCTGTTGTTCCAGATGAAAGGTTATCCGCAACTTCAATTCCATTTATTGAGCGGTGATCCGCAGGTAGACGATCAACTTTATGCCACGAGCACCTCGCTATACAATGCTGCGGTGCATATGCTCGTGGTGGCCTGGCAACGCGATCACAACCTTTTGACAGACGCAGCGGTGGCGCAAGTGCTCGCCGGCTTCAAACAAAATGTGCCAGCAGAAGCCGATGACCAGTTGGTTATTTATCGAGTGCTATCGTTGCTTGATTTGTTGGGGTTTTCAAATGGTGAGTTGCCAGCAGAATTAGCAAATGCCTATCCACAAGCTTTGCCGCTTGCACGCGAACTTTACGACTTGCTGGATGCGCAGAAGCTTGATTCCCCATTTGGATTACGACGCGCCGTTGTTCACCTGCTGGCGCGATTTGATACCGTGATTGAACGGCTAGGCTATCAACCGACCAACGATGCTGAATTTGCAACGTTGACGCCTGTTCTGTCGCATCGGCAATTACGCCTTACCTTGGATCAGGTTTTCATGATCAAACACAGTGGCTACCGTGATCGCGAGACCAAGGAACTCGCATATGTTGCCATGGGACGCAGCGATGAGCAAAATGCGTTTGTACTGCCCTTGCCAGAAAAAGAAACAACGCCAGAAGCCTTTCAGCAGTTGTATCAACAATCGCTGAATGACATTCTGACGCAGTATCGGCTCGACTACACGATTCGTTAATGCCGGCCAAAGTTGATGAAGAAACTATTGGAAACGGAATGAACACCGAGCATGATGACCTGATAAAGGACGAAGGCAAAGAAAACAAGGACGATGACCATGATCAGATAACTAATAACGTGTGACCACCGAAATGACTTCATGATCAAGACTCCTTTCTGAAAGTATTTCTACTGTTATGTTACACCTTTTTTGATTTAAATTAATAGCGCATGTGAACCATTCAAACGCAACTTGAAATATTAAAGATGCGTCATGCTAAGGATTGACGGTTTGATTGCGTATTTTCATCATTGAAAAATATCTGCTAAGAGATAAGCGCGTGAACGAACCCGTTTAGAAACCGGAGCATAAGCGGCCTTTTAGGCTTGAGGTCTTTATGTGCAGGTTTCTGAGCCGGTGATCGCGTTTAAGGAGGGACCATATATGTTTGATCTGCAAACTGCAATTCAGCAGGCGAAGCATGTGACATTCATGACTGGGGCAGGGGTCTCAACGGCATCAGGGATTCCGGATTATCGTTCCAAGGGCGGGCTATACGCCGATCAAGTCGATCTGGAATATGCACTGTCTATTGATAATTTACAAGCACATCATGAAGATTTTCATAAGTTTGTTGTCAATAATATGTACTTTCCAGCGGCTAAACCGAACGTTATTCACGAGAAAATGGCAACCATCACCAATCAAAAAGGTACGATTGTTACGCAGAATGTTGACGGCCTCGATCGTAAGGCCGGTGCAGAGCATGTTGTTGAATTTCATGGCAATCTTTATCGCATTTATTGCCAAACTTGTCACAAGCATTTTGACTACGAGACCTATCTGAAAAGTGATGTTCATGCAGCTGACGGTGGTATTTTGCGACCAGATATTGTGTTGTATGGTGAACCAATCAATCCCGATACCGTCAGTGCGGCGATCGAAGCCATTTCAACTGCAGATTTGCTGATCGTGGTGGGAACAAGCTTCGTGGTTTATCCATTTGCGGGGTTGATTGGCTATGCGCAACCAGAGGCGACCATTGTCGCTGTGAACCGTGAAAAGATCGCTTTGCCAGAAGGAGCGCATATGGTGCAGGGGGATGCGGTGGACGTATTTGCGAAGCTGGTAGTCTGAAGCAATCACAACTTAGCTTTTGCTCATCATCTGGGAAATTCTGTAAGTGAAGGCGAAGCTTCCAAAAATAACTTTGTGAGGGGATATTGCCATGAATAAAGGACGGCTTGAGGCGTTTACAGATGCGGTTATCGCCATTATCCTGACGATTCTGGTGTTAGAATTGCAACCGCCGCACAGCGGATCATTGGCTTCGTTATGGCAACTACGCGGTGTTTTTGCCATTTATCTAGTGTCGTTTTTGACACTCATTGTTTACTGGAATAATCATCATCACTTGTTTCAACTGGTCGAACTAATCGATTGGCGGGTGATGTGGGCGAACTCTTTCTTCATGCTGGTTGTGTCAATGTTTCCATTCGCCACTAGCTGGGTAGGCGAAGGACACGTAGGGACATTTGGCCCTGAATTGGCCTATGGGTTTGTGATCTTGATGGCCAATATCAGCTATGTGCTATTAGTGCAAACCCTGATTCGCGTCAATGGACCAACATCGGCATTAGCAGACTTATATCGGCAGCGGCACAACTGGAAAGCAGCGGCCTCAGTCGCGATTGCACTTGTTGCGATGTTATTGGCTTTGCTTTGGCCGCCGTTGACGATCATACTAGACTTATTGATGTTGCTGCTATGGGCGATTCCGGATCAGCGCATTGAACGTCACTTGATGGCTGATTCAAAAAAGAAATCACGCCAATGAACGCATTTTGAAAAGGAGATTTTTTATATGGCAAGAACAATTGGTATTATTGGTATTGGACACGTAGGTGTGACCACGGCTTTTAATCTTGTCAGCAAAGGGGTTGCTGACAAGTTAGTCTTGATTGATAAAAAGGCTGAACTTGCTGAAGGCGAAAGCTTTGACTTGAAGGATGCGCTTGGCGGCTTGCCCACTTATACTGACATTGTTGTCAACGATTATGATGCTTTGAAAGATGCTGATGTGGTTATTTCCGCGGTCGGCAATATTGGCGCCATTTCAAATGGTGATCGAATTGGAGAAACCAAGACTTCAAAAGTAGCACTAGATGACGTCGCTCCAAAACTGAAGGCGTCTGGCTTCCATGGTGTTTTGCTAGATATCACCAATCCATGTGATGCTGTCACGAGTTACTGGCAATATCTCCTAGATTTACCGAAGTCTCAAATTATTGGGACTGGGACTTCGCTGGATACTTATCGGATGCGACGGGCGGTTGCCGATACCTTGCATGTGAATGTTGCTGACGTGCGTGGTTACAATATGGGCGAACATGGCGAATCGCAATTTACCGCTTGGTCAACAGTACGGGTCAATAATGAACCGATTGCTGAATATGCGAAGGTGGATTACGACCAGCTTGCCGATGATGCGCGGGCAGGCGGTTGGAAGATTTATCAGGCTAAGCATTATACGAGCTACGGTATCGCCACCATCGCGACTGAAATGACACAGGCGATCATCAGCGATGCACATCGCATCTTCCCATGCGCTAATTACGATCCAGAATTCGGTATTGCTATCGGTCATCCAGCCATGATCGGTAAACAAGGTGTTATCAAGACGCCAACGTTGAAGTTGACAGATGAAGAGCGTGCTAAGTATGTTCACTCTGCCGGTATCATTAAGGATACCTTTGAAAAAATGAAGTAGGTCCTTTTACGAGCGCTCTTTCACGGTCAGCTAATCTGGGCGGTTTGACGCATCCTCGCAAAAAAGGCCTGTCAGCAAAGATTCAAAAGAGACGCCATTTCGGCGCCTTTTTGCTAGTGATGATCCCAAAGCAAAGGAGCAAACATGGTCAAAAAATATACCTTAGTCACTGTCGAAACCCCAAGCGGCTGGTTGCTAATTAATCGGACGAATCCACCATATCGTGGCATGTGGAATACATTGGGCGGGAAATTCCTGCCTAATGAAACCCCAGCTACTTGCGCCTCACGTGAATTGCAGGAAGAAAGTCACATTATTATTCCCCCGTATGATCTGATCAATGGCGGGCGTGTGTTCTGGCATGTTGATGGTGAGTTGCGGGCCGAACTTTTTGCCTTCTTTGGCCACACGGAAGACGAGCTGGTGATGCCGCGAGCCACTCGGGAGGGCATTTTAGCGACTTTTTCAAAAGATTGGTTGTTAGCGGATAATCCCGGCTTGGTACCAGATTTACAGCCGCTGTTGCACTATGCGCTGAATGGCGAACGCCATGATTATGCATCTTATTTTACCGGCGATCGGTTAGAAGATTTTCGCATCGCGGATGGTGAAATTGATGATTAATGTTGGTTTGACGAGTGTAGCCGATCATCCAGAATTAGCGACGCGCGGCAATCGGAGTACGTTTTCGGATTACGCTCAGCATTTTCCTGTACTGGAGTTGGACACGACGTTTTATGGATTGAAGCCTGTGGAACAGGTTCGCCACTGGCAGGCTCAAGTGCCATCTGGGTTTCAGTTCATAATTAAAGCGACGCGAACCATGACGAAACACGAAGAAAGTGCAGACACAGTCGCTGACTTTTCCAAATTTAATGATATGGTGGCACCGCTGGTTGCAAGCCATCAGTTGCAGGCGGTGCTGTGCCAATTTCCGCCATATTTTGGCGTGACCGCAGAAAATGTACGCTACTTGCAGCAACTAAATCGTTTACTGCCGGATTTACCTGTTGCCATTGAATTTCGTCATCCTAGCTGGTATTTGCCGGCCTATCGTGCCAACACGATGGCGCTGTTGCAAGCAGCCGGCGACATTCACGTGATCGTTGATGAAGCGCAGACGACCAGCGGCTCAGTGCCGCTTGTGCCAATTGCAACGAATGCCGATTTAACCATGATGCGCTTGCATGGCCGAAATCCGGCATGGGGTCGAACCGGCGCCAAAACGACTGAAAGAACCAATTATCGTTACAGCAAAGAAGAACTGCAGCAGTTTGGTATCATCGCGCAGCATTTGAAAAGTAAAAATGTTACTGTCATCTTCAACAATAATGGTGGTCACGATGCTGCAGCCAATGCGCAAAGTTTGATCGATTTGTTGGGTCTGGACTTTCCGGGTCTTGCCCCACGACAATTAGATCTGTTTTGATGCTGATTAAGTTGGGATCAAAGAGGCCGGCTCGGATAACAGCACAGCGCTAAGTTAGCATTGAGAGCAAACATATCATCTTCGAAGCGCGACCACCGATCCAGAAACCGGGTTGGCGATCGCGCTTCGATTCTTTCTGACACCATGATCAATGCGTAGTACAATCGCGGTAAGGATCATCATTTTTAAGAAGGAGACCGGTGCATCTATGAAAATCCAAGAAGGCTACATGCCGTTTCATGAATATAAAACTTATTACCGAATCGTTGGCGAACCTAGTGCTGATAAGGCGCCGTTGTTACTGATTCACGGCGGACCGGGGTCGTCGCATAATTATTTTGAACTCATGGACGACTATGCCGAAACCGGCCGGCAACTGATTATGTACGACCAAGTCGGCTGCGGGAAGTCGTCACTACCAGAAGATCCGGCGGTTTATGTTAAAGAAACTTGGGCAGAAGAGTTGATCGCCTTACGAAAGTACCTGCACCTCGATGAGCTTCACATGCTTGGTCAATCATGGGGCGGTATGCTGGAAATGTATTATCTAACCAGCTTCGATCCTCAAGGTATCAAGAGTGTGATGATTGACGGCTCGCCGTCATCTATTAAGTTGTGGATTCAGGAACAACATCGCCTGATCAAATACCTGAGTTATGAAGATCGCGAAGCCATCGCAGAAGCAGAACGAACCGGCGACTTTACGAATGTGAAATATCTGGCGGCCAATGATCGCTACATGGAAAAGTACTGCTGGGATGATCCGGATGAAAACTCACCTGAACCGCTACGCCGGCCAACTAACGGCAAACGCGCCAGTTTAATTGCTGAAGGCCCCAATGAATTTACTGAAAATGGGACGATTAGCGACTTCGATGTAACCGATCAGCTCAAAAACATTCACGTTCCGGTTTTGGTGACCAATGGGACTGATGACCTCTGCACGCCGCTTATTGCGAAAACAGTTGTCGATCATATTCCTAACGCCAAATGGCATCTCTTCGCCAACAGTCGGCATTTGGCGCTGCTTGACCAACATGATGAATTTATCAGTGTTTTGGATCACTGGTTAGCAGCAAATGATTAGCTGTGGGCAACTATACAGCCCCGCTGTTTCCTATGCTATACTAGACTCATTCTGAACTAATGTACGGGAGGCCCTTGCATGGCAAGCAAACCAACTTTTTACGTAACAACACCAATTTATTACCCATCTGGCAAACTACATATCGGCAACGCCTACACCACCATTGCAGCAGACGTGCTCGCACGGTATAAGCGGCTCATGGGCTACGACGTTTTCTTCCTAACTGGGACCGACGAACATGGCCTGAAAATCGAGCAAAAGGCTGATAAGTTAGGGGTGACGCCACAAGCTTATGTTGATGGCATGGCGACCCAAATCAAGCAGCTTTGGAAAATGCTTGAAATCACCAATGACAAGTTTATCCGGACCACTGACAAGGAACATGTCGAAGCCGTTCAAACGATTGTGGAACGTCTCATCAAACAAGGGGACGTCTATTTAGGCGAATACACTGGCTGGTACTCCGTTGAAGACGAGGAATACTTCACGGAATCTCAACTGTCGGAAGTTTATCGCGATCAAGACGGCAACGTGACCGGCGGGAAAGCGCCGTCTGGTCATGAAGTGCAGCTGGTTCACGAACCAAGCTACTTCTTCAAGATGAGCAAGTACACCGATCGCTTGTTGAAGTATTATGACGAGCATCTGGATTTTGTTCAACCGGCTTCACGCAAAACTGAAATGATCAATAACTTTATCAAACCGGGTCTGGAAGATCTGGCGATGAGCCGGACGAGCTTCAATTGGGGTGTCCAGATTCCATCCGATCCGAAGCACGTTGTTTACGTGTGGGTTGATGCGTTGCTGAACTATATTACCGCCCTAGGCTATGGCAGTAATGATCACGCTTTGTTTGACAAATACTGGCCAGCCAACGTCCAATTGATTGGTAAGGAGATTGTTCGTTTCCACATTATCTATTGGCCAATTATTTTAATGGCACTCGGCTTGCCGTTGCCAAAGAAAATTTATGCCCATGGCTGGCTAGTCATGAAAGATGGCAAAATGAGTAAGTCGAAAGGCAATGCCATTTATCCGGACATGATTGTTGAACGGTATGGCTTGGATGCCTTGCGGTATTACTTGATGCGCGCCATTCCGTTTGGTAATGATGGTATTTTCACACCAGAAGACTTTATTGACCGAATCAATTACGACTTGGCCAATGACCTCGGCAATCTGTTGAATCGGACCATTGCCATGATTAACAAGTATGAAGACGGTATTTTGCCAGCCTTTAAACCGGATGTAACGCCGTTTGATCAAGATCTTGGCGATGTGGCGCAGGCGGCTTTGGCGCAATATCACAAATTGATGGACGAGTTGCGTTTCTCCGATGCTTTGTATCAAGTCTGGAAAATTGTTTCCCGGGCGAACAAGTATATCGACGAAACGGAACCGTGGAATCTGGCCAAAGATCCTGCCAAAAAAGATCAGCTTGATGCTGTGATGGCTCACTTAGCCGAAAGCCTGCGTCTGATTGCTCTACTGATTCAACCAGTGATGACCCACGCACCATTGCAAATCTTCGGCCAACTTGGCTTGGATCATGAAAATGACGATCACAAGCTTGTCCAATGGGGCGCTTTGCCAGCTGGTGTCAAAGTAGTTGAACAAGGCACGCCAATCTTCCCGCGTCTTGATACGGAAGAAGAAGTGGCATATATCAAGAGCAAGATGACCCCCGGCACCGCAAAAGCAACCGTCGACGAAAAAACTCGGAAGTCAGAAATCGAGTTCAAACAATTCGATAAGAGCGAAATTCGGGTCGCAGAAATTTTGAATGTCGAACCGGTTAAAGGTGCTGACAAACTGTTGAAGTTCACGCTCGATGCTGGCGATGAAGGCACGCGGCAAATTCTTTCCGGCATTCGGGAATTTTACCCAGATTACGAGAAGCTAAAAGGTAAAAAGGTCATGGCTGTGGTCAACTTGAAGCCGCGCAAGCTAAAAGGCGAAATGTCTGAAGGCATGTTGTTGTCGGCTGAAAGTTTAGACGGCAAGAAAATCACTTTGCTGGAAGTCTCTGAGAACTTAGAGAATGGCAGCTTGGTTGGTTAATTGAAAGGCAATGAAAAACACTCGACTAGTTGTGGTCGAGTGTTTTTTGATGGTCAGAGATAATGTCGCAACAGTTGGTAAAGTTTATTCGTGGTAAGTCAACCCAAAACGTTTTTGTTAATTTGCCACGGGTGCAACAGATGTGGCCACTTTTTTACGTGCAGCTTTTATTCTGTCCTCTGTATAGTATTGCGCTTGCGCATTGAATAAATCGCGATAAATGCCGGATTTAGCCATGAGACTGGCATGCGTACCATCTTGGACGAGTTGCCCATGGTCAAGCACCACAATCCGTTGGGAAAAACGGGTTGAGCTCATGCGATGTGACACATAGATGGCAGTTTTCCCTTCAATGAGCTCGTCAAACCGTTGATAAATTTCATACTCGGAGATGGGATCAAGAGCGGCGGTCGGTTCATCCAGAATCATGATCGGCGCGTTTTTGTGCCACGCGCGGGCGATGGCGATTTTTTGGGCTTCGCCGCCAGAGACATCCACACCATCGTCACTTAACGCAGTTGTAATTGGGGTATCGATTGTCTCAGGCATTCGCTTAACCCGATCGGCCACATCCGCGACAGTTAGTGCTTGCCAAACGCGGTCACGGTCAGGCTGGGTCGTTGCCGCGACATTTTCCGCGATGCTATAAGCAAAAAGCCGAAAATCCTGAAAAACAACCCCCAGTAGGCTGCGATATTCGTCTTCATCGTATTTTTGAATGTCGATATCGTTAAGGGTGATCGTGCCTTCAGTTGGTTTGAACAGGCGCACAAGCAGTTTGATGAGGGTCGTTTTACCACTGCCGTTTCGGCCGACCAAGGCAAGGCGTTCGCCAATATTCAGCGTGAGATTGACGTGCCGCAGCGCCCACTCATCGCTGCCTGGGTATTTAAAGCTCACATCATGAAACTGGATGGCAAATTCGTTGTCGTTGCGCTTCTCGACAGGCAGCGAGCCGGACTTTTCGTGATCAGGCAGGGCCAGAAAATCGACATAGAATTGGAGGTAGTCAACCATATTCACATACATGCCAACTTGCTGAAGAAATTGGTAGGCCGCGGTCATAAGTTGTTGAAAATACCCAACCGCGATCATGACGCTGCCGATTGCAAGGCTACCGAGGAGGGCTTTGGCACCGACTAAGATATAGAGACCGATGACTGCAACGGCGATAGCGAGATTTGGCCAGTGACCGTATTTGGCCATTTGCCAGTCGCCATCCCAAATTTGTTGAAGTGATGCCATGGTGCTGTTTGTTTCTCGATGCATAATGAGGTCACTTGCACGGTAAAGGCGGACAACCTGATGATTGTCCATATTTTCAGTGAAATTGAAAAAATAGGTGAACCTTCGATTACTTGGAATGATTTTTTGAATAACCCCTTGTTGAATGCGATTACTGTGTTTAATGCTCCAACTGCCAACGACAATTGGTAAGATCAACAAAGCCAAAATCATCAAGGGATAACGATCATCATTGAGCCACGCACTGGAGGCTGCCATTGGTTTCATGAGGCTAACAAGTGTCGCAATCCCAAAACCAACAGCGATTATAAGCGAAAAGAAGTCCTGTAACCCTTCTTTCATAAGTGTCGATAAGCCACCACTGAAGGATTGCCCAGCCTGAGCTCCAGCATATGCCTTGCGCATGTCTGGATCTTGGAGCGTGCTGTAGCTAACAGTTAATAGCTTTTCGGTCACAGCGCGATCGAGTCGCCGTTTAACTGCAGTTTCATGATCCTCGGCGCGCTTGTTAAACCAGCCGCCGCACAATTGTAGCAAAAAACGAACGGCCAAAAAGATACCGATTAATAGCATGACTTGTTGTAATGATGCCCGTTGCTGTAGCTGATTCAACACGAGCCCAAGAAAGGCAATGTTGAGATAAGGGATTCCCACGGTTGTGAGGGCTCGCATAAATTCAACTGGCAGAGCGGCTGAGTCGAGTTCATAAATGACCCGAACCACACGTAAAGCTCGGACTACCGTATTACTTGCTGGCTTCTTTTTTTCGGCGTCTTTAAAGGTTGTCATTGGCTGGAACCTCCTTTGCTTCAGGTTGATAGTATTTACTTTGAATATGATACATTTGCGCATAACGACCATTGTTTGCGATCAATTGGTCATGCGTCCCTGATTCAAGCACTTGACCGTGATCCATGAAGAGAATGGCGTCACAGAAACGTGTTGAGGCGAGTCGATGCGAGATGAACAGAGAAGTTTTCCCCGAGGCTAATTGAGCATACTCTTGGTAAACCTCGTTTTCGGCGATGGCATCTAAAGCCGCTGTTGGTTCGTCTAACACCAAGACAGGAGCATCTTTATACAGTGCGCGTGCTAACATAAGTTTCTGGGACTGACCGCCTGAAAGTTCGATGCCATCATCGCGAGTGTATCGGGTCATAGGTTTATGAGCTTTTTGTGGCAACGTCGCAACAAAATCAGCTAGACCCGCGTCTTTTAATGCTGACTCGACTCGTTGAAGTTGCGGCGGGTTCGTCAATGCCACGTTGTCAGCGAGGCTCAATGCTAGAACGATGGTTTCCTGAAAGACGGGGGCGAACAATGAAAAACGAGTTGCTAGTGGTAATAGATCGGCGTTTAAGCCGTTGATCAGAATGGTGCCGCTTGTTGGGTGTAACAAGCCCATCATCAAACGAGCGAGAGTTGATTTACCTACGCCATTGACGCCGACGATGGCAAGCTTTTGGCCGGCTTCTAACGTAAAGCTGACATCCTTGAGACTCGCGGTTTTAGCTTCGGGATAGCGGAAGGTTACATGGTCAAAATGAATGGTGACCGGTCGCTGCGCTAGTTGTGTTTGTTCGGAAGTGGTGAGCGGGCGAGCCGGTGTTCGCGGCTTAAGCGTCATGAATTCGCGAAGTTCTTGTAGATCGATACTAGCAGTTTGCAAACCACTGAAATCTTTCAGTAATTGGTCAAGTAAGGTGATGAAGCCACTTGTCATGCCAAACATCAAAGTAAATTGAGCAATGGATAGGCTGCCTTGGGTGACGGCAATAACTAAACTCCCGTAGACCAAGGCATCGCGACATAATCCGGCAAGTTCACCAACCTGTGCCCCTAAGAAATGCCGCAATGAGTTGCGGCGTTGCCAAGCATCTTGAAGTGAAAGGAGTCGATCAAGATGGGTGTGATACCAACCGGCCATCCCAAACATCCGAATATCCTTACCGTTTTCAAGCGCATAGGCATTGCGGGAGATATAAGCTTGCTGGCGGCTGAGCTTATTCCAATTGACGTTGTTTGTTTGATACCACTTGCGGTACCAGCTCAGCCCGGCATAACTGATAGCGGCACTGAGTAGAACTAATACAAAGACCCATGGCATGACTGTCGATAACGTTGCCAGGAAAACGAACAAGGTCGCGATATCAATCAAAGTGCCACGACCATAAATATAGATTGCCTCTGCCCCAGCATATGTCCAACTCAACCCTTTACTGAAAGCGGTGTGCGCCAACCCTTGAACTTTGCCGCTGCTGATTTGGTCATAATCCAGATCCCATTGTTTCTGATGAAATTCCATCTCAATGACGGTACGTAATTTGGTGCTTTTAACGTTATCGTGGGTCATTAAAAGATAATCAACTTCACTGGTAATGGCTAATCCCAAGCCGGTTAAACCAGCTAACCAAGCAAATTCCCCCAATGTCGCATGCTGCACGATGGCACCGACCAACAATGCTGGAGTGAAAACTCCCAGCAAGGCTGCGGCCGCTTTATCAATGGCGAGACCGGTTGCGGTCCAAGCAAGTGACGGTTCATCTTTTCGCAAGTAAGTTAAGTACCACCTTAAGTTGTTGAACAACCCGTATTTTTTCATGTCGATCACCTCGTTGATCTTAATCTAGCAAAAAATCGGCCACTCGCGGCAGATTATGCGTGAGTGGTCGATTTAACGGCGTGAATGGGAATCGCAATCTCGGTGACAAAGACGGAAGCTTCATATTGGCGATTGATCATGCCATTATACTTGGCCACGAGTTTGTTGACGCGCCGGATACCGAGGCCGCGTTTGTCGCTTTTGGTTGAGGCGTACTGATAGTCGATTTCTTGTTCGGCAGGCCGGGTATTGGTGACAGAGAGGTAAAACTGTTGCTTGACGATGCCGATATACAGCCGCAGTTGGCGCGGCTCACCGGCCGGTTGCTCACTGATTGCTTCAATGGCGTTGTCTAACAGGTTTCCCAAGATGACAACCAGATCAACATCTTTAATTAACGGTGTGCTGCCGACAATCACTTTTTCATTGACGGGGATGTGCAACCGTTCGGCCAATGTCAGCTTAGCATTGACGATAGCGTCCAACATGGCATTGCCAGAGTGAACGAGCGGATCAACTTTGTCCAACTTGTCTTCTAGTTCGTCGAGATAGGCTCGGGCTGCCTGCGTATCCTGATTATCTAAGTAAGCTTTGAGCGCCTGCAAATGATCATGGTAATCATGGCGCCATCCGCGCATATTGGCATAAAGTTCCTGCACTTCTTGCGAATATTGGGCCATCATTTTATCGAGGCTGCGGGCGAATACGGCGTCCTGATCGTTGAGGAATTGACGCATTAAGACAAACTCCAAGGTGCCGGTCAAAACGGTGCTGCAGAAAAGCACAAACCGCACACTTGGCAGCGGCCAAAGCCACCAACCACCTAAGGCCAGCAATGTGACAGCCAGATTCAAACCGCGCACAGGCCAATTTTGTTGTCGGCGGAAGGTCCACCATAGAAGCAGGCAACAGCCAACTGTCAACAGGCCGAATGCGGCTAACCACCACCATTCATTCACTGTCATGAGCCAACCCCCGAAAATGTTTAAAGAAGGCTTGTTTGACGAGCGGTGCTTGTTGCCGAAAAACCGGGTAACTGGTGCCATCAGCCATGACGACGGTGTTTTTCTCAAGCTGCGACAAAAAGTTGAGGTTGATCACAATTGATCGATAGATTTGAATAAAATTATCATCGAGCTGAGGCAGGAAGTCTTTTAACTGACCGGCAACTGTGTACGTCATTTTCTGGGTGTGCACCTGCAAGCGATGATCGGTTACTTCGATGGCACTGATATCATACATGGCGACACGCTGAATGCCGTTGGCGGTGGTGAAGGCCAACAGCTTTGGTTGCGTTTGCACGGCGACTTTGGTGATGAGATGCTGCAGCTTGTCACTTGTGAGCGGTTTGATGACATAATCAATCGCGTTGACATCATAGCCGTCAAAAACGAATTCATCATAGTTACTGACAAACGCAATCGCCGTGTCCGCGTCATGTTCCCGAATCTGCTTTGCAAGCGTCATCCCATCCATGCCCGAGCCTAACTTGATATCGAGCAACAACAGATCGGCAGGCTGATCAGCAAAAAGAAAGGCCTCTGCAGTTGGATAAGCCGTCACTTGTAAAGGTTGCGTGGGCGTGGTCAGTTGGCTAAGCAGCTGGGTTGTTGCTTGCCGCGTGGCTGTCTGATCGTCAATGATGGCAATGTGCATGGATAGAGGCCTCCTTTTCTGAATTTAGTTCATTGTACTGCAACTGTACCAATTATTTGGTCGCTTTTCCAGAAAGCTAGCTAGGGTGAGGCAGCTTTTTTTGACTGCTGACACTTCGGTTGCTACCGAGCTGCCCCGCGCTCACAAAAAAATCGCCCGAATTGTGTCGGACGATTGGGTGGTAAACTTCGATTAGTGAAGCTCAACCTTCAAGGCCAATTGCTTGTTGGCACCAGCAGATAGCGTGGTGTTGCCGAGCTTGGTGTACCAGTCGGTTGGTTCGCCAGCTTGATCTGGCAGACCATCGAATGGCTCAACGGCGATGAAAGGCGCCTTTTTATGTTCTGGGCTCCAGATGGTGAGATATGGGAAGTCGCTGATATCGAGGGTGATGCTGTGGTCATGGTGCGGTGATGCGAGGGTTGCCTTGGCAATTTCGCTGTTAGCGAGAATCACGAGACCACCATCAAGAAGATCATGTGTCAGGGGCAAACGATTGCCTTCTGCGCCGGGGATGTCCTCAACATCGCCATTGCGGAATGGCACAGGGCCGATGCCGAATCGTTGTAGTGGGCTGTTTAATGGTTCAACAGTGAGGTCGTAATCGTCGAAACTGCCATCAGCTTTCAAGCCAACATTAAAGGCAGGGTGGAACCCTAAAGCAAATGGCATTGATTTAGTATCGTCATTCGTGACCGTGTAATGTACGCTGAGGCCGCCGTCCGTCAACATGTAAGTAACAGCCAAGGTATACTCAAACGGGAACTTCTTCAATGTCTCAGCATTTTGATGTTGCGTGAAGGTGACCGCTGAGTCGCTCTTATCGCTGACATCAAAGTCATAGTCACGAGCAAATCCATGCTGACTCATTGGATAGGTTTTTGCCCCTAACCGATATTGATCCTGATTAGACTTCCCGATAGATGGGAATAGAATAGGCGCATGCCGATTCCAAAAAGTCTTGTCACCTGTCCAGACATACTCATAGTTGTCGGCTTTATTTACCAGCGACTGCAATTCAGCACCGCGCTCGGCAATGCCTGCTTTAAATTTGCTGTTTTCAATTGTGATCAAGTTGAATTACCTCCTAATATACGAAAACGCATTCAATACCAGTCTACCACTGGATCACTGACCTGCAATGATTGTTAGCAAGTTTTTTGAACTTCATTTTGATGTTTGCAGTGGTCACAAAAACATGTCCGCAGTCATAAAAAAAGAACCGATCATCATGATCGGTCCTTTCTTGCAACTATGGTTAAAGATTAACCTTCAACTTTGTCAGTCCAAGGGGTTGCAGTTTCTGCAAGCACCTTGTTCAAACGATCGATGTTAGCCTTGCCTTCGGTCTGCAGCCACTTCTTACCAGCAGCTTCGCCTTCAGCAGCATATGGCTTAACACCCGGCTTCCAAGTTGCACGGCCACAGAGAACACCATTAAAGGCTGAACCTGCTTGCTTAGCAAACTTGAGTTCTTCAAGGAACAATTCGTTGGTAACACCAGCGGACAGGAAGATGAATGGGAGATCCGTTGCATCTGACTGTTCCTTGTAATACTTAGCGGCTTCTTCCTTGCTGTAAACAGGGGTAACGCCGTCATCGGTGTAGCCTTCAACAAACTTTTGATCAACTGGAACTTCAAGTTTCAAAACAGAAACATTGTATTGCGGCTTGCTGAATTCCTTGGTGATCTTGATGACCTTTTCAGGCTTAGCTTTAGCCCATGCAGCTGTACCAGTTTCGTTGGTCTTACCGTCGTAAGAAACCAATTCAAGGAACAGTGGCAGGTCATTAGCTTTTGCCTCAGCACCAACACGTTCAACGAAAGCATACTTGCGATCATTGATAGCGTCTGGTTCATCCGGATCGATGTAGAGCAAGAACTTAACAGCGTCGCCGCCTTCGTTCTTAATGCGCAAAGCACTTTGGCTGTCGATCAGATCTGGGAAACGGCCAGGTTCGGTAGCATCGTAACCAGTCTTTTCATATGAAAGGAGTAGGCCAGACTTAGGATCGCGAACCTTAGCAGCCGGCAAGCCATATTCTGGGTCAAGCAGAATAGCGCTGGCGTATTTGGTTAATTCTTCAGAGACTGCCTTCTTGAAATCAACAATCGTGGTTTCATCAGCCGGCTTGTTAGCTGCAGCTGCAAGCATCTTCTTCAGGGAACCGCGTTGGTCAATGGCCAAAGCTGAGATCACATTGTCATCGTTTGACAATTGCTTCAAGTGCTTCAACTGACCAGCAGTAAGTTTAACAGACATGTAAAAATACCTCCTAGGTAATCCTTAAATGTTCAGTACCTCCATAGTATAGAACAAAATAGAAGTAATAGACATTTTTCGCGGAGCATTTTCATGAAAATCAAAGAAAAAGCGCGGATAATAAATGGTTTCTTGAAATGATCACCCGACGATGAGCCTAGGCAAACTGCGTGCTATACTCTAAACATATTGAGAATTTGTAAAGATAGGTGAAATGCATGACTGATTTGATCACGCCAGAGCTGGTCTATTTTCTGAATACACCCACGCAAGCAGCTTTTTTTAAAACGATTAGCACAACACTTATTGAACAGCAGGTTATGGCGCCGGCTGGGAAAGAAGCGTTGATCACACGCGAGCAGACATTTCCTTCTGGCATGCAACTAAATGAAGTGGCAGATGGCTTGCCGAATATTGCCATTCCGCATTTGGAAGGCGAATTAGTGAAACAAACGCGGTTGGTGGTTGTTCATTTTGCTATTCCGGTCGCCTTCAAAGATTTAGCCGATGCTAGTCGGATTTTACCAGTGAACTGGGTGTTCATGCTCATGAATGCTGAGCCGCAGAAACAACCGGAACGCATGGCACAGTTGATTCGCGCTTTAACGCAATCGCCAGCTGCGCAATTGAAGCGACTATTTGCTGCCAAAAAAGCCGCTCAAGTTGCACGGTTGCTGACACCGCTTATGACAGAAGCATAAAAGAAAGTCGAGATCGCATGGATATTTTTGATTCACACACCCATTTGAATGACACGCCCTATCAAGGCAAAGAAGCCGAGTATATCGAAAACGCTCGGCAACTTGGTGTCAAGAAGATGGCGATTGTCGGCTCTGACACAGCTTTGAATGCCGGCGCATTGGCGTTGGCCCACCAGTATGACAATTTATATGCCATTGTTGGTTGGCATCCCGAGTCTAGCAAGGATTATGACGCGGCTAAAGAGGCGTTGTTAATCAAGCAACTGGCGGATTCTAAAGTTGTAGCCTTAGGCGAAATCGGCTTAGATTATCACTGGGATACCTCGCCACGGGAAATTCAGCGACGGGTTTTTCGTCGGCAACTTGAGATTGCACGTTCGTTGAAAATACCGGTGTCAATTCACAGTCGCGATGCCTTTGACGATACCTATGACATCTTAAAAAAGGCTCATGTTGAAGACTTCGGCGCGATCATGCATAGCTTCACCGGCGATGCAACTTGGGGCCAACGTTTTCTGGACCTGGGCTTATACATTTCATACTCTGGCATTGTCAGCTTTAAAAATGCACCGGAAGAACATGCCAGTGCCAAAATTGTGCCCAATGATCGACTGTTAGTGGAAACGGATGCGCCTTATCTCACGCCGACACCCTATCGTGGCCGGCAGAATCAACCGGGCTACACGCGGTATGTGGTGGAGGCCTTGGCGAAATTACGTGAAACGACGCCGGAAGTGATTGCCAAGCAAACATGGAACAATGCCCATCGCATCTTTGGATTAAAGGAAAAAGCATGACAACTATCAAACAAGTCGTGGTCGTTGAAGGCCGCGATGATACGAAAAGATTGAAAGAAACTTTTGGTGCCATTGACACCATTGAAACCCGCGGCAGTGCAATTGACGAGGCAACGCTCGAACGCATTCGGCAAGCACAGGCTAAACGCGGTGTGATTGTGCTGACCGACCCTGATTTCCCAGGTGAGAAAATCCGCAAAACTATTTCCCGCGCGGTTCCAGGGGTGACGCATGCTTTCTTGCCGCGTCGTGAAGGTGTGCCGGATCATAAAGGCTCGTTGGGCATCGAACATGCCAAGCCTGCTGCGTTGCGCGCAGCTTTGCAGCATCTTTTTACAGAAATGCCAGATGCACCGCAAGTGATTAGTCAGCAAGATTTGCTCGCTGCTGATTTAGTCGGTGGTGTCGGTGCCCGCCAACGTCGGGAACAGTTAGGCGAGTTGTTGCATATTGGCTACACAAACGGCAAACAGTTGCTTCGACGACTCGCAGAGTTTCAAATTAGCCGCGCAGCTTTTTTGGCTGCCATGGCCCAAGTAGATGGAGGACAGCATGACAAAACCTGAAAAAGTTGCGCAGCCAGCGGTCACCAACGCTATTTTAAAGCGCCATGGTTTCCATATGCGCAAAGGCTTAGGTCAGAATTTTTTGACCGACTCCAAGATTTTGCAAAAAATTGTGACAGCCGCCGATTTGACCCCTGAGGATGATGTGATCGAAATCGGCCCAGGGATTGGTGCTTTGACCCAATTCTTAGCGGACAGCGCGCATCAGGTGGTGGCACTTGAAATTGATGATCGGTTGCTGCCGATTCTGGATGAAACATTGGCCGATTATCCTAATGCGATGGTCGTGAATGAGGATGTTTTAAAAACCGACCTAGGCGCATTGGTTGCCGAGCATTTTGATGGCAAGCACACCTTAAAGGTTGTTGCCAATCTGCCGTATTACATCACCACACCCATTTTGCTCCATCTTTTACGCGCACAGCTACCACTTCATAGCATGACGGTTATGATGCAAAAAGAAGTGGCAGAACGATTAAGCGCAACGCCGGGGTCAAAAGAATATGGTAGCCTGAGCATTGCAGTTCAACTCGTTGCAAGCGTGGCAACTGCTTTCACGGTAAGCCGCCATGCCTTCGTACCGGCACCCAATGTCGATTCAGCCATTGTCACCTTGACGCAGCGCACCGAACCGCTTGCAGCTTTAACCGATCCAGCCAGTTTTGATCGGCTAGTTCGCGGCGCTTTTGCTTCACGGCGAAAAACACTCTGGAATAATCTTGTAGTCTTATTTGGCAAAACTAACAAGGCTGCCATTCGATCTGCTTTAACAACCGCCGCCATTGACCCTGGTACCCGCGCAGAGCGGCTTTCAATTGCTGATTTTGCTCGGTTAGATCGTGCTTTGCGAGCGGCGGATTTAATCAGTCAGGCCCACGCTTAAGCACGATAAATTTTTACTAAAAACACCAGCATAAATCGCTTGCCGAAATAAGAAACGCGTGGTATAATTGCAAATTTCTTGCTTTCGTGCTATGATAGACTGCAAGAGGTGAAGTGCATGCCAATCACACTAGCAAGCATCAAACGGAAGCTCGATGGAAAAATCGGTGAGAACTTAACGGTCGTTGCACAAGCTGGACGCAAGAAAGTGACGCGGCGACGGGGGACTTTGAAAGAAACCTATCCGGCTATTTTTGTGGTCGATCTCGACCAAGATGAAAATGCGTTCGAGCGCGTCTCCTACAGTTACGCGGATCTCTTGACTAAGTCAATTCAGATCACCTTCGAAGGCGAAGAAAAAGCCTCATAACATTGAATTGTTTTAACAATTAAATCTGTTATAAGAAGACCTCGATGTGAGTTGCATCGAGGTCTTTTGCTGTTTTTCATTTCGGGTACGGAAACAGCAAGTCACGCATCGTTACGCGATTTTTACCGTGTATCGGTGAAAATCAGCGCATAAAACAGTATACTAAAAATAACTATACGGTCGATGCATACAACGGGGCTTGCGGTGATAGTGATTGACCGGCAAGCGTATGGGTCGCCAGAGACTGGTGGTTGGATGGAACTGATCGAAAAAGCACCGGCCAAGATTAATCTCAGCTTGGATGCCTTGTATCGCCATGACGACGGCGAACATGAGTGGCAGATGGTCATGACATCGGTCGATTTAGCTGACTATGTGATGATTAGCCCGCATCGCAGCATTCAGGTTTCGACAGATAGCGGCTTCCTACCTGAAGATCCGCGCAATCTGGCCTACAAAGCAGCGTTGGCGCTGCAGCGTCACGCCAATATCCGTCAAGGTGCGCGGATTCATATTGAAAAACATATTCCGGTCGCCGCGGGGCTTGGCGGCGGCTCAAGTGATGCAGCTGCCGTTTTGCGAGGGTTGAATTCGCTTTGGCAACTCGGCTATAGTCGGTCGCAATTAGCACGGATCGGCTTAAGTGTTGATAGTGATGTCCCTTACTGTGTTTATTCAGAGACGGCGCTCGTAACTGGTCGCGGTGATGTGGTCACCCCACTTGGCAGCTTGCCGAATTTTTGGGTCGTGTTGGCAAAGCCTCGCGTTTCAGTATCGACGCCGACCATTTTGAATGCCATTGATTATGACGCCGGTCTGCGCCATCCTGATACGCAAACGGTGGTGGCAGGCATTCAAAATCATGACTTTGCACAAATGACGAGTGGCATGGCGAATAGCCTTGAAGCCATCACTGCTAGTCGGTATCCGGAAATGACCGCCCTCAAGCAGCGGCTACAAAAGTATGGTGCCGAATTCGCGCAAATGTCAGGCAGCGGCCCAACTGTTTTTGGCCTGTGCCAAAAGCACTCCAGAGCCATGCGGGTTTATAACAGTATGAAGGGCTTTTGCCGCGAAGTTTACCTATTACGGCCATTTTGTTTATCCGCCACGGGTTCACGGTTTAGGGGTTGATTTTTAGGTAACGCTAAACCATGATGGGGATAGGAAAATGGAGGGGCGGTTGTCATGGAACAAGTTCAACCAAACAAGGCATTCTTCTGGGGCATTTTACTGAATACAATTTATATTATTGCTGAAGTAGCCTTTGGCATCGGCATTGGATCGGTGGCCTTGGTCGCAGATGCGGTTCACAACTTAGGCGATGTGTTGGGACTCGGATTAGCGTGGTTCGCAGATTGGCTGTCAGGACGGCATCCTACTGTCGAACGGACTTATGGTTATAAGAGTTCTTCGATTTTGGCAGCTTTGGCTAATGCCGCGTTCCTATTAGTGGCTATGGGTGCCATCATTGTTGAGGCGGTCACCCGACTCTCACAAAATGCACCTGTTGAAGGCGGATGGATGATGCTGGTGGCGGGCGTTGGGATTATTGTCAACGGCGCCACCGCCTTGCTATTCCATGGCGGTTCGCAACATGACTTGAATATTCGCGGCGCTTTCATGCATATGGCCGCCGATGCTGGCGTTTCGCTTGGCGTTGTTCTTGCCGGCGGACTGATTTTGCTGACTGGCTGGGAATGGCTTGACCCCGTGATGTCGATCTTAGTTGCCATTGTCGTTTTGGTTGGCACCTGGAATTTGCTGCGCGATGCGGTCAACCTTGCCATGGCAGCAGTGCCAAAAGATATTGACCCAGTGGCGGTTAAAAAGCTCGTGAATGCTTACCCAACCGTTGCTTCTTGCCACGACCTGCATATTTGGGCATTGAGCACGACCGATGTGGCGCTGACCGTCCATGTCGTGCGCACGACCACAGTTGGCAATGACGACTTCCTCGATGCGCTCAGCCTCTCTTTGCGCGAAAGCTTTGATATTGCGCACACGACGATTCAGGTTGAGTATGGTCCATACGAGCCGCAAAATAAAATGGAGAACCCTTATTAATCAAGTAATTTAAAAAACGTTGTGTCCGCATGGCCAATGCGAGCACAACGTTTTTTATGTGGTTGTCAAATGATTCGTTGGACGATTTTTTAGCGCAGTTGTTTACGGGCATTGTAAAAGCGTGGATAGCTGCGGTAAACGGCAATAAAGCTACCGATACTGGTGGCGCCCAGTAACATAAAGGTGACCATGATCTGATACATGATGGCTTTGGTGGGATCAATACCCGCGAAAATCAACCCCGACATCATCCCCGGCAAGCTGACCAACCCTACCGTTTTTGCTGAATCAATCGTCGGCGCCATCCCAGTTTTAATTGCATTGACAATGAGCGATTGACTGGCTTGCTTGAGATCAGCGCCGAGTGCCAAACGTTCAAGGACCTGTTGCCGTAAATCATTGAATTCTGTATTCAAACTGCGATAAGCCAAGCCAATTGCCACCATAACGTTGCTGGCGATCATGCCGCAAATTGGGACGATTTGTGACGGGACAAAACGGATGGCTTTGACCGCGACCAGCATCACCAGCGTTAACCCAGTCGCGGTGGTGATCGCCAACAAACTCGTCACGAGCGCATTTGGAATTGTCCCGGCGCGTTTTTTAGCGTTCCAAGCGGCGTTAAAAATGATGACCGCAATCATGGCCAACGTCAGCCAGACAGTATCGGCTTTGATGATGTAGGTCAGGACGAAACCAACAACAGTCAACTGGATGACAGCCCGCACAACACCGATAATCAAATCTTTGGTCATGCCGAGATCTTCTTTTAGGTTGATCGCTAGTGCAATCAAGACCAAGATAAGTGCTAGCAATAAGGTGATGGGTGACACAATGAGCTGATTACTCATGAGCGGCCTCCTCGAATTGTCCAGCAACTAGCCGCAGCAATTGTTTCGCGGCTTGAATCTCGCCTTCATCATGGGTGACGCGGATCAAGGTGATACCTTGGTCATTTTGTTTTTGTAATAAGGCATGAATGACCGTTTTGGTGTCAGGATCTAACCCAGCAGTCACTTCGTCAAGTAACAGCACTTTTGGTGGAAAGAAAAGATGCCGCAACAACGCCACTCGCTGACGTTCGCCGCCGGAAAGGTTTTTGACCGGATCGTCGAGCATGGTTTTGGCTAAATCAACGCTTTCTAAAGCACGCTCGGCTTCTTCACGGGGCATTTTTTGATGACGAATGGTGAATGGAAACTGCAGATCATCAGCAACGGTGCCATGAAACAAAGCGGGCTGCTGCGCACAATAAGAAACTTCGCGGCGATAACTGATCGGATCATAATCGTCCTGCGGTTTGCCATTATAGCGAATGGTTCCGCTCGTTGGTGTTAGCAGCGTCGCCAGCAGACGAAGCAAGGTGCTTTTTCCTGAACCCGAATGACCGGCAATGGTAAGATCTGCACCCCACGGAATCGTCACATTGATGTCATGCAGGATCGCATTTTTTTCCGGCGCAAACGTCACATGACTCAGTTCAAAACAATTCATGGTTTGCCCTCCTCATTTTTACTCTTTATAATCATTCTAATATAGAATGGCGTAAGAAGCCAATCAGATGTAGCAATTTTTCAGTTAAAAAGAAACACAAGATGAGCAAATGCGAACGTTCGTTGAAAAAACAACGCAAAAGGGTCGAAATTTTCGGTTAAAACGTTTATACTTGTTGAGATTATCACGCAATGTTAGTGTGGTGCTAAATATTCGGTGTTAGGAGCGAAATGATGAAAGTAAGACGAAGTGACCGGTTAATTGATATGACCCGGTATTTATTAGAACGACCGCATACCTTGATTCCACTGACTTTTTTCTCAAAACGGTATGAGAGTGCGAAGTCTTCTATCAGTGAAGATCTGGCTATTGTCCGGCGAACATTTGCCCAGCGACAGACGGGCATTCTTGAAACGGTGCCAGGCGCGGCAGGCGGTGTGCGCTATATTCCGATCATGGGAGAAGATGAGGCGGAAAACTTTATTGCCGCTATGTCCAAACGTTTATCCGAGACAGATCGCTTATTGCCAGGCGGCTACGTTTATCTTTCCGATCTGTTAGGAACACCTAGTGTGCTACGGCAAATTGGGCGATTAATTGCCACCCAATATCGCGAGGCCCATGTCGATGCTGTCATGACGGTTGCAACCAAAGGTATTCCAATTGCGCAAAGTGTTAGTCAGTATCTGAATGTGCCGTTTGTGATTGTGCGCCGCGACTCCAAGATTACGGAAGGTTCCACAGTGTCCGTGAACTATGTGTCCGGTTCATCTGCGCGAATTGAAAAGATGGAACTGAGTAAACGCAGCTTGCCAGCTAACTCAAGAGTTCTGATTGTGGACGACTTCATGAAAGGCGGCGGCACCGTCAATGGCATGAAGGCTCTGATTGATGAATTCAATGCCAAAATGGTCGGTATCACGGTTTTCGCTGAAGGTAAGTTCGACGGTGATCGGATGGTCAGTGAATATACATCATTGATTCGGGTTGACAAGGTGGACACTAAAGCCAATACGCTTCATGCCACAGCTGGCAATTTTCTAGATCAGAATCGTCAACTACTCGAGGTGGCTGGTCAATGAGTGCTTATCTCGGACCGGTCAGAACTGCGATCATCACGTTTCCGTTTTTAGCGCTGGTGTTGGCATTACCATTTCTGGTCGTCGTTTATCGACGGTACGGTGCCTTTAGCTGGTGGCGTGCAGTCGTGATCTACTCGTTCGTCTTTTATCTGCTATCAGCCTACTTTTTGATTATTTTGCCGTTGCCTTCGCGAGCAGCAGTTGCGCAGTTCACCGGGCCTAAATATAATCTGGAACCCTTCATGGCGTTGCGTTATTTCGTGCATACAACCGTGTTCGTGCCAACCAATCCGCATACTTGGTTGGCAGCGTTAAAGCAATCCGCTTTCATTCAGCCGTTCTTTAACGTCATTTTGACGATTCCGTTTGGCTTTTACTTGCGCTATTACTTCAAACGCAGCGTGCCGCAGATTATTTTGATGAGTTTTGGCTTAAGTTTATTCTTCGAACTGACGCAATTGTCAGGACTCTACGGTTATTATCCGCGTCCGTATCGACTCTTTGACGTTGATGACCTGATTTTGAATACGACAGGCGGCTTTTTGGGCGGTGTGTTTGCACCAATTCTGATGCGCGCGTTGCCGTCACGGGACATCATTGATGCGAAAAGTCAGGCGCGCGGTGCTCGGGTGACTTTGGCTCGCCGATTTGCTGCGTTTATCATTGATTTCTTTCTCTTCAGTGGGATTATTGGCGTGTTAATTCAAATCCTGCTGCATTTGCTGGGACTGGATCAGCTACCAGGTTTTCTCGGCAATTATGTCCTGCCGCTATTCTTTGTCTTTGTTCTTTGGCCAGCATTTAATCAAGGGCAGACACTGGGAAAAAGTCTTGTACGAATCAAAATAGTTCGGACAAATGGCCAGCCGATTGGGTTCTGGCGTCTCTTTTTACGTGAGAGTCTGCTTTACGGGCTGGCTTTGCCGAGCTTTATGGGATTGAATTAATTTTTTGGCGAGTATTTCGGCGCCTTCCATCGAACCGAAATCAATTTAGCGGCGCTGGGATTCTTTGGCCTCTTGTCGCTACTCTTTCTCATCAATTTTGCATGGGAAATCATTTCGCGTCATCACCGTTTCTTTTACGATGCATGGACCGATACCACCCAAATTAGCACCTTCCAGTCACAACCAAAAGATCCTGTTGCTAGGCAGGATTCAGCCAATGACGATGACATACAAAAGTCATAAGCCAATCATAGTCAACAACAGACCCGTGGCAACATGGGTCTGTTGTTGTGGACAGCCACAGACACAAGCCACCCACTTGTTGTCAGCTTCCCGTGGCTGGGCTATCATGAAGACAGAATATTAGGATTGGAGCATAAACATGTCAAAGAAATTCACCATTATTCTTGCGGCCGGTAAAGGGACGCGGATGAAATCAAAGTATTACAAGGTTTTACAGCCGGTCTGTGGCAAAAGTATGGTCGAGCATGTGGTGAGTCAGGTGGAAGCCATCCATCCCGATGCCATTGTAACAATTGTTGGCCATGGCGCAGAAGCAGTTGAAGAAACGCTAGGCAAGCGCACGAAGTTTGTTTTGCAATCTGAACAGTTGGGAACTGGACATGCCGTTTTACAAGCTGAACCGTTACTTGGTCAAAAAGAAGGCGCAACCCTCATTATCAGTGGTGATACGCCATTGTTTACCGCCAAAACGTTGAATGATTTATTTGCTTATCACGAAGCCAAAGGCGCAAAGGCGACTATTTTGACTGCCAGTGCTCCTGATCCAACCGGTTACGGCCGCATTATTCGCGACTCAGACGGCAATGTCGTGAAGAATGTAGAACAAAAAGATGCAACGCCGGAAGAAGCATTGATTTCTGAAATCAATACCGGCGTCTATGTCTTTGACAACCAGGCTCTGTTCAAGGCGTTGCATCAAGTGAATAATAATAATGCCCAAGGCGAGTATTATTTGCCAGATGTACTAGGCATTTTGCGCGACGCTGGCGAAAAAGTGGCTGCCTATCAGATGCCAGATTATACCGAATCATTGGGCGTCAATGATCGGGTCGCATTGGCGCGGGCAACCCGCCTGATGCAGCAGCGCATTAATGAACAGCATATGCGCAATGGTGTGACCTTAATTGACCCAGCAACGACTTATATCGATACCGAGGTCAAAATCGGTGCCGATACCGTGATTGAACCCGGTGTTTACTTGAAGGGGAAAACAGTCATTGGCGAAGATTGCCATATTGGTACCCACTCTGAACTAGTCGATGCCACACTGGAAAATGATGTCACAGTAACTAGTTCAACCATCGAGCATGCCGTGATGCACGCTCATAGTGACATTGGTCCAAATTCGCATCTGCGGCCTGATGCTGACATCGGCGAATACGTCCATCTAGGCAATTTTGTCGAAATTAAAAAAGCCAAGATCGGTGCCCGCACCAAAGTTGGTCATTTAACGTATGTTGGCAATGCGACCTTGGGAACGGATATTAATGTTGGTTGCGGCGTTGTTTTCGTCAACTATGATGGCGTTCAGAAGTGGGAAAGCAAGATTGGCGATCATGCCTTTATCGGTTCAAATTCCAATATTGTGGCGCCAGTGGATGTTGCTGACCATAGCTTTATTGCTGCTGGTTCAACGATCACAAAAGATGTCCCGTTTCACGCGATGGCCATCGCCCGCGCACGACAAACCAACAAAGATGATTTTTGGAAACGCCTGCCGCTGGCAAAAGATCCAGATTGGAATTAGGTTATAATTCTATTCATGTGCTTGCTTTTTTTCGTCAGTCCGCTAAGATTTCTGTGGAACAATTTTTCGCAGCCCATAACAATTCGTGGAGGAACATATGTCTGAGCAATACGGTGACCCGAGATTAAAGATTTTTGCTTTGAATTCGAACAAGCCGTTGGCAGAGAAAATCGCTGCCGAGGTCGGTGTGAAACTAGGAAAGTCGTCGGTTAAGCGGTTCAGCGATGGTGAAATTCAAATCAACATCGAAGAAAGTATTCGTGGGGATGATGTTTATCTCATCCAATCCACTTCCAGCCCGGTTAACGACAACTTGATGGAACTGTTGATTATGATCGATGCTTTGCGCCGCGCTTCTGCGCATACGATCAACGTGGTTATGCCTTATTACGGTTATGCCCGTCAGGATCGGAAAGCCCGTTCACGGGAACCGATCACAGCCAAGCTTGTTGCCAACATGTTAGAACGTGCCGGCGCCACACGTGTTTTGGCGCTGGACCTGCATGCCGCGCAGATTCAAGGATTTTTCGATATTCCGGTTGACCATCTTGTCGGCGCCCCATTGCTGGCAGATTACTTCTTACGGAATCACTACGATGGTGCCGACACCGTTGTCGTGTCACCTGACCATGGCGGTGTTACCCGTGCCCGAAAACTAGCAGAATTCTTGAAGGCACCGATTGCGATCATTGACAAGCGCCGTCCGCGTCCGAATGTTGCGGAAGTGATGAATATTGTTGGTAATGTTACTGGCAAACAATGTATCATCATTGATGACATGATCGACACTGCGGGCACCATTACGCTCGCTGCTCAAGCATTGAAGGATGCCGGTGCGACCGAAGTGCTCGTGGCCGCGACCCATGCCATCTTCTCTGGTCCGGCTGTTGAACGCTTGACCCACTCAGCTATTGAAAAGGTTGTTGTGACTGACTCCATTAATCTTCCAGCTGACAAGCATATGGATAAACTGGATGTGGTTTCAGTTGGTCCGCTGATGGGTCGCGCCATCATGCGGATTCAGGAAAATCGTTCCGTGACACCGTTGTTTGAAAATCGGTTTACGAAATAGTACTAAAAAAGCTGCACCTATATTCAGGTACGGCTTTTTTATTTACCTGCATCATTGGTGTTGAAGCAAATAAACGACATATAGTCGCAAGAAAGTCATATAATGTGAAAAGTTGCATAGCGACTATCGTGTAAATGCTTGAGTGGTGATGTTGGTGACCTTTTTCTATTCCGTTCTACTGCTGGATCCACCGTTGGTTTTGTTTGCCGAGACAGTAACCAACTACTTGCATCAGACAAAGCGTCATTAGATTAACAGCCACTGAGATTAGCTGAAAAGGGGGCACAACCGGCAGATGCGAATGGGATTAGCTCACGATCAGTTTTTGTTAGTCAAACAAGGCAGCAAAACGATTGAGATCAGACTCAATGATGAAAAACGGCAACAATTAAAAGTTGGCGATACGATTGTGTTTGAAGACACCACAACGGCACAAACACAGCGCAGGACAGTAGGTGCCCTGGAAAAATTCACCAGTTTTGCTGAGTTGTATCACAAATATCGCGGTCCGCAGGTAGGCAGTGCAGCAACGGATTCCGAAACGAAAATGGTTGCAGATACGTATCAGCTATACACAGCATGGCAGGAAGCAAGCTTTGGTGTTTTGGCCATTCATTTACAACCAACATTTTAATGACAACGACAAAAGCGACAGTCATCATCTGAAATAGATTAGATGACTGTCGCTTTTTATGTGCGTTGATGATCAATAAACCAGACTTTTGAATGCTTTCTTAGAAGTCACCAATGACTGTCATTTTTTCAAGCTACCGGTGTAAATACTGTGCCAATTTATCAGAGCAGTTTTAAGAAGATGGTGGCGATGATGACTGAGGCGACGGAAACTGTGGCAAATCCGCCAACCAGCATCTTCGGCATCATTTGTTGGGTTAAGTATTCCTCTTCATCTTCGGTTGTTGCCATCGCTCGCGCCACTTCCGAAGTCAGGATGTAGTCCGCTGGGAAGCCAAAAAGAGCTGTCAGCGAGCAAGAAAATGCCATTTGCCAAGACATACCGAATGGTTTAGCAAGTAGCCGCGATGCTAAGAACATGCCCAGAACGCCCAAGGCAATTAGGACAATGATTTGGAGGACAATACCACCAAGCACAGCTGGCGTGGTGGCACTCAGTTGACCAAAGACATAGGCGAGCAAGCCGTACATCAACCAGTTAAAGACGCCAGCCTTGTTCAAAGCATTGTCCTCAAGAAAACCGATTTGATGCGCGATAACCCCGAAGATTAAACAAACCACATTAGAATTGATGACATTGTTTGTCAATGTCCCAAACCCCATTTGTTGAATTTAAATTAATGTACAGCTATGAAACCCCAAGCTTTTGGTAAAGAATCAAGTTGTCAAACAAGCGTTAATATTCAATTATTCATATAAAAAGTGGCCTCGCGCAAATACTGCAACGAGGCCACTTTTTATATTTATGGGATAAAGCGTTGTACAAGATGATTGTTTTAGGTTATTAGACCTGTTGATCTTGCTTTAACAGATCGCGAATTTCTGTTAGCAATTCTTCTTGTGTCGGACCAGCTGGTTTGGCCGGTTTTGACGGTAAAATGCGGTTAATACCTTTGACTAGCAGAAAGACTACAAAAGCAATAATCAAGAAGTTGAGCACGTCATTGATAAAATTCCCATATGTAAACTTGGCGCCCAATATCGTGAAATAAAGCCCGCTGAGGTCAGCTTTGCCCGCAAACATGGATAAAATCGGGTTGATAAGGTTTTTAGTTAAAGAGGTGACTAAACCAGTGAAGGCACTGCCGATGATGACCCCAACGGCTAAGTCTAGCACGTTACCTCGCATGATAAATTTCTGAAATTCTTTTAACATAAACAGTAACTCCCTTCAAAATTAGTATACTGAAATCAACACTTATGCTGCATCTCTGCGGCTTATCCCAGATGCCAAACCCGTAAGAATTCAGCAATCGCAATCAAGACAATGAGGCCAAATGCGACAGCATGCCGTCGCTTACATAGAACCACTAAGGCGAGGTATTCGCGAATCACCGCATTGGGTAGGAAGTAGAACGAAGTCGCGCCGCCGACACCATTGGCGGCAATGCCAGCCATGCGGGCAAAGATGCCTGCGCGAAACAAATGGTAATTATTTGTGAAAAAGCTAGCCTTATAAGGTGATTCACCAATTTCTTGAGTAATGAGACGTTTGGAAAATTGCATATTTTCCAATGTGGTGGTTGACTGATCCTCAAGAAGCGTGTCACCTTCAGCGATGCCTTTTCCTAAAGCGTATCGTTGCATGGCCATCGCTTCTGAGATGGCCTCATCGCTCCCCTTACCGCCAGAAAAAATAATTCGCGGCGCTGGTCGGCCCTTTTTGATTTGTTTGCGATAGAACTTGATCGCAGCATCGATTCGGCTCGCTAGCAACGGTGAAACTTGGTCGCCATGTAACAAACCGGCGCCCAGCACAATGAGAAATGTACGATTGTGCGGTTGCGGACGAAAGTTATACAGAATCAAAACTGTAAGAAAATTATACAACGTTAAGAGCACATAAAAGCCGCCGAGACCAAAAAAGATTGCAAGAGAGAAGTACAACGGATCAGGAATGAACCGGCGACCAAAAGAAGCAGCAATTTCGATCAGCAACAAACCAATTGCAATATATAAAGTCAGCATATTGCTCAATGAATGACCTTCACGCCGCCAAACCAGAATGGCATTCCACAACAACCAGAATAAATGCAACGCAAAGAGCAAGGCAACGATCAAAATAATGATCAGGAACAATACGCCGGTGACCGATATTAGCAACAAATTGCCTGACCTTAAAATGGCAATCGCTAACGCCACAAGAAACGTGACCGCGAAAAAATTAAACAAGACACCATTAATCAACCGTCGCGGCTCCACGGTGAAACTAAAAGCGAAGATGACACCTAATACGATCGGTATCGCAAAAATAATAAAAAGTTCCTGAGCTGACATTGGAAAGTCTCCTTGTGTAGAGGTTAAAAAATGATTAGGGTATAATGTGATTAAAAGCGGAGGTAATCAACATGATCGATCCTGTGTTTGGCCGAAAAGATCCAAAGTTAGATTATCATACCCGGATTGGCGCATATGGCGTCATACCGGATCATAGTGGCGCTCGGTTGCTGATTCTGCAGGCGCCCAACCACGCCTTATTCTTGCCGGGCGGCGGCGTCGAGGAAGGCGAAACGCCAGAAGTCACGTTGGCACGCGAACTGTTAGAAGAATTTGGCGCAACCGTTCATGTCACCCAAAAGTTGGGCAAGTCATCTGAATATTTTTACTCTCATCACCGTCAAACAGCTTACTATCATCCGGCAACTTTTTTTGCTTGTGATCAATTGGCGTTTGTACAAGATCCGCTGGAAACTTTTAATACCTTGATGTTAATGCCGATTGACCTAGCCCTCGCTGAGCTGAAACGACCGACCCACCGTTGGGCAGTTGCCAAATGGCTAGCCAATCAACCTAAGCGATAAGGCAGTCATCAATCGTTAAAGTGTGGATCAATGAGACCGCCATTCAGCAGATAATGCTGGAACTTTTCATAAATTGGCGAAAACAGGTTACTGTCTTGCGTGGCTAGCATTTCTTTTGGAAAGTAGAACCGTTTGTCACCGGTTGCCCGACCGCTAAGTGCCGCGACTAACGGTGATAGGGTGGAGAGCTCCTCAAGCGTCCCATCTTTTTGCATGATCTCGATTTGCGTTTTTGGATTTGCGGAAGCTGGGTCGTATTGGTCATATGGTAAGTCAAAACTATCATTTTCCGCTGTGTAGTAGTGCGGGTCAAAGCCGGCTGATGCTACCAAATCCCTTAAGCGTGGCAAGAGATAGGCTGTTTGGTCAGTAAAGGTCACAGACTTCAGTGGTCGGCGGTTCAAGAAGCGATCAGCAAAATCGCTTAAGATACTGTCTGGATAATCTAGCCAGTAAGTGAAGTAAGTGTTTAACACGCCATCGTCGAGTTTCAAATAGTCGGTGAGGTTAAAAGTTTGTTCAAAAAATGGCACGAGTAGCCGCGGCGAAAAGCCAGATTCAAACTGACCGGACTCATACAGGAATTTGGCACGTTTTAGCAGATGGAAAAGAATGACTTCCATGCCACGAGACACAGGGTGGAAATAAACCTGCTGGTACATCTGAAACCGACTGACAACATAATCCTCGACCGCATGCATGCCGTTGGCTTCATAAGCGATGCCATCCGAGTATGGTCGCATGACTCGCAGAATTCGCGAAAGGTCGAAGAGACCATACTTCGTGCCGGTGTAATAAGCATCGTGCAACAAATAATCCATCCGATCAGCATCAATCTGACTGGAGATCATTTGCACGACTTGCGGATTCGGATAGGTGTGGTTGATAACCGATGCGACCATCTCAGGAAATTCCGGACCGACACCACGCAGAATTTTGTTCACGTTCGTATGCGGATCCGTGAGAATTGCTCGCGTAATCGCCTCGTGATCGGTGTCGAAAATGTGCTCAAATGTATGCGAATAGGCACCATGGCCGATATCGTGCAGCAAGGCGGCACATAACACGACTGGCCGTTCGGCGTCATCCCATAGGCCATCGCCAGGTGTTTGTGTCGGATAGTTGTTGACAAAGTTGTCACACATTTCACGGGCAATTTCATAAACACCAAGTGAATGGGCAAACCTAGTATGTTCGGCGCCTTGAAAAACATAATCAGAAACGCCGAGCTGTTTAATGCGGCGTAATCGCTGAAATTCTGGGGTATTAATCAGGTCCAGAATGACGCGATGTTGCACATGGACATAATTATGAACTGGATCGCGAAAGACTTTTTCGCGAGGTAACTTTTCAAATAGCATCATGTTCTCCCATCTTTTTTAGGCTGCGATTGCGCGTGTGCAAATCGGCAGTCGCTTCTGCCAGCGCCTTATGGTAAGCTGGATCGCGCAAAAGGGTTGGCATTGAATTCATATCAGCGGCGATGCCAGTGTCAGCCAAGGCATTTAGCAAGGCGACCGTTGCTTGCTCAAGCGTTAACGGTCGTCCCAGTAAGTCGCTAAGAGTCGTCATGGTTTCGGATCGAATCACGGGGAAGGTAAAATGTGAGCTGGCAGCAGCCTTGCCTTCATGATAGAATCGCCGAAGCAAGGCACAACGAGCGTCTTGATTACCGAAAATACTGCAATAAAGCATCACAACGATGCCGGCGCGATTACGACGTTGGGCCATGCCCGCAAACTTTTGTCCGCGAACACTTAAGTCGTATTTACCGGGACAATAAGAGTGGACGATTTCAGTGGTCGCAATTGGCAGACTCGGAAACGCGGTGCGGAAAAGCTGGGTCATCAACTCGTATGCGCCGTTAATTGAAAGCTCGTCTTCATTTGGCAAAAATAGCGATACATTCAAAACCCCACGGTCTGCAATGACCGCTAAACCGCCAGAATTACGAACGAAGAAACCATAGCCATCACTTGCCAATACCCGCAATCCACGACCGAGTTGCGGCAATTTTAGATCTTGCATGCCTAGAATGACGGTTTGGTCTGCCGTCCAGAAATGCAGCATCAAAGGCGGGTGCAATTCAGGATGTGCCAATAACGCGTTAGTATGGGCAAAACTGAGCGGCGCCTCGTCTTTTGTAAAATTTTGCTGAAAAATTGCTGCCTGCTGGCCGGCCAGTGTTGTCAAGTCCATCACGCGCCTTCTTTCTATATGATAGATTACTTATATTATAACTAAGGTAACAAGCCACGTCAGTTGGAACTGCATTTTCATTGCATATCTTGCAGTAAGTGATTTGAAACATGGATAATTGTTACGACTCGACCAGTTTGACCAGTGGGCGTACAATAGCTGTTAGAAAGGATTGACATTATGGATCTTTCACAAGGAGTGCCGATTCAAATTCACCTTGAGACGTTTGTGACGCAGGGTGAGGACAATGAGACACATGTTTTTGACGAACCTGGAACGTTGGTGCAGATGGGAAACGCTTTATACATTCGTTACCAAGAAGTTGACGAAGATGCTGGGACCAGTATGCCGGTGACGATGAAGCTGCGTGAAGATGGCGATGTTCAGTTGTCGCGTGGCAGCAGCAACGGCGACACTCAGCTGAAACTGTTCTTTGCCAATGAAAAGCGCGTGCTGACGCGCTATCGCACACCGTACGGTATCATTCCGGTTGAAACGGTCACGCCACGGATTGACGTGCGCATGACAACTGAACCTGTGGCAGGTGAAGTTTACATTGAATATCAACTTTTTGCTAATAACCAGCACTTGGGTGATTATCGATTGAGATTGCAATTCAACGCCTGAGCGTGTATGATGAAAAACAGACTGTATAAACTGTGGAAAGGGCGTGTATCGGTTGAAACTCAAAGCATTTGCCAATGCCGATAAATCAGAATTATCAATGATCGAAGTAGCCCATGAGATCCTCAAAGAAAAAGGGGATACCATGGCGTTCGTTGATCTGGCCAACGAGATCCAGAATTATCTTGGTAAGCGTGACGAAGAAATTCGTGAACGTTTACCGCAATTCTACACGGATCTGAACGTGGATGGCAGTTTCATTTCTTTAGGCGATAACGTTTGGGGCCTGCGCGCTTGGTATCCATACGATTCCGTTGATGAAGAAGTTAACCATCCGGAAGATGAAGAAGAGGCACCACGTCGTAAGAAGCGTAAGAAGGTCAATGCCTTCTTAGCAGACGTTGCCGACGATGATGACGTGATCGACTATAACGATGATGATCCTGAAGATGAGGATCTCGACGCAGATAGCGATGACGACGATGATTTTGATGACGATGACTCAGGCTTCCACGACAAGGTCGGGAAGACGACTGACACAGACGATGACAGTGATGACGACCCAGATGATGGGCTGCCAGATGGTATCGAAGGTCAGCTAGCCGAATTCGGCGATGACGACAGCGACGATGATGATGATAACGATGACATCACCGCTGACTTCTCTGATGACGATGATGACGACAGCGATTCAGATGATGATGACGATAGCGACACCAAAAAGTAATGTTTGGCGAGCCGTGCCCATGTCTTGTGGGGACGGCTTTTTTTGTGTGCGCGAGCAGGCGCAATTAGCACCCGAAGTACTAGCCGATACAGGTCAACATGGATTGGTTTTGATGTTTTAGTTTTGGAGGCTCGTATATAGTTTGCTGCGTCTGTGGATCCACTTTCTGAATTGGGGCTGAATAGGTTTTTGCGACTGCGAGCCTGTTATGAAGCTCATTTTAGGTCCACTAGTAGGCAAATCCTAGAAGTGGCATACTGACCAAGATGATCGTGTTTTACCGCTATTTGTGGTATCCTAAAAACCTTAAAAGTGCGAGTGTTACAAGTTGACTGCTCCTAAATGTTCTTTTACGCTTTAAGACCGTTGACAATTTTTGACAAAGCACGATACTTTCTAACAAGAGGGGGATCTACGATGATTTCAAAAGAACTTAAAACCCGGTTAGATACGTTCATTGACGCTATTCTTGCGATTATTATTACCATTATGGTCTTGGAGTTGCCTGCGCAAAGTTGGGAACATCATGCCAACATTACTAATTTCTTTTTGGCAGTTGGGGTGTATGCTGTCAGTTTCTGTTTCGTGGCGAATATTTGGTACCAGCAAGCAACTTTGTTCAGCACCGTTGATCAGATTCCACGACGAATCGTGCTTTGGGAATTCATCTTGGTTTTCCTACTGTCACTGGTGCCAGCATTGACGCGACTGATGTCAGGAGATGTTGAATCCATCTCTGTGATTATCTATGGTGCGATCTACTTTTTGGTAATTGTCGTATTTCGACTCATATCAAGGACAATCGTGCATCAACAAGCCAATGATAAAGACGAAATGCGGAAAATTTATACCAGTATTTATGGGGAGCACAACTTAGAAAATGTTATCATGATCGCTGCGATTATGATTTTAGCTATTTTTGTGCCCAAGGCAGCGTATATTTTGTACATTGCGATTCCCATCCGTTCCTTCTTTACGATCGATAATGATGCCCGTGAATTAACCGGCATCCAGCAAATGGAAACAACTGGGCAACAAGATTATTTGCGCATGAGCCATGACCAGCAAGTGAAGTTCCGCCGTTTGGTTGGCGAGTTCATTCGCGAGTCGCGCAATGCTCGAGGTAATACTGAAATTAGTCGAACAGCATGGGAAAACTTCGCGAAAGCAGCTGAATCAGAGCTTAACATTAATCCAACAACACTCGGACATTGGTTTGCGGCTTTTCAGCAGGCAAAAAACACACATCAAAATGGTGCACCCTATCGTCAGGGACGACCGAGAAAAGTCCATGATTAAAGGATTTATAGCGGAAGCTGAAAGCTGACTTTAAGGCTGTCTTTGAGACGTGATGTTATTTATGATTATTTGGGACATTTCATACTTAAGTTTTAGGTCTTGACGTCTTTGCCACAATTAGTTAATATACAGCTTGGGCGCTTTACAAAATGTAAAGCCAATACGGTTCAAGCTCCCTGTTCGTATGAATAGGGAGCTTGTTTTTGTTTTTTCCCGATTATTAAAAAAGGAGACTGGCTATGACCAAGTATATTTTTGTTACCGGTGGGGTCGTATCGTCATTGGGTAAAGGGATTGTTGCGGCATCCTTAGGTCGTTTGTTAAAGAATCGCGGTTTGAAGATCACCATTCAAAAATTCGACCCTTATATCAATGTCGATCCTGGGACGATGAACCCTTATCAACATGGTGAAGTGTTCGTTACCGACGATGGCGCGGAGACCGACCTCGACCTTGGCCATTATGAACGGTTTATTGACATCAACCTGAATAAGTACAGCAACGTCACAACCGGGAAAATTTATTCTGAAGTTCTGCAACGTGAACGCCGCGGTGAATACCTCGGTGCGACCGTTCAAGTGATCCCCCACATTACCAACATGATCAAAGAGAAGATCATGCGGGCCGCAAAGCATAGCGACTCCGGTGTGATTATCACGGAAATCGGCGGTACGGTTGGCGATATCGAATCATTGCCATTCCTTGAAGCCATTCGCCAAATGAAGCGTGATGTTGGTTCGGAAAATGTTTTCTATATTCATGCTAGCCTTGTACCATACTTGCGCGCGGCCGATGAAATGAAGACGAAACCAACTCAGCACAGTGTTAAGGAATTGCGTAGTATTGGGATTCAGCCGAATATGCTCGTTGTCCGGACTGAAAAACCGATCACGGAAGATATGAAGAAGAAAATTGCGCTTTTCACTGATGTTCCGGAAAATGCGGTCATCGAATCACGCGATGCAAAGACGCTTTATTCAATTCCGCTGGCATTACAAGCGCAAGGCATGGATCAGATTGTGGTCGATCATTTCGGCTTTGATGTGCCTGATGCCGACATGCGTGCTTGGACGCAGCTTGAGCATAAAGTTCAGCATTTGACCCATACCACTAAGATTGCCTTGGTTGGTAAATACGTTGCTTTGAAAGATGCTTATATTTCTGTTGCCGAGGCGTTGAAGCATGCGGGCTACTATTGGGACTCTGATATTGATCTGCAAATGTTCCAAGCTGAAGATGTCAATGACGATAACGTTGAAAGCTTGTTGCAAGGCTTTGATGGGATTCTTGTTCCGGGCGGATTCGGTGATCGTGGTTTGGAAGGCAAAATTGCCGCGATTCGCTATGCTCGGGAAAACGATATTCCATTCCTTGGCATTTGCTTAGGTATGCAGATGGCCTCAGTCGAATTTGCGCGTGATGTGCTGGGCCTGAAAGATGCTGGTACAACTGAGACGCAACCTGATATCAAGGACCCGATCATTGACCTGATGCGTGATCAAGTGGGTGTCAAAAATCTTGGCGGTACCTTGCGACTTGGCCTTTATCCATGTGTTCTGAAGCCAGGTTCCGTTGCAGCGAAGGCTTATGACAATGCCCATGAAATTCAAAAGCGTCATCGTCATCGTTACGAATTCAACACCAAGTATCGTCAGGCAATGGAAGACCACGGCTTGGTATTTTCCGGTGTCAGCCCAGACAACCGCTTGATGGAAATTATTGAATATCCGAAGAACAAGTTCTTCGTTGCCCCACAATATCACCCAGAATTCCAATCGCGGCCAAACAAGCCGGAGGGATTATTCAAAGCCTTCATTCAGGCAGCAGGCGATTTTAAAGCTTAATAGCAGGTTTCATTGATTTATAAAGGCCGTCCTGAGGTATCATTACTTTGGGACGGCTTTTTTGGCAGATGAAGCACTCGGGGGGCAGCTCAGGTTCTTAAACGCGCTCGCTGGCGCAGAAACCTGCATGTAAGGACCATGGCCGCAATGGTCAAAGAGCGACCATTACGGCCAAGGCCACGTACATTCCGGTTTCTAATCGCGCCAGTTCGCGCTCTGTTCTTTTAGTCCTTGTTTTTTCCCATAGAATTCATTAAACTTGTATGTTGAGTGCATGATGAGTTTGTTGTGCCTCGCCTACCAGAAATCGCAGTTTATTTTGAAGCATAGATGCAGGCCAGCTTCAGCCTATTTGAAATGAACGACCTTTAAGTGAGGATTTAACTCAATGGAAAAAATGCTGATCCACGGCGGGAAGAAATTATCCGGTGAAGTTGTGATCGGCGGCGCGAAGAACAGTACCGTTGCCTTGATTCCGGCGGCGATTTTGTCACGCACCCCGGTCACACTTGATTCAGTTCCACATATTCAGGATGTCTATAATTTGATGGCGATTCTGGATGACATGAATGTCAAATCGGATTTTACTGAGAACGTCCTAACGATTGATCCAACTGAAATTAACGATGTTCCCCTGCCAAATGGCAAAATAAAAAGTTTGCGCGCTTCCTATTACTTCATGGGAGCGTTATTAGGGCGGTTTGGTAAAGCAATTGTCGGCTTGCCCGGCGGTGATGATATTGGACCACGACCGATTGATCAGCACATAAAAGGGTTCGAGGCACTGGGGGCTTCCGTCAGCAATGAACACGGCGCGATGGCCATCAAGGCACCAGCTGAAGGCTTGCACGGTGCACGCATCTTTTTGGATATGGTGTCCGTCGGTGCTACGATCAATGTCATTTTGGCTGCGGTAACAGCAAGAGGCCGGACCGTGATCGAAAATGCTGCCAAGGAACCAGAAATTATCGACTTAGCCACGTATCTGAATAATATGGGGGCTAAGGTTCGTGGCGCTGGTACCGATGTGATTCGGATTGACGGCGTGCCAACCCTTGAAGCACACAACTCACATACCATCATCCCTGATCGAATTGAAGCGGGGACTTATTTGGCGATGGCAGCTGCCATCGGCGAAGGTGTGAAAGTCAAAAATATTATTTCCGAACATTTAGATGCCTTTTTAGCTAAATTAGAGGAAATGGGTGTCGTCATGGATGTCGGTGAGGACAGTATCTTCGTTTACCCGTCTGGTGATTTGAAAATGGTTCAGATTAAAACCATGCCTTATCCAGGATTTGCAACTGATTTGCAGCAACCCATCACCCCGCTAATGCTGAAAGCTCATGGCGAGGGCTTGATCATTGATACCATTTATCCTAAACGAGTTCGGCATATTCCTGAGTTGTTGCGAATGGGCGCGGATATTACTATTGAAAATGACGTCATTATTTTGCATCATTGCGATCATTTGCAAGGCACTGAAGTTGCAGCTGAAGAAATTCGCGCAGGTGCTTGCTTAATGATTGCCGGTTTAATGGCGGAAGGCACGACAACGATTACCAAAGTTGATAATATCTTGCGTGGTTATGATCGTGTCGTCATGAAATTACGTGGCCTCGGCGCAGATGTTGAGTTGATTGATTGAGATTGCGTTTGAACCATGACCGTGATAGACTATTAGAGTTGTTGTAAGAGTATCTCTAGATCAGGCAATGATTTAGGGCAAAAGGAGTAATCATTATGAAGCAAGGCATCCATCCAGATTATCATCCAGTTGTCTTTATGGATTCAGCAACTGGTTTCAAATTTATCTCAGGTTCCACCAAAACTTCAAAAGAAACCGTTAAGTGGGAAGACGGCAAGGAATACCCATTAGTCCGGGTTGAAATTTCATCCGACTCCCATCCCTTCTACACCGGTAAGCAGAAATTCACTCAGGCCGATGGTCGGGTTGATCGTTTCAACAAGAAGTATGGTTTGGACAAGAAATAAACCAAAAACAGCCAATAGGGCTGTTTTTTTGTAGTTAAAACTTATGAATATATAAGTGGATTTATAAAATGAACAGAATTGTTGTTGAAAATGGAACCACCTAAGAGTTAGTGAATTGCTATACTTAGGTCAATAAGGCAGATGTATTTCAGCCTTAAGCTTACACATTAACTTACACTCCCAAAAAAGTTCCCCCAAACTTTTCCACCCTCGTGGTGGTTTTTTTGTTGAGCAAGAAAAGGTATCTTTAGTTGCGTTGTGCCTTTTCTCACGTTTCAGAGGCTATCAGCGCTTTGTCATTATCTGCACGATCATCAGTTTGACGCATCACAAGCGACCAAAAAGGCAGCCGCAATCCGGCTGCCTTTTGACACCAAAAAATTATTTTGCTTTTGGCATCACATTATCAATCAAATCTTCTACCTCTGGGCCGGACAGAATTTGTTGTTCAAGCTTAAGGTTTTGGACCACTTTACCATCACGAATGATAATGAGGTAGGAATCCTTGTAACCATCATTCAAATAAACGAAGGTAATCCCTGACTCAACGATGACCTGCGCTGATGCAGCACCACCCATAATCGGGTCAGCGCTGGCATCACTGTAAAAACTGATGGTCCGTTCTGGATCAGGATCATTCAACAAGGTGAGCTCAAATTCTAACTTGGTTGCTGTGTGCTCAGTGTCAAAATTTGCGTCATGTGTGAGATCATTGACATAATAGGGAAAGTCAAAAGCTTTAGCGACATCTTTCACGACAAATTGACTCATGGTGACGAGTTGATCTTCAGGTAATGTTTTGATCGGCATAGATAACACCTCCTATCTTTGAGTCTACACCAAGCGCTTACAAAGAGGTAGTAAATGACTTGCCGTGTCATGTTACATTAAAGAAAAGGGGCAAAAACAATGACAAAACGATCTAACTTTTTATACTGGCTGAATGTCGGTGGCGACCTGCTTTACTTATTGATTGTTGGTGGCCTTTATATCAGCGGCCGCTCGTTATTTCATGGTCAGATGATGTTATTGGCGCAGGTTGCGTCCGGCATATTGATTGTCAGCTTACCGCGATTGATGGAGCGGTGGTGGCATTTTAGATTTCCACCGGTTTTAATTTACTTATTCGAGATCTTTATACTTTTAAGCGTTTTACTGGGGACAGGATTGCAATGCTACAGTGTGCCTTATTGGGATAAGTTTGAACATTTATTCAGTGCCGCGATGCTCGCCGGTTTAGGATTTGCTATTTTTGCGGCATTGACCCCGCAAAAACGGTTGACATCAACAAGCCCGTTGTTGATGGCCTTGTTTGCACTAGCTTTTGGCACCACCATCGGCGTGCTCTGGGAATTTTATGAGTTCACCTTTGATGGATTATTAGGATTGAATATGCAGCGGTACATGGCGACTGGCGGCGAGCTACTGCGTGGCCGGGCGGCATTAATGGACACGATGGGTGATTTGTTTATGGACTTCTTTGGTTCGTTGGGACTTGCTTTGTTTGGTTATTTTGGAATCAAACGGGATCTACGTTGGTTGGACACCTTCGCATTCCAACCTGACCATAAGTCGGTTAACCATTAGCCGAATACATGCTGCAGTGTCAGCGTGTCGTTGGGTGTGAGGAAGTTGGGCTGGTAACGGGTGAGAAAATGAAATTCTTCCATCCCGACTTGCCGCTTAGCTTCCTCTTTTGATTGGGCGAGCCATCGCAGCCATGGGCCAATTGCTTGGCCGGCCATGAATTCGCGCGCGTAATCAAACAGCGCTGGCCATTCAGTCGCTGTCGCGATGACGGCCATATGTCCAAAAATCTGCGGATCGACTGAAATTTCTGGCAACTTTACTTCATGAGGCTGCAATTGCTTCATGAAAGCTGGCAAATCCATCGCCACTGTCAGCCACTGGTCGACTTCGGTATCAATATATCGAATCTGGCGTGGTTCCTGCTGGAGATCGAAGCCAAAATATTGGTGCCCGGTTTTGGCAAATGGCAAAAAATGTGCTGGCAAATCGTTTGAAGTCATGGCTGGACCAACAGTTGCAAAGGCGTGGATACCCACGCCGTCAATGGCATCACTCGTCGGCTCCTTAGTCGGAAGCCACCAATTCATCGGTAAAATACCTGTTTGAATGAGCTTAAAATAAGCAGGCGGAATGGCTGCTGTTTTTGGAATCGTTGGCAAATCAGGACGAGGGATAAGATTAGGCCATGGTTGTAACATCATAGGTCACCCTTTCTTAGATAGAATGAGGAGAGCTAGCGCAGAAACCGGGTTGACTTACGCTCTGATTGAAACGCGTTCGCTGGCGCAGAAACCTGCGTGTAAGGACCTTGGTCGCAATGGCTAAAGCCCGGCCATCGCGACCAAGGCCACTTGCACTCCGGTTTCTAACCGCGCCAACTCACGCTCTGACTGAAACGCGTTCGCTGACGCAGAAACCTGCGTGTAAGGACCTTGGTCGCAATGGCTAAAGCCCGGCCATCACGACCAAGGCCACTTCCACTCCGGTTTCTAACCGCGCCAACTCACGCTCTGACTGAAACGCGTTCGCCAACCCAGAAACCTGCACATAAGGACCTTGAACGCAATGGCCAAGGCTCGGCCATCACGTTCAAGGCCGCTTATGCTCCGGTTTCTAAGCGGGTTGGCTCACGCTCTTAATCTTAACGCATGTCATGCCGTGAAAGTCGTATAATTAAGTCGGGAGTATTGAAGGGGTTTTAAACGTGCGAAATGCGATGATTTATGTGCGCCATGAACCGTTGGCGCATTTGTTTTTGACATATGGCATTTCAGCAAGTGATTTGCTGAGCGACCATCTAAAAGTACCGAAGCATCTGTTATTGCTGCCCCCTGTGGATGAGCAGGAACAGATAGATCCGCATACTTGGTTCAATATTATCGACGGCGCGGATCAGGTTCAGGACTTTTTGCGGAGTAAAGCGGGGCAGACGCGTTGCTGGCTAGATTATTCAAGCCCGCGATTTTTGCAGGAACTCACGCCTAACGAGATTGCGGAACTGCTATACTTAGGACATGCCAAAACGCATTTAAGTTCGCCATTTTACTACAAATTGCAAAACGAGTTGGTTTACCTGCCATTGCGAAACGGTATGGTGAATATGTATCTGCGTAACGAATCTTTATTTGCGACCTTCTTAGCAAACGCCATTAACAAGTATATGCGGCGAATTGCTAATGAGGAACCATTCTGGTTACGCTTACGGCAACAGCACTTTTCTCGCGTGTCACATGCCGTCTATACACAGTTTTTACCATTATTGGAAGATGGCGTGGTATTTGATTTCCAGAACGTCCGTTTTTCTCGTGAAAAAATCAGTGTGCCACTTTTGGCACCGAAAGCTCGGTTCGTTCCTGATGGTATCTTGACGGATACAGATGTCCGGCGATTGGGAATGCTTGTTTTGATGCGGCAAAAGAATCAGTGGATGATGATTGATGATGCTGCATCTGCCGATCATCGCCAATAATGGACTGTTTTAACCTGTTCTTAAACAGGATGAAGTTGAAGAATTGGAGTCGAATTAATTATGAAGATGACATTGGCAGAGATTGCGCGAGTTGTGAAAGCTCAACCGCTCTCTGAAGCAGACGGGTCGCATGTGGTGACCGGACTGGCTTTTGATTCACGCAAATTGAAGCCGGGTATGCTGTTTGTGCCGTTACGCGGTGAACGTGATGGTCACGAATTTATTCCGGTAGCTGCTACGGCTGGCGCAGTGGCAACATTTGTTGCAGCTGATCATTTACCTGTCACCACCAAGCTGATTACGCTGGTGGTGCCGGATCCGTTGAAAGCGATGCAACAATTGGCACAATATTATCTGTTGATGAAAGTGAATCCCAAAGTGGTGGCGATCACCGGCAGCAATGGCAAAACGACAACGAAGGACATGACCGCTGCGATCTTGGCCACACAATATCACGTCGTTAAAACCCCTGATAACTATAATAATGAAATTGGCGTGCCAATGACTATTCTCAGCATGGAACCCAATACCGAAGTCTTGGTTCTTGAGATGGGGATGGATCGGCCAGGGCAATTACATGCACTGTCAACCTTAGCTGAACCGGATGTGGCCGTGATTACGATGATCGGGGAAGCACATATTGAATTTTTCAAGACCCGGGATAAAATTGCCGATGCCAAAATGGAAATCACTGATGGCCTAAAGGATGATGGTACGTTTATTTTTAATGGTGACGAACCATTGTTGCAGGAACGGGCGAAGAAGATCACGCAGGAGCGCGAAACTTTTGGCTTGCATCCTGAAAATACGATATTTGCCCATTCAATCAGCGGGCATCGTAACCACACTGAGTTCACAGTTGAAGCTTGGCCTGATCTGACGTTCTCGATTCCGATTATGGGTGAATATAATGTTGTCAATGCGTTAGCAGCCCTGTTAGTTGGCCGCAAATTCCATGTCAAACCCGAAATCATGCAAAAGGCATTGGCTCATTTTCAGGTGACGGCTAACCGGACACAGTGGTTGATCGGGGATGTGGGTGAACAGATTCTAAGCGATGTGTATAACGCCAACCCGACCGCGATGAAAGCCGTCATTCATGATTTTAGCGAATTTACGGCAACTGGCCGTCACATTGCAGTGCTGGGGGATATGCTGGAGCTTGGTGAACAAAGTCCCGCGTTGCATGCAAGTCTGGCAGAGGCACTCGATCCTAAGGAAGTGCAGGTTGTTTATCTATACGGTAGCGATATGAAAGCACTTGCCGATGCATTGGCAGCAAAATATCCAGCCGATCAGTTGCACTATTATCCGCTTGATGACAAGGAACAGATGACGCGCGACTTACAAAACGATGTTAACCATGACGATATGGTTTTGTTGAAAGCGAGTCACGGATTGCATCTGGAAACCGTTTTGTCAGCTTTGGTCGCTGGTGGTCGTGCTTAATACTAGCGTTGTAAGCATAAAGGCCGTTCCATGAAAATGAAACGGCTTTTAGCATGTTTTGACGGTTTTTATTCTTTTAAAAATGTCAGTTTAGGCTTAAATAAGTATGTGTTGACTGAAGCTTTTGGTGATTATGCAAGACTTGGCCGAATCTCGGCACTTGTTTTTTTATAGTGAGCATGATACTATTGTTCGGATATGTTTTTTTGTCATTTACTGAAAATGCACGTGATGCCCGCGGATTCCTTTGAAAACACGCTTGGGTAAACGCGTGCAGGAATTCTCAAGGAGGAACTCATTTGAAGTTTAAAGAACTAGGTTTGGATCATGATCTCTTAAAGGCAATCGCCCAGTCAGGTTTTGAGGAAGCGACGCCGATTCAAGCGGAGACGATCCCACTGGTTCTGGCAGGCAAAGATGTGATCGGTCAAGCACAGACCGGTACCGGGAAAACGGCAGCGTTTGGCTTGCCGATCCTGCAAAACATCGATAAGGCTGACCGGAGTATCCAAGCATTGGTCATTTCCCCAACTCGGGAATTGGCGATTCAGACCCAAGAAGAACTTTATCGTTTAGGCCAAGATAAGAAAATCAAGGTCCAGGCAGTTTACGGCGGTGCCGACATTCGCCGGCAAATTCGCCAATTATCAGAACACCCGCAAATTGTGGTGGGGACACCAGGTCGAATCCTTGACCATATTGGCCGTCACACCCTGAAGTTGCAAAATCTTAAAGTCTTGGTATTAGACGAAGCAGATGAAATGCTCGACATGGGCTTCATCGATGACATTGAAAAGATTGTTGAACAAATGCCAACCGCGCGTCAGACTTTGCTGTTTTCTGCAACGATTCCTGCTTCCATCATGCGTTTGACCAATAAGTTCATGCATGAACCGGTCACCGTTAAGATTAAGGCGAAGGAACTCACAGCTGATACCGTTGAACAGTATTATGTCCGTGCAAAAGACTACGAAAAGTTCGATGTCATGACTCGTCTGTTTGATGTTCAAGACCCAGACTTGGCTTTGATCTTTGGTCGGACCAAGCGTCGTGTTGATGAACTAACCCGTGGTCTAAAGGCGCGTGGTTATCGGGCAGAAGGCATTCATGGTGACTTGACACAGCAAAAACGGATGAGCGTTTTGCGCCAGTTCAAGAGTGGCCAATTGGACTTCCTAGTGGCTACTGATGTCGCCGCTCGTGGTCTGGATATTTCCGGTGTCACCCATGTTTACAACTATGACATTCCGCAAGATCCTGATTCCTATGTTCATCGTATCGGCCGGACTGGTCGTGCAGGTCACAAGGGTGTTTCCGTCACCTTCGTCACCCCAAACGAAATCGAATATTTGCACACGATCGAAGACTTGACCAAGAAGCGGATGCTGCCGATGAAACCACCAACAGCAGAAGAAGCATTGATGGGCCAGATCTCCAGCGGTTTAGAAACGATCAAGGCACAAGTCGAAGCTAACGATACTGAAAAGTACGAAGCTATGGCTGAATCCTTGTTGGAAAACTACACCCCGTTACAGTTGGTTTCCGCTTATCTTAAGGCAGTCAGCCCGGATGATGCCAGTGCCGTTCCGGTTAAAATCACGCCAGAACGTCCGCTGCCACATCGTGGTCGCAGCAATCACGGTCACGGCAATAATCGTGGTGGTTATAAAGGCGGTTACAAGGGTAAGCGTCGCGAAGGCGGCTATCAAGGCAACCGTGATAATAAGCGCAGTTACGACAAAAAACGCAACTTCAGCGATAAACGCAAGAATGTTAAGCGTAGTTTCAAAATCCGTAATGGCGAATGATTTTTAATTAAAGCGTTCAAAAGGCCTCAGGTTAAACGTCCTGGGGTCTTTTTTTGCTTCAACCAAACACCCGTTTTCTGTAAAAGCATGCTAGAATAACTTTATGACAAAGCGTGAGCAGGAACGGTGGTTAGTTCCGGCGATGTCAACGTGGTTAAGGAGGCAACCCATGATTTACGGTATTGGGGTGGACGTCACAGATTTGGCGCGAATTCAGGCGGCACAGGAAAAAAACAGCGGCTTCGCGGTTAAAATTTTGACGCCGACTGAATTAGCAAATTATCAGCAACTTGATGGCCGCCGCGCCGTTGAATATCTTTCCGGCCGTTTCTCTGCCAAAGAATCGTACTCAAAGGCATTTGGTACTGGGTTAGGAAAAGTCGCCTTACAGGATGTCGAAATTCTCAATAATGAGTTGGGCAAACCTATTCTGACGAAGCATCCTTTTTCCGGTCAGGCTTTTGTCTCCATTTCGCACAGTGAAACCTTGGTCTTCACCGAGGTAATTTTAGAAAAAGAAGGTCCTGAACGTGACGATCGGTAACTTTCGACCAGCAACGGTATTAATAGATGAAACAGCCATTTTGCATAATATCCAGCATGAAGTCGCACGATTAAAAAAGCAGACGCAGCTTTTCGCTGTGGTCAAGGCTGATGCTTATGGTCACGGTATGTTGCGGGTGGCGCGGGTTGCCAAAGCAGCTGGTGCAACCGGCTTTTGTGTGGCGATCTTGGATGAAGCATTGGGATTGCGCAAGGCCGATTATAGTGAACCAGTATTGGTGTTGGGCATCGTACCGAGTCAGTATGCGGCCATTGCTGCTGCCCAAACAATATCATTGCCTGTCAGCAGCACCGAATGGCTTGAACAGGCTTTGCCAGTGTTAGAAGCACAGCCAGAGCTGCCGCCGTTGCGTATTCATCTGGCTTTAGATACCGGCATGGGTCGTATCGGGTTTACCGAAGATCAAGCACTCAAGACGGCAGTTGCGTTTGTTGAAGCGCATCCCAAGCAATTTGTCATTGAGGGGGTCTTCACTCACTTTGCAACGGCAGATGCTCCTGATGATACTTATTTCAAACAGCAAGTTGACAAGTTCAATCATCTGGTCGATCTTTTACCAAGTCGGCCGCGTTATGTGCATGTTTCTAATTCGGCTACCAGCTTGTGGCATGCGGCTTGCAATGGCAATATGATTCGGTATGGGGTGGCTATTTACGGCTTAAATCCGTCTGGGGACGCGATTCCAACCACACCGTTTCCACTGGAACCAGCGTTGTCATTGGAAAGTGAGTTGACCTATTGCAAGCAGGTGCATGCTGGTGACGGTATTTCGTACGGTGTGACCTATCGTGCCAAAGGAGATGAATCCATCGGGACTGTCCCGATTGGCTATGCAGACGGCTGGCTGCGGCGCCTACAGGGCTTTCATGTCCTTGTTGATGGTCAGTATTGTGAAATTGTTGGCCGTATCTGCATGGATCAGTTTATGATTCGTTTGCCCAAAGCATATCCAGCTGGCACAAAGGTAGTTTTGGTTGGGCAAAGTGGCGATCAGGAGATTACGTTGTTGGACGTTGCTAAATATAGCAAGACAATTCATTACGAAATCGCCTGCAATTTAACGCCGCGCCTGAAGCGACAGAGCGTGAATCCGGTCGATTGATGGTGGCTCGTATGCCCATTTTGTGCTAAAGTAACAACATGAACTTGGGAAGTTGGAGGAAGTTGTCATGAAAAAGCAAACGTCAGTAGCGGTAACGTTTGATGATGCCATTAAGGCGCGGTTGGATGCCTATTGTGAATTGAATGACATTGACGCTCAGGCTGTGATTACGGAGGCAGTGGCGACATTTTTGAAGTCACAGGCTCCCGAAATCAACCAATTGATTTCTGGCTATGTAGCAATGGGCCAGATCAATACAGAGATCAGTCATGCTTTCTCTGCCTGCGAGAGCGAGGCATACGCCCATATTCGATGAGCGATAAGGGGGCAAAAGCATGGATGTGTCCGTAAAACGCGGCGATGTTTTTTTCGCCGATCTGTCTCCGGTTGTCGGCTCCGAACAAGGCGGCAACCGGCCAGTACTTATTATTCAAAACAACGTTGGCAACCATTACAGTCCCACAGTGATTGTGGCAGCCATTACCTCCAAGATTCAAAAACCCAAGATGCCGACGCATGTCGGGTTACGGGCCAAGCAAGATGGCGTTGAACGCAACTCGGTCATTTTACTTGAGCAAATTCGCACGATTGACAAGCAACGGCTACAAGCCCGCGTGACAGCTCTGTCAAGCACCAAAATGGCAGCAGTCGACCGCGCGTTGGCGATTTCAGTGGGTCTGGTCAGTTTGCCCAAGCCCAAAACATATAATAAGAATTAACAGCAACGCGCTTAACAGCGCGTTTTTTGTTGAACGTTCGCCAGAGCGGTTAGAAACCGGGAATAAGCGGCCTCAAACGTGATGACGGGGCTTGGGTTACTACATTCGCTGTCCTTTTACGCAGGTTTCTGCTCCGGCAAACGCGCTATGACGAAATAATGTGACTTTTAATGGAGGACTTTCATGACAAATCTAAAAACACGCGGTTGGGTACTTAATGCTTTGGTTGCTGCTATCTATATTGTGCTATCAATTGGTCCCGCGAGCCTTAATTTGGCCAGTGGCGCGATTCAATTCCGCTTGTCTGAAAGTTTGAATCACTTGGTCGTGTTTGATCGTAAATATATTGTGGGTGTTGTGACAGGAGTCGTGATTTTCAATGCTATCTTCTCACCGCTTGGTTGGCTTGACGTGGTCTTTGGCGGCGGTCAAAGTTTGCTCGGCTTGCTGTTGGTCGGGTGGGTGGCGCCGAAATTGCGTCATCTCTGGGCCCGGTTTGCCTTAAATATCGCTGTCATGACGATCACGATGGCCTTGATTGCCGTTGAGATTGTGTGGACGGGGCATTTAAGTTTCGCCACAATGTTTTTACCAACCTATGTTTCGTTGATGCTTTCCGAATTCATTATCATGACGATTTCTGCGCCGATCATGTACGGACTTGATAAAATCGTCCACTTTCACGCCGCCATCGTGAGAAAATGATGGCAGTTATCTTAAGCAACTAAAAAATAAAAAAAGATCTTGCAACCGACCATGACTAACAGTGCACCAGACTGATTTCCTATTAAATCAGTCTGATGCACTGTTTTTGATTGTGACCAGATGGCGGATTCTGCAAGCTTTGATAGACTTCGGAGCCAAATGTGAAACGGCAGACAAAGAAAAAAGCATTGTAATCTCGTCATTATTAGAATACTATGAGACCAATATCTTTAGGCTCAAGACATTGATGTTAACTAATAAGGTGGGGATTTCATGGATCACTTAGCACATGACAAAAAATTAATGTACCTGCCGGAATTTGAGCATGCGGCCTGTGGTATGGGATTTATTGCGCAAGTGGATGGTCACGCTAGCCACGAAATTGTGGAAAAAGCGTTGACCATGCTACAACGCATGAATCATCGCGGCGGCACCGGTGCTGAACCTGATACAGGTGATGGCGCCGGTATCTTAATGGCAATGCCGGATGCTTTTTTCCGTGACGAAATGCACCGCTATGAATTAACGTTACCGGCGCAAGGTGACTATGCAGTGGCTCAGCTTTTTTTGCCGCATGATGCAGAAGAAAAGGCCGCCATGTTAAAGGCGGTCGTGAGTCAAATCGATGAAGCCGGCTTTCCGGTTCTTTGGACGCGCAATGTTCCGTTTGTTTACGAAAACTGTGGTCCCGCGGCTCAACAAGCTATGCCGGGCTTTGTTCAGGTTGTGGTCCAACGGCCGACAGACACACAGGCAGGGCAGGACTTTGAGGATCATCTTTATGCATTGCGACGGCAGTTAGAGAAAACCTTTGATCGGCAAGCCATGTATATCTGTTCTTTCTCAAGCCGCACCATCGTTTATAAAGGCATGCTTCATGCTTACCAAGTAAGTCTTTTTTACCCGGATTTACATAACCCGCAAATGAAAAGTGCCATTTGCTTGATTCACTCCCGTTTTTCCACGAATACGTTTCCGAGTTGGGATCGGGCTCAACCGTTCCGGTTTTTAGCGCATAACGGGGAAATCAACACGTTAAAGGGCGCCGAAAATTGGATGACCAGTCATGGTATTGAAATTTATGATGAAACTGACTCTGATTCCGCCAAGTTAGAGAACTGTATGGAATATCTCTATCGGCATGGCCGATCCATTCCGCAAGCGTTGATGATGATGGTGCCGGAAGCTTGGGGCGAAGGTACCGAAATATCTGATGAACAACGGGCGTTTGACGAATACAATGCTACTTTCATGGCCCCTTGGGATGGCCCAGCTGCCTTGTGCTTTACAGACGGCATTCAAGTTGGTGCCTTTTTGGATCGTAATGGGTTGCGCCCATCGCGCTACACATTAATGAAAAATAATCAGTTGGTTGTTGCCTCAGAATCAGGGGTGGTGGATGTCGACCCCGGCGATATTGTCGAGAAAGGCATTTTGGCGCCTGCTGAGATGTTATTAGTTGACACCAGTACCGGCCGCATTTCGAAGACTCGTGATTTGAAACGGGCTTGTGCCGAAGCGCATCCTTATCAGCAATGGCTCAATGCTAACCGATTAACGTTGGGGGAATTACCTGACGCTAAATCAGATGAAAGTATGCCGATCGACAGTTTGAAAAAACTTTGGCTACGCAACGGCTATACCCACGAAGTCATTCAAACAGCGTTGTTGCCAATGGCGCAAAATGGTGGCGAACCGGTCATTGCCATGGGCTTTGATTCGCCTTTAGCAGTTTTGAGTAAAAAATCGCAATCTTTGTTCACGTATTTTAAGCAGTCGTTTGCCCAAGTGACGAATCCGCCAATTGATCCATTACGGGAAAAAGTAGTCATTGGGACTTTTGGCTTTTTAGGTCGCGATGGCGATTGTACGCGCGATACTGCTGAAAATTGTCACAAGCTTAAAATTGACAGCCCGATTTTAAGCGATCAAGAATATGCTAAAATTCTCAACTTGGATTTGCCAATGTTACAAGTCGCTAAATTGTCGTTGGCTTATGATTTGACGGATACGCCCGATCGTTTGGCGCACGTGCTAAAGGATCTTTTCACGCAGGCGGAAAACGCGATTGATGGCGGTGCAACGATTTTAGTGTTGAGTGATCGACCAGTTGCTGACAATCAGATGACGATTCCGGTTTTGTTGGCCGTATCAGGCTTGCATAATTATTTGGTACGGCAAAGTAAAGGCACTGCTGCGTCTATCGTCGTTGACACGGCAGAGGCATGCGAAATTCATCATTTTGCCTGTCTGGTCGGTTACGGTGCCGCTGCCATTCATCCGTATGGCGCTTTCTTGACGCTAAAGGAACGTGGCCTTGAAGCGCAATTGCCAGATTACTGCCAAGCGGCGACCAAAGGGATCATCAAAATCATGAGCCGTATGGGGATTTCGACAACCGCCGGCTACCAAGGGGCGCAATTGTTTGAAGCAGTTGGTTTGGCTGATAGTTTGATTGACCAATACTTCACCGGAACGCCAACTCGGATTGGTGGCATCAATCTTAACCAGCTTGAGGACGAGTATTACCAAAAGTATCAGCGAGCCTTCAGCAATCACGCGATTGACGATTTGCCTTCTGGCGGGAGTTTTCAATATAAGGCCGATGGTGAAGAGCATCTGTACAATCCCAAGAGCATTTATCAATTCCAAAAAGCAGTCAGGAACGGCGACTATCAGGCCTATCAACAGTACACGGCAGAGCTGGATGCCGAAGAACAGGAAAATCCAGTGACCTTAAGATCAATGTGGACGATTGATCAAAACGGCCGTAAACCGGTGCCGTTGAGTGAAGTTGAGCCGGTGAGTTCCATTGTGAAACGGTTCAAATCCGGCGCGATGAGTTTTGGGGCACTCTCTGAAGAAGCGCATGAAACCATTGCCATTGCCATGAACAAGTTGGGTGCACGTAGTAATTCCGGGGAAGGCGGAGAAAACAGAAATCGATTTCATATCGGTGCAGATGGTCTGAACCGCAACAGCAAAATCAAGCAGGTGTCAACGGCGCGCTTTGGCGTGAACACAGAGTATCTGATGAGTGCTGAAGAAATCCAAATTAAAATGGCACAAGGAGCCAAACCGGGTGAAGGTGGGCAGTTGCCAGCAGGGAAAGCTTACCCTTGGGTGGCCAGCATTCGCGGCTCGATTGCCGGTGTGCAGCTAATCTCGCCGCCACCGCATCATGATATTTATTCCATCGAGGATCTCGCGCAATTGATTTATGATTTAAAACAGGTCAATCCGTATGCCAAAATCAATGTAAAATTAGTTTCTTCAACCGGGGTTGGTACGATTGCGGCCGGTGTGGTGAAAGCTGGTGCTAACACGGTCGTGATCTCTGGCTATGACGGCGGCACTGGAGCGGCACCAAGAAACTCCACCCGAGATTGTGGGTTGCCATGGGAAATGGGGCTAGCAGATGCCCATCAAACGCTTGCGCTCAACAAGTTGCGCCAACGCACGACATTGGAAGTTGACGGCAAGTTATTAACAGGGCGCGACATTGCTGTTGCGATTATGTTAGGCGCAGAGGAATTCAGTTTTGGTACCTTAACCATGGTTGCTATTGGGTGTGTCATGATGCGCAAATGTAACCTCAACACATGCCCGGTCGGTATCGCTACCCAAAATCCAGAGCTGCGCAAGTTATATGCAGGACGCCCCGAAAATGTGATTCACATGATGCAATTTTTGGCCGAAGATTTGCGTGAACAGATGGCGGCATTAGGTTATCGCACAGTCGATCAAATGGTGGGTCACGGCGAGCATCTGAAGCCGCGGTATGTACCTTTTGGGAAAGCCAAAACCCTTAACTATGATCGGATGCTGGGCAAAACGATTCCAATTGAACGTAAAAAGGCCAATCCTTTCAAGCCAAAGTATGACTGGCCGGATTTAGACCGATTTGCTGAAACTAGTCTCAAAAATCAAAATACCACAACCATTGACCTACCAATCAATAATGTGGACCGCGCGGTTGGCACGCGTTTAGGCGGCTGGATTGCGGCGCATTTTGGTAATGACGGATTAAAACCAGGACAACTGGCTTTCAACTATCACGGTACGGCGGGTCAAAGTTTTGGAGCGTTCATTACCCAAGGACTATCCATTAAGTTGGTCGGTGAAGCCAATGACTATGTTGGCAAGGGCCTGTCAGGCGGTCGCTTGATCGTTGCTGCACCGCCACAAGCTCGAGAACTGTACACCCATTCACCGATTGTCGGCAATGTTGCGTGTTTTGGCGCAACTGGTGGCGAAGCTTATTTCAATGGCCGTGCTGGCGAACGGTTCTGTGTCCGTAATTCTGGCGCCAATGTTGTTGTTGAAGGTGTTGGTAATAATGGGTGCGAATACATGACCGGAGGTGTCGCCGTCATCCTTGGCCGAACCGGCCGTAATTTTGCAGCAGGGATGACCGGTGGCATTGCATATGTCTATGACTGGACACACGATTTTGCGAAGCATTGTAGTCAAGACCTAGTTGATCTTTATCATTTGGATGAAGCTGGAGACGACAGTATTCTGATTGAACTACTTAAAAAGCATGTCCAGTATACTCACTCGGAAACGGCCCAGATGATTCTGGATCACTGGGAAAAGGAAAAAGGTACGTTTGTAAAAGTCTATCCCCGCGATTATCACCGAATGCGCGACTTGATTGATGCTTACACCAAACCGGGACTTTCAGAAGAACAAGTGATTGAAAAAGCCTTTGATGAAGCAATGAAATAGAGAGCGTGAACCAGCCCGGTTAGAAACCGGAGTATAAGCGGCCTCAAGTGCATTGGCCGGGCTTTGGCCAGTGTGCTTGAGGTCCTTATACGCAGGTTTCTGGGCTGGTGAACGCGTTTACGAGGAGGGAACAGCATGGCAGATCCAAAAGGGTTTTTAAAATACCCTAGACAAGACGATCCAATGCGGCCAATCATGCAGCGTATCAAAGATTTTAACGTGATGGAACTTGATTTAGACATGGCTGAACGTCGTAAGCAAGCAGCGCGCTGTATGAACTGTGGTATTCCGTTCTGCCATCATGGCGTCTTTTTTGGCGGCGGACGAGCCGTGAGTGGTTGCCCCAACGATAATCTGATTCCTGAATGGAACGATCTGGTTTACCGTGATCAGGATAAGCGTGCGTTTGAACGATTGAGCCGCTCAAATATGTTGCCGGATATGACCGGACGCGTTTGCCCAGCACCTTGTGAAGTTTCCTGTGTGCAGGCACTCAACGGCGCTGGCATTACCATTCGTAACAACGAAAAATTTATTATCGAGCAAGCATTCAAACATGGCTGGGTGGTTGACTCTGGTAAGCCCCTGCATCGCACCGGTAAAAAAATTGCAGTCGTCGGCAGCGGTCCGGCAGGTATTGCTGCAGCTTGGCGATTGAACCAGCTCGGGCACGCCGTCACTTTATTTGAGCGCGATGATCGCTTTGGCGGTTTTCTCATGTATGGCATTCCTAATATGAAGTTACCAAAAGATGTCGTTCAGCGCCGCATCGATACGTTGACTAAAGTGGGGATTGAACTGGTTGCAAACACGGAGGTTGGTAAGGACATCACGGCTGATGAGCTGAAGAAAACGTTTGACCGGGTTGTTATTTGCACCGGTGCGCGCGAAGCCCGAGATCTCAAGGTGCCAGGCAGAGAACTTTCAGGCATTATGCAAGCGACAGATTTTCTCAAAGCAGCCACCCAAACAGTTTTAAAAGATGGGCCAGCCGCAAATGATCAGTTGAAGGGAAAACATGTTCTGGTTCTTGGCGGTGGTGATACTGGTAATGACTGTATTGGCACAGCGATTCGTCAGGGATGCGCTGATATCACCCAGTTAGAAATCACCCCAGCGTTGCCAGCAGAACTAACACCGCAAAATCAATGGCCTGAGTGGCCGATGGTTTTGAAAACCGGCTACGGGCAAAAAGAGGCTAAAGCATTGTTTGGCGACATTACCGCCTATGCCTCGACGGTGACGGCTTTCTTCGGCAAAGATGGCCAAGTCAAAGAAGCAGAAATTAGTCAGGTTGATCACTTTAAACCAGTGGCAGGCACCGAAAAGAAAATTAAGGCCGATCTTGTGGTTTTGGCAATGGGCTTTACTGGCGCTGAACAATGGCTTTTTGATCAATTTGGCATCACTGCCAAAAATGATAACTTCACGACCAATGACACGCAAATCTATGTGGCCGGTGATTGCCGTCGCGGCCCAAGTTTAGTTATCTGGGGGATTCATGAAGGCAGGATGTGTGCGGAGAAAATTGATGCATCATTGCAAACGTTGGCCAGTGAGAAAATTTAACTAGTTGGCGGATTGGCGAAAAGTAATGCTCACCATTCTGACGATTGATACGTACTTACACAAAAACCAGAGGAATCCGTTAGTCAGTCGATTGATTAACAGGTTTCTCTGGTTTTTGAGGCACTAAACTAATGAATTTTAACTGGCGTCCCTGTTGGCACATGCTCGAATATCCACTTAGCATCCGCAATACTCAACCGAACGCAACCATGAGAGCCAGGCTCTTTGCCAAGCTTAGCCGCCTCGTTTTTGATGTATTGTCCGCCGACATCTGTCGGGACGGTATGAAAAAGATAAGTTCCATGCAGATAAAAGCTTGTATAATAATGGGCGCCCATTTGTTCGTTTGGATTGAAGAATTCATAACCCCGTTCGTCTTGAATCGCAAAATCACCTCGTGGGGTTGAGTCATCAATACCAGTAGACGCATACATCGTGTATAGCGTTTTGTCGCCTTCCTTGATAAAAACCCGTTGCTTTTTTAGATTGACATCTAAAGTAATGTTCGGATGCTGGGTGAGGTCGGGATAAGCCTGTTTCTCGGAAGGTGCTGTCCAGTCAATGTTCTTCGGGGCTGTATGTACCTTGGTTTTATGACTGGTGGCCTTGTGACGTTGTTGTTTCTTTTTTGTGGTTGATAGAGCGATAGCGGCTTTCGAACTTGACGGTGTCGGCTGATGTAACCGTTGACCTGCTATAATTGCGACAACACAAACTGGCAACAATATCGCGAAGAATAAAAGTGCTCGTCGATAATTGCGCTTGAGACGATGTGTCTTAAAAAAGTGGATGCTGGCCGCGATCTGATCGAAAAAACGAGTGATACGTTTCACGTTATTCCTCCCGTTTAGTATGCAGCGCGATAACAACAAGCAATGCATTATCCCATATTATAGTGGATTTTTGATGAGGTGGACAGCAAAGACCTTTCGCGCAAAGCGCAAGGTTCTTAAGGCAGGTTCTTCATGTTCACGATCATGCACCAACACACGCACCACCATAGGGCACTTGCAGGCTTGCAAGCGCTTCTGCACGTGCTTACAAAAAAAGCCCGATTCGTTTATTAAACGATCGACCTTCTTTTGTTTATGTGAGCGTTACATGGAGATTAGAGATCTTCATCGATGCGGATTGGTTGGCCTGATTGCAAGTCATCGATTTCAACAACGCGGAAGCTTTTTTTCTCAAGCCGGGAAACGATTTCGTTCAATGTGTTTTCATCAGTTCAGGCCGGCAATGTAAAGAGGGTGCGGCGTACGAACTCGTCGCGTTTGGCATCCAAGGTGATACACCCGGAAATGGACACATACTTGGCCAAAATCTTGCTCATTTTGGCCAGATCGCCACGCTCGCCAGTCGACATAACTGTCAGCACGTAGGAACCAACATCAACGTTCCAAGCTTCTGACAGCATGCCAAGCAGTTTAGCGTGAGTCAAGATACCGTAAAAGTTGGCATTTTCATCAAGGACAGCAATATACGGTAAATCCTTAATGTTGAAGAAGACTTTAAAGAATGGCGCATTGACTGGAATCGTCTTGGTGGCATTTTTCAGCAAATAGGTCACTGGCAAACTCATGTCACCGCCTTGAGACTTGTGCCGATAAATGTGCATCTTGTAGATGTTGCCACGGAAGATCGTGCCGCTTTCATCCAGAATCGGCACACAACGAAAGCCGGAGTCTTCAAGGATCTTCAGCGCGTCTTCAAGGGTGACCGTTTCCTTGACAGTGGTCAGGAACTCCTTTTTTAATACTAACGACTTAATTAACATTCGTTTTCCTCCATCAAACAGGTATCACTTTATTAAAATATTCTAATCTTGCTTTATGATACCATAGATCACTGGCGGTGTAACGTTTTTCTGGACTGTTCATGCTGAAGATCACTTTCAGAGGTAATGTTATATCTGTTGCACAATGCTATTCGGAAACGATTGTTTTTAAAAGTGCAGTGACCGTTCCTGACATGTCATTAAATAATGGGTTCTTTTTTTTTTTGTTGCATGACTGATATTACCGAAGTTGTACCAATTAGCCTTACGAATGCCTAATTGTTCCAGCGTTTTGTTGATAAAGATCTTTTGAATTCCGTTTCCGGAGGCAATGAAGATAAACGACTCAAAGAAACATTAGCGCCAAGTGGCGTAAGGTCGCGTCCGATCAGCTAATGTTTACAATTTAGAATAAACAAAAAAGACTTGATCCTTTGATATCGGGGATCAAGTCTTTTTGTGACGCTAAAAAGAATAGTTATGGGTCGAGCGAATCTATTTTTAATACACGATCACAGGTGTGCCTTCGTCAACAGCTGCATATAACTTCGCCATGAAGTCTGGTGGGTTGTTGACGCACCCATGAGAGCCATGTTCTTTGTACCAATCACCACCGTATTTTGGTTGCCATGGACTGTCATGAAGACCAACACCGGTGTAATCAATCGGCATCCAGTAAGAAACCGGACTGGCATAAGAACTGCCATCGTCGTTCTTCCCGCGTAAGGTAGCGTTACGTTGCTTAGACCAAACATAGAACACACCAGACGGCGTATCTTGGCCTGGTTTACCAGTCACGATGTCAGAATCCATGACGACCTTGCCATCCTTAATATACCATTCGTGTTGTTTTTCTTTGGAGACTTCCACGTAGGTATTGCCGATGTCGCCAGTGGTTGTATAACCAGATCCGCTGTGGCTGACTTCTTTATTCAAGTCTTGGCCAGCTTTTACGCTAGCAAGAATCATAGCAGAGGTGGCGCTAATGTTGATGCTCCAACCATAAGTGCCAGCGGGAACGGAAACGGTACCTTGTTGTTGGGAATTAAATTGACGAGTCTTGTGAATGGTGCTGTATTGTTGCGACAAGGCCGTGACATAATTTGTAATGGCTTGGGAAGAAACCGTTGCCTTACCATTATCATTAGTGACCCAACTCAAAACAGTTGCTTGCGGAACCGTGACGGTAGTGCTTTGAATCTGCAAGCTGACTTTGGTGCTTGCAAGTTTGTTCATATCACGTTCAGTTGTCTGCAAGTCGCGATCAGATGCTTTAACCGTTGGCTTTTTATAAGCATCTGTTAGTTCAATCACTTGACGATGGTTATCAAGTGCGCTTGTGACAGTTGTCGCCAGCTTGTCGGCATCAATTTGATCACCATTAACTTCCTTTTGAATCTTGAACTGATCACCGCTTGTCACAAGCTTCGCATTGACCGGTTCCTGACGATTTTGATTTAACTTATCAGCCGTCGAAGTTGCGAATTGCTTTAGAGCAGCAGTGTTAATAGTAGGGTCTTCCTGAGCATTGGTTTTTTGACCAGCAAAGACTGATGTCGTCCATTGCCAAGGATTTTGCTTGTTAAGGATTTGTGTCAAGCCTTTTTTAAAATCTTGGCTAAGTCCTAAAGCATCACCTTTAACTTTCAAAATCTTTTTATTCTTTTCAACAAATGTGTACTGACGTTGATCGAATTGATCGGTCAATTTCTTGTTAGCCGCGTTGACGGTCTGACCGGAGACATCGACGCCGAGAATTTCTGTGTTTGGCAGAAAATGGTCGCGATAATGCATACTTTGAATGATGTAAAATCCGCCCATGAGTACGACGAGGACGCCAACAACGAGGAGCCATCGCTTGTTTTTCTTCACTGATCGCTGCCTCCTGTTCTTCGTTTGTTCTTGTTTCGTGGCAAGCACTTCCTCAAATAAGATGACATTGTACTTCGCCATTATAAGGTATTGAAGGTCGAATTAAAAGCAACATCACCTGTTTCAAACGCGGCATGAGTGACAATATCAAGTGTTACCGTGGTGTTACAGAATTATTAAAAAACATTTAGATATTTGCGGTTTGCTAGGCGCTCCTGCTCGCGCTCACCATAACGCGCTCGCAGTCGCAGAAACCTCCGCATAAGGACCATGGCTGCAATGGTCAAAAACCGACCATCACGGCCATGGTCGCTTATGCTCCGGTTTCTAGACGCTCCTGCTCGCGCTCACAAAAAAAGCAACCAGCGACTGGGCTGGTTGCTTACTTATCAGTGATCGTGATGATTACTGACGAGTTTCGATGTCATTCTTAGCGAAAGCATCGGTCAGAACCTTCTTCAATTGAGAAGCAGATTTCTGCATGGATTCTTCTTCGTGATCGGTCAATGGGATTTCCAGGATGTTCTGGATACCATTACGGTTGATCACAGCTGGGGTACCGATGTAGATGTCGTTCAAGCCATATTGACCATCCATGTAAACGGAAAGTGGCAGAACCGCATTTTCGTCGTTAAGGATTGCCTTTGAAATCCGGGCAAGGGCAGTTGCGATACCATAGAAGGTCGCACCCTTGAGTTTGATGATTTCATAAGCGGCGTCACGAACGTCTTCAAACATCTTAACAAGCTTGTCTTCCTTGATTTCTGGATGAGCCTTAACCCATTCAGCGATGGTAACGCCACCAATGTTAGCGTGGGACCATACAGGGAATTCAGTGTCACCATGTTCGCCCATGATGTAAGCGTGGACCGAACGAGCGTCAACATTAACCATTTCAGCAATGGACTGACGGAAGCGGGCGGTGTCCAGTGAAGTACCGGAACCAACAACCCGGTTCTTCGGGAAGCCAGAAAGTTTCCAAGTTGCATAGGTCAAAATGTCAACTGGGTTGGCAGCAACTAAGAAAATACCGTTAAAGCCGGAATCAACGATTGGGTCAACAATGGACTTCAAGATCTTCAAGTTCTTGTTAACCAAGTCCAAACGAGTTTCGCCAGGCTTCTGAGGAGCGCCAGCTGTGATAACAACCAGATCAGCATCCTTAGCATCGCTGTATTCAGCTGAATAAATCTTCTTAGGACTTGTGAATGGGAGCGCGTTGCTCAAGTCAATCGCGTCACCCTTTGTCTTGTCCTTGAAAATGTCAACGATTCCGATTTCCTGAGCGATACCTTGCAAAACCATTGCGTAGGCATAACTTGAACCAACGGCGCCGTCACCAACGAGAATAACTTTTTGGTGATCCTTATCCGTAATACTTGCCACGGTGATATCATCCTTTCTTATGTGCATGCAAACTGCATTTCACGTTGAGTATAACACATTATCAATTCCCTGAAACAAATTTGATAGACTTTTTCATGATTTTGCCATTGTCAAAAAATGGCGTCGAGCCTTACTACAGCAAGACTTGTGAATCCTGTTTCAAGCAAGCTTCCAATAACGTAAGCGTTTCCAGCATCTGTTTTCACGAATGTGGGAAATTCAACAGTTCCCACGGTCAACTCGCACAGACGCAAGGCGTCAGTATGGTATACTGCTCTGGACGGAAAAGGCAAAATCCGTCTATTCGCGTTAGAGCGCGAACAGGAGCGCTTAGAAACCGGAGCATAAGCGGTCTTCGACATAAATGGCCGGTCTTTGGCCATTTATGTCGAAGACCCTTATGTGGAGGTTTCTGGGCCTGTGAGCGCGTTTCCGAGCGAAGCGTGGCTAGCCGCTACTAGAAAGGCACGATGCTTATCGAATCTCAAAGCAATCGCACAGATCCGGTCCCTATGTGGAGGTTTCTGGGCCTGTGAGCGCGTTTCCGAGCGAAGCGTGACAGGCCGCTACCACAAAGGCACGATGCTTATCGAAGCAGTCTTACAGATCCCCGGTCCTTATGTGGAGGTTTCTGGGCCTGTGAGCGCGTTTCCGAGCAAAACGTGACCGGCCGCTACCAGAAGATAAGCGAGTTAGCTCGTCCGGCCAGAATATAGAAACACTCACAAAAAAAGTCCTTACAACTATAAATGCGTTTTCCCCAAGGAGGATAAAAGTTCCAATGAAAATGATTGTTGGCCTAGGAAATCCCGGCCAGAAATATGCAGGATCCAAACACAATATGGGGTTCATGGTCGTTGATGGCTTGGCCAAACGACTGAACCTGACGATTGACAAGCTGGAGTTTGATGCAGCTACCGCGACAACCCGTCTAAATGGCGAAAAGATCTTCCTTGTTAAACCCCAGACATTTATGAATGCTTCAGGTCGCGCCGTCCGCGAGCTGATGATGTTTTATCAGATACAATTAGATGAAATTTTTGTCGTGCAAGACGATATGGATTTAACCTTAGGCAAATTGCGCTTACGCAAGCGCGGCTCAGCAGGCGGCCATAACGGCATCAAGGATATTATCAGTGCCACTGGCAGCGATGAGTTTTGTCGACTAAAAATCGGTATTCAGCATCCGCAGCGGCAACGGGTCGTTGATTGGGTACTAACGCCGTTTTCCAAAACTGACCAGCCGTTAATCGATGATGCGATTGAGAAGGCTGATGATGCCTTGGAAGATTGGTTAAATGGGATGCCGTTTGATCAGCTGATGAATAAGTTTAATTAAAAGATAGGTGACTTCATGGCGAAAAGGTGAAGCACATGTGTACATTAGTAGAAGAAAGAAGCAGGTGACGCGATGAATTTGATCGACATGGTGCAGGCAGATCCAGCATTGTCGGCATTATGGCCGAAGCTGAAAACGGGTCGCCATTTGGTGACAGGACTGTCGGGCTCAGCCAAGACGGTCTTTTTTGGCGCGCTATTGCAACAGCGACCGCAGCAGATTCTAATTGTTGAAAACAATCGCTTTCATGCCGATGAATTAGCTGCTGATTTAAGCAGTTTGCTCGGAGATGCAGTGGTTTACGATTTTCCAGTTGAGGATGTGTTGGCAGCTGAAGTCGCGGTTAGTTCGCCAGAGACGCGTAACGATCGTATTAATGCTTTGACGTTTATTCAAAGCGGCAAACCTGGAATCATCGTAACCAGTCTGGCCGGTTATAAGCGGCTTTTGCCGTCACCAGCCGATTGGGCAGCTAGTGAATTGGCCATTGATATGACTTCCGAGCTTGATCCGCAAACCGTTGCCAAACAGCTGGTCGCCATGGGCTATCGACGTGATTCGTTAGTCAGCGCGCCGGGACAGTTTGCCATTCGCGGCGGCATCATTGACGTCTATCCGTTGAATCAAGACGATCCGATTCGAATTGAATTGTTCGATACTGAAATCGATTCCATCCGCAGCTTTGACATTGCCACCCAACGTAGTCTGCAAAAACTTCAGCAGATCACGATTGCGCCGGCAACCGATATGGTGGCGACTGATCAGGTTTTGGCCGCTGCTGGCGAGCGCATTACCAAGCAAGCTAATGCCTACAAGGCAAAAGTGAAAAATGCCGCCGCTAAGCAGGCCGTTACAGATGGTTTATTGACGACTGGCCAGCAGCTATCGGCACACGAGCGTCCTGAAAATCTAGCTTTATATGCGGCCGAACTATACCCAGAGCAGCAACGCATCAGTGACTATTTGCAACCAGATGCACTGGTAGCATTCGATGATTACAGTCGTTTGCTAGATAGCGATACAACCTTGGTGCAGGATACGGCAGAATGGTACTCACAGTTGCAAGAAGAAGGCCGGCTGCTACCTAACACGCCGAACCTGACGATTCAGGAACTTGCACAGCAAGATAAGCGCCCGCGGCTTTACCTTAGCCTTTTTCAAAAAGGCATGGGGCAGTTGCGACTTGACAGCTTGACCAATATTCCCAGCCGTAACGTGCAGCAATTTTTCAGTCAGATGCCGTTACTCAAAACAGAAACCGATCGCTGGGTAAAGCAGCAGCAAACCGTGGTGTTCTTGATCACAGATAAAAATCGGCTGGAAAAGCTGAGCGAAACGTTGTCAGATTTTGAGATTAGCAATGTCATGACAGCCCCGACTAAGCTGTTGCCAAGCCAGGTGCAATTGACAGAAGGCAGCCTGAAAAATGGCTTCGAGCTGCCTGACTTGAAATTAGTCGTTGTGACCGAGCACGAGTTATTCAATGCTCGCCAACGTCGTCACGCACGGCACCAAACACTGGCGAATACAGAGCGATTGCGAAGCTATAACGAGCTCAAGCCTGGTGACTACGTGGTGCATGTTAATCACGGGATCGGTCAATACACCGGGATGGAGACATTAGAAGTTGACGGTGTGCATCGTGATTACATTACGATTGTTTACCGAAACAACGATAAGCTGTTTATTCCAGTTGACCAACTGAATCTAGTCCAAAAATACGTTTCAGCAGATGGCAAAACGCCAAGCGTCAATAAACTTGGTGGTGCTGAGTGGCAGAAAACCAAACGCAAAGTAGCTGCCCGAATTGAAGATATCGCTGACGAATTAATTGATTTATATGCCAAGCGTGAAGCGGAAAAAGGGTTTGCATTTGGGCCGGATGATGACCTGCAGCACAAGTTCGAAGCGGAATTTCCTTATCCTGAGACACCGGACCAGTTGCGGTCAGCCAAAGAAATTAAGCATGATATGGAAAAGCCGAAGCCAATGGATCGCTTATTGGTTGGCGATGTTGGTTTTGGCAAAACCGAAGTCGCGTTGCGTGCAGCTTTCAAGGCAATCGATTATGGCAAACAGGCAGCCATTTTGGTGCCGACAACGATTTTAGCCCAGCAACACTTTGACACGATGAAAGAACGGTTTGCGGACTTTCCAATCAAAGTCGGGTTGTTGTCACGATTCCAGACACCGCATCAGAACAAGGAAACGATCAAAGGACTTAAGAACGGCACCATTGATATTGTCGTTGGCACCCATCGGCTGTTGTCTAAAGATGTCGCTTTTCGGGATTTGGGATTGCTGGTCATTGATGAGGAACAGCGCTTTGGCGTTAAGCATAAGGAACGGATCAAACAACTCAAGAGTAATGTCGATGTGCTCACGCTGACGGCGACTCCGATTCCAAGAACGTTGAACATGTCCATGCTAGGCGTGCGTGATTTGAGTGTCATTGAAACGCCGCCAACGAATCGCTATCCGATTCAAACCTTTGTCATGGAACAAAATCCAGGCGTGATTCGCGAAGCCATTGAACGGGAAATGGAACGCGGCGGTCAAGTCTTTTACCTGCATAACCGGGTGGAAGATATGGAACGTACCGTGAGTCAACTGGAGGAACTGGTGCCAGATGCAAGTGTCGGATATGCGCATGGTCAGATGACTGAGACGCAGTTGGAGAACGTCATTTATGACTTTTTGCACGGTGCTTACGATGTGCTGGTGACCACAACCATTATTGAAACTGGCGTGGACATGCCCAATGCCAATACTTTAATCATCGAGAATGCCGATCATTACGGCCTGTCACAACTTTATCAATTGCGCGGCCGAATTGGGCGGTCAAGTCGAGTCGCTTATGCGTACTTTATGTATCAGCCGATGAAGGTGCTCAATGAAGTTGCTGAAAAGCGGCTTCAGGCGATTAAAGACTTTACGGAATTGGGTAGCGGCTTCAAAATTGCGATGCGTGATCTATCGATTCGCGGAGCTGGCAACCTACTTGGCAAGCAGCAACATGGCTTCATCGATTCGGTGGGCTATGATCTTTACACCCAGATGCTGCAAGAAGCTGTTAACAAACGGCGCGGTATTAAATCGGCTGAGAAAACGGATGCTGAAATTGATCTGGGTCTGGAAGCATACCTGCCAACTGATTATGTGGCCGATTCCCGTCAGAAGATCGAGTTGTATAAACGCATTCGAGAAGCAGATAGCGATGAAGCCGAAACTGAGATCAGCGAAGATCTGATTGATCGTTTTGGTGACTATCCGCAACCGGTGACCAATTTATTGGCGATTGCGCATCTCAAGCGGTTTGCTGACTTGGCTTGGGTCAATCACGTAACGAAGGCGGGGCAAAAGTTGACGGTTGTGTTGTCACCGCAAGCAACTGCTAAAGCACAAGGCGAGCCGATTTTCAAAGCGTTAAGTGCGACAACATTGAAAGCGCAGGTCGCGATCACGGATGGCAAGCTGACAGTTACGTTAGCATTGCCAAAAGATATGAAGACTGCGACTTGGCTTGATCAATTGACCGGCTTTTTGCAGGGATTACTGACTGTTGTCAATCCGCAACCGGAAAAGAAATCGGCATAGTTGCTGTGAAAAGTAGGGGCATTCATTGTTTTTGACCCAACTTGGCTGTGATGACATGCCAATGATCAATCAGCTCAAGCAGACTTCGGTGTCAGTGGATATAGTGATAGGAGGGCTCCCATGCACAACCAAGAAATGAAGCACTTGATGCGCGGCGCGTGGATTTTGAGCCTGAGCTCACTAATCGCCAAAATACTCAGTGCCGTTTATCGGGTACCGTTCCAAAACATGGTAGGTGACACCGGCTTCTATGCCTATCAACAGATTTACCCGATTTACGGATTAGGCATGACATTCGCTTTGTCCGGGTTCCCGGTTTATATTTCTAAACTAGTTGCTGAAGCGGATAGCGATGAGGCCAAGCTAACAGTCGCGCACCAAAGCCGCGTGATTTTAACATGGATCTCGTGGGCATTGTTTTTAGGCCTGCAAATCTTTGGTGGCGTGATCGCGCAATCCATGGCAGATCCGGAATTGCTGCCGTTGATTCAAACGGTGGCTTTCATGTTCTTGACGATGCCGTTGCTGGCCACAGGCCGCGGTTATTTTCAAGGCACTTTTGATATGGCTAAAACAGCCACTAGTCAGGTTGTTGAGCAAGTCGTGCGTGTTGCCGTGATTCTGCTAGCAGCTTGGTGGTTTTTGCAATATCATTGGAGCGTTTATCAGATGGGTGCTGTGGCAATGACCGGTGCATTCTTCGGCGGCGCGGTGGCTGCATTGACGTTATGGCGGCCATATCGGCAAGTGTTTGGTCAGCAGCACTTTCGTTTTCCGGGGATGCAGGCTTATGTACGTCTCATTAGCCGGTTTGTCCGTGAAGGCGGGGCGATCACACTTTACGCAGCTTTGTTGATTTTGTTGCAGCTGATTGATAGCTTTACGGTTACAAAAGGGCTCACAGCTTCAGGTATCGCCATGGTGACTGCGAAAAGTCTTAAAGGGGTTTATGACCGGGCACAGCCTTTAGTGCAATTGGGCCTTGTAGTAGCGGCATCCTTGTCGACAACGCTTTTACCGAGTCTGACTCAGGCGCGCCAAGCCCGCCAGCGCCGTCAGTTTATTCGCAGCGGTGCCGAATTGGTGCATTTTAATTTAGCATTCGCATTGGCGGCGACAGCTGGCTTGATTGTTTTGATGCCGGCTATTGATTTGCTGCTGTTTGGAGACACAGCCGGGACATTTGCGCTGCAACTATATGCGGTTGCTATTGTTGTTGTCGCCATGATCAATGCCTATAATGCTATTTTGCAAAGTCTTGATCAGTATGCCGGCATTAGCGTCGCGCTGTTGCTAGGCATATTGCTTAAAGCCGTCATCAACCAGCCGCTTGTCGTGAAGTTCGGTACTGCCGGGGCAAGTGGTGCAACGATTCTCTCACTGGGCTTGATCCTTTGCTTGATTTATTATGCAGTTCCTGAGACGATCAAAGGTGCTAGTGCCATCCGTCTGTTCGTCCCTAAGTTAATCATCGTGACCGGTATCATGGCCGCGGCAGTCTACGCTGCTGTCGGTTGGATTCCGTTAAGCTCCCGGATGGTGGCAGCGGGTGTGACAGTCGTTGGGGTATTACTTGGGGTCATCATTTTCTTAGCCGCAGGGACTTGGCTTAAAATGCTAACGCTGCGAGAAATGCTCGATTTGCCAGGCGGTAAACTATATATGAAGTTCTTACAACGGATAAAGCGAGGTAATTAAGTTATGCGATTAGATAAGTTTTTAAAAGTCTCTCGAATTATTAAGCGGCGCACAGTTGCCAAAGAAATTGCCGATAAAGGGCGAATTATGATCAATGATAAACCAGCTAAGTCAAGCTCTGATGTTCGTGTGGGGGATACGTTAGTGATTAACTTTGGCAACAAGACGCTTACTGTCCGAGCGGATGATTTGGTTGAAACCACCAAGAAAAATGACGCAGCGGGGATGTACACGGTTTTGAAAGAGGATTATAAAGAAACATTTTAATACGTATTTATTGGCTCGCAGCCCTCGGGATTTGTTATACTTGATTTATTGATTTACGGATGTAAGTAAATGGCTGGTGAAAAACGAAGGTGCGGTCAAATGGCAAAGAACAATATCAGTCAATTGAATAATGCGTATACGCGCGAGCACGAACAAAAGCACAAGCGTACGCCCAATCCACGGGCGCACGCCGTACATATGAAGCGGATTCGGAATCTGTTGATCGTGATTGTCGCCATTTTGGGGTTCGGCGGGCTTAGTTTAGTTCGAACTCAAATGGCGTTAGGAGAGACAAACCACGCCGTCCAAAAAGCGAAGGGCAGTTTGACAAAATTAAAAGCCAACAAGTCAGCCCTCAAGGTTCAGGTCGACCAACTGCACAATGATGACTACACGGCTAAGCTGATTCGCGAAAAATATCTCTATTCAAAGCAAGGCGAGATTATTTTTAACTTGCCTGATAAGGTCAACAAGGTTCCGGATTTGAATGTGAATCAGTGATTTGGACAGCTAAATAGAAAGGCTAGGCTCTGGACGCTGTTGTATCTAAAACGCGCTCACAGACCCAAAAACCTGCACATAAGGACCTCAAGCCTAAATGGCTAAAGCCCAACTATTTAGGCTTGAGGCCACTTATGTTCCGGTTTCTAACCGGGCCTGTTCGCGCTCTTGCGTCGGTTTTCTGCCGTGCTATACTAATAGGTACATTTAACTAGGAGGACTTCTTTTTTTATGGCAGTTGAAGTTGGTACGAAAGTGACTGGTAAGGTCACCGGGATCACAAAATTCGGTGCTTTTGTCGAATTAGGCGATGGCAAGACCGGATTGGTACATATCAGCGAGGTCTCTGATGCTTATGTCAAAGATATTCATGATGTGCTGCATGTTGGCGAACCGGTGACGGTGAAAGTACTTTCGATCCAAGATGGTAAGATTGGCCTGTCTATCCGGAAAGCGGTCGATAAACCGCAGCAAAGTGAACACGAAAATAGTCATCGGGAGAGTCATCATACACCATCTGCGCGGCCAAGCGGCAATCGCTATCAAGGCGGTGCGCGTAGTGGCGGCGGCAATCATTTTGGACACAAAGCACAACCATCCAAAGATGATTTTGATGCGATGATGTCAGGATATTTGAAGGAAAGCGAAGATCGATTAAGCGTTCTTCGCCGCAATACCGAGGGTAAACGCGGCGGCCGTGGTGGTCGCCGCAGTTAAAAATCGGGTCTGGAACAAAGCACATTTTGTTCTAGGCCCATTTTCTTGGTTTCTGCAGGATTGCGTGGAGGATGCCCATGAGCCCGAAACTTTTTCAACGATTTGGCTTTGCACCGCATACTCGTGTGCTCGTGGCGGTTTCTGGCGGCGTGGATTCGATGGTGTTGTTGAACCTGGCTGTCAAAGCAGCTGACTTAGATGTGGTGGTGGCAACCTTCGATCATCGCCTGCGACCAGAGAGTCAGCAGGAACAAGCCTTTGTTGTCGCCGCTGCCCAACAATTGCAGGTGCCAGTGGTGACTGGACAATGGCGGCGATCTGATGGGCAGCCAACCAGTGAAGCGGCCGCTCGGCAAGCACGCTATGCCTTCTTAGCCGCGACTGCCGCTGAGCAGCATGCTGAGGTTGTCATGACAGCTCATCATGCGGATGATCAACTTGAAACAATTTTGTTTCGGCTGGCGCGCTCTGGCGATCCGGCCGCGTTAATCGGTATTCGCGCTGATCGAACTTGGCATGGACGCCGGTTAGTGCGGCCATTATTGCCTTACAGCAAGGCGATGATTCGCTCCTATGCTGATCAGCACAACGTTAGGTTTTGCGAAGATTCCAGCAATGCTGATCCGCATTACGCAAGAAATCAGTTGCGTCATCAGGTCATTCCTGCATTCAAAAAACAAAACACGCAATTACTGGCGCATATTCAAACATTCACGATGGAGCAGACTGGCCTATTAGCGTTGGCTGAAGCACAACTGGCTGAGTGGCTTCAACGCCTGCAGGTTGATGACGCAACGGTTAATTGGCGTGTCGCATCACCGCAGCCGGAAGCTGTTCAGCGTCTGCTATTAAAAAAAATACTGCAGCAATGGCAACCCAACGTTGATCGCCAGCTACTTTCGCCAGTTCTAGCGAGTCTAAGCGGGACAAAAGAGCGGCGGTTTGATCTGGGCGGCGGGATTTCAATTGCTGTCCAGAGTGAACAAATTGTTCGCTTAACGCGGCAGGCGCCAGTTAAACCGGTCACATTCACTAAGCTTGATCAGCAACATCGTACCACTCGTGGCATTTTCAGCCTGCAGACAAGCGTTGCTGCTGACAAAGGCACGCCGGTCAGAGTGAAACTGCCAATTACTTTGCGCACAAGGCAAGCTGGCGATGTTGTGCAATTACCCAATGGCGTGATTCAGAAACTGCGGCGTTTTTTGATTAACACAAAAATTCCAGCCTATCAGCGCGATCAATTATTGGTTTTAGCTCGGGGTCATCAAGTGTTTTGGGTTGAAGGTCAGCCTTTAGAACGATTGTCGGCCATAGATCAAACTGATATACTCCATGTTGTACTGGTGCAATCACCAGATGTTGACAAAAGTGAGGATAAATCATGAGTTCCGATATTTTGAAGGTGTTGTATTCTCAAGACGACATCCATGCCATCACGGCACGACTTGGCGCTGAGCTCAAGCACGATTATGCAGGGAAAAACCCCTTAGTGGTGTGCATTTTAAAAGGTGCCATCATGTTTATGACAGATCTTGTTCGTGAGATCGATGATTACATGGAACTCGACTTTATGGACGTTTCCAGCTACGGGGATGCGACCGAGTCTAGCGGTGAAGTCAAGATTATCAAGGACCTTGACGCCAGCGTGAAGGATCGGGACATCTTGATTGTAGAGGATATTGTTGATACCGGCCGGACTTTAAAATATCTGACCGACATTTTCAAAACGCGTCATGCGAAGTCGGTTCGTATTTGTGCGTTGATGGATAAGCCAGAAGGTCGCGTCGTTGATGTGCACGCCGATTACGTTGGGACAACTGTTCCTAACGAATTTGTGGTCGGTTATGGCTTAGATTATGCTGAACGTTATCGAAACCTGCCTTATATCGGTGTATTAAAACCGGAAATCTACGCAGCAAAATCCTGATCTGAATGTTGTGTTTGTGGTAGTATATAAGGTACTAATCGAATGTTGCCGGAGGTTCTAAATGAAGAAAAAACAAAACGGCCTGTTCAGTAGCACATTAACGTATATCATTATTTTTGTGCTATTGGTCACCGGTTTTGCGTATTATATGCGCGATAATGGGACAACATCGTCCCAAGAGATTGAAACCAGCACGTTCTTGTCGGAGTTGAAAAAAGACAACGTCAAGAGTTATTCACTCCAGCCATCTGGCGGAGTCTATAAGGTCAGTGGGGAATACAAGAAGGCACAGAAGTCTTCTAGTTCAAATAACTCGCTGAGTCTGTTTGGTAGTCAGAGCACCAAAGTCACGAAGTTCTCGACATATATTCCGACGAACGATGCGACTTTGAGCCAGATCCAAAAGGCAACCAGCGCTAACAATGTTAAAACCGACACGCAGGAAGAATCACAATCCGGCGTCTGGTTTAGCTTGCTGATTACGGTTGTGCCGATTGTGATCATGATGGTCTTCTTCTACATGATGATGAATCAGGCTGGCCAAGGCGGTGGTTCCGGTCGGGTGATGAGCTTTGGCAAATCACGGGCGAAGCAGGCAGATAAAAATGCCAACAAAGTTCGCTTCTCCGATGTGGCTGGTGCTGAAGAAGAGAAACAGGAACTGGTTGAAGTGGTTGAATTCCTGAAGGATCCGCGGAAATTCTCGGCATTAGGTGCTCGAATTCCAGCCGGGGTGCTTTTGGAAGGCCCTCCTGGTACTGGTAAAACCTTGCTTGCCAAAGCGGTTGCTGGTGAAGCTGGTGTGCCGTTCTTCTCAATTTCAGGTTCAGATTTCGTTGAAATGTTCGTTGGTGTCGGGGCTTCTCGTGTGCGTGATCTGTTTGATCAGGCTAAAAAGGCTGCTCCTTCCATCATCTTCATTGATGAAATTGATGCTGTCGGCCGCCAGCGTGGTGCCGGTATGGGCGGCGGTCACGATGAACGTGAGCAGACTTTGAACCAGTTACTGGTTGAAATGGACGGGTTTACCGGTAATGAAGGGGTTATCGTCATTGCCGCTACTAACCGTTCTGATGTGCTTGATCCTGCTTTGCTGCGTCCAGGTCGTTTTGATCGGAAGATTTTAGTTGGCCGACCGGATGTTAAGGGTCGTGAAGCCATCTTGAAAGTGCATGCGAAGAACAAGCCGCTTGCACCAAGTGTTGATCTTAAGGAAGTCGCTCGTCAGACGCCTGGTTTTGTCGGGGCTGATTTGGAAAACTTACTGAATGAAGCTGCCTTAGTCGCGGCCCGACGAAGTAAGAAGGCAATTGACGCCTCAGACGTGGACGAAGCCGAAGATCGGGTCATTGCTGGCCCAGCGAAGCGCGACCGCGTCATTAATCCGAAAGAACGGAATATGGTGGCGTTCCACGAAGCCGGACATGCCATTGTTGGTTTGGTCCTGAGCGATTCGCGGACAGTTCGAAAAGTCACGATCATTCCTCGTGGACGCGCTGGCGGTTATGCGATCATGCTGCCAAAGGATGATCAATTCCTGCTTACCAAGAAGGAATTGACAGAACAAATCGTTGGCCTCTTAGGTGGACGAACAGCTGAGGAAATTATCTTTGGCGTTGAGTCTACTGGGGCATCCAATGACTTTGAACAGGCAACTCAAATTGCCCGCAGTATGGTGACGCAGTATGGGATGTCCGATCGTCTCGGCACGGTTCAGCTTGAAACTGAAGGCCAACCGTTCCTGGGTGCACAATATGGTCAGACACCACCTTATTCTGAAACGACGGCTACAGCCATTGATGATGAAATTCGTCGCATTATCGACGATGCCCATAAACAGGCTCACGAAATCATTGAGGCCCACCGTGAACAGCATAAGTTGATTGCGGAAGCACTGCTTAAATACGAAACCTTGAATGAAAAGGAAATCCTCAGCTTGTTCAACGATGGCAAAATGCCTGCTCGTGACCAAGATGAATTTCCAAGTGAAAAGGCCGCTACTTTCGAGCAATCCAAAGCAGCCCTTGAACACAAAGATAAAGAAAAGCAAGCAGATGAAGAAGCCAGTGGTAAAACTGATTCACCACAATCTGGTGATCAACAAGCCAGTGGCGACGATACTGATTCTGATGAGGTTGAAAAGCCAGACGATACTTCGACTGACAATTCATCTTCAAACAACGATGATCAGCAGGGTCCGCAAGCTTAGATTTGCATGAATAGCCAAAGTCCTCCTTAGCAGAAATGCTGAGGAGGACTTTTTTGCGTTTTGCACAGGATGAATATTCTGGTGCTGCGTTTGCTACCGACTTGTCAGTTAATGATGCTGTCATGAGAATGTAAGTCGACGCACAGCATTAATTTTAAAAAGATGCTTTTTTAAATTGATATAGACCATTATATAACGCTGTATCATATTTTAGAAAGAAAAAATATCATATTTTAATAAATGTTTGCCTAATACTTGGTTCTTGACAAGTGAATGTAAACGTGATAAAGCGCTGTCGTGCCAACTTTACACTAATTTTATATTAAAATATTTGTTGTTTTTTAAACGTCCTGCTGTTATGGTTAATTATAAGGTGTTATTCAATTAGAAATAAAATAATTAGTTAGGCTGGTTAGGGGGTTACTCGGGTGAAACGCCTTTCAAAGTTACTTTTTGTATTAATGATCTCTATTTTGACATTAAGTCTTTTTCCAGTGCAAACAATATATAGTGCTGCTGATGGGTTTCCAGTAGCACCACCGGCGTCAACGTTGAAGGCCAGTGACTATTTTGTTAAAAGTAAGGCGGATCCTAGCAATTTTCCGAATGTCTCCACCTTTAGTACGGCTTATCCGCAGGCACTCATTGTTACAGGTAGTCGAGAGACGAAGAGTTGGCAAATTGGCGGTATGTGGTCTAAGTCAAAGATTGATTTGAATAGTGCATTTACATACGAAACAGCTCATTATTTTGGGCCTGCTGGTGATGACGCTGCTGACGGAATGGCTTTTGTACTTCAAAATGATCCATTGGGAGCTGGCGCATACGGTTCTCCAGCCGGCGGTCTTGGTGCGTATCCTTGGTCGACAGATGGTAAAGGGAACTTGATCAGCCATTATATTCGTAACGCTCTCGCTGTTGAAATGGATAGTTGGTGGAATGGGAGTAATGTCTATGATGATCAGTTTGATCTTGATTATCCCAAGACCGAGAATGTAGGTCATCTTGGCGTCGTCCGTCCTGGGAATACGCCGCTAACCACCAAAACTTCCAGACAGGTTGGACCCTAGATTGCATAATTAAAGTTACCACCCAGAAAATGTGAAAAAAGACCTGTCCGTTCTTGCTAAAATGGTGTTTGCATAACATACCATCTAGAGAGAAGGACAGGTCCCATGGCCATTATAACCTTAATTGAACGATCTCAGATAGAACTGATGCAACACCACACGATTCAATACATCGCCGCGACCTTAGGCCGCTCTCGTATTTCTATTAGGCATGAGCTTCACCGTTGCCCTGAAGGTGATTACTGCGCCATTATAGCTCAGGATCATGCCGATACTTGTCGGCATCGTTGTGGTCGGCACTCGATTTTAACGCCTAAGTTGAAGCGGATGGTAACTGAGAAGCTAAACCTAGGTTGGTCCCCTGAAATGGTCGGTTATGCCGTTCACTGTGCGCCACACACGATTTACCACTGGATTTATCAAAGACAAGTCGATTTTCAGCCAAGCCAACTCTTTGATCACGGTAAACGTCATAAAAGAAGACAAGACCTTCGGTCGCGCTATAACCAAGCAGTAGGCACCTCAATTGAGATTCGCAGTGAGTCAGCTAATCGGCGAACCGAAAAAGGACATTTAGAGATGGATACAGTTCGCGGTGGTCGCGGGTCAAAGGCTGCTGTTTTGACCATTGTCGATCGGGTGACACGTTTAATGGCGACAACTAAGCTTGAAAACTTATCACAAAATGCTGTTCTCAAGGGATTTGCAAGACTGATGGTGGACTTTCCGGGTCCGGTTCGATCAGTGACGGTTGATCACGGTAAAGAGTTTTCCTGCGATCAGGCGCTTACAAAGCGCTATCGGATACCGGTTTACTTTTGCCACGCCTATCACCCGAATGAACGGGGCACAAATGAACGGTTCAATCGAGAACTTCGCTACTATTTCCCGAAGGGAACACAGTTTGATCAGGTTTCAGAGACCGATATTCAACAAGCCACAGCGCTTATCAATAACAAACCTAGAAAATGTCTCCGTTGGCAAACCCCAGTTCAAGCAGTGAGCAAGCCTCTTTCTAGGTGGTAACTTTATTATTGCAATCTAGGCTGGCAGTATCAAGGATCAGCTTGATCCGAATACCACTTATACAGATGGCTCTTTACAGATTGCAGATGCTGACACGAATAACGAGTTTGTGACCGTTGATGACACGAGTTTCAAGGCGAATGGCACCATTGACTTTCCTTATACAATCCCGAATGGTCAAGGCTTCAGAGTTCGTTTTAAAGCCAAAATTGATCGAAAAGATACTGCCGAAACGATTCCCAACAAAGCTAGTGTGGGAACCTTATTCTCGAATCAGACGACCATACATTTACCGGCGACGACAGGCAAGGTTATTTTCCGCTATGTTGATCGGGCGAGTGACATGGCAAAGCCAACTGAGATCGCACCCGAAGTGACAGTGAGTGGTGATGTCGGCAAACACGTATCGGAAATTAACGCAGATCCGATTCGGCCAAAAGCCATTGATGGTTATACAGTGGTCGATCAGGCAACCTCCAGTGACCTCACGAGTGCGACTTTTGATCAAGCCAGCGTGGTCGATCCAGTGATCAGTAAAGACGATTTGGTGGTGACTTATCGCTATGAAAAACAAATGCTGAAGCTAACCGTGGATCCAACGCTTGATTTTGGTCAATTTGACAATAAGTCGGTTGACCGAACCTATTACATTGGGGAAAACCAAAGCACGACTAAGCAACCATTGCCTTTTGGCGTCACAGTTGAAGATTACTATGGCACAAAAGGTTGGCAACTCAGTGTGCAACAGGACGGTCAATTTAAGTCAACTCCGAAACCAAACAGTCAAGATCCCAACTTACAGGTTGCTCAAACTTTGACCGATGCGACGCTGCATCTGATGAATCCTAAACTGAAACGAACAGATGCAACTTCAAATCCAACTTGGGCGCAGGAAGACACGATGGATTATCAAGCACCTGATGATTTTTCCTTGAATCCGACAGCCACCAGTCCAACTGTTTTAGCACAAGTTAAAAAGAGCGGTCACTATCGCAATGATGCCAGCACTGATAAAGATCCGACCGGGACGTTGTATGACAATAGCGGATATGGCACATGGCGGATTAACTTTGGTGACAACGATAGCGGCGCGACAAGTGTTGGGTTACATGTGCCAGCAAGCACACCACGGTATCAGACCCGCTATCATACGACGCTCACTTGGAATTTGTCGCTTTTACCATAGGAGGAATGACTTTTGCAATGGAAACGAGGGCGGTGGCTGATTGCTGCCGCGGCATGCATACTGGTCGGTCTCGCACCGCAAAGCGTGGTCGCCGCCAGTAAAACCGAAACAACTGACTTTGAAGTGCAGCCGGTTTTGCCTGATGCGCAAGCAAATATGAAACTGAATTATTTTGATTTGGTGTATTCAAAAGATACAACGCACACCATCCAGATGCGAGTTCAAAATATTTCTGATAAGAACATCACAGTCAAGAGCGACTTACGAAACGCCTATACCCAAGATGGCGGCGGTATCGACTTTACACCGAGCACGAAGAATCTTGACCGAAGTCTGAAAAACGCCATTTACAACCGTTGCAACCTTAGACAAAGGTGGCGCCACGATTCAATTAGCACCGAAACAGATGAAGGTCATCAGTGCAACCATCAAAATGCCAAAACAGCGATATGATGGCATGATTTATGGTGATTGGCATTTTATCGAACATGTTGATAAAGGCGAATCTGGCGGCAACGCGGTTGGCTCGAACTATGCTTACTCAGTTGGGGTGGTTTTACGTGGGCAGAATTATGAAGTTTTTCCGAACGTCAAGTATGACGAAACAAACCCAATCTTATTTCAAAAACATCCCGCACTTGGCGTAACGTTGCGTAATGTTGAACCGATGGCAATCTCAAAAGCAAATGTCAGTGTTGCAGTGGGGATGGATAGCGGCGATGTTAAAACGTACAAAGCTGATAATTTCATGATTGCCCCTAACTCGAAAATGGTCTTTCCGGTCTCATGGAGTTATGAATCAATGAAGCCCGGCACCTATCACATTAAGGTCACACTCAAAGGCTTGAACACGCAAAATCGTTTTCCAATGAGCTGGACGTTTAAGAAGACGATGAAGGTTAGTAACGTTCAGGCTAAGAGTATCAACGAACGTGCTATCAAGAAACCAGTCAATCACTGGCTTTATGCAACGATCGGGACAGGCGTCTTGCTATTAGCCAGTCTGGGGGGACTGCTATGGACTTTCAAGCTTCGTCCACGATGAAGAACGACTGGCAAGCCTTGCGATTAGTCCTCATCGGTGTTCTTGGTATTGCTTTGATGAACATGTTTACTTTTACAAATCTTGTAAGCGCTACCGTCTCTAACAGCCAGCAAGCACTGATGGTCGCGCCAGTTTTACCTAGTGACAATCATGTTGGTAAAAACGCTGGCTACTTCGATCTCGATCTTCCTAAAAGTGAGCGACGAACCATTACAGTACAGGCATACAACGCTAGCGCAAAAATCTTAAAAGTGAATGCCGAAATTCTTGATGCGCAAACAGGAGCTAATGGCGTTGTTAGTTATGTAAAAGCCACTCAGGTGAATCGTAAATATCTACCGATCGCCGGGAGTGACTTAGTGAAGATTGATCGTCAATTTGAGCTCAAGCCGGGAGAAACGCGACAACTGCCAATTGTTTTGAAGCCGGGGAAAGGGCAGCCACGAGGAACTTATTTGTCAGCAATTCGCTTGTCAGCCTTAGCACCATCAACAACAGATACAAGTGTCCAAAACCGAATTGCTTATACGCTTGGCCTCGTCCTGCACAACGGTCATGTTGCTGGCAGCGTTAGCAACTTAAGGATGGGGCAGACATCTTTGGTACAAAAACGATCAGGATTTCAGTTGCGATCTCAAGTACAAAATCCTAAACGAATTTTTTTAAAGGATGTTTCAGCCAAGATTAATCTGACAAGCGCAACGAGTCGCTTTTTCTCATTAACTGTCACCCGGGAGTTGCCACGAATCGCGCCACAAACAGTCTTTGATGTAACACGACTGATAACCGGACAAAAATCAGTGGCAGGTGAATATAAACTGACGAGTCGACTGAAACAAGGCAAACAGGTAAGAGAAGACACACGGTACGTCAAAATCACTGGTTCAGGAGAACTGGTTACAAGTTCGGCAACTGCTTACCAAATTGCCCAACGAAAATGGCTTTGGGTCAAACTTGTAATTGTGTTGGTTGTTTTACTACTGATTAGTTTCTTTATTTATCGGCACGTTCGCCGCAGCAAAGGAGGTGATGCTGTTGAAAGCACTGATCGCTAAATTTTCCTACCGACGCGTCAAGTGGTTTTGGATTGGTCTGTCCATCCTGCTGCTCATCGCCTTTGTGACGTGTCTTGTCTTTACGATCAAGACATACAACGATTTTAATACCTGGAAGACGGTCAATCTGTTCTGATCGTCAAGCTATCGCTTATTGAAACTGTTTTATACCGTGGATAAATCCATGATGTAAAAAATTTTAAGAGGAGGAATTTCAAAATGAAATTCACTAAAATGACAAGTGCGTTGGTCGCGGGTGCAACTTTACTTGCCGGTTTGGCAATCGCTGCCCCAGCGGCAACGCAAGCAGCTACTGTTCAAGGTAATGCAGGCGTTAACGGTGGTCAGGCACTACCGCAAGACGCCAAGACAACCGCGGGGATTTCCTTTGGTCAACTGCCGCCAACTGGTAACACCGGTTATCTGCGACTGCAAATGGTTCCTAAGATTTTGGACTTTGGTAACCACGAACAGTTCTTCTCAGATTACCCGGTTTTCACTGCTGACGGACAAAACGCAGGGCGGGCTGACAATACTCGCTATCCAAGTTATAAGAGCGGTAATACAAACTTGACCGCTGTCCTTAATACTGATGACACCGCTTTGGCTAATGTTAAGGGCAAGGCTTGGACAACGGTTGTTGATAAGCAAACCACGCGTACCGATGCTGAAAGTGCTGAAGATAAAACTGGCCAAACCAACAGTAAAGCTGGGGATTGGACCCTGAGCGTCAAGGCAGACGGCCCGCTTTCATTGAAGGACGACAATGGTGCCGATACTGGTAAGACGATTGACAATGCGACATTGACCATGCTGAACACCGCTTATGGCCAGACTGGCAATGTCTACGGTTTGACCAACGAATCGCAAGATGATGGCTTCACGCCGGTTGGTGCATTGGTACCATTGACTGACATCAGCAAAACAACAACGATGACCTTGAGTGGCACTGACACCAATCATCAGGTTGCACATGCGGCTACAGGTGAAGGTGAAGGCTCTAACGTCTTTGGTTGGGACAAGACTAATATCAAACTGGTGCTGCCTAAGACATCAGTCGTTAATAACGGTACGTACGAAACCACGTTAACTTGGACTTTGGCAACAGGCCTGAACTAAATTCAATTGACATCTTAAGCTTTTCACTTGGCCGGAACATAGGCCGAACGTGACCAAAGCTTTGATTAGTAACAATCAATACCTCGCTGATAGAAAGGCGGGGTATTTTTTATGGAAAGAAATGGACAGAGCTTTGCGACAAATATAAAAGGTGTTTATCCACGCTTGTTCAGACGACTACGATAGCCGCATCTTTTCAATAACATCCATCTCTGGTAAAATAGCCACGTTTACCTTTCAGAAAAGAGGACCCTACATGAGTGACTATATCGCGAGCGCATTGTCGCGTGATGAACATTTTCGAATTTTCGCTGCTGATGCGACTCAAACAGTGCGTGAAGCGCAGCGGCGCCATGATACTTGGAGCGCTTCATCGGCTGCACTTGGTCGGACGCTTGTTGCCACAGCATTGTTAGCGGCTTCCGGGCTGAAAAACGCAGACGATATGCTGACGGTTCGCATTAAGGGCGACGGTCCCGTTGGCGCACTTGTCACGGATGGTACCAATGTTGGAACAGTACGCGGCTATGTTGAAGAACCGCACGTTAACTTGCCGCTGAATCTGGTCGGTAAAATCGACGTTGCGCGGGCTGTTGGCAAACGTGGCTTACTAGCAGTGACGAAAGACATTGGCGTCGGCGATCCTTTCACTGGGCAAGTTCCTTTGGTTTCTGGTGAGTTGGCAGAAGATTTTACCTATTATTTAGCCAAGTCAGAGCAAATTCCGGCTGCAGTTGGCCTGTCAGTCTTCGTCAATGCCGACAACACGATTCAGGTGGCCGGCGGTTTCATGTTGCAAGCCTTGCCTGGTGCCAACGATGCGGAGCTCTCTGAACTTGAAGCCAACGTCAAAACTTTACCGTTGGTTTCTGAATTATTAAAAAGCGGCCTGACACCAGAGCAAATTATTCAGCGAATTGCCGGTGACGAACCAGTCCAATTTCTTGATGCGCAGCCGTTAAAATTTGCCTGCAATTGTTCAAAAGAACATTTTGGCGATATTATGGCAACTTTACCGCATGCTCAATTACAGGAAATGATTGATCAGGACGGTGGTGCAGAAACCACGTGCAAGTTCTGTGGCAATCAATATCATTATAGTGTGGCGGACTTGGAAGCCTTGATGGCCCGACACGAATAGTTGCAGTTGACACTTATTTTAAGTAAAGTTAGCAAGGCGCAAGCAAGAAAGAGGTGGCCTGTATGTGGCATATTGCCGATGTTGAAATTCCGAATCGCTTAGTTGTTGCACCAATGGCGGGTGTGACTAACGCGGCCTTTCGGGTAACGGCTAAAGAATTCGGTGCCGGGTTAGTGGTCTGTGAAATGATCAGCGACCGTGGGATCATGTATAAAAACGAAAAAACTCTGAATATGTTATTTGTAGATCCGCGTGAACATCCGATTTCTATTCAGATTTTTGGCGGTACCAAAGAGACTTTAGTGAATGCGGCTAAGTTTGTGGACCAAAACACGGCAGCCGACATCATTGACATCAACATGGGGTGCCCGGTACCTAAAGTGACGAAGACAGATGCCGGGGCGCACTGGCTGCTGGATCCTGAAAAAGTTTATGAAATGGTTGCAGCTGTAACAGATGCCGTCTCTAAACCAGTGACAGTCAAAATGCGGACTGGCTGGGACGAGAACCATGTCTATGCTGTTCAGAATGCCCTAGCTGCAGAACGGGGCGGTGCCGCGGCGCTTGCCATGCATGGTCGTACCCGTAAACAGCTTTATGCTGGTCATGCGGACTGGAACATTTTGAAAGAAGTGAAGCAGCACCTCACGATTCCGTTCATGGGCAACGGTGACGTTCGTACCCCGCAAGATGCTAAGCGGATGTTAGACGAGGTTGGTGCTGATGCTGTTATGGTTGGCCGTGCGGCATTAGGTAATCCGTGGGTATTGAAACAGATGTCGGCTTATCTGGAAGACGGCGAATTGATCCCGGAACCAACACCGCGCGAGAAAATTGCGACAGCAAAGCTGCAATTACAACGGCTGGTTGACCTTCATGGCGAACATCAGGCCGTTCGGGAATTTCGGATGCAGGCAGCTTACTACTTGAAGGGAATTCCGCGCTCGGCTAAAACCAAAGCCGCGGTGAACATGGTTGATACGCAGGCAGAGGTTGATCACATCTTTGATGATTTTGTTGAACAAACCGAAGAGCGCGCCCGCGAACGGCAAGCTAAAGCATAAATTAGCATTGTTTCATTGACACACGCCTGTCCACTTTTGCTGGTCAGTGACGAGTGTCTTTTTCTTAGAGTAGGTTGCTTTTTGGATGTAAAATTGTCATCATCAAAGAGTGGTAAAAATTGAAACGGAGGAACATGTGTTGGCTAAGGATAACGGACAGCAACCAGAAATGAATGACCAAATGATTGCGCGGCGAGAAAAGATGGAAGCCTTGCGTGAAGCGGGCATCGATCCATTCGGGCACCGATTTGACCGGACCCATACCGCAGCGAAAGTGCGCGAAGAATTCGGTGAAGATGATAAAGAGACACTGTTGGATGAAAAACCAGAAGTGACAATTGCCGGCCGGATGATGTCTAAACGTGGCAAAGGCAAGGTTGGATTTGCGGATATTCGTGATCGTAGCGGGAAGATGCAGATCTATGTACGTAAAGATGTCGTTGGCGATGACAACTACATGATCTTCAAAAAGGCCGATCTTGGCGATATTCTTGGTATCAGCGGTGAAGTCATGAAAACTGATTCTGGCGAGCTGACGGTTAAAGCCAACCATGTGACCCATCTTGCTAAGGCACTCCGCCCATTACCTGATAAGTGGCATGGTCTGACCGATGTCGAGCAAAAGTATCGGAAGCGTTACCTTGATCTTATTTCTAATGAGGACAGCTTTGATCGTTTTGTTAAGCGAACCAAGATTGTCAGTGCTGTCCGTGAATACTTGGACAACAATGGTTTCTTGGAAGTCGAGACACCAGTCTTACACAATCAGGCTGGCGGGGCGAATGCTCGTCCATTCGTGACTCATCACAATGCACTTGATATTGATTTATATTTGCGGATTGCTCTTGAACTGCACTTAAAGCGTCTAATTGTTGGCGGCATGGAACGTGTTTATGAAATTGGCCGAGTTTTTCGGAATGAGGGGATTGATACCAAGCATAATCCCGAGTTCACTGAACTTGAAACTTATGCCGCCTACTGGGATTTGACAGATGTTATGACCGAAACTGAAGGGATTTTCCGGTTTGCTGCGCATAAGGTGCTAGATACCGGGAAGCTCACCTATCAGGGGATGGCGATTGATCTGGACGCACCGTTTGCCCGAATTAATATGTTGGACGCCATTAAAGACAAGACTGGCGTGGACTTCTGGCCTGAAATGAGTGTCGATGATGCGCGTAAACTTGCCGATGAACATGATGTTCACTATGAACCTTATTGGAAGGTGGGCCATATTATCAGTGCCTTCTTCGATCAGTTTGTCGAAGAGACGCTCATTCAGCCGACCTTCATCACGGGCCATCCAATCGAGGTTTCACCACTGGCAAAGAAGAATCCAAAAGATCCGCGGTTTGTTGAACGTTTTGAACTATTTGTTGGTGGCGGTGAATACGCCAATGCCTTTACAGAATTAAACGATCCAATTGATCAACGCCAGCGTTTTGAAGCGCAGGCAGCTGAAAAGAGTGCTGGTAATGACGAAGCACAAGGTATCGATGACGATTACGTTGAAGCTTTGGAATACGGCATGCCGCCAACTGGTGGTCTCGGAATCGGGATTGATCGCTTAGTCATGTTGCTGACTGATGCACCATCCATTCGCGATGTCCTTTTGTTCCCAACATTGCGGCCATAACCAATCATGATATGTCGCCCTTGTGGCGGCATTTTTTATTTTCCGAAAGATATGACGGCCACCAGGATATAAGTAGCACAAATCACGGATAATATTGTGCTATTATTCGCTAACATTCGGAGAGTGATTTTTAATTGAAAAAGTTGTTGACGATGGCGCAAACCGTTGGTATGATAAAAAGCGTCGTAAATGAGCAACAACGATTACCGATCAGGTATGAAAAAAAGTTATTGACAAGCATTGATTGCTTGTGATAATATATCAAAGTTGTCTTTTGACAAGGTCGTCCTTTGAAAACTGAACAAAGTTTCGTTTAAATGTGCAGGGTCCTTGGTACTTTGGTACCGAGGCAAAAAGTAACATTTGCGAAGTCAATTCGCTAGAACAACAAATCGAGCTATTCGAACAGCTCATATTTATATGAGAGTTTGATCCTGGCTCAGGATGAACGCTGGCGGCGTGCCTAATACATGCAAGTCGAACGAGTTCTCGTTGATGATCGGTGCTTGCACCGAGATTCAACATAGAACGAGTGGCGGACGGGTGAGTAACACGTGGGTAACCTGCCCTTAAGTGGGGGATAACATTTGGAAACAGATGCTAATACCGCATAGATCCAAGAACCGCATGGTTCTTGGCTGAAAGATGGCGTAAGCTATCGCTTTTGGATGGACCCGCGGCGTATTAGCTAGTTGGTGAGGTAATGGCTCACCAAGGCGATGATACGTAGCCGAACTGAGAGGTTGATCGGCCACATTGGGACTGAGACACGGCCCAAACTCCTACGGGAGGCAGCAGTAGGGAATCTTCCACAATGGACGCAAGTCTGATGGAGCAACGCCGCGTGAGTGAAGAAGGCTTTCGGGTCGTAAAACTCTGTTGTTGGAGAAGAATGGTCGGCAGAGTAACTGTTGTCGGCGTGACGGTATCCAACCAGAAAGCCACGGCTAACTACGTGCCAGCAGCCGCGGTAATACGTAGGTGGCAAGCGTTATCCGGATTTATTGGGCGTAAAGCGAGCGCAGGCGGTTTTTTAAGTCTGATGTGAAAGCCCTCGGCTTAACCGAGGAAGCGCATCGGAAACTGGGAAACTTGAGTGCAGAAGAGGACAGTGGAACTCCATGTGTAGCGGTGAAATGCGTAGATATATGGAAGAACACCAGTGGCGAAGGCGGCTGTCTGGTCTGTAACTGACGCTGAGGCTCGAAAGCATGGGTAGCGAACAGGATTAGATACCCTGGTAGTCCATGCCGTAAACGATGAATGCTAGGTGTTGGAGGGTTTCCGCCCTTCAGTGCCGCAGCTAACGCATTAAGCATTCCGCCTGGGGAGTACGACCGCAAGGTTGAAACTCAAAGGAATTGACGGGGGCCCGCACAAGCGGTGGAGCATGTGGTTTAATTCGAAGCAACGCGAAGAACCTTACCAGGTCTTGACATCTTTTGATCACCTGAGAGATCAGGTTTCCCCTTCGGGGGCAAAATGACAGGTGGTGCATGGTTGTCGTCAGCTCGTGTCGTGAGATGTTGGGTTAAGTCCCGCAACGAGCGCAACCCTTATGACTAGTTGCCAGCATTTAGTTGGGCACTCTAGTAAGACTGCCGGTGACAAACCGGAGGAAGGTGGGGATGACGTCAAATCATCATGCCCCTTATGACCTGGGCTACACACGTGCTACAATGGATGGTACAACGAGTTGCGAGACCGCGAGGTCAAGCTAATCTCTTAAAGCCATTCTCAGTTCGGACTGTAGGCTGCAACTCGCCTACACGAAGTCGGAATCGCTAGTAATCGCGGATCAGCACGCCGCGGTGAATACGTTCCCGGGCCTTGTACACACCGCCCGTCACACCATGAGAGTTTGTAACACCCGAAGCCGGTGGCGTAACCCTTTTAGGGAGCGAGCCGTCTAAGGTGGGACAAATGATTAGGGTGAAGTCGTAACAAGGTAGCCGTAGGAGAACCTGCGGCTGGATCACCTCCTTTCTAAGGAAACAGACTGAAAGTCTGACGGAAACCTGCACACACGAAACTTTGTTTAGTTTTGAGAGGATAACCTCTTCACGCCTATCGGGCCTATAGCTCAGTTGGTTAGAGCGCACGCTTGATAAGCGTGAGGTCGATGGTTCAAGTCCATCTAGGCCCATCAAGCGTACGCTTGTTAATTGAACAACCCTTATGGGGGATTAGCTCAGCTGGGAGAGCGCCTGCTTTGCAAGCAGGAGGTCATCGGTTCGATCCCGTTATCCTCCATTGGCCGAAAGGCCAATGACCGACGAAAGTCGGCTACTTTGTTCTTTGAAAACTGGATATCATTGTATTAATTGTTTTAAATTGCCGAGAACACAGCGTATTTGTATGAGTTTCTGAAAAAGAAATTCGCATCGCATAACCGCTGACGCAAGTCAGTACAGGTTAAGTTACAAAGGGCGCACGGTGGATGCCTTGGCACTAGGAGCCGATGAAGGACGGAACTAATACCGATATGCTTCGGGGAGCTATAAGTAAGCTTTGATCCGGAGATTTCCGAATGGGGGAACCCAGTACACATCAGTGTATTGCTTGTCAGTGAATACATAGCTGGCCGGCGGCAGACGCGGGGAACTGAAACATCTCAGTACCCGCAGGAAGAGAAAGAAAACTCGATTCCCATAGTAGCGGCGAGCGAAGTGGGAAGAGCCCAAACCGAGAAGCTTGCTTCTCGGGGTTGTAGGACTGGACATTGGAGTTACCAAAGTCCGACGTAGTCGAAGTCAGCTGGAAAGCTGCGCCACAGAAGGTGAAAGCCCTGTAAGCGAAACGTCGAACCCTCCGTCCAGGATCCTGAGTACGGCGGAACACGTGAAATTCCGTCGGAATCCGGGAGGACCATCTCCCAAGGCTAAATACTCCCTAGTGACCGATAGTGAACCAGTACCGTGAGGGAAAGGTGAAAAGCACCCCGGAAGGGGAGTGAAACAGTTCCTGAAACCGTGTGCCTACAATTAGTCAAAGCCCGTTAATGGGTAATGGCGTGCCTTTTGTAGAATGAACCGGCGAGTTACGTTTGCTTGCGAGGTTAAGATGAAAAGTCGGAGCCGTAGCGAAAGCGAGTCTGAACAGGGCGAATGAGTAAGCAGATGTAGACCCGAAACCAAGTGACCTACCCATGACCAGGTTGAAGGTGTGGTGAAACACACTGGAGGACCGAACCCATGTATGTTGAAAAATGCTGGGATGAGTTGTGGGTAGCGGTGAAATTCCAAACGAACTTGGAGATAGCTGGTTCTCTCCGAAATAGCTTTAGGGTTAGCCTCGGAGGATGGATCATGGAGGTAGAGCACTGTTTGAACTAGGGGCCCATCAAGGGTTACTGAATTCAGATAAACTCCGAATACCATCGATCTTACTCCGGGAGTCAGACAGTGAGCGATAAGGTCCATTGTCGAAAGGGGAACAGCCCAGATCACCAGTTAAGGTCCCTAAATTTATGCTAAGTGGAAAAGGATGTGGCGTTGCACAGACAACTAGGATGTTGGCTCAGAAGCAGCCACCATTTAAAGAGTGCGTAATAGCTCACTAGTCGAGTGGCACTGCGCCGAAAATATACCGGGGCTAAGCATAATACCGAAACTGTGGGTGCACCCGTAAGGGTGCGCGGTAGGAGAGCGTTCTAAGGGCGTTGAAGGTCGATCGTGAGGACGGCTGGAGCGCTTAGAAGTGAGAATGCCGGCATGAGTAGCGAAAGATCAGTGAGAATCTGATCCACCGTATGACTAAGGTTTCCTGGGGAAGGCTCGTCCTCCCAGGGTTAGTCGGGATCTAAGGCGAGGCCGAGAGGCGTAGTCGATGACAAGCAGGTTGAGATTCCTGCACTAGTTTATTTTGTTTAAGCGATGGAGGGACGCAGGAGGCTAAGGAAAGCGCACGGCTGGAAATGTGCGCCCAAGCAGCAAGTCTGACAGCGAGTGAAATGCTTGCAGTCTTAAGGACAAGCTGTGATGGGGAGCGAAATTATAGTAGCGAAGTTCCTGATGTCACACTGCCAAGAAAAGCTTCTAGTGAGAAATAAACTACCCGTACCGCAAACCGACACAGGTAGTCGAGGAGAGTATCCTCAGGTGAGCGAGCGAACTCTCGTTAAGGAACTCGGCAAAATGACCCCGTAACTTCGGAAGAAGGGGTGCTGACCGCAAGGTCAGCCGCAGTGAATAGGCCCAAACAACTGTTTATCAAAAACACAGGTCTCTGCTAAATCGTAAGATGATGTATAGGGGCTGACGCCTGCCCGGTGCTGGAAGGTTAAGAGGATGAGTTAGCGCAAGCGAAGCCCAGAATTGAAGCCCCAGTAAACGGCGGCCGTAACTATAACGGTCCTAAGGTAGCGAAATTCCTTGTCGGGTAAGTTCCGACCCGCACGAAAGGCGTAATGATTTGGGCACTGTCTCAACGAGAGACTCGGTGAAATTATAGTACCCGTGAAGATGCGGGTTACCCGCGACAGGACGGAAAGACCCCATGGAGCTTTACTGTAGCTTGATATTGAGTGTTTGTACCGCTTGTACAGGATAGGTAGGAGCCGTAGAGATCGGAACGCTAGTTTCGATGGAGGCGTTGGTGGGATACTACCCTAGCTGTATGAACACTCTAACCCGCGCCACTAATCGTGGCGGGAGACAGTGTCAGGTAGGCAGTTTGACTGGGGCGGTCGCCTCCTAAAATGTAACGGAGGCGCCCAAAGGTTCCCTCAGAATGGTTGGAAATCATTCGCAGAGTGTAAAGGTATAAGGGAGCTTGACTGCGAGACTGACAAGTCGAGCAGGGACGAAAGTCGGGCTTAGTGATCCGGTGGTTCCGTATGGAAGGGCCATCGCTCAACGGATAAAAGCTACCCTGGGGATAACAGGCTTATCTCCCCCAAGAGTCCACATCGACGGGGAGGTTTGGCACCTCGATGTCGGCTCATCGCATCCTGGGGCTGTAGTCGGTCCCAAGGGTTGGGCTGTTCGCCCATTAAAGCGGTACGCGAGCTGGGTTCAGAACGTCGTGAGACAGTTCGGTCCCTATCCGTCGCGGGCGCAGGAAATTTGAGAGGAGCTGTCCTTAGTACGAGAGGACCGGGATGGACGTTCCGCTGGTGTACCAGTTGTGCCGCCAGGCGCATCGCTGGGTAGCTATGAACGGCAGGGATAAACGCTGAAAGCATCTAAGTGTGAAGCCCCCCTCGAGATGAGATTTCCCATTCCTATATGGAAGTAAGACCCCTGAGAGATGATCAGGTAGATAGGCTGGAAGTGGAAGTGCAGCGATGCATGGAGCGGACCAGTACTAATCGGTCGAGGACTTAACCAAGTAAGAGTGTGAGCAGGAGCGGTTAGAAACCGGAGCATAAGCGGGCCTGAGCGTGATGGCCGGGCTTTGGCCATTGCGGTCAGGGTCCTTATGTGCAGGTTTCTGCGACTGCGAACACGTTTCGATGACAAGTACGTTAAGTTCAAGGCAGCAATTAAACAATGATAGCCAGTTTTGAGAGCGCAAAGTTCTCATAAGTGTGGTGGCGATAGCAAGAAGGATACACCTGTTCCCATGCCGAACACAGAAGTTAAGCTTCTTCACGCCGAGAGTAGTTGGTGGGAAACTGCCTGCGAGGGTAGGAAGCTGCCGCGCTTACATATGGAGGATTAGCTCAGTTGGGAGAGCGTCTGCCTTACAAGCAGAGGGTCACAGGTTCGAGCCCTGTATCCTCCATTGAGCCGTTAGCTCAGTTGGTAGAGCAACTGACTTTTAATCAGTGGGTCGACAGTTCGAGCCTGTCACGGCTCATTTTTAACCCACCTTTTGCGGGTGTGGCGGAACTGGCAGACGCGCTAGATTTAGGTTCTAGTGGTTTTTGACCGTGGGGGTTCGAGTCCCTTCACCCGCATTGTACTGTGAAGTAAAAGCTCGGTTCCAATAGGTGGTTTTTTCTCCCCGGTCTCAATAATTGAATATGCGGTATGCGGAAGTAGTTCAGTGGTAGAACATCACCTTGCCATGGTGGGGGTCGCGGGTTCGAATCCCGTCTTCCGCTTTTCACTTTATGCCGGGGTGGCGGAATTGGCAGACGCACAGGACTTAAAATCCTGCGGTCAGTGATGACCGTACCGGTTCGATCCCGGTCCTCGGCATTTTGTTGAATGCACCCATAGCGCAATTGGATAGAGTGTCTGACTACGAATCAGAAGGTTGTAGGTTCGACTCCTACTGGGTGCATCATCGACCGCTACTAAGCTGGCGCCGATTAGAACTAAATACTCGGAATGCGGAAGTAGTTCAGTGGTAGAACATCACCTTGCCATGGTGGGGGTCGCGGGTTCGAATCCCGTCTTCCGCTTCCTCGGGAAGTAGCTCAGCTTGGTAGAGCACTACGTTCGGGACGTAGGGGTCGCAAGTTCGAATCTTGTCTTCCCGATTCTTGGATCACGAATAGTCGTGGTCTTTTTTTTGCGTTCAAAGTCATAAATTTGTATAAACGGACAGATGTCAGTATAATGTGTAATAGTCAAGATTGGTCAAAGTCAAAAAGGATTGAATGACATGCAGCGTGAGAACATTTCGGACATCATTGAAACCTATCTAAAAACGATATTGGCGCAAGAAGCGGCTGTTGAAATCAGACGCGCTGAAATTGCTCGTCGTTTCAATTGCGTACCTTCACAGATCAATTATGTGATCAAAACCAGATTCACACCTGCTCGCGGTTATATCGTAGAGAGCAAACGTGGTGGCGGTGGCTATATTCGAATCGTGAAGGTCAAATTGACAGATGATCAGGATCTCATTCAGATCATGCGACAGCATATTCCAAGTCGTTTGCGGATGCGGGATGCCCGAGATTTGATTCAGGAATTATTTGATAACGGGTTGATCGCCCGCCAGTCTGGCAACCTGATGCTCGCGGTGATGGATCATGAGACGTTGGGCATCTTCGACCAAGGGGCAGAAGAGCATCTACGATCGCGTTTGTTCCTTGCATTTTTGGATCGTTTGCGGTATGAAAGATGAAACAGTTTATCATCAGTTTTTAAAAAAGGGAGCGTGCTTATGGACAACTTATTTACCCCTAGTGCTAAAAATGTATTGCTTTTAGCCCAGGAACAAGCGAAGTACTTCCATCATCATGCTGTTGGGACAGAACATTTGCTCATGGCACTGGTCATGGAAAAAGATGGTATCGCTGGTAAGACGCTGCGTCAGTTAGGGGTCACTGAAAATGATGTCCATGACGAGATCGAGCGCTTCACAGGGTATGGGACTGTTGATGCCGCTGGTCAAGCTAGTGATAGTTATTTGCCTTACTCACCAAAAGGTAAAGAGATTTTGGCGTTTGCAGGTGACGAAGCAAAACGGTTAGGTGCTTTAAAGATCGGTACCGAGCACGTTTTGCTTGGCTTGCTACGTGAAGATGACATCTTGGCAGCACGGATTTTGCAAAACCTTGGTCTCAGTCTTTCGAAGACGCGTCAGATGGTTTTCAAGAAGATGGGGATTGCGGACACTGCAGCAAAGCGTCGCCCAATGGCACGTGGCGGTGCTCGTCAAGATGGACAAGGTACGCCAACGCTAGATGGTTTGGCGCGGGATTTGACTCAAATGGCGCGCGAGAATCGGATGGATCCGGTTGTTGGGCGTGACAAAGAAGTACGCCGGCTGATCCAGATTCTGGCACGGCGGACAAAGAACAACCCTGTACTGATTGGCGAACCTGGTGTTGGTAAAACTGCAATTGCAGAAGGCTTTGCTGAGAAAATTGTGTCTGGTAAAGTGCCGGATGACATGGTCAACAAGCGTTTGATGATGCTTGACATGGGTTCACTTGTCGCTGGCACCAAGTATCGTGGTGAGTTTGAAGATCGGCTGAAGAAGATCATTGATGAAATTTATAAAGATGGCAATGTCATTTTGTTCATTGATGAATTGCATACTTTGATCGGTGCTGGCGGCGCAGAAGGCGCTATTGATGCTTCCAATATTTTGAAACCGGCATTAGCTCGTGGTGAATTACAATTGATCGGTGCCACGACCTTAGATGAATATCAAAAGTATATTGAAAAAGATGCTGCTTTGGAGCGGCGGTTTGCGACGATTCAAGTCGACGAACCAACTGAAGAAGAAGCTGAACAAATTTTGAAGGGCTTGCGTCCTCGTTATGAGGCGCATCACGGTGTCACGATTACTGACGAAGCGCTGCATCAGGCGGTGGTTTTGTCATCACGGTACATCACGACACGGTTTTTGCCTGACAAGGCAATTGATCTAGTTGACGAAAGTGCGGCGAAGGTTCGCTTGGACAAGGCCAATGTTGAGACGAAGGCCGACAAGCTTCAGGATGAACTGGCCAAGCTGGTAGCTGATAAAGAAGTCGCTATTGACCATCAAGATTTCGAAACGGCTGCGAACATCCGGACTCAGGAAGCTGATTTAAAAACGAAGTTGGCCGACACGCCTGAACCAGTTAATGAAAGTGGCGTTCGAACTGACATTAAAGTGACGGGCGACGATGTGGCAGAAGTGGTTTCTCAATGGACCGGTGTGCCAGTCACCCAGTTGCAGAAAAAAGAATCCGATCGCTTGGTTAACTTGGAGAAGATCCTGCATGAGCGGGTTGTTGGCCAAGACGAAGCAGTTTCCGCTGTTGCGCGTGCTATCCGGCGTGCTCGTTCTGGTTTGAAAGATCCGACGCGGCCAATTGGTTCCTTCATGTTCCTCGGGCCGACAGGTGTTGGGAAAACGGAGCTGGCTAAGGCGTTAGCCGAGGCAATGTTTGGTTCTGAGGATGCCATGATCCGGGTTGATATGTCTGAGTACATGGAGAAATTTAGTACCAGTCGGTTGATCGGCGCGGCCCCTGGTTACGTTGGTTACGACGAAGGCGGTCAACTAACCGAAAAAGTCCGCAACAAGCCTTACTCGGTTGTGTTGTTGGACGAAGTTGAAAAGGCGCATCCAGATGTCTTTAACATTTTGTTGCAGGTGCTGGATGATGGCTATTTAACCGATTCGAAGGGTCGGCGGGTTGATTTCCGTAACACGATTTTGATCATGACCAGTAATATCGGCGCAACCGCTATTCGTGACGATAAGACTGTTGGCTTTGGTGCCAAGGATCCACAAGCTGACTTTAACGCCATGAAGAGCCGGATGCTGGACGAACTTAAAAAAGCGTTCCGACCAGAATTCCTTAACCGAATTGATGAAACCGTGGTCTTCCACAGTCTCAACAAGGCTGAGCTGCATGAAATCGTTAAGATCATGACGAAGACAGTGCTTAGTCGCATTAAGGATCAAGGGATTGACGTTAAAATTACCCCAGCCGGTATTGACGCTGTCGCCGCTGCCGGCTTCGATCCAGAGTACGGTGCACGTCCAATTCGGCGGGCACTGCAAACCGGTGTCGAAGATCAGTTAAGTGAACTCTTATTGACAGGCCAAGCTAAAACCGGTGACTTGATCCAAATCGGTGCTAAAAAAGGCAAGCTGACATTTACTGTTAAAGAGAACAAAGGCAAGCAAAAAGAAAACGGTGCTTCAAAAGAACCCGTTAAAGCCTAGTGTTAATAATGAAGAAATCGCGGCTGATAGGTTGCGATTTCTTTTTGGCTTTGCTTGCGCAGCACGGATCAACCTCCGCTTGACATCGTTGATTGATACGCGTATTATGAATCTAATCGCATTTCGGTTTGGACAGGCTGTCAGGACGATCTATTGTCCGTTCTGACTAATGAAAAAGCAAAAACAGCAGGCTGGTTGAAGGTCGATCTGTTTTTGGTTTTTTTTTGCTCAAAATGTCTGCGGGATGGTCGTTGTCATGTAAATTTAACAATGTTTACATTACTTTTACAATCAACCTAAGCCGGAAAATCTTACAAGGGGTGAATAATTTGGCAGGACACTTAGTGAATTATGGTAAGCACCGGACACGCCGGTCCTATGCCCGGATCAAGGAAGTTTTGGATCTTCCTAATCTGATCGAGATCCAAACGAATTCTTACCAATGGTTCCTCGATGAAGGTCTCAAAGAAATGTTCGACGATATTATGCCGATCGATGACTTTCAAGGGAAACTGTCACTGGAATTTGTCGGCTATCAACTGCTGGAACCAAAATATACTGTTGAGGAAGCACGCCAACACGATGCAAACTACTCTGCACCGTTGCATGTGACCTTGCGTTTAACCAACCATGAAACAGGCGAGATTAAGAGCCAAGATGTGTTCTTTGGCGACTTCCCGCTGATGACCAAACAAGGGACGTTTATTATTAATGGTGCCGAACGGGTCATCGTTTCTCAGTTGGTCCGTTCACCTGGCGTTTATTTCCATAGCGAAACAGACAAGAACTCACGTGTCACTTATGGCACAACCGTGATTCCTAACCGGGGCGCCTGGCTTGAATATGAAACTGACGCCAAAGATATCGCGTATGTCCGAATCGATCGGACACGGAAGATTCCGCTGACCGAATTGGTTCGGGCGTTGGGCTTCGGTTCCGATCAAGACATTATCAACATGTTTGGTGACAATGATTCCTTGATGCTTACGCTTGAAAAAGATGTGCATAAGAACACGGATGATTCCCGTACGGACGAAGCGTTGAAGGATATCTACGAACGTCTACGTCCTGGCGAACCAAAAACAGCCGATTCATCGCGGTCTCTTTTGTATGCCCGCTTCTTCGACCCGAAGCGTTATGATCTTGCTTCGGTTGGTCGTTACAAAGTGAATAAGAAGCTGAGCCTTAAGACCCGGCTTTTGAATCAGGTTTTGGCAGAAACACTGGCCGATCCTGATACTGGTGAAGTCATTGCGCAAAAGGGCACCAAGGTTGATCGTCAAGTGATGGACAAGTTGGCACCATATCTTGACCGCGACGATTTCAAGACCATCACCTACCAACCTTCCGATCAAGGCGTTGTCACTGATCCGATCGAATTACAGAGTATCAAAGTATACTCACAAGTGACCCCTGATAAAGAAATCAATTTGATTGGTAACGGTCATATTGGTAAAAAAGTGAAGCACATCGTCCCAGCTGATGTTTTGGCATCAATGAACTACTTCCTGAATCTTCAGGAAGGCTTGGGTTCAATTGATGACATTGATCACTTGGGTAACCGGCGGATTCGTTCCGTTGGTGAACTGTTGCAAAACCAATTCCGGATCGGGCTTTCTCGGATGGAACGTGTTGTCCGTGAGCGGATGTCCATTCAAGATACCGCTACGGTAACACCGCAACAATTGATCAACATTCGGCCAGTTGTAGCTTCTATCAAGGAATTCTTCGGCAGTTCCCAACTGTCGCAGTTTATGGATCAGACGAATCCGCTTGGTGAGTTAACGCATAAGCGTCGTCTGTCTGCTCTTGGACCTGGTGGGTTGACGCGTGACCGTGCCGGTTATGAAGTCCGGGACGTTCACTACACCCATTATGGCCGTATGTGTCCGATTGAAACGCCTGAAGGCCCGAACATCGGGTTGATTAACAGTCTTGCTTCTTATGCGGTTGTTAATCCTTATGGTTTTATTGAAACGCCATATCGCCGTGTTTCTTGGGATACGCATAAAGTTACCGACAAAATCGACTATTTGACTGCCGATGAAGAAGATAACTACATCGTTGCGCAGGCGAACTCGCCTTTGAACGACGATGGTTCCTTTGTTGACGAAACCGTTCTGGCTCGTCACAAGGATAACAACATTGAAATTTCTCCAGACAAAGTTGACTACATGGACGTTTCGCCTAAACAGGTTGTTGCGGTCGCAACGGCTTGCATTCCTTTCTTGGAAAACGATGACTCCAACCGTGCTTTGATGGGTGCGAACATGCAACGTCAGGCTGTGCCGTTGGTTAATCCGCATGCCCCACTTGTTGGGACTGGGATGGAATACAAGGCAGCCCATGACTCCGGGACAGCGGTTTTGGCTAATAACGCTGGTACCGTTGAATATGTTGATGCTAAGCAAATTCGGGTTCGTCGTGAAGATGGCGCCTTGGATGCCTACAACTTGATGAAATTCAAGCGTAGTAACGCCGGTAAAAACTACAACCAGCGGCCAATCGTGACCATCGGCGATCATGTTGATGTTGACGAAATCATCGCTGATGGGCCAGCCATGCAAAATGGTGAATTAGCATTGGGACAAAACCCGATCATCGCCTTCATGACTTGGAACATGTACAACTACGAAGATGCGATTGTACTCTCCGAACGACTCGTTAAAGATGATGTTTACACCTCAATCCATATTGAAGAATATGAATCTGAAGCACGTGACACCAAGCTTGGACCTGAAGAAGTAACGCGTGAAATTCCAAACGTCGGTGAAGAAGCCCTTAAGGATCTGGATGAATTTGGTGTCGTTCGTGTCGGCGCTGAAGTGCGTGACGGTGATATTTTGGTCGGCAAGGTTACACCTAAGGGCGTTACTGAATTGTCAGCTGAAGAACGGTTACTGCATGCGATCTTTGGTGAGAAAGCACGTGAAGTACGTGACACCTCGCTGCGGGTTCCCCATGGCGGCGGCGGGATCATTCAAGACGTTAAGATCTTTACTCGTGAAGCCGGCGATGAGCTGTCTCCTGGTGTGAATATGATGGTCCGCGTTTATATTACGCAGAAGCGGAAGATTCAGGTCGGTGATAAGATGGCCGGTCGTCACGGGAACAAAGGGACGGTTTCCGTCGTTGTGCCTGAAGAGGACATGCCATACTTGCCAGACGGTACCCCAGTTGACATCTGCTTGTCACCAATGGGTGTGCCAAGTCGTATGAACATCGGACAGGTGCTGGAATTGCATCTGGGGATGGCTGCACGTAACTTGGGCATTCATGTTGCAACGCCTGTTTTCGATGGCGCCAACGATAAAGATCTGTGGGCAACCGTTAAGGAAGCCGGTATGGCATCTGATGGTAAGTCTGTCTTGTATGACGGTCGAACTGGTGAACCATTCGAAAACCGTGTTTCTGTCGGAATCATGTACTACATGAAACTGTCTCACATGGTTGACGATAAGATTCATGCTCGTTCCATTGGACCTTACAGTTTAGTTACCCAACAGCCACTTGGTGGTAAAGCTCAGTTTGGTGGTCAGCGTTTTGGTGAAATGGAAGTTTGGGCCCTTGAAGCTTATGGCGCGGCTTATACTTTGCAGGAAATCCTGACTTACAAGTCCGATGACGTGGTTGGCCGGGTTAAGACCTATGAAGCCATCGTTAAGGGCGAACCGATTCCTAAGCCGGGTGTACCAGAATCCTTCCGTGTGCTTGTCAAAGAATTGCAAGCACTGGGTCTGGATATGAAGGTCCTTGGCGCGGATAAAAAAGAAATTGAACTGCGGGACATGGACGACGACGAGGATGACATTGTTTCTGTCGATGCCTTGGCGAAGTTTGCTGCTCAGCAGGAAGAAAAGAAGGCTCACGAAGCCGCAGCACAAGCAACTGACGGTAAGTCTGCCAACAGTACCGACGATAAGAAATAGGAGGTTAGCCCTTTGATTGATGTCAATAAGTTTGAAAGTATGCAAATCGGCTTAGCCTCGCCAGATAAAATCCGTAGCTGGTCCTATGGGGAAGTTAAAAAACCTGAGACCATCAACTACCGGACGTTAAAACCTGAGCGGGACGGCTTGTTCGATGAACGCATCTTCGGACCGACCAAGGACTGGGAATGTGCCTGTGGCAAGTACAAGCGGATTCGTTATAAGGGAATCGTTTGTGATCGCTGCGGTGTTGAAGTTACTCGTTCCAAGGTTCGCCGTGAGCGGATGGGTCATATCGAACTAGCCGCACCGGTTACCCACATCTGGTACTTCAAGGGCATCCCAAGTCGGATGGGTCTGGTACTGGACATGTCACCGCGGTCACTCGAAGAGATCATTTATTTTGCATCCTACGTTGTGATCGATCCTGGCGATACGCCGATGGAGAAAAAGCAGCTCCTGACCGAACGTGAATATCGTGAAAAACGCGAAGAATACGGTCAAACCTTCAATGCCAAGATGGGTGCTGAAGCCATCAAGGAATTGTTGCAGGATGTTGAGCTTGATAAAGAAGTTGCCGAATTAAAGGAAGACTTGAAGTCAGCCCAAGGCCAAAAGCGGACTCGTGCGATTCGCCGGTTGGATATTCTGGATGCCTTCAAGGAATCCGGTAATGATCCAGCTTGGATGGTCATGGACACGATCCCAGTTATCCCACCGGATCTGCGGCCAATGGTTCAACTTGAAGGTGGCCGTTTTGCCACTTCCGATCTGAACGACTTGTATCGACGGGTTATCAACCGAAATAATCGGTTGAAGCGCCTGCTTGATCTCAATGCGCCAAGTATCATTGTTCAAAACGAAAAGCGGATGCTGCAGGAAGCGGTTGATGCTTTGATTGATAATGGTCGTCGTGGCCGTCCGGTTACGGGGCCAGGTAATCGCCCGCTCAAGTCCCTATCACACATGCTGAAAGGGAAGCAAGGCCGGTTCCGTCAGAACTTGCTTGGTAAGCGTGTCGATTACTCCGGCCGTTCCGTTATTGATGTCGGCCCATGGCTGAAGTTCTATCAATGCGGTGTACCACGTGAAATGGCATTGGAACTGTTCAAGCCATTTGTGATGCGCGAATTGGTTAAGCGCGACATGGCTAGCAACATCAAGAATGCTCGTCGCAAGATTGATCGCCAAGATGATGATGTTTGGGACGTGCTTGAAGATGTCATCAAGGAACGTCCAGTGCTGTTGAACCGTGCACCTACCTTGCATCGACTTGGGATTCAGGCATTTGAACCTGTCCTTGTTGATGGGAAGTCCATCCGGTTGCACCCGCTGGTCTGCGAAGCTTATAACGCTGACTTTGATGGTGACCAGATGGCGATCCATGTACCGCTATCTGACGAAGCGATGGCTGAAGCACGGATGCTGATGTTGGCTGCACACCATATTTTGGCACCAAAAGATGGCAAGCCAATCGTTACGCCATCACAGGACGTTGTGCTGGGTAACTACTACCTGACCATGGAACAAAAAGGCCGCGAAGGTGAAGGCATGATCTTTAAGGACACCAACGAAGTGTTGATGGCCTTGCAAAACGGTTATGTCCACTTGCACAGCCGCATCGGGATTGCGACTAATTCCTTTACGGACAAGCCGTTTACCGATGATCAGAAACAAAAGATCATGGTCACCAGTGTTGGTAAGGCGATCTTTAACGAGATTATGCCGAAAGACTTCCCATATTTGAATGAACCGACGCAGGATAACATCGTCAATGGTGTGCCGGATAAGTATTTCATCGATAAGGGTGAAGACATCAGCGACTACCTTGAAGATGCACCGTTAATCGATCCATTCAAGAAAGGCTTCCTGTCTGACATCATTGCGCAAGTCTTCAAGGTCTATAAAGTTCAACGGACCAGTGACTTGCTGGATGATATGAAGACTTTGGGCTATACGCAGTCCACTAACTCTGGCTTGACTGTCGGGATCGCGGACATTACTAACTTGAAGGAAAAGCCTGAAATTGTCGAAGCTGCCCATAAGAAGGTTGCCACTGTTTCCAAGCAGTTCCGTCGTGGGTTGATTACCGACGAGGAACGGCATGATCGGGTTATCCAGATCTGGAATGATGCCAAAGATGATATTCAGCAGAAGCTGGTTGATTCGTTTGACCCGAACAACCCAATTTCGATGATGTCCGATTCAGGTGCTCGTGGTAACATTTCTAACTTTACACAGCTTGCCGGCATGCGTGGTCTGATGGCTGCGCCAAACGGTGGGATGATGGAAGTGCCTGTTATCTCGAACTTCCGTGAGGGCCTGTCCGTCATGGAAATGTTCATGTCAACTCACGGTGCTCGTAAAGGGATGACCGATACGGCGCTGAAGACGGCTGATTCAGGTTATCTGACTCGGCGGCTGGTTGATGTTGCACAGGATGTCATTGTTCGTGAAGAGGACTGCGGTACCGACCGTGGCTTAGTTGTCAGTGCTATCCGTGAAGGTAATGAAATGATCGAACCGTTGTATGATCGACTGGTTGGTCGTTTCACCATGAAGGATGTGCTGGATCCGAAGAGTGGCGAAGTGCTCGTCAAGCGCAATACCTTGATGGACGAAGATACTGCTCAGATGATCGTGGATGCCGGGGTTGAATCCGTCACGATCCGTTCGGTCTTCACTTGCAACACCAAACATGGGGTCTGCCAGAAGTGCTACGGTCGTAACATGGCCACTGGCGAACAAGTTGAAGTCGGCGAAGCTGTCGGGACTGTTGCTGCGCAATCTATCGGTGAACCTGGTACCCAGCTGACCATGCGGAACTTCCATACTGGCGGTGTTGCCGGTGGCGAAGATATTACGCAAGGGCTGCCTCGTGTTCAGGAAATCTTTGAAGCTCGTAACCCTAAAGGTGAAGCTGTGATTACGGAAGTGACCGGTGAAATTACGGCGATTGACGAAAATCCAGCTGAGCACACACGGGAAATCACGGTCAAAGGTGAAACCGACACCCGGACTTACAGCGTGCCATATGCTTCCAGTGTGGCAGTTGCTGAAGGCGACCACATTAATCGTGGCGAACGCCTGACTGGTGGTTCGATTGATCCTAAGCAATTGATTAAAGTGCGCGATGTCATGGCCACCGAAAATTACCTGCTTTCTGAAGTTCAGAAAGTTTACCGTATGCAAGGTGTTGATATCGGCGATAAGCACGTTGAAGTGATGGTCCGCCAGATGCTGCGCAAGATCCGGGTCATGGATCCAGGCGACACCAACATCTTGCCAGGAACCTTACTCGATATTGCTGACTTTAAGGAAAAGAATACGCAGGCAATTATCAGTGGCGGTATCCCTGCTACTGGTCGGCCAGTTCTACTGGGGATCACCAAGGCTTCCTTGGAGACCAACAGTTTCCTGTCTGCCGCTTCCTTCCAGGAAACGACACGGGTATTGACCGATGCCTCGATTCGCGGCAAGAACGATCCGCTGATCGGTTTGAAGGAAAATGTCATCATTGGGAAGATCATTCCGGCTGGTACCGGGATGGCAACGTATCGACACGAAGAACCAAAGAGTGTCGGCACGGTTTCCGACAGTGTCTATTCGATTTCAGACATCGAAAAGCAAATGAAAGCAAAAGACGGCCAGCAAGGCGATACGGACAAAAAGTAATCGCGTGAACTGACAGTTAAACCAAAAAGAAGCGGCGTAAACATCTGAAAAGATGCTTGCGCTGCTTTTTTGGTGAGCGCGAGTAGGAGCGTTTAGAAACTGGAACGTAAGTGGCCTTGAAGCTCAATGACATGGGGTGGTCACTGAGCTTCAAGGTCCTTACGTGTAGGTTTCTGCGACTGCGAGCGCGTTATAGTCCGCCATTGACCAAAGCAAAGCACGCATAACCAGCCGCTAAATGACTGATCATTGGCAAACTCGGCGGGCGGGCAACTATCCAATGCAGGCAGGCGGTTCCGCAAGCAATCAGTGTCACGATTAACGCTGCCTCGAGTCGTAAAACGCAGGCCAGCAAGGCAATTAACATCACATCCGCACTCCCAAGCCCTTGCGACACAACGGCTAAACCGCCAATCATGACAGCAAGTAGCATCATGCCGAAAAGGTCATGGGGAAAACAAACCAGCAAAGTCAAACACCAACCAGTAAAGCTGAAGAAAGGAACCGTTCGCTCATGCCAGTCAGCCACGCTAAAGATGATTAAGCCTGAGGCAAGCAAAAAAGTTACCTCAATTTTCAAGTCAAGTGCAACGATGATAACGAATTCTTGATAGTGGTCTAGGCTGTTACGCCATGCATCGGTAGTAATCGCATGGGCGAAGATAGTTCAGAATACGTCTGGGACGATGGTTCAGTGCGGATTGGACTGCTTGAATTTCAACCAGGGTAATTGCTCTGAGAGACTTCCCTTTCGGGAAGAATTCCCTAAGCAGTCCATTGGCGTTCTCGTTTGTGCCACGCTCCCAAGGCGAGTACGGATGTGCGAAGTAAATCTGGGTTCCAACAATCTCTGATAACTTGGCAAACTCGGAACCATTGTCAAAAGTGATACTCTCAAATTCCTTGGCCCCGTAGTCGTCGATCGTGTCCTGCAAGGCTTTAAGGCAGGTGCCCGCATGATAGTCAGGAATCTTGACGATGATCTCAGTCCGGCTGTACCGTTCTGTGAGCGTCATTAATGCTGGCTCATCAGCTAAGCGAATACCCTTGACCAAGTCGCCTTCCCAATGTCCCACGCCTGTGCGGTCATTCACGGCCGCAGGACGCAACTCGATTGAGTCGCCGTATATCTTCTTATTCTTGCGCTTGTGGGCGTTCTTATAGCCTTTGATGCGGCGTCGGAGCTTCTTGGGAAGTGTCATGTTGTCTAGCTCAAGCAGCCCGGCGTCGATGTAGCGATACACAGTTGTCGTTGAAGGGCAAGCCTTGCCCTGGTCGCGATAGAAGTGTACGAAGCTATCAACGCTGTGTACGCGCGGCTTACGAGTAAGCTCCCTGGAGAGAGCCTTGAAGAACGCACGGCCGGTCTTAAGAAAGGCGTAGTGACCGGTTCTATCGCGTTTACGGTCGTGCATGGCTTGGGCAGTTTCCGCAAGATAGACTTGATGCGAGTGACGCTTCGAGTCGAGCTGAGTTACAGATCCACGCGTGATTTCTCGTGAGATTGTCGCTTTACTGCGATGAAGCTTCTGTGCAATCACGGTCGCGGTGTCACCAGCAGCCTGAAGGGCCTGAATTGTAGCACGGTCGCTAAAACTGAGTTGTTGGTAATGCTTGTGGGTGTTAGTCTGAGAGTGGGTCATGAAGATTCCTGCTTTCTTGTTTAGCTAGCACTAACAAGAATAGGTCTTCATGGCCTTTATGGTCTAGTCGTCAGGGTGTTGCACTTGAATTGTAAACTGGGGAAGCAAAAAAGTTAACCAAGTATGGATGCTTAATCCAAAGAGGAAGGCTAACAGACAGTGAAAACAACGGGTTGCCAAGCTGTGCTGGCGAACTAAGTACAGAACAATGAGCAAAAGTACGGTTATTAGCATAGCATTCACCTCTTCATGAAGCAGATTTCGCATTTGTTTTTCTTCTTGCACAAGTAAAAAGCAGATGATAATGGGCTAAAAAAGCTCTATTGTTAACGCTGTCAACTTCTGAAAAAATCGATATTTAATAAACCTGTCTAACAGTACATTTTTTAATTGGCTGCAACACCTGATGTGTAAGGATTTAAAAGCAAATCACCACTAGGCGAAAAGAATAAACATAAGCATATATATTTAATGAATATTCTTTATAATCCCTTCAATATTTATAGAAATGTTATACAATGATATTGAGCGGAGCGTAAATTAATGTATCCATAAATTATAGGTTAATGGTCTCAGGGGGAGATACCAAGTAGGTTTGTAAAGAGGAGGAAGAGGAGAAAAATGAGGGAGTTAGGTGTCAAGAAAACCGGGCACTTCATGCTTAAAGTAGGGATTTACTTAACGGTGATCCTTGGCATGATTGTGCAACTGATTTCGCCAGCACTAGCCCTTGCAGCCGAAAATCCGACACAGGCAGTGACTGGTACGCTCACGATCAAGAACCAAGATGAACAAGGATCACCGCTAAACGGCGCTAAGTATGAGATTCAAAATGAATCGCATCAGGTAGTGGCGAATAGCGAGATTAGTAAGGACGGCCAGGCGACGGTACCAAACTTGCCGGTCGGAAATTACACGGCAACCGAAAAACAGTCTGTTTCCGGTTACACAGCTCTTGAGCAGACGAAAAATTTCAGTGTCACGGCATCGGGCAATGTGACACTACTGTTTAAGAGCCGCGCATCAGCCACACTTGATAGCGGCAGCAGCAGTAGCACAGCCGCCAAACCAGCGGAAGCGAAGACGCCAGAAGCTGAAAAAAGCGCGACACCGGACGCAAAGGCCGATACTGAGCTGCCCAATATTTTCACGAAGGTGGCGCTGAAGGACGGCAATGATCAGCCTTTGGGAACGGAAGTCGATCAGCAAAGTGCTGTGAAGATGGAGATGACCTTTACATTACCGGCAACGAGCACCCCGTTTCCGGCAGGGGCATCCTTTACAACGACCTTGCCAAAGGATCAGATTGCTTTTCCTGAAAGCGGCGGCGGCAACTTTTCCGGTGATGTCGCCTCGTACTATTTTGACGCAACCACAGGACAGCTGACGATCAAACTTTTGAAAGCCACGAGTAATGGTTCTTGGTTAGTGCATATTGCAGCAAGCTTTAAGGCTTTAACTGCTAATGATTCACTCAATCAGACACTGGTTTTCCATACAAAAGATCAGGACACAAAGTTTCCAATCACGTTTAGGTCGAATGCCAAGCCGGTGGTGGTGTATGCGCCTACGACGACACCACAAAGCTTGAATCCGACTGGCATTGCTGGGACCGCGAAGTTTAATTTAAACGGGAACGAAACCAGCAAAACCGATCCGACAAAGTGGGACAGTGATCCGGCTAAACGGTCAAAGAACGCTGACATGGCATTGACACTGACGGCACGAGGCAGCGGAACAGATTATCTCAAAATCGCTGACCTTTAGCGACAGCGATCTGGCGAAGATCAAGGTCTCGTCGGCACCAGTCAATATTCTCGGCGGCTTTTCTGAAGAACTTAAGCCGTTAGTCGCCGGCCAAGATTTTCATGCTGTTTTATCGGATGACAAACGAACGGTTAAAATTTATCTGACAGGCGGCTTTAAAAAAACAACTGGGTATCAGGTAGATTATACGGCCACGATTGACCGATCTTTAGACGATACCGGGAAAGTGGGCAGTGCCTTAGTTGAAGGCTATCGTTACTTAACTGGTTCACAGTCGTCTGACGGTTATGACTATGATAGTGTCACCATGCGCAACTCCGGTGTAGCGATCACCAAATCTGGCGATATTACCAATAACTTCCGAGCACTTAACTGGAAAATTAATTGGAATTACAGCATGGACACCATGAAGGCGGGCGCCACGCTAACGGATCGCTTTGGTAAGCAAACCAGCGGGAAAGATGAGCATGATCAACCCAACATCGAGACAGATGGCAATCAAACCTTAGACACGAAGTCCTTGAAGGTCTTTCAAGTCACGTTTGATGAGTGGGCAACGCCGATTGTTTCCAAAGTCGACATCGCGAAGTACTTTAAGGTCACTGAAAAAGGCGACGGCGAGTTCACACTAACTTATCTTGGCGACGGCGATCTCCCGGAAAATGCTTCATTCCAGATTCAATATCAGACGAAACTGAAGAACACACCGAAAAATGGCGACAACTTAACCAATATTGTGAATGATCAGAAGAATCATTACGATCATGCGACCTATCCAGTTAGGCTGCCAAGCAGGATTACAAAAGTAGGCGGCAAGATTGATGCCTACAATGGTCAAATGACGTGGCGGATCAATGCCAACCGCGTTTTCCGGAACATGAAGAATGGTAAAATCTTCGACCTTTTCCCGGATGGGGTCGATAAGCTGGACAACGATCCAACGGCCGATAACATCAACACCATCTCCGGTGAAAATGTCTCAGCAAATGTTGACGACGGCGCTAGTGACGGTATTCTTGTCTACGCCCAGAATCCGGACGGCGCAAGAACGTTGCTGAAGCCGGGGACTGATTACGATATGAGTACCCAAGACGCTGACGTTCAATCTGCAGTTAAGCAATATAACGACAAGGATAAGACAAATCCGATTAATGCGAATGGTCAGGAAAAAGGCATTCGCGGCTTTGTCGTCACGCTCAAAGGGGCGTATGCAGAAACAGATTCGCAAATTGTGATTTATACGCATACTAAGCTGGACATGTTGAAACTAGGCCAAGTCGGTCACGACCCAGACGCTTTGAAAAAGGCTTTAAATAATCGCGCATTTTTCTTCTTTGACTTGCCACCAGGTGATGATGACGTTGCCAGCGGTGATAGTAGTAGTACACCAACACCAGAAGAAGGGGCCTTTAGCGGAGCCTTGAAGAATTCTTGGAGTGATGCGCCCGATACCCAGTATTGGGGTGTCTTGGTTAACCAATTGGGGCTTCCATATGGCCACATGCACCTGACCGATATTTTGCCGCGGTTTGATGGCGTTAATTACGAGTTGATTCCTGATTCGATTAAATTCTATGAAGTCACGGGACCAGACGGAGTTGATCCATCGAACACAGGTGATCCAGCTTCTTCTAACGATGTGAAAGAAATCAAGACGAGTCCATATTATGGAACCGGTGGCTGGTCATCAACAGCACTTAAAGCTGAGGATGCAGCACAGCAACATCTGTTACCAACCAACACGCCAAATACGTGGCTCAAGAACAATTCAAACTTAGCACAACAATTGGATTTTGATTTTCCAAATATCGGTACGGGGCGTGTTTGGGTTGTTTTCAAGACGATGCGCGCTAACCAGTGGAACTATAACGATCCTAACTTCGCCAACAATGCGACTGTGACAGATACCGAACCGACCACGGCAATTCCGACGTTCAATCCGTCAGCCTCAAAGTCGGCACAAAGTTATTGGACGCCGATCAGCAAAACTGTTAGTGCTGATACTAAACTAAAAAATGTCTTGAATTGGAAAGTGAATTTGATCAATATCCAAGACAAGTATCGACCAATGGTGAATCCAGTCATTGAGGATACTTTGGATCCAAGAGGTACTGGAGCAGAAATCAATGCTACCAGTTTTGTGGTGACACTAAAGGTTGGTATAGCTGACCCGGATACGCTTGAAGAAGGGAAGGATTACAGCCTTTCTCTAGATGGCAAGAAGTTTACAATTACTTTTAATCGAACTTTTGGCAATCTCGTCCAAACGGCCAATAGTCCGCTCAATAATTACGAAGTGAGCGTTGCATACTCAACAAGTAGCAAGAACTCAGGATGGGCATACAATTCGAGTAGCGTTGAATGGGATGGCAGCCAAACGACTCAAAAGCCAAGTGATGGTGTCCCTCCTGATGCGCGAATTGCAAACGCAAATGGGTACTTGCCTTATTGGGGTTCCGGTATCAGCGGCGAGACCCTCACGCAATTAGCCAACTTAGTGGTTGAAAAGAAGGATAGCGTCAGTGGCACGCCAATTCCGGGCGTTAAGTTCCGCTTAAGTGACGGCACCCATACATTTGAAGCCACCACAAAACTTGATTCGGCCACGAATAAGGCACTGGCAACCTTCCAAGGACTGCCAATTGGGATTGACTATACGTTGACGGAACTCGATACCCCAGCAGGGTATAAGCCATTGGCACCACAGACCATTCATCTGAACGCAACTTCCGACACAGGCACGGCGATTCAAACGGAGGCGGTTGAAAACGAGCCTTATCAGATCACGCTGTCGAAGTATGACAACCGCGCTAAGGGCCAATCAGAAACAGATAACAAACACTATCTGCTTCCCGGCGCCACGTATGACTTAGTGGATACCGATACGCAGAAAACATTGAAGTCGGGCATGAAGACCAACGCTGACGGCAAAATCACTATCGGAACGGCTAGCAGCTTTTCAGGTCAGTATGCTGGCGACAAGTTCACCCCTGACTTGAAAGATGGCGAATACGTCCTTGAAGACTTGAAGCCAGGCAATTACAAGCTGGTTGAAACGCAAGCCCCAGATCATTATCGCGGGGATGCGCATGATCAGGCAACGATTACCAGCGGGCCTGACAAGCAGGTTTGGGAAGATAGTCTGAAAGCCGGCAGTGTGGCGGCGATCATTTCTAACAAGGCGCCGTCCGCTACAGTGACGGCGTATAACCAGAAGAAACCTGGTCAACTGGATATCAAGAAGCAGGCAGAAACGCTCACTGATGACAAATTCCCTGATCGCCAGCCAATGATCGGCGCCGAATTTAAGCTTTATCGTTACGGCGATGACGGCAAGGTTGACCAAAGCAAGTCTTGGGACGCAACAATCATTAGCCAAGATGGGACCTTCATCTTTGATTCATCTGATCTGTATGAAGGCAAGTACCAGTTGGTCGAAACCAAAGCGCCCGAAGGTTATGTCATCCCCGATGATCTGGCCAAAGGCGTCGATGTTAATATCACTGGTGACGAAACGCTGAAGTTCCCGACCATCACGGAACCATTGTATCGCCGTGCACTGCAGGTCACTAAAACCGATGGCAACTTTGGCAATCCAATTGCAGGTATCACGTACGCACTGTATCAAAATGATGGTACTGAGATCGCCAAGGATTTAGTCACGGATGACAATGGTCAGATCAACTTGCCATTTAATTTACCAGCAGGCAAGTACTATATTCAGGAAACCAAGAGCTTACCGCCATATCGGCCAAACAGCGACAAGCATCCGTTTGAAGTGAAACAGACAGATCAAACTCAGACGGCAGGCGATTTGGCAACCGAGAATAAAGAGCATCCGATTAAAGTCAACGTGACTAATTATCAAGTCAAAACCCTGAATGTCAAAAAGGTTGATCGCACGTACGCAACTCATGTGTTGCCAGGTGCCGTCTTCCGGCTGACGAATAGTGCTGGTTACAGCCGCGACGTGACGACAGATGAAAACGGGATTGCTTCATTTGGCGATTTGTTGCTGGGCAGTTACTCGCTGACTGAAATCAAGGCACCGGCTGGGTATCGGCTGGACAACACGGTGTATCCAATTGCGTTGTCATCTGCCGAAACGCCGACAGCGATTACGGTTAATAAGGAGATTGCTGACGATCCTTATCAGGTTAATCTGACGAAATACGATAATCGCGTCAAGAAGGATGATCCGGCGAGTCAAAAGAAGTATCTGTTACCAAACGCAGTATACAAACTTGTCGACGTGGCGGCCAACAAGACCTTAAAGGCCGACATGAAGACCAATGCTGATGGCCAACTGACCTTTGGCGCGGCAAGCAGTTTTGATTCACCGCTCAAGGATGGCGAATACGCAATCGAAGGGTTGAAGCCGGATACCTCATATCGACTGGTCGAAACGGAAGCTCCTGAACATTATGAAGGGGATGCTGCTGACCAAGCCAACGCGACAAGCGGCACCCAGAAACAGGCGTGGGAAGACAGCTTAGCAGCTGGCAGTGTTGATTTCACCATCAAGGCTGACCAAACTCAGCTGAAGTTGACCGCAACGAACCAAAAGAAACCGGGTCAGCTGGATCTTAAGAAACAAGCTGAAACCATCAAGGATGATCACTTCCCTGATCGTCAACCAATGACTGGCGCTGAATTTAAGCTTTATCGTTATGACGAAGCTGGCAAAGTTGATCGCAGCCGGTCATGGGACGCTACTATCACTAACAATGACGGCACCGTCTCCTTTAAGGATTCAGATTTATATGAAGGCAAGTACCAGTTGGTTGAAACCAAAGCACCTGATGGCTATGTCATTCCAGATGAACTGGCCAAGGGCGTTGACGTTGATATCACTGGCGATCAAACCTTAACCCTGCCAACCATCACCGAACCGGTTTACCGTCGGACGGCAAGTGTGGCGAAGACCGATGGTAACTTTGGTAATCCAATTGCTGGCGTTACGTACGCGTTGTATCGCGAAGACGGCACTGAGTTAGCCAAGGATTTGGTGACAGACAAAAATGGCCTAGTCAATGTCCCGTTTAGTCTGCCAGTTGGTCATTATTATATTCAGGAAACGAAGACCTTGCCGCCATATCGGCCAAATACGGACAAACATGCTTTTGAAGTCAAGCAGACTGATCAAACGCAAACGGCCAGCAGTTTAGCAACTGAAAATCAGCAACAACCGATTCGAGTCAACGTCACCAACTATCAAGTCAAAACGCTGAATGTTCAAAAGGTTGACCACAATTACGCAGCTCATGTGCTGCCAGGGGCGATTTTCCGATTGACCAACAGTGCTGGCTACAGTCGTGACATTACCACTGACGAAAATGGGATGGCCTCTTTTGGCGATCTGTTGCTAGGCAGCTATTCGTTGACAGAAGTGAAGGCACCGGCTGGGTATCGGTTGGACAAGACGGTTCATGCGATCACGCTATCCTCAGCGATCACGCCGACCCCAATCACCATCGACAAGCAAATTGCCGACGATCCTTATCAAGTCACCTTAACTAAGTACGATAACCGGGTTAAGAAGACCGATGATCCGGCGAGTCAAAAGAAGTATCTGTTACCGGGAGCGACGTATAAGCTTGTGGATGCCGTAACCAACAAAACGTTGAAGGCCGACATGAAGACCAACACTGATGGGCAATTGACCTTTGGCGCAGCAAGCAGCTTTGACACCTCACTCAAGGATGGCGAATACGCGATCGAAGGGTTGAAACCGGACAATTCATATCGCCTAGTCGAAACCCAAGCCCCTGAGCATTATGAAGGGGATGCCGCTGATCAAGCTAACGCGACAAGCGGCGTCCAGAAGCAACGATGGGAAGCTAGTTTGGCCGCTGGTAGTGTCGATTTCACCATCAAGACTGATCAAACACAGCTGAAGCTGACCGCAACTAACCAGAAGAAGGCTGGCCAAATCATTGTGACGAAGAAGGCGGACACCACAACCGATGATCGCTTCCCGGGCAAAATGACCATGATTGGCGCCCAATTTGCGATGTATCGTTATCGCGAAGACGGCACGGTTGATCACAGTCACGCATGGACAACAACGATCACCAACCAGAATGGCATTGTGACCTTCAATGATCATGATCTTTATGAAGGTAAGTATCTGCTGGTTGAAACGCAGGCACCACGCGGCTACGTTATCCCAGATGAACTGGCCAAGGGGATTGATGTGAACGTCAAGGGCGACCAAAAAGTTGCTCTTGATCCGATTATCGAACCCGAATTTAGACGCGCCATTCAGCTGCAAAAGACGGATGGTAATTTTGGCAATCATTTGGCCGGCATTACCTTTGACTTATATGGTAGCAATGGCAATGTTCTTGCCAAGGATCTTGTCACGGATGAAGTCGGGCAGATCAACCTGCCGTTTAACTTGCCAATCGGCGACTACTACTTTGAAGAAACCAAGACCTTGCCGAAATATGAACTGAATACCGATAAGATCGACTTTAAAGTAGAACAAACCGACCTGACGCAAACCGTGAGCGCGCTAGCAAGCCAGAATAAGCAGCAGCCGGTTACTGCACAGGTTGCCAACTATCAGATCAATTCACTGGTCATCAAGAAGGTGGATGCTGCTGATAGCAATCAAGTCTTAGCAGGTGCCGTTTTCCGACTGACAAATGACAAAGGCTATAGCAAGGAGCTTATGACTGACGCCAATGGGCTGATCACCTTTGATAACCTGAAACTGGGTCGTTACTGGCTGACCGAGATCAAAGCACCGGCTGGATACACGATTAATCCAGATTACGCAAAGCCGGTTGCAATTGATATTAAGAGCGGTGACACAATCCGCATGACAATTACCGACCAACGTCACGTTCTGCCAAGCACAGAAGGCGGCAATAATGGTAACGATGTGCGCCATGACCAACCGTCACGCCGCTTACTCTTCGGCAGCTTTGGTGATCGAGATGCGATTACCCTTGTCCTTTTAGGCATCGTGATTCTCGTCATCGCCGGCAGCACCGTGATCCTGCGGCGGCGCAGGCGATCATAATCAATTGACACGAGTTGTTCGAGACTGAGCGGCATCACGTTACAATAGTTCCGCGAGGTGAGTCTTCTAGCCGGAGACTTGCTTTGCGGAGCTATTTTGTTATGGTTAGGGGTATGGCGCGTTCGGGGCCGATTAAAGCGGTTGATAAACTGTGTTTATTGAAAAAGTAATAACTTAGTTACAACCGGTGAATCTGCTATTTGAGAACGGCTCACCACTTCTTTGATTGGAACTAAAGTCGGGGGATGCTGATCTTAAAAGGTATGAATTCAAGAATAGAGCCATGAGAGCTGGCGGAGCGGCGAGGGGGCTCAGCCGTGATATTGTTCTTAAACGGGTGGTTTTCCCGTTTTAGAACAAGGCCAGACTTTGAAATCGTGCGGGCTTTGCGCGAGTTCAAAGCTGTGCCCACAGCTCTAGCTTCGCGGTCGCCAGACCCCCTCGCCGCGTAGCCAACTCGGACAATCGAGAACACGCGACTCAAATAGAACTAATACAAATCTTTGAGTTTGTCGCGCGAGTCACCCCGCTCTTTCTTTTTCTCTTGACACTCAGCCGCAAAGGATAGTACACTATCAAAGGTGCTTTTTTCCAGTTTATTCGGGTTGCCCGGACGTGCTGACTGGGTTAAGAGCCGTTGCCGTTCGGTTGGCCATTTTTTTATCAGGAAAAATGAACCGCCTGGATGTGTGGACTTATAAAATGATGTAAATTAAGGAAGGAGAAGCTTAATGCCTACTATTAATCAATTAGTTCGCCAAGGTCGTAAATCAATTTCAACCAAGTCAGACTCTCCTGCGTTGAACTTCGGTTACAACAGCAAGAAGAAGAGCCTTACCAATAACCCAGCACCGCAAAAACGTGGGGTGGCAACTCGTGTCGGTACCATGACACCGAAGAAGCCAAACTCCGCATTGCGGAAATATGCCCGTGTTCGTCTGTCTAACTTAATTGAAGTGACAGCTTACATTCCGGGTATTGGCCATAACTTGCAAGAACATAGTGTTGTCTTGATCCGTGGCGGCCGTGTTAAGGACTTGCCAGGGGTTCGTTATCACATTGTTCGTGGTGCGCTTGATACGGCTGGTGTTGACGGCCGGATGCAGGGTCGCTCCAAGTACGGTGCAAAGCGCCCTAAGAAGAAGTAATTCACGATCAACATTAAAGATCGCTATTAAAAATTTTTAGATCCGCTATGTGCGGTATAGACAGAGCGTGAGCTGGCGCGGTAGAAACCGGAGCATAAGTGGGCTTAGGCGTGACGGTCGGTTTTTGACCATTGCGACCAAGGTCCTTATGTGCAGGTTTTTGCGTCAGCGAGCGCGTTTAAGAGGAGGCAAAGTGCATGCCACGTAAAGGCAGTGTCGCAAAACGTGATGTTTTACCTGATCCAGTTTACAATTCAAAGCTGGTAACTCGCTTGATCAACCACTTAATGATTGATGGTAAGCGCGGGAAGGCATCAACTATTTTATATGATGCATTTGATATGATTAAGAAACAAACCGGGAACGAACCATTGGACGTTTTTGAAGAAGCAATGAAAAACGTTATGCCGGTCTTGGAAGTTAAAGCTCGCCGTATCGGTGGTTCTAACTACCAAGTGCCGATCGAAGTTCGTCCGGATCGTCGGACCACCTTGGGCCTACGGTGGATCGTTCAGTATTCCCGTCAACGCGGTGAACATACGATGGACGAACGCTTGGCTAAAGAAATCATGGACGCCGCTAACAACACCGGTGCCGCAGTGAAGAAGCGTGAAGATACCCACAAGATGGCAGATGCCAACCGGGCATTTGCACATTATCGTTGGTAAGATGATTTGGCTATTATATCCGCGGCTTGGTATATAGTAGCCATTCTTTGTATAAAGCCAGTTGAAACAAGAGAGGAGCAATACGCCACATGGCCAACAAACGTGAATTTCCGTTAGACCGTACCCGTAATATCGGGATCATGGCTCACATCGATGCCGGTAAAACGACCACGACTGAACGGATTTTGTATTATACCGGTAAAATTCATAAAATCGGTGAAACTCATGAAGGGGCTTCACAGATGGACTGGATGCCACAGGAACAGGAACGTGGGATCACCATCACCAGTGCTGCTACTACGGCTTTCTGGAAGGATCACCGGGTCAATATCATTGACACCCCAGGACACGTGGACTTCACGATTGAAGTTGAACGTTCCCTGCGTGTGCTGGATGGTGCGATCACCGTTTTGGATGCCCAATCCGGTGTTGAGCCGCAGACCGAAAACGTTTGGCGTCAAGCAACGACATACGGCGTTCCGCGGTTGGTTTTCGTCAACAAAATGGATAAGATCGGTGCCGACTTCGATTATTCGATGACGACATTGCATGATCGGCTTCAGGCTAACGCTCACGCCGTTCAGATGCCGATCGGTGCCGAAGATAAGTTCGAAGGGGTCATTGACCTGATCGAAATGAAGGCCGATTTGTATGACGAAGATGAATTGGGTACCAAGTGGGACACTGTAGATGTTCCGGATGACTACAAGGAAGCTGCTCAAAAAGCGCATAACGACTTGATCGAAGCCGTTGCTGACGTTGACGACGGCATCATGGACAAGTACCTTGAAGGTGAAGAGATTTCCAATGCTGAATTGAAGGCTGCGATCCGTAAAGCAACCATCAACTTGGAATTCTACCCAGTTTTGGCTGGTTCTGCCTTCAAGAACAAGGGTGTTCAGATGTTGTTGGATGCTGTGATCGATTACTTGCCATCACCACTTGATGTTCGGCCATATCATGCGACCGATCCTGACACTGGCGATGCAGTTGAATTGACCGCTGGCGACGACAAGCCGTTTGCTGCCTTGGCCTTCAAGGTTGCGACTGACCCGTTCGTTGGCCGTCTAACCTACATCCGGGTTTATAGTGGGACGCTTGAAGCCGGTTCTTACGTGCTGAACGCAACTAAAGATAACCGCGAACGTGTTGGTCGTCTGTTGCAAATGCACAGTAATCACCGTGAAGAAATCCCTGAAGTTTTCTCTGGTGATATCGCGGCTGCTATCGGTCTCAAGAACACCACTACTGGTGATTCCTTGACTGATGTTGACCACCCGCTGATTCTTGAATCTCTGGATGTGCCTGATCCGGTTATTCAAGTTTCCATCGAACCCGACTCTAAAGAAGACCAAGATAAGCTGGATGTCGGCTTACAAAAGCTTTCTGAAGAAGATCCAACATTCAAAGCTGAAACCAACCCTGAAACTGGCGAAACATTAATCGCTGGCATGGGCGAATTACATTTGGACATCATGGTTGATCGTCTGAAGCGTGAATTCAAGGTTGCTGCTAAGGTTGGTGAACCACAAGTTGCTTATCGCGAAACCTTCACTAAAGAAACTTCCGCGCAAGGTAAGTTCGTTCGTCAGTCTGGTGGTAAAGGTCAGTATGGTGATGTTTGGATTGAATTCAGTCCAAACGAAGAAGGCAAAGGCTTTGAATTTGAAAATGCCATTGTCGGTGGTGTTGTTCCTCGTGAATACATCCCAGCTGTTGAGCAAGGTCTGAAGGAAGCCATGGCAAATGGTGTCCTCGCCGGTTATCCATTAATCGACGTTAAGGCTAAGCTTTATGATGGTTCTTACCATGAAGTCGATTCTTCTGAAGCTGCCTTCAAAGTGGCTGCTTCTATGGCATTGAAGAATGCCTCGAAGAGTGCCGGCGCGGTTATCCTTGAACCGATCATGCACGTTGAAGTGGTTGCCCCTGAAGAATATCTTGGCGATGTTATGGGACAAATCACGGCTCGTCGTGGTCGCGTTGAAGGGATGGAAGCCCGCGGGAATGCCCAATTGGTTAACTCCATGGTGCCGCTTGCCGAAATGTTCGGTTATGCAACCACCTTGCGTAGTGCTACCCAAGGCCGTGGTACGTTTACCATGACCTTTGACCACTACGAAGCTGTTCCAAAGAGCATTCAAGCAGAAATCATCAAGAAAAATGGCGGCGGCGTCGCAACCAAAGACTAGTCTTTGATTGTTGCCAGCTGCATGAACGACGATGCCTAAAAGGCATCGTCGTTTTTTTTCTAAAAGTGCGCTAGAAGTCAAAATCCGGAAATAAGCATGAAAATCGTGAACCTGATTGCTGGGCTTGGGAAAAGATTATAGTATACTGATGTTATTCTATAAGCGTTAGGGGGCGAAGCAGCGTGTCGAGTCAGGAGCGTATTACGACCATTTTATTGCGCTTGCTGCGAGGCGATCAACTCAATAAGCAAGCGCTCATGACGGAATTCAATAAGGATGAATCATCGATTCGCCGCGATATTAGCGTCATCAAACGTGCCTTTGACGATGTGTTCAGTGAACCGGCGCCATTTATTGCTGCAAGTTCTGGGGATTATCGACTCAAGCCAGACCTGCACGCCGCTGGCCGCAGTCTGGACGACGGGCAACTGTTGGCGATTGCCTTGATACTGACGGCTAGCCGCGGCTTGTCGTCCGTAGAAATGAAGCAACTAATGGCACAATTATTACCAGCCGGACCCGAGCACAAAGGATTGGATCGGCTTACCAAAAATCCAGTTTTTGAGTATCGTGGTGTCCCCAAAATATCGTTGACTAATCGGTTGGCCCGATTGAGCCAAGCTATCGTTAATCACGAACTGATCAGCTTTGATCACGTGTATCACGGCGAAATGCGGCACTTTGACCGGCGACTGCCAACCGGCTTGTTTTTTGGCGATCTCTTCTTCTATCTTATTGTTGATGGCAGCGATGAACAGGCGGATGATGATCCGGACGAGGGCAAATTCGTCCGATTTCGGCTCGACTATATGCGCAATATTACCTATCATCGTCAGCAGCCGACCCATGATCATGATGAGCGATTCCGCGGCGGACGCTTACAGAATCACACGTGGTATCCGTATTTAGGCAAACCGATCAATTTGGAAATTCTCTACAGTTATGATCCGCAGTTTGTCCTTGATCGTTTTCCTGAGGCCATTGTTGATTGGAAAAATGTCCGTGATCGTCCGTTTATTAAGAATCCATACGCAAGAAAGGTTTATCACATTACGATTCCAGTTAACGATGGTTTTGGCGTCCGGATGTGGCTCCAAGGACAAGGGGATCTCGTAAAAGTCCTGGCTCCCAAACATATTCGTGATTATGTGGTTTGGGTCTTGCGTAAAAGTCTGAAGAATTATCAAAACGAAGATGATACTGGCAAGTATTTATAGCAGTTGTGCAGCCGGGTTTGCGAATGAATGCAGACTCGGTTTTTTGCTGAGGGCGAACCAACCCGATTTCTGGGAAGGCAAGCGCATGATGACGGCGTGATGTGAACACATATTCTCATATGCCTTATTATAGGAGATCGGCATCATTAAACGGGTAAAGGTGGCCAAAGTTGACTGCCGACAAAAAGGCAGAATTTTTTGCCAATGCTTGATAATTGCATAAGGAAAAGGTACGGTGAATATGTAAATAATAATCATTCTAAAAATGGAGGCAATATCATGAGCTATATTGGCCAACATTTACCGGCGTTTAAGTTGAACGCCTATCAACATGGCGATTTCCATGAAGTCAGTGATACTGATCTTAAGGGCAAGTGGGCAGTGATTTGTTTCTATCCTGCCGATTTTTCTTTCGTTTGCCCGACAGAACTTGGCGACTTGCAAGATCACTATGAGCGGTTCCAAGCTGTTGGAGCTGAAGTCTATTCTGCTTCTGAGGATACCGAGTTTGTACATATGGCATGGGCCGAGGCGAGTCCCACCATTAAGAAGATTCAATACCCAATGCTTGCCGATCCTGCAGGTAAACTGGCAACGGCGTTGGATGTCCGTGACGAAGCTAGCGGTCAAGCCTTCCGTGGGACTTTTATCATTGATCCCGATGGTGTGATTCAAGCCTATGCCGTCAATAACTTTGGTATTGGCCGTAATGCCGATGAGATTCTACGGACTTTGCAAGCGGCGCAATTCGTTGCTGCTCACGGCGATCAGGTTTGCCCAGCTAACTGGCAACCGGGCGCTAAGACACTGACACCAGGGGCAGACTTGGTTGGCAAGATTTAAAACGGTGCTTTGATCAGCTAACAGTCAATATATCAGCGCTTGGCTAATCAGCGACGCACGCAAAAAAGGAACCGCAATGATTTTCGCTGCGGTGCCTTTTTGCGTGTATAAATTAATATAGAAGAAACGAGAAAAAACAAAGTTAAAAGTGTTGGTCAATATCAACGTTTTTACCATCCTGCGACTGTTTGAAATCGCCACTGACAAACGAAAACACCGTGAGTACACCGGCTAATACCAAAATGGCCAAGGTTAAAAGCAAGGTTTCAGTCCCGCGGTCATGCAGCACGAGCAGTTGGCGTAAGATGGCGGTCATTGAAATTAAAATAAGGTAGCGGATAGGAATGTGATGACCTTCCTCAATGTAGCGAACCAGCATGATCACAAATTCAAAGAGCATGAAGAAGCTGGTAACTTCCTGAATGACTTTGCCAAACAAAGCAGTCGAAAGTGGTTGAAGGATCAGACTACCGATATCGAGAATGTAGCGTAGCATAAAAATTACCACGACAATGGCTAAAAAACCGAGTAGAATATCTAAAGTTGAGTTGACGAGCTTTTTGTAATGGTCAAATTTCATCAACTGCCTCCCTTCTTTCTATGGTTATTCAAAAGTTAAGGCTTTAATTTGAATTTAGCACAAGCAGCTGTTCAAAGGAATAAGTTTGCTTCTAACATATTTTTTGTAAACCGAAAGAAAACCTTGTAATGGCGGGGGAGATTTTGTATACTATCAAGAGTGCTGTTTCTCAAAGGGGACAACTATGCACTTGGTTCCAAAGGTGAACCAGAGTAGCGCGGATGTGAGAGGTTGCGACACGCCCGGCCGCTTTGCCACGGCAGCGTGTTGGTAATTTTCACGGAGCTAGTCTACTAACTGATAATAGACGAAGGAGGTCACACAATGGCAAAACAAAAGATTCGGATCCGGCTTAAGGCTTATGAACACCGGATTCTCGATCAATCCGCAGACAAGATCGTGGAGACTGCAAAGCGCACAGGCGCAACAATTTCAGGCCCGATCCCTCTGCCAACGGAACGTACACTTTACACGGTTCTACGTTCCCCGCATAAGTACAAGGATTCACGTGAACAATTCGAAATGCGGACGCATAAACGTCTGATCGATATTGTTAACCCAACACCGAAGACAGTTGATGCTTTGATGAAGCTCGACTTGCCAAGCGGCGTCGATATCGAAATTAAATTATAATTCTTAGAAAATAGGAGGTGTACCCATGGCACGTAAAGGAATCTTAGGCAAAAAAGTTGGCATGACGCAGGTCTTCACCGATAACGGCGAACTCGTACCCGTTACTGTTGTCGACGTAACTCCAAACGTTGTAATGCAGGTCAAGACCGTTGAATCTGACGGCTACGAAGCAGTACAGCTGGGCTACGGCGATATGCGTGAAGTCTTGACGAATAAGCCAAGCGTCGGTCACGCCAAAAAGGCAGACACGACCCCTAAGCGCTTCGTTCGCGAAATCCGCGATGTAGCGCTTAGTGATTATGAAATCGGCAGTGAAGTTAAGGCTGACGAATTCGCAGCAGGCGACATTGTGGACGTCACTGGTACTTCCAAGGGTCACGGTTATCAAGGCAACATTAAGAAGGATGGCCAATCCCGCGGTCCTATGGCGCACGGTTCTCGTTACCATCGTCGTCCAGGTTCACTTGGGGCCATCATTAACAAGGTCTTCAAGGGCAAGAAATTACCTGGTCGGATGGGTAACCACACCCGCACCATGCAAAACCTGCAAGTCGTTGCCGCTGACACAGAGCACAATGTTCTGTTGATCAAAGGTAATGTCCCAGGGGCAAACAAGTCCTTTGTTACGATCCGTTCTGCTGTTAAAGCAGCTAAATAATACGAAGGGAGGACAATAACTAATGGCTAACGTTACTTTATATAAGCAAGATGGCTCAGAAAACGGCAAAGTTGAACTCAACGATGCCATCTGGGCAGTCGAACCAAATGAAAACGTCGTGTTTGACGCAGTCGTGATGCAGCGCGCTTCCCTTCGTCAAGGTACTCACGCCGTTAAAAACCGTTCTGCTGTTTCTGGCGGCGGTCGCAAGCCTTGGCGCCAAAAGGGTACTGGTCGTGCCCGCCAAGGTTCAATCCGCAGCCCGCAATGGCGTGGCGGTGGGATCGTCTTCGGACCGACCCCACGCAGCTATGCATACAAGCTGCCAAAGAAGGTTCGTCGTTTGGCAATCAAATCCGTACTTTCACAGAAGGTTCTCGATAGCGACTTGGTCGTTGTTGACGGTTTGAACTTCGATGCACCTAAGACAAAAGCTTTTGCAACTGTCTTGGATGGCTTGAAGGTTAGCGACAAGGCACTGGTTGTGTTGGAAGACGGCAATGAAGTTGCTGCCAAAGCCGCACGTAACCTGCCGAACGTGAAAGTTGTTCCTGCAGAGGGTATCAACGTTTTGGACGTTGTTGACTACAAGAAATTAATCTTGACCCAATCTGCGCTCCAAAAGATTGAGGAGGTGCTTGCATAATGGAAGCACGCGATATCATTTTACGTCCGATCGTCACCGAGCAATCGATGGCTGAAATGGATAACCGTAAATACACATTCGAAGTTGCACTGCATGCAACCAAGCCGCAAGTTCGCAAGGCTGTTGAAGAAATCTTCGGTGTGAAGGTTGTCAACGTCAACATCGCGAACGTTCGCGGTAAGAAGAAGCGTCAAGGCCGTTACGAAGGCATGACGCGTCGTCGTCGCAAGGCATTGATTGCCTTGAGCGCCGATTCCAAAGAAATCAAGATCTTCGCTGACGAAGATAACGATAAAAAGTAACAAAAATCCGTTATAGGAGGTAAAACACGTGGCGATTATTAAGTACAAACCAACAAGCAACGGCCGGCGCAACATGTCCGGGTCTGATTTTGCTGAAATCACCAAGACAAAGCCTGAAAAGACTTTGCTGGTCAGCCAAAGTCATACTGCAGGACGTAATGCCCATGGTCACATCACCGTGCGTCATCGTGGCGGCGGTCACAAGCAATTCTACCGTGTGATCGACTTCAAACGTAATAAGGATGGCATGGCTGCAACAGTTAAAGCAATCGAATACGATCCAAATCGGACCGCAAACATTGCACTGCTGCATTATGAAGATGGGGTTAAGTCTTACATCTTGGCACCTAAGGGTCTCAAGGTTGGCGACAAGGTTTATTCTGGTGAAGATGTCGATATCAAAGTCGGCAACTCATTGCAATTGAAGAATATTCCAGCCGGGACAACTATCCATAACATCGAACTGAAGCCAGGTAAGGGCGCGCAATTAGCACGTTCAGCTGGTGTTTCGGCCCAATTGTTGGGTAAAGACAATGATAAGTACGTTACCGTTAAGTTAGCTTCAGGCGAAGTTCGTCTGATTTTGGCTGAAAACCGTGCCACAATTGGTGCCGTTGGTAACGAGCAACATGAGCTGATCAGTATTGGTAAAGCTGGCCGCAAGCGCTGGTTGGGCTTCCGTCCGACAGTTCGTGGATCAGTTATGAACCCTAACGATCACCCGCATGGTGGTGGTGAAGGTAAAGCACCAATTGGCCATCCATCTCCAATGTCACCATGGGGCAAGAAGACCTTGGGTAAGAAGACCCGGGATCACAAGGCTAAGTCTGAGAAATTCATCGTTCGTCACCGCAGAGCGAAGTAAACACATTGAAGTGTTACATCGATTAAAGGAGGTCACAAAATGGGTCGCAGTCTTAAAAAAGGACCTTTTGCCGACGCTCATCTCCTGAAGAAGATTGAAGCGCAGGCAGATAACGACAAGAAGACCGTTATTCGTACATGGTCCCGTCGTTCCACCATTTTTCCAAGTTTCATTGGCTACACCATCGCCGTATATGATGGTCGTAAGCATGTCCCAGTTTTCGTGAGTGAAGACATGGTTGGTCACAAGTTGGGCGAATTCGTTCCTACGCGTACCTTCCGCGGTCATAACACCGACGACAAGAAGACAACAGCACGCTAGAAAGGAGCACAACATTCATGGCTGATCAAATTACGTCTGCAACGGCAACGGCCAAGACAGTTCGGATTGCTGCTCGCAAAGCGCGCCTGGTAATCGACTTGATTCGCGGTCGCGATGTTGCTGAAGCATTGGCAATCTTAGAATTCACCCCTCGATCCGGTTCACCGATCATCGAGAAGGTACTCAAGTCTGCCATCGCTAATGCAGAACATAACTATGACTTAGATGCACAAAACCTTTATGTAAGCAAGGCTTACGTCAACGAAGGCCCGACCCTCAAGCGGTTCCGTCCTCGTGCCAAGGGGAGCGCATCACCAATCAACAAACGGACAAGCCACGTTACCGTGGTTGTATCCGAAAAAGAAGCATAAGGAGGGATAACGCGTGGGTCAAAAGATTAATCCAACCGGTTTCCGTGTCGGTGTCATCCGTGACTGGGATGCCAAATGGTATGCAGACAAAGACTTTGCAGCCTTTCTGCATGAAGACATTGAAATCCGAAACTTCATTAACAAGAAGCTGCAAGATGCTTCCGTATCACGTATCGAAATCGAACGTGCCGCAAAGCGCGTCAACATTTCCATTCATACTGCTAAGCCGGGTATGGTTATCGGTAAAGGCGGTTCTGAAGTTGAAAACTTGCGTAAGCAGCTGAACAAGCTGACTGGCCGCCAAGTTCACATCAACATCGTGGAAATTAAGAAACCTGATCTGGATTCCAAGCTTGTTGGCGAAAACATCGCCCGTCAGCTTGAACAACGGATCGCTTTCCGTCGTGCAATGCGTCAAGCAATGCAACGGACCATGCGAGCAGGTGCCAAGGGGATCAAAACCCAAGCTTCCGGTCGTTTGAATGGTGCGGATATTGCACGTCGCGAACATTACAATGAAGGCTTAGTACCATTGCATACCTTGCGTGCCGATATCGACTACGCATGGGAAGAAGCCGCAACAACTTATGGCCGTATCGGGATCAAAACCTGGATCAATCGTGGTGAGATTTTACCTGAAAAGCCAAAGCAAAATAGTGTGAAAGGAGGGAAATAATCAATGTTAGTACCTAAGCGTGTAAAGCATCGTCGCGAATTCCGTGGGAAGATGCGCGGTGCAGCTAAAGGCGGCCGTAACGTCGATTTCGGTGAATATGGTTTGGAAGCATTGGAATCCCACTGGATCACCAACCGTCAGATCGAAGCTGCTCGTGTCGCAATGACCCGTTATATGAAGCGTGGTGGGAAAGTATGGATCCGCATTTTCCCTCATAAGTCCTACACCAGTAAAGGTGTTGGCGTCCGGATGGGTAATGGTAAAGGTGCACCAACTGGATGGGTTGCTGTCGTTAAACGTGAAAAGATCATGTTTGAAGTCGGTGGCGTTTCCGAAGCAGTCGCAAAGGAAGCTTTGCGTTTGGCATCCAACAAACTCCCGATCCGTACCAAGATCGTTTCACGCGAGGAAGTAGGTGGGCAATCAAATGAAGGCTAAAGAAATTACTGCATTAACCACTGCTGAGATGCTCGACAAAGAGAAGCAATATAAAGAAGAGCTGTTCAACTTGCGCTTCCAACAGGCGACTGGCCAATTGGAAAACACCGCTCGCTTGAGTCAGGTTCGGAAAAACATTGCACGGATCAAAACGGTCCTTCGGCAACAGGCACTCAATAAATAATCGGAAAGGAGACATTTACCTTGGCAGAACGTAATTCTCGTAAGGTTTATCAAGGCCGCGTGGTCTCAGATAAAATGGACAAGACGATCACCGTGGAAGTCAGCACGGTCAAGATGCACCCTGTTTACGGCAAGCGTATGAAGTACTCCAAGAAGTATTACGTGCATGATGAAGACAATACCGCTAAAACTGGCGATATCGTGCGGATCGCAGAAACACGTCCTTTATCACGCAATAAGCGTTTCCGTTTATTGAACATTGTCGAAAAGGCAGTTATCATCTAATCAATTTTTCGGATGAAAGGAGGACCATTCCGTGATACAACAAGAAAGTCGCCTTAAAGTGGCGGATAATTCCGGCGCGCGCGAAATCCTGGTGATTAAAGTACTTGGCGGTTCATACCGTAAGACTGGTAACATCGGTGATGTCGTTGTCGCAACTGTAAAACAAGCAACACCAGGTGGCGTTGTCAAGAAGGCTGACGTTGTCAAGGCTGTCATTGTACGGACCAAGTCTGGCGCCCGTCGCGCTGACGGTTCTTACATCAAGTTCGATGAGAACGCAGCAGTTATCATTAACGCCGACAAGAGCCCTCGTGGGACTCGTATCTTTGGACCTGTGGCACGTGAACTGCGTGACGGCGATTTCATGAAGATCGTCTCCTTAGCGCCCGAAGTACTTTAATCATTCTGACCAAATAGGAGGTGCGATACATGAAGTTCAAAACTGGTGACAAAGTGCGGGTCATGCGCGGCAAAGATGCCGGCAAAGAAGGCCAGATCACTAAAGTCTTGAAGGACGCTGATAAAGTTGTCGTTGAAGGCATTAACATGATCAAGAAGCACCAAAAGCCTAACAATGCTAATCCGCAAGGCGGTATTATCGATAAGGAAGCACCTATTCACGTGTCCAATGTGATGCTTCTTGATCCAGATACCAATAAGCCGACACGGATCGGTTCTGAAGTTAAAGATGGCAACAAAGTGCGGATTGCTAAGAAGTCTGGCACCGCAATCGATAAATAATAGGGAAGGAGGACAAACTTTTTCATGGAGAATCGTCTTGAAGAACGTTATAGCAAAGAAATCGCTCCTGCATTGGTAAGCAAGTTTAACTACAAGAGCACCATGCAGGCACCGAAGATCGAAAAGATCGTTTTGAACATGGGTGTTGGTGATGCGACTCAGAACGCCAAATTGCTGGATGAAGCAGTTGACGAACTGACCCTGATCTCTGGTCAACATCCACTGATCACCAAGGCTAAGAAGAGTATCGCTGGCTTCCGTCTGCGTGAAGGCATGCCAATCGGCGCAAAGGTTACCCTTCGCGGCGAACGCATGTATGATTTCTTGGATAAGCTGATCAATGTCTCCCTGCCGCGTGTGCGTGACTTCCATGGTATTTCCCCCAAGTCCTTCGATGGTCGCGGGAACTATACCTTGGGTGTTAAAGAACAACTGATCTTCCCAGAAATCGATTACGATAAGGTTAATCGTGTTCGTGGGTTGGATGTTGTCATCGTTACAACGGCAAATACTGATGAAGAAGCTCTCGAATTGCTGACGCAAGTCGGGATGCCATTCGCCAAATAAGGGAGGTCCGCTACTTGGCTAAGAAGTCAATGATCGCTAAGAACAATCGGCCTGCAAAATTTGCAGTCCAGGAATATACGCGGTGCCAACGTTGTGGCCGTCCACATTCCGTTTATCGTAAATTCAAACTCTGCCGGATTTGCCTTCGTGAGTTAGCACATGCCGGCCAAATTCCAGGCATGCGCAAAGCTAGCTGGTAATCACTAGACAAAGGAGGTTAAATCAATGGTCTTGACCGATCCAATCGCAGATTACTTGACCCGGATCCGTAACGCCAACATGGTGCGTCACGAATCCTTGGTCGTACCTGCATCTAAGATGAAAAAAGACATTTCTGAGATTCTGAAACGTGAAGGGTTCATCCGTGACTATGAAGTTATTGATGATGACAAGCAAGGCGTTATCCGCATTTTCTTGAAGTATGGTAAGAATAATGAACGGGTTATCTCTGGCTTGAAGCGGATCTCCAAACCGGGTCTGCGCTCATACGTTAAAAGTGATGCTGTTCCTAAGGTCTTAAACGGCTTAGGGATTGCTATCATCTCAACTTCCGAAGGTGTTATCACCGACAAGGAAGCTCGTGCCAAGAACGTCGGCGGCGAAGTACTCGCCTACGTTTGGTAATTCAATATATCAAAAAGGAGGTGCCGATAAGTGAGTCGTATTGGTTATAAAGTCATTAAAGTCCCAGCCGGTGTCACCATCACAAAAGATGGCGACAACATTACGGTTAAGGGCCCGAAAGGCGAATTGACCCGTCATTTTGCCCCGGAAATCGAAATGCACCAGGAAGGCGACGAGATCAACTTCACGCGTCCTGATGATTCCTACAAGGCTGTCCACGGAACAATGCGGGCCAACTTGAACAACATGGTCGTCGGGGTTACCGAAGGCTACAAGAAAGAAATGAAGTTGGTCGGTGTCGGCTATCGTGCACAAAAACAAGGCGAAAAGCTTGTTTTGAACGTTGGCTATTCCCATCCAGTTGAAATGACCGCGCCTAAGGGTGTCACTGTTGAAGTTCCAAGCACCACTCAGATCATCATCAGCGGGATCTCGAAACAGGTTGTTGGCCAGTTTGCAGCCGTTGTTCGTTCCGTCCGTGCACCTGAACCTTATAAGGGTAAGGGGATTCGTTACGTTGACGAACATGTCCGTCGTAAGGAAGGTAAGACTGGTAAGTAGTCTTAACCTTCAACAAATTTAACAAGAGGTGAACATTGTGATTTCTAAGCCAGATAAGAACAAGACTCGGCAACGGCGTCACGCCCGCGTACGAGGCAAGATTTCTGGTACGAGCGAGCGCCCACGCTTGAACATTTTCCGTTCGAATAAAAACATCTACGCACAATTAATTGATGACGTAGCGGGTGTGACGCTAGCAAGTGCCTCCACTCTTGATAAGGACATTAAAGATCCTGAAAACAAGACTGCTGCTTCTGCACAAGTTGGCGCGTTGATCGCCAAGCGTGCTGTTGCTGATGGTCATAAAGTTGTGGTCTTTGACCGTGGTGGTTATCTGTACCATGGTCGCGTTGCTGCGTTAGCTGAAGCAGCACGTGAAAATGGCCTCGAATTCTAGAAAAAAGGAGGATAACCAACACATGGCATCATTTATCGATCCAAACCAATTGGACTTAGAAGACCAAGTCGTTTCCATCAACCGTGTCACGAAAGTTGTTAAAGGTGGACGTCGTCTGCGTTTTGCTGCGATCGCGATCGTCGGTGATAAGAATGGTCACGTCGGCTTTGCAACTGGTAAGGCCCAAGAAGTTCCTGAAGCGATCCGTAAAGCTGTTGACGCGGCCAAGAAGAGCTTGATCGAAGTACCGATTGTCGGCACAACGATTCCTCATGAAGTTATCGGCCATTTTGGCGCCGGCGAAGTTTTGCTGAAGCCTGCTGAAGAAGGTTCTGGGGTTGCTGCTGGTGGCGCTATCCGTTCCGTCATGGAACTTGCCGGCATTGCTGATATTACCAGCAAGTCACTCGGCCGTAACACCCCGATCAACATGATCCGGGCAACGATGGACGGGTTGACACAACTGCGTACCCGTGAACAAGTTGCTGAATTGCGTGGCGTTTCTGCGTCATCATTAGAAGACTAGGAGGTAAACACATGGCTCAATTGAAGATTACTTTGACCCGTAGTGCTGCCCACCGTCTTCCTAAGCAACGTAAAATTGTGAAGGAATTAGGCTTAGCTCGAGTTAATAGCTCAGTGATCAAGCCTGACAACGCAGCCACTCGTGGTGCGATTTTCCAGATTTCACACTTGGTTTCCGTTGAAGAAATCAAGGATTAATAACATTATTTCGACAAGGAGGTGCCCAAGAGTATGCAATTGCACGAATTAAAGCCGAGTGTCGGCTCCCGTCATTCCCGCAAGCGTCTGGGCCGTGGTACTTCTAGCGGTCAAGGTAAGACAGCTGGTAAAGGGACAAAGGGTCAATTGGCACGTCAGGGCGGCAAAACGCGTCTTGGCTTCGAAGGTGGCCAGATGCCATTGTTCCGGCGTATGCCAAAACGCGGTTTCAACAACATTAACCGCAAAGAATATGCTGTTGTTAACCTTTCCGATCTTAACCGCTTCGACGATGGCGCCGAAGTAACCCCAGCAGCCTTGATCGATGCTGGTATCGTTAAGAACGAAAAGAACGGCGTCAAGCTGCTGGCAGACGGCAAGCTTGAGAAAAAACTGACCATTAAGGTAGCAAAGGCTTCTGCTGCAGCGAAGGCTGCTGTTGAAGCAGCTGGCGGTTCGATTGAGGTGATCTAATGCTGAGGACCCTGAAAAACGCGCTCAAGGTTAAAGACATCCGTAACAAGATCCTCTTCACTTTAGCGGTTTTATTGGTCTATCGATTAGGTACACTGATCGCAGTGCCCGGGGTCAATGCAAAGGCGCTGCAATCAATCGGTTCGACAGGCCTGATCTCACTGCTGGATACTGTCAGTGGTGGCGGACTGGCCCAGTACTCCATCTTCTCGATGGGGGTCTCACCGTACATTACGGCACAGATTGTGGTTCAGCTGCTGCAGATGGATATCGTTCCGAAGTTTGTTGAATGGAGCAAGCAAGGGGAAGTTGGTCGGCGTAAGCTGAATCAGGTGACTCGTTACTTAACCATTATCTTCGGGTTCTTTCAGGCAATTGGGATTACGGCCGGCTTTCAAACGTTAAGTTCGATGGGCTTGGTCAAAAATCCGTCTGTTAGCACCTATATCACGATCGGGATCATCTTAACCGGCGGCACCATGTTGCTGACTTGGATGGGTGAACAGATCACTGATAAAGGTCTTGGTAATGGGGTTTCCTTGCTGATCTTTTCCGGGATCATTGCTCGCTTGCCTTCTGGCCTTCAAGAGCTATACCGCGATAACGTTCAGGTATACTCTGGTGCCGAAATCTGGAAAGGGATTGCCTTCATGGCAGCCTTAGCCATTATCGTGATCCTAGTGATCACGTTTGTCACATGGGTACAGCAAGCAAATTACAAGATTCCGATTCAATATACCCGGCGTGTCACCAGCGCAGGCAGCAACAGCTACTTGCCTTTAAAGGTCAACGTGGCCGGCGTTATTCCAGTTATCTTTGCGAGTTCCTTCATCGTAACTCCGCAAACAATTCTGATGGCTTTTCAAAAGAATCATAGCGGTGATGGCTGGTATCAAGTCATGACCAACATCTTCAATATGCAAAAACCTGCCGGGACTGCGATCTACACGCTTCTAATCATTCTTTTCACGTTCTTCTATGCGTTTGTTCAGGTCAATCCCGAAAAGGTCTCTGAGAACTTAACCAAACAAGGCAGTTACATTCCAGGCGTTTGGCCAGGAAAAGAAACCGAGAATTATATCTCGCGTTTACTGATGCGGTTATCAACCGTCGGGGCATTGTTCCTTGGCCTGGTTGCATTGCTGCCACAGTTAGCTGCCAACATTTGGGGCTTGCCACAGTCAATCGGACTGGGCGGCACAAGTCTCTTGATTGTCGTCATGACAGCGATTGAATTGGTTCGTCAGTTAGACGGCTTACTCATGAAACGCGAGTATATCGGTTTCATTCGCGGAGACTTGATTAAAGGCGACAGTAAAAAATAAACGTCATTTAAACAGAACGTGAGTCAGCTTGATTAGAGTCCAATGTGTAAGCGAATCTGAGTATGATGACCGGGTTCGGTTATTGTGTTTAAGAGCGTTTATACGTCAGGTTCTAGTCTGGCGAGCGCGTTTAGAGGAGGATGCAACGTGAATCTCATTTTAATGGGACTTCCCGGTGCAGGGAAAGGTACTCAAGCAGAACGGATCGAAGACACTTATCCGATTGCACATATTTCAACCGGTGACATGTTCCGAGCTGCGATGGCTGCTGGTACCGCATTAGGTAAAGAAGCGAAAGGTTTCATTGATAAGGGGCAACTCGTACCGGACTCGGTCACGAATGGCATTGTCAAGGAACGACTCGCTGAATCTGATACCGATGCTGGTTATATGCTTGATGGCTTCCCGCGCACCATCCAACAAGCAGAGGCACTCGAAACGATTACAGCCGATCTGAAGAAACCGTTAGATGCTGTCATCAATATCGATGTTGCACCTGCAAAACTAGTCGATCGTTTGTCTGGCCGTTTTATTTGCAAGACATGCGGCGCGACTTATCACAAAATCTACAACCCGCCAAAGGTTGCCGGCACTTGTGATCGTTGCGGCGGTCATGAATTCTTCCAGCGTGAAGATGACAAACCGGCAACGGTTAAAAATCGCCTCAAGGTAAACATCGAAATGAACACACCGCTGTTGGACTTCTATGAAAAGAAGGGCCTGCTTCACACGGTTAATGGCGACCAGGACATTGATAAGGTGTTTGCCGAGATCAAAGCGATTTTGGCTGCTGTGGCAAAGTAAGTGCTTGGACGATTGCACGCCCCTCATGACTGTTTTCAAAGTCGAAGAATTATGGTACAATATCGCGGTATGCGGTGAGTGCCAATCGGCCTCACCCTTTTCGCGCGTTAATAGAACCAATAATTTTTAGGAGGAAACACTTCGTGGCAAAAGACGATGTAATTGAGATCCAAGGCACCGTGACGGATACCTTACCCAACGCGATGTTCAAAGTCAAACTTGAAAACGGCGCAGAGATCCTCGCCCATGTTTCCGGTAAAATTCGCATGCACTATATCCGGATTTTACCAGGAGATAAGGTAACGGTGGAGCTCTCCCCATATGATCTGACCAAAGGCCGAATCACTTACCGTTTCAAGTAGTTGCCAACTCAAGGAGGCTAAATTCTCATGAAAGTACGTCCATCTGTTAAAAAGATGTGCGAGCACTGCAAAGTGGTCCGTCGTAAAGGCCGGGTCATGATTATCTGCTCTGCAAACCCAAAGCATAAGCAACGTCAGGGATAATACAAACTAATTCAATAGGAGGTGTCATTGTACATGGCTCGTATCGCAGGTGTCGACTTACCACGTGGTAAGCAAATCGTCATTGCCTTAACCTATATTTATGGTGTTGGCAAGACAACCGCTCAAAAGGTCCTCAAGAATGCCGGTGTTCCGGAAAACGTTCGTCAAGATGACCTGACCCCAGAACAAGAAGACAAGATTCGTGCAGCCTTAGACTCCGTTAAGGTTGAAGGTGACCTTCGTCGTGAAGTAAACCTGAACATCAAGCGATTGATGGAAATCGGTTCATATCGCGGCATCCGTCATCGTCGTGGCTTGCCAGTTCGTGGGCAAAACACCAAAAACAATGCTCGCACCCGCAAAGGGAAGAAAGCAAGCATGGCAGGTAAGAAAAAATAATTAAAGGAGGTCATTGATCGATGGCAGGTAGAAAAACTACGCGGAAGCGCCGTGTCCGCAAGAACGTTGAATCTGGCGTGGCTCATATCCACTCAACATTCAACAACACCTTAGTAATGATCACGGACCCTCGCGGCAATGCGATCGCTTGGTCCTCTGCTGGTGCACTCGGCTTTAAAGGCAGTCGTAAGTCGACGCCTTTTGCTGCGCAGATGGCTGCTGAAGCTGCTGCAAAGGAATCAATGGAACATGGCATGAAGTCGGTTGAAGTTGCGGTTAAGGGCCCAGGTTCTGGCCGTGAAGCTGCGATCCGTTCACTTCAGGCAACTGGTCTTGAAGTTACTGCGATCCGTGATGTTACACCGGTTCCGCATAACGGTTCTCGTCCTCCAAAGCGTCGTCGTGTTTAATTGTTACCCTTCGGCCGCTTTAACGGTCAGGCAGACAAATCTTCACTTCTCGTTTTGAAAGGGGTACAAACTAGATGATCGAATTCGAAAAGCCGAACATTACCAAAGTTGACGAAAGCACCAACTATGGCAAGTTTGTGGTTGAACCGTTGGAACGCGGCTACGGTACTACTTTAGGTAACTCGTTGCGGCGGATCCTTCTTTCTTCATTGCCTGGGGCAGCTATCAGCAGCATCCAAATCGACGGGGTACTACATGAGTTCTCCACGATTGACGGTGTGCTGGAAGATGTGACCCAGATCATTTTGAATATCAAAAAATTGGCACTCAAAATGAACACTGATGAAGACAAGAACATCGAAATTGATGTCAACGGTCCGGCTAAGGTAACTGCTGCTGATATCGTCGCTGATCCTGATGTTGAGGTCTTAAATCCTGAACAGTATATCTGTACTGTTGCAGATGGCGGGCACTTCCATGTACGTATGACCGTTAAAAAGGGTCGCGGGTATGTGGCAGCTGACCAAAACAAGTCTGATGACATGCCAATCGGTGTTTTGCCGATCGACTCGATTTTCACCCCGATCAGCCGGGTTAACTATCAAGTTGAAAGCACCCGTGTTGGCCGTCGGAATGATTTCGACAAGTTAACGCTGGATGTATGGACTAATGGCTCAATCTCACCACGAGAAGCCATCAGCTTAGCAGCGAAGATCCTGACAGAACACTTGGACATCTTCGTCAATTTGACGGATGAAGCCAAGAACGCTGAAATCATGGTTGAAAAAGAAGAGACTCACAAGGAAAAGATGCTTGAGATGACTATCGAAGAGCTTGACTTGTCCGTTCGTTCTTACAACTGCTTGAAGCGTGCTGGGATCAACACAGTTCAGGAGTTAACCAACAAAACAGAAGCCGATATGATGAAAGTACGTAATTTAGGTCGTAAGTCACTTGAAGAAGTTAAAAACAAGTTGGCAGATCTCGGCTTAGGATTGCGTAAAGAAGACTAATTTCGAAAAGGAGGCCAATCCATGAGTTACCGTAAATTAGGGCGGACCAGCTCACAACGTAAGGCATTGTTGCGTGACCTGACCACTGATCTTTTGATCAATGAACGGATCGTCACGACTGAAGCCCGCGCTAAAGAAGTTCGTTCAACTGCTGAAAAGATGATTACTTTGGGCAAACGCGGCGATTTGCACGCCCGTCGCCAAGCAGCAGCTTACGTTCGCAATGAAATCGCGAGTGTCGAGGAACAAGATGACAACAGTGTTGTTGTGAAGTCCGCTTTGCAAAAGCTGTTCAGTGACTTGGCACCAAAATACGCAGATCGCAAGGGCGGTTACACCCGCATCTTGAAGACTGCGCCACGTCGCGGTGACGGTGCACCAATGGTTATCATTGAGCTCGTCTAAACACAGTTAAAAATGGATGGCCCACGCGGTCAACCAACTTTGATCATTTGATCGATGGAGCGTTACGATGATGGCAGGCCCAGTTCCTGCTTAGTCTAGCTTGAGAGCACCGGGCAACCGGTTGTCTCCATCATTAAATGATTTTTTTGTGGAAGCACGAGCCAGCCCGGGTAGAAACCGGAGTGTAAGTGGCCTCGAACCTAATGACTGTACTTTGGTCATTAGGTTCGAGGTCCTTACACGTAGGTTTCTGCGACTGCGAGCGCGTTATAGAACGCGCAGAAGCTCAATGGTATTGCCAAGAATAGAACATTCCCACAATAGCATGAACCACAGAAAACCTGAAAAACCTCGCAGAAAACCGCCAAAATTGGCGGTTTTTCCTGTATACTGCAAAATAACGGAGGTTAACAACATGCACAATTGGCTTAAACAAAGAGCACCATGGCAGATTGGATTATATGTCATCGGCATTTGGTCACTGATTGCCATTGTTTGGGTTCTCCTGTTGGTCTTGTTAACACCACCAAATGGCAGCACAGGTGGTTTATTGATGCCGGAAGTGGATCACCTTGCTAACGGCAGCGTTACTGTACAATGGCTGTCATATGCTTGGCTCATATCGATGTTAAGTGGTTATCTGACGGGACGACAATATCGCAAGCAAAAACTACCCCCTGCGTTGCCCAAAACACTTATACCACTAACGACTTTCTGGGTCATCATTTTGCTTCTTGCTCAATGGTATCCACTGTCTTGGTTGACGAAACCACACTCACTTGACGGCTTTCTGCTGCTGGCAATGCTTAGTTTTGTTGTCATTATGCCAGTCGGGATCGGCGCCGCATATGCAGGACTGTTTGTGAACGGTTCTCGCTATTTAACAGTCATTTTCCTTGTGCTTTTGCTGATGACAATGCACACTAATCAATTGATCGTGAATGGTAACAGTCAATTTGGCATGGTGATGTTGAATGCGACTCCGATGTGAGTACAGGCTTGGATGTTGTTGGTTGGCAGTTTGATATTTAGTGCGGTTTTTGCATTCCTTAGTACTAATCCCGATATCGTTAAAAATAATTTCTAGCAAACCTGTTTTTCATGGATGCATGATTTTCACCCATGTCGTCATGGCTTGGAAACTGCAAGACAAGGGGAGCCTAACTCCCATCGGCTAAGTAAAATATGGTATCATTATCCGGTATACAAAGCGTAGGAAGAAGGGGCATCGTGGGCAACGTCATTCGTGTTCAACATTTGAATTACACTTATCCTGAAGCCAAACAGCAAGCGCTGACGGATGTTTCATTTGATGTGTCCAAGGGTGAGTGGCTGGCGATCATCGGGCACAACGGCAGTGGGAAGAGTACCCTTGCCAAAAATCTAAATGGTTTGCTGGCACCGGAATCCGGTACTGTGCAGGTAGCAGGCATGACGTTGAGTGAAGAAACCGTTTGGGATATTCGCGCCAAAGTCGGCATTGTTTTTCAGAATCCTGATAATCAGTTTGTCGGTGCGACAGTCGCAGATGATGTCGTTTTTGGCTTAGAGAATCGTGGCGTCCCGCGACCGGAGATGATTAAGCGAGTTGACGAGGCCTTGGATCGTGTTGGCATGACGGCTTTTGCCGATCGGGAACCGGCACGGTTGTCTGGCGGTCAAAAACAGCGGGTTGCCATCGCTGGCATCGTGGCTCAGCGACCGGAAATTATTATTTTAGATGAATCCACATCAATGCTGGACCCAGCTGGTCGACAAGAAGTGTTGGGTGTTATTCGGGAATTGAAAGACGAACTTGGGTTGACGGTTCTTTCAATTACACATGATATTGATGAAGCGGCCGAAGCGCACCGGATTATTCTCTTGAATGATGGCAAAATTAATGAGATTGGTACCCCAAGCGAGATCTTTTCGCATGGGATGGAATTATTACGACTGGGATTGGATGTCCCATACTCGGAGAAGCTGAAAGATGCTTTGGCCCAGCGCGGCATTGCGATGCCGAAAGACTATATGGACAATGAAAGGTTGGTAGACTACCTGTGGACATTACATTCGACCATGTGAGCTTTACCTATCAGGCAGGTACGCCTTTCGCTGGTGATGGCATTAAAGATGTGAGCGGGGTTATTCGAGACGGCAGCTATACGGCAATTATCGGTCACACCGGTTCTGGCAAATCAACCATTCTGCAACATCTGAACGCGTTGTTGAAACCAACTTCCGGCACGGTGACGATTGGCGACAAGGTCATTACCAATGAAACTAACAATAAGAACCTCAAGCCGCTACGGCAAAAAGTCGGGATGGTTTTCCAATTTGCGGAAAATCAGTTGTTTGAACAAACAGTCGCTAAGGATATCGCTTTTGGCCCCCAAAATTTTGGGGTTAGCGGAAAAGATGCCTTAGCTTTGGCCGATAAAATGGTCAAAATGGTTGGCTTACCGCATGATGTGTTGGAAAAGTCGCCGTTTGATCTGTCTGGTGGTCAGATGCGTCGTGTTGCGATTGCAGGCGTGTTGGCGATGCAGCCGGAGGTATTAGTACTGGACGAGCCAACGGCGGGCCTGGACCCCTCAGGACGCCATGAGATGATGCAAATGTTTGAACAGTTGCATCGCGAGCAAGGACAAACGATCGTGTTGGTGACACATCAAATGGATGATGTGGCAGACTATGCGGATACAGTTTGGGTCATGGCAGAAGGCAAGTTAATCAAAACCGGAACACCGCGAGAGATTTTTGCTGACCCAGCTTGGTTAAAAGCGAATCAGCTAGGGCTGCCAAAGACGGCGCAACTGGCGCAACAATTAGCAGCTAAGGGGTTCCACTTTGATCCGCAACCGCTAACTGAAAGCGAGTTGGCAGATCAATTGGTGCCGCAAATTGGAGGTGGCCAGCGTGGATAAATTACTGCTAGGCCGCTATATTCCCGGCGACTCGTGGGTTCATCGATTAGATCCGCGAACCAAACTTATCGCCAGCTTCTACTATATTGGGATTGTCTTTTTAGCCAATAATTGGCAGACATACCTAATGATGTTTGTAGCGACACTGTTCATGATTTGGCTATCAGGTATCAAAATCGGCTTCTTCCTTAAGGGGGTTCGCCCACTGATTTGGCTGATTTTGTTTACGGTTGTGCTGCAGGTGCTATTCGTTCGTGGTGGTACAGTTTACTGGCATTGGGGCTGGTTATGGATTACTGAATTTGGTCTGATAAACGGAGCCTTTATCTTTGTCCGGTTTGTGTTGATCATTTTCATGTCCACTTTGCTCACCTTGAGTACCCAGCCGCTGTCGCTAGCTGATGCGGTGGAAAGCCTGTTGAAGCCACTGCGGGTCATTCGCGTACCAGTAACCGAGCTGGCTTTGGTTTTGCAGATTGCCTTGCGTTTCGTACCCACGCTGATGGATCAAACGACCAAAATCATGAATGCGCAGCGTGCCCGTGGTGTCGATTTCGGTGAAGGTAACATTTTCCAGCAGATGAAGGCTGTTGTACCGTTGCTAATTCCACTATTTGTCTCAAGCTTTACGACTGCCGATGAATTGGCTACTGCTATGGAAGCGCGTGGCTACCAAGGCGGCGATGACCGAACGAAGTACCGTATCCTACGCTATCATCGGCGCGACTGGGTTGCAGCAGGCGGGATGCTTGTTTTAACCGGTCTGTTGCTGTTGTTGCGTGCTTAATAGAAGGGACATCATGACGCATTACAAGGTAACACTGGCCTATGATGGCACCAACTTTGCTGGCTATCAGGTTCAACCAAAACAGCGCACAGTCCAAGGTGTGCTGCAAAAAGCTTTAACCAAAATGACGAAGGGGCAGCCAGTGCATGTCGATGGTTCAGGCCGAACTGATTCTGGTGTTCACGCTTTAGGTCAGGTGATCAGTTTTGATTACCCGGGAAATATTCCGGCTGAGTCGATGCTGAAAGCGATGAATTCGTTGATGCCATTAGACATCGAAATTCTTAAAGCTGAAATCGTTGATGCCGATTTTCATGCCCGCTATTCCGCTAAAGGCAAACGGTATTTGTACCGAGTGGCTCGTGGTTACTATACAAATCCGTTTAACCGCCTATATACTGGTCATTATCCTTACAAACTTGATGTGCAACGAATTGAAGTGGCATTGAAGGACCTAGTCGGCACACACGACTTTACAAGCTTTGCGGCCAGTGGCGGCGTGATTGTCGATAAAGTTCGGACGATTTATGAGGCAACTGTTCGAGAAGATCCAGTGACAAACGAAATTATTTTTGAATTCTATGGCAATGGCTTTCTTTACAACATGGTTCGGATTCTCGTTGCGACAGCGCTTGAAATTGGTAATGGGCGGCGTGATGTTCACGACTTTCAGCGTTTGTTTGCAGTCAAAGATCGTCAACAAGCACGCGGCACCGCACCAGCATCAGGGCTGTACTTGAAGGAAGTTTATTATTAGAGGCTGACGCTGCGGCGTTGGCTTTTTTTATGAAAAAAGAGCAGATTGATGCTGCGTATTGCATCAATCTGCTCTTAGGAAAAATTCGATTAAATTACCGCGTATAGTGCCGCACAATCGCATTTAACGTTTCAGCCGCTCCGGCTTTGCGGGTGCCGTCTTCGTAATACTTGCTAAAACGTGGATCGGAAACATACATCGCAGCTAAACCGCGATGAGCTTTTTGTGAATATTGTTCAGAAGGCCAGGTCATTTGTAGAAATTGCTTGTGCAATTTGAAGACGCGTTTTGCCTCCGGGGTGTTGAAATCGGTGGTGCCAACTAACGGCTTTAAGGCATCCAAAATTTCCTGTTGTAGGGCAGTTAGTTGCGCAACCTGCGCCTGTGACATATCGCGGAACTTTTTGTTGCTGGCTTCGACAATATCATCTCCATATTGTTGCCGGATTTCTTCACCATATTGTTGTTCGTTTGCTTTGATGGATTGATCTTTAAAAGCGGCAAATTTTTCGTCATCAGTCATTGTATCGACTCCTTTTTCTAAAGTTTGATCAAGGGTAGTGAGCAGTAAGCTTAGTTGATCGCGTTTGGCAGTGATGCGTTTGCGTTGTTGTTTGAGAGCGACGGTTAAGTTTTCAGCAGGACCGTCTAGCAGCACCTTCACTTGGGCAAGTGGCATCTCAAATAATTGTAAGAAGCGGATGGTTTGCAGACGATCGACCTCAGTCTGGGTATAAACGCGATACTGATTATCAGGATTGCGTTGCGCTTTCAGCAAGCCAATCTTGTCATAGTAGCGCAATGTTCGTGGTGTCACACCAGCCAAATCGGCTAGTTGCTTTGTAGAATAGGTCATCACTTGCCTCCTAAGCGCGCTTAACCAGACACTTCCAAGGACAATGGCCAAGACCCGGCCGATGCCGATGTCCTTGAAGTCGCTTATACGCTGGTTTCAAACCGAGTTGGTTCGCGCGCTCCCTTAATCAACTATAACAATAAGCCGTGACGTAAGGTCAGGGTCAAGCGCAAAAGAAATTAATTATTTGGCGGGGAGGACTCCCTAAAATTTGCAAAAAAAGAACCGCGACCCGATAGTGCGATCCGCGGTTCATGATATTCAGTTGTTTGACGATGGTTACTTCTTGAGGACCTTTTCGGCCAAAGCTTTGACTTCGTCGTCGGACATATCTAAGACTGGCTTCATTTCTTCTTCAGTCTTAATGGTGTCGCGGCTGTTCTTTTCCATGTAATAATCCCACAGCGCATCACGTACAGGTGCTTCGCTGTCGCTCCAGTCAAATACCTTGTTCATTGGTTCATCGAGAAACAATGTCTTTTCAGGATCTACTGATGCCATAATGATTACCTCCATGATTTATACTCATTTTTGATACAAGTTCATTATAATCCTTTTACTAGGAGATGGTGCAAATTTTTAGCACTGTTTTTAATTGAGTGCTAACTTTTGGGGTGTTTCTTCGTTGCTAGCCGATAGCTGGTAACAGTCAGCGCGTTTACGACATCACCTTTTAGATGGCACTTGCCTTTATTTTCCGCATCCCTTCGTCAGTTAACGTCTTTAAATGGCCGTCGCGCATTTCATAAACGGTATCGACAGCATCAAGTAAGCGTGTATCATGGGTAATCATCATAACGCCGCGTTGAGAATGGTGTGCGATATCTGCTAACAACTGAACGACCTGCAAGGCGCGCTTAGTGTCGAGACTGGCAGTTGGCTCGTCGGCGAGGATGATCGACGGATCGTTGTACAATGCTCGCGCGATGGCAACGCGTTGCCGTTCGCCACCAGATAAAGCTGCAGGGTAATTAGTAACCAAGTCGCTAATGCCAAGCATGTCAAAAAGTGCCGACATGGTTGTTTCATGCTTATGATGATGATTGAACCGATCAACTAAGGTGAGCTGATCTTTGACGGTTAAAAAAGGAATCAAATTGCTAGCTTGTAAAATAAAACCAAACGTATTGAAGCGTAAATCGGTTCGTTGGCCTTCATTCAAATGGGTGGTGTCTTGATGATTGACGATAATCTGACCGTTGCTTGGGCGTTGCAGGTTGCCGATAATCGTCAGCAAAGTTGTTTTGCCTGAACCTGAAGGGCCAATGATGGCCGCAAATTCACCGGCCTTTAAAGTGAAATCGGTCGGGTACAGAGCTGTGACCGCGGTATGGCCAGTACCGTAAGTTTTACTAACTTGTTTCAACTGAGTAAGAATTGCCATCTCATTCGCCTCCAATCGCTGCTAATGGATCAATTCGTAAAATGCGTCGAAGTGAAAATAGTCCACCAATAAGCGACATGACGATTAACGCCGTCGCAATGCTGAAAAAGAGGATACTATTGGCATAAAATGGCATTGTTTTGGGAAGTATCAGCTCAGTCAGCATCAACAGGCCTGCCCCCACCGCAACGCCCACCACGGCGATCATTGGGATTTGCCAGAATAATGCGGCGATGATGGCACGCGTTCGGATACCTTGCGCCCGCATGACGCCATACATCGAGATTTTTTGGATTGTTAAGATGTACATGAAAATACCGATAATGAGCAACATAATGCCAATCATGGCACCAATCATTAAAGCAAACGTCGAAGTTTCGGCGGTATAACCGGGGATGTTGTTAATCAATGTCGCTCGGGTGACTTGCTCCATTTTGGCGGGCACCTTTTTGAAGGCGTGCGGGCTAATCAAAACCGAAACGTTCTGGACACGACTTTGGCCGTATTTTAATTGCCGAAAAGTCGTTAAAGTTGTGTAGAATACAGGTACAGTGTAAAAAAGGCGATCATGGGTGAGCCCGACAATGTGATACTTTTGATCGCTGCCATTGAGCGTGATATGGTCACCTTGATGGAGGCCGTAATGAAGAACACTGTCGTCAGCCAGTACCTCATTGCTGTTCTCGGGCATTCGGCCGCTGGTGACAGGTGGCTTCAACTTGCCACTAAGATTGACACCAAAAATATTACTGTTCACCTTTTGATTCGTCTTGGTGTTTTCGGCGACAACGGACACTTGACCAAGCAGCGCTGCCTGATCAGTGTCTGCTTGGTCGACTTGTTGCTTAGTGACAGTCGAGCTTAACAGATTTTTATTTGCGTATTTTGACATGAGCACATAGTTACCTGGTAAGGCATCAATCGCGGTTCGGTTGTTCCGCGCTAAACCGGTTGCCAGGCCAGTCAGAAAGAAAACTAGGTAGGAAATTAGCACAAAAGTCACCACCACTAAAAGGTAACGGGCCTTGTTGTGCGTAATCTCTTTATAGGCAAGAAACATCTTGATCACCTCTACATTTGATTTTGCACAATTATAATATCACTCATTTATCAAATGATAAACGAAAAGAGCTTAAAAAAATGAATCAACGTGAACAGCAGAAAAAAGCAACCATGCAACGCATTTTGACGACAGCACAAACTTTATTCATGACGCACGGTTATGCTGCGGTCACAACACGGATGATTGCCGACGCCGCTGATGTCCAGCAGCCGTTGCTTTACCACTATTTCAAGACTAAAGAGGCCTTGTACCTTGCTGTTGTCATGCATGTAAGTGAAGCAATGGCCGCAAAAATCGTGCATGAACAAACAGATAGTCAACATTTTGTCGCCAACGTCAATCGGCTGGGCCATTTGTTAACCGACGACAATGATATGAACTTGCAGTTGGTGCTCCATGATATTGGCAACTTAAATGAAGCAGCGCGATTCAAAGTGTTTCAAGCGTGGCAAAAAGGCCTGTTGAATCCCTTAGACAGTTTCTTTACCGTTATTAAACAACGACTCGCGCCGGATTACCAAATTCGGGAAGTGACGTTGTATTTTTTGACAGTCCTATCAGTTTATCTCCAACCAAATGAGCGTCCGACTGGCAACCGGATAACATTCAAACGCCAATTATCGCTTGATCGCGCGTTGCAAATGTTTTGTACAGGGGTCCAACAGAAAGGAACTATCCAGCAAGACTGATAAGTATGCTGGATGATGGTGCGTCCTTTCAAAAACATAGCATGAGAAAGCTGCTCTAGATAAGGCGGTTCGGCACTACTGGTTTACTGAGCAGTCGACAGTTTCGCGGTGATCGTTTTTCGATTTTTACATTGACTTAGACGCCAATCGTTGGTATTCTAGTAGCTGGTATTGTTTGCCCCACGATAAGCCCCGGAAACTTAACGTGTTCAAACAAGCACAGAATTATGGAGGAAACAAATCGTGCGTACAACATTTTTGGCTAAGCCAGGTGAAATCGAACGTAAGTGGTATGTGGTCGACGCAACGGATATTCCGCTGGGCCGTCTCTCATCTGTCGTTGCTTCGATCTTGCGTGGCAAGAATAAGCCGCAATTCACCCCAAACGTTGATACTGGTGACAATGTCATCATTATCAATGCTTCCAAACTGAAGTTGACTGGCAAAAAAGCCTCAGACAAGATTTACTATCACCACAGCCAGCATCCAGGTGGTTTGAAACATGAAATCGCTGGGGATCTCTTGCGGGATAACCCAGCTCGTCTCGTTGAATACTCTGTTAAGAAGATGCTCCCGACCAAGAATACACTTGGCCATCAGCAATTCTTGAAGCTTCATGTCTATGCTGGGGAGGAACACCCGCATTTGGCACAGAAGCCAGAAGTACTCGACATTTCAAACTTAATCTAAGGAGGCAATTACTGTGGCACAAGTACAATACGCAGGTACAGGTCGTCGCAAGAACTCCGTTGCGCGGGTCCGTTTGGTTCCCGGCACCGGCAAGATCACGATGAACGGTAAAGACGTTCGCGACTACCTTCCATATGAAAACCTGATCACTGATTTATCCCAGCCGTTCGGTATCACCGAAACAACTGGCAGCTATGACGTGCTCGTTAACGTCAATGGCGGCGGTTTTTCTGGTCAGGCCGGCGCCACTCGTCACGGCATTGCCCGTGCCCTGTTGACCGTCGATCCAGACTTCCGCGGCCCATTGAAGAAGGCCGGCATGCTTACCCGTGACCCTCGTATGAAGGAACGGAAGAAGTACGGTCTCAAAAAGGCTCGTAAGGCTAGTCAATTCTCAAAGCGTTAATCCATTTGATTATCGCCCAGGAAATGCCGGTGCAACGGCGTTTCTGCGAATTTCTTTTACAAAAGTGGTTGGGTGGATTTCCGCTCAATCACTTTTTTTCTCCTACAAATTGGTCCGATTTTGGGCCGATTTTTTTTTGCTCGTAATTGTTAATCAAATTGGTCGGTGAGTTTTTACGTTGCGTTGGGCGTGTTCATGACAAATGTGATGTCTTTTCTTTGGCTTCTGCCTTGGCACGCGCTTCCGCAATTCGTTTAGCAAACATGTTGTTGGTCGTGAGGTTGACGATATCCGGCGTGTTAACGTAGATGCGAGTCGTCGCCACGTCGGAATGCGTTAGAGCCGCAGAAATTGCTTCCATAGTAGCACCTCCTTCTAATGCCAAAGTTGAATATGTGTGGCGCAATTTATGGGGATAGGCATGTTTTAGCGATGGATGTCGCTTCCCTATGGAGTTTAGACGGTAATTCAAAAAATCGGCATGTAGCGGCTGATTCATGTGCCCTCGGTTGTCTGTATAGGTGAAGACAAACTGTTCGCCGTCTAACTTCGTGATGCCTACTGAGGCTAATTGATCAGCTTGATGCTCCTTCCATTTTTTTAGTAATGCGATGATGAAATCCGGCAACTGAATTTTGGTTTGCTTGTGTCCTTTTGTGGGACCAAGTTCCTTATGCTTGTTGAGGGCATTCATGACATAGATATATCCATTCTCTAGGTCAACATAGCGCCAACGCAACCCATAAGATTCGCTTTTACGATCGCCAAGATTCAATGTTAGCACGAAAAGTAGATATTCTTCTTCTGAAAGTTTTCCAGATTCGAGGTCGGTTCTTGCAGCATCAATCCAAGCAATCAATTCATCGGCAGTCAGAGCTTCACCTTCAGCAACACGCTTATCATGAAGCCGCTTTTTCTTTGGTGAATTGACAAAACGCAAAATTTTAGCAATCCGGTTAACTTCGATGAAGTCTGCTGCTTCAGCTACATCAAAAAGTTGACCGACGTAACTTTTGATGGTTCTGATATTAGCGTATTGCTCTCCTAAGATTGCCAATTCTTCCATGACAATCTGGTTATGCTCATTGAGATAGGTCAGTGAGTACTTTCCGAATAGAGGGAGCAAGTGAAGCCGGAAAATGTTCTTGGTTTGGTCAACTGTTGCTTTAGTTGGAATTGTTCGAATACGCCCGCTACCACCAGCTTCATAGAGTGGAAGCCAAAGTGTTTCATAAAAATCCTTGAATGAGATCTCTCCTTTGAGTGACATAACGCGATCAGTTCCGGTTTGTGTCACGGTTTCAATTTTTGTTTGTATCTCCCTTTCTAGGCGTTGCGCCTCTGCCTTGGTTGGAACGGTCTTGCGAAAGCGTGATTCTCCGTTCGCGAGAATTTCGCGTACGTTTTTTGGGAAAAACACTTCAACGCGGTAGTTACCAGCCTTTGTTTCGTGAATAGTCATATCATTTACCTCCTACAGTCAGTTGTACGACGGTAGAACGTAAGAAAACTACGAGGTCATCATACCATCTACCGATTGAAGTTGCATAGTTGTCGATTTTTGCCTGTGGATAAGTTGTGCATAAGTTCTTAGGATTTGTTGAGATGCTCTGACATCTTGTGCATCCACTTGTCAATTTCGACTCGATCTAGACGGATAGTTCCACCTATGACAATCTGCGGTAGTCCGAGCTCGATCCAAATAGTTAGCGTGTTGAATGCAATCCCTAAATATTCGCAAGCTTCTTTTTTTGAAAGGTAGCGAACATTTACCAGCATGTCAGCGCGCACCCGCTTGGTCTCCATTAGAATCATTTGGTAGATTTCTTCGCGAAGCTTAGTGAGCTGCTCATCCGCTAATACCACTGATAGTATGTTTTGATTTGATACTTCCATGAATTAGTACCTCCTGGTATACGGTCTATTTCTGCGCTTGTAGACCCTCTCATAGGTACAGTCGAAATTTTTGGTGAAAATGGGACAGCCCTGCTGATTTTTTTCAGTAGGGCTTTTTTTTCGTGGCTGATGAGACCGTGTTATTCGGTATGAGGTAGCAAATAATAAATATTTTTGAATTCGATGTCCCATATTCATGTTTTTTTTCGACTGTAATTGGTGAAGGGGGAAAGCACAATTACAGGAGGCAAGATATGAGAACCGAACTAGAGGTTTCAAGGATATTCGTTCAGTTTATTACGAGCGGTGTGCGCCACGCTCGAATCGATTCCTACCGTAAGCGAAATATGCAAGCCAAAGCGATACCGATTTACCCGATGGAACTCCAATTGATGGATCGATTACAACTTCGTCAACCAGCACGGCTGCTTGAGACGATTCCAATCAATCAGATTCCGCATCTCGAAGATTATATTGTGAACGATCGGTTATCAGATGCTATCGCACGATTAAATGACGAGGAAAAATTCGTTATTTATTGTAAGACTGTTGAGACCATGACGGATGCCGAAATTGGAAGCTTATTAGGCCGTAGTCGGTCGGCAATTAGTAAACTGCGGCACCGGTTATATCAAAAACTGCTGAAAGTTTATCAAGACGATGCTAATGGGGGTAACTAATGAAGCAAGCACGTAATCTTGTTCCTACCATTCGGAAGGCTCAGTCAGGTGATCCAATAGCAATGAAAAAGCTGATGAAGGATTTTAAGCCGTTGATTGAGTACAATGCCCGGTATGGGCGAGCTCATATTGATGAAGACGAATCCCAAAGCTTGTACTTATTGGTTTTCATAATGATTCAAGCGTTTGATTTGGACCTTTATTTAAACGGTGGAGGTCATTAGCCGTTAAATATGCAAACTGCCAATACATATATATCTACGATAGTGGCGTGAACTCTTCCCCCGTATTAAACGCCAGCTGGTCCGGTGCCGGGCGAGTAGATATTGTGTAGAGAGGAGGTAGCGATGAGTGACAGCCGGCGTTTTGATCGGCGAAAATTTCATGAGCGTCGAGTATCCCGATTCTCGATGACGGACATGATGCAGCAAGGAATATTTGTTGAAGATAGTCTAGGTCGAGAGTGGATCAACAACGATAACGGTTATTTCACGTTACAGGCATTCCCTGAAGCAAACAAAGTGGTGATCCTGTCACTGAGTGAAATATATCGCAAAGCAAGGATCGTTCTTGATGGAAATCGGCGGATCATTGCAAGACGACGCAAGTCAGATGATCGCCTTGATCGTATTGCATTTGTCCCTAAGTGAGGTGCTGAAGATGTCAGTTAACCTTAATCCCCATCGAAAAATTCCAGAGTGGGAAGCAAAGCTTTGGGTGTTAGAGGCTCGTTACGGCTCAATAGTCAAGGCGCCGGATGATGACGCCGATTACCTCGCTATGCGCAAAGCGGTGGCTAAGATGTTTTCGGCTAATCGTAGTCGTTGATTTCGGCCAACATAGGCTGAAGTTCGCAAGGTGATACCGTATCAAACCTGAGTATTAACACACGTCACGGGTGCCACCAACTTTACGGAGTTGGTGGTAGTCGTGAGTGCACGACAAATCGTCGTGTACAGCCATGTTCTTTGAAATCTGAATAGCACAAGAACCTAGCCCGCCACGCGCCATACCGTTGCGGTTGCTGCCAAAGGAATAAACCAACGCATAGGCAGTGCTAGAAGCCCAAACGGGAAGCAGTATGGCACATTGCTCGGGGAACTATTGCCTTAGTTGGCTAACACGTTGAAGCGTGTTGGTGCAAGACGTGATGGAACTGCCCCAGGTCGTCGGCTAACCTGATGCCGTCTACCTTCCTGTGATAGAGGTGAACAGGACGTGTGCGTTGGAAAATAATGGTGTGGTCGTAGGACCGCCGAGAAGATTGGGAGAGCAGGGTTCGATTCCTTGCTACCACATATTGGAGTAAGGTGACGTCACCAATGGTGAATAACAAGGCTGAGTGACGTCACCTTGATTGGATGTCGTGAAGCGATTGCATGATTAGCTGATGGAGGGACATAATGGTCGTTAGTAAGGACAAATTTCGGCGTCAGTTTACGCTAACGCCAACGACTGCCAACGAGATCCAAATGATTTGTCATTCGACCGGTGAGAGTTCATCAGAAATGGTGCGCCGCTTGATCGAGTGTGAAGCGATGTTGATCCAGCGTGGTTTTGTAACTCATGTAGCTGGCCGGAGGCGAAAACATGCGTGAAGCAATGATTCAGCGAATGACAAGATGGACTGTGTTTGGTGTAATTCTTGATGATGCACTGTTTTTCGAGAATATTGTATTGTTTGTTTTTGGGCACACGTCATGGCTGCTGGGAATGCTGGTCGTTGGGATCCTCTTTGTGGGAACCGTAGTATTGGCGACAATTACGATCCTGTTGGACTCGTCAACCAAGGCAGAGAGGATAGACAAGGAGAATCAGTAAAGATGCAGGATGAAAATTTAACAACAGTAGATAGTGCCTTTGAGTTCGACGCGTTAGCTCAAGCGATGATTGGCTCACTTTCCGCAGATAAGACGCGGAATTTTAGTGATCCATATTGGCTGAATGCAGCACACCAGGCTTACACCGCAGTGCTCGCTACTCTGCAAAAGAATCAAGAGGAAGTCTCGCTTGAAGATGTAAACCATGACTTGATTTACTTGCTGCGAGATGATCGACGAGATACGCGTCAACGGATGCTTGCACCGCTAGGTGACGAGACTGCTAAGCAAGCATGTATTCTTGCATCGGGGATTGTCGCATGGCACTTAGCCAAATTGTAATCGTCTAAACAACTTGGTGGAGCGGATTTTTTCATGCGCAATGAAACAGACTCCAGATTGATCGGCGGAAAACGATCGCGCAGAGTCTCACTCCTCAGGATTGTTATCGTCCTAACTATGGCGGTGACGTGTTGTCCATGGTGCGTGGAAGGGTTCGATTCCCTTCGGCAGCATACCAGCAGTGATGCTGGTAGTTTTGTTCTCTGTCAGAGCTTGCCTTAGTTCTGTCTTGGCAATTTCAGTTCCCCTGTTGTTGTCGCTGATCTTGACCGCAAATCAAGGTCAGTCATGTTGCTTCCGGTGACGCTGAGGTTCTCAGCAAGGAGAGGTTCGACTCCTTTTGGCGACGTTTATCACTGAAACTTAGGGTGGTAAAGGTGAAAAAGTTATCCACAAGTCAGCTAATTCATTGTTGCACAAGGGATTGCACGTTCGTGACAAGCTGGTGGGCGTGGCGTATTCTTTAATTGTTAAAGCGGGAGCGAGAAGTGGACGGAGAGGATGACAATGAAGAAAATTGCGGCTACATTCACCATAGTGTTCACAAGTGTTTCGATATTGTCACTTGCCGGTTGTGGATCAAAAGGGGCTAAATCCAGTCAAACTCAGACTCAAGTGACAGCACTCTCAAAGAGTCAAAGGGCAAGCTCTCGTACAACTGACAAAGATAAGGCTAGTTCAAACAAGAAGCACGTTCATGGATCAGATGAATCTAAGACGAGTACTGAGAACGGCAAGCAGGCAAAATCTAAGACTGATGTCAAACATGGATGGGTGATTGGCAGTGGGTCAAACGCTTCGAGTAAGTCTAGGACTAGTAGCGCTACTGGAAAGGCGACTACAACCAAGCGTTCTTCCAGTGCTAAAGGGTCTTCTAACACAGAAACTGCTAGGGCGACCAAGTCGAGTGCTTCTGCAAGCACAGCAGGCAGGGCTAATTCGTATGGCCAGACGACAACGTCAGCACAGAAGCAGGTCATAAGTTCACCGGCGAAGTCCGGGCCTGTTGCTTCGAGTGCGAGTTACACCACCGCGCCGGTTACGAAACCAACGACTAGTTCATCGCCGACGACGACAAACACTAAGCCCGTAACCCCACCGACGGCCGTCCACGCTACGGAGCGGGTTGGCTCTGGTGGCCTGTTTAAGACGTTTGAAGCGGCACGATCCGCAGAGGTTGCGGCGGTAATGGCGAGTGACACGTATGACGCGGGACACGTCTTCTCCGTGTATATGAGCGACGGTTCAATGGAATGGTCATGGGAACCCACCACGCTCGGTGATTAATAAGAAACTTATTTAGTGTACAGATTGCACGACTGTTGGCGACTGGGAATTCTTCTGGTCGTCCTTTTTTGTCTTGGAGGTGAAAGTTATCGCTCAACATAGCAAGATGAAGCAACATCGCCGGAAAGTATGGTTGACTCTAGTCATATGTGTGGCTGGCGTTGTGGCTGGCCTTTGGTTGGCCGCAGGATCAACCGTACAAGAGATAATCGATTCGCATCAAGCGGAGACTACCGCCAAAACGTTTAAGAAAACGATGCATACATCGAATTCAAAGGGTCACAGGTTACCTGAAAATGTCGTCAGTGTGCCTTCAGTCGGTATCTACCAGCCGGTCTATGCAACACCGAGTGGCCTGAACTATGGGGTCTATGGTAGTGGCAATGTAAACAACAATTTCATTATTGCCGGCCATTCCAGCTACGTCTCCGGAGTCTGGTTCAGTAATCTCTTCAAGCTCAGGACATCATCTGGCTATGTTGTTCATGATGGTGCACCATACCGTCCCAGTGACTACAAAGGCGACAAGGGTGCTGGCGGTTTGGTGTATCTCTACACACATGAGGCAAAGTACACCTATCGAGCGGATAAAGCGTATACCGTGAAAGCAACTGACACAACGGTGACCGCTCAAGGAGAGGTTGGAGAACCAAGGCAATTACACCTATATACCTGCCCCTATACGAAAGATAAACATCCGACGATTCGTTATGTCGTCCAAGCACAGTTGATCAAAGTTCAGTTAACCAAGTCTGGGGTTCGTGATCACGTTCAGACACAGTTGACAGTCAAGTAAGTTAGGAGGAAATGAATGCGAAGGATTCGAGCTGAACCCCAGGGTTGCTGACTCTCGAAATCGACAACTCACGAGGAGGAATTTTTATGCACAATGTTTTGTGCAAGCGCCCACGTCTAAAAACGTTGGCGCTTATTTTTATGGGTTTGATTGCTTTTGTTGCGACCCTTGGGTTCTCCAACGTGCACACCACACACGCTGCCTCAGTTTGGATCAATTCAGGAGCTGCGGATCTGGCGACATCGTCTAAATGGAAGACTGCTAGTGGGACATCTATTACTGAGGACGGTTGGTGGCGTAAGCGTGATGGGTCGGCGAATGGCACGGTATTATTTTGTGTCCAACTCGGCGCGCCTTTAAACAACAACCTGAACACAGGCTTTGCGGCCACGACAGTAACTGATGCGCAGCATAAGCATATTTCAGAGATCGCATATTACGGATACTATGCGCAAGCGCATACGTATACCAACGAAATGTTTACGCAGTGGGCAATTTGGCAGTATCTGGGCGACACTTACGTTAGCTCTCCACTGACCTCACAGTACAACGCTTGGAAGGCGAACGTGAATGCTAAGGTTGCGGCATACGACAAAGCACCATCGTTTAATAACACGACGGTCAATATTGATGCTGGGACTACCAAGGCATTGAACGACACCAATGGTACGTTGGGCACATACGCTTCAACGGCAACGGCCACACCCGCAGGACTCAAAGCGTCTATCTCTGGAAATACGCTTAATATCACCGCTGCCAATAATGCGGTGGTGTCTGGCGGTGCCATCAAGTTCGCTGATAACATTGCAGCCACATATGAAGGGGCTGCTTTGCTGTATTCACGTCCTGGTTTTCAATCGGTGATCCTGCCAAAGATTGATCCAACGTTTAAGAAGTTCACGGTCAATGTGAACGTGATCCATTACGGGACCGTTAAGTTGACAAAACAAGATGCTGAAACAGGCACAGCACAAAACGGCGCAACCTTTGCCGGTGCCACGTTCAAACTGACAGATACCAAAACTGGTGCCACAGAAACCTTGACCACAGATGCGTCGGGGACTGCGGTGAGTGGCAAGCATGCGATTGGTGACGGCTATAGCATCGTTGAAACCAAAGCACCAGCTGGCTACAAGTTGAATACCACGCCAGTAACCGGAACATTCACGCATGCTAGTGGCGATACGACTTACAGCGCTGCATCGGTGCAGACTGCCGTAACCATTAAGGACAACTATATTTACCATGCTCGCATCAAAGTCAACAAGCAAGACAGTCTCACCGGTACCAAGCCGGAGAACGGTAATACGTTTGCTGGGGCAGTCTTCAAATTGACGGATACCACAACGGGAATCTCTGAAACATTGACGACTGACAGTAACGGTATCGCAGTATCCAGTGCCAACTTTGCGGTTGGTGATGCGTATACCTTAGTTGAGACGACTGCACCAAAGGGTTATCAGCTCAATAGTGCTGTCGTTTCTGGAACATTCACTCGGACCAAAGAAGACGGCTATGCCAATACCAATGCACTCACGGTTAAGGATGAGGTGATCCCAGATCAGATCTCGATTCATAAGACTGATGAAACGGGAAAAGATCTTGCTGGGATCAAATTCAAGATTTCAGACACCAGGGCTGACTTGATGGCAGGGAAGTTTTTGAAGTTGGCTGCGGATGGAAAGACCGTCGTTTTTCCTAATCAAGCAGGCTATTCGGATAGCTTACAAGATTACGTGGCGACGACGAATGCCAAGGGGATCGCGACTTGGTCTAACATTGTGAAGCCTGCTTCCAAGACTGATCGAACTTACTACTTCGATGAAATCTCGACTGACAAGGATCATCAACTGCTGACTAAGGGGAGCGCAATCTCAGCGGGCGACACTGGCGTGAATAACACCTATGCAGTTGTCAATCAATCCAAAATCAAGCTGCCGAACACAGGTTCACAAGATGCTGGAAAACTAGCAGTCGTTTTGATCATTGCAATGCTTGGTGCTTCTACTGTTGGGGTCTCACTCGTGATCAACAAGAAAAAGGGGAACAACTAAATGAATCAAGTGAAGAAAGTAAAGCATCTACGTTTAGCCTTTACGGTTTGTGGTATGGCTTTGGCCTTGGGAGCTGGGAGTACTTTTGTGATCAATGCCACGAACAGCTTAACGGTACATGCTGCGGAAGTGCAACTCGATGCAAACAGTGATTTCGCTCGCTTGGCACCGACTACCGTTAACTACACCGTTCATAAGGGTATGACGCTGCTTGGGAAGACACAAGCCTCAGTGGTTGACGACGGCAACGCTCAGTCATGGAATAACGATACGACCGACTTTGATCCAGCTAAATACGGGAAGGTTGGCTACACGGCTTACGATATCACCAACACGATTGAATCCGGCGACATGACCAATGCGGGACTAAAGACGATTGGCGATGACATTGCTAAGGATCCAACCGGAAATTATTACATTAAGAATGCTCAGACGAAGACCGCTGAACAGTTCATCACAAGTGGCTCTACGACGACTTTTAAGAATCTTGCTGCGAGTGATGCCAACAGTGAGCATCATGTGTGGGCAATCATTGAAACCACTCACCCCAAAGGCCTCGTCACTCAAATCTCACAGCCAATCATCGTGGCCTTGCCGCTAACGAATACGGCGGGGACAGCATGGCAAACCGAATCCAATGGGTTTCCTAAGAACATCGTGCAACAATTGAAGTTTACGTTGACCAAGCATGGTGATAGTCCTTCCGGGGACGGCAAGACCAGTTACTTGCCGGGGATCCCATTCCAGTTGTACACGGGGAAGCCGGGTTCTGGCAAAGCGACCGGCACAGTCGTTAAGACAGATGCCAATGGTTCGCTGACCGTCAGTGGTTTGGTTCGAGGCGACTACTACTTCGTGGAAGAATCGTCGTCAGACGTTGCGGATATTGATAGTGATAGCGACGCAACCTATTTGTTAGGCGCAGACGTGCGCAACGACAGTGCCAACAAGCTGACTTTTAGTATCAGTGAGGACGGCGTGGATCCAAGTACGCTACACGCAGACGTGATGAACTACCATGCCCCAGACATGCAAAAAACATTGGAGGATGACCACAATTCCTTTACCGAAGGGACGCTAGCGGACTTCAAGACCGCGATCCATATTCCCAATGATATTAATGGCGGCACTGGTAGCGAGATTGCTGGTCAATCCTATATCACCGAGCCTTATGGAGTCTTTGAAGGCACTGATACCGCCGATGCAGGGTTGACCTGGAATCGTGCGGAAGCGAACTTCAAGGCGACTATTGATATTAATAGCAACGGCAAAGTCGATGATGGCGACGTGACCTTAAAAGAAGGCACCGATTATACCCTGACTGACCTTGCCGATGGTCGAGGCTACAAGATCCAATTCATTGTCAATCACGGTAAGGTCTCCAATACTGTGGCTAAGTATCAAGGTGGCGATATCAATCTCACCTACTCGGAAGTAATCAACAACGACGCGGTGATCGACTCTGCTTTGTACAACACCTTCGATCTTGGCTATCAGAATCACCCACTCAATGTCGGAAAGCAGCATACCCGTCACATCAAGCACAAGGTTCCAGTCTACACGTATGGCGCGCGGTTCACGAAGCAGTCTTCGGGCCTCTTCGGAACTGGGATCGCACGCATGCCGCTTGAAGGCGCACAGTTTGTTGTCCAAAATGCGGATGGTAAGTTCTTCAATGGCTTTAAAGACGGTGCTGACGATGATGCGATTGCAGAAGCCCAATGGGTCGATAAGGCCACGGATGTCACAGCAGGGATTTTGACTTCTGACAAAGATGGGAACTTTGCCATCAAGGGCTTGATTGCCGGTAATTACGTGCTCCAAGAAGTAAAGGCGCCAACTGGTTATGAGCTCAATAATCATAGCCAGAAATTCGTCGTTGGCCCGAACACCTACACAAATACGGTCTATGTTGCCAGCGATGATGCCAAGCCGACCTTGCCTAATACGGGGTCAAATGAATTCAAGGCCATGGTTGCCATTAGCATTGTCGTTATCGCGGGTGTTGTAGCGATTAGTGTTTACGAGGTGAAGAAGCGCAAGGTGGCCTAGCATATGCCAAATAGACAACCAAAGACAATATTGGAAACGACGGCGAAGTCACATCCGAACCACAATCGCAGACGGCGTCGTGGCGCGCTGATCTTGTTTGTGGCTTGTCTAGCCGTCGTGGTGAGCGCAGTTGGGTACTACGGATACATGCAGTTTGAAATTTATCGTCAACAACAAATTGATATCAATAGCTTAGACCATCAAGGCGCGGTGATCGAGCGACAAGCACAAAAGCAAACTCGCGGGACGACCAGTGCCATCAACCTGCAGGATCAGGGATTGAAGACCATTGGTGCGGTCATGATTCCTAAAATTGCCCTGCGTTTGCCGATTTTTTCCAAATCTTCTGATGCGGCATTGGAGATTGGGGCAGGCTGGTTGCCGGCTTCATCGCCTTTAGGTGGCGGCGCCGGAACGCATGCGGTTATTGATGGCCATTCGGGTAAGGCCAAGCCCCTGTTCACTTGGATCTCTGATCTGAGAAATGGGGACAAGATTTATCTCAAAGCTGGTAAGAAAATGCTGGAGTATCAAGTCATCAATCGCGTCAAGCAAGGTGATGGTGTGTACGCGCCGACTTATGTCAAAGATTTGACGCCAAAGCCTGGGCAAGACTTATTGACGTTGATCACCTGTTATCCGTTACTTCAAAACAAGCAACGGCTGCACGTCACGGCCAAGCGAGTCCCTTATGATGGTCAGCAAAAGCAGGTCTCATTTTGGGCTTACTTGATGAATTATCGCCTTGAGTTGATCGTGGGGATTATCTTATTGGTGATTCCGTTGGTAGCGTTCATCATCACGAAATGGAGAAAGAAGGGAAACAATGCAACTAAGTAAGCAAAGCGTCGTCTCGGCGCTATTGATTTGTGGTGTCGCACTGAGTATGGGTTCGAGTGCGACCGTGTTTGCATCGACTGATACTGGTGTCGCAGCGGCTAGTAGCTCAAGCGTTGTAAACAGCGATGCTTCTGAAACGGGCAGCGATGAAGCAAATGTGATCACTCAAGATTCTGAATCAAACGCAGATAGTTCTAAAGCTGAAGCGGTGACGACGACCAAAGTGCCATTGACACCGGCTAAGGCAGAACAAGCCGTGAAACAAGTGATCGAGATCCATCAAGTAACCCCAATCGAAGGCGCGGCAGACAAAGGCCTTGCCAGCACGCTTAACGCGGGCGTTAACGGATCGACGTGGAAAGTTTATGATGTGACGCCTCGGTTTGATGAACTGGTGAAGGCTCAAAAGGCAGATACAATAGATACAGATGCCATGGCTCAGATCCAGTTGACGTTAAGTGCCGAAGCTGGGAAAGCTGATGGCTATCAAATTGTAACTAGTGGTGTAACGAAAACTGTTAATGGTGAGCCTGGGGTCTTGGACGTTCAAGTTACCGTTCCGGCTCACAGCTACAAGGCGTACACGTTCGTTAATACGTCTGCGCCGAGTCGTGTTGATCAAGCTGCTAGCTTTACCTTAATCTTGCCAGTGGCTGACGATGATGGGAATTTCCCAACAAAACAAGTGATCGAGCCTAAGTCCGGAGTTACGCCCAAGCCGGTGACGACTACTAAGTTACAACAAACTGGCCACACGTTGAACGAAGGGACGACTGCGGCAGGCATGAGCCTAGCAGCGTTAGGCGCTATTGGCGCCGGAGTTGTGGTCAAGAAACGTAAAGCTGAATAAGGATTAGTTGCTGAGCTTTTCGCTTAGCCTGATTCAGTGAAGAGAAAGCCGCAATTTTGGACTTTCTCTTTTTTGTTGCCGTCGAGACCATCGGGTAACTGATGCGGGGGTTTGACTCCTTCGGACAACGTTGGCCAAGAGGTCAAAAAATGGAAGACGAGTCGCCGATGAACAATCAGTGGCACGTCAATTAATAGCCAAAATAGGAGGTAGCTATGGCAGTTAACAAAAGTGATCTGAGTCGGACGCGGAAGCTTGCGACGACGGTCTTAAAACTCAATGGCGTTGATCCGGATCAGTGGTTATATGACCAGTATCAAGCAGTCATTGATGAAAACACGGAAACCATCGTGAAAGCATTAGGACAAGTAGCAAAGAACCCACTTGCTGCCAACTCTTTGAATGGGAGTAGCAACGCAGGGGAAGGGGGCAACCATGAGTAAAGTTACTATGATTCTGCAATACATTATTACTGCGATTGGGACAATCTCTGGGCTTTATGCAACCGTCAAGTTGGGTATCTATGGCATGGCGCACATGGAGAAGAATCCGCAAAAAGTTGAACAAGCCCGCGATGGTTTGAAAAACGTTGCGATTGGCTTGCTGATCACGATCGCAGCTGCGGCCATCGTATCCTGGCTGAAAGCGGCTTAAAAGGAAGGTGAGTACCGTGCTTTCTGTTAGTTTCCAAGGCGCACGTAAGCTACGCCGAGTGCTGAAGTCTAAGTCGCATCGGTACTCGCTTAACGTTGCCCAGCGCTTGCTCAATGAGGCTGAACAGTATGCGGTCGATCATCAACTCAGTGAGTCGATTGTGATGGTGATTCATGGTGATGATGGCGAAAGTGTCTTTGTTGATCAGCTTGAATTTGGGAAGCATCTTTCCTATATCAACAACTTGATTGCTGTGGTTCAACACACACTTTCGTCAGATCTTTTTGCTGATTATCCGGTTGCTGAAAAGAAAACGTTCTTAGATCGACTTGGTCAACAGCTACAAACCGAAAATAAGGCTCAGCTGGCAACCGATATCACATCAGCGGATCAAGAAATGCATCCTGAGGAGCCTACGAGTGCACCAACACGGTCTGACAATCACTCAACCCAAAAACAAGACTCTCAGGAGTATTTTGTGGAACCTGATCCGGAAACGGTTGAGCCGGAAGCTCCGAGTGTACGAAAGATAGTCGAGGATTTCATAGACCCAGCTCCTACAAAAGCACCAGCCGTCATCAAACCGGACCCAAGCGATGCAAAGCCACAACATGTACCCAGTGAGCGCAACTGGCGACCAAGCGCAATGGTCATCCGACGGTGTTTCATGGTTTTGGGTGTACTGGCAGCTTGTTTCACCCTTTTTTTGGTGGGTCATAGTGCGCTGAATAGCGCAAATCAACCGCCGACCTACTCAGAGTTAATTGCCAAGAAGCAATACTTGGCCGCTGCCAAAGCATATCCGAAGAAGCGAGCTGAGGTTGAGAGCAAACTGGCGTCTGTTGGTAGTGAAAAGACCTTGAAGCAGTTCGTTGCGGTCTATCCATCAGATGAGGGCAAGTTCGATCTGGCCTTCAAACGGGCCAAGTATTCTCAAGTCGTTGGTCTGTCCACTCAAGCGGAGATGACGACTTTGCGAAAGACGATGCTAGCCATCGCTTACGTGAAAACGAATCAGTTGGATCAAGCCGCTGTTTTGAATGCGGATTTGAATAGTTCCAAGCTTACATTGGCGATTGCACTGGCATATGTCCACGCAGCGCGTTTCGATGAGGCCACGGCACTCAACAAGACGCTGAATAATCAGACTTTGGAGAAAGCCATCGACACCGGCCGTATTTATCAGCAAGCAATCGAAAAGTATCAACGTGACGCCAACGACAAGAAGAAATCTACCGCTGAACGCAAGAGCGCAGCCGCAAATGTCCAGGCGTTTACACATCAGTTACAAACATTAGGAGAGTGATATGAATGGAACCTGAACAACAGGAGAATAAAAAGAAGCGGCGTAAGTGGCCGCTAATCTTATTGTTCTCGGCGATCGTGCTAGGTGGTGGCGGGGTGTTTGCGTACAATATTGCCAGCAATCAAAGCAGTTCGACCTCGGATAAGATCCAAGTGCCGATCAAGAAGCACACGAAAAAGAAAAGTTCACCTGACTCATTGATCGACTCGGCGACCAGGTCTTCCAAGCAAGAAAAGCAGTCGAAGCCTGCGGACGACCTAGTGGACTCTCTGTTGGGTGGCGACAGTGAGACGAGTGTTGCCGATGAAATTTTAAAAGCTATCATCAACCCAGTTGGCGCGGTGGCCAACGCGGTTACCTCAGATACTACTAAGGAGTTTGTCGCCTTGGCGGCGAAGGCTTTAGCCGAAGATGATGACGATAAGGGAGAAAAGAGTGCCGATAAGACGACGGTTGCTGATGCTAAAACTAATGACGCTATTTTGACACCGCTTGATAATGTCACCAGAAATACCGCTGACGATCAGTCAAACTTAGACAATACAACTGTATTACCAGGTGATGGGGGAACGACCACCGGCTCAGAAACTACCGGCACAAATACTGGTGGCTCAGATACCGGTGGCAACTCCGTCCAAACGACACCGGTTAAAGTAGATTATGCTCCCGTGATCTTGGCTTTGGGATCAATGAAGTTCCATGCCCATCAAGGTAGTATCAATTATCTTAGTGGTGTGTTTGCGCGTGACGTTGAAGATGGAAATTTGATCAATGATGTTCACGTCGATACTTCAGGCGTTGACTCGAACACCCCTGGGACCTATTGGGTCAACTACTCAGTTACTGATAGTGCAGGCCACACGACTACCGTCAAGCGCGAAGCGGTGATCTATAATGACGCACCAGTGCTTGACGTGACTCATGCTAAGACGTCGGTCGAAGTTGGCACCACGTTTAATGCGATGAGCGGCGTTTTGGCACGGGACTTTCAAGATGGCGACCTTTCAGATCGAGTGGCCGTCAGTGGCAGCGTCGATACGTCAAAGCCCGGCATCCATGACTTGGCCTACCAAATTGCAGACAGCAACGGCGCGACTGCAATAGTCAAGCGGGAGGTCACCGTGTATGCCGATAAGCCAACGTTAGATGTTAGTAAGATCCCGTCTACAGTCAAGTTGGGTGAACCTGTACAGGTTCATGACGTTTCGGCAAGTAGCAAGTATGGCGACGTCAGCATTACGCTTGTCGGTGGTGTTGACTCCAATACTCCAGGCCCGTACAGGCTTACCTACACTGTTACCGACAAATTCGGGCAACAGACGACCGCAAGCACCACCGTTACCGTGCAAACCTCAGATACCCCAACGCCCCGTGATCCCGCCAAAGGGTCTGAGTCTTCCGCTTCGGCGGTTGACTCAGGCTCTACGGCGATTTCTTCAGCCGCTATGAAGTGATATGAATTTACGATTAAGCAGCGTCCCTAATGAGGCGCTGTTTTCATTAGGAGGAAAAGTACATTATGCAGATGCAAAATACGATTTCGTTCATGGGCACCGTCGTCTCACAAGCGAAAGTCAGCGAAAGCAAAAATCGTAAGTATGTGCAGATTTATATGCAGAATACGCGTCACTACAATGACGGCAACATCCATACGGACTCAGCGCCAGTGCAAATTTCAGGAGGTTTAGCCGAACAGTTCCTTGAAGAAATCAACAATGGTCATTTAGGCCAAGGCACCGTTGTTTTGATCAACGGCTGCTGGTCGTCCAATTCTTACCAAACGGATGATGGCAACGCACGCACCAGCTATCGGATTCAAGCGTTTGATTACTACATCTTGGCGGATGGTGCAGATGAAGAGCCTGTTCCTCGTCAGGCGCAACAACGTAGTGCCCAATCACGCCAAGAAACACAAGCTCAGCAGCCACCAGTGCCAGATCCAAGCTTCGGACGGTCTCCCTACGATGATCCGTATCAGTCACGGGGCTAGGAGGTAGTTATGGAAGACTTGATTATTTTGGAGTCGGTGATTGGACCGCAAATCACCGGCATGGACTGTGCGACCGGAGATCGTGTGATTGCCGTAGTAACTCGTGAACGCGCGGGTGAGCTACAAGCCATGCTTGATGACGCTGATGATCGGTTGCAACAAACTGTCGCTGATGATGAGTCGGATGAAGACTTTACGCCAGTGCTGACGAAGTCAGAATTTTTCCGGAAGGAGGTCTAGCTATGGCTCAAAAGAAATATCCCAAGAAAAGTCCAGAGGAATTGCAAAAAGAGATCAAGGATTTGATGACCAATGCCATTCCGCAGATTCGGATGGATTCGATGTCGCCCAAGGATCGCTTAGAGTTTCTGAACTTTATGGCCACCCAATACAACTACTCGGTCCGCAATACTGCTTTGATCCGCTCACAGTATGAAGATGCCTTATACGTCGCGCCATACAAGACATGGTCGGATAAAGGGCTACACGTCAAACGTGGTGAGCATGGTCTCAAGATTTTGGTGCCAGTGTCGTACAAACGGTATTTGGATGATGAAGCTAAAGCCTTTATGTCATACTCCAAGCTTAGTGCGGGTACGAAAGCAAAGGTGGCCGCCAAGGATCCCAGTGTGCCGACGCAATCAGGGACGTACTTCAGCTTGGGTAGCGTTTTTGACATTACTCAGACCAACGCCAAAGCAGCGGACTACCCCAAGATTTTTCCCAATCGGCCTTTCGAGTTTCCCGACGAACATCCAGAAGCCATTAATCGACTGATTGCGGCATTGCGTGACGAAGCCAGTCAACTTGGCGCGCCAGTAACAAACTCGACGACGACCCGCTTTCCAACGGTCACTGGCAAGCTTGGTGCAGCCAAAGGTGCCGCAATCAGCACACCAGATGGCCAACCTGTCGAGATTTTTATAAAGCAGGGGCTGGGCAAGGAGGAGTACGCGGCAACACTGGTTCACGAGATTGCTCATGTTCGGCTGCATAACTCTGAGAGTAAAGACGTGTCAAAATTCTGGGATACTCACGATGTACTGGGCGAAACCTATCGCGGGATCAAAGAGTTGCAAGCGGAGATGACCAGCTATGTTGTCTGCAAGTCCATGGGGATCAACACCTTTGAAAGAGCAAAACCGTATATTGCTGGTTGGACCGAGCAGTTCACGGCGGTTGATGGCGCGTCCGAACAACAGCAGGCCGCTATCATGAATGATATTCAGCGTGGCGCTCACGCCATCATCAATGACGTTTCGGCATCTATGGAAAAGTCTCAGGATCAACACCAAGAACAAAGCCAAGGGCCAGAGCAGGCACAGCCAATCCAGCGGGAAAGCAAACCTGTAAAGGTTAAACAATCCGTTCAAGCGACGATGGGACGGTGATTCTGATGAAAGCCATAAAGACTGTTACTGCGCTTTCTGCGGGCACCTTGAGTGATCGGGTCAGTGATACATTATATGAACTTGAGTCCGCAGGTATGGACGTCTTAGGACTGGTCTCAGCGGGGAATCTGGTGCACACGGTCGTTATTACTTACGATGACAATCAATCGTGTGACGCACGCGTGGCAGCATACAATCGGCGCCACAATAAGATCCATAAGGTGACTCAGTTAGTATGTGTCTTTATTCTCCTGGTCGCAGCCATCTGGATCGCATCGAATCAGATGGGAGAATTGCCAGTTGGCCAGCCATATCAAGTGATTGCGACGATCGCACTGCTGGCCGCCGGCACGGCCTTCGTCGATCTAATCAGCGTCATGCTGAAGCTCAGCGTTACGAATCTCGCATTGTACCTGATTGGCAGTTACGTTGGTGGCGGTCTTCTACAGCGAATCATGCCGGGGCTGAATGGCTGGCTAAGCTTGATTATTGCCGTTGCAACAGTCACAATGCTGGTGTTTGGTATCCAAGAAGGGATTGCGGACGCGCAGGACGCCTGGCATCGCATTCGTCTTAAGAAGACTCAACGCCGGTAGAAGTTATCAATGCAGTATATGTGCGCTAGAAATTCTGGTAGAATGTATTTTGGTGAGGAAAGGCCGGACGGTGGCTAGCTGCTTTCGAAAGAAGGGAGTGATGCCTATGAGCCTTTGTTGTAGTCATTGCTCTGAAAGGAGCAAGCATGAGTGTCTATCAGACGCTTTCCTTGATGATCGCCTTTGCGGTGTTAATCGTGGAAATCATGAAAAACGACAACAAAAAATAACCGTCCTGCTTCCCGGCGATGACGGTTATTGAAAAGTAACTTGATTTAGCTGGCCACCGGAGAGATCCGGCCTTGCCTACACCGGCGGCGCTGAATAAGTGTCGTCGGTGTTTTACTACAGCTACATTATAGCGCACTCACGATCAGTGCGGCAATATCTATCCACGGTTTTGAGTTAGAACTTTTCTTGAGCAGTCAGACAGTCCCTTTGTCTGGCTGCTTTTTTCGTGAAATTAATTAAAAAGAGGTGATTGGTTCGATGAATACGCCATTTAAACAATGGAAGAAAATTCTTGCCGATCCTAAGATGATTGCGACTGTTGGTGTACTCAGCTTCTTAGCCATATACATGTTCGCCAACCTGGTGACTCACGTCATCTATTATTTCGGAACGATGGCACATAACCTGATTAAGGCAGGGCCTAAGAATATCGACAACGCGCAGTTGATGCACTTTCCTTGGCGGCAAGTATTCAGCCTGAAATGTCTATTTGTGCCACTGACGACGCCGACGCTTTTGTTGATCCCTTTGGCGATAGCGTTGTTGTTTTGGCTGTGGAAAGTGCCGATGAAACTTTATCAGATGCGGATCGCCTACCGTGACATCAACACTGGATCAATGGGGACCGCACGCTTTGCAGAACCGGAAGAACTAGCGACAGAAAGTGTGGCGATTCCGCTTGACGATAATTTGTATGAAGGGTATCCGGGGACACCGCAACTGCATATCCCTCTGGATCAGGCCGATGCGTTGTCTTTGACGATTCCAAAGACGTACACCATGAATCCTGCGCAAGCAGCAATCGGGTTTGATGCGATTGCCGCACGTAAGCAGCGCGAAGGTGTTGAACTCGTTGAAAATAACCGAGATTCCCAACCTGAGCATGGGTATGACCTGGTTGATCGTAACAAGACCAACACCGCGGCAGTCGCGGGGACGCAATCAGGGAAGACTCAAGCTTTCACTTATCCTAAGTTGGATTTGATCATGCGCGCAATGATCAAAGAATCGGTGATCGTAACCGATCTGAAGGCGGATATGGTCAAGAACACGAAAGCTGAGTTTGAGCGTCATGGCTGGGACGTGAAGATCCTAAATCTGATCACGCCAGAGTATTCGATGGGTTACAACCCACTAGAATTGGTCAAAATCGCTTACTGGAAACAAGATTATGATGAGGCTCAGCGCCTGTGCAACACCTTGAGTTATTCGATTTTTCATAACGACCAGAATCATTCAGATCCGATGTGGGAGGAGGCATCGATTGCACTGTGTAATGCCTTGATCCTTGCAGTGTGTCGAGTCTGTTATCAAGCTGATACGCCGCAGCGTGTCACGATGTATACAGTCTCCGTCATGCTCAATGAACTGGGAACGAATCCGGATGAGAATGGGACGACAGCGCTAGATGAATTCTTCAGTAGCCTGGCGATCAATGATCCCGCCAAGTTGCAATATGGCACGATTACCTTCTCTCAAGGGATTACTCGTTCTGGGATTTATACTGGCGCCATGGCGAAGTTGAAGAACTTCACTCTGAACTCGATCGCTAGATTGACGTCGCACAGTGATATGGATATTGCCCAACTGGCGACCGGCGAGAAGCCGATTGCTTTGTTTATCTGCTATCCAGACTATGATGACTCCAATTATATGATCGTCTCTACATTCCTGTCGCAGATTTCTTATGTCCTGTCGAAGTTGGCCACAATGTCTAAAGATTCGGCTTTGCCGCGGCGAGTGCTGAACCTTTATGAAGAAGTGTCCAATATTCCAGCGATTTATGGCCTATCGCGATCAATGAACGTCGGGTTGCAACGGGGCATCTTGTATGACCTGGTCTTTCAATCGATTCCGCAACTGCAAGACAAGTACGGCGAACGTGGTGCCGAAGCAATCCTTGATGCCTGTGGAAATAAGCTATGTATCCTTCCTGAAGGTAAGCATGATCCTGAGTATTTTGCGTCTCTACTAGGCAAGAAGACTATCATCGCGCCGTCGCGGCATGGCGATCCGTTGAGCCTGGATAAATCATACGGCGAAAGCGAGCAGGCGCGAGACTTAATGACTGCTGAAGAACTGCGCCAGATGCGCAAGGGTGAATGGGTCTTGATCCGTGCCAAACAGCGTCAGGATCTTAAAGGCCAAGACGTCACGGCGTGGCCCGTATTTGCGGACTCTACCAAAGGCTATGGCATGCCGTTTGCCTATGAGTACCTTGGTGATCGTTTCAACCATCCGCAGACGTTTGAACAGTTGAATGACAATAAGCGCTCAATTCATGCGGATCTTGATTTAAGTGAGCTTGTCATCAATCGTGAGGAATTCGGCTTGGCGCCAGAAGTCGAAGGGGCGAAGAATCCAAAGAAACCAACAAAAAAAGAAGCAGAACCTAAGGAGTTTTATGTCCATACATCCGAAAATTTGGAACTTAAAGTCACACAGCAGTCTGATGGCACTCGCAACATCGATGCTGTGAAGGCTGCACCGCATAAAAAGACAATTATAGACCCGTTTGCAGGCTTTAAATCTGCATCAAAAGGAAAGGAGCGTAGTACTGTGAACCCCAATGTCACGAGTGAAATTAACGAGGATCTCCGATCAATCGAAGCAGCCTTCACGAAGGGCCAGCTTGAGATGCTACACAGCATTGTGGAGCACCACATGCCGATTGATCGGCAAATGGTTTTTATGTCATATGAGACAGTTGGCGAGATGAAGGTCTTTTTGATCAAGAACCGGGAGCTATTGCCGGAAGCGTATCGACAACTGAAGCCTCTGTTTCAGATCAAGGAAGAAGAACTGTAGGTGAAATTAATTGAGTGATTCACAAATTATCGCAGTCCTAAGAGCCTATGCAGACTACCTGCACGTCACTAACTTTGTCTCTGACGGGTTGAGATGGATCGGATACATGATCATCTATGGCCTCACCACAGTCGTCAATGGACTTTCTAGTATCTTTGCATACATGTACAAGTTACTAGACTTCTGGGGCTATGCACCATTTCAAAGATTCCTCAAGACGTATGATCCTGTTATCTGGGCTTTAGCCACGATTGGACTGCTCTGGGCAGGCCTGATGATGATGCACAATAAGCGCGTGGATTATCACGAGAAAGGCAATAACTTTTTGGTGGCGGTGCTATTGTTCTTTGGACTGACGTTTCTCATGGCCCAAGGGACGAAGCTGATTACTGCCGGCGCGGAACAGGCCATGGTGAATACGCCATCGGCAGTTTCAATCTATCAAGGTAATATCACTGACGTTTATATGCTGGATAAGGCCGGTTGGAAGACGAGTGGCGGTAAGGCTAAGCTCCCCAGAACCACTAATCAGATCAAAAATATGGAAGACATCAAACTGCTGAGCATTAACGAAAAAGTCGATACGGGTGGCTGGTTTGGCGGCTCTAAGGCTAGCGATGATGGGACTAAGATTCTGTCTAAGCAGTTGTCGATGAACGCGGACGGTAAGTGGGAGTTGCATAACATGCAAGGGGCTTTCAAGATCGATGATAACTACTATCGGTACTCCTGGCATCCGTGGATCCTAGCCGCGAACCTTCTATTATATTTGATCACGGTAGCGATCGTTATTTTCAAACTGGTCAAGATCATTATGGAAATCAACTTCATTGGGTTATTAGCTCAGGGCGCTGCGCTCACCGACTTTGACTCGGGAAAACGTAACCGCCAGATAATTGCAAAGCTCCGCGATTCGTTTGTGGTCGCATTTCTACTGTGTGTGATTCTACAGTTCTATGCACAGTTTTTGAGCTTTATCACACAGGCTGGCGTTGGCGGTGTCGCGCGCGTCTTTGCGATGATCGGCGCCTTCTTATTCGTGCTCGATGGTCCGAATATCATCCAATCAGTCTTCGGTATCGATGCCGGGTTGTCTTCGATGGCACAAACCATGACCAACGTTATGTTGCTAGCGCGCGGTGCTGGTAATACGACCAAGTCTGCTTTGGATGCAACCAAGAAGCTCGGTGGTGTTGCTAAGGGGCTAGCCGGTAAGGGAATCGTTGGTGCGTCAGCACTGGCTGGCTTTGGCAATGGCCTAACTAAAAAACCTGAACTGCCAGGTGACAAGCTTGGTGGCGTGGCACCGACTGCTGCATCGAATAAAAAGCCAGAACTTAATCCAACAAAAGCTGAAGGATCAGACCAAAAGCAGGCTACTAACGGTCCGACTACAGCTACTCAGACCAGCGGCGCCCCAACGAGCACTGCTTCAACAGCCACGGCGCAGCCAAATGTTAGCGACAAGGATCAGGCAGCACCAATTTTGGCTACTGCTGACAACGGTAATAATCCCGCTAACGCCGGTTTAGAAGCTAGTGAGGGTGCGCTTGGTGTTGGGGCAACCAACGGTAACGGTACTGAAGAACCAGCCGTAGCTGCACCTGATTTGCCAGCACAAGCGGACATCGGGACAGGTAGCGCTAGCTCCTTGGGTGGATTGGGTACTACGGCCAATCCGACTAGCGGTGATGTTACAGCACCCCAGCTGCAACAAGACGATGCCAATACCGATGTTGGACTTGGTAACGGACAAGATTACTCTGCGCCTGATGTTGCGGCGCCAGAAATGCCGCAGGCTGCTAAGAATTTAGTTGGTAGCAAGCTTCAACCGGCCCAAGTTGGCCAAGTGTCCCAGCTTGGCACGAACGCTGGATCAGCGCCATCGTTAGGTACATCAGCCGCACGACAAGCGCTCGGCTATGGAACAAGTCTTACACACGCTGTGCCAGATATGAGCAGTGGTGAAGCTGTTTCCGTCGGTCCCGCTGGTACACCTCAAGGGAGTCAACCCGCGATGTCAGGTACAGCAACGCAACCAAGCCTGGGTGGCGCTCAATCGCAACCGACTCAACAGCGGTCACAGGCGCTTGGTGGAGGGCACACCGCTACTAGTTACGAGGTCCCACATGTTTCCACACAATCCATGCCGCGTGCAACAGCTAGTGCAGTTCAGGCCGGAAAAACGGCGATTTTGAATGATCAACATGCTGCGTTAGACGCACAACATCAATTCAATACGACGGCTAACCAAATAATTGGCAGGATGATTACTAATAAACTGACTGACGTCAATATCGGGGCGCATCAGTCCTTAGCCAAGTCACCGACCGTTACGGCAGTGCGGCGGGCCTATCGCGTTGGCCAAACAACTGGTCAGAGCTTACGTCAAGGCAAAAATCTGAAATAGGAGGCAATTAAATGTATCACAATATCCAATTTTCCAAAAAGATGATGATGAAGGCACAGTATTCGAAGAATCTCACGATCGCAGACTTTATCGTGATCTTGGTAGCAGCGGGGATCTCTTGGCTGCTATTCACTCGCTTTGTTTCACCGTTTCTTCAAGCACTCGCGCCGATTGAAACAGCGGCAATCACTTATCTGATGCTGTCGCCATCTAGTGTTTATGACAAGAAAAATTACCAGGTATTGATGCAGATTGTCCGTAAATCGCGTCGGACTTATCACGCGATCCAACGGCCAATCTACCAATTCCATGAGGAGAAAGAAGGTGCTCGCCATGGCCGGATTTAATGCGCTTGATCGACGCAAGGAACGTGATCAGCGGACGAAGACTGAAGAACGCAAGCAGCGTGGCAAGATTACTGCAATCTTGCCGATCATTGGCATCAGCAAGCAGGGTTACATCATTCTCAAGAGTGGACTATCCACTTACTACGCAGACGTCATGAAGCCTGAAAAGCATGACTTGGATCGAATGACTCTGCAGGAAGCTGATGCAATCGAGAACGGCTCATGGCGGTTTATGCGGCAGTACACGCATTCGGTCAAAGAGATTTTCTTGAACTTCCCAGAAAACAACGACGTGCAGCAACAATATTTCCGCCACTTGATCAAGACAACTACCGATCCATTTCGGGTTGAGCAATTAGAAAAGGAGCTTTACAACCTGCAATATCTTGAACAGCACTATCGCAAGTTATCCAGTTGGATTATGTTGTTTGGCACGACGCCAAAACAGCTTGAGGCCAATATTGAAGACGCTAAGGCGAAGGGCGCGGTCTATGGCTTTCAACCGACGACGATTTCCGAAAAGCAGTTGATGTATCGGTTGATGAATAATCCGGGGGTGGAAACCAGTGAAGAAGAACAATAGCAAGGTGATTGACGACGGGTTTATTTATCAGATCCAACCAGCGGGCGGACTGGATACCAAGAGCGAGTACCTCGTGCGGTTGGGTAGCGTCTTTATGGCCTGTGTGCATGTCTATGAGATCCCCGATACCTTCAGTGATTTTTGGCTCAAAAAGCTGACGGCAGTTCACGGCGCAACAGCGGTGGTGGACTATTACACAAATCCCAAGATCAACTATGCCAAGCAAATCTCAAGCTCAATTTCCGAACTTGAGATCCAACGACACCGCGCCTATTCGACAACGGAAAGTGACCTGATCGACCAAGAATTGTTACCACTGCGGCAGTTATCCGTTGAACTCAATAAACAGGGTGAAGTAATCAAGCAGGTCAGCATGCGCATCTACCTCTACGCGGATTCTGTGGATCACCTGAACCGAAAAGTCAACGATGTGATCTCGGATTTAGCGACTGATGGCTATGGCGCGACGGTCTTTTTGGACGAGAACGCGGACGAATACAAGTCGATGTTCTTGCCGATTGTCGAACAGTCGCGCTTACCTAGCGGACGCACAGGTTTACCGTTAAGCGGGCAGGTCATGGGACTGGGCTACGCGCATAATCAAACCTCCTTGAGTGATCCGTATGGCTCGTACTTCGGTTATACGCCAACTGGCGGGACGGTCTATTGGGACATGTTTCGCGTTACCAATACGCGGACGTACTACAACACATTTCTCTCAGGAGACTTGGGAAGTGGCAAGTCCACTAGCCTCAAAAAGATCCTATGGGAGCGCGCCATTCGCGGCGACCTGGTGCGGGTATTTGATCGAACGGGTGAGTTTGCGACGCTGGTGCGGAAGTTCAAAGGCACGGTGATCAACCTTGATGGATCTGACGGCATCATCAATATGTTTCAGGTCTACCCAACCCAATATGACGAAAAGACCTCTGATCCGGATGTCATTGCATCGTATCGGGCCCACATTGGGGGCTTGGCGATTAAGTATCGGTTGTTAGATCGAGACGCCGATGAACGCACAGCCAATGCCTTTTCACAGTTGTGCGATCGATACTACAAGCAGCATCACTATCTTGATCCAGACCGGCCACCGGTGACGGCATTGGCAGCCACGGAGTACCCGACACTTTCAGACATTGTGCCGTTCATTCAGGATGCCTCCACCAAGGGTCTCTATCCAGAAATGACACGTTATTATGAGTCGATTTTGTTGTCTCTAGGCCAACTGAAGTCAACCTTTGGTGATCTCTTTGACGGATATTCAAGCTTCCCAGACTTGAGCGATTTACAAGTGGTTTCGTATCAACTGAGCACAATCGACGCGATGCAAGATTCCATCCAAGACTTACAGATTTATAACGCAATCATCGACTCGTATAACAATTGTATGCGCCTGGGCCGCGCTCAAAAGAAAGCCTACGACGCGCGTGAAAAAGGCCTGATCGATGTGCAGCACTGGTTGATGATCATTGACGAATGCCACACTATCTTGAATACGGACAAGTCTTTTGTCGCTGATTTCTTTGTCAAATTAATGTCTGAAGACCGCAAGATGTTTGGGTCGATTGTCTTGGCCACGCAGCGCTTGGAGCGGATGTTTCCAAGCGGTGCCAATGTGTCCGATAAGGGTATGGTTAAGGCGGTCAACGCACTGAATCAGTTGTACTCGCTCTGCCAGTATAAGGTGCTAATGAAGCACGATGTTTCGACGATCAAGACCAAAGAAGATCCGGGGATCCTCCGGTCACTGTTCGGTAATATGATGACGGAACAGGACTTCGCTAGCTTGCCTGACTTCGGAAAAGGCGAGGCGTACTTGTTGATCGGCACCGATAAGCTGCACATGAATTTCCAAGTCACAGACGAAGAATTGAGGACGTTTGAAGGTGGTGCTTGATGGATTCACATCATGAAAAGCAGACTATGAAGAACGCCCTTTTAGTTCGCCGTTTTGTCGCATGGACTGGTCTGCCGGCAATCATGACGGCAGTGGGGCTATTGCTGGTGACGGTCTTTACGGTTGGCATTTTGTCGATGTTTCTTAGTCAATCGAGTACCGATAGCAGCGATGTTGCCACCAACGGTGAATACGATCCACAGCTGATAAAAATTGCCGCAACTGCGATGAATGCGGATCCCAGCGATGAGTTTATCAAGAACCTAGAAGCTGTTATCCAAAATGAATCAGGTGGTAACGCTGCCGTTATTCAGCAAGTTCAAGACATGAATTCCGGAGGGAATGAGGCCGCGGGCGTGTTGCAATATACGGCAGGAACGTTTGCATACTACGCCCTGGAAGGGCACACCAACCGGCTTAATGCCCTGGATCAGCTGCTTGCCTTTTTCAACAACTCTGATTGGAAATCGTCGATCGGCTGGACAACAATCTTGGGCGTCAGAAAAATGGAGTGGCTGCACTCAGGACCTCAAGGATCGCCACGATTTAAGTCGGTGCCTGGCAAAATTGATTTGTCTGGCATCGACCAATCGGAGCTAACCGGTCAATATAAACTCAACACTGCTGGTAACACTTACCCCAAGGGTCAATGCACTTGGTTCGCCAAAGCGCGTAGTGGATGGGCCGGCAACGGCTGGGGCAATGGTTGTCAATGGGGCACGTCGGCCGCGGCCGCGGGCTTCACCGTGAACCGAACTCCGGCGGCTGGCACGATCGTCGTTTTTGCGGCTGGGCAGATGGTTGGCACATGGCGAGCTGATCCACAGTATGGGCACGTCGCCTACGTGGAAGCATACAACCGTAGCGCTGGCACCATCAAAATTTCTCAAGGTGGTACAGGTTTTCCGTCATCAACTGGGCCGAACTATCAGACTCTCAGCAATGTTTCTTCATACGTTTATATCCACAAAAAATGAGGTGATCAAGTGAATTTTAGAATCGATAATTTAGGCCGGATCGCGTTAGTTAGCTACGCCATTCTCGTAACCGTTTTGGCGGTTGTGATGGGTGGTTGCTGGTATCGTGTCGCACAGCAAACACCACGAGTCGTGATGAAAACGCGTGTGGTGAAGCAGAAAGAGCGGGCCGTACCGAGTAACAACTTGGCCGCAGAATCAGCGGCCAAGGCAGCTCAAAAGTCTGCCGAAGCCGAGCTCTCCTCTTACAAGTCAAGTGAACAGAAGCTCAAGAATACTGCCATCCAGTACGCCAAAATTCTCCAGAACTATTCGCCAAGCGTATCCGCAAAACGGGCTGCATTGAAGAAGGTGGCGACCCCAGAACAAGTCGATCAACTGGCACCGACTACCGCGACTGCGGGGACTCAGACGAAGGCGACGGCCTATGAGATCGAGTGGAATACCATTACTGCGATGATCCAACCCGGAGCCGGCAAGGATGCGTTGGTAAGTGTCCACATGACGTACTCTTACTCATACGATAGCAGTCACACTCAATACTCAAGTGTGCTACTGGCACGCTTTGATCGAGGGCTGGTGAGCCATAGTCAAATGTTCACCGTAGTTACCGATCAGGCCGGTAACGATCAGTAAAGGAAGGAGGAATACTGGTGGATGTCGAAGAAAAACATGTCCAGATTTTAGATCGTAATAAAGCAGAAAGACGCTTCAAGAAACTGTTTGGTTGGATCTTGGCGGCAATCGGCGTGACGCTAATTTTGTTCGCTGTCTTCCCTAAAAACATCAACGAGTCGGGGCTTGCCATGGGCAAGTCGTTCGTGATGGGACAGAACACTTTCGTCTATGCCAATGCTAAACGTTACAGTAATCAAACGTACCGTCTAGGTTTTTATGTTAGCGACAATCAGCTTGATCCGCTGGCTACGGTTCGTTCAAAGGTTCGCACCAGGGGTCACGAAAATGGCGAGATCCTGTCGTCAGCTTTGACTCAAGTGAGTCCAGACTATTATGTCGTGACGGTCAAACAAGTTCCCAAAAAGCAAGCTCTTCTCTACGTTGTGATCGGTGATAAGAAGACAACGGGTAGCGGCTTGGAGGCGGCCAATAGCCAAGCCTTGTTAGTTCAAAAGGCAAAGGACGCTGGTTCTTACAAGCGGCCAACAACGCATCAGCTTCAACAAGAGTATCTTGCCTACATGGTGAGATATTACTCGAAAAAGATCCAGACACTGAAGCACAAGGTGGCCAAGAACAAGGCCAACATTGCCACGCTCAAGAAGACCTTAGCGAAGCAAAATCAGTCGTTGAATCTTCAAACTGGGTCTCAGAAATCTGACACTAAGAGTAAGATCGCGCAAACAGAATCTACCATTAAGCAGCATCAAACTACGGCGGCAAAAACTCGCAAAGCAATCGCTAGTGCTCGTCAGGCACGAACAAATTATACCGAAAAGCTGGATTGAACCCCCGAAATCGTTGGTGCCAAAAATGCCGATTTTAGGGCACAAACCAAGAAAGTGGGTGCACAACTCAATGAATACTGGGCACAAAGGAAATTTTTCCTTGCGCCCTAAAGCTTGAATCTTAGGCACTTGGGTCACGAATGTGACCCCTTTGGAAAACCCACCGCACTGCGGTGTAACCCATATTTGGGTTCGGTTTTCCCTTATGCTCATCCTCTAAAAGTCCAAAATTCGGCCCCTGCCGATATTTTGGACTTGAAGGGTGAGTGTTGTGATCCGGCCTTTTGGATCATAGCGCTCACCCTGCACTTAGTTTTGAACTTAGTTTTCGGCCTCGAAGTTAGCAACTTCAAGGCCGTTTTTTGTTATCGCGAACTTCTCGATTTGAACAAAGGAGGTTGATTCGGTTGGTAGTCGATATTCATATCAAGGGTGTGACGGATGCGGATGCTGCCATCATTAAACAGTTGGCAGATGCAAAAGGTATGACGCGAAACAAGTACCTAGCTCGGCTGATTCATCAGCATGCGCGTGACTATTATGTGGAAGGCGAGCTGAACGACTTGAGTGAACTTGCGCAGCAGTCCAAGGTCGTGATCCAGTGCAATACAGATGTACTCAACGCACTGTTAGAGTCATTGGGAATTGAAAGGGAGTGATGATGTTGCATGAACGCCGAGTCTTATATCTAGATTCACCTGAGTCTGGTGAGTATGGCTGGAAGTATATCGATCAGTACATGGTAAGCCATCAGTGCAAGAACCGAGGTGAGGCCGTCGAAGGATTACTTCGCGAGCATCAAGAGATGCAAACCAAGCTGTTGGGAAACCAAGCTTTAGCCCAGCAGGTCGCGGCGGAGATCAAGCAGCTGATTGATCCAATCCGCTTGCGGACTGGATCAACTGAACGCACCGTTGCGATGTTCCGCGAGTTGTTGAATGGCTTTCTCGTCTTGCACGGCATGGAAGAACAGTTTCCAGTGACTGACGTACAGAGCAATGCGATTATACGCGCCGACGAGAAGATTGCCGACCAGATCAAGGCACAACAAGTCTACCGTAACAGCGACAAGTACAAGCATATGAAGGGCGATGAGTGATCATGGGTAGTAGTCCAGGAATTGTTTCAGTCATGCGCTTTGAACGACCCGGCGACGAGCACTTTTCCGGTTATATCAACTACATTAATCGCTCCGATGCGATGCGTTCCAAACACTTCAAGGATTGGAACGCCGTCAACTATGATGGCTATAACCACTACATGGAAAATCCAGAGAAGAGTACCGGAATCTTCACCGCTGGCAAAGACCAACTTGGTCTTGATGCGCGGAAACAGTTGCGGCAATTGTTTGAAAAGGCTGAGCAAAATGGGTCAGTCATGTGGCAAACGGTTGTGAGCTTCGATAACACATTTTTAGCCGAGCATGGCATCTATGATCTGCAAACACAAGCGGTGGATCAACAGAAACTTCGGACGGCAATTCGTACCGGCATGGGCAGACTGCTTGCCGATGAGGGACTCACGGCGTCGGCGCTTTGGTCGGCATCAATCCATCTCAATACGGATAACATTCATGTTCATATCGCAACGGTCGAACCTGATCCGCAGCGAGAGTTTATGGAATTTGAACGCGGTGGAAAGGTGATTCAGGAACGTAAAGGCTATCTGAAGGCAGGGACGCTCAGTAAATTTAAGTCCGCTGTCGCAAACGAATTGTTGAATCGTGATCCATCGCTTGCGCAAATTTCTAGCCTGATTCGAGACCGTTTGCCAGCTCATCAGCAGCCATGGCGTAATCTCCCAGATCGGCAATTGATGAACTACTACAAGCAGATTTACAGCAAGCTCCCAGACGATCGTCGGCAGTGGCGCTATAACATGAATGGCATAAAAAGCTTGCGCCCATTACTTGATGGTTTTGCAAGTCGCTACATGCAGCTCTATCACAATAATGAGTTAAAAGAGTTCGACTCGCAATTAATGATTGAAGTGAATTTCCGTGAATTTCTCTACGGCAAAGGTCAGCCTGGCAAAGAAGAACATCGGTCGCAAGATTACTACGATCACAAATATGATGAGCTCTTTGCGCGGATGGGGAACTCGGTGCTTAAGGAGATGCTGGCCCAGGATCGGCGAAATCAATACAAGCAGGAGGATCCTAAGGCGGATGCTTCTGATCCACCAAAACGTTCGATAGCAAGAAGCGTGCCGATCCATGGCATCTTGTCTTCGCTGAAGGTAATTAAGAATCTCTTTCGTGGCGATGTACAACAACACTTGCTGAATAAGCAAGCGCATGATCGCAGCGCTGCTGAAGAAGAAGCCAAGAAAAATAATCAGAATCAAGATCTTTATCGCTGACGCAACCAAAATGGTTGCGTCTTTTTTGGGAGGTGATCCATATGACATGGAAGGAAGACTTTAAGCGTGCTAAGCAAGCATCAATCGTAGATGTCGTGCAGCGCAATGGCTTTAACCTGGAGCAGGAAAGCTCAGTCAGTTGGCGCGGTGTGGAGCATGATTCATTTGTCATTGATGCCAGGAAGAATACATTTTATTGGAACTCACGGCAAATGCACGGAGATCCGATTGATTTTATGATGAGCGTCGTTGGTGTTGAGTCAATGCAGGATGCGGTGAAACTGTTGAACGATCCGAGCTTGTCGCGTGCAGATGTCGTGCAGCGTAAGACCGAGCCTTTCCAATACAATACTCGTAATAGTAAGGACTTCACACGTGCCTACGATTACCTGACAATTGCGCGGGGCTTGAACCCGCAGTTAGTCTCGACGCTGCACCAAAAAGGGTTCTTGCAACAGGATCAAAATGGTGATGTGGTGTTTGTCTGGGCCAAGAGCGGCCGGCGTGTTGGTGCAGCTACGCAAGGGACGACAATTGACTATGATGAAAATGGTCATCGTGGAACGACTAAGCGTATCATGAAGAATTCAGAGGCGGACTTTGGCTTCAATTTTTCGATTGGCAAGCCAGATAAGTTGCTAGTCTTTGAAGCACCAATCGACGCGTTATCTTACCTCACAACACACCCCGAAACTGACAATGCCATGTTTTTATCTATGGATGGGTTGAAACCGGTGACGGTCACTAAGGGAATCCAATACATGTATGAACTTACCGGCAACGTGCCGAGTAGCGTTGGCTTTGGTGTTGACAATGATCCGGCAGGTCATACTTTTTTCGATCGGATGATGAAGGATCATCAATTCGTGGTTCAAGAGACTGGCGAAGTCCTGCCGTACTTCAATCTGATGCCGCATGATCGGCAGATTCCGCAAAATCGGGTCACGGTATTGCGCAACGTTGCCAACTCAGTGGGCGTTGATTGGCGTGATCTGGCAGCCGTTGAAAAAGCGGAGACCAACTTTAACAGCAAGCGTGAGCTTGGTAATGGTTTTGGATTTCAGGAGGGTTTCATCGGTGGTGCGGATAACATTGATAAGCCCTATACAGGCACTCAGTACGCCGATCGAGCGACCGAGATCGCGACGCAGATGAAGTTAGTTACAAAGGAAGATACACCGGATGTTGAGCTTCTGATCCGTCGGCTGCAACCTGGCATGGCTGAAGACGTTCGAGAGCAACTTGCGGGAAAAATTGGAAGCTATGCCAAGCAATTCAAGAAGGGATATGAACCCGCAGCACACCCGATTAAGGACTGGAACGATGATTTGAAAGCCATGCGCTCCGATTCGTTATCGGCGACGTTAGACCGTCACGCGTACGCTAAAGATGATCAACAGATTGTTGTTGATCGCACGCCGAACAGAGATGGCACCACACGCTATCAGGCCGTCAACCGGCTCGATCAGACGATTGGCTTTTTCGAGGCTGATTCTCCTCAAGAAATGGCTTACCTCATCAAGACCTATGGATACAACGCGGTGGATAAGCAAGACGAACGTGTCATGGGAGCCGAGGCTGAGCAGACTTCACTCAAGAGCAAGGCGCAGCCGCGCCAGCAAAGTTCTCCAGCGCAACGAGCACTGGCTAGATGATCGAAGTGGCCTAGGCGGCGGAGTAGACACGATCAGCGACGTGTGCGGGTGGTTTTCCCCGTGCCGTCGCAATAACGTTGTCTTTACCGAAACCTTGCAACGACGAACAACGTTGCCGTGCCGCGTGGGCGGGCCAGGCGCCCCACGGCACCCGGCCGGGACGGCCGGCCACGCTGAGCCGCCCCGCGCAAAAAAAGGCCATCGGGCATTGTGCTCCGATGGTCTTTTTGCTTGGTCTAGTTATTGATAATGTGTTTCATCTCCACTTGATTTTCACAAATCCTTATCAGGTCAAGTATCGCGTTGCGCTTAGCATTGACTGTTTTGAAGGATAAGGCGCGATGCAGTTCAGAAGTGACGAGATGATAGTTTGAGTGTATCAATTCAGCCCAAGATACTGGGTGCAGGACATAGTATCGGTTGCCATCTAGTGTTTCTTGATACATGAGGGCGATAGGCTCAACGACTACGACATTCACAGGTGGATTATCCCACTGAATCGGGTGACAAAATACTGGGGTAAACGATTGTAGTTCGTGGTTATCAAAAATATTCTGTTCAATCCAAGCAAACGGATATTCTTTATCGAAGCGTTCATAGCATGCCATACTGTGTTTTTCCTTTCTTAGTCCGTGACCCGTTTTACCGTAAGTGCATTACCTTGCAACCGCATTTCCAGTCCGGCAAAAACGTGCGTGTCATAGTCGTTGTTGCGATTCAGTGCCCATAATCCAGCTTTCACTTCGTCACTTCTTTTGAGTGCTAGCCAAGTGGGTGCGATGTACAAACCGAAGTCTTCCATGATTTGATTGGCTGTATCATCCAATCGCTCGCGTTGATCGAAAAATCGATATTGCCAGTCGTAGGTGCGTTTCACTAATGTTGTTTTCATGCTAAGCCTCCTGAACAGCTAGTGCTAAGCAGTCTTTAGGCTTTGTGAGCCGGTTTTCTAGGCTTGAAAGTATGGCCTGATCGTGAGCAGTCTTGAGCGGACCACAGCTTTCAATGATTAACTTCACGGCTTCCAGCGCTCGTTCACGATTGTAATGTGGGAGCATGTGCGCTAAGTCAAGCATCACGGAGCGGGTAGGGCTGTAACGGTAGCCTTCCAATGCCAGCCAATTTTCCGGCTCGTTGTGATGAAAAGCGAAGTTTGCGGCATAGTTAATGTGTGCTAAGTGGCTAATAGTTTGTTCTAAGATGCTGACGTTTGTTGTACCAAGCAGTTTGTATTGGTGGCATTGAACGTAGACGCCTAATGCATCGAACACTTCACGGGTCACTGGGAAAATTTCTTCGGTTTCAGTCATAATGTTTTCTCCTTTAAGCGATTCATTGAGTTATCCACGGTCGGTGGACAGTAAGTTGTAAAATTCGCCGATTACTTGTAAGCTGAACCTTGTAAGATGATGAAGTTAGCTAAAGCGATAAATGCTAGGAAAATTGCTAGCACGACGCTGACGCCAATCAGGAGTTCCGCAAAACTCATTCGTTCATCGTCTTCCAGTTCGCATAAGTCGTAGAAGCTATCCAGCACTCCTTGAAAAAGTTCAGTGATAGCTGATACCGTCAGCATTGCCGTTCCAGCGGCAATGCTGATTTTTTTTGATTTGATTTCCATAGTGTTCCTCCTGCTGAGATTGATGTTTCGATGTGAAGTAAAACGCACGCTATCTCATAAGCATCACCTCCTTTAAGTGGCCTGAAACTAGGCGAGAATTATCATGCGTTGCTGTGGCGCGGTAATGATACGCTTGGCGATAAGCTCTAGCGTGAGACAATATTCACCGCCGTATTGCTGGTAGAGGCGAGTATCGTAGACCGGTTGCCAGTCGTAAGTGATGTAAGCGTCTAGGATAGCTTGAAATTCTGACTTGGTAAGATGGCAAACCCGTTTACGTTCTTTGAGTTCTCTCTTGATGACTGGGAAATCTTTCATAGTTACTTCTTTCATGATGCAATCCTCCTATTACTGATGGCGTGCCCTTCTAAGGAAGGTTTTTGTCGAGCCGTCTTGATGACACATTCGCACCGGCAGCGGGTGAGGTGACAAGGGTAAGCGCAGCGCAAGTCAAAAAGTTTTGTGTAACTGGGCTTGTGGAACAAAAGTTTTTGCGGCCCTTTTCTCCGAACCTAGGGGCGCTTACCGACTTGTCAGTTAGCGCCCCTGGTGCTGGTCTAATGTACGAATCAAGGCCACGAGAACCTTCCTTAGAAGGGGTATCGGCGCTTGCGCCCGCGGCGTGCCGCGTGGGTTATGCTGTTGCCTAGCTTGAATACTGAATATCTGGATACGTGGATCTAGGGTCAATTGAATCGTCGCCCAGCCACTGTCTAAGAAGCGTGCACAAAGTAACCGCGATGAGCGAGTCGGCTTGGCGAGCCATCGCTTCTCAAAGCAGCTTTTAGATCGGGCTTTGATCTGGAAGCTGTTGTCTAGGCCGGACCCGGCAGCGAAAGAATGGGCAGAACTTGAGTTGTATGAATATGCACGGATCTTGCAATAATTTGGTTTGGAGATCGCGACAAAACGTCGACGAGAAGCGCCTCGGACGGGTGGTTGTTTGCTTAAATCGTCTAAGTTGCCTCAGAACTCGCTGCAAGAGATAGCGAAACCGGCATGGATCAGCGTGGGTCTCGCTGATTCATGCCGGTTCGCGCGGCCGGCACGGCCGCCTACCACTGCCAACTGCACTGGGCCGCCGGCTACTTTTTGCCAAAAAAAACGCCAAATTCCTTGATGCTGTAGGAATTCGGCGTTTCAATTGTAACCAGCAGGACTAGCGTGTTGGCGTTGGCGCCACGGCGTCAAGGATTTTTGGGTCAATCATCGATGCCTTTTGAGCTATAATCGCATCAGCCATGCGACTAACTTTGCCATTGACCTCTACGCCTGCTTTATCAGGTGCGGTGCCAAGCTCGATATAAAGCATAGCCTCGACAAACCACTGGCGGTTGCCTTTGTTTAGGGACAACAGCATCTTATAGTAATTGTTAGTCATTTCGAGGCTGACGGAATCAGCATAGACTTCCTCAATCGACTTGGACAGAAGCTTCTTGTAGTGCTTTTTAGGGACGTTTGTTTCTTCGTAACAGTAAGTCATATCGCTCATGGTCTGGGCGAGTTTGTCACATGACTGTTTGATAATCTCATCGTAAGTAGTTTTCATGGTAATTCCTCCTAAATTTTGACGCTCTCAAGAGCTGATCTACGTCTTTCGACGTCGTAGCCGTAGCACTGGCCGGCTGGCACACACAAGGGAGTGCCGTAGGGATTTATTTGCGCCTTTTGCAAAAAAATACCGCCCCTTGTGTGGGACGGGCGGCTAGTGTAGCCGCAAAGCGGCGTTAGGCGGAGCGCGAAAGACGTAGATTAGCTCTTGAATTTGAAACTAGCTTGCTAGTTTCCACCGCTTTGAGGTTTGGCGGTACGCCCCGGAGCTTGATCCGGAAGGTCTTGAACTTGATATGCAAGGTCGCTAGCTAAGCTAAGGGATACAGCGTGACCGTGACGAGCGCGAAAGGGCCCTTGGGCCGCGCCGTCACATATTGATGAGCTGCCTACTGCGGGCTGTGTTGCAGGTATCGGGCGGTGTTCTGTGGTGTTTGAAGTTATATCTTGAATAAGTGTCATCAAACTTTTCCCAGTATTGTTGTTAACAGAAGCGGCAAAATTAAATGGCCACCTTAAATTTTAAATGTTGCTTGTGTGAAGTAATGCGAGTTAATCCTTAAAGATGTCACTTGCTATCTAGTGGCTGGTGAATTAGCCCTAACTTTCAGGCAAATCCACGATAACTTTGTAATCAATCTTCACCGCAGTCTTATTCTTTTTGGCAGTAATCGAAATTGGTCTACTTAAAACTGCGAGAAGATTTTCCAAATTCGCCATGACCACACCAGTGTCTACGGCAACCGCAATTGTCTCTGCGGTCTTCTCTTTGACAAGATCCAATCCGAGATTCCCCTTTACGAACGAGAATCGGCGTTCAATTTCGCCGCGGCGGTTCTCTGCGTCTTGATCCTGATGGCGCTGTGCTGGATCCACATGCTTTGGTTTACGTCCAAGCCGCGGTCCACTCACGCGGATACCAAGGTTGGCACACATCCCAATGTTTTCGCGAGTTCGATACAGTGTGTCCAACAGTACCTCGTCTGGATATTCGCCGTGCACGTCGTAGTAGTGATCAAGTGTCGATCCAAGGTCACCACTTTCATTGAAGGCATTGAAAGAGAAACGCTCAATGTCAATCACGCCATCCATGATCGAAACATCGATCTTTGGTCCAAACTCAACCGGGGACTTTGATTTACCTCGCATGATTGGACGAATCTCCGGCTGACTTAAGCTTACGATCCGGTTTTCGACACGATGCGTGTGGTTGCGATACATGTAATCTTGTTGGTCAAAGACTAAGCGAATGACGCCAAGTCGCTTAGCCCGCGCCGCGGTCAAGGTCGCACCTTGGTCGATCATCTCATCGACATAGCGCAAGTCGCGACGAATGTATTGAAGTTGGGCTTTGATTTGCTTTTGTGTGAGCTTCCCCCAACGTCGTGGTTTGCGTGAAAAGGCAGTCCACTTTGCGTGAGCTTCACGCTTGTAAGTCCGTGGTGGTGCAATTTGAAGCTGTTTAGCCATGACTTTAATGTCATCTTCTAGGTTTGTTCTCGCCTGATTAAGTAGATGCGTATCTTGGGGAAACTTGATATTCACCGGAGTACAAGTTGCGTCGGTGATCATCACCGACTTGGTTGGTAAGTGGCGTTGAAGTCGTTCCCGAACCGTATCGGTCATGATATTGCGGATCAATTCAGAAATCGGCGCGATCCGCCGGCGAAAGTACGCCAGCGCCGTGTGATCGAATGGGACTTTAAGTTGATACTGAGGGATACCAATGAAGTATTGATAAGCCGGGGTGTCACGAATCGCTTCGACAACGTCTCGATCAGACAAACCAGTTCGTTGCTTGATCAACTGAGCACCATACAACAGGCGAAATGGTTTACCAGCACGGCCAAGCTTCGAAGGAAAAGCCAATTGGTATGCCTCGCTTAACTTCTGCCATGGCATTTGATCCGCAAGCTGAACCCACTCGTTGTCTGCACTGAGCGGTGTGCTCAGTGCAGTACCAAAGGATTCAATTGAGAGTTGCGTGACTGTTTGACGATAAACCATGGATAACGCCTCCGATAGGGTTGTGTAAAGTGCATGGGGATTGACGGAATACCGGGAATTCCTATGCATCTATTATACAACGATAACGGGTTAAGGAGCTGTTACAGATAACTTGGACAAATTATTCACCAGCCACTAATTAGGCCACCATATTTTCAACTTTCGTAGTAAATTTATAGCGAATTTGATAGGTTACTCCTTCTGATTCTGCCAAAACAAAAATTGGTATAGCAAAAACCCGCATCAGGGCCAACACATTGCTCAGGACGATTGCCTCATCGATCTTTACGGCCAACGATTCAGCGGTTCGAGTGTTCACCAAATCAAGCCCCAGTGAACCCTTCATAAAGGCAAACCGGCGCTCTATGGCACCTCGTCGATTCTCGGCGTCAGTATCTTTTCGGCGTTGTTCAGTGTTAACGTGTTTCGGATGACGCCCCAATTTGGGACCACAGATGCGGATACCTAAGTCTTTGCATAGCTTCAGGTTCTCTCGATTACGATATAATGTGTCCGCTAGTACTTCATCAGGATAATGTCCGTGCAAGTCAAAGTAGTGGTCCAAGGTCTCCTTAAAGTCTTTGCCTTCAGAGAAGGCATTAAAGTCTAAGCGTTCGATATCGATTACGCCTTCGCTTAGAGAACAATCAATCTTCGCGCCGAATTCTACTTTGGCATTTGCTTTGCCACGCTGAATCGGGCGGATGTATGGCTGTTGGAGACTGACAATACGATTTTCGACGCGATGCGTCTTATGGGTATACATGTACCACTGTTGGTCAAACAAGATCCGAATGACTCCCAGGCGGATTGCCTGCTTTTCTGGCAAAGTTGCCCCAAGGTCTAAGAACTCGTTGATGTAGCGCAGATCGCGACGAACGTATTGCAATTGTGCTTTGACCTGCTTATGAAAGCCGCCGCGTTGTTGCTTTGGATGGCGCGAAAACGCCGTCCAACAGTGTTTGGCTTCACGTTTATACATGCGTGGGTTCGGCACACCCAATTGGTGTGCCATATCGATTGCCATCGCTTCAAGATTGAGCCGAGCCTGATTGAGCAACACAGTATCTTGCGGATACTTGATTTTAACGGGTACCGCTGTTGCATCAGTGATGACTGTGTCTACCTTGAACGGGACCAACGCTTCAATCTTAGCCCGGACAGTGTCGTTGACGATATTGGTAATCAGCTCAGAAATGTCGGCAATCCGCTTGCGAAAGTGAGCCAAGCTGGAGTAGCTGAATGGCGCCACTGCTTTGTACTCAGACAAACCAATGAAGTATTGAAGCGCCGGTGTATCCCGAATCGCCGCAACTACACCACGATCTGTTAGCCCCATTCGTTGTTGAATCAAACCAGCACCATAAAGCATGCGAAAAGGCTTCGCAGCGCGGCCAAGATTCTTGGTAAACTCCAATTGGTATGCGTCATCGAGCGCCTTCCATGGCATAACCTCCGCCAATTGAACCCATTCGTTATCTGGGCTAAGAGGTGTGCTTAGACCAGCGCCAAAAGATTCAAATGATAGTTGAAGCGGGCTGTGACGATATGCCATGAGATAACCTCCAAGGATATTCTGGAAAAATGCACGAGAAATGTGCGAAATCGGTAATTTTCTATGGATTTATTATAACGCAATAATGAGCTTATGGGTTGAAATGCTTGAACGTTATAGTTTTTAAACGGCCACTACAATATTGTTACAAAAAAACGAAACCGATTTCGAAAGTTGTGATTGTGAATTCTTGCGGTATACTGAAAAATAAGGCTAAATGAGAGAGTCTCATGGAGGCTTCTGATGCCGATTATTTTAGGGGGAATGTAGTATGAAAGTATGTTTAGTAGGATCTTCTGGGGGACATTTGACACACTTATATATGTTACAACCATTTTGGAAAAAAAATGATAGGTTTTGGGTGACTTTCGATAAGGAAGATGCACGAAGTCTATTGAACGGTGAACGCCAATATCATTGTTACTATCCTACTAATCGTAGCTTAAAAGCCTTGATTATTAATACTGCATTAGCATTTAAAGTATTGTTTAAAGAACGCCCGGACGTAATAATTTCATCAGGTGCGGCGGTTGCGGTCCCTTTTTTCTATATTGGAAAGTTATTGGGCGCCAAATTGATTTATGTTGAGGTTTTTGACCGAATTGATAAACCAACGGTAACTGGCAAGATGGTCTATCCTATTGCTGACAAGTTTATCGTGCAGTGGGAAGAAATGCGCAAGGTTTATCCTAAAGCTGTTAATCTAGGAAGCATTTTTTAACGGGAGGAATCAAATGATATTTGTAACTGTGGGGACACACGAGCAGCCTTTTAATCGATTATTAGAGAAATTAGATGAATTGGTCTCAGAAAGTGTGATCGACGAGAAGGTTGTCATTCAGACAGGCTATAGTACATATCATCCTCAAAATTGTGAGACCTTTCGATTTTTATCCTATCAAGAGATGTGGAAGTATGTTAAAGACGCTCGAATTGTTATCACACATGGGGGACCGTCAAGTTTTATTATGCCTCTTCAATTAGGAAAAATTCCAATTGTTGTGCCACGTCAAGCTCAATTTGATGAACATGTTAACAATCATCAGTTGAATTTTGCAAATGAGGTTGCGGCGCGCAAGAAAAATATACTTGTGGTTGAACATATTGACGATCTAGGGAAAGATATTCAGCAGTATGACTCGCTTATTGCAAATCTTACAGGTGATTTGGTCAATAACAATGAAAAATTTAATAGTGAGTTTGCTCGGATTGTGGAGAACTTACTAAAAAAATAAAGAATCATTAGTCCTTTTCAATGGACTGGGTAAGAACCTCACATAGTAGATTGCAAGTCTTTTTCGTAGCTGGATGGATTTGATGGAAAACCAATCCGATGAGTAAGGAAAAGCATAGGGACTGGTGACCATTAATTGGATTTGATGGTTACGATGTCAAAGAAGCTCGAGCGAGAGCCGTTAGTTGGAAAGTATGCTTCTAGTGAAACGTGTGGATAGGGGATAAGATGAAAGTACAAGTGTTGATGGCGACATACAACGGTGAGAAATATATACGAGCACAATTGGACAGTATCCTGAATCAAGATGGTGTGGAAGTTCAAATTCTGGTTCGTGACGATGGTTCTCAGGATAATACGTTAAATATTCTTCGAGAATATGCTACTAAGGGAGCTCTCGAGTGGTATAAAGGTGAGCACCTCAACGTTGCACAGGGTTATCTTGAACTAATTCAAAGGGCAAACTCTTCGGCGGATTATTATGCTTTCAGTGATCAGGATGATGTTTGGGATAACGACAAACTTGCCATTGCTTGTCATCAATTGAATTATCAAAGCCAAACTGTTCCTTCGTTATATTTTTGTGGACAAACTTTGGTTGATAGTAACTTGGCGGAGCTAAGTATTCATCGATTGAATGACAAAAGAAACTTAACGAGTCGATTTATTTATTCTGGTAATGCTGGTTGCACAACCGTATTTAATAGGCGCCTTGCGAAGCTGGTAAATGAGTATAGTCCTAGCTACTCAATGATGCATGACTCATGGCTACTAAAAGTTTGCTTATGCACGGGGGGAACTGTAATTGCTGATCCAGATACTCATATGAAGTATCGTCAACACGGTAATAACACTGTTGGACTTGGAGTAGGTTTAAAGGCACAAATTCAACAACTAAAGCAATACCTTTTCACATTTAACGTAGAGCAACAAATGAGTTGTTTATGGGAAGGATATTCAAATCAGATGTTGCCAGAATTTGCAGAGATTACTAATCGAATTCGCGGTTATCGTCGCAATTTATCAGATCGATTATGGCTCTTAAGTTTACGGAATATAAGCTTTGGAGACTGGAAGTTTAATCTTGTGTACTTGTTGGCAGTGTTGACAAATAATCTTTAGTTGTCTAGGAGGACTCGATGAGATTCAGTATTCTAATTCCGGTCTATAATGTTCAAAAATATCTCCGAAAATGTTTACACAGCATTGTGAGCCAAAGTTTTACAAACTTTGAAGTTATACTTGTCAATGATGGCTCGACAGATGACAGTGTCAAAATATGCAACGAATTTGCTCAAAAGTATTCATTTGTAAAACTCATTAACAAGGCGAATGAAGGATTGATTTCCGCACGACGAGTTGCCCTTCTGAATGCCCAAGGGGAATATTTTTTGTTTTGCGATTCAGATGATTTTTTTGAGCCAGATGCTCTTTCGTCGCTAAACTCGACAATCATTGCTAGCCAGGCAGATTTAGTCTTGTTTAATGCAAATGTTGTCCGAGATGGGCAAAAAAAGATTTTTTTTCAGCATGTGTTACCGACGGGAATGCAAACGGATAAAAAAGAAGTTTATGATTTATTACTAACCACGTACAAGATAAATGCGCTTTGGTTAAAAGCGTTCAAGCGAGAAATTGTCGATGTGCATCGGGATTATTCCAAGTTTTATCCATACAACTTTGGTGAGGATTTGCTACAGACAATTCCGCTTGTGAAAGCAGCGGCATCAATCTATTATCTCGATAAACCCCTGTATAATTATCGAGTTGATTCAGGCATGATGCGTCATTATAGTCCGAAATTTTATGAATCTTATCACGTAGTTAATCGGGCAGTTTCCACAGAAATGGACGACTGTAAAATAATGGATATTGATCAGAAATTATCGGTGCATTTATTGAGAGCAGCTTATGGTGCAACTACGCAAGTTAAATATTTGATTACTGGTCAAAAAGACGCCCTAATCGAGATATCACAAGATGCAGACTTTAGGATGGATTTTAAGAACCTTGGCTTTTTAAGTGTTTTGAGGTATTTCAACTTGAAACAAACTCTGATTCTTAGTCTTTTGTATTGGCGTCAATATTCGATTATTGTTACTGTTCTGAACTTGAAGGGGTAATTGATGTGAGAACCAGAGAAACTATATCGCGATGGGCGTATTATATTTTCATCGTCTTTGCGATGTTGAATGCCAGCTTAGAAAACGTTGCATTAACTAATTTCGAAAATAGTTCCGCCCACGTGCTCTTTCAGACGGTTGCAATCGTTGCAGCAATAGTGTGTGCATTGTGCAATGGTTATACTGTCTCGTCTTTTACTAGAACGTTCGTTCTCCTTTTGATTGGACTTGCCTCCTACGTTTCAGGTGGGAATTCAAATTTATTTTTGCTGTTCTGTGCGGCAATCCTGATTAACAAAAATCAAGTTGAAAAAGTATTGCGAGTAGTTTTTCTAGAACGATTGTTGGTTTTTTTATGTGTTGTTAGTGCCTCGATCATAGGAATATTACCCAACACTGCTATGAGTATCTCGAAGTATGGTTATGATGCAGTTGGATATTCAATGGGCTATGCTCACGCAAATATCTTTGCGGCGCAAGTGGGCGTTTTAGTGTTGATGAATTTGGCAATACATCGAAGAAAACTTTCATTTACTCGGATTAGTTTTTTAACTTTCGTTGCATTCGGGACATACGTACTTGCAAGATCTAGAACTACGCTGGGCTTGACGTTAATGGCTTTATTCTTTAGCTGGATACTTCGACAACCGAACGTTCAAACAATTTGGAGAAAGATGATTAATTGGATAGCTCCGATAATTGGATTATTGGTCGTCTTAATGATGCGGCTATATGTGGTCAAGGGTCTTGGAAGTCCTTTAGTGAGCTTCATCAATGATAAGATGTTCAATGGTAGAATTGGACTCAGCATGATGTACTTGAAAACATATTCAGTTACTCTGTTTGGACAGCACTTAGATCTGAGTCTAATTTCTAATAATACATATTATGCTTTAGATAACGGTTATGTTATATTGCTAATGTATTATGGGTGTATTGGATTGATGGCTTACCTGTTCATAGTGCAAAGGTTGTTGATTTCGTTGAAGCAACAAAATGAATTGATTCTTGCTCTTCTCACCGTAATAACTGTTGTGTGGAGCCTTTATGAAGGGATGATGGTTTCCCTGACAGGAAATTTTGTTTTCCTTTTTGTATGTTACTCCGCTCGCAGAGAAACGTTCACATCGATACAAAAGAAGCAGGAGGGACAATTGAGCGTATGATTCCAAAGACAATTCACTATTGTTGGTTTGGAGGCAATCCCAAAGGTAATCAGGTTATTGAATGCATTCAATCCTGGAAAAAATATTGCCCAGAATACAAGATCAAGGAATGGAATGAATCAAATTTTCCAATAGAAACCACGGCTTATACCAAGGATGCATACTCCGCAAAAAAATGGGCTTTCGTAAGTGATTTTGCCCGATTTAAAATTCTCGAAGAATTCGGCGGAATTTATATGGACACCGATGTTGAGCTGATCCGACCGATTGATGACATTATCGAAAGTGGCCCGTTTATGGCCTGTGAACGTGATAAGGGGCATGAGGTTATCAATCCCGGACTAATACTTGGTGCAATTCCACATATGCGGGCTTATCAGGACATTCTTTCTATTTATGAGCATAGTTCATTTACCAATTCAGATGGCACAAATAATTACAAGACAGTCGTTGATTTTACCACGCAGTATTTTGAGGAACGCGGGTTTATTGGTGCTGGTTCGATAGAAAAAATTTCCGGTATTGAGATTTATCCGCACGCATTTTTCTCTCCGATTAATTTTAAGACCGGCCTTCAGGAGATTACCGAGGATACACGTGGAATTCATCACTATGCGATGTCGTGGCTCAGTGAAGATTTTCAGAAATGGGTTAAACTTGAACAATTTTTTACTAGACATCTTGGTGAAAGGGTGGCGCACATTGTTGTTTCATTTCTGCAGTTTCCAGAGCGGGTTTGGAATGCGTGTCAACGATATGGCTTAAGCGGTGTGATCATGAGGCTCTTCAAAGGAGGAAATAAAAATCAATAAGGAAGCGATTCAAAGCAATACTGGCAATTACCAAAAGTCAATAGCAGTTATGACCTGGTTTAGTTATTACAACTACGGCACCGTCCTACAGGCGAAGGCGACAACCCAGCTATTGACAAACATGGGATTTCACACTGAATTAGTCCAGTATTATCCCGCTACAAACGCAGGTGAAAAACACCAAAATATTGTGTCAAAATTTATGAAACGTATTTTCAGCAAAATGAAAAATTGGAGTGGATCCAATCGAGTAGAGCAATTTAATGGAAAGTTGTTTGATAATTTTAAAAATACACGGCTTCCGTTAACAGATCTTTGTGAAGACACTGAGACACTAAAACAATTGAATAAAACTTTTGATTTGTTCATCTGTGGTAGTGATCAAATATGGTCGCCTATGAATTTTGATAGTCATTACTTCTTAGATTTTGTATCAAATCCTCATGCAATGATTGCGTATGCACCAAGTCTGGGTGTTACCCATATTTCCGAGGAATCGATAGAGAAAGAGATGAAAACACTCGTCTCAAGATTCGATCATTTGTCGGTAAGAGAAGCGGTTGCCGCCAAGTTATTATCACAGTTAACTGGCAAAGATGTCGAAACAGTTTTAGATCCAACACTGTTGCTTGGACGTAAAGATTGGACTGAAACATTGGCTTTGGGTGAATCAGCTGAAGAGCCGTATCTTCTGATTTATTTCCTCGGATCAAATATGAATTATTGGCGTACAAGTGACCGACTAGCTCGTCAACTTGGATTAAGAGTCAAGATAATACCGGTGTATAAGAACGACATCAAGAAGAATGGTGCAATCAAAGGTGGGGTTGGTCCAGCTGAGTTCGTGAAGCTAATTCGGGATGCTTCTTTTGTTTGCACGGATTCTTTCCACGGAATAGCGTTTTCAATAAACTTTAATAAAGATTTCTGTGCATTTAGAAGGTTTAAGGATACCGATGAGAATAGTCAAAATAGTCGAATTGATAATTTTTTAAATCTGTTAAATCTTCAAGAACGCCTCTGGAATAATAACTTTAATCAACATTCTATCGAGATGATGCTAACTAGTATCGATTACGTCGCAGTCAATCAAAAATTAAATAGTTTACGATCCGAATCGTTGATGTTTCTGGAAGATTCGTTATCAGTAGCTTTTTCAAGGAGTAGTGAATATGCCTAAATACACAAATGAGAAGAATACTTTGATGCTTATAAGTCTGTTAAAAGCTCACAATATTAAGAAAATTATCGCCAGTCCGGGCACTACAAATGTTGCGTTCGTTGAAGGAGTTCAGCTTGATCCTTGGTTCGAAGTATACTCAGCTGCGGATGAGCGTTCGGCTGGATATATTGCTTGTGGGCTTGCAGAAGAATCATCAGAACCAGTTGTTCTGAGCTGCACTCAGGCTACAGCTTCAAGAAATTATCTTCCCGCTCTTACAGAAGCATATTACAGAAAGCTTCCAATATTGGCTGTGACTTCAACACAACATCTTGGCAGAATCGGACAAAATATTCAGCAGGCTATTGATCGTACCCAACAACCAGCTGATGCAGTTGAACTTAGCGTTCATATTCCTGTAATACATACAGAAGAGGATGAGTGGGCATGCAATGTTAGTATTAACACTGCACTACTAGCGCTTCGACGAGATGGCAATGGACCTGTTCATATGAATCTAACGACCTCTTATAGTCGCGAATTTGATGTTGAAAAATTGCCTCGGGAGCGTGTGATTAAGAGAATTACTCACGACGAAATTTTCCCAGATATTCCTCAGACTTCAAAAGTGGCCATTTTTGTTGGGGCTCATAGCAAGTGGACAACGAATTTGACGACACAGGTTGACGAATTTTGTCGCCAATATGGAGCAGTGGTGCTTTGTGACCCAATTGCTAATTATAAGGGTAAGTATGCCGTAAATCCTTCACTGTTGCTATCTCAAAAGAATTATTCAGATTCTGTCAGTCACGTTGATATTTTAATTCACCTTGGCAATGTGACGGGAGCCCCTGTTCAGATTGATGCAAGTGAGGTCTGGAGAGTTAATCCTGATGGTGAGGTTCGTGATACATTTCATACACTCTCATATGTTTTCGAAATGTCAGAGACTCATTTCTTTGAGAGCATCAATAATCTCAAAACTGGTCATGTTGCCATACCAACCTTAGAAAGTTGGCGGAAGGCGACCCATAGCCTGACAGAATCTTTTCCGGAATTACCTTTTTCCAATGCTTGGCTAGCGCACGAGACGATTTCAAAATTGCCAGAAGACTCCATCCTTCATCTTGGAATTTATAATTCATTACGAAACTGGAGTTTTTATAATGTTCCTGACGGTGTCTTTGCCTATTCTAATACTGGAGGCTTTGGGATTGATGGTGGAGTGTCTTCTCTTGTTGGGGCGTCTTTATCGAATGATAAATTGCATTTTGGCGTTTTTGGCGATCTTGCATTTTTCTATGACATGAATGTCTTGGGAAATCGGCACGTTGGCAGTAATGTTCGTATTCTACTAATTAATAACGGTATTGGGACAGAATTTAAGAATCCAGATAATCGTGCATATAAATTAGATGGGCTAGCAAATGGATATATTGCAGCCCAGGGACATTACGGGAATAAATCTCATTTGCTTGTTAAGCATTATGCTGAAGATCTTGGATTCCAATATATTTCTGCGTCGAGTAAGGAGGAGTATCTGAAAAACGTAGACTATTTCACAAATCCTGATCATTTAAATAAATCACTAATCTTTGAAGTATTTACCGATACTGTTCTTGAAACAGAAGCGTTGGATATTTTATATCACCTGAAAGTATCTAAAAAACTCTATGCAAAAGAAAAAGTTAAGTCGATTCTTGGCAGTTCTAATATTCAGAAGATTAAAAAGGTGTTACATCAATGATTTTCTCAAATATATGCTAATTTGCCGGAATGTATGAAGCACAATGTATTTAGGAGTTGCACAATGAAAAATGCTGGCAAACAAAAAGTAGCAGATTTATCCAAAAATATGTTACTTTTCACGATTAGCAGTTTTGGCTCAAAAATTATCTCATTTTTATTAGTTCCCTTGTATACCGCAGTATTAACTACATCAGAGTTTGGTACTGTTGATTTGATTACTGCAACAGCTACATTATTGATTCCTATTTTTACCATTGATGTGCAAGATGCAGTGATGAGATTTGCACTTGATTCCAAGTATAAAAATGATGATGTCATTAGTACTGGAGTGCGTATTATGGGGATTGGTAGTGCTGCGCTTAGTGTGATCGTGATACTGTTAAAATGTATCGGTGTCCTTCGATTATCAGTCCCGTTGTTACTTTTTCTGGTTCTCAGTTTTGTCTTAGGTTCATTGAACAACACGTTTACTTTGTATTTAAAAGGCACTGACCGAATCTCAGTTCTTGTGATAAGTGGCCTCTTAAATACAATACTTACCTGTGTCCTGAACATATATCTTCTTTTGTTTTTGAAACAAGGTTTGAATGGATACTTGATTGCTAATGTGGTCGGAATTGGAGTTGCAATTGTTTATCAACTCATATTTGGTCGGTTAATTCAAGATATCCATTTGTTCAAGTTCAAATCACATTTCAAGCCAATGTCTGAATATAGCGTACCCTTAATTATTAATTCGGTTGCCTGGTGGATAAACAGCGCAAGTGATCGCTATATTCTCACTTTTATTCGGGGAGTATCCGCAAATGGCTTGTATTCTGTTTCATATAAAATTCCAACAATTCTCTCAACTGTACAGACTGTTTTCTATAATGCATGGTCCATCGCTGCGGTGACTGAATTTGATGCTGATGATCATGATGGGTTTATTGGAAAAACCTATACAATGTATAGTGTGGTGTCAATTCTGGCATGTTCACTCATTATGTTGCTCAACATTCCATTGGCAAAGATGCTTTATTCTAAAGATTTTTTCCTGGCATGGAAATATGTTCCGTTCATCTTGGTTGGAACGGTTTTTAATGGAATTGCCGTCTTTCAGGGATGCTTGTTTGCAGCGGTCAAGAAAACAAAGGCCGTTTCTAGGAGCACGACTGTTGGTGCAGTTGTAAACATTGGGTGTACAGTTATTTTTGTATATTATTTTGGTGCTATGGGTGCGGCTTTCGCCACATTGGTTGGATATTTGGTTACGTGGATTTTTCGCTCAATCCAACTCAACGAAATAATCCATATGAAAGTTGATTGGACGAGACACTACCTAAGTTGCTTAATCTTAGTCGTGCAGTCGTTTGTCGCAATTCGGCGAGGGACCTTCTTTGTGCAATTGATAATGATACTCGTTCTAGCATTCATATCTGGGAAATACATGGTCAGCATATTACAAAAAGTTTTAAATGCTTTTATCGAACGCATTCGAAAGAATTGAGGATTGAATTATGAAAGGTATTATCCTAGCAGGTGGGTCCGGGACCCGATTGTATCCAATCACTCGGGCGATTTCAAAGCAACTGATCCCGATTTACGACAAGCCGATGATTTACTACCCAATGTCAACTTTAATGTTGGCAGGGATCAAAGACATCATGTTGATCTCAACAACCAAAGACTTGCCACGGTTTGAAGAACTGTTTGGCGATGGGCATGACCTTGGCTTGAATTTAGCATATAAGGTTCAAGAACATCCCAATGGCTTGGCTGAGGCTTTCATCTTGGCCGCCGACTTTATCGGGGATGATTCGGTTTGCTTGATCTTAGGTGATAACGTCTTTTATGGCGGCGGGTTGTCCAAGATGTTGCAACGGGCTGCTTCTAAGCCGGTTGGTGCGACGGTATTCGGTTATCACGTCAACGATCCAGAACGCTTCGGTGTTGTGGACTTTGATGAGAACATGCACGCCAAGTCCATTATCGAAAAACCTGAACACCCTGCGTCTAACTACGCCGTGACTGGGTTGTATTTCTACGATAACGATGTCGTTGAAATTGCCAAGAACATCAAACCTTCTGCGCGTGGGGAGCTGGAAATCACCGATATCAACCAAGAATATTTGCGTCGCGGCCAACTTGATGTTGAATTAATGGGTCGCGGGTTTGCTTGGCTTGATACTGGGACGCATGAATCCTTACAAACCGCGTCTGCATTTATCGCGTCGATTCAACACCGGCAGAACTTACAGATCTCAAATCTGGAAGAAATTGCCTACCGCATGGGCTACATCGACATCAAACAAGTTGAAAAGCTGGCCCAACCGTTGAAGAAGACGGAATACGGCCAATACTTATTACAACTTGTCCAAAACGAAACCAAATAAATCACTGCAACAAATCAGCTCAATATGGAGGCAAATAGCATGGCATTAAAGATCATTCCCACCAAGTTAAAAGACGTTAAATTAGTTGAAACCGATGTGTTCGGCGACAACCGTGGCTTCTTCACGGAAACCTACACGCGCGAAAAGTTCATCGAAGCTGGCATTACCAACGACTTCAACCAAGATAACCAATCCTTGTCCGCTGAAGCTGGCGTATTGCGTGGTTTGCACTACCAATATGGTAAAGATGCCCAAACCAAGCTGGTTCGCGTTGTGACTGGTGTGGTTGAAGATGTCTTAGTCGATATCCGTAAGGGTTCTCCAACATACGGCCAATGGGAAGGCTACATTTTATCTGAATTCAACCATCGTCAATTGCTGGTCCCAAAGGGCTTCGCGCATGGTTTCATCACGTTGACTAATAACGTCAACTTCTGCTACAAGGTTGAAGGCTACTATGCGCCAGACGCTGACCGTGGGATCGCTTTTGATGATCCAGATCTTGGCATTGACTGGCCAATGAGCACGGATCATTTGATCATGTCTGAAAAAGATTTGCACCACCCACAACTCAAAGACGCTGATAACAACTTTGTTTACGGGGAGATCTAATCATGAAAATTATGGTAACTGGCGGTGCCGGTTTTATCGGCTCCAACTTCGTCCATTATGTGTATAACAATCATCCAGACGTTCAAATCGTCGTGCTCGACAAGCTGACATATGCCGGCAACCGCGCCAACCTCGAAAGCATCTTAGGCGACCGCGTGCAACTGGTCGTCGGCGATATCTGCGATGCGCCATTGGTTGATAAGTTGATGAGCCAAGTGGATGCTTGTGTCCACTATGCCGCAGAATCTCACAACGACAATGCCTTGATCGACCCATCACCATTCTTACATTCCAACGTGATCGGCACTTATACCTTGCTTGAAGCGGCCCGTAAATACGACGTGCGCTTCCATCATGTCTCCACTGATGAAGTGTATGGTGATCTGCCACTGCGCGAAGACTTACCAGGACACGGCGAAGGCGTTGGCGAGAAGTTTACGACTGAATCTCGCTACAACCCATCTTCACCATATTCTTCAACCAAGGCCGCTTCAGACATGTTAGTGCATGGGTGGACGCGATCATTTGGTGTGCGTGCCACGATTTCCAATTGCTCCAACAACTATGGTCCTTACCAATACATCGAAAAGTTCATCCCCCGTCAAATCACCAACATTTTAGCCGGCATCAAGCCGAAGTTGTATGGCACTGGTAAGAACGTCCGCGACTGGATCCACACTGAAGACCACTCTTCTGCCGTTTGGACGATCCTGACTAAAGGCAAGATCGGCGAAACTTACTTGATCGGCGCAGACGGCGAACAAGACAACAAGACTGTCTTGGAAATGATCTTAAAAGACATGGGCAAAGACCCGTCTGACTATGAACAAGTTAAAGACCGTCCAGGGCATGACTTACGCTACGCCATCGACTCTACCAAGTTACGCACCGAACTCGGCTGGGCCCCTAAGTACACCGATTTTGATTCTGGCTTGAAGCACACCATTCAATGGTATACCGAAAACCAAGATTGGTGGCAAGCTGAAAAGGCCGAAGTCGAAGCGAAATACGCCAAGAACGGCCAATAATTCTTGCAGTCATGGTCGTGATTACAGAAAGCGAAGCGCTCGGCTTCGCTTTTTCGTTGAAGGAGAAGAGAACACATGAAAATTTTGATTACTGGTGCCAACGGGCAACTCGGCACGGAATTACGTCACTTATTGGATCATCGCGGCCTTGAATACCGCGCCACTGATGCCAAAGAACTGGATATCACTGATGCCGACGCGGTGAATGCTTACGTCAAAGACTTCCAACCAGACGTGATCTATCATTGTGCCGCCTACACTGCCGTGGATAAAGCGGAAGACGAAGGCAAAGCCATCAACCAAAAAGTTAACGTTGACGGTACCAAGAACTTGGCTGTCGCTGCCGGCGAAAATGACGCAACTCTGGTTTATATTTCCACGGATTACGTCTTTGATGGCGATTCTGACGAATTGTACACCGTTGACCACAAGCCAGCCCCACGCAACGAATATGGCCGGACCAAGTATGAAGGCGAACTCGCCGTACAAAAGTATGCCAAGAAATTCTACATCATCCGCACTAGCTGGGTCTTTGGTGAATATGGGCATAACTTTGTTTACACCATGTTGGACCTCGCCAAGACGCATGACACTTTGACTGTGGTGAACGATCAATACGGTCGTCCTTCATGGACGAAGACCTTGGCTGAATTCATGACTTTTGCCATTGATCAAAAGCTCGAATATGGCATCTATCACTTGTCTGAAGACAACTCATGTAACTGGTATGAATTCGCTACTGAGATCTTAAAAGACACTGATACTAAGGTCTTGCCTGTTACGTCTGCCGAATACCCACAAAAGGCATGGCGTCCTCGTCATTCGATCTTAGATCTGTCTAAGACTAAAGCGACCGGCTTTGAATTGCCAACATGGCAAGAGGCATTAAGTGAATTTATGACTGAGATAACTATGTAGTTCTTATGATGGGGGATAGGATTAAATGCGAATATTAATATTAGGTGGGACAGGTGCCATGGGTGTGGCATTGGTGAAACTACTAAGCGAGTCAAATAATCAGGTTTATGTAACATCACGAAGCCATCATACATCAAGCAATGACAACATACACTATTTACAAGGTAATGCACTTCAGCTTGATTTTTTAAACCGTTGTCTCAAATCTCGTTTTGACGTAATCGTTGATTTTATGGTATATGAGACTGAGCAGTTTAAAGAACGTTATGAGCAACTGTTGAATTCAACGAATCAGTATATTTTTTTAAGCTCAGCAAAAGTTTTTTCAGAATCAAAAAAGAAACTTAATGAAAAATCACCAAGACTACTTGACACCACACAAGATCAAGATTTTTTAAAGGACGAAGATTATGCCCTTTACAAAGCTATTGAAGAGAATTTATTAATTGAACAACCGAATCATAATTGGACGATTATTCGGCCATATATAACTTATAGCAATCAGAGATTACAACTCGGAACTTTTGAAAAAGAGCGATGGTTATATAGAGCGCTTCAAGGTAGAACTGTTATTTTTTCCGAAGACATTGCGGATAAATATACGACTTTAACATATGGAGCAGACGTTGCAAATAGTATTTTTGACTTGATGGGCAAACAAGAATTCCTTGGTGAGTCCTTCAATCTGACCTCTGCCTCAAGTATGACTTGGCGTGAGGTGATTGGAATATATCAATCTGCTTTTGAAGAGGTTACTGGGCAGAAAATGAAAGTCAAATATTTACCAGAAGGTGTTACACCCTCATACTTGTTGGGATATTTTTACCAATATGTGTACGATCGACGTTTTGATCGAATTTTTGACAATAGTAAAATTCAAAGCGTATCTTCTATTGAATACGAAAAAATGGATATTGGATTACAAAGATGTCTGCGTGAGTTTATCCTTCAACATCGGCAGTTCACAAAGATTGATTGGAAGTTCGAAGCGTATGCTGATCTCAGGACCGGTCAAATTACCTCTTTGACAGAAATAAAATCATTTAGAGAAAAAATGAGGTATCTTTACTATCGTTTTACACCAATATTCGCATATCGCGCCCATAAGGTGAGAAATCTGCTTAGAAAATTCATAAATTGATCCACCTATTTCATACGTATGTTTTAGTGTGGTATTCAAAACATTAAAGATGAAAAATATATTTTTAGCTATAGTATAATGATTTTTGATATATTATTAGACGTATAATTAGTGGCTGGTGAATTAGGCAACATTCCGGCTACCTGAAACGTGAATTTGATAGTGAATTAAGATGGATTCCTGCTTATATTTTACAAAAATCAAAATTGGTCCATTAAAAAGCCTTAGTAGCATCTTTAGATTGGCTAGATTGATCGCAATATCAATCGTCACTGCGATGCTGGCTACCGTTTTAGTCCGCACCAATGAAAGGCCCAAAGGGCCTTTCATGAAGGCAAAACCGCGTTCAATTTTCCCGCGCCGCTTCTCTGCGTCACGATCAACTTGCCGCTGCTTAGCATCCATCTTTTTAGGCTTACGTCCTAAACGTGGTCCCGACAACCTAATGCCTAGTCGTTGACAGAGCTGACGATTCTCGCGGGTACGATAAAGTGTGTCAGCTAAGATTTCATCGGGATAATAACCATGCACGTCGAAATAATGATCGATGGTTGTTGCTAAATCTTGGCTTTCATTGAACGCCTTAAAATCAAATCGTTCGATATCGATCATGCCATCGGCAATTGAAGCATCAATCTTGGGACCAAATTCGGTTCGTTGTTTGGCTTTACCACGGTTAATCGGGCGAATCCACGGTTGTGCCAAGCTAACAATCCGTCCTGGGACCCGATGGGTCCGATTTTCATACATGAACATTTGCTGGTCAAAAAGTTCACGAATCACAGCCAATCGTTTGGTTTGCCTTTCGTTAAGAGAGGCACCGTGGGCCAACAGCACATCGATATAACGTAGATCACGTCGGACATACTGGAGCTGTACTTTGATCTGCTTGCGTGTTTCCTTAGCCCAACGCCGCGGTTTTCTAGCAAAAGCGGTCCACTTAGCTTTTGCTTCACGTTTGTAGGTTCGTGGAGGCTTGATTTGCAACTGATGAGCCATGTCTAATAACATTTCTTCTAGATTGAGCCGAGCTTGATTTAGCAGCGAAGTATCTTGTGGAAAACGAATTTCAATTGGCACCGCAGTAGCGTCTGTGATCAAGACACGGAGCTCATCATCTGGCAATAAGCTTTGGATTTTTTCGCGCAAGGTATCACTGATGATATTTCGCACTAGTTCCGTTATTTGACCCATGCGTCGTCTAAAATAAACCAAGGTTGAGTGGTTGAACGGCAGGTCGGTTGTGTAGGTGTCTAGCCCGATAAAGTACTGGTAAGCCGGGGTATCACGAATAGCGGTAACGACCGAACGGTCGGTTAGATGTTCTGCTTGCTTGATCAAACTGGCACCGTAAAGCAGACGAAAGGGTTTAGCAGCGCGCCCACCCATCTCAGTAAAAAGAAGTTGATAGGCTTCATCGAGCTGTTGCCACGGGAGCATGTCGGCTAATTGAACCCACTCATTGTCGGAAGAAAGTGGCACACCAAGGCCGTTGTTAAAGGATTGAAATGACAATTGGGTAGCACGATGTCGATAAGCCATGATGGTTTCCTCCAGGAAAAATAAAAAGTGCAAAGAAAACAGGCGTTAGCCCATGTTTACTTTGCACTAATTATAATCTTTACTATTCTTTGATGCCAATAAAGCTTGCAGTTATGCTGCTTTCACCAGCCACTAATTATGAGAGTATTTTTTGGACAGCTTAGGGGGAGAAACAATGGGAAAAGTTCGTAAAGCAATTATTCCAGCAGCGGGTTTAGGGACCCGCTTCTTACCAGCAACTAAAGCTCTAGCTAGTGGCTGGTGAATAATTTGTCCAAGTTATCTGTAACAGCTCCTTAACCCGTTATCGTTGTATAATAGATGCATAGGAATTCCCGGTATTCCGTCAATCCCCATGCACTTTACACAACCCTATCGGAGGCGTTATCCATGGTTTATCGTCAAACAGTCACGCAACTCTCAATTGAATCCTTTGGTACTGCACTGAGCACACCGCTCAGTGCAGACAACGAGTGGGTTCAGCTTGCGGATCAAATGCCATGGCAGAAGTTAAGCGAGGCATACCAATTGGCTTTTCCTTCGAAGCTTGGCCGTGCTGGTAAACCATTTCGCCTGTTGTATGGTGCTCAGTTGATCAAGCAACGAACTGGTTTGTCTGATCGAGACGTTGTCGAAGCGATTCGTGACACCCCGGCTTATCAATACTTCATTGGTATCCCTCAGTATCAACTTAAAGTCCCATTCGATCACACGGCGCTGGCGTACTTTCGCCGGCGGATCGCGCCGATTTCTGAATTGATCCGCAATATCATGACCGATACGGTTCGGGAACGACTTCAACGCCACTTACCAACCAAGTCGGTGATGATCACCGACGCAACTTGTACTCCGGTGAATATCAAGTTTCCCCAAGATACGCATCTACTTAGTGGCTGTTCAAAAACGCGTAGTGACTGATACTAGTGATTTTAAGACGTTACTGTCTTATAATAAATACATACAAAATGTCGGTTTTCGGACATTTCCCATGCATTTATGAAATTCACTCGGAGGTTTTATCCATGGTTTATCGTCAAAGTCCCCACCAACTCTCTTTTGAATCCTTTGGTTGCGGTCTGAGTACACCGCTCAGTCCAAATAATGAGTGGGTGCGCTTAGCCGATATTTTTCCGTGGAAAGAACTCGATGAGGCATACCAATTGGAGTTTTCCAAGAAAAGTACTGGGCGCGCGGCTAAACCATTTCGGATGCTTTATGGCGCTGGACTGATTCAGAATCGAATGAAACTAACCGATCGCGGTGTGGTCGACGCAATTCGAGATACGCCGGCTTATCAGTATTTCATCGGGCTCTCGGAATATCGTGCAGAGAAGCCCTTCGCATACACCAGCTTGTGTACCTTCCGTAAACGGATTGCGGATATCTCTGAACTGGTCAGAAACATTATCAATGATTGGCTTCGTGCCAAGATCGAAGCCTTGGTGCCATTCAAGGTTGACGTGATGATCACGGATGCCACAGCGATTCCGGTGAAGATCCGCTATCCCCAAGATACCTCGCTGCTCAATCAAGCCCGCAAGAATCTTGAAGACATGGCCATTGACATGGCGCATCAACTGAATGTCCCTAATCCACGCATGTATAAGCGTGAAGCCAAACAAGTTTGGACGGCTTTCTCACGCCATCCAAAGAGCCAAAAGCAATCCGTTCACAAGCAAGTTAAAGCGCAACTTCAATACGTCCGTCGCGACTTGCGCTACATCAATGAATTCATTGATGCAGGGGCAATCTTAACCGCCAAACAAGCAGTACGCTTGGGTGTCATCCGAATCTTGTTTGACCAACAATGGTATATGTTTGAACACAAGATTCACCATGTCGCAGACCGGATTGTTAGTCTCCAACAGCCTTATATTCGACCGATCCAGCGTGGTAAGGCGAAAGCCAAAGTTGAGTTTGGGGCCAAGATTGACGCATCGTTAAGTGAGGGCATCGTTGATATTGAGCGTTTCGAATTCAGGGCTTTCAATGAGAGTAAAGACTTTGAAGCGACCTTGGATCATTACTTCGACTTGCATGGCCATTACCCAGATGAGGTGTTGGCAGACACGCTTTATCGCAACCGCGACAATCGAAAGTTGTGTAAGGACCTAGGCATCACCCTGTGCGGACCTAAACTTGGCGCAAAGCCCAAACACATTGATGCCAAGAAACGCCGCCAGGATACGGACGCAGAGAATCGACGCGGGGCCATTGAACGCCGATTCGCCTTTCTCAAAGGGTCAGTAGGCTTGGACTTAGTCAATACCCGAACAGCTGAGTCATTGGCCGTTAAAATCGATCAGGCAATGGTATTAAGCAATGCGCTGACATTCTTGAGAGTGTTTGCTATACCAATTTTAATTTTAACCACGAACGAAGGGCAAACCTATCGTTTCCGGTACAAATTTACTACTAGCATTGAGAATATGGTGGCCTAGTTGAACAGCCACTACTTAATCAGGCGAGAACAAACCTAGAAGATGACATTAAAGTCATGGCTAAACAGCTTCAAATTGCACCACCACGGACTTACAAGCGTGAAGCTCACGCAAAGTGGACTGCCTTTTCACGCAAACCACGACGTTGGGGGAAGCTCACACAAAAGCAAATCAAAGCCCAACTTCAATACATTCGTCGCGACTTGCGCTATGTCGATGAGATGATCGACCAAGGTGCGACCTTGACCGCGGCGCGGGCTAAGCGACTTGGCGTCATTCGCTTAGTCTTTGACCAACAAGATTACATGTATCGCAACCACACGCATCGTGTCGAAAACCGGATCGTAAGCTTAAGTCAGCCGGAGATTCGTCCAATCATGCGAGGTAAATCAAAGTCCCCGGTTGAGTTTGGACCAAAGATCGATGTTTCGATCATGGATGGCGTGATTGACATTGAGCGTTTCTCTTTCAATGCCTTCAATGAAAGTGGTGACCTTGGATCGACACTTGATCACTACTACGACGTGCACGGCGAATATCCAGACGAGGTACTGTTGGACACACTGTATCGAACTCGCGAAAACATTGGGATGTGTGCCAACCTTGGTATCCGCGTGAGTGGACCGCGGCTTGGACGTAAACCAAAGCATGTGGATCCAGCACAGCGCCATCAGGATCAAGACGCAGAGAACCGCCGCGGCGAAATTGAACGCCGATTCTCGTTCGTAAAGGGGAATCTCGGATTGGATCTTGTCAAAGAGAAGACCGCAGAGACAATTGCGGTTGCCGTAGACACTGGTGTGGTCATGGCGAATTTGGAAAATCTTCTCGCAGTTTTAAGTAGACCAATTTCGATTACTGCCAAAAAGAATAAGACTGCGGTGAAGATTGATTACAAAGTTATCGTGGATTTGCCTGAAAGTTAGGGCTAATTCACCAGCCACTAACTTAGAGATCTTAAACGCGGCCCGCAAAGTCACTGGCCAACCCATTCCTGCCAAAATAGGCCCACGTCGCCCAGGTGATCCTTCTACCTTGATTGCCGCAAGTGATAAAGCCCGCACGATTTTAGGCTGGAAGCCGAAGTTTGATGATGTCGAACAAGTCATTGCCACGGCTTGGAACTGGCATCAAACCCATCCAGAAGGCTTTGGAGATAAATAGATCAACGTTGAGGTAAACTCATGGATTATTTCTTGACACATAAGTTGTATTCTCCAATTTCTGCCATTGAGAAAATGATGATTGCACGTCTGCAATTATTCAAGCAACATGGTCAGCCAGCAACATTTGTGACGCGGGATTACAATCGTAACGTGATTAACGACATCAAGAAATTTGGACTTGATCAGACAACTTATCTCAATATGTTTGATTACTTTCAAGGCGTTGATCAAGCTGGGGCGTGCGGACAAAATCCTGGACTTCGGGTATGATGTCATTATGTATTCAAAAGCAGACAAGAAAAGAGCTATCGAGCTCTACTACCAATATCATCATTCATGGAGTGCAGTAACCCGAGAATTAGGTTATCCGTCTTTGGGTGAAGACGGCATATAGCTTTACCAGGTAATGCGAAGTTTTTGACACCACTCGGCGAAAAAATTGTCCAAGGTCGGCGAAGAAATTGACCAACAATACAGAAACCTCCTGTATACTACGGGTAGCATACGTGTAAGCGCGTGCAATTCTTAAATACAGGAGGTCTTTGTAATGGCTATTCATTACCGTCAAATTCTTGAGCTTCACGCTCAAGAGCTGGTGCAGCGAGACATTGCGGCAATCACTGGGAATTCACGTCCCAAGATTTCTGAAGTTATCAAGCAAGCTGAGCTACATCAGATTAGTCCACCATTTACTGATGATGTGGATGATATTTGGTTGGAAAGCTTGTTGTTTCCTCAGAAGCAACCGATGGCAAAAGGTCGGCAGATACCCGACTTCGAAAAGATACACGAGGAATTGGCTAAGCCTAACGTCACCTTATCCCTGGTTCATTATGAATATGAGCAAGAGTGCCGACAAAATGGCACAATTCCGTATGCGTATCGAACCTTTTGCCAGTATTATCGTGCTTATGCGCAGAAATATAAGGCAACTATGCGGATCCGGCGTAAACCAGGTGAAGTGATGGAGGTCGATTGGGCGGGCTCACCTTTGCATATCGTCGATCGCGAAACTGGAGAAATCATCAAGGCATATCTGTTCATCGCTTCTTTGCCGTGTAGTGCGTACAGCTACTGTGAGGCATTTATGACTGAACAACAGGAGGCGTGGCTTACTGGACACATTCATGCGTATGAATTCTTTGGTGGTGTGACGCAATATCTGATTTCCGACAATCTCAAAACGGGTGTGACTTCGCACAAGCATAGCGAAATCATCTTGAATGAAATGTATCGAGATCTAGCCTTGCACTACGGCACAATTGTGATGCCAGCACGAGTCCGGAAGCCAAAGGATAAGCCGACTGTCGAAGGTGTTGTGGGGACAGTATCAACATGGATTATAGCAGCGCTACGAAATGAAACATTCTTTGGCCTCGAGGAATTAAATAAGGCCGTTCGCATCAAACTCAAGGAGTTCAACGAACGGCCATTCACAAAGAAATATAAACAAGGTAGTCGCCTTTCGGCGTTTCATGACGAAGAAAGCTTTGCCTTGCGACCATTACCTGTTCAAGCTTATACGATGGCCAGTTGGCGGACTGCCATCGTGCAATTAGACTACCACATCAACGTGGAAAGTCAGTTTTACTCTGTTCCTTACGAGTATATCTCATCTAAAGTGGATATCAAGGTGACGAAAGATATCGTAGAAGTTTTCTACAAAGGTAATCGAATTGCCTCCCATAAACGACTAACCGGTAAATTCGGGCAATTTTCAACCAATCACGATCATTTGCCAGCAGAACATAAACTGTTCGTCGATCATACACCTGAGAACGCATTAGCTTGGGCGGAAGAGGTTGGCATCAATACGCTTGCCGTAATGCGATATCTACTTAAATCGGCGGCAAGTGAAAAACAAGGTCTAAGTGCAGCTTTTCGATTCAAAGGCTTAGCTAGAAAATACGCAGCTATTGAAATCGAAGCCGCGTGTACGACCGTGATGAAAATTGCGACCGCACCGACGGTGTCCGTAGTTGAACGGGTTATGAAAAGTCAAAAGATTCCAGCACCAAAGACGATTAACGAACCCGACTACGGTTTTACTCGTGGTGCAGCATACTTTGGAGGAAATGACTAATGGTAAATGACGAAACTCAACGGAAGTTACGGCAGATGAAGCTTACCTCTATGGCAAATGCCTTGGAAGCACAGGAAAGCAACACAGAATATCGATCAATGAACTTTGATGATCGGTTCAAGTTACTCGTTGATGCGGCTTACGCAAGCCTTCAGTCAAATAGGCTGAATCGACTGATCAAGAGTGCAAATTTTCGGACGAATGAGCCATGTATAGCTGATATCAATTACTTGCCGGATCGTAAGTTGGATCGGAACTTGATTCAACGCCTTGCGACTGGCACGTATATTCAAGAGCACCATAACGTCATCTTAATGGGTGCTTCAGGTAACGGGAAAACATGGTTGGCGACAGCTTTGGGGATTGAGGCTTGCCATCAGTTTCATAAAGTAAAATATGTGCGTCTTCCCGAACTGATTGATGATTTGATTGTAGCGAAGCATGAGGCAAACGGTGACTTTCATAAGATTATTGAACGGTACAAGAAAGTTGAACTCTTGATCATCGATGAGTGGCTTTTGACGCCGATCAACGATGAACAAGCTCAGACTATTCTTGAGTTGATCGAATATCGAAGTCAGCGTGGTTCAACAATCTTTTGTACTCAATTCGCGCCGGAAGGCTGGCATAGTAAGCTGGGAAATCCACAGATTGCGGATGCGATCCTTGACCGAATCGTCCACGATTCTTACAAGCTCCTTATCCAAGGCGACAAATCGATGCGCGAGCGGTATGGAATCGGAGGCGAATTTGCATGATTTCAGTAGAACTGGAACAACGATTGGCGCTGTTCTATGCACATACAGACGCAATGGAAGACTGGGAAAACGTGCTTGGCGACGCACTGGTGGACATTATCTGGGAAAATAACGATAAATTGACGGATGACGAGCTTTTCGAATATGGAAAAGAAGTCATCGTGAAATACCTGGGTAAGTGCCGAGGAGACAAGCTCCCGTAAAACTGAAAGTGGCATCGCTGAAAACGCTCAGCGATGCCACTTTTGAAATTCTTGGTCAATTCTTTCGCCGAGTGGTGTCAATTTTAGCACCGAATGGGGTAAAAAAGATCGCCGAGTTGGGCAATTCGCTTCGCCGCCTTCATTTGGGCGCCTTGAAACGGTGGATCAAAGACTATGAAGAAGATGCCAAAGCGACGCTTACCGATATTCCTCGAAAACGAAAATCCAAGTACTCTGATACTCAGCGCCAGGCCGCAGTGGATCACTTTTTTGAGCACGGTCAGTTCATCACTAAGACAGTCAAGGCACTTGGATATCCCTCACGCCAACTTCTTCGCGAGTGGCTTCTTGAAGACCCGCGTTTCGATGATACGTTGCGGAGTCGTACAGTTGTGAATAAGCCCGCCGCAACTGAAGAAGTTAAGGCCAAGGCTGTTGAGGCGCTTTATAAGCGAGAGGTTCCAGCCAGAGAAATCGCAGAGGACTTCGGGGTCAGTCGTGAAACGCTTTATGGTTGGAAACGAGACGTACTTGGAGAAACCTTTCCGGCAAAGCAGGCGCCTAGTTTATCAGATGAAAGAAGTGCCGAGAAAATAGTTAACCCAGAAGTCTCAAGCCTCCAAGCTCGAATCAAAGAACTTGAGCTTCAAAATGATATCCTCCTCCAAGTGAACGCCCTTCTAAAAAAAGATCTGGGCATCGATCATCTAAATCTGACCAATCGAGAAAAGGTTCAGGTGATTGATGCCCTGCGTGACAAATACTCGCTCAATACGTTACTCAAGGCGCTTCAGCTGTCGAAGAGTAGCTACTTCTATCAACGTGACGCCATCGCTAAAGGCGATAAGTATGAGGCCATCCGTCCTCGTTTAAAAGTTATCTTTAAACAGAACTACGAGAGCTATGGATATCGCCGGATCAAGATGGAATTAGATGATGAGGGCATCCATCTTTCCGAAAAAGTGATCCGACGATTGATGAGTGAGGAAGGTCTGGAAGTCACCGTTACCCGGTGTCGCAAATACAGCTCGTATGCAGGAGAAATCACGCCGGCAGTCCCCAATATTCTTGATCGAGACTTTCAAGCTGAGGCTCCCAACCAGAAGCTCGTTACGGACATTACGGAGTTTTCTATCCAGGCGGGGAAGGTATACTTGTCTCCGCTAATTGATTGCTTTGACGGCCAAATCACGAGTTGGACAATTGGCACCAGTCCTAACGCCGAACTGGTTAACACAATGCTTAGCGCTGCGGCAGAGACTTTTGCGTCCGACGAAAAACCTATTGTGCACTCAGATCGAGGTGCCCATTACCGGTGGCCAGGTTGGATTGAGTTAATGGATGGATTCGGCTTCACACGTTCTATGTCGAAGAAAGCAAGTACCCCAGATAATGCTCAAGCAGAGAGCTTCTTTGGTCATCTAAAGACTGAGTTCTTTTACAACAGAAGTTGGCTAGGAAAATCTATTGATGATTTCACCAAAGAACTCGACCTGTATATCGAGTGGTATAACACCAAGCGAAGAAAAAAAGTTTTAGGAGGAAAGAGCCCGCAAGAATACCGTCAGAGCAAGGCTGCCTGAGGTTGAAAGTCCAGAAAAACGTCCGCACGCCCTTGCTATCAATATTAATAGTAGGTGTACGAAATTGCTTGCTAGTGCTATTGATAGCAATTGTTTAGAAACGTTGTACTGTCGGTGTCGGATAGGCAATAGGTTGTGAGGAATCGATGCTATTAATAGCATCGTAGCTATCAATGATTTGTCGAAGTTGTGGTGTTGACGGGCATGTGTTGGGACGGGTGTATTCGCCGGTAGCCCGCGTCTTCCCCAATCATCAACCTAGTGTCGGTTGCCAGCCACTGTCGGCGCCCTCCCAAGAGCCGACGAAGTGTGACCACGAAGGTGAGTACTCCTAGACGCGTGTCTGAAAGGCGATGGTGCGTAGCGACGAGGTCTGTACACGGGCGCTTCTGCCAAGATGGCGACAACACGGTAGAAAAAGTCTTTTGCCGTAGCTTGCTTGTCTTGGATAACAGATAATGCGAGAACAGAACGATGCGCGATTGACAGCCCACCGTTGCGGCCACGGCGAGTGTGCAAGACAATTTCTCCTGCCGCTTGCATTAGCCTGAGGAGTTTGGCTAATGATCGAGAGGGGATACTAAGCGCATCAGAGATGCATGCTTGCGTCGTTTGAAGGAACGGCGTTTTTGTAGAAGTCTTACGCATCAAGAAGGCTGTAAAATCAGCCTTCCACTCGGACAGAAAACTATTTTTGCGCGACGCGCGCGGTTGCTTGGTTTTTACCCAATTAGGGTTTCCAAATAGCTCTTTTGCCGTCAGGGTTGAAGAGACCCATTGTTGGAGTAAGGGAATAACAAAAGCACGACTTGCAGCCTGATACGTTCCGGAGTAAGCACTGCGAATCGTCTTTTTGAGTTCGTTAGTCGAGATCGGGAGATGGAGGCGAAGGTTGAAGCGGTTGAGGATATCGAAACAGCTATCATGACTCAATTCCGAGGCGTAGCAGGCCAAGGCTAGTGTGAAGATGGCGTTATTTCGCCCATATAGGCCCTTAGCGCCAAGGATATCTGATTGATTGAGAAGCAAGGAAAACCAAGGCTCGTCTACTTGGCGGTGTGGATGCCTGCGACGAACAGTGTTTGTCTTAAAATGGCAGGGTTCGTCCGTTTGCTTGAGGGACCAAGCTAGCCACTTGCTGAATGGATATTGATAGTTTGAATCGAAGAATTCAACGTTATCGGTACGTGGAATGCGTGTGATACCAAAGTGATTGCAGGTCATATCTACGGGAAAATTCTGGGCGAAGTATTGGCGAAGTGATTGTGATATCTTCTTCGCAACAGCAACAACCCGGAAATTAGAGTGAGACGTGACGTATGCTGGTTCACTGAGGATGAAGAACATCTGGTATCCACGCGTAGTCTTTAAGATCAAGGTGGGCATTAGCCCTAACGTCAGGGATTCTAGAAGGAGATCGTTGGAATTGAACGGCTCTGTCCCTGGTGCAATATCGATATCTACGGTGAAGGCATTGATTTGCTTGAGGTTTGACTCCGTGTGGCCTTGAGTAATGTGATGAACCTTATCCGTGTAAGTACCATAGCAATAAACGTTTGGTGTCCAGTGAGTGTATTCGTCAGGAGACTGAATCAACGCTTCCAGAGAAGTGATCACGACACCTTGACCGAGCGTCATTTTAGGCTTACTGCGCCATGTAAAGATTGCACCTTTGGTTGCTTCGATTGGTGGTTGCGGGTGAGTGTGGCTGTTTTTGAATTTATTGTTGCGAAGGCCACTATGCAATATGGTGGCCTCGATGGTTTCAAGTGTCGGCTTCATGACGTGACCTCCTCCTCAAGTGATAGACGACAAGGCGTCGTGGAGGTGGCCTCTCCCAAATGAAGACTTGTATGTGGATTGTAAAGCTGGATACAAATATTAGTAATGCTGTGTTTTGCAGACTTGATCTCTCTCTCGTTCTCAAGACATTCCCTCCGTATTATATGGAAGCTTTTGGTGAGGAGAATGTTATTTGAACCAATATCTGAGTTGGGCGAATTGGGCACGCACCATTCAAAAGACGTGAGTTTCTTCGTTGTAGTTTTCTTACGTTCTCTGAAATTGGTCCGATTTTGGGCCGATGATGCGTGATTCATTGATATTGATTCAAACTCATTGAAATTCGCTTGGGAGTAAATGCTGAGAGGACAATACTTTGAGGTTGATTGAAACCAATCGATGTTATGGAATTCAAAGTACGGTCTGAAGAAGGCTCGTAAAGCTTCACAATTCTCCAAGCGTTAATCATTCGATCAACATTTGGCGTTTCAACACTTTCCTGGTTTTCGGGAAGGTGTTTTTTGTTGCGACGGATTTACAATTCAAGTGCAACAAATTAGTCAAATAGAAAAGACTCATAGCCTGAGTCCTTGTAAAATGGAATCACCACAAGACCAACTACAAGGAGAACTCGACTATGAGTCCGTACACCCATCTTACCTTAAAAGACCGTGAATCGATACTGCTTGGTATCTCTACAGGCAAAACTCTTGATACCATCGCCAAAGAGATAGGTCGTTCCAAGAGTACAGTCAGCCGTGAAATTGCACGTAACGGCGGCTGGCGGAACTATTCGGCAGCCACCGCTCAGGACCGCTACCGGCGGGTTCGCTTGGCTAGCAGGCGTCCTCGGATCCTCGATCGACCGGGGACTCGTGACGCTGTCATTCGATATATCACGGTGCTACATTGGTCGCCTGAGCAGATTGCCGGTCGCTTGTCACTAGAAGGCAGTCCTATTCGCATCAGCTATTCGACTATCTACAGAGGTATCTACCTAGATAATCTCGGTGTTCCATTGAAGAGCCATGGTGCTCGCGGGCTACCAAGGCTGCTTCGACACCGAGGCAAGACGCGCAAAATCAAAGGCACCATAAATGAACGCCGGGGGCGCTTCAATGACGTGCCATCAATTCACGACCGACCCCGGTCGGCAGAAAATCGCAGCTGGTTTGGTCACTGGGAAGGCGATACAGTACGCGGTAAAACAGGACACTCTGCATTAGTAACATTAGTTGACCGTAAATCACGCTATCTGCTTTCGAAGCGAACGGCCAACGCAAAAGCTGACACTGTTAGAGACGTCATGATTGAGCTGCTTGGTGCCTTACCAGCTAACCGAGTAAGAACAGTGACTCCTGACCGTGGAAGGGAGTTTGCCCGGTACAGGGAGCTGGCAGAACGTCTGAATACAAAGGTCTTCTTTCCTGACCCACACGCGCCTCAACAACGAGGAACTAACGAAAACACCAACGGACTGATTAGAGAATACTTTCCCAAGAACACAGACCTAGACCTTCAGAGCGACCAGGAAATTGAGACTTACATTGAACAACTGAATAATCGACCACGCAAGGTCTTAGGCTGGAAGACGCCATCAGAAGTCTTCATGGGTAAAAAGTTGCACTTGAGTTGACAATTCGTCGCGCTGAAAATAGTCAGCTGATTTTGAAATTAAAAAACGCATGTGATCATCTAGTCTGAACTAGTCTGTTCACATGCGTTTTTATTTAATGTGGGATTAAAATTAGTTACCTGTTTTTTCAATTCGATACTGCCTAGCAAACTGCTGCTTAGAGACGACGCGGTGATTTGTGACGTCCAAATAGTCACCTAGATAGCCAATTGTCACGACCCCAAACTGAACGCCTTGAACGCGAAAAACACTGGCTTTCTCATGCTGTAAGCTTTCGATCATTGGCGGGAACAAACCGGCCATTAAAATACGAAGTCGGTCATCCAACCAAACAAGGTAGTTCTTTTCAAAAGCTTCTTTGACCCAGTCAGGGAATTCGTTGTTTTTACTAATTTCCCAAACTTCTGCGGATTGATCTTTATAAGTCGCTTTCATCAGTATTCTCACATTCGGATTGTCGGATTTATTTGTTTAAATAGTTGTGCGATTTTGAGGTTCCATTTGTGGAAGGAAGAATGACTGTGCTGTTTGTTAAATGAAAAAGCTCATGCTAGGCTAGTACTCATCACCTAGATTGCAATAATAAAGTTACCACCTAGAAAGAGGCTTGCTCACTGCTTGAACTGGGGTTTGCCAACGGAGACATTTTCTAGGTTTGTTATTGATAAGCGCTGTGGCTTGTTGAATATCGGTCTCTGAAACCTGATCAAACTGTGTTCCCTTCGGGAAATAGTAGCGAAGTTCTCGATTGAACCGTTCATTTGTGCCCCGTTCATTCGGGTGATAGGCGTGGCAAAAGTAAACCGGTATCCGATAGCGCTTTGTAAGCGCCTGATCGCAGGAAAACTCTTTACCGTGATCAACCGTCACTGATCGAACCGGACCCGGAAAGTCCACCATCAGTCTTGCAAATCCCTTGAGAACAGCATTTTGTGATAAGTTTTCAAGCTTAGTTGTCGCCATTAAACGTGTCACCCGATCGACAATGGTCAAAACAGCAGCCTTTGACCCGCGACCACCGCGAACTGTATCCATCTCTAAATGTCCTTTTTCGGTTCGCCGATTAGCTGACTCACTGCGAATCTCAATTGAGGTGCCTACTGCTTGGTTATAGCGCGACCGAAGGTCTTGTCTTCTTTTATGACGTTTACCGTGATCAAAGAGTTGGCTTGGCTGAAAATCGACTTGTCTTTGATAAATCCAGTGGTAAATCGTGTGTGGCGCACAGTGAACGGCATAACCGACCATTTCAGGGGACCAACCTAGGTTTAGCTTCTCAGTTACCATCCGCTTCAACTTAGGCGTTAAAATCGAGTGCCGACCACAACGATGCCGACAAGTATCGGCATGATCCTGAGCTATAATGACGCAGTAATCACCTTCAGGGCAACGGTGAAGCTCATGCCTAATAGAAATACGAGAGCGGCCTAAGGTCGCGGCGATGTATTGAATCGTGTGGTGTTGCATCAGTTCTATCTGAGATCGTTCAATTAAGGTTATAATGGCCATGGGACCTGTCCTTCTCTCTAGACGGTATGTTATGCAAACACCATTTTAGCAAGAACGGACAGGTCTTTTTTCACATTTTCTGGGTGGTAACTTTAATTATGCAATCTAGGAAAATACTTCCATCATGGTATTTTTTGTTCTGATATACTGAACGCAACACAGAAAAGGATAATGAACGGTGGTACCAGATCAGAGAGGTGGTGGTGCGTATGGGGAAACCTATCAGCCACACATTGATGAGAAAGGTACATTCACTTGTCTGTGGTCGCTGCATTAACGACGATCACGGCCTGCGTGGTTTCGTGCATGATACTGGTGGTCGCCCTAACAAGGTTGATCAGGGCCAGTACCAAACTGCTACTAGCAGTGGACGAATTCCGCAAGGCGCTCGGACAACTCCGAGAAAAATAGGCAAACTAAAAGCCGCGTTTCCTTTGAGCGGATCTCGCGGCTTTTAGTTGCCTGTTCCAACAGCCATCGTTCATTAGATGGTTCTGTGAGGGCATTTCTGCCCGACCGCCGCGCTGGTACGCGGCGGTTTTTTCTGCTTCAAGTATAGCATGGCTTGCGAACGTTTTTCCAGTAGTTAGTTTTTTACTCGAAAATTTGGAAGTAACATTTAAACCAAATAGCATTTATCATCAAAAAATTAAAGCGAGAGTTATAAAATGTAAGAGCTTTGATATTAATAATGCAATTAATTTATGCCAAGAAATATTTTAGGCATAATAAGCCGATAATATTCACTTTCTATCGAGTGATTTTATTTGACGGCGCAAACAACGTTCTGTAATCTACTAAAGTACACATGTCAGGAGTTATTCTTTTAAAGACTAAGGAGGAAGCACGATGAAGCTGAGCAAAAACGGACAAATGTCTTTATTGACACTAACATTGAGGACACATGGATTTGAACGAAAGAAGGAGCTTCATGGCGCTTATCGAGGTAGACCATGTTACGAAACAATACGTTAAAGTAGCAAAAATTCCTCAATTTTCAAGTCAAGTGCAACGATGATAACGAATTCTTGATAGTGGTCTAGGCTGTTACGCCATGCATCGGTAGTAATCGCATGGGCGAAGATAGTTCAGAATACGTCTGGGACGATGGTTCAGTGCGGATTGGACTGCTTGAATTTCAACCAGGGTAACTGCTCTGAGAGACTTCCCTTTCGGGAAGAATTCCCTAAGCAGTCCATTGGCGTTCTCGTTTGTGCCACGCTCCCAAGGCGAGTACGGATGTGCGAAGTAAATCTGGGTTCCAACAATCTCTGATAACTTGGCAAACTCGGAACCATTGTCAAAAGTGATACTCTCAAATTCCTTGGCCCCGTAGTCGTCGATCGTGTCCTGCAAGGCTTTAAGGCAGGTGCCCGCATGATAGTCAGGAATCTTGACGATGATCTCAGTCCGGCTGTACCGTTCTGTGAGCGTCATTAATGCTGGCTCATCAGCTAAGCGAATACCTTTGACCAAGTCGCCTTCCCAATGTCCCACGCCTGTGCGGTCATTCACGGCCGCAGGACGCAACTCGATTGAGTCGCCGTATATCTTCTTATTCTTGCGCTTGTGGGCGTTCTTATAGCCTTTGATGCGGCGTCGGAGCTTCTTGGGAAGTGTCATGTTGTCTAGCTCAAGCAGCCCGGCGTCGATGTAGCGATACACAGTTGTCGTTGAAGGGCAAGCCTTGCCCTGGTCGCGATAGAAGTGTACGAAGCTATCAACGCTGTGTACGCGCGGCTTACGAGTAAGCTCCCTGGCGAGAGCCTTGAAGAACGCACGGCCGGTCTTAAGAAAGGCGTAGTGACCGGTTCTATCGCGTTTACGGTCGTGCATGGCTTGGGCAGTTTCCGCAAGATAGACTTGATGCGAGTGACGCTTCGAGTCGAGCTGAGTTACAGATCCACGCGTGATTTCTCGTGAGATTGTCGCTTTACTGCGATGAAGCTTCTGTGCAATCACGGTCGCGGTGTCACCAGCAGCCTGAAGGGCCTGAATTGTAGCACGGTCGCTAAAACTGAGTTGTTGGTAATGCTTGTGGGTGTTAGTCTGAGAGTGGGTCATGAAGATTCCTGCTTTCTTGTTTAGCTAGCACTAACAAGAATAGGTCTTCATGGCCTTTATGGTCTAGTCGTCAGGGTGTTGCACTTGAATTGTAAACTGGGGAAGTAGCAAAAATTGGCGTTGTTAGAAAGAAACGTACACTTTTTACGGCAGTTGATGATATTAGCTTTGCCATTGAGGCAGGTGAAAAAGTTGGCATTGTCGGCTTAAATGGTTCGGGAAAGTCAACACTCATCAAGATGATGTTGGGGATTTTGCGGGCAGATGATGGGACACTTGCTACATTTTCGGGAGATCCGACAAAATATCGGCAGCGAAATGCACAACGCATTGGCAGCGTGTTCGGGCAGCGCAGTCAGCTTAGGTGGGATCTCCCGGTTTATGATACGTTTTTATTAAACAAAGAGATTTTTCGCATTTCAAAAGAAGATTTTTTAGCGCGGGTTGAGCATTTAACATCATTATTGGACGCAAAAGACTTTTTGCAGCAACCGGTTAGAACGTTAAGCTTAGGTCAGCGGATGAAAGCGGAGGTGATGGCATCGCTGCTTCATGATCCGGAGCTGATCATTTTGGATGAGCCAACTATTGGCCTTGATGTGGTCACTAAGAATAAAATCGTTAAGTTCCTACAACAAGTCGAAGGCAAGACCTTGTTGTACACCTCGCACGATCTTGAGGATGTTGAAAAAATTTGCTCACGTATTTTAATTCTTGATCACGGAAAACTGTTGACAGACATTTCCGCACAAGCTTTAGCAAAAATCGCGACGCCATCACAGATCGAATTTTCACTCGTTGATTCAGCTAATCTGCCAGCGGCTCTTGCTGACGTTGGGGTGCAGACACTACCCAATGGCAATTTTAGAGTTGCGGGACTATCTTCTAAAGAGGTTCAAGATTTTATGAGGCGACTCATCGCGACAACCGAGCTGGCTTCTGTGACGATTGCGAATAAACGCTTAGAATATGTCATTTCATCAGGACTGACAACAGGTGGCGGCCAATGACGTTAAGACTGATGATGATTCGAATTGGTTTGAAAAGGAGTGTCGCCAATCGCTATGCGTTTGGCTTCTACTTATTTGGCAATTTAATTTCGATTGCCGTGATGTTTTTTCTGTGGCAAAGTGTTTTACGGCATCGACCAAGTGCCGTTTTTGCCGAAACGATCACTTATTTGATTTTCATGCAACTATTGACGGCTGTCTTTCCGAAAACTAGCTTTGCTATCCACGACGATATCCGTACAGGTAATATCGCCCGCCTGTTATTGCGGCCAGTGCCGTTACTGACCCATTATTTTTGGGAAAGTGTTGGTTATTCATTTGGCAAGTTGATTTTTATCGGTATCCCTGATGTCATCCTATTGGTCGCGGTGAGGCAGTCAGCGCTTGCGTGGCAGACGTTACCGTTGTTGGTGATGGCGGTCATGCTTGGATATGTCCTGTATTTTGAACTCGAGGCGATCATAGGGTTATTTTCTTTCTACACCTATAGCATTTGGGGTATCAATACGTTTAAAGCTGCTGTTTTGCTGGCCGTGTCAGGAAATGTTTTTCCAGTGAATTTTTACCCAGCAGCGGTGAAAACAATCGCACAGTTTTTGCCATTTCAATACGCGTTCGGTGCGATTGGTAAGCTGTTATCACAGCAGCGGGCTGCCGACTTTTGGCCGACATTGTTCATGCAGAGCCTCTATATTGCCACGTTATTTGGTGTCTATCACTTGCAGCTGAAAATAGCGATCCAACGTGTTGTGGTTCAGGGAGGTTAGCTGATGACGAGATATGCGCGCTTACTGTTAACCTATTTCAAAATTAATTTCAAATCATTAGCCATTTACGATTTTTATTTTTATTTTTCAATTGCTGGCATGATGATTCAAAATTTGATCAATGTTGCGGCACTTCGCTTTTTATATCTGTTAGTCCCGACGATTCAAGGCTATACGTTTATGGAACTGTTGACGACGTATGCCATTGCCAGCACCTCATTTGCAATTTTTCGCTGTTTTTTCATTAATACGCTGAATATTGCGGATTATGTGCGAAAAGGAAAGTTTGACGGCTTGTTGGTTAAACCTGTCAATCCGCTTTTTCAGTTGTTGAATGAAAGTTTTGATGAAGATGCTTGGGGTGACTTGGCGATATCCGTACTGATTTTGACCACGATTGCATTCAGCTCGCACATGCCTTTACTTATTTTCTTGCTGGTCCTGCTGATGTGCTGTGCCACTTCTTTAATCTTCTTATCCTTAACCTTACTAGGCGGGATGGTGTCGTTGTTGTCACAAGGGTTAGCAGATTTATCGGAGACAGTTTATGACTTTTTTGAATTTTCAAAATATCCGCTCTCCATTTACAATACACCGTTAAAAATGATCCTCACTTGGTTTTTGCCATTAGGTTGGGTTGCCGCTATTCCGCAATCAACGGTCATTGACGACGGCCGCTGGTATTTTGCTATTCTGGTTGTTGGCATCTCGGTTGCTTTCTTCACCCTCGTTTATCAACTATGGCGTCTTTTTCTGGTGAAATATCAAAGTACAGGCACGTAAAATGAGGCGAAAATCATTTGCGACATCCAACACCTGATGCCCTTTTTTAAATTTTGAAGTAACAGAATTGAGCTAAATGATTTAAAACTCAAATGTGCTCGCCATGTTATTGATTATGAATTCCTTTTGGTCAAGAACCATTTTAGACAAACTTCCGGTCCTTTCAGCTGATGATTCGTGCTGAAAGGGCATTTTTTTATGCTGATTAGGTCATAAACTCTTCAAATGGAGTTAAGTCAGCTTTAAGTTGCTCTCGTTAGTATGAACACCATCAACTTAAAGGAGATGGCCCTGATGCAAGAAGTCACAACACTCACGCAACGGCCAAAGCCGCGGACCAAAAGACATATCAATTGGTTCAAGGTACTGCCTTGGATCGTGCCGTTGGGATTACTGGCTGGATGGCAAGCTGCGGTCAGTTTTAACTGGCTCACGAGTTCCTTACTTCCGGCACCCTTAACGGTGATTCAAGATGGCATCACCTTGTGGCAAAGTGGCGAATTGCCCAAAAATATTGCGATTAGCCTGTATCGTGCAACAGCTGGGTTTGCGATCGGTGGCAGTATCGGATTTGTACTTGGCCTGATGAACGGTTTGGTCAGACCAATCCGAGCCTTATTAGATAGTCCGATTCAAATGCTTCGCAACATTCCGCATCTATCCTTGATTCCCTTGCTGATTATTCTGATCGGCATTGGCGAATCGACCAAAATATCGTTGGTGGCAATCGGGGTCATGTTCCCGATCTACATCAATACTTATCAAGGTATAACAACGGCCGATCCAGAATTGCTTGAAATGGGGCATGCCTATGGTCTTTCAAAGCGCGACTTGTTCACGCGAATTATTTTTCCAGGGGCTTTACCCAACATTTTGATGGGTGTGCGGTACGCGCTGGGCGTGATGTGGACCACATTGATTGTCGCAGAAACCATTTCTTCGAGTTACGGCTTAGGCTACATGGCAACGAATGCACAAGAATTTATGAGGATGGACACTGTCCTGCTTTGTATTTTGATCTACGCATTGCTCGGCAAGTTGTCCGACCTCATTGCGAAAAGTTTAGAAAAAGTCTTCCTTAGTTGGCGTCAAGGAGGTGTCGAGGCATGACTGATCCAATTATTGGTTTACGTCAGATTAAAAAAACCTATAACGATAAAACTGTCTTGCATGACATTCATCTTAATTTGTACCCAGGTGAATTCTTGGCACTGGTCGGCATGAGTGGCGGCGGCAAAAGCACCATTCTTCGCCTAATCGCAGGACTCGAGCCGCCGACTGCCGGTGACATCCAACGTCAAAATGGACTGGTCATGCGGATGATGTTTCAAAATGATCGCTTGCTGCCGTGGTTAACCAATTTGGACAACGTTTCTTTTCGATCACACGATCCCGCTATCGTGCAACAAGCTAAATCACTGTTAACAGCAGTTGGCCTTGCTGACAAAAGCGATGGTTATCCCGTGCAACTTTCAGGTGGTCAAAAGCAGCGGCTGGCGTTGGCGCGAGCGTTGTTAGCTAAGCCGCAGTTACTGTTGCTCGATGAACCACTTGGCGCATTAGATGCCTTGACGCGGCAACATATGCAGGATCTGATCCTTGATATTTTCACAAAACAGCATTTAAGCAGTTTGCTCATCACGCATGATGTTAATGAAGCTGCACGCATGGCCGATCGCATTGTGGTTGTCAAAGATGGCAAGCTGGCATACGAAACAAGCGGTGCTCGTGGTCAATCACCAGAGAAAATTGCAAACACAGCGGCGCGACTTTTGAACGCGATTGTGTCTGAGCCGGTGACAACATGAAGCAGGCGAATGACGGCGAGCGGCGCGAGCCGAAAAAAGTTAAGCATCCTTATCTATATGAAATTGATCTTATGCGTTTGATTTTTATTGCAGGGGTGCTGTTGAATCACACGACAACGGCATTTCAGCATCAAACATCCAGCGGTTTAATCAGTACTGGATTCTTAGCCACACATTTAATGATTCATTTTACGCGAATGGGTTTCATGTTTATGACCGGTTTGGTATTGACGATGGTGTATTACCGGCGTCAGCGCAATTGGCCGCTGTTTTATAAAAAACGCTTCACAACGGTCGGCGTACCTTACGTCTTGTGGAACACTTTATTGTTGGCAGGTTCAGTACTGCTTGGTGTTGGCGGCTTTACCATCGCCAACTTCTGGCCAGACTATCTCAGTGCCTTGCTACATGGCGATCAATTTTACCTCTACTACGTTTTGGTCACCTTACAATTGTATCTATTGTTTCCAGCCATGCTGTGGCTATTTAAACGGACGGCTGGTCATCATATCAGGTTAGTCGTCGCTAGCTTCGGCGTCCAAATGCTGCTAGTCATCGGCATTAAGTATGGGTTGCCACACGTCAACACAAGCGACTGGTTATGGTGGTTTAAGGCCTATGGGGTCAATGTTTTCACCTATCAGTTCTTCTTCATTAGCGGTGGACTCGTCAGCCTGCACTATGAAAAGGTCAAGCAATGGCTTCTTACCCATCAGGTGTTAATCGGCTGGGGTGCTTTGAGTCTCAGTATCGGCACCATTGGTCTCTATGTTTTTAACAAACAAGTTCTGAACTTTGGTCACAACGCTGCTGTTTCGCCGCACCAACCTTATATGTTGATTTACGATGTCGTGATGATCGCTTTTGTATTCGTATTAGGCCAGCGATACGCGGTCTGGCATACGAAGCGACCTGAACATTGGTTGGCACGACTGATCGGTCATGGTGCCCAAGTTTCTTTCGGCGTTTATCTTTGTCAAACCATTGCTATTAGCTTGTTAGGCGGCTTGTTGAGTCTCGGTGGTTTTAGCAATGGCATGTTGATCTTACTACTACCAATCGGCTATATCTTTATTCTAGCTGTTTCATTTACCATTGCTTGGCTATGCCACCGGATTGCGCCGTTTGGGTGGCTGATTGGCCGTCCGCAGTCCTTGTCAGTTTCATCGAAAGGAGTCTTGAATCATGAGCAAACTCACCGATCTGTTGTCTCAGAATCTAATAAATGAGCGTGATTACCCAATTGTGAAATCAGTCGCTGCCGATACTTGGTATACCGGGCGCGATCTTGAAGAGGACGTCGCAGCCTTGCGTGACCAGTTGAATAAACTGAAAATCGGTGCAGGGGATCAGATTCTTGTCGCTTTGCCAAACGCTCCCGTCCATCTGGCGTTAAATCAGGCGCTTTGGGAGATTGGTGCGGTTGTTCATCCGATTGCTGCCGCGACCCCGTTGCCAGAACTGAAGGCGGAATGGTCATTGTATCACTATCAGGCAGTTATTACCTTGCCTGATGTTGGCGAAAAGCTGGCAGAACCATTGGTGCCGTGCAGTCGTCTTCGTCTGCATACTATCGCAGCGCTAGCGATTTTAACTGATGCCAGTCAGCTTGCGTATCGCATAAACGCGCCGCAGAAACGGGCAAAAGAAGAGGATCTGGCTTTGATCCTCAACACTTCGGGCACAACTGGCAAGCCGAAACGCGTGGGCTTAACCCATCGCATGTTGTTGAATGCGGCCCAACACGATGCCAAAAGTCATGCTTTATCAGCTGATGATATCGCCATGGTCGTGATGCCGATGTTTCACATCAATGCGCAGGTGATTTCGGTTTTGGCTACCCGACTTTCGGGTGGCAAACTTGTCATCGCACCGAAGTTCTCCGCTAGCAAATTCTGGCCGCTCATCGCAGACAACCATGTCACGTGGGTTTCAGTTGTGCCGACAATCATATCGATTTTGCTCATGCACGAAAACGCCTTGAAAGCTTATCACCCTGACATTCATTTGCGATTCGTCCGCAGTTCCTCGTTTGCATTGCCAGAAGATAAGTTGATAGCCTTTCAGACGTATTTTCATACGCAGATTCTCGAAGGTTATGGCATGACTGAGACGGCGAGTCAGAGTACCTTAAATCCAATTAATGCACCGAAAATTGGGTCTGCCGGCAAGCCGGTGGGTACAGAACTGCGACTGATGCTGGCGGACGGTTCTTTGAGCCAGCAACCGTATGTTGAAGGTGAAATTGCTCTTCGCGGCGATCACGTCATTCACGATTACCTCGAACCGCATCCTGAATCTTTTAAAGACGATTGGTTCCTCACTGGCGATCTTGGCTATTTAGACGAAGATGGCTATCTGTTTGTCAAAGGCCGTCGTAAGGAAATGATCAATCGCGGTGGTGAAAAGGTTGCCCCGGCAAAAGTCGAAAATATCCTTAATGAGTTAGACTGGGTTGCTCAAGTAGCGGTGATTGGTTTGCCGGATGCACTTTATGGCGAAGCAGTCACGGCGGTTGTCATTCGCCAAAACGTGACCGGCGACCCAATGAAAGCCAAAGCCGCCTTGATCGATTACGCTCGCCAGCATTTGGCAGCGTATGAATGTCCAACCGATGTCGTTTTTGTCAAAGCCTTTCCGGTCAATGCAACTGGGAAAGTAATCCGACCGAAACTGCGCAAACAGCTGATGCAAGGCGGACAAGCCTATGAAGCATAAAAAACACCTTTGGTTCTTGGTGATCGGCTTAATCATGTGGCTTAGTGTTGCCGTCTATGGCTATACGCAGACCACGACGGCGGCCAGTGATCTGGAAACAGTCACGATCGGCTACCAAAAGGCCGATCCTGTCGACATTGCTCGCCAGCATGGTGAGTTAATCAAAAAAATGAAAGCAAAAGGCTATCAAGTCGTCTTCAAGGAGTTTTCTGATGGTGCTGCGCTCATGACTGCCTTGAAAAGTGGGGCGATCGACTACGCTCGCGTTGGCGATACGCCGCCAGTGACAGCAAAAGCTGCTGGCACGGATATTGCGCTGATTGCTGCTGGTGCCACCAAGGAATATGGCAGCGGTATTCTTGTTGGTAAGAACAGCCAGATCACCAATCTCAAGCAATTGAAAGGCAAGACGATCGCCTATCAAAAAGGCACTGCCGCCCAATACTTGATTATTCAGGCCTTAAAAAAGGCAGGTTTGTCCACCAATGATGTTAAATTAGTGAATATGGATCAAAGTTCAGCATCGGTCGCTTTTGCAAAAGGCAGTGTGGATGCTTGGGTCACTTGGGATCCGTATACGGCAACAGCACAAGTCAATCAAGGGGCCAAGTTGCTGACAAACGGCACCGGATTGGCAAAGAATCGTGACTTCCTGATCTCAACCCAAAATTATGCCAAAACTCACACCGCGCTGAGCAAATTGCTGACAACCTATATCAACGATGATATGACGTGGGCCAATAATCACCACACACAACTCATTGCCATGCTCAGCAAAACCTTGAAACTATCAGACGCTGTGATTCAAAAAATGGTTGAACGCCGAACTTATGCCATGGCGCTCGTTAAAGCAGATAGCAGCATTGTCGATGAAGAAAATCAAATCGCGAATACCTTTTATCAAGAAGGTGTTGTGACCGAGAAGGTGGATATGAAGACAACATTAGTCAGTGGCAGCGACTGATCAGTTGCAGCCCGGGACTTGCTGGATAAAAAGACTCCTTGAGATGAAATATCTCAGGGAGTCTTTTTTGATGGGACCATGGCATCATACAGCAATCACAATTATTTTTTTAACGGGACATTTTTCAATGCTGAGTGCTTCTGGCATTTTTCCAGCATCAATCTGTGGTCATGCATGAAAACGGTCTTGATGTACCTTTTCATTGTCTCTGAAATCAAAAACAGAATTAAGCGAACCTCGGCCTTGAAAATTCTTTTCCATCAAATCAATTTGATCGTTGAACGACTGCCACTGAACTAAATCGACCTCTCACTTTTGGTCGAAGAAGAGCGGACCTTCATCTGCAAATGATCCGACATGTTAGGATTTCACCGAACTTTATACTAACCGTTTCCGCAGAAAACCAGAAAGCCAGTCGGTGAGGGTTACTAAAATGATAATGCCATACAGAATGATGCCCACTCTAGACCAAGAACGGGTTTGAATAGCGAAAATCAAAGGTGTTCCGACACCGCCAGCACCCACCATACCAAGAATCGATGCTGAACGAATGGCCAACTCAAAACGGTAGAGAGTATTAGAAACAAACTCTGGTATCAATTGTGGCAAACTGGCGATCACAGTGACATCCAATCGATTGCCACCAGCAGCAATCACGGCCTCTCCGGCACGATTGTTCATGTTTTCAATCGCTTCGGAAAAAAGTTTTGCGAGCATGCCAACACTATGAAAGCCAACTGCTAGTACGCCAGCAAAAGAGCCTGGACCAACGGCTTTGATAAACATTAACGCCAGGACAATTTCAGGAAAAGTTCGAATGGCAGTCAAGACAAATTTGCCAGAACGAGTCGTCAGCCAAAACTTGTGTTGTGTGTTCGCAGCCCAAAAAGCAAATGGCAGACTAATAATAGCTGAAATGAACGTCCCTAAAAAGGCGATCCCCAAGGTTTGCAGCAGCGTAGAAGTCAGATCCTCGCCATCACCTGTCCAAACATAGCTAAAATCGGGATGTGCCAACCCCGCAGCGATTGACTTGGTAACGACCCACGCATTGGGTTTGATTTCAAGACTTGGCATACCTGTGAATGACCAAACGATAATCGCTAAGGTGATTATTGTCAGTAACCAATTGCGCCAACGATGTTGCAGGGGGGCCTTTGGCAATGAAGCTGAGCGATTCATAGAAGCACCTCCCTAGCCTTACCGCTAATGTAGTCAATGACAAGTACAACAGCAAAGATAACTAGCACAATCAAACCGACCCGATCATACCGAAACATGGATAATGCCTGTTGCAAGTAAATACCGATCCCGCCAGCTCCCATATAGCCGAGCACCGTACTAGCCCGAACGTTAATTTCGAAAGCATACAAGACGAAGCTAACAAAATAATTTGCGATCTGCGGCAACACTGCAAAACGAATCATTTCAATTCGGCCTGCACCTGCTGCCTTAAGTGCTTCAAGCGGCCCAGGATCAATCGTTTCAACTGCTTCATAAAACAGCTTGCCAACCATCCCAAAAGTAAAGATCGCTAACGCAAAAATACCGGCCACTGGTCCGATTCCGACAATGGCGACAAAAAGTGCCGCTAACATGAGATCGGGGATGGTACGGACAATATTGAGCACAAAGCGAAAAATGCCTACCACAATTTTATTAGTCACAATGTTGCGCGAAACTAAAAGGGCATATGGAAAAGCAACGGCAGAGCCAATCAAGGTGCCAATGATTGCCATTTTCAATGTCTGAATCATCGGATCGATTGTGTAATAAGCATAACTCCAGTCAACATGCGCCATTTCGGTAAAAATGACAGTGAATTGACTGAAATTCTTAAAAAACAACCCGAGATTTGCATTGGTGATCCCAATCGACCAAATTAAACCAAGTACCATGATGCCAGTAAGCAGCCACTTGCGCCATTTCAGCTGACGTTTCGGTAACGTAGGAGCTGTCATTATGACACCTCCTGCTCATTACCGCTGTAAATACTAGCTATGATTTCATCAGTGGCTTCGGCAACCGGACCGTCAAACACTTTTTGACCCGCCCGAATACCGATAATGCGAGTAGCATAAGCTTGAGCAACCTCAACGCTATGTAGATTAGCCACGACAGTAATGCCCATTTCTTGGTTAATTCGCCGCAAGTCATCCATCACCCGTTTTGTGGTTTGAGGATCAAGACTGGCGATCGGTTCGTCTGCGAGAATAATCGTTGGGGTTTGCGTAAGGGCACGTGCAATCGCCACGCGTTGTTGTTGACCACCGGAAAGTTGGTCGGCACGGGTATAAACTTTATCTTCCAATTCTACTGTCCGCAAGGCATCGTAAGCACGTTGCTTGTCTTCAGCGGAAAATAAACCTAGTACCATTTTCCAAGTTGGATAATAGCCGACTCGTCCAGTTAAAACATTCTTCAAGACTGACGAGCGGTTGACTAGGTTAAAACTTTGAAAAATCATCCCGATTTTTCGACGAATATTCAATAGTTTCTTGCCTTTTGCTTTGGTAATGGAAACACCATCAATACGTACATCGCCTTCAGAGATGTCGTGAAGCCGATTGATGGCCCGCATCAGCGTACTTTTCCCGGCTCCTGACAAGCCAACGACAACCACAAATTCGCCTTGATTAATGGTTAAATCGATGTCTTTAAGGCCTACGACACCGTTAGGATAGATTTTTGAGACGTGGTCAAACTCGATAACTGGGTGGTTACTTTCTGACATGCAAACTTCCTCCATGTATAGCAAAAGCGCTAGGTGGCTAGCGCTTTTGCAACGTTGCTTTACTTGCTTTTTGATTCACCAGTGGCAATTTTGTCATACTTACGCACAATGTTGAAGGCACTATCTGTGGTTTTGACATAGCCCTCATGTGTATAAATACTTGAGATAATCGCATGACCTTCTTTTGTCTTAGCAATGTCGATGAAAGCCTTGCTAAGCTTTTTGCGGAAGGCGGCACTCATGTCCTGACGTACGGAAATCGTGTCATTAGGAATTGGCTTTGTGAAGTAGATGGGTTCAACCTTGTCCATAATGTCAGGGACATCTTTTTTGACAATATTGCGGGCATCCTCAAAAACAAAGGCGGCATCGGTATCACCGTTTAGCACTGACATGACACCTTGATCGTGACCTTTGACAGTAACCAAGGTATCTTGTTTAACAATGTCGAGACCCTTTTGGGACAGTTCGGCAATCGGCCAAATATAGCCAGCGGAACTGGTAACATCTTGAACGGCAATTTTTTTATTCTTGAGATCTTTCCAAGATTTGATGCTACTGCCTTTTTTAACAACAATCATCGAACGATATGAATCAACCAGTTTGTCGGTGCTTTTCCCACCTGGCTGTTTGATCCCAAATCGTTGCGCCATCAACAAAACGTCGGCTGCCTTTTGCGCGTGTGCCTGAACGTAACCATCAGGTGGTAAGAACCCAACATCGACTTGTTTACTCTTCATAGCTTCGACAATTGAGTTGTAGTCTGTCGAAACGGTGACTTTGACAGGGATGCCAAGCTCTTTCTTCAGCAAACTAGCCAGAGGTTTTGCTTTTGCTTCGATTGTATTGGCGTTGCTTGATGGTACAAACTGAATATTTAATGACTTGGGGGTGTAACTATTGCTTGTACTTGTGCTGCTAGAACTACTCTTACTACCACAAGCAGCCAGCGATAACGCAGCAATGGTTGCCATCCCAGCCACTGCAATTCTTTTCCAGAACTTCATCAGTTTTCCTCCATAAAAGTAGAATCAATCATTTGTAAGCAGAACCTTGCTTGTCTCGGCGACGCAAAAGAGTGAACTGAGACGAACAAGTCACTTGAACATTCAAATCATACTTTTTTATAATATCTGAATCAATAACTTTACAATAATTTTACATTTTATACATTTCGTTCGGCTTTTACACAAACGGCCTGCTTTTTGATGACCGTTATACTTGGATTTAGTCTGGTGCAGAACGATAATGAGGATAACCCGATACAACATTTCTGATTTTTTGAAAATTCCGGTGCCCGGATCGTGACAAAAAATAACTTAAATTATATAAAATTCATTAGACCAACTGCACCGTTATTACTTTTTTATTCTGTTTGGAAAACAATATTAGAAAAGTCGCCGCATCCTAGTTAATAGCACACCTGTTACCAGCGTGATGGCTAGAACATCCAAAATTGTTGTTGCCCGAACCAGTCGATCACCGCCATCGCGCAACTCAATCGCTTCTTTTTCACCAGTAGAAGCTCCTGAAGGAACCTCGGCTCGACCAAGGGTGCCATCAGATAAGACGACATCAGCTTCCACTGTTGGGTTACCGCGTGAGTCGAAAATTTCGCGAGCCTTTACCGTATCAATAAAAATTGCCATGTCTATTTTCTCTTTCGGTAACAACGAAAAAAATGCCTACCGAAGCGACATAAAAGTCGTTTCAGTAGACGTCATCAGATTGCTACACAATCATTTGCGGCGAACATCATCGCCTGTTCTTCTATACGAATAGAGCGGACGCTTTTTTCTTTTTGGCGCAAGAGGACGATTAATTTGAGTACGCAAGATCAACTTTTCTTATTGATCGCATTCGGGGAAATCTATAGACTAAAAGCAAGCTTAGAGAGAGGAGTAATTACCCTTTTTCTTTGGCCAGCAGATTGGGTGGCGCACACCCCCTCAACATTTTTTGAAGTGCGGAGGTGATAGCCATGCCAAAATCAGGAGACGAAAGCGGTTCGCCGCGTTGGATGTGGCGTCGATTATCGTCGCGCTTAGCATACTGATTACCAGTAAGGCCAAAGCGTACGCGATCATCAAAAAAGCTAACCTCAAGGATTAGCTTTTACCACTTAGTCATCTGAACTGCGTCGAGGTCATCGGGAAGCCGCCCGGTGGCCTCTTTTCAACTCCTTAATTATACTTTAGAGGTCGTGAGGCGGTCAATATACTTGTGCAGTGCAACTAATTGAACTTGATCCAGCAGTAGCGCGGCTGTTGATGTGAAAAAGCGATCATCAGTTGGCTTGTAAGTGCGACTAGGATGAACCCATTACCATTGAGAGACCAATTAGATTTCAGGGGAATGTTCTTATCTACGCATTGTTTTAATATATCACGTATATACGAACGAAATAACAACTCGTTTTTTGTGTGTCAAGATATGCACAAGCCACGTTCATTGTTGTTGATGTTCGGACCAAACATTTGCTATACTCTTATTAAATTAAATGGCGATGGTGTTCGCCTATACGCAAGTTGATGACACCTACCTTGAGCAAATCGGGGTAGGTGTCTTTTTTTTGAGTATGAGCTGGTGCGTTTAAAAATTGCAGCATAAATGGCCTCAGGACAAAGTGACAGATCTTAGCCTGATATGTTTATGCGGAGGTTTCTGCGTCAGCGAGTGCGTTCCCACGAAAGGAGATCATGATGCATCATCGTGAAAAAATACATGTTAGTTGGTTGTTGGCCGTCTTTGCTGGCGGTTTTATTGGTGGCATTTTGCGATATGTCATCAGTGGCGTGACCCACGATGGCACAACCATGATGGGGACAACCATTGTGAACTTAATCGGCAGCTTTTTACTGGCCTTCACCACTTATGGATTGGATATGAAATTCGATCTGCCCGAATGGCTGTTGCTTGCCCTCGGGACAGGTGTCATCGGTGGTTTCACGACATTCTCCACGCTCATGCTGGACTTTGCGACCTTGGCACCAAGGCATGCGATTTATGCCACACTACTGTTGATGCTCAATCTGCTGGGTGGGCTGCTAGCAGCAACAGCCGGATTCTTGGCCTCGAAACTCGTTGGAAGAAGGGACAAAAAACAATGGTGATCTTAATTGGTATCGGAGCCGGCCTCGGTGCTGTTTGCCGGTACGGTATAACCGTATTAGGGAAAATGTTCTGGCCCGGCAAGCCGTTGGCGACGCTACTCATCAATGTGCTGGGTTCATTGCTGGCCGGACTTTTAGTTGGCTTACCAACGCTCTCAGGGTTTCGCCTGTTCCTACTGCCCGGCTTTTGCGGCGGCTTTACGACCTTTTCGACATTCATGGCAGACGCGTTTATCCTGATTAAAAATCGGCAGTGGTCAATGGCGATCTTTTATTATGTTGGCACGGTGGTAGCGGGGATGGTAGCGGTGGTTGTGGGGATGATGACTTCAGGGATACTTTTTGCCTAACTGGCAAGTGTGCCAGCCGATCACCGCTATAGTGCAGTTTAACAGCTTCTTTTTTTCCAGTAGAAGCCCCTAAAGGTATCACGTCTTGGTCAACGGTGTCGCTAGACAAAATGATATCAACCTCACTGTTGGGTTGTCGCGTGAGCCGAAAATTTTGCGAGACTTCACCTTATCAATAAAAAGTGCCATCGCACATCTTTTCTTTCGTTAACAACAGAAAACCAAAGCATGACCATACATGTGTTTGAGACAGAAGGCACACTTTTCCTGCAAAATAACAGCCTCTGCTTTGCTTGCGAATTGCTGCAAAGTAGAGGCTGTTGTTAGTGGCCCTAGATTGCATAATTAAAGTTACCACCCAGAAAATGTGAAAAAAGACCTGTCCGTTCTTGCTAAAATTGTGTTTGCATAACATACCATCTAGAGAGAAGGACAGGTCCCATGGCCATTATAACCTTAATTGAACGATCTCAGATAGAACTGATGCAACACCACACGATTCAATACATCGCCGCGACCTTAGGCCGCTCTCGTATTTCTATTAGGCATGAGCTTCACCGTTGCCCTGAAGGTGATTACTGCGCCATTATAGCTCAGGATCATGCCGATACTTGTCGGCATCGTTGTGGTCGGCACTCGATTTTAACGCCTAAGTTGAAGCGGATGGTAACTGAGAAGCTAAACCTAGGTTGGTCCCCTGAAATGGTCGGTTATGCCGTTCACTGTGCGCCACACACGATTTACCACTGGATTTATCAAAGACAAGTCGATTTTCAGCCAAGCCAACTCTTTGATCACGGTAAACGTCATAAAAGAAGACAAGACCTTCGGTCGCGCTATAACCAAGCAGTAGGCACCTCAATTGAGATTCGCAGTGAGTCAGCTAATCGGCGAACCGAAAAAGGACATTTAGAGATGGATACAGTTCGCGGTGGTCGCGGGTCAAAGGCTGCTGTTTTGACCATTGTCGATCGGGTGACACGTTTAATGGCGACAACTAAGCTTGAAAACTTATCACAAAATGCTGTTCTCAAGGGATTTGCAAGACTGATGGTGGACTTTCCGGGTCCGGTTCGATCAGTGACGGTTGATCACGGTAAAGAGTTTTCCTGCGATCAGGCGCTTACAAAGCGCTATCGGATACCGGTTTACTTTTGCCACGCCTATCACCCGAATGAACGGGGCACAAATGAACGGTTCAATCGAGAACTTCGCTACTATTTCCCGAAGGGAACACAGTTTGATCAGGTTTCAGAGACCGATATTCAACAAGCCACAGCGCTTATCAATAACAAACCTAGAAAATGTCTCCGTTGGCAAACCCCAGTTCAAGCAGTGAGCAAGCCTCTTTCTAGGTGGTAACTTTATTATTGCAATCTAGGGGCAAGGTATTTAATTTGTGAAATTCTGAGAGAATGGAACTTTATTAAAAAGTTGTCTTAGCATTCTCGACTATAGTTATCAATAATCATTGTTGCTGAGACTGTCAGAATAAACACATTCAGTGCCATACTGTCGTATTTTGGAATGGAAATGATGGTGATGACTAAAATAACGCCTGACAAGGCACTGACGATATGAGCAATCTTGGAAAGAGTTTTCAAAAAATCAGTCTCCTACGTGGGCTAGCACCGACTCCTGCAGCACAGTCAAGAGCGTTACTACCACCGTTTACCTTGCAGAGTTCAGTATTCGTTAATAATTGAATGTTAGACAAATCACCTCGTGTTTGTTTTCGACATAATGCTCACAACACAGGGGGCTAGCTTCCTACAAACAATGTACACGAAAATGTCGAGCTTATTGTTATTATTTTTTAAACGCCGTACAATTACCGATAAGCGTTGAAATTTTTCAAGATTTATCTAAAAAGCAGCGTTAAACCTGCATTTCATGGCGGTTATTTTTAAGGATGTCATAGTGCTAATTGTTAGTCGCATCAATTTATTGATTGACAGCCACTGAACTGAAACGAGCTGCCACTCTTATGTCAAAATGCGATGGGCAGTTTCTGGAAAGCTTAGTTAATCAAAATAGAAAAAATGTTGTGAGGGTTGAAGAAATGACCGGTAACATCGCCTCGTCTGGGGAAAAATCTGAAACTTGCCAAGCGTGATCACTTTCAGTTATATTCATTGCTCTATCTCATCATCTCAACGGATCAAGGACTCCAGTCCAGACTTGGAACTTCAACAAAGATGCCGGTATGTTTGTTTGTCCTGCAGATTTTATGGACTCGCGAGTCACGAGAAAAGGTAAAAGCTGCGATCAAGGCCGGACTTATTACTTTGACACGCATCATTGTCATGAATGTCCACGGCAGCAAGGGTGTTATCAACCAGACGCAAAGACAAAAACTTATAACGTCACGATTAAGTCTTAAACACATTAAGACCAGAGGACCTTACAGGCAACTCAAGCATTTCAAGACATCATCAAGTTACGGTATCGAATTGACGCGAAGAATGCAGAAGTCAAAACCAAACATAGCCATCAATAAGCTGGTCTAATAGCATTGAGGCCATGACGCTCTTTTATGCCAATATGGAGCGAATTATGAAAATAATGAGCGAAAAGTAAGAGGGTGGAAAACCCTGATACGACAAAAGTCCGGGAAAATCTGACGTCAAATCAGATTCTGCCGGACTTTTTATCATAAACCGCAAGAAAATCGTTACCTATTCAGCAGTCTCCTTTTTGACGGTGAAATTTTTTAGTTGGGTTTAGATAGGCGCAATATGCCCATTTAAAATACTATAGTTATTTTACCTAGATGAATGGAGGGGATTCTATGACAAAACAAGACGAGCAGAGCTGGGGAGACCTGCTAGCAAATTTGAATCCATATCGAGAACCGAATACCGAAAATAAAGGCCAATGGCGGCCTGAGCTTGAAAAGAAGATTGCTGAATACGAGCAATTGAAAGAAGAAGAAGCAATGGCAGAGGAACTATCCTTCAACTGGCTATTTGAAGCAGATGCGCAATATATCCACAAGCCACAAGCAAGGGCTAATTTTAATGAAACCGAAACAACGATTTATGATGGTGTCCCTGCTGGACCGATTGAACATGATCCGCAAAAAGCACAGATTTATATTGCGAACATTAATCCAGCGGTAGCATCTGGACAAGTTGAGGAATTGATTCGTGCAGAAAGAGAGGGTGGCCTCGTCAACATTCAAAAATATGTGCATGAGGAGGATGCAGAATGGATAGATGGTAAGCCAGCCAACAATATTATTTATCAACAGCTCTTCCGAACAAACGAGACAGATACTGGCGACATGACGCTAACGGACTATCTGAGACAGAACACAAAGCGAGATAAACAGCATTGGTATGCGCAGCATACTTCGATGTTGCTTCGGGCCTTGTTTGATGCAGATGAAAAATCTAACACAACGATGCCCGTTAGCGAAGCAAAGCAAATTTTAAGTCACTATCCAATTCAATTTATCGATTTAGTCCCTTATCGAACGCAAAATGCAGATGACTTTATCAAGTTTATACAAATTAAAAGCACTTCGAGTTATCAAGCAAAGAGTGTGGAAGCTTATCAACTGGCGACAAATAAGCAAAAGTCATTCAAAGCACTACCAAGTGGCGCGCAGGTTGCGTTATTACCGTCCACACAATTTATTTTAGCAAGTGTCATCGAGCGGATTCGTCAATATCTTGACGAGCCAAATCGTATTCCGGCACCAACGTTTGTTCTCCGAAGCTATAAGAATTGGTGGCAACCAGCACTGCAAGTGTTTCTGACACAAAGATGGGACATTCTGCCAGCAAGCTTGAAGGAGAAAGGACCAACTGTTGCGTCATTGTTACAAGCATTTGAACAAGATTTCTTTTGGCAGTATGTAAGTGCACAAAGCGCGTCAATCAGTGACCGTAATCTTGAAAAGATCCAAGGGACAGGTGACTTTAAAGACACTTTTGTGACACCATTTCGACATGCAACGATTACTAGAGAATAACCAATGGATCAAGGCCATTTTGGTGCAGATACCCGTTTTGGCACAATATCGGTCACGCCAGCAACGAAAGGCTAGTAACAGGTTGCCTAGGCATAATATACCTAATAAATATATATAATGAAATTTGTGCCCCGAATCAAAAGACATAATTTTAATGGTATTGGAGGAAGTAACATGTTATATAACCGGGTTAAAGAACATGTTGTTAATGATAGAAAAAAGATGTACAAACGCGGCAGCCAGTGGGTCGTAGTTTCCGCATTTGCCTTAGCGTTAGGTGGTGTCGCCTTGACGCAACTTCAACCTGTCAATGCTGCAGAAACAGACACGCACCTTGTCGTTCAGCCAGTGACACTCACCCAAGATGGACAAGTGAGTCAACCGGCGGCAGCACAAACTGAACCTGCAAGTGCTGTTAAAAACACCCAACCTGTAGCAACAGCCAACGCCGCTAAAGCCAACGGTGAGGCCAGTCCGGCAGCTGCACAACAACAAGCAACTGCGGCCTATCAAGCAGCAAGTCAAGCCGCCAATGCCAACACCAGCATGCCAGCTTCATCAGGCATGACCGAAGCAGAATGGCAGGCACAACAAGCAAAATATGATCAAGCCAAATCAGACGCAGCTGTCTCTGAAGCTGCTGAAAAGCAAAAGACCAGTGAAGCAGAAGCTTCTTATGCCAACAGCTTAGCAAGCCAAGCTGCAGCGCAAAAACAGCAAGATCAAGCTTCTTTGGCAGCTGCTAGCTCAAGTGCAGCAAGTAGCCTAGCAGCATTACAATCACAGCAAGCGTCATCTTATGCAGCTGCCAGTCAGTCCGCAAATGCGCAAATTGATTCATTGAATGCTCAACGGACTTCTGGTCAGCCCACAGAGACAGTAAGTGACGGTGGTACTTTTGATTATGTTGCAAAGCACGGCCTTTGGACAAACGTTGTTACTCATAAAGATAATAACAGTAATTGGAATGGTAATTATCTAGTACAGAATCTTCCAGTATTCAAAGATCCAAGTCAAGCTGGTATGATGGATAATATTTATGTTAATTCAGACGATGGAGAAGGAAATGATATTAATAAAATTCCTTCTTGGTCTTTAGGTGATGTTGTTCAGAATAATCAATTAACAGATGCTCAAAAGAATGAATTAAACCAATATGCTATGATGCTAGTTAATAATTATCGTAAATCAATGGGACTTGCTCCCATCTCAACTACTCAAGATTTTCTTAATAAAGTGCAACAACGAGGTAATAGTCTTAAAAATGGTCATATGATTCATAATCCTAACTTAACTTCGCAAATTTTTGGTCACAGTATGGATGAAACTTTAACATCAATTGATTTTTCATCTTTTATGGGAAATCGTAATGGTCAAAATCCTACCATGCTTGGAGTGATGGAAGCAGTTTCGACATCTATTAATAGATTATTTAATTTTGACGATGATAGTAATAATGGTCATCGCAACATTCTTCTTGGCGATGATACAACAACAGGTTTTTCTTTACAATATAATACTACTGATAATGTATGGGTAATGAATTCTAATGGTGATGGTTATATTTATAAAGGCGCAAACATTGCAACGGTTCCGGCACAAATCTCATCACCTTCTACCGGCCAAGACAATAACAAAGAAATTGATCAAAAAATTCAAACCGTAAAAGATAATCTTCAGAATCTCAAGAACAGTCAAGATCAAACTTATCAAGCTCAAAAGACCGCTTTGAACAACGCAGTTCAGCAACTTGCTGATCAGTTCGCCAGTCAAGAAGCACAAGCGGAAAAAGACAATAACAGTAAGGTTCAAGCTTTCAATGCGCAACAAAAAAGTGCCTTGGCTTCATTTATTGCTGCATTAACTAAACAGGTTGAAGCGTTGAATCCCGGTCCTAAGCCGTCAACGCCTTCTAGTGGTGCCTCATCATCGGGTGCATCCAGTGCGGGGAGTTCAGCAGCATCAAGTGCTGCTAGCTCGTCTGCCTCAAGTGCAGGCAGTTCAGCAGCGTCAAGTGCTGCCAGTTCGTCTGCATCCAGCGCAGGCAGTTCAGCAGCATCGAGTGCTGCCAGTTCGTCTGCATCCAGTGCGGCTAACCCGAAGACTTCCAGTGCTGCTGTTATCCCAGTTGTTGCCGCACAGCCTTCAAGTAGTCAGCCGATGAGTCGGGTTGCTCAGAAGAATGGCAAACATGCCTATCCTGCAACTGGTGAAAGCCAAGCGGGCGCAATTTTGGCTGAGGCCGGTGCTGTCGTGATTGCGGTTCTTGGCTTGGCCGGAGTTCGCAAGTATCGTCACGCAAAGTAATGAGCTGTTTACACTAGCGGCTGGACTATCACATGGGATGATGGCTCAGATGTCACTGCAGCTAGTATTTGGTTTGATTAGAGAGCATTCTTCATTGAAATGTAAGTTGCTCTTTGATCATCACACGTGTTTTCGCTTTGGGAGCGAGAGCGGCTTGTTATGTGCAACCCTTGGATTGAGTTGCCTGCTATTAATTTAGTATGGCTTGAGGTACAGAAGTGGGTAAACACCATCGGATGGTTTAAAAGCGTTTTGAAGGCCTTAGTGGCGGTCATGATTGTGATGTCTCGAAAAGAGAACATACAAGTCTTCATGGTTGAGTTGATGTTGGGATTGCACTAACCATGAGAAGGCAGCACAAAGGTCTGTATCAACAGGGAGGTGGTTTAAACTGCCAAAAAAACCGTATGAAAACAATTTAGGAAAGCTAAAACAGTTGGCATAGCCGTCATAGGCTCAACAACATAACCTGAAAGTTTTTTTGACCACCTTGAGGAGCATTTGCTCCTCAAGGTGGTCATTTTGATTCTTAAAGCCAAATGGACGGCATTAAAAAACCGTCTCAACATGCCGTTGAGGCGGTCATTCACTTCATATCTATTCAATCAAAACTTAGCGTTCGTTTTTGGTTGCAGACTACTGAGGTTCGTATAGAACAGGTTTTCTTGAAGACGGGCTTGTTCTTCTTCGTGGGGATCGCGTGGTGCTGCGATCATGTGCTCAACGCGTTTAAAAGTATGCTTGATCAGTGACATTTAAAACATCTCCCCTATTAGTTGTTCCTGTTTACAACTACATTGTAAGAGTCGCCAAGCAAAACTTCAATTGGTATAGGGCCCTTGAAAACGAATTCATTGCAAAAATTTTACGAAAAGATGTCAGTTGTCACAAAATGAACAGCAGGCCATGCATTTTTTACCTTCCTTTAGAGAGGTATCCGTTGATGCAAGTTGCGATATTTGAAGACGAAGTGGTTTTTTGTGGTAGGACAGAGAGACTAGTTTGTTTTGTCGGCCTTTGCTTGGATTTTTTCTAACTGTTGGTATTGACTGGTCATCCAAGTGCGATAATTTTTGCCCTTTGGCAGGGTTTCGGAGACGTTGAGCACAGGAACATCGTGTTGCTTGGCTAATTTGACGAGACCGTCGACGATTTTCGAGCTGGCTTGGCTGTTGTTTACGAAAAAGGCGATTTTCTTTTCTTTAATATCGTCTTGAACACCGTTGATGTCTTTGGCACTGTAATCGGTGCCTTCTTCGGTAGCTTGGGCGAAGTGGGTGTTGTTAACCTTGTAGCCTAGATAGTCCAGCGCGTAGCCGAAGACAGGTTCGGAGACGTCGACTTTTTGATCGTGAACGTTTTGCTTGAGTTTCTGAATCAAAGCATTGAGGTTATCGAGTGAGGCGATGTACTTCTTGGCGTTGGCTTTGAAGATGGCCTTTTTGGATGGGTCCTGTTTGGCAAACTTATCTGCCAAGGCATTGGCAAGTTTAGGCATGGTGCGTGGGTCATACCAAATATGTTCGTTATCGCCTTCGTGTTTGTCCATGAGGTCATCGGCCACCCGTAAGTATTGTTTGGACTTGCTTTCGGATTTCACGAGCTTGTCCATCCAGCCATCATAGCCGATACCACTGGCAACGATGAGGTTGGCGGTGGCCACTTGTTTACCGACTTTAGTGGTGGGTTCGTAGTCATGGGGATCAATGGCGGGATTGTCGATGATCGATTGGACACTCACCTGATCGCCGCCGACTGCTTTAGCTACTTCACCGTAAAAATCGACGGTAGCCACAACTTGAATCTTTTGGTTGCTGCCAGATTTGGCGCTGGTGCTGCAAGCGACAGCAAGGATTGCCAACAACATGACGCTGAAGGCGGTCAATAATCGTTTGAACATGGGCAAAAGCTCCTTTGTTGGAAAGCGTAATGGTTACGGTTGTAAGCGTAGCGTATTCATGGCGTACACGCAAGCAAAATTTAAAGCAGCAAACTGCAGCAGGCGATGGCTTCATTTCATCGTCATGCTGCAGTTTTTGAAACGCGCTTATTGATAATCTTTAATCAATAGAAGGATACCAGTAATTGATAAAAGACTTCCTATTGCAATGGCTAGCCAGCCTAAAACACGCTCACCTGTGTCAGGTAGATGATGGGTGTTGTTGTGGCTTGGCGTGATAACCTCCACGCTTGCGGAAGAATCGCTTTCTGAAGAGAATGAAGGGATCACATCACTGCTAGATATGGAAGATGAGCTTTCCTGATGGCTAGGGGTTGATGAAGCAGCCGGCTTGGAAGGCTCGCTAGATGAAGAAGACGGTTTAGACGGCGGCGTTACTGAGCTAGAAGGTGACGACGGTTTAGACGGCGGTGTCACCGAGCTAGAAGGTGTTGATGGTTTAGACGGCGGTGTCACCGAGCTAGAAGGTGTTGATGGTTTAGACGGCGGTGTCACTGAACTAGAAGGTGTTGATGGTTTAGACGGCGGTGTCACCGAGCTAGAAGGTACAGACGGTTTGGAACTGGAAGCTGATGATGGCTTCGACGGTGGTGTCATTGAACTGGAAGATTCAGAAGATGGCGTCGACGGCGTTACCGGTGGCGGCGTCAGGTTCTCGTCATAGGCCTTGACCGTCACTTGCGGTTTATCAAGGGTAATGGTAAACGGCAAGTGAGTCGCATTCAGCTTGTATCCTTTAGGCGCCTTTGTTTCGACAAAATAGTATTGGCCGACTAAGAGTTGGGTAAAGGTTAACTTGCCCTTCGTATCAGTGATGAGGTCGTCGTGCACCAAGGTTCCATCGGCACGATAGAGTGAGAAAACAGCGCCGGCGAGAGCCTGCTGATGTGTTTTTTGGTCTTGTTTAATTAGCGTGACCTGTCCAACTTGGCCGGTGCCACTACCGCCGTTACGCCAAGTGATTGTGCCGTTTGCTTGCGCTGGAGCACCGCTACCGCCTTGCTTGCCTGAAGCAACGACTGAATTCGTCCAAGAATCTGTGGTTTCGAAACTTGCAGAGGTGGGATTAGTCCACAAATCAATTTGGATGGCGGTTGTGATCGTTCCCAGCGATATTTTGACTTGGTTACCATTCACTTGATAGCTTGGGGTGATGGTACCGGTAGCATGGAACCAGTTGTCATCGTAAGTACCAGTGTGGACGACCAGCCCACGACTTGTATCAAAATGCTGCCCGGGACCAAGTGTATCAGTGAGCACCACATTGTCGACATGCTCCATATTTGGATTAATCGTAATCTCCCACTGGAAAATTTTGGGTCGACCAAGGTCATCAACATACTGCGCTTTTTCTTCTGGAGTTGCACCTGTTGGCGGATTGACAACCCACCCGGCTTTGTAGATATACCATCCTGGACGTTGATGACCACTATCATCATAGCGGCCACTTACCATGAATTGAAGCTCACCTTGGCGGCCGACTGTTGAATGGCTGAAGAAGTCCGTGAAGGTCAAAATACCGGTTGAACTACCTGCTTTGGAAAAGAAATGGCCAATCGTGGCGCCAGTTGTGGGATCAACCACTGCAAAGTCCACATCGGCTCGCGATACAACCGTTGCTGGCAGGGAAACTGTCGCGGTATCACCGGCTTTGACGACCACTTCGTCAGGAATTCGCCAGTGATAGGTTAATGTGTACACGCTATACATCGAAAGATTGGGTGCGTGGGTGAAATCTTTCCCAGTGGTGTCAGTAATCGTAGCATCTTGACTACCAAAACCGGTGACCGCGATATTCTGGCCAGCACCGACACTGATCGGCTTGCTTATGAGCGGTGGGATTAAGGCAACCAGAACTGACAACAACAAGGTGATAAGTAAAAGGACTGAAGCACGCTTTTGTGAGTGGCGGCGCTTTTGCATCTCGGCACTTCCTTAGTCATAATTTAACAAAATAATTATAACATAAGGATATTTATTCGGATTAACAAATATAATGAATATTCCCTTGTTTAGCAAGGCAATTTTTGTGAGATAATACACACAAAAATAACGAAACAATGACGCTTGGCTTATTTGGTTAAAGGGATCAAATAACTGGTGAAATGTTTGACGTCTCGAACGGCTTATGTTTGAATTAATTTAATGATGCGGTTATTCGTCATCATGTTGGGGAGGGATCAAGTTGCGAAGGTGGCTTGTTATTGCAGTATCAGTGATGGCTATGATCGGTGTAACTGGTTGTCAGTCAAAAAGTTCAAAGTCGTCTAGCTCGACTGGGTCGACGATGATTAAGGTGAACCATTTTACCAAGCAGACTTTGCAGAAACAGTATACGACCATTTCTGACTTGGTGATGAAAACGATGACAGAGGTCTCACTGCAAAGTGATAACAAAACCCTCAGTCAGTCGGCTAAAGCTAGTCTCTCTAAACTTGATAAGATCCGGCTGGAATTGGATAATAACAAGTCACAGGATTCAGGGGATGATGCCTTGGCAAAGACATTGGTTGATTATGCCAAGCAATCAAGTGACGTGTTGACAGCCGTTATTAACAATGATGGAAAAGGCTATCAGTCAAGCGCTCAAGCTTTCTTTAAGCAGGCCGTCAGTATTGGTCAACAGTCTTTCGGCGGTCAAGTTCCGGAATCCGTGCGCAACTATGCGAACAATCAGCAAGCGGTGACAAATAGCGGAAGCTCGAAGTAACAATCAAGTTACATAGGATCGCAAAAGGCAGTTGATGACTGCTTTTTTTGTTACACAGCGTCAGGCGACCTGAAACGTAAGACTTTTTCAAATCGACAGTGTTGTGATAGGTGATGGCGCGCTGATTTGTTAGGTTGGACGTGAGGAGGCGATCGTTTGGCACCCTATCAAGATGATTTGAATACTTTGCTGGCCAAGTTGCAGGCAATTGCACAGACGGGTAACTATTACGCAAAGGATGTTTTTGATCAGCAGCGTTATACAGAACTGGCTGACGTGACGACTAAGCTGGCAATAAAGCTTGGTGCCAGTGACCAGCAAGCAAAGTTATTTGTCGATGCGGATTTTGGCTATGTGACGCCCAAAGTTGATGTTCGTGCGGTTACCTTTATTGAGGATCAACTATTGCTGGTTCAGGAACGAGCGGGCGGTACATGGTCCATCCCCGGTGGTTGGGCGGATTTGGGTTATAGTGCGGGTGAAATTGCTGTAAAAGAAACCCGTGAAGAGGCCGGCTTAACCGTGAAACCGCAACAATTACTGGCAGTTCGGGCACTACGTAAGCACGCCTATGCCAAGCAAAGTTCGCAAGATGTGTACAAAATGTTCATTGCTTGTCTACCGGAGAATCGTGCGTTAAAAAGCGGGATCGAAACTGCAAAGGTTCAACTTTTTACGCGAGAACAAGCGCTTCAGGTGCCCTTATCGCTACAACGCAATTTGCCGGCCGACATTGAGATGGCATTTGACGCACATACGGCTAGTCACTGGATGGCAAAGTTTGATTGAGTTTAAAAAGATACTACTTTGATAGCCAAGTAAAGGGCATGGCAACAGAAAAGAGTTTATTTCCCAGTGATGAACACGGAAATAAACTCTTTTTGATTTGGCCGATGACTGGTTACTTTAATAGAAGGAAGGTTTATCGCCTTGGGTGTTAGGTTGGTCAATGCCAAGTGAAGCACCGATGTGTTTGCTTGGATCGTTAATCAGCTTGACGACGAAGTCAGCGATGCTGCGCCGGGAGACTTCTGTGCCCTTAAATGGCTCGCCTTTTTCCGTTAATTCATAACTGACAATGTTTTTATTGGAAAGCCAAGCTGGCCGAATGATCGTATATTTTAAGTCAGAATTTTCAATGACTTTGGCGGCTGCGGCGTAGGTTTCAAGATAACCACCATCAAGCATTTGATGATTCCACTTGCCAAAAGCGCCCGGGACTTCATCGTAAATTCCCAACGTCGAAATCCAAATCAATCGACTCACACCTGCAGCATCCATCGCTTTCACGACGGATTTTGCCTGATCTTCAATTCCCTTGTTGCCAAGGTTGGCATAGACAACGTCAATGCCAGCAAGCGCCTTGGTCAACTTGGCAGTGTCGGTGACATCCCCGTCAATCACCGTCTCCCGTTGCGGATTGACGTCTTGCAGCCGCCCGGCATTGCGTAGAAACAAACTCAGGTGATGATCGGTTTCTTTCAGCAACTGATGCCGCGCCAACGTTGCAATTTGCCCGTGTGCGCCTAAGATCATGACATTTGCCATTTGAATCTTCCTTTCTTGTTCCCAATACAGTTTTATTGTAACACCGGTATTTGTGGCGGAACGATCAAAAAAGCCCGCGAATTTCTTCGCGGGCTTCCTTCTGGTCAAGTGCTGTCCGGTGTTGTTGGCCCGGGCATATGGTTTATCTTGTCATCAAAGCAATTAACGAAACTTCGACAGAGGGTGAGCTTTGCCGAAACATTGGGGGAATGATAAACCCCTGTGACCAGAAGTGATGCTATTTTGCGCTGTTCGTTGCTTGATCCTGAATTTTTTCAAGTTGCTGGTATTGGCTGGTCATCCAAGTCCGATAGTTTTTGCCTTTAGGTAATGTCTCGGTCACTTTCAAAACCGGCACATTATTTTGTTCAGCTAATTTGACGAGTTGATTGACAGTCTTTGAGCTTGCTTGGATGTTATTGACAAAGAAGGCAATTTTCTTTTCCTTAATATCGGTTTCGATACCATGGATATCTTTTGCGCTGTAGTCTGTGCCGTCTTCGGTTGACTTCGAGAAGTGATCGTCATTGACTTTGTAGCCCAGATAATCGAGCGCGTAGCCAAAGACAGGTTCGGAGACATCAACGAGTTGGCCATTTACTTTCGACTTCAACTTGTTGATCAAAGTATTGAGATCGTCCAGTGAAGCGATGTATTTTTTTGCATTCGCCTTGAAGGTAGCTTTGTCAGCTGGATCTTTCTTGGCAAACTTATCAGCTAACGTATTGGCCAGTTTTGGCATGGTTCGCGGATCGTACCAGATATGTTCGTTGTCGCCTTCCTTTTTATTCATCAAATCGTCAGCGACACGTAAGTAATTTTTGGATTTGTCCGCCGATTTCACGACCTTATCCATCCAGCCGTCGTAACCAATGCCACTAGCGACAACAAGATCGGCAGACGCAACTGATTTCCCAACTTTGGTAGTAGGCTCATAGTCATGGGGATCAACCGCCGGATTGTTGATAATCGACTGCACCGACACCTTGTTACCACCCACAGCTTTGGCAACCTCACCATAAAAATCAAGACTGGCAACAACTTGAATCTTGCTGCCATTCGAGCTGGATTGCTTTGCGGCACCGTTACTACCGCATGCGACTGCAAAAATTGCCAGCAATGCGACACTGATACCTGCAAGTAATCGCTTCATCATAAATTCCCGCTTCCTTCCAAAACGTAATAATTACGATTTAAACCATAAAGCAAAGTGAGCGGTCTGGCAAGGAAAATTTTCAAAAAAATTGAGAAAAGTGACGTTCTTAAATTCTAATTGACAGATAAATCGCAGTCGTGATACGGTTACTGCCGTTGCTTAAATAGTAATGATTACGAATTAAAAAGAGGTGATCATTTTTGGAAAAGACAGATCTTGCCAGTGCACGGCGGCGTATGAAGAGTCCCAACATTAAGACCCGAAAACGGGCGTTAAAAGTTTTGCACGATGCTAAGCGTAAGCAACAGAAAAATCGGTAATGTATCAATAATTGGTGGTCATTTGAATACTTTGAGTGACTCGTTCGCGGGAGATTAAAGACCATCAGTGAAGGAAAGAGGCATTCTTTTGGCAAAAAAATCTAAAATTGCAAAAGCAAAACGACAAGAAAAACTTGTTCAACAATACGCGGCAAAACGCGCTGCATTAAAAGCGAAAGGTGACTATATCGGCCTAAGCAAACTACCGCGTGATTCAAGCCCAGTTCGTTTACATCATCGTGATGTTTTGGATGGGCGACCGCATGCTTATATGCGGAAGTTTGGCATGTCCCGGCTTAATTTCCGTGAACTCGCCCATAAAGGCCAAATTCCTGGGGTGCGGAAAGCCAGTTGGTGAAACCTGAAGCCACCGGCGATGAATTCGTTTTGTGTTTTTTATTTCCTCATGTTTGCTAACTCACAAGCAATTATCATGTCTTTTGCCTGAATATGACGTTATACTTAAGATGTATGAAGTTAGCGCTTACATAACATGAGCAAAGTGGCTTTGCTTATGTTCGTCGGACAGAAAAGACGTTTGCAAGGAGGAAAAACACAATGGCTGAATTGCAGTCAACGCACTATCAGATGTATATCAATGGCAAGTTCATGGATTCGGCATCAGGCGATGTTGAAACCGTGATCGATCCTTCCACAGGCAAGAAATTGTGGACGGCACCGGCAGCGACAATTGAGGAAGCCCGCGCAGCCGTGGATGCTGCTTGGGCGGCTAAGAATGCTTGGCGGCGCGTGCCTGCTCCAACGCGTGGTGCGTACTTGCGCAAGCTTGCTACTTTAGTGCGTGAGCATGAAGATGAACTGGTGAAGATTTTGATGTTGGAGCAAGGAAAAATTCATGCCTTAGCGAAAACCGAAATTGAGTTTTCGGCGGATTATTTTGACTATATGGCCAACGCCGCACGCGTTTATTCCGGCGATGTGATGCAATCTGACAATGAAAACGAAAATATTATCATTGCCCGTCAGCCAATCGGTGTTGCGGTTGGTATTATTGCTTGGAACTTCCCGTTCTTCCTGATTGCTCGGAAAATGGGGCCAGCTTTGGTAACCGGCAATACCATCGTGATCAAACCAAGTTCGGACACCCCAGGACTGGCGTTGGCATTTGCAAAACTGGTTGATGAAGTCGGTTTGCCGGCAGGGGTAGTCAACTTTGTGAGTGGTCGCGGGTCCATCATTGGGGATGATTTGGCGAAGAACCCCAAAGTCGGCATTATCAGCCTGACTGGGTCCACCGCGTCCGGTAAGAAGGTCATGGCAGCTGCGGCGAATCATGTGGCAAAGATGTCATTGGAACTTGGTGGGAAGGCACCGGCAATTGTTGCTAAGGATGCTGATATCGATTTAGCTGTGCAGGCCATTTTTGACTCGCGAATTGATAACAATGGGCAAATTTGTAACAACGCTGAACGGATTTATGTGCAAGAAGATGTTGCGGATGAGTTTATTAAGAAAATGACAACAAAGATGGCGGCGGTGAAAGTCGGTAATCCGAACACTGATCCAGATGCCGAAATGGGTCCGTTGATCAATCAAGGCGCCCTTGATAAAGTGGACGGTTTGGTTCAGCGGGCGGTTGAAGCAGGCGGCAAGATTCAAACAGGTGGTCACCCAGCTGACATTGACGGTGGTTTCTTCTACGAACCAACTGTGATTACCAATGTCGCGCAGGATTCAGAGATTGTGCAAAATGAGATCTTCGGACCGGTGTTGCCGATTTTGACATTCAAGACCATTCCAGAAGCAATCGAAATGGCGAATGACACGGTATATGGCCTGACCAGCTCCGTTTATACGCGTGATCTGGAAACCGCTTCGTATGTTGCTAACGAGATTGAGTTTGGCGAGACCTACATTAACCGATTCAACTTTGAAGGCATCCAAGGCTTCCATGCTGGTTGGAAACAATCTGGTGTCGGAGGCGCCGATGGTATTCACGGTGTTGAAGAATTTACCAACACACATGTCATTTATTTACAGCGTCACCCAGAAAACTTAAAATAACTAGGCGATAACCAGAGGACCATGAGCGAGCATTTATCTCGATCATGGTTCTCTTTTTTGATGATGTTCAGCGCTTATGAATGAATGCGATTACATGCCTTTATCTACGGCAGTTGTCGAGAAGTAAGCCATTTAAGCATTAGATTCGTGATAGTCACTGGTTCATATTCTTTAGCTTTTTTAAGTTCGCCTTAAAAAACACTTGATAGCATTTGAAATTTTCTGTAAGCTTAAGATGAAAGCGAATTAGGTCACCCTAAAAATTGGAGGCTCTTATGTTAACAGTTAAGGACCTGACCGTTGCCTACGCTGACACACCGGTGTTTGCTGATGTTGCCGTTCATTTTAACGCAGGTAAGATCACCGGAATCATTGGGCCTAACGGAGCAGGTAAATCGACCTTGATCAAAGCTATTTTGGGATTGATCAAGGTACAATCAGGAACGGTCGACTTTTCCGGACGGACACTCAAAGAGGTACAGCAGTCAATCGCTTATGTCGAGCAACGTAAAGATCTTGATCTGACGTTTCCGATCAATGTTCAAGATCTTGTGCTGACTGGGACATATGGCCGATTGGGCTTACTGAAAAGTCCTGGCAAAAAGGAACGACAGGCGGCGCTTGACGCCCTGACCCAAGTCGGTCTTGAGGATTTTAAGAAACGTCAGATCAGCCAGTTATCAGGTGGTCAATTGCAACGCGTTTTCGTTGCGCGGGCGATTGTGCAACATGCGGAAATTATCATCATGGACGAACCGTTTGTGGGGATCGACATGAAAAGTGAACAAGAGATCATGACGATTTTGAATCAGTGGCGCGATGCCGGTAAAACGCTGATTGTGGTCCATCATGATCTGAATAAAGTTTCAAAATATTTTGACGAACTTGTGGTCATGAACCACGGCATTGTTGCGGAAGGACCGGTCAAAGAAGTTTACACCGCCCAAAATATCGAACGGGCATTTTCAGCCGACCTGTCGTCCGTCTTGTTTACGGCAAAGGAGGGTGCGCGCGTATGACATCAATAATGGAATTCTTTACCGCTTTGGGAAAATATGATTTCCTGCAAAGCGCGTTGATCACCGCCATCATGGTTGGTATCATGTCAGGCTTGATCGGAAGTTTCATCATTTTACGCGGCATGTCGCTGATGGGGGATGCGATTTCCCATGCGGTCCTGCCCGGGGTAGCCGTTGCTTATATGCTCGGTATTAACGTCATGATCGGGGCATCGGTTTTCGGAATTATTGCGGCTTTGCTGATCGGGTTTGTGGCAGCCAACAGTAAAATCAAAACCGACACATCTATCGGGGTCGTGTTCAGTGCGTTCTATGCCTTGGGTTTCATTCTGATTTCAATGGCTGAAAGTGCGACCAACTTGCACCATATTCTGTTCGGTAACATTTTAGCCGTCAGCGACAGCGACATTGTCACCACCGCTGTCGTGTTGGGAATTGTGATCCTGTTCGTGGTTCTGTTCTATAAGGAACTGCTGATCACCTCGTTTGATAATACGTTTGCGAAAACGTATGGCTTGAATACCACCATGATTCACTATGCTTTGATGCTGGTGTTGACGCTTGTCACCGTTTCAGCCCTGCAGACAGTTGGGATCATTCTAGTTGTGGCGATGCTGATTACGCCAGCAGCAACTGCCTTCTTGTGGACTGATCGGTTAGAAACGATGCTGATCACGTCCGCTAGCGTAGGCGTTTTCTCGGCCATCACCGGACTTTACTTCAGTTTCACCTTTAACTGGGCATCCGGGCCGGCCATTGTGCTCGTAGCTGCGGTCCTGTTCGCCATTTCCTTCGTCTTCTCACCGAAGCAGGCGTTCTTCAGTTTTAGTAAAAAACAGCGAGAAAAGAAAACCGCTGCTGCTACCCACACTGCCGAGGAGGCTGTTCGATGAAAAAGATTCTAATCAGTGTTGTTGCTGTTTTAACCATGGTTGCAGGGGTTTTCTGGTTTGTAAACAACCGCAGTACGACTCAGAAAGATTCAGCAAGTACTAACCAACAATTACGTGTCGTCACCACCAACTCGATTCTTGAAGACATGGTGCACAATGTCGGCGGTGATCGCATTGAACTCTATAGTATCGTCAAGCGCGGCACCGACCCGCACGAATATGAACCGCGACCGACCGACGTTGCTGCCACTAGTGAAGCCGATGTTGTCTTCCACAATGGCCTCAACCTTGAAACTGGCGGAAATGGTTGGTTCAAAAAGTTAGTTCAAACATCGCATAAAGCTTTTAACAAAGACGTTTTTGCTGCCAGTGACGGGGTTAATCCGATGTACCTGACGACCAATACGAAGGAACAAGACCCGCACGCTTGGCTTGATCTGGCCAACGGGATTCAATACGTGAAAACCATCACTAAGGTGTTGAAGCAAAAAGATGCCAAGAATGCCAATTATTACCAGATGAATGCAGATCAATACGTTGCTAAGCTGCAAAAACTGCATCAAACCGCCCAATCTCAGTTCCTTGATATTCCGGAACGCCAGCGGTTGCTCGTTACATCAGAAGGCGCCTTCAAGTATTTCTCTAAGGCTTATCACGTCACCCCAGCCTATATCTGGGAAATTAACACCGAAGCCCAAGGTACGCCTGAGCAGATGCAGACGGTTTTAGCGAAAATTCGCGCCTCCGATGTTAAGCATTTGTTTGTCGAAAGTTCTGTTTCACCGAAGTCCATGAACAAAGTTGCTAAAGAAACCGGCCTATCGATTCACGCCAAAATCTTTACCGACTCCTTGGCAGCAAAAGGCACCAAAGGCGATACGTACTACAGCATGATGAAATGGAACCTAGATAAGATTCACGACGGTTTGGCGGAATAATCGCGACCAAGACGCTCGGTTGAACCATTAAAAAAACGTTACCTTTGCCGAAAATGGTAAAGGTAACGTTTTTTTATGGCTGACTCGTAGCCTTCTCTGACTGCAAACCCATTGTTGCATTATTCGCCGTGTCGCTTGCCGCGAGCCACGTGGTCGGCATGGGCGAGCATAGCATCGATGACGGTGATGATATGCGGATCATCGAGGCGGTAGAAATTGGCTTTACCCACCCGTTTGGCGCTCACCAGCTGGTGCTTTCGCAACAAGGCAAGCTGGTGGGAAACAACCGGCTGTTCCAAACCTAACAAGTCACCAATGGTACCGACATTCAGTTCCCGTTGTTCGAGCAGTTTTAACATCTGTAGGCGAATCGGATTGCTCAATAACTTAAAAATGCGTTCCGCCTCAGTCAATTTAGCTGTCGTGACCAGTTCTAAAGTGTCTGTGTCCATGTGACCGAAACCTCCATTAGTTAAGCGTCATCACCGTGTCCCAATCCCGTTTGCAACGCTTCCCAGCCCTCACTAGCCACAAAATAAACCAAGACTAAAGCAGCGACAGAATCCGCCCACCACCAGTTAAACAACCAAGTCAGCAAACTGCCAAGCAGAACAGTTGCGGCCATATAAGCACAGGTGATGTTGCACATGCCATCTTCAATCAGCGCGGGAGAGGTTAACTTTTCTCCCAAGTGCCGCTTTTTAATGGTCAAAACAGGCATCAGGAACACGGAAGCAATTGCGATTGCCATGCCGCTGTAACTTGTATCAGCTGCGGCATGTGTAACCCAATTATAGCCGGAAACGCCAATGACATAAAGACTGAGTAATAATAAAACACTGCCGACAATGAGACTGGAACGTTGCTCTGCTTGAGCAACCTCCGCAGATGGCGCACCATTGGCTTCTTTTTTAAGACGCCAAATGAGGGCACTGCCAGAAATAATTTCAAGAAAACTATCGAGGCCAAACGCAATTAAGAGAATGGAACCTGCTTGCATACCGGACCAAAAACCGACTATGAACTCAAATGCCATCCATGCCGTTGAAAAATATTCAACCCGTAAGGCTGACGTCATGGTTTGTTTCTGCGTCATTGACAGTTGCTGCATTAAACGACCCTCTTTCATGTGACTGTTCATCTAAGCACAGACACATGATATATTCAACATATGTACATGTCAACATATAACGCCGATCAATGACTCCATGAAAGGTCTTGCAGCAACTTCTTAACAAACTAGTGCTGGTGGGCGTGTTGTTGACTTGACTGGGGCCGATAAGCGGTAACTAACCCGGTCACAGCGTCCAAAGTCATAATCAGACCCATTAACCACATCGCTGCCATATTGTGCATGGTACCAATTAGAATCAGCAACACCACATTTAACGCCAGCATGAGCCAGCCCATTGTTTTCGACATTTGTTGCATGAAAATCCTCCTCAAGTGTATGGATAAGACCTATACCATTTTTCGCTACTACTTTAGATTAATTCTAAATTATGTTTATGGCAACCCTAAAAAGTGTTAAAATTCTTGTCAGAGGGGGAAATCACGATGAAAACCTATACGGACTATTTCTTTGATGAGCCAGCGTTTGATCTCCACGATGGCGGGTACGTGCCGCTTGAGGTCAGTGATGCGCCTGAGAAGCCCTTAAATGCGCCGCCGTTGTTGAAACCGGATAAAGAGACAGCGACCGACGTTTATTACACGGTGACAGCAAAGGCTGGGGAAACGCAACTGTTACCAGGGGCGAAGACCAAGACGTGGGGCTATAATACCAGTCTGTTAGGTCAGACGATTGTGTATCGCCGTGGTCAGCATACGCATGTGACACTGAAAAACACCTTGCCTGAGTTGACCACTTTTCATTGGCATGGGGCTAATGTCAGTGGCCCTTATGTTGATGGCGGATGCCATGCGCCGGTTTATCCGGGTGAAAGTAAGCATATCGACTTCACATTGGAACAACCGGCGACGACTTTGTGGCTGCACGCGCATCCGTGCCCATCCACAGCCGAGCAGGTTTGGCATGGTTTGGCTGCCATGGTGATTGTCAAAGACGACCATGAAGCCAGCCTGCCATTGCCAAGGAACTATGGCGTTGACGATATTCCGGTCATTTTGCAAGACCGGCGTTTTCACGAGAACAACCAGTGGGACTACCGGGCTGATTATGATCCTGACGGTGTTGCTGGGCCAACCGCAATGATTAACGGTACGATCAATCCTTATTTTGACGTCACCACGCAAAAGATCCGGTTGCGTTTTCTGGATGGTGCTAATCGCCGTGAATGGCGGTTGCATTTTTCCGATGACCTGCCATTTACGCAAATTGGCGGGGATGGCTCATTGTTACCGGAGCCGGTCAAATTCACCCATCTGATGCTGACTTGTGCTGAGCGTGCCGAAGTGATTGTTGATTTTGGTCAATACCATGAAGGCGACGAGGTTACCTTATATACGGATGATGTGCCATTGCTAAAGTTCCGCATTCATGCGTTCAAACCGGATCAGACGACCTTGCCTGATAAGTTGTTCGATGTGAAGGCACCAGTGGTTGACCCGGCTTTGCCAGTTCGCCATGTTGTGATGCAGGGGATGGACGAAGGTGTTGCGATTGACGGTAAAAAGTTCGCCATGCAGCGGATTGATGCCACGCAGCCAATTGGCAAAGCCCAGTACTGGGATGTTACCAATAGCAATGATGCGCCTGGAATGGTTCATCCATTCCATGTGCATGGAACCCAATTCTTAGTCTTGTCGCGGAATGGGCATGCGCCGTATCCAAATGAACATGGTTTCAAAGATACCGTTGGCGTGAATCCTGGTGAAACGGTTCGGCTGCTAGTTCGCTTTGATTTGCCAGGGGTTTATATGTATCACTGCCATATCATTGAGCACGAAGATGGCGGCATGATGGCACAGATTGAAACTTTCGATCCAGCCAAGCCAAAGCAAGAATATAAATTGATGGATATGGATACGTTAATGATGGCCTTGGCTAAAGAACGTGGCGTCAAACCATCTGAGATTTGGATGGGCGGTATGCAGTCTTATGAAAAAATGGGAATGAAAATGTAAACGTCCCACAATACTAATATAGAAAAAGATGATTTTAATATGCACTCTCCAACGATCAAACATCGCGGGGCTTTTGTCGCCACGTTACTGACAGGTACCTTTTCGATGTCAATTTCGCAGTCTTCTTTAAGCACCGCTTATCCTGCTTTTATGAAAGCTTTTGGTTTAGGAGCGGATACAGTTGCTTGGCTGACGACCGGCTTTATGTTGGTGATGACCTTGATGATTCCGGTTAGTCCATGGCTGTTGCATAATGTACCTTTCCAACGGCTTTTCCAAGCGATTGAACTCATTTTTGCCATTGGGACAGGCTTATGTATCTGGGCACCGAGTTTTACCGTGCTCATGATTGGCCGGTTGCTTGAAGCGATTGCGGTCGGGATTATTTTCCCGAGTTTCCAGACCGTGTTGCTGACAATTACGCCGCATAGTGAGCGTGGTCGGATGATGGGCACGGCGGGATTGGTCATGGGCTCAGCCTTGGCAGTCGGTCCGATTATTTCCGGTGTTTTGCTGACATGGTTCCCTTGGCAGGCTTTATTCTTGTTCTTCTTGGTCGTTTCGCTGCTTGTGCTAGCCGTTTCAACGGTGACCATTGCGTCTGTCATGCCATTGCAACCGACGCAACTGGACTGGGTCTCCTTCCTTTTATCCGCAAGTTTTCCAATTCTACTTTATGCCTTGGGTGCTTTGTCGAAAAAAGGCTTAACTGTTGGCGTGGTTGGTTTGTTGATTTTAGGCGTTCTGGCAGCTGGTATTTTCGTTGTTCGGCAATTGAATCGCCAACCACCAATGTTGCAAATGCGAGTTTTTGCCACTGGTATGTTTACTAAAGCGGTGTTTCTGACCGGAATTTCATACGTCGGTTTGATTGTCACCACTATCCTGATGCCGCTTTACTTTCAAACGCTGCTTGGTTTGTCACCGTTGATTTCTGGCTTGTCCTTAGTGCCAGCTGCGGTGTTGCTGAGTATTTTGAATCCAATTAGCGGGCGCCTACTGGATCGCTTTGGACCGCGTGTCGTGGCCATGATTGGCATGTTGTTGATTACTGGTGGCTTTGGTCTGTTAGCAGTCTTTGCCCATCATTTACCGCTGATTGGGGCAATTATGTTGGCGATGGCGACTGAAGCCGGCAATGCCTTTGTGATGATGCCTTCAGTGACGGCTGGCGCGAATGCTTTGCCGAATGAGCTCGTGGCAGACGGCACTGCGGTTACAACGACGGCTCGGCAGTTGTTTGGGTCTGCCGGTGTCATGTTCGCCACAGTGTTGTTGGATGGCGTGCAAACCACGCTGCGAAGTCATGCTGGCGGTTTTGCGGTTACCTTCGCTGTATTTGCTGGCGTGGGCCTGATTGGCTTGCTGTTGGCGTTAACGTTACCAAAGGAAGTCGCGAAGAAAGCGGTATAGCTGCGAATTCGTGCTTTGCATCTAAAAAAATGACCGCCTACTAAAAAGTAGACGGTCATTTTTGTTGCAACTAAGCATGCTTGACTGGGTACTTAGCCGCAAATGATCAGGAGAGAAGCATCGCGACTAGGAAAGGAGGGTAACACGGTTGCTTTAGTCAACAAAGACCAGTTCGATAGTTTCATCTTCTGGTTTGATGTTGACAGATAAATGACGATTAAGGTCGGCCACCAGTTTGCGTGCGAAGGCCATCTTCTCGTCGAATTCGGTCATGTGCGAAGTAAACGGGACGCTTTGGTAATTAAAGTTTTCGCCGATATAGCCCGGATCAGTCACGTAGCGCAAGTTGTTTTCGTCGTGGCGACTGCCCGGTTTCAGGACGGTATCCAAATACTGATAGAGAATCGTTGGATCGTAGTTCAGCGGCTTATCAAGGGTCGTGGAAAGCTTGTAGCCGGTTGCTTGACCAGCGAATTGTTCGTTGATTTGGACTTGGGTAAGGCTTTGATACAATTTCAAAACGATCACTCCTCTTCTTTTCACTTTTAGTATAGCAGTTATGATGATATTTAAAAGAGAAATATTAGGTAAGCCTGAAATAATTTTTAGTGATGTGACTAAGCAGAATTCGGGACTGCTCAACTGATAATGCCTTTATTTAAAAGAAAAAAGGTATTCAAAAAGCCTGACAGCTTGAGCGATGGTCGATCTGGCTATCAGGCCTTCTAAATACGCATAAGGTTTGTTAGGGAAACCTTACTTATAGTATTACCATGATTAATCCAAAATTGGAAGAAAAAATTTAGGGAGGCCAAACATTATCCTTGTGTTTTGGTTACTGACCGAAAGGCACCATGGCCGCGCATACGCTGACGGCGGATCCGAATGATTTTGTCAATTTCGGTCACAATGAGAATGATTGAGCCGGCAAGTATCGCCAGTCCCCATTCACGCCAAGACATCGGTGCGGTTTGGAAAATGTCTTGCATAAACGGCACATAGGTCAGGAAGCATTGCAATGCTAGCATGATCCCAATGATGACAAAGGCCATGGGATTACTGAACAGGTTCTTTGAGAGTGCCAATGTATTGGTGCGAATGTTAAACAGATAGAAAATTTTACCTAAAACAATCATGTTAACCATCATGGTACTTGCCGTTGTGCGATCGGTTAGATGATTTGCGGTCAACCAGTCAAACGCCCACAAGCCGATGCCTGCAATTAACATGGCAACATAAGCAATTTGGAAAACATCGTGTTTATGCATCATCGCGGCGTTCTTCTTACGTGGTGGTCGATCCATGGTGCCGGCTTCCGCAGGTTCGAAAATGAAGGCAAATTGGATCGTAATAGCACTGACCATGTTGATCCACAGGAGTTGACTGGCACGCAATGGCATTTCTTGTTGCGTCAGAATGGTGAACACGATGACCAAGCCTTCAGCAAATGAAGTCGGCAGCAGGAACAGAATACTCTTTTTGATATTCTGGTAAATCCGCCGCCCTTGCGCGATGGCAGTTTCCATGCGAGCAAAGCGATCATCGGTCAGTACCATATCCGCTGCATCCTTGGCAACATCAGTACCAGACTGGCCCATAGCAACGCCGACATCGGCTTTTTTAAGGGCTGGCGCATCATTGACACCATCACCGACCATTGCCGTGACATTGCCTGCTTCTTGCAGCACAGAGACGATAGTCAGCTTGTCTTTAGGGGTCGTTCGGGCAAAAACATCAGCATTAAGAATCAATTGTCGACGTTTTTCATCTGATAGGCCCGCCAATTGCGCACCGGTGACCGCTTCTGGGGAATCAGCCAGTCCGAGTTTTTTGGCAATCGCGATGGCAGTTTCTGGATGATCACCAGTAATCATTTTCACCTTCACGCCAGCGCGGCGCATTTGCTTGATGGCCGTGATGACAGACTCACGCGGCGGGTCGATAATCGCGGTGATGCCGAGAAAATCAAGTCCTTCGCTGAGCAGTTCAGGGGTAATTTCGGTTGTGGCGTTTGGCACTACCTTTTCGGCAACTGCAATGACCCGTTGGCCTTGGACACTGAACTGGCTGGTGAGCTTCAAGTAGCGACCCTGATCAAAGTCAGCATGTGCTGCAGCAACTAACGGAAGAATTTTATCCGGCGATCCTTTAACAAACAGTCTCGTACGACCATCGGCACATTTAGCTAACTTCGCCATGTACCGGTTGTTGGAATCAAATGGCATCAGATCGCGCTCGGTGTTCGCCGGTTCCTGTTTGAAAGCCTTGTAGTAGGCAGTCAGAAACGAGCCATCTGTGGGTTCGCCGTTAATGACATAACGACCATCTTCTTGGTGCAATTCCGTGTCGTTGGCTTCAAATCCAGCAGTCAGTAATGCTGTTAAATCGGCATGTGCAGCTGGATCAATCACTTTTCCAGCCATTGAAAAGTCACCAGTCGGCGCATAACCGGTACCGCTGACATCGTAGGTTGCTTGCGGTGTCACGATGGTGGTAATCGTCATCTCGTTTTTGGTGAGTGTGCCAGTTTTGTCGGTACAGATGACATCAACTGAGCCAAGCGTTTCAGCAGCTGGCAAGGTTTTCACAATGACATGCTGCTTTTTGACCATGTTGGACACGCCCATGGCCAATATGACCGAGGTGGTGGCTGGCAAGCCTTCTGGCATAGAGCCGACGACCATCGTGACAATGGCCAAGGCGAGGACGGGCAAACTGTATTTGCCAATGACGAGGCCGAAAATGAACAGCAGCACGGCAGCGGCAATGATCGCATAGGAGATGCCTTTGCCAATGCCGTCAATTTCACGCATCATCGGTGAACGGCCTTTGCGGACATCCGATACCGCTTGGGAAATTTTACCGAATTCGGTTTGATGACCAGTGGCAACCACGATGCCGATGCCACTGCCACCAGCAACGGCAGTGGAGGCGAACGCAATATTGCTTTGGTCAGCTAATGGCGTGTCAGCTGGCAATGTTGCGGTGGTTTTGATGACGGAATTGGCTTCTCCAGTGAGGACAGCTTCCTGAATGGTGAGATTATCAATATCAACTAAGCGCAAATCAGCCGGGACATTATCGCCTGCTTCAAGGAAGACGACATCACCGACCACAAGATTGGCACTAGGGATATCAAGCCGTTCACCGTCACGGTAAACCGTGGCTTCAGGAGCCAGCATTTTCTTGATTTTTTCCAAGGAATCGCTGGCGTTACTTTCCTGATAGTAGCCGATGATGGCATTGATGATAATGACCAAAACGATAACTGAGGTATCGGTCACATCACCTATCACGGTTGTCAAAATCGCGGCAATGATCAGGATATAGATGATCAGATTGTTAAACTGACGCAGAAAAATTAGCCATTTTGGCGTTGGATGCGACTCGATTGAGTTCGGTCCATTTGCCTTCAGGCGTTTAGCGGCTTCTTCTTTAGAAAGGCCGTGGTCAAGGGACGGGACCTGCAACGATTGCTGCAGGTCCTTGATACTGTGTGCAGACGCAGGTGGTTGCGAGTCAGGAACTTCTTCCATGCATGATTCCTCATTTCATAATATAAATTTTTTGTTGCTAACTATATAATATGGTATGCCTAAACCGGTTGCAAACAATTTGTTAATGGCGGTTATGGGGACACTAGTATTTGCAGAAAAGTTGAAAAACCTGATGGGTCGATAAATTTTCCGAAAAGACGTTTGAACATCCTCACACTAGTGACTTTTTAACAATAACGGCAATTCTGAGTAATAACTTGTATGGCTATATTCACAATTTTTCCTTTAAAAACACAAATTATTTTCATAAAACGGTTGACGATATATCAGTACAGGCATATCCTAAGAAAGGATTAAGTTAGGGAGACCTAAAAGGCCTTGTTCCCCAGGGACTTAACTTTTTTCAAACGAAAGGGGAGAGTTATTGTGAGTGATGATCACAAGAAGCGCCATCCAATTAAGCTCATTCAATACGCGAATGGGCCGTCATTGGAAGAAATTAACGGTACTGTTGAGGTGCCGCACGGGAAAGGGTTTTGGCGCACGCTTTTTGCTTATTCCGGGCCAGGGGCGTTGGTTGCCGTTGGTTACATGGATCCCGGGAATTGGTCAACGTCCATCACAGGTGGGCAAAACTTTCAGTACTTACTGATTTCCGTTATCCTGATGTCAAGTTTGATTGCGATGCTATTGCAATACATGGCAGCTAAACTTGGCATTGTTAGCCAAATGGACCTTGCACAGGCTATCCGCGCACGGACGTCGAAGAAGTTAGGGATTGTGCTGTGGATCCTGACTGAGTTGGCCATTATGGCGACTGATATCGCTGAAGTTATCGGTGCTGCCATTGCGCTTTATCTGTTGTTCCACATTCCACTAGTCATCGCCGTTCTGGTAACGGTGCTTGATGTGCTGGTGCTGCTGCTGTTGACCAAGATCGGGTTCCGAAAGATCGAAGCCATTGTTGTTGCTCTTATTCTTGTCATTTTACTGGTCTTCGTTTATCAGGTTGCTTTGTCCGATCCGAACATGGGTGCTTTGCTGAAGGGATTCATTCCAACCGGTGAAACATTCGCTAGTTCACCTTCGATTAACGGCATGAGTCCTATCCAAGGTGCACTTGGCATTATTGGTGCGACGGTTATGCCGCATAACCTTTATCTGCACAGTGCCATTTCGCAAACGCGGAAAATTGATCACAAGAACCCGGATGATGTGGCACTGGCTGTTAAGTTCTCAGCATGGGATTCTAACATTCAGCTGTCATTCGCCTTTGTTGTTAACTGCTTGCTGTTGGTTATGGGGGTCGCAGTCTTCAAGAGTGGTGCCGTTAAAGATCCATCATTCTTCGGCTTGTTCCAAGCTTTGTCAGATTCTTCAACTTTAAGTAATGGTGTTTTAATTGCCGTTGCTAAATCTGGTATTCTGTCAATTCTGTTCGCGGTTGCGTTATTGGCATCAGGTCAAAACTCCACCATCACCGGTACCTTAACAGGTCAGGTCATCATGGAAGGCTTTGTCCATATGAAAATGCCTCTGTGGGCACGACGGTTGGTTACCCGGATTATTTCCGTCATTCCAGTTATCGTCTGTGTTATGTTGACGGCTAGAGAAACGCCAATTCAGCAACATGAGGCGTTAAATACCTTGATGAACAATTCACAGGTCTTTCTAGCGTTTGCGTTACCATTCTCAATGTTGCCACTGTTGATGTTCACAAACAGTAAAGTCGAAATGGGCGATCGGTTCAAGAACACTGGTTGGGTCAAAGTGCTCGGTTGGATTTCCGTTCTCGGCTTGACTGGACTGAACCTTAAAGGCCTGCCAGATTCAATCGCCGGATTCTTCGGCGATCATCCAACGGCTACACAAACCAACATGGCCAACATCATTGCCATTGTTCTGATCGTAGCCATCCTCGCGCTACTCGCTTGGACGATCTGGGATCTGTATAAGGGCAATCAACGTTATGAAGCACATCTTGCAGCTGTAGCCGATGAAAAAGAGGCGAAGGCAGATGTTGACGAACAATGATTTGTTTGAATCTTTGGCCATGAGTTGCGATGGGATCGAGGAATCTGTGGGGTACGATCCTTGGCTATTCGCTATTCTTGGGTTAGATCATATGCAATCTAAGACGGCCACGCATTCAACCAAATAATCATTATCGTTGTCAGTTTTCCTAGTAAAGCCGCTTTGATCATCTGTTTGTTGATCAAAGCGGCTTTTTTAAGTATAAGCCGGTGCACGTTATGACAGAAAGCATAGGAGCTAAAGTTTCATAGTCTCATGAATAGGTAAACAATATAGAAAGCGAGTGATGGGATGGCACAGGGAGAAGAAACAAGCATGTCAACACAGTTATTAGAAACGCCAGCCATGTTGTCGCAACATGCAACGGATTTGCTGATCAGTCTTATGTATGCTGATCGTGTGGGTTCTCAGGCAAGCGGCAGCAAGAAGCGTCTGTCGTTTCGCGGCGGGCGGCAGTTTTTTGAAGATTTTGGCCAATTAGCAGGTATTGGCAGTCGAACAATCATGAAGCGCGCTAGATTGGAACTACAGGTTTCTGGCGCTTTATTGGCCGATCGCCATCGAACTCATAAGCATTATCAACTGGCAAATGATCCATGGACGCTTTTCAAGCAATATAACGGTCTAATGACATCGCCAATTCTAGCAACCCGCACATACACTACTGATGAGTTTGAGCAGTTGCTGAAAATCAGCGGTGACTTCAGTGAAAACTTTCCTTTGGAGGCGGCTGGCACCGTTCTAATTAAGGCAGCGATATTTGGCAGTAACCAACCGTTGATTTATGCTGTCTCACAGGCTGCATATGATCGTTTACTGAAGGCGGAATTAACCCTAAAAATTGCCAATAGCAAGCATCGTGTCGATGATAGTCGCGCAGTCATCATTCAAACATGGTCAGTTGATCCGGCTACGGTGAGTCGTCGGCTACATGGTGGTATATCGACACCACAGGCAGATCCGATCCATCTCTACTTGTCATTACTGACCACTGGTTCTATCAAAGCTCAAACCGAAGCGGCACAACTTGTCGAAACAATATTGCACTAAACGGCGATTAACCGTGCTGGGTGGCTTTTTGTTTTACTTGAGTTGTTTAACCGTCGGAGAATTCGTGTAAAATAGGTCTATGCAAATAGGCATGTTGGTTGAATTTTTCTGATGGTGATGACGGAGGTAAACATGAGCAAATATCGAACAGAAACGGACACATTAGGACCAGTTGAAATTCCGGCAAACGCTTTGTGGGGACCGCAAACAGAGCGCAGCCGGCATAATTTTCAGGCTGGTCCATTGATGCCGATGCCAGTGATTAGGGCCTTGCTGCAACTCAAAAAAGCGGCAGCGCGAGCAAATGTGGCCGCTGATGTTTTACCGGCACCAAAAGGCCAATTAATCACGCGAGCAGTCGATGCCTTGTTGGCCTTGCCAGACGAAAAACTGCAAAAAGATTTTCCACTGCATGTCTATCAAACCGGGTCTGGCACACAAACAAATATGAATGTGAACGAAGTCATTAGCCACCAAGCTGCAAAACTCAACCCCGACTTGCCGATCCTACCGAATGATGATGTGAATCACAGTCAAAGCTCCAATGATACTTTTCCAACTGTGATGAATATTACGGCGGCTATTGCAGTGAATCAGTTGCTGCAGGCTGTCAACCAACTGTGCAGTGTTTTATATTCAAAAGCCGTCACTTACGCTCGTGTTGTTAAAATCGGTCGAACTCATTTACAGGATGCAACGCCGCTAACGTTTGGCCAAGAAATCAGCGGATGGGTGGCCATGATGGAGCATGATCAGATTGCTTTAAAGCAGCTTCAGCCCAATCTTTTTTACTTAGCCATTGGCGGAACAGCAGTCGGAACGGGGCTTAACGCTGACCCTAATTTTGGCAAGATTGTGGCAGGCCGATTGAGCGATGTTTATCAATTACCACTTTCGGCGAAAACCAATAAGTTTGCTGCTTTAGCGGCACACTCAGAAATTAGCGTTGTTCATGGTGCCATTAAAACGCTAGCGGCTGATCTGCTTAAAATCGCCAATGACATTCGCTTCCTTGCCAGTGGTCCACGTGCTGGATACGGCGAGTTGCGCATTCCGGCCAATGAGCCTGGTAGTTCCATCATGCCGGGCAAAGTGAATCCCACACAGGCCGAAGCGCTAACCATGGCCGCTGTTCGAGTCATGGGCAACGATACGACGATCACGGTGGCCGCGTCACAAGGCAATTTTGAATTGAACGTCTACAAGCCGGTTATCATCAGTACCTTTTTAGAGTCGGCTGATCTACTAACAAAAACAGTCACGAGTTTCACTGAAAAATTAGCTGCCGGCTTGACCATCCACGCACCGCATATGAGAGCACTCGTTGATCATTCACTCATGCTGGTCACCGCCCTCGCACCCCACATCGGCTACGAAAAAAGTGCCGCCATCGCGCAATTGGCTGAGCAAGAAAACTTCGATCTAAAAGCAGCCGCAATAAAAAGCGGCGACGTCACAGCAGCGCAGTTTGATAAATGGGTCGACCCGTTAAAAATGACAAGAGCGTGAGCTGGCGCGGTTAGCTCGGCGTAGCGAAGTGGCAGTGACACAGATGGTCTGGGCTTTGGACCATCTGTGTCACTGTCCTTCGCATAGCTTCAGGCACCATCGCGTAAGTTGAAGACGGCAAGAAAAAAGCCGAGCTTTTTACAGCTCGACTCGCACGATGATTTGAAATGCTAGATTAATCTTGAGTCACGTTGCTTGATGTCACAGACTGCGCAGTTGTTAGCGGAACACCTTTTGCCCCACCGGAAATACTTTCGATGAAATCGAGGAAGGTCGGCGCAATGCCAAGTTCTTCAAGATCAGCAGGGGCGATCTGGTAACGGATCGCCTTTTCGTCATGGTCTAAGACCTTCTGAACCCAGTGCGGCTCGCAAATCATTTCGTGACCAATGGCGACCAAGTCAAAGGAATCTGCCGCTTTCTCAGCATCGGCTGGCGTTTTCAGACCACCAACCACAATCACTGGAAAAGCACCGGCGACATGGTCACGAATTTGTTCATTCATGATGGCTGTGTCCTCAGGGTTGCGCAATGAGGTTCGCCAAACGTCACTTTGGGAGACGTGCAGGTAATCAATCTTGGTTTGTTTCAAAGCGTCGATTAAGGCCAAGGTATCATCCAAGGTAATGCCAGGCTGTTCCAACTCTTCCGGCGAAATGCGGTAGCCTAACAAAAATGGCCGGTCAGCAATTGTGGCAATCACTTTTTCTGCTTCATGAACGACTGCCAACGGAAAACGCATCCGCTTATCGCGGTCACCGCCCCATTCATCGGTTCGGCGATTAGAGTTTGGCGAATAGAATTGCTGTATCAGATAGGTGTTGGCACCATGCAGTTCGATGCCATCAAAACCAGCAAGGATGGCGCGGCGCACAGCTTGACCAAAATCGTGAATAGTGGCCTCGATTTCTGCCGATGTCAATGCGCGCGGTGTTTCGTAACCCGCCCGTGGCGAAGCAACCGCACTGGCACTGACTGGCTGCTCACCGCGCAGAATCTTGCTATTGCTCATGCGGCCAGCGCTGAAGATTTGCAAAATAGCCTTGGTGCCGCCTGTTTTCATCGCAGCGGCGAGTTTGCTCAAACCGGGGATGAATCGATCATCAGCGACACTTAGCTCACCTTCGAATCCTTTGCCAAGCGCATTGACATTGGCGGTACCGGTAATAAACATGCCGACGCCACCGGCCCGTTGCTGGTAATACCTGATTTCGTCCCGCGTCACAGTGCCGTCTTCAAACGACAGGCGCGTTGTCATCGGCGGAATGACAATGCGATTTTTCAACGTGATGGTTTGGTGCTTGAAGGTGAACGGTTTTAAAAAATGATAACCCGACATGCAATCACACTCCTTTAGACGAAAATTAACGTTCTTGCGTGACTGGCCGTAAGAGCACTTCATTGATGGCAACATTGGCCGGTTGATCAATGGCATACAAAACTGCCTTGGCAACATCCGAGGCGCTGAGGCCATTGTTTTTTTCATCGGCTTCAACAGCTTCACGGCGCTTAGGATCGGTAATTGTGCTGAAAAGCTCAGTATTCACGGCACCGGGCGAGATCATGGTCGTTTTAATATGATTAGCCGCTTGTTCTTGTCGCAGGCCGTCCATGATCGCCTGGATAGCCCACTTGGTACCGGAGTAAACGGCGGTTCCAGGGTGAACAATGTGACCGGCAACTGAGTCTGTTGTGATAATTTGGCCACTGTGTTGGGCAATCATAGGCGGTAAAACCGAGGCGATCCCATACAAGACGCCTTTAATGTTGACGTCAATCATACGTTCCCATTCGTTGACTTTGAGTTCGGCCATTTCAGAAAGTGGCATCAGGCCAGCGTTGTTATACAAAACATCCACATGACCAAACTTATCCAACGCCAAATCAATCAGCGCTTTCACTTGCTGCTGGTCGGTCACATCGGTTTGCTGATAAAGCACCTGGCCGTCCGTAAAGCTGGCCGCCAATTCGGCCAACCGTTCTGTGCGCCGCGCACCGATGACTAGCTTTGCACCAGCCTGAGCCAGCACTTGTACCGTTGCCGCGCCAATCCCGCTCGATGCACCTGTGATTACAACCACTTTATCTTTAACTGTCAAAATCACGGCCTCCTTTATGGGCTTATCCTGCTAAGAAAAAATAAGTAACAGAAACAGCTTAACCTACCGCGCAGCTCAGCACCATGCAAGCTGTTTTATTGAAATTCTAATATTGGCTTGACCTCAAGTAGACTTTAGGGGCTACACTTGACTTGTCGTCAGTAACATAATTTGAAAAGACGTATCGAAGGGAGTTTTGTGTTTATGAAACAAGTTCGATTAGGCGGATCCAATTGGCAGGCGTCAAGTGTGGCCTTGGGCATCATGCGGATGAATGTGCTGGCCCCCGACAAAGCGGCCAATGTGCTGGATAGTGCATACAATGACGGCATCAACTTTATCGACTCAGCCGACATTTATGGTCAAGGTAAATCCGAGGAAGTCTTTGGCGAAGCTTTGAAGCAGGCTAACGTTTCCCGCGATCAGTTATTCATTCAGTCGAAAATCGGGATTGTCGTTGATCCAAAACGCTCTCATGGCAGTTTGGTATTTGGCAAACGGTACGACTTTTCAAAAGATCACTTACTGTCAGCGGTTGATCACATTTTGAAACGGTTGCAGGTTGATTACCTTGATTCGGTCTTGCTGCACCGGCCAGATCCGTTAATGGAAGTCGATGACGTTGCGGCGGCCTTTGATGCATTGGAACAAAGCGGCAAGGTTCGGCATTTTGGTGTCTCCAACTTTAACCCTGAACAAATTGCGTTGCTTGAAAGCGGCATTCGGCAGCCTTTGCTGATCGACCAAGTTCAGTTCTCCGTTGCGCACACTGGTATGGTCAATGCGGGGATGCACACCAACATGGCCGACGAGGCTTCTGTCGATCATGACGGCAGCCTGCTACCATACTTGCAACGCAAACACATGACCTTACAAGCCTGGTCGCCATTCCAATACGGCATGTTTGAAGGTACCTTCATCGATAGCCCGAAGTTTAAGGCGTTGAATGATGAACTGCAGAAAGTCGCTGACCACTACCATACCAATAAAAATGCAATCGCAGTCGCTTGGCTATTACGCCATCCAGTCGGTGTGCAAGTGATTCTCGGCTCTATGAATCCTGAACATATCAAGGAAAGTGCGGAAGGCGCGGACATCACGTTGACCCGACAGGAATGGTATGATATTTACTTTGCGGCGGGGAATGACTTGCCGTAAGTTGTGACAAAAAGTCGTCTCGAATTGTTGAGGCGATTTTTTATATTGGCTGGTAAAGCTAGCCTTGCATGTTGTATAAATGAGCCTGAGGTCGATTAGCGACAACAATTTTTTGTATCTGGCCGGCTGTCTAAAAACACCGATTTTGACGTTATAGATTCAGCTTAATATTTTGATCGAAAAAAGATTGCACCTGATGTCTTAATTTTTCTGGTTCGCCGTCAGTTTTAGCGACTTCAATCGCTAAATTGCCAAGATCAAGTTGAAATTGATCATCGGTTGGAAGTGCTGCGTTGTTTCTTTTTAAGAAGAGAATTGTCGCCATGAATGCCGTCCGCTTATTAGCATCGTTAAAAACGTGCTTTTTGATAAGCTTTAAAAAATAGAACGTAGCCAAACTGGCTAAATCTTGATACAACGCAATTCCAAAAACTTCTTGTTGCGCAGATTGCACGATATCATTAAGCGCGTTCGCATCTTTTAACTGTGGCGTCCGTTCTTGTTGTTTTTGGACGACAACGTTAATAGCGATGATTTGATCTTCGGACAAATATTTCATCCTATCTATCCTTCAAATAAGCCATGACTGTGCGATATTGTCCGATTAAGCCTTGAATCGTATGAAGCAATTCTTTTTCGTCTTCCGAATTGTGACCATTCACCACGCGCATTTCGATATCACCGTCCTGTTTCAATTCAAACCGAACCTTCGTATTCTTTTTGGTGCCGCTACGCCGTCTGATTTCGACAGGGATGGTGACCTGACCTTTACTCGTCACAGTGGCTTCCATAAAGTCCCTATCAATGATTGACATGGTTTTATCTCCTTACTTTATTCTTACATTGACGCTAACATAGAAGTAAGGAAAAAGTAAGACTCATATGATACTCGCACTGAATTGGTTGATTTCTCATTGATGAAAACGAAAATCTGGTAAAATTGAGCCATGAAAGAAAGGTGGCGCAATGAATCTAGAAGAAAAGTTTGCTTTCATGGCAACCGGTAAGCCATACGACGATATGGATCCTTTGTTACTGGCTGTGCGGGATGAAGCAACTGCCAAAACTGATGCACTTAACAATGAACCCTAGATTGCATAATTAAAGTTACCACCCAGAAAATGTGAAAAAAGACCTGTCCGTTCTTGCTAAAATGGTGTTTGCATAACATACCATCTAGAGAGAAGGACAGGTCCCATGGCCATTATAACCTTAATTGAACGATCTCAGATAGAACTGATGCAACACCACACGATTCAATACATCGCCGCGACCTTAGGCCGCTCTCGTATTTCTATTAGGCATGAGCTTCACCGTTGCCCTGAAGGTGATTACTGCGCCATTATAGCTCAGGATCATGCCGATACTTGTCGGCATCGTTGTGGTCGGCACTCGATTTTAACGCCTAAGTTGAAGCGGATGGTAACTGAGAAGCTAAACCTAGGTTGGTCCCCTGAAATGGTCGGTTATGCCGTTCACTGTGCGCCACACACGATTTACCACTGGATTTATCAAAGACAAGTCGATTTTCAGCCAAGCCAACTCTTTGATCACGGTAAACGTCATAAAAGAAGACAAGACCTTCGGTCGCGCTATAACCAAGCAGTAGGCACCTCAATTGAGATTCGCAGTGAGTCAGCTAATCGGCGAACCGAAAAAGGACATTTAGAGATGGATACAGTTCGCGGTGGTCGCGGGTCAAAGGCTGCTGTTTTGACCATTGTCGATCGGGTGACACGTTTAATGGCGACAACTAAGCTTGAAAACTTATCACAAAATGCTGTTCTCAAGGGATTTGCAAGACTGATGGTGGACTTTCCGGGTCCGGTTCGATCAGTGACGGTTGATCACGGTAAAGAGTTTTCCTGCGATCAGGCGCTTACAAAGCGCTATCGGATACCGGTTTACTTTTGCCACGCCTATCACCCGAATGAACGGGGCACAAATGAACGGTTCAATCGAGAACTTCGCTACTATTTCCCGAAGGGAACACAGTTTGATCAGGTTTCAGAGACCGATATTCAACAAGCCACAGCGCTTATCAATAACAAACCTAGAAAATGTCTCCGTTGGCAAACCCCAGTTCAAGCAGTGAGCAAGCCTCTTTCTAGGTGGTAACTTTATTATTGCAATCTAGGGAACACGATCCAGCCAAACGCAATGCCTTGTTTAGGAAATTGGTAGGCCAAACTGGCGTCAAACCGTTTGTGAATCCAAATTTTCACTGTGAGTTTGGTCGGAATATCCGCGTAGGCAATCATTTTTATGCCAATTATGACTGTACCATTTTGGACGGGGCGCCGGTGACCATTGGCGATCACGTTTTATTTGGCCCGAAAGTCGGTTTGTACACCAGCAACCATCTTTTTGATCCACTTGAACGACAACTTGGTGGCTGCATTGCTAAACCGATTGTAGTCGGGGATGGCTGTTGGCTCGCTGCCAATGTGACGGTGCTACCAGGCGTCACGATTGGTGCGGGGACGATTATCGGAGCAGGTAGTGTTGTCACCCACGACATCCCAGCTCGCGTGATTGCGGCGGGTAATCCTTGCGAAGTGCTGCGCGAGATCACGGCTGCTGATAAAACAGGGTTTGCAGGGCATGACATGATCTAAACGCCAAATCGATACTTGAAAATGGCAATTGACAAGCGCATTCTAACAATATTCACAATGACTAAAGTGCTCTGAGTGAGCATGAATTGCCAAGTTAATCATCGAAAGGAAGTGCAGGATGACAGATAAACGTGAAACTTTAATGTCGATGCTAAGCAAGGCATACGCTAACCCAACGATCAAAGCAGAGCCGGCATTACGGGCGCTTATCGAAACCAACGCCAAAAAGGTTGATGAAGGTGATGACGATAAGGCTTATGTGACGGCTGTCACTCAGTTGTCCCACGACATTTCCAAATACTATCTGATTCATCACGCCGTACCAGAAGAGCTGGTGGCCGTCTTCAATTACATCAAAAAAGATGTACCTGCTGCCGATATTGATGCAGCACGTTATCGCGCGCAAGCCTTGGCCGCTGGCTTAGTTGCCATTCCCATTGTTTGGGGGCACTAGCCGATGTAGGGCTGTGAATTTTAAACGGTGAGGCTAAAGTTGATGATCAATCAGTTATGATTTGCCAAAAACGTCGCAGACTAAGATCTGCGGCTATTTTTTTGCCATGAAACTTGTTGACACCAGTTAAGAAAAACCGAGTAGCAGATCGATAAAGAGAAAATTTGGTCGATATTTGACAAAAAAGCGACGTTAATCGGGCAAAAGCCTACGTTTAAAAAAAGTTTGCGTTGTCGTGTGAACTATCCAGTACAGTGTGTGTGAAAGCATCCGCGAGAAAAAGTCGATGTTCATCTGGACGGGGGGATACAAGTTGGCGATGACGTTGAATAAAGCAATTCATTATCTTTTACTGATAGGCATCAGTGGTGTCTTTCTTTTTACGCTGGCTGCCGCCATGGGCTGGGTCAACCAAGGTGACTTTGCGCTGCCACTACTGCTTTTGGCGGTAGGACTCACGTTGTTGCGGGAAACTGATGCCGGATATGAAAAAGCGAGGCATTGAATTGGGTCTGCTTAGAAGGCAGAAAAACGTGAAGCCGAATTTCTGTACACAAGGACAAACTGATTTTAAAATGTAATCGGTTACGATGACTCATATCTAAAAGAGTTCAAATACAAGACGGTATCAAGATCCATCAGTCGGGCTACAAAGCCATTGTTTTCCGATACTTTGCCTAAAAGCTATAGCATCGATACTTTTCAAACATTTCTATAGAAAAATTGTCACGACATCAAAGGAAATGGTGACATATCATGAACATGATTCAGCGAAATAAAGTCTATTTTATTATGACAGGGCTCAACGAAAGCTTTCAAAAAACTGCAACCGTCAGTGTCATGAATACCGATGCACAAGAGGTCATTGATGATGCGCTACACATTTTGGAAAAAGAAAATGTGCTTCAAAATAGAGCCATTGATTACGCATTAGCGCGCCTGTATTCTCGGTTCGTTCGCTTAATTGGGTTGCAGGGGATGAAATTATCGCCGGAAGCTGATCAATGGTGGCAACAACTGAAAGATTTCATGGAGAATGATATTCATGAAGAGCTGAGTCAGGTTGGCGGACCGCACTTTATTACTTGATCGGTTTGTTGCCAATATTGGCACACGCAAATGCGAAGTCGGAAGTCGAGTGTTACGCTGTTTATCCTGTGACTTACCACTTTATTTAGACTGGTTGGGGAAGGAGCACGATGAGATGCATCGAATAAAGAATGATGGTTTGCAACAAATGATTGAAGGGATGACCTGGCGTAAATTCCTGACAATGCTGATTTTAGGATTTATTGCGATAGATGCTTGGTCACACACTGACCAAATTATTGCGGGGTTTTTAAAGGGATGGCAGGGCATGTAGGTGTTTGTGACCGGTGGAAAATTGCGCCAATCACAAACTCCGCGACTTTTTCAACACTGCAGCGTCACTTCTCCTTGGCTTAGCGTAGCGTCGTTTGCCGAGTGAAGTGGCTTTTTTTGTCAATAAATGACCGCTAGCGAATTTTTGACGGATGATCGTCAACGTTAAATGGCGAAAACACGACGTTTAAAATTAGTTGACTAAAAGCCATTCATTAATCGGTATATTGTTCATAGCAATGTCGGAAAAAGCCGGCTTTGTCAACTTGGATGAAGGTGACGGAATGAAAAAGAAACGGCAACGGTTGTTCACGCCTGGATTACGTGTTTTATACATTTTTATCTTGGATGAACTTATAGAAGCATTTGTGTTCACCCCATTTTTGAATTTTCTACAGCTGGATTTTTGGGCAGACATTGTGCTCTATAAAGTACTTAGTTTAGTTATCATTCTGGGGCTCAATCTGTTGCTGTTAAGACAAAAGATTATCTTTAGGACGTCATTTGGCTGGCCAAGCTGGCAGAAATTTGTGTTCTGGGATATTGTGGGCTGCCTTGTGGCCTGGCAAATTTTTACCAACCGAAACTTCTTAGATATTTTACAAGCAAGTGTCATTGGTACCATCGCCGCTGTTCCTGAAGAGTACCTATATCGCGGGGTTATTTTCGGTGGATTGCTCCGCGCCTTTTACCTTGCTAACCGTGGTGGTACCAAACGTAACTTTCTCTATTGCATGTTACTAAGCAGTCTGGCGTTTTCGCTTGCACACTGGAGTAATCTGCCAAGCCAAGGTGCTGTTGCAACTGTGGGTCAGATGATTCAAGTCAGCGGGATGGGCATGCTGCTGGCTGCTCTCTACGTTCGTTATGGCACATTGCTGATGCCGATTTTTGTTCATTTCATGATCGACATCTTGGTAACGCTGATTCACGGCCCTTATCCCAGCAAATTAAATGGGGTAAGTGACGAAACGACGCTCATAATCGTTTCGGTGATCTGGGCAGGCATTTACGTGGCCATTTCTATGTGGCTCTTATGGCACTGTCATGACAAAGAAGGGTTCATGGCAAGGTTAGCAGGCCAAGCAATCAAATAAATTTATAGTATCTTGGACGCCTGTACTCGCAATTGCAGAAGACTTTATTACTGGATATGCTTAATCGCTTATTTAATTATAGAAATATCGACAAAAGAGGAGCTGAATCAAGTGACCAAATCTAAAAAAAGTCAAAGAATGATTATGATCCTTGCTTTGTCAGCAATACAGGTAATGATACTCAGTATTCTGTACAGGATTATAAATCCAAAAGAATTCGTTTCTATGATTTATCAAGTTAGCACTAACAATACAATGAGATTCGTTATCATATTCGTGATATTGTTTACCTTCATAGCGAGCATGATAAGCTCGTCTCTTTTGGTGTCTGTATTCGATTTTTTGAGGAGTGATTTATTCAAAAAAGGAAGCTCTAAATGATTTTCATCTGTGAATATGACTTTCGTTTTCTCGTGCACACTTAAACACTTTGCCAGACTAAGGTGTTATTGCAACTGTTGAACAGATAATTCAAGTCAGCGGATCATGATGTCTATATGCATTTAATCTCCTCAATTGGCAAATGAACCGTTTGTATTATTGCAAAAATAAACATTGAAGAATGATAGAGAGTGGGTCTGTTTATGAGTTTTAGAAAAGTGAGCAGCTTTATTGTTGGTGGCGGCTTTTTATTTGCTATAGTTTGGCTGATTTTAAGTGATCTAGATTTGTTACCTCACATTTCATTTATTGATCGCTACTATTTGATCTTTCTCGTTATTTTTATTGTGGTGTGTGAAAAAAGTCAAAAAAACAAGCCTACAAATTAAGCGATGACGAGGCGACGCTTAGTTTGTAGGCTTATTTTGATTCATCACGATTCCAAGTGTTGTGGTGCCAGTCCGCATGCTTTGACAGACCAAATAGTTTCTTTAATAAATCAAAACCGTTAGCAACGATTGCGAGGTCAATCACGATATAGACAAAGATACTTGAATCATCGGGAACAAGAAAGAGCAACGCCACTAAGCAACAATTAATGATCCACATTGACAGTGGTTGTTTCAACTGCTTGTATGCATTCATGAAAGTCATCTCCATTGGGTTATGCTCAGCATCTTTAAACTTTCAGTATCATTACATCATTTCATACTCATAATAACTAGTGTTCAAGAAAAATGGGTCATCAAAAAATAAACGTCGTAAAATCCCCTTTTTTCGTCGTATTTTCAATTTTTTGACGATAGAACTGACAAAAAAATTGAAAATATCAACGTTAAAATTTAAGTCACCACAAAAGCAATTGCTAGCCGTATATTGTGTGTAGGGTAGCTAGCACCCCCGACCGTTTTACCTAAGAACCAAATGTTTAGCAATGAATCACTCAAAGAAAATGGAGGGATAACAATGCAACAATTCATGACTTTAGATAACAGCAGCTTGGAAAAGATTTCTGGTGGCGAAAACGGTGGTTTATGGTCAATCCTTGGTCTCGGTCTTGGATTCTCCGCACGGCGCGCTAATAGTTTGTTTGGGCCTACTCCAGAAATGGCCTTAGATCTTATCAGCCTATTCAAATAATACATTCCTAGCTAAACAGCAAAAGGAGGATGTGCACAATGACTAACTTAGAAGATAAAGAACTTAGCCAGATCACTGGTGGCTTTGCATTTGTGATCCCAGTGGCCGCCATTCTAGGATTCCTAGCATCAGATGCGTGGAGTCACGCAGATGAAATTGCTAGTGGTGCCAAAACTGGCTGGGAAATCGCTAACAAGTACAAAATTTATTGATTTGCCAATCGATTCGTAGAACTGCCCAGCAATCTCGTCTCATTCGAAAGCTGATCGCAAGAACTGATCCTTAAGAATAGTTGCTTGATATACTCAAGGATGACGACATCGACCAACTTAGATGAGATTTTTTCAACTTTGTATACTATTTTGGTTTATCAATATGATGACCTAGCTTGCACATGGCGATAGCGTACGAAGAAATTTACTGATAGTAAGCATCGTACCTATGCTTACTACTGCCTATCCATCCTAGATTGCATAATTAAAGTTACCACCCAGAAAATGTGAAAAAAGACCTGTCCGTTCTTGCTAAAATGGTGTTTGCATAACATACCATCTAGAGAGAAGGACAGGTCCCATGGCCATTATAACCTTAATTGAACGATCTCAGATAGAACTGATGCAACACCACACGATTCAATACATCGCCGCGACCTTAGGCCGCTCTCGTATTTCTATTAGGCATGAGCTTCACCGTTGCCCTGAAGGTGATTACTGCGCCATTATAGCTCAGGATCATGCCGATACTTGTCGGCATCGTTGTGGTCGGCACTCGATTTTAACGCCTAAGTTGAAGCGGATGGTAACTGAGAAGCTAAACCTAGGTTGGTCCCCTGAAATGGTCGGTTATGCCGTTCACTGTGCGCCACACACGATTTACCACTGGATTTATCAAAGACAAGTCGATTTTCAGCCAAGCCAACTCTTTGATCACGGTAAACGTCATAAAAGAAGACAAGACCTTCGGTCGCGCTATAACCAAGCAGTAGGCACCTCAATTGAGATTCGCAGTGAGTCAGCTAATCGGCGAACCGAAAAAGGACATTTAGAGATGGATACAGTTCGCGGTGGTCGCGGGTCAAAGGCTGCTGTTTTGACCATTGTCGATCGGGTGACACGTTTAATGGCGACAACTAAGCTTGAAAACTTATCACAAAATGCTGTTCTCAAGGGATTTGCAAGACTGATGGTGGACTTTCCGGGTCCGGTTCGATCAGTGACGGTTGATCACGGTAAAGAGTTTTCCTGCGATCAGGCGCTTACAAAGCGCTATCGGATACCGGTTTACTTTTGCCACGCCTATCACCCGAATGAACGGGGCACAAATGAACGGTTCAATCGAGAACTTCGCTACTATTTCCCGAAGGGAACACAGTTTGATCAGGTTTCAGAGACCGATATTCAACAAGCCACAGCGCTTATCAATAACAAACCTAGAAAATGTCTCCGTTGGCAAACCCCAGTTCAAGCAGTGAGCAAGCCTCTTTCTAGGTGGTAACTTTATTATTGCAATCTAGGCCATACCATATATCTCTTAAAAGTTGTCACAAGATTGTCGGTATCTGCGCCATTGCTTTAGTTACTTCAATCATTTTAACTTCGATTAGCAGTGACCAGAGATAGCTCGGCGTCTCAAATAGATGCTTCAATTTAAGTTTATTCTTTGTCACATGTTTGGTTGATCGACAAACGTGAAAGACAATTTTGGATCTTTTATTGAAGTGCCTGCTCATGGGATGTTTACCGAAGTTCATTTTTGAGGCAGCAATTAGTTCCATTTTCAAAATCCAGACAACCTCCAACTTTCTTGATTTATCAAGAAAGTTGGAGGTATTTTTGTGGTAGTCATTTTATAGGCACTTATTAACTGGATGCGATGTGGTTATAGCAAGCCTAATTCTTTTATTGATTGATCCTTATCACGCCCATTCGAAGAAAGAGTGTAACAGATAACAAGATATTAGGTTGTGATAATGCGGATTTATTTCTAGTGCAACGTAGACAAAATCAGGAATTTTGTCGATGCCTTGTCTATCATAAACTAGTGTAAAAGCCGAAGAAGTAAACGTCGCAAAATTGTCTATTCCGCAGTACTTTTGCACTTTTTTTAAAAGAATTAACGAAAAACTTTAAATTACCAACGTTAAAAATTTTAGGACCACAGAACCATTTGTCGGACGTATACTGTGTGTAAGGTAGCTAAGCAGGTACTGAAAATTAGTGGACTTGTTACTTGGCATGGTGTTAAAAGGCATTGAAGCATGATATTGAGCTTTGGCTACCAGCTGGGAAAGTGGGCAGTCGCTTAAATAGTTAATCAGGAGGTCAACATGATCATAACTGGAGATAAAATGGCAAGATTTATTGGATGGCTCGGTATTGTTTTTTTACCCGTGTACATGCTTGCCTTTGCATTAAAGGTGATTCCTAAAGTTGACGTTATCGTCCCGTTGTTAATATTAACAACTTCTTCTTTGACTTTTGCTTCTTCAAAATCGGGCAAGAGACAGGGCAAGTTAAAGAAATAGGTTTGAGAATCTGTCGCTTCTTAAAAGTTATTCTAAAGGTGTCATCAAATAGACAGGCGCTGCAATCAAGGACTGAAACAGTTTTTGATTGCAGCGCCTGTTTCTCATGAACTAATCAGCTGGACTAAGGTGTATTTATATCTCAAAATTAAACAGCATTAATGAGTAAGCACTGCTGTAACAGATTCACAGGAAACAACACTGAATCTGTTGTCGTATTCAGCAGTTAAATGAAACAGTTACTAGAAACTTTGATATTTCTGCCAGGTTATGGGAATATCGGAGTTTTTTCAAGTTACCTTTATTTTCATCACCGTTTAGATTCGCTTCTAGTAGAGACACGAAAAAAGAGATATACCATTCAAGCATCATTTGACAGATCATTGGTAGCAGACTGTGGTTTATTCGCGGTCATCATGACCTGACGCAGGGCCGACACTCTACGAATGCTGACCTCAAGTTTGTCTTGATTATCCATGTAAACAAAACGGCCATGCGTGTCCAATTTAGAAATATGCGTTGGGTTGAGCAAAATGCTTCGATGACAGCGAAACAATGTTGGGTATTGGAGCGATACCTCCTTCAGGTTTCCCGGAAAGGTTGCGATTTCGCGTTCTGCATGTAGTTCCAACGTGCCAGAGATACCAGGGGTTGTTTGAATGTAAAGTAGCTCATCTAATATAACTGTAAAGAGATTTGAATCTATGCTGTAATTAAAAAGTCGTGGCGATTGCAATTGACGCGCCTTCAATCGCTTGATGGCGTAAACAATATTTGATCGCAGTCGAGCTTCAACTTCAAAAAGCACACTTTTATCAATTAAGTCTAAAGGTGCAATTTTGTGGGCCAGAATCGACAAGGCTTCTTCAGTGTGACTGGTGATGAACATGATGTCAGCGTATAAAGACTTTTTTCGAAGGATGGTGGCGATATCAATACCACTTACAGAAGATCCAGGGATGTCAATGTCCAGCAGAAAAAGGCAGTCATTAATCTCTTCTAGATCAACAGCATCTAACAAATCTGTCGCTGACTGAGTGGTGAATTTGATTTCGGCATGCAATGCCTCAATCATAATATAATTGCGAAGTGTACTTTCTAGGAAATTCAAGAAGTCAGCATTGTCTTCCAGAATGAAAATCTTCAGCATCGTTTGGTGGTTGGTCATGAAGTCATCTCCCTATAAACAAAGTGATCTTTAGTTGCTTGTTAATAACGGTCTTTTTAATGATGATATTTTTATTCTGCTGGATTAACTCATTTATGATGGTCAAGCCATTGCCATGCCCGCGGCCTTTGGTTGTGAAACCGGGTTCTGCAAATTTTGCTAGATTGAAATCATCATTGATATCGTTGACGACGCTTGCTTCTAGCCCCCGATCTGAAGCCACTAGCAGGACGCTGAAATGAGTCTTGTTAATCCTGATAGATTCTTCTAAGGCGTTATCGATTAAGATACCAAGTGCGCTGATGACGGCAAAACCGGCATTATTACTCAGCGGTTGGATTGTTCCTTCGGTGTGGATGTGTAATCTAATACCACTATTCGTCGCTTCTGACCACTTCAAATAGAGGAGATTTCGAAGCGGATCACTTTCGATTGCTGCTAATGAGTCTTTTCCACTTTCAGCTTGTTGTATTGACCTTTGAGCTTGCGCGATGATATTGCTCGTGTCAGAAGATTGACTTGCTGAAGTTTGTTGCAATGAAAGTTGGAGCGTTGCTAGTAGGTTCTTATAATCATGAAGAAGCTTGCTAGTATTTTCCCTTTGTTGGTTAAGTGATGCATAGTAAGCTCGTCGTGATTCATTGGTGTGTTTAACGACCAGTAGCTCAAGATAGTATCGGTAAGATCTCAAAATAAAAAATAGAGAGCATAAATTGACAACCATGAAAAAAATGAAGGCAGATAGTATGAGTAGAGCAAGAACATTATCAAGCTTTAGGAGTATAAAGGTAAACTCTAGAAAGTACATGACAGTGCAAGAGGCACCTAGGTAAAAGATAGCCGACATCCAAATACCATCTTTTTCTTGAACCAAATGACGCATATTATTGACAATTTTTTTCCTCGTACCAAACAACCAAATAGCCAATATGAGCAGTACGATATTGGTGATTAATTTAGACGTTATGCTTATAAAGAAAAAGTTATTGGTCATTGATAACGTGAAGAACTTTTCCAGTAGTGTTTGAAAATTGACAATAATCAAGTTGATTTCCAAAAATAGGAAAACCCAGAATACATCAGATCGGTTATGAGTTTTTGACATGTAGTAGGCATAGATCAATCCAAAGAAGATTTCACCAAGTAGCGATAGTGTTGTAGACAACACTATCGCTAAGATGGACCAAAAAAAATGTGAATGAGATTAATTCGGTTGAAAAAAATATATGACGGAAACGTTATGCCTAGGATGAACACGGGTGATGTTAAAAGAATATAGGCTAGATCAGAATAAGTTTCCATGGAGTTGACCTCTGAATGCTGAGTAGGGTTAAAAAATCATTGTAACAAACTAAGAAGAGACGTAGAAGCGACGTTAATCGGCGAAAACCCTACGTTTATTTTTGGAAAACAAGAACAAGCCAAAAGTCTGTTACATTGAATTCATGTAAAGCAAAAGAACACTTCAACTTGAATGAGGAGGAAAAAGAAATGAAACAGTTTGATGAGCAGAAGATGGTCAATATGAGTGACGAAGAACTTTTGGGATTCATTGGAGGTGACAGCATCCGTGATGTTTCGCCAACATTCAACAAAATAAGAAGATGGTTTGATGGTTTGTTTAAATAAATCAGGGAAATCGTGTTTACGAGGTTTCGCTCCCATCTAAATCATTAAGGTAGATGACATAAAGGTAAGGCCGGTAACCAACTTGTTCTGGCAGCTCTTTAAAACAAAGGAATTAGATTATTGATCATTTGTTTAATTAAAAGATTATATTACTACGATAATAATATATAAAAATAACTTTATATATTATTAAAGCGGTTACCGCGTTATCGGTGACAGTATATCATATCTTTTCTAAACAATTTCATGCTTTGCACAATTTTCTTGGATTTTAAGTTTTATGTTAAACGCTTTTACAGAGAAAGTGGTGTTCCACAAGCCTTCGCAGAATTTGACTGATTAGTGGCTTCTGGGACAGTCTTCTCCTCTGTAAGGTTAAGGGTTGTCATAACGACAACCCATTTTTTAAACAGTTCAAGGTATCACTTATTTAGAAAAATCCAGCACCAACCAGGAGGCATGCCCATGATCAAATACAACATAAAGCTCGGCCAAGCACAGTATTACAAGCGTTACTACACGCCTCAGGTGGATGAGCGCGATTGCGGGGTTGCGGCGCTTAATATGCTGCTGCAATTTAATGGCTCGGATTATTCGCTAGCGCATCTGCGACAATTGGCGAAGACGGATCAGGAAGGAACAACAGCGCTAGGGATTGTCCGCGCTGCTCAGGCGCTTCATTTTGAAACCAAGGCTGTCAAGGCGGATATGACGCTGTTTGATCTTGATGATGTTCCTTATCCGTTTCTTGTCCATGTTTTGAAGCGTGGCGAGTTGCTTCATTATTATGTCGTGTTTAAGGCGACAAAGGATCATATCTTGATTGGCGATCCTGATCCATCAGTAGCGATGACCTGGCTTCCCAAAGAGCGCTTTGCGAAGGAGTGGTCGGGGGTCGCTATTTTTATTGCACCAGAACCGCAATATCAACTACGCAAAGAGGATAAAGGCAGTCTTTTTGCGTTTGTGCCGATGCTGGCGCGGCAAAAAGGGATCATTGCCAATATTATTGTCGCCGCTGTGTTGATCACGTTGATTAGTATTGTCGGGTCTTATTTTCTTCAGTCGATTATTGATACTTATATTCCAAACGGGATGCGCACAACTTTGGGAATGATTGCCAGTGGCCTCATCCTCGCTTATGTCCTGCAGTCGGTTTTAACCTATGGGCAAAATTTTTTGATGGCTGTTTTAGGACAGCGTTTGTCGATTGATGTCATTTTGGGTTACGTTAGGCATCTTTATGAATTACCGATGTCCTTCTTTTCCACGCGTCGGACTGGGGAAATTGTGTCGCGGTTTTCCGATGCTAATAAGATTATTGATGCGCTGGCAAACACAATTATGACCTTGTTTCTTGATATTTGGATTGTCTTAATTTTAGGGATCGTGTTAGGCATTCAAAACACCACCTTATTCTTGGTGTCTTTAATTGCTGTGCCTTGTTATTTGGTGATTGTGTTCGCTTTTCAGCGGCCATTTAATCGACTGAATCAAGAGACGATGGAAAGCAATGCCATTTTGAGTTCATCTATTATCGAAGACTTGAACGGGATTGAGACGATTAAATCACTGACCGGTGAGAAAGTCAGTTATGAACGGGTTGACCGTGAATTCGTCACGTATTTGAAAAAGTCGTTCAATTATACAAAAGCTGATCAACTGCAGCAGGCGATCAAGGGACTGCTGAAGTTGGTTTTGAATGTGGTCGTGCTGTGGATTGGTGCGAGTTTGGTGATGGCTAACAAGATGAGTCTAGGACAGATGCTGACGTTCAATGCGTTGTTGGCATATTTCACTAATCCGTTAGAAAGCATCATTAATTTGCAACCAAAATTGCAAATGGCCAAAGTCGCGAATAACCGGCTGAATGAAGTGTATTTGGTTGAATCGGAGTTTAAAGAACAGCGAAGTTTGAATGATCGGCATTTAATTGATGGCGCCATCAATGTGACCGATGTGTCCTTTAAGTATGGTTTTGGGCAAGATGTTTTGAAACAAATCAACCTTGAAATCCCGGAGAATGCCAAATACACCATTGTCGGCATGAGTGGATCTGGGAAATCGACCTTAGCCAAGTTGCTAGTAGGTTTCTATCCAGTGGACACTGGCAAAGGGAAAATCACATTTAATGGGGTTCCCATCAGTGATGTTGATCTAACAACGTTACGACAATATATCGAGTATGTACCACAAGATCCGTTTATTTTTTCTGGCTCAGTCATTGAAAACTTAACGTTGGGTAGCCGTTCGAATATCACTGAAGCTGATATTGAAGCTGCCTGTTCAGTGGCGGAAATTGCTGGAGATATTTCGAATTTGCCGCAGATATGGCAGACCAAACTTTCTGAAAGCGGCAGTATTTTATCGGGTGGACAAAAGCAGCGCCTAGCAATTGCCCGCGCGTTATTATCACCGGCAAAAGTGTTGATTTTTGATGAATCGACCAGCAGTTTAGATACGATCACCGAGCGGAAAATTGTTGATCGGTTGTTAGCGATGACTGATCGAACCATTATTTTTGTGGCTCATCGGCTAACCATTGCTGCTAAAACGGAACAGATTGTGGTCATGGATCATGGTGCGATTGTTGAACAAGGAAATCATGCTGAGTTATTGGCCAAACAAGGCTATTATGCTCGGTTGGTAAGTGAGTGAGGAGGCCGCGATGATTGATCTAAAGAAGTTAGAGACAACCGAGTTTTATAACCATCGCTACCGTAATTTTTCAACAGTCATTATTGTGCCGACCGCGATCCTCTTTGTTCTGTTGTTGCTTTTTCTGATCTTCGCCAAGCGCGAGGTGACCGTTTTAACAGCGGCGGAAATTGCGCCGGTCAAAACGGCGGTCACGGTTCAAGGGACGGCGGCGAATCGAATTGTGACGAATCATATGAAGGAAGGCAAGCATGTCAAACGCGGCGACACGCTGCTGGTGTATCACGATGTAGCTCATCCTGCACAATTGAAAGTGCTTGAACAGCAACTGGCGACGTTGAAAGATCAAAAAGCGCAGCTCGAAGTTCTCAACCAGAGTATTGCTGCCAATAAAAACCTTTTTGCGAGTCCTGATAAATTCGGTTATCAGCAACAAGTTCGCGATTATCTCAGCCAACGTCGGGTTTACGAACTGGAATCGGAAGCCTTGCATGCGACCCAAGGTGTGGCCGATGGTAAGAGCAAAGAAATCGATCAATTGTTGCAAACCAGTATGCAGGCAAGCGAGGCTAAAATGACGGCGATTCGTGAGGCCCAAACGGCCATACGAACCGATCGCCCATTAAGTGACAATCACGCATACAACTATCTTTATTTGCAATATAAAGCCGAGGCTAAGAATGCCGATGCTGCTAATTTGAACAACTTGAAAGGCCAGTACCAGTCACAGTTGCAAAACTTATTGACAACCGAAAAGGAAACTCTCGCTTCCTTGCGCACCCAACGTATCAACCAGAAGCAGGCCGATCTTTCAGCGCAGCAGACGGGGCAGAATGAGGCAAAACTGGCCTCGTTGCAAAGCCATATGCAGCAAACCATGACTGCAGAACAGGTGAAAGTCCAACAAGGTACCCAAGAAGGCGAGGCGAAACTGGCGGCACTAAAGGACGAAAGTAAGAATTACCAAGTCAAAGCATCTGCCAGCGGCGTTTTGCATCTTGAAGCATCCTTAAGTGGCAACAAGTACATTCCGGCTGGCACCGTTTTGGCGCAAATTTTGCCAGACTTAGCCACGCAAAAAGAAGTTGAGTTGAAGCTGGCAGTTTCGCCAGCGGAAATCATGAGTTTGAAACGTGGTCAAAGCGTTCGGCTGCGAATTGCGGAGAATGTCCCATCACCGATGACGCTGACCGGCCGGATTGATGCCATTGATGTCGCACCAACTGTGAATGCTAAAGTTGGCAATTACTTTAAAGTACAGGCCCGAGTGCCACTGAGTGAACTACAGCGGCAGACCTTGCACTACGGTATCGCAGGACAGGCCGCCGTTATCACGGGAACGAAAACTTACTGGCAATATTTTGTCGATAAAATGTTTAATCACCAGTAAAATTAAGGCTCATTTTTAGGTGAAATATGAAAAATACGACGTTAATCGGCCAAAACACGACGTTAATCGGCAGATTGCGTCACACAACGCGGGAGATGGTAATCTTACAATAAGCAAGTGCTTGTTAAAGTTGGGATGGGAATTATCTTTTGTTCCTCAATTTTCAAGTCAAGTGCAACGATGATAACGAATTCTTGATAGTGGTCTAGGCTGTTACGCCATGCATCGGTAGTAATCGCATGGGCGAAGATAGTTCAGAATACGTCTGGGACGATGGTTCAGTGCGGATTGGACTGCTTGAATTTCAACCAGGGTAATTGCTCTGAGAGACTTCCCTTTCGGGAAGAATTCCCTAAGCAGTCCATTGGCGTTCTCGTTTGTGCCACGCTCCCAAGGCGAGTACGGATGTGCGAAGTAAATCTGGGTTCCAACAATCTCTGATAACTTGGCAAACTCGGAACCATTGTCAAAAGTGATACTCTCAAATTCCTTGGCCCCGTAGTCGTCGATCGTGTCCTGCAAGGCTTTAAGGCAGGTGCCCGCATGATAGTCAGGAATCTTGACGATGATCTCAGTCCGGCTGTACCGTTCTGTGAGCGTCATTAATGCTGGCTCATCAGCTAAGCGAATACCTTTGACCAAGTCGCCTTCCCAATGTCCCACGCCTGTGCGGTCATTCACGGCCGCAGGACGCAACTCGATTGAGTCGCCGTATATCTTCTTATTCTTGCGCTTGTGGGCGTTCTTATAGCCTTTGATGCGGCGTCGGAGCTTCTTGGGAAGTGTCATGTTGTCTAGCTCAAGCAGCCCGGCGTCGATGTAGCGATACACAGTTGTCGTTGAAGGGCAAGCCTTGCCCTGGTCGCGATAGAAGTGTACGAAGCTATCAACGCTGTGTACGCGCGGCTTACGAGTAAGCTCCCTGGCGAGAGCCTTGAAGAACGCACGGCCGGTCTTAAGAAAGGCGTAGTGACCGGTTCTATCGCGTTTACGGTCGTGCATGGCTTGGGCAGTTTCCGCAAGATAGACTTGATGCGAGTGACGCTTCGAGTCGAGCTGAGTTACAGATCCACGCGTGATTTCTCGTGAGATTGTCGCTTTACTGCGATGAAGCTTCTGTGCAATCACGGTCGCGGTGTCACCAGCAGCCTGAAGGGCCTGAATTGTAGCACGGTCGCTAAAACTGAGTTGTTGGTAATGCTTGTGGGTGTTAGTCTGAGAGTGGGTCATGAAGATTCCTGCTTTCTTGTTTAGCTAGCACTAACAAGAATAGGTCTTCATGGCCTTTATGGTCTAGTCGTCAGGGTGTTGCACTTGAATTGTAAACTGGGGAATTATCTTTTGTTAAGGGAAAGGTAAAGGGGTATGGAATATCAACTTGAAATGGAAGCTAGGAAATTGATTATGATTCTCCGTCATGAAATTCATCAGTTGCATCCGCTTAATCGGTCGCCGGAGATGGCGTATGTCGTTGATAGAGTCGCCGGTGATATGGACAATGAACTGCCGCATGGACCGGAGTTTGATCGCAATTGTTTAGATTTGCCCAAAAAATTGATTTCATTTTGTCAACCCAAAGTATCCAGTTGAGTCAATTGGGGCGGGATGCGATTGATGACATTCGACGGTTGGCGAACGGAGAACCACTTGGCAAGCCAGAACCGGAAAGGCGTGGCATACAACGCTTTTTTGCCCATTTGTTTGGCTGTAACTAAAAACATTGGAAACACACTGGTTGTCGCTTAGCGTGTCGATAGTTTGATCGGCAGCAGGATCACAAGTTTGGGGTGTTGAAGATAGACGCTTTGGTTGATGCAGGTATGGTGAGCTTGATGGTGATGGGCGGTGTCATTTGTTACGCGGTGCCGGTCTTTTGGAAAAGAATACTTCGCAGACACCTGATTCACGAGATTAAGACCCTGAATCAAGGATTGCAGTTATCAAGCAAAGCCATGAGCCAATTAATTGATCCGGAAAATCCTTATATGGTATTTGCTGATGAAAATGGTGAACTGGATTTTTCATTTTTGTGGCTAGGCAACTTGCGTCAATTGAGGCGTGAACTGCGTCTAATTAAAGAACAGAAAGCTAGGGTTTGACGACGCGTTGGTGATTTAATCAAAACTAGCCTAGAGGCACCCGATCCATTTTTGCGGCTAGTGGCATAGACGAAGGAGGTTAAGTTTTGAATGATGGGCATATCATTTGTTATTTCGTAGCTGCTGTGTTAGCTGCTTTAAAAAGTGTCATTTGAGTGCCGTATTTCAGCGTAAACTGTCGGGGTAAGAGACGAGGCCTGGTTTGATCGCCAACGCGTGTACGTCAGATGTGCTAAAATAGTGAATGTTTATTTTCATTTTTTCAAGATAACACATTCCTATAAGAAGAAGGATCGGCACAAGTTATGACGGCAAAAAGTAATCAGACAGCGCGAGGAACGCGGCCACTTTCAGAAAAACATCACATGCAGATTCCATGGTATGACGTGATTGTCAGCGAAGAACGGCAGGCAGATCATGCCACGCTTGAGGAACGTGCTTCACTCGTTGGTCGGGTGGGGATTATGTTGCTGGCGTGTGGAACTGGGGCATGGCGCGTGCGTGAAGCTATGAACACGGTTGCGCGTGCTTTGCGAATGTCGTGTTCTGCTGATATTGGCCTCATTTCGTTATCCTACACTTGTTTTAGTAACAACCACGCCTACTCCGAAGTTCTCTCATTATCGCAAAGCGGCGTGAACACCGACAAACTTGATGCACTTGAACGGTTTGTGCGCAATTTTGAAAAGCAATATACCACGGAAACGGTGCGCGAGATTCATCATCGGCTCGATCAGATCCAGAAAATGTCGGGTAATTATGATCCGCTGCGAGCAGGATTGGCTGCGGCGCTGGCGTGTTGCGCTTTCGTTTTTCTGCTTGGCGGTGGTCCAGTTGAGATGGTTTGCTGTTTTGTTGGCGCGGGTATCGGCAATTGGTTGCGTGGTATTATGATTCGCCGCAGCTGGACCTTGTTGGCCTGCATTGGCGTCAGTGTTGCTGTTGCTTGCTTAGCGTACTTCCTTGTTTTTCGTGGATTAGAAATGAGTCTGGGCATCGCTGCGCGGCATGAGGCCGGTTATATTGGTGCCATGCTGTTCGTGATTCCCGGTTTTCCGTTCATCACGAGTATGTTAGATATTTCGAAGCAAGATATGCGGTCAGGGATGGAGCGCCTGCTGTATGCCTTGATGATTACGATTGTCGCATCACTGGTCGGTTGGTTAGTCGCGATGATTGTGCACTTGCGCCCTGAAAACTTTGTTGATCTGGGATTGAATCCGATGCTTTTGCTGCTTTTTCGGTTGATTGCCAGTTTCAGCGGCGTCTTTGGTTTCTCGGTTATGTTTAACAGTCCAAAGCGCATGGCGGTACAAGCTGGTTTGATTGGGGCAGTGGCGAATACGCTGCGACTTGAACTGGTCGACTTGAGCACGATTCCACCGGCGGCTGCCGCTTTTATTGGCGCATTGGTCGCGGGGTTACTTGCTTCGGCGATCAATCGAATTGACGGCTACCCACGGATCTCGCTCACAGTGCCATCCATTGTGATCATGGTGCCTGGCTTGTATATTTATCGAGCGATTTATAACATCGGCTTAAATAATATCGGCGTTGGCGCTGAATGGATGACCCGCGCCGCTTTGATTATCATGTTTTTACCATTGGGACTGTTTACGGCCCGCTTGATCATGGATTCGCGATGGCGGAAAAGTGATTGAGAGCATCATTTGGTTGGACACAAAAGGCCCATTTCCGTGGTACCATGGCGCGAAATGGGCCTTTTTGTGTTCCGAAAGACTTTTAAGAGGTGAAGGAAGAATGAGTATTTTAAAATGGTATGCTGGCGGTCAAGACCGAGCAGAACAAGCGATTAGTATTTTAACTGAACTGGTGGCAGACCTAAATCATAGCCAGCAGAAAATGCCGTTACAACAAGTGTTAAGTGATTATATAGAGGCGTTTAGAAAGAAGGATTCAGCTGTTCCGTTCATTCTGAGCCGCATGAATCTCGACATTTCCAGCGCTCTGAAAAAACCAGATTGTGTTAACTGTTTCAGAGTCGGATAAGCTTGATGCATTGATGGCCCTGGCGAATATTCGGTATGGTTACTAACAATAGCTATCCAGTGTTTTGGGGGCGGTAACAGCAGTCAAGCATGGTTCAGTTCACATGACAATTTAAAAAATTAAAACCATCCGTTATGTTTGGCATGTCGGTGGTTGGTGGCTGATCGGTCATCCGTATCAACATTGCGCCGCATTTTTTGAAGTGTTAAACTGCCGTTATCATTAGGAGCTGATCGTATTGGGTGGAAAGGAAACGCGGTTATTTCAGGCCATTGATGGCGCCTATAATGATGCCGCAGTTCAGTCGGATGATGAGATTAAACGTTTTTTATTTGAATCAGCCCAGCGATTGGCAAGTGGTGATCGGTTCGGTTACGTCGCTGCCCGCCTTGACAGCTTCATCGCGTCTTATTCGCAGGTTCGTCACTTTCAGTATCCGTCTGCACTTGAGCCAGTTTATAAATTGGTAGCAGGCGCTAGTATGCGAGCGCGCGGAGGCGGCGGGTTGAGCGTTTGGCTTTGAATATTTGTAAGGAGGACACGTTCATGAAAAAACAAGAAACACAATTGTTTGAAGCAATCGATGTTGCTTATGCAGACCCTGAGATTGCCAAACAGGATGATCTTCGAAAGTTGTTGTTCACATCAGCGCAACATCTGCAAAATGGTGATCCCTATCAGATGGTTGCTGTGAAGTTGAAGAACAGCATTTCACGCTACGTGGCCTTGCATCAGTTGGATGCACCTGACGCACTGAACAAACTTTATATGAAGATTGGGCCAATGGACGATCGAGACTGGGGATTGACTCAGATTTTTAGATGAACTTGACGACCTACAGAAGGGCTTTTGCACAAGCAAGGGCTTTTTTAATTTGCCGCAATCACGGATTTTGGCTCAGGATGATAGAAAAGCAGTAGTGTTGCGCACAGGACACCAGCGATTGCTAGGCCGACCGTTAAACTGGATGCTGGTAAGAGGAGACCGAGCAAGGCGAGCAGCCAGATGCCAGTCCAACTAATTAGGAGTAAAGCAATGGTGCGAAAGTAGCCAGCCAGACATAAGTTGACCAGCCCGATGCCAACACAAAGGCTAATGAGGAGTGGGCGGGAAAACGAAAAGGCATTTGTTTTAGCCGAAAAATAGCCGATTAGCAAAGGGACGATGATAAAAAGAGCAAAGGCGATTAGAAGGCCGAAAATGGTTTTAGAAGAGACTTTGTTGAATGAAATGCCGCGGGCAAAGGGAACGCCAATGAAAGCAAACACGACAGCAACAGGTGCCGCGATACTGCTTAATGAAAGTCGATGCTCTTGGCCAACTAGCATCGTGAAAATGATGGATGCAAATAGAAACATGACAATCGGCCAGTATTGATCAAAGAGATACCAGGCAGGCACACGCGACAATTCCTTCAAAATATTGTCCGCCGCGGTCTGCGGATCGTCACTAAAGAATGCAGCCACGCGATGGCCGGCTGTTTGTGCATCGGTCAATGTCGTTAGTAGGTCATTGATAGCTTGTTCAATAGCGTACGGATCTTTGCGTAAATCAGTCCGCAAATAGCCGATGACGGTTTCGGTGTAGGTATAGTCAGTGCCGTGAATGGCTTTTAGTTGTTGATCGTTTGCAGTTCGGAGTTGTTTTAACTTTTTCATGAGTAGCCTCCATAAAGCATTTGGCACCGTTGTCGTGATAAGTATCGTCAGGTCAGGATACTTCCAGATGTGACTGTGACTCAGGACGGTAGAAAAGTAGCAGCAAACAGGCGCCTAGGCCAACAAAGGCTAAGCCAACGGATAATTCCGAAATTGGCAAGAAAAGCGTCGCCGCCGTGAAAGCCCAGATTGCTGACCACCCAAGGAATAATAAAGCGCTTTTTCGAAAGCAGGCTGCAAGCCCTAAATTCAGAAAGACAAAGCCGCCACAGATGGGAATCAGTGTGGTGCTAGAAAACGATAGGTTGAAAACATGATTTGACACATAGCCAATTAGTAGAGGCAAGCCAACGATGAGGAATAGGCTGATCAAGACACGACGGATTGTTTTACGAGAAAGCCGATTAAACGAGATACCTCGACCAAATGAAATGCCAAAGAGGCCTAACGAAACGATCAACATGGGGAAAAAGTCGGTTAGTAAGAGGCGGGTTTCGTGATCGACCACCATCATCAAGATGCCGTCAATCAGCGGAAACATGGCAAAAGGCCAGAATAGGCTGACAAAATAATCAAGCGGGGCAGGCGGCAATTCTTTTAAAATATTATCTGCTGCTGTTTCAGGATCATCGCCAAAGAAGGTTGAGACTTTGCGTCCTGCTGTTTGAGCATCAATCAAAGTTGTCAACAAATCGCTAATCGCATGCTCAACCGCATATGGATTCTTGCGAAGCGCACCACGCAGATAGATAACCACCGTTTCGGTATAAGCGTAATCTGTGCCGTGAATTTGTTTGAGCTGTTGATCGTTGGCCATACGCATTTGGTTCAACTTTTTCATGTTGTGCCTCCTTGGTTGAGCTTAGCCATCGCTTGACTCAGTTGGTGCCATTGTTGCTGAAAATCAGCCAGTGTTTGTTGGCCAGCCTCGGTTAAGTGATAGTATTTTCGATCCGGTCCGCTTTCAGATGCTCGCCGAACGCCCACAATTGATTTATTTTTTTGCAGTTTCAGTAGCAACGGGTAAATGGTACCTTCAGGAATATCGCCAAAGCCCAGCGCACCTAACTGTTCGTGTAATCCGTAGCCATAAATATCGCCTTGTTGGATGATCTGTAAAATGGCGCCTTCGAGAATGCCTTTTAACATTTGCGATGAAGGTTGCATGGCTTAACCTCCTTTTGGTACCTTGTTAAGCATAGTATAATCGTGAGTGAGTACCTTGTAAAACAAGATACACATTTAAGAAAAAAGTCAGCAACATATGCTGACTAATTGGGCGTATCAGCCTGAGCTGGTGGGTTACTTAGTTTCTTTTAGCTCACCATAGCCAAAAATCATGAAGATGACCCCGGCTGTTTCCATGAGTGGCTTCGCAACGCTGCCAATGTAAAAACCGGTTAAATAAGCGGCATTAGTTTGCTGGGGATTAGCGATCTTTCCGTTAATGAGAAAGAAAATGGTGCTCCCTCCTATAATGAGAAGTAAAAGCAATATGCGATGAGGCAAACCGTTAATCCATGCATGATAGTCTGGGTAGTGAGTCGCAAGTACGATCAAGTTAATCACAAATGCGAGTGTGAGCCAACCGACAACAGACCTGAAGTTGTTTGAAACAGCTTGCAGTCCCCAGAGGACTAAGAAAAGGGTAACATTCAAATAATAGGTAACTTGAAAATACTTATTATCCCGTTGTGCATGTTTGTCAATCGCGTCGTAATGATCTGTCATCGTCTGATCCTCCTGTAATAGTTGATCCAAAGAAATATCATAAAAATCGCTAATCCTGACGAGTGTGCCGATGTCAGGAAAACTGCGCGCATTTTCCCAGCTGGAAATTGTTTTTGGGGAAACGTGTAATTGCTCGGCAATTTGTGTTTGTGTGAGTTGTTGCTGTTGGCGAGCCAGTTTGAGTTTGTCGCTGAATTGCATGTCCTTCACCACCTGCTATTATTGTTGAGGCAGGAATAAAATTACACAAGCTTTTTTCAATTGATAGAGGTCTGAGAATCATAGAGTCATTGATATGACGCGATTTTGATGCACATTGCTGATGGATGATTGTTGACACTAGTGCGCAGGATAAGTTGAATGCTTGCTAAAATGTGGGGTAGCTTTTGGCCAGAATGCAGATGATTTGGCCAGCTTTCACGACCATGGGTGTAATAGAAAAGCCCGGCATCTGCCGAGCTTGTGACCCTCTTAATGCGTTTGAACCAGCGAGCCAGCCATGGCACCGAGGAGGCAGCGGAATGAGCGGCCAAGTTGTTGCCGATGATGTTTATCGAGGCGCCGGAACGCCCCAAGATAGTGGCGCCAATGATTTTTTGTTTTAGCTAGATCATCTAAGGTGATGGCATTGCCGCTGCGCAAAATGCGGTAAAGTGCGTCCACGGTAACCGCAGTGGCTTTGGCATCAAGGCCAGCTAACCAAAGGGCAAAAGTTTTTTGGAAATAGCGCGATACCCATGTTGTGGTTGGCAAATGAGCGAAGGTCGTGTCGGCAATGTTCCAAGTAAGAACATCGTGTTGGCCGAACAACTTCACGCGACTTTTGACCACCTCAAAATTCATCGCTGGATCGAGACTGACGCCAATTAAGGAGCTTTGTGGAACGAGCTTGGTGACACGGTCACGATGGCTTGGATCAAGCGGGACACCGCTCGGCCCATCGAAGCTATAAACATGAGCAACTTGACTGGCTAATGGTTGTGGCAAGTGGTCAAACGCATAGGTGGCGATACTGCCGCCTTTGGAATGGCCAGTCAGGTAATAAGTGCCGGGATGCTGACTGATTTGTTTAATCAAGTAACTTAATGCCCGACGCTGCGCTGGAATCGTTGGCATGAAGCTCATATTGAGATCTTCTTTCCAACCAACCAGTTTATTGGTTGTCCCCCGAAAACTGACACAATAAACCCCGGGGGCTAATGTGAATGTGATGGCCGCGAAGTCTTCTTCGTTGCGATGGCTGCAAGTTTCCAGCCAATTTTCCCAAGTAACCCGGGCAAAACGTTCACCGTGACGCATGGCGTCTAACATGATCTGATGAGTTGGAATCGCCCAAGTTGTCAAGGTAGCCCTGTTTAGGCGGGTACTGTCATTTAAATCGGCAAAACGCGCATAGGGCTGGCCGATCAGGTAATTGAAGTTCAAATAACCAAGTTGCGCAAATAAACCCGCATCAAGTTCAGTGAGCGGTGTTTGTTGAAATGACGCCAAGCTATGGCGTTGAGGGTAATCAGCAATTGAAGGCATTTCAATACTCCTAGTTCTTGAATAACTTTTTCGAGAAATTGACTATCTCTAGTGTAACCGGTTTACTGGGGTAAAGTATGTAATATGCTGTCAATTGTTGTGTATATTTAATGTTCTTTTTTAAAATGTTTTAAAAGTACCGACAAAATCAAGTCACAGCAGCGTTTGCACGCCAGAATGCTGTATTGTTGTTAACGGAGGTGTTCATATGCCAGATTTAGCACAGTCAACGTTTATTTTGCCGCAAGATGCGACACTGACCTCAGAACAGTCAGCATTGGAACAGCGAATTTGGACCTTTATCAACGACAATCACAACACAACGTCAACACATCTATTGATCATTTCGGGTGATGCCGGTGCTGGTAAAAGTGTGGTGTTGGATGCTGCTTTTGCGCAGTTGCAAAAAGCTGCCCGTGCGACAAGCGGCGAGTTGGCGGGCACAGACAACAAGTTGTTGGTAAATCACAATGAAATGCTGAAGATTTACAAAGAAATTGCTGGTACAAAGTCTTATTTTCGAAAGAAAGACTTTATGAAACCAACACCATTTATTAACGCGTACCGCAAAGCCGGTAAGCGAGCAGATGTCGTGCTGATCGATGAGGGCCATTTACTACTGACGACGCCTGATCCGTATAATAAATTTCGTGGCCATAATCAGCTTGCTGATATTCTTCAGTTGGCTCGAGTGGTGGTGCTCGTGTTCGATTTCCATCAGCTAGTCAAGCTAAAGAGTTTTTGGACACCTGCTTTATTGAAAAGAGTGACGCGCGAATACGCAGTGACACATTATCATCTGACCGAACAGATGCGGGTAGGCGATGCGGCGGTGAATGACTGGATTGATCATTTTGTTCGTGGAAAAGTGTTGCCTTTGCCACATCCGCAACATTTTGATTTTCAAGTCTTTTCTGATGGTCAGCCGATGTATGACCTCATTCAGCGGCGCAATGCCGAAACCGGCCTTTCGCGCATGATCGCGACAGCTGACTATCCATTCACAGTGCTCGATGGTAAAACCTGGTATGTCCAAGCTGGTTCTTTGCGGTTACCTTGGGACAAGATCAACTTCACCGATCGCCCGTGGGCACAACGTCCTGAGACATTGCATGAAGTTGGTTCCATTTATACTATTCAAGGCTTTGACTTGAATTACGCAGGTGTGATTCTAGGGCCGAGTCTAGGCTATGATCCCTCAAAAGACCGGCTTACGGTTGATCTGGCGCAGTACCAAGACAAGGAAGCCTTCAAAAAGCGCCCGGATTTGGCCGACACCACCGACGCTAAAGCCGCGATTATCATGAATGCCATTAATATTCTGCTGAAAAGGGCGAAGCATGGGCTTTATCTTTACGCAGCTGATCCTGCTTTGCGCCAACGGCTATTGCAATTGGCCAAATAATCTTGCAACCTCACTTTTGAAATGCAATAGATTGTGAGTCGTTCCAGTTAGCACTATGCTGAAACTGAGTCTAAATCTAAAAGGAGTGGTTTGCATGGCTGAAAAGTATACAGCAGAAATTGTGCCATTGAACGCTGAGAAGATTGGCAGCGCAGCGCACGGTGCCGCGACGTTCACGATTGATGGTGCGCAAATGAAGATTCATATCGATATGTTTGATACACCTGCTAATGTGCAGCATTGGGAACATTTCCACGGATTCCCGGATGGTAAGCCAGCAGAAATCGCCACAGCGGCACAAGATGCTAATGGTGACGGTTTCGTTGATCTGCCAGAAACAGAACCGGTTTCCGGTACAACGATGGTGCCATTTGACGCTGAACCGGCCAAGATGCATGTGCCAAATGACAGTTACCCAGTGGCTGATGCAGAAGGTCACTATGCTTATGACAAACTCGTTGATCTGAAGGAATTGCAGACAGCGTTTAAAGCCGCTTTTGGCAGTGACGATTTGCAGCTCGATAAAAGGGTCATTTATATTCATGGTGTGCCGGATACCTTGAAGCTACCGGCTACTGTTCAAGGAACTGTCATGAACTACGATGCCCACGTTACTTTACCAATTGCAGTTGGGAAAATCATCAAAGCTTAAACTAATTAGTTGAATAAATAACCTATAAGTAGTCTTGGAACTTACTGGCAATACGCCGGCTGTTTCAAGGCTACTTTTGGGTTTGAGGACCTTATTTACCTATAAATAGAGCTTTTTACATTATATGTACAGATTAATACCTATAATGTCAATAAGTATGCACTGTTAAAAATATCTTGTTAAATAACGAACATTATCATTCCTTTGCGCGGGGTCAACTTGTTAAGCTGGTGTTGGAAGAAGAGAGACGCCGGAAACAATGGAAGGAGGCGCACAGATGCCTAAGAAGTTGATCCATATCGTCATGTTGGCGATGTTGATGCTGACCCAGGTCGGCAGCGCCGTTGTCCCTGTAGCCGACAACGGTGAGACAAACATCACCGAACATGACCGTGCGGCGCCAAAATCCGATCCATCCTCACACCAGAACGATGCGAGCGGACAAGCGGCAATTAGCCAAGACACAATTGAGTCTGACAAGAAACACACAAGTGCAGCAATGAGCATTTCTGAGAACCAAACCGTCAAAACGGAGATGCCGGAGTTGACCAACCGCCTTGATCGACAAGATGTTGTTTTGGACGATGGCGGGCAATGGACAGCGGCGGTCGGCCAGCATGTCGTGACTTACACATACGACATGCAGCAGGCTGAAATCAAGGTGAAACTAAAGCTCGTCAAGCCGTGGAGTGAGAATAGGACACAAAAAGTCGTTGTGACGCCATTTACAGATATGGTGTCACAACCCGCTCATACGAATGGTGAAATCAATCATGTGTTTGACAGTAATAATTGGGCTGCACATGAGTATGAGATGACGAAGAAGCTATCAAGTGAGGAACAAAAGCAAAAAAGCTTCAAGCTCAGTCTAGACGGGTTCAATGGCACTGATCACGTGTTATCGCTGAATCTAGATCTGAAGTTGCCAGGTCCGATCGTGAACGATCATGTGAGCGAACCCGGCACAGACAGCTTGGATGCACACAGTCTCATCCTGCCGCGTGCAGCGTTGGGTGAAACCAAAATTCAGGTCACGAAGGCAGATGGTTCTGACTTTCCGATTGGGTCGGCTCAGATTTACCGAAAGCCAAACGGTAGCAGCCGCAGTAAATACGGTAGCCAAACTGCCATGAAAGAAAATGTCTCGACAGATTATGTGCCGAGTTCTTCAGCAACAGCGGTCATTTTTAAAGACGTGATTACCCAAGAAGATGGCTTGTCTAATGTTTTGGATGCCAAGCTTAAAGTCGATATCAATCATGTAGGTTCGGCCAGCGATTTGAATGGTCGACACTTTGAGATCGGGGCCTATGTGGAAATGACCAATATCCATGTGCGCCGCGTTGAACGGGCACCAACGCCAACAGATGTCGGCATCGACTTCTCGAACAATTTCTTTTCTGGTATGTCCTTCGCTAACGTCCTCCACTATGACTGGCGGGTGGTCTTTTATGAAAAAGAAACCGGCAAGCGGCTGAATTTTATTCCGCAAAGTGATCTGAATCAGAATTCGACTTTAACCTTTACATCATTGAACCCAGGCGAGTTCGTTTGGACTGAGCAGTCAGATATCAACGCGACTTACAATGCTGATTATGTCACTGACTGGCAGTTTCAAGAAGGTAACTGGATTACCGCGAACAAGGACGTTTTTGATCAAGAGAATCTTGGCGAACGGGGCACTGGTCAGAAAGGCTATACCTCGAAAACATGGGGGAACTGGGTTGATCCGATTGATCATGACAATCTAAGTGAGTGGGAGGACCGCCTCGGCGCGCCAACATTTGGCCGCGGGGCTGTGGCTTATACGCTGAATGGTACGAGTCACACGTTTAAGCGAGGAACCTTTTCGAGCGGTGGAAGTACATGGGTCGCCAATGGCAGCGGACAGATTGAGTTAATTGACCCGAATGTTACCAACAACAAGAGTGTCAGCGCACAAGCGATTGCTGGCGGTGGCGCCAAGGCGGATAAAAACAAGCCAATTTGGACGTCAAACGATCTCCACAATCAGGTGGTCAATGAGCATTACCAAGGCGCCCCTTTTTACTACTACATCAACCAAGAAGTGTACAGCATGGGCGATTATGTGGTAAAGCCGACGACCATCACGGTGACGGATTTATTGCCGGAAAATATTGAATTGATTCCGGATCAGAACAATGGGCCACCGACTTATGAACAAGCCTTTCAACTTTTTAACGCGACTGATCCTGATGCACCCAACAAAGATCGGGCCATGACACTGACGCCTGGCGTTTCATCGTTTGAGGTGACTGAGGAAAAGGGCCGCCAACGTATCACGCTGACGATTGGCCGAGCAGATGTGCAGAAAATCTACTTCCACAGCGGCTATTTCTCACTGCGACTCAAGGTTCGGCCGACCCTCGATCCTGACACCATCGATCAACGCGTGACAATGACCAACAGCGCGGTGGTGAAATTCTTCGATACGAAAGAGCGCTATAGCAAGGAAACTAACGAGGTGGATGTGCATTTAGACCCTCTGAATCGTTTTCCCGCCAGCATCACTAAAAAGAATCAGCATGGCGCTTTACTTGAAGGAACTAAGTTTACGTTGAAACAAGCTGGCCAGCCATTGCAGGAAGCGGTCACCAATGCCCAAGGACAGGCGACCTTCACCGGTTTACGCCCCGGAAAGTACACCGTTGCCGAAGTGATGTCACCAGGACACTTGCTCCAACCAGAGTTTGACTTAATTGTCGCTGAAAATGGTGACGTGACGATTGGACGGCAAGGGGAGATTTGGGACGACAACACGGTGGTTAATCAGTTGAAACCAACTGAACTTGAGTTACTCAAGGTCAATAAAAGTAACAAACCATTAGCCAAGGCTACGTTTGCACTGTATCGCGATGGTCAGACTGAGCCGGTTGCTTCGGACAACACAAATGATGAAGGGCGGTTGCTTTTTGATCATCAGCTAACCCCTGGCAGCTACCGGTTAGTTGAAACCAAAGCACCTGAGGGTTTCGATAAATTGGCGGGGGCATTCACATTTACGATCAATCAAACCGGCACCATGGTTGATTTAAAATACAGCGGCAGTGATCTTACGACTGATGATTATGAATTTAAATTCCAGCCGGACGCCACCGACAAGGTTAATCGCATTAGCTTTACAGTCGTCAATCACAGCCTTGAAAGTTTGTTACCGAAAACAGGCGGCAATGGCATTGTGCTATTTCTGCTAATGGCATTAGTGGCCGGCGCTAGCGGATTACTGCTAGTCATTGTGCTCAAGCGAAAGGAGGCGCGTTAAGATGCGACTACGATTGCTATGGTGGGTTATCCCGCTCCTCCTATTAGTTGGCACGCTGCTTGGTCTTCAGCCAGTCAGCGCGGCTGAAAACACTGCCGAAATTGTCTTGCATAAACGCATTTACCGGGATGTGCGGCAACCTGAAGACGTTTGGTACGACAATGACGGTCAGATAATTGATCCGGAAAACCCTGATAAGGCTGGATATAAACTGTTGAGCAAAACTAGTGGTCTGAATGGCGCTAATTTTGAAGTTTACGATGCTAGTTCCTTGTTGAAGTCAGATATGACACCGGATGACGTTCAGGCACTGATCGAAAAGTATCAAAATATGACTCGCAAGCAGGCACTTAAGTTTGCGCGGGCAAACCTGCAACTTGCAGGTCAAGGGAATAAAGGACTTGGCTTGATTAACACCGCCACCGATAAAAATCTTGGTGAAGACGGGATTGGACGCGTCACAGTTGACACTGGTCAAGGCAGCTTCGAGAAAGCGTATCTGCTGATTGAAACCGCGTTGGATTTCTCCACCAATCTGAACGTTGACATGGAAAGAAAAAGCTCACCGATGCTGATTGTTTTTCCGGTAAAAGATCCGACTTCAGGTGACCCAATGTCGACCGTGCATCTTTATCCCAAGAACGTCGGTTATGTCCGGGACCCGTACTTCTTTAAATTCGGCGTTCATCCTGACGGGACGAGTCGGCGATTAGCCGGGGCCATTTTCGCGATCTACCGAATCGTGGACGGTCAGAAACTATATCTCGACTTGTCACCAGCTACTGACTTGAAGAACAAATGGGTTGCATCAACCGATGCTCTTCATGATGATCGTGTGAATAAATTTGTTTCGGACAAAGACGGTTTAGTGAACACAGGTGAACGATTCTTGTCGGCGGGCACGTATTATTTTGAAGAATTACAGTCAGTACCAGGTTATGAATTGGACGAAAAAAGTCGGGCGATTAAAATCGAAATTCCCGACTCTTGGTTAGATGATGATGACAATTACCGTTATGTACTGATTGATGGCCAGCCGATGAAAGAAAACATCGGCGGGATCGTGACACCGGAAATGATCAGTATCGGTAATCCCCGAGTTTATAACTATACAGATCGCAGCAGCACTTCAAGCGAATCCGACCCGACACCGCCGACAGGCCAGTCTGATCAGTTAGACAAACCGACTGGCGCAGGCGCAACTGGATATTTGCCGGCAATGTCTGACTGGCAAAACCTAAGTCTCGTTCTCATCGGTATAGGACTCCTGACATTGGCAACTTACTTCCTGATCAAGCATAAGAAAGCGAGGAACCACCCATGAATGCCACGATAAAAAAGATCGGACACGGCCTATTAGCCGCCTTGATGCTCATGAGCGTGTTACTACCGCTATTGGGCGCTGGCAGAACCGTTCACGCTGCCGAAAGCCAGGTTGCATTTACCCTTCACAAAATTGAACAAACTGCAGATGAACAGATTCAAAACACTGGCCATGATTTAGGTCTCACTGGCAGAACCCCAGTTGTCGGTGCAAAATTCAAAGTGTTTAATGTTACAGATGCTTTTTATCAGCTATTAGAGACACACGATAAAGAGACTGCGGCGGCGATGATGTCGCAGAATCTGGGAAACTATGCAAATCTTCAAGATCCAAATGCGCCAGAAATCACGACTGGTCAAGATGGGTTGGCAGTTTTTAATCAACTGCCAGCTAAAACCGGTGGTCGGCACAGCGTTTATGCTTTTAGTGAAACATGGACGCCTCAGCCCTATCAAAAAGCAGCTGATATGATCGTGAGTCTGCCGGTGCGTGACAAGAATGGCAATGACTTAACCAATATCCATCTTTACCCTAAGGATAGTGTGGTTACCAAACACTTAGATGCTATCAGTGGCGGAGCAATTGCCGCTAAAGACTTACATGACGTTGCTGTCGGTGATGTGTTGACTTACAATATCCAATTTCAGATTCCCCATGACATTGGCTCAATGGCGGATAATCAATCCGGCGTGTTCAAGTACAATCAATTTGAAGTGCTGGATTACATGACCAAAGCCGGCTTGACGTTTAAAGAACTAACCGCAGTGACTGTGGACGGTCAAAATATTTTGAACGACTTAACAGGCAAAATCGCGCTGATGACCTCAAATGACGCGGCATGGCAAACCGCGCATGGCAACTATCCATTCGGCTTCAAATTAGATTTCTTAGGCGGATCAGACGCCAATGCCGTTCGTAATTTGTTGACGAAGTATGCCGGTAAACGGGTGACCGTTGGCTATACGGGGATCGTGAACGAGAAGATGGTACCTGATCAAAAAATCGGGAACACAGCAGTTGTTTCTTTTGATCCTGATACCAAAATCACCGTTAACGGCCCGGAAATTCAGACTGGCGGGATGAAGTTCTTCAAATATGAAACTGGTTCCGATGACAAGTCGTTGGCTGGTGCAAAGTTCATCATTCAGCGACAAACTGGCAATGCAACAGAATATGCTGTGCTTGAAGGTGTCACCGGTATGACAGGCGCTTATGCCCCAAGCAAGATCACTTGGACGACAACGAAAGCTGATGCAACCGAACTGACCACTAACGCAGGAAAGCCATTTAACCTGTCGATTCAAGGGATGCTGCCAGGGACTTATACCTTGATTGAAACAGATGCCCCTGATGGCTATGAAATCACGGATCCAACCACGGACTTTGAGATTGTTGCAGGTACGTGGGGCGAGAAAATCGTTCGCATCACAAACACCCCCGTACGCACATTGCTGCCGATGACCGGCGGGATGGGACTGCTCGCATTTCTGCTGATCGGCATCGTCTTGATGAGCGGTGGTTACTATGTGAAGAAGCAAACTGGCAAGAAAGCCTGATCGCCTATGGCTAAGCAGGCGAAAGGGTCGAACCGGCTGTTGCGCTGGCTCGTGATCATCCTCTTCACCGCGGGGGCTGCCTGCTTCTGCTACCCTTTTGCGGCGACGGCGATCAATGAAGTCATCATGACCAGTCGTCGTGCTGAAGCCGATCGCGAAGCAGCCAAAAATGCCGCAGCCCAAGATGCACAACGCGCTTCTGAGAATCGCGCGCTCGCCGAAACCGGCCTGCGACCCGGCCAAGACCCCTTTAACAGTGAGCAAAAAGTCAAGCAGGCTTATGTTAAAAAGCATTTAATTGGGCGAATTGCGATTCCGAAAATAGAAGTCGACTTGCCACTATTTGATACCACCAACAACACCTTACTTGATCAAGGCGCCGTTGTTTTACTGGGTACTAGTTATCCGCGCGGTGGTAAAAATACGCACACAGTGATTTCGGCCCATGGCGGCTTGCCAACCAAGCGCTACTTTACGGGGTTGAAGAAGCTCAAGAAAGGTCAGCAGTTTCTGATTGAAGTTAACGGCAAGAAACTAGCATACAAGGTCTTTCGCATTCAAACTGTGAAACCAGATTAGACTGAAAGCTTGCAGATTGAATCAGGTCAGGATTTAGCAACGCTCATGACGTGCACGCCATACATGATCAACTCGCATCGCTTGTTGGTCACTGGTAAACGCGTACCCTATACGGAATCGTTGGGACAAGCAGCAAAAGCCGCTGACCAATGGCGCTTTTGGAAAAGCTCTGCAATTATCGGCGGTGTGCTGTTGCTAGCTGTGCTGATCGTCTGGTTAGCCCGCCGTTACTTGCGCCGACAGCGTAGGTCATAAAAGGTCAGGAAGACAGTTCGATTGACCAATTTTGTCAAAAAACCTCCTAGATTGGTCAGCAATCTCGGAGGTTTTTACTTGGCCGTGATAAAAAAGCCAGTCAGTAAGACAGGACAAGGTCGGGGATATACAGGTTAATAAGATGTTCATTGCTGCTTTTTATGGTTGTTAGCGGGTTATATAATCGCATGGTTAATTCTGATATATTATAATTCTGATATGAAGGAGTGTGTGCATGTTGAAAAAATGGGTTTGGGTGACGGTATTGTCAGCCATCGGTATCGTTGCACTTGGCTTTGGCGGCTGGGCGTTGATTGATCATTATCAGTACAGCCAGTTAGTTGATCAGCCAAGTGATGTTAAAAAATGGGAAGCTGATCCGCGGCCGTTGCAGTCCAAAAGCGCGGCAATTAAGCAAATTAAAGCTATCGGGCAATCAGATCCGCTTGAAAAACGCGCGGCCACCGATGCCAAATTAGTGGTGATTCCTGGACTTCGCGGTGCTTGGTCGATCAATGCTAAAACCAAAAAAGCGGGTTTTGGCAATAACTGGGTGCCTCAAGGGGTCACCCAGTCCAAAGATGCGATCTATATGAGCTTGTATGATGGTAATCACAAACTGAATTCAATCATTGTTCAGGTGAACAAGCATAATGTTAAGTACAATAAAACCTTAATTTTAAGGAGCAAATCGCACGTTGGTGGTATCACTTATGACATCGACCATCAACGACTGCTTTGGTCTGATGATGCCGCGCAGACAACAGGTGCTGGTATCAGTTATGTGTCACAGCGCGAAATCGATGCCTATTCGGCTAAAGCAACGCAACAACCGATAAAGTCAACCCGGATTGAACTTCATTTGGCAAGACGGACCTCAGCGATTGCCCTGTATAACAATCAATTGGTTTTTGTTAAATATGGTCAGAACAAAAAGAACCGTTCGATCCTTGCCTTACCGCTCAATGCAAATGGGCTGCCAGCACCCATCACGATGAAGCAAATGAAAGCATGGGCTTTGGAACTTGCACCAAAGTTTGCCGGCAAAACACTCGATCAAGAAGTTAACATGGTCTTTAAATCGCTGATTCAAAAGAAAGTCATTAATTCGTATAACAATGGCTGGGATCGGCTTCAAGGCATTGCCATTGCCAAAAGTGGGCTGACGTTGCTCAGTCAGTCAAATGGCAGCGCACCAGGCAAAATCTGGATTCGGGTTCCGGGCAATAAAAGCTGGACTAAACTAGACTTCACTGCACCAAAGTCAGGATCTAAAATTATTAACGTGCCAAACTCGGTTGAAGAAATCAGCCTTGATCCTTCTGAGAAGCACATTTCGATGATCTTTGAAAGTGGTGCCAAAGCTTATCGTGAAGCAGGCTCCTTCATGCATCGTCCGAGTTACATGGATCGGGTCATTATTTTGCCAGTGTTGGTTAAAAAAGGCCAAGTCCAGTAATTGCGTGGCTTGACAGTAAGAGAGAAGCCAAAAGCAGATTTTGCAATCAGAAGGTGATTGCGGAAACTGCTTTTTGTTTGCCTCAGAAACTAGCATTTTTAATAACACCTGTTTTGTTCGCACATCGTTTGGCCAAAATGATAAAGTTATTATTACAATATTAATTGACTTATTTTGGGGGTGTGGGGATGCGTCAATATGGGATAAAAGGACTGGCGGCGCTTGGCATGCTGCTGGTGATGTTGGGCATGCCAAGCGGCTCAGCGGAAAGTGAGCCGACGCCATTAAAAGCCAATCATGTTGCCGCAGTTTATGAGGCCAAGAAGGTTAGACCACTCTTTCAACAACTAGCCGTCTTTCCGGATGGCACGCAGCAACCACTTGCTGGCGGCATCTTTGCTTTTTATCGATTCGACAGTTCAGGCCGCCGCCGCTATCGAACAACGGATGGTCATTGGCGGTCAGTTGGGAATCCATTAACTTCTAAAGAAGCCTATAAGGTAAAAGCAGATCGGCACGGTATTGTTGCCATCGCCAAGAACCTACCAGTTGGGACTTTTTACAGTGAGCGCCTACTTTTGCCGCGACCATATGCGACCAAAATGCCGCTGCCTGTCAAGATTCACGTGAAGCGCACTGGCATCACGGCCAATGGTCAGGCCATTCATACAGGAGAGGAACTGCCTAGAATTTACGCTTTTCGGGTGGCGGTGACGCGGCAGTGAGCGATTTTTGACACTGCCTATGCCTAGTTTATATTTTTCGCCCTTATTTCAGTAAATGGTTGGCTGGCTTGATGCGGAAAAGAGTTTTTAATCCCCGCTGAATTTCGGTTGTCGAGATAGCAGTGACACACGATTATCGGCGCAAATACAACGTTTATTTTTGAACCCGCTTAGATGCTTTCTTGTACGATACAATGTTTTTGAAAGCATTGTGTCGTTTTAAAATCTTTTGCAGTTCTTGGAGGTATGATTGATGCGCGCGAAAAAGAAACAAAACAAAATGACAAATGCGTTGCTTTTAACCGTGAGTTTTATCGTGGTGGCTTGATACCTGCTTTTCTTTAAAGGGGTTAGCCAACCTTTTCAGTTTATCTTAGTTTGTGGCAGTCTCAGTGGGTTCTTGGTTCTTCTAGGGGCACACCTTAGACAATTATTTGCTCGGAGTTGAGTAACGATGAGGCGTGCGTATAAGCGGTAATCAACGCTTCGGAATACCTGCGCTTGACTTTTCGTCATTGCCCGCATACAATTCACTTCATCAAGTCATAGTAGCGCCTCACAGAGATCAGGACAATCGCTGAAAGTCCTGAAATGTGCGCGAATCCAAGCTTGTATGATGAGTCTCACAAAACTTAAATAACGATAAAAGCGCAAAGCATTGCTTTGAACGAGAATGGTACCGCCTTAACGGGTGTCTCGATCAAGGCGGTGCTTTTTTTGATAGATTAGATTTCTCGACAAGTATGCATTCAGCGGAGGTAGCAATGGCAAAACGGGCGATGCAATGTAAACGATTAGTAGTGAAGATTGGCACGAGTAGCCTGATTCATCCAAATGGTAAAGTCAATTTGCAAACCATTGATCGACTGGCCTACGCTTTGACGGCGCTGAATAATCAAGGCTATGAGCTGGTGTTAGTCACCTCTGGCGCAATTGGCGTGGGAATGGCGGAACTAGGCATGTCGAAACGACCAGCTGTCATTGCCGAGCAACAAGCGCTTGCCGCGATTGGCCAGTCGGAATTGATGACCTTGTACACGCAGCGGTTTAGTGATTATGGTGCGAAAATTGGCCAATTGCTGCTAACACATGATGTATTTGATTATCCGATGAATCGTCAGCATGTGCTGGACACGATTGATGCGTTATTGGCTCAGCAAGTGATTCCGGTGATCAACGAAAATGACAGTGTAGCGGTTGACGAGTTGGATCATCGCACGACATTTGGTGATAATGACCAATTGTCGGCGTTAGTGGCTAAGCAAATTGGCGCTGATTTGTTGGTCGTCCTTTCAGATATTGACGGGTTGTATGACCGTGACCCGAATCGCCATCCGGATGCTGCGCTCATGCCGACGATTACGCAGCTATCTGCCAAAGTGCTGGCAGCTGCAGGCGGCAGTTCGACGCGCTTCGGGACCGGCGGCATGGTGACAAAACTGAAGGCCGCCAAGACGATGATGCGTGCTGGCAAACAAATGGTGCTTGCTAGTGGTCGTGATCCGCGGATTATTTTACAAATCTTGGCTGGCGACCCAGTCGGTACCTGGTTCGGTCAGCCCAAACAAGCAGCAAGTGTCAGTCAAAGTTTTCAATAGTAGGTTTTAGTAGCATTTTTAAACGGCTCATATCACGTTGGCAGACGCAGAAGCTTGCTCGCGTGCACTAAAAAAGGAGACCGATGATATGGACGCAACGACAATTGATCTTGAACAGATGGGGCGGGCAGCCAAAACGGCGGCGATGACGCTTGGCCAATTGACGACACTACAGAAAAATACCGGCTTGTTAGCGATGGCGGCTGCGCTGGAGACGCATGCCGATACCATCTTGGCGGCAAATAAGGCTGATCTTGCAGCTGCGAGCGCCTTGCCGGAAAAGTTTGTTGATCGGCTCGCGTTAACGAAGGCACGCATTGCCGACATGGCAGCTGGGGTACGACAGGTTGCCACACTGGATGATCCGACTGCGCAAACGGACAGGGCGTGGGTGAACGAAGCCGGCTTGACGATTGCTCAAAAACGCGTGCCATTGGGTGTTGTTGGCATGATTTACGAAGCGCGGCCAAATGTGACGGTGGATGCAGCTGCCCTGACCTTTAAAAGCGGCAATGCGGTCATTTTACGCGGTGGCAAGGAAGCATTACACAGCAATCTTGCGTTGGCGACAGTTTTACAAGATGCGCTGGCAGCAAAAGGGTTACCGCGTGATGCCGTGCAATTGATCACCGATCCTAGCCGTGCCGTTGCCACCCAGATGATGCACTTAAACGGCTACATTGATGTGCTGATTCCGCGAGGCGGCAAAGGGTTGATTAAAGCGGTGGTTGAACAGGCAACGGTTCCGGTGATCGAAACCGGAGCTGGCAATTGTCACATTTATGTTGATGCCCATGCCCAATTGCAAATGGCGGTGGCGATTGTTGTCAATGCCAAGGTGCAACGGCCATCTGTCTGCAATGCAGCCGAGAAGCTTTTGATTCACGCTGATGTGGCAAATGAACAGTTGCCAGTCATTGCTAAAGCCTTGCAAGATCATGGCGTTGAATTACGCGGCGATGAACGTGCCCGCGCCATCGTGCCGAGTATGCACGCTGCTACCGCTGAAGACTGGGATACGGAATACAATGACCTGATTATGGCCGTTAAGGTCGTTGACTCAGAAGAAGAAGCCATTCAACACATCAATGCGCATAATACAAAGCACAGTGAGGCGATTATCACAGACAATTACCAAAATAGTCAGCAGTTCTTACAGCAGGTGGATGCCGCCGTGGTTTACGTGAATGCCTCGACCCGCTTCACGGATGGCTATGAATTTGGTTTTGGCGCCGAAATCGGCATCAGCACACAAAAATTGCATGCTCGTGGGCCAATGGGATTAGCCGCACTGACCACGATTAAGTATCAGGTTTTGGGCAATGGGGAGATCCGGAAAAATTGAAAGTTTATTTTGAATAGCAATGGCGTTGGCACAATCTATCGATCACAGATAGTTTGTGTCAACGCCATTTTTTACGGTCTAAGCATGGAGCCAATGCTTAACTGTTGTTTGATGGCTAAGCAGGATCGGTATGGTTAACAGCAACGCCAACAAACCACAGGAAGGAAACCCCCACAGGCCGCCAGCCATGTCCATTAAACCACCGACGTATAAACTGCCAATGGGCGTAGAGCCTTGGTTGAGCAGAACGTAGACGCTCATGATCCGGCCACGCAACTCATTGGGGATAGAGAACTGAAAAGCAGCATTGGATTGATTCAAGAAAACCATGTTGCAAAATCCAATGACAACCATAAAAATCATCGCCAACCAATAAACGTGAACAAAAATCATCAGCGATTGAACCAAGGCCGTCCCTAATGCCACTAGAAGGTATAAATCGCGGCGTAGGCCAAACCGAGCCAGATAACTCATGAGGAACGCTGCAATCAGTGAACCAATCCCTGTTGCCGATAGCAGATTGGCATAGCCTTGTGCACCACGGCCTAAAACTTCCTGCGCATAGATGGGGATGATGACATTATTGTTAAAGTTCAGTGTGCAAATAATCATCATTAATTCGGCACTTAATTTAACGTTGTCATGGTGGACGATGTAAGCAAGCCCTTCTTTGACATCAGCAATGATGTGGCGCGGTGTGTGACTGGCAACAGGATGCTGCTGATGAATCATCAATAAACCAATAATAATGGCAATGTAACTCAAGGTGTCAACTAGAAAACACGGCGCCACTCCTATGGTGACCATGAGCACCCCGGCTAGGGAAGGACCCGCAATTTTTGCCAAATTGAAAATGGAAGAGTTCAATGAAATCCCGTTCATGAGGTCTTTTTTGCCAACAAGTTCAATAACATAGGATTGTCGAGTTGGCGTATCAAAACTTTGAAGAATGCCATAGCCTAAGGCAATTACCAGAATTTGCCAGTATTGAACAATTTTTAGAAAAGTGATGATCGTCATGGCAGCACCCAAGACTAGAAAACCAAATTGGGTCATCAAAAGAATCCGTCGTTTGGGGTAGCGATCAATGAGCGTACCGGCGATTAAGGTGAGTGCCATGATAGGAACAAATTGAGCCGCTGCGAGCAAGCCAACCAGAAATGCAGATTTGGTCATTTGATAGACCAACCATGTTTGCGTTGTTCGTTGGATCCAAGTGCCCATGACAGAGATACATTGGCCAATCCAGAAGCGGCGGAAATTGGTTGACCGCAGTGAAGAGAAAGTTGCACCAAAAATGTGCCTATCCACGAAAATCATCGCCTTGTTTGGAGTCTATTGTTTCTTATCGTTGGCTTTTTCAGTGAAGATGTCAATACTGAAGCAGGGCGTCTTTTGCAAGTGGTGTCGTCTTTTCAATCTATGAAAGCAACACTTTTCAGTAAAAAGAGGCGGCTGACTTGTCAATATTTTGAGAATTTTTTTAATTAAAGTCAAAAAATAAAAGCGCATTCAACTGCCTTTTGGCGGGATTGTGACGAAATTATGAAAATTTATATATAATTGATCATTTATGTTGACGATAAAACTTTCGGCCTGTTAACCTTAGCTCAACACATAACAAGGGGGAACTTAATCATGAAGCAGGCAAAAGAAGGCATGGTCGTTTTATGTCGTGCGAATGGCAATATGGAACATGATTTTGTTGGTCGCATTCAGAAATGCTATGAAAATTCTGCATTGGTCGAAATTCTTGATTATGCGCCGCAGGATCAAGTAAACGTACAGGATTTAATTGGTCGCACAGTCATTGCATTCAATCGCATGAAACGCAGTCAGACGACGCAGTTAGCAACAACACAAAATCAAGTTAAAGAAAGTGTCGGGTAGCTAACGACGATGTTAGTTGCATGGCCTCTAAAATGAGGATTACAGCATCGAGTGCTGCCGTAAAAAGCCGCAAGATCAAGGCCACCAGCGTTGTCAATAGCAGTTTATAAACTTTTTTCTTAGAATAGTTGAAACTGATGCCTCTAGGGTGTATAAATGCTTCTTGTGATACAAAAACGTGTGCCGACTCATGGTACAATTAATAAAGGTGGTCAAGAGGAATCATGTTATTTGCAGCACATCTTCGTGATTATGAAGTCGTTGGTCAGTATACGGATAAATGGGGGCATCGGCACGATTCTTCCCGGGTCTGTCATCAGATGACTAAGCGAGAAGCGCGCGACGCTATGCAGCGCTATTTGTTGCAACATTTCAGTGATTCGGTTGACTTGGATGCACCGATCAAAGTGAAAGTGCAGGCCACCAAGTAAGCACTTACCCGCCAGCAAGTTAAGCCCGCACGGCGAATTTGCTGGCGAATGCCTTTAAGGAGGTTTTTCTGTGTCACAAGAAATCGTTATTGGTGATAAAGTATCAGTTCGTAAAGCAAAAGATGTGCCATTGAGTTTCAAAGGCACGGTTGAAAAGCTCTATGCCAACGCGGCAATGCTGACAATCGACAGTTTTTCGCCTGATGATGCCTCACTGGTTGAAGATATGAAGAATAAGACGGTCGTGAACTACAAGCATATTAAAAAAGGCGGCAAAGCGGTTATCCCGCCAGCGCCTGAAGAAAAACGACCGGGTGCACGTCACTAGCGTGTAATGAAAAGGACTGTACGCCGATTGTACAGACTTTTTTATTTTCCTTAGAGGTTGCGTGAGCCCCAAAGTGGCATGGCATAATGTCAACTTGGTATCCTTAAATTAAGCAAAGAAGGAGGAAATCATATGACAGATTATGATGCAGCAAAAGACAAGGTTAGCGGCAAGGTTAAAGAAACCGCTGGTAAATTAACTGGTGATGAATCAACCGAAGCTAAGGGTAAGGCCCAACAGATTGCTGGCGACGTGAAAGAAAAACTTGGCGAAGCAAAAGATAAAGTAGCCGAGAAGTTCAATGACGTTGTAGATAAGACTAAGAAAAAAGAGGACTAAATCGGGGGATGTAGCTCCGATTGGTCAAACCAGAGAGAACGCCGACAGATGGCGTTCTTTTTTTGTAGGAACAAAGCCGCACTATAACCACTTACAAAAAATTAGCAAAATCCCTTTACTTACTAATTATAAGTGATACATTTATCTGTGTTCTGATAAGTAAGCAATTTTGGGAGGCTTTTTACACATGACAGTTGTTAATGGTTACGAACAAAGCGATGCAGAAAAGAAATTGAACATTTTGAACTTGCCGTCATTGGCAGATGAAGCAAAGAAGATTATTCCTACTGGCGGTTATGGTTATATCGTCGGGGGTTCTGAAGATGAGTGGACCTTGGCCGAAAACACAAAGGCGTTTAATCACGCTCAGATTGTTCCTAAGGCATTGTCCAACATTGATTCTCCAGATCTGTCCACCAACTTCTTGGGCATTGATCTCAAGACGCCAATTATGATGGCACCGACTGCTGCGCAAGGTTTGGCTCATAGCCAAGGCGAAAAAGATACTGCGCGGGGCGTTGCAGCTGTTGGCGGGTTGATGGCTCAGAGTACCTACAGCTCAACATCCATCGCTGATACAGCCGCGGCCGGCAATGGCGCACCGCAGTTGTTCCAACTGTACATGAGTAAGGATTGGGACTTCAACAAGAGCTTGCTCGATGAGGCTAAGAAGGCCGGTGTGAAGGGCATCATTTTGACGGTTGATGCCACTGTTGATGGTTATCGTGAAGAAGATATCATTAACAACTTCCAGTTCCCAATTCCAATGCCGAACTTGGAAAAGTATTCAGCCGGTGACGGTAAAGGCAAAGGAATTGGCGAGATTTATGCCTCTGCTGCTCAAAAGATCAGTGAAGACGATGTTCGTCGAATTGCCGAATACACCGATCTGCCAGTCATCGTCAAAGGGGTTCAGTCTCCTGAAGATGCTTTGCGCGCAATTGGTGCCGGTGCAGCCGCGATTTATGTTTCCAACCATGGCGGCCGTCAGTTGAACGGTGGTCCGGCATCCTTCGACGTTTTGCCAGCGATCGCAAAGGCAGTTAACAAGCGCGTTCCAATCATCTTTGATTCTGGTGTTCGGCGCGGCAGTCACGCCTTCAAAGCGTTAGCAGCCGGTGCTGATCTAGTTGCCTTTGGCCGGCCAGTGATCTATGGCTTGGCTTTGGGTGGTGCAGAAGGTGTTCAAAGCGTGTTCGAGCAGATTGATCACGAACTTGAAATCATCATGCAACTTGCTGGCACTAAGACGATTGCTGATGTGAAGCACGCACCATTAACACACTTCAACTATGCTGACTAATTCAGCCAGAAGCGTGCTTTAAAAATATAAAATCATGACCTCCGCGACTTTGCTGTTGCGGAGGATTTTTTGTCTTTGTGCCATTTCAATTGCTTTTAAAGGCAATCACAGTCAGCTTTATCTGCTAACGATCCCATCAAAAAAGCCCCGCTGCCATTTGAAATGGCAACAAGGCTTAGCGGCAATCAGGTCACAGCCCGATTTGACTTAATGTGTACATAGCATTACGAAATTCATCTCGGCGATTAGCCTTTTTTTCGACATCACTAGGTAATTCAGTCATGTCGATACGAACAACGGCGCGCCGCAAAAGGCTGACCATTGTCTTGTCGTTCATTTTGATGTAGAGGTGATCGGCGTCAAATCGCTCAACCGCGTCCTCCCAGACCCGGGCGTTTTCGTGGTCGCTTTCCACGTTGCGCTTAATCAGCGACTTGCCATCGACGGTGTTGAATGTGACATCATATGTTGTCATATGAATTCTCCCTTCATTGATCACTTTCATTATACAACGGGTCGTTGGGATGGAGAATGAATTGCCAAAGATATAAGGTATTGGCCAGCAAATACGCAGTTAAGCCTAGCATAAACGGCAATGGCATAGCCGCCGTCATGAAGCTGTATACCCCAAAAATCATGAGTGAAAATCCTAAATAAAACCAACGCTTGAAGCCGATGTCGATCTTGTTGGTTGGATAGGCGCGCAAGTAGCCAATCAGGCTAAAATAGTAAACAGCTAAAGCCAAGGTAATCGCCGCGGCAAACCAACGCGGATCTAATTCCTGAGTCAACCACAGGTGGATAAACGTGCTGATGCTAAGGATGGCCGCTAATAACGGGTAATGAAGATGAATAGCTGCCAAACCGCCTGTTTTTATCTGGCGGTTAAGGCCGTTATCATAAACTAGCTGATAAGCCACAAAAAGCAATATAACCACAAAGAAAAACAAACCGGCCTGCAGTGATAAGCCGCTATAAACCGTATCGGCCACGCCAATAACCGCTTCTCCGAAAATCAGCAGGACCAGTAGCGAGTAACGCTCACTCAAATGACTAAAATCCACCGGGGCAGCATTGATCGTTCGCCAGAAAAGCAGCGGGACAAAACTGGCCCCCACAACGCCCAAAAAGAAGACCGTGAATGACAGCGAGTATGGGGTTAGGAAAGGCGATACAAGTGCCAGCGCGCCAGCAATTGTTAAGGTCAGGCCAAAAATTTTGGGTAAAGCAGCATGTTTTTGCCGCCAGATCAGGCCATATTGAATCGCAACACTCAAAAACAAAATGGCGGTGCTCAATTGAAAGGACCATTTTGTTTTAACGAAATCAACGTTGATGGCGGTACTTAAGACGATGACCCAGAACATATTAAAAAGAGTAAAGAGACTTTGGGCTAGTTGGTTGTTAAAGTACCGGTTGGCTAAGACAGTTTGGTAAGTCCAAATCACCCAGAAAACAAGTAGCATCATCAAAAACTCACCAAGCATACGCGGAGCAATGAAACCATGTGTCGGCAGTGCAAGCGCTTGCGCCATACGGCCAACGGCATAGGCAAAAATTAAATCATAGAACAGCTCGACCATCGTAACCGATTTATGCGACTGGGTCATGAGCATCCTTCTTTCTAAAGGCAAAGAGACAAGCCTTCGCCGATCTCGTATATATAGTAGCCTATCATTTTCCAGCTTTTCCGGCAAAAATGCAGAGCGGGAAAAGGCCCAGTTAGAAGCTGGAACGTAAGCGACCTCAAGCCTAAATGGCTGGGCTTTGGGAGGCCCTTATGTGGAGGCTTCTGGGCCTGTTCGCGTGGTTCAGTGAGAAAATGTGGATGGTTCGGGTTTTAGTTCTCTTCTAATGAGTTTGTTCCGGAAGCCCGAGCTGGTTAGAGTGGTGGGGCACGACTTCGAGCTAATGCGCAAGGCCAACGCCGTCTCGCCACTAGGACTTGGTCTAAGCGAAGAAAACTGCTTCGCTTTGACCATTGAGTCCATTGCTATTCCGCTGGTTTCATCAATGAAGTAGAATGACAAACATGAAACTAAGCAAAGCAGCACTATTTGATGCGTTTACCACTCGCCCGCGCAGTCTGGTATACTAGTTGGGTTAAGGAGGCCGTTTTGTGGTTAAATTAGTCCTGTTAAGGCATGGCGAGAGCATCGCCAATCAGAAGAATACTTATACCGGCTGGTCGGATGTGGGTTTAACCGCAGAGGGTAAGGCACAGGCTGAGACAGCTGGGGAAAAAATCGCGTCCACGGGGATCTTGTTTGATCATGTTCATACGAGCGTGCTATCGCGGGCAATCATGACGGCATACATCGTGCAAGATAAGATCGGCCAGAACTACCTGCCGATCACGAAAAGTTGGCGGCTTAATGAGCGGCATTACGGTGCCTTACGTGGTATTAACAAGGACTTGACGCGCAAGCTGTTTGGCCCGGATCAGGTTGAAAGTTGGCGGCGGAGTTTTTCCGCACATCCGCCATTACTTGCTAATCCTAGTCGAACCCGGCGGTACCACTGTTATCCAGCCACGATCATCCCGCGCGGCGAGAGCCTCGCCGATGCGAGTCAACGGTTGTTACCGTATTGGACAGCTGAACTGGCACCGCGCCTTTTGTCCGGGAAAAATCAGCTCATTGTCGCTCACGGCTCTACTTTGCGCGCCTTGGTGAAGTTTATGGAAGACATCAGCGATGCTGGCATCAACAAGGTCGAAATTGGAAATGCGCAACCAATTGTTTACACCTTGGATGACAAGATAACCATTCTGGATAAGCAAACTTTATAAAATTATGGAGGCTGAGCCATAATTCCCTTGCAAGACTTGTGATTCATTAAATTCCGAATAATCGTAGAAAGTCGCTAGGCTAAAACTTTTTTGCCGTGCCAAACTCCGCAATCTCCGGCCAGCTGGGGTGGCGACGCGTAGCTAGAGCGGAGACGGCGCTTCGAGCCCGCAAAGCCCACGGTCTCGAAGTCGCCTAACAACATCAGCGACAAAGCCCGGTCGCTGTGTTGTTTGCACGGCTGAGCCCCATCTGGCCTACGATTGCTCCGCCTTGGCACTACGGTCTTTAAAATCGCAATAAATAATCCATGAGAAGTCAAAAACGAACGGTTTTCCAATAACGGAAAACCGTTCGTTTTTAATAGCTGACTAAGAATTATGACCCAGCCACTTTATTTTGCTAGTATTCAGCCTCTCCAAATAAGTTGCCAAACTTTTCGCGACGAAATATCACGTCATATATCGCAAAAATGTTATAATTAACATTAATGAATAGGAGGTGGCCGTCACGCAACTGACCCAGCGCCAAAATAAAATCATTCAGCTACTGAAAGCGGAAAGTCCGATGACAGGGGAAACGTTGGCGACTAAGCTCAACATTAGTTTGGCGACAATTCGCGCTGATTTACGGCTGTTGACAACAATTGGAATCTTAGATGCGCGACCTAAAGTCGGCTATGCGTATCAAGGCGAGAATCTGTTGCAAATGGATAGCCAAAAGTTCTTTCAGACCACTATTGCTGCTATCTTACTGCCGCCGACGGAGATTAAATTGACGACATCAATGGAAGAAGCCGTCACCAAACTGTTTTTAGCCGACGTTGGTTCATTGTACGTATTAGATGATGATGGTGCTTTAGTTGGCCTCATCTCGCGTAAAGATTTATTACGAGCAAGCTTTACTAATCGCGATACAACGTTACCAGCGAGCATCGTCATGACCCGCATGCCGAATGTGATTACCGTCACCGCTGATACATCGATCATCGCGGCCAGCAAACTGCTCCTTAAACACAATGTTGATTCGCTGCCGGTAGTCCAAAATGCTGGCGATACCCATGTGATTGGAAAAATTACAAAAAACCGAATTTTTAAATATCTCATTGAAACCCTTGTCCCATAAGCTGTTCGTACATTGTTGCGAGCGGCTTTTTTGTTGTCATTAATGATTCAAAAAATAATTAGGCCAATTTTATGTGTAAACGCTTGCATTTTGTCTTCAAAAATAATACATTATAAATCGAACATATATCACGTCACATTAAACGAAAGGAAGACTTTATGATGAAACAGATTTATGCATTTGCTGAAGGCAACATGGAGATGCGCGCACTTTTAGGTGGCAAAGGTGCTAATTTGGCCGAAATGACGAATCTTGGCCTGCCGGTGCCGCCGGGATTCACGATTACCACTGCTGCATGCCACAGCTATCAAACCAATCACGGTCTCTCAGATGATTTGTTGCGAGAATTAGATACACACTTGACGGCCTTGGAGCAGGCAACTGGCAAGCAGTTCGATGATCAGACATCCCCGTTGCTCGTGTCGGTTCGTTCCGGCGCGCCGATTTCAATGCCGGGGATGATGGATACAATCTTAAACATCGGCTTGAATGATCAAACCGCTGTGGCTTTGGCAAAACTCACGAATGATCCGCGATTTGCGTATGACAGTTATCGCCGCTTGCTTGCGATGTTCGGCAATGTGGTCTACGGCCTTTCGGAAAAAGCGTTTGATGACGTTCTAACGACCATGAAACGTGATAAGGGCTATGCTTCAGATTTGGATCTGACAACGACTGATTTGCAGGCAATCATTGCATCATTTAAGCAACTGTATGAGCAGGCAGGCAAAACGTTCCCACAGGCGCCTAAGGATCAGATGTTAGCGGCGATTGCAGCCGTCTTTGAGTCATGGAATAACCACAGAGCCGTGATTTATCGTCGGGAAAATCAAATCCCTGAAGATCTTGGAACTGCGGTGAACATTCAGACCATGGTTTTCGGGAATGCTGGTGAAGATTCTGGGACCGGGGTTGCCTTTACACGTGATCCGGCAACTGGCGAACGCGCCTTGTTCGGCGAATATCTATTGAACGCACAAGGTGAGGATGTGGTTTCCGGTGTGCGGACGCCGCAGCCGGTCGCCGTTTTGCAGGCACAAATGCCAGCAGTTTATGATCAGCTGGCAACCATCGCTACGAAACTGGAGCAACATTATCGTGATATGCAGGATTTGGAGTTCACGATTGAACACGGCCATTTTTATCTGTTGCAGGCGCGTAATGGGAAAAGAACGCCAGCCGCGGCGGTGAAAATCGCGGTTGATTTAGTTAATGAAGGACTGATCAATCAGCATGAGGCTATTCTGCGGGTGGCACCTAAATCGATCAGTGACATGCTGCATCCGGAATTTGATCCTGAAGTGCTGGCCGCGCATACTGTTTTGGCAACTGGTTTGCCAGCTTCACCGGGAGCGGCTTCTGGTGAAGTTTACTTCACTGCCGCTGATGCCAAAACGGCGCACGATGCCGGCCATCAAGTTATTTTGATGCGGCAAGATACCTCGCCTGAAGATATTGAAGGTATGATTGTCAGTCAGGCAATTGTGACGGCGCGTGGCGGGATGACGTCACATGCAGCGGTTGTAGCTCGCGGCATGGGTGCGACTGGGGTTGTCGGCATGCACGCACTAAGCGTTGATGAACATGCGAAAACTGCCACGGTTGGGTCAACCGTTCTCCACGAAGGCGATTGGGTATCGGTTGACGGTACCACTGGCAATTTGTATCGTGGTCAAATCACCACAACGGCGGCGATGGTCAAGGAAAGCTTAGCCACTTTATTGACATGGGCAAAAGATGCAAGTAGCATGGCCGTGTTTACCAATGCAGATACTCCTAAGGATTTGGAGCAAGCACTGGCATTTGGTGCTGATGGCATCGGCTTAACCCGGACTGAACACATGTTTTTCCAACCAGAACGACTGTTGCAGATGCGCCGATTGATTTTGGCCAAAGATGCGGCTGGTCGCAAGACGCCGCTACAAGCGCTAGAAAAAATGCAGGAGCAGGATTTTTACGAGCTATACCGGCTTGCGAATGGTAAAGCAGTGACGATTCGCCTCTTGGATCCGCCGCTGCATGAGTTCTTGCCACATGATAGCCGAGAAATCAGTGAAGTTGCGCAAGATCTTGGCCTGGAGCAAAATCAGCTACGCGAACGGATGGCTGCCCTCAAGGAAGTCAATCCAATGTTGGGGCATCGTGGTGATCGATTAGCTATGACTTTCCCAAATATTTATGAGATGCAGGTTCGGGCCATGATGCATGCGGTATTCCGGCTTGCCGACGAAGGCATGAAGGTCACCCCGCACATCATGATTCCACTGACCAACTCCGAGACTGAATTGATCTGGGTTCGGAAATTGGTAACAGATCAAATCAAGCAACTAGTCGCAACAAAAGGGATCAAAGTCGATTACGAAGTCGGCACCATGATCGAAACCCCACGTGCTTGCATCACGGCCGATAAGATTGCGAATGCTGCCGATTTCTTCAGTTTTGGGACTAATGACCTGACGCAGTTGACCTTTGGCTATTCCCGTGATGATGTTGGCTCGTTCTTGCCGGACTATTTGAGTAAAGGCATTTTACCAGCAGATCCATTCCAAACCGTTGATACGGAAGGTGTTGGGGCCTTCATGCAGATGGCTGTCGAGAAAGGCCGGGCGACAAAGCCGCAACTGACCATTGGCGTCTGTGGTGAAGTCGGTGGCGATCCTGACTCTGTGACCTTCTTTAACCAAATTGGCGTCAGCTACGTTTCGTGCTCGCCATATCGGGTGCCGGTTGCTCGTCTCGCTGCTGCTCAGGCAACGTTGCGTGCAGAAAAACAGACGAAGCAGCCTTCATAAAGCCGCTTGCAGTAAAAAGTTTCGAAAAAGTTCGATTTTCTGGTCCACATGACAAGTTTACAAAAAACGAAAACCGACTTGATGGATAAAAAAGAAGCTATATCGCGCCCAGCAGAATGCTGTGCATCAGATATAGCTTCTTTTTAGTAACGCGACTTAATCGTCTTCGTCTTCGGGTTGAGCTTCTGCTTGGGAACGCGTTAGCCGATTGAGTTTGGTAATCGGAATTTTACCAAGAACCAGTGGCACGGTTTCATCGATGGTATCCGCATATTCCAAGCCGAACCATTGCGCGGGTGAAACTGCGATGTGCTGGAGTCGTAGCCGCGCCTGAATGATGGCCTTCTGGAAACCTTTGATCTGGGTCTGCGGTGAAAGCTCTTCGTGCAGCAAGACAAAAGTCCAGTCGCCAACTTGTCGATCCGGAATGGTTGTGTATTTTTGCGGTTGCGTTGGTAATTCACCTTCACGCATCATGTCATTGACAATTTGCCGTAAGAACACGTTGACCTGTTGTTGCATCCGGAAGCCGAGATAGAGTTGGACGTTGACCATATAATCGGTCCCATACGTATCCGTTGTATATTCGGCAGTATACGGTTCATCCGTAACATTGACAGTAACAAACCAGTAAACCCGTGCGCGTTTTGGCCGTTTATCCAAAATTGAGTAGAGAATTTCCTTTTTGATGTAATGGTCATTCGCAATTTGGGTCATGTAAACCAAGTTGGTGGTGTATGTTGGATAATCTGGATCGTTGCGAAGCTCGGACAGTTGATTTTTATAGGCAAAAAGCGAAGCCATTTCGGCTCGATAAGTGTTGTCGTCGCGAATTCTGCCACCGTATTGCCAAACATACATCACGGCCAAAATGATAAACGCGATCATGGCGGTGACATAACCACCGTGCAAGAACTTAACCGCGCTGGAGATGAAGAAGACTGTTTCAATGGCACTAAAGAAGATCAATGTCCCGATCGCAATCACAGCAGGCGCATGACGCGAACGCAGGTATTGGTACAGCAGTAGGGTGGTCATCAGCATAGTAATGGTGATGGCCAAGCCATAAGCACCTTCCATTTCAGCACTGGTTTTGAAGTAGCCAATGATCGCTAAGCAAGCCAACCATAAAATGGTGTTGACGACTGGAATATAAAGCTGCCCCTTTAACCTTGTTGGGTAAATGATGTGCAGTCGTGGCAAGAAGCGCAGTTTAATAGCTTCGGAAACCAGTGTATAAGAGCCGGAAATCAATGCTTGTGACGCGATGATCGCCGCCAAGGTTGCTAAAATAATTGCGCCTAACCGGATGCTTTCTGGCAACATCTGAAAGAACGGGTTGAAGTCAGTAATCTTGTTGAACACCGTTACTTTTGAATTTTGATCCAGCCAGACAGCTTGGCCAAAATAGTTGAGCACCAAACAGATATTGACATATGGCCAGCTGAGATAGATGTTACCGCGACCAACATGGCCCATGTCAGAATACAATGCCTCAGCACCGGTGGTTGCCAGGAAAATACTGCCAAGAATGAAGAGCCCCATTTTATTGTCTGGACTGACCAGTAAATGGAGTGCGTAATAAGGGTTCAAGGCGCGCAACATGGACCAGTCCTTTGACAAGGCAATAAAGCCAGCAACGCCTAAGAATGTAAACCAGACAAACATGATCGGACCAAACGCCTTACCAATCAGATCGGTACCAAATCGCTGAATGAAGAACAGGAAGGTAATGATCAAAATGGTGACCCAAATCACCTGTTGCTGATTGTCGATTAAGATGTTGCCGTTAATATGGACACCCTTCAAACCTTCAATCGCGGTTGTGACGGTCACAGCCGGTGTCAGCATCCCATCTGCCAGCAGAGCAGCACCGCCAACCATGGCGGGCAGTACCAACCAACGAGCGCGCTGGCGAACAAGCGTATACAGCGCAAAGATCCCGCCTTCACCATTGTTATCAGCCCGTAATGCAATCAAGACATATTTAACCGTGGTGATAATGAGCAGGGTCCAGAAAATCAAGGACACTGAGCCGACCAAAAAGTCAGTATCAAAATGTCCCATGCCGCCGTTGCCAGCAACGATTGATTTCATTACGTATAGTGGTGACGTCCCGATATCGCCATAGACGACACCGAGGGTTACCAGTAAAGCCGCGGCAGTAATTTTATGTCGCAGTTTCTTATTAGCAGTCAAGCCTGACGCCATTTTTGAGCCTCCTGAAAAGTAATACCGTCATTGTAGCAGAATCACGACATATTGTAAGGCGAACTTGCGGCATTCGTTCGCCTGAATAATAAATTTAGTTATATTGTCGGCCACTAATGAATAAGAAACAGCGGCATGAGTTACGTTATGTTGTTTTTATTTCATTGATCAGTTTCGTAAAATTCGTTGAAATAAGTATCAAGATCGAGTGGCCCAAGTTTGAAGGGAATATGGTGGGCTGCTAAACCCAACAGTAGTTGATTGAAATGCTCACCTGGCAATTTTTGGATTGGCAGCACCAACATACCGTTGGGATAATGTTCCCACGGCATACGTGGTAAACGGCTGGCATTTTCTTCAGCAACCTGCACATATAAAGGCTGCTGTTCGTGTTGGTCGATGGTTTTGATGATCTTCCCGTCACGCATGAAGTAGATGAGGTCGGCGTACCCTTGCAGATTGTTCAGCAAGTGGGAGACCGTGATAATCAGCTTGCCTTCTGCGCGTAAGCCGCGCAAAATGCGAGACATTCGCGCAACATTGATCGTGTCAAGTCCGTTCATAAATTCATCCAGTAGCATGATCGGGGTGTTAGCCGCCATGACCATACCAAAACATAACCGCTGTTTCATGCCCATTGAATAGGTACGCACCGGTTGATTGATGTAGTCCCGCATGTCAAGCACATTGATAATCTGTTTCACGCTCTTCGAACGATTGTGCCAAAGCTTGGCATAATACTCGAGGTGCGCTTTGCCGGATAAATCTGGATAAAGATCATCTTGAACTGGGAAAAGGCACATCTGCCGGTGCAGCGCAAGGCTTTGTTTCTGACTACCATAACTTTTACCATCTACCAGCACTTTGCCTGCTTGTGGTTTTAGATCATTGAGAATCAAGCGCAGCAAGGTAGTTTTGCCGGTACCATTGGGGGCGACAATTCCGACGATTGATCCGCCATTCATGGTGAGGCTGATGTCGTGAATGACGTTGGGTTTGTTTTTAAAACTTAATGCAAGATTTTGCAGTTGCAATTCCATGATGTACCCTCCTGTAAAATGCGTACGCATCACGCTGGTTTCTAACCGCGCCAGCTCACGCTCTATTTAACCGTCGCAGCATGTCGGCGATGTGTCACGATGAACAGCATGATTTCTAGCAGGACAATGACACTGCCAATCACGATGACCCCAGATAGCGGTGTCATTTGGCCGGTATCGTATCTGAAATTTTGTAGGCCGTTGACGATGGCTGCTGGATTCATGTAACTAGGCAGATAGTAGGCTGTTTGGGGTACGGAGAAGGCTAAACCTTGCATGAAATAGAGCGGTTCGCCAAAGAGCAGTAGGACGCTGAGAACCAGTCCGATCAATTCGTTGTGAAAGAGCAATTGGCAAAGCAAGTTAAGTCGAATGAACAGCCACATGAGCAGTACAGTCAAACCAAGCATCATGAGTAAAGCAGAACCAAGTGCCAGTGGCTGGACATAAGCGTAAGACCCGTTTTTGGCAAAGTTACTGATGGCTGTGGTTAGTGAACCAAGACCATGGAAGGGGATGACACATACAGCAGTCACACCAATTAGCAGGGTGACTGCCCCGGCGAGGGTACCAAGTACCGTCAGCGTTTTGGTATTGATGGCATGCCACGGACTAAGTGGCAAAGAACGCGCAATACTGCGATGACGTTGCTCGCTGGTCAGCAGATCATTCGCAAGCAGAATGGTGATGAGCAACAACGCTGTCAGCCAGCCACCCAATGCGCCGCGGAAAAGTGTCTGCCAGAATGTTTGCTGATGAATTGTCGATACATCTGGATGTGCTTGTTTTGCCAAAGGTATTAGTGATTGCGTTAAAACAACATTAGCGTAAGCAGCATCAGCATCGGGATATTGACGATTTTCGTAATAATAGGTGAGCGGGTAATGGAACGGACTGCTTTGGGCATCGGGATTAGCAGCATATCTTCGCAAAAAACCGAGATAGTTGATAGTTGCGCGAACGTAAGCTTTATTTTTTCCTTGCTTTTGCGCTGTTAACATCTGGGTTTCAAGCTTAGCAAATTCGCGTGTTGATGGCACCCACACAGCGGTATTAGGCCCGTGCGATTCGTTGACAAAGGCAATATTTTTATCGCGATCACGGGTTAAAACAGTTGCTGTCGGTAACTCGACCGGTGTGGTGTTCGGTGGGAAAAAGACAAATTGGCAGATCAGGGCAACTAAGGCGATACCAATTACCGCTAGATTTTTCCGGTTAGTCAGCAGCTGGTGGAACTGAAAACGAAAATAAGCCATCATGCTGCCTCCTTTTTGACACGTAGGCCAAAGATAAAGAGATTAACAAAGGTCCAGAGAAACAGCAAACCAGTGCCAATGACGACGCTAGCAAGTGGCTGGTTCAAGCGATCCACTAAGGTACCGCTTAATGTCGCGTAACTGTCTAGATATGGCATTGGCAGGAACCACAGGAAATGGAAGAGCTGTGGTAGCATGACTGGCAATAATCCGGCTGCCATGACGATAAAGGCGGTCAGATAAACGTTGGTGATCCAAGTATTGACTAGCATACTAAAACTGATGAGCCAAATACCGGCTAAGATTGTCAGGCCGCCAAACAAAAGTATGTATTGCCACAATGGCAGTATGGCTGTACCCATGACGGCGATCGGATAATTGAAGTCACCTAGGCCAGCTATCAGGGCTGGTGTCGCAACCATCAAAGCAAAACCGGCAAGCAGCGTTAAGATGTAAAAACCGGTAAGCATTAGTAGGCGGCTGCTCCCCGCAAGGCCAGCTGTCAAAGGACGAGCAGTGATGAGTGTCCGGTGTCGCCGCCGCTCGATCCAACTGTCGCAACTGAGCAATATCGCAGCAGCGCCAGTGATCCAGCCGAGATAAGGTAACACCAAAACAATATAAGAAGCACTTGTGCTAACGCTTGTTGCAGCAGGCCGGCCTTCAGATTTTAAAACGTTCAGGCTCAGCACATCGCCAGTAAGCTGATGCAACGGTGGCAGCGGCATCGTGTTGAGCGCTTTGTAATGATGTTGGCGCATGGCTAGCTGCGCCGTACGTAAACTAAGCAGCCCATTACGGGTAGTGTCAGGCTCATCAAGCTGCAGGCCCAAGCCAATGACGCCGGTTGCTGAATTTTGGGCGTCAAGATTAGCCAATAATGGTTTTTGTGCTTGACTCAACGTATCCAGATTATATTCAGCATAGTTGGCCAACGCGGCGTTGGCTGTTGCTTGTGATGTTTGAGTGACATCGAGCTGTTTGGTCCAACTTAAAGCGAAAAACGCCACGATAAAAGCGGCCATGAACAACCCGAGTACGGCCATGTTTTTTCGTGAATGAATGATTTGGCGCCAGTCAAAGGCGAATTGTGTCCCCATACATTGCCCTCCAAAGTGAGCGTTTTCTGAGATGACTCCGGTATCAAAAAACGCGTGGTTACGATGTGTCACCAGAATACCACATTTTTCTTTAATCAAAAAAGTTCGATACGTCAACTAGCAAAACATTTTTTGATGGTTTCGCAAGGGGGTTGCGAACAGCAAAAAGCCTCACGATCATTGACCGTGAGGCTTTGCAATATGACAGCTTACCAATTCGTATGGACTTATTTGGAAGCTAAAGCACCCATTGGATCCCATGGGGCCAGAACGGTTGGTTTGTCGTATTCGTTCTTGATGACGTCTTGCAAGTCAGCTGACAGGTACTTTTTGGAGATGACAACTTGGTAAACGAATTCGTCAAACCAAGAATCACTGGCCACAAAATAGCCTTTGTCACCGACCTTGTCGCCCCAAGAGTTTTCAACCTTCCACTTGGTTGGCTTGCCGTCGACAATGTCAACGCCGGTGAGGACCATTGCGTGAGTCATGAGGCTTTCGCCGTAATCGAGGCGTTCCGCCTTGGTCATGGTGAAGTCGGTGTTGAAAAGATCATCCTTCTTATAGATGTTGGTATCCATGATGCCCAATTGCCGATCAGAACTCTGACCAACATCAGAACCGAACCAAACCGATTCGCCTGCCTTGAGCTGCTTAACGGCCAAGGCTTTGAAAGTATCGATATCGAGGTTCAAGTGCCGAACTTCGCGGCCGCCGACAACGTTGCCGAGCATTTCAACCGTGTATAAATGGTTGTATGGCTTGTCGTCGGTTGGCGCATTGATGATACTTTGGTAATCATCAAGGTTCCACGCAACGTACTTCTTGAAGAAGGTCTGCGGGGTGAGTTCGCGGTCAATATGATACTGCTTATCATCATCGCGATATTCGAAGTCGAACTTCGTCGGCGGGTTGCCTAAGGTGTAAGCCAAAATCCGATAATCTTCAGCTAACATTTTCTGTTTAGCTGCTTCAATATCAGCATCGCTTGCTTTATCAGCAACCAGTTTGCGAAGCGCAACGGCGTCCTTGCGTAACTTCAAGTTCAACAAACCGTTCAACTCGCTACTTTTACTTGAGCTGTATGTTTCCGGCATCACGGACTTAGGAACGATCCCGTATTTTTCGATCAAAGCAGACAACATATCCCACTGACCACCATCCTGTTGTGGTGTGGCCATCAAAAAAGCAACTTTACGGCTGTCGAGTGGTTGATCGGCGGTTTTCAGAACATTTTCATAAAAATAATTGGATTTTTCAAATTTGTCCCAGAAGAAGGTGTAATTCTGAGAAAGTTCGAAGTCTTTGATTTTAAATTGTGCTTGAATGCCGTGACGCATCGTGTTGAGGGCGGCAAACATCCAGCAACGGCCACTTTGCTTTTGGTTGGCAACGCTGCCGGTATCAAGTTCAATAGAAAAAGTCGGGGTCATGGCAACTTTGCTGTCCGTGTTCTCAGCAGTTGCGTTGATACCGTTGTTCATGACCGCTTTTTGAAGAGCGGATGCACCGGGTGTGGCTTGGAGATCTTGTTTGAATTGAGCCAGATCGCCAGTGGTAATTTCTGCAGACATTAAAAGACACTCCTTTTTTGTGAGCGCGAGCCAGCCCGGTTAGAAACCGGAGTGTAAGCGGCGCCAGATGTGATGGCCCGGTTTTGGCCATTGCATCTGGGGCCCTTACACGCAGGTTTCTGGGCTGGCGAGCGCGTTAAAGTTAAGCGCGAGCAGAAGCGCTTAGAAGCCGGAGCATAAGGGGGCTTGAACTCAAATGAACCGAACTTGGCCATTTGAACTCAAGGTCCTGATGTGCAGGCTTCTGCGACTGCAAGCGCGTTATGAAGACGAAGACAAGAGCCTTCATGAAAGCATGAGCTAGCATGTAGGTGCACTGCCTTTGTCGAACATCATTAGTCTAGCATACAAGTCTAATTTAATTCAGGAAATCCCAGACTGGTACGTTAATTGGTGTTGCTTTAAGTGCTGCTTGATCAGCTGGATCGAGCAGATCTTTTCGAACGACCACTTCATAAACATATTGGTAGAACCAAGATGCATCAGCAACAAAATAGCCATCGTGACCGTTGTCTTTGCCCCAAGAATTTTCGACTTTCCATTTGGTGACCTCGCCGTCAACAACATCAGCGCCAGTCAGCGTCATAGCATGCGACATTTCTGCTTCGGTGGTCACAATTCGATCAGTTTTGTCGAAATGAAGATCCAGATCGAATAAGTCACTGTAGTTATACAGCCCGCCTTTAAGCGTGCCAGATTTGCGATCCATATCAGCGAGCACATCATTGCCGAACCAAACGGCTTCACCGGCCTGTAGCTGGGTTAAAGCCAGTTTTTTCAACTGGTCAGGTGGTAGATTCAGAATGGTCAGGGGATGACCGCCGACAACGGTGTTCGCTGAAGCGATGGTATACAGCTGATGATATTTTTTGTTCGGCTCCGGATCACTCGCAACCACAACGTAATCGTCAAAATGCCACTTCACATATTTTTTGAAGAAAGACTGCGGGGTCAGGTTGGTGTCGCGGTGGTACTGCTTCTTATCATCGCGATATTCAAAGTCAAATTGGGTTGGCGGGTTGCCAAAAGTATAAGCGAGAATGCGGTAAACAACGCTGAGAAATTCGCGTTTTTTAGCGGCAATGGCGTCATCGCCAGCGTTGGCCTGTTTCAACTCACGCAAGACTTTGGCATCTTTGCGCAGCTTCTCATTCAAAACGCTGTTGAGTTCAACCGTTTTTTCGCTGTTGTAGGTTTCTGGCATGATTGACTTAGGGACTAGACCGTATTTTTCGATCAGTGCTTCAGCCTGATCATAGTGACCGCCATCCTGATCCGGGCCACTCAGATAATCGGCAACTTCGCGGTCATCAAGCGGTTTATCGGCCGTTGCTAAAATGTTTTCATAAAATAAATTAGCTTTTTCCAAACGATCAAAGAAGGCGTTGTAGTTTTGTGAAAACTCGAAGTCCTTAATGCCGAATTCATCAGCAATGCCGTGGCGAACGGTGTTGAGGGTGGCAAAGAGCCAACAGCGGCCACTTTTCTTTTGGTTAGCAACGGTACCGGTATCAAGATCAAGAGAAAAGACCGGTTTCATATCTTCGCCGTCAATGGGTTCGCGACTTGCAGCTTGTGGGCCAACGTTTTGCACCGCACGAGCTGTGGCGCCGGCAGCCGGCTGTTTGGCTAGTTGGGCTTGAAAGTCTTTAATTTGATCAAATGTAATTTCTGACATAGGCGATCTCCTTTTTATTGCATTAAAGAAACCTTACCTCATTTTAATTTGAATTTAAAGATGGAAAACCAATGGATCATTGAGTGGCACAAGCTCGTTAATCTATTCAACAAAATGCTGCAGATTCTCAGAAGAAGAAGTTTCGGGGTATTTTACTTTTAATAAGCACTTACTAAAAGTATAATTTAGACTATGTCCAGTATTATTTGGACATACAATTATCTAGTTAGGTGGGTTTAAGCTTATGGTTAAGGCATATCAGAACTATTTTAAGCATTTAGGCAACTTTTCTGGCACGGCGTCGCGGCGTGAATTTTGGTGGCCGTGGTTGCTTAATGTTATCGTTGGCTATGTCATCATGACGATTTTATTTAATATTTTTGGCATGAACGTCACGCGTGTTTTGAATTTTCAGCCTGGAAAAGAAACCTTTCTTGCATCACTGATTAATTTCATTATTTTTATTGCCAATTGGTCGCTGTCAGTTCGGCGTTTGCATGACACGGGTCGCCGTGGTTGGTGGGTTTTGCTTTGGTATGTGCCAATCATCGGTCAAATCTGGTTATTGATTTACTTCCTGTTACCAACTAAGAAGAATCGCTGGAATGATCGGCTAGCATAGACGATTGTCGCCTATTACCCGGTTGCAGGTTTCTAAGGGAGTCTGCTTGCGCTCATAAAAAAAGCCGCTCATAGCGGCTTTTTTTGTTGCTGTGATGATGTCGGTACGGCGGACGATTAAGCTTCTTTTGTTGGCCGCAAGACATCGGCATATTCGGGGTGATTGTGGAAAGCATGGACGGCGTATGAACAAAGCGGTTCAATCGTTTTGTCTTCCTTGCGAGCTGCAGCCACGACTGTTTCAATCAGCTGGCCGGCAATCCCTTGACCGCGCAAGCTTTCGTCAACAAACGTATGGTCAACCGCCCACGCGTGACCGTCATCAATGTCTTGAAAAGTGACTTCGGCCATTAAGCGGCCGTCCCAGTCCGTGTTAAAAAAACGACCTGGTTCTCGTTGGAATTCCATGGGGCACCTCCTTGGGTCAATTCGTGATGGTACAGGTAAACTTTTAGAGGATTCTTAAGCAGCTTCAGACGCTTACATGTTTGCCTGTTTAATAACCTGTCTACTACCCCAAATCTATCAGGAACGCGGTATAATTACAAGGAGGGAAGCCCTTTCACCATGGCCGTGCCATGTGTCCGCATGGTATGATACTTTGGACACTATTTAAATGGAGGCAGCTATGAAGACCCGAGGTTTTGAGATTGTTTCAAAGTATCAAGATGAAGATTTAACTTTGCCGACCCGGCAGACGAAGCAGGCCGCTGGTTACGACTTTTATGCACGTGAGGACTTCGTCTTAAGAAGTATTTGGCGGTACGACTTTATCCGGCTTTTCCGCTTGATTAAAAATGAGCACCCACTGACCAATAAAGACTTTGAGCGCGCTAAGAAGGTGTTGAAACCTTACTTGGTGCCGACTGGGATCAAAGCCTATATGCAGCCCAATGAAGTTTTAGTGCTAGCGAATCGTTCGAGCAGTCCATTGAAGCATGGCTTGGTGTTGCCGAACGGGATTGGCGTGATTGATGCGGATTACTATAACAATCCAGCCAATGAAGGCGAAATCTTTATTCAGCTACTTAATTTTTTCCCGCGCGATGTCGTGATTAAAAAAGGCGATCGCATCGGTCAAGGTATTTTCATGCCATTCTTATTGGCAGACGGCGATGAAGGCGGCCTAGCCAAGCGACAAAGCGGGTTCGGTTCAACCGATAAAGCGTAACTATTGAAGGGATAATATGGCGAAAGCAAAAACACAATATGTTTGCCAAAACTGTGGCTATATTTCAGCCACTTATCTAGGCCGGTGCCCAAATTGCGGCGGCTGGAACACCTTAGTGGAAGAAACCGTCAGTTCAAGCAAGTCTGTGCCGCGACAAACAGCAACCGGCAGTAAGGTAAAGCCGACGCGGATGAACGATGTGACGATCACCAAAGAAACGCGCGTCAAGACTGGCTTAGATGAACTGAACCGGGTGCTTGGCGGCGGAGTGGTGCCAGGGTCACTGGTGCTGATCGGCGGGGATCCGGGGATTGGTAAATCAACCTTGCTATTACAAGTGTCAGGGCAGTTGGCTAATACCGGCGGAACCGTTTTGTATGTCTCTGGCGAAGAAAGTGCCAGTCAGATCAAAATGCGGGCTGGCCGGCTTGGCGTGGCAAATTCGGGGATGTACTTGTATCCCGAAACCGACATGCCGAGTATTGAAGACGTCATCAACCAAATGCAGCCGGATTACGTTGTGATCGACTCCGTTCAAACTATGAATGTGCCAGAAATGAATTCAGCGGTCGGTTCTGTGGCACAGATTCGTGAAGTGACGGCAGAACTGATGCGCATTGCCAAGTCCAAAGGGGTGACCATTTTCATCGTTGGCCATGTCACTAAGGAAGGGGCGATTGCCGGGCCGAAGATTCTTGAGCATATGGTCGACACGGTGCTCTATTTTGAAGGCGACATGCACCACACGTATCGAATCTTAAGATCCGTCAAAAATCGATTTGGATCGACCAATGAAATCGGCATTTTCGAAATGCATCAAGACGGGTTACAGGAAGTCGCCAATCCCTCGGAAATCTTCTTGGAAGAACGCTTGGCGGGGGCAACCGGTTCTGCGGTGGTTGTTTCGATGGAAGGCACCCGACCAATCTTAGTCGAGATTCAAGCCTTGATCAGTCCAACGATGTATGGCAATGCTAAACGGACGAGCAGTGGGTTGGATCACAATCGAGTGAGCTTGATCATGGCCGTTCTTGAGAAGCGGGCTAACTTGATGTTGCAAAATCAGGACGCCTATCTCAAGGCAACAGGCGGTGTGAAACTCGATGAGCCGGCGATTGACCTCGCCATGGCTGTGGCAATTGCGTCATCTTATCGAGATAAGGAGATTTCACCGACAGATTGTTTTGTCGGTGAAATCGGATTGACGGGGGAAGTGCGCCGCGTCAATCGGATCGAAGAACGTGTCAAAGAGGCGGCCAAATTGGGTTTCAAACGGATTTTTGTACCCCGTAACAACTTGCAAGGCTGGCATGCGCCAAAAGATATTCAAGTCATTGGTGTTACAAGCATTGCCGAAGCGCTGCATAAGGTCTTTAATTAAACTAAGAAAGGGGGGTCATTTTATGAAGAAACGAATTATCTATATCATCTTCGGCCTGATTGGCATTGGGGTCGGGATGGGCACCTTGCCGCCGCTTTGGGATTTGATCGGCTGGGCAGACAACCATTTTCTGAACAATCTGTTAATTGACGGCTTGATTGGCGGCGTTGTTTTCCTGCTGTTGGCAAGCCTCAGCGTTGGTTGGATTCTAGGTCGGTTGAAAGTGTTGGAGAAGACACTGAACACAAAGTCGCCAAGCTACTTGTTGTTCGGCAGCTTATCCACGATAATCGGCTTGATCTTGGCGGCAATTATTTCAATTCCGTTCTATGGCTTCGTTGCACCGCTGAATATCTTCCTACCACTCATCATCATGCTATTATTCGGTTACTTGGGTTTTCGGGTGGGTACGACACGCAGCGAAGAATGGCGGCGGCTTTTGAGCTTCCGTAACCGCCGAACTGCAGATACGGAAAATGATCAGGTGTTAGAACGTAAGGTCGGCGATCATTTCCGCAAGTACAAGTTGCTGGATACCAGTGTGATCATTGATGGTCGTGTTCAGGCCATCGCCAAAACCGGCTTTATCGAAGGCACCATGCTCGTGCCCAATTTTGTTTTGCATGAGCTTCAGCTAATCTCCGACTCCGCAGATTCCATGAAAAGAATGCGTGGTCGCCGAGGATTGGATATTCTCAATGCCATGCAAAAGGATAAAGACATTCATATTGAGATGTATGAAGGCGATTTCGAAGATATGACCGAAGTCGACAGCAAGCTGCTTAAGCTCGCTAAATTGCTAGATGGCATCGTCATGACGAATGATTTTAACCTTAACAAAGTAGCCCAGTTCCAAAATGTGCCAGTGCTCAACATCAACGCTTTAGCCAATGCGCTGAAACCAGATGTCATTCCCGGTGAAGGCATGACGGTCACCGTCATCAAATCCGGCTCTGAGCGCCAGCAAGGGGTCGCCTATCTGGAAGACGGCACCATGGTTGTTGTTGAAGACGGCAAGTTCTACATGAACAAACCGTTAGAAGTGATTGTCACCAATGCCTTACAAACGGCTGCAGGGCGCATGATCTTCGCAAAGCCAGCGCATCAGCAAAAGGCAATTCGGGATAAAGAGAGATAATCTGTTAAGTCATGAAAGAAGGCGGCTTCAGATCCCTTATCGGGAACTGAAGCTGCCTTCTTTTTTTGCTTTTCGGGAACTGATTCAATCTCTGATTCATTTGAATTTCCTCAAAGTCAATCAATGATTGGTTCTCGGAGATGAAATGTTTCTTTTAATTTACTTAAGTTGAGTTCCTTCTTTACCAAAAACAACAGTTGTGCAATTTTAGTATGCTAAATTTAGGATAATAAAGATGCCAAATAGAGCATGTTTAAAGTCTAAAATGGCTGAGCGCATTGGAAGGGCAGTGACAGCAAGGTATGTTGAAAATAAATCAGCTCGATAAGTTCTTTGGAAAGAAGCAAGTATTACATCAGATTTCCTTTGAGATAAAACGCGGTCATATTGTTGGTTTAATTGGTGCGAACGGTGCCGGAAAAACCACGATCATGAAGGCCATTTTGGGAATCACGGCGTTTGATGGGGATATTCAATTGGATGATCAAAACATCACCGTGGATAATCATAGTGCTTTAGAGCATGTGGGCGCACTTATTGAATATCCAGGTTTGTATCCTTATCTGACAGGCCGAGAACAATTGCTTCTTTTTGCCAATGGTCCTCAGCGGCATGAACGCGTCAACCAAACGATTGAGGAGTTGCATCTTGCAGCGTATGCGGATGTTAAAACCAAAAAATATTCGCTGGGTATGCGCCAAAAGCTTGGAATCGCACTTGCATTCGTCAATCGTCCAGAACTGGTGATTTTAGATGAGCCGATGAATGGGCTGGATCCTAAAGCGACCATGGCGCTTCGTCAGTTGATTATCCGTAAACGTGATGAGGGGACCACCTTTCTCATTTCAAGCCATATTTTGAGTGAACTGCAAAAAGTTGCTGATGATGTCATTATTATTGATCAAGGTCGTTTAATTATTGATGCGACTATGAGTGAGTTATTGAAGAAAAGTCAAACATACTTTTGGATAGCGACTGATCAAGATGAGCTGGCTCAGAAATTGTTAGCGGAACAGGGCTACGTGGTTAGTAATGAAGAGCAAGGTTTAAAAATTAGCCGATCGTCGATTTCTAGCATTAATGACCTGTTAAAACTATTATGGCGCAAAGATATTGTCATTAAAGATATAAAAGAAACGCAAGGAGACTTAGAAAAATCTCTACTGGATGTTTTGGCATCAACAAAATAAAAAGGAGGCGTCATTTTTTGGTCACCTTAGTTAAGCAAGAAAGTTACAAACTAGTCAAAAGGCCTTCATTATTCGTTTTCTGGTTCGGTCTGACCCTTTTCCAAGTTGCAATTGCCGTGTACTTATTAACCCACCCCAATGCTTCTAACCCTAGTTCATTATTCATCAACAGTTTTTATGCGCCGGTTTTGATTGTTTTCTATATGCTTGCGTTAACAAGTACGCAGTTATCGTCAGAACTCCAATACGGCACTTTAAAATCCTTACTTTATCGTCGATATTCGTCAAGCAAAATCTTGGCAAGCAAGTGGGTGACGCTATTGCTATGCACGCTCGTTTTATATGCCAGTAGCTTAATAATGAGCTTATGTCTCGCAATAACAGTTTTTAATGGCAAGATTGATTTAGTCGCAAAGGGCATAAAAGGACAGCAAGTTTGGCAAATATGGTTAATGAACAACATTTCCTCATTCTTAACGCTGATATTCATATTGAGTTTTGTTTGTCTACTCGCAACGCTGTTTGAAAACTCAACGCCCGCTATCATCATTGGCCTCAGTACATACTTCATTGTTTCAATTTTTAATCAGTTGATGTTTATGATGATCAAACAACATGAATGGATAAAATGGAATCCGGTTAACATGATGAATTTAGGCAATCAATTGCAGAACGCTGAACTAAGTAAGTTGACGCGGCTGCCCCTTAGTCAAATTAGTCTTGGTTATCTGATTTATGCAGCTGCCTTTTTTGCTTTAAGTCTAGTGGTTTTCAAGTATCGTAATGAACGCTAAATAAAAGAAGCATTTGGATTGCGGATGCGTACTTGTCATGACTTCAGGTTTGGGTTTTAAACAATCTAAAGAACATTGCTTTGTGGCACGTAGACGGTTTTTAAACACTCGAAATATTAGTTAATTGATAAAGACTTTTAGACTCGGTTCTATGAAGTCTTTTTTTGAATTGCAATACGGCAATTGAAAGAGGCTTTTTGTGCTGGAGCTACATAGAAAAATGTCAAGTGTTATACTTGTCACCAATATGTAATATTTACTTTGTTTTTTTCGGTTGAGCGCGTCTCGGCTTGGGTCATGAGAAGGGGGCAAAATCATTGCAGGCATTTAGTAACGAAAAGTCTCAGCATAAGATGTATAAAGCGGGTACGCTATGGGTGGCAGCGTTGATTGGCGTGGGGATTTGTGTGGGTGGTAGTCAAATCCAGTCAGTTGCAGCATCGACATCGCATATTCATTCAGTGGTCACCAACGCGACTGGAACAACGCCGACTAATCAAGCAACGGTATTGAAACAGCAAGAAACTGGCGTGAATGCCCAGATCATTGCCGGTCATCAAACCGATCAATATTCGACTAAGGGTGTCACAGACGCTGGCGATGACACAACGAGCGCTGTGCCAGACACCGATGTTTATCAGAATCGTAGTTTACCCATAACTGGCAATGCCGTCGTGGTCAGGTGTGTTGATTTAGAGGGTAATATGTTGGCACCTGATAAGGTGATCACTGGCAAAGTCGGCGATCCTTATACGATGACAGCACCTGCCTTTGACTATTATGAAAATCCCCAATTAGCCACAGACAGCGCACCAGCAAACGGGACTTTCACCAATGACGTACAGACGGTCACCTTTGTTTATACGAAGACACCAATTCCGCGTGGCAGTGTCAACGTGAAGTTTGTTGACGTAGACGGCAAACGGTTGGCATCTGATAAAATACTCACTGGTCAAGCCGGTGATCCTTACGAAGCAAGACCAATTGATATGACGAATTACCAATTTGCTCGTTTGGCGACAGGCAGTGCGCCGGAAGATGGTTCATTTACGGACGGTACGCAAACCGTCACCTTCATCTACACTAAGAATCCAGTTGCTCAAGGAACAGTTGACGTGAAATATGTCGATGACAATGGCAAGCAGATTGCGCCTGATAAGATTCTGACCGGTCATGTCGGCGATCCGTATGCTGTTACACCAACGATGATCGCGAATTATCACTACTTACGATTAGCATCTGGCAGCATCGCGGAAAATGGTGCTTTTGCAACAGGCAGTCTAACCGTGACGTTCGTTTACGCAAAGCAAGCGACACCTGTGACCCCATCAACGCCAGTCACGCCATCAACACCAACAACACCGTCAACTCAAGTTTTGCCAAGTATGTCGGATACGCCGACAGAATCGGCACCGCTATCCGATAATGACACCGCGCCAATCGAAGTTATTATCCCAACCAAGCAAATAAGCCGTTACTTGCCGAATACCGGTGATAACCAACGGACCGGCTTAATTGCGATCGGGGTGGCTTTGCTGCTTGCCTTGATCAGTTTTGGATCATTTGGACTGCGTCGTCGGGAAAAGTAGTTATTGATCTGTAAAAAAGAGTTTGTAAAGAATCTCACGATGACATTTCTTGCGTGGGACTTTTTTTGTGCGCTTATCGCCTTTTGAGTTGTGAATTGTTGACTAAGTGAGCGTTCAGCGTTATATACTAACTATAACAACTAGAACAGTTAGAAGGTGAAGACGTGCAACTGACAATCGATTTCGATTCTAAGATTCCGCTGTATACGCAGATTCGCGATGCTATCGTGAGTGGCATTGCCACTGGGGACTTGACGAATGGCACTATTTTGCCGTCTATCCGCGCGCTGGGCAATGAACTTGGGGTTAATCTGCATACGGTGAATAAAGCCTATAAGGAACTACAAAGGGAAGGTTTTGTTGAGATCCAGCGAGGTCGTGGTGTCGTTGTTCACGCGCATGGCTCCCCGAATCAAGCAGTGGCAGAGGTGCTGCGACCTGCCTTAGAAAAGGTTGTCGCGGAGGCAGTGGCCCGACATTTAGATCGGGATGCACTGCACACCATGATTGATGAACTTTATGATGATCTGAAGGAGTGATTAAAGATGCAAGCAGAAATGGTGATTTTAGTTGTTACGTGGTTGATATTGGTTGCGATTCAGGTTGTCACACCATGGCTGTCACGGCGAAATGTTTTATTCGGCGTTGTATATGCCCGTAACAGCATTTGGACAACGCCAGCAGCTAAAAAATTACGCCGTCGTTATCTCGCCTTTTCATTAACAGGGGCGGCAATCCTTTCAGTGATTGGCATTGGGATTGCGGCCGCCATGCACTTTGCGGCGACTGCGCTTGCTTGGATTCAAATTGCTGCCTTTTTGCTTTCGATCAGTCTGAATTATGCCTTGATTGTGGCGGCACATCGGAAAAGTTTGCAACTCCTTAAAGAGATGGGGAATCAGCAGGAGCTTACCCAAAGCAAGGTGACTGTTGACCTGAATAAGCTCAAGCCCCAAACGCTGGTTCCGGCAGCCTATGGGCTCGTCTTGGTGCCGCAGTTCTTTTTAGCCCTTGTACTTGGTTTTCAGCAAACATCAGCAGATTCATGGGTCATAATTTTGGCGCTGGCGGTTGAAACGCTAACTGTGCTGGGTGCTTTTTATCTTTCCCGCAGAGCGCGCGGGGCAGTTCGCGGCAATCCGGATGCTGAACCGCGAGCTGGTAAGGTGCGCAATTCCGTTTTGTATTATCTGCTGTTCACAGGTTTTCTGAGTCAAAGCTTACTGGTTCTCCAACTCATGCTGCCGAATATGTCAGCTGAAGGTCAATGGTGGTTTGTGATCATCACACTAACCCTGACACTGCTCTCCGTCAGCTTTTTGCCGTTGGTGTATATTCTGGGGACTCGCCGACTTACGGCCAAAGGATCTGTGTTGAATGATAATCAGCATTGGGTCTGGGGGATGTTTTACTATAATCCAACTGATCCGGCGCTCTTTGTTGAAAAACGGTTGGGGATTGGGTTCACGCTCAATATGGCCAAAACGATGAGTTGGGTGATCCTTGTCGGTTTTCTATTGATCGTCGCGGGTATTGTCATCATTTCTTTTATACTTGATTGAGGGGTGTTCAGAATGGATAAAGTTGTGAATAACAGCCCTGTCAGCCAATTCACGGTTAACATGATGGGCGTTGAGATGCTACTTTGTTTTGCCTTACCGATTATTTTGTTAATCTGGGTGATTCTGCGTTACAGCAAGCCCCAAAAAGGTGCTGTTAAGGTTTTCTTTATTGGCATGGGCGTTTTTTTCCTGTTCGCTGGTGTATTGGAAGGACCCTTCCGCGGCATCGCTAAAGATTTCCAACATGTGCCGTTTCTATATGCGTTGTATGGCGCGCTGTTAGCTGGTGTTTTTGAAGAGGTTGGCCGTTATCTAGGACTTAAGTTTATTAATAAACGCATACCAACCAAGGCGGCGACACCCGAAACACCATTCCTATACGGATTAGGTCATGGCGGGCTTGAAATGATTCTGATTGGCAGCCTGACCATGTTCAGCAACTTTATGTTTGCAATGCTGATTAATGGCGGCAAAGTAAACGAAATGCTTGAAAAGGTACCCGCTAGCTCGCGTTCGGTGCTCAATACGCAAGTGAAACAATTGATGGCAACGACGGGCTGGACGATTTCGTTATCCTTGATGGAACGACTACTCGCCTTGGCGGTTCAGATCGCATTATCCGTGGTTGTGTGGATCATCATTATGAAACGCATGCGCTGGTTCTGGCTATTGTTGCCAATCGGCTTACATGCCTTTATCGACTTTCCGGCGGCACTGACGCAGGTTGGTGCGCTGAACGGTGCGGTTGAAGAAGTCCTACTAGTTGTTCAGACAATTTTAGTCTTGGCCTTTACGTATTGGTTCTGGCGTCAAAATCGTCAGGTGATGACGAGAACGGCGAAGACGGCATAGTTGCAGACTTTTCCTAGTTAAGGTTGAAACATACTTAATACTTGCAAATAAAGAGGGATGATTTTTCTGTGCTGCGGAAAAATCACCCCTCTTTTCTTAGGAGAAATGGCATTTTTGAATGATAAGAGTCGGCCTAAGACGAATACTTAAATCTTAGTCTCCGCAATCAATGCTTCATGAGCCTTAATATGTGCCATGAAAGTTTTATCCTCAGCTAGAAGCAACAAGAATAAGGCTTCCACCGCCGTCATGGCGGCTACGCGTGAGAAGAAATATTCGGACTCGAAAATTTGCTGCCGAACCGCGGTCAAAAGCTGATAATCGGCGGCTAGGCCAATCGGTGAATCCTTGCGATTGGTAATCGCGACCACAGCAATACCACGTTGGTGAGCGGCTTTGATTTGGGTGATGAGATTGCGCGTTTCGCCAGAATTTGAGATAACCAGCAACAAAGCATCTGCTGGTGCATTCATGGTTTGGGCGAGCGCCGTTTCCCAAGAACTGTCTGTGATGGCTAGTAGACCGAGTTGATTGAATTTATAGACGGCATCATCGGCAACCGGCTGCGTATCGCCAGCAGCGGCTACTAAAATTACACTAGCTTGTTTTAACAAATCCAAAATTTTTCGAATGTCATGTGAGCTGGCGTTTTTTAGTGTGCCTTCGATTTCGGCGACTTTGTTGGCACTGATATTGCTTAAGGCTTGCTGAAGATTGTCGGCGTTAATTTCCTGATAATACGCACTACGGTTTTCAGCAACCTTAGCAAGCTCAATCTTGAGTTGATGAAAGCCTTCAACACCAATTGTCCGGCAAAAACGAGAAATTGAGGCTTCGCTAACGTTACTTTCTTTTGCGAGGGCGGCGATGGTGGTATTCACGACAGCACCGGGATTCGTCAGAATAACCTGCGCAATCTTACGGTCAGTCGCGGTCAGTGTTGGCAGCATGCTATAAAGACGGTCAATAATACTCATAACACAGCTCCTTTTCAACTAAATTTCTGAATAATCTGTTTTATGAAACTCTCCGGCCTTTATTCTACGCGATTAATTTCAAAAGACAATCCTCACAACTAGCTGTTGACAAAACTAAATTTCAGTCTTACATTATATGTGAAATATAATTTCATCAAAAATAAAAGAGAGGAAGCAACTTTCATGACAGAACAAATCGCCGCTGCTCTAGCACTTATTCAGCCGCATCAGGTAGTGAGTCTTGGCGGTGGTCGGCACATGCAGGCTCTTGCTGATGGCATTGTCGCGCGGGCATTGCCGGGTATTCAGATTTGCAGTCCCTCTGAAGTAACGCTGGCTTATTGTCAGATACTGGGGTTACCAACAACAACACAGATAGCTAGTGATATTGCCTTTGATGGCTGTGACAGTGCCGATAAGGACTTAAATTTACTTAAAAGTAATGGCGGCATTCATTTTTATGAAAAGTTGCACGCGCAGGCGAGCCATGCTTATGTGATTCTCACTGCTCAGAAAAATGTCAACGCTCAACTGAATGCCGCGGTACCGCTGACATTGGAAGTTGTTAGCGCGGCAAGTGAACAGGTGATGGCATCTGCCAAGCTGCTAGGCTTGCAGGCAAAACGACGGGTGGCTACCACTTACATGGGCTACACGCGAACGCGCGACGGCAATGAATTAATTGATTGTAAGATGGCGGAATGGACGGATATCGCAAAAGTTGATCATTTGCTAGCCTCATTACCGGGAGTTGTTGCGACGTCATACTTTGCTCACTTAGCGACATTACTCTTAATAGAAACACCAGATGGTCAGGTACATGAAATTAAGCAGAGCGTGAACCAGCCCGGTTAGAAACCGGAGTGTAAGTGACCTTAGGCGTGATGGTCGGACTCTGACTATTGCGACCAAGGTTCTTACACGCAGGTTTCTGGGCTGGAGAATGCGTTTAAAAGAAAGGATGAGTCATATGACAAACTATAACTGGGGTATGATCGGAACTGGTTGGATCGCACATGAAATGGCCGACGCTTTAAACCGGGAAAACGGTAGCATCTACGCCGTCGCTGATGTCAATGCCGACATGCTTAAGAAGTTCGCTATTGAAAAACATATTGCCAAAACATATACAGATCCAGATGCCTTGATTGCCGACCCAAACGTTGATGTGATTTATATTGCAACGCCGCATACCTATCATTATCCATACATCAAAAAAGCTTTGAATGCCGGCAAACACGTTCTTGCCGAAAAAGCGATTACGGTCAATGCTAAGCAATTTGATGATGTCCAGCAGTTGGCCAAGCACAAGGGCCTGATTCTATCTGAAGGGTTAACCTTGTACCATATGCCGGTTTATCAACAAGTCAAGCAGCTGATTGCAAGTGGCAAGTTAGGCGACATTCATCTTGTTCAAGTTAACTTCGGTAGCTTGAAAGACTTTGATCCAAAGAATCGTTTCTTCAATAAGGATCTGGCTGGTGGCGCGTTGCTTGATATCGGCGGATACGCAACTGCCTTTGCTCGTACGTTCTTAGATGCTCAGCCCAATGTAACGCTCACCACCGTCAAGTACTTTGAAACCGGTGTTGATGAACAATCAGGGATCATTTTAAAAAATGCTGATCAGCAGTTGGCCGTCATGGCACTGTCATTACGCGCTAAGCAGCCAAAACGCGGCGTGATCTCGGGTACAAAAGGCTACGTTGAAATTGATGACTATCCGCGTGCCACAACCGCCAAAGTAACCTACACTCCTGATGCCCATACCACGACCAGCGAGGTATTAAGCGCAGGTGATCAGGCCGATGCCTTAGTTTATGAAGTCCGTGATTTTCAGCGCTACATTGATGAAGGTCACGATGACGGTCAGTTGCTACTATCTCACGATGTCAGCCATATCATGGACAGTGTGCGAAATGCATGGGGCATGAGATTCCCGTTTGATTAAGGCAATGATAGATTGCAAAGGTTGCGCCGTTTAGTAGAACGATCAGAAGCCAACTGACATAGATTCAATCTCCCACATCAGCCCAATGAACGTCCCTTCTGTGGTACACTATCAGTGCATGTTTACAGAAAAATGGAGGCTAAGACATTGGCAGATCGACCAATTCGGGTGCGTTATGCACCAAGTCCGACCGGGCATTTGCATATCGGCAATGCGCGGACGGCGTTGTTCAATTATTTGTTCGCACGGCACAACAACGGAACGTTGGTGCTGCGGATCGAAGACACCGATACAAAGCGGAATGTTGCAGACGGCGAAAAGAGTCAGATGGAGAACCTTCACTGGCTCGGGATTGACTGGGATGAAGGCCCCGACAAAGGCGGCGACTTTGGCCCATACCGGCAGTCTGAACGTAAGGACATCTATGACAAGCTGATCAAGCAACTTGTTGATAAAGGCTTTGCCTACGAGTCTTATCGGACCGAAGAGGAACTGAAAGCCGATCGTGAAGCCCAAAAGGCTCGTCACGAGATGCCGCATTACGAATATGAATATGAGGGCATGACGGACGCTGAAAAAGCTGACGCGATTGCCGCAGCCAAAGCGAAGGGCTTGGAGCCTGTGATTCGGTTCCACATTCCAATGGACAAGACCTACGAGTGGGACGACATCGTTAAGGGGAAAATCTCGATTGATGCCAACACACTGGGCGGCGATTTTGTCATTCAAAAGCGTGATGGCATGCCAACGTACAATTTTGCGGTGGTAGTAGACGATCATATGATGCAAATCAGCCACGTGTTGCGTGGGGACGATCATATTGCCAACACACCGAAGCAATTGGCCATTTACGATGCATTTGGCTGGGAACCACCAATTTTTGGCCATATGACCTTGATCATCAATGGCGCCACCGGTAAGAAGTTGTCGAAGCGTGATGAAACCGTGTTACAGTTCATTGAACAATATCGTGAACTCGGCTATTTGCCAGACGCGATGTTCAACTTCATTACGCTCCTTGGCTGGTCCCCAGTTGGTGAAGATGAAATTTTCACCAAAAAGGAATTCATCAAGCAATTCGATCCAAAGCGGCTATCTAAGAGCCCAGCCCGTTTTGACCAGAAGAAATTGGAATGGGTGAACAACCAATACATCAAGGCCAAGCAAAAGACGAACCCGAATGAATTGATGAGTTTGTCCTTAGCTAACTTGATTGAAGATGGCAAAATTCATAGTGATCCAGATCCGAAGACCATCGAGTGGGCGCGCCAGCTTATTAGTCTTTACACCGATCAAATGAGTTACACTGCTCAGATCAGCAAGCTTGCCGATATTTTCTTCGACAAAGCCACTGACCTAACCGATGACGAACGCAAAGAACTGGCAGATGACAATGCTAAGCCAGTCATCGAAGCCTTCGCCAAAAAGATTCGGGCACTCGACACGTTTGACGCTTATTCCATTGGCGGTATTGTCAATGAAGTCAAGCAGGAAACCAAGGTCAAGGGCCGCAAGCTTTACATGCCAATTCGAATCGCTGCAACATTGCGGATGCATGGTCCGCAACTTGCTGAAACCATTGAACTGATGGGTCGCGATCAAGTCCTTAAAAACGTTGATCTTGTCACCGGCCAACTTTAATTGATGCAGGAAGCCCGCGCAGATGTGCGGGTTTTTGCATGCAAACAATAGGTTTTGGTGGAACGCGAAGGGCAACGTTTGTTGTTAATAATTGAGTGATTGTGCCTAAAGGACGACGTTAATCGGTGATTTCCTAACGTTTATATTTATTTTCCCCAGAACTTGTCGACATCGGTTACCCTAAATGACAGGGAGAATAGCTCCTTGCAACGTAGGAAGGGTAGGAATGAAAAATGAAAGGTAAGCGGCAGCACTTACTTTTATATTTTGTTCTGGGTATGATGACAGGACTGGTGACGGCAGCGATTTTTCATATCATTTATGCCTGGCTTTTTCATTGACCTGATATGCCAATCCCCGGCATGATTAATGGACAGCGCATGTTTTTCTGGTTTTCGTCGTTGTCTTCCTAATGTTGAGTTCATGTTGTGATTTTTCACAACTGCAGGTGTTTGTTCAGGACCGACGATGGTCCGTGAACAAACACCTGTTTTTTGATAACCGCAACACAGACGCGCTTTTTCAGGCTTACTTGGAGAATCTGGCCCAATGGCTCGGATTGAATCGTCAGCAAAAATTCGGTAAATCTTATAACGTGCGTTTTTATGGATCAAGCGAGTATCATTTTAATTATATCAAGCATAATTTTGACAGGAGTGACCACTGATGCGTGACAATCGCAATAACGACAAGGAACCGTTAGACACATTGACCACAAAACCAACTTTTGCCTTGCAATATTTGCCGGGATCAGCTGCAGCCGGCTGTTTTGGCGGGAAAGTCGGCCTGCATTTACTAAGCAAGGAACCTGTGGCCCTGGCGTCACCGATCTTCTATTACATATTGCCGCGTTTCGCCAGCTTTGACGGTTTTGATCCGCGAACTCAAGTCCTTGGTCGTCCAAAGGTGGCCGTTTTATCTGGTTTTGACACACATGGCCGGCATGTCGTTCGACTCGATTATCGCGGCAACTGCGAACCACTGGTGGTACCACAAGAACAGACCATTAATTTGGTCCGCTTTCGCCATTTAGCAGACGCTGGTGTGGACACAGATGTCTTGACGATTTGTGTTGCCACACCAACGCCAATAACAGGCAGCGGCCAACCACGTCAACCTTATCGCTTGGCAGCCATGGCACCAGAAACGACTTGGCTAGGAGAGGCTGTTATTACCGTTCATCCCAAGGAAACCATTGCTGTTGAGACAAAGGCAAGACAGTCAATCTCATCGCAGGGTCAATCGGCGTCTTAATAGGCACACCACCGAGCGTCTTACTAAGCCATCTTTACCAAAATAGTCCATAATAAAGTCGACGCTTCAGAGGCGAATGGCCAACGCTGCCACCTGCCTTTAGAGGTGTTGAGGAGGTTTTTGTGATGGCAATTTTTACAGCTTATGATAACTCGGAAATTCTGGCAGCCTTGCAAGACGCGGCCCCGCATGCCGAAATCCACATTGATGATAAAATTGCGCGCGAACATAGCGCCAATGGCAATGCCCAGCGTGAGATTGCCGGGAAAATTCTGGCATATGTTGCAGTCAGTGATGTTGCAGATATTCAAGGTGTGTTAAGAATCGCGCGTCAATATCATATGCCAGTGGTTCCCCAAAGCGCAGATACGAGCACCGTGATCGGTTCTGACGGCATAAACGGCAGTCTTATTTTGTCGACAGCGCGAATGAATCGGATTAAAGAGATTAGCAAAGGCGATCTGTTGGCAGTGGTTGAGCCTGGTGTGATCAACGGGGACCTGGATAAGGCAGCGCGTGCGCAAGGTCTTTTTTACGCACCTGATCCTGGATCTAAGCCAATTTCAAGCATTGGTGGCAATGCGGCAACCAATGCTGGTGGGATGAGTACCGTGAAGTATGGGGCGACAACCGACAATGTACTTGGCCTTAAAGTTGTTTTGGCAGACGGCCGTGAAATCAAACTTGGCGGCCGAACTTACAAGCATGCGTTTAATTACGATTTGACGCACTTATTCGTCGGCTCGGAAGGCACATTGGGCATCATCACTGAAGTCACTGTCAAACTGAACCCGATTCCAATTGGCACGCCGGTTGTTGGAATTGCTTATTTTGACAACATGACAGCATTGGCTAAAGGGGTGGAGGATTTGCGGCTTTCCGGTATCTATCCGGTCATGCTTGAAGCACTTGATGGTCTGACAGTTGCTGCGTTGGATCGTTATGAAGGCACTCACTATGCTGAAGGCGCCGAGGCAATGCTCCTGTTCCGGTTAGATGCTGGTGGTGAAGCTAGTCTGAAAATGGCGGAGCAGATTTTAAATGACGATCATGCCAAAAACATCAAGGTCACCAGTGATCCCAAAGAAGCAGCGGCGATTATCAAGTTACGCCAGGACATGTTGCCGGCGGTTTTCGCTAACGGCCAACATATTATGGAAGACATGGCGGTGCCGTTGTCTAAACTGCCCGAAATGATGGACTATATTGCGTCAGTCGCACAGGACTTAAATGTCGAAATTTACACGGCAGGTCATGCGGGCGATGGTAATGTGCATCCAACCGTCATCTGGCCGGCTGATGAGGAAGAACCGCCCAAAGAAGCGCTCCAAGCCATTCGTCTGATGTTCCGCAAAGCATTGGCACTCGGCGGCACCATTTCCGGTGAACATGCGGTGGGGATGAGCAAGAACCAATGGAACAATGAAGAATTAGGCTTTGATGTTGATGAGATTCAGCATCAAATTAAAGGATTGTTTGATCCGTTGGGGATTCTGAATCCGAAGCGGAAAATTGATTAAGGCTGCTGAAAAACAGGAACGTCATGCGCAGCTCCAAAAGGAATGATTGCCGTATTTAGGAAAATCATTCCTTTTTATTTTTTGATAGATAGTCTGCTAAGCATTAAGGTCGTAGTGCCAAGGCGGAGATTGCGGCGTTTGGCACGGCACAGAATGTTGCAATCGCCCGCCCCGTTCCTTTATAATCACGGTCGTTTCCTGTAAAATGCAGTTAAGACGCTACAGGAAGGAAATGAGCCGATGTTAACGTTATACAATACAATGTCCCGGAAAAAAGAGACATTCACGCCGTTGCACCCGGGAGAAATCCGGATGTATGTCTGCGGCCCGACTGTTTACAATTACATCCACATCGGTAACGCGCGCAGTGCTATCGCGTTTGATACCATCCGCCGGTATTTTGAATATCGCGGATATAAAGTAACCTATGTTTCGAACTTCACCGATGTTGATGACAAGATTATCAATGCTGCTCATAAAACCGGTGAAGCTCCGCTGGACTTGGCGCAACGGTTTATTGATGCGTTCATGGAAGACACGACGGCGCTGGGGATCGAACCGGCAACGGCTCATCCTCGCGCCAGTCAAATGATCCCGGATATTATTGATTTTGTGCAGGATTTGATCGACAAAGAATACGCTTATGCTGTTGACGGCGATGTTTATTACCGGGCCCGCAAGTTTAAACATTATGGGGAGTTATCTCATCAGAATGTGGATGAACTTGAAGAAGGTGCCAGTCAACATATTACCCAAGACGAATTAGCTAAAAAAGAAGATCCGATTGATTTTGCTTTGTGGAAAGCCGCCAAACCCGGTGAGATCAGTTGGGAGTCACCATGGGGCAAAGGACGGCCAGGATGGCACATTGAATGCTCAGTCATGAGCACCAAGCTGTTAGGCGATACTTTTGACATTCACGGTGGCGGCCAGGATCTGGAATTTCCGCATCATGAGAATGAAATCGCCCAAAGCGAAGCTAAAACCGACAAGCAGTTCGTTCGGTATTGGATGCATAACGGCTTCGTGACGATTGGTGAAGACGACGAGAAAATGAGCAAATCGCTTGGCAACTTCATCACTGTGCACGATATTCGCAAAACAGTTGATCCGCAAGTTCTACGTTTTTTCATGGCGGGTACCCAATATCGGATGCCGATTCGCTATTCTGAAACTAACCTCAAAAATGCGGCCAACAGTCTCAATCGGCTAAAAATTGCTCGTGAGAATTTGACCTATCGTCGTCGTGGGGCCGAAACCGGCGTTGATCCACAAATTACCAAGCAGCTGCAAACCTTGAAGGATCGCTTCGTGACTGCTATGGATGATGATATCAACGTTCAAAATGGCCTCACCGTTTTATTCGATCTGGCAAAGTTGCTTAATGAATATGCTAATGAAGAGACGGTCAAAAGTGAAAGTATCAATGACCTTTTGAATGAATACGATGCTTGGCTGCAAATCTTCGGTGTGGTGTTTGCTGATCAGAAGAACCTGGATGCAGACATTGATGCCTTGGTGAAGGCTCGAGATGCGGCACGGGCAGCGAAAGACTTTGCTAAGAGCGACCAAATTCGTGATCAGTTGGCCGCACAAGGCATTATTTTGGAAGACACTCCTCAAGGAACACGGTGGCGCAGACAATGACATTTGATCCAAAACAATTGAACGGTATCGCGTTAGCCTACATGGGCGACGCGGTTTATGAAGTTTATATTCGGGAACACTTACTCAAGCGCGGTTTAGTTCGGCCGGCATCACTGCAACGGGCAGCCAAGGATTTTGTGTCCGCAAAGGCACAAGCGGCGCTGATTGCCGGGATGGAGGAAGCCAACCTGCTGGATAGCGACGAAACCGACATTTTCAAGCATGGGCGCAATGCCAAAAGCTACACGCACGCGAAAAATACCGATGTGGTGACTTATCGAGTTTCAACAGGATTCGAGGCACTGTTCGGCTACTTACATTTGATCGGCCGCGATGACCGTGTTGCTGAATTAGCAGCATGGTGTATCCAATACGTTGAAGAAGGGAAGACGGGACATGGCAAAAAAGCCGCAAGCAACAACTGAACATGATCCAGATGAGTTTATCTTTGGCCGCCATGCCGTTGAGGCGGCGCTGAAAGCTGGCACCGCTGCCACCATCAACAAATTGTTCGTCCAAACCGACCTGAAAAGTGAACCGATTCAGCATTTGGTCGGCATGGCGCAAAAGAAGAAGATTTTAGTGAGCACGGCACCTAAGCAAAAATTAGATCTGATGAGTGACCAAGGCAATCACCAAGGGGTCTTATTGGCAATGACGCCTTACGCTTATGCAACCTTAGATGATCTTTTCAAAAATGCCGCTGATAAAGGCGAAGATCCGTTTTTCCTATTGCTGGATAATTTGGAAGATCCGCACAACTTGGGCTCCATTTTACGGACAGCAGATGCAAGCGGGGTGCACGGGGTGATCATTCCGAAGCATCGCGCTGTGGGCCTGACAAGTGCCGTTGCCAAAGTCAGCACAGGGGCGATTGAGTATGTACCGGTGGCACGGGTGACGAATCTCGCCCAGACCATTAAGACGCTGAAAGAACGCGGCATGTGGGTCTTTGGCACTGCCATGGACGGTCAGGATTATCGAAAATGGGATGCAAAAGGCAGTACTGCGTTGGTGATCGGCAATGAAGGCAAGGGCATCTCGCCTGGCATTGCGAAGTTAATGGATGCGACGATTGCGATTCCGATGGTCGGCCACGTTCAAAGTCTAAATGCAAGTGTGGCCGCGGGCATCCTGATGTATCAGGCATTCGCCAGTCGGCATGAGGGAAAATAAATGCGCGAACACATCATGATCGTCGACGGTTATAACGTCATCGGCAACTGGCCGGAACTTGCAAAACTCAAAGCTGAGGATCATTTTGATGTGGCCCGTGAGCGCTTGTTGGACATTCTGGCAGAATATCGCAGCCACGAAAACGCTAAAATGATCGTGGTCTTTGATGCGATGTACGTGCCCGGTATTGGTAAAAGTTATGCAAAATGGGATCTGCAAGTCGTCTTCACCAAAGAAGATGAAACCGCTGATAGTTACATTGAACGCCTCGCACAGGACATGAACTCGCCGCTAGTGCAGCTTGTCGTCGTTACTAGCGATCAAGCTGAACAATGGACCGTCTTCTCTCGTGGCGCCTTGCGGATCAGCTCGCGCGATTTTCTCAAAGAAGTCCAGCGCTCTGATCGAGAATTCAACCACGACACAGCAAATTACGCCGCCCATCTCGCCCGACGCAACAGTCCGTGGAATAACGACCAGCTATTCTTGCTAGACAAAATGCGCCGGCATTTGGAGCGGCGGCCGAAGCCGAAAGAGTAGTTATGGGGATGACCCAGCCTTCTCAAATTTGATGACATTAAAAAAAGGCACAGTGGACTTCAGTTTTGTCCTGCCAGGATGAGCAGAACAAGAGAAGTTACTGGGTCTTTTTTTTGCAATCAAACATTAGTAGTCAACAAACTTTCGGGATCAAGGTCCAGCAATTTCAGCCATTCAATATTGATCTTGTACAAGGGGATGCTTCATTGGCTAGTTAAAAATTTTATGAAGAGAAATGAAGCAGCTTCTACAAGGGCTCCTAGTAATTGGATTAACCATCGCCGTTTTGTTTTAAAGAGGCTTGGCAAAGTCTCTTTTTTGGCGTTTGAAATGACTGTAATAATGCTGGCAAAGAAGATCATGAGACATATGACGACAACTGAAAGAACTGCCCAAAGTCTTTTGTAGGAGATGAGCATATTCATGAAGGCACTAAAGGGAAGTACGAATAGAAGTGTACTTAAAAGACAGTATGTTAAGGGACGCATGTGCAGATTAGCATTGGGGGTCAACAAAAATCCATGTTGCCGTTGAGGTAGATTCATGAATTTGCTCCTTCGTTGTGATCAATGGAAGACTGCTTGGTTAATCAATAAGCTATCACGAAATGAACGACTTGTGAAGATAGAGTCAAACTCGATATCTGAAGCATTCGAAACGCATACCGCAGAGAGACGGTAAGTGTGTCTTGTGAGCGCGCTCTCAATATCATTTGGGGAGCCAGAAACGTAACCAGTAGGCCGGTATATTCGTGTTTAGGGTTGTTGCCTTCTTGTTGATGACAAGACGCTAACAGTAGTATCGCAGGTGAGATCTATCAAACGAGAAAATGCCGGTATTAATGGGATGTATTGGTTCGCATTGCTTTGGTGACTGCAGGCTTCTCCTCAACTTGGAAGTCACTTTTCTATAGCCGGCTTAATCCTATATTTGATCGTGTGACTGGTTACCCTCTAAAAGGTTGCCATGCACCTTAAAAAAGCCTATGATAATATCATCAACTTACAAAAAGTAAGCATTATCGGTTGGGAGGCTTTTCGATGGTAGACATTGAGCATTTACAATTTGGACTGGAAACTTTTGGTGACATCGTGGCAAATGAAGACGGCAGCTTGCAAACTGCAGCAGCGTCTATTCGGCAAATTGTGCGCGAGGGGAAGCTGGCCGACGACTTGGGCATTGATGTTTTTGGTGTTGGTGAGCATCATCGACCAGATTATAGTGTGTCAAGCCCGGAAACGGTTTTGGCGGCTATTTCGGCGGTCACCAAACAGGTTAAACTTGCAACAGCAGTGACTGTGCTGAGTTCAGATGATCCTGTACGAGTTTATGAGCGATTTGCGACCTTGGATGCACTGTCCAATGGGCGAGCACAAGTCATGTTGGGCCGGGGTTCATTTACTGAATCCTTCCCGTTATTTGGCTATGATTTAACCGATTATGACGACTTGTTCAACGAGAAACTGGGGTTGTATGATGCTTTGCGCAATGAAAAGGCGGTTACTTGGTCGGGCAAATTCCGAGCTGCTTTGAAAAATCAGGAAGTCTAGCCTAAAACCGAAAACGGCAAACTCGAAACTTACATTGGCATCGGCGGTTCGCCGGAATCGGTGATTCGTGCCGTCAATTTTGGCTACAAAGTGATCATCGCAATCATCGGTGGTCAGGCGAGCCAGTTCAAGCCGTATATCGAGTTATATCACGCGGCGGCCAAGGAACTCAGCAAACCGGAATTTCCGATTGCCGTCCATTCCCACGGCTTCATTGCCGATGACGAAGACGAAGCCGTTGAAGTTGCGTTTAAAAATATCAAAGCCAATTTTGATCGTATTGGCTTAACGCGTGGGTGGGCGCTGATGAGTCGTGAACAGTTTGAAGGCGAAACCAAAGTCGGCTCTTTCTACGTGGGCGATCCAGAGACCGTGGCCCGACGCATGGCGGCGACCATTGACTTGCTTGATCTCGGCCGGTTTGATCTTGTTTACGGGGCTGGTAATCAAACGGCGGCACAACGCGAACGAATGATTGAGCTATATGGCACGAAAGTCATTCCGCGGGTCAAGGAAATTCTGGCAGAAAAGGCGGCGGTGAAATGATGGCTATTCAACGCGTCGGTATCATCGGTGCCGGAAAAGTCGGCATTGTCCTTGCCGGTCTAGCTTTAGATGCCGGCTATACAGTACGTATTTCCGGTTCGGGATCAGTCAAAAAAATTGCCTTAACCATTAAAACACTCGTTCCTGGCGCAATTGCGTCCGAAAATGCTGATGTTGTCGCTAACAGTGACATTATCTTGTTAGCAATTCCACTCAGTCGTTACAAGAACATTGATGCCGACTTGTTGAAGGGCAAGTTGGTAATTGATGCGATGAACTACTGGTGGGAAACAGATGGCATTCGCGAAGAAGTCTTAGACCCAAGTACGACTTCCAGTGAACAAGTTCAGACCTATTTCAAAGATGCCAAGATCGTCAAGGCATTCAATCATATGGGCTATCACAATTTGCAAGAAGAGGCGCGGCCCAAAGGCGATCCTAAACGCAAAGCATTATTTGTGACCGGCAACGATCCAGAGGCAGTCGCCACTGTGGCAGCTTTTGTCGATCATATGGGATTTGATACCGTTGTGCACAATAACTTAGCAGACGGCATCATGACCGAACCAGGCAGCCCACTGTTCGGCGCGAGTCTGCGATACGCTGAGCTTAAGGACATCATCGATCATTTTGATCAAACCGAGTTTGGTAAGCAAGTTGCAGCGCAGACCCATAAGTGATGGAATTGTTATAAAGGCAAGGCATACGGCCTATTGAAGGCTGAGGCGTCTTGTCTTTTTGCTACTAGTGTAAATCAAAAGTTGTCTGTAAAAATCAATCATGCTATGCTGAGAGCAAATTTTAGCAAAAGCTCTTATTTGTAACCGATCTTTTCAGCGAGAGGGGGTTCACTAGTGGAAAATAAAAATAAGGATCGAGGCTTCAATTACTGGGCGATGAGTTATAGTGGCAAGCTTCGTCGGACCTTGTGGATGTTTCCTTTTGGGGTGCTGGCCATTGCATTGATTGCATGGACATCAGGCAGTGTTTTCATAACGGTGATCTTGGCTGTATTTCTAACCATTATCTGGGCGTTACAGGTTGCTTACACCTATTTTATGGCACAACGAGAAAAGCACGACGGCGACAATCAATAATGTCAAACGGTGATGGTTATCGGTTTCATAGATAACCAGAGCGAGTCAGACAGTCAAAATGAGGTTCACTCATGAAGAAAACCCTTCGATGGTTTTGGCAGCACAAACTAATATTACTTGGGGTAACAAGCGTTTATCTTTTTACGTTCTATGACACGCACTTTACCTCATTTGATTTGGTCGTGTATGTGATCGCGCTGCCAGCCACTGTTTGGATAAGTGATCAATGGCGAAGAGCTTTATCTTAAGTATGGGGAAAATGGCTGACGGCGAGCCATTCATCCAACAAAATTAAAAAGGCACAGTCAAAAGTATGCTGCTAGCAAAGAGCAACTACTTTTGGCTGTGCCTTTTTTGTTTCTGCATGGATAAATTTAAATTACTAAGACAGCTTTAAAGACGTCAGTGCCAAGGCGGAGCAATCGTAGGCCAGATGGGGCTCAGCCGTGCAAACAACACAGCGACCGGGCTTGGAGCTGATGTTGTTAGGCGACTTCGAGACCGGGCTTTGGGCTCGAAGCGCCGTCACAGCGTTCCAGCACCATCTGGCCGGAGATTGCGGAGTTTGGCACGGCAAAGGATTCTATAGTTTAGACCTTTACTAGATTACGCGGATTCTAATGAGTCACGAGTCCAGTACAGGAATTACGATCCATCAGCTACGATCACGCCAGTTCAATTAAGCTTTCCGATTCAACAAGCTCTGCGTCAAGCGAATCAAATCATCCTGCGCAGCGCCTGCTGGTAGTTTTTGCAAACCGGCGATGGCCTGTTCAGTTCGTTTCTGGGCCATGGCGTAAGCTTGCTCAACGCCTTGATGGTGGATGACGAGCTGGCGCAGTTCATTCATTTCCGCATCGGTGATCTGATCTTTTTTTGCTAGCAGTGGCAAGAAAGCTTGCCGATTGCGTTGCATGGCCAGGATCAATGGTGCAGAGTAGACGCCACTGCGAACATCTTCGCACACTGGTTTACCGAGAGTGTCGTCATCACTGGTGTAGTCGAGGATGTCATCTAGTAGTTGGAAAGCAATCCCAATGTTCATGCCGATTTTTTCAGCGTTTTTAGCAAAGGTGGGACTGCTGCCGCTTTCGTAGGCACCGATGAAGCAACTGAGGGCGAAAAGTTGGCCAGTCTTACCGGAAACCTGTTTAAGATAGTCGTCGATGGTAATCTTGGTTTGGTAGCGAGTGGCCATTTGATCCAGTTCACCTTTAAGAATCTTTTCCATGCTGCCGCTGTCTTGCTGAATGCTGCGTAAGCTTGACGCATAATGCGACAGTAACTTGAAGCAGACAACGAAAAGGTAGTCGCCGGCATAGACCGCTGTGTCTGGTCCGAATTGCTTCTGGATGGTGACCTGATTGCGGCGGGTGGGCGATTTGTCAATGATGTCATCGTGAATCAAGGTCGCTGTGTGCAGGGTTTCAATGGCCGCTGCCAAGGCGATCATCTTCTCGCGATCAACGTCTTGAAACCGTGAAAAAAGCAGACAGTAAGCGGGACGCAACAGTTTGCCGCCGCCATTGATCATCTCCATGATTGCCTTGGCGACCGGTGTGTTGTTGGTCGTGATCTGTTTTTCGATCATGGCTAGCGCTGAAGCCAGCTCCGGCGCTAACGTTGGGTATTCATGCCACATGGGATGAATTTTCATGTGTAGCTCCTTTTTTGCGGCGCTTGGTTCGGTCGTAGCGCAGTCGCCGCAAGATATCGATGTGTTCAAAAAGAAAGTTGGCTGCGATGCCGACTGCGATGCCAGCAAGGATGCCCATAAAAGCAAGTACCGGCAGATAAAGCATGACAGTCCAGCTTTGGGCGATCAACGATGCCACTAAAAGCTGGCCAACATTGTGCAAAATGCCGCCGGCTGCCGAGATGCCGATCATGCTGACGCGTTTTTCACCTAATTGTTTGATGAACAGCATGCCAAACCAAGACAAGACGGCACCAGCGCCGCTGTAAAGGAATGTTGAAAGCGTGCCGCCAAGTAGGGTGGTGAGCAAGAGACGTAGACACATTAGGATAAAACTGTCGGGGATCGACATCGTAAACAGAGAAATGATGGTAATCAGGTTTGCTAAGCCTAGTTTGGCCCCAGGTGCAAAGGCGAACGGGAACGGAATCATGCGTTCAAGGAGGCCAATAATGACCCCTTGGGCGCAGAGTAGGGCAATATAAATATATTGTCGGGTACGGTCAGCTTTATACGTGCTCATTCAGTCACCATACCCCCTGTACTTCCGCCGCCTTTGTTTGCTTTAATTTCGATGAGCAGTTTATGCGGCAAGCAGACGATGGTTTGCCCAGGCTTGGTGATGCGTCCGCGCCGGACACAGACCTGATCTTGACAGTTAGCTTCTGTGATTGCGACACCTGCATCTTTAACTTCGATTTTGTTCCAATCGCCGTCTTTAGCGCGGTAGGTGAAACGACTGGTGCCGGTATGGCCAGTCAGTCGTTTGCGGTAAACCTCATGGCCGTCATGCGTGACGACAGCTGTGAGCACACGTTGTGGTTCAGCTTGTTGCTGCTGATTCTCGTGTACCGCAAAGATGACATAAGGAATGAAGGCCGCAAGGAACAGACCGCCAACGATGATCCAATCGAAAGGCCGAATCATTTTGAGATAACGTTTGAATGTGCTGGGCTGTTTCATGCTGGTGCTCCAATCTAAACCGCTGGATAAGTTCATGTTCATGGCATGCAGTTTATGCTACGCCTGAACACGAAGGACGGGGAGCAGCTATGGCCGGAAAAGATGGTCACAACAGCTTCCCGCTCTTGAAAAAAGACTCTAGGTAAGTCCACCCAGAGCCTTTTGTGTAGACAGTTATTTAAGCGTGTCGGTACCGTACAAGGATCGCGGTGTGCCGTAACGCCATTTACCGAAGACTTTCTGGAGATAAGGGACAACCCACTTATCAAGCCCAAATGCCCGGCCAGAACCATTCATGCAGGCGAACGCCATTGGAATCATCCAGATGTTAACCCAGTAGAACATACCGCTTAAGCAGAAGACACCGACAAAGGCGATAGTCGCTGCAGAGGTCAACCATGTGAACAGGCCGGCAACCAATGCAAGGCCAATCAAGATTTCCATGATGGTCATGGCTTTTTGCATAAAGAAGGCGACTTGCTGATTTGGAATCAATGCCTTGGTGATACTGTAGTACCAGTTTGGCATCTTTTCAAAGACCATCATTGGATCGTTTCCATACTGATAGGACAGTGAGAAGACAGTCTTCGTTGCCTTTGCTGCACCGGCAGCAGCGCCGGTTGCTGCACTGGTTGCGTCGGCGCCAGCAGCAGAAGCACCACTGGTTGCGGCTGGCTGCAGCCACGTGAACGGCAGACGCAGTTTATCAATGAACCATGATTCCTTGCCTTGAATCTTTGGCCAGCAATCAATCAACCACATGGCACCCAACGTGAGGCGGGCAGGAAGTGTCCACAAAACGTTACCTTGCCGAGACAGATGGCCGCGGAACATGTTACGGCCGTTACGTGTCCGGAAGAATTCGTGCATGAAGTACTGGAATAAATAATAACCGGAATAAACTTGGATGAAGTAGAGCATGTTGACCAAATGCTTCATCAACATCGCAAAGAAGCCGGAAAGATGGAGCCACCCCATGATGTTAGCAACACCATACATAGAACCGAGACTGACCATGAAGCCAGAATAGTTCGCTTTGTATTCAACTTGTTCTTTGTTTTCAAGCTTAGCTTCAATATTGGTCAAAGCAGTCAGCGCAGTGGCTTCAGCACCTTGAACAATTTGCGGTTGGCCTTTGCCAGTACCGTCTTGATCAACTAAGGAAACATCCCCAACAACATAAATGCTTGGATCGTCTTGGGATTCCATGTTGTTCTTTACTAAGATCCGGCCAGCCCGGCCTTGCTTCAAACCGAAGTCCTTCGCTTGGTCAGTTGCCTTAACCCCAGCCGTCCATACCAAGGTGCAGGTTGGGAAAGTTGAGCCGTCTTTCAAATCAACATGGTCTTCATGAACACCGACAACGCCAGTGTTCTTCATGACCTTGATGCCACGCTTTTCCATATAACGTTCAGCTTTATCGGCATCTGAACGATCCAGCATGTTCATAATGGTCGGAGCCATTTCCATCAAGCTGAATTGGATTTCATTTGGATCAAGTTTGTACTGTTTTGCCAGTGTGTCGCGCCAGTCACGCAGTTCACCGATTGTTTCTGTCCCAGTAAAACCGGAACCAACAATCACAATGGACAACAATGCCTTGCGTTTTGCTGGATCGTGTTCCTCAGAACCGCGGCGAACGACATCTTCAATGTGCCGCTTCAGCCGAATCGCGTCTTCCCACTTACCCAAAGTGAAACCGTGTTCGGCAACGCCCGGTGTGCCAAAGTCATTTGGCTGCGAACCGATGCCTAAGATCACGTAATCATAAGGGAAGCTGCCATTTTCCGTGACAACTTCTTTCTTATCACGATCAATGCCTGTCACGTTGTCTGTCACAACCTTGACGTTCTTACGCCGGTTGAACAGGCGCTGCAAATCATATTGAATCGCATCTTCCGGAACACGATCCGCTGCGATTTCATGCAGCTCAGTGACATAGGTGAAGTACGAGTGGCGATCGATCAGCGTGATCGTCACGTCTTTATTGCGTTTGTAGTGCTTGGCCAGGTGCTTTGTCGCATATACCCCGGCAAACCCCGCGCCAACCACGACGATATTGGTTTTCGCCATGCATAACACTCCTTACCATTTGCTTTACCATACTATTCACAAGTATGTGTCTAAGCCATTATAGCCTTTAATTTTACTTAATGTCTAACGTTCCGGACGTCTTTTTCTAAATCCGAACATTTTTGTGTAAAAAAACACAGAAATCCGGTCTACGTCGCGATATTAGAAAATGAGAAAGCGCTTATAATACCCGTAATAAGTTGATTTTTTCTAAGTGACTAGCTAAACTAATTATGTGATTGAAAACACAATATCGCAGTAACTAACTGCAAAAGGGGTAAATGTCATGAAGTTAAGTAAAGTTGTGACGGGGACAGCCGTTGTTGCACTGTCTGCTTTAGTTTTAAGTGCATGTGGCAGCAGTAGTTCCAGCAGTAAAAATTCAACAAGCAGTAAAGCATCTAGCAGCAAAGTGGTTAAGAAATCATCATCACAGAAACAGGTTGCTGGCGGTGCACTGAAAGATGGCACCTATAAGTTGGATGAAACCGGCTATGATCATGGCTATAAAGTACAAATGGCGATGACCGTTAAAGATGGCAAGATTACTTCTACTAAATATGATTACGTCGACAAAGACGGCAAGTCCAAGACAAAGGATGCCGCTTATGAAAAGGCAATGAAGGCTAAGGTTAAAGTTGGCCCGAAGGAATACATCCCAGAATTGAACAAGTCCTTCCAAAAGAATGGAACCAACGTTGGCGCTATTGATGTTATCTCTGGTGCGACTGATTCCAGTATGACCTTTAAGAACTATGCACAGCAATTGATCCAAGCTGCACAAGCTGGCGATACAAAGACAATCGAAGTTAACAACACCGGCAAGATGCAGGACGGGACCTACACACTTGAAGAAAAGAACTACTTCAACGGTTATCGTGTCACCTTCTCCATCACAGTTAAGGATGGCAAGATCACAGAGAGCAACTACGACAACATCAACAAAGATGGCAAGTCCAAGACGCTTGATACGAAGTACGAAGCAAATATGAAGAAGGTCAACAAAGTCGGCCCTAAGGAATACATTCCTGAACTGAATAAGTCACTGGTTGCTAAACAGTCACCAGCCAAGGTTGATGTTGTTTCCGGTGCGACCCACAGTTCCGATACCTTCATCTTGTATGCTGACCAACTTGTCAATGCTGCTCAAAATGGCAACACTAACAAGATTGAAGTCGACAATATTGTTTATAACAACTAATGTGATGTCACACTTTTGTGACGTTCGGTGATGCAATCGGTCTAGTACGATTGCTCAACCAAGTAAGAACTTGTTCAGAACTTTTTTGAACAGGTTCTTTTCTTATGCCGCAAAGCCCCTATATAATGACAGAGCGCGAGCAGGTTTCAAAGTCTGCGGACGTTTGGAGGAAAATGATGAAGAAACGATTTGTAGTCGTTCTGCTGATGTTACTGGCATTAGTCGCAACGGCCTGTGCCGGCAAAACGGCAGCAAAGCGCACGTTAGTCGAAGGCGATCCGTATTCGGATACCCAGTTTCTGATGGGAACCGTGGTGACGGTGAAAATCTATGACAAGGACAAGCAAGGTGCTTTGGATGCGGCGTTTGCCCGCGTCCAACAATTGGCTGATGAGTTGACGGTCAATCAAAAAGGGTCAGAGGTGGATGCGGTTAACAAAAATGCTGGCATCAAACCTGTGCACGTGACCCCCAGTGTTTATCGTGTCATCGCTGCTGCCAAACATTACAGCGAAAATTCCGAGGGTGCTTTTGATTTGGCAATCGGTCCGATTACCAGTCTCTGGCACATAGGCTTTGCGGATGCTCGAAAGCCAGCACAAAGTGAAATTGATGAGCGTCTGCCTTTGGTGCATTATCCGGATGTGGTTTTGAATGCCAAGAAGCAAACCGTTTATCTCAAGAAAAAGGGCATGGCGATTGACCTCGGCGGGATTGCAAAAGGGTTTATTACGGATGAAGTTGTTAAAACCCTCAAGGCCAAGAACGTGACCACTGCGATCATCGACTTGGGCGGTAATATTTATGTGATGGGCAAGAGCCCAAAGAACGTGAAAAAAGATTGGAACGTCGGCATTCAAGATCCGAAGAAGCCACGCGGGACCGCTATCGGCACACTGCCAGCTAGCAACATGACGGTCGTGACCTCTGGTATTTATGAACGGTATCTCAAGGTCGATGGGAAAATCTATATGCATTTGATGAATCCTAAAACCGGCTATCCGTTCGACAATAACTTAATGGGCGTTTCCATTGTGACCAAAAAGAGTGTCGATGGCGATGCCTTGTCAACCGCAACATTTGACAAGGGCTTAGCTGGTGGGATGGCCTATATTGAAAAGCTGAAGTATGCCGATGCTATTTTTATTACGAAAGATAAAAAGGTTTATGTCAGCTCAGGGTTGAAGGACAAGTTTAAGCTTTTGAAGGATTCAGGCTATACACTTGCGACGTTAAAAAAATAAGGGGGGGTAGTTTATGCCGTTGTCGGTATTTTTTGAGCTCGTTGAAATTCGCACGAAACTTGCGAGTATCTTGCCGTTTGCGATTGGCACTTTATTTGCGGTGACGTATTTTCACACTTTTAATGCCGTGAATACGATCCTGTTTTTTATGGCGATGCTGCTTTTTGACATGATGACCACTGCACTTAACAATTTGATGGATTATCGTAAGGCTAAAGATGCACATTATCAAACAACCACCAATGTCATTGGCCGGGCAAATTTAGCGCCCAAGCTGGTAGAAAAAATGATTATCGGTATGCTGATTGTCGCCTCATTGATCGGCTTGGTGCTGGTTTGGCGGACAGATTGGCTACTATTATTGATGGGCATGGCCTGTTTTGCCATTGGCATTTTGTATACATGGGGACCGTTACCGTTGTCACGGCTGCCGCTTGGTGAAATCTTCTCTGGTATCGTTATGGGACTGGGCATTCCAGTGATTGCCACGTATGTCAATATTGCACCGGGTCGATTGCTGGCACTGGATCTTGGGTGGCCGAATGTTGTCTTGCGCGGTGACTTTATTGCCATCATTGCATTAGGGCTGGCTTGCGTGACGCCTATGGCAACCATTGCTAATATTATGTTAGCCAATAACATGTCGGATCTTGATGAGGACCAGCGTAATCACCGGCACACTTTGCCGATGTATTTGGGTAGCTGGTGGTCGCCACGCGTGTATGCGCTGCTGGCGTATGTTGGATTTTTAGCCATTATTTTTGGCGTCATTTTTGGTGCATTGCCAGCTTGGACGTTGGTGATAGAACTTGCTTGGCCGCTTGTGATCAAAAATGTCCACCGATTCATTCGTGACCCCAGCAAACAGCGTACTTTTCATACTGCGGTCATCAATCTCGTTATTGAAAATGGTTTACTGGTCTTGGGCTTGGGAATGGGGGCGATCCTATGAGCGAACCATATCATCGGTTAACTTGGCCACTTTTTCTGGAATTTATTCGATTACCCGCTAAGGCGGCTAGCATGTTGCCATTTGTGCTGGGCATTAGCTATGCAGGCTGGGCATTTCAGCAATTTTCATGGGTCAATAGCCTGATCTATGGGCTTGCGCAGTTAGCGATTGCCTTGTTTGTGACTGGTTTTAACAATGTTCAGGATTATTTTAAAGCCAAAGATCAAAGCTATCAGCAACGGCAAAATATTATTGGCCGTGAGCACCTGTCACCGTGGGGGATGCTCGCCTTGACCATCGTGATTTTGCTGGTGAGTGTCATATTAGGCATCATTTTGGTCATGCGCACCAACCTTAGTCTGCTCGTGATCGGCGCGATTGGTGTTGGTGTGGCTATTCTGTATACATTTGGCCCGGTCCCTTTGTCCCGTCTGCCCCTAGGTGAGTTGTTAGCCGGTTTTGTGGAAGGTTATGGTACTTTCATCATTGCTGTGCTGATCAACATGCCCGCCCCAAGTCCGCTTAATTTGATGTTGGGACGGCGCACCTTCACCTTTTCATTTGATCTAGGCTGGCTCCTGCAACTTTTACTCGCGGCTTTGCCAGTTATCATTCTAAATGCCGCCGTGATGTTTGCTGACAACATTGCCGACATGGATCAAGATATCAAAAATCAGCGCTTCACCTTGCCATACTTCCTAGGCCGCAAACGCGCCTTGCAATGGTACCGCCTCATCCCGTTCATCACTTTCGCTGCGCTGATTCTAGGTGTCCTAACCCGCGCGTTACCATTTTGGAGCCTGTTAGTGCTAGCAACTTGGCCGCTAGTACGAAATAATACTCGCCGTTACACAAGCAAGCCAAGTAAAGATAAAACCTTTATTTTCACGATTCAATCATTATTAACTGTTGGTGGTACGTTGTTGCTGACGCTGTGGTTGGGTATTCTTTTTTGACTTCTCATGGATTATTGATTGCTTTGCCTTGGCACGGCAAGAAAACTTTTCGCCTAGGATCTTCCTACGATTATTCGGGATTGAATGAAGCCCAAGTCCTACGAAGAAATTATGGCTCACCCTCACTGCTTGCCATCTCCCCATAATCTTGGTAAGATATTGGACGTGACTGGAGGGAACATGATGACAGCTAAGAAAGTAGCACTTGCTTGCTCGGTTTGTGGGCAACGGAATTATTTTGTTCCCGAAAACCCAAAACGAACAGAACGATTAACCTTAAAAAAATTTTGTAAACACTGTGGCCGGGTAACGGTCCATCAAGAGACAAAGTAAACATGGAAGGAGCAGAATGATGAAATTTATCAAAAGTGTTTTCGCAGAAATGAAAGCCGTCACTTGGCCGACTGCTCGGCAAACGCGGCGTGATACCTTCACCGTCATCATGACTTCCATTATCTTTGCCATTTATTTTGCGGCAGTTGATTGGGTCATTAACATGATCTTTCAGGCTTTCCTATACTGATGCCTGACAAACCGCCAATTTTTTGGTATACTCTTGTCAGTGCAAAAACCGCCTTCGATGACGGTTTTTTATTTTGACTCAAAACACTTAAAGGAGACGCATTATGGCTGAAACAGTTACATCGGCAGAAAAACGCTGGTACGTGTTGCATACTTATTCCGGTTACGAGAATAAGGTGAAGACCAACCTTGAACAGCGGACGAGCAGTATGAACATGGACGATTATATTTTCCGTGTGGTTGTGCCTGAAGAAGAAGAACATGAACAAAAGAATGGTAAAGAGAAGATCGAAATGAAAAAGACCTTCCCTGGTTACGTGTTGGTTGAAATGGTGATGACTGATCAATCATGGTTCGTTGTTCGTAACACACCGGGTGTGACCGGCTTTGTCGGTTCTCACGGCGCTGGCTCTAAGCCTGCACCACTATTGCCTGAAGAAGTTGCCAATGTTTTGCATTCTATGGGTATGAGTACCCGCCACAATGACGTTGAATTCGATGTTGGCGAACCAGTGACGATTATTGATGGTGCCTTCACCGGTATGCACGGTAAAGTCACGGCAGTTGATAAGGAAAAGATGAAGTTGAAAGTTGTCACCGAAATGTTCGACCGCGAAGTTACCGCGGAACTGGATTTCGATCAAGTCGACAAGCTGTAGGCTTAGCTCATGAGCGGCTGGTTCTGGATCGTTGCGGCCATTGGTCTTGTCGTGGTTGTAGGCGGTCTGGCAGATTATTTGTTGCTGGCACGGCCGGGGTATCAACCGGTTCCGCTGGTGATGGATCCGGTACCTACTTTGTTTATTCCTGGGCACCTTGGCACACGCTATTCGTTTGGGCATATGCTCTGGCGGCTCCAGCGCCGTTATGGACTCAGCAAAGATGTTGTAGCGATTGTTGCGCCAGATGGCAAGGTGCATTTGCGTGGGCAGCTGAACCTAAATCATCATGCAGCAGTCCAAGTGTTGTTCACAGATAAGGCGGTGCGTCCAGCAGCTCAGTTGCATGGCTTGGAAAAGGTGATCACAGCGTTGCAAACGCAACAGGCGTTTGCAGAGGTGAACATTGTCGGCCATTCGATGGGTGGTGTCACAGCTGTCCTATATCTTTTGAGCAAGCCGACAGTGCCTGTCGCCAATCTAGTCACGATTGCTGCGCCGATGAATGATTTAGAGGTGGCGCAACGATCACCAATCTTAAATTGGCGGTTGACCCGCACCGGGCCGGAACATGCTGCACCGATTTATCAACAGTTTCAAAAGACAATTGGTAATTTACCGGCAAATCTGCGGTGGCTGAATATCGCTGGTGATTTACTAATTGGCGGCCGCCATGATGGTGAAGTGGCGATCAATAGCAGTTTTGCAATTCGCTATTTGGTCAAAGACCGCATCAAAGATTATACCGAGGTCGTGATCCGCGGCCCGCGGGCTGCACACAGCCTGTTGCATGAAAATCGGCTTGTCGATCACGACATTGTTGAATATTTATGGCAGCGGCAGCGTGATTTTTAGTGCTGCTGGTCACGTCACAAAAGTGGGAGGAAACTAAATGGCACAAATCTATGTCGCCGCACCATTCTTTGATGCGGCTCAAACAAAGCGACTTGATCAAGTCTTGGCAGCATTGCAGGTCAACAAGTCGGTGACCGGTGTTTTCTCACCCCGCGATGATACTAATAAAGCTAAATTGGAAGAAAACTCACCAGGCTGGCAGCGTCAGGTCTTTGGTGAAGACATTCAAGGCTTGCATCAGGCGACAACCATGGTGGCTATTCTAGATTATGTTGGCGATACACCTGATCCTGGCACGGCTTTTGAAATCGGGTACGCCTATGCGCATCATATGCCGATCGTCGCCGTTCAAGTTGGCAAGATGCCAATGAACCTGATGTTAGCTGGCTCGATCACTTGTTTCGTTCAAGAAATTGCCGAGCTCAAGACACTAGATTTAGCACATGTGCTGGTTCGACCATATGTTGGTCCGGTTTTCTAACTTGAACACATAGGAATCGTCGGAGACGTTTTTGCTCTGACGATTTTTTAATTTGCTCAGGATTTTTGGAAAAGGCGAACGCACTGGCGGCCACCAGTTACCGTCATCTAACTAGTTGTTATTGTTAAATCTATATCTTGATATAAGATCCATGAGGATATACCATATCTTGTATACGGGAGGTACGGATATGCAAGTTATGACGAAACCAATCACCTTGGCACCAGCTTTTATTGCCGAGGTTAAAAAAGAAATAAAACCACATTGGGGTGAACTTGGCTGGGTCACTTATAAACGTACTTATGCTCGGTGGCTGCCAGATGCTCAACGCACTGAAAACTGGGACGAAACCGTCAAGCGCGTGGTTGAAGGTAACATTAACCTTGATCCGCGCCTACATACAGCGAATCCTGATCCCAAGGTCGTTGAAACATTGCAAAAAGAAGCACGGAATCTTTTTAAACTGATTTATGGTTTGGCGGGCACACCTTCAGGCCGTAATTTATGGATTTCCGGAACAGATTATCAAAAGCGCAATGGCGATGCCTTGAACAATTGCTGGTTCATCGCCATTCGCCCGCAACCTTATGGCCAATCACACATTGTGCCTGAAGATTATCCCGTCTCGCAGCCGGCTGTGTCGATGCCATACTCCTTTATGTTTGATGAACTGATGAAGGGCGGCGGCGTTGGGTTTTCGGTGACAAAGGATAATATTGCAAAGCTGCCACCTGTTGCGACCAAGCTTGAGTTGACGGTTGTGATTGGCCGCAATAGCGCGAGTTATGCTGATTCTTTGAAAATGGGTGCGGTTGACCGTGACGAGTGGGAAAAAGCACATGCCGGTGAACAGGCTGATCATTGTGCCTTGCCAGATACGCGAGAAGGTTGGGTGTTGGCCAACGCGAAAGTGATCGACCATCATTTTGCCGCGACTAATCCAAGCGGTCAGACAAAACTGGTTTTAGATATCACCAACATTCGGCCAAAGGGTGCACGAATTCACGGTTTTGGCGGTACTGCCTCTGGACCGATGCCATTGATTGAGATGTTATTGGATATCAACAAGTTGCTCAATGCTCGCGTTGGCCAACACTTGACGGCGGTGGATGCGACTGATATTGGTAATTTGATCGGTAAAACAGTCGTTGCTGGCAATGTTCGGCGCTCCGCTGAAATGTCACTCGGCTCAGCAGACGATGACGATTTTATCACGATGAAGCAGGATCAAAAGCAGCTTTATCATCATCGTTGGGCGTCGAACAATAGTGTTGCGATCAATACACAATTCGATGCTTACTCGCCGATTGCCCACGCCATTGCCAAAAATGGCGAACCCGGGATTGTGAATCTTGAACTGTCACGGCGGTTTGGTCGGATTGCTGATGGCGAAAATGCGGAAAATGATCCTGATGTTGAGGGTACCAACCCTTGCGGTGAAATTTCCTTGGCCAATGGAGAACCTTGCAATCTGTTTGAAGTCTTTCCAGTTGTTGCAGTTGAGCAAGGATGGAAGCTGAAACAGGCCTTCACATTGGCAGCACGATTCGCCAAGCGGGTGACCTTTAGTCATTATGACTGGCAGGTTTCGCGTGATATCATCAAGAAGAATCGGCGTATCGGTGTTTCCATGTCTGGTATTCAAGACTGGTTCCTGAATGACTTTGGCCGGCGGGTTGTGAGCGGGTTTGAGTCAGTCGTTGATCCGCAAACTGGCAAAATGGTCCAGAAACCGATTTACGATCCGGAAATTAAACAAGCCGTTGATGGTTTGTATCACACTGTGGTCGATGCCGATCAGGCTTACTCAGATGCTTTGGGCTGCGAACCGTCGCGAAAACATACAACGGTTAAACCTTCAGGGACTGTGGCGAAACTTGCTGGCGTTTCAGAAGGGATGCATTTCCATTATGCTGGTTATCTGATTCAGCGCATTCGGTTCCAAGGCAACGACCCATTGTTACCAGCTCTGCAGGCATGCGGTTATCACATTGAACCAGATGTTTACACGAAAGGCACGATGGTGGTTGAATTCCCAATTCGCGCCGCCCACGCTGATGATCCTGCCTTTGCCTCAGCCGGAACGGTGTCAATTGCTGAACAGATTGCCACGCAAGCATTTTTGCAGACGTACTGGTCTGACAACGCGGTCAGTTGCACGGTCACCTTCCAACCAAAAGAAGCCGATCAAATTGCTGGTTTGCTTTCCCAGTATCGCCATGTCATTAAGTCGACGTCGATGTTGCCCTACGTAGGTGCTGGTTTCAAACAGGCACCTAAGGAACCCATTGATGTCAAAACTTACAAGCAAAAGTGTGCCGCAATTCATGGTTCCGTTGCAGCTGTCTTTGCGGTTCAAAACGCGGATCATGATCAAAAGGACCTTGAGCTCGTTGATCAAACCGATTGTGCCGGTGGCGCTTGCCCAATTAAATAAAAAAGTGTGGAGGAGTTTATTTTGAAAAAAGTTTTACGTTCATTAGTGGTCTTTTTCGTTGCGATGTTTGTGCTGGCTGGGTGCAGCAGTTCTGGAAATGCGGCCAAAAGCAGCAGCAAGTCTAACCAGATTGTAGTGACTTATCAGTTGAAACAAAATGGCAAGGCTTTTGCCAAGAAAACGATTGATCAGCCTAAAAAGTCGGTTGTCATGACTGGCTTGAAAAAAGGCTGGACAGTGAAGGCTTCTAAAGGTTTTATTACCGAAATTGCTGGCAAAAAGCAGAATGTTGCCAAAAAGACATACTGGCTCTACACGATTAATGGCAAGATGGCCCAAAAAGGAGCGACAGAACAACCGGTCAAGAATCACGATAAAGTGGTGTTTGACCTGAGTGTCACCAAATGAAGCCGCAGCCATCAGCAACAAAGCCATCGCCTGTTCGGGCGGTGGCTTTGCTTGGTCTATTGACCGCTTTATGTACGGTTTTGCGGATTGTTAAAGTCCCTATTCCGAATGTGCAGCCTGTCACTGATATTTTAATGATTGTCACGCTGTTGCTCGGCTTTCGCTGGGGCTTCAGTTTGACCATGAGCACCTTGATCGTGTCCAATTTATTTCTCGGTTTCGGACTCTGGACACTCCCGCAGATTGTTGCGTATGCGTGCTGCATGGTGATTGTGATTGTTATGGTAACCATTTTGCCAGTTATTCGTCGCCGAATTTGGCTGCAAATCGGTCTTGCCGGCTTGCTAGGGTATCTATACGGCTTCATTGTCAGTTTAGGCATGGCGGTGATTGGCAGTTTGAATGGTCTCGGCTTTTGGGCGTACTATGTGAGTGGGTTACCGTTTGACACGTATCATGCCATCGGTAATCTAGTTTTTTACCCGATCGTACTCGCCATTTTACGGCAGGGCTTGCAACGTTTTGATCGAGGAGGCGCACATTTTGAAACTTTACACAAAAGTCGGTGACCATGGTGCCACTAAACAGATTAACGGGAAAAAGGTGCCAAAGTTTTCTCCCCAGATTGTCGCATTAGGTGATTTAGACGAGCTTGATTCATGGCTGGGCTATGTTGCCTCGCAGGCTAAAGCCACGCCAGACTTTGATTGGTTGGCTGAGGACCTCGAAGCTCGGCAGCGCGAGTTGTACGAATTATTGGCAGATGTTGCGGTGCCGCAGCATCAGACGATTACCGTAGATCACGTACAGGGATTGGAATTAGCGATTGATAACATGATGGCGGCGGTTCCGAAAATCACGGCCTTTGTGCTACCTGGCGGCCATCCGCTGGCGGCAGCCTTACAATATGGCCGAGCAGTAGCCCGCCGCGCCGAGCGATCATTGGATCAGTTGGATGCTGAGAGTCAACCGCTTGATTCCGTGATCTTACAATACAGCAATCGCTTGTCCGACTATCTGTTCGCACTGGCGCGGTACGTGAACTATAGGGCCGGAGTGGATGAGGTAAAAAGCAAGTGAGGTGCAAAATAAAAAGCCTTGATTCGAGGATAGCAAACGTTAGATACTATCGGATTCAAGGCTTTTTGTTTTCCGAAAAATGCCACGTCTATCGCTGCCAGAAAGTAGTCGCATCTTTCTTTTGGTCAATCGTGTAGGCGATGAGGTCGTGGATCAACTGCTCGTCTAGTGGCTTGTGCCATGGGAAGCGAATGATTTGGCTATGGTCGTAACCGGCTTTGTCGATTTGCGGGAATTGCGCCTGAATGTTAGCAAAAAGTGATTCGACTCGGGTTAAATCATCAGGCGTGGGAATGCGTTGGTACCATTCAGCAAGTGAGCCCATTAGATCTTCTCCTTTAGCGATGCAGGTAACATTTTCAACAAGCCTTGTTGTTCAAACCAGTAGCCGATGCGCAGGAGCTGATCTTCGCGGCCTTTGGCGGCGGTGAATTGGATGCCCAGTGGTAAGCCTTCAGGTGAGATGGCGGTCGGCAAGCTGATTGCGGGCGCACCGGTTAGATTGGCTTGTTGCGTGAATGGCGAATATTCAAGACTGGGTTCAAAAAGATCCCAAATCAGCTCTTGTTGTTCCTGCGGTGCCAGCTCAGCGGCGTGTTGCATTTTAGCAACGATGGCCGGCGATTGTAAAACGGCATCGATGCGGGGCGCTGTTTTGGCTGTTGTTGGACTCAGCAGCAAGTCGTAGCTCTCATGAAAATGGCTGTATGCTTCTGCTGCGCGATCCCAAGCACCAAGTGAGAGACTGTAGTCTGCTGCAGAGGTGTGCAAGCCGGCCTGATAGATCACCCAAGTTATCAACTCCATGTCGGCGGCGGTGGCCTGCTTGCCAGTTTGGGCGGCAAATGCCTGAAACATGGCCGCAGTTTCGCCGCCGTTCATCATGTAGTACGCCTTCATTAAAGCAGTACCGTCAACATCAGGGGCAGCCGCAACGACTTGGTGTCCTGCTGCTCGCAACGCATCCGCCGCGGTTTCGACGGCTTTAACAGCGGTGTCACTGACAGGGGTGCCAACAGGCGATGTTGTGGTGTAAGCAATCTTCAGTGGTCGTGCATCGCCAACAAGATCTAAGCGTAATGGGGGCGCGATGAAGGGAGCAGCTAGCTGGGTTGTGGCAAGCCCACGAAGTAGCGCCGCTGTATCGGCCATGGTTTTCGTCAAGGCGAAGTTGATGGATGCTCCTTGCCAGCCACGCCACTCACCAGGTCCGGTTGGCACGCGGCCACGGGTTGGCTTCAAACCGATCAAGCCGGAAAAAGAAGCGGGAATGCGAATCGAACCGCCACCATCAGAACCGGTTGCCAGCGGACTAATACCTGAAGCCACAACCGCTGCTGCGCCACCGGAAGAGCCACCTGGCGAATAGTCGTGGTTCCACGGGTTGCGGGCGGGACCATAAAGTTCTGCATCTGTGATGTTTTTAAAACCAAATTCCGGTACATTACTTTGACCAACGATGATGAAGCCTAGCCGTTGCAAGGCCTTAACAAAGTTATTGGTGTGTTCGGACTTGGCCTTGGCGAAGAAGCGACTGCCAAAAGTTGCTGGAGCGCCAGCAAAGTCTTGACCCAAGCCTTTAAGGATCAACGGCATGCCGAAAAACGGTTGACCGTGATCTTCCAGTTGATTGGCGTCCTGCTTGGCTGCTTCAAAACGGGTCCAGGTAATGGCATTGAGCGCTGGGTTTAATGCCGTCATTTTCTCACGAGTACTATCAATCAATTCTGCTGGAGACAGCACCCCGGCGCGAATAGCAGCGGCTTGATCAAGTGCAGATTTTTGCATCATGAACCTCCCCTTTAAAAATTTTTAGGCTTTCCTTACTATGGTTATCTTTGACAACTATCTTACATTCACGGTAACCTTTTGTTAAAGTTAATTGCCCGCACGCTTACACGTTTGGGGGATACTTAAGCGCATATGCTAGCACGTTCAACAACCTCATCATACATGATCACGGAAAGAATGGGTGTATCAAGCTCATTTTTCTATTGTCCTCATGGTGACGGTTTCTTGGCCTGCCAGCGTATCTTATAGGAGAATAAGCATGCTAAAGAAGACGATGTCGGGGCATGGCGCCTCGACCCAAGAAAAAACGGCAGCATTGACGCGCTACAGTCAAATGAGCGATCAAGCAGTCTACCAAGCATTGAAAACCAATCCAGATGGTTTGAGCAGTACCGAAGCTGCGGATCGCTTAGAAGCAGTCGGCGCGAATACTGTTGTGACCCAACATCCGCGCCCATGGTATTTGATTTTACTTTCGGCTTTTAATGAACCGTTTGTCTGGGTGTTGGCCTTTTTGGTGGCAGTATCGACTGCGACAGCTGACTATGATGGCGCGATGATGATGAGTCTGATGATTGTGCTGTCGGTGACGATTCATTTTTGGCAAGAATACCGCTCTCAAAAAGCTAGCCATGCCTTGGCTGCCTTGATTGCGAACACAACAGCGGTGACGCGTGATGGTCAGACGCAGGAACGGTCGATGGATGACGTCGTGCCAGGGGATGTCGTCCAGCTTGCCACTGGGGATATGATCCCGGCCGATGCCTATTTAGTGGCCACCCACGATCTATTTATTAACCAGTCTTCGTTCACCGGCGAAGCGATGCCAGTGGAAAAGCGCGCTGAAGTCTACGAACAGGATGCTGATATTAGTGTCTTTGACTATCCTAATTTAGTTTTTATGGGCACAGACGTTATTTCCGGTTCTGGGACTGCGGTTATTTTGAAGACTGGGGATGCGACGTACTTTGGCGATATGGCTAGTCAGATTAGCGGCAAAACGGATCCGACCAGTTTTGAGCGCGGTATGCGAGCCATCAGTCGGTTGTTGATCGGGATGATGCTCGTGCTCGTACCAGTCGTATTTGTCATCAATGGCGTGACGAAGCAGGATTGGTCACAAGCTTTCTACTTCGCAATAGCAGTGGCCGTTGGACTCACGCCGGAAATGTTGCCAATGATTGTCAACAGCAACTTAGCAAAAGGCGCCTTGGCGATGTCGAAGCGGAAAGTAATCGTTAAACGACTACATGCCATTCAAAATTTGGGCGCCATTGATACGCTTTTTACCGATAAAACTGGCACGATCACTGAGGACCGGGTTGTGGTGATGCGGTATGTGGATGCCACCGGCAAAACCGATCCAGCAGTGCTGCGGTTGGCTTATATGAATGCTAATTATCAAACCGGTTGGCACAATCTCATGGATACAGCCGTGGTTGATTATGTGAAAGAACATCACGACGAAATTGTGGACTTGCCAGCGGGATTAGAAAAAATTGATGAAATTCCGTTTGATTTTGAACGCCGGCGACTGACAGTGGTGGTAGCCAATCACGACCACCAATGGATGATCACAAAAGGTGCCTTTGAAGAAATGTTGGCGGTCTGTGATCAGGTTCAGCTTCATGGTGAGATCCTACCGTTGACTGACGAACGCAAACGTCAGCTTGAGCAAACCAATGCCATGATGAGTGGGCAAGGCATGCGCATGATTGTGGTTGCCTATCGCACGGATGTCCATGAACAACGCATTTACACGACTGATGATGAGCAACATATGGTCATGGCAGGCTTTTTGGGCTTTCTCGATCCCGCCAAGCCAGACGCCAAAGAAGCGGTCAGCTTGCTGCATGCTCATGGCGTTCGTGTGAAAGTGCTGACAGGTGACAATGCGATCATCACCCAACACGTAGCCGAAGAAGTCGGGATTCCTGAGCAAGCAGTGATCAGCGGCAATGAAGTGGACGCCATGACCGATAATGATTTGCTCGAAGCTGTTGAAACCACTGATCTTTTCGTGAAACTGAGTCCGATGCAGAAAGCCCGCATCATCAAGACAACTCAAGGGGCTGGGCATACGGTAGGGTATATGGTTGACGGCATCAATGACACCGCCGCTTTGCGTGAAGCCGATGTCGGTATCAGCGTCGATACCGCGGCGGATATTACCAAGGATGTCAGTGGCATTATTTTGCTTGAAAAGAGTCTGCTGGTGTTGGAAGACGGTATTGTTGAGGGTCGTCGCGTTTATGCTAATGCCATGAAGTACATTAAAATGACGATCGCCTCTAACTTTGGGAACGCGTTTTCCGTACTTATTGCCAGCATTTTCTTGCCATTTTTGCCTATGCTGTCCATCCAACTGTTGCTTCAAAACCTGATTTATGACACCTCGCAAATGACCATTCCTTGGGACAATGTCGATGATGACACGCTCGCGAAGCCGACACCATGGCGGGCCGATGGTCTACTGCGCTATGCCCTGACGTTTGGACCACTAAGCTCGATTTTCGATATTACCACCTTCCTGTTCTTATGGTTCGGACTGGGCGTTGGCGCACATGCCGCGAGTTTACCTGCAGAACACATGTTTCAGGCAGGTTGGTTTGTGGTTGGACTCTGCACACAATCATTGGTCATTCATGTCCTGCGTACCCGTAAAGTACCATTCTGGCGCGTCCCAGCTTCAGCTATCGTGATTCTCTCCACTATGATGGCGCTATTAGTCGGCCTCTTCCTGATTCTTTCCCCGCTCCACAAAGCCTTCGACTTCGGCATCCTCCCAGCAGCTTACTGGCCAGGCGCCGTCATCATTGTCTTAGTCTATCTGGGGATGGTCGAATGGGCAAAAGCGGGTTACCTCAAACGTGGACGGCCATGGCTGTGAACGTACGCGAGTTCAAAACTGTGCCTACAGCTCTAGCTTCGCGGTCGCCAGCCCCCGACGCTATGTGACCGCTCGGAATGTCGGAAACAAACCGCACAAAATAGAATCATTAACAAGAATGTGTTTGTTATCGTTGGAATGTGAGTCCTACTGGTTCACGTGCTTTTACGAGTTTAACTTGTGTTTTACCCCGTAAAATGATAATCTATTCAAGTATGTTTTCAGCATACGCGTGGGAGGCCAAAACTTCTGGCCATCATAACCACATCACGGACTTAAGGAGGTATGTCTCGTGGCTAAAAAAGTAGCAAACATTGTCAAACTCCAAATTCCTGCTGGGAAAGCAACCCCAGCTCCTCCGGTTGGCCCTGCTCTTGGGCAAGCCGGTATCAATATTATGGGGTTCACTAAGGATTTCAATGCACGTACGGCTGACCAGGCCGGCATGATTATCCCAGTTGTGATCACTGTGTACGAAGATCGTTCATTCGATTTCGTCACCAAGACCCCACCGGCTGCTGTTCTTTTGAAGAAGGCTGCTGGTGTTGAACACGGTTCCGGCGAACCAAACACCAAAAAGGTTGCTAAGGTAACCAAGGATCAGGTCAAGGAAATCGCCGAAACAAAGATGCAAGACCTTAACGCTGCCGATGTTGAAGCGGCTATGCGCATGGTTGAAGGAACAGCTCGTTCCATGGGCTTCGAAGTCGAAGGCTAAGACGCACTGTTCGGATTCTCAGTGAAAGCTGAGCGAATCAGGTGGAAGGGAGAAAAACTTATCTCCCAGTGACCACATTTGCAAGGAGGAAAACCCAGAATGGCTAAAAAAGGTAAAAAGTATTTAGAGGCTGCTAAGGCCGTTGACCCGACCAAGCAGTACACCCCTGAAGAAGCGGTGGACTTGCTTAAGAAAATCGACTTTGCTAAGTTCGATGAAACCGTTGAAGTTGCTTATCGCTTGAACGTTGATCCAAAGCAGGCTGATCAGCAGATTCGTGGCGCCGTTGTGCTGCCAAACGGAACTGGTAAAACTGCTAAGGTGATCGTTTTTGCACAAGGCGACCAAGCCAAGGCTGCTGAAGACGCAGGCGCTGACATCGTTGGTGCTGAAGACTTAGTTCAGAAGATCCAAGACGGCTGGTTGGACTTTGACGTTGCCGTTGCAACACCGCCAATGATGGCTCAAGTTGGTCGTTTAGGCCGTGTCCTTGGACCAAAAGGCTTAATGCCAAACCCTAAGACTGGCACAGTTACGATGGACACTGCTAAAGCAGTTAAGGACATCAAGGCTGGGCAGGTTGCTTACCGTGTTGACAAGGCTGGTATCATCCATGCCCCAATCGGTAAGAAGAGCTTCGATGCTGACAAGCTGCTTGAGAACTTCAAAGCAATGAATGATATTGTCTTGAAAGCTCGTCCAGCAAGCACGAAGGGGATTTACATCAAGAGCTTGGCGCTGACTGCTACCATGGCACCCGGCATCAAGGTTAACCCTTCAGACTTCTAATCTGAATCTAGCACGACATGAAGATCCGCACTCGCTGCGGGTCTTTTTTTGATCCGATGTATCAAAAGATATAGACCAATTGCTGCGTGGACGTTATTAAAAGCCAGTAAATTAATTTGCTAAAGTTGGCATATGAGGCGTGAATAAGCTATGATTAAGTAAGTATATGAAGGGAGCGCTTTCAATTATGGCTTATCAGACCATTGATCCGAACACGAATACCTTAGAAAAAACATACTCAAATACCACACCGACGCAAATTAGCGAGATGTTGGCAACTGGGCACGCTTTTTACAAGCAGGAGCGGAACGTCAATCCAGCAACGCGTGCAGCAACATTACATGCAGTTGCTGCCTATTTCCGCAATAACGCTGACGAAATGGCAGCGATTATTACGCGAGAAATGGGTAAGCGCACGGAAGAAGCACTTTTTGAAGTGGAACTCTGTGCTGAGATTGCGGACATGTATGCTGATCGGGCGCCGGCTTTGTTGCAGCCGCAACCGATCAATAGTACTGCTGGTGCTGTTGTGATTAACCATCTTGCAAGCGGGATTGTTTTTGGGGTTGAACCATGGAATTTCCCTTATTATCAATTGATGCGCGTGTTTGCACCGAACTTTATGGTTGGTAATGCAGTCATCATCAAACCATCGAGCAATGTGCCAGCTAGTGGGCTTGAATTTGAAAAGGCTGTACTGGGTGGCGGTGCTGATAAGGGCGCCTTCCAAATTGCCTTGATTGGCCATGCGGATAGTGAAACATTCATTAAAGATCCGCGGGTTGCTGGGGTCTGCCTGACTGGTTCAGAGCGAGCAGGTTCGCAAGTGGCAGCACTTGCTGGCAAATATCTGAAGAAGTCGTTGCTGGAACTTGGCGGAATGGATGCCTTCTTGGTACTTGACGGGGCCGATCTTGATACTGTGATTCCTGAAGCTATCAAGACGCGGTTAATGAATTGCGGCCAAGTCTGCACCAGTTCGAAACGGTTCATTGTTTTAGATAAATATTACGATGATTTTGTGGCCGGTTTGAAGAAAGGCTTTGAGAATCTTAAAATTGGCGATCCGAGTGATCCCACAGTTAATGTTGGCCCGATGACCAGCCAAAAGGCGAAGGACAAGTTGCAGAAGCAAGTTGACGAAGCTATTGCTCACGGTGCTAAAGTGGTTTATGGCAATACCCCGGTTGATTTGCCAGGCGCTTTCTTCCAGCCGACTATTTTGACTGACATTGATCAGGACAATCCGGCTTATCGTACCGAATTGTTTGGACCAGTTGCCTGCGTTTACAAGGTTCACAGTGAAGATGAAGCGGTTGAACTGGCCAATGATGTGCCTTATGGCTTGGGGGGCGCAGTCTTTGCGGGTGACACTAATCACGCAGCAGAAGTCGCAGCTCGGATTGAAACCGGCATGGTTGGTGCCAATCAAAGCCAAAACTATAATGCTGAATTGCCATTCGGCGGTGTGAAGAACTCCGGCTATGGACGTGAACTTGGCGATCTCGGGTTATTCACGTTTGTTAATGAACAAACGGTTACTCGCGCATTACGGCGTTAACTTCAGTAAAAAGCCTTGCAGTCTGCGGGAATTCCCGCAAATTACAAGGCTTTTTTGTTGGCTGTTGAGACTATTCAAGCGTGTCGGCAAGTTTCACGCCCATGGTTTCTTGGCCGAGGAAGACAATTGCTAGGACTGCTATGAGGATGGCGGCGGTGAAAATGCTAAAGATGCCGCCAACTGACCAGTGTGATCCCAAAAGATGACCGACTAACAACGGTCCAACCACACCACCGATGCGGCCGATACCGGCGGCCATACCGGAACCACTGCTGCGGACAACAGTTGGGTATTGTTCAGGAGAATACGCGTATAACGCGCCCCAAGCTCCGAGATTGAAGAAGGAGAGCAACATACCGGCAGTCAGTAGCATTGGCAAACCGGTGGCTAGGCCAAAGCCTAATGCGCTGGCGGCTGTGCCTAGCAGAAACAGACTCAGCACCATTTTACGTCCCCATTTTTCAATTAACCAAGCAGCGACGAAATAGCCAGGCAACTGCGCAAGCGTCATGATTAAGACGTAACCAAAACTATTAATCAGACTAAATCCTTTGAGTACCATGACACTTGGCAGCCAAAGAAACATGCCATAGTAAGAGAAGACTACCATGAACCAGACGATCCACAGCATCAAGGTTGCGCGAACATAAGGCGGGCGCCAAAGGGTGCTGAGGGTTTTGAGCAAGCCGGGCCGCGCCACTTTTTTAAAGACATGCGATTCGTTGATGCCTTCACGAAAATAAAACGCATAGAGTCCGGCTAAACCAGTGGCAAAGACGGCAACGCGCCAGCCCCAGATTGGCATAATGAAGTAAGAAATAATGGCTGCTAACAGCCAACCGGCAGCCCAGAAACTTTCCAACAGGACAACACTACGACCACGTTTTTCAACTGGCACACTTTCTGAAACCAAGGTTGATGCCACTGGTAGCTCGCCACCGAGGCCTGCACCGATGATGAATCGCAAACCAAGAAAAATGCCGTAACTTGTGGCGAAGGCAGAAATGCCGCTGCCAATTGAAAAAACTAGCAAAGTAAGAATCAAGATCGCTTTACGGCCAAAACGGTCCGCCATCATCCCGAACAAAATGGCACCAACGGCCATCCCGATTGAACTGACACTGCCAATCCAGCCCATTTGCACCGTACTTAATTGCCATTCGCTATGTAAGGCTGCAATGACGAAACTTAACATGCCAACATCCATGGCATCAAACAGCCATGCAACGCCGATGCCAACGATCAGCCGCGTATGGCCGGACGGTTTTTTTGACATTTTCGCGCCTCCTTTAATGGAGCCTAGGGTGTCTTGACACCCTAGGCTTGTTTACTATTTCACCAAAAACAAACCGTGATGTCAATGAAAATTTCAATATTTTGACAACTGGAACAGACACAGAGATTTTTCCTTGATGAATCGTAGTTTATTGTCACGGAAAAATTTTTTAAATGCGCGTGATTCATGAAAAAGGCGTTGGCGATCCGTGTTAAGATTGGAACATTGTTTAATTAAAAAATAGAAGAGGGTTCCTATGAAGAAAATCACAGAATGGTATTATGGCATTTCACTCAAAGATCGATTTAAACAACGCACCTATGACGCTATCATGGGGCGCAATATGCTGACCGCTGAATTGATGTTGCTGATTGCAACGATAATCGCTATTTTTATTGACGCTAATAGTCTTAAAATGATTAGTGCCGGGACATGGATTTTGTTAATTGTGACGATCATGATTAACCTGATGAATGAAATCACGCTGCGGCATTATCGACTGCATGTGATTGAAGCAGATACGCCGGAGGAATATCGCCGGTATGAATGGCTGGCGGTGGTGCGTGGTGTGCTCTCAGCGGTGTTAATGGGCGTGTTTATTTTTGCTTTTGAGATGGCTTACGAAGCGGCCATGGATATGAATCCATTACCGCAATATTATTTTGCCAATCATTTGTGGATCGGATTCATTTTCCCAATCGTCTACGGTGCCAGTCGTTATGCTTATTCGTTAACCCGACTGCATGGCACATGGCAAGCCAAGAAGGATGCGTGAGGACAGGACGCTTACTGGTCGCAAGGTGACACTGACGATGCTTCAACCTTTCTTGGCATCAGCTGATGCGTTCACACAGCAACATTTTGCTAATCGTCATGCGATTTTACTAAGATATCCGCAAAGCAGTGCTGTGACGTTTGCTGCAGCAGTATGGGAGAATTCATTTCATGCCAATGCGCTGTATTTTGATGTGGTGGGTGATGTTGCGTGGTTGCCGCAATTACTTGAAGATTTGCGGCAATTGGCCGATCATCATGATCGGCTGCAGTACAGCAGTTATGCTGCCCAATCAGCAGTTATCACGCAATTGCAGGCCAAGCATTTCAGGGCCTTTCGTCGTACGGCAATGAGTGACTATCGGAAAGTTGTCGCTACCCCAGAGGCCGATGTTCGGTCACGGTCCCAGTTGACGTCGGCACAGTGGCATGACGTAGTGCAAATGAGTTTTGCAAACTATGTTGCTGCTCATGCAGATAATCCGGTGACCTTTAACCATGCAACCTTTGAACAACAATTGGCTGAAGCTGAGGACACTCAACCAAGTTTCTTAGTCGAAAACCAGCAAGTGCAGGCATATGTCTTTTGGTTTGAAGATGAACCGGGAGCATTAACCAGTGCATGGATAGGCGGCCAACAGTTTGCTGACATTCGTCGCTTATTGCAAACGGCATTGCTTCAAGTTCGGGCGCGCTATTCAGTGGTGAATGGTGAATTTGATGATACAGATATTCATGCGTGGACTGTGTATCAGCAGTTAGCTCTCCCAGACCCAAAACCATTGATCAGTTGGCAGCTATTGCTTGATGCCACGCTAATGCAGTGATTTAATTTAGCCAATAAAAAAACCGATCTGCCCACGCAGGTCGGTTTTTTTGATGCGTTATGCTTGTTGTTTTGGTCGGCTTGACCAGATGTGTGGAATAAAGACGAGCACCATCACTAGGTTAAGCGCTAAACAGAGGGCTGTGAAAATAAAAACACCATTATAATTAAAAATATTTGAGATGAAGCCGCCAGCTAGCGAGCCAGCCATGGAACCAAAGGCTTGGGCACTTTGATTCCAACTGAAGACGGTGCCGGTATAGCTCACCGGTGTCAACTTAGACAGAAGCGTTTGAATTGTTGGAAACAGCGCGCCATCCGAAACGCCGATCATGAGACGCAGGAAACCGAGCGCCCAAATGCTGCCGACAATGCCTTGAGGAATATACATAATAACCGCGAAAATCAAGCCACTGACCAGAATCTTGCCTGAGCCGATGCGATCACCAAGCTGACCTAGGCGCGGTGCCGCGATGAGGTTGGAAATCCCTGGCAAAGCTGCAATGACGCCTGCAACAACGGTGATTGGACCAACATTGTGCATCAACTCTTTGACATAAAGACTGATAATTGGATAAATGGACATATTACCTAGCTGAATCACCGCGGTGGAGACTAATAGCACCATGATAGCTTTTGGATTATTGACTTGAGACAATAAACTCGGGCGTTTTTCCTTGTTGAGCAAGCGTGGATCCGGTGTGTAATGCTCATGGACCATCGTTAGGCTCAAGACAAACACAATCAGCAGCAAAACGCCGGTGATGATGAAAGTCAGCCGGATTGAAAAGGTCTGGGCAAGAAAGCCGCCGAGAATTGGGCCGATCAAGTTACCGGAAACGTAGCCGGTTGTGAGAATCCCAATCGCAGTGCCGCTTTTTGCCTTTGGTGTTTCGGTTGCAATCAAGGCGCTGGCGTTTGGAATGTAACCTGCTGCCAGCCCTTGCAGAAAACGTAAGGCAATTAAGGCGTAGACATTGTGGACAAAGCCACACGCTCCGATGATGATGGCCATTCCGAAACTGGAACGCAGCAACATCAATTTTCGACCGCGGCGATCAGCGAGTCGGCCCCAGAGCGGACTCACGATCGCAACGACCATGAAGGTGACCCCAAACGTGATCCCTGAGTAAATACTCAGTTGCCCCTTGGTAAAATCGCCAAGTTGATCAACATATAATGAAATAAATGGCGAAACTTCACTGAAGCCCATGCCGGCAATGAAGGTTCCGAGCCATAACACAGCCAGATTTTGCTGCCATGGCTCGAGGCTTTTAAGTTTACTTGGCAAGAGCGCCAACTTCCTTTCAGAAAATAGTTACCTAATTAATATACCTCAATCAGAGGGGGCTTACAATTCGATAGCAAGGAGCCTATTAGTCAGAAATGGATAACAAATTTGGACGAATAACAAAGTGCAATCTACAATGGCGTCTGTTATCTAAAAAAACACGCTCTGTTTTGCGAGCGTTTAAGACCTTGCATGGGATTGGCCGGCCTGCAAAGTTTCTTTTTCTCAAAACATTTTGACACAGGTCGGTGACCATGGTATTCTACTCCTTGTGATCATTCACTCTGCCTAAGACTCAGGGGGCGTAAGCCTTAATTATCCTGCCGAGGTGGTATCGGAAACACTAGATACCTCTATGTCTTGGTAGACATGGAGTTTTTTTATATTTAAAAACTTCAACCAAACTAATGGAGGTGAAAAAAACATGAGTGAACAAGCTATCGCAAAAAAAGCTGAAATCGTTAAAAGCATTTCTGAACAATTCAAGAGTGCTACCAGTGCTGTCGTTGTCGACTATCTGGGCTTAACGGTTGAACAAGTAACCGCACTGCGTAAGGAATTGCGTGAGGCCGGTGTTAAGATGGAAGTCCTGAAGAACACTTACCTGCGTCGTGCCGCTGACGCTAACGGTTATGAAGCATTGGACGATGTTTTCAAGGGTCCTACAGCCGTTGCCTTCTCCAATAACGATCCTGTTGCCCCAGCTCGCATCATGGCCAAGTATGCTGACCAATTTGATGCTTTGAAGATTAAGGGCGGCATCATCGAAAACAAGGTTGCTTCTTTGGATACCATTATGGAAATGTCCAAAATGCCAGATCGCGAAGGTCTGTTGTCGCAACTTGCTTCTGTTCTGCAGGCACCTGTCCGCGATTTTGCATTGGTTGTCAAGGCCGTTGCAGAAGCCAAAGACGAAGAACCTGCTGCATAATGATACGTTACAAACTACCTAATAAACGGAGGAAACAAACATGGCTTTAGATGTAGATGGCATCATTGCACAACTTAAAGATGCTTCCATTTTGGAACTGAACGACTTAGTTAAGTCGATCGAAGATGAATTCGGTGTTAAGGCAGCTGCCCCTGTTGCTGCTGGCGCCGCTGCTGGTGCAGACGCTGCAGCTGCTAAGGATACCTACGACGTTGAATTGACCGAAGCTGGCCAAGAAAAAGTTAAGGTTATCAAGGCTGTTCGTGAAATCACTGGTCTTGGCTTGAAGGATGCTAAGGGTATGGTTGACGCCGCACCTAAGGTTATCAAGGAAGGCCTTTCCGAAGACGACGCTAACAAGCTTAAGGAACAACTTGAAGGCGTTGGCGCAACGGTTACCCTCAAATAACCTAGCTCCATCTTCAAATAAAAGCATCTCGCTCAATCGTGGTGATACCGCGAAAGGCGAGATGCTTTTTTTAACATAAAACGCCCGAAGTCATGTTGCTATGACTTTCGGGGCGTTGATGTCCAATTTCTAAAAGAACTGGCTGTTATTTCATCATACTCGGTTAAGCCTTAATTCGTTGTCGCAGGCTTCTTATAACTATCTAGCGCATCCGCAAGATCTTTGTCTTTAATCGTCACATGCTGGTTCTTCAATACCTGACTGATAACGCGTTGCATGATGCTTGAATCGCGAGACCATTTAGCGTAAACGCTGGCAGTTAGCGCCTTTTTACTGCTAGTAAAGGTGCCTTTGGCGGGATGGTTAATCATTTTAATAACTTCATACCCGTTTGTCACTTTGACTGGTGTCTGCGTGTAGTCACCATTTTTTAATTTGTAGGCAGCATCCTTAAATGTGGCGTCGAGCGTTTTATTGTTTGATTCAAAACTAATCTTCCCGCCGTTATCTTTAGTCGCAGTATCAATGGAATCAGTTTTCGCAAGCGTGGCAAAATCCTTGCCAGCTGCTAAATCACTGATAACTTGCTTAGCAGTGTCCTCGTCGCTAGTTAGAATATGTTGGACAGTCACTTTGGGCTGATAGGTCTTCCAAACGGCCTTGAGCTGGCTTTCAGAAACCTTTTTTAACTTTTTCAGTGCAACTTCACTTAAAAAGTTGGTTCGTAGGCTTTCCTTGAAGCTACTGCGACTGAAACCGTTTTGACTTAAGAAAGCATCGAAATTTTCGCCGTATTGTTGTTTGTAGCTATCATAGGCGTCATTAACTGTTTTAGTGCTAACCGATTTTCCATAGGCATGATTCAATGCACGATAAATGAGCATGTTAGCAAGCATGGTCTTTGTCGTTGGTGACTGTTTGAGTTCCTTGTAGAAGTTACTTTCAGTCACCTTGCCGCCTGAATAGGTCGCAACTTTTTGGTCGGCCTGATTTGACTGACAACCGCTTAGCAGCAGTAAAGCAGTTGCGGTACTTGCCAATAATACTTTAAGGCGCATTTTTTTCTTCATCGACTCGGTCTCCTCTGAAATGCTTACAGTAAACGTTGTGTATTTATTCTAGCGTTGGCAATTGAGAATTTCAATGCAAATACTCATTTTCTAATAATGCTAAAACTTTAAAAACATCTATAGTCTGTAAATGGCTAAATAATAACGCTAAAGGCTAATTTACAGATAGGAAAATTAATAAAAGATTAAAATTTTCGTTGAATCTGTTCTTCGAGAGTATATAATCTTAACTACATCAAGCGTAGGGTTTGATTTGGTTCTGAAACTTTTGGGAAGTGGAGGGTATTGGATGCAAAGGAAAAAGAAAGGGCTATCGATCTTGTTAGCCGGTACAGTCGCTTTAGGGGCGCTGGCTGTCTTGCCAGTCGGCGAAATCCAAGCAAAGGCGGCTATCTCGCAGCAAACTAAGGTATCATCACTCGCAAATACGGTTAAGGCCGCGACTGCTAAGCAAGCGGCCACTGACACAACCGCAGCGACAACGAATCAAGCGATTGCCACACAGTTGGCGGCTAAAGGTATTGATTACAATAAGCTGAATAAAGTTCAGCAGCAAGATACTTATGTTGACGTCATTGTTCAAATGAGCGCAGCGCCTGCCTCTGAAAACGGCACTTTAAGAACTGATTACTCCAGCACGGCGGAGATTCAGCAGGAGACCAATAAAGTGATCGCGGCTCAGGCAAGCGTTAAGGCAGCTGTTGAACAAGTCACCCAACAAACTGCCGGTGAAAGTTATGGCTATGTCGTTAACGGCTTTTCAACTAAAGTTAGGGTTGTTGATATCCCTAAACTGAAACAAATTGCCGGAGTTAAAACAGTCACATTGGCGAAAGTTTACTATCCGACTGATGCTAAGGCTAACTCGATGGCGAATGTGCAGGCCGTATGGTCCAATTACAAATATAAAGGTGAAGGCACAGTTGTCTCGGTTATTGACACTGGCATTGATCCAACACATAAAGACATGCGGCTAAGCGATGATAAAGACGTCAAACTAACCAAATATGATGTTGAAAAATTCACTGATACCGCCAAGCATGGCCGCTATTTTACTTCAAAAGTGCCATATGGGTTTAATTACGCTGATAATAACGACACGATTACAGATGATACGGTTGACGAACAACACGGCATGCATGTTGCTGGGATCATCGGTGCTAACGGGACAGGTGACGATCCAACCAAGTCTGTTGTCGGAGTTGCGCCAGAAGCACAGCTACTGGCAATGAAAGTTTTCACCAACTCTGACACTTCTGCAACAACCGGGTCAGCTACCTTGGTTTCTGCCATTGAAGACTCGGCAAAAATCGGTGCCGATGTCCTCAACATGTCCTTAGGATCTGATTCAGGCAACCAAACCTTGGAGGATCCAGAAATTGCTGCGGTGCAAAATGCTAACGAATCAGGAACAGCCGCCGTCATTTCTGCTGGGAACTCAGGAACATCCGGTTCAGCAACTCAAGGCGTCAACAAAGATTATTACGGTTTGCAAGACAATGAAATGGTGGGAACGCCAGGGACATCACGAGGAGCGACCACAGTTGCTTCCGCTGAGAACACGGATGTCATCAGTCAGGCAGTGACCATTACAGATGGTAAAGACTTACAGCTTGGACCGGAAACCATTCAGCTTTCAAGCAACGATTTCACTGGTAGCTTTGACCAAAAGAAGTTTTATGTTGTCAAAGATGCTAGTGGCGACCTCAGCAAAGGGGCAGCAGCCGACTATACTGCTGACGCTAAAGGCAAAATTGCCATCGTTAAACGTGGTGAACTTAATTTTGCTGACAAACAAAAATACGCCCAAGCCGCTGGTGCTGCTGGCTTGATCATTGTCAACAACGATGGCACAGCAACACCGTTGACTTCTATTAGGTTAACCACCACCTTCCCAACATTTGGGCTCTCCAGTAAAACCGGTCAAAAGCTGGTTGACTGGGTCACAGCACACCCGGATGATAGTCTCGGTGTCAAGATTGCCCTGACGCTGTTACCAAATCAGAAATATACTGAAGACAAGATGTCTGACTTCACATCCTATGGGCCAGTTTCCAATCTTTCCTTCAAACCAGATATTACCGCACCAGGCGGCAACATCTGGTCAACGCAAAACAACAATGGCTACACAAATATGTCTGGTACGTCAATGGCCTCGCCATTTATTGCCGGTTCACAAGCATTGTTGAAACAAGCGTTGAATAACAAAAACAACCCATTTTATGCTGACTACAAACAACTTAAAGGGACAGCGCTCACCGATTTTCTTAAGACAGTTGAGATGAATACTGCCCAGCCAATCAACGATATTAACTACAACAATGTTATCGTATCGCCGCGGCGGCAAGGTGCCGGTCTGGTTGATGTGAAGGCAGCCATTGATGCATTAGAAAAGAATCCGTCAACGGTTGTCGCCGAAAACGGCTACCCGGCAGTTGAATTGAAAGACTTCACGAGTACGGACAAGACCTTTAAACTGACCTTCACGAACCGCACGACCCATGAACTAACCTATCAAATGGACAGTAATACGGATACTAATGCCGTTTATACATCAGCGACTGACCCTAATTCTGGGGTTTTGTATGACAAGAAGATTGATGGGGCAGCCATTAAAGCCGGCAGTGACATAACTGTGCCTGCTGGGAAAACGGCGCAGATTGAATTCACACTATCTTTGCCGAAGTCTTTTGACCAACAGCAATTTGTTGAAGGTTTTCTGAACTTTAAGGGTAGCGATGGTTCGCGCTTGAACTTGCCATACATGGGCTTTTTTGGTGACTGGAATGACGGTAAGATTGTCGATAGTCTCAATGGGATCACTTATAGTCCTGCTGGTGGTAATTATGGCACCGTGCCACTATTGACGAACAAAAATACAGGCCATCAATATTATGGCGGCATGGTCACAGACGCTGATGGCAAACAGACAGTTGACGATCAGGCGATTGCTTTTTCGAGTGACAAGAATGCCTTATATAATGACATCAGCATGCAGTATTATCTATTGCGCAATATCAGCAACGTCCAAGTTGATATTCTTGATGGTCAGGGCAATAAAGTTACGACTCTCAGCAGTTCCACCAATCAGACGAAGACCTATTATGATGCTCATTCGCAGAAGTACATCTACTACAATGCTCCAGCGTGGGATGGCACCTATTATGATCAACGTGATGGCAACATCAAGACGGCTGATGATGGCAGTTATACTTATCGTATTTCCGGTGTACCGGAAGGCGGCGACAAACGTCAAGTGTTTGATGTGCCTTTCAAGCTCGACTCTAAGGCGCCGACAGTTCGTCATGTCGCTTTGTCAGCCAAAACGGAAAATGGGAAAACCCAGTATTATTTGACAGCTGAAGCCAAGGATGATTTGAGTGGTCTTGATGCCACCAAGAGCGTTAAAACTGCAATTAATGAAGTGACGAATCTTGATGCTACCTTTACCGATGCTGGGACAACGGCTGATGGGTACACCAAAATTGAAACGCCATTATCTGATGAACAGGCCCAAGCACTTGGCAATGGCGACAATTCGGCTGAGCTGTACTTGACTGATAATGCATCCAATGCCACTAATCAAGATGCCAGCGTTCAGAAGCCGGGGTCTACATCGTTTGATTTAATTGTGAACGGCGGCGGTATCCCAGACAAGATCTCAAGTACCACAACTGGCTACGAAGCCAATACTCAAGGTGGCGGGACGTATACGTTTAGTGGAACGTATCCAGCAGCGGTTGACGGTACTTACACTGATGCACAAGGAAAGAAACATGATTTGAACACAACCTATGATGCTGCGACTAACAGTTTCACTGCCTCAATGGCGGTCACGAATGCTGATTACGCCGCGCAAGTGGATCTATATGCCGATAAGGCGCACACCCAGTTGCTTAAACATTTTGACACCAAAGTTCGGCTGACGGCGCCAACCTTTACTGATTTGAAATTCAACAATGGCTCGGATCAGACCTCCGAAGCGACCATCAAGGTTACAGGGACGGTTAGTTCTGACACCAAGACAGTTAATGTTGGCGACACCGTAGCAGCACTTGATGCACAACATCACTTTAGTGTTGATGTACCGGTTAATTATGGTGACAATACCATCAAGGTGACCGCCACCGACGAAGACGGCAACACCACGACGGAGCAAAAGACGATTACCTCGTCTTATGATCCTGATGTGTTGAAGAATGCTGTGACGTTCGATCAAGGTGTGAAATTTGGTGCCAATGAATTCAATGCCACCTCGGCTAAGTTCTATGACCCTAAGACCGGGATTGCGACGATTACTGGTAAGGTCAAGCACCCAACGACAACGTTGCAGGTTGATGGTAAGCAAATTTCAATCAAGAATGATCTGACTTTCAGTTTCACTTTAGATTTAGGTACTCTTGGACAAAAACCGTTTGGGGTTGTTGTGGGTGACACCACTCAAAACAAGACCTTCCAAGAAGCGTTGACCTTCATTTTGGATGCAGTGGCGCCAACATTGTCATTGGACAGCTCGACAGATGCACCGGTTTATACCAACGATCCGAACTTCCAGATTACCGGAACGGCCACTGACAATGCACAATATCTGAGTCTGGCAATTAACGGCAGTCATGTCGCCAGCCAATACGCAGACATCAACATCAATAGCGGCAAACCGGGTCATATGGCTATTGATCAGCCCGTTAAATTGCTCGAAGGCAAAAACGTGCTGACTGTTGCTGTTACAGATAGCGAAAACAACACCACGACCAAGAAGATCACAGTTTACTACGAACCAAAGAAAACACTGGCAGCACCAACTGTGACGCCAAGCACTACTGAACCAGCCAAAACGGTGACTCTGACGGCAAACGCTGCCGCAACGGGTGAAACTGTTCAGTATAGTGCTGATGGTGGCAAGACATATCAGGATGTTCCGGCAGCCGGTGTCACGGTCACGGCAAATGGCACCTTCAAGTTTAAGTCGACTGATTTATACGGTAATGAATCACCGGCCGTCGACTATGTTGTGACCAATATCAAGGCTGATGATCCTGCACAATTGCAGACAGCTAAGCAGGCACTGACTAATCTGATTGCTTCCGCCAAAACGCTAAGTGCCAGCGGTAAGTATGATGATGCCACAACGACTGCTTTAGCAGCGGCAACGCAGAAGGCACAAACGGCGCTTGATCAGACGGACGCCTCAGTTGATTCACTTACTGGTGCCAATCGAGATCTGCAAACTGCGATCAATCAATTAGCTGCCAAATTACCTGCAGATAAGAAGACTTCGCTGCTTAACCAGTTGCAATCTGTGAAGGCTGCGCTGGGAACGGACTTGGGCAATCAAACTGATCCAAGCACTGGCAAAACATTTACGGCAGCGTTAGACGACCTAGTGGCACAAGCTCAAGCAGGTACGCAAACGGCCGACCAGCTTCAAGCGAGTCTTGCCAAGGTACTTGATGCAGTATTAGCAAAACTTGCGGAGGGTATTAAAGCGGCAACACCGGCTGAGGTTGGCAATGCTAAAGATGCTGCAACTGGCAAAACTTGGTATGCCGACATTGCTGACACATTGACGTCTGGTCAAGCCAGTGCTGATGCGTCTGACAAGCTTGCACATTTACAAGCTTTGCAAAGTCTGAAAACGAAGGTGGCAGCTGCCGTTGAAGCGGCCAAGACAGCTGGTAAAGGCGACGATACAACCGGTACTAGCGACAAAGGCGGCGGTCAAGGTACCCCGGCGCCCGCTCCAGGCGACACAGGTAAGGACAAAGGCGATGAGGGCAGCCAGCCTAGTTCTGGCGGTAATATCCCAACAAAGCCAGCCACAACGACGTCAACGAGCACGGATGATACGACTGATCGTAATGGTCAACATACATCCGGTAAGGGGGCATTACCCAAGACAGCAGAGACAACTGAGCGGCCAGCGTTTGGCTTCTTGGGTGTCATTGTGGTCAGTCTGATGGGGGTATTAGGATTGAAACGGAAACAACGTGAAGAATAGCCTGTCCATGCGTTACGTTTAGGGCAGCAGCGTATCGGCAAAAAGTAAAGCAACAACCTATCATGGCTTTGAAGCCATGGCAGGTTGCTGCTTTTTTATTGTCATATACTTACCGTAAAATCAAATCGGATTGAATCACCGTCTGAGCAATGTCATCGCGCAAGGCCAGTTTTAACGCTGCTGCACCGATGGCTGTAACATGATGATCGATCGTACTCATTTGCAGTAATCGACTGGAGAGCTGATTCTCTTGACCCATTAAAGAAGGGATGGGCAGGTGATGGTCGACGAAGTACTGGCGAAGACCGGCCGTGATATCGTCCCCATTGCCGAGGATAAATTCTGGATGCTCATTGACTAACCGCGCACCAGCTTGATAGCCATCTTCGAAGGTTCGCATGTGATAGACAATCATTTCGTTAGCAGGACGTTTACCGAACACATCCACATAGCTGTTAATGGTAAGTTTACTAGTCGCACTTTGGGCATAGGGCCGACTTAGCAGCAAGGCGATTTTGCTGTAGCCTTGGTTACCCATCCACTGGAATGCCTCTTGATAAGCAGGTGTTCGGTCGGCGTAAGCGGCGGCGAGTTTGATTTTTCCCGGATTTTCGCAAACCACAATAGGGCCATATTTTTGATACTTAGCAATTGTGCGCAGGCCAAGACCATGAGACGTGAAGATCAAGCCATCATATGCATGACGGCGTAAGTCTTCTAAATAGTCTTGTTCGAGTGACTGATCATAGCGAGATGGCAGGATCACCGCATGATAATTGCCGGCCATTGCTGCATTCAAAATGCCGGTCACAAGCTGTTCAAAATAGGGATGATCGGTGTGCGGCAAGATGACCCCGATTGTCCGCGTTTTGCCTGCGCTAAGGTTTTGTGCCATTGTGCTTGGTACGTAATCAAGTTGATCGATCACTGCTTGAATCGCTGCGCGGGTTGAAGGCGCTACATAATGTTGCTGATTGATGACGCGCGAAACCGTTGCCGTTGAGAAACCGGATAGTCGAGCAATGTCATGAATATTCGCCATAAAAGCACCTCCAGTTCCAGTATAACAAGCAGTTAAAGCCAAGCGTACAAAAAGCCGACGTGTCAGTGGTCATTTTGTTTTAGACCCTGATATGCCGACTTTTGTGACATAAACGTTGATCTTAATGCAGTAGCTCATTGTGAGCATGACTAAGCGATTGCAGCTGTTGCCGTTTGGGTCATTGTTTTCAAATCCTGATCTTGTGCAATTGCCGCGGAGATTGTCTGAAGCCGATCCTGAATGGTTGCCTCAGCTGTGTCGACAGGGACTAACAAGACAATCGCCTGACTGATTTGGTGACCAGCGGCCCAAGGTAAAGCCTTGCCAAAATCAAAGCCAATAACAACAGGTTCTGTCAAACTGGTGACATGACCATACGTTAAGATTGCCTGATCGTTGATGGTTTGCGTTTGCTCACCCGCGCTGGCTAACAAGGAACTTAGAACCTCTTGATAGTCAAAATTGAAATCATTGGTCAACTTTAGAGCGATGGCCTTCAAGGCGCCAATTTGCGTATCCTGATAAACAGGAAGTTCCTGATAAAGATGTGTTTGCATTAACATGATGTTTACCTCCTATGAGTTGATTGAAAATAACTGCTGACTTGATTGAGATCATTGCCTAAATGTGGTTTCTAAGCGCGTCGGAGCACGCTTTGGCGGAAACGCGTTCACAGTCGCAGAAACCTGCACATAAGAACCTCAAGCCTAAATGGACAAGACCCAGCCATTTAGGCTTGAGGCCACTTACACTCCGGTTTCTAAACGGTCTTGCTCACGCTCTTGACTCTAGACTGAGTGTAATTTCTGTAACGCGTTTCAGGTCAAGCGTTTTCAACTAAAAAAGTTAAAAAATTTTTCAATCATCTTGCAAACTTACATCACCTTACAAAAAGGTCAGAAAGGGTGCGAGGGGCTTGTAGATTTCCTATAATGAATAGGAATATAGAAACGGAGGACGCAGCAATGAAAAAACTATTCCGAGAAACCGGATCGTTTTTAAAGAAACATCTCACCACACTTAAAGTACTGTTTGTGCTAGCAGTCCTAGTGTTTGTGATTTTTGAGGTTGGCCGGATCAGCCAAGACTTGAATGGAGAACAAATGCGGGCGAGCCTCGCCACGCAAAGCCCTGTTTCGCTCTTGATTTTGTTAGTTGTGGGGCTGATCGCCGTTACACCGATGCTAACTTATGATTTTGTGATTACTGAATTGTTACCAGGGCACTACAAACCGGCTTATGTCATTAAATCAGGCTGGATTGTCAACACCTTCACCAATATTGCCGGCTTTGGGGGGTTACTGGGTGCTAGTTTGCGGGCAAACTTTTACCATGAAAAAGCGTCTCAAAAGCAGGTGCTATTTGCGATTTCAAAAATCGCGATGTTTTTGTTGGCTGGGTTGTCGCTTTGGTCCATGATCGGGATTGTCGTCATTTTTGTTTTTGGTATTGGGGCGGAGTTTGCTAACTATTGGGTCTGGCTTGTGGGCGGTGCGGCTTATTTCCCATTGCTCATGATCATCTCCCATGTGCGTGATAGTGAATTCTTTGCCGATATGCCACTCAAGCGCCAGTTGCGCCTGACGCTGGGATCATTTCTTGAATGGGGCGGTTGTGCTGCATTCTTTCTTTTGATTGGTTATTTTCTTGAGGCGCCCATTCCACTATTGTCTGTCTTGCCGTTGTTCATGGTGGCGAATGTCATCGGGGTTATTTCAATGGTGCCCGGCGGCTTGGGTTCTTTTGATGTGTTAATGATTGTTGAACTCGGCCAGTTGGGTCTGGACAGCAGTGCCGCCGTTGTTTGGCTGCTTTTCTATCGGCTTTTCTACTATGTCATTCCGTTCCTGATTGGTGCCGGTTTGTTTGCGCAAGATGCTGGCAAGCGATTGAATGCTTACCTTGAAGGCTTACCAGTGCAGTTGATTCGCAAAGCAGCATTCGGCTTTCTAGTGGTTTTCCTGTATTTTTCTGGGATTATGTTACTCTTGCGCGGTGTTGCGCCTGATCTTGCTTTTCAAAACACCTTGTATCAGCGCCTTTATCCCTACACCTTCCTATTCCTTGATCGGGTCACAAATGTCATTGTGGCTTTCTTAATTCTTGGCTTTGGCCGTGGCATTGCCAGCCGCGTGAAGCGCGCTTACTGGCCGACTGTGATTGTGTTGATTGTGGCGATGGTGGCGTCATTGCGCGAGGATAATCATCTGCGCTTTATCGTGTTCCTTATTTTGGTGGTCATTGCGCTTATCTTGACGCGTCGTGAATTGACCAGAGACCGGTTGGCGCTGTCGTGGGGCAACAAGCTGATTGATGGTGCCGTCTTTGGCTTGACATTTATCTTTTATGCATTTGCTGTGTTCTATAATGCGCCTGCCATTCATCACCGGCATGTGCCAGATGTTTTCCTTTTCCCGTCTGAGCGGATGTTCTTCACTACCTTAATCGGGGTCATGCTGGCCGCGTTGACGGTGTATCTCATCTTCCGATATTTGTCGGCGTCGACAAAATCGTTGGCCGATCCTTACGATGAGGCGCGCTTGAAGGCGGTTGTGGCTAAATTTGGCGGGAACGAAGTGAGCCATCTGGGACTGATGCGCGATAAATCGCTGCATTTTTATCAAGTGGACGGTGAAGATCGCGTGTTCTTCCTGTTTAAAAAGAAGGCTGATAAACTCATTGTCATGGGTGAACCGGTTGGAGATGAGACCCAAATTCCAGCCGCGATTGCTGACTTTATGAAGCAGGCAGATGATCAGGACATGTCGTTAGTCTTTTATGAGATTAACGAAAACCTGACGATGAAATTGCATGAATTTGGCTTTGACTTCATGAAGTTTGGTGAAGAAGGTTATGTGGATGTGACAACCTTTACATTGGCTGGCACGAAGCGAAAAGGTGAGCGGGCGCTCATGCACAAGTTTGAGCGTGAAGGCTACAGTGTCGAGCTGCTCAAGCCGCCGTTTGATGATGCTTTGCTAGACGACCTTCAAACCGTGTCTGATTCATGGTTGGACGGGCGCAGTGAGAAAGGTTTCAGCTTGGGGTTCTTTGATCGCCATTATCTGAATCAGGCGCCGATTGCGGTTGTGCGAGCGCCGGATGGCAAGATTGTGGCGTTTGCGACCGACATGCCGACGGGTAATAATGAGGTCACTAGCATTGATTTGATGCGTTCTAGTGCCGATGCGCCTTCTGGTATTATGGATGAAGTGTTTATTCATCTGTTTGAATTGGCCAAGGATCGCGGCTTTAAGTATTTCAATATGGGGATGGCCCCGCTGGCGAATGTCGGTACGTCTAGTTATTCTTTTATTGAAGAAAAGATTGCTCACCTTGTGTATGAATACGGCTATCGGTTTTATGGATTCCAAGGATTGCGCTCGTATAAAAATAAATATGTAACTGAGTGGGTACCGAAGTACGTTGCTTATCGTAAACGGACGTCATTGCTATTCACGTTGCTGCAGATCATGATGGTCGTGAATCAGAAGGTCACTTTTGCAACGCCGAACAAGTGGTGGCCAAAGCGGTTAGCCTGGGTGAGCCGACTCGGTCAAGGCATTGACAAATAACCGGATGTTAGGTGTTATTAGAGTATGGTCTTTGACAGTCCTTTTTCATGGCTGAGGGCTAGCAGATAATTTTTAGCGCTGCGCAAAACAAGGAGGCACCAATATTGAATCACTATTATACGAATGATCCTGATTTGGCCCATGATGAGCACAGCTTTGACTTTGAGCTAGGTGGGCATTCGCTCCGCTTTACCAGCGATAATGGCGTGTTTTCGAAACACACGGTGGATTTTGGCAGTCGGGTTTTGATCGCAACCATACTGGCAGACGAATTGCCAGCGGGACCGATACTTGATGTTGGAACGGGTTACGGGCCGATTGGGCTTGCTTTGGCGAAGCGCTTTCCTGATCGCCAAGTAACGATGAGTGATGTGAATGAACGTGCACTTGCTTTGGCACAGCGCAATGCAACGGATAACGATATCAGCAATGTCACGATTGTCGAAAGTTCCATGTATGATCAGATAGATGGCCAATTTGGCGTGATTGTGACGAATCCGCCGATTCGTGCTGGTAAAACCATCGTTTCCGGTATTCTTGCCGGCGCTGCCGAGCATTTGTTGCCGCATGGTCAGTTATATGCGGTGATTCAAAAGAAACAAGGTGCGCCATCTGCATTGAAACTGATGAAAACAATTTATCAAGATGCCAGCATTGTAAAAAAGGAACACGGGTACTATATTCTTAAAGCGACAAAATAAGTGTTTTTATACTAGGCGTGGTACACTCAGGTCAGGACAGAAAGGAGCAATATGACATGACAAAATCGAAATATCTCGCATTAGGTGGTGCAGTGGCCGCTGCCGCAATCGCAGCAGGGGCATTTGTGTGTGCCAAAAGCTTGACTGAATATTTTGAACGGCAGCACCAACGGCGTCAGGTTGAAGGCTTCGTGAAGAAGATTTTTGGCGACAGTGATCGGGTTCAAACCGTTTTAGATAAATTGAGCGATGATGATGTTGCCAGTCTGCTCCGGGTTAGCGACAAGCTGCGCAGTCTAAAAGACAGTGCTAGCGAATATGCCGGATCGGCTCGCGACCAAGGCATGGCAGCCATTGATCGCTTAAAGGCAGCACTGAGTCACTAGCCGTTAGTTTAGCGACATGTGGCTATCACACGTCAGGTAAATAAACTGGCTGCGTGATCAAAATAGCCGTCCATGAGGATTTTCCTGATGGACGGCTATTTATTGGCATCAGAATGATAAAACAAGGAGTGCTTGGCAATCATGGACGAACACGACATCAATCAATTTATGGATGCGGCTCTAACCGAGGCCAAAAAAGCCGCTGCAATCGGCGAAGTGCCGATTGGCGCAGTGATCGTTCATCAAGGCGAGATTATCGGCCGTGGTTATAATTTGCGTGAAACAACTCAAGACGCGACGCATCATGCCGAGATGCTGGCGATTCAGGCCGCATGCAAAACGCTTGGTACATGGCGCCTGGAAGATTGCAGCTTATTTGTCACGTTAGAACCATGTCCAATGTGTGCCGGCGCTATGATCAATGCACGCGTGGCGACGTGTTACTTTGGTGCCACTGATCCTAAAGCAGGCGTTGCTGGCACTTTTTATAATTTATTGGCGGACACCCGCTTTAATCATCAAGTTGCTGTGGTCAGCGGCATCAAAGCCGATGAAAGCGCCACGTTGCTACAAACGTTTTTCCGAACGATCCGGGCCAAAAGAAAAGCCGCCAAGCGGGCTGGTCAAACCAGTGAGAATCAGTTATAATGAAAACTGCCGAAAGGCCTTAAGGCAATGGTGGCTTTCCGAATCGTGTCAGGTCCGGAAGGAAGCAGCACTAAGGTAGGTTCGTCATGTGCCTTTTGTTATTGAGAAATTGACCGGTCGCTTGTAATTGGAGCGGCCGTTTTTGTTGTCGCAGATTCTGTCTACTCATGAGGCAGCTATGGTAAACTAGAACACAGCGAATATTTCACTAAGAAGAGCGTGAACGGGCGCGTTTAGTCACCGGAGCATAAGCGGGTTCAGGGGTGATGGCTGGTTTTGGGCCATTGCACCTGAGGTCCTTATGAGCAGGTGACGGCGCCGGTAAGCGCGTTTAAAGAAGAGCGTGAACGGGCGCGTTTAGTCACCGGAGCATAAGCGGGTTCAGGGGTGATGGCTGGTTTTGGGCCATTGCACCTGAGGTCCTTATGAGCAGGTGACGGCGCCAGCAAACGTGTTTAAAGGAGGCGGCACGGTGAGTTATCAAGCGTTATATCGGGTGTGGCGCCCGCAGCAATTTAAAGATGTGATTGGCCAAGAAGCCATCACCAAGACGCTGAAAAATGCGCTGATTACTGGCCAGACAAGCCACGCCTATCTTTTTACCGGCCCCCGCGGTACCGGTAAAACATCGGTCGCCAAGATTCTGGCAAAGGCATTGAACTGTCTACACTTGGAGGATGGTGAGCCAGATAATACTTGTGAAATTTGTCAGGCTATTAATAATGGCAGTTTGACCGATGTTATCGAAATTGATGCTGCTTCTAACAACGGCGTGGATGAGATTCGTGACATTCGGGACAAGGCAAAATATGCGCCAACACAAGCTCGCGTCAAAGTGTATATCATCGATGAAGTGCATATGTTATCGAGCGGAGCCTTCAATGCTCTGCTGAAAACGCTGGAAGAACCGCCGGCGCATGTGGTGTTTATTTTAGCCACGACGGAGCCACATAAAATCCCAGCAACGATTATTTCGCGAACACAACGATTTGATTTTCGCCGGATCACGCCGGAAGATATCGTTAAGCGAATGCGTTTTATTTTGGATGATAAGCAAATCACATACGACGATGCTGCGTTGAAAGTGATTGCCAAAGCAGCTGAAGGCGGCATGCGGGATGCCTTATCGATTCTTGATCAAGTGTTGAGTTTTGGCGATAATCACGTCACAACGGAAGATGCACTTGATGTCACAGGCGGTGTGACTACTGCTGTTTTGGGCAAGTATTTAGCCGCGGTCCTCGCCAAGGATCATGCGCAGGCATTGAAAATGATCGAGGATTTGTTAGCGTCAGGTAAAGATGCTGGGCGGTTAATCGAAGATCTGATTGAATACTTGCGGGATCTGTTGGTTAATCAACAAGCACCGACACTCTTGGGTGATTTAGAAAAAAGCTTACTTGATGATCAATTCAAAATTCTGAGCGAGAACTTCAAGCCAGAGCAGATCTACCACATGATTGACGTGTTGAATAGCACGCAGCAACAACTGCGGATGACCAATCATCCGGAAATTTATCTAGAAGTGGCAACGGTTCGATTAAGCGAAACGACAACGCCACAGGTTACGGCAGCACCAGCACAGGCAGAAAATCCGCAATTTGAAAAATTGACGGCAAAAGTCAAACAGCTGAGTGATCAACTGAAACGGGTCGAGGCGAACGGCGGCACCATTCCGCCACCAACCAGAACCCGGAAACATGTGAAGGCCAAAGCCAACCATGTCAATCGTAAAGCTATTTATCCGATTTTAGGTGCCGCAACCAAACAGGACCTGACCAATTTAAAGGATGTTTGGCCGAATCTGCTGGGTCTGCTTAGTATCACGAAACGCGCCATGATGAAAGTCAGTGAACCGGTTGCTGCCAGTCCTAACGGTGTGATCGTGAGTTTCGATTATGATATCTACGTTGAACGCGCCATGAATGATGCCGCACTGATGACGGAATTGGAAAGTGGTCTACAAAAATTAACCGGCAAGCAGCCAAAAATTGTTTTGGTTCAAAGTGATGTCTGGCCAACCATTCGACAAGATTATATTCAAGAATTGAAGGCCCCTGAAAACAAGGAACAGAAAGCTGACACTAAACCGCAGATACCGCCAGTTGTTAGCAAATTAACAGAACTATTTGGTAAAGATGCACCTAACGTAACAATCAAAAATGACTAGAAAAGGATGATGAAACATGCGTGGAATGGGTAATATGCAAGGCATGATGAAGCAGATGCAGAAAATGCAAAAGGAAATGCAGGCAGCACAAAAGGAACTGTATGCAACGGAGTTTGAAGGCAAGTCAGCTTCCGATATGGTCACCGTTAAGTTTACCGGTGAAAAGATCATGAAAGACATTCAAATCAAACCAGAAGCCATCGATCCAGACGATCCGGACATGCTCCAAGACCTGATTATCGAAGCGGTTAATCAAGCCATGGGAACCATTGATAAGGAAACTCAAGATAAGATGGGTAAGTATACACGCGGATTGCCAATGTAACAACAGAGCGCAAAAAGGCGCGGTTAGAAACCGGAGTGTAAGCGGCCTTGAACCAAAAGGGCTGGGCTTTGGCCCTTTTGGTTCAAGGCCGCTTACATGGAGGTTTCTGCGCCTTTTTGCGCGTTTCGGAGAACAACAATGGACCACAAGTATCATCAAGAAGTCTTCACCGCATAAACCGAACTTTTACAACAACCCAAGTTCGCACCCAAAGTTTCAGCAACATAAGCAAATAAGCATCATTTTGAAACCAAAGCTGTTCTCATGACAGCAAAGATCATCACTCAGTACGTTTTCACAACAAGAGGGGACACTATGCAATATCCAGAACCGATCAGTAAATTGATCGACAGTTATATGCGCCTCCCGGGTATCGGGGCAAAAACCGCAACACGGCTGGCTTTTTACACCATTGATATGAATAAGGACGATGTGACGGCGTTCGCTAAAAGTCTTGTCGCGGCAAAAGAGGATCTGCATTATTGTTCCATTTGTGGCAACATTACCGATGAGGATCCGTGTGCTATTTGTCGCGATAAAAGTCGCGACCAAAGCACGATATTGGTTGTTGAACAACCTAAAGACGTCATGAGCATTGATCGGGCTCAGGATTATCATGGCTTGTATCATGTATTACATGGCGTTTTATCACCAATCGAAGGCCGCGGTCCTGAAGATCTGAATATTGAGAGTTTGTTAAAACGGCTTAAGGCAAATAAGGCAGTCAAAGAAGTCATTATCGCCACTAATGCCACGCCTGAAGGTGAAGCCACCGCCCAATACCTAGCTCGGCTGATTAAACCAGCTGGTATTAAGGTCACTCGCTTAGCCCATGGGCTGTCGGTCGGCAGTGATATTGAGTATGCTGATGAAATGACCTTGATGAAGGCGGTTGAAGGAAGGACTGAGCTGTAATGTTTGGACGCAAACAGGTAAAGGTCAAGGAAGAAAAAGACGAAGAACTAATGATGCTCGTCTATCGTGTCCGCGACCAGATGGCGGCACAACGCAAGCTCGTTGCTACTTTTCGCGAAGTCGACGAACAAACCAAAGCGCAAGTAGCCTTACAGACAGGCCTGTTCGACTTTCTCTACCGCGAAGCGCGCACCCGCCAAATCAAGGGCGAACTTGTGGCCCGAGTGGCTGCGGAGCAAATTGCGGAGTATAGAGATTTATAGAGCGCAAAAAAGCGCGGTTAGAAACCGGAATGTAAGTGGCCTTGAACCAAAAGGGCTGGGTTTTGGCTCTTTTGGTTCAAAGTCCTTACACGGAGGTTTCTGCGCTTTTTTGCGCGGTTCAGAGAGTCGTGAAGGGGTAACAGAGCTTTTCCACGTACCAACAAGAGAACGTTCAACGCGCCAATCATTTGCTACGCCGAGTGGCATCTTTTTTCGCCTTCCTAGGAGGCATGCAAAAACCTCAATGCCAAGCATAACTCATTCACCATTAGGGCATCGTGCAGCTACCCGATACCAATCAACATTCACTAAAGCGGCAAATGCCCATGACTGCTATTTCAGGATCATGGCATTTGCCGCTTTTTTGCCTATGTATAACGACTTATTAGTCTCGTGAATTTGCAGATAAGTTTTTAATTGTGAAACATATCAAGTAAAATGGACTTAATTCCAAAAAAGTATGAACATTTTTGCACTAGTGAACGCGTTTTAGATAAGGAGAGACACATGGTGAAAGGCACATTTATCACATTCGAAGGTCCAGACGGTGCAGGCAAGACCAGCGTTTTGAAGACGTTGATCCCGCAACTCGAACAGCACGTGCGGGTGCCATTGCATTTGACCAGAGAACCAGGCGGCGCAAAGATTTCCGAGACCATTCGCGAGGTCATTCTCGACCCTGCCAACACTGCTATGGATGCGCGGACTGAAGCACTTTTATACGCGGCGTCGCGTCGACAGCACTTGGTTGAAGTGATTCAACCAGCGTTAGCACAAGGCGACATTGTTGTCTGTGATCGATTTGTCGACAGTTCAGTTGCCTATCAAGGTGGTGGTCGAGAAATTGGGCCGGATGCCGTTTTGAAAATGAACCAATTTGCCACTGCAGGACTGGAGCCGGCTTTGACATTGTATCTAGATGTGCCAGTTCAGGTGGGACTTGACCGTATCAAGTCCCATCAAAACGAGCGTCAATATGATCGACTTGATCAGGAAAGTCTGGCTTTTCATGAACGCGTTCATGATGCATACATGACACTGATAGTGGATAATCCTCAGCGAATCGTGTCGATTGATGCAACTGAGCCACTGGAAAAGGTTGTTGCCGCTTGTTTTCAGACCATTACTCGTCGTTTTCCGGAACTATTTAACTAAGTGATAACCGTCATCGCGGTCAAGGAGGGCACGCATGAAATTAATTCTCGCAATTGTTCAAGATAAAGATAGCAACTTGCTTAGCAGTCAATTTATTGATGCTAATATCCAGGCAACTAAATTATCAACGACTGGTGGCTTTTTAAAAGCCGGTAATACAACCTTCATTATCGGGATTGCTGACGATCGGGTCGATGAAGTTCTGAAGATTATCAAAGAGACTTCCCAAACCCGCCAACAATTCATGACACCGCCAGTCAATCTTGACGCCACGTCTGACAGTTCGATGGCCTATCCGGTTGAGGTTCAAGTCGGCGGTGCCACCGTCTTTGTCCTACCGATCGAAGCCTTTCATCGCTTCTGATGACCAAGTTTTTAATTGATTCGCTTCAGCCTAAACTCGTGGCTCAGTTTGCGCGAATCATTGACCGCAAGCAATTGGCACAGTCGTATTTGTTTGTGGGGCCAAAAGGGGCTGGCAAGCTGGCCTTGGCTGAGTGGATCGCCTTGCGCCTATTTTGTCAAAATGTGCAGGATGGTGCGCCATGTGGCCAGTGTCCTGAGTGCGAGCGAATTTTGAATCATAACCACCCAGATGTGATGGTGGTCAAAACAGAAACGCAAAGCATCAAGGTTGACGATATTCGCGGGTTGAAGCAAGAAATGAGCAAAACCGGGGTCGAAGGCAATCAACGTGTGTTTGTTGTTGAAGATGCTGATAAAATGACAGCAGGTGCGGCAAACTCCTTATTGAAATTTTTTGAGGAACCAGTGCCTGGGATGACCGTGATTTTGACTGCAACCTCGAAAAACCAACTTTTACCGACCATTTTGTCGCGGGCACAGGTTATTACATTCCAAAGCCCTGATCGCTCAGCCGTGATTGCAAAGCTAGAAGAAGGCGGGGCAACCTCGCAAATGGCACGAGTCGCAGGCCGATTGACTGGCAATGTGGCTGATGCGCAGGCCTTGTTGGCGTCTGCAACATTTCAAGACCGGGTGACGAAGGTTTTCCAGTTACTGGAGCGTTTGGCGGATCACGATCCGGAAAGTTTTGTTCGGGTGCAGACGCAACTGCTGCCGATTGCTAAAGATGCTGATAGTCAGCGTCAAGTGTTGGCGCTGATCGGCTTGGCCTATGCTGATGCATTGAATCAACATTTTCAGGTAACATCAATGCAACAACTGGACTTGCCGGCGATCGGCGTCTTGGCTCAGCGATCAAGTGAGCAACTAACCACGGCGCTGCAGGCTATTTTAACGGCGCAGGTGCGATTGAGCCAGAATGTTACGTTTCAATCCGCAACAGAACAGTTAATGCTTAAACTATTAGAAGGGTGATCTTGTGGAAAAGAAAGAATTATATGATGGCTTCTTGACCCTTGAAAAACATGCCCAGCAGATGCTCAGAGAAATCGCCGCTATGAAGGACGATATGGCAGAAACGCTTGAACGCAATGCTGAACTTGAGATCGAAAACAAGCATTTGCGTCAACATTTGGCAGAATTAGAAAAAGATGACAATAAAACCAGTGATGGTGGGGTTGAATTGTCTAAGTCGAAGCAAAATCTTGAAAGTCTGTATAATGAAGGCTTCCATGTTTGCCCGATGTTCTATGGCCAGCGCCGGGTCAATGATGAGCCATGCGCTTTTTGTACTGAGATTATTTACGGGGAGAATTGACTTGGAGCAACAACGAAGCTTCGGTTCACATACAACAGGCACACTTTATCTGGTGCCAACGCCGATTGGCAACTTGGGCGATATGACAATTCGTGCGATTGAAATTCTGAAAACAGTCGATTTGATTGCAGCAGAAGACACGCGGCACACGCAAATGTTACTAAATCATTTTGAGATTAAAACTAAAACGATTTCGTTTCATGAACATAACACACAGATGCGCATTCCTGAGCTGTTGGCTAAGTTGGCAAACGGCGAGACAATTGCTCAAGTCAGCGATGCCGGTATGCCGTCGATTTCTGATCCAGGCAAGGAATTGGTACGCGCAGCCATTGATGCCGGTGTGCCAGTGGTGCCATTGCCAGGAGCCAACGCCGCGACAACTGCGCTGATTGCTTCCGGCTTGCCGCCGCAGCCGTTTTTGTTCTACGGCTTTTTACCGCGTAAAGTTGGGGAGAAAAATCGCGAATTGGAGAAGTTAGCCCATGAATCAGCCACCTTGCTTTTTTATGAAAGCCCACATCGGGTTGGCAAAACGCTGGCAGCAATGCAGACTGCTTTTGGTGATCGACAGGCGGCTTTGGCCCGTGAGTTGACGAAAAAATTCGAAACCTTCATTCGCGGTTCATTGTCGGCATTACAAACTTATGCCGCTGGTGACCTAAAAGGCGAGTTTGTGATTATGGTAGAAGGTGCGGCTGATAAGCCAGCAGTTGATGTGACGGTGCCTTTAAAAATGCAAGTTGAGGCAATTGTGGCCACTGGTGCCAAACCAAATGCAGCGATTAAATTAGTCGCCAAACAAAATGGCTTAGCGAAGCAAGTGGTGTATGATGCTTATCATGAGTTGGAAAAATAAGCAAAGCGTGAGATCTGGTGTGTTTAGAAACAGGCTTATGCGAAGCCAACCGGATTCTGTGCCAGCAAGTGTGATTTAAGGAGGAGTCATCCTAATGGGAAAGGTCTACGAAGATGATTACCGGATTCCCGGTTTTGCGGGTGATCGGTATGGTCGCGCCGGATTGGCAAATATGATGAATGTCATGTTAGAAATTTCGGAGCGCCAGTTAGAGACGTTGCATGCCGGGATGGATGCAATTAATGAATTTCAGGCTGGTTGGGTGATCACGCAGTATCATATGGATATTCAGCGGATGCCGCGAATTGAGGAACCATTGCGCGTGGGGACCGAGGCGACGACTTACAATAAATTCTTTACTTACCGGGATTATTGGATTGACGATGCGCAAGGGCAGCGCTTGGTAACAGTGAATAGCAACTGGGTCATCATGGATCTGCGCACCCGCAAAATTGTGGACGTGATTCCGGAACTGGTGGAGCGTGTCGGCGCGGTCAGTGATCGCAAAATCAAGCGATTTCCGCGGCTTAAAAAGATCACCACCCCAGATGGTCAAGAAGATTTTCATGTCCGCTATTTTGATATTGACAGTAACGGACACGTCAACAATGCTCATTACTTGGAATGGATGGAAAATAGTCTTGGCTATGATTTTTTGAGTACCCATACGTTACGCGGGGCGGATATTCGGTATGAACGTGAAGTCGCGTATGGCACGACGCCTGTTGCCCAATATCAGCATGATCCGGATGATCCCACCAAAACTTTGCACCGCGTCGTAACCGGCGAACAGGTCAACGCAGAAGCGCAGATGATTTGGCAGGATTTTAAAGCATAGTAAAACGGCACTAAGCAAAAGTCTCTTTTTTGCTTAGTGCCGTTTTTGCGTTGCGGTCTTCGAAATCGAGGATAGTCCCAGCTATTTGTTAATTGTCAGCTAACAGCATTATCCACGAAGTCGGCTAGATCCTGCCCCTGTTTGCCGTCACTGAGGCCGACTTGCAACTTGATTCGTGCCTTTTGGCCATTCAAGCCTTGACAGAAAATGATGCCCATTTTCTTAAGTTGCACACCACCGCCTTCGTAATTGTAAACGGCTTGCGCAACACCATTAAAACAGCGGGAAACGAGAACAATCGGGATGTTGCGATCCAGCAGCCGTTGAATGGCAGGTAAGGTGCTCGGCGGTAGATTGCCGGCACCGAGCGCTTCAATCGTCAAGCCGTGGGTATCTTCAGGCAGTGCATCGAACAAGGTACCATCCATGCCAGCATATGCTTTGATGAGGAAGACCTTGTCGACGAGGTGATCAATCGCACAGATTTCTTGATTAATCAGTTCTTGAAAGAATCGGACGCCATCTTTGGTGACCAAACCGACTGGACCGAATGTTGGTGTTCGGAAAGTAGCCACATTGGTCGTGTGCGTCTTGGTCACGAACCGAGCGGTATGAATTTCGTCATTCATGACAACGAGCGTTCCCTTATTGCGTGAGTCGTCGCTGGCAGCCGTTTTAATGGCGCTTTGAAGGTTCTCCAGACCATCGCTGCCGATTTCGTTACTAGAGCGCATAGCGCCTGTCACGACCACTGGCATCGCCGAATCAAGGGTCAGATCAAGAAAATAGGCGGTTTCTTCCAGCGTATCCGTCCCGTGAGTGATCACGACGCCATCGCTGCCTTCTTTTTCCGCTTGGCGGATGCGTTTAACTAGTTCTAGCATCCGTTCTGGGGTCATGTGCGGGGATGGGAGGTTGAAAATTTCTTCAGTGGTGAGTTCGACGTCAGCAGGGACAAAACTGTCAGCACCAAGTAACGGGTTATGTTGGCTGGGCATAATGTCACCTTCGCTATTTTCAGTCATCGAAATGGTACCACCCGTATGCAAAACGAGAATATGTTTAGTCACGGTCATATCTTCCTTTCAAACGTTGTCGCATTTCATTATACGGCTCTTTATGCAGCCGCGAACAGCTAAAGTCAATGGCGCGAACACCCATAATTAGGTGTAAAAAAACACTTCTAAAATGAAGTGTTGAGGGAATCCCTTTTCAGGGAGTATGAGCAACCAGAAAGATATGATTACGAGAATCTATTTTAGCGAATCAATCTGGCAGCTAACTTGGTAAAAACCAAGAAAATACCGAGAAAATCGTGAGATATTTTTCACGTCAATTTTCACCTGTGATCACAAAAAATGTGAATGCGAACATTTCGGGGGTTCCCTTTCCACAACTTTCGGTGTACGATATGTCTCGTGACAAAATCTAGGAGTAGGAACCTGCGCGTTAAGTGCTGCCGGAACGGAATGTGAACGGCAGACGAAGACAAGTGTCGCGGTGCAGGTGCCGCATTCGCCTGATATTTAGGCGTCTCCGAAAAAAGGAGATTGCAGCTTATGCAAGTATTATCGTTTAGTAGTCCCAAGCTTTCCACCCGGAACATGGTGTATATGGCCATGTTGATGGCGATGCAAATCGTTCTGGGCCGTTTCTCGTTCGGAACCCCTTGGCTCAAGATTAGCCCAGCGTTCTTTGCCACGATCCTCATGGGATATTATTTTGGCCCATGGTTGGCGGCCGGCGCTGCTGCGCTGAACGATCAGTTGTCAATTATGATCTTCAGTCCGGGAGCCAACTTCCCGGGTTTTACCATCAGTGCAGCCATTGCGGCAATGCTTTACGGTATGTTTTTCCACGGTAAGAAGGTAACGGTTCTTCGGACATTGCTCGCTGTCGGCATGGTTTTGTTGATTAGCAATATCATTTTGACAACACTATGGTTAAACATCATGGGTACGCCATGGCAAGGTATTATCTGGCCGCGAACGATCAAGAACGTGGTCATGTTGCCAATCCAAACGGCACTGTCTTATGGAACGTTAAAAGCCATTGAGCGAATTCGTCCCCACCTTTGATTGATTTGCTATAAAAGCAAGCGCTTTGAACAAGCCAGTCATAGATCGTATTTTTACATTAAAAATAGCCCCAGACAGATTGACCTTCTGAATGTTTTTACGATGGTCGGCTTGTCTGGGGTTTTTAATTGTTGGCAATCTGCCATATCGAGTATGTGCCCCAAAGTGGTCAACATGAAACCTAACTGATAGAATAAGAAAACTCAAAAAAAAACAGAAGGGCTGGCTGCTATGTTTGCTGGATTAATCATTGTGGTTGTGTTGGCGTTGGTAGGGACAGGAATTTGGGCACTGCAGTTGGAACGGAAAATCGTGACGATGCAATTAGCAACACACAAGATGATGTTTCCGAACCAGGTGCGCAGCGGACGCAAGACTTACATTCGTAATTTGTACCGTGAGAATACAATTGCAAAATGGGTGCGGCGATTGGGACTGATAAGCAGTATTGTTGGTGGCTTGGCGCTTGCATATGCCATTGGCAATCAGTTTTATAGCGAATTTGGTCAATTACCCATCATCGGCAACTTCTACGTCTTTCCGACTGACTATTTAACTGAACGTGATCATGCACTATGGGTGCTGGCCGTGGCTGCCATGATTGCAGGTGTTGCTTGGTCATGGCTAGCCAAGTGGCTCCGTGATGCCTTGCTGGCGGCAAATAAAACAACTGGTGTTCAAAGCGCCACCGATCTCTACTGGACACCAGATGAGATCATTCATCAACGGTTATGGTTAAAAATCGCACTGCAAGGTTTACACGTTGTTGGCAGTGTGCTCCTGCTCATTGCAGCAATGACAGGCATGCTACCGAATCCGGGAGAGGCTTGGTTTTAGGATTTGAGCATAAAAAGGTTTGAAGCTGTTTGTACGGGAATTCCCGAATAATGTAGGTTTAAATAATTGAATCATAAATGATAATGGTCTTTCTGCTTTTTGCTTTCCGGTAGAAAACAGAGAGTTGGCGGAGCGGTGATGGGCTCAGTGGTGAGATTGGTCTTAGCGGAGTGGTTTTCTCCGCTTAGACCAAGGCCAGACTTTGAAACCGCGCATTTTGCGGGTTCAAAGCTGTGCCCACCACTCTAGCTTCGCGGTCGCCACCCCGAATCGCCGCGGAGCCAACTCGGAGTACCGGAAACCCCAAAGCGTAGAATAGAATTGGTACCAGAGGCTCAGAGGCTTGTGTGTAAGTAACTCAGGGAGTGAAGGAAAAACAGTTATCGTTCAGCTCGGAGGTTTCTAAACGCGCCAGCTCACGCTCTGCTCTTATTTGTGATAGAATATTGCCATGATTATGCCATGAGAAGGGAGGGTCTATTGATGCGATTATTAGCGCTTGATACTTCAAACGAAGCGATGTCAGTTGCTGTGTTAGATAATGATAAGTTGTTGGCGCAGACGACGATTAATCGAAAACGGACGCATAGTGAGCAACTACTGCCAGCGATTGATGATTTAGTGGCTGCTAGTGGCCTGCAGCCGGAGGACTTGGATAAGATTATTGTCGCAGATGGACCGGGATCCTATACTGGCATTCGAATTGCCGTGACGACAGGGAAAACATTAGCTTACACATTAAACATTGCCCTAGCTGGCGTTTCCAGTCTGGCGGTGCTTGCCGCCAACATCACAGATACAAAAGCGATGATTGTGCCAATTATGAATGCGCGCCGCAACAATGTGTTTACAGGTGTCTACCAATGGAACAAGGGCCGGCTGATCAATGTGGTTACAGATCGGCACGTGCCATTAAAACTACTGCTCACTGAATTAGCCACTTTGCACCAGCCGGTGATCTTTGTCGGCAGTGATGCGGCTATGTTTCGGGCTCAGATTATTGAGACCTTGGGCGGATTAGCGCAATTTGCACCGAGTTGGCTAAACTTGCCACAAGCATTACGTTTAGGACAATTAGGGAAAGATCTGCCGCCTGTGTCTGTTTATGATTTTGTGCCGCGTTATCTGCGGCTGACCGAGGCGGAACACAACTGGTTGGAAGCACACCCCGGCAGAGGACATGATGTTTATGTTGAGAAAGTTTAAATCGTGGTTCGATCGCACGACACCTGATGAATTGAGCTTTAAGCCACAAACGATCACGGTTCGCAATAAAGAGTATTTACTGCGGCGTATGACAGAAGACGATGTCGATGCAGCATTAGCGATTGAGCGACGGATTTATCATGATACACCATGGGATCGTTACGCTTTTTTCTCTGAGTTGCGTAAAGTTCGGCATTCGTTGTATTTGGCTGTTGAAGATGCCGGTCAGTTAGTCGCATTAATTGGCACCTGGTTTACCTTAAGTGAGGCCCATGTGACCAACATCGCGGTGGACCCAGCATACCAGCACATGGGTCTGGGACGTTTTTTGATGCAGTTCATGATTGGCCGGGCGATTGATTATGGCAGTCAAAAAATGACGCTTGAAGTGCGGACGAATAACGACATTGCTAAGCATCTGTATCGGTCGCTCGGTTTTCAGGACGGGAAAATTAAAAAAGGTTATTATGTCAGCAATCACGATGATGCACTTGATATGTATCGGCCATTGCCGTAATCGATCATTATCGTCGTTGTAGAGGAGAACAATGTGGCGGCAAGGGAATTAATTTTAGCGTTTGAAAGCAGCTGCGACGAAACCAGTGTGGCTGTCGTTGAAAATGGTGACACAATCTTATCGAACATCATCGCCACACAAATTAAAAGTCATCAACGATTTGGCGGTGTTGTTCCGGAGGTAGCCAGTCGTCATCATGTGGAACAAATTACGTTGGTTACAGATGCAGCGTTGAAAGAAGCGGGCGTCACTTATGATGATTTGACCGCGGTGGCAGTCACATACGGCCCAGGGCTGGTAGGCGCATTGTTAATTGGGGTGACGGCTGCCAAAACCATTGCCTACGCTCATCATTTACCATTAATTCCGGTTAATCACATGGCAGGCCACATTTATGCCGCCCGTTTTGTGAAGCCGCTTGCGTATCCATTACTGGCACTGGCGGTTTCAGGCGGTCATACTGAGTTGGTTTATATGCGATCAGCTGGGGAATTCGAAATCATCGGCGATACACGTGATGATGCCGCCGGTGAGGCTTACGATAAAGTTGGTCGGATTCTGGGCATTCCATATCCGGCTGGTAAAGAAGTTGATCGGTTGGCACATCTTGGTCAAGACACTTTCCATTTTCCACGGGCGATGGATAAAGAAGACAATCTTGACTTTAGCTTCAGTGGCTTGAAATCGGCTGTTATCAACACGGTTCATCACGCCCATCAGTTAGGCCAAGAGCTCAGTCGAGAAGATCTAGCCGCGAGTTTTCAAGCGGCGGTTGTCGATGTTTTGGTTCACAAAACGCAAAAGGCACTGCATCAGTATCCGGTTAAACAACTCATTGTGGCCGGTGGTGTTGCAGCCAATCAAGGGCTTAAAGAAGCCATGAACGAAACCTTGGCTGTGAATTTTCCAGATGTCGATGTGATTGTGCCGCCACTTCGCTTGACGGGTGATAATGGCGCAATGATTGGCGCGGCTGCTCATATTGAATGGGCGAAGCAGCATCTTGCTTCAGAAAGCTTGAATGCTGATCCAGGATTGAGCTTTACCCACGCTTCATAATAAATGCAAGGCCGACAGCGATTTCGTTGACGCCGCCTAACTGTTTTGGTTAGACTTATCTTATAGATAAGTTTGTTAACGAAAGGATGATTCCCATGGCTGAAAAAACGATTATGTTGGTCTGTTCCGCCGGTATGTCAACCTCAATGCTGGTACAACGGATGAAAAAAGCAGCAGAGGCAGATGGCCTTGATGTTGATGTTTTCGCAACGGCAGCAGCAGATGCTGATAATAAACTTGCATCTGAACCCGTATCTGTCCTGATGCTCGGCCCGCAAGTACGCTTTATGGAAAGTCAGTTTGCCGCTAAAGTTGCTGGTACTAATATTCCTATGGCCGTTATCGACATGCGAGCCTATGGGATGATGGACGGTGAAAAGGTTTTGCGGCAAGCCTTGGCGTTGATTGATGAGAAGGCTTCGAGTAAGTAGACAACAAAAATGGTGTTGGAACATCATTGACAGTTAACAATAGGCGAATGATTTTTCCGTAAAAGGAAAATCATTCGCCTATTATTTTCTCGGAGATATTTTTTAAGGCTCAAAGATACCAGTGCCAAGGCGGAGCAATCGTAGGCCAGATGGGCTCGAAGCGCCGTCACAGCACTAGCTATGCGTCGCCACCCCATCTGGCCGGAGATTGCGGAGTTTGGCACGACCAAGGACCATCTTTGGCCGTGCCTATTTTGAATTTAAAGAACAGCAGTTTTAATTGTTATCAGCATGCATATCTTCCAGTTGAATGCCCTTTTCTTCCCAAGCGTCTTCAACTTTAGCTGTTTGTTTTTGAACTGTTTCGAGTTCTGTCTGCAGTGTTTGCATTTTGACATAATCACTGAGGACGTCTGGTGCAGTCATCGCTTTTTGAATTTTGGCCTCTTGTTGGCTAAGATCTTGAAGTTGCTGCTCTAAATCATCCACTTCCCGCTGAAGTTTGCGTTCAGCGCGGGCGTCTTCTTTGGACTGCTGGTAAGAGGTCGCACCAGCAGTTTCAGTTTTTGCCGTTGGCTGAGCAGCGGCTGCGGCGGCTGCTTCTGCCTGAGTTTCGGTGAGTTTTTCTTGATAGTAATCCCAGTTGCCCAGATAAGTAGTGCTGCCGGTCGGGGCAATAGCGACCACATTTGTTGCCAACTCGTTGATGAAGTACCGGTCATGCGAAACAAATAAGACAGTCCCGCTGAAGTCTTTTAAGGCCTGTTCTAGGACTTCTTTGCTGTTGATGTCCAAATGGTTGGTCGGTTCATCAAGCACTAAGAAATTATCGTGTTTCAACGCTAATTTAGTGAGTTCCAGCCGCGCTTTTTGGCCGCCAGATAAGGCACTGACCGGTTTTTGAATGTCGTCCGCCAAAAAAAGGAAGGCCGCGAGCACGGACCGGACATCCTTCTCAGGCATCATCGGGTGATCGTCCCAGATTTCGTCAATGACAGTGTTTTTAGGGTTAAGCTGTTGAATTTCCTGATCGTAATAGCCTACGTCGACATTGGCGCCAAACTTGGCATCTCCTTTAAGAAAAGGAATTTTTCCCAAAACACTTTTCAGTAAAGTAGATTTACCGACACCATTTGGTCCGATGATCGCAATTCGGTCAAACTTATTCACTTGAAAGTCAATCGGGCCAGCCATGGGTTTGTCCGGCTCATAACCAACTGTCGCCTGCTCGACTTTTAAAACTTCATTACCGCTTGGTCGCGTTGGGGTAAAGTTAAAATGCACCGTCTTATTATCGCCAGCAGGTTTTTCAAGCACATCCATTTTTTCTAATTGTTTACGTCGAGCTTGAGCCTGTTTGGTGGTGCTAGCGCGGACAATATTCTTGTCGACAAAATCCTGCAGCTTGGCAATTTCTTCCTGCTGCTTATTGTAAGCCTTCCAAGCTTGAGCTTGACGATCAGCTTTTTGCTTGAGATAGCCGCTATAGTTAGTTTTGTAATGTGTCGCGTGGTGATGATCTAATTCATAGATCTCAGTGACCACGTGATCGAGGAAATATTGGTCATGACTGACAGTTAAAATAGCGCCCGGATAGGTTTTTAAGTACCCTTCAAGCCAACTCAAGGTTTCAATGTCAAGATGGTTGGTGGGTTCGTCAAGGATGATCAAGTCGTGTTTTTCGAGTAGCAGCTTCGCCAGCGCCAATCGAGACCGCTCACCGCCAGATAAAGTGCCAACCGGCTTGTCATAAGTCGTTTCGCCGAACTGAAAACCATGTAAAACGGAACGAATTTCGGCTTCATAGCCATAACCATTTTGTTCGTTAAAGTCATGTTGCAATTGATCGTATTGTTTCATCGTTGCCGCAAAAGCTTCTTTGTCGGCGATGAGTTGCGGATCACCGAGTTTAACTTCTAAGTCATGTATTTGCCGAGCCATCGCTTGTAATGGTGCAAAGACCGTCAGCATTTCTTTAAAAATCGTTTTGTCAGAATCAAGTCCTGAATTCTGTGCTAAATAACCAATTGACAGGTTCTTCATGGTTGTGACCTGACCAGCATCGGGTGGGGCAATACCAGTCAGGATCTCCAGCAGGGTCGTCTTGCCAATGCCGTTGGGCCCGACTAAGCCAATGCGCGCGCCGTTTTGAATTTCTAAGTTGACGTTAGCAAATAATTCATTGCCGTTAAAACTGCGGCCAACTTGTTGCGCCTGCAAAATGATCACAGGGATACCTTCTTTCACAATAATCGTTAGAACCTAATATACCATAGTTTCGTTCATCGGCGCGCGTTCCCCGATGGTCCCTGGATAATAAAAAATTTGCTTGTGAAGATGTATCCGCTTGCCTTCACACTATAAACCAGCTAATATAAGCAAGAGATACTATGTTGGACAGCTCACATGTTCTGCGTGGGAATACTTCTACAGGAGGCTTGCTTATATGGCGGAAACAATCATCCCCAAAGCAACGGCAAAACGCCTGCCCGTGTACTACCGTTATCTGAATTTTCTAGCCAATTCCGGAACAACCAAGATCAGTTCGACTGAATTGTCGGACGCAGTGAAGGTTGATTCGGCAACTATTCGGCGTGATTTTTCATACTTTGGTGCATTGGGTAAACGCGGTTACGGCTATGATGTCGTCGATCTACTTAATTTCTTTAAAAAGATTCTGAATCAGGATCGGTTAACCAATGTCGGGTTAGTCGGTGTTGGCAATCTTGGTCACGCGCTGTTGAATTACAACTTTCGGCAGGCAAACAACATTCGGATTAGTGCTGGCTTTGATATTAATCCCGAATTAGCTGGTACCATCCAAAGCGGTGTCCCAATCTATCCCATGGATGAAATGATCAAACAGATCAAGGATCAGCAAATCGAAATTGTGATTTTGACGGTGCCGATTGATGCTGCGCAACACATTACGGATGATTTGGTTAAAGCAGGGATCAAGGGCATCATGAACTTCACCCCGATTCGCATCTCTGTACCAAGTTATGTTCGCGTGCAAAACGTTGACCTAGCAACAGAATTACAGACGCTCATTTATTTCTTGGAGCATTACGGGCCGACTCTAAAAGAACCAGAAGCATAATTTGTCGAAAACGCCGCTAGTCGGCGTTTTTTGTTTGGAAAAAACGTGAGAGCAAGTCGTTCGATAAGACTTGCTCTTTTCGCTTGCCTTTTTAAGTGTACTACGTATAATAGTACACATAATACGAAAGGGGGCGTGGTCATGGCGACTGATCCGTATGCCCATTTGGCTTACTACGAGCGCCTTGTGTTGCAAATTAAAGCACAAGTGGTGCAAGGCGTGCTGCTGCCAGGTGACAAATTGCCATCGGTGCGAGAGATGGCAAAACAAGAGCAGCTCAATCCCAACACGATTGCAAAGGCCTATAAGCAGCTTGAAGCAGATGGCGTGATCTATGTTGAGCCAGGACGCGGCTCGTTCATTGCCGAACCGTTAAGGCAGGCCAATACAAAAGATATTGCGGCATTTCGGCCTAAATTTGATGCCTTAGTGGTTGAAGCGCAGAGTTTGGGGATCAGCATTCCCATTCTGCAGGCATGGCTCAATGAGAAGGAGGGACAAGCATGAGTTTAACGATCACAAAATTGCAAAAAAAGATTGCCGATCAGGCTGTACTGAATAACATCACATTTTCCTTATCACTAGGGCAGGTGGTCGGGCTTGTCGGGCCTAACGGTATTGGGAAAACGACCATCTTCCGAACAGTGACGCATCAATATCGTGCGGACGGGGGCACCATTGAGTTGGATGAACAGGACTTGACCGACCATCCGGAACAACGCGAAAATCTTTTTTACCTTGATAATCAACATCTCTTCTTCCGTAAATACCGGCTGGATAAAATCGCCGGCGATTATCAATTGCTCTATGCGACGTTTGATCAAGCGCGGTTTATGGCGCTAATCAAAAAGTTCGGCCTGCAAGGATCACAACGTTTTCAGAGTCTTTCAAAAGGTTACCAGGCATTGGTGATGGTGGCGTTGGCGCTGGCGAGCGGGGCACCGTATGTTTTTCTGGATGAACCATTTGATGGGTTGGATTTGCTGATTCGCGAGCGGATTGTCAATTTGGTGGTAGATGCTGTTGCTGATGGTAAACGAACCTTTCTCATCGCCTCACATAATCTAGTCGAATTAGACGGCTTGTCAGATCGCGTTTTGTTCGTTAAAGCCGGTCGGATCAGTCAGGACTTGACGCTAGAGGACGTCAGACAGCAGGCGATCAAGCTGCAGTTAGTTTTCAAAACCAAGGCGATTCCTGATGTGATCAGGGAACAAGGTCGGATTCTGACCATTCGTGGACGCGTGATCGAAGCGGTTTTCCCGCATTTCACACCTGAAGTCAAGGCCGCGATTGCCGCCGAAGAACCCGTGCTGAATGAGAGTTTGCCGTTATCGCTATCTGATTTATTTAAAGTTGAGTTTCGCGCCAAAAACGCGGAGGTGAAATAAATGGGTGAAGATCGTTTATTGAAACTGGTAAGATCGCGACATAAAGTTTTGTTGCGGGTGATGGTAGTCTTTGCACTGTTGCTGTCAGCGGTGAATTTGGGTCAAAGCATACAAAATTATCATAACGAGCAAAAATACGTCATGGACTTAGCGCAGTTTGAAGAAAGTAAACAAGAGGCCAAGAAAAATCACCTTACTTTTTATAACAATAAAAGTTATGAAGAGTATCGGGAAGACCAGCGTCATCTTTTTATTCCAAATCAAAAAGGGCAACTTTTGTCTGACCTTATTAGTGGTCGCTTTTTCACGGTTGTCTCGTATTTGATTCCGCTAATAGTCGGTTTAGCAATAGCCAGTATTGACCAAGCGAGTGGTTTTAATGCAGCCATTTTCAGTAGTGGGTTTCGCCGAAGAAGGGTATTTGCAACACGTTATTGGTATGGTTTTCTGAGTCTTCTTGGTGTGATGATGCTTGGCTCAGGGATCACCATCATAGGTTATTATGTTGCCATTCCTGCTATGTATGTCGGATTGAGTGGGATGAATCTTTTAGGTGTTTTGCTCATGAATATAGCGGTTGTTAGTTTCATGTATACAATCGGCACCGCCATTGGTACGATTTTCGCGTCACCGTTTTGGATGGGGGTCTTCGGGCTGTTCGGTACGTGGTTTGGGGCAACTGCAGCAGATCGACTGATCTATTCAACGATGCGGTCGAATCCAGTCCGGTTATCAGGCAACAACTTATTTTTTGCCTACTTTATTGCCGCGATGGTTATCAGTATTATCGGCTATTTTGCGACGCGGTGGTTATTTGACCACATTTCGCTGGAAAATGCGGGCAATGTTCTCTTACTGCCAAAATTACGCTGGGTGGTCATGATATATGCATTGGCTGTCATACCATACGGGCTTGGTCAGTGGCTGTTAAACAATGAGCTGCTTTCTTATACCGTTTCAATCATAGCCATTCTTGCTCTTGGTTTCTGGTGGTGGTATCGGGAACGACCCCAGAAGAAACTTGCTTGAATCTTGAATTTAAGCGCAAAAACACCCGCGGACAGTGAAATCTGCGGGTGTTTTTGAATGATCAATCATACGGGGTAAAGATAATGTAGTTTTGGTCCGTGGTTGCCTTAAAGTCAAACTGCGTGTTCTTCGCATTTTGTTTTGTCTCTTCATTGCTGATGGTTTCGGTTTGCAGCCCCAGAGCTGTCCGAAGTTTGTTGGAGATTCGTTGCATCTCAGCGTCGGAAGCAATCTGGTAAGCACCATCACCGACCCATGCGTTGACACCTTGCAAATGATCAGTCGAAACTGTTTTGGCGGCGTCACGGTAATTCAAGAAAATACTTTGCATATCATCAAAACTCATATTCGTGGCAATATTTTTTGAGATAGTGTCCATGAGCTTGGTAAAATTGCCAAGTGATCCAACAGAAATTGCTTTTTTGAGAATGGCCTTGATGACTTGTTGCTGCCGCTTCTGTCGGCCATAATCGCCCTCTGGGTCAGAGTGACGCATCCGTGAATATGCCAGCGCCATATTGCCATTGAGATGCATGGGGCCTTTCGTGAACTTCTGGTTGCCAGTGTATGGATCCTGAAAGGAAAACGGTACGACGACATCAATACCGCCGACAGCATTGACGACTTTTTCAAGCGCACCCATGTTGATTGTTAGGTAGTAAGAAATCGGGACATTGACCAGCTTGGAAACAGTGTTGATCGCCATGTCCGAACCGCCAACGTTGTACGCGGCATTGATCTTCTGCATGTTGAATTCCTTTGTGCCAATTAACTCTGCAGCGGTGTCACGCGGGATACTGACCATGGTTGTTTTCTTGGTTTTAGGATTAACGACAGCAACAATCATGGTATCAGAGTTGCCCTTTTCAATCCGACCATCAGCACCAGTATCGACGCCTAGTAGCAAAACGGCGAACGGCTTCTTGTTAGCAATGTCGGTACTGACATGTTTGGTCGCATGATATGTATTATTGATGGCATATTTTGCCTGACTGTATAACCGCAAGGCATACGCACCTGTTGTGAACAGACCAACCACAACGATTAGGCCGATCAATTTGCCCCAGCGAAAACGCCTCGGCTTCTGTTGTTGTTGGCGGCGATTAGAACGTGTCTCCATGTTTGAACTGCTCCTTCACAAAATCATTATTTCTATTATAAGGGATGAAAGCAGGGGTCAAGGTTAATATTCGATTACGATTATAGGGTGTGGGCGAGATAGTAAAGCCAAACCACCCACAAAGATCCAAGGCGGGCGATAATAGCCGTGCTGACTGCGCCAGTGTGTCGATAATCATATGCAAGAACAAGTCCAACCAATGTGGCGCTTAACCAGTGTCCACCCGGTTGCGTTAAAGCAAACAGGAGACTAGTGATCAAGGCACCGCCAAAGATACCGGTGACATTCACAAGATTACCGAATAGAACTTTGCGATAGGTTAGCTCTTCCAACACAGGAATAGCCAATCCGATCACTAGGAAATACCACGGATTAGTTGCCATACTGGACAGCTGCTGGTGAATCAGGCTGCTAGTTTGCGGTATTTTGAATAAAAATGTTTCTAGCCATGAACCCACAAGCTGAGCGACCAAAACGCCAACGATACCGATTAGTCCCCAGAAAACCCGTTGTTGTGGGGCGGCAACCCCAGGTTCTTCGATGGCGTTGGCAATGACTAACTGCCGCTCACTGAATCCAGCGGCAATCATCGCCAGCACACTGATCACAGTAGCAAGACCTAAGCTGAGTCGGCCAACGGGTAAGATTTGGAAAATCAGCAAGTTACCAATCAGCGCCACTAAATAGGCACCAATAATGGAAAGTCCATGTTTTTGTAGTGACATAAAGAGCTCCTTTAAAAAAATGTCTGGAATAAGTATAACATTCCACGGTTTGGGGTTGCATTCAACCGTAAAACTCGTTATAGTTACTTCTGTAGTTAGCACTTAGACATAACGAGTGCTAAATCAAAAAATGTAATGTGGAGGGATTGCCTTGTTAAAACCATTAGGAGATCGCGTGATTGTCGAGGTCGTTGAAGAAGAGGAGCAGACAGTTGGCGGCATCGTTTTAGCCAACAACGCAAAACAAAAGCCGCAAACCGGCAAAGTTGTTGCAGTAGGTGAAGGCGCTTTGACACCAGAAGGCAAGCGTTTGCCAATGGCCGTCAAAGTTGGCGATACTGTATTATACGACAAATACGCCGGCTCTGAAGTGAAGTATGAAGGTCAAGACTACCTTGTATTGCATGAAAAAGACATCATGGCAATTGCGTAACTAAATAATCGATCAATTTTGAGGTGAATAAAAACAATGGCAAAAGAAATTAAATTCTCTGAAGACGCACGTGCTGCAATGCTGCGCGGCGTTGATCAGTTGGCAAACACAGTTAAGACAACCTTAGGACCAAAAGGCCGCAACGTTGTTTTGGACAAGAGCTATGGCTCACCGGAAATTACCAATGACGGTGTCACAATTGCGAAGTCCATTGACTTGGAAGATCACTACGAAAACATGGGCGCCAAGTTGGTTGCCGAAGTTGCTTCCAAGACAAATGACATTGCTGGTGATGGTACCACAACCGCAACGGTTTTGGCACAAAGTATTATCCGCGAAGGCATGAAGAACGTTACAGCCGGTGCTAATCCTGTTGGCATTCGCACAGGGATTGAAAAAGCAACTAAGGCTGCCGTTGACGAATTGCACAAGATTAGCCACAAAGTTAATGGTAAGAAAGAAATCGCGCAGGTTGCGTCCGTTTCTTCCTCAAATACAGAAGTTGGTAGTCTGATTGCCGACGCCATGGAAAAAGTTGGCCACGATGGTGTGATTACCATTGAAGAAAGCAAAGGGATTGACACTGAACTCTCTGTTGTTGAAGGGATGCAGTTTGATCGCGGCTATCTGAGCCAGTACATGGTCACTGATAATGATAAGATGGAAGCTGACCTTGACGATCCTTATATCTTGATCACCGACAAAAAGATTTCCAATATTCAGGACATTTTGCCGCTGTTACAAGAAATCGTTCAACAAGGTAAGGCACTGTTGATCATTGCTGACGACGTTGCTGGTGAAGCATTGCCAACCTTAGTTCTGAACAAGATTCGTGGTACCTTCAATGTTGTTGCGGTTAAGGCCCCTGGCTTTGGTGATCGGCGTAAGGCTCAACTTGAAGATATCGCTACCTTGACTGGTGGTACCGTGATCAGTTCTGACCTTGGCTTGGATCTTAAAGACACCAAGCTTGAACAATTGGGTCGTGCCGGCAAGGTAACGGTTACCAAGGACAACACCACGATTGTTGATGGCGCTGGCTCTAAGGATGCCATTGCTGAACGGGTTAATATCATCAAGAAGCAAATTGATGACACGACCAGTGACTTCGACCGTGAAAAGTTGCAAGAGCGTTTGGCTAAGTTAGCTGGCGGTGTTGCGGTTGTCAAGGTTGGTGCCGCTACTGAAACTGAATTGAAGGAACGCAAGTATCGGATCGAAGATGCTTTGAATGCGACCCGTGCCGCGGTTGAAGAAGGTTACGTTGCTGGCGGCGGTACAGCTCTGGTAGATGTTTTGCCTGCAGTTGCTGCTTTGAAAGAAGAAGGCGACGTTCAAACCGGGATCAACATCGTGCTACGTGCGCTTGAGGAACCTGTTCGCCAGATTGCTGAGAACGCCGGCAAAGAAGGTTCTGTCATCGTTGAACAGCTGAAGAAGGAAAAGCAAGGCGTTGGTTACAATGCCGCTACTGATGAATGGGAAGATATGGCTAAGTCAGGTATTATTGACCCAACCAAAGTGACCCGTTCTGCATTGCAAAACGCCGCTTCCGTTGCTGCTTTGATGCTGACGACTGAAGCCGTTGTTGCTGACAAGCCAGATCCAAATGCAAATAATAATGCTGCCGCTGGTGCTAACCCAGCAGCAGGCATGGGCGGTATGATGTAATTTCTGCCTATGCGTTCAACAAAAGCACTGGCTTATGCGCCGGTGCTTTTGTTGTTTACATAGTGTGCTTTTCAAGTTTTCAAGGTCACTTTATGAAGTTAATTAACATTTCTGTGCCTAATCATTAGTCACTAAGGGGCATTCATTGGTAAAATAAAGATGGTTTCATGTTGTATGATGGTTAATTAATAAGATCATCAGCCGTGGACATCAAAGCGATGTCGCGGTCATAACGCGTTCGCCAGCGCAGCAACCTGCGTGTAAGGACCTTGAACGCAATGGTCACAACCCGACCATCACGTTCAAGGCCGCTTACACTCCGGTTTCTACCGCGCTGGCTCACGCTCAGTCATAACGCGTTCGCTTGCCCAGAAACCTGCGTATAAGGACCTCAAGCACACTGGCCAAAGCCCGGCCAATGCACTTGAGGCCACTTATACTCCGGTTTCTAACCGGGCAAGCTCACGCTCAGTCATAACGCGTTCGCCAGCGCAGCAACCTGCGTGTAAGGATCTTGAACGCAATGGTCACAACCCGACCATCACGTTCAAGGCCGCTTACACTCCGGTTTCTACCGCGCTGGTTCACGCTCACACACAAAAAAAGGGGCGATTTGATGAAGCTGATTCAAAATCCCATTCGGCTTAACGCCAGCTTGCACAAAATGTTACCGAACACAATGCGGTATCTTTATAATCGAAAGCCGGTTAAGTTTTTTGAATTATATACGTTAGGATCTGTTCATGTTTATTACGTTGAAGGATTTGACCAAGTCGATGTCGTCTTGACCCACGACAAACGCACCATTAAAGATGCTGAGATTGATTTTGTCTTGGAAAAACTGTTGCCTGATACGCCTAAAGCTGACCTTAAAATTGACCACGCTGCTAAAAGCGAGATCGAGCACGAGGTTCATCGCAAGTTGAAGGTCCATGATGTTGTGATTATCGAAAAGGCGTAACGAAAACGACCACTTTCCCGGGCATCACCGAGAAGGTGGCCGTTTTTGCTTTTTTGCACATCATGCTAGTTAGGACGATATTGTTGGGGCTTTTCGTCAGGGAATCTCACCAAGTTGTCCTGTTGCGTTAGATAAGGTAGGCTTGAGCGTCTATTTAGGTTACACTGATGATTGTTTGTGTTTTGGTTAAATTTTCCCGATACATTCGGGTCATATAGGAGTAATGAAAATGATGCATTTAAAGCGCCTGTTTATTGGGCGACCACTGAAATCTTCTGAGGAAGGCGGTCAAAAGCTTAACATTTTCAAGGCACTGGCGATGTTATCGTCAGATGCGCTTTCAAGTGTGGCTTACGGGACTGAACAAATTGTCTTAGTTCTGACGACATTGTCAGCGGCTGCGATTTGGTACTCATTGCCGATCGCTGCCTTTGTTTTAGTGCTCTTGATTTCATTGACACTATCCTATCGCCAGATTATTCACGCCTATCCTAGTGGCGGCGGCGCGTATGTTGTCGCTAGCGAAAATCTAGGTAAAAATGCCGGCCTAACCGCAGGCGCTTCATTACTGATTGATTATATGCTAACGGTTTCAGTCTCAGTTTCCGCGGGTGCTGAAGCGATTACCAGTGCAATTCCTGCGCTTTATGGCAAGCAGGTGATCATTTCACTGATCATCATTTTCATCCTGATGAGCATGAATTTACGTGGCATGAGTGAATCGGCCAATTTTTTGATGGTCCCGGTTTACTTATTCGTTGTCGTCATGACGGGCATGATCATCTGGGGACTTTACCAAGTGGCAACAGGCGCTATTCCGTACAAGGCAACTTCCTTTGTCGGTGCAGCGATTCCGGGAGTCTCGATGGCCTTGATCTTCCGGGCATTTTCCAGTGGGTCCAGTTCACTGACTGGGGTTGAAGCAATTAGTAATGCGGTGCCGTTTTTTAAAATGCCTAAAGAAAAGAATGCGGCTAAAACGTTGGCCATCATGGCTGCCATCCTTGGCTTCTTCTTTGCTGGTATTACATTTTTGAACTATTGGTACGGTATTGTGCCGGTGGCCAAAGTGACGGTGCTTTCGCAAGTGGCCAAAGAAACCTTTGGCGGAGCAGGTATCATGTACTACGTTGTTCAATTTGCGACCGCCTTGATCTTGGCTGTGGCAGCCAATACCGGATTTTCAGCTTTTCCAGTTTTGGCTTTTAATTTGGCCAAAGATAAGTTTATGCCGCATATGTATCTGGATCGTGGCGATCGCTTGGGTTACTCTAACGGGATTTTGACACTGGCGTTAGGAGCCGCGGCGCTGATTACGATTTTCCAAGGATCAACTGAACGGCTGATTCCGTTGTACGCGGTTGGTGTGTTCATTCCATTTACCTTGTCGCAAAGTGGGATGATTATCCATTGGTTCCGTCATCGCGGAAAAGGTTGGATTGGCAAAACGATTGCTAACTTCTCTGGCGCGTTGATTTCCTTTGCAATTCTCGTCATCCTGTTTGCTTACCGATTGCTTGATATCTGGCCATTCTTTATTGTGATGCCACTCGCCATTTTCATGTTTTATAAAATTCGCGATCATTATGACAAAGTTGCTGAGCAATTACGCTTGCCGGTCGAAGTGGCACAACATGATTACGATGGCAGCACCGTCATTGTTTTGGTCGGTAATGTCACTCGGGTTACGCGCGCGGCCTTAAATTATGCTCAGTCAATTGGCGACTATGTCATTGCTATGCACGTTTCGATGGACGAGAATCCCAATAAGGAAAAAGAAACCCAAAGCGAATTCCGCGCGGATTTTCCAGAGGTGCGATTTGTTGATATCCACTCATCATACCGTTCCATCGAAGCCCCAACTATTCGCTTCGTTGACATCGTCGCGCGCAACGCCGCCAAACGGAACTTTACAACCACGGTACTCATTCCGCAGTTCGTACCACGTAAAAAATGGCAGAATATTCTTCACAACCAAACCAACTTCCGCCTGCGCGCCGCCTTTGCAAGTCGCGAGAATGTCATCATTGCCACTTACAGTTATCATTTGAAGAAGTAGGGAGACTACTTGCAAAACGGTTAGATCATGATGATCTGATCGTTTTTTGGTTTGAACGTATACGTAGCCGCGGAAATCTGTACATAAGAAACTTGAAGCTAAATGGCTCAAAACCAGCCATTTAACTTCAAGTTTACCGATGCTTCGATTTCTAACCGCGACAACTCACTCTTTGCACTTGCCAGGGGGTCGCTCAAAGTTGACGCACCTGTTAAAATGGTTCATATAGAACGTCAAAGAAAGTCAAAGGACGAAGGGTGAATTTCGTGCCGCAAAAAACCAGTGAAACGCCTATGATGCAGCAGTACAACGAAATCAAGGCGCAATATCCGGATGCGTTTTTGTTTTACCGCATCGGAGATTTTTATGAATTGTTCAATGATGATGCCATCAAAGGTGCTCAGTTGCTCGAACTAACATTAACTGCACGAAACAAGAGTGCTGACGATCCTATCCCAATGGCTGGTGTCCCGCACCATGCTGTCCAAAGTTACGTTGATATTTTAATTGACCACGGTTACAAAGTTGCGATCTGTGAACAGATGGAGGACCCTAAAAAAGCTGTCGGGATGGTTAAACGAGCCGTCATTCAGTTGGTAACGCCAGGGACAAATGTTGACATCAAAGCCGGTGCAGCCAAGTCGAATAACTATATTACCGCTGTGATGCCGCATGCAGCAGGTTATGCGTTTGCGTATGCCGATGTATCGACCGGTGAGCTCAAAGTGACGGATCTAAAAAGCAAATTTGCTCTGCAAAACGAACTGAGTGCGCTGGCCACCAAAGAAATCGTTGTGCCTGAGGAATTGACCGATGACGACGCGGGAATGCTCAAGCAAGGGGAACGGCTTCTGTCAGTCCAACCGGATGCCGAACCGACGAGTGAAGGCAGTTATGTGTCACAGGAGCTAACTGATCCTGCAGAGGCTGCCGTTGTGCAGATGCTAATGGCCTATTTATTGAACACGCAGAAACGCAGCTTGGCCCATATTCAAAAAGCGGTTGCTTATCAACCTTCCGCCTATCTGGAAATGGATCAGGACGCCCGTAGTAACCTCGACATTTTGCAAAACAGCAGAACGGGACGCAAAGGTGACACCTTGTTGTCGTTGCTTGATTCGACCAAAACAGCGATGGGTGGCCGCTTATTGAAACAATGGCTGGATCGACCATTACTGGATATTGATGCGATCAGTGTGCGGCAAAATCAGGTTCAGGATTTGTTGGATCACTTTTTTGAACGCAGTGAGTTGCAGGAACGACTAACTAAAGTCTATGATCTTGAGCGGTTAGCTGGCCGAGTTGCTTTTGGTACCGTTAATGGTCGTGACTTAATTCAGTTGCAAACCTCTTTGGATCAGATCCCGGCTATTCAGGATGTGCTGGGTAAGCTTGATGATGGCAGTTTTAAGGCACTTCGCAGTAAAATGGACCCAGTCAGCGATGTCGCTGGATTGATTCGCCGTGCGATTGAACCCGAACCGCCGATTTCAGTGACAGACGGTGGCTTGATTCTCCGAGGATACAATCAAAAACTGGATAGCTATCGTGATGCCATGAAGAATTCTAAACAATGGATCGCTGAACTGGAAGCATCGGAACGCAAAGCAACTGGCATTCACACACTTAAAATTCGTTACAACAAGGTTTTTGGTTACTTTATCGAAGTGACTAAGTCCAATTTGGACAAAATACCGGAAGGGCGCTATGAACGCAAACAGACACTGACAAACGCTGAACGGTTTATCACCCCAGAGCTGAAAGAAAAGGAGACCTTGATTCTTGAAGCGCAGGAAAGCTCAACGGCGCTCGAGTATGATCTTTTCCAAGACATTCGCGACAAGGTCAAAGCCCAGATCAAACGACTACAAGCTTTAGCGGCCCAGATTTCATCTTTGGACGTGTTGCAAAGCTTTGCAACAGTGGCTGAAAACAGTCATTATGTCCGACCAACGATGCATGCCGGAACCCATGATATCAATGTTAAGGGTGGTCGCCACCCAGTCGTGGAACATGTACTTGGCCGAGACAGTTATATTCCTAACGATGTCATCATGAATCACGACACCGATATGTTGCTGATCACCGGGCCTAACATGTCAGGGAAAAGTACCTACATGCGCCAATTAGCCTTGATTGTTATCATGGCGCAAGCGGGTTCGTTTGTCCCGGCAGATGTAGCTGACTTACCGATTTTTGATCAGATCTTTACCCGAATCGGAGCGGCTGATGATCTTGCCAATGGCGAAAGTACTTTTATGGTTGAAATGCTGGAAGCCAATGCTGCATTAAGCCACGCGACGGCTTCCAGCCTGATTCTTTTTGATGAGATCGGCCGCGGCACGGCAACGTATGATGGGATGGCGCTGGCACAGGCAATTATTGAGTTCTTGCATGATCATGTCCACGCCAAAACGCTGTTCTCAACGCATTATCATGAGCTAACTAGTTTGTCAGACTCCTTGGCGAAGTTAAAGAATGTCCATGTTGGTGCCGTTGAGGAGCATGGCAATCTGGTTTTCTTGCACAAAATGATGCCTGGCCCTGCCGACAAGAGTTATGGGATTCATGTCGCCAAGCTCGCCGGTTTACCGGCAGATTTGTTAGCGCGTGCTGATACGATTTTGAAACAGCTTGAAGCCGATGCACCCAATAAAACGGCGCCAGCACCAGCGCCGCAAGTTGAAGAGCAACAATTGTCGTTGTTTGAAGAACCAAAACCGACGCCAAAGAATAGTCCGATTCTGACGAAACTTGCGAAATTTGACTTGATGGCGGCCACACCGATGGACGCGATGAATTTCATATTTGACCTGCAGAAGCATTTAAAGAAGAAGTGATTTTATGCCAAAGATTCACCAACTATCGGCAACATTAAGCAACCAGATCGCTGCTGGGGAGGTCATTGAACGCCCTGCCAGTGTTGTCAAAGAACTGGTTGAAAATAGTATCGATGCACAAGCAACGCAAATTGACGTCCTGATTTCCGCGGCTGGTTTGCAGGAGATTCGGGTTAGCGATAACGGCATCGGGATTGCCCCGGATGACGTTGCAACAGCGTTTTTGCGGCACGCCACCAGTAAAATTCTGACGACGCGTGATTTATTTAATGTGCATTCATTGGGCTTCCGTGGCGAAGCGTTGGCAAGTATTGCCGCGGTTGCCGACGTAAAGTTGACAACGGCAACGGATTCAGGGATTGGCACCCAGATTCACGTCAAAGGCGGTGAGGTTGAAGCGCAGTCGACAGCGGCTCACCGACGCGGTACGGATGTTGAAGTGAATGATTTGTTCTTCAACACACCGGCGCGGCTGAAGTATATGAAGTCGCAGCAAACTGAACTGGGAAAAATTGTGGATATCGTCAGCCGATTGGCGATCGCAAATCCTGATATTGCCTTCACGGTTTCACATGATGGCAATATGGTGGTGCGCACAGCTGGTCAAGGTGATTTGCGCCAGACGCTGGCCGGAATTTATGGCTTGTCTGTGGCGCGCTCAATGGTTGATTTCAAAGCACAAGATCTTGATTTTCGGGTTAGCGGGTTAACAAGTTTGCCTGAAACGACCCGAGCTTCGCGTAATTACTTGAGTTTAGTTGTCAATGGCCGTTATATTAAGAACTTCCAACTGACGAAGGCGGTTATTGCCGGTTACGGCTCGAAGTTAATGGTGGGGCGTTATCCAATGGGCGTCATCAACATTGAGATGGATGCTGCGTTAGTCGATGTCAACGTTCACCCGACAAAAGCCGAGGTGCGTCTGAGCAAGGAAGATCAGCTTAGTCATTTGCTCAGCGAGGCGATTCGAACACGATTGGCGAAGGAAAACCTGATTCCCGATGCGCTCGATAATCTGCCAAAAAGAGAACGGTATGATCTGGATGAACTAGAACTGACATTGAATAAGATCAGTCCCAAGACGATGCCCTCAGTTCAGCCGCAGCAAGGGCAGCACTTGCGCGAAAACACAACTACTAACTTGGCAGACGCGGCTGCTGAGGAGCCGACACCGGCACCAACTTCACCAGATCTTGAGATTGGCGATTTGGATGATCAGCCGATTTTTAACGAACCGCAACGTCTGGCTGCATGGGATCAGCGGTATCAGCGGCTAGCTTCGAATGTGGTCCCAACCTTGGTGGCAGATGAACCGGAACCTGATATTTCGCATGTCGAATCAGCTGAGCGTTTTCCAAATCTCACGTACTTGGCGCAAGTCCACGGCACTTATTTGCTAGCGGAATCAGGCGATGGGTTATATATTTTGGACCAGCATGCTGCGCAAGAACGGGTGAACTATGAGTATTATCGGCAAGCTATTGGCGAAGTCAGCAACGACCAACAACATTTACTCGTACCGATTGTGTTAGACTATTCCGCGGCTGATGCCATTAGCATTCGTGATCATCGGGACGTGCTTGAGTCGGTTGGACTATATCTGGAAGATTTTGGCCAAAACAGCTTTGTTGTTGAACATCATCCGACTTGGTTTAAAGCTGGGCAGGAAGAAGATACCATTAAAGAAATGGTGGATTGGGTTTTGCGTGATGGTCGCATGACAGTCGCAGCGTTTCGGGAGAAAACTGCTATCATGATGAGCTGTAAGCGTGCCATTAAGGCCAATCACCATTTGGACGACAGACAGGCGCGAGCATTATTGCAGAAGTTGCCGGAATGTGAGAATCCCTTCAATTGCCCGCATGGTCGGCCGGTCTTGGTTCACTTTTCAAACACCGATCTTGAGAAAATGTTCAAACGGATTCAAGACAGTCACGAAAGCGGGGAAATGCAAGCATGATCATTTTGGCCAGTCATTCACCACGGCGACAGGAATTGTTAAAGCGGATTGTGTCTGACTTTGAAAGCCATCCTGCCAGTATCAATGAACGCGCTTTGCCAGTGTTGGATCCGCCAGCATATGTTCAGAGCTTGGCGACAGCTAAGGGACAATCACTTGTACCAAGTTACCCCGGGGCAACGATTATCGCCGCCGATACCATGGTGGTGTTTCAAGGCAAGTTATTAGGCAAACCACATGACCGCGCCGAAGCCAAACAGATGATCACGGCATTGGGTGGTCAGACACATCAGGTTTATACCGGTTTGTGGGTGCGCTTGGACAATGGTAGCGTACGGCAGCAGGTCGTGACGACTGATGTTACCTTCTGGCCGCTAAGTGAAGCGGATGTTGAATCGTATCTGGCGGAAGACGCCTACCAAGACAAAGCAGGCGCCTATGGCATTCAGGATGCCGGAGCACTACTGGTCAAGTCAATTCAGGGTGATTTCTACAATGTCATGGGCCTGCCCATCAGCACCTTGTACCGCATGCTGTTGGCCGAACCGCAATAAATACGGGCAATCAAAAAAGTTTGACGATCCTCAGCGAGATGAAGCGTTTCGCTGAACGTCAGACTTTTTTTAGCGCTAAGTAGTTTGATAGAAAGCGCAGGGTGGGCTTTAAAGATTTCAGTGCCAAAGCGTAGCAATCGTAGGCCAGATGGGGCTCAGCCGTGCAAACAACACAGCGACGGGCTTTGGCGCTGATGTGGTTAGGCGACTTCGAGACCGGTCTTTGGGCTCGAAGCGCCGTCTCCGCTCTAGCTTCGCGTTGCCACCCCAGCTGGCCGGAGATTGCGGAGTTTGGCACGACAAGAAACTTTTTGCCAGACCCATTACTCAGATCAATTGAGATCTAATAAATCATAAGTGTATGGCTCAGCTTCAAATTTTTGTGCTGGCGAGTGCGTGATGACGGAACGTGAATCGGTTTCTGCGAGTGCAAGATGGCGTTTACTGATCAACAATCTGCCAATTTGCTGGCAGTGTGAAGGTGTAAATTTTGCCAATTGCTTTACCTTGTTCGCCTGATCCAGCAAACAAAATAGCGGTTAGCGCATTGCTATAAGTCAGCTTCTGAGTTGTCACTGCAACTTGCGGAATGGTGCCGTGTTCGATGCGAGTTGAGACCGTGGTACTAGGTGTAGCGGTATGAACGGTTGCATCGGAAATGATAAGGTAACGATAGCTGAAATGCTTTTTTGCTGTGCCAATGGGCCGCCGCGAAATTTGCAACTGGTCGTCCATCGGTGCTAATGGCTGCAGTTCAGTGGTTTCGTCAATGTTGAAGCCAACGTGATAAAGGTCATTCACGCTTAACAATAGGATGGGGGCCAAGACAAGTCCCGCGCTTACCCAGATCGTTAATTGACGGCGCCGACTTGGTTGCATTAACACAACAGCCCAGAAAAAGGCAAGCGCACCGACGATCAATAACAAGATAATCATGAGGCGTCCCTCCGATCAATGACGTCTGTTTTCAAAAATAAGCTGAGGACGAGACCAAGCGCTGCCATGACTAGTGAGACGGCAAAAGCCGCGCGATAACCGGCAATGACTGCATTGTTCATAGCGTTGGTGTAATGGATCGGGTCAAGCAGTCGACCACTAGCGGCTGGCGTTGCATCTTTAGTGACTACTGATAATACTGACACCAGTATTGCGGTCCCAATTGAGGCGGCGACTTGCCGAACCGTGTTATTGACCGCCGTCCCGTGATTGATCAGGTGTGTTGGCAAGGCGTTCATACCAGCAGTGGTGACCGGCATCGTGACCATGGTAATGCCGAACATGCGCACTGTGTAAATGGTCGTGATATAGATAATCGGCGTGTTAGCAGTTAGGGTGACCAGCGGCAGCGATCCGGCAACTAGCAGGAACAGACCGGCAACAGCCAGCCGCTTTGCCCCAATTTTGTCGAAAATCCGGCCGGTAATTGGACTCATAATCCCCATCATGATGGCTCCGGGAAAAAGGATCATCCCAGAGTGAAAGGCAGATTCACCACGGATCGTTTGGATGTACATTGGCAAGACCATTTCTACACCAACCATCGACATAAACGCCACCGCTGTTAAAATGACGCTCAATGTATACGTGCGCGATTTGAAAACCCGCAATTCTAGCAGAGGCGTTTCGAGGCGTAACTGGCGCACGCAGAATAAGGCAACGAAAATAATGCCGATGGCTAAGCTAATCAGTACTTGGGAATCGGTCCAACCAGCATCACCAACTGTGGAGAAGCCATAAAGCAAGCCCCCAAAACCCAAAGTAGAAGCAATAATGGAAGGAATATCAATTTTTGGATTCGAGGTCGGCAAAACTTTTCGCATGCTATAGATGGCCAGGAGCACGACCCCAGCAGCAATTGGCATAATAACGGCAAATAAAGCCCGCCAAGTATGATTAAGCAGAATCCAACCAGAAAGCGTCGGGCCGATAGCAGGAGCTAGGCCAATAACAATCCCAGCTAGGCCCATGGCACTACCACGTTTGCCAGGTGGGAAAATCGTGAACATGACTGTTTGGAAAGTCGGCATTGACATACCAACGCCAATTGCCTGCGTGAGCCGACCAGCCAGCAGAACTTGAAAATCTGGTGCTAACCAACAAATCAAGGAACCAAGGAAAAAGATTGTCATAGCTGTTAAGTAGAGATACTTAACATTGAATTTATCCAGCAGCCATGCGGAAACCGGGATCATAATACCCATAATCAGCATGAAGCCAGTGGTCAGCCATTGGACTGCACTCGCGCTGATGTGAAAATCCGCCATCAGCGTCGGGTAAGCCGTGGTCAAAATCGTTTGCGTCAAGAATGTTGTAAAAGTACCGATCAACAAGGTAATCACAAGCAGCAAGCGATTATATGGATGACCATTAACGTCTGTTGTTGTCAACAATATCGTGTCCTTTCTTAAAATCGTTATAATCCAGTCTAGCACGTCCTCAACGGCTTTGGGTAAATAATGAAATCGTTGCTGTCATTAGGGTTTAGTTTATCGGCTGGTAGTTGCGCCTAGCGGTATTGCACAAAAATAGATTACGATAAAAAAACGTGATCCCCTCAACGAGTACCACGTTTTTGAAAGTTTAGCTGGATCCTGATTAATGCTTGTTATCGTCGTTTTTAGCTTCTTTAACCTCTTCAGCAACCGTTTGTTTAACTGGTTTTGGATCTTGTGTGACATCAAACCAGTTAGCAAAGCCACGGGAAAAATCTGCAACGGTGAAGTTGAAATGATCAATCTTGACCTTATCGTGCAGTTTCAAATCGGGATGATCTTCCATGATAAAGCCAGCAATGGTGATGATTTCTGAATCAGTGAAGGCTTTAATATTGGTGTGGAAGTAACGTTCAAAATCCCACAAGGTTGTTTTGCCACTGACTCGGAAGACCTTTGGATCATCCGTTTGCCGAATGTATTCATCAGAGACATCATCAATTTCATCCTTGACGGTACCAAATAGTTCTTCGTAAATATCCTTGTCGGTGACAATCCCACTAGTACCACCATATTCGTCAACGACCACAACAATTGGCGTCTGTTTTTTGATCATTTGTGCCAGAATGCTATGAATCGGTGTTACTTCAGGCACATTAATGATGGAACGTAACAGCTTAGAGACTTTCACAGACGGGTCGACTTGACCTTGCTTGACCAAGTCATAGATGTAAACATACCCGAGAATCTTATCCTTATCGCCATTCGCAACAACCGGAAATCGGCTGTAACCTTGCGTTAAGTAATCCCGCAAAGCTTCTTTGACGGTGGTAGTGATATCAATGACAAACAAGCTGGTTCGATCCACCATGATGTCTTTGGCAGTCTTGTCATTCAGTTCAAATGCCCGCTGCATGTAGATAACATCATTTTGCTCCATGTCACCAGTTGTGACGGCATTTTTACTCAGGCTCAGAATCTCAGCTTGCGAAAAGGCCTCGTTGCCTTCGTCTGCGGGCTTCATCCCCATCATTTTGACAATCCCGGTGGCACTGACATTCAGCAGCCAAACAAAAGGATAGAACAAAATATGGAAATAATGTAGCGGTGTTACAACCAGCATTAAGGTTTTGATCGGATAATCAATCGAGATGTTCTTTGGAACAATTTCGGTTAACACGACTTCTAAATAGGTTAAAATAATCACGCCTAAAATCGCGCCAACCGCGTGCAGACTACCATTAGGCAAGCTCAGGTGGGTCAAGCCAAAAAGATCAACCAACAAAAACTCAACGGTTGTTTCCCCGATCCAACCAAGGATAATGCCAGCCAGCGAAACACCAACCTGTGTCGTTGAGAGATACTCGTTTAGATTATGCACCATTCGTAAAGCCCGCTCGACTTTAGCTTTACGGCCAGTACCATTATCAATCATTTCTTCCAAAGCACTTGGACGACTTTGCACCAGAGCAAATTCACACGCGACAAAAAATGCCGCGAATAAAAAGGTGACGAGCATCACCAATAAATTGGGGACGATTTGGCCACTTTCCATGTATTCCATTCCTCATTTCATGTATCGTACAAAGTTAATTTTAACATTGAATGACAAAGATGACCGATAATTCCATCACTTTGCTTCTATGTTATGCTTGGGTCAATCGAAAATATTTAATTGAAGGTGGCAGGAATGGAACAAGTCAAGATGTACCAAGAGACAATGGCAGCATTTAAGGCACGACCAGAAATGCCCAAAACACAGGTCATTAGCGAACCATTGCCGCAAACGCCAGCGAAAGGGACAGAACCGCCGCAAATTGCCTTGCGTAATGTTGATGTTTTCCAATTGATGAGTGAACTGACGGGCAAAATCGGCGTCATGAATTTTGCAAGTCCGGTCGATCCAGGCGGCGGGGTTGCAGTTGGCGCACGTGCGCAGGAAGAAGCCATTGCCAAGGGGACTTATTTGGTTCCAGCCCTTGAGCAGCACATGGCAGATTATTATGAGCTTAATCGTCGCAAGCCAAATCGCGGGCTTTTTAGTCAGAAGTTGATCTATGCAGAACATGTTCGCCAGCTTTTCGATGATCAAGGGCGGCGATTAACAGACAAATATGTCGACATTGTCACCGTCGCAGCACCTAATCGCCGAATTGATGCAACGCTAGATGATGCAACTGCCATGAACGATATCGCGTTTAAAATTCTGCAGACGCTTCGGGCGTTTAAGGCGCATGATGTCGATCAGGTCATTTTAGGTGCGTTTGGAACCGGCGTATTTGGCAATCCAGTTGCACCAGTCGCCAAGTTGTTTCGAAAAGCGTTATTATTGCCCGAATTTGAAGGGGCGTTTAAGCGGGTTTACTTTGCGATTTATGATCCCGCAATGACCACAATCAAGCCATTTGCAGCAGCGTTGAAAGGCCAAGATTAAGCGGCCACGAAAGGAGCACGACAGCATGAAGCTGACAGTCATGCAGCATACTGATACAGAGGATCTTGGCACAATTAAAGACTGGGCCGCAGACAAGCAAGTTGACATGGTCACTTACCGCCCTGATCAAGGGGATCCAATTGCACAACTGAACCCAGCAGAGATGGATGGGTTGATTTTGCTAGGTGGACCCATGAGCGTCAATGATGACTTTGATTGGCTCGCCGCAGAACGAATTTTGATCCGCAGCCTCAATAAATTGGGCCGCCCGGTGTTGGGGATTTGTCTAGGTGCCCAGCAGATTACCAAAGCATTTGGTGCCAATGTTTATCGAATGCCGCAACCAGAAGAAGGCATCGGCACCGTGCGCGGTACCGATGGCACGTTACTCAATGTTTTCCACTGGCATGGGGAAGCGATGAGCCGCTTACCAGGAAGTACATTACTTTACGAAAATGAGCATGCGCTGCAAGGCTTCGCTTATCATGACCATATCGTTGGCTTCCAGTTCCATCTGGAAGTGACCCCAGACATGATTGCTGAAATTGGTGCGGCAGCAGGCAAACCGCAAGGCCCTGTCAATCTGGGGATACTGGATCACGGACATCAGGTTTTGGCAGCAACATTGGATCGACTCTTCCTATAGAAGTGAAACGGCATCTGTTTGACAGAGATGCCGTTTTAGTTTGGTTTAACAAAAAGGCAGTGTCAGTTTGTTAAGGATGTCATCTAATGTAATCTTTTGTCATAGAACTTAACCCAATCGCAACACACAGAATACATGTTCGTAACACTGGATAGCTATACTAAGTCTCAGTTAGTTAAATCACCACACAAACCCAGGAGGAATACGAACATGAAAAAGCTTTTAAGTACAGTATTATTCTCAGCAGTTGCACTGTCTGCCGTGGCATTGTCCAAGCCAAGTCACGTCAGCGCTGCTACGAAGAATACTGAAACCGCGACCGTCAGTGCACCAGCTAGCGACAAAACCGAAGCTGATGTTACCTACAACGGTGGTGCTACGACTGTTTGGAACTCACCGACAGCGGGTCAACAAGTTAAGCGTTATGTGACAACTGGTGAACACGTTAAATTTGTGAATAGTAAAAAAGTCTTCGCAGAAATTTGGTATGAAACTGAAGACCACGGCTGGATTCCAGAACGCTATCTGAGTATTAATACTTTGCAGCAGTTGGCACCATTGACGAAAAAGGCTGATGCGGCTGCCGCACCGACTCAAACAACGTCACCAGCCGAACAAGCTGCTCAGGCCGCAACTGCGTCAGCTAATGCGCAAGCAGCATCAAGCGCTGCTGCTCAGAGTGCCGCTGCGTCCGCAGCAGCGCAAAGCGCCGCTGAAAGTGCTGCCGCTGAATCAGCTGCGTCAGTTCAAGCTGCTGCTGAATCGGCCGCTAACCAGCAAGCACAACAACAGGCTGCTGAACAGGCGCAACAAGCTCAGCAAGCACAACAGCAACAAGTTCAGCAGCAACAGGCTCAGCAGGCAGCTGCGCAACAAAAGCAGCAACAACAAGTACAACAGCAGGCGGTTAGCCAACCAGTTGCTCAGACAACTCAGACGTCACAACCAACCCAAAGTGCAACTAACAAAGGCACCTTCAAGATCAGCTTCTATGATCCGGCTGTTCTAGGTAGCAACATGGGCTACAGTGGCGTTGCTGCTAACTTGAGCGTCTTCCCTAAAGGCACCGTATTACGTATCACCATGTCCAATGGTCAAACATTGACTCGGACAGTTAATGATACTGGTAGTTTTGCTGCAGGCAATCCTAATCAGTTAGATGTTGCAATGCCGAGTGGCCAGATTCCTGCAGCAGGGATCTTGTCCGCAACCGTTGAAGTACTTCAGTAATTAAATGAATGCATCAAAAAAGTCGGAGCAAGTGCTTCGGCTTTTTTTGTGCTCATTTTAATTGTAGTGGTCAATGACCGTTGCTCACCTTGAGATGTCAGTGCGAAACCCGCGAGCTAAGCAACAGATATAATTGTTCCGTTTGGGTGAGCCGCTTATCCGTCACTTGGTACCAACGATTGATCACAAGTTGTGAGCTGATCAGTTCATCAACTGCGAGATCATCGCCAATGGGCTGCTTTGATGGTGCAACAGCGGCGATAAGTTGGCCTTTAGGACTAAGCAGCGCACTTAAAACATGAGTCATGGCACGTAGCTCCTCTGGTGATTGATCAAATGAGCCGACGATGAGATCATATGGTCCAGTTAACAGTTTTAGCCATTTATCCGGCATGATGCGATAACGTAAGCGATCGGAGCTGGCAACAGCGCGGGCATCTTGAATGGCAACCGCATCGGTGTCAATACCGAGAACCGCGGTGGCACCGCCGTTGAGGGCATGACGACAAAACCAACCATCGCCGCAATGAATGACGAGAACACGACGATCAGCAACTGAGGGTATTTTTTTGGCAAGTGCTTTCCATATTGGTTGATCGTTGCCGGATTCAGACGGCAAATCAGGCAGATCTTGCATATTCGGGTAAGGAGCATCCATAGGTTCACGACCTTTCACCTTTATTATAGATGAAACTGCTTGTCAGCGTGCGGCCATTTCACGGGCACTATGCAGGTTCATCGAGCGATAACCAAAGACCGTCAGCGTTTTTGTGGTCATACTGCGCACGTCAAAACTATTTTTAAATTTTTAAAGGGAAATGGCAAAAAAGAAAGACGAAAAATATTGCATTTTTCTAAGAAACATGAGAATATACTATACATACTCATTGCCCAGTAGTTCAGTGGTAGAATGCTTGACTGTTAATCAAAGGGTCGCTGGTTCGAATCCAGCCTGGGCAGTCGAAAGCTGTGAACGAAATTTCGTTCACAGCTATTTTTTTGCAAATTTTCATAAATTGCCATGTTGTTTCATGCTGATTTTGGAAAGAAAATCAATAGAAGGCTGGCCAATAAGATTGACAGCACCATTGCGGCTGGGAAAATGGTCACAGAAACAAGGAGACCGACTAGCTTGAGCAATAAATCAAGGGCGACGATTACGGTAGGTGTGGCATACAACAGGCCAAAGTTAGCCTCTGGATTGAGTTTGCGTAAATTGAGCGACAACAACACATTCATTAGCGAAATAATGATGATGATTGTGGTTGCATTGGAGTGCACACAAAGGTTTAATATAGCCTTTGGTCGTAAGAAGTAAGGTTTAGATAACGCAACTTGTCCACGATAATGGCATCTTTATTGATTCAGCCATAAACGAATTAGATACAGATAACGTTTTTCTTGACTGGGGTGATCCCCCTATAGCTGAATCGGCAGTGATGACTGCGATATCAGTTTACGGGGAAAACTCAAGCAAGCGATGCACATCTACATGGAGGCGATGTTTTGATAAAGAATATTTTGATAATGGCTGCAAACGGCCAGATCTCACGACTGATTGAAAATCAAATTCTCAACGATGATCAATTCGCCAATGTACATTTAACCTTGTTCTTACGCCATCAATCACGCTTGGCCCAGTTGGCGAAAAATCCGCGGGTCACACTGGTTGAGGGCAGTCTTGATCGGTTGGATGATGTCAAAAAAGCAATGGTTGACCAGGATCTTGTATTTGTCGGCGTGGTTGATCATAGCAAAGGCAGCCAACAAACACAAAATGTCATTGCGGGGATGAAGGCTGGTCACGTGCAGCGGGTGATTTATACGAATGTTCTCGGGATCTATAACGAAGTTCCAGGCGCCTTTGGCAAGTGGAACAAGGCGACTATCGGCAATGGGTTACCATCAGCTCTGAAGTCAGATCAACTTCTTGAACAGTCGGGTCTCGACTACACAACCTTACGCCTACCTTGGCTAAATGATCGTGACGTTAAGTATCAACTGACGCATAAAGATGAAACTTATGTCGGAGTTTCGGGTTCACGCAAGAGTGTGGCCGACGTGGTGCTTAAGATCATTGCGGATCCTGATTATTTGAAAAAAGACAGTGTCGGGATTGCCGATCCTGATACGGCCGGATCAGATCGACCGGTTTATTAACTGGGGAAAAGCGCTCACGATAACGCGCTCGCCAGCGCAGCAATCTGTGTGTAAGGACCTTGGTTGTAATGGTCAAAGTGCGATTATCGCGCCCAAGGTCACTTACACGCCGGTTGGTAATCGTGCTGGCTCGTGCTCACATTTAGGAGGTATTTCAAATGAAAGCAGCTTTTTTTTTAGGACCAGGTAAAGTCGAAACACAAGATGTACCAAGACCGCAGCTTCAAAAGCCAACTGATGCAATCATCAAGATTGTTCGAGCCAGTGTGTGCGGATCAGACTTATGGTGGTTCCGCGGCATCTCACATCGAGACGCTAATAGTCTTGTTGGTCATGAGGCGATTGGCATTGTGGAAGAAGTCGGTGCTGAAGTTCATGATATTCATGTCGGTGATTTTGTCATTGCGCCGTTTACACATGGTTGCGGTCACTGTGCGGCTTGTCTTGCCGGTTTTGATGGTGATTGCATGAATCAGGAAGCAGGCGGCAATGGTGGCTATCAGGGGCAGTATTTACGTTTCACGAATGCAAACTGGGCCTTGGTTAAAATTCCGGGTCAGCCGAGCGATTATTCAGATGAGATGTTGAATTCATTTGTCACACTGGCTGATGTCATGGCGACAGGTTATCATGCTGCTGCAAGCGCCGAGGTTAAACAAGGCGATACAGTTGTTGTCATGGGCGACGGGGCAGTTGGCCTTTGCGGCGTCATTGCTGCCAAGTTACGCGGTGCTAAGCGCATCATTGCGATGAGTCGGCATGAAGACCGGCAAAAAATGGCGATTGCTTTTGGCGCAACTGATATTGTACCCGAACGTGGGGATGAAGCGGTTCAGAAAGTCTTAGCAATGACGAACGGCGCAGGTGCTGATGCTGTGCTTGAATGTGTTGGCACTGAACAGTCAGTGGAAACTGCCACTAAAGTAGGTCGTCCAGGCGCAGTTGTGGGTCGTGTCGGCGTACCTCAAAAGCCAGAGATGAACACGAATAATCTGTTCTGGCGAAATATTGGTCTGCGTGGGGGGATCGCTTCGGTCACGACAGATGACAAACAATTGCTACTCAAAGCCGTCTTGAATGTCGAGATTCACCCAGGCAAAGTCTTCACGCAACGCTTTGATCTTGAACATATTCAAGACGCTTATGATGCGATGGATCAGCGGAAGGCCATTAAGTCACTAATCGTGGTTGAAGGTTAAAGGAGACTGTCATGGCAAGTAAAGTACTGATTGTGTATTATTCATGGTCAGGGCATACTGCTACATTGGCGAAATATTTACAACAGGCGACAGATGCAGACCTGTTAGCTCTACGTGTTCCTGAGCAAACTTTTTCGTCAGATATGTATGACACCTCTGGTCGGGCAAAACACCAAGTAGCGTCCGGAAATTTACCGCATCTGACAACGGTTATTCCTGATCTGACCGGTTATGAAACGATCTTGGTTGGTGGTCCGGTTTGGTCGGCAGCGCCATCAACACCAGTTTTGAGTTTTCTAAAACAGGTGCAAGGCAGTCGAGCTGTATTCAGGCCTTTTTATACCGATGCTGGCACACCCGGCGCCTATGAACAGGCGTTTAAACAGGCAGCTGGGCAACTGCAAGTCAAACAAGGATTTGGTATGGCGGGTGATAATGTCGCCCAAAAGAAGGCCGAAATCTCTGCATGGCTGACAACGTTGTAGAAACGTCTTGGTGTGCTAAAAATTTTGAGATGCTTGGACAAAGGTTTATCAGGTATTAATTGGAGCTCATGGTGAGTCACATCATGCAAAGGATCATTTGACTATCTGAGTCAAAAATCCGTTGTGATCGGTATTAGACCACTGAACTTAGTTTGCGGGTGAATGCCAGATAATCATGTCGTTGATCTGCTGAGACTGTTGAAGGAGCGATAAGCGTGACAATTGATGAAGTTAGTAAAAAGTTTAATCTGACAAAGGATACATTGCGTTACTGGGAAAGAATTGGGTTATTGCCTGAAATTCAACGGAATCAGAGTGGTTATCGTGACTACGATGAACATGCGGTCAACTGGGTTTATTACATCATGGTTCTGCGTAAGGCTGGGATGTCGATTGAATCGCTTTCCGAGTTTGTTAAGCTTTTACGGGAAGGCGATCAAACAATTGCAGCCCGAAAGTCTTTGTTTATTGAACAACGCGATGCTTTGATTGAACGGCGCGATAATATTAACAAGACCCTTCGCTACCTAGACTATAAAATTGATCATTTTGAAGATCACATGCTGGGCTACGAAAACGAGAAACTGGCTTATGAAGGTAAATTGACCGAAGAAAAGTAACAATCGGGTATTTTAGCCACAAAAAGGCGATTTTTCGGCAAAAGAACACAAAAGAGACATGCCCTGAACGATTTTTGGTACTGCATGGCGTCACGATATGGTATCCTAAGTGAAACATAAGATGGGAATGGTGACTTCATGCAAACAAAAACTTTGACACGGATGGGACTATTGTTGGCAGTTTTGATTGGCTTGGCCTTTGCGCCACCGATCACTGTTGGCTTTCTTGGTGTGCCGATTGTCTTGCAGAACATGGGTGTTATGTTGGTTGCAATGTTGTTACCAACGCGGCCAGCAACGATCACAATTGGTATGTTATTGGCATTGGCAGCATTAGGCTTGCCAGTATTGACAGGCGGTCGAGGCGGTATTGCTATTTTCTTAGGACCGACTGCTGGTTTCATGTACGGCTGGTTGTTGACACCGATAGCATATGCGGCCATAACGCACTATCTGAAACCTGATTTTTGGTTAACCAAAGTACTGGGTATGACATTTGGTGCGGTTCTTTTGACGGAATTTCTGGGTGCCGCGTGGTTAGCTGCGACTACCAGTTTGGGCTTTGTCCCAGCGCTTGCGAGTGTTTTGATTTATATTCCTGGTGACTTGCTCAAGATGGCGCTCAGTGTGTTGGTTGTTCAACAATTGACAGCTGTGATCCCGGCCTTGCGCTAGATAGCAGATTCCTGCTTAAATTGAAAGTACAAAAAAACCGTTGTCGGGGAAAACTTCCCGAACAACGGTTTTTATTTTTTCTTAATCAACGAATAAAAGTTCAAACGTATGATTTTTTGTATTCAGATTGACGCTGACGTGACGATTGAGATCACTGACAAGGTTGCGAGCAAATGCCATTTTTTCTTCAAAATCCTTTAGCTTAGCAGTGTAAGGGATTGAGTTGAAATCAAAATTTTCGCCGATGAAGGCGGCATCCGTGACATACTTCAGATTATTCTGATCGTGCCGGCTACCGGGTTTTAAGACCGCATCCAAGTAGTGGTAAAGTTCCGATGGTGAGTAGTGCAACGGTTTGGTTAGATCGGTGGTAATGGTGAAGTCAGGTGTATCATCGGCCATTTCTTCATTGACCTGCACCTGAGTGAGTCCTTGATATAGTTTCAATATAGGCACCTCGTATTCTTAAGAGTCATTATAACATGCTCAATGTTGGGTTAGGTGATCAAGTGCATCCTGAAAGGCGACTTGGGCTTCTGGCGTCGTTTCTTTTGCCAAGGCCGTTTTAAGAAAAGTCTCGATTTCAGGATTAGACGATGACTGTAATTCACCAACGGCCCAAGCTGCAGTTGCTCGAATCATTGGTCGCGGATCATGCTCAATGACCTCGAGCAAGTGAGGAATGGCGCTGCGGTCATGCAGGTTGACCAGTGCGATAATGGCATTACGTTGCAGTGGTTTTTTGCCGCGCCAAGCACCAGCCAGTTTGCCAAAGCGCGTTTTAAAGTCCTTGTTGGTCAGCGTTAACATTGGAATCAGTTCCGGTAATACCGTTTCCGGGTCGGGTTCCATTTCTGGATGGATATGAAAATCTTTGCCTTTATTAAACGGACAAACCTGCTGGCAGATATCGCAGCCGTATAGGACGTTGCGAATCATGGGCCGAAATTCTGGATCCATGTAGCCTTTCGTCTGGGTTTGATAGGAAAGACAGCGTTGACCATTCATGCGACCGTCACCAAGCAAGGCTTTTGGCGGGCAAAAATCAATACAGCGAGTACAATCACCGCACTGTGAGGTCATCGGTTCGTCAGGGGCAAACTTAATATTGGTAATGATCTCACCGAGGTACACATACGAACCAAATTCAGGTGTGATGAGTAGACCGTTTTTGCCGATAAAGCCGAGGCCGGCGCGTTGCGCAACGACAACATCGATTAATTCACCTGTATCGACCATGGGTTTGAAACGCAAGTTAGGATCATTTTCTGCCGTTCGTTTAATAAACTTGATAAGTGACGCCATTTTTCGATCAAGCACAGTGTGATAATCAATGCCCCAGCTGGCCCGCGCAAATCGGCCACGTTTGGGTCCTGTTCGCGGCGGTCGTTCATGGATTTTAGCCGGATACGCTAACGCAATTGCGATTATACTTTGTGGCTGGTCAAAAATTTTATCAGGATATAGGCGTTCATCGATATTTTGATGTTCAAAGCCAGTCGTGTGACCGGCCGCTTTTTGTGCGAGCAAGCTAGGTTTGAGCGCGGCAAAATTATCAGCGGTCGTAAAGCCAATTTTGTCGATTCCCAACTCTTTAGCATGGGCTTTAATCATCATTTTTAAATCCATCCCGGTCACCTCTTAACGTCATTGATGTCATTATTCTAGCCAAGTTAGAGTAGGAACGCAAAGATGCCGATTAAATTTAGCTATTTTTTGTTGTTATCAGTATCGTTAAGAACGCAGAAAGTGATCACGCATAATTAAAAAAGAAACCGGGACTGAAACATCGCCTGTCAAAGAACACCGCGCTTGCGGGACTCAACAGAGGTGTTTTCCCAGTTTCTTGATAGATGTGCTCAAAGATATTGTCTGATTGAACCATCAACTGTTGTAACTCATTCATGTAGCTTTTTACTGTAGATAAAGTTCGCGGAGATCCCGTTTTTCAGAGGGGGTCAGCTTTAATTCATCTTGCAAATAGTCGCGCATGCTGCCATATTCAGCATCGATTGTGGCTAAGGCACTGTCAAGAAAGGCACCCGAAACCGTGCCGAGATCTTGAATGTTGGCAAGAAGAGCATCAGTTGCGCCATGCTTACGAGCAGCTGCCAAATTCTTTTCGACCATCGGCTGAATGAGATCGTTTGTCGCGAGGTAGTCTTGGCGAATGGTATGACCATCAACACCGAGGGCTGAAAGTAGATATACCGCGCCCATCCCGGTTCGATCTTTACCGGCTGTGCAATGGAAAAGAACAGCACCATTTTCGTCATCGTTACTTAAGAGGATGTCGAAGAATTGACGATAAGCCTTTTGTGCAGAAGGCATTTTGACGATGTCGGCGTAGGTTTTAACCATGTTTTCAAAACCTGCGTGCGGATCACGTGAGAAGCTCTTTTGCAAGGCATCCGCCTGTTCACTACTCTTGGTTTCGTCTGTTGGGAAAACCGGCACAAAATGGTAGGTCGCGTGTTCTGGGTATCGATCGGGCTCAGCTGCTTGTTCTTCGGGTGAGCGAAAGTCGACATCGGCGATGAGCCCGTAATCGGAAAGGTATTGCAAATCCTGGTCAGATAACTCGCTCAACTTAGCAGAGCGAATGACTTTCTTAGGTTTGACTAATTGACCGGATTTTGTCTTATAGCCGCCGAGGTCGCGAAAGTTAAGTCCATTTTTAATGTCAAGAACATTGGGTTCCAAATTTAATTCCTCCATCATGAAAACGCTTGACTCCAGTATACGCGAAAGTTGTTGGTACCGGCAATGCATCCTTAAGTTTTCCAGCTAGTTGGGCATTAGGCTGTGCTTTTATGAGTGAGCGAGAATGCATTGTTTTCAAGGGTTATACGTGTATAAGGCATGTCGACTGAGCGTATCAGAAGGGACAAAAAAAGCCGTCAAATGACGGCTTTCCTTGAAGAATAACTTTACTCAGGCTGAGCGATAATTAATCCGGCAATGAAAGCCGCTACCAGCGACTTGGTGCCCGCCGCAAGTGGAACACCATTGTATGTCAGAACTGAGTTGTTGCCTAACAAGTCCTCAACACGGATTGATGGACCATCACCGACCGGTTGTTCGTTTTCTTGCTTCTGAGCATATTTATCCGGATAAGCCACACTCAATAATTCGAGCGGATCTGTATTATAGTATTCTGCAAGTTTGCGAATACTCCGTTCACTCGGAATTGTTTGATCGTTTTCCCACTTAGTAAAACTAGCTGGGGAAGTATGGGTTGCTTTTGCAACTTCGACGATTGATTCGCCGCGACCCTTTCGGATCTGTCGCAGCACGCTGCCAACACCATTTGTAATCATATTTCCACCACATTTCTTTCAATTTTTTTTGGCGCCGAATCCTTAAATTCAAGAATGCAAGCTCACTAACTTTAATATAGCATTAATGCGTATTAAATCAATCATAAACCCACGGAAATAAAACATATTTTAATAAATAATAACCGGGTTCGATCAGATTCAGTACGCGCATCAGTAAAGCCTGCCGTTGAGTCTTATTTTACAGGGTCTTGGGATAGATTACTATGTTAAGTGTTCAAATTTATTTCTTGTATTCGTTTCCTCGGCGTTCTATGCTTAAGTTAATCAGAAAGTAAGGATGTGAGCGGAATGGATCAAGAATATGATCGCTTGCTCGTACCGGTGGATGGCTCGAAGGAAGCAGAATTAGCTTTTAACAAGGCCATTAAGGTTGCACTGGCCAACCGAGCCCACTTGGATGTTTTGAATGTGCTTGATACCAAACAGTTTATTGGCAGTTACGGCGGCATGATTTCCGGCGATGCGGTTTATCAGTTGACGCAAGATGCACAGGAATACTTAGATAATTTGAAAGATCAAGCCAAAAGTGCAGGTCTGGATGATCTTGATATTCACATTCGGTTTGGCAATCCCAAGACGGTAATTGCAACTGATTTTCCGCACGACCATCACAATGATCTCATTGTGATCGGTGCAACTGGCTTGAACGCTGTAGAACGCGTCCTTGTCGGATCTGTCACGGAATATGTCAATCGCACGGCACCTTGCGATGTCCTGATCGTTAAAACTAAATAGGTAAGTGATTGTTTGTGAGCCGATGACAAAACTTGTTATCGGTTTTTTTGTTAAGCGCGAACAGGAGCGGCTAGAAAACAGAGTGTAAGTGGCCAGTTCGGTTCCTAGATTGCATAATTAAAGTTACCACCCAGAAAATGTGAAAAAAGACCTGTCCGTTCTTGCTAAAATGGTGTTTGCATAACATACCATCTAGAGAGAAGGACAGGTCCCATGGCCATTATAACCTTAATTGAACGATCTCAGATAGAACTGATGCAACACCACACGATTCAATACATCGCCGCGACCTTAGGCCGCTCTCGTATTTCTATTAGGCATGAGCTTCACCGTTGCCCTGAAGGTGATTACTGCGCCATTATAGCTCAGGATCATGCCGATACTTGTCGGCATCGTTGTGGTCGGCACTCGATTTTAACGCCTAAGTTGAAGCGGATGGTAACTGAGAAGCTAAACCTAGGTTGGTCCCCTGAAATGGTCGGTTATGCCGTTCACTGTGCGCCACACACGATTTACCACTGGATTTATCAAAGACAAGTCGATTTTCAGCCAAGCCAACTCTTTGATCACGGTAAACGTCATAAAAGAAGACAAGACCTTCGGTCGCGCTATAACCAAGCAGTAGGCACCTCAATTGAGATTCGCAGTGAGTCAGCTAATCGGCGAACCGAAAAAGGACATTTAGAGATGGATACAGTTCGCGGTGGTCGCGGGTCAAAGGCTGCTGTTTTGACCATTGTCGATCGGGTGACACGTTTAATGGCGACAACTAAGCTTGAAAACTTATCACAAAATGCTGTTCTCAAGGGATTTGCAAGACTGATGGTGGACTTTCCGGGTCCGGTTCGATCAGTGACGGTTGATCACGGTAAAGAGTTTTCCTGCGATCAGGCGCTTACAAAGCGCTATCGGATACCGGTTTACTTTTGCCACGCCTATCACCCGAATGAACGGGGCACAAATGAACGGTTCAATCGAGAACTTCGCTACTATTTCCCGAAGGGAACACAGTTTGATCAGGTTTCAGAGACCGATATTCAACAAGCCACAGCGCTTATCAATAACAAACCTAGAAAATGTCTCCGTTGGCAAACCCCAGTTCAAGCAGTGAGCAAGCCTCTTTCTAGGTGGTAACTTTATTATTGCAATCTAGGGGTTCAAGGCCCTTATATGTAGGCATCTGTGGCTGCGAACGCGTTAAAATGAATGGAATCCTGTCCAGCGTTGCACAGGTGAACGCATGATCTTGCCTTGCAAGCATCTTCACTGGCAATCCCTGCCAGCGCGGCGTAATGTATCCGTAAAAGAGAAGCCTATGCAAGTCTATGGAGGTGCTGGACAATGGTAAAACCAAATGATCACGCTGAAGAAGCCAAGACAGAAGCAGCATTGCAGCGGTATCAGGAACGTAAGCGTTATACGGATTGGGTTGCCAAAATGTCACCAGCTATGCGCGCGTACCACGATCATGAATGGGGCGTGCCGGTTCATGATGATCAAAAGTTATTTGAGTTGTTATCCCTTGAGATTTTCCAAGCTGGGTTGAATTGGGAACTAGTCATTGGCAAGCGCGCTGCTTTTAACGATGCTTTTCATAATTTTGCGATTAAACAAGTAGCTGCTATGGATGAAGAAGACGTCGAGCAGTTATTGCAGCGGCAAGACATCATTCGCAATCGTAAGAAACTTGAGGCAACAATTACCAATGCCAGAGCTGTGTTAAAAATTCAGGCAAAGTATGGCAGCCTTGATCACTATTTATGGCATTTTGTGAACGGCAAGCCGTTGGTCAATCGACCTAAGTCGCGTGCGGAAATTCCGACCAAAGGTGCCTTATCGGTCAAAATCGCCAAGGATTTGAAAAATAACGGCTTTGCGTTCGTAGGGCCGGTAATCGTGTATAATTATTTGCAAGGCGCCGGATTAATTGATGATCATGTTGTGATGCAGGACTGATCCGAATCGGCCCAAGAGGGAGCAAGACTGGTGAAGCGCGTCCGACTGTGGGGGATTTTTCTAGCAATTTTAGGGTCAAGCTTTTGGGGAATCTCTGGCCCAATTAGCGAGGCCTTATTTGATCAAGGCATTAAAGTTTCATGGCTGATTAGTTCGAAGATGATTATCGCCGGAATTGTTTTGATGCTCGTGGCTTTTTGGAAAGAGCGTAAAGCGATTCTAGCACCTTGGCGGAATACTCGTGATGCCTTGCAGCTAATTCTATTTATTCTGTTTGGCATGATCGGGATGCAGTATATTTACTTTAAGGCAGTTGCAGTAGCCAATGCTGCAACTGCCACGATTTTGCAATATTTGTCACCGGTGGCTGTGTTGATATTCTTAGCGCTGCGTTTGCGCGAAAAGCCGCGACGAATTGATATTGTGACGATTTGCTTTGCCATGATGGGGACGGCTTTGGTTGTTACCAAAGGGCATTTTACTCATCTGGCCATTTCGCCGAATGCTTTTTTCTGGGGTATCATGGCAGCATTGGCGGCAGCGGCGTATACCTTGTTGCCTGCAGGCTTGTTGCACCGCCACTCGCCGATTGTCGTCACGGCATGGGCGCAACTGATTGGTGGTTTGTTGATTGATGTATTTGATCCTTTTTGGAAGGAAATACCGCATTTAGATCACGCAGGTTGGGCTGGTTACTGGTTCATTGTGATTTTTGGCACCATCATTGCTTATTCGGTTTACCTTGCGAGCTTGCAGTTCATTTCTCCGACGGCAGCCACGTTGCTAGACGCCTTTGAGCCGTTGGGTGCAACGGTTGTTTCAGTCGTTTTCTTACACATGCATATGGGATTTGCGGAAATCTTGGGTGGCGTTATTATTATTTTGACAGTCGCCATGATGGCAATGGCGACGCCGCATGGACCGAAGCTGGAAGATCGCTCCTCGGACTGAGTGATCGTGCCGCATCTGGCGCCATCAAAAAGGATGGTGCATTGATACACACCATCCTAGCCAATTAGTAACCGTTCATCAGTGGCTGTTGCAGCAACCGAATCAGCTCGCATTCTTGGCCATGAGGTTCGGGATCACTTGCTGATGTTGATTTCGGCGCAGTGCAAGGATATAGCCGTTTTTAATGCGTAATCGATAGGTCACAAACAGTGACAGCTTGATAGGTCGGCCTAAATAATCGATAATTGGATATGGCTCGCGATTGCTCAGCATCATCCTCATCTCCCACTACTATTATATAACAGTATGTGTAACAAGTTTATGACAATCCCGCTTCGCCAGACTTGAAGACCATGCTATACTGGCGTAAGAATTAGCAACGAATATGGAGGCACAACATGGATCAATTTAGTATCAGTAATTTAGCAGACTGGCTTGAGGCGCATAATGATGACCTGATGGCCAAGAAAACCCAGCTTGACCCCAACAAAGTATACGCAATTGTGGATTATTTGAAAGTGCTCAAGAAGCCAGCTGAGAAATACTTGCATATGAAGCAGGCCGATTATTATACAATTGAATCTGATCACAAGTTAAACTTGCCAGATGACAATGCGCCATTGACCGCCACCCATGACCGTATCATGGTCAACCATGTGGATGGCTCAATCAAAAATGATCAGTTGAATTTTACATACAATCATGAACCCGTTTTTGACGGTGGGTATACCCCGCAGCGTGACTTGAATATTGTTAAGTACGGGCTTGAAGTGATTGGCGCAGTCGCAACCAGCGGCCATATTGAGACAGTCAGTGCGGCACTTTCACCAGATGCTGTGTTGACCTTGGTGCTTGCTGCGACGGCCTTTTCAAGTTATCAAGCTTAGTTAGGGCATTTCTGGTGTCGCCAGCCAGTCATGGTCGGTTAATTCATGGTACTTCTTTGAAACGGGTACCCATAAACGAGCTTTCAGGATAGCGCTGATGCTCTGCCAAAAGGCGGGGTCATCGCGCTGTTTTTGATTGGTTGTAATTGTGATCGGGACGCCGGTTTCAGTAATGGCGTTAATATACGGGTAAGCAATTTGTTGTAATTGGGTTGCGATGACATTAGTTTGATTAATCAACATATGCATCATCCTTCTTTCGTTTGTTGATAAAATCAGCATAACAAGGGGCTGTGGCTTTGGCGGGATGAATGTGCGGTGAATTTGGGCTTTATTCGTGACGAAGTTGTGGCGCTTTCATTAAGCAATGATTAAGCGCCTGATCAGCAAGGCCTTGGTTAACTGCATTAAAAAAGACAAGCAATAGGCGTGATCATGGCTTGTCTTTTAATTGGGGAAAATTAACAATAAGTTGCGTAATCTTGATGTAACTGGTCGCGTAATGATTTCTTATCGGCATCAGGAATGAAAGCTGCATCAATGGCGTTTAAATTGAATGCTAAAAAGTCAGCTGCTGTTGTACCAAAAGCTTGCTGATAACGCTGATATTCCTGGGTTAACGTGGTATTCGAGACTGTTCGATTATCAGTGTTAATGGTGATTTTGGCACCAGCTTTTTTAAGCGCCTGATATGGAAACTCAGCAAGTGTACGAGCGGCTTTCGTTTGGAGGTTGCTCGTGAGGCAAAGTTCAACTGTGGTGCCAGTTTCAACAATTTTCTCAATGAGTGCCGGTTGATCAAAACAAGCGGTGGCATGGCCAATCCGCGGAATGCCGAGTCGTACCGCTTCAGCAATGTTTTGCGGGCAATGACATTCGCCGGCATGAAACGTAAGCGGCACGCCAAGGGATTGAGCAGTTTTAATGGCCGGCGCGCACACGTTCGTTGGAAAATCAGCTTCGTTGCCGGCAAAGTCACCGCCGACGAGTGTTGAACCAAGTAGTGGGGCGGTGGTTTTAAACATTGTTTGGTTATCGGTGTTGGGCAACTGTCGCATGCCACAGACTAAGGCCTTCGCCATGATGTCATATGTTGCCATGCCTTGGTGTAAGCCTTCGATGACGGCTTGCGTTGCTTCGACCAGCGATAATCCGCCTGCTAGGGAAAATACGGGCGCAAAGCGAATTTCGATATAGCGGACGTTTTCTTCAGCCGCTTGTTCAACGACATCGTAGGCCGCGAGTTGCAAGGCCTTTTTGGTTTGCAGCAAGGGGGCCACGAAGTCGAAGGCTTTGAGATAATCACCTAAATTCTCGGAATCTGCTGGTGCCTGAACCAGTCGCCGCAGTTCGTCGTCAGTCGCCGGTAATTTTCGGTCGATCATTTTCGCGAGCTGACGAATGCAACTTAACGACAATGAGCCGTCTAAATGACAATGTAGTTCGGTTTTGCTTAGTTGATGTAATGTTTGAAAGTCCATCAAGTTTTCCTCCTAAACAAGTTCGCAGGCAATAAAGAGTGGTCGGCATGACCGAGGGGTGATTGGTTCGCGTCTGTTTAAACGCGTTCACCAGCCCAGAAACCTGCATGTAAGGACCTTGGATGCAATGGTCAAAGCCCGACCATCACATCCAAGCCCACTTACACTCCGGTTTCTGACCGGGCTGGTTCACGCTCTTGGCTGAAACGCGTTCACTGGTGCAGAAACCTGCACATAAGGACCTCAAGCCTAAATAGCCAAAGCCCAGCTATTTAGGCTTGAGGCCACTTATGCTTCGGTTTCTAAACGCGCCAGTTCACGCTCTTTTAAACGCGTTCACCAGCCCAGAAACCTGCGTGTAAGGACCTTGGATGCAATGGTCAAAGCCCGACCATCACATCCAAGGCCACTTACACTCCGGTTTCTGACCGGGCTGGTTCACGCTCTGATTGTTTAGAGTTTAACATAGGCGGCGCGTGACGCGGTACAATGGAATGAATAACTGGGAAAAGGGTGATGAGAGATGCGCATGGTCGATTTAATCACGAAAAAACGTGATCACAAAGCTTTAACCAATGAAGAGCTCACTTGGATGATTGAACAGTATACGGCAAAAGCAATTCCGGATTATCAGATGAGTGCTTTTCTGATGGCGGTTTATTTTAATGGTATGACGCCAGAGGAACGCAGCCATTTTGCTTTTGCAATGCTGCATTCCGGTGACGTACTTGATTTGAGCGATATTCCGGGTATTAAAGTCGATAAACACAGTACTGGCGGTGTCGGTGACAAAATTAGTATTCCTTTGGCGCCGCTGGTTGCGTGTCTAGGTGTGCCGGTGCCGATGATTTCCGGACGCGGTCTTGGTCACACGGGCGGTACATTGGACAAACTTGAGAGCATTCCTGGCTTCAATGTTGTGGAAAGCGAAACCCAATTCAAGCAGCAGGTACAGCAAATCAATGAAGCCATTATCAGTGCGAGCGGCGAGGTTGCGCCAGCAGATCGACGGATTTACGCTTTGCGCGATGTCACAGGTACGGTTGAATCGATTCCGTTGATTGCGGGGTCGATCATGAGTAAAAAGTTAGCCAGTGGTACGAATGCCTTGGTCTTTGATGTGAAAGTCGGCAATGGCGCATTTATGAAGACCACCGAAGATGCGCGGGCGTTGGCCAAAGCCTTGGTGGGTATCAGCAAAACCGCTGGGGTTAAAAGTGTGGCTTTGTTGACAGACATGAGCCAGCCGCTGGGCATTACGATTGGTAATAGTCTGGAAATTGCGGAATCTATTGCCATTCTTAAAAATCGTGGTCCGAAAGATGTCCATGATCTTACCGTTGCGTTGGCAGCACAGATGCTGGTGCTTGGCGGCAAGGCGGCAAGTCTAGAGATTGCCAGCGGCTTAGCCGAAGATGCGCTGCGTGACGGGCGTGCGTTGAATGCCTTCAAGCAATTGATCACAGCACAAGGCGGGGATGCTTCAGTAGTGGATGATCCACGCAAACTGCCACAAGCTAAGTATCGAATTGCTGTCAAAGCTGCCGAATCTGGCATTGTTGACCAAATTGACACAAATGCTCTGGGTTTGGCAGCGATGCAACTTGGTGGCGGTCGAGCGAAAAAAGATGATATTTTAGACTTGGCAGTAGGGCTTGTTCTGCATAAAAAATTGGGGACACCTGTGACCAAAGGCGATACGTTGGTTACGCTGCATGCCGACACCGAGAACGTTGACGCTATCAGCAACATGGTCAGAAACGCTTATCATATTGGCGATAAAGCGCCGAAAAAAACGCCGCTGATTCAAGAAGTGATTCGCCCCTAAATACGTTTTCATTCTTCCATCGTTTTCAAAGGTGTTTTCAAAATGGTTTTAGTTAATATTTGTTTGGTGGCCGAAACGCCGTCAATTAAGCGTGCAGCTGTATATCATAACAGTTTTGACTTGATGTGAATGATGAAAAGCATTATTTCAATGCTATTTTTTGGGTTTTTGGTTTTTAAAAAATAAAACTCAGGGGTATACTTAGATTGGAATCAATCTAGTAAGGGAGGAAAAACATATGCTATTGGCAATGGACGTATTATCGCTAGCTCGTTTTCAGTTCGCGATGACGACCGTTTTCCATTTCTTCTTTGTGCCGTTTTCAATTGGTATGGGGCTTGTTACCGCCATTATGGAAACGATGTATGTGCGCAAAAAGAATGAAACATATAAGAAGATGGCCAAGTTCTGGGGCAAGATCTTCTTACTCAGCTTTGCGGTTGGGGTCGTTACAGGTATTATTCAAGAATTTCAGTTTGGCATGAACTGGTCTAATTATTCACGGTTTATGGGTGACATCTTTGGGGTGCCACTGGCGATTGAAGCGTTACTGGCATTCTTCATGGAATCGACTTTCATCGGTTTGTGGATGTTCACGTGGGATCGTTTCAAACCGGCTGTTCACGCTATCTTTATTTGGATGACATGGCTAGGCACCACGCTGTCAGCCATTTGGATTCTGTCGGCGAATGCCTTCATGCAGCATCCAACCGGTTTTGCGATTAATCAAGCAACGGGTCGGGTTAAACTAGTCGACTTTGGTGCCGTGATCACGAATCCGCAACTGTGGGTTGAATTTCCGCATGTTATTTTCGGTGCCTTTACGACGGCTGGCTTTGCTGTAGCCGGCATGGCCGCATGGCGTTTGCTTAAAAAAGATCAAGTTGACTTTTACAAGAAGTCTCTTAGAGTTGGCTTGATTGTTGGCACCATCGCTTCTGCATGCGCAATCGGTTTTGGTGATTTGCAGACACAATTCATCATTAAAGATCAGCCGATGAAGTTTGCGGCAACTGAAGGAATTTATAAAGATACCAGTGATCCAGCACCATGGACGCTTGTCGAATTAATCAATACTAAAGATCATACGACCAGTGGCAATATTGAAGTGCCATATCTATTAAGTTTGCTGTCGTATCATAAAATGAACGGCGCAGTCAAAGGCATGGAGACAGCTAATAAGGAGCTTCAAGCTAAATATGGCAAAGACAGGGACTATTATGTGCCGGTTAAAACCTTGTTCTGGAGCTTCCGGGTCATGGCTGGCGGTGGCGTTCTTCTGTTCCTGCTCGGCGTTCTAGGTCTCTGGTTTAGCCGGAAGAAGAAAGATACCTTGCTTAATCAGCGTTGGCTATTGTATATTCTCGGCTTTGCGCTGTGGCTCCCATTCATCATTAATACGGCTGGTTGGTTTATCACTGAACTTGGTCGGTATCCATGGGTTGTCTACGGCCTGTATTCAATTGCCGATGCGGTTTCGCCGACAACGACAGCTGGACAGTTACTGTTCACTAACATTTGCTACTTCTTGATCTTCACCTTGCTCGGCGGTGTCATGATTTATTACTCACATCGCGTGCTTAAGAAGGGTCCTGAAGGCGATCTGAACACTGACTACGGGGTCAACAGTGATCCGTTTGCTAAGGAGGCGTTCGCAAAATGAGCTGGTTACAGATTTTGTGGTTCTTCTTATTGTTTGTCCTTTTCAGCGGCTTCTTCGTCCTTGAAGGCTTTGACTTCGGGGTTGGTATGTCAACCAAGCTATTGGCGCGTAACTCTGACGAAGAAGATCAACTCGTTGCCACAATCGGCCCACATTGGGATGGGAACGAAGTTTGGCTGATCACAGCTGGTGGCGCGATGTTTGCCTCTTATCCAATGTGGTATGCCAGCCTCTTCTCGGGGTTTTACATCATGTTCTTCCTTGTGTTGTTCGGTTTGATTGTTCGCGGCGTGTCGTTTGAATTTGCTGCACATGCCGAGACCAAAAGAGGTCGAAATATCTGGCGTTGGGCTTTGGCTTGCGGCAGTTTAATCCCACCGTTCATCTTAGGGATGATTTTTACCGCGATCATTCAACCGTTACCAATTACCAAGGCTGGTGATGTTTATCCTACTTTAGGTAATCAAATCAACCTTTTGACAATTGTCGGCGGAGTTGCGGTCACTTTGATGATGCTCATGCACGGTTTAAACTTTATTCGTCTGAAAACGACTGGCGACTTGCGCAAGCGTGCGCGTGACTGGAACAGCAAGTTGTACTACTTGTTGTATGCTGGTGAAGTTGTCTTCGCTGTCCTTCTATTCTTTATGACCGACTTCTTCAAAGAACGCCCAATCAGCACTTTGTTGATTTTGGTTGTGATTGTTGGCTCGACAGTTGCCGCTCATGTTGGCGTGCTTAAAGATAATGAAGTGTTGTCATTTGTTGGCAGTGCCCTAGGGCTTGTCGGGGTTGTCGGTGTGATTTTCAACGGCTTGTTCCCACGCGTTATGATTGGTCAAGATGCGGCTATGTCCATTTTGGCAAAAGACGCCAGTGCTAGCCCGTTGACGCTGACCATTATGACGATTGTCGCTGTGATTCTGCTGCCAATTGCCTTGGCATACTTCATCTGGAGCTATGTGGTCTTCCACAAGCGGATTCAAGCAAAAGGAGCGGTTAGTGAATGATCGATAAGACGCTCATGCGCCTTTCGGGAATGAAACGAATTATGACAATGCTTGCCGGGTTTGCGCTCGTGCAAGCTTTTGTTATTTTATTACAAGGAAAATTTCTTGCTGAAGGGATCGTTCATTCTTGGAACCGGCAAAGTTTAGCAGGCTTATGGCTTCCGTTAGGACTTTTTGCGACTGCCTTTGTGATTCGTCAGCTCATTGTTTGGGTGCGCAATCGCATCGGGGCACGATTTGCCATGACTAGTTCGGCCTGGCTACAAGCCCAATTGCTCAAGCACTTGTATGCGTTGGGGCCGGCTGCCGTTGCCAAGGAAGGAACCGGTAATTTGGTCACGATGGCGCTGGATGGCATTCCCGAAGCCGAAAATTATATTGAACTGATTTTGAACAAAATACTGAACATGAGTATTATTCCGTGGGTTTTAGTTGCCTATATTTGGTACGAAAACTGGCTAACTGGCTTCACCTTGCTGATCATGTTTCCAATTATCATTTTGTTCATGGTGATTCTTGGCTTGGCAGCACAGGATAAATCTGAAAGCCAATATGCTGGGTTTCAAAAGATGAGCAATCATTTCATTGACTCCTTGCGTGGTTTAAAAACTTTGCAGTTGATGGGGATTAGTCGGCAATACGCGAATAATGTGTACGATGTGTCGGAAGACTATCGAAAACAAACCATGGGCGTCTTGCGCATCGCGATGCTCTCAACGTTTGCGCTAGACTTCTTCACCACCTTGTCGATTGCAGTTGTTGCGGTTTTCCTCGGGATCAAATTGATGGATGGCGCGATCCCACTCTATCCAGCAATGGTTGCGCTGATCTTGGCACCGGAATATTTCATGCCGATTCGTGATTTTGGGACTGACTACCATGCCACCTTGAATGGCAAAAATGCGATGAAGGCGATTTGGCAAGTGATTGATCAGCCATTACCTACTGATACCAATGTGTTACCGGCTTTTTCAAGGTGGCAGGCTCAGGATACGGTAACCATTAACCACCTCGATTTCACCTATCCAAATGAACGCGCGGGCATTCAAGATGCTAATCTGCAGTTTACCGGCACGGAAAAAGTGGCGATTATCGGTGCTAGCGGGTCAGGTAAATCAACATTACTCAATTTGATTGGCGGTTTCTTGCAGCCGCAAAAAGCTGCCATGACGGTTCGAGGAACGAAGGTACCGCATATGACCCAAGCAGCTTGGCAAGATCATTTGAGTTATATCCCACAAGATCCGTATCTATTTGCGGATACGATCGCTGCCAATATCCGGTTTTATCGGCCGGATGCGTCAGATGAAGATGTGAAACAGGCAGCTGAGGCGGCGGGGTTGAGTCATTGGATCGAAACTTTGGCAGACGGCTATGCAACGAGAATCGGGGAAGGCGGTCGTGGTATTTCCGGCGGTCAGGCCCAGCGAATTGCGTTGGCGCGGACTTTGATTGATACGAATCGCTCGATTTGGTTGTTTGACGAACCAACTGCCCATTTGGATATTGAAACTGAAGCCGAGTTAAAAGAAACGCTTGTGCCGCTGTTCAAAAATCGGCTCGTGATTTTTGCGACCCATCGGCTACACTGGCTCAATCAAATGGATCGCGTGATTGTGGTTGATGGTGGCAAGATCATTGCTGAAGGGACCCCAAGTGAGCTGGCGGCACATTCTAAGCCGTATCAGGCCCTTGTGCACGAAATGCGAGGTGAATTCAATGCATTGGTTGAAAAATGAGCACTGGGTTCGCCCAGACTTGAAACGCTATCGCGGCTTACTCTTCTGGTCGTTAATTCTGGGGGTTATGACCTTTGTCTTTGCTGGTGCCTTGATGTTCACGTCAGGTTTTCTGATTGACAAAAGTGCCACGAAGCCATTGTTTGCAGCTATTTATGTCACGGTTGTCTTGACCCGCGCTTTTGGGATTGGGCGACCGGTGTTTCAATACATTGAACGGTTGACCAGTCACAACTGGGTGTTGCGCATTACTAGCCACATGCGGCGAAAATTGTACAAAGTGTTGGAAACTGATGCTGCCTTTGTGTCCGAACATCATCAAACCGGCGATATTCTAGGCTTGCTCGCCGATGACATTGGTCACATTCAGAATCTATACTTGCGGATGATTTTCCCAACTGTGGTCGGCGCTGGTCTAACGGTTATTGCCACTTTGTTGCTAGGTTGGTTCAACTGGGGCTTTGCACTATGGATTATGTTGTTGCTGTTGTTTCAAGTATTGATTCTGCCTTGGTGGGGACTGGTAGTTGAGCGTTTTCGAAAGGCAGAACAAAAGCAATTGAATCATGATGCCTATGTCTCATTGACGGATTCAGTGCTCGGTTTGTCCGATTGGGTCATTACTCATCGCGAAAAGGATTTTATGTCTCAAAGTCTGGCGGCGCCTAAAAAGTTGGCCGCATCGACGGTGAAGTCCAAGCGGTTTCAATGGCGCCGAGACTTTGTCGGCCAACTGCTGTTTGTCTTAATTGTCATTAGTATGTTGATCTGGACAAACCTTGAGTGGACCGGTAATCAAGCGAGTGCTAACTGGGTTGGGGCGTTTGTACTGGTTGTTTTCCCACTCGATCAAGCGTTTTCCGGCATCGCACAAGGGGTTGGCGAATGGCCGACATACCGCGATGCGATTCGTCATCTCAACGATTTGCAGCCGGTCACGCGACAATTACCGCAACAACAAGCAGTACCGACTCAGTTCAAAGAGATGACATTGCAGCATCTCAGTTTTCAATACACGCCAAAAGATCCTGAATTAATTACCGATATTGATCTAACCGTTCACAGCGGCGAGAAAATTGCGATTCTCGGACCCAGTGGCATGGGCAAAACCACGTTGTTGCAACTGGTACTTGGTGACCTAACGCCGACAACTGGCAACGTGTTGGTCGACGGTCAAGATGTCCTGACTTATCAGCAGCATCGCACCAATCTTTTTGCAGTGTTGGATCAAAGTCCGTTTTTATTCAACACGTCGATTGTCAACAATGTCCGCTTAGGCAATGAGCAGGCCAGCGATGCTGATGTTGCCGCTGCTCTTAAGGCAGTCAAGTTAGACCAGCTCGTAGCCCAATTGCCGAATGGTATTAACAGCAGTGTCGAGGAAGCAGGTTTCGGTTTTTCAGGTGGTGAACGGCAACGTTTGTCGCTAGCTCGAATTCTTTTACAGGATGCGCCGATTGTGCTGTTGGACGAACCGACAGTCGGCCTTGATCCAATTACGGAACAGGCTTTGCTGGAGACGATGTTCACAGTATTGCAAGGCAAAACCATTCTTTGGGTGACGCATCATTTGCAAGGCGTCAATCAAACTGATCGCGTCATTTTTCTTGAAGATGGCCGTTTGACGATGAATGATACCCCTAGTCACTTGGCTAAGCACGACGAGCGGTATCAGAACTTGTATGCTTTGGATGCGGGGCTACGGTGAAATTTTGATAAACCAAAAAGGGTGCTTCTCATGACGAGAGGCGCCCCCTTTTTGCGATGTTGAGTGGTTAATCAGGAGGTGATAATTTTAATGCCTGTGTAGATGTTGTAGACTACCATCCCAATGTCAACGACCATGGCAACAAGTAGCAAGATAAGTGAAACGGCGGATGTTGCGTTGATGCTGTTTGTGAAGAAACCGACACCGCCAATGATCATAAAGATAAAAATGCTCAATAGGGTGGGAATAATATGCAGCCAAAGTGCGTGTTTAGCTGTGTCCCGTGTGACGGAACCTTGTGGGGTGAAAATCCAAACGAGAATTGGAAAGAGAATGGGGGCAAAAATGACCGAGATATAAGACAACCCGCGTAAAACTTTGTGTTCATTCGTCATAATAGACATCTCCTTGTAAATGTGTTCGCTGGCGCAGGTTTCAAACTGCGCCAGCGCACCTTTTTTAATTAGCGATTTAATTTTGCTAAAGCTGCTTTAGGAACCTTTTCCTTTGGTACGGCTTCCCAACTAATCACTTGGTTTCGACGCGTGCTGTAATCGAGGCGGAGATAAGCTTGCATTTTCAAAGGCCGAGATTTGTGACCGTTGAAATCAACCTCTGTATCGTGGCCTTTTTCATCATAGGCCATCTGAGTATAGGCATAATCAATATCCCGCGCAGCACCGGTCTCATCATCGATAACATCAAACTTCTTGCCTGTCGTCGTAATCTGGGTGTAATAAGGGGTGCTTTGAGTATACCAAGCGTAAAACCCTGCACCACCAAGAAAGACGAGGCCAATGAAGATGCCAATACCAATCAAGATTTTTTTCATATTCATATCCCCTCCCAAACGGTGTATATGCAACTTATTGTATAAATTATAACAATAACATCATTCATTCGAACATTAAAATGACTCGATTACCTTATAAGGAAACCTTGTTAAACAAAAGGTCATGTGATGCGGATCAGAAGCAAGGTTTGCTATAATGATGACATTGATATAACGATTATAGAACGTGAAGGGTGAACGTATTTTGAATAGGGATGGGAAGAAAAAATTGAATCGCCAAAATCTCATGATTTTGATTGTCGATTTGGTACTCATTATCATTTTTATTGGTGGTTTTGGCTGGGGAATTGGGACGGTTAAACGTTACCAAGTTGAGCCGAACACGTCACGGACAGAGACCAACACTGACAGCTTATATTCAGAAAGTCGCTTCGAAAAAACGCTGAAAAAGTTCAAACGCTTGGATTTAATGGTTCGATTAGGCCCGGTTAAAGATGCTAAGACATTTAACTATACGCCAGACGAATTCAATGTTAAATATAGCAGTCAGCCGATAGTACCTGGTCTAAAGGCAACGAAAACACTCAATGCTGAAACCGGCGAAGTTGAAGTTTGTACAACCATGACCCCACAAGGCGTTACGGTGGCCGGTGATTACTTATTAACCACAGCATATGATCATGACGGTTTTCATAACTCAGTGATGTATATTCAGGATTTGAAAACCGGTAAGTTGCTTAACACAGTGGTATTGAATGGCCGTCCCCATGTTGGTGGGTTAACTTATGATGCCAAAAACGATAACATTTGGATCTGCGGACGCCGGAACAATGCGGCTGAAGTTTTTGCAATCAAGCTAAAAACAGCCTTGACTTACAATGTTGATAAGAAAGCCAAGGCTGTGGCTTATTCTCAACGCGCCCAACTTGGCAATATTAGCCGAGCTTCTTTTGTCACCTATTACGAAAATGCGTTGTTCGTCGGCTTCTTTAATCCAACCGGAAAAGGGAACATTCAACGTTATCCTTTAAATGATAAGGGGCAGGTTGTTGGGAAAAGCCTCACTTCCAGCATCTCGAATCAATTTGACGTGTTAACACAATCCGTTTTGCATCAAGACATTTTATCGAAAATCCAAGGGATGGCCTTTTATGGGGATTATACGATTCTGTCGCAATCTTATGGTGGTGGTAACTCGACGTTATATATCTTTAAAACCGATCCTAAGAAGACCATCTTCCGCGCTAGTGATGCGATTGACACGTTTGATATGCCTTCGCACTTAGAACAGATCAGCACGCATGATGGGCGGATGTACATGATGTTTGAATCGGCGGCGTATGCTTATCGGCATCGCAGTACCAATCAATTAGACCGGGTCCTGTCAATGAACTTGGAAGGCTTCGTTCAACTTGTGTTAAAGGAGGAGAAATAATTGGAAGCAACAAAATTAGCTAAACGCAAACAATGGCCAGTTCCTTTTAGTCAAACTGAACCGCATTTTACGTTCAATAACTGGCTGAAGTTCTTCTCGGTTGTTTTGTTTACCTATCTGCTCTTTTATACACGCAATCCGATTGGCGGATTTTTCAACATGTCCGGCACCACTTTTCTGAATGTTGCTAATGGCTGGACTCGAGCCGTTGTCGTGTTCGGCGGCGTTCTTTACTGTGCCATCATTTTTGCTGGCGCTGTATGGGCAGCCGGCTGGGATGGCTTGAGTCAGCTTTTTGCAAGTTTTCGTTGGCGGGACATCTGGTATGTTTTCGCTTATGGTATTTTGTACCTGATTGCGACCACACTTGGCGGGATTCTTGGCGACTTGGTGCCAATTCGGTTTGGCGTTGATTTTGTCAATACGCTGGAGGCCGCCCAGTTTGGTAACTTAGGTGCTTTTAGCCTCATTAGTTTCCGCGCCTTTTTCATGACGCTTGCAACGCAATTAACGGCGGTGATGATTTTCCTAGCTAGTCAACAGTTATTTAGTCGATTGGCGATTAAACATCGGCGTTGGGCATTGTTTTTAACTTATCTCTTGGCGCTGGCCGTAACGGCTGTTGTGACAACTACACCGCTTGCACCGCATGTCTTTGTCAATATTGCCAGCGGGTTGGTCGCACAGCTGCCACTATACTGGGTCTATCGACGTTCGCGTAACATTTTGGTGGTGACGCTGAGTGCATTTATTTTGATGCACGTCATGATAGGGCTGGCAGTGATGTTAGGGTAGTGATGTTATCGGCTGGTGATGACGGTTTTTTATATGGACAGGAAAATTGATGGTTTAGATTTGTCAAAAATATGAGAAGCCCAAATAAATGTTGAAATAACTAACAAACTGCAAAGAGGGTGGCAATCAATAAATGTCTTTTAAAGAAAGACGGTTCAAAAACATCAAAAATATAACTTTTATTGTGAAAGAAAGGACAAACTTTCCATGAATTTTCCATATAAAAAGTAGCTTGATTTAAGACATTCTGTATCAATAATATTCAAACAATCATTGAAGTGAAAAGTGATATATCAATTAAAAACCAGTGATGTCTACCTTCATTTGTGATAGAATTCATTATATATGAAATCGCTTACACAACGAGGAGGAAGAACGACATGAAAAAACTAATAGTGCTCAGTGCCACACTTTTGGTCAGCATGGGGTTGGCCGCATGTAGTAGTGGATCGAGCTCTAGTTCGAGCAAGAGCAGCAGCACGACTAGCCAGACGAGCAATGCTAAGGTGAAGATTAATACCGGCGCCGATGCGAGTGCCAAGGTGCCGGCAGCCGGCACCTTAATGATGCGTCAGCTTTATGCTGCACCGCACGGCAAGCAATCCTTTGCCGCTGTAAATGTGACGCTGAATGGCGACACGATTGTTTCTGCTAAGATTGATGAGTTCCAGTATGTCAAAAAGAGTTCCGATTGGACTGGTGTCCCGAATTCAAACAAGGACTTTAGCAAGAGTTATCCTAAAGGCCAGTTTTTGATTGCCAAGGCGGAAAATAGCAAGCCGTACTCTGCATTGATGAAGAAAGAGGCCAAGGCGACCCATACTTGGGAGGAAAACGAAACAGCCATCACGAATTTTGTAAAAGGTAAAAAGATTGAAGATTTGAAGGCGGATGTTGCCAAGGTTAAAGATACTAAGAAGGTTAGCGATGTAGTTTCTGGTGCAACTTTTGCTGACACGGCTGGTTACTTACAGGCTATCTATGACGCCGCAACAACCGGGATGGTAGCTGAAGGAATTCAGACAACAGACAACACGATCACGGAAGGGCAAGTGCTTGCTGCGCCGCATGGTACCCAATCATTTGGAATCGTGACGGTCGCCATGCAAGGGGATAAGATCGCGAATGTCTTCTTGGATGAATTCCAGTATATGCCAAGTAAAGATTTTGGCGGTGTGCCTAATTCCAATGCCGATTTTGGCAAGGGAATCAAATCTGGCACCGTGTTAGCTTCCAAGCGGGCCAATTCCGAGGCTTATTCAGCAATTATGAAGTCAAAAGGCAAGGCGACCCAGACTTGGCAAGAAAACTCAAATGCGATTGACGAATTTGCTAAAGGAAAGACGATTGCTGAACTGGAAACAGCTGTTAGTGACTTGAAGGGCAAAAAGAAAGTCAGCGATGTCGTTTCTGGTGCAACGTTTACTGATACGTCGGGTTATTTGACCGCGATTATCAGTGCCGCAAAAGCCGCTAAGTAAGTTAGGTTGATGAAGATAACATCAAAAAGGCTACGAGTCCTATGAGATTCGTAGCTTTTTTGCTTTTCATTTGCCGGAAAAATAGCAACACCTGTGCATACGATGCATGTTGATGACGTGTAAAATAGACGGCGACAAGGGGGGATTCGAGTGCGCTGGTTGAAAAAGTATGTTCGACCGTTTGATTATGTGATTGTCATCGTCTTATTTGTGGCATGCTTTCTTCCGGTTGGCATTTTTTCGTTGACGGAAGCGAACGTGAATACAAATCAAAAAGTGGCTGTGATTTCGATCAATGGTCATGTTAAACGGCGTATTCAACTCACTACTCATACGCGTCATCAGCAGTTCACGTTGTATCCGGCAAAGGGCCAATACAACATCATTGAAGTGCAAGGGGCGCGCATTCGGGATAAGGAAGACAATTCACCTGATCAAATCGCTGTTCATACAGGATGGATCAGTCAGGTCGGTCAGCAAAGTACTTGTCTGCCGCATAAACTGCTGATTGAGATCAAGCCAGCACAAGCAGGTACGGGAACGAGCGGTGACACTGGTGGCTTGGTTCACCCATAATGAGAGTCCCGGGCCGTCACTAGCCTGTTGTCAGCTGGTGACGGTCTTTTATGTGATGAAGGTTGTCGAAAAATGTTTGCAAGACGATTGAGTTCTCGTGGTAAACTAAAAAAACAATTTAAATTTTTAAAGATTATTGCCGTATTTGCGGATGAAAGTCGACATGTGTCGAGGCAAGGAAGAAAGAGGCAGATCATTGTTAGGATTACTAAAGTATGGCCGTGACCAGCGTTGGGCCGGGGTGATTGAAACTGTTTTTGACTGGTTGCCAACACTGTTGCCAATCATGATAGCGTTGAACTTTGCGGCAAAGCGACCGGGGAATGCCCTGGTCATCACAGTTATCTTGGTGTTGATTTGGCTGGGTTATGTGATTGGCTATGAGCGTCATCATCGTCATGCATGGGCTATGAGTGCTAAGCGTGAGTTGCGAGATCACTATTTCGAGGCGCTGTATCAGCGTAACAATGCAGGGGATGCAACGGCTGCAGATAATGCGGTGATTCAGCGCGATCTTGGCGGCTTGAATAATTTAGATATGTTTTATAGCACCTTATTTCCAACCTTAATCCAAGCAGGTCTTACCTTTTTGCTGTTGATTGGCTTGTCGGTTTGGTATGGTTCATGGCTGGCTTTTTTGCCACTTGCCTGCGTTTTTTTAATCGGCTTTGCGATGATGTTTTTGGGGAAAAAGATGTCAGCGCAAAACAAGGCGCATCTTGCCGGTTTTCTGCGGATGGGTGGTCGCTTTATGAATGATTTGAGCGGTATGAACACACTGGTGATGTACAATGCAGCGGATCGGTATGCTAAAAAGTTCGCCGATGATAGTGAGTATTTTCGGCAGGCAACCATGAATTTGCTGCGCACGCAATTGCAAGTATTGTTTGTTATCAATGGTTTTGTTTATTTGACAGTGTTTGCTGGCGGATTTGTGACGGCTCTGCAACTTGCTGCGGGTCAACTGCCTGCTGCCGGGGCATTTGCCACTTGGTTTGCATTGGCCATGATGATGGTGAATGCCCGTCAACTTGGCTACTTTTTCCATGTGGTTAAGTCGAACGGTCCGGCACTAGCCGGTATTTTGGCAACCATTGCGAAGTCTAAGACGACACCTGCAACAGTCAAAATCACGGATAATCGACCGCTGAAGCAGTTGGTTTTGCAAGATGTTGCTATCGGTTACGAAGCGGACGCACCGCTTGTATCCGACATTAATGCGACCCTTGTTCCGGGTAAGTTATATGGGTTAGCAGGCGAAAATGGTACAGGAAAAAGTACGTTGACACAGGCATTGTTGGGGCAACTGACACCATTATCCGGGACGATTATGGCTGACAACACGCCCGTCACTGCGTTGAGCAACGCACAACGCGCGGCGGTGTTTGGGTATGTGGCTGCCAATGACTATATTTTTTCCGGCACTATCAAGGAAAATCTGCTTTTAGGCAATCAATTTGGTGATCAGTGGCAGCAACATCTTGACGAATTGGGATTGATGCACTTTGTGACTGATTTGCAAGATGGCTATGCCACTGAAGTTGGAGAAGGTGGGCGGTTGCTGTCGCCGGGACAACGGCAGCAGTTGGCCTTTGCGCGCATGTTACTGGCAGACAAAACGGTGTATTTGCTCGATGAAATGACATCAAGTATTGATGCTGCGAATGCTGCCATTATTTTAGCGGCGATCAAGCGACTGAGCCGTCAGAAAATTGTGCTGTTTATTTCCCATGATCTGTCAGCGATGGCCGAAGCTGACGTTGTTTGGTTTATTCACGATCATCAGTTAATCAGCGCGGATCATGCACAGCTTTACCGCGATCAGCCAGCGTATCGTCACTTAGTTGATAATCCCGAGGCAATGTTGAAAGAAGGTCAGCCATCATGATCAGAAGTTTACTGCGTTACACCCACCACTTAACGGGGGCTATTATCATCAGTTTTCTGATTGGCTTGGTGGCCGAATTAACAAAAGTCGTCGTTTTAGTTTTGGCTGCGATGATGTTGTTCGATCCCCAGAATGCCTCACACCTTTTAATCCCCGGCATCATCTCGGTGGTGATTGTTGGTCTGGGTAGTTTTGGTGAACAATATGCTGGCCATTTTGTGGCGTTTCACGTCTTGGCCGAATTGCGCGGTGCGGTTTATCGAAAATTGGTGCAGTTGGCGCCTGCTAAACTTGATAGCCAAGGCAGCGGCAAGTTGCTTAAACTGATTGGCAGTGACATTGAGGCAATGGAAATTTTCTACGCACATACGATTGTTCCGGTTGCGATTGGCCTTATTTATGGTGTCTTGATGGTTGCCGTTTATAGCAGCTTAAATGATCCGGCGGCGGCCGTTGTGTTGGTGAGCTATGCGGCTGTCGGGCTGTTAATTCCGTATTATCGGCACGAGCAGATGACGGCGAAGGCTCAGGCTGCGGATCGTCAAAAAGCGGTTAATCAGCAGTACCTGCTTGAATCCGTTCGCGGCATGGCGGTTTTGCGTCAGTTAGAGGTTGCTGATGCGCGCATGAAAACAGGCAATGAGGGATTTGATCATGAGGCGACCGCCTTTCAACAATCCCAGTTTGGTCAATTATTGAAAAATATGAGTGCTACGTTGGTGATGCTGGTAGCGTGGCTATTCATTGTGTGGTTGAGCGGTTGGACTCAGCCGCAGCCATTGCAACAAGCTTTATTGGCCGTGTTTCCGCTCACGTTCGGACCGTTATTAGCTTTAACCAATTTGCCAGCCTCGCTATTGAATGGTTTTGCGGCTGCTCGCAATTTATTGAATCTTTTGCAAGAGGCGCCAGCAACATCAGCGGCGATTGACGCTACCCAAACACTGAATCAAATCGCGACCATTCAAGTTGATCACGTCACCTTTAAGTATCCTAGCCGTGACGAGACCGTTTTGCGGCAAGTGTCGTTGTCCTTGCATGCCGGCGAAATTGTCGGTTTTGTCGGCGCCAGTGGGTCTGGAAAAAGTACATTGGCCAAATTGATCATGGGTTGGTATCCGCTCACCCAAGGCCGAATTTTAATTGATGGCATTGACCTGACCAAAATTGATCCAGCATCACTGCGCGCGCAGGTGAATTATCTGCCACAAACGCCAGTCTTTTTCTCTGAGTCGGTCCGTGACAATCTCACGTTGCACGATTCGACGATCACAGATGCGCAAATCTGGACCGTGCTTGATCAAGTCAAGCTGACGTCGCGGTTGCGTCAGGCCGAAAAGGGGCTTGATGAAAATGTCGTATCAGGACAATTACAATTTTCTAGTGGGGAACAACAACGGCTGGAATTGGCCAGAGCCTTGTTACATCCAAGCAGCGTTTTGGTGCTGGATGAACCAACGAGCAATCTTGATACTGAAAACGAACGATTAATTTTGGACGCTATCAAGGCTTACTATCACGGCATCGTGATCATGATTTCGCATCGTGCAGAGTCGGCGGCTTATGCTGATCGGCTGTACCGATTTGCGGATCATCGGGTTTCAGCTGCCAGCACCGAGCCTAAATAACAGGCATAAAGATCCCACCTGAATGTCGATATTTTCGGCGGCTGAGTCGTTCACGTTGTCAATTTTTAAAATCATTGTTACGCTATTTTGAGAATACGACAAAGTGAAGATTCGAATACCTTTGGGGGAGGGTCGCCATGATTATTCAAAACGTGCTGAACAACAATGCTGTCGTGGCCAGACATCAACAACGCGAGGTGATCGTGGTCGAGCGTGGGATCGGTTTCCGCGCTAAAAAAGACGCCAAGATGGCCTTGCGCGACAGTATGAAAGTCTATGTGCCAGAGGATCAAGCAAAGCTGAAAATCGCGACGGCGACGATTGCCAGTCTGCCCAGTGTTTATTTGGATTTGGCCGCTGGGATCATTCAGGAGGCAGAAAAGCGATTGCAAACCACGTTCAACAGTTATCTGTTGATTGAGCTAGCCGATCATGTTCATTTTGCGGTGCAACGGCTGCATGAGAAGATCGTATTGCACAACAAATTGCTATGGGAGATTCAGGTTGCCTACACCCAAGAATACGAGATGGGCGAATGGGCATTGCATCAAATCGCCGTGCAATTGCATGAACAATTGCCGGAAGATGAGGCGGGATTCATCGCGTTAAAGTTTGTGAGCAACGATCTGAACCATCAGCAAACCTTCAACTCACTCGCCTTTACCCAAACCCTGGCGAGTCTCACGAAAATAATCTTTTACAATCTAGGGCTGGACATGAACGTCAAAACACCTGATTATCAACGACTAGTTATTCACCTCAAATTTTTCCTACAACGCATGTATGCTGCTGCGCCGTCGCCTTTGTCGTTAAAGATGGAACACTACGACTATGTCTTGTTGAAACATCTTCAACAAGATTATGCCCGTGCTTCTCACTGTATGGAAGACGTTGACCGATTCATGCAACAGAAGTTAGCGATTGCGATTCCTAAAAACGAGCAAATCTATCTCACCATGCATATTGCGCGCTTAGCAAAAAGTTTGACGGAGTGAAAAAAGTTGTTGACGCGTGCTAATGCGTACGATAAGATGGTGTCGTTGAAAGCGAATACAGAACCATCTGGCTTGTAACTATTGGATTAGGCAAAACCAGAAAGACACGACTTGTACACCACAAGTCCGGTCTTTCTGGCTTTTTTTGTGAGAGCGTGAGCTGGCGCGGTTAGAAATCGGAGCATAAGCGGCCTGAAGCCTAAATGGTTGGGCTTGGACCATTTAGGCTTCAGGTCCTTATGTGCAGGTTTCTGCGCCAGCGAACGCGTTTTGAGAAAGAACGTGAGCTAGCACGGATAGAAACCGGAGTGTAAGTAGGCTAGCGATCGCGTTTAAGAAAGAATGCAACACCAGACAGCGAAGTGCAGTCATCGTGATGCAAGATACTGAACCATATCACTCGCTGTGGGAATCGCAAGTGTAGCTATGTGTAGCTAAAGGGGGAAGGCCGAATGAATGAATCAGGATTAGCTCAGCAATTATTAAATCTGATTGGTGGCAAACAAAACATCAATCAGGTCTGGCACTGTGCCACTCGTCTGCGTTTTACATTGAAGGATCGTGCAAAAGTACCCAAAGATAAAATCGAGGCGTTGGATGGTGTGATCACCGTGGTTGAAGCCAGTGGTCAGTTTCAAGTCGTGATTGGTAACAATGTCGGGGATGTTTACCATGAAGTCGTGAAACTGGAACCATCTTTAAGCGAAGGCGAAACTAGCGGTGAAACAGCCGCACAAGGGAAAATGACGTTCAAAAGCGCTTTCAACAGCCTGCTAACGTTCATTTCCGGTGTATTTACGCCATTCTTGGGCGCGATGGCCGGCGCAGGGATTTTGAAAGGCTTGCTATCACTGGCCGTGGTCATGGGCTGGTTAACAGCGAAAAGCGGCGCGTATCAAATTTGGTGGGCCGCAGCAGATGGTATTTTCTATTTCCTGCCAATTGCCTTAGCATTTACCGCTGCTAAACAACTCAAGGTTAATCAGTTTGTGTCCATGGCGATTGCGGCGGCGATGGTGTCGCCGGGCATTGTCGCGTTGGGCGCAAAGGCAACAACTATTGACTTTTTCGGTATTCCAGTCGTGCCGGCGAATTATACCGCGACAGTCTTGCCAATTCTGTTGGTTGTTGTTGTTCAAAAATTCTTAGAACCAGTTTTCAACAAGTTGTGGCACGAATCCGTTCGTAACATTTTGGCGCCAGTTTGTCTTTTGGTTGTCATTGTGCCATTGACGCTGATTGTGGTTGGGCCCATCAGTGCGACGGTCAGCAGTTGGTTGGCAACAGCGATTGTGTCGTTGAACAAGAGTGTGCCAATTTTGGCTGGTTTAGTGCTCGGCGGTTTCTGGCAAGTGATCGTGATTTTCGGCGTTCACTGGGCACTGGTACCGGTGATGATGAACAATATTGCTCAGAATGGAACCGATTTGATGATGCCGATTCTGCTGCCAGCAGTGCTGTCTCAAGCTGGTGCAGCATTGGCGGTATTTCTTAGAACGCGTGATGCCAAAATGAAAAGTCTTGCCGGTTCCAGTACCATTACCGCACTATTCGGGATCACAGAACCGACAATTTATGGGATTACATTGAAGTTGAAAAAGCCATTTTATCTTGCTTGTGTGGCAGGAGCAGTCGGCGGTATGATCGTGGCGATTTCCGGTGCTGGGGCAAATGCCGCTGCTTTGGCCAGTGTGCTTTCACTGCCAACTTTTATTGGCAAAGGCTTTGGACTTTCTGTGGTTGGCGATGTGGTCGCGTTCGCGCTCGGGACGGTGCTCACTTACTTCTTTGGCGGTATCAACGCAGGCGCAAAAACCAAAATAGCGCCTTCTGCCAACAGCGAACTAGGCGAAGCGTTAGCAGCACCAGTCAAAGGGGTGCTTGTGCCGTTAACCGGCTTGGCAGATGAGGTCTTTGCATCTGAGACCATGGGCAAAGGTGTGGCAATCGTTCCTGAAAACGGCATGGTGAAGGCGCCTGTTGCTGGCGTGATTAGACTGCTTTATCCAACCGGTCATGCGATTGGGATTCAGTCGGACAAAGGCTCGGAAATTTTGATTCATATCGGTATCGATACGGTTAATCTAAAAGGCAAACATTTTCAACCACTTGTGGCACAAGGACAACACGTTGAAATTGGGACGCCGTTGGTGCAATTCGATCACGAAGCCATTGAAAAAGAAGGGTATGAAAGTACCGTGATGATGATTGTGACCAATTCCGACCAGTATCAAATCGCGACGCTTGGACAGGGAGCCACCGATGATCGGCCGGTCATGACATTAGCGTAAAGAGCGTGAACTGGCGCGGTAAGCGCGGCGTAGCGAAGCGGCATTAAGGGTGACCGGCTGTTGCCTTTAATGTTCTTCGCATAGCCGCGCTGCGCCAGTGAAGGCGTTTTAAAAGAGCGTGAGCAGACGCGGTTTCTGCGGCTGGGAGCGCGTTTAAGGAGAGCAGACCAATGACATACCTAAATTTTCCAAAGAATTTTTTATGGGGCGGTGCTACGGCAGCCAATCAACTTGAAGGGGCTTATCAAGAAGATGGCAAGGGTCTTTCAATCGCCGATGTGCTACCACAAGGCAAGGATCGTTTTGCGATTGTGAATCGGCCAGATTTCAACTGGACCATCGACAAAAGCAAGTATCGCTACCCAAACCATCAAGGCATTGATCATTATCATCGGTTTAAAGAAGACATTAAACTTTTCAGCGAGATGGGATTTAAATGCTATCGTTTTTCGATTGCGTGGTCACGGATTTTCCCAGAAGGTGATGAGAAAACACCAAATGCCTCGGGCTTGAAATTTTATGATGAGGTTATTGCGACATGCTTGAAATACGATATCGAACCAGTTGTCACGATTTCACATTACGAGATGCCGTTGCATCTGGTGACCAAATATGGCGGCTGGAAAAATAAACGTCTTATCGAGTTTTATAAGCATTTTGCGGAAACAGTTTTGACTCGCTACTTTAAGCAAGTAAAGTATTGGATGACGTTTAACGAAATTAACAGTGCATGGGCATTTCCGGTGATGAGCCAAGGATTGGTTGCCAATAATGGCGGCAATGACAGGCAAACAATTTTTCAAGCATGGCACAATCAGTTTGTTGCCAGTGCTTGGGCCGTGAAAATCGGGCATGCGCTTGATCCTAAGCTTCAAGTTGGCTGCATGTTGCTTTATGCCACCACTTACGGCTATGATGCCAACCCAGTGAATCAATTGGCGACCTTGCAGCAAAATCAGACATTTAATTTCTTTTGCGGCGATGTGCAGGTTCGCGGCGAGTACCCAGCCTATACCGACGCGTTGATGGCGGACAACGGGTTTAAATTCACAGATCTTGATTTTTCAGCCGAGGAATTAACACTGCTGAAAAATCATCCGGTTGACTACATTGGTTTTAGCTACTATATGTCCGCCGTAGTCGAAACAGTTGAAAAAGAACATGCTGAAGTCGGGGGCAACCTGCTTAGTGGCATCAAAAATCCATTTTTGAAGGCGAGTGAATGGGGCTGGCAGATTGATCCGATTGGCCTGCGCATCGCGTTAAATCAATTATATGAACGTTACCGTAAACCACTTTTCATTGTTGAAAATGGACTTGGCGCCGTTGACAAACTGGATGCTGATGGCAAAATCAAGGATGATTATCGGATTGATTACTTGAAGCAGCATATTGAACAAATGGGTGCGGCCATTCATGATGGCGTGGATCTGATGGGCTATACGCCATGGGGCTGCATTGATCTGGTCAGTGCTTCTTCAGGCCAAATGTCGAAACGTTACGGCTTCATCTGTGTCGATCTGGACGATGCTGGGAAAGGCAGTTTAAACCGTTACAAAAAGCAATCGTTTAACTGGTATCAGCGGGTGATTGCTTCCAATGGAACGGATTTAGGTTAATAATCGTTTTGCAAAGTGACCTTCTGATGAGAGGGTCATTTTTTCATGCATAAAAAAATAAAATTGACATTTTCAGAAAATAAGCAGTATTATATAGACCGGTTGTTATAATAGTGGAGGTAGCAAATGGATACACGCGAAAAACTGGTGGCAACGGCTGCCAGTCTCTTTCAAAAAGAAGGGGTCAGAGCTACTGGTTTGGCGCAGATTTTAACGGTCAGTGGTACACCAAAGGGCTCACTTTATTATTATTTTCCAAACGGTAAAGCGCAATTGATTGAAGCCGCGATTACTTATGCTGGCCAGCACATTCTTGAGCATGTGCAACGGGACCTTGATCGGTACAAGGCGCCTGACGCTGCGCTGGCTGGACAACTAGAAAGTATGGCGACCGAAATGCAGGAAAAGGGGCATCTTGGTGGCAATTCAATTAGCTTGATAGCCTTAGAAACAGGCGATGATCGTGAGTTGCAGGCCGCTTGCAGCGCTGTTTTTACCCAGTTAGAAACGCTGTACATCAAAAAGCTCACGTCAGCCGGTATTCCACCTGACCGTGCCCAGCCACTTGGCCAATTTATTCAAGCCAGCATTGAGGGCGCCATTATTCTTGCCGCAACCAAAGACAATCCTGACTTGTTGCGACAGACCGCGGATCAACTGACCCGCTTGATCAAGCTGGCATTAGCCGCATAAAGCCAATGCCAGTTGTTTGTTTTTATCATTTAACGCGTTCGCCAGCGCAGCAACCTGCGTGTAAGGACCTTGGTCGCAATGGTCAAAGTGCGACCATCACGCCCGAGGCCACTTACACTGCGGCTCCTAACCGCGCTGGCTCGCGCTCACTAAAAAGGAAGTTATCATGCAATTATCACAAACAAAAGAAATGCCGCAAGCTCGCTTTCACGTTGCCCATCCAGCAATGGCCATGATCGGCTTGATGATTGGGGCGTTTGTCGGTATGTTTTCAGAGACGTCGCTTAATATTGCGTTGCCTAGTTTAATGACGGCGTTGAATGTGTCACAGGGCACTATTCAGTGGCTAGTCACAGGTTATATGTTGGTTATCGGGATCTGCATGCCGTTATCCAGCCTTTTATCAAAATGGTTTAACACTAAAAAGATCATTCTTTTTGCACTTAGCGCCTTTATTCTGGGCTCGGTTGTGTCTGCGATGGGCGCTGTTTTTCCGGTTGTGCTTATTGGGCGATTGATTCAAGGCATTGGCACGGGGCTGATTTTGCCGCTGATGTTTTCAGTCGCCATGCAGATTTTCCCGCCATATAAATTAGGGACAGTCATGGGGATGGCTGCTTTGGTGATTATGTTTGCGCCTGCTATTGGCCCAACGATTACCGGGCTGGTGCTTGCCAAATTCACTTGGCACTACATTTTTTGGCTATTCGTGCCATTCTTGGTTTTGGCTTTCATTTTCACATTAACTTCGATGGAAAATGTTTATCATCAAACGCAAACACCAGTCGACTGGTTGTCAATTGTTGAATCGTCGATTGGCTTTGCTGGGATTGTGGTTGGGACAACGATGGCGAGTGATGCTGGCTGGCTTTCGCTGGAAGTCGGACTTGCTTTGCTCGTTGGGGTTATTGGTTTAGTCCTTTATGCCCAGCGGCAATTATCGTTAGCAAACCCGATGCTGAATTTACGCGTTTTTGCTAATAAGCAGTTTACTGTCGGAACGTTACTCGTCATGCTTGATTTTGGGGTGATTCTGGCCTCGATGTATTTACTGCCGATGTATCTGCAACGGGTGATGGGCCTGCCAGTTGCCATGACCGGACTTGTCATGTTACCAGGCGGGATTGTGAACGCTGCTGTTTCTGCGATTGCAGGTCGGATGTATGACAGCCACGGTGCTAAATGGTTATCCCGCGGTGGTTTTGTCATTGCTATCCTAGGCGTGTTGATATTGCTTAATAGTGGTGCACAAAGTCCGTTATGGTGGATTATTTTAGGGCATGTTGTCTTAATGATCGGCGCGCCGTTAGCGATGTCACCTGCCCAGACATATGGGCTGAATAGTTTGAGCGGTGCCGAAAGCGCAGACGGCAGTGCCTTGCTGAACACACTGCAGCAAATTGTCGGTGCGGTTTCAACTGCTGTTGCCACAAGTATGCTCGCACTCGGTTCGGCCAAAGCCGCTGGACAAACTGGCCTGACAATTGGTTCGCATTTTGGCTTTGTGTTCGTCTTAATCCTTGCCATTATCGGACTCATCGTTGCCTTCCAAGTCAAAAAACCACAGGCAAGTCGCGACCTTTAATTAGTATCAGAAACAGGACAGGACTTCATTAATAGCCATCAACCAAGCCAACAATTTCCCTGTACAGCGGGAAATTGTTGGTCTTTTTGGCTTATGAGCTAGGAGCAGTTTATCAGAAAATAAAGTTCATTGTCCGTGACCGAGTCGTCGTCAATCTGTTATGCTTAAGCCGTTGTCACAGACGCACTGCACAAGGAGGATCAATATGAGTGAATACGATTTTGATGTCTTGTACTTAGGTAGTGGTCACGGCGCGTTCGATGGTGCTGGACCGTTAGCGGCTTCAGGAAAGAAAGTTGGCGTGATCGAAAGCGACATGATTGGCGGCACTTGCCCTAATTATGGGTGTAACGCAAAAATCACGCTGGACACACCAGTCGTGTTGCAACGTATGGCCGAACGCATGCAAGGCATCGTGTCCGGCAGCATCACGATCAACTGGTCGGAGCTAGTGGCACATAAACAAGCAGTGATCAAACCGCTGCCGACAAATATCGGCAGTAACCTCAAACAAACCGGCGTGACGATCATTCACGGGCATGGAAAATTCATTGATCCGCATAGCATCACAGTTGCTGGCAAAACTTATACGGCCGAAAATATTGTCATCGCTACTGGGCGCCGTCCGCATCACCTCGACATCCCCGGAACTGAATTAGCACATGATAGCCGCGCGTTCATGGACTTGAAAACATTGCCAAAACGAATCGGCATTTTGGGATCAGGTTACATCAGTATGGAATTTGCGACGATTGCCAATGCTGCCGGAGCTGAAGTCAGCGTCTTCATGCATGCAGACAAAGCGTTGCGCGAATTTCACCAGCCATTTGTCAAAGCGGTGATGGCAGACATGACCAAAAGAGGCGTCAAGTTTATCCCAAGTGCAGATGTGCAGGCATTGAAACAGACGGCACAAGGCATTGCGATCCAATATGGCGATCATCAGGAACAACAAGTTGACTGGGTGTTAGATGCAACTGGTCGAATTCCTAATGATGATCAAATTGGGTTAGAAGCTGCAGGTGTCACCTTTAGTCAACGCGGCATCCCGGTTGACGATCATTTGCGGACGAATGTGCCGAACATTTTCGCGTCCGGGGATGTGCTCGACAAGCCACAACCCAAGTTGACCCCAACGGCCACTTTTGAATCCTATTACCTGTATCAGTTGCTCAGCGGCCAGACAACCGACCCCATTGACTATCCAGCGATACCATCGACTGTGTACACAACTCCGCGAATTGCAAAAGTAGGTGTGACGCCAGAAGAAGCTGCTGATGGCGATTACCAAGTTGTTCGCAATCATATTCCGGATGACTGGTACCATCAAACCGATCAGGAAACGATGGGGGATAGCATCCTCATCTTTGATCGGGATCATCATTTGGTTGGCGCAACTGAATTCAGCGCCCAAGCGGAAGATGCGATCAACACCTTATTACCAGCAATTGTCTTCCACTTCAGTAAGCAACAAATGTGGCAAATGGCCCATATTTTCCCTTCTGAAAGTGCTGCGGCTTGGCATAAAATTCGGTGAGGCTGTAGCGGCAATTTTTTAACAAATAAGCGGCATTCAAAAAGACATCGCTTTTGCAGGAACTGCTGCGGCGATGTCTTTTTGAATGTTGGTAAATTTGACTATAGATTTGGATCCATCTTGAAGGTGAGCTTCGATAAGTTAGTGCCCATTGTGATGAGCTTGAACAGGAAATCACGGGTTGTGTCATTGTAGTGCTTGGCAATGGCATGATTTTGTTCAGTCAGATACGTGGTTAAGTCCTCGCCACTCATCCCGGCGGCAGCTTGATCAACTTCAGCAATTTTACGACGTGCCCATTCATTGAGATCTTTTTGATAAGCTAAGTCGTCTTCGATGAACTCAGCATAATGCGATTCGACAACCATCGCGAGCGCTTCATAGAGCCAATAAGCTGAGCTCAGATCCATCTTCTTTGGGAACTCGCTATAACTCTTATCCGTATCGGTTGCATTGGTGAAAAACGGTACGTGCGGGCAAAAGGCCGGGATACCGAAGCCGACCCATTGGACGCCGGCTGCGCCATTTTGATTGGCATCACGCATTTGCAGAATATGCGAGTTGGCCGTGCGCGAAAGTGAGATAGCGCGATAAGTCTTGCGGTCGTGTTCATTGCCGTGACCCAACGGATCAAATTTGGTTTCATTGAAGTGGGATTTCATAATGTACTGAATATCTTCAACGGAAATTTTGCGGTTGGCCTTGCGAATGAATGGCAATTCAGCTGATTCCGGATCCTGCTCAATTTCTGGATTAAGGTAGCGTTGGGCGAACCAAACCCGTGGTGTATTGTAGTGGTGATCCTTTTCAGTGTCGGTGCCAAAAATGTGCCGGAAGTTCCAGTGATCGGCGTCAGGATTCAAGTTGTGATCTTTGACGAAATCTTGAATGCCATCTGCCCACATATAGTTGTCCGGATCATTGAAATCAATGTCCTGAATCGCGATTTGGTTGGCAGCAACTGCGTAACAATCGTCAGGAATGCGAACCGCAACCCATTGATGACCGGTGACAATTTCCATATACCAAACTTCGTCTTGATCGTTAAATTGGACACCATTGCCTTCAGCTGAACCGTACTTTTTGACCAGTTCGCCGAGATACCGGACGCCATCGCGGGCACTGTTGATAAACGGTAACACTAAAGTTGTCATGGAGTCTTCCGCGAGTCCATTTTTGATGAAGGGATCATAAGCAAGTACCCGTTCGTTGGCATAAACACTTTCGGTAGCACTTTCGCCGACATTCTTTTCATTAAAACCGTCTTCTTCATTTGGCCCGGCGCTTTGGTCAGCATCGGGCGTGGATGTGTAACGATACCCGGATTCGGGGAGTGGCACAGTCAGGTTGTTATATGGCGATACATAAGTTTCCTTGCGGCCAGTTACAGCTGGTTGAACCACAAAACGTTTTGGATAGATTGCGACTAAGCGATCCTCGTTGCGGGAGATGTAGGTCGCGCCATCAAGGGATGCTTTTTTACCGACCATCATGGATGTGCAAGCTGAAATTTCAATACGATCAATCATGTTGATTTCCTCCAATAGTTGAGCGCGAGCAGGAGCGTTTAGAAACCGGAGCATAAGCGGGCTTGAATCCAAATGGCCCAAACTTGGTTATTGGATTCAAGTTCCTTATGCATAGGTTTCTGCGACTGCGAGCGCGTTATCGTGTATTTGCGTTGAGACGCTGAATAAGGTGGTCATTTTTGGCAATTTGGTTCAAATAGATCATCAGGCGGTCATCGCGGTGATCGTCTGCTTCGGGGAATTTCTTGGCTAGTTCTTTGCCAATAACGGCGGCGCTGCGATGACCATTGATCTTGCTGAACACAAAACTACCGTATGCATCTAAGTGTAGGTAACTGACGGCAGGAATCTTCATGTGTAGATAATGCCGACAGAATTTTTGGATTGGGTGATTCTGTGGACGGATAATCGTGATTTTTCCGCCTTTTTTAGTGTACTGAATTGCTGGATTTTTTTCATAAATCAAATGTTGTAATGTGTCAGTCGCAGTCATGTGTCACACCTCTTTATTGCTTTTGAGCTTTGCGCGCTGGTTGTTTGATTCGCATCAGTGGGATGACGATGGTAGCCGCCATGATGATGAGCAAGATGACAGCCATGCCATTACTGCCAGCAAAGCCTGCAGGAACACGATTGGATAACACACCAGTGACATGCAGGATAATCCCGATCAGACCAATGATGGAACCGCCCGCGATTAAACCGCTGGAAAGCGAGACACCGGAGGATAACCGGGTTTCGCGTAAGGCCTTGTCTTTCGTCAGTTTTTCGATCAATAATTTGAGCAAGGCTCCCACGAGGATAATGGATGTCGTGGAGATTGGCAGGTAGAAACCTAAGGCAACGGTCATGATGGAGAGACCAAGCATCCAGCAGACAATCGCAATGATGATACCGACGATGATCATGATCCACGGTAGATTACCGGAGAGAATCCCAGTGGTTAGGGTCGCAATCAGGTTAGCTTGTGGTAGACCGAATGGTGGGTTGGCACTCTTAATGGCCAGTTGCGGGGCGAGGATGACGGTTGTACCAACGACAACAACAACACCGATCAAGGCAGCAATCATGAAATACTTCATCATCTCGGAGCGGCGGCCACCGACCAAATAATTAACTTTTTGCGTTTGGGTATAGGCCCCGCCGACTGAAATGGCGGTGACAATGAAGACACCAAAGAGCAAAAGGATTTCATTATGCGCGTTGGCGGTCCAGCCCATTAAGGCAAACACGAGGGTCATGACCACGAGACTTGCAATGGTCATCCCCGATACAGGTGCATTGGAACAACCAATTGTGCCAGCTAGTCGCGCCGAAACGATGACAAACAGCAAAGCTAAAACGAGTGACAAAATACCGGCGATGATAGCGATCACGATGTTGCCAGCTAAGAAAGCACCGACGATGAAGATCGCGATGGCAGCAACAAGTAGGGAAACCACACCGAGCGAATTCTTTTCTTCGCCGACATCATTGCGTGCATTCAATGTTTTTTTAATGGAAGTGACAATGACAGGAATCAATTTAATGGCGCCAATGATCCCACCGCAGAGCATCATTCCGGCGCCGATGTACTTGGTATAGGAGCCAGCGACCATGTCGATGTTCATTTGAGACATCAACATATGGGTGTCATTCCAAACATGGGCACCGCCACCAGCCATTTGAGTGAAATAAGCGATGAGCGGGGTGATCCCGAAGTTCGCTAAAATGGAGCCGGCGAACATGGTGAGCGAAACATCCAAGCCAACGACAAAGCCGATGCCGGCTAGCATGGGATTGACCTCTGTTGAAATTTTCCAGCGATATGACGAGTTGCCGACGAAGGTCATCACACTGTTCACCCAGCCGAAAACCTGAGTGGTCAACAAAGTGATGATACCGCCGATGCCAAAGCCGATGCCCATATGTTTAAGCGAATCGCCGCCTGCTTCACTGGCATCTAAGGCTTCGGAGATAGCCGTCGATTCTGGGTACATCAGCTTGCCGTTTTCTTCGACAAGTAAGTAGTTTTCAACTAAACTCGCAACACCGACAGCAAACAATACGGCCAAAGCGCCAACTGCGATGCCTGCGAAGAAGTTGACTTTTCCGCCAATAATGATAATGGCTGGCAAGACATAGATCATGCCGCTGGCGATGGATTCACCACCTGAGCTCATGCCTTGCAAAAGATTTTTGCCAAAAATATCTTTCTTTTTGGCAAAGACACCGACCATGCCGGAACCGATAATCGAACCGGGAATCCCAGCAGCAACAGTTAGGCCGGCTTTCATGCCTGAATAGGCGGTAGATGCTGCGAAGATCGTTGCCAAAATGGCGCCCATGATCATGATCGCTGTGCTGCCACCGCTATTTTCTTTAGCACCTTCCGCTGCGTATGGCACGTAATGTGTCTTGGCAACGGCGTGCTTCGAAAACGTCTTTTCCATGGTACTTTACCCCCCTTTTGAAAGTGAGTGCGAGCCAGCGCGGGTTTCAGCGCTGGCGAGCGCGTTATGGTGAGAGCATGAGCTAGCTCAGAAACCGCGCTAGCTCACGCTCTCTTTTATCCGATGAAGTGCCCAGTCGGATCACTTTTAAACAAATGATCAATGTTATCTGCTACCCGTTCCAAATCGACGTTGCCACCAGAGACAAGTGCAACAACTTTCTTGCCTGCTAGCCATTGCGGTGCGATTTTGTGGGCCTCGAGGGCCGCTGTTGGTAATGCACCGGCGCCTTCTGCCACAGTTTTGGTGCGTTGGAGAAGGTCTTTCATCGCTTCAGCAATTTCTTCTTCTGAGACGAGTACCATCTCATCGACTAATTCCTCAGCTAGGCCAAAGGTGATATCGCCGGGCATGGCGACCGCTGTGCCGTCAGCTAGGGTTGGGCCAGTACATTGTCGGGTCAACTTGCCTGCTTGCAACGAGGCCGTCATACCGTGGACATTTTCTGATTGGACACCAACGATGTGAATATAGGGATTAAAATGTTTCAGAACGGTGGCAATCCCCGTAATCAGGCCACCACCGCCAACCGGTACGATGACGGTATCAACATCCCACAGCTGATCTAAAATCTCTAAGCCGATGGAGCCTTGTCCGGCAATGACCAATGGATCATTGTAGGGGTCAACGATGGTTAAGCCATCTTCCTTGGCCTTTTGTTCCATGAAGGCACGAGATTCGTCAAAAGTATCACCGGCAAGGACAACTTTTGCACCATAGCCGCTCGTGGCTTGTTGTTTGGCTAATGGCGCTGTTTTAGGCATCACAACTGTCGCATCAATGTCGAGTAAGTGAGCCGTCAATGCAACGCCTTGGGCATGATTGCCAGCACTGGCCGTGATGACACCACGAGCTTTTTCGGCGTCACTGAGATGGCGGATTTTGTTATAAGCACCGCGAAACTTAAATGAACCTGTGAGCTGCATGTTTTCCAGTTTGAGATACACATCACCATGGGTAACGGTGCGACTAAGAAACATGGATTGAATGAGCGGTGTGACTCGGCCAACCTCATGAATGAGATGGCTAGCCTCTTGAACATCTTTTATACTCACGGTTTGCGTTGCGGTCATCATCTTATCCACCTCCTAATGTTGCGTTTTGAGCGCTGTTTCTAATGAAACAACCGGTAAGTTTAATGATTCGGCAAGGCCTTTGTTGGTAACTTGGCCGTGATAAAGATTGACGCCTGAAGCCAGCGCAGGATCATTTTTAACGGCGCCATCAATCCCAGATTTTGCGATTGCCAAAAGATATTTGATGTTGCCAACTGCCAGTGCCATCGTTGCTGTGCGCGGTACCGCGCCTGGTTGATTTGGCACGGCATAATGAATGACGTCGTATTTGGTGAAAACCGGATCATCAATAGAGGTTGGTGCATCAATAGTTTCAACCGTGCCGCCTTGATCAATGGCTACATCTACAAGGACACTGCCCGGTTTCATCGACTGTACCATCGCTGTTGTGACTAACTTCGGCGGCTTTGCGCCCGGAATCAGAATGGTTGAGATGAAGACATCGGCGGTCTTGATAGCCGCGGCGAGATTCTCTGGCGTCGATGGCAGGAGCGTCAGGGCTTCACCTGTAAACTGCTTCGCTAACCAGTCACGGCGGTCTTTTTTAAGTTCGATGATTGTGACACGACAGCCCATGGCTAATGCCAAGCTGGCGGCGTTAAAAGCAGCGTTCCCACCACCGAAAATAACAACCGTGCCTGAAGCAACTTCCGGTGTGCCTGGCAATAAAATGCCTTCACCGCCATGCTGTGCTTCAAGATAATAAGCGCCCATGATGACGGACCGGCGACCTGCGATAGCGCTCATCGGTTTTAGCAATGCCAACTCGCCATTTTCAACGATGGTTTCTCCGCCGATCGCTGTCGTGCCGGCAGCTTGCATGGCTTTCACAGTGGCAGGTGAGGAGGCCAAATGTTGGAATCCCCAGACGACCTGACCTGGTTTGAAATACTGATATTCTTCCTCGTCAGGTTCTTTGACTTTGACAACGAGATCACTATCCCAACTCTGAGCGTGACTGACGATAGTGCCGCCAGCCGCAGCGTAATCTGCATCAGGAAAACCTGCACCGACTCCGGCTGATTTTTCAACCAAAACAGTCGCTCCTGCATCAACCAGCTTTTTAACATTTTCTGGTGTGACAGCCACACGACCTTCGCCAGCTTTTTGCTCTTTCACAACGCCAACTTTCACAACAATCAGTCCTTTCTTTCCACCAGCAATGTTAAGGCCTTCACAACAAGTAGCACAACAACTGTGTGATATTTCTCACATATAAAATGTACCCGCTTACAGTTTTACCGATTATTTCTCACCGGATACTTAATTCATCCTCTATACGCCGGTAGTTAAAAAACATGTATAAAGAAGAATATTGGTCTTAAATATCAAACATTGTTGACGCAAAAGAGGCATAAAAGACTTGTGATTAAGTGAACTTTGGATAATGATTTTAGAACTCTTTAATTCTAAGTACTAAAATCTCAATAATTCGGGGGAACTTTAATCGGTCTTGATAAGGTTTTTTTGAGAAGAGAAAGATACAGAGCCTTTTTTATTGTTTCTAAATAATATTTGCGCGTATTTAATCCCAAATGCCTAAAAGACACGTGTTTACAAATGATGGATGATTCTCATAAATCGTTTTTGATTTATTTTGGCTTTTTTTTGGCTTTTTTAGATGGAATTTGAGATTTCTTTTGAAAAGGCATCCTAGTGCAGCACAATGTTTTACAATCTAATACCATACCTCTACACTGAATTTAGGGCCTACCTTCTAGGTGACCGCTGCGTGACCACACGCATGAGAGGAAGAGCGAGCATGTATCAAGACTTGAACGGAAAGATTGCAATTGTGACGGGTGGTTCAAAAGGCATCGGCGCTGCCATTGCAGAACGATTTGGCAAAGAGCACATGTCAGTCGTGATCAATTATTTAGGTGATCATGAAGGTGCAAAGCAAGTCGCCGACACCGTGATCAAAAACGGCGGGCAGGCGGTGAGCATCCATGCTGATGTTGCCACAGAAGATGGCATTGCTAGCTTAGTTGAGACAGCAACGGCGCATTTTGGCGGACTTGATGTCTGGGTGAATAACGCTGGCATGGAAATCAAGGAACCAACGCATCAAGTCTCTTTGGAGGACTGGAACAAAGTCATTGCCATTAATCAAACCGGCGTCTTTTTGGGAGCGCGGGCTGCACTGAACTATTTTCTTGAACACCATCAGGCAGGCAACATTATTAATATCACCTCGGTGCATGAACAAATTCCGTGGCCAACCTTCGCGAGTTATGCGGCGGCCAAAGGTGCAGTCAAACTTTTTACCCAGACGATTGCGATGGAATATGCTAAGCAAGGGATCCGGGTCAATGCGATTGGCCCTGGTGCGATTGAAACGCCGATTAACGCCGAGAAATTTGCTGATAAGGCGCAGTATGACCAGACAGTTTCAATGGTACCGATGAATCGAATTGGCAAACCTGAAGATGTGTCAGCTGGTGCAGCATGGCTGGCATCCAGCGAATCCAGTTATGTGACTGGCATTACTTTATTCATTGATGGCGGGATGACTTTATATCCGGCATTTAAAGATGGTCAAGGTTGAGGCGTGATTCATGCACGAGCCTTGCTTGTTTGCCAACTGAATAAAGCAACCAAAAAGCCGTCATCTTGCTCTAAGCAGCAAGGTGACGGCTTTTTGGTTTTTAAAGGTCAAAATTCTCGCCTTTTATATAGATAGGTACTCAGCCACCAAGAAAACGCAAAGGCGACGATCAAAAGTATGGAGAACGCCGTGAGCCAGGGCCGCAAGACTGCTAAGTCAAGGTCTAAGCCGGCTTCAATAAAAACGGCGAGTAACACAATGCCAATCGGTAAATAAGCAGCTAACGGGGCACGTTGGAAGCCAAGCCCAATCATTAGAGGAAACGACAATGTCATTTGTAATAAGACAAGGCCGGTTGCGAAAAATAGCATCCAGATAATGGCATGGTAGTCATGTATCGGGTTGAAACGAGCGATCATGCCGACTGCAACGATGAATGCGGCATAAAGATCAATCATCAGCATGACGAGCAAGCCAAATAGGTAGTGACTGGCGACAATCTCTCGGCGGCGGATAGGCAGCATCGTGTACAACTGTTCCAAGCCATGTCGATCAACACTGGCAAACGGCATCATCAAGATACCAACGCTAGTACCGGTGATAGCGCCAGCAAGTGGTGTGGCGGCATCACCATTCAAGAAGGCAATGAGCACGATCAGAAAAGCAACCAGATATGACCACCAGCGGTATTTATGCGTGCCGGAGTAAAGCGCACCCATGTCTAAGGCGACAAGTTTGGCAACATTATGCATGGGGATGCCCTCCTTCACCAAACGCGATCATCAACGTTTCCAAATCGACAGGTTCCTGAATCATGTTGTCGGGCAACATTGCCGCTTGGTCGGCTGGCCACACACCGGAGAAACCGACCGGACTTTCCTGCAACCCAATTAAGGTGGCTTTGATTGCAGTAGTCAAATCGTTCGGTCCGCCTTTAATCAAAAGATAGCGGTCAAGGAGATCGCTGAGTGGACCAGTGAACGTGATTTTACCAGCCAACAGATAAGTGACATAATCCGCACTTTAGCGAGCTCCATGATGCTGTGTGTCGAAATAAGAACGCTGTGTTGCTCATCGCGAATAAAATCTTGCAGAATGGCAATCAATTCATCACGCGCAATCGGATCTAAGCCAGAAGTGGGCTCATCTAGGATCAAGAGCTTAGGATGATGTGCCAAAGCGGCCGCTAACTGTAACTTGATTTTGGTGCCCATCGACAAATCGTGATACTTAGGCTTGGTTGGAATATCAAAGTCACGCAGCAGTTGCTGGAAATAAGCCGTGTCCCAATTAGGGAAAAACGGTCCAACATAACGATTGACAGCTTCTGCTGGCCATGAGTCAGGATAAACCGCGCCATCTAAAACAATCCCAAGTTGATCGCGAATCGTTTCGCGGGCTTGTGGCGTGGTTTGACCAAGTACCGAAATGTTGCCTGAGTCTGGTTTGATCATATCCAAAATGGCTTTGATCGTGGTCGTTTTGCCTGCACCGTTGGGACCAATGAAGCCCATGATGTAGCCAGCGGGTAAACTAAAACTGACATTAGCAAGTTGATAATCGGCATAGCGTTTGGTCAAGTTCGTAACGGTTAGCAGATCAGTTGTCATTGTCAGTGTCTCCCTCCGTGTGCATCAATGTATCCAACATCGTGTGTAGTTCTTCAGGTGCAATGCGCGCCATTTTGGCAGTATCGATGGCTTGATTCAGATAGGTCTCAATTTCACGCAAAGCGTTTTCCTTCACAAGTGCACTGTCTTGACCCAAAACATAGGCGCCTTTGCCTTGCACATTCGTAATGAATCCGGCTGCTTCGAGTTCGTGATAAGCGCGGGTGGTGGTGATCACACTGATCCGTAAATCTTTTGCCAGACTGCGAATTGATGGCAGTTGTTCATTCACCTTTAATTGACCAGAAAGAATCGCAGTCTTGATCTGATCTTCAATTTGCTCATAAATCGGTTTGCCGGATTGATTCGAAATAACGATCCGCATGGTTAACCTCGTTTCATGATTTAACAGGTTTAGGTTTGCGGGCGGCGCGTTGTAGTTGCCATGAGCGGTTGAAAGCTTTCAACATGCCGCCATCTGAATAGCTTAACACATTGGTCTGGTAAAATTTGACGGTGAGCCAAGTGAATAAGATTAGGAAAACGAGATTGATGCCTAATGCTGACCACCCGGCAACAGCAGTGACCTGTCCTGCGCCTAGGCGAACCGGCATCATCATGGTCGATAGGAAGGGGATGTAGCTGGCGATGTTAAGGATCGGTGAGGTTCCGCCAGCAACAATCAAAGCGCCGAAATAGCCTAGCATTCCCAGCATAACGATTGGGGTCGTGGCTTGGCCGATTTGTTCTTGATTAGCAACCAATGAGCCAGTTAAAGCAGCTAAAACGGTGTAAGTGAGCGTGCCGACAAAAAAGAAAGCGAGACTGAAAATCAGCATATTTAAGCTGATACCGCTGAGATCAATGTTCGTCATCAAACTGGATAGCGGATTCTTCGGTAAACGTTGCAGTAAGAGACCACCGGCAAGCGTCACAACGCCGTAGATCGCCATTTGGACGGCCATCAAGGCTAAAATACCCAGCAGTTTACCAAAAAACTGTGCTTGCGGCGTGATGGCAGTGAGGATGGATTCCTCAATGCGGGAGCCTTTTTCAGTGCCGATTTCCTGTGCCATCATGGAAGCGTAGCGAATGACAAAGGTATATATCAGCATGCCGAGAATAAACCCGACCATAGCGCCTGATTTTTGAGTTTTGGCAGACCGGCTGACAAGTTTTCCTTTATCAACGGAGACACTGCTGGTGGCCAGCTGGGGTGTCGCGAAAAGACTTTGCAGTTGCGTGGTCGATAATTTCAACTGAGTCGCAACTTCTTTAGTATGTGCCTGTGCTAAGACGCTTTGCAGTTGGGTTTGGTTGACACCATTGCCATCAGTTCGTTCAATGAGGCTGGCATGGGTGGTTGGTTGCGTACTGATGGTCAAGACCCCATCAAGATCTTCATCAGCCATCGCGCGCTTGGCCGCTGCCGTTGACGAATAGCTGATGTAGCGTTGATCAGCATCACTGCTTGCTTTCAGCGTGCTGGTCAATGCCGGGCTGGACGTCACGACACCGATTTTGCTAGTTTGATTAGTTTGATTCATCAGCCAAAAAACCCCGCCGAAAACAGCGGCCAGCACCAACGGACCGAGCACGATCCACAACCAGGTTTTACTTTTAAGATTCTTGAAGAAGACTTGGCGGAAAATCACATCCATTTTTTTCATGATTAGGCCTCAACTTTCATTCGGAAGATTTCATCTAAGGAAGGTGCTTGCTGACTGAATTCAGGAATATAACCTTGTTGGGTGGCCGCTGTGAAAATGTCATGACCGGCTTGAGGATCAGCCAATTTAACGAGAAACCCTCGGGAGCGTTGGGCGACACCGACCACGCCGGGGAAGGATAGCAATTGTTCTTGGGTGAGAGGAGATTGAATGTAGAGGCGAGTTTGGCCGAATTGATCGCGAATATCATTGAGGGCACCTGATAAAACGACTTCGCCATTTTTCAACATCACCACTTTATCGGAAATAGCCTCAACATTGCCCATGTCGTGGCTAGAATAAATAATGGCACTTCCAGCATCCCGCAATCGCCGAATACCAGCTTCAAGCAAGCCAGCATTCACCGGATCTAAGCCTGAAAAGGGCTCATCTAAAATGATGAACTGCGGGTTGTGAATCATGGCCGCAATGAGTTGCACTTTTTGCTGATTACCTTTAGAGAGATCCTTGACCAAATCGGTTGGCTTACCTTTGACCTGAAATTGATCCAGCCATTGATCCAGAACAGCCATCACCGCAGCGCGTTTCATGCCATGTAATTCTCCGAAAAAACAAATCTGATCAACAACGGTCATTTTGGGATAAAGACCGCGTTCTTCGGGGAGATAACCAATCGTCTCACGGCTGAGCAAAGATAGCGGTTGATCGTTCCAAGTCATATTACCGTGATCAGCTTGAAGCAAATTGAGTAGCATGCGAAAAGTGGTCGTTTTACCAGCGCCGTTTTGACCGATCAAGCCAAGAATTTCACCGGGTTGGATCGTGAAGGAAACGTCGTGAACAGCAGTTGCTGAACCAAATCGTTTCGTTAAGCCTGTGACAGTGAGCATGGCGAACATCTCCTTTGATGTGACTATACTGTATATGTAATATATACACAGTATAGACAGCAGATGAAGAAAAGGCAAGTAGTTGAACATGGTTATTTTTGGACAAAAAAAACGATCGACAACATTGCCGATCCTTTGCTGCTGGTGCCAGCAGAACTGACTATAAAATTTTATGGGTCTACACTTTCTGGTGTTGAGAAATAATCAACACTGAACGTGTAGGCCCTTTTTGGATAACGCAAAAAGACACCTACTCAGTGTCCATGCTATGCTTGTTAGCGTCGAAACCAAAAGCAAGCGAGGTTATGAGTAAATGTCCCAATACGATCCTACACTGTCCGTCCTTGGAATACCAGACCATAATATCAAAGTTGCCTTTGTTCGTCATGAATATCGCGGCAACGGGGTACGTCGCCGCCAGTATCATGTGATTGATGCCGAGCTGACTTACCGGTTAACCCGGTGCCCACTGTGTGGCTTTGAGGCCTTGCACCCTAACGGGTTTTATACGGCCCACGTGCGCGTCCTCAATGGGGTTGAAATGCCGACAGTCATTGACTTGCACAAGCAACGATGGCGCTGTCATAACTGTTACCACACAGTCAGTGCCAAGACGCCACTCGTGCAACCCAACCACACGATCGCCACTCACATGACAGAGCGAATCATGAAGTTAGCGCATGAACGGTTGCCAGTCAAAACCATCGCCCGTATTATCGGAATCTCAGCTTCCTCGGTTCAACGGATCATTGACCAAAATCTCAAACTCCGACCGGCTCGCCGGCTGCCCACGCGACTCTGCTTTGATGAGTTCCGTTCTACTCATGGCATGATGTCGTTTATCTGTCTTGATGCCGATTCACATCGTCTGATTGCCTTGCTTGGTGATCGATTCAACCGCACGATTAAAAACTTCTTCATCGCTCATTATTCACTCGCTGAACGCACTCGGGTCCAGACGGTCACCATGGACATGAATGCAGCTTATCAGACGATTATTCATGAGGTTTTCCCCAAGGCCCAAGTCGTCATTGATCGGTTCCATATCATTCAACTTGCGGCTCGTGCCCTTGATCAGGTACGCGTCCAAGCGCTCAAACAGCTTGATGACAAACACAGCCGTCCTTATAAGATCATGAAGACAAACTGGCGGCTTTTTCATCAAACTGCGCCTGACGCTAAACACAAACAGTTCCTGTTTGGTTTGAATGAATACGTCACGCAACAGGAGACCATCGATATCGCACTTGATACTGAGCCCAAGCTCAAGCAAACCTACGAGACCTACTTAGCGCTTCATGATGCCTTGATGGTGAAGAAACATCCCACGGAACTGGCAAACCTGTTAGCTACTTACGAGCCAAACGGTACGGCAATGGACATGACGATCGCGACGCTTAAGCGACACAAAGTCGCTGTTCTCGCCGCTGTCACCAGCCCTTATTCCAACGGTCCGATCGAAGGGGTTAACCGCCTCATCAAGTCACTCAAACGATCCTGTTTTGGCTTCAAGAATCAGCTGAACTTCTTCAAACGAATCTACCAAATCACGGCATAACATGACAAAGACGGCTCCCCAAATGGAGAACCGCCTCAAATGATAAATTTATTCTTCAACACCAGTTGACGTAGAGCCAATTTTATTTTCGACGGGTCTGGCTCAGGCTCGATCATAAGGTGTTCGCCAGCCCAGAAACCGGGCTAGCGAACGCCTACCACTATTCCGCTTGCGCCACTGCTTGGCTTAAGGACATAACGTCGCGGACGATCATCAATTCTTCATTTGTGGGGATGACCAGTGTTTTGACCTTTGAATCAGCTGCAGTAATGTCACCTGCGTTATCGTGGATTTGAGTGTTTAAGCTCGCATCAATCCGCGCGCCGAGATAATCTAAAGATTGCATGACGCGTGCCCGAATGTCACTGCTGTGTTCGCCGATGCCAGCTGTGAAGACTAGGACATCGACACCGTCCATCAAGGCGGCATAAGCACCGACATATTTAACAATGCGGTTCACAAAGATATCAAGCGCCAGTTTGGCTCGCGGGTTAGTCGGCGCAGCGGCTTCAAGGTCGCGAACATCATGACTAATGCCGGAGATCCCGCGTAAGCCTGACTCTGTGTTTAAGATATCAATCATTTGATCGACATCGGTGATGGCAAGTTTCTTCATCAGATAGCCGATGAGTGACACATCAACATCGCCTGAACGCGTGCCCATCGTGACACCGGACAAAGGGGTAAAGCCCATCGATGTGTCAACCGATTGCCCGTTTTGGATGGCCGTGATGCTTGAACCCGCCCCAAGATGCATCACAATCATTCGCATTTGTGCCAATGGTTTGCGAAGCATTTTGGCGGCGTGAGCACTCACATAGCGAACGCTGGTTCCATGCGCACCGTATTTACGGACACCATACTTTTGATAATACTCATACGGAATACTGTAAAGATAATTGACTGGTTTCATGGTTTGATGAAATGCGGTATCAAATACTGCGACTTCAAGTGCCCAAGGCATCATTTTGCGAAAGATGGCGATACAGTCGGCTTCAACCGGATTGTGGAGCGGAGCATAATCACGCAGAGCACGAATCTGCGCCAGAACACGATCATCAATGACAATTGGGGCGGAAAATAATTCCCCGCCAGCTACCACGCGATGGCCAATGCCGGTAATTTCATCCAAATTTTGAACGAGTCCGAGTGTTTGCAGGTTAGAGAGCAGGTTGGCAACAGCGTCACGATAATTGCAAATTGGGGTAGCGCTTTCGTAAACTTGATCAGTACCATACTTGATCTTGACGGTTGATTGTTTCAGGATGTCAGTCGCGCCTTCTGCAAGCTGGTGCTCACTTGGCATCTCGAACAGCTTCCATTTGAGTGAGGAGCTGCCAGCGTTGATGGAGAGAACTTTTGCCATGTTTGATCACTCTTTCACTTTTGCTTTACATACATCATACCACTGAAAAAGCCCAATGTTTGTGAAAACGTCGGGCTGAAATATTACAATTTCAATTTTTAAAAAGTTGGTATGATGCAGAATCCGGATGTAACAAGTGTGGCGGGCTAATTAATACTTAATTTTTCGTTAGGAAGATCACAAATAAAGCCGACTGAGTCTAGATTTGCTGGTTCTATTGTTGGCTGAACTTTATCCGCCGGTACTTACTTTTCTATCAAAAAGGATAGGCATATATGAAGTCCAGACGATCAATGATCTCGTCGCAATAATTGCTGAGTGAGCTTGCGTAGTTCTTGCTTAATGCGCGCATCAGGCAATGGCGCGAGGGCGTTGATAGCCTTATCAGTGTAGCGAGTGGCGAGTTGACGGGCTTGGGGCAAGCCGTGTTCACTGACAATTGCCGCAATTCGGTCGCTGTTGGCAGCGATTTTTGCTGCGGTCCCGACCAGTGGGGCGAGTTGTTCGGGGACGTTTTGATAGGCATAAATTAACGGAAGTGTGACAATGCCGTTATGTAAATCTTCGAGCACCGGTTTATTCAGCGTAGCAGTTGTTTGGGTGTAATCCAACAAGTCATCAATCATCTGAAAGGCCATGCCTAGTTGGCGGCCAAAACGATATGCGGCTTTTTTTTCAGTAAAGTCTAGTTGGCCGATCGTCGCACCAGTGTAAGTTGCCAAAGCAAAAAGTGCTGCCGTTTTGCCGGCGATGGCTTTCAAGTATTCGGAAACACTTGGAATGAGTGGCGCGCTGGGACCATTTTGGTCAACTTCTCCCATAAAGATGTGCTTCATGACGCGCGCATTGGTCGCTAAATCGGTTGTTGCTGGATTTTGTTCGCTTAATAATTGAAAATAGATGGCAAAGAGGAAATCGCCAGCATAGATTGCCTCACGATTGCCTGATTTGGCTGAGACGGTATCGGAACCGCGGCGCAGGTCGGCGTGGTCAAGTACATCATCGTGAACCAAGGTCGCGAGATGTAAGGCCTCAATCGCAGCGCCAGCGGTTATGAGATCGTCGTTGTCAGGGTTGCCTAAACGCGCTAGCATAAGCATTAGCCCGCTGCGTAGCATTTTGCCGCCAGCGTTGATCTGTTGCTGGATCAATGCGTGGACTTGCGGCTCACGCAAAACAGCGACGTGTTCAAGCCGTTGCTGAATCTGTTCGAGTTGTTGATAGACCATGGGGAATCGGTGCCACAGTGGATGAATCATGCATTTTCTCTCTTTCCTATAGACATATTCACTCTACTGTATGTGATTCTTAAAAGTCAATTGTTGGAGGTTGTCATGTCTTTATCTGTTTTTCTTGAGTTGGTTGAGATCAAGGCCAAAACGGCTTCAGTTTTTCCGTTTTTATTAGGCACATTGTTTGCCTGGTATCATTATCATACGTTACATATCGCTGAATTACTGGTTTTCTTCGTGGCCATGTTGCTGTTTAACATGGCGGTTGACGCGAACGATAATTATCAAGATTACAAACGATCAGAGCGCACAGCAGCGTTGCGTTTTCGCGAGAAGACTAACATTATTGGGGTTCATCATCTCAACTCGAGCATGATTGGGTGGATGGTTGTCGGTATGATGGTAACCAGCGGTGTGTTGGGCCTCTGGATGGTGAGCCGGACGGGGTGGCCCTTGCTGGTGATGGGATTGTTTAGCTTTGCAGTCGGCTATGGTTATGCTGGCGGTCCGCGACCAATTTCGGCCACGCCGTATGGGGAATTTTTCTCAGGATTTACGATGGGTTTCGTGATTTTCCTAATTGCCGTTTATGTCAACGTCTTTAATGTTGCCGCCTTCTCATGGCCGTTGATCGGATCGGTTTATCTTGCCAGTGGATTGGCACAGTGTACGATTGCGGCCTTGTTGCTGGCCAATAATATTGCCGATCAAGAAGAGGACGAAACGCTCAAGCGCCGAACGATTGTGCATTATCTTGGCCGTTCTCGCAGCATCATCTTCTTCTATGGATTATATACGGTTGGCTTTTTGATGCTGATTGCCGCGGTTGTGCTGGGGTTACTGCCAAAATTAACCTTGCTAACGCTGATTACCGTGCCCATTGTGGTGAAGAACGCGCGCGGTTTTGCCGTCAATCCGGTTAAAAAACTGACTTTTCCGAATGCCATCAAGAATCTTTTTATCACGACGTTGGCCCAGGTTATCTTTCTCGCATTAGGCGTCTTCTTGAATATCTGACCCGAATATCACGATGGAGGTTTTCATGAGCATTGCAATCCGACCATTTGTCAAAAAAGATCTGACCAGATTTGTTTCCGCAATCTCGCCATTGCTGTCGCCTTCAGCCGTAAACTTTGCGTTGATCACGGATACCCACGATAAGGCAAAATTTGCCACCACTTATTATGGACCTACTGGATACTGGCATGTACGCGAACAGCAATGGTTAAGTGACCAATTACCACTGGCACTCCGGGTCCATCTTGGCGACTTGGTGGATGGGTCCGAGGCACCATGGCTGACTCGACTGCGATTACGGAACATCATGGCTGATTATCAAAGCGGTTCTGTCCCGTTTCTGGTGACAAAAGGCAATCATGACGATAATGACAAGTTTGCCGAAAAGCGGGCAGGGCATCGCGGCAGCTTTTTGCCAGAAGTGAACCAGACGATGATTTTTAGACCAAATGCTGAGCAGATACGGGTGGCTGTTTCGCAAGAAGGGCTAATGGTTCAAGACTTTCCTAACTTGCGGATCATTGTTTTGAATACGGCAGATGTCCCTTTGATTGATGGTCACAAGGCTTTTGATGTCAAGAAAACACTTGCGGTCTCATTCGCTCAGCTCCGGAATTTTGCATTGGCATTAAAAGGTGCTGGTAAGCGAGATGTCTTGTTGTTGAGCCATGCCCCAGCCCTGAAGGAAAATGGCCAGCCGGCACTGAAATTTAATGGCCGCGCTGTCCATGAGTTATTGCGAGCCTTTAACTTCCACGCGAGCGGGGTGTTGCATACTGGCGAGGCACCAGCGTTTGGCGGTCGTCTGCGGTTTGACTTTAGGCAGTCAAGCGGCCGAGTGGTTGGTTATTTAGCTGGTCATTATCATTTAGAAGCAGATTACATTGTTAATGGCATTCATTACAGCCTGCAGAATACAAGCGCGTTGATGGGCCGTCATCACGGTCTAACAACCAAGTTTAATCGCCGGTATGATCGACGTTTTGGTTTGCCGAGCGAATATGCCGGTTATGTGGTGAGTGTGGATACGCAACAGCGGCTGCTTAGCTTGTATGGCTATGGTGCTGCGAGCCGTGTTCGGCGTTTTCAGTATTGAGCGCGGATGGTACGATTTTTTTAAATAAATGACGTGATTAGCTTGCAAAGTTAGCGCTTACATGATACACTTTAATTGAAGTTAAGGAAGAACCAAAAGGTCGATGCAGGAACCGAGCATTACGATCCTTGTCTAGCATTACCAAGACGAACCAGCTCGAAAGTGATGTGTGTGTGTCGCAAAGCACGAATAGACAAATAGAGCGTTGGTGCAGTAAGTATCTGCGCCACCAGTCGTACGATTCATGTTCCAACTGACCAAAGATGAACACACATGGAGGTACGAGGCTAATAAAAAGACTCAGTAATCCAAGCGGGGCAATGAGCTTCCCATAGATGTTCAATAGGGTGTGTCAATAGGACCACCAAACAACGCCTAGTTATAGGGCAACATCATTTCAACACTCGTCGTTCCGTACAAGTGAATAAGTATTTTTTAGAAGGTGTCGCAGTATTAAGGTTATCGAAGAAGGTTTTACAATTAGCACCAAGAAAAGTTTTGAGATTATTGCATCGGTCAAATCCTTAACTTAGGAGATCCAAGTTCACCTGTAGGAACTTGGATCTCTGTTTTTTTTGCGTTTTTTGGGATGTAAAGTGCCTCAAAAATCGTACACTTACTTTGCAAGAAAATCCTGAAGTCATTCATTTCTGGTCCCGTCAACCTACCCAAACGCAATCGGCTCAAATGAAGGTGACTGAAACAACCAAGGTGCTGCTAATCAAAGTCAACAATAATAAGACCGGTTTGGCTTACAATCATATTCAAAAAAATCTTAGATGCCTTGTTAAAGGCGGTGTTCTTCAGGTGCTAATTGATCTTAAGCGCCTTATCCAGTGACTAAGTATCTTGCCCAGATCTAATCCATATGATAAGCTATGCAAAGCATTGTTAATAGGATTAACCTTCGGGGCTAAAGCAATGACTCATCTGCCATACATTCTGGGGTTAAAATACGAACCAGTTTGTCTAAAATGACAGTAGGTAACAATTTACCGACTTGCTAAGAGTTAGAAAAGATAGCGTCAAAATGAAGATTCATACAACGTATTTTGGGGCTGTGTTGGTAGTAACGCCCCCGAATGAATTCAAAGTCTCGTAAACAAAAATTGTTGCGTTATTTTTTTCTTGTAAAAAAAAGATGGGTCTACACTTTCTGGTGTTGAGAAATAATCAACACTGAACGTGTAGGCCCTTTTTGGATAACGCAAAAAGACACCTACTCAGTGTCCATGCTATGCTTGTTAGCGTCGAAACCAAAAGCAAGCGAGGTTATGAGTAAATGTCCCAATACGATCCTACACTGTCCGTCCTTGGAATACCAGACCATAATATCAAAGTTGCCTTTGTTCGTCATGAATATCGCGGCAACGGGGTACGTCGCCGCCAGTATCATGTGATTGATGCCGAGCTGACTTACCGGTTAACCCGGTGCCCACTGTGTGGCTTTGAGGCCTTGCACCCTAACGGGTTTTATACGGCCCACGTGCGCGTCCTCAATGGGGTTGAAATGCCGACAGTCATTGACTTGCACAAGCAACGATGGCGCTGTCATAACTGTTACCACACAGTCAGTGCCAAGACGCCACTCGTGCAACCCAACCACACGATCGCCACTCACATGACAGAGCGAATCATGAAGTTAGCGCATGAACGGTTGCCAGTCAAAACCATCGCCCGTATTATCGGAATCTCAGCTTCCTCGGTTCAACGGATCATTGACCAAAATCTCAAACTCCGACCGGCTCGCCGGCTGCCCACGCGACTCTGCTTTGATGAGTTCCGTTCTACTCATGGCATGATGTCGTTTATCTGTCTTGATGCCGATTCACATCGTCTGATTGCCTTGCTTGGTGATCGATTCAACCGCACGATTAAAAACTTCTTCATCGCTCATTATTCACTCGCTGAACGCACTCGGGTCCAGACGGTCACCATGGACATGAATGCAGCTTATCAGACGATTATTCATGAGGTTTTCCCCAAGGCCCAAGTCGTCATTGATCGGTTCCATATCATTCAACTTGCGGCTCGTGCCCTTGATCAGGTACGCGTCCAAGCGCTCAAACAGCTTGATGACAAACACAGCCGTCCTTATAAGATCATGAAGACAAACTGGCGGCTTTTTCATCAAACTGCGCCTGACGCTAAACACAAACAGTTCCTGTTTGGTTTGAATGAATACGTCACGCAACAGGAGACCATCGATATCGCACTTGATACTGAGCCCAAGCTCAAGCAAACCTACGAGACCTACTTAGTGGCTGGTGAAAGCAGCATAACTGCAAGCTTTATTGGCATCAAAGAATAGTAAAGATTATAATTAGTGCAAAGTAAACATGGGCTAACCCCTGTTTTCCTTGCACTTTTTATTTTTCCTGGAGGAAACCATCATGGCTTATCGACATCGTGCTACCCAATTGTCATTTCAATCCTTTAACAACGGCCTTGGTGTGCCACTTTCTTCCGACAATGAGTGGGTTCAATTAGCCGACATGCTCCCGTGGCAACAGCTCGATGAAGCCTATCAACTTCTTTTTACTGAGATGGGTGGGCGCGCTGCTAAACCCTTTCGTCTGCTTTACGGTGCCAGTTTGATCAAGCAAGCAGAACATCTAACCGACCGTTCGGTCGTTACCGCTATTCGTGATACCCCGGCTTACCAGTACTTTATCGGGCTAGACACCTACACAACCGACCTGCCGTTCAACCACTCAACCTTGGTTTATTTTAGACGACGCATGGGTCAAATAACGGAACTAGTGCGAAATATCATCAGTGATACCTTGCGCGAACAAATCCAAAGTTTATTGCCAGATGATGAGCTCCGTGTCTTGATCACAGACGCTACTGCGGTGCCAATTGAAATTCGTTTTCCACAAGATACTTCGCTGCTAAATCAAGCTCGGCTCAATCTAGAAGAAATGTTATTAGACATGGCTCATCAGTTGCAAATCAAGCCTCCACGAACCTACAAACGTGAAGCAAAAGCTAAGTGGACCGCTTTTGCTAGAAAACCGCGGCGTTGGGCTAAGGAAACACGCAAGCAGATCAAAGTACAGCTCCAGTATGTCCGACGTGATCTACGTTATATCGATGTGCTGTTGGCCCACGGTGCCTCTCTTAACGAAAGGCAAACCAAACGATTGGCTGTGATTCGTGAACTTCTTGACCAGCAAATGTTCATGTATGAAAATCGGACCCATCGGGTCCCAGGACGGATTGTTAGCTTGGCACAACCGTGGATTCGCCCGATTAACCGTGGTAAAGCCAAACAACGAACCGAATTTGGTCCCAAGATTGATGCTTCAATTGCCGATGGCATGATCGATATCGAACGATTTGATTTTAAGGCGTTCAATGAAAGCCAAGATTTAGCAACAACCATCGATCATTATTTCGACGTGCATGGTTATTATCCCGATGAAATCTTAGCTGACACACTTTATCGTACCCGCGAGAATCGTCAGCTCTGTCAACGACTAGGCATTAGGTTGTCGGGACCACGTTTAGGACGTAAGCCTAAAAAGATGGATGCTAAGCAGCGGCAAGTTGATCGTGACGCAGAGAAGCGGCGCGGGAAAATTGAACGCGGTTTTGCCTTCATGAAAGGCCCTTTGGGCCTTTCATTGGTGCGGACTAAAACGGTAGCCAGCATCGCAGTGACGATTGATATTGCGATCAATCTAGCCAATCTAAAGATGCTATTAAGGCTTTTTAATGGACCAATTTTGATTTTTGTAAAATATAAGCAGGAATCCATCTTAATTCACTATCAAATTCACGTTTCAGGTAGCCGGAATGTTACCTAATTCACCAGCCACTACTTAGCGCTTCATGATGCCTTGATGGTGAAGAAACATCCCACGGAACTGGCAAACCTGTTAGCTACTTACGAGCCAAACGGTACGGCAATGGACATGACGATCGCGACGCTTAAGCGACACAAAGTCGCTGTTCTCGCCGCTGTCACCAGCCCTTATTCCAACGGTCCGATCGAAGGGGTTAACCGCCTCATCAAGTCACTCAAACGATCCTGTTTTGGCTTCAAGAATCAGCTGAACTTCTTCAAACGAATCTACCAAATCACGGCATAACATGACAAAGACGGCTCCCCAAATGGAGAACCGCCTCAAATGATAAATTTATTCTTCAACACCAGTTGACGTAGAGCCCCTTATTCCAACGGTCCGATCGAAGGGGTTAACCGCCTCATCAAGTCACTCAAACGATCCTGTTTTGGCTTCAAGAATCAGCTGAACTTCTTCAAACGAATCTACCAAATCACGGCATAACATGACAAAGACGGCTCCCCAAATGGAGAACCGCCTCAAATGATAAATTTATTCTTCAACACCAGTTGACGTAGAGCCAAAAAGATTGATTGCAATGAACATGTCCTTCTGAGGGAAAAATGCAAGAGATGCTATTACTAATATCAATAATAGCATTGCTCTCATGGATGAGCTAATTGCAAACAAAGCATTGACTAGTAATGTAATTGTTGGTACTAAGATGATTATCACCATTATAGAATCCGCTTTTATTTTTCTCGTTTGTGCTCCTCATTTCGAACTTTAAGGGGAATTTGTTTGAAAATCAATTTTTTTAAATGGATCAGAGATGTCCGCCATTGGAAAACAATATACTTGTTTATGATGATATCGATAGTGACGTATAGTATGATTGGCTTGTGCCGACAGTTATCAGTATCTAGTATTCAGAAAGTATTACAATTGCTAACAGGCCAGAAAATTTTTGCTTTATTGTTCTTAGGTTGCTTAGCAGTCACACCAATGATTGTGTATGACAAAGTTTACGCGGACAAACTTTCCGTACCTTCTCGGGGCGGTTTCTTCAACATGACTAGCTGGTCATTAAATGTCGTAAATAATGTTGCCGGTGCAGGAGGTATGGTAGGGGCTTCTCTCAGATATGCGCTTTTGGGGCAACATGTCAATGCTCGTACTGCAACTAAAATGTCATTTCACATCTCACTTTTTTCGTTATCAGGCCTTTCGATTAATTACAGCATATCCGCATTACTAATTAAGAATAACAATGTATCAATTTTAGCAGGTTCGCTTTCATATATTTCTTTTTTGATTATAGTCTATCCACTCATACCATTAATGCTGAAAACACCATCCTTAAAATTTCCCACAAAATTGATCTTGCTAATGACATCGGTCATCGAATGGTTTGCATGCTTTGGTATAGTGCTATTATCAAATACTATTTTAAATTTAAATATTGATTTATTTGTTTTATATCAGAGCTATTTCTTCTCTGCTGCACTCGGTGTGGCATCGTTGATTCCTGGAAGTGCCGGTTCTTTTGACCTAAGCCTGACTGAAACGTTAAAACATGCAGGCGTACTGCCTAACACCTCTGCAAGCCTGTTAATTTTGTACCGGTTATTCTATTATGTAATTCCTACCATTCTTGCTGTTGTTTGGTTTATTTTATTAAAAACCAATATCTTGCAATCTAAAGCCAACAAATGATAACGGTTTCTAGTCAGCATAGTAGCTGTTAGAACGCGTTTAGAATATTATTAAAAGTATCCGAATAACGGCTGAAATTAGCTGTATAGCAGTGGCTTGTGACTAGCTTTCGCAAATACATCACAGATCACAGCCTTTACTTATCCATCTATAAATTCGTTCAACTTTCCGATGCTGAAGTGTGAAAATACCGCTTTTTAAAGAATTTGTTTTGCAATAATGATAGCTGCACTAATGGGATAAGTATACATTTGTTCACTAGAAGCATTGCTACTGTATTGGCAGGTGAGTGTCTTCAACCGCAAGGAATTCCTTTATTTTGAATTCAATTTACCTGAAAATAATCTCCAAGTCAAAGAAACCCAACACGCTGTTCTAGATTCGACTTTTGGGTAATGGCCATACGTGTAGATGGTTCAAGATTTATCTTAGTTGATGATTAAGCACTGACTGTACAACCTGACCATCCTCAAATAAAAATTTTCAAATACAAGATTAGACAAATGTTAATAAAACGATTAGATATTGCATGATGCGAGGACGAGGGACATAATGAGTTGTCGGGAGACTTAAAAATTAACTATACGAGGAGGAATACCCATGGAACTCTTAAACGAAAAAGAGCTAGCTCACGTTATTGGTGGTAAACGAAAGTGCCCCAAAACGCCCTTTGATAATACGCCTGGCGCATGGTTTGCACATTTGATTTTGGGCTGCTAATGACTAGGATCATTTGCTTTATCCGAATCCTACACGGCCATAAGTCGATCGCGAAGATACGCCAAAGCCATGTTTAGAATGTTCAAGAGATCGTCGCGTTTTGAGCTGATTTCTAGAAAGCTTCATCCTAGCTTGACTTGTATTGATATTTCACCGTCAATTTATCCGGCTAACGTGTCTAATTGCCGCACTTTTTAGAGAACTCGAACATGTTCTAAGTAAATTTATGGTTGCGATAGTATTCGGCCCCGCTCTCACAAGCTTCAGGCTTTAGTCGGAGGTGTTGACAAAATTCGCTTGTTTATTTTCCGACAGATTAAACACGAAATCGTCCTTTGCATCGTCCACTTCAGTTTGGCCGCCTACACGTGCGTTTATTGTTAGCTTATCGAGAGTGGTCGCTGAACAATTAGTCTACCTAATTGTTCGAAATCTTATTTTCCCATTAAACGTTCAGCCAAACAGCAACCATGGTAACTGTGTCGTCGGATGGCTGTTTGGGTCTGTCAAATAACCGTGACTAAATTGTCAAAGAACTTGTTAGTAGATGCAAAAATTGCTGTTTTCTCAGAGCTTCAAGGGGACCTCGAACCAGCAGATTATTTTAAGCATCATGCGTTCGCCTGAAGCTAACAGGCTTGATTGCTATAAGTAGCGTTACTGAATTAACCGATCTTTCCGTTCTGGTTGATGCGGAAGCATTGTAGAATTATTTACCATGAGCGTTTCAGGCTTCAAGCAAACTGCTCAAAATCAAACTGACTTAAAAGACAGCGACTTCGGTACTCCTTATAGCATAAGGAATATCGAAGTCGTTTTAAGTGGAACTCAAATTCGTTCGCTTACCTTTAAAAAACTTCTGTGTTGCTAGTTATCGTGCCTCGTATTCCGACTGTTCTCCCGAAGAGAGCGAACTGGCGCAGAAACATTCTGCTCACGCTCTTGAATTGACTTGCGACGCTAAATCTTTATACTGAAACAAGTAATGATCGTCATTCACGCGAAAAGGGGTTAACTGTATGTGCGGAATCATCGCGTTTGCGGACAAGACAATTTTAAATAAAAAGCCAGTTATTAATAACATGATGGACATGATCAAACACCGGGGTCCCAATTCCAGCGGCGAATATATCAATGATAACGTTGCCCTCGGATTCCGCCGGTTGTCGATCATTGACTTAAAAGGTGGTTCGCAGCCGATCCTGAATGAGGATGGCACAGTTGCGATCATCTTTAATGGGGAAATTTATAACTTCCAGAGCATTCGCAAGGATTTGATTGCTGCTGGTCATGTGTTCAAGACCCATTCCGATACCGAGGTTCTACTTCACGGTTATGAGGAATATGGGATGGACGAACTTCTCAAGAAGATTCGCGGGATGTTCGTCTTCCTTATCTGGGATGACAATAAGAAGGAAATGTTTGGCGCGCGTGATTTCTTTGGAATCAAGCCAATGTATTACTATCACGATGGCGATACCTTTATTGTGGGTAGTGAAATCAAAGCATTTTTGAAGCATCCTAAGTTTAAGAAACAATTGAACAAGGAAGCACTGAAGCCTTATTTGACTTTCCAATATTCGGCTTTGGATGAGACTTTCTTTAAAGGGGTTTACCGGATTCCTGAAGGGCACTATTTTACCTTGAAGGATAACAAGTTAACCATTAAGAAGTATTGGGACATGGATTTCAAGGCGAACAATTTGAGCTTTGAAGATACTGTTGCAGCTATTGACAAGAGTGTTTCTGAGTCAGTTGATGCTCACCGGATTTCCGATGTCGAAGTCGGGTCTTTACTTTCATCAGGGGTCGATTCCTCTTATATCACCGCCTTGTTGCGGCCAGAGCATACCTTCTCAATTGGTTTTGACAACAAAAAGTATCACGAAGGCGTTGCCGCTAAGGAACTCAGTGACAAACTCGGTTTGGATAACACTAGTGATATTGTTACTGAAAAAGAAGCGTTAGATAACTTCCCGTTGATTCAATATCATTTGGATGAACCGGATTCCAATCCTTCCTGTGTACCGCTATACTTCCTAACGAAACTGGCACACAAAGACGTGACCGTTATTTTGTCTGGGGAAGGTGCTGATGAACTCTTTGCTGGTTATGCGAACTATGGCTTCCATACGCGCAGCCACGCCATTCGAGTCTTTGCGGACGGTTTACGCAAGTTGCCAAAAGGTGTTAAGTATACGATCGCCCATGGCCTGAAAAAGATGCCGAATTTCCATGGCCGCTTGCATCTTTATGAATCAACAGCCCCTGCCGAAGAATTCTTCATCGGCGAAGCACTGGTTTTTCATGAGGGCCAGGCTGACAAGATCTTACAACCGGAATTTCGGCAAAGTGAGAGTGTTCGTGACATCGTGACCGCTTCGTACAAAAAGGTACGTCATTACGATGATGAAGTTAAGAAGATGCAGTATCTCGACATCCACCAGTTCATGCCAAAAGATATTCTTTTGAAAGCTGACAAGTTGTCGATGGCCAACTCGATGGAATTGCGGGTACCGTTCCTTGATAAGGAAGTGGCTAAGGTCGCGGCTGGTATCCCAACCAAGTATCTGATCAATTCGCACAACTCGAAGTATGCATTGCGTGAAGCTGCTAACCGTCACTTACCGGAAGAATGGGCGAGTCGTGAAAAGCTCGGTTTCCCAGTGCCGGTCAAGCAGTGGTTGGAAGACGAACCGTTCTACAAGACGGTCCGCAAAATGTTTGAACAAGACTGGGTCAAGGAATTCTTCGATCAGGATGCCATTCTCGATATCTTGGATCGTACGTATCGGCAGGAAAGCGATGATCGTCGGAAAGTTTGGACGATTTACACCTTCCTTGTTTGGTACAAGGTCTATTTCATCGATGATGAAGTGCCGCATTATATTGCAGATTCAAGTAAAGAGAAACTTGAAGCATAATCCATCGTATTGAATAATAAGCACAAGGCAAATGCAGCAGTTCAGATCTGCAAGCGCCTTGTGCTTATTTTTGATTTAAGACTTAATTAGAAAGGAAATCATGATGCCACAAGCCGACTGTATCTTTTGCCATCTTCCCCAAACCAGTATCGTTCTTGAAAATGATCTCGCAGTGGCCTTTTGGGATATTCATCCTGTGAGCCAGGGTCACTTGCTTGTGATTCCGCGGACGCATCGAAGCAACTTCTTCGACCTAAGCGAGGAGGAGCTGTTAGCCATCAATCGTCTCATTCATGCAGGCAAAACGTTGATTGACCAGCAATATCATCCTGATGGTTATAATGTTGGCGCTAATGTCGGCCTGTATGGCGGTCAAACAGTGATGCATTGCCACCTGCATTTGATCCCGCGATACCGTGGGGATGATCCTAACCCTGCTGGCGGTATTCGGAAAATGCTACCGAATGGCCAAGAATTTGCCTAATTTAGATGTAGACAGTCAAATCATGTATTTTCGGCAAACAAGACACGAGTGTCGTCAATTTTTGCTTGATATTCCTTGCATACATCAAAAACCCGCCAAAAATTGACGGGTTTTTGATGTGCATTGGCTTTCCTTAAATCAGGGCAATTCAATCAGTCTTTGCTACTTGGCAAAAATGGCTGAACCAGATTTGCCAAAGCTTCAATGTTCCGCGTTTGAATATACACAGTACCAGAGCCACTAAAGCGGTTGACCAACCCTTCACCAGTTGTGAAGCCAATGATACCGCTGGCAGGTTGAATGTTGTAATTTAGCTTGCTGTCCCATGCAACGACATGACTGTTATCAATCACATATTCATGACTGCCATCTAAGGTGATCGGAATGATGTCTCCATAAGCAGAGACGAGCATTGTCCCAGTTCCGGCAGTTTCCATAATGAAGAACCCGCCAGTCCCACCAAACAAAGCACCGCTGACTTTTTGACTCACCATGTGATAGCTGGCGCTGGTGTCCATGGCCAGAAAAGCACCCGTGTTCAAACGATATTGATGGGTGTCATCAAGGGTTAACTCTTTAATAACGCCGGGATTACCGGGGGCGATGGCCAATTCAGCATCTGGGGCAGTGCCAGTGGCGGTTGTGATGAAAAAACGTTCGCCGCTAGTGACTGAGCGGCCGATAGCACTCATAATACCGCCAAGCCCTTTCTTACCATTACTATTCATATGACCGCTGAGTTCGACCAAGCCATTGTGATAAATCATGGACCCGGATTCAATTTGAATCGTTTCATCTTGGCCCATTGTGATGTTGACAACCGGGAAGGTGCTGTTAGGTGTGATTGAATAATTCATGACTAAATGCTCCTCTCTTAATTAAGGTCATTGTAGCCTATTCTGAAGGGTCAGTGTTGGTTGTTGTCGTTTGGCAAAACTGCATTTTCCGTGGTGTCCTTATACGAATTAAAGGAAAGAACGACGAAAAACCTGAAAATACCGACGTTTAAATTTAAATGAATCCCGAACTGTTCCTCAGGCGTATATTTTGGATAAGATAACCAAAATTGGCAGTTGGCAGATGTTGGAAGGGATACTGCGATAATAAGACGGCAAGCAATTAAAAGGCAAATTTTGTATATCGTTAAGATTTAACAACTCGTTGCCCGAATGAAGGAGCGATTCTGAATGGATGAAAAGCAAGCAATCATGGTTAAGATGTTAGAACTACAACATCTTTTCGGAAAACAAACAGATGTCACCGCCCAAACGATTGTCTTAAAAATAAAACAGGCAATTGATAAACTAGCAAGTAAACGAACACAAGGGATGAACATTGGTCTGCAAGTGCGATCGATCGGCTACTTTATTAGAGATGAGATGCGTGAACATCACTATCAACTCACATTAGAGCAACAGACTGTTCTTCTTGATATGGAAAGTAAGGCACTAGATATTGAAAGAAGGTTCCAGCCCGGCCTAGCATTGTCTAGAATCATTCCTTTTTAAAGGAAGCTCCCATCGTCGCGTTAAGCACTTAACACCTTGGATTGGTAAAAGAAGCCGCAGCAACGCATGCTATTTAAACTTTATGATTTTGTGGGGGTGACTATGATTGAGTATTTAGTATTCTTTGTACTCCTAGGGATTTTAATCGCTAGTAATCTTGTCATTGCTGTACTTGATTATCGAAAACAAACACGGCGGGACATCCCCCCCAAAACAGAAACGCCGAAACTTCATTAAAAACATTTTTTTAGGTAGTTTTGACCTCTTTATAAGCTTCTGGCCATAGCTGTTATTTGGTGGCTGTTTTTAACAAAAAAGCGGGGAAAAGTTTATTCAAATAACTTGTAGCATCAGTTTCTAAAGTAAGCAGATTTATAAATCATTTGACAAATGCTTCACAACCCAGTAACCTGTAACTAATCTAATTCTTAGGAGGTTCTCATAATGATCAACAAGCTGACTCAAAGCGAACAATCCTTTTATTTCTGGTTTTTCAGACACGATCTGTGAGACCAGTTACCTTTGAGTGAGCGGTCACACAGATCAAGCAATTGACTGTGTGGCTGAGATCAGGAGAATCATTCCCATTATCTTACCCCACAGTCGGCTTGTGACTGTGGGGTTTTGTTTGATTTCAAGCAGCAGAACGAGTGACTCGCTAATCAAAATGGTCTCGAGAAGGGGGACAATTGACCGTGGCGGCAAAGTTCGGACGCCTAGGTCTTCCCCATGAAACACGTTATGATAGAACTATAAGGAAAAATATTGGAGGAAAATAATATGGCATTAGTTGATCGGATGAATCAGGAAGTTAAGCAGCTCAAGCCCAGCGATATTTTGCAATTTAATGCTGCGATCAGCGGGATTGAAGGTATTGTCAAGCTGACACTTGGCGAGCCGGATTTTCCGACACCTGAACATGTGAAGGCGGCCGGTATTGCATCGATTGAAAACAATGAGAGTCATTACACGCAAAGCAAAGGACTTCCAGGATTGCGGGCTGCTGCCACCCATTATCTGGCGACGAAATACAACACCAAATATGACCCGGAAAGGCAAATTTTGATCACTGCCGGCGCGACAGGCGGCATCTATTCGAGTTTGACGGCAATGCTGAATAAAGGCGATACCGTCATTATCCCGACGCCAATTTTTCCGTTGTATATTCCAATTGTGTTGTTGAATGGTGCCAAGCCGATTTTTATTGATACGTCAGAAGATGGTTTCATTTTGAAACCGGAGAAGTTGCAGAAGGCAATTGAGGCAAACAAAGACACGGTAAAAGCCATTGTTTTGAACTATCCGACGAATCCGACAGGTGTGACATACGATCGCGCGGATTTGGAAGCCTTGGCAGCGGTGATCAAGCAATATGAAATCTTCGTATTGAGCGATGAAATATACTCCGAGCTGACGTATACAGGCAAACATGTTTCGATGGGTGAAATTTTACCTGATCAAGCGGTTGTATTGAATGGGGTCTCAAAGTCCCATGCCATGACCGGTTGGCGGGTCGGAATCACCGCAGGACCAGCTGATGTGATTCAGCAGATTGGCAAAGTAAGTGAATTCACGATCACGAGTGTCACCACCAATGCGCAGCGCGCCGCTGAAGAAGCCTTGAAAAACGGCATGGATGACACGCAGCCAATGAAGGAAGCTTATATGAAACGCCGTGACTTCTTGATCAAAGCCTTAACTGCCGCAGGGTTGACTGTGCCGAATCCAGATGGGGCTTTCTACATTTTTGCTAAGCTGCCGGAGCGAATGCATGATAGTTGGAAGTTCGTCTACGCTTTGGCGCGCGAGGCGAAGGTTGCGGTAATTCCTGGCGCTAGTTTTGGCCCCGGCGGTGAAGGGTACGTGCGGATTTCTTATGCAGCTTCAATGGCGGATCTCAAGTTGGCGGCCGAGCGCATCGCCAAGTATATGGCAACGCATTAATGAGCCGATTGAAAAATGCTGGGCTAACAATCTGGAGGCAAATATGACAAAAATTCTAATGTATACCGTCCGACCTGATGAGCGGGCTGCGATTGATGCTTGGGTCGCTGCTAATGATATTCAAGTTGATACCAACACGGTTGAATTTGGACCGGACACCGTTGATTTAGCCAAGGGGTATGACGGTGTCGTGATTCAACAGCATGGTGCGATTCCTGACGAAATGGTTTACCAAAAACTGAAGGCATTTGGCATCAAACAGTTGACATTGCGCATTACCGGTTACGATATTGTGAACCTTGATGCCGCCACTGCAAACGGATTAGTTGTGACCAATGTACCGGCCTATTCGCCACGATCGGTTTCCGAACTGGTTTTAGCCCAAGTCATGCGGTTGATTCGGCATTTAGGGGAAGCAAGCGCCCGCGAAGCGAAGGATGATTATAGTTGGGCCGGCCTTGAAGCACCTGAAATTCATAACTTGACGGTCGGTATTATTGGTGCTGGTAAAATCGGCAGTGCTGTGGCCCGTATTTTTCGGGCATTGGGAGCGACTGTGATCGTCAGTGATCCAGTGAAGCGGCCTGAATTGGCGGATACGGTCAGTTATGTGGATCTAAACACCTTACTCACCACATCTGATGTCGTGACGGTCCATACACCGTTGGACGGCTTGACCACCCACCTCATTGATGCGGATGCGTTACGTAAAATGAAACCGACCGCTTATCTGATCAATGCAGCACGCGGTCCGATTGTCGACACGGAGGCGCTGATAAAAGCACTTAATGATCACACGATTGCCGGAGCAGCCTTGGATACGATTGAAGGCGAAGCCGGTATTTTCGGAGAAGACCGCAGTCAAACGCTCGTTGATAATCAGGCACTTGAAACTTTGAAGGCTATGCCGAATGTTGAAATTTCACCACATATCGGTTTTTATACGGATGCGGCGGTCAAAAATATGATTGATATTTCACTGGACGATGTTAAAACCATTCTTGAAGGCGGCAAGTCAGCGCATCAAGTCAACTAACTTGGAGGACAAGTCAATGAAACAAGATGCTAAAACCATTACTATGAACATTTTGAACGGATTATCCGTGGGAATTATTGTCGCCTTGGTACCCGGCGCTATTTTGAACGCAATTGTCAAACTGTTGCTGCCAAGGTTTCCGCAATTGGCGATGGTTACCTACATGACAGGGGCTGCAATGACTTTGTTGCCGGCACTGTCGGCTGTCTGTGTCGGCATGTTGGCCAAATTTACGCCGATTCAAACCAGTTCGTTAGCTTTGGCTGCGATCGTCGGGGCGGGCAACTACCATCTGACTAAAACAGGATTGACGGTTGCTGGTACTGGCGATGTCATTAACCTTGCGATCACCTTAGCCATTGGTTATTTGTTGATAGTGCTGCTTGGTGACGCCTTGAAAGCTTATACGATTTTGCTCATTCCATCACTGGTGCTGGTCATTGCCGGCGGGATTGGCATGTTAACGCTTGGGCCGGTTTCAAGCATCACGAAGTATATTGGTGTCGTTGTCCATGATGTGACGGCCTTGCAGCCAATCGTGATGGGTGTGCTCATGGGGATCATTTTCGCCGTGTTGATTGTGAGCCCGATCAGTACGGTCGGTATTGCCACGGCAATCTCGTTGACCGGTATCGGTGCGGGTTCTGCTAACCTCGGGATTGTGGGGGCAGGTTTTGCCTTGGCGACCTATGGCTGGAAGGCAAACTCTTTTGGCACGTCGCTGGCTCACTTCCTCGGTTCGCCAAAAATGCAGATGGCTAACATTCTTTCTCGGCCAAAGCTCTTTTTGCCGATGGCGATTAATGCTGGCATTCTAGGCGGTTTTGGGGCGGCGTTGAACATTCAAGGCACCCCGGCCAGTGGCGGTTTTGGTTTTTCTGGCTTAGTCGGTCCCTTGGCAGCGCTTGATGCTATGGGCAGTGTCACAGTTGGCAATGTCCTTGAATTGACCTTGTTATTCTTTATCTTGCCGATTGCGTTGGCCTATGCGAGTCATGTCTTGTTCACCAAGACGCTGCATTATCAAGACCCTGAAGACTATGCTTTGAATTACAACTGATAGGTTTCTATCAATCCCGCCTAAAGCCTGGTTGTGAATGGACATAATCTTGGATCAACAAAAGAAGTTCTGTAGGTTTAACGCTCAATGCTATCAGTAAAATTTGTAACGTCTAAAAGCACATTTTTTGCGAAAATTTATTTTTTGATAACTAAATTGGTTCGGGATGAAGAATTCGCTAAGCTAAAATAAAAAACGCACGTTTTGTCGATAATGGTATAGGTTATGGACGGCTTGCATGATAAAATGAAAGGGATTTAATGCACTTAAAAAGTGAGGTGATGACGATGGTGGCATGGCTGACCCAACAAGTTTTTTGGTTACAAATTCTTGTGATCATTGGTGCCATGCTTTTGGCGATTGGCTTATTGTGGATGCTTTTTTCTTTAGTCTTACTGCCGCTGATCGCGTTCTTGCAACGATTACTGGCACCCGTTGAGAACACGACATCCGTCAGTGATCGCGATTATTTGTTGGGGACTGTTACATTAGCTGTTTCTGATGGTCACACTGGTGAAGTGATGGTGACTGGCGGTGGTTTGGCGCGGCAAACCTATCCCGCCAAATTGTGGTCCGGCACGCATCAAACACTGGCTCAAGGCACCAAGGTCGTCATCATTGAACTCAAGCAAGGCATCGCATATGTTGATGCATTTAGGAGAGCGTGAACTGGCGCGGTTAGCCATCGCATTTAGAGGAGGGGACTTATGGAAATTCTAACTGATTATATGCCGTGGATCATTGCGGCCATCGTCTTGATTTTGATTTTTATTTTCTTGGCGACCCATCGCAAAACCGCACTGCCCAACGAAGTGTTAATTATCTCTGGAGCCATGATTTCGGGCAAGCACAGTTTTAGAGATGTTAACGGCAATCGAGTTAAGCTGATTACGAATGGCGGTTCGTTCATTCTGCCAATCTTGCAGCGCTGGGATGTTTTGAGTCTGAATACACGCACGATTGAAGTCGCAACCCCAGAAGTGTACACACAACAAGGGGTGCCAATTATCGTCAACGGAACTGTTATCTTAAAAATTGGTTCCAGTCAAGAAGAGGTCGCGACGGCGGCAGAACAATTTCTGGGCAAGAATGACGAACAAATCAATTCGGAAGCAACCGAAATCCTTGAAGGCCATCTGCGCGCTATTTTAGGTACCTTAACCGTGGAAGACACGTACCAGAATCGTGATGCCTTTGCGGAGAAGGTTCAGGATGTAGCTAGTTCAGACTTGGCAAAAATGGGCTTGCAGATCATTTCATTCACGATCAAGGATATTGCCGATAAAAACGGTTATCTGGATTCGCTGGGTAAAAAGCAAATCGCTGAAGTTAAGAAAAATGCAGCAGTGGCTGAAGCGGCGGCCAGTCGTGACACCCGGATTCAGCAAGCGCAAGCGGATCAAGAAGCTAAGCAACAAGAAATTGAGCGGCAGACACAGGTGGCTGATGCCGAACGCGAACAGCAAGTCAAAATGGCTGATTTCAAGAAACAGCAAGAAATCGCCCAAGCGCAGGCAGATCAGGCTGCTATTGTTGAGCAAATGAAGGCCAAGCAAGTTCAAAAAGAAAAAGATATTGAACTTGCCCAAAAAGACGCTGAATTACAAGAGCAAGAATTGAATGCCAGCGTGCGTAAACAAGCCGACGCCGATCTGTATAAGGCGCAGCGCGCAGCTGAAGCGCAAAAAGCTACGCAGATTGCGGCAGCTGAGGCATCAGCCAAGCAGGTAGAATTAGCCGCCGAAGCCAACGCTAATGCCACTAAGGCCATCGGGGAAGCAGAAGCTGGCAAAACGCGGGCAATTGGGCTGGCGCAAGCGGAAGCCATTGCCAAGCAAGCAGAAGCAGCCCGTCAGTTAGACGAATCCGGTCGGTTTAAGATGACCATTGAGGCAATGCCAAAGATTATCGAAGCCGCGATGAGTCCATATGCCAATGTCGATTCGATCAAATTGTATGGTGACGGTGATCTGACCGGTCAAACCAGCGGCAGTCTGGTCAAACAATTGGACATGTTGCAAGAAGTTGCCGGAATTGATATTCGCGGGATGCTGAACGGCGCCTTGATGCATCAAGCTGGGAATCAACCCGTTGTCGATGCCATCAAGGATCAACATGCAGCTGCAACGAAGCCGCCAGCAGAAGCAACAATGGCTCCTAAAAAGGAAACCACTGATGATGATCCAAAACCGACACCATCGCGGATGGCAGAAAAGAATAAGTAACCTATAAGTTGTTAACTTGCTAGTGACAAAAGGTTGGATTAACAAAAAAGCATCCTTTCCGTTAAATTTTTGCGGAAAGGATGCTTTTTTATTAAATGCGATTCAAGGCTTGTAACGTGCTAGGCAATCCCCTCAATATAAGGCGCCGGACGCTGAAAGTTTTGATGAATACTGCTATAAATGACCCGAACAGCTTTGTCGTAATCAAGATCATGTACACCGATTAGCAAATTGATATCGTCATTGGTCTGACTAACGAGTTGTACGTTGAGCAGGTTATCATCCAGATAGGCGAGGACTTTTCCGGCAATGGCTGGTCGTTGTCGAAGTTTACGAGAAACCATGGCGATTAACGCAACATTTTCGGTGACTTCCATTTTGTCTGGCTGACAGGCGGCGGCGATTTCAGCGGTCAGCTCCTGTACCGAGGCTTGACGACGCGGTTCACGAATGAGCAGACTGAAACTGTCAATGCCCGTGGGCAGATAATCGACAACGAGATGGTGCGCTGCAACTACCCCGAGCGCATGTTGGATGACTTCTAAGTGCAAGGCCAACTGGTACTTGCGGACCGTGATGACCAAATAATGTTTACGGCCAGCAATACCAGTGATTGTTTTGAGATCATTGGCGGGGTCATCATCATGAATGATCAGCGTGCCTGGGTCTTCTGGCGCATTGGTGTTCAAAATACGCGTCGGGATGCCACATTCACGGACCGGTTGCACCGCTTCTTCTTGGAAAACACTAAATCCCATGTAGGTGAGTTCGCGTAATTCGTCGTAACTCATCACATCAATACTGTCGGCATCTTTAATGATACGCGGATCGGCCATTTTAATGCCTGAAACATCGGTCCAATTTTCATAGAGATCAGCGTGGGCCAAGCGTGCTAGCCATGCACCAGAAATGTCAGAACCGCCGCGCGGCATCAGCTTGACATGTCCATCTGCGTCGCGACCATAAAAACCGGGAACGACGATACCATGATGGCTGGCTAGTTGTTGATAAGCAGTCTGAGTTTTGGCTTCATCAATGGCGCCTGCTTTATTGAAAAACAAAAGATTGGCGGCGTCCACAAAAGTATAGCCTAAGTAGGCTGCCATTAAGTGGGCTGTCAAGAACTCACCGCGAGAGACCAGATAGTCTCGAGAATAGCGAATGGCCAGATGATGGCGAATTGTATGCAACAGTTTGATGAGCGGCACATTGAGCTGCAGCGCAATGTTGATGGCCTCTAGCCGAGCCAAGACCTGATTAAACAGCGGTTCGACATCTCGACCGGCTTCCATGCCGTCAGCAATTAAATAGAGCGTATCAGTTAATTTTCGGGTAGCATTACCATATTTTCCAGCTGCGCTAATCACGACGATTTGCCGATTCACATCCTGATCGATTATGGCTTTAACTTTCTGGAATTGACCGGCATCGGCCACGGAACTACCGCCAAATTTAACGACCTTCATCCGATCACCTCCTGATCTTGCTGGTGAAGGACGTCTTTAGCAGCCAACTCACTGTCTCCGATTGCTGCCATAAAAGCATCGGCATCAATGGCCAAAACGCCGCGCATGAGTTTGTGCATGTCGCCAGTTGGTATTTGCTTGATCACCAGCCGGTCATTGACGATCTCGGTTTCGCGATCATTGAACATCGCGAAGGTCATGGGATCGGCGCGCAAAACGTAATCGGTGACATTCAGGTTGGCGTCAAAATGTAGCGGCTGATCGAAGCTACGGTCCAGATGCGGGGCATTTTCAAGGATATCGTACAGATCTTGCACGATAGCGTTGGCTGTCGGGTATTTTCCGGCGCCTTGGCCATAAAAATGCAGGTCGCCAATCGTTTGTCCATGCAGGCGAATTAGATTGAAGTTTTCAAATGTATTGGCCGCCAAGGCGGTTTCTGAATACAAGCGCGGTTCCACGACCATACTATAGTGGTCACCGTCACGTTTACTTTTACCAATCAACCGTAAAACCTGATGTTGACTTGCAAAAAAGTCAATGTCGGCTTTGCTAACGTTGCGAATACCAAAAGTTGGGACATCACGTGGCGGGGCCATGTTGTAGGCAAGTGCTGCCGAAATTTTCAGCTTGTTGACCACATCCTCGCCATCAATATCAGCACTGGGATCGGCTTCGGCATAGCCCATATCTTTAGCGGCTAGGAGAACGGGGTCAAAATCGAGGTGGGCGCGTTGCATCTGATCGAGAATATAATTGCTAGTGCCATTGAAAATGCCTTCGATGGTATCGATCTGATCAATGCGTGCGGCGCGTTCAAGGTTGCGAATCCACGGGATGCCGCCGCCAGTAGTGGCTTCGAAGTAAAATTGCACGTGATGCTGGGCAGCAACAGCGGTAAACTCCGGCAAATATTTAGCGACAACGCCTTTATTAGCGGTAACCACGTGCTTACCGTGCTGCAAAGCCTGTAAAATATAATCATGTGCTGGATGAAGACCGCCCATTGTTTCAACGATCACATCAATAGTAGGATCGTTTAAAATGGCGTCAAGGTCTGTTGTCATCTCAGGCATGGTCGCAGGGTGCGTTGGCCGAATGAAAATAGCGGTGACGCGCATTCGGGTATCACCATTTGCAATAATATCGTAAACGCCGCTGCCGACAGTCCCAAAACCTAAGATGGCAATTTTCATAAATTCTCAGCTCCTTGTTTATAAAATATAGACACTTGTTTTTCTAATGCGAACAGATTATCATATCCATATCGTTAATTCAAGCCGAATGAGATAGGAGTTCTTCAAATGCGATATACGAGCACACGGGATCATCAGGTTAGCAAAACCAGCAAAGAGGCAATCAAACAAGGTATTTCTGAAGAAGGCGGTTTGTTTGTCCTGCCGCATTTGGCCGATCAGGCGCTGAACATTCATGAACTGTTAGATTTAGATTATGAAACGATTGCTCAGCGAGTTCTCATGATCCTGTTGCCTGATTTTAACACCGACCCACTAAAAAAAGCGATTCATTTTGCCTATCATCAGCATTTTTCCGATGATCGCATCACGCCAGTTCGTTCTGTCGGGGATTTTCATGTCTTAGAGTTATTTCATGGACCAACCAGTGCCTTTAAGGATGTCGGCTTGCAGTTGCTTCCGCGCTTGATGCAGTTGGCACTTGATCCTGATGATCGGGTCATGATTTTAGCGGCAACCAGCGGTGATACGGGAACGGCGGCTCTGCAAGGGTTTAAAGATGTCGCGCAGACTGGGATCACGGTTTTCTATCCTAATCATGGTGTCAGTCCAATTCAGGAGCGCCAAATGTTGACCGTGGGCAGTGACAATACGCGAGTTTTCCCAATCGCTGGCAATTTTGATCAGGCCCAAAGCGCAGTGAAAACCCTGTTCACTGACACTAGCTTTGCTGCTCGGTTGCAAGCAGAGCAAGTAACCCTGTCAGCAGCCAATTCCATCAACATTGGCCGACTGATTCCGCAAGTTGTGTATTATTTTGCAGCGTACAGCCAACTGGTTAAAACACAGGCCATTTCAATGGGAGATGAGGTTAATTTCACTGTTCCAACCGGGAATTTTGGCGATGTGTTGGCGGGCTACTATGCTAAGAGTCTAGGCTTGCCTGTTCATAAACTAATCGCGGCCGCCAATGCCAACAGCGAATTGGCTGATTTTCTGGCAACCGGTGTGTATGATCGCAACCGACCGTTTTTGAAAACAGTGGCACCTAGCATGGATATTCAAATTTCCAGTAATCTGGAACGCCTGTTGTATTATAAGAGTGGCGAAGATAGCGCGTATGTTGCGCATTTAATGCAGGAACTTGAGACGACTGGTCGCTATCAAGTTCGGCCGGATGTGTTGACCGCGATTCAAGCGGACTTTGCTGGCGGTTTTGCTGTTGATGAAGAGGTGGCAGATGGCATTCGCGAGGTTTGGCATCGGGATGGGTATTTGCTGGATCCGCACACTGCTGTTGGTTATGCGGTTCAACAGCAGTACCGGGCAGCGTCTGGGGATAACACCCCGAATGTGCTTTTAGCCACCGCAAGCCCTTATAAATTTCCACGCGTGGTGGCCAAAGCACTACAATCGCACGTACCGGATGATGACTTTGCTGCAATGCAAATGTTGCAACAGGTTAGCGGTGTGCCGATTCCGCCGAATCTTGCTCGCCTTCAACAGCTAAGACCGCAGGAAAAGGTTGTTGTGGCACCAACCGATATGGGCCAAGCTATTATTGGGGCGGCGAAGGAGGTATTCAACGATGATCAGCGTGTCCGTTCCGGCAACGAGCGCTAACTTAGCGGTTGGCTTTGATGTGTTGGGACTTGCCTTAGATCTCAAAGCTCATTTTACGTTTGAAATGAGCACCCAAAAGCTTGAGATCATTGGCGATGACCCAGCTTTCGCCAATAGTGAGAACTTGATTTATCAGGCGTTTAGCAAATTTGCCGAGGCGATTGATCAGCCTGTTCCTAATCTGCGGATTGTGGTTGATTCAGCGGTGCCGAGTGCCCGCGGTTTGGGCAGTTCAGCAATATGTGTGGTTGGTGGTATCGCCGCTGCTAATGCGTGGTATCAAGCCGGTTGGGATGATACGGCGCTGTTGCGATTTGCTACTGAAATGGAAGGCCATCCAGATAATGCGGCACCAGCGATTTACGGGCAGCTATGTGCCACGATAATGGCGCAAAATGAACCAGTCGTTCGGCAGTATACCGTCAGCTCAAAGTTGCATTTTGTGACCTTGATCCCTGACTATGCTGTCAGTACCGCTGATGCCCGCCGAATTTTACCGCGAACCATGACTTATGCAGATGCTACCTATCAAATGGGCCGTTGTACCTTGATGACCCGGGCACTGGCTGATGGCGACATGTCGTTATTACGCCAAGTTGCGACTGATCGGATGCAGGAGCCTTACCGCGCGGAATTAATACCAGACTATTCAGCGGCTCATCAAGTGGTGCAGACGGCCGGCGGTGTTCTTTTGATTTCTGGTTCTGGTTCGACCATGCTGGCGATCACAGACTCATTTGCGGCTGCCGCGCAGGTACAGGCGCAAGCTCAAGAAAGTTGGAAAAAGTGGCAAGTACAGGTGGTGGCGCCAAGTCAACAAGGCGTACAAGTTGAACAGTTTGAGTGAGTTTCAGAAAATACTAGGTAGCCATGACCTAGTATTTTTTGATTCATGATTATTGAAAAAGTGTTATGGTATCCGGACGCAAGTGAACGCGGTGGGGCATTATGGTATAATTCGGGGGCAACGGACGGAAGCTGATTGATAAAATCAACTTCGCGTCTTACAAAACGAGTCTAACGATGCCTGCTGTCAATAATTGAATCGGCAGACAAGGTTTTAAAATGAAAATTTCAAGACGCACAGTTGACCGAATTCGCGTCTTATTGAACGAGGAGATTATCATTCAGATGAAAGATGCACCCAGTTTTACCCCCATCCTGCTTGGCAGTGACATGAATGTGTATGGTATGGCGCGTTCGTTCCACGAGATGATCGGTGGGGCGATTGATGTTTATGCGCGCGAACAACTTGCTCCAACGCGTTTTTCGCGGATCGTGAATGTCCATCTGATCGAGCATTTTGATTCCGATCCGACTTTTATTGAAAATATGCGGCAGGTAGCCAAGGTACATGCAGATGCTCCAGGCAAACTGTTGTTAATCGCTTGCGGGGACACCTATGCCCAACTTGTTTCCAAACATAAGGATGAGTTGAGCCAGTGGTTCATCTGCCCATATGTTGATTATGAATTGTTGAAGCGTCTGAATAGTAAGGAGAGCTTCTATCAAGTTTGCGAAGAGTATCATTTGCCATATCCGGCAACCAAAATCGTCACCAAGTCGATGTATGAAAGCAACGCAACCATCACGGCACCGTTTGAATTTCCAGTAGCACTCAAGCCGACTGATTCCGTTGAATGGTTGAACATTCGCTTTGAAGGCCGCAAAAAGGCGTTTACGATTCACTCGCAAGTTGAACTGACGAATACGATTGCCAAAATCTATGATAACGGCTATACGTCTGATCTCATCTTGCAGGACTTTGTACCAGGTGATGACAGTAACATGCGGACTTTGAACTGTTATGTTGATCAATATCATCACGTTAAAATGATGTGCTTAGGTCATCCGCTACTTGAGGATCCTACGCCTTCTTCAATCGGTAACTATGTCGCGATCATGCCAGCTTTCGATCAGGATTTGTACGATCAGATCAAAACATTCCTCGAAGCAATTAAGTTCACCGGTTTTGCTAACTTTGATATGAAGTATGATCATCGTGACAAGACGTTCAAGCTGTTTGAAATTAATATTCGTCAAGGCCGGAGTAGCTTTTTCGTCACTTTAAATGGGTATAATCTTGCCAGCTGGCCTGTTCGCGATTACATCGTGGGAGATTTGAAGGACGCGCCAACGGTTTATGGTAATGATGACCACAGCAAGTATAAATTGTGGCTAGGGGTTCCAGAGCGTGTTTTCAAGCAGTATTCTGCAGATAACGAAGCTAAAAAGGAAGCCTTGCAGTTACTTAAAGAGAAACGCTATGGTACGACGGTCTTTTATAAACCGGACATGACATTCAAGCGCTGGTTATTGATGAAATATATGTTCCATAATTATGTTGGTCGGTTTAAGCAGTATTTTGCGGAAAATAAGGGCGACATGTGATAAAATGACATTGTTAGGGATACCTAAACTTGCAAGGGGGCATTTCTTTTGGTTACTGAAGATGATTTGACGATTGAATCCATGCATTATAACCGGTTGTTATTGGCGGTTGATGATGATGATGACGACTCCTCGCGCAAGGCATTGAACTACGCCTGCACGGTTGCCAAGATTTATGACATTCCGTTGGGGATCGTGTCGGTACTTGAAACCGGCGACCTCAATATTTTCCAATCATTGACACCTGATGATGTTGATGCGGCCCGGGAAACACTGGCTAAGGATCTGAACACCTACGTCGAAAAAGCAACGGCATTTGGCGTTCAAAACGCACAACCGATCGTTGCAGAAGGGCGGCCAGCAGCTGCCATTCTTGACGAAGTGATCCCAGCCTTCAAACCGGATTTGGTGATCATGGGTTCCCATGTTCGCCGCGGTCGGTTACGTCTTGGTCATGTTGCGAGCGAAGTTGCTCGCGATGCATCGGTCTCGGTGATTATCGTTCGCTGATTTCGGTCAAGTGCAGCAAAAATGAGCAGTCGTACCGATTCTTCATGGATCGTTGCGACTGCTATTTTCATGGCGGCCAACACCCAACAAGGGGAGGAAGTAACGCATGTACTACCAAAATGTCAGCGTCGGGCAGCTCATCAAACGGGTGAGTCGCTTTACCGTTGAAATTGACCTGAATGGCACCGTCGAACCTGTCCACATGAATAATACCGGACGCAATAAAGAAATTTTGATTCCGGGATCATTAGCCAGTGTCCGCTATGTTGATAACCCAAATCGCAAAACGCACTATGACTTGCTGGCTGTTCAACGGCAAGGTCGCTGGATCAACATCGACAGTCTGGCACCCAATCATGTTGCCAAGGAATGTTTAGAAGCTGGCACCTTAAAATTGCCGGGACTCGCCTTGCCATACGCCGTTCATCCAGAATCGACTTGGCGCGATTCGCGACTGGACTTTGCTGGAAAAGCCGCTGATGGCCAGTCGTGGTTTGTTGAAACGAAGGGGGTCACGTTGGCTAATTGCACCCTAGCAGCTTTCCCAGATGCGCCAACAACTCGCGCCGTCAAGCATGTCCATACGCTGACGATGGCGCAGGCAGAAGGGTATCAGGCATTTTTATTGTTCATCGTGCAATTACCGGATATTCGCCAAATGACCATTTATCGGGACCGTTTTCCTGAACTAGTGACTGCCATCACGACTGCTAAACAAAATGGCGTTCGCGTGCTGGCTTATGACACCATGACTGGCCCAGATCAAATCACATTAGGCAACGAAATACCATTCGACGAACACTTGCCTTTTTCAGAGATTAATCTTAACAGCTTGTGAATAATGAAAAAGATCCCATCTAAATTTCATCTATCCTTGACTTTCAGAGAAGCTCTCAAAATTCGAATCGCTGATTGTCCCTAGCCCATAACCTCATGCGGATACGGGCTTTTTTTGTGCGCATTAATTACAGAACGTCATGTGGCGCTTAATGGCGGCGAAAATGAAAATGAGATTCCGTGATTTGAATCACACACAAACTATCTCTAGAATGGATAGCATTGTTTCAATTCGATGACAAACGTTTTTCAAAACAAGGAGTGAGTAGATGCAACACAAAGTTGAAAGTAATGCCGAGACAAAAATTGAGGTTCGCGGGCTAACCAAGATTTTCGGTAAGCGCGTGAATCGCGCGAAAGAAATGTTGAAGGCCGGCAAGACCAAGCCTGAAATTTTAAAAGCAACCGGCGCAACGGTTGGTGTTGATCGTGCTGATTTTTCGATTAAAACCGGTGAGATTTTTGTGATTATGGGACTTTCCGGTTCTGGTAAATCAACGACCTTACGGATGCTGAACCGGTTGATTGAACCGACAGACGGGCAAGTACTGATTGACGGTGATGACATTGCCAAACTTGATAAGCAAGCATTGCGTGAAGTTAGACGGCAAAAGCTCAGCATGGTTTTCCAAGGCTTTGCCTTACTGCCGAATCGGACCGTTCTGCAAAATGCTGCCTTTGGACTTGAGATTCAAGGGATGGAGAAAGATGAACGCGAGATGAAAGCCAACAAAGCACTCGATTTGGTTGGCTTAAATGGTTTTGCCGATCAATATCCAGATCAGTTGTCTGGTGGGATGCAGCAACGTGTTGGTTTAGCCCGCGCGCTGGCTAGCGATGCCGAAATTCTGCTGATGGACGAAGCTTTTTCAGCACTTGATCCGCTGAATCGTCGCGATATGCAAGATGAATTATTGGACTTGCAAGAAGATATGCAAAAAACCATTGTCTTCATTTCGCATGACCTCAACGAAGCGCTCCGAATTGGCGATCACATTATGATTATGAAAGATGGCGAAATCGTTCAGATTGGCACGCCTGAAGAAATTTTGAGCCAGCCTGCTGACGATTATGTTGAGAAATTCATTGAAGGTGTTGATCGCAGCCAGGTTTATACGGCTGCCAATGTGATGATTCGGGCCAACACAGTCAATATTGATAGAGATGGTCCTCGTTTGGCTGCCCGGCGGATGCGGGACAATGAAATTTCAAGTTTGTATGTTGTGGATACTAAACGTAAACTCGTCGGCATTTTGGATGCTGACGACGTGCGGTCAGCTATTGATGCTGGTCAAAAGGATCTGCGCTCAATTGTTAAGTCCGATGTGCCAACGACTAAAATGGATACGCCGTTGGCAGACTTACTAGACGCTGTTTCCACCACACCGGTACCATTTGCAGTGGTAGACGATCATGATCGCTTACGCGGGATCATCATTCGCGGTGCCGTCTTAGGTGCATTATCTGGACAGGAGGTCAATGTCAATGTCTAACATTTTAATCAGCATTCCCACATTACCATTGGCCCACTGGGTCGATTCATTTGTTGCGTGGTTAACCCAGTTTTCCGGCTTCTTCGGGGTTTTAACGAACTTCATCGGCGGCATTGTGAATGCTTTCCAAGCTGTCTTTGATTTTATTCCCATCTGGTTATTCATCATCCTGGTACTCGCGTTAACTTGGTATCTAAAACGCGACCAGAAATATCGCAGCTTACTGATTTTTGAATTGCTTGGTTTACTGTTGATTTGGAACCTTGGTTTCTGGCGTGACATGACCCAAACGTTAACCTTAGTGTTGACCGCAAGTTTGTTAGCGATTGTCATCGGGGTACCGCTGGGAATTTGGGCGGCCGAAAGCAAGTCAGTTTCCGCAGTGGTGAAACCATTGATGGACTTCATGCAGACGATGCCGGCCTTTGTTTACCTGATTCCAGCCGTTGCTTTCTTTGGTATCGGGATGGTACCCGGGGTTGTAGCCTCGGTTATCTTCGCGATGCCACCGACAGTTCGTATGACGCAGCTTGGCATTACGCAAGTACCAGCGGATTTAAATGAAGCAGCGGTCGCATTTGGGGCAACTGGTTGGCAACAATTGTTGAAGGTGCAGTTGCCGTTTGCCCGCGGAACCATTATGGCCGGGATCAACCAAAGTATGATGTTGGCCCTGTCAATGGTTGTTATTGCTTCGATGATTGGTGCGATGGGCTTAGGTACGAAGGTTTACTTTGCAGTCGGCCGTAATGATGCTGGCGGCGGTTTTGTCGCCGGGCTTGCCATCGTGATTTTGGCCATCATTCTTGACCGGATCACGCAAAGTCTCAATCGTAGTCGTTAGGAGGTGGCCGTTTGACTTTTTTGAAAAAGATTGCCGCGGCGCTAGCGGTGTTGATCACAGTCGGTGCACTTGCCGCCTGCAGCAGCACACAGCCTAAGTATGACGCTAAAGAGCCGCTGGGACCGCAAATCAATTACACCATTACTGGGATTGATGCTGGCGCTGGGGTCATGACCAGTACAGACAAAGCGCTGAAAGCTTATGGTCTTGTGGATAAAAAGTGGCAGTTGCAACCAAGTTCCACCGCCGCTATGACCAGTACGTTGCAAAAGGCGATTGCCGACAAACGTCCGATTGTGGTCACTGGCTGGACGCCGCACTGGATGTTCACCAAGTTTCCACTAAAGTTTCTCAAGGATCCTAAAAATGTTTACGGCAAAACCGAACAGATTCATACAATCGTGCGGAAGGGCCTTAAGCAGGATGCACCGCAAGCTTATCAGGTATTAGATCAGTTCCACTGGACGCCTGAAGAAATGTCCAGTGTGATGCTGGCGGTCAACGGCGGCAAAGATCCTGCCGAGGCAGCCAAAGCTTTCGTTAAGAAGCACCCAGAACAAATCGCACAGTGGACCAAGGGTGTGACGCATGTTAGCGGCAAGCCTAAACTGACGATGACCTATATTGCGTGGGATTCGGAAATCGCATCCACCAATGTTGTTGCAACTGTTTTGCGGCAAATAGGGTATAACGTGACGATTCGGGCAATGGAACCACAACCAGTTTGGGCTTCAGTTGCAACTAAAGCTGCCGATGCTCAGGTTTCTGCTTGGTTACCGAATACGTCAGCAAAACTTTATTCTGATTATAAGAATCAAGTTGTTGATCTTGGCGTGAACTTAGATGGTGCAAAGGTCGGCTTGGCAGTGCCGAAGTATATGAAGAATATTAATAGTATTGAAGATTTGAAATAAGTTTGATGACGGCGAATGCTTTCCTTGATATGGGGGGTTCGCCGTTTTTTTGTTGTGCGATTGGGCGGTTTAGATGATGACGGCTAATCGAGCGGAAACTTAGGGCTAACATTCTTTGCCGTGTCAAACTCCGCAATCTCCGGCCAGATGTGGCTTGCGACGCGGAGCTAGAGCGTGGCGGCGCTTCGAGCCCAAAAACCGGTCTCGAAGTCGCCTAACAACATCAGCGACAAAGCCCGGTCGCTGTGTTGTTTGCACGGCTGAGCCCCATCTGGCCTACGATTGCTCCGCCTTGGCACTGGTATCTTTAAATCTCAATAAAAATGATCCATGAGAATAAGGCCAACTATTTCAGCTTTGTATGGAAATTGTCGCCTTGTTGTTGGCTGTGAATGATGTCCCAACCTCACCTCGTGCTCTGAACAAAATAATTGCTTTATGCCTAAAACAAATCTAGTATAACCGCGAGAGATATTGAATAACGCGCTCGTCGTCGCAGAAGCCCACATATGTGCCGACTTCTAAGCGTGCCTGTTCGCGCTCACTTTTTGGGAGGGATTCTTATGGTAAAGACCATTAAGGCTGGTGTCGCCGCGTTGAAGACACTTGAGAGCTGGGGTGTGACACATGTTTACGGAATCCCCGGCGGTACTTTTAACAATATGATGTATGCGCTGGATGAAGAGAAAGACAATTTAAAGTATATTCACGTCCGACATGAAGAGGTCGGTGCGCTAGCTGCAGTGGCGGATGGTAAATTGACTGGGCATATTGGCGTGGCATTTGGATCAGCGGGACCCGGCGCAACCCATCTATTTCAAGGGGCGTATGACGCTAAAATGGATAAGGTGCCGACGTTATTTCTTGTGGGTCAAGTTGAACAACGCTTCATGAATTACGATTTCTTCCAAGAGCTGGATGAAGATCCGATGTTTCAAGATGCCGCTTTGTATGCGCGGACGGTTACCACGGCGGCTAGTCTGCCGCATATTATTGATGAGGCTATTCGCCGTGCTTATGCCGGACGTGGAGCTGCGATTGTTGTGATTCCCAATGATTTGGCGGCCGAAGAAATTCCAGCCGATGGCTACTACAGTGCGGCAGCTACCCACGCCACCCCAGTTTTACCAGCTGGCAGCGACGAGCAAGTAGATGCGGCGTTGCGCTTAATTGGTGCAGCGCAACGGCCCGTGATGTACGTTGGCCAAGGCGTCCGTGGGGCTGCTGATACGGTGATGACGCTGGCAAGAAAGCTACAGATGCCAGTCATTACGACAGCAGTTGGCAAGCCGATTATCCCTTACGAATTTGAATCACTGCTTGGTTCTGCAGCTCGGGTGGCTTCAAAACCAGCGAATGAAGCGTTGCGAGTTGCTGACTTGATCATGTTTGTCGGTTCGAATTACCCGTTTGCTGAAGTCATGTTCTCACCGAACGCCAAGTTTATTCAGATCGAGGCAGATCCGAAGACATTGGGCAAGCGCCATCACACAGATGTTGCCATTTTGGCGGATGCTCCGGCAACCTTGAAGAAAATGATTGATCGTAGTGACGATGCACCACGCAGCGGCTGGTATCAAGCCAATGTCGACAACGTGAAAAATTGGCATCAGTATAATGACGATATGATGACCCGGACAACCGGGAAAATGCGCTTCGAACCAGTTTTCGGCCAAATTAACCGCATTGCTACTGATGATGCCATTTTTGCGATTGATGTCGGGGATGTTACCCAAAATGCTGTCCGGTTACTGAAAGTCAATGGGCGCCAAGCGTGGACCACCAGTGGGTTGTTTGCCACGATGGGCGCTGGATTGCCGGCCGCATTAGCCGGTCAATTGAGCTTCCCAAAGCGACAGGTCTTTAACCTGGCTGGGGATGGTGCCGCGGCGATGGTGATGCAGGACTTGGATACCGAAGTCCGTTATCATTTGCCAATCATCAATGTGGTCTTTTCAAATAATGCACTAGGGTACATTGAAGATGAGCAGGAGGACGATGGTCACGCGTGGTTCGGGATCGACATGCCGGCGATTGACTTTGCGACGGTGGCGAAAGGCATGGGTATGACCGGCATCACGGTCACCCAAGTTGACGAATTGCCAGCGGCTTTTGAAACAGCTGAAGCCAACCGAGCTGCCGGCAAACCAACCTTGATCGATGCCAAAATTACCAACGAGCGGCCAATTCCAGTTGAGCATCTGCAACTGGATCCTGACCAGTTTGACGCAGACACGATTGCTGCGTTCAAGAAGCGTTACTATGCGGAAAAATTGGTACCGCTGAGTGAATTCTTGAAGACACACAAGGTGCCTGTGGCGTAACTGGTGATAGAAGAAAGATCAGTATTAAGCAGTACGGCGATGGCCGTGCTGTTTTTAGTCACTGTGTTGCCGGCGATTGAGAAAGGTGATTTTTCAAGCGCAATACGTGTTTAGCCGCCTTGAAAAAGGTATCATATGATAAAAGTGGTCATCGCCGATAAAGAATATCATCGCTTTTTGACCAATTATCTAATGAGACGGAGTAAGAAAAATGCCTTTTGCTGAAGTTATTATGAATCCCAGTGCGGGGAATGCCCGCTGGAAAAAGCAATTGCCTGAGTTAGTTGCGATCATTGAGTCCCACTTTGCGCCACTGCATATTAGTCAGACGCGCAAAGCCGGCGATGCCAGATTGGTGACTGAACGACTCATCAAGGCTTATCAACACAAGATGGACGATCTTCAACTGATAGTGATTGGTGGTGATGGGACGCTACACGATGTTGTGAATGGGTTGCAGCGACAAGGTCATCCAGAAGTCGCCATTGGCTATGTGCCAACCGGGACCGGCGATGATTTTGCCCGCGCCAACCATATTCCTCTGGACCCGAAAAAAGCTGCGGCGGCTTTGACAACGGCAATGCCGCATGCCTTGAAAATCGGGGTGGCCGACTCGGCCAAGTACGGGACTCAGTATTTTATTAATAACTTTGGCATTGGAATGGATGCCCAAATCGTTTACCAAACGAACCATTCTGATCACAAGGCAGCATTGAATGCCCTAAAACTCGGTCATTTTTCGTATGCTGCCAGTATTCTAAAAGCACTGCGACAACAAAAAAAGTTTCGTGCGACTTGGCAAGTAGACGGTAAAACCACGGCAATCGACAATGCTTATCTCAATGTCTTTACTAATCATCCATTCTTAGACGGCGGTTTGCGACTGTTTCCTGATAAGGGAGATAATCGCAACACCTTGTCTTTTGTCCAGGTGCATCGCGAAAAATTGGGCATTTTGCTTCAGGTCCTATTTGCCATTCTCAGTGGCCGTTCAGTTCACCGCGCCATGCACCATTCACAAGGGCAAACATTTGAATTTGCCACATCAGCGACTGTACCAATTCAAATTGACGGCGAAGAATATTCAACCCCGATTCAGGTGACACTGCACCAAACCAAGCAACTATTTTTGCTGCCAACTTAAAAAAGCGTGCTAGCCGCCTGCAACAAAGACAGGGGTCAGCACACTTCATGAAGTTATTTTTTGCGTAAGAAAATCAATTTTGAGAAGAGATAATTGGCGATCACGATGATGACCTGATCTAAAATTTTGACGAGAATCTCATTACCATGCATCCAATCGACCCCGATGATCATGATCAAGTTATCCAGCAACAAGGAGAGCCCACGCAACACAAGAAAGCTGATTAACTCGAACCAGAACTTTTTCTTGCTTGAGTAGTCACTGTGGAAAACGACACTTTTGTTGGCAAAAAAAGCAAAAATGACACTGACGATATTCGCCGTTGTATTGGTCAAAACTAAGCCAATACCAAAATACCGCATGGCGAAGAACGTGACAAAGTTAATCAACGTGGTCAAACCGCCGATAAACAGGTAATTGATGATCATTTCATAACGCTTATAGAGTTGAAAAAGCTTCTTCAAAACAGGCGCCTCCTATGCAAACTTTCAATAGTATACCATGGCAGGTGGGGCATGTAGAACTTCAATTGTGAGTCGTTCTTGCATGAGTAGATCAGAATACCGTCTTAAAATTAAAATAGAATCTGGAGAGCTGGCGGAGCGGCGATGGGCTCAGTGGTGAAATCCTTGTTGGCGGTTTACCGCCTACAAGGAGGCCGAGCTTCGAGACTGCGCGCGGGTTTTGCGCGTGGGCTCGAAGTCGTGCACACCACTCTAGCTTCGCGGTCGCCACCCCGAATCGCCGCGTAGCCAGCTCGGACACTAAGGATAACCTCCCAACGACAGCAGAACAGAAAAACAACTTATTTATCAAAACAACAAACCGCAATTGATCCGTTCACCCAAGCACCCTTGCTTGAATCTCACAACGTTTCAAGGTATGATTTCCCCGAGGAGGATGACGATGACACAATCTAATAAAAAACAGCCACCGCGTAAACATCGTTGGCTTTGGCGAACCATTTTTACGCTCGGTATCCTTCTGGGATTAGCGCTGATCTTCAATGAACCCATTAAATTATTTGTGGTCGATCATCTTAGCCAGTGGACGATGGCACAAGTTGACCGTGACAATGTCAACAAAAATGAAAAACGCAAAGCAACCTTTGATTTCAAAGGGGTCAAAGCGCTTGATATCAATACAGTTGGCAATGCCGCGCTTAACCGTGACCTGCATCCTATTGGCAAAGTTGCCATTCGCAGTGTCGGTTTGAAATTGCCTATTTTTAAAGGGTTATCAAACGAGAATCTCAGTGCAGGGGCAGGCACGATGAAAGCCGATCAAAAAATGGGCGAAGGTAATTACGCTTTAGCTGGTCACTACATGACCAATCAAGGTATTTTGTTTTCACCGCTCAAAAATGTGAAGCAAGACGACATCATTTATATCACCGATATGAAGAAAGTTTACTCGTATAAAGTGACCAGTAAACAGGTTGTTAATGAAACCCAAGTTCAGTGGATTGATGATGTTGCCGGTAAGAAACTGATTACAATGGTAACGTGTGCATCGCCAACTGAAGGCGAAGTGGATCGCATTATTATTCAAGGCCAGCTTCAGTCAGTTAAAAAGGCAACGAAGCAACACTTGAAGGTTTTCTTATAATTTCGGCAAGCGCGAGCGAATGCTTGCGCTTTTTTTGATTTTGCGGCAGGCTTAGTGTATCTCGTTAAGAATGTGGGGAAAAGTATGTCAGGTTACGAAAAGTTCATCAATAATCTTCCGGTTAGGCGCACAGTGGTGTTGTTTTCAGTCTTTCTCTTATTGTGGTTTGCTCGCAGCATTATGAGCGATATTTTGTTGACCTTCATTTTCGCGTTCCTAGTCAGCCGCTTAGTCCACGCTGTTCAGCGGCATGTTCATATTCGCCCATTTGTGATTGTGGTGCCAGTTTACATACTTGTGATCCTAGGCCTAGTCTACGCTGCAGTGCATTACGTGCCAGCGATTATTCATCAGACGATTGGCTTGTTTAATTCTGTGCAAAACTTTTATAACAGTGAGGCGTTCGCCAACAATCAGGTCATGCAATGGGTGCTGCAAAGCACGAAGAGTCTCAACTTGACAGAACAACTTAAGACTGGCGTGACCACGGTGCTACAATACGCCGGCAATATCGGCGCCATGGGATTGACGCTGTTTGTCTCTTTCATTCTTAGTTTCTTTTTCACGATTGAGCTTGACAGCTTGCCTGCGTTTGGCCAACTGTTTCTGGATTCACCGTTCGGCTGGTATTTCAAAGATCTGCAATATTTCGCGATGAAGTTTATCAATACTTTTGGCGTTGTGATGGAAGCACAAATCTTTATTGCAGTTGTGAATACCGTGATCACAACGATTACGCTACTATTCTTAAAAATGCCGAACACCCCTAGTCTCGCGATTATGGTCTTTTTACTTTCCTTGATCCCAGTTGCCGGAGCGATTATTTCCTTGATTCCGCTCACGATTATTGGTTATACCGTCGGCGGTTGGCAAGATGTTCTCACCATTTTGATCATGATTGCAGCTATTCATGTGCTAGAAGCTTATGTCTTGAATCCGAAGTTCATGAGCAGCCGAACACAGCTGCCAGTTTTCTTTACCTTTGTCGTTTTGTTAGTGGCAGAGCGGTTATTTGGCACTTGGGGATTGATTGTCGGCATTCCGATCTTTACCTTTTTCCTAGATGTATTGGGCGTTAAGAAAATTGCTGGTACGGCGCACAAGCAATCAACCTACGCGAGTGTGCCGCAGCCCAAGGAGCACGATGACGATGCATAAACACCGTTGGCTGATTGTGATTGTATTGGCGGTAGCGTTGGTGGCTGCAACGGGCTTAACGATGGCGTGGGTGTATCATCAACGCCAAGCTAGTAAAATTGTGGCGCGTCCGGTGCCGCAAGCGCAAGTCGGCAAACATGCCCAAGCCTTGATTAAGAAAACGGCGTTCACGGGTAGTGTGGCTTTGATTAAAAACGGTCAGATTGTTTATACTGGCGGCGTCGGTGACGCGGATCATGGTAAACATGAAGCCAATAACGGCGAGACAATGTTTCCTTTGGCGTCGGTTGAAAAATACTTAACGGCACTGGTGATCGGTCATTTGATTGCCGAGCACAAACTGTCATTTAATACCAAACTGGCCAAGTTTTTCCCGAAAATTGATCATAGTAAGGACATCTCGATTCGGCAGTTATTGGATCACCGTTCTGGTATTCAAATGGACGAACTAACGCCTGATCAAACCTTAACCTCGGAGCAGGCTATTTTGGACTGGACATTCGAGCAGATGGGATCGACTGGCGACCACAGCTTCATTTATGCTAATGCTAACTATGCAGTGCTAGCGGGGATTGTGCGTCAAGTTACGGGTAAAAGTTTTGCAAATGTCTTACAGCAAACGATCATCACCCCGCTACAACTGACGCACACCCATAACTTTACGGCGCTGACGGCGCAGATGCCTGTTGCGCAGGGCTACTTAACAGCCGGTGATAACGATTATCAACCAGATGAGCTGAGCAACGCCCTGTTGTCGACTTTGTTGGGCAGCGGCAGTGTGTATATGAGCGCAACGGACTTGGCTAAAGTCATCATTGCGGCAGAGACTGGGAAAATCATGCCGTTAAAAGTCTATCATCAGCTGATTAACGCCAATTATGGGGATGGTAATCCATATGCCAGTGGCGTGATGTGGTTAGACGACCAGCGGTTATTACAGGGAATGTACAACGACAATCCGGAAAGTTTCAGTACCTTAGCCTATTTTCGAGCCGATGCGAAAAGCGGTGTGGTCTTGTTTGGCAATCATACAATGTCAACTGATACCGTGAGTCTTGCGCAGAACCTAGAGGCATTGGTCAATTGAGTGACGACCAAAAAAATAGGCCTTAAGATCACGACACTACCCATGTGTCAGGTCTTAAGGCCTATTTTTGTCTAAAAAGCCGTTGGATTAAGCAGTAGATACTTGTCTAAAAGTTAAAGCTGCGGCCAAAATCATTGATACCTTGACCAATGCCGCCGAGAATACTTGAAAGGCCGAACGTCATGATGATCAAGAACACGATGACTAGTAAAATACCAACGATTAGATAGGCGTAGATTTTATCAAAACGGTTGGTTGACTGAGCGGTGAACAACATATACGTGCCAGAGATGACGAATAACCCGCTGCCCAGCGATAGCAGCAACCAAATCAGGAAGATTGAACCGATGTTAATCATACCAAGCATTTGCATGAGCAGCGTGAACACTGAGAAAAAGACCATCCAGTTGCAGTGAAAGGCATACTCGGTGGTAAATGTCAGAAAAGATCGGCGCCGATCGCCAAGCATGCCGTTGACGACTAAGTAATAGACGGCGACCACTGCAATCATCAGGACCGCCACTAGAAAGACTAATTTTAGGAAGGTCATCAACACATTACTAGCAATTGCGCCTGGCAATGACGACACTGCGGAACCAGTCATCAAGGCAATGGTTAATGCCAAACTAACAATCGTGATGGCTAAACTGGTTAGCCCAAAATACTGGTGATATGGTCGCGTCACAGTCGCAGGATGTTTAATGCTGTCGACCAGATAGCGCCAGTAACTGCCAGCATACTTTTTGGTAGCCTCCACCGTGGGATTTGGCTCCTCTGGCGGTGTTTGTGCTTGTTGCTGCGTTTGATCAGCCTGCTGGTAAGGCTGCGCTGTCGGTGCTGGTCCTTGAGCCGTTTGCTGACTTTGTGTCTGTGTGCCAGCTGGTTGTGGTGGCACTTGCTGCTGACTGTTGTCAGGCGGTGTGACCTGACTTTGCGCTTGTTGCGGCGTTACAGGTTGATTCTGAGCTGACGATGAAGTTAGACTGCTTGGCACTGAAGATTGTTCGCTAACAGCTGCTGTGTTGGCGGTTGAGGCTTCATTCTCAGAAGTCGGTTGTGCACTTTGAACCGCCGTTTCGGCTGTTGCAACGACACCGGCTAAACTGGTGCCACATCTGGTACAAAATTTAGCGGTGGCAGTATTATGCGCACCACAATTTGGACAAATCTTAAACATAGTGTTCCCTCCAAAGATATGTATGAGTGCTGAATATAAAGAATGAAATTAAAGTTGTACAAAAAGAGTATAACAAAAAACTGTCTTTATCATTAACGACGATGAAATATTCGATATAACGCGCCTGCGATTAAGGCAAACGCACCGCCAAGTAAGATTAGATCCATGACACCATGAACCAATGACAACAGGCCGCTTGCATTAACCGCAACCTGCATGGCGGGAACTGTCAGATAGACGATAAAGTAAATGACGCTGATGAGCCAAACGCCAGCAATTGATAGCCAAATTTTTTTCACATGAACCTCCAGAAATATTTTCAGTAAAAGGTGACAATTATGATTGTGATGCGTGCTAAAAGTTGCCAAAAGCAAATCAAGCCGCAGTTAATTTGCGTCGTATGTTCTTTTGGCAACAATCCCTTTCCAATATACCAGAGAAAGCGGGTGCGAACTTACTGAAAATGGTGTAACATGAGATTCTGTAAACAGGCAGAAGACTGTCAAATCATAAAAGCGAGGTATTCTCTGATATGGCGAAATTAGTATTGATCCGTCACGGGCAAAGTGAATGGAATTTGTCCAACCAATTTACCGGCTGGGTGGATGTTGATCTGAGTGAAAAGGGTGTCGAAGAAGCAAAGCATGCTGGCCAATTGGTTAAGCAAGCTGGTCTTGAATTCGATCAGGCTTACACCTCAGTTTTGACCCGCGCGATCAAGACCCTGCATTACGTCTTGGAAGAATCCGATCAACTTTGGATTCCAGAAATGAAGACATGGCGCCTGAACGAACGTCACTATGGCGCTTTGCAAGGCTTGAACAAGAAGGAAACCGCTGATAAATACGGTGCCGATCAAGTTCACATCTGGCGTCGTTCGTATGACGTTTTGCCACCATTGTTGAAAGCAACTGACGAAGGTTCAGCTGCTAAGGATCGTCGTTACGCTGATCTTGACCCACGGATCATTCCTGGCGGCGAAAACCTGAAAGTGACCCTCGAACGGGTTATCCCATTCTGGGAAGATCATATTGCACCAGATCTGTTGGCTGGCAAGAATGTTATCATCGCTGCCCACGGTAACTCACTGCGCGCCTTGACCAAGTACATCGAAAACATTTCCGATGCAGACATCATGAACTTGGAAATGGCGACTGGCGAACCTGTTGTTTATGACTTCGACGAAAAGTTGAACGTCAACAGCAAGAATAAGCTGGACTAATCCAAAAATCAATTGCTTAAGTGATTGAAAAGACGGCTGTCATTGCGACTTTTAGTTGCGAGGATGGCCGTCTATTTGTTTGCGGTCAAATTTGGTTGGGGTTGTTTGATTGGACCATTTACCGTGAGTTTATTGTTTTAAGCATACCAGCGTCTAGACAAAGTGTTCGAATTGTCTTGCAGCTAGTTGCGCCAATTGGCTGACTGCTTGATAATCAGATTAACCGATTCGAGAAAAGAGGCAGTTAAGTGGCAAATTATATTCGAGAGATTCGCAGCAAAGTCGGACACATGCCGATTTTTTTAAACGCTGTTGCCGGTGCGGTGGTGAACGAGCAGGGACAATTGTTACTGCAAAAACGGACAGATGCCGGTAACTGGAGCTTGCCAGGTGGGATGATGGAGTACGGTGAGACCTTTGTCGAAACCTTGCAACGAGAGATGAAAGAGGATGCCGGTTTACTGGTGGAACCAGTCAAGGCACTGCATACTTTCGACCAAGGATTTACAACTTATCCCAATGGTGATCAGGCCCAAATCATCTGCCGTTTTTATCTCGTCAAACCAGTCGGCGGCAGTTTGGCTGAAGCGGATCCCAAAGAAACGTTGGCCTTGCAATACTTTGACTTTGATCAACTGCCGCCATTGTTTAATCAACAGTCGCGCGACATGATTAGTTTCGTTCAGGCATATTTGCAAACGCACTAACCGAGGACATGGAAATTCAAGGTGATTTAAGAACTGGACAAAATTTGTTCAGTTCTTTTTGTTAGTTGTTGTTGACATAGACTAACAAAGGGATTAGACTAGCACAATGTTAGTTAGACATATAAGTAACTAACTATTTTAAATAGCTGATAACTGGAGGCACATGCATATGCAACGTTCAACCACGATGCTGGCAGCCGAAAAAAGGCAGTCAACACCAAAAAAGTTCGATTTCCGTAGTTTCATGAAACTAATCAGTACCATTCACCCACATTACTGGCAGCTTGGTCTTGGACTGCTTTTGGGATTAGTGGCAACGGCCGGCCAATTAATTGTGCCAACCATTGCCAAGTCGCTGATTAATGCGTTGGGGCATGCGGTCAACATGAATTTGGTGATTGGCGTTGTCGGGCTGTTTATTGGTTCAGCGTTGATCAGTGCTGGTTCAGGTGCCGTGTTAGGCTTTTTTGGCGAAGATGTCGTTGCCAAATTACGCAATAAGCTGTGGGCCAAGCTTTTGGTATTACCAGTCAGTTATTTCGACACCACCAAGTCTGGCGAAATCACGTCGCGACTGGTGAATGATTCTACTCAAGTCAAGGATTTACTCGCCAACTCGGTACCGCGCATGGTCACAGCCTTGATGCAACTGATCGGTGCGCTGATTTTGATGTTGATGATGGATTGGAAAATGACGGCGATTATGTTTGCCGTTGTGCCGCTTGTTATTCTGATCTTCCTGCCAGTTGCCACTCAGTCGCGTAAGATTGCTTTTTCGCGACAAGAGAATCTGGCAGCTTTTAGTGGCGAGGCTGGGGATGTGTTGGGCGCTGTGCGCTTGGTCAAAAGTTCCAATGCTGAAGCAGTCGAAAAGAAAACCGGTGATGCCCGCATTGATCGTTTGTATCGCTTGGGCTTGAAGGAAGCAGTTTATGACGCGGTTGCCCAGCCAGTAATGACGACATTAATGATGGGTATGATTGTGGGCGTGCTCGCATATGGTGCCAGTCGGGTTGCAAGTGGGTCAATGAATATGGGAACCTTGTTTGCTTTCTTAATGTATCTCACCCAGTTGATTGGGCCTTTTTCAACGCTTGGACAGTTTTTTGCGGAGACAGCAAAAGCGAGCGGGTCAACGGCGCGGATTGATGAGTTACTGCAACAACCTGAGGAAAGTCGTACAGGTCGCCCGCTAAAAGATGCCAGTGGTCAAGCTTTGACAATGTCGCATGTCAGCTTTAGTTATGATCAGGAAACGCCGGTGCTAAAAGATGTCACGGTGACAGCGGCACCTAATCAGGTCATTGCCTTTGCCGGTCCGTCTGGTGGTGGCAAGTCAACGATTATCAGTCTTTTAGAACGCTTCTACTCGCCTGATAGCGGCCACATTTTGATCGGGGATCAGGACATCGCAAATCTGAATGTTGAAGATTGGCGTGAACAGATTGGGCTGGTTGGGCAAGATGCAACAATTATGGCAGGTACCATTCGTTATAACTTGACGTATGGGGCGACGCGCAACTATACAGATGAAGAATTATGGCATGTGCTTGATATGGCGTACGCAAAAACTTTTGTTGAGGCCATGCCGCAGGGACTCGATACTGAAGTCGGCGAACGTGGCGTCAAGGTTTACGGCGGTCAGCGACAGCGACTCGCCATTGCCCGCGCCTTTCTTCGCGATCCCAAGATTTTAATGCTCGATGAAGCAACTGCTAGTCTTGATGCCGAATCGGAAATGATGGTTCAAAAAGCATTAACTAAATTAATGCATGGTCGTACAACGATTGTGATTGCCCATCGACTAAGCACGAGCATGAATGCTAATCGGATCTACTTCATTGAAAATGGCACGGTGAGCGGCAGCGGCACACATGAGGACCTGATCAAGTCGCATCCAATTTATCGCGAGTATGTTAAAGATCAGTTCGGAAAGGCCGCGTAAACGCTAAAAGTAGGTAGTCTTGATAAAAACTAACTAACGGATTATACTCGTTCTATTAGTTCGTTGGATAGTAGACTAACTAAAAGACAAGGAGAATAGCGATGACAAAAACATCAGAAGATTTATTGAAGGCCTTTGGCGGCTTAATTCAAAAGCGTCCATTCATGGGTGCCGTGGCTAGCAGCTTGCGTTTTGGTGATCGACAGCGCCAGCCAAATCAATTAAGACTCTTGCGGCTGCTTGATAATAAAGGCGAACTGACGAATTCAGATTTGGTTGAAGCGTTGGACATTCGGCCAAGTTCGGTTTCCGCTTTAGTTCAGAAACTAGAGGATTTAGGGTTGATCAGCCGCCGCGAGTCCGAAACCGATAAGCGCGTTCAGCTAATTGCGCTCACTGATGACGGTAAAAAATTTATTGAAACGACGGGTAAACTGAAGACGGATTTACCTGATCAAATTTTCAGTGGTTTGTCCGAAGAAGAGCAGGCGCAATTACTGACGTTGATTGAAAAATTGTCTGCCGATTTGGCAACTAGGGATGACCTTAGCTGGCCAGAAGGCAAACAGTTCGATGACATGCGCGAATGGGCCGCACGGTTCCATCACGGTCATCATGAGCATGGCCCACGTCGCGGCTACCCAGGTGGCTTCGGCGGCGGCCCACGAGGCTTTGACCATCGATTCTAAATAGTGACTTGAATGGACAGGCTGCGATTTAATTGACAGCTGTCAATATAGACGGCTGGTTTTCCGCAATTCATAGGGAAATCAGTCGTCTTTTGTTTTCTCGTGGATATTTTGGAGATAAAGATCACAGTGCCAAGGCAGAGTAGTCGCCGGCTAGATGAGGTGGCTCGAAGTACCGTCGCTGCGCTAGCTCCGCGTCGCTAGCCCTCTCTGACCAGAGGTTGTGGCATTTGGGACGACAAAGAATTTTTAGTCTGCGGCTTTTTCCATGATCCAATCGCGCGTCTTTGCTACACAGTTGGCGAATAAAGTTGGCCAATACTGACAACTAAGTGAGTTTTCGTTAAAAAACTTCGCCGAAACTTTACTATTAGCCGCGAACCATGCAAGATGAATCTAATAGCGTGAAAATGGAGGAAACTAGCTTGGCAGAGACGATGCGTTATTGTCCAAATTGTGGTTTCAAAATACCGGCTGGAACCAAATTCTGTCCGAATTGCGGCGCAGATTTAACAATCTTCAATGCTCGGGTTGCTGACGAGACAGACTTTGGTCGTGAGCAGTCACAACAACCAGCTGCATCTGAACCGGTTCGTGAACAGGTACGAGGAGAACGCTCACGCCGACAGCGGCAAAGTGGTTCAACCAGCATCAAAAAGAGTCTGGTCCTAACTGACGATAGTTTCGATCATTTTATCGATTGGTTGGCAACTCACATGGTGTATACCTTGATCGGAGTCATGGTACTTTTTTGTGTCTTTAGTTTTTCAACGATCGCTGGATGGGTGTTGGCAGTTGGCTGTGCTGTCGCCATTTATGTTGTTGCAAATCGCCGACCAGTGGCGTCTTATACTAGTCGCTTTAACGATGACGATTCAGGCGACTCAGATGATGATATTTGGACAGCGCCGCGGCCAGCAGCGGGGCAATCGGTGCCACCGTATCCTAATCCGTATATGACGCAGCCGGACAATGGCCCGATGGCGCAGCAAGCACAGAAAATGAGCAATCGTTCGCCGCATTGGTGGTCGCACCTTGGAACCACAGCAGGCCAACCGAGACGAAGAGGCGGCATCATTTGGCTGGTTTACTTAATCGCGTCGCTAGTGGCATTTACAGCGGCTTATGCCTGGCCATTTGGTGCTGGCAGTGTCGCCACGGCCAATGTTGGCGGCAGTTTGTATGATCTTGTCCGCAGTGCTGTCACCTTGGCGGAAACTGCTGCAACCAATACTGGCGTCGCTTCGCCTCAAACCAATCTGCCATACTTAGCACTTGTTTTAGCGGGGATAGGCCCAGTGTTAGGCCTTTTGTTCGGACTTTTTCGGTCACGCGGAATGATGCGGTTTGCTGGCATGTTAGGTTTGTTAGGCTACGGGGCCTTATATTTTGCCTATGCGCCGTTGATGAGCAGTGCCAACAACCAAATTCAAGGTTTGCTGAATCCCGGCATCGGGTTTTCTGTCGGTATTGGCGCGGCGTTGGTTATGTTCGTCACCGCCCGGTTGTTGCCCAGAGACTGATGGTGTTTTCGATCAAAAAATAAAAGATGTTCTGTAAATGCCGTCAGTGTTGTAGGATTAAGAAGTAGGTCACAACTGTCGTCAGTTCCTGGGGGTAGGCACTTGAAAAAAGATAAAGGAAGGTTAAGGCGAGCTTGGTTGCTGGTATATCGTGGGGGCTTAACCTGTGCATCGCGGTAAGCCGTGGGTCTTAGCTGGTTTCGGTGTGTTGATGTTTTTGCTAATAGGAGCATTTATTCGACATTCTCAATCGACGGAGCCGCACGCGCCTGCGACTGTTAGTCGTCAGCGGCAGTCAGCCATAACTAAGCAGTCTAGCAGGAAGACACAAGCAGCATCGACACCGTCACAGACCGCTCCTCCTATTGCGGGTTCAACGGTAGCGCAAACAAGTAGCAGCTTGGCGGCGTTCACCTTTTCCGCGCCAACCCTACAGCGATCTTGGTCATATATGGCCTATGTGCCAGCTGGCTACGATCCGCACAAACGTTATCCATTAGTGCTCATGCTGCACGGCATGGATGGCGATGACACCAATCTGGTCCAGTTAGTGGATTCGAAAAGCTTACTTGATGAAGCTGTTAATTCGACTGGTCATCCAGCAGTGGTGGTGTTTGTGGATGGTGGCAATAGTTTTTACGTTGATTCGCCAGCAGAAAAAATGCAGACGGCAATCATGCAAGATTTACTACCACATTTAAAGCAACAATTTGCGCTTTTATCGCAGGCGGATGCCCATGCGGTTGGCGGCGTGTCGATGGGCGGCTACGGTGCCCTAAGACTGGTGCTAGCCGAACCTCAACAGTTTCGGATCGCCGCGGCTTTGTCGCCTGCAGTTTGGCAGCAGGTACCTGAAGCGGCCCAATCACGAATGCCAGCCTTTTTAACTCATGGCCAATGGGATCAGGCCCGTTGGGATGCCGATCAACCTGCCAACATGCTGACGGCAGACCGACTTGCTGGTTTGAAAGTTTATTTGGCGTCAGGACAAGCTGATACAACTGTGCCATTTACTGATGTCACTCATTTTGCCTCACAGCTTCAGGCAGTGGGGGTGACACCGACTACCAGCTGGTCAGCGACTGGCACACATGGATTTAACTATTGGCAGCAGGCGTTGCCAGCAGCGTATCAGTGGTTGCTGCAACAGCTACCAAGAGCAACAACCAACTAATATTTAAAAAAAGCTGCGCTGGCTTGCAGCAAAGAAATTGAGGGGGCGTTTTTTTATGGAATATTGTCCAAATTGTGGCGTACAAGTTAGCGCTGACGAAGCCTTTTGCCATAATTGCGGGTTTAATCTTGCCCAATATCGTGATGAAAAGGGTGGCCTGGCACAAGAACAACCGGCGCAAGGACAAGGTAGTGAAGTGAATGGTCAGATGCAAACAAGTCAGCCATCAGGACAACAGCCACTGGCTTCAGGGGCTGTGCCGCCGAATGCGACGCGTCGGCGATCAAATGGTGGCGGTGGGCAAAAGCAACCGCATGGCCGTCCTTGGGTCATTGTTAGTATTGTGTTGATGGCAGCTGTTGTTTTGCTAGCAGCTTTCTTATTCTTTCAAAACCGCCAGCAGCAAGCTCGAACTGAGGCACTGGATTCATCCAGCTCAGCGGCGGCAGTGCCTCTGCTTCGTCAATTGCGGCTGCATCCGCCTCGGATTCACGAGTGGCTGAATCAAGTTCGGCTTCGGCCTCTCAAGAAGCAGCCAGCGAATCACTCGCCAATGCCCGTGAATCGGCCGAAGATAGTCGCGATGACGATGAGAGTCGCAGTGACAGTGATTTAAGCAATCGTGAAGTTGCGCAAATGGCGGCCGATTATGACGATTTTGATTTGGATGACTATCGCGTCGAGGTGACATCTCCGGCAACTAACATGAAGGAAGTCGATGTTTACGATAAAGATAGCGGCGCCTTGCACGGTAAATACCGCTATGATGAAATCCATGATCAGATGAGCAAGTTTAACGATGATTCCGGTAAGTGGACGTTAATTCATGGGGATGATGACTAGTCGTCAGGCTTGAAATATACGATGGTGACTGAGATTCTCCGAATTAAATATTGAAAAATAGTCGGTTCTAACGATGGGATTCTTTTCGTTGGGACCGACTTTTGTTTGGACAAAACTGACGGATAATGATCCAGATCCGTCGCAGGGTATGCATTTTCTGAGTTGGCAGGCGGCGGTGCTAATGACCTGACGCATTTTTACAAAATAAAACAATGCAGCATTAAGGTGTCCATGAAACTGTTGCATATGAAACAAAAAGACGTATACTGGTTATCATGGAGGTTTTGATAATGCAAAGTGAATCGAACATTTCCGGGCTGATTTATCAGCTCGCAAAACTACAGAAGTATTTTTTGAATCAACATTTAAGCAATTTGGATCTCAATAGCGATCAAGCCAAGGTGCTTACTTTTATTGCCGCTAATCCAGGCGCTAATCAACGACAGGTCAGTGTCGAATTAAGTCGGGGACCGGCTAGCGTGTCTAATTTGATTAAAAGTTTGATCCAACGCGGGCTTTTGGAAAAACGAATGGCACCGCACAGCGAACGTGAGCGGCAACTGTTTTTGACTGATGAGGGCGAGACAACCGCCGAGCAAGTTCGTGATTTGTTTCAAGTACTGGAAAAGGCCTTTGCGGCAAACGTGCCTGATCCAGAAGCACTGACGGTGACTCTGAAGCAAGTGTTGAAAGCCTTGCAATAACCTTGCCGGCGTTTATGACCCTTTGAAGGGAGCAAAATCATGTCTTTAACCATCATTGAACGACGCAACACGAAGAAAGAACTGGCAGCTAACTTTAACTTGGCTGGCGTCACACTTGAGCAAGCTGCCCAAGATCTTGCGACCACGCCGGAGCATGTCGAAGCGGTTTTGCAATTGCAGGTTGATCAAATTGAAGAGCCTTGGATTCTTCGGAATTACCTCAACAAGCAACTTGCTGCACAAGGGAAAACGCCACTACCTTACAGCCGCCTACAAGGCGATCCAGCCGTACACTGGTTTTTAAATACTGATTTGATTGCCAAAGGCCGATTAAATTAAGTCTCGGTAAGTAAAATAACAAAAACATCAATTACCCCTTGGCGCCTGCTGAGAAACATGCTACACTATGCACAAATTACAGCAAGCAGAAAGGTGTCCCTTATCATTGATTGGCGCGACAAATGAGGAGTTATTCGCTTTACTTTTCCCTAAAAACTTCCCCACATTGCTAGTGGCAAAGCAGGCACGGCGGATGCTATGCATCCGCGCGGCCCATGGCAATGTGGAGGCCGCACGGTTATTACGCGTGCGAGCCACTCCAATCCGGGTTGTTTACGCGGTTAAAGCGAGTCACTAAGAAAAAAAGTGGGTTGGTAGTCCGGCTGTTTAAGTCGGGCTTTTTTTGTGTGCTGAGGAACATGCCAGCGTCCATTCCTTACCAGTTTGGGAGAAAGTAGCAAGTCACCACGCTACCAGCTGGATTCATCGATACCCGTCAACTGAACGAGATCCGAGAAATTGCCACTATTCGCGTTTCTTTTACCCTTAAAACCGTTACAATTAAAGTAATAAGAAACGATCAGGTTCACACTCAAAAAAGGAGCGATAACTTTGAAGAATTTTCGATTTCAGAATAAAACCGATATTTGTTTTGGTACAGGCCGATTAGATGTTGAGCTGCACGACGCGGTGAGTCAATTTGGTTCGCGTGTTTTGTTCGTTTATGGTGGCCATTCCATCAAAAAGTCAGGCTTATACGATACCGTGACTGGACTGCTCGCTGATTTGCAGTTAACCGAATTGCCGGGCATTGAGCCGAACCCGAAGATCGATTCTATCCGTGCTGGCCAAAAGCTGGCAAAGGATCAGGATATTGATGTTGTTTTGGCAGTTGGTGGCGGTTCCGTCATTGATGCTGCAAAAGTCATTGCCAGCGCCAAGTTTTACGAAGGCGACCCATGGGATCTTGTCAAAGATCGTGGTGTAACTCGCCGGAAATTGCAGCAATTGCCAGTCGTCGATATTCTGACATTAGCAGCGACAGGCAGTGAGATGAACAGCGGCTCCGTGATTTCAAATCCTGTCACTCATGAAAAGCTCGGCACAGTCGGGCCAAACACACCAGCGGTTTCATTTTTGGATCCGTCACTGACCTTTACTGTGCCAGCCAGACAAACGGCGGCGGGATCAATGGATATTCTTAGTCATTTGCTTGAACAATATTTTGATCGTTCAAAAAATAATGACGCCAGCAAAGGCATGATTGAAGGCTTGATGCGTACAGTTATTAAGTGGGCGCCCATTGCGTTGAAACAACCGGATAACTATGATGCCCGCGCCAACTTAATGTGGAGCGCAACGATGGCGCTAAACGGTATCGTGAGTGTTGCTAACGAAAATGGCTGGACAGTGCATAGCCTTGAACATGAACTATCAGCCTATTATGACATTACCCATGGTGTCGGCCTTGGCATTTTAACACCGCGTTGGATGTCGTTTATTCTGACCAAGGACGCAACGACAGCAGAAATGTTGGCACAATTTGGTCGCCATGTCTGGGATCTTGAAGGTGATGAATCTTATGCCGTGGCGCAAGCGGCTATTGACGCGACCTTTGATTGGATTAGTCGCTTAGGGTTCCCGATGACCTTGCCTGAAGTTGGGATCAAGGATACTCAGCATTTTGATGCCATGGCGACTGCTGCTGTTGCCAATGCTAGTCTTGAAACGCGCGCCTATGTGCCGTTGTCGGTAGAAGATGTCGAAACGATTTATCAAGCATCCATGACAGATGGGCTGGCATAAAAGTGTTAGCGGTAACGAGTCTATACCTGACATTGTTGTGCCACTTTTAAAGGGGGTTCTTTTTTGACGCAACCAATTCTTGAACATGATTCTGTTGCTTTTCAGGCGGCACGAAACGCTGAAAATCAACTCTGGGCTGACTTTCACTTAAAGCCTAAGACGCGCTGGTTTAAAATTGCGCCTGATGATTTGCGGGTTCGGGTCTTAGAGTTTGGTCATGGCGACCCCGTGCTGGTTGTGCCCGGCAATACTGGTGATCCATATGCGCTAGCGCCGTTGTTGCCGCAACTAGTCGGCTATCATGTTTTTGTCATGGCGCGCCCAGGTGGCGGTTTGAGCGATGGATTTGATCATGAGCAAGTAGATGTTCACAATTTTGCCGTGGATTTGTTCAGCCAGGTCATGGATAAGCTTGATCTCAAATCAGCACCGATCATTGCTCATTCGATCGGTGCGCATTGGGCGACTTGGTTTGCGCTGGCTTATCCAGATCGGGTTCAGCAGCTCATTTTACTGGGTAATCCCGGCCGAATGCTTATAACCAAAACACCGACATTGCTCAAAATGGCGATGATGCCAGGTCTTGGTAAATGGTTCATGAAACGTCAAATCCCTAAATCAGCCAAACGCGCTTGGGGACCGCTGCATCGCATGGGGACTGATCCGGCTGCCGTCAGTGCTTTGCCGCAAAGCTTTGCGGACTGTGTTTATGCATTTGATCATTTGCCAAACTATCAGCTGGCAACCTTGTCCTTATTACGGACGATGAATCAAGAAAAGTACCACAATGCATTGAAAGAGTCGCAATTGCGCGAGCTGTCTGTTCCAATGACGTTAATCTGGGGAACGAATGATACCTTTGCGAATCCTGAACTCGGTCAAGAAATCGCCGCTGTCGTGCAACATGGTGAACTGTTAACCGTGAATGGGGCAGGACATGAACCGTGGATTGACGATCCCAAAAAAGTTGGCACCATTGTCCGACTTCGGCTAAAAGAAAACCATTTGCGTGCTACCGTGTCCCAAACATCGGCTAATGAGTGGTAAGTTCAACCGAATTTTGTAAAAAAGCTATTGTGTATTCTCAACTTTAGCTTTTTTATTTTGCCATTTTTGACAACGAAAACCAGAAAAAAGTCGAGATTTTTTTTTGCATAGTTAGGCTTTTTTCGGTAACCCTTAAACCCCTTAACCATATTATCTGAGACCGTATTCATTCTGACACATCAATATTCTCAAAAGATAATAAACGCAAAAAAGGTTTGACAATCAAAGCAGTTCTGCATATGCTTTGAACATTCAACTAGTTTAGTTGAGAGCGTGAGCTGGCCCGGTTAGAAATCGGAGTGTAAGTGGGCCTGAACGTGATGGCCGCACTTTGGCCAGTGCGTGCAGGGTCCTTACACGTAGATTTCTGGGTCAGCGAACGCGTTTTGAAAAAAGCTGGCCCGGTTTTTTCCGGGCTGGCGACCGTGTTTAAAAAGAAAGCGTGAGCAGGCAACGTTTAGGCCGGCAATCGCGTTTGAAAAGAGGAGGCGAAGCTATGACAACTTTAAATACCTCAACCATTCAGGCATTAATTCCGAATCGATATCCATTGTTTTATATCGATCATGTGAGTGAGTTAGTGCCTGATGAATCGCTGGTGGCTGAGAAGTATGTCAGTGTTGCGGAGGATCATTTGGTCGGCTATCTACCAGATGAACTAACGATGCCGCCAACACTGATTATTGAAACACTAGCGCAAGCGGCATCCATTTTGATTTTAAAATCGCCAAAGTTTGCTGGCAAAACAGCTTATCTAGGCAGTATCAGTAAAGCTGATTTTTCAGCACAAGTTCCAACTGGCAGTGTACTAACACTGGCGATCAAAATGGTTAAGGTTCGAGAGAATATGGGGGTCGTTGCGACGACTGCCAGTATCGGAGATGAATTGGTTTGCCACGCAGAATTGCATTTCGTGGTAGAAGCCAATGCTTAGCTCACTTGACAGGCTATTTTTTTCAACTGATACTTTGAATATCAAATCAGTTGTCAATGGAGGCACACCTATGTCCCAAAAGCCAAGCGTCAAGCGGATCAATGATAAATTGATCAGAGTTTATACCGATATTTTACGAATGGAAGAAGAAGAACTGCGTAAAAGTCAGTTCCGCGATTTAGGCATCAAGGAAATGCATACGATCGATGCGATCGGCATTCATGCGACACCGAGTTCAAGCGATGTTGCTAAACGACTGCATGTCACCCAAGGCACTTTGAGCGTTGCCATCAATAATTTAGCGCGTAAAGGTTATGTCGAGCGGTTGCATCTTGAGTCGGATAAACGCGTTGTGAATTTACGGCTCAGTCGCAAAGGTCGCCTGATGTATCGTGCCCATCTTGCCTTTCATCAAAAAATGGTTGCGAGTTTCGTCAAAGGATTTACCGAGCCACAGATCGAATTGATCGAGCGGGCACTGGATAATCTGAATGAATTTATTGACGAATATCGTCATTAGAAAGAAGGACCCGCTTTGGAGATTCTGGCCAGTGCCTATTCGGTACCTGCCACGCGGATTGAGAATGATCAATTGCGCCAGTACATGGATACGTCCGATGATTGGATCAAGGAACGCACCGGGATTAAAGCGCGCCATGTCGTCACCAATCAAAAAAATTTTGATTTAGCTTACGATGTTGCTCAGCAGTTATTGGCCAAAGCGCAGGTCGCGGCTGACCAACTTGATTTTATTATTGTGGCAACCATGAGTCCGGATTATGCGACGCCAGCTGAGGCGAATCGTTTGCAGGCGGCCTTGCAGGCAGACCATGCCTTTGCTTTTAACATCAATGTTGCCTGTGCCGGCTTTGAATATGCATTACATGTTGCGGATCGCCTGATGACGAGTCCAACGGTTCATCAAGGAATTGTGATCGGCAGCGAGGTACTTTCTCGGCTTGTCGATTGGCATGATCGGCGAACGGCCGTATTGTTTGCTGATGGTGCTGGCGGGGTTTTGATCAATGATCAAGGTTTCCCGGTTCAGGCCGTGGATCTTAAAAGTTTCGGCGATACTGAGATGGCTTTGGTTGCTGGTGAACAGACGAATCACAGTCCGTTTGCCGAAGCACCTTCAGCTAAGCCGTCCCCATTTTTCAAAATGAATGGGCGAGCGGTTTATCAATTCGCCATTTCCGAAGTGCCACGCTCAATCAATCGGGCACTGACACAGGCAGCCGTTGCGGTTGATGACGTTGATTGGTATCTCTTACACCAAGCCAATGCCAGAATTGTGCAATCAGTCACCAAAAAGCTGAAAGCAGATCCTGCCAAGTTCCCAATCAATATTGATGAGCATGGCAACACCAGTGCAGCCAGTGTGCCGATCTTGTTGGCACAATTAGCTGAAGACGGTCGCTTACAACGCGGTCAGCGGCTGGTACTCAGCGGTTTTGGCGGCGGTTTATCCGTTGGCTCGTTGATCGTCACTTATTAACAGTATGTTTGAGTCTGATGCGCTCGCAGTCGCAGAAGCCCGCTTATGGGTCCGCTTCTGCTGGCGCTTACAAAATAGTTAACTTTAAAGGAGAACATTAAACATGACAAACGAAGAAGTATTGCCTAAGGTACAAAACATTATCGCTGACCAATTGGATAAGAAGCCGGAAGAAGTTCAACTGACAACCAACTTCAAGAATGATTTGGATGCTGACAGTTTGGATATTTTCGAAATCATCAACGAAATCGAAGACGAATTCGACGTTAAGATTGATACCGATGAAAGCATTGAAACGGTGGCTGATCTTGTTAACTTCATCACCGAAAAGGCTGAAGCTTAAGACAACTTGAAGGGAGTGGGCCAATGAGTCCATTAATGGAACGCTTGGGCGTTAAATATCCGCTTTTTCAAGGCGGCATGGCGTGGGTCGCTGACGGCAAGCTCGCCGCATCAGTTTCTGAAGCTGGCGGCTTGGGCATCATTGGTTCTGGTCATGCCCCAGCTTCTTGGGTCAAAGAGCAAATTGATATTGCCAAGTCACTGACTGACAAGGCATTTGGTGTGAATGTCATGCTACTTTCACCATTTGTCGAACAAGTCATTGACGTGATCGTTGACGCTAAGGTTGCGCTTGTGACGACTGGTGCCGGTGATCCAAGCCGCTACTTAGAACGGTTGCAGCAAAATGGCACGATTGTGATGCCGGTTGTACCGTCTGTCGCCATGGCAAAACGGATGGCAAAAGACGGTGTCGACGGCGTTATCGCTGAAGGCATGGAATCTGGCGGTCATATTGGTAGCATTACCACGATGGCCTTAGTGCCACAAGTTGTCGATGCGGTTGATATTCCCGTCGTTGCAGCTGGCGGTATTGCTGACGGTCGTGGTGTGGCGGCTGCCTTGAGTTTAGGAGCCATCGGTGTTCAGATGGGGACGCGTTTTCTGACGTCAACGTCTAGCCGAATCCACCAGAACTACAAGGACGCCGTCATTAAAGCCAAGGACGTTGATACACTGGTAACCGGCCTGTATGTCGGTCATGCTGCCCGCGTTTTGAAGAACCCAATGAGCCGGAATTTCCTGAAACTTGAAAAGAAAATTGCCCTTTCTGACACGACCGATTTTTCGGCAGTTGAAGAACTTGGTAATGGTAGTTTGCGTAAAGCCGTCCTTGAAGGCGATCGTGAACACGGTTCCTTCATGGCTGGTGAGATTGCTGGCTTAGTTAAGCGTGAAGAAAGCAGCGAAGACATTGTTGAGGACGTGATGCGTCAGGCCAAAGAAATTTTGGCTGGCTCAAAAATGGCGGCCTTATTGACAGGTCAAGTCGATGTGCAGGCACAGGCTTAACGGCAAACGTCCGCATTGAAACGAGGAGGTACTTGCTTGCGTTTTGCATATGTGTTTAATGGCCAAGGTGCCGAGGTCCCCGGAATGGGGATTGATTTTTACCAGAATACTTTGATATTCAAAGAGATTATTGACCGCGCTGATGCAGTTTTGGACTTCGATCTGCCGCAGTTTTTGGCGACTGGGGATTTTGCTGCTCATCCGGATGCTTTGCAACCGGCTTTAGTTGCGTACAGCGTGGCCATGCATGAAGTAGCAGCCGCGGCATTGCCCGATGAAACCGCACTTGCTGGCTTAAGTCTAGGGGAATACAGTGCCTTGATTGCTGGCGGCGGGATCAGTTTGGAAGATGGGTTGAAGCTGGTTGCTGCCCGCGGCAAGGCGATGGCCGCTGCTTGTCAGGCCCATCCAGGCAGCATGTTAGCCGTCATGACTGGCGATACTGCTGTGATTGCGGCTGCCTGTCAACAAGTGCCTGATGTTTGGCCAGCCAATTACAATGGCCCTAAACAGACCGTACTGGCTGGCAGCAAGGCTGGCTTGGCGCAGGTTGAAGCGTGGTTGTCAGATCAAGGCGTTCGCACTGTGCCACTGAAAGTTGCTGGCGGATTTCATAGTCCGTTAATGGCTGATGCGCAGCCACCATTGCGTGCTGCCCTTGACCAAGTACATGTCTTTGATCCAGCTACACCGGTCATCAGTACCACGACCCTTGAGCCCTTCTCGGCTGAAAACATGCGGTCAATTTTGGCGGCTCAGGTGGCTGAACCGACTAAGTTTGCTGATGTGGTGCGGCAACTGAAGGCAACTGGTATTGACACGGTCATTGAACTGGGACCAAAACCAGTGCTTAGCAAAATGATTAAGCGCATTGATCGCAGTATGACCACACACTTGATCAGTAACGCAGCGAGCCTCAATGCAGTCATTGACTTGAATAACGGAGTGAAGGCAGATTGAAATTAACTGATAAAACCGCGATCATCACTGGTGCTTCACGAGGCATCGGCGAAGCGATCGCCCGAAACTTTGCTGAAGCGGGCGCAAATCTTGTTTTAAACGCTCGCCACGAATTTCCCACTGAGTTGATCAAAGAGCTTGAAGCCTTTGGTCATGGCGTCGTCACTGTCCTTGGCAATGTTGACGATCCAGCAACCGGTCAGCAGCTGGTGGCAACCGCTCTGGACAAGTTTGGCAGTGCCGATATTTTAGTCAACAATGCTGGGATCACCAGTGACATGTTGGCCATGCGGATGAAACCGGAAGATTTTGCCCGGGTTGTCAGCGTCAACTTAGATGGGACTTTCTATGTGAGTCAGCCAGTATTCAAAAAAATGCTGAAGGCACGCACTGGTGTCATTATCAATCTTGCCAGTGTAGTGGGGTTGACCGGGAACATCGGTCAAGCCAATTATGCAGCTAGTAAAGCGGGCATCATTGGTCTGACCAAAACATTAGCACGAGAAGGTGCCATGCGTGGCGTGCGAGTCAATGCGATCGCACCTGGCATGGTTGCTACCGATATGACCGCAGCGCTGAGTCAGGCTAGTCAGGATCAGATTTTGGCGGAGATTCCGTTAAAGCGATTCGGTCAACCTGAGGAAATTGCGCATGCGGCCCGTTTTCTGGTCGAAAATGCCTACATAACCGGGCAAACATTAACTGTTGCTGGTGGATTAGGCTAAGTACATGAACGGAGGAATGACATTGCAACGAGTAGTCGTAACCGGAATGGGTACTGTGAATCCGCTGGGTCATTCAGTTGCCGAAACAGTGGCAACGATGGATGCTGGCAAGATTGGTATTCGGCCAATCACTAAGTTTGATGCCGAGAAGACCGGGATCACAGTCGCTGGTGAGGTCGAAGGTTTTAAACCTGAAGTGCGAATGGAAAAACGGCTGAGCAAACGGCTGGATCTTTTCACGCAATATGGCCTTTACAGTGCAATCGAGGCATATGAACAGTCAGGTTTAACTAAAGATGATGTTGATTCTGAACGAATGGCTGTCATTTTTGGCTCAGGTATTGGTGGCTTGACAACCATTCAGGAACAAGTCACAAAAATGAATGCCAAAGGTCCTGATCGGGTAAGTCCACTGTTTGTGCCTGAAGCGATTAGCAACATGGTCGCCGGGACAATTTCTCAGTACTTTGGCGCGCACGGACCGAGCTATGTTGTTGTGACTGCGTGTGCTTCAGCCACGAATGCCATTGGCGAAGCAGCCATGCGGATTCAAAGTGGTAAAGCCGATGTTGTGATTACAGGTGGTGCCGAGGCTTCTGTTAACGAAATCGGTATTGCTGGTTTTGCAGCCCTGTCTGCCTTATCCAAGGCTGCCGATCCGGCCAAAGCAAGTTTGCCATTTGCGGCTGATCGCAGCGGTTTTGTCCTCGGCGAAGGTGGCGGTGCGATTATCTTGGAAAGCCTCGAACATGCGCAGCAACGGGGTGCCAACATTTTAGGCGAAGTTGTTGGTTATGGTGCTACGAGCGACGCTTATCATATGACGGCGCCTGATCCAAGCGGCCATCAAGCGGCACGGGCAATGGAACTGGCGATTGAAGAAGCTGGGATTGCGCCAAGTGATGTCGGCTATATCAATGCACATGGCACGGCGACCAAGGCTAATGATGCCATGGAAAGCAAGGCGATCCACGATCTTTTCGGCGACGATGTTTTGGTGAGTTCCACCAAGGCTTTGACTGGTCATTTACTGGGTGCGGCTGGTGCGATTGAAGCGATCATGACGATTAGTGCGTTGCACGAAGGTAAATTGCCGATCAATGTCGGTGATGCTGAGCAAGATCCTGAATGCCCAGTCACCTTGGTGGATGCCGCTAATCGCGATGTCGAAGTTGACTATGCACTTAGCAATTCCTTTGGTTTCGGCGGGCATAATGCGGTCTTGGCCTTCAAAAGGTGGTGAGCATCATGGACACCGAAATGATTGAAGTCCTGATCAAACAGTTGGAGCAAAGTTCTTTGCATGAATTAGAGCTGACGCTTGGCAACGATTCTTTGCATCTGGTCAAAGCAAGTGCGGCTCCGGCGCCAATTGTTAATACTCAGGCAACAGTGCCTAGTCAACCGGTAACCCCGGAAACGGCGGTGCCAGCTGAACCAGAAGCTCCGACAGGCACCGCGATTAAGGCGCCATTGGTCGGTATTGTCTATCTTTCCCCTAAACCTGACGCTGATCCGTACTTTGAAGTCGGCGCGCACGTTAACAAAGGCGATGTGGTCTGTATCATTGAATCGATGAAAATGATGAACGAAATCAAAAGCACCGTCAGCGGCACACTCAAGGCGATTAACGTCGACAATGAAAGCCTCGTTGAATATGATCAGGCATTAGTCACAATTGAAGAAGACAGAGCGTGAGTAGGAGCGCTTAGAAATCGGTGTGTACGCGGGTCTGAACCTGATGGCATTGCGTTCAGGGCTCTTATACGTAGGTTTCTAGGCTGGAGAACGCGTTTAAAAGGAGGGCATTATGCTCGAAACCAAGAAAACACTTGAAGCACAAGAAATTCAGGCCATTTTGCCGCATCGCTATCCGATGTTAATGGTCGACCGGGTCTTGGATCTTAAGCCCGGTGAATCCGTAGTGGCACAAAAGAATGTTTCAATTAACGAACAGATTTTTCAGGGACACTTTCCTGGTAATCCAATTTTCCCTGGTGTGTTGCAGATTGAAGCCATGGCGCAGGCTGGCGCGATTGCATTGCTTTCGATGCCGGACTTCAAAGGAAAGACAGCCTACCTTGGCGGCATTAAGAAGGCCAAGTTCCGCCACATGGTGCGTCCAGGCGACGTGCTGCGGATTGAAGTGACCTTGGAGAAACTGATTGACAATGCAGGTTTGGGCAAAGGCAAAATTTATGTTGGCGAAAACATGGCCAGCAGTGCGGATTTAGTTTTTGCTATTGGCTGAAACTGCCATTGAAACCAGATTTGTGTGAGGAAGTGGAACTTTGTTCAAAAAAGTACTCGTTGCCAACCGTGGCGAAATTGCGGTCCGGATTATCCAGACCTTGCGCGAAATGGGCATCACCTCTGTGGCGGTGTTCTCAAACGCTGATCGTCACAGCCTGCATGTCACCCTTGCAGATGAAGCCATCTGTATTGGCGGACCGCGGGCGGCCGACTCTTATCTGAATATGCGCAATGTTGTCAGTGCCGCTATTTTGAGCGGTGCCGAGGCAGTGCACCCCGGGTTCGGCTTCTTATCGGAAAATGCCGAGTTTGCGAAACTCGTAACCGATGCCGGATTGGCCTTTATCGGGCCAAAACCGACTGCCATTGATCAAATGGGCGACAAAGCCGTTGCTCGACAAACGATGATTGACTTAGGCGTACCCGTGATTCCAGGCAGTCATCCTTTACAGGACGTTGAAACCGCGCTGGCAGCAGGGGAGGCCATTGGTTATCCATTGATGCTCAAAGCCAGCGCAGGCGGAGGCGGCAAAGGTATTCGCAAATTAACGGATGCTGCTGCATTGAAGGCTGAATTCGCGGGGGCCCAAGCGGAGGCTCAAGCGGCGTTTGGCGATCCGACGATGTATCTTGAAAAAGTCATTGTCCCTGCCAAACACGTCGAAGTTCAGGTTTTACGCGACATGCACGGGCATACCAGTGTTTTCCCAGAACGAGATTGCAGCTTGCAACGTCACAGTCAAAAGATGGTCGAAGAAAGTCCATGTCCAGTCTTGACGTCACCTGAACGCAGAAAGTTACTTCACCTCGCTGCGACCATTGCTGAAGGAGTCGATTATCTCAATGCTGGTACCATTGAGTTCTTGATGGATCAGCAGCATCATTTTTATTTCATGGAAATGAATACGCGTATTCAGGTCGAGCATCCAATTACAGAAATGGTGACCGGTGTTGATTTGGTCCAAGCTCAACTACGAGTTGCAGCTGGCGATGAAGTGGCATTAACGACACCTGAACCATCAGGAGTTGCGATTGAATGCCGGTTAAACGCGGAAGATCCTTATCATGATTTTCGACCAGACGTTGGCACCCTTGAACAACTGCGCTTTCCAACGGGCGGCATGGGGTTGCGGGTTGACACCGGCGTTGCGCCTGGCGATAAGATCAGCCCCTATTATGATGCCATGATTGCTAAACTCATTGTCCATGGGCGAACCCGTGACGAGGCCTTAGCGAAAATCCATCGTGCACTGATTGAATTGCATGTGGAAGGTGTCAAAACCAACCGGGATTTTGCGCTGGCGTTATTCCAAGCACCGACTGTTCTGGCCGGCAAAGCCGATACGGCCTATCTCAATCGCGACTTTTTACCAAAATGGCAGAGCGCGAACCAGCCCGTTTAGAAACCGGAGTGTAAGCGGCCTTGGGCGTGATGGCCGGTTTTGGGCCATTGCGACCAAGGTCCCTACATGCAGGTTTCTGGGGTGGCAAACGCGTTTTGAAAGGAAGGATACTGCATGTCACAACCACAACTGACCCAAGAAGCACTTGCTCGTGAGGCAGCCTTACCCGAAAACTTGTGGATTCAATGTCCGTATTGTAAGCAAGGCAGCTATCGTGAGAGTTTGGGCAATGCTCAAGTTTGCCCGCACTGCCACTACGGCTTTCGAATCACTGCTAAAAAACGACTGTCACTTATCGCGACAGCAACAGAAGAATGGGATGCCGATCTGGTGACGTCGGACCCGCTGGATTTCCCGGGATATACCGAGAAATTGGCAGCAGGCCAGGCTGCTACTGGTTTGAAGGACAGTGTGTGGACAGGTCAGGCGACGATTGGTGGTCAAAGCTGTGCGCTTGGTATCATGGATCCAAAGTTCATGATGGGTTCACTTGGAACTGTGACTGGCGAACGGTTGACTCGGTTATTTGAAAAAGCAACCAGCGCTAATTTAGCAGTTGTTCTTTTCTGCGCTAGCGGTGGTGCGCGGATGCAGGAAGGTATTCATTCGCTGATGCAAATGGCCAAAGTAAGTGCCGCAGTTAAAGCGCACAGCAATGCAGGCTTGTTATTCATCAGTGTCTTGACCGATCCAACAATGGGCGGCGTAACCGCGAGTTTTGCGATGCAAGGTGATATCACGTTGGCAGAACCGCACAGTTTGATTGGTTTTGCAGGTCGGCGGGTGATTGAACAAACGATTAACCAAAAGCTGCCGCAAAACTTTCAGCGAGCAGAAACCCTTTTGCAAAGCGGTTTTATTGATGCAGTGATACAGCGGCAGGATCAGCCTAGTTATTTAGGGGATTTGTTGGCGTTGCACACAGCCTGAGCAGTGACATTTGATGAGGCATGGTGACGCGACGCTAGACGGATTGATTGCCATCTTGGATCAATTTGCCTAGCGTTCTTCATATCACGCGTAGCCGTCTGACAAACACATTGACAGGCATACAGTTGCAGCAATAAGGGAGGCTTTCAAGCATGACGGATAAAGAAACGCTAGCGTATGGGACAGTTCAAGCAGCCAGAGCACCACGACCATATCGCACGCGGGAACTGATTAACGGGTTGGTGACAAACTTCCATGAATTTCACGGTGATCGCTCAAGTCATGATGATCCGGCTGTCATTGGCGGCATTGGCTGGCTTGATCAGCAAGCCGTGACCGTGATTGCAACGGATAAAGGGCAAGACTTAACGGAGCGATTGCAGACGCATTTTGGCAGTCCTGAGCCTTGGGGTTATCGTAAGGCGCTACGGTTAATGAAGCAGGCAGCCAAGTTTCATCGACCGATTGTCACGCTCATTAACACCCCCGGCGCATATCCCGGCAAAGAGGCGGAGGCCAATGGCCAAGGCGCCGCTATTGCTGATTTGTTATCCACCTGTGCTGATCTCCCAACGCCGATTCTTGCGATTTTGATCGGTGAAGGCGGGTCAGGCGGTGCCTTGGCTTTGGCGTTTGGGGATGAGGTCTGGATGACGGACAAGAGCATGTATAGCATTCTATCCCCAGAAGGTTTTGCGGCTATTTTGTGGAAGGATGCCAGCCGTGCTAAAGAGGCGGCCGCGGTCATGCAACTGACCCCGCAAGATTTATTGGCTAAAGCGGTCTGTGATCGCATTATTCCGGATACCGGTACGACTTTCGCGACGACGTTGAAGGCAGCGATCAAGCCCAAGCTCGCAGAATTAGTTGCTACTGATCCGCAGGCACTGATTGCCAAGCGACAGCAGCGTTTTCGAAAATTTTAAATGAAAACGGCTACACACCGTCCATTTTCACGGCGGTGTTTTTTCTTTGGTTAAAAAGCCGTATAATTCTTCTTGTAACTTCTCAAAACGGAGGCCATCATGCTTGAAAAAAAGTTTTATCATACCATGTTCAGTCACTCTTTCAATATTCCGGTTCGCGTGGACTACTGGGATCATACGGAAGAAACGTATGGTACAGGTGAGCCAACGATCACGATTAAAATGAAAAAGGCCATTCCGGTCCGTGATTTGCTGAAAAATGCATCGTTGGCACTGGGTGAGGCTTATATGCGTGGCGACATTGAAGTGCTTGGCGGCACACGGCCATTGCAACAATTAATCGCGGCGGCTTATGCGAATGCGGGCAGTTTTATGCGCAACAAGAAACTCATGCGCTTTCTCCCGAAGCAAAGTCATACTGAACATAAGTCAAAAGAAGACATTCATTCTCACTACGATCTTGGCAATGATTTTTATAAACTGTGGTTGGATCCGACTTTAACTTATTCCTGTGCCTACTTTGAGGACTGGAGTGACGATCTAGAAACCGCCCAATTAAATAAAATTGATCATATTTTGCGGAAACTTAATCCACAGCCGGGGCGGACATTGCTAGATATTGGCTGCGGCTGGGGTACGTTGATGTTACGCGCAGCTAAGACCTATCACTTGAAGGTCGTCGGCATCACCTTGAGCAAGGAACAGTTTAAACTGGTTTCGGATCGGATTGAATCAGAACATCTATCCGATGTTGCTGAGGTGCTGTATATGGATTATCGCGAACTGAATCGCGAGCCATTTGATTACATCACATCAGTTGGCATGTTTGAACATGTCGGCAAGGAAAATCTAGAAGGCTACTTTAAAGATGTCGCTAAGTTGCTAAAAGATGACGGTGTGGCACTGATTCACGGCATCACGCGACAACAAGGCGGCGCGGTAAACGCATGGATCAACAAATACATTTTCCCGGATGGTTATGTGCCCGGGATGTCGGAAAACCTTAATCACATTGTCGATGCTGGCATGCAAGTTGCAGATCTTGAACCACTGCGGCGTCATTATCAACACACACTTGAGATTTGGGATACCAATTTCAATAATCATCGCAATCCGATTCAGCAAAAATTCGGTTACGAATTTACGCGGATGTGGGATGTTTATCTGCAGGCGGCCGCTGCCAGCTTTGAATCTGGCAACATTGACGTGATGCAGTATTTGATCAGCAAGGGGCCGTCTGGAAAAGATCTGCCGGCAACCCGTGCTTATATGTATGAATAGGGTCAACCGCGATAATTAAGCGGTGATCGAGATTAAAAAAGTGCCTGTTCAGGCACTTTTTCTTTATAAGGAGAAAGTTATTGACAAATCTATTAGTGATTGGTGCTACTGGCAATATCGGTCAACCGCTGATCCGCGACTTGCAAGATGATCCAGATGTTCACCTATTTGCTGGTGTGCACAATTCGGAACATGCCAAACAGGCGTTAAGCGGGCTGAAGGTTCAAGTACGCCGGTTTGACTTTCTCGATCCTGCCACTTTCGAGCAAGCCTTAGCTGACATCGACAAGGTCTTCTTCGTTCGGCCGCCACAATTGGCTAAGCCCAAAGAGGATATGTATCCTTTTCTCGATGCCTTGGTGGCTCGACATGTGAAGCAAGTTGTTTTTGTGTCACTACTTGGGGTGGCGCATAATCCAATGACGCCGCATCATCAAATCGAAAAACGGATTGTTGAACTCGGTTTGCCTTATACTTTCATTCGCCCAAGTTTCTTTATGCAAAATTTGAATACCACCCACCAAGCTGATATCGTCGGCCATCGCGATCTGTTTGTGCCTGCTGGGCATGCTCGCACTAGTTTCATTGATACCCGTGATATCGGCGCGACTGCTGCGGTTGTCCTGCGCGATCCGGCATATATTGGCCAAAAGCTCGACATTACCGGCGCCCAAGCGCTCACCTACGCCGATGCTGCTCAGATCATGACGATGGAACTCGGTGTGCCGATCACCTATAGCAAGCCGAGTTTGTGGCGTTTTCGCAAGGTCATGCTGCAACGCGGGCTACCGAAGAACTATGTCAATGTCATGGTGATGCTTTACTTGATCACCCAGTTAGGTAACGCCAAAACGGTTACGACAACATTGCCAAATGTTCTCGGGCGCCCAGCAATCAGCTTTGAGCAATACGTTCATGATTATCGGGCAGAATTTCTGCCTAAACCGCTGTCGTGAGCAGATGATTTTAATCAACAGACTTAACATAAAGACCCATTTACCATCACAAAAATTTCACACATCGCTTGTAGTATTAACAACATAGAAATGAGCCACCCACTCATTCCTTCCCCAACCCAACTTTTTCATTTTTACTCCTCCAAAGTAAAAAATCGCTGATCGGCCACCCTCCGATCGGCCAATCAAAAATCCGCGGCCTAAGCTGCGGATTTTTTGCATCAAGTTTGTTTGTTGCGGATCGCTTTTCAGGATCTATCTTGGGCAGCGATTTATCCGCTAGCCTGAGCTGATTCCGCGGCGATGGGCTCAGTGGTGAGATTTTCCTAAAGCAGATGGGCTGCCTGCTTTAGGAGAAGGCCGAGTTTTGAGCCAGCGTGCCGGATTTGCCCGTTGGCTCAAAGTCCGTGCCCACCACGCTAGCTTCGCGGATCACCGCGGCGCCACCTCGTCTTTTCGGTGGTCAACCAGCCCTCCCAAAAATGATTGCATCAAGATTTCAGAAACCTGTTTATCTGTCTTCATTGACATTGCCCCTAACTCATATATGATGGGGGTAACATTTCAAACGAGGTGGTAAGTTCATGAAAGAAGCAACTTGGAGTACGGCGGCGCGGTATCAGCCGTATTCGTCCTGGGCGCCTGATTATATTATGAAGTTGAAGGCTCAGGTTGCTGCGAGTAAATGGCGGACAAAGACGCATGTTCAACCAGATACTGGTTTAATCAATGACCCGTGCAGCTTGAACTTTTTCAACAACAAATGGCACCTTTATTATCAACAATTTCCGTTTGGCCCGGTCCATGGCCTGAAGTCGTGGGCGCATGCGGTGTCGAAGGATTTGTTTAACTGGCGCCGGGTGCCAGGCGATCTATTGCCAGATAACGAGTATGACTCGCATGGGGCTTACACAGGATCAGCGTTGGTGACACACGGCACGTTGCGCTTGATGTATACCGGCAATGCGCGGGATGATCAGTGGCATCGGCATAGCACCCAGCTAGGGGCCGTTCTCGGCGCTGATGGCCGGTTGTTCAAGGATCCGAAGCCATTAATCCTAACACCGCCTACTGGCTACACCCAGGAGTTCCGCGACCCATTCTTGTTTAACTATGAAGGCCAGACCTATGTCCTGATTGGCGGCCAGCGTCCAGATCACACCGGCGCCATTCTGCTTTATGCCAAGCAGACCGACAAGAGCTGGCGGTTTGTGGCACCGCTAAGTATTCCTGATGAATTTTGCGGTTACATGGTTGAGTGCCCGAACATCACGTTCATCAATGGCAAAGTGGTCCTAGTATACTGCCCACAAGGCCTCGATCAGGACTTTTTCGAATATGAAAATGTCTATCCTAACATTGCCCTTGTGGCCGATAACTTTGATCCGGCAACTGGTAACTTAACCCACCAGCGGCTGCAAAACATTGACAAGGGTTTTGACTTTTATGCGACTCGTCTGGCGAATACAAATGATGATGGCACCTTGGCGATTTCATGGCTCGGCTTGCCAGATACCACCTACCCAACAGATGATGATGGTTGGGCCGGGGTCTTGAGTTATGTGCGCCAATTGACGCTGCGTGATGATCACGTTTGCCTCTATCCGCACCCGGCTATCAAAAGTCTGCGGGAGACGGCGGTGGAAGATCTACCGGTCATTCAGCAGCATGATGATGAGTGGACCGTTACCAACTTGGAAGGCGCCTTTGAACTAGCCTTCACGCTTGCGGCAGGTCAAAAGACAACGATTCATCTGCCTGATGGGGACCATGATCAGTTGCTGATTCATCTCGACTCTGATAGCGGGCAGGGGATGATTCAGCGCGAAAATCGCAATAATGGCGGCAGTTTGCGCCAGTTCGGCTTTCCAGCTGGGAAAACAGTTGAAGTCCGCTTGTTCATTGATGTATCCGTGTTCGAATTATTCATTGACCAAGGCTACCGCGTTGTCTCCGGTCGCTTCTTTGGCAATGAAGCACCCACCGCGGCACGCATCACCCCACCGTCAGCGGCCAGTGATGTTGTGTCATGGAATCTTAAAAAGGATAATGGCGGTCTTTGATCGTAACATGGTGGCACATAGGTTACAGATATCAAATAAGGGCAAACAATTTCGGCTCTACGTCAACTGGTGTTGAAGAATAAATTTATCATTTGAGGCGGTTCTCCATTTGGGGAGCCGTCTTTGTCATGTTATGCCGTGATTTGGTAGATTCGTTTGAAGAAGTTCAGCTGATTCTTGAAGCCAAAACAGGATCGTTTGAGTGACTTGATGAGGCGGTTAACCCCTTCGATCGGACCGTTGGAATAAGGGCTGGTGACAGCGGCGAGAACAGCGACTTTGTGTCGCTTAAGCGTCGCGATCGTCATGTCCATTGCCGTACCGTTTGGCTCGTAAGTAGCTAACAGGTTTGCCAGTTCCGTGGGATGTTTCTTCACCATCAAGGCATCATGAAGCGCTAAGTAGGTCTCGTAGGTTTGCTTGAGCTTGGGCTCAGTATCAAGTGCGATATCGATGGCCTCCTGTTGCGTGACGTATTCATTCAAACCAAACAGGAACTGTTTGTGTTTAGCGTCAGGCGCAGTTTGATGAAAAAGCCGCCAGTTTGTCTTCATGATCTTATAAGGACGGCTGTGTTTGTCATCAAGCTGTTTGAGCGCTTGGACGCGTACCTGATCAAGGGCACGAGCCGCAAGTTGAATGATATGGAACCGATCAATGACGACTTGGGCCTTGGGGAAAACCTCATGAATAATCGTCTGATAAGCTGCATTCATGTCCATGGTGACCGTCTGGACCCGAGTGCGTTCAGCGAGTGAATAATGAGCGATGAAGAAGTTTTTAATCGTGCGGTTGAATCGATCACCAAGCAAGGCAATCAGACGATGTGAATCGGCATCAAGACAGATAAACGACATCATGCCATGAGTAGAACGGAACTCATCAAAGCAGAGTCGCGTGGGCAGCCGGCGAGCCGGTCGGAGTTTGAGATTTTGGTCAATGATCCGTTGAACCGAGGAGGCTGAGATTCCGATAATACGGGCGATGGTTTTGACTGGCAACCGTTCATGCGCTAACTTCATGATTCGCTCTGTCATGTGAGTGGCGATCGTGTGGTTGGGTTGCACGAGTGGCGTCTTGGCACTGACTGTGTGGTAACAGTTATGACAGCGCCATCGTTGCTTGTGCAAGTCAATGACTGTCGGCATTTCAACCCCATTGAGGACGCGCACGTGGGCCGTATAAAACCCGTTAGGGTGCAAGGCCTCAAAGCCACACAGTGGGCACCGGGTTAACCGGTAAGTCAGCTCGGCATCAATCACATGATACTGGCGGCGACGTACCCCGTTGCCGCGATATTCATGACGAACAAAGGCAACTTTGATATTATGGTCTGGTATTCCAAGGACGGACAGTGTAGGATCGTATTGGGACATTTACTCATAACCTCGCTTGCTTTTGGTTTCGACGCTAACAAGCATAGCATGGACACTGAGTAGGTGTCTTTTTGCGTTATCCAAAAAGGGCCTACACGTTCAGTGTTGATTATTTCTCAACACCAGAAAGTGTAGACCCACAATTTCCTATACAGCGGGCAATTGTTTGCTTTTTTTCATGGATAATTTACTGAGAGTTTCAAGATATCAGTGTCAAGACGGAGCAATCGTAGGCCAGATGGGGCTCAGCCGTGCAAACAACACAGCGACGATCTCTGGAGCTGATGTTGTTAGGCGACTTCGAGACCGGTCTTTGGGCTCGAAGCGCCGTCACCGCTCTAGCTACGCGTCGCCACCCCATCTGGCCGGAGATTGCGGAGTTTGGCACGGCATGGGACCGTAGCCGAAAGCTTTAATCAATGCTTGACATTTCTTGAAAGCGCTGTATACTCGTCTATGAAATCGATTCCATATAAAGGAGATGCAAGGAATGGCGACGATTAGTGAAATTGCTAAAGCAGCAGGGGTTGGCGTGACCACGGTTTCGCGCTATCTGAATCATCATCCCTACATCTCCGCTGAAAAGCGTACGCGGATCGAAAAAGCAATTCATCAGTTGGGCTATACGCCGAGTGCGGCCGCCACATCATTGCGCGCTCAAGCCACTGGCAACATCGGGGTTCTGGTATCCCGCGTGACCAATCCGTTTTTTGCTGGCTTGTTCGATGCGATTGAACGGGAACTACATGCCCACGGCTACCAAGTGATGATTACCCAGACATATGATGATCCCGAGGCCGAAGAACGGTTTCTCAAGCAGCTGAAAAGTCGCGAATTGGACGGCGTCATTTTAGCTTCAGTTGAAGCCCCTGATCGAGTTGCAGCAGTTGCGAAGGCCTTTCCGGGGCGAGTTGTGGTTGTGAATGCCGATGTCAAGATCCCCGGGGCTACTTCGCTGGTATTGCCACATTATCAGGCGACCCGTGATGCACTCGACTATTTATTCAATCAAGGCCATCGCCGGTTTGCGTATGTCAGCGGTGGCACCATCAGCGGCGCTCACCATGGACAAAGTCGCACACAAGCGTTTTTAGACTTTATGCAGGCACATCAGCTTTTAGTGGCGCAAGATTTACTATTTGGTCAAATTCACACAGCCAAAGAAGGGCAGGCAGTTGGCAAGCAGCTCGCAAGCTTGGCGCCGAATGTGCGGCCGGATGCCGTGTTTACTAACTCGGATGAGGTCGCAGTCGGCGTGATTGACAGTCTGTTGGCTGCCGACGTGAAGGTACCTAATGACATCGCAGTTATGGGATATGACGATCAGCCGTTTGCGCCTTTTGCCAAAATCCCGCTGACGACGGTGCATCAGCCTGTTGCTTCGATGGCAGCGGCGGCGACGCACGAGTTGTTAAAAGGGTTGGGCCGACAAGTCGCCCAAGATACGCAACCAACCTTGCACTTATCGTTGAAAATCAGGCAAAGCGCCTGAGTTTTCTTTTTGCCTCATATGGAATCGATACCATATTTTCATACAACAGCATTAGCTAACTGGAGGATATAGTCATGACGAACGAAACTAGCCGTACTTGGTGGCAACAAGAAATTTTCTACCAAATCTATCCGGCCTCATTCAAAGATAGCAATAATGACGGCATAGGCGATCTGCCTGGCATCACTGCCGAATTACCGAAGTTAAAAGAATTAGGCATTACCACGATTTGGTTGTCGCCGGTTTATAAGAGCCCCATGGTTGACAATGGTTATGACATTGCCGACTATCAGGCGATTGATCCGCGCTTTGGGACCATGGCTGACTTTGATCAGCTCATGGCAACTGCCAAAGATCTCGGTATCAAAGTGGTAATGGATTTGGTGGTCAACCATACGTCCGATCAGCACCGGTGGTTTCAAGCGGCGCTCAAGGATCCGGACTCACCATATCGAGACTTCTATATTTTCCGCCAAGGTCATGATGGTCAGCCGCCGAACAACTGGCGCTCAAACTTCGGCGCTGGCTCGTCATGGACAGCGGTTCCCGGTGAGCCCAACACCTATTATCACCACGTCTTTTCCCCACAACAACCGGACCTGAATTGGGAAAGTCCGAAGTTGCGGCAAGCCATTTATAGCATGATCAACTGGTGGCTAGCCAAAGGTCTCGCCGGATTCCGGGTCGACGCCATTACGTTTATCAAAAAGGATCAGGATTTTGCTTCCATCACGCCAGATGGCAGCGATGGGTTAGGCAAAGTTAAGCGCAAAACGGAAAATCGACCGGGTCTGGATCAGTTCCTCAAAGAGCTGAACGCCGCCACTTTTAAGCCGGCCAATGCCGTCACGATCGGCGAAGCGTCCGGCGTTGCATACGATCAACTCGGTGACTTCATTGGCGAAAACGGCTACTTCTCAATGATTTTTGATTTTCATTACGCCGATATTGACGTCGCTTCTGGGTCTGAGTGGTTCAAGCAAACCAACTGGACGCCGAAAATGCTTGGCGAGGCGATTGCCAAAAGCCAGCTGGCAATTCAAAAAGTTGGCTGGGGGGCTAATTTCCTTGAAAATCATGATCAACCGCGAAGCCTAAGCAAGTATATCCGTGAGCCGCAATATCGCAATGCGATCGGGGCAAAAGCCTTAGCACTGTTATACTTCGGTTTACGTGGCTGTCCGTTTATCTATCAAGGCCAAGAACTCGGCATGGTCAATGCGGTGCGAACCAACATTGATCAATTCAACGATCTTTCCGCGCACGACAACTATCGTCGTGCACTGGCAGAAGGCTACTCCGAAGACGTTGCGCTTACCTGTGTCAACCGGCGCTCACGTGACAATGCTCGTACGCCGTATCCATGGGACGACAGCCAAAATGACGGCTTCAACGCTGGTCATGAACCTTGGTTGCCGCTGGCCAAGCAAGCTGCTGGCGTGAACTGGCAGGCAGAACACGATGATCCCAATTCGGTCTGGACGTTTTATCAAACGCTCTGCCGTCTGCGGAATGCATCACCATTGCGCGCCGATTTGATCGAAGGCGACTTTGCCCCGCTGAATGCACACAACGACAACGTGATTGCCTATGCCCGCGGGCAACATGTCCAAATTTTTGTGAATCTTAGCTCGAAGTCAGCCGTAGTTGACTTACCAGCCGGTCACGTTTGGCTGAACAATTACCCGGACGTTGGAACGAGCTTACAACCCTATCAAGCGATTCTTATTGAGGTGAAATGATCATGGCTAAAAACTATGAAGAAGAAGCAAAAGCAATTTTAAAGCTGGTTGGTGAAAATAACGTCGATTCCGTGACCCATTGCCAGACGCGACTGCGTTTTGTGGTGAAAGATCGGAAGGCAATTGATGACAAAGCCCTTGAGAAGTTGCCGGAAGTCAAAGGTGTTTTCTATGGCTCTGGCCAATATCAGGTCATTATCGGCACCGGCGTTGTCAACGATGTCTACGCGGCTATTGCTAAGCTTGGCACCGTGAATGCGATTTATGGTAAAGACGACGCCGACACTGCCGGTAAAACCAGCAACGAGCACAAGACAGTCGTACAGCGATTAATGGCGATGCTATCAGGCATTTTCATTCCAATTATTCCTGTGATTGCTGCGACCGGTCTGTTCTTAGGGCTGAAAAGTGCAGCAACCAATGCGCAAGTATTAAAACTTTTCGGAGCGGTCCCAAGCGATATACCGGCTAGCCTGACATCGGTAATCTCGGTGCTCACCGATACCGTTTTTGCTTTCTTGCCCGCCTTGATCGTCTGGTCGACCTTCCGCTACTTCAAAGGCACACCGATCATTGGGATCGTCATTGGTTTAATGCTGGTTTCGCCAATTTTGCCAAATGCGTATTCGGTTGCTGATGGCAGCGCCAAGGCCATTATGCTGTTTGGCTGGTTGCCAGTTGTTGGTAGTCAAGGCTCTGTGTTAACCGCCTTGGTCGCTGGGTTTATCGGGGCCAAACTTGAACTATTCTTCCGGCGTCACATGCCCAACGTTTTGGAACAGATTCTCACGCCATTCTTGACGATGCTCGTCACGTTCGCCATCATGATCATGGGTGTCGGTCCAATTGTCCACGCTATTGAAAGTGGCATGCTTGTCGGTGTTGAGGCCGTGATCCATCTGCCATTTGGAATCGGTGGGTTCCTGATCGGGGCCGCTTATCCACTGATGGTTCTCATCGGGATTCATCAGACCATGATCGCCATCGAAACTTCGCTGCTTGCTTCAACCGGTTTGAATCCGTTGATCACACTTGAAGCGATGTATGGCTTTGCCAACCTCGGCGTTGCCCTTGCCATTTTCTTACGGGCACGTTCCAACAAGGCTAAAGCAACTTCAATGGGTGCCTTTACCTCACAACTATTCGGAGTTTCCGAACCAACATTGTTTGGGGTCTTAATCCGCTACAACTTTCGGCCATTGATCGTCACCGTTTTGACATCCGGGATTGGCGCTGCGATTTTAAGCATGCTCAACGTCGCTGCTAACTCGTATGGCCTTGCAGTGGTGCCATCTTATCTGATGTACATTTATAACGGCCACGCGCTGTTATGGTATACCATCGTGTCACTTGGTACCGTTGTCGCGGCCTTTGTTGCGACCAACGCGTTTGCGATCCCGAAGGAAGTGCTAACGCCAGACGGGGATGTCGAAACCGCCAATGCTGTGATCTCCTCAACCGTCAGTGACAACAAAGGCTATGCACCGGTTGGCGGTGAAACCGTTGCGTTGGATCAAGTCAGCGATCCTGTTTTCGCTTCAGGGATGATGGGTGAAGGCATGGCTATCAAGCCTGCCGAACCCGGCATCAACAAAGTTTACGCACCACAAGCCGGCACCTTATCCGTCGTCGCCGACACCGGCCACGCATACGGCCTAACGACAGATGATGGCATGGAAATCCTCGTTCACCTAGGTATCGATACCGTCAATCTCAAAGGTGCACCGTTTACAGTCGCCGTCAAAGCCGGTCAGCATGTCAACCAAGGCGACTTGCTCGGCACCTTTGATCAAGCAGCTATTAAAAAAGCTGGCCTAGATGCAACGACCATTGTGCTGATTACCAACAGCAAGTCTTATGCACGGATCGAGCCAGTCGCGGCTGATACCACGGTTCAGGCAGGTGCGGATTTGCTCGCGGTGCAGCGGGAAGATGTGAAGGTTGAATCGGTTGAACCGGCTTGATGTTAATAAAGAGCCGAGTTAGGTACGTTTTTGATTTAAAACATCTCAGATTGCTCCACGATTCTGAATTATCTGAGGAAAATCTCTAGGCAAAAAGTTCTATGTCGTGCCAAACTCCGCAATCTCCGGCCAGATGGGTGGCGACGCGAAGCTAGAGCGGAGCCGGCGCTTCGAGCCCGCAAGGCCCGCGGTCTCGAAGTCGCCTAACAACATCAGCTCCACAGACCGTCGCTGTGTTGTTTGCACGGCTGAGCCCCATCTGGCCTACGATTGCTCCGCTTTGGCACTGGGATCTTTAAAAATCGTCATATATCTTCTATGAGGATTAAGAAAAAAGTTTCTTCTAATAGGGAAATCGTTGGTCATTATTTCGATGATAGAAAATTATTTCCCAGCTTTTTAACACAAAAATGCCCCTAGTACTAGCAGATGTCTCAATCATCTGTTGGTACTAGGGGCATTTTTGTGGAACGGTTAGCAGTCGGTATCGTGATAATCTCCTTGAGTTATCACGACGCTAAATGGGAGTGTGACAGGAAGCAACAGTTGATCAAAGCTAGTCAGTGTTTACCTTGTCTGTCGTCACCGTCACAACAAACGTAGACTCGTCTTTCTGGTAAAGCCGGTGAATGTTTTGCAGTAGCAACATGATCCATGACATCGCGAGGGCGAAGGCGATCATCTCAAACGCTGTCAGTGACAAGTAGTGGACGAACTGGAAGAGGATCGCGGCGAAAATGATGATGCCGCCGATGATGTAACTGGTGCTTAGAAATTCGCGCGAAACGCCTGGCAACAGCCAACGAACTGCAATGATCATGCCGATGATGAAATAATTCAGGAACCAAGCACTTTGCGTATGCAAGATATGCATGAGGCCGCGATTGTTCGGGAAAAGGCCAACACCCAGCAAAGCAATTGCCGCAACCGTCAACATGATCCGCATCGTGATCAACCGCCAATCATTTTTGCGATGCGCCATCAGTGGTACGAAGAGATAATCCACCAGCGCGATCCACAGCAAGGCCGACACAGCGATGGTGAGATTAAATTGCCACGCATTCAAAGCCTTGTTCGTGCCAAGAAAACTGACGTTATGTTGCCACCACTGGCGCGAACTGTTCGTCACAATCGCGCCAATGACACCGCCAACGAAGGTCGATAGAAACAGGGTCGTGATGAAGGAGGTCGAAATCGACAAGGCCGAATAAATCATCAGGTAGTTCACAATACTGATAAACAACAGGAATAACCCAGTCGCCGTATAAATATCAAAACTGACGCCTTCAAACATATAGCCAATCACCCAGAAAAACACTGATGTCACAAACGCGAGAATAATTGCAAAGGACAACAGCATCGTTGGAAAAATTCGCCAATACCGGCGCCGATGATCCCGCCCATGAATCTGGCGATGATTCTGAATGTAAGCAACCGCAAACGTAGCAATCCCACTCAATTCGCCCAGCACAATGACCATCTGAGCGATCGAGTTCTTCCCCGTCATTGGCACCTGCAAAATCTGGAAATAGATAAAGTAGGCCAAAAACGCGATCCCAGCCAAAACCGTGGGAATCAGGAAGAACCGCAGCGAAATCGTCTGCGTCCCTGTATCCGTCCGTTTAGGCCGAATCACGGCTTCCTTATCTTTTAAAGTAACTTCAACTTGCTCGCCATCTTTAATATCAAGATCTTCCATGATGGCGTCTGGGATGACGACGTGATGTGTTTCTTTAGCCAATGTTTTAACACGCTCCAAAGTTGGTTTGATGTGATGTGTTCAGGAACTTACTGTAGCACATTTTGGAAAAAGGGTGTTGCCAACTTAAAGTACGGTCTAACTTTCGATTGTTAGGCAATGCCTATGATACAATCAATCTGAAGTTATGCGGTAAGGGAGACTCGCAGTCCGCCTATGGGCTGGCACAAAAGGGAGCTTTTATTTTCAAGATTGATTGAGCCTTTTTCTAAACGATAGGAGCTACGCGTCATGACAGAAGCAGACCACGAAATAAGATATGCAGAGTACATGAATATGATCAACATGACCTATTCTGAAGCAGTTGCCTATTTACTCAATAAATATGGACCGGTGAAAGACAACTATTTTAATGAAAAATCTTATCAGCGTTTTCTAAACGGTGAAATCAAGTCTATTAGCAAAGGCAAGTATGCCAGAACTTCAGAAGGACTCTATACGCACCATGTTGACGAGAATCGTGCAGAAAACCTGAGTGATCTAAGATTTATTCGATATTATCAATATCCGTTTAGTATGCATCGTAAAGACAGACTGGTATATGCGGATCTAATCGAACATCTTATTTTGCACGCCATTATTGCTAAAGAGACAAATGGACGCTTTGGTGAAAAAGGATATAGCGTTTTCTTAGCCCCAAATGTCGATCAATGGTTTATAAGTAAGAAGATGCCGGACCCTGAGTGGATGAAGGCAGTGTATCGGCGTTCGTTTCTGACTAAAGAAGAGGCAAAGAGACTTTTAGAGCAAATTGATAGTGGCCCGCGAGCAAAAGTTGCTCGATATTACAGAATCTGAATGATTCTTACGCAGTGAAAAAGCAGTGTTACTTCATGATTAGCGTGAAGTGGCACTGCTTTTTGTTTACGTTTCTAAATGTAGTCAGATTTCGCTACAGAATTGTCCCGAAAACAAATGCAAACTCTAACACAATATTTGCTCTATTCGTTACTCAACTTCAATTTAGTCCGAATCGGTGACGAACGTATCCTGATTTTCTGTCAGAAGTATATATTAAATCAGTCAGTCAGTTGAGTCCCTCTGTATGGACGTTGCCCGTAATATGCTTCATAATGAAGAAAGTTATCTATACGCTGGAACGCAGCGTTAAGGTTCAAAAAGCATCTCGGTCTTGCGGGCTGCTTTGGATGAATATTAATACAGTTTTGAAGATGCGAATCGAGGAGTATGAATGGTTCGTCAGTGGCTTGCAGGATCTGAAGAAATACGACTAACGGGTTTTGCAATGACAACAGGAGGAGTCAAGAATGGGTGCAACACTTGAATCTACGTTTGAAAAACGATTAATCGAACAGTTAACGAGGGGCATTTCACAATGGACGTATCGTCCGGAGCTAAAGACAGAGGAGGATTTGTGGCGTAACTTTCGGCAGAAAATCGAACAAAATAATGTTGCTGTGTTGGACGGACATCCGCTAACAGAACAAGAGTTTCGTCAAATTCAGAATCAGCTTCAATTTGGTACGTTTTATGATGCCGCTAAGTGGTTGGCTGGCGAAAATGGTGTGGCCAAAGTTCAAGTGCAACGTGAAGATGCCACGCTAGGAACGGTTCGACTAGAAGTTGTTCGTCGGGAAGATGTAGCTGGTGGTACTTCTTCCTACGAGGTTGTTAATCAGATCGAAATGCCCAAAGTGTTTGCTGACTACCAGAATCGTCGGTTTGATGTCTCACTTTTGATCAATGGGTTACCGTTAATTCATATCGAACTCAAGAATGCTGATCACTCTTACATGGATGCTTTTCGTCAAATTAAAAAATATCTGAGTGACGGTATGTTTAATGGCATCTATTCAGTTGTTCAAATGTTCGTTGTCAGTGACCCGTACCACACACGTTATATTGCGCCAGCTTCAGGCACCAAGATGAACGAGCGCTTCTTAACCAACTGGGTCGATGAGCATAATCAACCTGTAGAGACGCTGACTGATTTTACGGATCAGGTACTCTCGATTCCACAAGCACATAAGATGGTTACCCAATATACCGTGATTGATTCGATTCGTAAGTCCTTAATTTTGCTGCGGCCTTATCAGATTCATGCGATCGAGCGAGTTCGTGAAGCGACAAAACATCAGGTCTCCGGATACGTCTGGCATACCACAGGATCGGGAAAAACGCTGACGGCGTACAAAGTTGCGCGCAATTTATTGCAGATTCCAAGTATTGATAAGACGATCTTTATTGTTGATCGAGTCGACCTAGACCAGCAAACTACAAGCTCTTTCATGGCTTACGCTGAAAACGATACTATTGATATTGATGAGACTGAACACGTTCGCGATCTTATTAAGAAGCTAAAAAGTACAGACCGCACTGTCATTGTCACGACGATTCAAAAACTTAACTTTGTCATGCGTCGGTTTGCGGATAAGCAAGGCACACGAGACTATGAGCGATTGACAAAGTTAAAGATTGCTTTTGTTGTTGACGAGTGTCATCGCGCTGTTACTTCGCGAAAACAGTGGGAAATTAACGGCTTTTTCCATCACGCGTTGTGGTATGGCTTTACGGGTACTCCCATATTTGAGCAGAATGCACGTAAAGAAGAGGGAAACTTGCCCCGAACGACTGCGGAACAATATGGCGAACGACTGCATGAGTATACAGTCAAAGAAGCAATTCATGATGGTGCCGTCTTGGGCTTTCAAGTGGAGTATATAAATACGATTCGTGATGATCAACTAACTGAGTTAATTGCGAAGCGCACAGGAGAGTCCCTTGCAGATGTAGCAAAGATGGATCCTGTTGAGATGGAAAAGAACCTGCCCTCTTCTGATTATTTGAACAAAAATCATATGTGGAAAGTGATAGAGGGGATCGTCAACCATTCACAAAAGAAGCTGGGCTTGTACAATGGCCGAGGCAATTCTTACACGGCTTTGTTGACAACTAGCTCCATTTCGCAAGCACAAAAATACTATGAATTGTTCAAAGAGTTACGTGCTGGTAAAGCGCCATTTACAATGAACAAGCGTACCTCAGAATTATTACCTGACTTTCCGAAAGTTGCTATCACTTATTCAGTCACTGAAAATGATCTCGATTCAACCCTGAATCAAGACGCGATGCGAAAGTCCATTCGTGACTACAACGAAATGTTTGGTACGAGTTACAGTCTTGAGAATATTAACTTATATAACGCTAATATCAATGATCGGTTAGCTCGTAAACAGGCCCGTTATCTGTCTCGTGAAGAGCAATTAGACCTCGTTATTGTGGTTGATCGATTATTGACTGGTTTTGATGCGCCTTGCTTGTCTACCTTGTTTATTGATCGCAAGCCGATGCAGCTGCAAAATATCATTCAAGCCTTTTCTCGAACCAATCGTATCTTTGACAAAAATAAACAGTATGGACAGATTGTTGTCTATCAACTGCCGAATACCTTTGCAAAAGCAGTCGAAGATGCGTTAATCCTCTATTCAAATGGCGGTGAAAATGAAGTCCTTGCCCCTGAGTGGAAGGTAGCGCACAACCGATTAAAGAAGGCAGCTTCAAGCTTGAAAAAGTTCAAGATTGATCCTTCTGGTCCACCTATCAGTGAATTGCCAGATGCAACCTTGAAGCAATTTGCCAAGGCATTTCAAGGCTTTGATAAGGGACTGGCTGCTGCGCAGGTTCATAGCGAATATGACTCAGACGAAATTCAAGATGAGATTGCTATCGATTCTCAAGACATCGAGGAATACACAAGTGCCTATAACAATGTTATTGACGAATTAAAGCGGCGTCGACAAACTGAAGGGCCTGAGGAAGACGATTTAGATATTGAGTATGAGTTGGAAACCGTACGTCAGGACACGATCAACTACGAGTATATTGTTAACCTCATCCAAGCCTATGTCAGCGACTCTCGCGATGACAAGCCTGCCGTTAGCCAAAAACGGGTGGAAGAAATTTCGAATTACGTCGATAGATTAAAAAACAACAACGAAAAACTAGGCTCCTTGATGGAAAGCCTATGGCGTAAGATTCAAGCTAATCCTAAAGAATTTCAAAATCAGAATGTCCAAACTTTGCTCCAGACAATGAAAAACGAAACAATCGAACATTTGGTCAAGGATGTCGCGACGACATGGGGTGCCGATCCTGCAGAGGCGCTTTTCTACGCTGAAAATTTTGATCCTAAGAAGGAATCCAATCCCGGCGAAGAGAGCTTAAAACGTCATATGGATTATGAAACGTATAAGGAAAAAACGGAAAATCCGGTTAAGAAGATCTCGTACTGGCGCGAATTTAAAGATGCATACTCGAACCTTATCCGCGAAGAGATCTTGCCACTTAATCAGGACTAATTTGGAGGAACTTAACGATGGCTCAAATGACGTCACAGACACTGTACCAAGCACTTTGGAATTCTGCCGATATTTTACGATCAAAGATGGATGCCAGCGAATATAAGAATTACTTGCTAGGCTTAATTTTTTACAAGTATCTTTCTGATCGCATGGTGGTTTATGCTTCTGATCAATTGGAGGAGAAGACAACAGATCTGGATAAAGCCCAGCAAATTTACACGGATGCATACGATGATAAAGATTTACATGATGATCTGATAAGTAATGTTTCCGATGAGTTTGGTTATCACATTCAGCCCGATCTGACTTTTACAGCTCTCATAGACAAAATCGATCACGGTACCTTTCAGCTTGAAGACCTTAGTCAGAGCTTTCGCGATATTGAACAATCCAGTGAATTCTTTTCTGGGTTGTTCGAGGATGTTGACCTGTATTCGCGAAAGCTGGGTGCAACCCCGCAAAAGCAAAATCAAGTTATCTCGGATGTCATGAAGCAAATCTCGACGCTTGATCTGGTGGGTCAGAACACGAATGACATACTCGGTGATGCGTACGAATATTTGATTGGTCAGTTTGCTTCTGATTCCGGCAAAAACGCAGGTGAGTTCTATACGCCGCAATCGGTATCACGTCTTATTACGCAAATTGCGATGCACGGTAAGGAAGATGTCCGTGGTTTCACGATTTATGATCCAACAATGGGGTCGGGTTCACTTTTGCTGAATGCCCGCCGTTATTCGAATGAACGTCTTTCCATTAACTACTTTGGTCAGGAACTGAATACGTCAACGTACAATTTAGCGCGTATGAACATGATTCTTCATGGTGTGCCAATTAACAACCAGCATTTACACAATGCTGATACCTTGGATCAAGACTGGCCAATTGAAGAACCAACAAACTTTGATGCTGTTGTGATGAACCCACCTTACTCGGCGCATTGGCGGCCGTCGAAGGGGACGGAAAACGATCCCCGATTTGTCAGCTATGGTCTTGCACCAAAATCTAAGGCTGACTTTGCCTTCTTGCTCCATGGCTATTATCACTTAAAGGACACTGGGGTAATGTGTATCGTTTTGCCCCACGGTGTTCTTTTCCGAGGTGGTGCAGAGGGGCGTATTCGTAAAGCGTTACTTGAAAACGGTGCGATCGACACAGTGATTGGGTTGCCTGCAAACATCTTCTTTAACACAAGCATTCCAACCACAGTCACGGTCTTGAAAAAATCTAGAACGACTCGCGATGTTCTCTTTATTGATGCATCAAAAGAGTTCGAGAAGGCTAAGAACCAAAATCATCTGACCGGCGACAACATCCAAAAGATTCTTGAAACGTATATCAATCGCAAGGATGTTGATAAGTATGCCCATCTCGCATCATTCGATGAGATCAAGGAAAATGATTTCAACCTAAATATTCCACGTTATGTTGATACGACAGAACCAGAAAAGCCAGTTGATGTCGTCAAAGTAGTTGCTGATATCAAGAAAAACGATGAAGAAATTGCCAGATTAAGTTCGGAGTTAGCCAAAAATTTTGACGATTTAGTGGCCAATAATGACGAAGCTGCCAAGCAACTCGCTGCCTTGAAGGAGTTGTTTAAAAATGAGTAAGGATGCTAAAAACGTTCCTGCATTGCGGTTTAAGGGGTACTCTGACGCTTTTCCCAAGCGTTCCGAGCAAGCAAAATTCCAAAAACATCGATAACCAAACCCCGCCACAACCCCACATCTCTGGTATGCTAATACCCAGAGAATGCTAGCGATCAATTAGTGTCAATCAACTTAAACCAGCCAGCAAAATACTACTTTGGGGTGACAATTGTGAAGGGTAATGCAGAACTTATCGTCAGTCAGGTGATTGCGAATAATAGGACCATCAATATTCCAGTTTATCAACGACGCTATAGTTGGCGGCGGGAACAGTTGGAACGGTTTGTCGCGGATTTGAAGACGGCTTATGCGAATCAACGCGAGCGATATTTCTTTGGAAGTTTAATTTTGAACGCCACCGGTGACACTAGTACGGTAGATGTCATTGATGGGCAGCAACGACTGACCACTGTTTCGTTATTCTTGATTGCTATCCGTGATTTTTTAGGATCAAGTGATGTGGATTATCAACGAGTTAACGAAATGTTTTTAATAGACAGGTTTGATCGGGATTCAGTCGCGAAGAATCGGTTGCATCCGGTACCTGGTGATGAGGAACAGTATGTCGATGTACTAGTTAATGGTATATCAGCTGCGGATACGATTTTCAAAAGCACCTACGCTTATTTTTGGAATGTTTTGCAGCAGGGAGACTTAACAGTTCGTGAGTGGCTTTCCTTGTTGGAACAACGGTTGCAAGTTATGAACATCGTTGTTGATCAGTACGATGATGCTCAATTGATCTTTGAAAGTTTAAATTCGACCGGTATGAATTTAACGGAATCAGACAAGATCCGGAACTTTTTGCTGATGGGCTTGAAGGGCGATCAACAAGCAGCGGCTTTTCAACTGTGGCAACAGAACGAGCGCTTGGTTGGCAGTGAGGAGCTCTCGCGGTTCTATCGGCAATACTTGACTTCATTGGCTCGGAGCTCAAAGCCGGTTAAAGAAAATGAAATTTACAGCGATTATCGCCGTTATGTGGGCTTGACCAAAGACTTTGATCAAATTGCCCAATTGAAAAAGGAGCAGGCCGCAGCCAAATTATTTGCGGAAATCACAGCGCCAGCGACTGTTGCCATCAAAGATCAACGAGTCAAATCGCTTTTGATTAGACTCGGTCATTTGAATAACGATATTTTGGTGCCGTACTTATTGCAGGTTTTTGCAAAAACGCGTGATGGCGTGCTATCCGCTGATCAATTAGTTGAAGTGTTGCGGGTTTTGCTGGCCTATCTGGCTCGGCGGCTTTTTATCGGTGTTCCCACTACTGGACTGAATTTGCTGTTTGCTGCGCTAGATCGCCAAGTGGAGCATTATGTTGACCAGGCTAAGGTTGATTATGTTGAAGGCTTGAAGTTAGTGTTGACGCAGGTCGTTAAAGAAAATAAACGTTTTCCAACAGATCAATCTTTAAAAGACGCGTTGGTTGAGAAAGATTACTACCACATGAGTTCTATGTCACTGTGGTTCATTCTAGATGAACTGAATAATGCGAGTGGTGAGGAGCAGGACTTATTCGATGCGGCGCAATCTGGTAAGTACTCGATTGAACATATTATGCCGCGAGTTGTGAATAGTAGTTGGCAGAAGGCTTTGGGGACCGATTGGCGACTGGTCCACAATGTTTGGTTGAACCGACTAGCTAACCTGACTTTAACTGGGTTTAATGGTCAGATGAGCAATCGCCCTTATATTGAGAAGCGGGATATGGCAGACGGTTATCGTAAGTCAGGTATTAAACTTAATCAATGGGTAGCGCAATTCGATAAGTGGGATGAAGCAACTTTACAGGAACGGCAGGCTGATTTGTTAACAAGAGCGTTAACAGTTTGGCCACGTCCCAATGTGTCAACTCAGCTTGCGACAGACGATCCAAATTCATGGGATACGTTGGATATGATTCTAGAAACTAACCCAACCGGCACTAAGCCAGTCGCTTTCAGTTTTGTTGATGATCAGGTGGTTCAAATTAAAAGTTGGACTGATTTATACAATCAACTGATTGACCTCCTGTGGGATGCTGACCCATCTAACTTTTTTGCCATGGCCAATAGTGATGAAAGCCTTGTTAAACATGTTAATGAAGTCGAGGCAGATCAACGTTACCGACAACTAGGTGATTCTGACGTTGCCGTCTACGCAGGTGGAGACAGTGCTTGGAGTCGGGTGCAACACATCAAACGATTGTTAGCTGGAAGTGATCATGATTTGTCGGAAGTAAATGTTAAAACGCGTAAAGTTAACCACTCATGAAATTAAGTGGTGTGTGACACGTCAATAAACTGAAAGGGAGTCCTCTATGTCCCCAATCGACACCATCAACCGCGTCATCAACATGGTTTCACTAGTCATCCTGCTCTTTTACATCGTTAAGACTTACCGACAAGTCCGCTCGTTGGACTTTTTGGACTACTTTGTCCTTTATTTGAAGCATCGCCAGACGATTTATGCCGAGATGCAGCGGAATCCGCAGATGCGGCAGAAACAGTTGTTGTCGTTGTTTGTTAGTCTCATGATCCTGACCTTTTGGGTGATTGGTAGTCTTGAGAAACTGATGACGGCTTGGAATTTGGGAAACTTGATCAATGCTTTGATCGTGTTGTGGTTGTTTGGCTACTTTCTTTACCAGACTTGGCAAACTAAATATCTGAATGAACAGAATCGTTATCTGACGTTTGCTAATCATTTTCAACAGCAACATTTTAACGATGTGATGGCGATCTTTCAGCGGAAATTAACGGCGTGGTCAGCGGAGGATGATGAAGATGCGCAGGCGCGGGAACGGTTTCAGCGGTTGTTCGATCAGGTCAGTGAGCAGGCGAGGCGGCAACGTAAGGCCGCGATGTTGAGTGATGATATGTATGCCTTATTTGATGATCAACTGTTGCTTCGGGCTGACAGTAAGCCGTTGACTGGTCGTGAGAAGAAGTTGCTGAGTTATTATGTCGGGTATTGGGATGCTGGGCCTTACAACGACTATAGTTTGAGCATGATAGAGGAGATGGATGACCAAGAGCGGCGAATTGTGACGAAGGTGCTTAACGTCACGATGGCGATGATGGGATTGGGTTTGGTGTTACTGGCAATTCGACAAATATTGGGCTGAAAAGCGCGTGCATGGTCTGAATGTGGCGGCGTGGCGACTAACTTTCGGATGCCGGATATCATGTCAATTGGATTAGGTGGCGACTCGATCGTTCGCCAGCAGCAAGATGGCAGTGTCACGGTGGGTCCCGATTCCGTTGGCTACAAGATTACGGATGAAGCATTGACGTTTGGTGGTAACATTATCACCGCCACTGACATTGCGGTTCGTTTGGGTTTGTCGGATGTCGGCGATCCCCAACTGACCAAGCAAATTTCGCTGAAGTTCGCTCAGGCGGCTTTGCAAACGATCAGCGACATGATCGCCGTGGCGATTGATAAAATGAAGACGAGTGCTGAGCCGGCAACAGTGATCCTTGTCGGTGGCGGTGTCATCATTGCACCGCATCGGTTGGAAGGGGTCGGCAAACTAGTTCGTGACCCATTGGGCGGTGTGGCAAACGAGATTGGTGCGTCCATCAGTCAGGTTTCGGGTGAATACGGCCGAATTTATCCATACAACCAGATTCCGCGCGACAAGGCGATGGCTGATGCAAAGGAGAAAGCTACTGCCGCAGCAATTGAATCTGGCGCGGATGAAACGACGATTGAAGTCGTTGAAGTTGATGAGGTACCGCTGGCTTATCATCCTGAGAATGCGAATCGGGTGAAGATTAAGGTGGTTGGGAATTTGGCGAAATGAAAAAGCAAACCTGATGATGATAATACCCATCATCGAAATTTGTAGACTGTTATTGGTGACCGGAATAAGTTTTCAGACATTAGCTTGGAATAACATATAAAACGAAAAAACGACGGCCAGTTTTGGACGCCGTTTTGTTCATTTCCTCAGGCTGATAGGCTTGGTGATGATCATGCGTTCTGGAAAACATGACAATCTTGATGCCACACCCAATTCCTGCTGTGGTAAACTTGACCTTGTTAACAGGAAGCAGGAGTTTGCATGGCAGCAGTTTGATCGAAGACTGCAGTTGCCGCGTTTGATGGAAAGAGGGAGAGATCGGTGAAAGTCATTGCGATTGGAGACAATGTCGTTGATCTTTATCCGGCTGATAAGCAGATGTATCTTGGCGGTCATGCAGCGAATACGGCGGTTTTTGCCGCCGAACTCGGCTTGCAGGCAGCCTATATCGGGACGTTCGGGAATGATGCGCGTGGCGATTTTGCGCGGCGCATGTTGGTCGAACGCGGCGTAGATGTGCAGCATTCGCTACAATATGCCGGTCGAAATGCTTTTACAACGATCACAGGCAAAGACGGGGCACGGCGTAAAGTGGTCGGCGAGCCGCCACAAGAGCTGCGACTTGACCCAGAGGACATTGCCTATATCAATAGTTTCGATCTGGTCTATCTGAATAGTGAAAGTCATGCGGATGCTTTTCTGCAGGCTATCACAGCGCGCAAGGTTTATGACTTTTCGATCCTTGACGATGACAAACTGTTTAAAAAGATTGCGCCACAGATTGATCTCGCCTATCTTTCTGGCAAAGCACGGTCTGATGATGATGTGGAGGCATTGATGCGCCGGGTTGCGGCGGCTGGTTGCGATCGGATTGTTTGTTCACGCGGATTGCGTGGTTCGGCGGCGCTGGTCGACGGCATGATGTCTTGGCAGCAGGCGCTTGGCGTGAAGGCGGTGGATTCGTTGGGAGCAGGGGATGCTTATATTACGTCCTTTGCTGCGACCTTGTATTCTTCTAGCAAGCCAACATTGGATGCCAAAGTTTCGGAATCATTAAGTCATGCGGCTAAATTCGCTTCGGCGCAGGTTTTGTTGCCCGGTTCATTTGGGCATGGCGCACCACTGATTTCGTGAAAATTGCGCTGTGTTTCGCCATAAACGCGCTTGCCAGCCCAGAAACCTGCGCATAAGGGCCGTGGTCGCAATGGTCAAAAACCAACCATCACGCCAAGGCCGCTTATGCTCCGGTTTCTATCCGGGCTGGTTCGGGCTTCGTCATAACGCGCTTGCCAGCCCAGAAACCTGTGCATAAGGACCGTGGTCGCAATGGTCAAAAACCAACCATCACGCCCAAGGCCGCATATGCTCCGGTTTCTACCCGGGCTGGTTCGCGCTCACGAAAAAACCGTCGATCATAAAATCGACGGTTTCTTTGATGCTTTTTGATAGACCAAGTCGGCAACCCATTTCGGGAACTTTGAAAAGATCGGTACTGTGGGTTTTGGATCGCTGACCGTGCGCGTGAACGATCAGCAATGCCGGTAACATCAAATTGGGATTTGAACATGTTCCGATTTTTTAGCGCTTCTGTTTGTGCTCTGATGTTGCTGGTTGCCGTGTCGCGACTTGGTTATCAAAGCTGACAGTTGCAAGTCAACCTTGAGCAAGACATTAACTTTGGTTCTTTTTCATGCGGCATCACCGTCTCCCCCAAGACAATGGTGATGCCGCATGTGTAGAGATGAAAATTCATAAGAGAGATGAAAGACTTGTAGATTCAATACGATATGGTGCGTGAATGATTGCCGATCCAAACGACGTGGGTACCCGCGCTGATTTTTAATTGTGACCGAACAGTCTTCTGGTGATGTCCTGACATGAATCAACTCCCTTCCGGCAAGTACAACCAGAAAAGTCGAAAACCATCAACCTCGCGCCACCGTTACTGTGCAGTAGCTGGTGCAGCTGGCTGACCAGGTGTCAATGTAAAGGTGATGATACCGGAATAGCTTTCAGCCTTAACAGCGTTGTCCTCAGGAATTGCCAACGTTGTTTTGTTCAGATCATAACTGCTAATGCCGGCACCGTTTAGCGATTTGGTCGTAGCGAATAATGGTTGATCTGAATCCGTCAACGTTACCGCTTTACTCCAAGTCGGGGCATCAGCATTCGTCACTGCTGGGGCATCCGGCGTTAGTTCGATGGCCGCGCCTGGCAGAACATCGCCATTAGCGGCTGTGATCGCAGACGCTTTGGCCGACACCGTATACCCGGCGTCCGTACCGCGGAAGTCATTGATCGTTAATAATGAGTTGTCAGCGGAATTAACCGTCTCGTTGACATTGGCTCTAACAATCCCTTCGACAGGCTCACTTGGAAAAGTCAGTGTGTCAGGCACTGCAAGGTCGATTGTGCCACCTGTCACTGCGACTGTCGTATTTGTCGTGCCAACGGTATTGTCCGCAGCTACAAGCGATGAACCGGTTGCAATACTCCCCACAACGAGACCGGCAAACGCGACACCGCTCAACCACAATTTCTTTGACATAAAAGTTCCCCCCAATTGATGTCAAATCGTTCCATTCGCTGGAACAACTTTAATTGTACGCGAATGGTTGCGAGAGCCAACAAAAACGAATTGAGTGAGCAAGCAAAATTTATTTAATCGCTTATTAATAGGCTTTACATGGAAACCCGCTTTCAAATTCACGAGATCACAAAGCTAAAAATAACTTTTTGTCTCGTTTTAAGGTAAATAAATGCCGATTTGTGAGACTTAAATTGCCGGTCTAAGCTTCAACCCCAAAAATATCAAAAGAATGATAGTAGTAAAAGTCGATGCTAATGGGACGCTCGAGATCACTCAAAAGTCAATGTTAGCAGCAAGTCAGCCACCTTTTTGAGGGTTAGCTAATCAATATTTGCAACCAACCACCATACCGGTTAAGCTTATTTGAAGAAAAGAGGCCGATCATGGCAGATACACACGCAACATCAAGCGAGGCACAACGCATCATTAAACTTCCTAATGGCGGCACAGCTGAGGGGATCTTGCTGCATCGCGGCATGGCCAATCTGCAGCACGAGGTTGATAGTGCAGATTTTGCGCCGCAGACAAAGGTTTATTTAGCATGGCTGAATGATCTGAATGGCAATCGATTTGGCTTGAAAATCACGGATGCGGCAGATAAAACATTGTTGCGCCACACCCAGTTTTTGGACGATGCAGTCAAAGAGTTGGCATACGCTGATGCGCCAGCAAATGCTGAGCTGACACCGGACGATTTCAACCCGGCGCGAAAATTTTATCTACCATCTGCCGGCTTGGTCGCACTGCTGGCGGCCATTCAGTGGTCAGTGAAGCACGGGCGAGAAGATGTCGTTGTTTACAGTACGCATCGCCCAGAATTGCAGTTTTATCAGATCCGGCAGCAACCGACCTTTATCCAACAGTGGGCTCAGCATGAGTTGCAAGCCGTACCGGAGGATTTTCGATTTCGGATTGCACCGAAGCTCGACAAGGCTGCGACACACGAGACAACGAAACTAAGAATGCAACTATAAAGTTTTTGTCGGTGATTGTTTTTTGAGAGGAGGGGCGCACATGGCTAATCAGGAACAAGTTTATGAAAATGTTGATCTGCAAGTGATCAAGTTGCTGTTTAATAGCGATAACGGTGATTATAAAGTTTACGCCGTGCGGATTCTGAATCCGAATCCGGCGCTTAAAATGACGCTCACCCAAGAGGCAACCATTACCGGTGATATGGGCTACTACAATCGCCGAGCGATCATCACCGCTGATTTGGTTTACGATGATGCTGGCTCATTGCGTTATAACAAGCCGTCTTACAAATTGGCGCGGTTGCATTTTGGCTTGCCCAAAGAACCGCGCCGGCAGTGGCAGCTGATTGACACGTTACTGGTGCATCAGCCGACAGTTCGGCGCCGATTGCATGAACATTTTGCGGATGATACCCCGATCTTGACAATTTTTTCAACCGATCAGGTAAAACCGAATAGTGTCCCGGGCATTGGTCCCGCCACAATTAAGAAAATCGCTACCGCCATCCGCGGCAAACTGGAAATTGCCGTGTTGGCCAATCACTGGGGCAAGGCACTAAGCTCAATGACTTATGAAAAAATTTGGTTGGCTTATAAAGATGCCAATTTGGCCATGCAAAGTATTGATGCCAATCCGTACCTGTTGATGTCAGTTGCCCAGCTTGATTTCAAGAAAGTCGACACCTTTGCTAAAATGCGTGGCATTGCAGCGAATGATCCGCATCGGCTTACGGCAGGATTGCAATATATTTTTCGCACCGCTGTACTCACGCAAGGATTGACCTATATCACCATTACGTGGTTCCGGCAGCAAGCCGCTACTTTATTGGCTGTACGCGAAGCCGATTTGAAAATGTTTGCTGATCCGCAAGAAGCCTTGCAATACGGCTTTTTACTTAACGAGCAGTATGGACTTGTGACGAGTTGCGATATGTTTGCCACAGAAGGATCGGTGGCGCGGATTATTAAAGTCGCTCAAAAAACAGCCGAGCCGTTGATGGCTCCGGATGAGCTAGATGATGCTCTCGATCAGTTTCTCGATCGGTTTCATTTAACCATTAATGATCAACAGCGCGCCGCTTTTCAAAATGTGAACCGTCATGGCTTGAGCGTTTTGAATGGCAGTGCTGGCACCGGTAAAACTTGGTTGACCGATTTGCTGGTTCGGTTTTTTAACGCCCAAGCAAAAGAGAAAAGTGTCTTGCTTGCACCAACTGGCCGCGCCGCCAAAGTTTTGGCAAAGTATACGCACGAGCCAGCTGCTACGATTCATGCTTATCTGCATCTACTGCCAGGTGAAGAAACCGGCCAGTTTGACGCGGATGCCGACTGGGAAACCTTTGGCGATGCGCGACTCATTGTGGTGGATGAAAGCTCAATGCTGACAACGCCGCTAGCCTACACGGTTTTGAAGAACGTTAATTTCAAAAAGGCGCATGTGCTGTTTGTCGGTGATGTTTTCCAACTGCCGCCCATCGGTCCCGGCAACTTTTTAAAAGATTGTCTAGACGATGAACAGGTGGCGGCGACAACACTGACGCGCGTTTATCGGCAAGATAGCCAGTCCGGCGTGTTAGCACTAGCTAATCGCATTCGTGAGCGGTTAGCGCTGCCTTTTGGACCAGACGATGATCGCTATGTCAGCGGCAACGTGGCGCTGTATAACCAACGCAATGCTGGCCGGGTGTTTGATGCTGGGGTGAAGGCGTATCAGGATGCGCTGGTCAAAAGTGGTCAGCAGATTGATGCGCAATTGTTGATCGTGAATAAAAACATCGGCGCAACTGGCCGCTTGCGATTTAATGCTGAGTTGCAAGCGTTGGTCAACCCGGCTAAAAATGGCGAACCGGAGTATATCAGCAGTTACGTGGACCCGGTCACTAATCAAAAACATCACTTGCGCCTCAATGATCGGGTCATGATTTTGAAAAACGACAAACATGTCCCGCTTGTTGATCCGAAAACATGGCAACGGCGTGCAGTGCTGGGCGAAAATGGCTTGCAACAGACCGATGATTTTGGCACTAAACGTTGGCGTGAGACAATTGTGGCAAACGGCGACACAGGGGTGGTAGCCCATATTGATACCAAACGCCATTTTGTTGTGGTCCAAATCGGCCAGCAATATTGTTACTACAGTTTTGGCAGCGTGCCGCGCGATTTGACGTTGGCTTATGCGATTACGGTGCATAAGGCCCAAGGTGGGCAGGCAGATACCGTTATTGCCATTGTCAACGGCGCCGACATGATGCTCAACGCCCAAAGCTTTTATACGGCGTTGACGCGCACCCAGCAGCAATTCATCTTTTTTGGTGACTTTCGGGTGCTCTTAGCCCGCACCAAAATCTATCCCATCGACGCTCGCCATGATTTGCTTGGTAGTTTTCTATCCGGCCAACTGACAGTCGATACGTTCAGCCGCTATACCTTTGATCAGGTCTTGGCTTGGCTGGATAAGCGGCACGCTGAACGCTTATCCACGCGACCCGCGCTGGAAGCAGAGGAAGTCAAACCAAGCGAGCAACCATTTGCCGTTCGTTATGCGGAACAACTGGACATCTTGGATCAGATTGTCGATGAGGTTGCTCAATTGCCGGCTAGAAAACCTGCTCGGGATGTTTGATAGATAAAAAAGACAATCTAAAACTGAGTCCTGAATTTCAGATAAAGTCCCTGATTTGTCAAATTTCGAATGATTCGGAATGACAATTGGGCAAAGAATCTTCTGCCGTGCCAAACTCCGCAATCTCCGGCCAGCTGGGGCTTGCGACGCGGAGCTAGAGCGGAGACGGCGCTTCGAGCCCGCAAACCCCGCGGCCTCGAAGTCGCCTAACAACATCAGCGACAAATCCCAGTCGCTGTGTTGTTTGCACGGCTGATCCCCATCTGGCCTGCGATTGCTCCGCCTTGGCACTAAGATCTTTAAAATCTCAATAAATCATCAGTAAGAAAAAAACAGGCGAGTAATCTTTTCGTATTTCGAAAAAGTTACTCGCCTGTTTGCAGGTTGTGAATGATGGTCAATCTGGTTCTTACGATTAGTCGAAGGGTTGGAACTTGAGGGGAAACTTAGGATTTGTCGTGCCATTTTAAATTTGCGGACCACTAGCCTTGACCCAATACGTGCGGCCATCTGCGGTTCGATCGAGAAAGCCGTATTCAATCAAATTACGCCGGACAGTGACATAATCCTCAACGTGCTGCTTAAGGATTTCATTGACCGCGGTTTCCGAGTAGTTCTTTTGAGGATCGAAGCCTTTGAAAATTTCCGACAAAATAATGAGCTTGCGTTTCTCTTTTGATGGCCAATTCGTCACGCGACCATCAGCGTCCATGAAACTTTTGAGTGTCTTGGTTCGTTCCTCAGGCGTGATCGCATATCGATCATCGATCATTTTTGCACCGTCGTGAGGGATGATCATCGCGTCTGGCATCGCTAGCAGCGTCATGGCGGCGAGAAATTGTTGTGCCTGTTGCGCCTTTTCACGGAACTTAAAGCGGTAGTTGCGGATGGTGGAAGGCGAGACTTTGAGACGTTGCGCGATGACAGTATCACTGAGTCCTTGGGCGAACAATTGTAAAACTGTCTGTTGACTGGATGACACCCCAAGTTGACCAGCGGGTTGTGCCACTAACGCTGCAAGCGCGCCATGATGGACTTGGGCGACATGCTGACGGATCATGGCTTCAGCTGTGAAAAAATGGCCATCTTGCGGATAGACTTCATCCGCAGCAAATGTGACCGGACAGTAGCGGCATTGGTAATGATGATCTTTGAGCCGATAACCGTGCGTTAGCTCTGAATTTTCGCAAACAAAATTGTTTGAAGTTTCCATATAAACAAACCTTTCTAATATTCGTTTATATATTAACTTGGATTTTGCGAAACTGCAAGTTTTGAGCTCGCTGATGAGTTTTTACCTGCACAGAAGCGTTTTTTGACACATGCGATGAGTTTAATGGTGGGGCTTGAGCGCGAGGCCGCGTACGCAAAAAAACTGACTCAAACTGTCAATGATGGCTGATTCTTCACATCATTACCGGCCAAAGGAGACTGGGTCGGTCATGGTGATACTCATCAAAGGCAATTTGGGCCAGCTTTTTATAAAGACTCACTTCGCGATGAACACCAGTTGTGTTGCTGTTGAAAGGTGAGCATTGAAACGATAAGTCGGGAAATCAAAATTTTTCAAATCAGCCGCCTTGGTTAACCGATGGCTGGCGGCAAAACGAATCATTTCACCACGGGCCATTTTGGCATAAGTGGCACGGGTTTTTAGTTGACCGTTAACGCGATGGGCGAAACGAACATCTATGAATTGATCTTTTGCTTGCAAGTAGGGGCGAATGGCTTTGGCATATTCGTCAGAGGCGAGGTTGATGATGGGGCCGGGCATTCTGGCTAAAGCCTGATAAAGGCGGTTGCCCCAAAAGTCATATAGATTGCGATGATGAGGCAGAGGTAAGTGATTTTGCATTTCTAAGCGATAAGGCACAACGCCATCGAATGGGCGCAAAATGCCATACAGTCCTGACAAAATCCGAAGATGTTGCTGGATATACACCAGACCGGCGTCGTCTAGCAAGTCCGGGGCCATGTATTGGTATTGAATGCCAGAATAGCTGAAGATGGCCGGCGACTGTTGGCGAGTCAGGTCACTTTGCTGCAGTTGATTGTAGGCGGTTTGCGTGAGTTTGTCACTGGTATGCCACAGCGCCTGCGCTTCAGAAAAGGTCAATTGTTGCATCAGCAGTAACAGTTTGCCAGCTTGGGCACGGAATTTGGGCTGGCTTTGGACCGGGAAATCGTCTTGAGTGCGGATCATTTTCTTTGCGGGAGCGATGATAAATTTCATGCGAGCGAAACTCACTTTCTAATGGCTGAGATTAAACGGTCATGCTTGAACAACAAGATGGTCTAACTTTGCGTGGTTATTTGATCAAGCGTTGGTGCTGCGGTGGGTTGCGGAAGGTTGGTTACTGCCGTTAACTCCATGAGCGTTGCCGAAAAATCACCATGGGCAAGTGGCAAGGTAACACCGGCGTGGTTCAGTTCTAACCCGGTGGCATTTTTTGTGTTGTCGATTTGATAAGACAATCTTGGGTCCAAGTAATGCAGCAGTACATGTTGATAATGGGGAATCGGCGAAGTGACACCGACTGAAGTCAAGACCAGTGCCTTGGTTTTGGAGGCGTTGGTGATCAGCCAACAAACCTCGTCTTGATTAACATGGCTAGGTCGTAACCGAAAAAGCAAACCATTCTGCAATTCTTTGCGATTCGCTTTGTAAAAGGCAAAACTGGCCTTGACCGCCGCGGCTTCAGCGGGACTGAGCTGACTCGGCGGGCATTCGATGCCAGTGATGCCAACCAGACTTAACAGTGCGCGGGTATGCAAGGGCGTTAACCGCGCATCTTGTAGATTCGGGGAGGCGGTGAAATGCGAGACAAAAATTTTGAGCGGGAAAAACAGCGAGAAGCCGTTCATAATTTTCATGCGGTAAACCGGGTCAGTAAAATCGCTGGTCCATGTTTGGTCGGTGTAGGAGATCATCCCGCCATCTAAACGACCACCGCCGGACGAACAATTTTCGATGAGTAGCTTTGGAAAAGTGTCGCGTAACGTTTTCAAAACCCGGTATAAGCCGCGGGTATAGCGATAGCCGACTTCACCTTGTTGATCAGGTGGTAGCACCGGACTGCCAGGTTGACTGAAGTGGCGGTTATAGTCCCACTTGAGGTAGTCAATGTGATTATCGCGCACGAGGTTAGTTAGAACTGTGATCAAGTGATCCTGCACAATCCGCTGACTGAGATCGAGAATAAGCTGATTGCGAGAACGCAAAGGCTTTTGGCCGACATATTGCATGGCCCAGTCAGGGTGGGTGGCATAGAGCTCACTATTTTCGCTGATCATTTCGGGTTCGACCCAAAGTCCAAAAGCAAGGCCGCGAGCGTGAATTGCGTCAGCCACCGGGCGCAAACCATGTGGAAATTTAACGGGATCGGGTACCCAGTCGCCAAGTTGGCCAGCATCGTTAGGCCGATTTTTGAACCAGCCATCATCAATGACCAGTAACTCAACTCCTAACTCTTCCGCTTTGGGAATCTCGGCAAGAATTTTGGCTTCGCTAACGTCAAAATAAGTGGTTTCCCACGTGTTGTATTCAATTAAGTTTTTGCGCGGCAATGGCATGACATGATCGGCGAAAAAGCGATGGAAAATTCGACTGAGATCATTTAAGCCATCGTTGGTGTAAGCGACGGCTGCTTCCGGCGTGACAAATGGCTTGCCGGGCTTGAGTTGCCAAGCAAAGAGCTCCGGATTCAGTCCCATCACGAGCCGGCTGTTGTCAAACTGATCGACTTGCGCCGTATAGTTAAAATTGCCGCTCCACAAAATCGTGACGCCTAAAGCTTCCCCAGCAAATTCATTGGTCGCTGGCGCTGCAAGAATCGTCGCCGGGACACCTTGCGGCCCACTGGCGCCATAATTACTGCCGATTGACTTTTTGCCGGGGGTCAGCGGCTGGCGGGTCACTTTGGCCTCATTGAGATGAGCACCGGTCAGCGTAATGAGGTCATAAGCGTGGTCGTCAAAATCCAGTTGAAGGCTGGCGGCATGAGTAATCGTCAGTGTCGTGTCTGTCAGATTACGATACTCAACTTGTTTGAGCAAGACAGGCAAATCGCCGACAATCGTGTATTTGAGCCTGACAGCAAGCGTCTGGGTTTCATCGTGCATCGTTATGATCAGCGTTTGCCCGTGCGGTGTCCGCGCTGTCGGCAAGGTACCGTTAAAGCTTTCATTGCCAGCAAGGATTTGATAGTGGTCAAACTTGAGATTACCAATCAGCTGACCGTGACCGTTACGCACGGCGTAAGCTGGCGTACGGTAATCGCCACCCATCAATGTGCTATATTCCAGCGGCAAGGTCGTCAGTGAGTAAGGTGCGGCATCATTTTGAATGTTAAAAGCATGACTGAAGTCTTCAAGTTTGGCGGTACCGGAAAAATGATCCAGCGCCGGTCCGCAGTATCGTTTAACAAGATAACCGCGAATAACCTGAATGACATAGCTAAAGGTGTCGTTGTGCAAATGAAACAATTGACGTTCCGGATCATATTCAATATTTGCCATAAAGTTTACCCCCATGATGGAAAGCGCGAGCGGGTTTCTGAGACTGCGAGCGCGTTATGGTGACTGGTTTCAATCTATTATAAGCGAATGGTTGTCGAACTGCTTGCGATATTGAGGTAGGTTTTCTTTTCTTACGGCGGCTGTTTGAACACCCTTAGTCCGAGCTGGCTCCGCGGCGATTCGGGGTGGCGACCGCGAAGCTAGAGTGGTGGGCACGACTTCAAGCCCGCAAAGCCCGCGGTCTTGAAGCTCGGCCTTGGTCTAAGCGGAGAAAACCACTCCGCTAAGACCAACGTCACCACTGAGCCCATCGCCGCTCCGCCGGCTCTCTGCATTCTGTCCCAGAACTTGAACCCGATTGCTTATAATTTTCCAGGTACAAGGACTACTTTTTCCACATCGAAAGTCGAATTCAAGAGCGGCTTCTTATTAATATATGGACACGAAAAAAATACTTCTCACGGCAGAAAGAAAGAGCTGGCGGAGCGGCGGCGGGCTCAGCACTGAAATTTTCCTTAAGCGGGTGGTTTTCCCGCTTTAGGAAAAGGCCGAGCTTTGAGACAGCGCGCCGGGTTTGGGCGTTGGCTCAAAGTCGTGCCCAGTGCGTTCCAGCCCAGCCGCCGCGGAGCCAGCTCGTACTACCGGTGTTCCACCAGCCGCTGCAAGAAAAAACCGACCTCCTGTTTTGCTTATAAAAATTATAAATAATAACTACTATTATCTTTGACCCGCGAACCAGCACTTCCGTAAAATTTTAATTGTAATAAAGAATGACTGCGACATTATCAAAAAATATTTGAGGGGAGTGCATCTTTATGAATGCATTTATTGGATGGCTGAATCGGCATGTGGTGCCGATCGCGGCTAAGATTGGATCAATTCGGTGGTTAGTTGCTTTGCGTGACGCGTTTATTGCGATCATGCCAGCGATGATGGCCGGCGCAGTTTCGACAGTCTTGAACGTTTTAATTCGCGATATTCCGACCCAGTTCAAGTGGATGGGCATTGTTGATTCAATGCAATGGCTGATCGGCATTAATGCGATGGTTTGGACCGGCACACTGGCGATTCTAGGCTTGCTGTTTGCCTTCACGTTCGGCTATCAATTAGCAGTCCAGTACCAAGTTGAGCCGGTGACTGGCGGGATTGTGGTACTAGGCGCATTCATCATGAGTTTACCGCAGAATTTCACAGTCGCTTTAAGCAGTGCACTTGGTAAAGGCGCTACAAAGTTGATTACCGATGCTGGTGGGGTCGTTGATGGCAAGAACATCAGCATGTGGGGCTACTTCAACTTTGGCAAGTTCTTTGGTTCCTATGGCTTCTTCACTGTCATGATCATGGGCGGCATCGCCATGACCTTATACATCTGGCTCATGAAAAAGAATGTCACGATTAAGATGCCAGAGGCGGTGCCGCCTGCTATTGCGAAGGCGTTTACCGGGATCATTCCAGCAACGGCTGCGTTGTATTTAGCCGGTGTGATCAACTATCTGATTAGCTTAAACAAAACAACGGTGATCGAATTTATTGCTACCTTAATTCAGGAACCATTGCTGAATATGTCGCAAGGTTTCTGGGCAGTCTTACTGATGACACTGTTGGTGCAAATCTTCTGGTTCTTCGGTCTGCACGGGACCAATGTGCTCGGACCGGTGTTGGATTCCATTTGGTTGACCGCGCAAATTGCTAACATGAATGCGTTCATGAAAGGTGAAGCGTTACCGTTTGTCTGGACGCGAAACGCATTTGATCTGTATGCATGGATTGGCGGCGCCGGCAGTACCTTGCTGCTGCTGATTGCCATCCTCCTGTTTTCAAAACGAGACGATCAACGTACCGTGGCAAAATTATCAATTGCCCCAGGCTGCTTCAATGTGAATGAACCTGTGATGTTCGGGTTGCCGATCGTGCTGGATCCGATTTACTTCATCCCATTCATTTTGGCGCCAGTGGTCATGGTCTCAATCGCTTATGGCGCCCACATCCTCGGCTGGGTATCGCCAGTTAAGAATCAAATCGTCTGGTCAATGCCACCGTTTGTCAACTCGCTGATTGCAACCATGGACTGGCGCGCACCGATTCTACAGGCAGTCAATATGGTCATCGGGTTCTTGATCTATGTGCCATTCGTCAAAGCGGCCAACAAACTGGACCCTGAGTTGACCGTTGACGAACCGGTGATGAAAAAAGAAAAACGCGTGAAGGAGACAGGCAAGCTGGAAGGTGATGCTGTTTGAAAAATGTGACAGCAAACTTGATCTTGCTCAATCTCAGTATGGCCATCGTGATGTTCAGTCCGTTATTGCCAGCACCATGGCAGATCGTTGGCTGCGGCATCGGCATTGGTTTAACGATTGTGTTCGTCCGTCGCTATGTTCAGTTGATCAAGGCACAAAAGCAGGAGGGGCGCGATGAAGATCACCATGAATCTGCCGGTTGAGCCGGCGGTCTTTTTCAAACAGTTACAGCTCTCGGCATTGGCAGACATTCGCACGCATACCGGCCGGGAACCTTTACCGGGAAGTTTGCGCGGGTTTAGCTATGCTAAAAAATGGCCGAATGGTCGGCAGGCGCGGCTGCAGATTACCGACATGGAGCCGAACAAAGTCTATGCTTATACATTGGCAACGCCGCAAGACGACTTTCGCGTTAGCTATCGCATAGTGCCACTTGCATCGGGAAAAAGTCGGTTGGAATATGAAGAATCCTTAGTCGCAAAAACGGCGCGCGGCACGGCCAACAATCGGGTGAGCGGCCTACTGATGGGCTGGTTTCGGAAACGCCGATTCAAGAAAATGGCCTTGAAGATGTGTCAATCTTAAAAAAGTTGCCTTTAGAGGTGACACCCCATGTGTATCGGCACGGAGCACGAAGCAAGCAATACAAGACAGTGAAACAAAAAACAATGACTCGCCAGAAGGAGGCGAAAAAATGGGACAGATTGGGATCAGTCTCTACCCAGAACAAACCACGGTAGCGAAGGCGACTGCTTATCTAGAAATGGCTCATCAGCTTGGGTATCGGCGGCTGTTTACATCGCTATTGCAGTTGTCCGGCGAAAAAGGCCGCGATCAGTTGGCCATTTTTAAGGCTGTTGTCGCCAAAGCAACTCAACTTGGATTTAAAACGATTGTCGATATTGCGCCACCGTTATTTTCCGAGTTAGAAATTGATTATCATGATCTGAGTTTCTTTCACGAACTGGGCGTCTGGGGCTTGCGGCTTGACGAGGGATTTACTGGGCAAGAAGAGGCGTTGATGACGCATAACCAGTATGGCTTGAAAATTGAGATCAATATGAGTGCTGGCACGAATTATGTTGATGCCATCATGCCGTTTGGACCACGTCTAGATAACTTGTTAGGCTGCCACAATTTTTACCCGCAGCAATATACTGGTTTGGGTGATGAGCGGTTTGTGGCCTACTCGCAGAAGTTTCGACATTATGGCATTCGCACTGCGGCATTTGTGACTGCGCCAAGTGCTGATCATGGGCCGTGGCCGATCAGCGAAGGCTTGCCGACACTGGAAAGTGATCGCGATCGGGCCATTGCCAGTCAGGTGCACCATTTGCGACTGACCGAGGTGATTGACGATGTGTTAATCGGCAATGCGATGGCGAGCGAGGCTGATTTGCACGCCGCGGCACTGGCCTTCTTCTGTCCGTATCCGGCATTGCGCGTGCATCCAACGGCGGCCATTTCTGAATTGGAAACCAAGATTGCATTCAGTGAGGCGCATTTATATCGTGGTGACGCCTCAGATTATCTGGTTCGCGACACCCAACCGCGCGTTCGCTATGCAGGACAGGCGATTCCGGCGCATGATGCAACTGGCACGTTACACCGTGGCGATGTTGTCGTGGTGAATGAGACGTATGCCCGCTATGCCGGAGAACTGCAAATTGTCCTGCGTGAACTGGCAAATGATGGCCGACGCAATAAAATTGGTCAATTAACCGACTCAGATCTCGACTTATTGCCGTTGCTGAAACCATGGCGGACGTTCATGTTAAAGCATGTTAAAAGTTAGAGCCACAAACCGCCGATGAGTTAACAGAAACTGATCATGACAAAGGAGAAAACGCGATGACGCAAGTGAATGAACAAACGATCATGGGCTTGATTATAGCAGGCGGCAATGCCAAGAGTGCGGCCTTCACCGCGATTCAAGCTGCCAAAGCCGGTGACTTTCCTGAAGCAACTGTGCAATTAAAAGAAGCTGATGATGCATTAGTGTCAGCGCATAATGCGCAAACAGAGCTGCTGACCGCCGAAGCCAGTGGCAATCACGCCGAGGTGTCACTGCTGATGGTCCACGCGCAGGATCATCTCATGAATGCCATCACTTTCCGCGATTTGGCCGGTGAGGTTGTCGCTGTTTATCAGCGGATGGCAGAAATGACAACCGCGCCAACTGTTTAATCATGGGCGCAACACAAAAATGACAAACGAAAAGCCGGTCAGATGATGATCGGCTTTTTTGAATGGTGTAACGCTAACAAGAAACAGTGAACAGGTCAGGACAAAATTTGCAATTACCGAAACAAAGAATTTTTGCCCACGTCACAGTGCCTTTTAGACTTGAAAGATCAAAGTCTACGACTACAGAGCTTGGCACGACAGAGAATTGTTTAGCCCAATCTTTTCACGAATCCATATTGGGGAACAATGATCAACCCATCACCTTACGCAACTTACCAACGGCAATCGGCAAGGTGAGATAAGGTTTCTCTTTGTCCAAATCGCTCATCACTGTTTTCGGCAACAGGACATCGCTTTGGACGCCGTCAACATACATGACCGCATTATCAAGATTGAAGACATCCGTGCCGTAACGTTTGAGCAACTGTTCCCGCAAGTCTGACATGACAACTCGCTGCTGGTAAATGTAAAAGCCATTGTCGTCGGCTTCTGGATATTTACCACCGATGAGATTCAGCTTTTCAGGAGCATTATCGAGTGGCACAAACACTTTACCGGAAACCTTCTCTGCTTCTTCCTCGTCAACGACACCATCATGGTTCACGTCTTGCGCGGCTGTCGCAACCGCGACTGGCGCTTTCGTAACGGAACCTTCCAAAACGGCCATATGCGTCATATCTGCTGGCGTATTAAACATCTCAATGCGAATTTGCAGGGCATCATCATCCGTGACTTCAAGATTCGCAAACCCGTGTGCTTTCCGACCGATACAATCATCATTAAGCGCCTGTAACGTTGCCCTATATCGCTTACGCATAAACACGCCTCCATTATTATTTAGGGTTTCCTAACTCCACCTTTACCATAGTCTTTTTAGCCTAAAAATCAAGGCTGTGAAACCGCGCGAAACAGCGTTAAGTCAAGGGAGAGAGGGGGTATAGACCGCTTTGAAAAGTTGATTTTTTTAGTTAATAAAGCAGCAAAAGAGCCACAAGATGTCGTTGGTTTTGGTGACAGCCTAATTGTGGATGCTAGTGGCAGTTATGCCAAGTTGTCAGCGTGATTCAGGCGGGCAGCATCGCGCTTACGAAACAATATGCTTAACACTAGTATCAAAAGCTAGCATAAACAGTGCTTTTTCAAAGTGAACTCATTGGCTGGTCGCTGCTGGTTAGTATAACGATTTCAAAAAGAAGTAAATTATTTTTTTATAAACGCTTTCAGTACCGTAATCATGTTTGGAGGTGTATATTTAAATTGGAATCGTTTTAATATAGGAGGTGCGCCATGAAAGTTGTCATTTTCTCCACCTGTATCGTAGATCTTTTCTTCCCGAACGTTGGGGCAGCAATGGTCGAAGTATTGGAACGCTTTGGCTGTGAAACCTTCATGCCGGTTAAGCAGATTTGTTGCGGCCAACCGACATATAATTCAGGTTACGTGAAAGCTACGCAGAAGGTCTTTCGTAATGAGATCGATGCGTTGCTGTCAGTTGACGCCGATTACATCGTCGGGCCAGCTGGTTCTTGCGTAAATATGCTGCGCGAATACCGCGTTTTACTTAAAGATGATCCGGAATATGCTGAAAAGGCGAAGGAAGTCGCCGACAAAACATTTGAATTCTCCCAGTTTCTGTATCGGGTTTTGAATGTGATTGATGCAGGCGCTGAACTCGATGCCAAAGCTACCTATCATCGCTCTTGCCACATGACCCGGTTGTTGGGTGAGCGGACAGCACCATTCGCTTTGCTTGATCATGTGAAGGATCTGCAAATGGAACCACTCCCACATATCGAAAACTGCTGCGGCTTCGGCGGCATGTTTTCCGCTAAAGAGCCGGAGATTTCCAAGCAGATGGTGGATGAAAAAGTCGACGATGTGCTGAGTACTGGGGCCAAAGTCCTGATTTCGGCTGATCCAGCCTGCTTGATGAATATTTCCGGTCGCTTCTCTCGCCGTCAGGAAAAAATTAAGATCATGCACATTGCTGAAGTGCTCAACCACAATGTTGACCCGAAACGGATCAAATTCCATGATCCACTGCCGGTAGAACAGGAGGTGCGCCTATGAGTATCGTCACCAGTGATAAACCATTCTTGGAGCGGGTGAAAGAATCCGAACAGGACAAGTTCATGCAGGCAAGTGTTGCCAAAGCACAAGACGCCCAGTGGGATAAACGCGAGGCGTCACGTCACGAACTTGGCAACTGGCCGCAATGGCGCGATCTTGGCGAACAGATCCGCCAGCATGTGATCAAATACTTACCGGATTATTTAGAAGAATTTAGCGATAACGTTGAAAAACGCGGCGGGCACGTTTACTTTGCCAAAACGGACAAAGAAGCCGCGGCTTACATCACGAACCTTGCCAAGAAGAAGCAGGCCAAGAAGATTGTGAAGTCCAAGTCGATGGTCACCACCGAAATCAATTTGGACAAAGATTTGTTGAAGATTCCTGGCACCCAGCTGATGGAAACTGATTTGGCTGAGTTTATTTTGCAAGAAGACGATTGGGCAGAACCAACCCACATCGTTTTCCCGGCATTGGCGAAAAACCGCGATCAGGTCAAAACCATTTTCGATAAACTGGGTTACAAAGGTGACAACGATCCAGAACATTTAGCCAGATTCGCGCGTGAATACTTGCGGCGCTATTTCTTACAAGCTGATTTCGGTATTACGGGGTGCAATTTTGCGATTGCCGACTCTGGATTGATCAATTTGGTCACCAATGAAGGCAATGCCGATCTGACCATGGCGATTCCTAAGACACAGGTGGTCGTGATGGGGATGGAACGGATTGTCCCAAGTTTGAAGGAAGCAGAAACACTGGATAACATGTTGTCTCGGTCAGCTGTGGGACAGAAACTGACCAGCTATTGTTCTTTCTCTGGCAAGCAAGTTGACGGCGAAGCAGACGGACCAGAAGATTTTCATGTGGTCATTGTCGATAATGGCCGCAGTAACGCCCTTGGCACGCCATTCGAGCCAGTCTTGCAATGCATTCGCTGTGGCGCATGTCTCAATGTCTGCCCAGTTTATCGACATATCGGTGGTCATGGCTACGGCTCAATCTACCCAGGACCAATCGGCGCGGTGCTTTCACCAGTTTTAGACGGTTATGAAAAGTTCGGCGATTTGCCATTTGCTTCAAGTCTCTGCGCTGCATGTACCGAAACCTGTCCCGTTCGCATTCCGCTTCACGAATTGTTGATCAAGCATCGTGAAGTCATGATGGATAAGCTCAAGATGGATCACAGCTTCAACGACAAGATCATGAAAATGGTTGGCGTTGGCACCAGCGCTCCGGTTTTATTCAACATGGCGCTTGATATGGATCATGCCATGATGGGCGTTTTGGCTACGAAGGATCAAGGCAGCGTGGAAAATGAGTACAATAGTGGTCGCATCAAACAAACTAAGATGTTGCCGAAACTCGCACGCGGCTGGACCGATGTGCGTGACCTGCCACGGCCACCGAAGAAGAACGAGAACTTCCGTCACTGGTTCAAGGAGCACAAGGCAGCATTGGAGGCGCAAAAACATGAGTGATCACACGAATCGGGAAGATTTTTTGAACGCCATCGCTGAAAAAGCCGGCCGACCGCGGCACCAGCTCAAAGATCATCCATTTGAGCCGCTCAATGATCTGCCAGAAACAACCTTGTCTGGCCACTCTCAAGATGAGCTAGAAACCATCGCTAAGAAAAATAGCGAAGGGGTGCATGTCACGTTTAAAACCACCACCAAAGCTGATTTGGCGGCTGCCTTGAATGCTTACATTGAGCAAGATGCGCCTAAAACAATGATTTTGCCAACCACTGACAAGTACGCAGATTTTGGCTTGACCGAATGGACCAACACCGTCAGTCCTAAGCCGATGTACTGGACGCCAGGCAAAGGCCGCGACTTCAATTTGAAGCAAGCGGCGGCTGCGGACGTCGCCATCGGCTTTGCGGATTATTTGCTGGCTGAATCAGGCACGATTACCGTTGCCACCACCCCTGGCCAAGGCCGTGGCTTCCACTTCCTGCCAACCCATTACTTGGCTATTATCAAAAAGAGCAACACCCTGCCACGTTCTCGCCAAGCCATGGATCATTACGATGCTGACATTAAAGCCGGTAAGCTCCAAACCAGCAACATCAACTTCATCACCGGTCCATCCAACTCTGGCGACATCGAAATGACCCTCGTTGTCGGCGTCCACGGCCCGTTGGACATGACTTACTTGGTTGTAGAGGATATGTAGTTTGATATCTTTAGTTGTTTAGTTCTATTCTGGGCTAAGTTTTAATTGATGATCTGAGCTGGCTACTCGGGGATGGGGGATGGCGACCGCGAAGCTAGAGCTGTGGGCACGACTTCAAGCCCGCCAAAACCGCGGTCTTGAAGATCGGCCTTGGTCTAGGCGGAGAAAACCACGCACCAAGACCAATTTCACGGCTGAGCCCCATCCCCGCTCCGCCAGCTCTCTGCATTCTGTCGTAGGATTGGAGCCAAGATAGGCACATCTTCTGTCAATGTGATGACAAAATGAGATGTTTCAGAAATCTGTGATCTGACTTTGACAAGTGATTGCCGAAGTTTCTCAGGTCTAGCTTATTAGTGAGCAGTTGTTCTTGGTGAGTTGTCAATATCATGTCAAGTGTTTCGGAAGTCCGTTTTTCTCTATTCTGTTGTGGTGACTCGATGGAGAAGAAACGGGCTTTTTAATTTGGCACTATGTCTACCAAACAAGCGTTTTGTGATACACCCCCTTCTGATATTTGAAGACCCTATTGCTAAGGCGGAGCAATCGTAGGCCAGATGGGGCTCAGCCGTGCAAACAACATCAGCTCCAGCTGGCCGGAGATTGCGGAGTTTGGCACGGCAAGCCCTTTTTTAGTCCAGATTGTTTTTCCAATTTATTCGATATCTGACAGATCACAAGGTCTAGATGAAATTATGGCTCGGCTTGTGCTTTTGTCTTTGATTAAAAAGATAGCGCTATCGTTCACTATGGTATACTAAACACGAAACGCGCCGTTGCGGCGTAATGCGAATGAAGGAGAACACAAAATATGACTGAAGCAATTGATTTGAAATCTGGGATGGTCTTTGTTAAGGATGGCAAGCTTATCAAGGTACTGGAGTCCAACCACCACAAGCCTGGCAAGGGCAACACCGTCATGCAAATGAAGCTCTACGACATTCGTTCCGGCGCTAACGTTACCACCACCATGCGGCCAAGCGAAAAAGTCGAAATTGCGATTATGGATCGTAAAAAGGCGACTTATCTCTACACGCAAGATGACACTGCCTACTTCATGGACAGCGACAGCTACGAGCAATATGAATTGCCAACTTCAAGCATTGAGCATGAATTGAAGTTCATGCTGCCCAACGTTCCGGTTGAAATTGAATTCTACGGCGATGAAGTCATCGGCTTGGAACTGCCAGGTAGCGTTGAACTTAAAGTCACCGAAACCCAGCCGGCTGTCAAAGGCGGCACTGTGGCGGGCGGCGGCAAGCCAGCAACATTGGAAACTGGCTTAGTTGTTACCGTGCCTGATTTCGTCAAAGATGGCGAAACTATTATCGTCACGACCGACACAGGAACTTACAAAGGCCGTGCTCAAAAATAATTTCGAAAGCAAGCTGACCACACAGTGAATAATCTGTGTGGTTTTTTTGTTATGACGAATTGTCAACTCAAGTGCAACTTTTTACCCATGAAGACTTCTGATGGCGTCTTCCAGCCTAAGACCTTGCGTGGTCGATTATTCAGTTGTTCAATGTAAGTCTCAATTTCCTGGTCGCTCTGAAGGTCTAGGTCTGTGTTCTTGGGAAAGTATTCTCTAATCAGTCCGTTGGTGTTTTCGTTAGTTCCTCGTTGTTGAGGCGCGTGTGGGTCAGGAAAGAAGACCTTTGTATTCAGACGTTCTGCCAGCTCCCTGTACCGGGCAAACTCCCTTCCACGGTGTTCTTACTCGGTTAGCTGGTAAGGCACCAAGCAGCTCAATCATGACGTCTCTAACAGTGTCAGCTTTTGCGTTGGCCGTTCGCTTCGAAAGCAGATAGCGTGATTTACGGTCAACTAATGTTACTAATGCAGAGTGTCCTGTTTTACCGCGTACTGTATCGCCTTCCTAGTGACCAAACCAGCTGCGATTTTCTGCCGACCGGGGTCGGTCGTGAATTGATGGCACGTCATTGAAGCGCCCCCGGCGTTCATTTATGGTGCCTTTGATTTTGCGCGTCTTGCCTCGGTGTCGAAGCAGCCTTGGTAGCCCGCGAGCACCATGGCTCTTCAATGGAACACCGAGATTATCTAGGTAGATACCTCTGTAGATAGTCGAATAGCTGATGCGAATAGGACTGCCTTCTAGTGACAAGCGACCGGCAATCTGCTCAGGCGACCAATGTAGCACCGTGATATATCGAATGACAGCGTCACGAGTCCCCGGTCGATCGAGGATCCGAGGACGCCTGCTAGCCAAGCGAACCCGCCGGTAGCGGTCCTGAGCGGTGGCTGCCGAATAGTTCCGCCAGCCGCCGTTACGTGCAATTTCACGGCTGACTGTACTCTTGGAACGACCTATCTCTTTGGCGATGGTATCAAGAGTTTTGCCTGTAGAGATACCAAGCAGTATCGATTCACGGTCTTTTAAGGTAAGATGGGTGTACGGACTCATAGTCGAGTTCTCCTTGTAGTTGGTCTTGTGGTGATTCCATTTTACAAGGACTCAGGCTATGAGTCTTTTCTATTTGACTAATTTGTTGCACTTGAATTGTAAATCCGTCATCCAAAAACGTGTCTTTTTGCCGCATCATTACGTAACATGCAGGTTGGGACATCATTCACAGTTTGTCATAGATAACCCGTTGGCATTTAGAGACACCAGTGCCAAGGCGGAGCAATCGTAGGCCAGATGGGGCTCAGCCGTGCAAACAACACAGCGACCGGGTTTTGGAGCTGATGTTGTTAGGCGACTTCGAGACCGCGGGTTTTGCGGGCTCGAAGCGCCGTCTCCGCTCTAGCTCCGCGTCGCAAGCCCCTTCTGGCCGTAGATTGCGGAGTTTGGCACGGCATAGAACTTTAGCCTAATGTCTTTTCCCAGATTAGTTGGAATCCAACAAATCATAAATCCTAGGAGAAAATTATCGATCAACCTCACCAGCAGGTAACAAGTCACTTAACCACTTCAATCAAACCCCGTCACACCAAGGTAGAATAATTGTGACTCCTGACCAATTAGCCTAAAATACAGTCCGAAAGGGTGTGATGGTGATGACCATGCCACGCGCGCAACGAATTAAAATTTTAATTGTTTTGGGGATGATGTCGTTATTAACGGCTCTGTCTGGGTCGAGTACGAACTTGGCCATGCCGAAAATTTCGGCGGATCTCATGATTTCCAGCAGTGCCGCGACTTGGATTGTGTCCATCGGCCTCATTACGACCTCTGTTTTACTGGTCATGTTTGGCCATATCGGTGATTTGGTCTCAAAAAATCTCGTCTTTTTGATCGGCGAAATGGTATTCATTGTTGGTTCATTGTTAACTGGGATCGCGCCGACTTATCTAACCATCCTTGCCGGTCGCGTCATTCAAGCCGTTGGGTCGGCGATGATCATGGCGAATTCGATGGGCATCGTTAGCCAATACTTTCCTGATGCTAATCGGGCAGAGGCGTTAGCGGTGATCTCAATGTTTGTTTCCGTCGGGTCGATTTCCGGCCCGGCATTTGGTGGCATTTTGATTACTTGGGCAAGCTGGCGATGGATTTACCTTTTCAATGTCCCAGTTGGTCTGCTGATCGTGTTTGCGGGGATGCGATTTTTGCCACTGCGCCGGCCAGCAACTGGGGAGATTAAGCAAGTCTGGGGTAACGCCAATTGGACAGGGCAAAATCTGTTTACTGGCGGGATGATCTTGACCTTTGCCAGTGGCTATTGGCTTCAGCAGCCGACGCAGCATCTGTTGGGATTTCTCATCCTTGCTGGTGGGGCGATTTTGACGTTGTTGGCTTTCATCCAAGATCAACGTGCCAAGTCACCGTGGATTGCGCCAGCATTGATGCATAATCCCGATTATTTAATATCCGTCAGCGTGCTGCTGATCGTCATGTTGGTTAACTCCGTTTCCAACATTTTGTTGCCATTCTATTTGCAAAGTTACGGCGGCATTTCTGCCTTTGAAAGCGGCCTGTTGATGATGCTGCAAAGTGTTGTCATGTTGATGATTACACCGTTTGCCGGCTGGCTTGCCGATCATTGGAATCGTTACTATCTCACGATTCTGGGCTTGTTAGTCCTGATTGTGTCACAAGTCGGCTACGCCTTTTATCCAGCAAAATTGTCGATGGCACCCATCATCTGGCCGATTGTGCTCAATGGAGCGGGCATGGCGTTGTTCCTTTCGCCAAACAATGCCTTAACGATGGGAGCGGTTGATGCTAGCGTCTCTGGTGTGGCCGGATCGCTGAACTCGTTGGCGCGAACCATCGGAATGACCATCGGCATCAGCTTTGGTGCTACGTTACTTTTTGCCCAGCTGCCAGGCGTCACGCGAATTTCGCCGCAGTCGGGGGCACCATTCCTGCATGCATTGGCCTTTGTTTTCTGGTTAGCAACCATTGTTTCCGTGGTTGGATTAATAATTGTCATTTTTCGAACAATTCGCAGTCGGCGAACGAAGGCTTCAGTTCAATAAATCCAAGTGAAACATATGAAAGCGGTTAAATAAAACTGAGCATTTGCTCAGCTTTATTTGTATAAGATGGCAGCTTGTCTGACAAAAGCGAAAATTCTATGAGCAAAAGCCGAATATTAGTCCACTATTTGACGATTTTCCGATTCTTGCCAGTGTTATTTAATATAAGCTATTCTTAGCATCATCACTCAAAATGAAAACAAAAACGCGTGTCGATTATTAGGTTAGGTGGGCTTCTTACTGCCCATAAATAAGGAATCCATCTAGAGAATATTTACGGGATATACAATTTTTAATTTGAGATCGGTAGCATAAATGTGACAAAAGTAAGATCAAAGAATTAGTTTTTTTAGGCGAAATTGAGGATTCGCTTATTTACATTAATGGATTTCTAATGTAAGGTAAGTTCAATCATTTTAGGAGGGAACAGGATGAAATTTAGAAAGACAATGGTTGCGGGCTCTGCGCTCGCGCTTGCAGGGGTGTTAGCAGCCTGTGGTTCTAATTCTTCTAGCAGCAGTAAAGGTACTTCGATTACACGGATGGAGAGTGATGTGATCTCCACGATGGATCCATCAACGACCACCGATGCTATTTCTGGTCAGGCATTGATTGATACCATGGATGGCTTGTATCGGTACAATGGCAGCAAATTGGAAAATGCCATGGCCAAGAGTCAACCAACTGTTACTGATGGCGGGAAGACCTATACCTTCAAGTTACGTAATGCTAAATGGAGTAACGGTGATCCAGTCACAGCCCAAGATTTTGTGTTTGCTTGGCGGCGGACGGTTGAACCGAAGACCAAGTCACAATACGCCTACCTATATTCAGGCGTTAAAAACGCTGATGACATCACAGCCGGTAAAAAAGCGGCCAGCACGCTTGGGGTTACCGCCGTCAACAAGACGACTTTGAAAGTCACCTTGGACCACGCGATTCCTTATTTCAAGACCATGTTGGTTAACCCAGCATTCTTCCCACAAAATGAGAAATTCGTTGAAAAATCTGGTAAGAAATTCGGAACTACTTCCAAGTACATCTTGTCCAATGGTCCTTACCAGTTGAAGAACTGGAACGGCACTGGCAACACTTGGAAAGAAACTAAGAACACTACTTACTGGAATGCTAAGAACGTTCACATCGATACCCTTAATGGTCAAGTGGTTAAGGATTCGCAAACCGCGATGAACCTGTATCAGTCGAAGAAACTTGATATCGCAGCTTTGCAAGGTGAACAAGCGGCTCAAGCAAAATCCATGTCTGATTTCAAAGGCCTCAAGCAAAGTGCGACCTTCTATCTTGAATTGAACGAGAAGAAGGATCCAATCTTTAAGAACACCAAGATTCGTCAGGCAATTTCCATGTCGATTGATCGCGAGGCATACATTAAGAAGGTTCTGAATGATGCTTCCATCGCGGCCAACAATGTGACCCCTGAAGGATTGTTCGAAAAGAACGGTCAAGACTTCTCCAAGACGGCATCTAAAGCTGAATCCTCCGCTGTTAAGTACGATCCAGCCAAGGCTAAAGAGTTGTGGACAGAAGGTTTGAAAGAAGTCGGTCAGTCCGCACCAACTTTGGAACTGCTGACAGACGATACGACCAATGCTAAGCGTTCTGCCGAATACTTCCAAAGCACCTTGCAACAGAACCTGCCAGGTCTGAAAGTTACCATCGCTACAGTACCATTCAAGACGCGTCTATCTCGTTCCCAAAATGGTCAGTTCGATATGGTTATCTCCGCTTGGAGTGCTGATTTCCCAGATGCTATTTCCTTCTTGGATCTGTTCACCTCCGATAACAGTTACAACGATGGCAAGTGGTCAAATGCTGAATACGATGCTTTGATCAAGCAGTCCAAGACGACCGATGCGACCAACGCAACCGCTCGTTGGAACACCTTACTCAAGGCCCAAGAACTGTTGACGAAGGAACAAGGCGTTGTACCGCTGTATCAACGGGTACAAACAACCTTGCAGCGTAAGACCATTACCGGTTTGAATTACAACCCAACCAATTCCTACAACTTTGTGAATGCGAAAGTTAAGTAGAACTTAGTCGGATTATGGTCTAACAACCGCGTTTTTAAACCAAAACGTGAGCAGTTACGAATAACTGCCCGCTAGTTTCAAATAAGTAGTTCTCACAAACGGCGTTGTCTCGTGTTCTGCGGCGGACAACGCTGTTTGCTTATCAGGGCGTGTGCCCATAAACAGGAGTGAATCATGGTCAAATATATTTTAAAACGGATCGGCTTCCTGCTCCTGACACTGTTTATTGTTGCCAGCGCTACCTTCTTCCTGATGAAGTTGTTGCCGGGGACGCCGTTTAACAACCCCAAAATTCCAGCAGATCAACTGCTGATTTTGAAGAAACAGTATGGATTGGATAAGCCGGTTTGGATGCAATACCTAACTTATATAGTCGGAATCTCACATGGCGATTTTGGAATGTCCTATCAATTTCCTGGCCAAACCGTGTCAAACTTAATCGCTTCTCGGATTGGACCATCTCTACAAATTGGCGCACAGGCGATGGTCGTCGGCACACTTGCCGGGATCTTGCTTGGTGCCATTGCCGCGATCCGCAAGAACACATGGGTTGACGCGACTGCTACCATTTTTGCGATTCTCGGTCGCTCAATTCCTAACTTCGTGTTCGCCGCACTGCTGCAGCTTTTTGCTTTCAAAACTGGCGCCTTTCCAGTAGCACTTTGGGGCGGCTTCTCTTATAGCATTTTGCCGACAGTTGCCTTGGCGATCGCACCGCTTGCCCAAACGGCCCGATTCATGCGAACTGAAATGGTCGATGTGCTTAGTTCTGATTACATTGAACTGGCACGTTCCAAAGGTGAATCACGCTGGCAAGTTGTTGCCAAGCATGCGCTGCGTAACTCAATGATTCCGATTGTGACCATCATCGGACCAATGGCTGTTGACTTAATGGTCGGCTCACTGGTTGTCGAGAACATCTTTGCGATCCCCGGGATTGGGGAACAATTCGTTAAGTCAATTACGACCAACGATTACCCAGTTATCATGGGACTGACCATTCTCTACAGTGCCATGCTGACGGTTGTGATCCTTGTCGTCGATATTCTTTACGGCTTCATTGATCCACGAATCCGATTGAGCGGGGAGGCAAACTAATGGCAACAAGTAAATTAAGTCCAGATGCATTCAAGCATGTTAAAGTGGATGCGGCTGAACAGGAACGTATTGCCACGCCTGCGCTGACGTTCACGCAAGATGCGATTCGGCGATTGAAGAAAAACAAGGCCGCAGTGATTTCCCTGTGGGTGCTCGTTTTCATCGCGTTCATTTCTATCATTTCTATCTGGTTATCACCTTCTAATCCAAACAAGCAAAGCCTGAACTATGCGAACCTGCCGCCCAAATGGCCAGGTATCGATTTGCCAGGTTTGAACGGCTACATGAACGGTCAAAACAAATACGCCGGCATGGGTAAAAATGTTTACTTCTTGCTGGGTACCGATTATCTCGGCCGTGACCTGTTGTCTCGAATCATGGTCGGCACCCGAGTTTCACTGTTCATCGGGATTGTCGCAACTTTCTTCGATTTGACCATCGGGGTTTTCTACGGCATCATCTCCGGCTGGCGCGGGGGCATGACCGATACGTTGATGCAACGTGTTATTGAAATCATCTCCAGTATTCCTAACTTGGTTGTTGTTATTCTGATGCTGCTGGTCTTCCGTCCTGGCTTGACCTCCATTATCTTGGCGATTGCCTTCACTGGGTGGGTGACCATGGCTCGACTCATTCGTGCGCAGACGTTGCAGTTAAAAGATCAGGAATTCGTCTTAGCTGCTAGAACGTTAGGCGAGTCGAGCATCAAAATTGCCTTTAAACATCTGATCCCTAATCTGAGTTCAACGATTATCATTCAAACGATGTTCACCATTCCGACAGCGATCTTCTTTGAAGCCTTCCTGAGTTATATCGGGATCGGGCTGCCAGCACCGACTGCTAGTCTTGGGACCTTGCTGTCAGATGGTCAAAAGAATCTGCAAGTGCTGCCATATCAGCTGTTATATCCGGCGATCGTGATTGTCATTCTGATGCTGGCCTTCAACTTGCTGGCTGATGGTTTGCGCGATGCCTTTGATCCGCGCAGTGAACATTAGGAGGTGGCAAAATGAGTAAAATTCTAGAAGTAAAAGATTTACAGATTGACTTTGCCACCTATGCCGGCCCTGTCCACGCCATCCGCAATGTCAATTTTGACCTTAACAAAGGTGAGACGCTGGCCATTGTTGGTGAGTCTGGTTCTGGTAAATCCGTTACCGTACGAACAGTGATGGGCTTGTTAGCCCCGAATGCGAAAATTACGCATGGCGAAGTGCTGTTTAACGGCGAGGACATTCTCAAAAAATCCGAGAAACAGCTCAATGCAATGCGTGGCAATGATGTCGCCATGATTTTTCAAGACCCGATGACCTCACTGGATCCAACTATGACCATTGGGAAACAAGTGGCAGAGCCGTTACTGTTGCATAGTAAAATCAGTAAAGCAGATGCGCTCAAGGAAGCGGAACGCGTGTTGGATTTGGTTGGCATCAAGGATGCCGGCGGTCGCTTAAAGGACTATCCACATCAGTTCTCTGGTGGGCAGCGTCAGCGGATTGTCATTGCCATTGCGATCATCAATCACCCGCAGATTCTGCTGGCTGATGAACCAACAACCGCTTTGGACGTGACGATTCAGGCACAAATTATTCATCTCTTGAAAGAAATTCAGTCGAAGATCGACACCTCAATCATTTTCATCACCCATGACCTTGGCGTAGTTGCTGGGATTGCCGATCGTGTTGCGGTTATGTATGCTGGCAAGATTGTTGAGTATGGTACGGTTGACGAAATCTTTTACAATGCCCAGCATCCGTATACGTGGGGGTTGCTTGAAGCTATGCCAACACTTGAAACCAAGAGTGATCGACTGTACGCCATTCCTGGGACACCACCGGACTTGCTTGATCCGCCAAAAGGTGACGCGTTCGCACCGCGAAATCCATACGCGATGGCGATTGACCTCGAACAGGAACCGCCATTCTTCAAGATCTCACCGACCCATTCGGCGGCAACTTGGCTATTAGCACCAGGCGCACCGAAAGTGGAATTACCGCCAGAAATTGCGCGGCGACATGCCTTATGGGCAAGTAAACATCAAGATGAAAAGGTGGTGAACTAACGTGGTCGACAAAAAAGACAAAAAGGTTCTTGTGTCCGTCAAACACTTGGTTCAAACCTTCAATGCCGGGAAAAAAGACCAAGTGAAAGCCATTCAGGATATCTCGTTTGATATTTATGAAGGCGAAACTTTGGGCTTGGTTGGTGAATCTGGTTCTGGTAAAACCACCACTGGCCGGGCGATCATTCGCTTGTACGACCCAACCAGCGGCGAGATTTTGTACAATGGCAACGACATTGCCAAACTGAAAAATGGCTCCAAACAGATGCTGGCTTTCCGCCGGGCCACCCAGATGATTTTTCAGGATCCTTATGCGTCCTTAAATCCGCGAATGAAAGTCAAAGACATCATCGCGGAAGGCATTGATATTCATCATTTGGCCAAAAACAACGCTGATCGCGATCATCAAGTTGAGCAGTTGTTGGAAGAAGTCGGTTTAAACGCCGATCACGCGACTCGCTATCCCCATGAGTTCTCCGGTGGTCAGCGCCAGCGGATCGGGATTGCCCGTGCATTGGCCGTACAGCCTAAGTTCATTATCGCCGATGAACCGATCAGCGCGCTGGACGTTTCCATTCAGGCGCAGGTCGTCAACCTGCTGAAGGACATTCAGGATCGCCAAGGGTTGACGTACCTGTTCATTGCACATGATTTATCGATGGTCAAGTATATCTCAGATCGTATCGCTGTTATGCATTATGGACGGTTGGTTGAATTGGCAACGGCGGATGAAGTTTATAGTCATCCGTTACACCCTTACACCAAGAGTTTACTCTCAGCGATTCCGGTACCTGATCCAGATGTTGAGCGCAGACGCGTGCCGCTGCCGTATGACGCCAGCAAGGTCGAAGGCGACAACAAGAAACGTAAAATGGTTGAGGTTTATCCTGAACATTACATTTTTGCCGCTGATGACGAAGTGGCGGCTTATAAAGCTGAAGCCGAAGCGGATCATCAAGGGGTTAAAGCTGCCCAGTAAACGCCTACTGAGCGCTGTGCTTCAATGATCGCGTAAGAATGCCGAACATGTGAAACTTGCATGTTCGGCTTTTTGCGTACAAATGTCTTACCCACACATTTCTAGACGAGTAAGCACATTCTTGTCGTTGATGTCGTCAAAATGCTGACGTAATAGGCATAATCGTTACAGTTTTGGTTAAGTCGGGCTGAACTTTTCTGTTTATTGCCGCTAATTTGGTGCGCTTCTGCTACACTATGGTCAAAGACAGAACGTTCGTCGGACCGGTTGCTGGCCTGATGAACGTGTTTATAAGGAGCGTGCAGGAGATGACCAAGTTTTACTTTGTGCGGCATGGACAGACGGAAACGAATTTGGCGCGGCGATTTAACGGTGGACGAACCGATACGCCGTTGACAGCGAGTGGCCGCGATGGTGCAATCGCAGTTGGACGCTTTTTGGCGACGACTGGTTTTGCGGGCATCTATGCCAGTCCGATGCCGCGGGCGCAAACAACGGCTGAATTAATTGTGGCCCAAAGCCGAGTCGTTCAACCGCCGATTGTGACGGATCGTGATTTGCGCGAGGTAGATTTAGGCAAATGGGATGGTCAGCCGCTCACTTCTGTCCAGGATGATCCTGAGATTGATCATTATTATCATCATTTGACGGCGTTTGATAACCAGCGTATCGGTGCAGAATCATTTGCCCATGCGTTAAAACGTGGACGGCGGGCAATCAATCGGATTTATGATGCCCATCCAGACGGCAAAGTGCTCGTTGTGGCACACGGTTTAATCGGCATGCTGTTATTAAGCACATACCTCGGTGCCGATCTCGATTCTGCGCGTGATGCGATGCGCATTCCGCCGAATAATAGTATCAGTGAATTGGACACCTCAGATGGCGAAGAGTTCACACGTGGCAGCTTATGGGCCTTTGTGCCAGCAACCGCGGAAAGTAAATAACAATGCTGAATAAATTGGCATTGTTTTTTTATTGTGTATTTTTTAATTAATTAAGCTGATTTTTGGCAGTTCCTCATTGCGAGCGTTTACAATAGTTATAGAGCAAGAATTGGTGAGTTGATGTGGGGGATCAGTGCGGTTATGTTCTGTGAGAATAGGCCATCTTTAGATTATTAAATAATATTATAAAATCTTTTGATAGCCCGGAGTTTCATCTAATGTTAAAGCATAACGCCGCACATTAAAGGTGGGGGAAACCATGTTAGACAACATCGGGAAATTGGTGCACCAACAGCGCCGCAGTTTGAACTTGACGATTGAGAAGTTGGCGGAGCGATCCGGCGTCTCGATCAGTCTGATTTCGCGAATGGAGCGTGGAGACGTCAACAATATCAGCATAAAAAAATTGACCGACATTGCGCGGGCTTTAAATATGCAGGTAGGCGACTTCTTCATTGCTCCGGAAATGAGCGATATTAGCACATTAGCGGTGGTGAAATACTTAACCCACTTACCAGAGAAAGAACGGGCGCGTGTTTCCGAGGTACTCATGCAGGTGATTAACCTGTAAGTACCACCTTTTTAGAACAGTCTGTCACTTGAGGCTGTTCTTTTTTGATATCAAAAATGTCAGAATGACCTTAAAAGGATGGCGCAACCCGTTGTCAGTCAGCTGGTAAAACGCGTATACTAAATGCACTGATTTTAGACAATGAGCGCGACCTGGCACGGTTAGCTTGGTTTGACAAAGTGGCACTGGATAGTTGATCAAGTATTGGTTCGGCTAACAGGCTTTCTTCACAATAACCGACCGCCATCTGGAGAACGCATTTCAAAAGAAGGAGAATGATCGACATGACATTTGAAGCAATTTTACCGTCCCTTAAAGCCGGCAAGAAGGCCGTTCGCACCGGCTGGGAAGGTACTGAGTTGTATGTGCAACTAGTTCCGGAAGGCAAATTCGAAGGCGACACTTTGAATCCGTATTTTTTGATCAAAACTGCCGACGAAGCTTTCAGTCTCTGGTCACCGACTGACTGTGACATTTTGGCTGAAGATTGGCAGCTTGTGAACGCATGACGCATTTCGACTTCACCGACAAGACCGTCATCATCACCGGCGCGGCTTCTGGCATCGGTGCGGCGCAGGCGGCGGCTTTTCAGGCGGCTGGTGCCACTGTGGTAGGAATTGACCTCCAACCAATTAGCAACCTCACAGACGCCATTCAGGCCGATGTGAGCGATCCTGCCACGGCAGCAGCGATTGCGGCTCAATACCAGCCAGATATTGTCTGCAATACGGCGGGCGTGTTGGATGGTTATCAAACTGTGACCGATACGGCGCTCTCGGCATGGCAGCACATTCTCGATGTCGATCTCACCAGTCCGTTCTTAATGATCAAGGCGCTGCTGCCGGGGATGCTGGCTCGCGGACACGGCGTTTTCATCAATATGAGTTCCATCGCTGGTTTAGTCGGTGGTGGTGGCGGCGTGGCGTATACCGCCGCTAAGCACGCCGTCATCGGCCTCACCAAGCAATTAGACCTCGATTACGCCGCCAAAGGCATTCGCGCCAACGCGCTCGCACCAGGCGCTATCAACACGCCCATGAACGCCGCTGATTTTGCCGGCGACGGGAAAATGGCTGCGTGGGTTGCTCAAGAAACCCCAGCCAAACGCTGGGCCAAGCCCGAGGAAGTCGCGCAATTATCCTTATTTCTGGCCAGCGATGCTGCTGATTATATTCACGGAACCGTGATTCCCATTGACGGCGGCTGGCTCGAAAAGTAAACTTAATGCATTGCAACACCAAAACTGAAAACGGAAGGCAATCCTTCCACGACGATACTTACTTTCCTTTGATCGTCGTTACTACTGGCATAGCCACAAAGGAGAACAAACATGCAAACAACTTCAACCACCCATCGTTCAATCGTCAGTCTCGCCAAAACCGCCATGATCACGTCCATTTACGTCGTGATGACCCTCATGCTCAGTCCACTCAGCTTCGGGGTCGTACAAGTTCGGTTCTCCGAGATGCTCAACTACACGGCACTCTTCAACCGCCGTTATGTCTGGGCCGTCACGCTGGGTGTTTTTTTGGCCAATTTAACCTCGCCAACCGCACTCCTCGATGTCCCAATCGGCACCCTCGGCACGCTCGTCTTCATCATCATCAGCCGCTGGTTAGCCAAACACGCCCAGCCAAAATGGGCTAAATTCACCATCATGGGCATCCTTTTCGCCTTATCCATGTTCACCATTGCCGGCGAACTGACCATCCTCACAAAAGTCCCATTCTGGCCAACCTACGCTACCATCGCGCTTGGCGAAGCCATTTCGATGGCCGTCGGTGGCGTTGTGATGATGATTTTGACACGGTTTGTGGATTTGGATAAGTAAGCGATAAGGCTATTGAAAGAGGCTTCTATAGAAAAAAAGCTTACTGGCAGGAAAGGTTTCGCTGAAGCTTTTCGATCTGGCAGAAGGGCACGCAGGCCTGATTGCTGTGGTCAAAAGTTGTCGCAGGGGTTAGGCTTCCGATGCACCTGATTTTGGCCAAATATTGGTTAAATACAAAAAGACACCGAGGCAATGGTCTCGATGTCTTTTTAAATGGAAGGGATACACCCTAAATCTTTTTTAAGCAAGATGCTAATCCTAGGTAATGATGGTCTTTTCACTGTTACTTTTTTAATGTCTGCATGACATCCTTAGCAATCAACGTGTAGTAATGGGGCCGGCCAGCGTCGTTCGGATGGACACCGTCATCAGCAAACCAGTCGTCATTGCCACCAGCCAGATAATACCAATCCACCACATGCAAATTGGCATGGGTTTTCGCTGCTGCATGAATCAACTTGTTAACTGGATCAATCCACGCCTTCCCGGGAGCATACGCAGTCACCCAGAAGACCTGGCGCTCAGTCCCAAGCTGATCCAGAATCCCGTTAATGTCGGCCTCTGTCATCGGTCCGTTCGTACCCAAACTGATCACAACCGTGTTAGCCAACTTACCGCTAGACTTCAGCTGACTAATAATCGCTGGGGCTGCCTGCACCTGCCGGCCAACCTCAGCATCAATCGACATCTCCGGAAAAAGCACCTTCAAATATGCCGAACTCCCCAGCATAATCGAATCGCCAATCGCCGACACCGGCAACGTTTTGGCCGCATTAATCTCGCTGTCAGTTAAGCCATAAAGCCGATACTGATTCAGCACCTTTTCCTTCTTCACCTTCGCCTTAGAATCCTTCTGAATGCGCTGACGCGTCGATTGGTTAACCGCAATCGCCTGCTCAGACTGATAATGCTTGACGTAGAAGAACCCCGCGACACCAGCAATTGCCAATCCCAACGCGATGCTTAATAGCCAGTCACGTAGACGTAGCTTGTTTTTTTTCATGATTTAGTGAACCCCCAAAAGTTGCATTGCTTATATTTTAAACTAAAAATCAGGTTAGTCTGATTACAAGTTAGGGTCATTCTGACGGGTTTTTGTGGAATTGTAAAGAGACTGTCATATTGAAGTGGCATAGGCCTAAAATAGGCTTTTATTTTTGTTAAAATAGGTTTTCTAGGTACTATATGCCTAAGCATCGTATATTATGATTGATATTGACCATTGGCTTCCAATGGTAAATCTCTGTGATCAACAGTCGATAGACGAGAAAAGCTATTTATATTTTTGAGATTCTGTGAAGAAGATTCAGTGCCGATGAACTTGAAATACATCTCGCAATAAGGGAGGTAGATTAAACTTTGAACTTGTTAATCACGGGTGGAGCTGGGTTTATTGGCAGCAACTTCGTTCCCTAGATTGCATAATTAAAGTTACCACCCAGAAAATGTGAAAAAAGACCTGTCCGTTCTTGCTAAAATGGTGTTTGCATAACATACCATCTAGAGAGAAGGACAGGTCCCATGGCCATTATAACCTTAATTGAACGATCTCAGATAGAACTGATGCAACACCACACGATTCAATACATCGCCGCGACCTTAGGCCGCTCTCGTATTTCTATTAGGCATGAGCTTCACCGTTGCCCTGAAGGTGATTACTGCGCCATTATAGCTCAGGATCATGCCGATACTTGTCGGCATCGTTGTGGTCGGCACTCGATTTTAACGCCTAAGTTGAAGCGGATGGTAACTGAGAAGCTAAACCTAGGTTGGTCCCCTGAAATGGTCGGTTATGCCGTTCACTGTGCGCCACACACGATTTACCACTGGATTTATCAAAGACAAGTCGATTTTCAGCCAAGCCAACTCTTTGATCACGGTAAACGTCATAAAAGAAGACAAGACCTTCGGTCGCGCTATAACCAAGCAGTAGGCACCTCAATTGAGATTCGCAGTGAGTCAGCTAATCGGCGAACCGAAAAAGGACATTTAGAGATGGATACAGTTCGCGGTGGTCGCGGGTCAAAGGCTGCTGTTTTGACCATTGTCGATCGGGTGACACGTTTAATGGCGACAACTAAGCTTGAAAACTTATCACAAAATGCTGTTCTCAAGGGATTTGCAAGACTGATGGTGGACTTTCCGGGTCCGGTTCGATCAGTGACGGTTGATCACGGTAAAGAGTTTTCCTGCGATCAGGCGCTTACAAAGCGCTATCGGATACCGGTTTACTTTTGCCACGCCTATCACCCGAATGAACGGGGCACAAATGAACGGTTCAATCGAGAACTTCGCTACTATTTCCCGAAGGGAACACAGTTTGATCAGGTTTCAGAGACCGATATTCAACAAGCCACAGCGCTTATCAATAACAAACCTAGAAAATGTCTCCGTTGGCAAACCCCAGTTCAAGCAGTGAGCAAGCCTCTTTCTAGGTGGTAACTTTATTATTGCAATCTAGGAAATGCATAAAAGATTTCTGAATTGTATAGAAATAGGGAATGCCTTCCCTTATGATATTTAGTAACCACAGAAAACATCACAGGAGGCATTCCCCATGAATGAACTTACCACAGAAATTATCGCTGCACTAGCCCAAAAGCAAGATTTGGACGAAGTTTTTCGTCACCACCTCGAAATTGCGATTAACCAGCTACTTCAAACCGAATTGGCAGAGTTTTTGGGTTACGAACGCTACTCATACGCTGGGATTAACACTGGTAATAACCGCAACGGCAGTTATGAGCGCTCGTTTGATACGAAGTACGGCCAACTTAACTTAACCATTCCTCGAGATCGCAATGGCCGGTTTGAAAATCATACCTTGCCAGCCTACGGTCGGCACAGTGATAATTTAGAAACAACGGTCATTCAGTTGTATACCAAGGGAATTACCACTGCTGAAATTGCCGAACTCATTGAGAAAATGTACGGTGCTCACTACTCCAAAGCCACGGTTTCCAACATGACTAAAGCCGTCAATGAACAGGTTCAAGCTTTCCAGCAACGTCGACTGGCTTCACAATATGCGGCCATCTTCTTAGATGCCACTTACTTGCCGTTAAAGCGGGATACCGTTCAAAAAGAAGCCGTTCATATTGCAATTGGCATTCGTCCAGATGGTACGAAAGAAGTGCTGAACTACCAAGTGGCGCCAACGGAATCGACTGGAATCTGGACTGAACTGCTGGGAACCTTGATCAAGCAGGGCGTTAAAGATGTGCTGTTGTTTGTGGCCGATGGGTTAGTTGGTTTGGATGAAGGCTTGAATCGGCATTTCCCTAAAGCCAAACGACAACGTTGCCTGGTTCATGTTGGGCGGAATCTGATGAACAAAGTTCGCGTAAAAGACCGCAAGGCCGTGATCAGTGACTTTAAACAAGTTCATCGGGCCGCCAACCGTGAAGCAGCCGAACTGAAACTGAATGAGTTCGCCAACAACTGGCATCAGACCTATCCCAAATTAATCAAAGATCTGCTTAAAATGCCGAATTTACTCACTTTCATGGACTTTCCACCAGCTATCCGGCAATCACTATACTCCACTAACCTGATTGAGAACTTTAATAAGCATCTCAAGCGCACCACCCACCACAAAGAACAATTTCCAACGGAAGATTCACTGGATCGCTTCCTGGTTTCTCAGTTTAATGTTTATAACGAGAAGTCTCTGAAGCGGATCCACCGAGGGTTCCAAGGACTCCAGGACACCTTGGAAGCATCATTTATTTAAGTTAGATACATATTATATGTACGAAGGCATTTCATTTACACAAACTTCTTGACACTCCCCAGAGAATGGTGGGAACCCTTGCTGAAAGATAGAGTGAAGATAACTCAAATCAACCAAATTCCACATTTTCCTAACAATGTCTGGTACAAGAACTATTAGATTGGAACTATTGACTTCACTGAAATTATTTATAGGAGATGTCGGACCCGGAAGCGTTACTCTAAATAGATTCGGAACCTATTATGTGAGCGCGAAGTCTTAATTGACGAATAAAGCCATTTTTAAACTACTCATTAAAAATTGTAATGAGACTGTAACAAATTATAAATTGCTACTTGAAAACAACGTAAGAAGGCGGCCTATTTGAATACAAACTGATTTAATTTGAAATGGACATGTCTATTTCTTAATTAGAGATGGGTAGACTCGATACTTGCGCTAGGGTATCATGCTTTGGAGTGGAGTTTTCAGAACTTCCGTTTTTAATTTTGCGGGCTGTGCTGCTTGCAGTCCGTATTTTGAGTGTTGCTTATCAATTTTTGGGATTAGGTGGGGAAAGAGTTTATGAACAAGCAGATCGACCTTTCACAGTTGTGGAATGTTTTTAAACGTAGCTTCGTTGCAATGATTGTACTTGGAATCATTGGAATGGCAGTTGCATATTTTGGTGCTAAAACTTTGATTGCGCCGAAATACGAGTCGGACACATCATTGTTAGTTAATCGCAAGCAAGATGACAATCCAAATATGCAGCTGAATGCGCAACAGGCTGATATTCAAATTATTAATACATACAAAGACATTATTACACGGCCCGTAGTTTTACAGGCGGTTGCAGAAGAGCTAACAAGTCCGAGACGCATCGTAACTAAGAAAGCGAAGAAGGCCGTCTATGGCACTCGTTACAATGCAACAACTGGCCTTCGCGAACAATATGTCTCCCAACCGGCGCAACCGGCAAAATATAAGTTGGAACCAGCGAAGTATTCAAATTTGACGTCCGGAGATTTGGCGAAGATGGTATCCGTGTCAACACAACAAAACTCTCAAGTATTTACTGTCAGTGTCAAAGATACCGATCCAGTGCGCGCTCGTGACGTTGCCAACGGTGTTGCAAAGGTTTTTGATAGTAAGATTGCAAAAATTATGAGTGTATCTAATGTGTCCATAGTTTCGAAGGCAACTGCGAATTCAACGCCTGTGTCACCACGTTTAAGGATTTTGGCGTTAGTTGGCTTAGCACTTGGGGTCTTTATTGCGTTTGTTTGGGGTCTTATCCGTGAAATGACAGACCAGACGATAAAGGATGTTGATTTCATTACCGATGATCTAGGATTGGTTAACTTGGGCATTGTAAACTATGTTCAGCACATGCGCGACATGGACGAAGTTATTGCAGCTGACAGGATGACAACTGACAAAGATGAAACGGGATTTGATAGTCAAATGAAGTTTCCACAGCGAAGTCGCCGCCGGATATAAGAAGGGGAAATCAAAATGAAATGGTCACTTAAAGCACTTTTACATCGACAAAAAGTTGATCAGGAAACTCAAAAAAACGGCGTTATGCTAGTTACTTATGCTGAACCAAAGCATGTCGTTTCCGAGCAGTTTCGAACTGTCCGAACAAACATTGAATTTGCTGGTGCAGCTTTAGATCATTGCCAGGTCGTCATGTTTACTTCTTCTGCAATGGCTGAAGGAAAATCTACTGTTTCCGCAAATGTTGCGGTTACTTGGGCTCAAGCGGGGAAGAAGGTTTTACTCATTGATGCCAACTTGCGCCGACCAACAGTACACGCAACATTTCGGAAGCTTAATCTTGATGGGGTGACAACTGTCTTGACGGGGAAAAACAAAATTGATGAGGTTGTAGAGGGCACGTTTGTAAATAATTTGAGCATTATTTCTTCTGGCCCAGTACCACCAAATCCTTCTGAATTATTAAATTCAAAACGAATGGCTGATTTATTGAAATGGGCAAGAGATAAGTTTGATATTGTTGTTCTTGATGCCCCTCCTGTCTTAGCAGTATCAGATGTGCAGGTCCTAGTCCCACAGACAGACGGTGTGGTCGTTGTAGTCAATATCGGAAAGACCTTAAAAGGTGACTTAAGAAGGACTGTTGAGGTTTTGAAACTGGCAAAAGCAACTATCCTTGGGTCAGTCGAACGCGTTAAAGCTAAGCACGGTGATCGAGGTTATGGTTATGGTTATGGGTACGGAAATGAAAAATCGTAGAAGATTGCACGCACTAGAGTTTCATTAGTGATACAAGTGCCATGATGTAACGTAGTTGAGTTTTATTATTTGGGGTAATAATGTTTTGTGTCTACGGGCTTTCTAACAACTCTTAAGTTTTTTTACAACTTATGCAGCTATGAATTAACCAAAGATCTTTGAATATAATTTATTATAGATTAAGTGATAGTAATGTCAGCTCCAGTTGTAAAGCATGGGGGAAAGTAGACTGTGAAGGTTAAAAAAGATGGGGTAAGACCAAACGTGGCTAAACGAATTCTATTTGTTACAGAAGCTTTTGGAGGAGGGGTCTTTACTTATCTAACAGAGTTGAGTAATCAATTGGTTAATGATTTTGATATTTGTATAGCATATAATCTTCGAGATCAAACTCCTAGGGACTTCGAAAGCTTCTTTGATCCCCGTGTTCATTTCATTCGTGTCAATTCCTTGACTAGGTCTATCAGTCCTTCTAAGGATTTGCGAGCATTTAAAGATTTGAAACGAATTGCTGAAGATTACAAACCTGATATTATTCATGTCCATTCTTCAAAGGCTGGCGTACTTGGCAGATTAGCGTTCACAGGACATTATAAAAAACTTTACTACACACCGCATGGATATAGTTTTTTAATGCAGGATTCGTTTGCTTTAAAGAGAGCTCTTTACTGGATAATTGAAAAGGCTGTGGCGCTGACGCACAGCACGACAATTTGGATGTAAGCTGATTCCTGAGACAACTTTTAAGAGAGGGTATAATGAATAAATCGTCTCTCAAAAGGAAGGAATTTTTACATGCCAACTCGTTACGACAAAGAATTCAAACAAAACATTATCAACCTATATAAGCAAGGCGAATCAGCTGCTCAACTGGCCAGAGAATATGGCATTGGCTATTCAACAGTTCATAAGTGGATCCAGGGCCAGGCCAAAACTCAATCCGGTAAATCGCCAGACGAAATCAAAGCGATGGAAAAGCGACTGGCTTCGCTGTCTGAGGAGAACGAAATCCTAAAAAAAGCCCTGGGCTTCCTTGCGCAGAAGTAACCAATATCTTTGATTACATTCACCAAGAAAGCCATCACCACCAGGTAACCAAGATGTGCCGAATCCTCGGTGTTTCCAGAGCTCAGTATTATCGTTATCGATCCCCCAAACCTTCAAAACGCCGGGCCTAAGATGCGGACTTGAAACAACGGATTCTGCGGATCTTTGCGGAATTTAAGCAGCGATACGGTGTTATGAAGATCCACCATGAATTGAATCTGGAACTTCAACCACTGCAGCTTCGGTGCAGTCCACGACGGATTTCCCGGCTCATGAAGGAACTGGATATCCACTCCGTTACCGTCAATAAGTGGAAAGCGGCTTCGGCTTCCAAAACCAAGGTTGAACAGCGTCCCAACTTGCTTAAGCAGGATTTCTCGACCACTGGTTTAAATCAAAAATGGACCGCTGATATGACCTATATTCAAACGAAGCGTAATGGCTGGTGTTACTTATCAACCATCATGGACCTGCACTCACGACGGATTATCGGCTATTCGTTCTCAAAAAAGATGGATACTGATTTAGTCTTAAAGACCCTTGAAAGCGCGGTTAAAAATCGAACCATTACTGGGGACCTGATTATCCATACGGATTTAGGATCACAGTATACCAGCGATAATTACAATCAACGTTTAACTGAACTACATATCCGCCACTCATACAGCCGTAAGGGTTGTCCGTATGATAATGCGCCAATGGGATCCTTTCACGCTTCCCTCAAAAAGGAATGTGTTTATCCAGTGCCGGTCTTTGAAGATTATGAAACTGCCGCTGCCGTCCTTTTTGAATATGTGCATGCTTTCTACAATAGGAAGAGAATTCATAGTTCACTGGGCTACCAGACCCCCTTACAAGTTGAAATTGCAACACTTACGAGCCAAATGGCCGCCTGATTTAATGCTTTCCAGGGTTCAAATAAGTTATTAATCGCGATTAATGATTTATTTGAGCTGTGGAAGGTAAACGCGGTTCTGAATGTCTCTTAAAATCTGTCTCAAATATTGACTTCAATCCAAAACGTACATACTAAACTTTGTGTCAGTATTGGAAAAAAAGTATCATTTTGTTCTTATCAATACGGATCCGTCAAACGCTATTGCTTATGAAGATGAACTAAAGAATTTACACGCAAAGATTTTCCTTGCTTCTGGAGCATTTTCGCTTGAAAGTTATTTTCAACGTAAAAAGAAAGCAAAAATGATTCTCCAATCGGTGGATGCTGACATTGTCTATGTGAATGCCTTAACACCTAATAATGCATACTGGGTTCGTGCGGCGAAGCAACTTAAAATTAATGCAGTATATCATTCGCACAACGATTCGGGACTTTATTCAAATCCTCTTAAAGCAGTCGCTGCAGCAATAATGAAACCCTTCAATCAATATACGCTCAGCTACGCAGTTAAACTAGCTGCTTCTTTGGATTCGGGGCAATATATGTTTGGGAAAAAAGCAAGGTTTGAAGTTGTCTATAATTCTATTTATACTTCTAAGTGGAAATTTAATCCTTTAGAGAGAATTAAAATCAGAAACAAACTTAACATTAAAAATGACAAAAAGGTTATAGTTTCAGTTGCCAGACTAGATACACAAAAGAACAGTATTAGATTCCTAGATTGCAATAATAAAGTTACCACCTAGAAAGAGGCTTGCTCACTGCTTGAACTGGGGTTTGCCAACGGAGACATTTTCTAGGTTTGTTATTGATAAGCGCTGTGGCTTGTTGAATATCGGTCTCTGAAACCTGATCAAACTGTGTTCCCTTCGGGAAATAGTAGCGAAGTTCTCGATTGAACCGTTCATTTGTGCCCCGTTCATTCGGGTGATAGGCGTGGCAAAAGTAAACCGGTATCCGATAGCGCTTTGTAAGCGCCTGATCGCAGGAAAACTCTTTACCGTGATCAACCGTCACTGATCGAACCGGACCCGGAAAGTCCACCATCAGTCTTGCAAATCCCTTGAGAACAGCATTTTGTGATAAGTTTTCAAGCTTAGTTGTCGCCATTAAACGTGTCACCCGATCGACAATGGTCAAAACAGCAGCCTTTGACCCGCGACCACCGCGAACTGTATCCATCTCTAAATGTCCTTTTTCGGTTCGCCGATTAGCTGACTCACTGCGAATCTCAATTGAGGTGCCTACTGCTTGGTTATAGCGCGACCGAAGGTCTTGTCTTCTTTTATGACGTTTACCGTGATCAAAGAGTTGGCTTGGCTGAAAATCGACTTGTCTTTGATAAATCCAGTGGTAAATCGTGTGTGGCGCACAGTGAACGGCATAACCGACCATTTCAGGGGACCAACCTAGGTTTAGCTTCTCAGTTACCATCCGCTTCAACTTAGGCGTTAAAATCGAGTGCCGACCACAACGATGCCGACAAGTATCGGCATGATCCTGAGCTATAATGGCGCAGTAATCACCTTCAGGGCAACGGTGAAGCTCATGCCTAATAGAAATACGAGAGCGGCCTAAGGTCGCGGCGATGTATTGAATCGTGTTGTGTTGCATCAGTTCTATCTGAGATCGTTCAATTAAGGTTATAATGGCCATGGGACCTGTCCTTCTCTCTAGATGGTATGTTATGCAAACACCATTTTAGCAAGAACGGACAGGTCTTTTTTCACATTTTCTGGGTGGTAACTTTAATTATGCAATCTAGGGAACTAGCATTCTTGTCATTTGTTAAGTTACCATATCAAAAGAATTTAACTTACTATTTCAACAGATGCAGAGCGAATTGACCATTTAGAGGATTGATGTGCTAACAAGTTTTAATTATGCGCAAGCTAGACCTACGGGAATTATTTAAATTGGCAATGTCATACTCTTATTTTGTGCGCGAAGTCCAATAAGTTTTCGTCAGCGTCCGTTGCTGACTTTTCAAGTTTTTTGGTTGATAGTTAGGTCTAACTTTATCTGTGAGTTCCTTGTCCTTCAATTGCGTTCAGTCATTAGATCTTTCAAGTGATGATCCCCAATGTCGACGGTAGCGCGCCCTCAGTAGTAGAGACAGCGCGACAAAGAATCCATGAATGTTGCAGTATGTGGAAACCGATTTGCGCGTCGGTATGAAACTAGCAGCCAAAAAAGTAAACCAAGTGATTGGTATGTCAAACTGAGATTTGCGATACAAGTAGCTTTTTGCTTATATTTTTATCTTTAATACAAGAATAATCTGGTTAAGAGGCAACTTGGCAAACTCCAATGCTTTATCGGACTTTACTAAATTGACGGAAATGCTTTATCCTTTAGAGCTAAAAAACCAGATGTTCATAGGTTAAAAAAGAATCAAGGAATCAAATTGACGGTTGAAACATATAAAAAAGACGATTTTTAAAATGAATGAAGTATTTTTATGAATCCAATTTTTAAAAATATACGCATTATGCAGCAATGTGAAATTTCGTTCATTTACAAATTCAACAAAATTGGCGCTTTTATGCCAAATGCTCTTGCTCAGTTGTTAGGAATGTTATAAGATTAGGTGCATCAGACGATTTGGGGAAATTGATAGTCTTCTGTGAAAGCATTGGAGGGGTGAGTTTGGAAACAGCTTCTAGTCATGATCAGGGTCAAGTTGATCTCGAGAACATAACGCGAACGTACATATTTACGAAACGTTGTTTTGATTTTACGGCGAGTTTAGTTGGTTTAGTTTTGTTGAGTGGGGTCTTTTTTGTTATTGCGGTATTGATAAAGTTGGATGATCCGCATGGAAAGGTTTTTTATTCTCAGACTAGGCTTGGGCAAAATGGGCGAGATTTTCAAATGTGGAAATTCAGATCTATGGTTGCAGGTGCTGATAAAATGGTAGATAACCTTCTTCAAAAGAATGAAGTTGAAGGCGCCATGTTTAAAATAAAGGATGATCCGAGAATTACTCGAGTAGGGCGGGTTTTACGGAAATACAGTCTTGACGAATTGCCACAACTCTATAATGTTTTACGTGGGGATATGAGTTTGGTGGGGCCAAGACCGCCATTGCCTCGTGAGGTTGTGGATTACACCGATTACGATCGTCAACGACTAGCAGTGGTCCCTGGTGTTACAGGTTTGTGGCAAGTTTCGGGACGTGATGAACTAAACTTTTCAGAGATGGTTGCACTAGACATTCAATACATTAACAAGGCATGTTTAAGCGAGGATGTTAGAATTTTACTAAAAACGGTAATGGTTGTCGTTCATCCTAAAGGCGCCTACTAGGAAAATAGAAATTGAAAAGGCTCTACGTCAACTGGTGTTGAAGAATAAATTTATCATTTGAGGCGGTTCTCCATTTGGGGAGCCGTCTTTGTCATGTTATGCCGTGATTTGGTAGATTCGTTTGAAGAAGTTCAGCTGATTCTTGAAGCCAAAACAGGATCGTTTGAGTGACTTGATGAGGCGGTTAACCCCTTCGATCGGACCGTTGGAATAAGGGCTGGTGACAGCGGCGAGAACAGCGACTTTGTGTCGCTTAAGCGTCGCGATCGTCATGTCCATTGCCGTACCGTTTGGCTCGTAAGTAGCTAACAGGTTTGCCAGTTCCGTGGGATGTTTCTTCACCATCAAGGCATCATGAAGCGCTAAGTAGGTCTCGTAGGTTTGCTTGAGCTTGGGCTCAGTATCAAGTGCGATATCGATGGCCTCCTGTTGCGTGACGTATTCATTCAAACCAAACAGGAACTGTTTGTGTTTAGCGTCAGGCGCAGTTTGATGAAAAAGCCGCCAGTTTGTCTTCATGATCTTATAAGGACGGCTGTGTTTGTCATCAAGCTGTTTGAGCGCTTGGACGCGTACCTGATCAAGGGCACGAGCCGCAAGTTGAATGATATGGAACCGATCAATGACGACTTGGGCCTTGGGGAAAACCTCATGAATAATCGTCTGATAAGCTGCATTCATGTCCATGGTGACCGTCTGGACCCGAGTGCGTTCAGCGAGTGAATAATGAGCGATGAAGAAGTTTTTAATCGTGCGGTTGAATCGGTCACCAAGCAAGGCAATCAGACGATGTGAATCGGCATCAAGACAGATAAACGACATCATGCCATGAGTGGAAAGGAACTCATCAAAGCAGAGTCGCGTGGGTAGCCGGCGAGCCGGTCGGAGTTTGAGATTTTGGTCAATGATCCGTTGAACCGAGGAAGCTGAGATTCCGATAATATGGGCGATGGTTTTGACTGGCAACCGTTCCTGCGCTAACTTCATGATTCGCTCTGTCATGTGAGCGGCGATGGTGTGGTAACAGTTATGACAGCGCCATCGTTGCTTGTGGTCAATGACTGTCGGCATTTCAACCCCGTTGAGGACGCGCATGTGGGCCGTGTAAAACCCGTTAGGGTGCAAGGCCTCAAAGCCACACAGTGCGCACCGGGTTAACCGGTAAGTCAGCTCGGCATCAATCACATGATACTGGCGGCGACGTACCCCGTTGCCGCGATATTCATGACGAACAAGGCAACTTTGATATTATGGTCTGGTATTCCAAGGACGGACAGTGTAGGATCGTATTGGGACATTTACTCATAACCTCGCTTGCTTTTGGTTTCGACGCTAACAAGCATAGCATGGACACTGAGTAGGTGTCTTTTTGCGTTATCCAAAAAGGGCCTACACGTTCAGTGTTGATTATTTCTCAACACCAGAAAGTGTAGACCCACATTTACTCATAACCTCGCTTGCTTTTGGTGTTGACGCTAACAAGTATGGCATGGACATTGAGTAGCGTCTTTTTGCGTTATCCAAAAAAGGCCTACACGTTCAGTGTTGATTGTTTCTCAACATCAGAAAGTGTAGGCCCCCCTTTTGTAGCTATTTTGCATTAATTGCGTTTTGAATGACGTTATGCACTCGTGTGATTTCTGTATCAGACATTACTTCATAGTCCTGACCATCAATATTTTGTCCTGTACCATGCAATTGATCGCTCTTGATTGTATTGCCTGCGTCTCGATATTCTGTTGCGAGATTTTTAACAGAACCAAGTGAAACATCGGTACGTACATTTTCCCCAACTGCATCAAGAAATTTCTGACTAATCACTGTTGTAGGGTTGTTTTTAACTTTTCCGATCACAGCTGTCAGAATCTGTTGTTGTCGCATTTGTCTGCCATAGTCCCCTTGTGGGTCATCGTAACGCATCCGTGAAAACTTCAGTGCATCGCTCCCATTGAGGTCGTATGATTGTCCCTTGACAAAGGTCTTACCTAAATAGTTGAAACTTAGTGGAGAAGTAACTGTAACTCCCCCAACAGCATCAACAAGTTGCTCAAGGCCCTTCATATTCACAAGGAGATAACCGTCTAACTTGACGTTTAATAACTTTTCAACGGCGGACATTGCAGTGTCAGAGGAACCGTAGGAATAGGCTGCATTGATTTTGATGGTGACATCGTCGAAATCAACTTTGGTGTCCCGCGGAACAGAGACCATGGTGGTTGTTTTAGACTTAGGATTGATAACCATGACGATCATCGTATCTGTGCGGCCTTTATAAGAGCGACCAAGCGCTCCTGTGTCGGTACCAAGAAGTAGGTAAGCAACAGGTTTTTTGCTAGCTGTTTTATCATCCGACGACTTATTCGTCTTCTTATTATAAGAATAAATCTGGGACGTGGAATTATGTACCATATAATACACGAAACCGCCAAACCCAAGAGCGGCAACGAGTAGCACGAGTAAAACGCGTACTAGAATCTTTTTCATTTCTAAACCTCATTTCCTCCATAATGTCTGAATATTCAAGTATTATACCGCAAAGTTTGAAATCTCGCGCGGCTGATGGGGCTTTATTGCAAATCGTTAACAAACTGTTACAAAAAACGATTTGACCTTGTCAGCGCTTCATTAGATACTAGTACATATTGGAAGGGGAACTGAAAGATGATTGATGTACACTGTCATATGCTACCGGGCATTGACGATGGGTCGAAAGACTTGATGACTTCATTAGATTTAGCACAAGCGGCGGTTGCGGACGGGATCACGCATGCGTTGATGACGCCGCACCACATGAATGGACGGTATACGAATCACGCTGCGGATGTGATTCGTATGACAGACGAGTTTCAAGGAGAGTTGGATCGCAACAACATTCCGTTGACGATTTATCCATGCCAAGAGGTTCGGATTAATGGCCAGTTGTTGGACGCGATTGATCATGGGGATATTTTGACTTGCGACGCGTCGGGTCATTATGTGTTGATCGAATTTCCGTCTGATGATGTGCCGCTGTATACCCAGAACATGTTGTTTGAGGTGATGCAGCGTGGGATGATTCCTGTGATTGTCCATCCTGAGCGCAATACCCGTTTGATGAAGCATCCGGGGTTGCTTTACCAAATGATTGAACGTGGTGCGTTTGCTCAAGTGACAGCCAGCAGTTATGTTGGCACGTTTGGCAAAAAGGTGCAGCAATTTTCTGAAGATATCATTGATGCAGGGTTGGCACATGTTTTTGCGTCCGACGCCCATCATTTGCCAGGCCGGAGCTACGAAATGAGTGATGCCTTCAAGCGGTTAACTCGCAAGCGTGGTGAGAAGAAAGCACACATTTTTGAAGAGAATGCCCGAGCACTTGTTAACGGGGATCCGTTGGTGCGCTTTAATGAGCATAAAGTTGAAAAGCGGCTTTTGTCACGGTATTAGACAGCCTTGCTGTTTGTCTATGAAAATAGTTTTGGAAAATTTTAGCACTCTCGTTGCGCGAGTGCTAAAACCGTGCTATACTACTTTATGTAAACAAGGAAAAGGCGCAACGGCAAACGTGCCAACATGTGAGCGCGTTTTAGAAAGTTGCACAGCACTTTCTCAGCATCCACGCCTTTTCCGAGCACTTTCCCAACAAGGAGGAATGAAGTTATGGCAAACTTTAACGATCCGTTTTTCAATCATGATATGGATGATGTTTTTAATCAAATGTTACAAGGTATGGGCAAAGGTGAATCTGCCCGTTATGTGGTAAATGGTCACGAAATGACGCCAGATGAATTCGCACAGTATCGGGCAACTGGGCAGTTGCCGAAGCAAGGTGACGAAATTCCAGTTGAAACGACTGGTGAACAGGCGGTTAAAAAAGGTGGCATTCTTGAAAAGCTTGGGCGTAATTTAACGCAGGAAGCTAAAGATGGTTTGCTTGATCCTGTGATCGGTCGTGAGCATGAAATTCAAGAAACAGCAGAAATTTTGAGTCGTCGGACGAAGAATAACCCGATTTTGGTCGGAGATGCCGGTGTCGGCAAGACGGCGGTTGTTGAAGGTTTGGCGCAGGCGATTGTCAAAGGCAATGTGCCCGAGTCGATCAAGGACAAGCAGATTTGGTCGATTGATTTGTCGAACCTTGAAGCTGGCACGCAGTATCGTGGCAGTTTTGAAGAGAAGATTCAGAATCTGATCAAAGAAGTCAAAGCGGCAGGCAACGTGATTCTGTTCTTTGATGAAATCCATCAAATTCTTGGTGCCGGTGCGACTGGCGGCGAAGAGTCTGGCGGCAAAGGGTTGGCCGATATCATCAAGCCGGCGCTATCTCGCGGTGAGATTACTGTGATTGGCGCAACGACGCAAGATGAGTATCGCAACACGATCATGAAGGACAGCGCGTTGGCACGGCGGTTCAACGATGTCACCATTAATGAACCGACCGCGGCTGATACCGTTAAGATTTTGGAAGGCATCAAGAAGCTTTATGAACAGCATCATCACGTTCAATTGCCAGAAAATGTTTTGAAGGCTGCGGTTGATTACAGTATCCAATATATACCACAGCGGTCATTGCCGGATAAAGCCATCGATTTGATTGACATGACGGCGGCGCATTTGGCAAGCAAGCATCCGATTGTTGATAAGGTTGAACTCGAGAAAGAGATTAAGGATCTGAACGCTCAAAAGGATGCTGCAGCCAAGGCGGAGGACTTCGAAAAAGCCGCTAACCTTAAGAAGACGATTGCCGACAAGCAACATCAGCTTGATGGTACGAAAGACGAGAAGCCTGTCGCTGCAACGCCTAATGATGTAGCGGCTGCGGTTGAACGCTTGACTGGTGTGCCAGTTTCCAAACTTGGCGCTTCCGATATTGAACGTTTGAAGAGCATTGGTAAGCGTCTGAAGGGCAAGGTCATTGGTCAGGACGAAGCCGTTGAGATGGTCGCTCGCGCCATTCGCCGCAATCGAGCCGGTTTTGATGAAGGCAATCGGCCAATTGGCAGTTTCCTATTTGTCGGGCCTACCGGTGTCGGCAAGACTGAATTGGCTAAGCAATTAGCGTTAGATCTTTTTGGCAGCAAGGATGCGATCATTCGCTTGGATATGTCTGAATACAGTGATCGTACGGCAGTGTCCAAGTTGATCGGTACCAGTGCTGGGTATGTTGGCTATAACGACAACAACAACACCTTGACCGAACAAGTACGTCGCAATCCATATTCGATTGTTTTACTTGATGAAATCGAAAAGGCTGATCCGCAAGTTTTGACTCTGTTACTTCAGGTGCTGGACGATGGTCGGTTGACGGATGGTCAAGGTAACGTGGTTGACTTTAAGAACACAGTGATCATCGCGACTTCCAATGCTGGCTTTGGCAACGAGACGCTGACTGGCAAGAAGGAGCAAGACGAAGATCTGATGAAGCGGTTGGCACCTTACTTCCGTCCTGAATTCCTGAACCGGTTTAACGGGATCGTTGAGTTCAGTCATCTAACCAAGAAAGATTTGGGTAAGATTGTTGACTTAATGCTTGATGACGTTAACGCCACCTTGACCAAGAAGGGGATTACGTTAACTGTCACCGCAGCAGCTAAAGATTGGCTGATTGAACAAGGTTATGATGAAGCAATGGGCGCACGGCCATTACGGCGTGTGATCGAACGCAACATCCGTGATAAGGTGACTGATTTCTATTTGGATCATTTAAAGGCTAAGAAGTTGCAAGCTGATCTGGTTGATGATGCAATTGTGATTAGTGAGAAGCATCCGACAACTGGTAAATCAAAGAAAGTAGCCGATGGTGCGAAGTAATGTTCGCGTCTGCCGCCAAGTGCACATGCACTTGGCGGTTTTTTTGGTCTACAATAAGCCGTATAATAAAATTTAAAATAAATTGTGCACAGCTTTTTTTGTGAATTTTGACAGGCGATGATTTTGAATCAATTCGAAATGCCATGAGCCTCTAAGGAATTTGCTGTTTTCCTGTCATCGATTTTATTTAATTGTTAGTATTTGAAATTAAATTTTCGAAAAAATGTTATTGAAAGCGATATAAGCTTGTGCTAAGTTTGTTGTGTACTAACCGCTGATGCAAAAATAATGTATCAAGAATTGTGCTAGTAATTCACAAGAAATCATGACGATTTTTATGTTCGTGCAATTGTTATTTATGGGCTTTACTACTTTTATTCAGGAGGGACTTCTCATTTTGAAAGATGATTTAGATGGCTTTTCAATGATTGGCTGTCACAGATGGCTATGAGCGAAATTATGAGTACCATTATTGTGAAAATCATCTGACTATGGTAAGTTATTATAAAGAGAATAAAAACGTGTCGTGAGTAAATCTTTTTGACTTGTGAATGTGATTGGCATCTAATGTGTGGGTTGTATTGGCAAAGAAACAATAATAAATAATTGTTGTTTCGTTGAGAGGTGATTGGATGATCAAGTTGTATACATCGGGCTCGTCAAAATCGAGTCGTGAAGCTAGAGCTTGGCTTGAAGCAAATGGATTACCGTTTCAAGAGATTTCGCTTTCAAAGCAAGGTATTAGCAAGCCGCAGATTTTGGAATTGCTCGCTCGTTCGGAAGATGGCATTGATAGTTTAGTTTCCCGTCGTTCAAAGGCGTTTCAGGCCCTTGATATTGACTTTGATGCGTTGTCGTTGAAGGAAGCGGTCGCCCTTTTGTCCGAGCATCCAGCGATTTTGCGCCGGCCGATCATTGTGGACGATCGTCGTCTGTTATTTGGGTTTAATCAGGACTCGGTGCGGGTATTTTTACCACGCGAAGTTCGGCGCCAGAAGTTGTGGGCGGCGTTGCTCAGTACCTCAAGTGTTTAAAAACGCGCACAGTTAAGTTAGTTTTGCTAGTTGTTTCAATGAAAGCCGTCTATGGTTAGACGGTTTTTTTGTGCTTTTTGATGCGATTGGTGATTAGCGTATGGTGGCCCCAGTTATGGGTGAGGAGACCTTGGTGCGTATGCTTTAGGTGTTACCGAATTGGTTTTGATGAGCAATTGACAATCGCAGGATGATGGTGGAGCGAGAACTGGTCGCTGTTTACTGTTGGACATTCATCATTGACTATTAGCTAACGATCATTTGGACGTTTTTTGTATGAATGTTAGGACATGATAGTGACGACAGAGCTGAATCAGAGGTCATTTTTCAAGCGGAAATGGTGAAATTGGCTGAAACCGTATACAATCTAGAGGATTATGCTATGATATTGCCATAGCCAAAATTGGTATATGTGAAAGGAAGCTGTTTCATGGACTTGTACAGTGAACTGACGGCGAAGTATCAAACGGTGCCAGCGATTGCGACTGAAATCATTAATCTGGAAGCCATTTTGAATTTGCCTAAGCCGACGGAAGCGTTTATGAGCGATATCCACGGGGAGTATAACGCTTTTCAGCATGTTTTGCGGAACGGCAGCGGGAATGTGAAAAGCAAAATTCGTTCCTGTTTTCGCGATGAAATGACGGAGGCGACCCTGCAGCGCTTCGCTTTTTTGGTGTACTATCCGTCTGAGCGAATGGCGGCGATTCATCGAGAGATGGCAGGGGATGACTTGCAACAGTGGTATTTGACGACTTTTCGCCGGTTGATTCGCTTGCTGGCGTTCACCGCGACCAAATACACGCGTTCGAAAGTTCGCAAGGCGATGGCACCCGAGTTTGTCTATATCACCGAAGAGTTGCTGTACAATGATGCCGATACGCCTGACAAGCTGGCTTATTATTGGCAAATTATTCGTAATTTAATCGTTCTTGAACAGGCCGATCAGTGGATTGCGGCAACGTGTCAAACGATTCAACGTTTAACGGTAGATCACTTTCACGTTGTAGGCGATATCTATGATCGAGGACCGGCGCCGGATCAGGTGGTTGAAAGCTTGATTAGACGTGATCGGCGTCATTCAGTGGATATTCAATGGGGCAACCATGATATTCTTTGGATCGGCGGCGCCGCGGGCTCGGCTTTGTGCATTGCCAATTTGGTGCGGATTTCCGCGCGGTATAACAATTTAAGTATTCTCGAAGATGTTTATGGGATTAATTTGCGGCATTTGGCCCGATTAGCGGAACAATACTATCAAGATAATCCCGCCTTTTCACCAAAAATGGAGCGATCAGATCGACCAATTACTGAGGCGGAGCGACTTCAAATTACCCAGATTCATCAGGCGATTGCGATGATTCAATTTAAGTTGGAAGGACCAGTGATTAAACGCCGGCCTGAATTTGACATGGATCATCGGCTAGTGCTGGAGAAACTGGCACCTGATTTTTCAACCATCAAGTTGAATGGTGATACTTATACGATTGAAAACGGCTGTTTTGCGACGGTTGATCCGGCTGATCCTTACAAGTTGTTGCCAGAGGAGCAAGAGGTCATTGACTCGCTGGTTGAGTCCTTTACGCACTCTGAAAAGTTGCATCGCCACATGGATTTTTTACTTGATCACGGCAGCATGTATTTGCGGTACAACCGGAATTTGTTGCTGCACGGGTGTGTGCCGGTGGACGAGGATGGCAATTTTATTGGCTTGACCATTAAAGGGACGACTTATACTGGCCGTCAACTATTTGACATGCTGGAAGCAAATCTTCGGTTGGCATACAGTCAACCAACGGAGAATGCTGACTTAGCAACCGATCTGATGTGGTATCTCTGGACCGGTCCAAATTCACCGCTTTTTGGCAAGTACGACATGACGACCTTTGAACGCTATTTCATTAGCGATCCGAAAGCCCATGTCGAAGGCCGTAATCCATATTATCACCTGCGTAAGGACCCGGAATTTATCAAAAAGATCTTGGCGGAATTTGTCCTCGATCCTGAAGTCGGCCATGTCATTAATGGCCATACGCCAGTCAAAAAGGGCACCGACCCCATTATGGCAAACAACAAAATGATCGTCATCGACGGCGGCTTTTCTAAACCGTATCAAAAAACCACCGGAATCGGCGGTTACACGCTTTTGGATAATTCCTATGGCATGCAGCTAGTAACACACCAACCATTCACCACAAAAGCCGATGCCATCGCCAACCTCACCGATATCATTTCAACCCGCCGCGTCGTCGAAACCGAAGCCCGGCGCCGAACGGTAGCAGAAACTGACATTGGTACTGAGCTACAGGATGAGGTTGAGGTGTTGAAGCGGCGATTGGGTGAGTTGCGGGAAGAAGAATAGAAAGCGTGGGTACTGTCTAGGTGTGGTTCCCTATTTTTTAAATTGGCGGTTATATCTTGGGTTGGCTGTCTTAAGCAGGTGTTATTTCGCATCATTTCATTAACAGTGTGAGCGTCAACTTCTCTCGAATTCTAGAATAGAATGATGAGGGCTGGCGGAGCGGCGATGGGCTCAGCACTGAAATTGGTCTCGGTGGAATGGTTTTCTCCGCCTAGACCAAGGCCGAGATTCAAGACCGTGGGGGCTTTGCGGGCTTGAAGTCGTGCCCAGTGCGCTAGCTTCGTGGTCGCCACCCCGAATCGCCGCGTAGCCAGCCCGGGCTTTCGGAAATTTCCTAACAGAAATAGAACATAAAAAACCAAACCACACGCCAGATAACGCCTGTTTGTCACACCACCACTTTTCCAGTATAGTTATTAGTACGATAAGAATCGGTTTAAACATAATTAACAGAAAGGGTGGCTTGATGCAGAAAACGATGCGACATCCGATATTCAAATGGTTTTGGATCGTGGCAGCGCTGGAGCTGATCGCGATCAGTATTAACATGTTCTACGCACCTCACGCTGTCGCAGCTGGCGGCGCAACCGGAATTGCCATTTTGTTTCAAGAAGTTGCCGGCATTCAAGTCGGCATCACCACCATGGGCGTCAACTTGCTCATGCTGCTTTTAGCTTGGTTCTTCTTGGATCGCAGCACCTTAAAACGCATTTTATTCGGCAGCTTCATGTTGCCGTTGCTGCTATGGCTGACGCCAGAAATCAACCTGGTCACAGATCGGTTGCTGGCGATCATCGTCGGCAGTGTTGTGTTTGCCTTTGGTGTTGGGTTCCTGTACCAAATGGATGCCTCAAGCGGTGGGACCACGGTTCCGCCGCTCATTTTCAAAAAATACTTTGGCTTGAAACCATCAGTCATGCTACTAGCCACTGATGTGATCGTGTCACTTTTTAACATCCCCGTATCCGGCGTCGAGGCCTTCATCTTGGCCGTGTTCGCTTTGGCGATTACCGGACTGGTCATGAATTATGTCGAAACCGGTTTTGACCGGAAAAAGGCAGTTTACATCATGAGTCCGCAATTGGCGACGATTAAACAGCAAGTCCGCGACGAAACGCCGCATGGCTTAACGGTGCAACGCGTCGTTGGCGGTTTCTCGGATGAGTCAAAGGAGATGTTGATGGTCGTGGTCGAACAAGCCAACTTCCGCCATCTGATTGACTTAGTCCACGCAATTGATCCCAATGCTTTCATCTTGACCATGGCAGCAACTGAGGTTCATGGCGGCAGTATTTAAGCTTCATCATGGTATTAAACTGCGACAGCGTTCCCGAAAAAATTCGGACGTTGTCGCAGTTTTTTGACAAGCGTGAGTCGCTTGGTTAGAAATCAGACGGTTAAATCTCAAAAGTCGGTTTGAATGCTAACGGTTTTAACCAACTTTTGAAAAGAATGTTTAGCAAATATGGCGTTAAACACTGATAAATGCATGAAATAAGGATTATTTAACTTAAAAATAACGTTAAGCACTTACAATCGGTAAGCATATATGTTTACCTACAAAACTAATGCGCCATAATGAAAAGCATGAGATGGCCATCTCGAAAAGAATATGTGGTAAGTCATTTTGCCGATATGGACTGGGGGAGTCTATATGTTACGCAGAAGTCTCATCACTTTCGCTCTTGTCGTGAGTGGGCTGCTTATCACCACTGCAGCAGGCACCACCATTCAGCGTCAAGACTTGGCCGGATCGCGCACAAGCACGAGGGAGAAAGTTAATACTGTAAGTAGTTCTAACGATTTGCTCGATGCCACTGCTGCCAAGGCACCTGCATCACAGGCTGCAGCACATCCGCAATGGAGCGTTCGCACTGTTTCAGTGACTAAACCAACGTCTGCTGCATCATCATCACAGACGGCGGCAAGTACATCCGTTGCTTCAAGCGCACCGGCTAGTCAACAAGCTGTTGCCACTTCTGATTCATCTGATTCAAATACAGGGGCTTCGACTTCTACTGCCGAAGTGACTGTATCGGCAGCACCGTCTGCAGCACAAACCGCGACTGCTGCCCAACCGGCGCAACAACAACCGACGCAACAACCGGCGCAACAACCGGCAACTCAACCTGCTCAACAAACAGCACAACCGCAAGCACAGCAAGCACCTGCTTACGCGAGCCGCGTCCTAATGTTTGCAGGTGTGACAGTGCCTTATATCATTGGAAATGAAAGTATGACTGCAGCACCGGGCACTGGAGCTGCAACGTGGGGCGGTCAAGCAAATTATAGTAACAATAGTGGTCAAAACACGCATTTCATTGGCCACAATCCTGGTTCTTTTGCCGCGATGCTATCACTTGGCATTGGTTCGCCGATCACAGTGACCGACGCTGCTGGTAACCCGCGCACGTACCATGTTTATCAATTGGCGACAGTGAATCCAAATGCCGTCACTGCCAGTGGACAATATTTATGGAACGCAATCACGGGTACTGGCGGCGGTCAGCGCATTACCTTACAAACTTGCGTAGGTAACTACTGGCGCTTGATTGCCTTTGCACGTTAAGGCTGTTGAGTGATCATCATTGTTTTTTGGCTTTCAATTTCAGGTTGTCAGGTTCTAGGCTTTTTCGTAAAGTTGCTTAGTAAGTTTTGAATTTATTGACTGTTATATTGTTGAATTAGGCAAAATGACTTTCCTCACAAAAAAGCAGCCGCCGGTAAAACGGGCAGCTGCTTTTTTTGTGGAAGCGTGAGCGGGCGTACGCGATTGCAGATGCGTTATAGCGCGTGCAAGAACTCACAGTTTCCGAGTGATAAATGATTTTTAAATTAATTAAACGGGACGTCAACGACCCAGCCTTCAGGTGCCGGTACATCGCCAAACTGGATACCCGTCAGTTCATCATACAGTTTCTGTGTATATGGACCGACTTTGGTTTCCGAATAAAAGACATGTTCGTGGTCTTCGTAGGTGATGCTGGCAATCGGGGTGATGACCGCCGCAGTGCCACAGGCCCCGGCTTCACCAAATTGATCCAAATCGGTAATCGCAATCTTAGTTTCTTCAGTGGTCATGCCAAACCGATCATGCGCCAGTGCCAAAATCGAATACTTGGTGATACTTGGCAGGATGGATGGTGACTTCGGTGTTTTCAAAGTTTTACCATCTTTGCTAATGCCGAAGAAGTTAGCTGACCCAACTTCTTCAATATATTTATGTTCAATTGGGTCCAGATAGATTGCATCGCCATAACCGTGCTCGTGGGCGAATTTGCCGGCTTGCAAGGATGCTGCGTAGTTTCCGCCGACTTTCGATTGGCCAGTGCCGTAATGCGCCGCTCGGTCGAATTGATCGGCAACGATGAACTTGGTTGGCACCATGCCGCCTTTGAAGTAGGGGCCGACTGGCATGGCGAAGACATCGAAAATGTATTCCTTAGCCGGAGCAACCCCGATATTGGGACCGACACCAATCAAAATCGGGCGTAAGTATAAGGTAGCACCGGTGCCATATGGCGGTACGTATTCATGGTTAGCGGCAACCACTTGCTTGACCGCATCAATAAAGCGATCTTCAGGAAATGGCGGCATCAGTAGTTTGTCAGCAGAATTGTGCAGTCGATGGGCATTTTGGTCAGGCCGGAAAAGTTGGATTTTTCCTGATTTGGTCCGGTAAGCCTTCATACCTTCAAAAGCGCCTTGACCATAATGCAAAATCGGGGAGCCTTCATTCATCGTCAGGTTGGGATCGGTGGACAGCTTACCTTCATCCCATGCCCCGTCTTTCCAGTGGGCAACATAACGGTATGGCAGTTGCATATAATCGAAGCCTAGATTGTTCCAATCAATATTGACACTCATGGCAGTACCTCCAGTATTTGTGTGCGTCTGACTGAAAACAGCCGGCTGAGGTTGATTTCAGAGTAACGTTGCGTGAACATTGCGGTTTCATTAAATAATATACCTATCATGTTAGAGTATTCTCACAAAGAACTCAACAGAAAAGATTGTAATCGCTGTTAATATTAACAGTAAGCGGTTACAATTGAGACGAGGACTGGGAGTAAATGCCTTATCAAAAATTTATGTTGGCGTGCGTGAAGGTTTTTGGTGAGCGTTTCTTGAGCCTTTTGATAGTCTTACTGTTACACTGGAATTGGTAGGTAAAAGTCCGGCCGTACAGTGAATGAGAAGCCTTCACATGTACGACGGTATCGTTTGATTGGGGGAGTGATCATGATTCAGGGATTAAAAGATTGGTTATACCTCTTCAACTCCGGGCAAGATTTTCAAAGTTACAATCGGTTTGGCGCCCATGAAGTCGAACCAGGCAAGTGGTCCTTCCTCGTTTGGGCACCGCATGCCCAACAAGTCAACGTCGAAGGCGACTTCAACGACTGGCAAGGCAGTCCGTTGAAACTGCAAGGCACCACCGGTTGTTGGTACGGTGAGCTTGCCGCCGAAAAGAATCAGTTATACAAGTATCGGATTATCGGTCCTGATGGGATAGCCCATGAAAAGATTGATCCATACGGGTTTGGGTTTGAACGCAAGCCAGGCAGTGCGGCTAAGTTGGTCGATGTGCCGCGCATTACTTGGCATGATGAAGATTGGCTAGCCAAGCGGGCAAAATGGCGTCCTTATGATGAACCGCTTAACATTTACGAAGTCCATTTAGGCTCCTTCATTCGCGACACCAATGCCGGTCCAGATGGTGGTTATATGACGTATCAAGACGCCATCGACAAGCTGATCCCTTATGTGCAGGAGTTGGGCTACACCCACATTGAGTTTTTACCGTTGATGGAGCATCCGCTTGACGCTTCATGGGGCTATCAGTTAATGGGTTACTTCGCGCCGACGAGCCGGTTCGGCGATCCGCAAGACTTCTTGCGGTTGGTCGATGCGGCTCACACAGCAGGATTAGGCGTCATCATGGACTGGGTACCGGGGCATTTCATCAAAAACACCGATATGTTGGCCCAATTTGATGGCACGCCAACCTTCGAATACACCGATCCGCACCGCGCAGAAAATGTCCGCTGGGGGACTTGGAACTTCGATCTTGGCAAGGCACAAGTGCAGAGTTTCTTAATTTCCAGTGCGATGTATTGGTTGGATCACTGCCACCTTGATGGCCTGCGGGTCGATGCTGTCTCGAACATGTTGTACATGGATTATGACGCTGGCAAGGAAAACGATCGCAACAAGGATGGTGGGCGTGACAACCTTGAAGGCATTGCCTTTATCAAGCAACTGAATACAAAGATTTTTGCCAAACATCCAGATGTGCTCATGATGGCTGAAGAAAGCTCCGCCTATCCGCAAGTTTCAGCACCGATTGATACTGGCGGCTTAGGGTTTAACTACAAGTGGAACATGGGCTGGATGAATGACACGCTGAAGTTCTTCGAGCAGGATCCGGTTTATCGCCACAGTGATATGAATTTATTGACGTTTTCATTCATGTATATGTATAACGAGCAATTCGTCTTACCGTTTTCACACGATGAAGTTGTCCATGGCAAAAAGAGCCTGATGCACAAAATGCCGGGAGATCGGTATAACCAGTTTGCTAATCTTCGGACGATGTATGTGTGGCAGGCAACATTCCCTGGTAAACAGCTATTATTCATGGGCAGCGAGTGGGGGCAGTTTCTTGAATGGCGCGACTGGAGCGAGCTGGAGTGGACCGATCTTAAAGACCCAATGAATAAGAAGATGCAGCATTTCACCATCACACTGAATCATCTTTATAAAGCTCGGCCAAGTTTGTGGCAACAAGATCATGAACCCGACGGCATCAAAATCACGATTGCCGATGAGCCGGATGTGCTGAGTTACATCCGTTATGGCAAACAAAAAGATGACTTTACGGTAGTGGCCATGAATCTGGTGCCAGTTCAAAAAGATCATTTCCGCGTGCCAGTTCCTAGTCCGGGAACGTACGAGATTATTTTAAATACTGAGGATGCGGCTTTTGGCGGTACATGGACCAAGTGGCAGCAGACCTTGACTGCTGAGATTGGCGAAAACCATGACGTTCCTGCATGGCTTGACGTCATTTTACCAGCAATGGGCGCTTTGTTGATTAAACCAAAACAGCTGAAGCCGTTGCCGAAAAAACCGTTGGCACTTAAAGGCAAGCAGCCAACCAAGGCATTACCGAAACACGAAACACCGTTGTCACTCGCCGGTCATCAACGGCAACCGATTAGTCATCAAGACGACTGGGGCACATCGCCAGCGCGGTCGCAACCACGTGACATTAGCAAAGTTAACCATCAGCAATCGAAGAAGTTAGGGGGGAAGGCGCACAATGCGCCGCAATCATGAGTACTGAAATGTTGGGAATGATTTTAGCCGGAGGGCAGGGAACCCGTTTAGGGAAACTGACCAAAACGACGGCTAAGCCTTCGGTGCCATTCGGAGGTAGATATCGGATTATTGATTTTACTCTGAGTAATTTAGCTAATTCAGGGGTCAACACCGCGGGGGTCATTACCCAGTATCAACCGCTTGAGCTGAATCGCCATATTCAAAATGGTGCCAGCTGGGGGCTTAATGAACGCGGTGCCGGTGTGACCATCCTGCAGCCTTACGCTTCAAGTGAAGGCGAAAAGTTCTTTGAAGGCACGGCGCATGCGATTTATCAAAATATCGCTTATATTGACTCGTACAATCCGCAATATTTGTTAATCCTTTCAGGGGATCATATTTATAAAATGGATTATCAAGCGATGCTGGATTATCACAAGGCCAAGAAGGCTTCATTGACTGTTGCTGTCATGCCGGTTGAAAAAGAAGAAGCCAAACGCTTCGGCATCATGAACACCGATGACACGGACCGGATTATTGAATTTGAAGAGAAACCAGCCAAGCCAAAGAGTAACTTAGCCTCGATGGGGATTTACATTTTCAACTGGCCAACGTTGAAACAATATTTGACCGAAAGTTATGCAACAGATGGTGCCATGGAAGACTTTGGCCATGACGTGATTCCAGCTTACGTGACGCATAATGAAGCCAGCTATGCTTATGCCTTCCGCGGTTACTGGAAGGATGTCGGGACGATTCAGAGTCTGTGGGAAGCTAACATGGAATTCTTGAATCCTAACAATCCATTGAACATTGGCAATCGCAACTGGCGGATCTTCAGTCAAAACGAGGCGCTGCCGCCAATGTTCCTGACCAAGACCGCCAAAGTTGCTGGCTCCATGATTGTTGACGGCTGCTATGTCGCAGGTTCAATTCAGCACAGTATTTTGAGTCAAAACGTCAAAATCGGTGAAGGCTCCGTGATCAAGGACAGCATGATCATGCCAAACGCCGTTATTGGTAAGAACGTGACTGTCGATCATGCCATTGTCGGTGAAAATGCGATTATTGGGGACAATGGTAAAGTTGTCGGCAAACCGAATGAAATTAGCGTTGTTGGTTATGGGGAAGTTTTAGGAAGGACTGAAAAAGAATGAGAAAAGGCGATTTAGCAGCAATTATTGATCTGAATGAACCAGACGACCAAATTCAGCCGCTGACAGCAGCCCGCCCGATCGGTACCTTGCCGTTTGCTGGCCGCTACCGTCTCATCGATTTTCCACTGTCATCATTGGATCATGCCAATGTGCGCAGCGTGGCGATTTTCCTGCCAAAGTCCGGTCGTAGTTTCACGGACCACATTCGTAGCGGGTCGACTTGGAACGTGGATCAGATTACTGGTGGTATTTTCACGTATCCGTATATGGCTGGCCGCGACTATGAAGATCCAAAATTACGCGCGCGGTATTTTGACGACTATCTCCAATTTCTGCGCAAAAGCAGCGCGCAGTACACGATTATCATGGGTACGCAAATTGTGGCCAATGTTGATGTCGATGCCATCGTTGCCTATCACCAAGCTGGCGAGAGTCCGGTGACGGCGGTTTACAAGAATCTGCCGGAAGAAGCGATGAAGCCGGAAGACTTAACGTTGGATATGACGGAGCTTGGCACGGCTAGCTCAGTTGTCCCAGCATCGGAAAATCGTGGGCATCTCAAGGAAGGTAAGATCCCGGCGTTCATGGATATTTATCTGATCGGGACGATTGACTTGATTGATCTTCTGACGGATGCCTCCGAAGCGCCAACATTCAAACGGTTGCCGCAAATTCTACGTGAAGCCGTACTGGAAAATAATGCTAACGCGTTTGAATATACTGGTTTTCTGGCAAAGTTGAATACGACTCAGCGGTATTTTGACGCGAACATGAGCATGTTGGAAGACCAAAACTATCAAGCGTTGCTTTATAGTGCTAATTCGATTGAAACGAAGAATAAGAATGAAATTCCGACCTTCTATTCAACCGAATCCAAGGTGACCAACAGCTTGTTAGGTACTGGTGACTTCATTGAAGGTACGGTCGATAATTCGATTCTCTTCAGAAATGTGCATATTCATCGTGATGCAGTGGTTGATCACAGTATTGTGATGCAAGGCAGTAAGATTGGCACAGGCTCCAGTGTGAAGTATGCGATCCTAGACAAAGGTGTGGTCATTGGGCCAAACCTTGCGTTGGAAGGGACCCCTGAGGAGCCATTGGTCTTTTCGAAGAATCAGAAAGTCTTTCAGCCAGATGGCCAGGGGGTGACGGCCCGTGCTTAAAGTACTCTTTACAGCTGCGGAAAGTGCGCCGTTTTATAAAACAGGCGGTTTAGGGGATGTAACCTATGCCTTGCCTAAAGCAATTAAGAAGCAAGGTGTGGACATTCGGGTTGCCATTCCATTTTATGAAAAGAAGTTCCCGGCGAAGTATCTGCCTAAAGTGAAGGATTTGACCCATTTCACCTTGGAGATGGATGGCCGTCCAGTTTACGTTGGCCTTAAAACAATTAAACTCGGGGATGTCACGTACTATCTCATTGATAATCGGCAGTATTTTGATCGGGATGGCTTGTACGGTTACTGGGATGACGGCGGCCGGTTTGGTTATTTCCAAATGGCCGTGATTGAAATGCTTCAGGTGATTGAATGGATTCCAGATGTCATTCATGCCAACGATTGGCACACAGCTTTCATTCCGGTGCTATTAAAAGAAAAGTATGGTTGGATCAAGCCGTATCAACAGATTAAGACACAACTGACGATTCACAATCTGCAATTCCAAGGCTGGTTCCCGCCGTCAACGTTAGCGACCGTTTTTGGTATTGGCCGTGAAGGTTTCAACGACGATGGCTTTGGTCAAGACGGGTCAATCAATTGGCTCAAGGGCGGGATTAATTACGCCGATCTTGTGTCGACGGTTAGTCCGAGTTACGCCAAAGAAATTCAAACACCAGCCTTTGGCGAGCATTTGGATGGCACGTTACGAAAACAAAGTGGTAAACTGGTCGGGATTCTGAATGGGGTTGATTCTGAAGTCTATAATCCAGCCACTGATCAGAGTCTGGCTTATAAGTACGACGCCAAGAATTTGGCTGGCAAGGCCAAAGATAAAAAGGCTTTGCAAGACGAGATGCATTTACCAAAGAGGACTGATCCGCTGTTTGCGATGGTCAGTCGGTTGACCCGGCAAAAAGGGGCCGATCTCTTAGTTGATGCTTTGGAGAATTTCTTAGTTCAAAATAATGTGCAGGTCGTGGTTCTTGGCACTGGCGATCAAGATCTGGAAGAAGATTTGTCATCATTGCAGGATCGGTTCCCTGGCCAATTGGCGGTGCGGATTGATTTTGATGAAGGCTTAGCGCAGCGGATTTATGCCGGCGCCGATTACTTCATGATGCCAAGTGCCTTTGAACCAAGCGGCTTGGCACAAATGATGGCGATGCGCTATGGCACGCTGCCAATTGTGCATGAAACTGGTGGTTTGCGTGACTCGGTTCTAGCCTATAACGCTGAAACTGGCGCTGGTGATGGGTTTAGTTTCTGGGATTACAACGCTGGCGTGCTCACAAACATTCTGCGCATGGCGAAGAGTGTTTATGCGGATCAGCCAAAAGTCTATGCTAAGTTGCAACAACATGCGATGGTGAAGGACTTTGACTGGCACCATTCCGCAGCTGAGTATTTGAAAGGTTATCAACGCATTCTGGGCAAAGCATGAGGTGACAACAGCGAGGTCGTGTCGGGATCAGTCGGAAGGCAGGCGAGGCGTAGATGCGTCAAACCGGCTGGCAAGGTGACCCGATCCGACCTCGTTTTGTTTATCAAAATGAGTTTCGGCTCGTTTTGGAGTCGCCGTGGGTACGACGACATGGTGTCACTCCCGGGGTGCGGTGTGTTTAAAAGTTGCTGTATTTAATTTGGTGAGGTGTGTTTATGTCATTAACAAAGGAACAATTCATTACAGAATTCAAAGATATTGCTTTGAAGCTGTATGCAGCACCGCTCGATGACCTGTCCACCCAACAGCTTTATCAGGCGTTGGCACTATTAACGCGGTCATATATTGGCCAACCTTGGGCCGAGACCAAGAAACGTTACGATCAGGAGGAGACAAAACAGGTCTTCTACTTTTCAATTGAGTTTTTGCCAGGCCGACTGCTGCAGTCGAATTTGCTAAATCTTGGCATCCTGAGTGAAGTTGAAGCAGGGTTGAATGAGTTGGGACTGCGACCACAGAAAATTTTTGATGCTGAAGCAGATCCAGGTTTAGGCAATGGTGGTTTAGGTCGGTTGGCATCAGCGTTTATGGATGCCATGGCTAGTGTCGGCATGGCTGGTAACGGCAATGGTATTCGCTACCAGTACGGGCTGTTTAAGCAGGCCTTTGTCAACGGGTATCAAGTGGAGCTGCCAGATGATTGGATGCGGAATGGCTTTGCATGGGAGACTCGTAAAGAAAATCGCGCAGTCACGGTTAAATTCGGCGGCTGGGTTGAGTTACGCCCAAGTCGTAGCGGCAATCTGCGGGTGATCTATCACAATACTGACGATGTATTGGCTGTACCATACGATGTGGCCATGGTGGGGTACCACAATCAGGTGGTGAATAACCTGCGTCTGTGGTCTGCTGAAGCACCGATCAATGCCGGCACCGATTTTACGTTGGAACAAAAAGAACGGATCAATCAGATTACACAGATTCTTTATCCTGACGATTCCGATGCATCCGGCAAGCAGCTGCGATTGCGGCAGGAGTACTTCTTTACCAGTGCTGGGATTCAAAGCATCGTCCGCCATTATCGCCGTACCCATAACAGCATGGCCGGGTTTGCAGATCGCGTTGCCATTCATATCAATGATACCCATCCGGCAATGGCAATTCCGGAGCTGATGCGGGTGTTAATGGATGATGAGCATGTTAGCTGGGACGAAGCTTGGCGCATTACGCTCAAGGTGATGAGCTACACGAACCATACGTTGTTGTCAGAGGCGCTGGAAGTTTGGCCAATTGATATGTTCAGCGGCATGGTACCGCGAATCTATCAAATCATTCAGGAAATCGATCGCCGCTTCCGGCTGGTTTTCGTGCCGCAATTTGGTCAAGCAATGATTGATCGGATTGCGCCGCTTGGTAACGGACAGGTGCGGATGGCCTATCTCGCATCAATTGGTTCCCATGCGATCAATGGCGTGGCCCCAATTCATAGTGAGTTGCTTAAAAAAGACGTCCTGCATGACTTGTATCAAATCTTTCCAGAACGGTTCAATAACAAGACAAACGGCATCACGCCGCGGCGTTGGATTCAAATTGGCGATCGACCGCTTTCCCACCTTTTGGATAAAAAAATTGGGACAACTTGGCGGAAAAACCCGTTGGCATTGCGGCAGTTGCATAATTTCGCCGATGATACCCGTTTTCTCGACGACCTGAATGCTGCTAAGGCCGAAAATAAACGAGCATTGGCGAAGTATATTGATCAAGTTGTGCACGTCAAAGTTGATCCTGATGCCATTTTTGATGTGCAGATCAAACGCCTGCACGCGTATAAACGGCAATTATTGCATGTCTTAGGGATTCTTGATGCTTACTTGGCGATCAAACGTGGCGAAAAACGACCAAAGCGTTTGCACATTTTTGGCGCTAAAGCTGCGCCAAGTTACGTTTATGCCAAGGAAATCATTAAGGTTATGAATGCAGTTGCCGATTTGGTCAACGGTGATCCAGAAGTAAGCAAGTACTTGCAAGTTGTTTTCTTGCCGAATTATGGTGTCACCATGGCTGAAAAGATTATTCCTGCGGCCGATATTTCTGAACAAATTTCCACAGCCGGTAAGGAAGCCAGCGGCACCAGTAACATGAAGCTGATGAGTGCCGGTGCCTTGACCTTGGCGACACTTGATGGCGCAAATATCGAGATCAAGGATGCCGTGGGTGATGACAACGTTGAGATTTTTGGGTTGACAGAGGAAGAAATTGCCGGTTATTACCAGCGTGGCGATTATCATGCTCGCGACTTTTACGATCAAGATCCACGCTTGCACGCCGCACTGGATATGCTGGTCAATGGGCAGATCCCGGGGATTGAAACAGAAGGTCGTGACATTTTCAATTCGTTGTTGACTTACAACGATGAATACTTCGTGTTGGCCGATTTTGAAAGTTATCTGGCTGCGAACGAAAGACTGGATAAGCTTTATCAACAACCGCGCATTTGGGCCAAAAAGGCGTTGGCTAATATTGCCGAAAGTGGCCGATTCTCGGCTGACTTTACGGTTCAACGCTATGGTCGCGAGATTTGGCATGTGGTGGCAAAGACACCAGAAGATGATCACGAGGCTTAAAGAGGTCATACCGAGGCTACTTTTGATGATTGTTTTTTAGATAACATGCAGAAAGTTGGCCGCGCAGTCATCAGCCTGAATCGCCGCGACGCCAGCTCGGACTTATCGGAAACACTCGATTTAGAATGGCATCTGATCAGCATGCCTTGGCGCTCATTGTTATCAATCCAGCTATCGGTTGCGTGATTAATGAAGGTTCATTTATCGGTTTTGAGAACGTTTCGTGTACATGACACATGGAGGAACACAATGTTTCAATTTGATTCATTTACCGATCGCCGACCTTTTGGCGCGGTGCAAAAAGGCACGGCTGTGACATTGACGGCACAGGCTGATGGTGCGGTGACACAAGCCACACTTGTCATCATGCCAGACGAACATTGCGATCAAACGCAATCCTTGCCGATGACGAAAAGCCCTAACGGCTACACAGTGACGTTTACGCCTCCTAATGCCGGTCTTTGGTTTTATCATTTTGAGTTGCAAAGCGACAATGGCCGAGAACGCTTTGGGGCAGTCGGCGGTGGCTTTGGCGGGCTTGGTCAGCTTTACCCGGAAAATGTGGATGTGGTTAATTATCAGATGACCGTTGTGACCGCATTTGATCCCGTTCCGGCGTGGTATCAAAATGCCCGTTTTTATCATATCTTCGTAGATCGCTTCAATAATGGGAATGCTGACGGTCACGTGAATGCTCCGAAGGAAAACTCTTTTCTGTATGGGCGAAAAACCGATCGGCCCATGTATATTCGCGGGAACGATGGCGAGATCATTCGCTGGGATTTTTACGGCGGTAATCTGACTGGCATTCAACAAAAGCTGCCATTATTGGCAGCCCGTGGCATCAACGCCTTATATTTAAGTCCAATTTTTCAGGCGCGGAGCAATCATCGGTATGACACCGGCGATTATTTCGCAATTGATGAAGTTTTAGGTTCGCTGCATGACTTTAAGCAGTTTTTGGCGGCAGCGCATCAGTTGGGGATGCATGTCATTCTGGATGGCGTGTTTAACCACGTTGGCGCTGATAGCCGCTACTTCAATGCCGTCAATGAATATTCAGACGTGGGTGCGGCCAATAGCTTGGATTCCCCATATGCCTCGTGGTTTTCATTCAAGCGATTTCCTGATGACTACAATAGCTGGTGGGGCGTGAAGGATCTGCCAGCCATTAATAAGGATAATCAAGACTTTCATGACTTCATTGCGGCTAAAAAAGGTTCGGTGATCAGTTATTGGACTGACTTAGGCGTTGATGGGTGGCGCTTGGATGTTGCCGATGAATTGATGGACGATTTTATCCGGCAGATTCGCAGCACGCTTGATCAATTTCCGGAGCGGGTGCTGATCGGCGAAGTCTGGGAGGATGCCTCCAATAAACAGGCTTATGGCAAGCGGCGGCAATATTTTGAAGGCGGCGAATTGAATGCAGTCATGAATTATCCGCTGCGATCCATGTTGATTGACCTGACAAATGGGCAGTTAAACGCGGCAGGATTTGTGCGTCAATTGATGACGTTGAAAGAGAATTATCCAACAAATGCGTTTGCGTTCAATTTCAACAACATTGGCAGTCATGATACACCACGGATTTTAACGATGTTGGATGGTGATCGGCGTAAGTTGCAGTTTATCGTCTCGCTATTTTACTGGCTGCCTGGGGTGCCGTGCCTTTACTACGGGGATGAGGCCGGGTTAACTGGCGGTAAAGACCCGGATAACCGCGCCTTTTATCCGTGGGGCCATGAAGATCAGGCTGTTTTGGATATTTATCAAATCGCGCTTCAGACCCGCATTGATCAGCCAGCCTTGGCTGCAGGTGCCGCTTTTTTCCCATTTACGTTTGAAGACAGTTTTGGCTTCGTCCGCCAAAATGATACCCAAACGCTGGTAGTTCTGGCCAATCCAACTGGATCACCGCAAGTGTTACAGGATCCGCATGCTGAATTAGTGCCAAAAAGTTTGCGCGCTTTATTGCCAGTAGGCACGATGGTACCGGCAGGCGGTGTGATTTGGCAGCAGATTTAACGCTTATGTTATTGTTATGAATGCTGTGATTTGTTATAGCATTTTGGCATAAAATAATGGGGCATAATTGTCGTATTGGGTTTGTGATTTATTAGATTCTGAATAATCGGGGGGTAAGGTCTAGGCCAAAGAGTCTCATGCCGTGCCAAACTCCGCAATCTCCGGCCAGACGGGGCTGGAACGCTGTGACGGCGCTTCGAGCCCAAAAACCGGTCTCGAAGTCGCCTAACAACATCAGTGACAAAGCCCGGTCGCTGTGTTGTTTGCACGGCTGAGCCCCATCTGGCCTACGATTGCTCCGCCTTGGCACTAATATCTTTAAAATTCCAATAGATTACAATAAGAAAAGGCAAACAGTTTCCGCTTTACAGTGGAATTTGTTTGCCTTTTTGATGATTATGAGTGATGTCCCAAACTATTATGTCTGAAGACAACGGTGGCTAAGGTTTACATGGTGACGGCCAAGGTTTCGCGCAGGCCGCTGGTTTGGTAAACGCGGGTATCTTTAGTAACGAAGATGGCTTCCTCACCCTCGGCTTCAACGGCATCGTAACCGGCAGGGATGCCAGCATAAAAACCGATGGAAGATAACACGTCTCCGATCAGGCCACTATCGGCCACGACGGTAATGCTGGCCATGTCTGATTCGACGGGATAGCCTGTGTTAGGATCAAGCAAATGGTGATATTCTTTGCCGTTGATCTCTGAGTGCCGCTCATAAATACCAGTCGTCACGACGGCTTTAGGGGTGGTTGTCAAGGTGGCGATACTGCGTTTTCCCGGTGTCCGCGGGTCAGTGATTGGCCACTGCCATAACGGTACGCCGCTGGCTGCATTACCGACGAGCCGCTGATTACCACCTAAGTCAATCAACCCACCTTCAACGCCGGTTTTGTCCCAAAGATCATAGACTTGATCGACAATGAAACCTTTGGCGATACCGCCAAGATCAAGGGCCATGCCGGGTTTGGTCAGAAAAACAGTTTGATTTTCTGAATCAAGCTCGACAAGATCGGGATCTGTCAAAGCAAGCGCGGCAGTGACTTCTTCGGCAGTCGGAACATGGGCATCATCGAAACCGATGCGCCAAAGTTTGACGATCGGGCCGATTAAGGCGTTGTAACCTAATCCGCGTTTGCTCCAGGCGATCGCTTGAGCAATCAGATTGAACACAGGGCGAACCGGAATGTGAACCGGTTCTTTGCCGGCCTGCTTGTTGATCAAAGTCAGCAGGGATGCTTCATCATACAGCGATAATAAATGGGCATAAGCATTAATCATGCTGATGCTTTGATTCAATAGTTCATTAGCACCATCTGCATAAACGGTAAGCGTGTTATCCGCACCCAAACCATGAAAAGTGGTCGTCGTGGTCATATTGGCACCTCCAAAAATAATCGATTGACATGCATTCAGTATGAACGGTTTGCATATTGGTTGCAATCGTTACGATTTCAGGTAATATTCGTTATGAGTGAAATTTGATGCATACCGTGTTCTAAAGACGCAAGTTTCTGCAATCGTAAACGCGTTTATAAGGAGGCCATCATAATGGCGGCATATAGCTCTGCGCAACAAGAGGCTTTAAAAGAGTTTAAGCAAGATATTGGACATCTCAATGCGTTATCGAATTCAAGTCGACAAAAATTGATTATGATTTTGGGAACGGCAGACAATGATACAGGCTTAAAAGTCAACGACTTGGCTGATGCTATCGGTTTGTCACAGCCAGCGACCTCGCACCATCTGAAGCATCTCAAAGACATTGGCATGGTTGGCTCACGCCGCGAAGGCAATATGGTTTATTATTATCTGACCTTACATGACACCATTGCTCGATTGGAACGATTGACAAGCGCTTTGAAGCGGCAAAACGAAAACGGCTGATATGAACGATGCTTGATAAAACCCGGCTATTGCTGGGCTTTTTTTTATTGTTATGAAAAATTTTGTAAGAAAGCGCTCTCGCTATCATTTTGTAAAGTTATAACCAGTCACCGGTGCGTTATTTGAATTATAATAGTCTTTAATAAACAAATTAATTTAGTCAGGAGGATGTCGCATGGATGCTGGTCGAAATATTTTAAAAGATGAACAACGCCGGTTTGCCCGCCTGAAAAGTGCCCAGCATGCTGCTGCACTGAATCTGATTGTATATGGCGGGTTGACCGTGGTAGAATTGTGGATCGCGCAGTTAGCGCATTCTCGGGCATTGGCTGCGGATGGGTTGAATAACCTGACTGGTGTGGCCTCTGCGCTGATTTTACTTTGGGGTTTGCAGATTTCCCAACAACGGCCTGACAGTGAACACCGATTTGGCCACTGGCGCTTTCAAACCATCGCAACACTCTTTTCTGGCTTAATCATGCTCGTCGTCGGTCTAGATGTTGTCATTGACGGTTATCACGGTCTGCAAGCTTGGTATCAAGGTAAGCTGCAGGTTCCCGGAGAACTTGCGGTTTATGTTAGCTTAGCGGCAGGATTGGCAATGGGCACCGTTTCACTGATTAACCATATTAGGGCGAAGCAATTGGACAGCAGTGTTTTGCGAGCGGCGGCCAAGGATAGCTTTGCCGACGCTGTGACCAGCGGTGGCACGTTACTCGCCATCTTAGGTGCCAAAGCTGGCTGGCTTTGGCTGGATGGTGGCGCAGCTGTGGCCGTTGGTTGTTTGATTTTATATGCGGCTTGGACTATCCTGCGAGAATCCATTTTTGAATTAACAGATGGATTCGACACCAAAAAAATTGCTGCCTACCGCCAAACAATCAGTGCAGTCCCAGGTGTCAAAGGCGTTCAAAGTATTGAAGCACGATATGCAGGCGATGCTGTCTTGCTAACCATCGGTATTCGTGTCAATCCCAATATGACCGTAGCCGATTCCTATGATCTAGGAGAGCGCGTCGAACGCAGGCTCATGGATGAATACGATATTCTAGACGCTGACGTCAAAGCCTATCCAGCCGATCGAGATCCAAAAGAAGCACCACAGGACCCGCAAAAGTGAAAAGTTAGGCGCACTTCAGAAGTACTGCGTCGTTAGCGCGAACTCCGGAAGAATGTCCAAAAAGAATAGAACCGTTCGCCTACATGTGTTAAGATCTAAACCATAAAGTCACCAGATGAGCCGCAGTAGTGGTCCTAGGCAGGTCTAAGAAAAACGGTGGTTGCTGCAAACCGTTCCGCCTTTGATCACGAATTACACCTCAATGAAAGCCTGGTTAACGGGTCATGCCGATATCCATTAGAGTGATGCAAAGCATAATGTGGGTGGTACCGCGGTGAAAATCGTCCCTGATCGTTGAAGATCAGGGGCTTTTTTTATGCCATTGTGAATGACCTTGACCAACGATCTAGACGTTGCCATCCTGCATCTCAGCTCACAGGTAGCGGTAAATTCTGGCAAAGACAAATTTTAGTCAAGAGCGTGAACTGGCGTGCTTAAAAGTTAAATGTAAGCGCCTTTTGGCCATAATAGCCCCAAGGCGCTTATACAGCGGTTGCTGTGCCAGCAAATGTGTTTAGGGAGGAACAAGTAACATGACAGACAGAGGCAAAATTTTAGACGAATTAAAGTGGCGTGGGGCGTTGAATCAATTAACCGATGAAGATGGTCTGCGGAAACTGACTGAGGAAAAAGCAGTCAGTGTATACTGTGGCACCGATCCGACTGGCGATTCACTACATGTTGGCCATTTGATTCCGTTCATGATTCTCAAACGGTTTCAACTTCTGGGCCATCGTCCCGTGATTGTCATTGGTGGGGGCACTGGCTCGATTGGCGATCCATCCGGGCGTAATTCCGAGCGGGTCTTGCAAACCATGGACACGATTGCTGCAAATAAAAAGAAATTGACCGCCCAAATGGAGAACCTATTCGGAACCGATGATTTTCGGATTGTCGATAATTATGATTGGTTATCGAAATTATCCATGCTTGATTTTCTGCGGGATTATGGCAAGCTTTTTTCCGTTAACAGTATGCTAAATAAAGAAGTCGTCGCCAGTCGTTTGGAAAACGGCATCTCGTACACGGAATTCACGTATCAGATTCTGCAGTCGGTCGATTTCCTGCACTTGTTCAAACACGAAGATGTTCAATTGCAAATTGGCGGGGCCGATCAGTGGGGCAATATTACGGCTGGGATCGATTTGATTCATCGCATCGAGGGACCAGAAGCCCGTGCTTACGGTCTAACCAATCCATTGATGTTGAAGGCTGACGGTACCAAGTTCGGTAAGTCTGCTGGCGGCGCCGTTTGGCTTGATCCGGAGAAGACGTCACCTTACGAGTTCTATCAGTTCTGGTTCAATCAGGATGATGCCGACGTCGAGAAGTTCCTCAAGTTCTTCACGTTCTTGTCGCGCGATGCTATTGCCGAATTGGTTGAAGCAACTAAGACACATCCGGAAAAACGTGAAGCACAGCGTGAATTGGCGCGTGCGGTGACAAAGTTTGTCCACGGTCAAAAAGCGGTTGATCAGGCCGAAAATATCAGTGCTGCCCTTTTTTCCGGTGATGTCGCTGAGCTGAGCGCTGATGATATCAAGCAGGGTTTCAAGCAGTTTCCAACAGTTGAGGCACCGGAGACCGCAGAAAACATTGTGACTTGGTTAGTCGACACTACCAAAATCGAACCAAGCCGCCGTCGAGCCCGCGAAGACATTCAAAATGGTGCGATCACGATCAACGGTACACGTCAGCGGGAGCTCGATTTCGAGGTTGATCCGAGCACTCATTTTGATGGCCAATATGTCATCGTTCGGCGTGGTAAAAAGCGGTACTTTTTAGTCGATATCAAGGCGGCAAAGTAACCCTTTAAGTCGCATGATTGGTATAGCCAATTTACTATTAAACAATAACAGTTAATAAAAATGACGACTGGTGATTTAGGCCTGTGATAAAACAAACGTTTATCACAGGCCTTTTTTGGTACCTTCGACTCTCCTTTTCTTCTTGAAAATAACCGAAATAAAAAGTTCTTATGAACTTCCTTATATTTGACCATGACAATATGTTGAAGAAAGTATTCTGATAGTAAACATGCTGTAACGAGACTGTAACAGTCCAGTGTTAATGTAGCAGTTGTGAACAAAACGAAAGCAGGAGTGACGATAAAGATGAAATTAAAGCAATTAGTTACAGGCTTTATCACAGTTGCAACATTGGCTGGGGTTGGGGTTTCAGGGGTGGCTGCCACAACAGTTAAAGCTGATGACGATAAGTCTAGTTTGACTGCCAAGAATGATGCCTTGCTCAAGCAAATCCAAACGGCAAATGAAAAAACCGCGAAGTTGAGCAATGATGTTTCTAACAAAGCATTAGACATTAAGAATGCTGAAGAAAAAATTAGTGCTAGTCAGGCTAAAATTGCCTCTTACAACCAACAAATTGTTAAGGCGCAAGTCGAAGTCGGCAAGCGTAAAGACAATCTGAAGGAACAATTGATTTCATTGCAAAAGCAGGTTGGTAATTCAGTTACAGGCAATATCTATTTTGACTTTGTTTTGAATTCAAACAGCCTTACAGATCTTGTTGGTCGTTCACTGACGGTCAACAAACTTAGCCAAGCCAGTGCAGAAGCATTGCAGGCGGTTAAGGACTCACAGGCCAAAGTTAAGACCCTGCAAACGGAACAAGAAGCCAAGCAAGAAACACTTGTTGCGACAAAGAGCCAGTTGGAAAGCGACAAGGCTAAAATCGAAAGCTTAAAGAGTGATGCTGAAAAATCTGCATCCGATTTACAGCAAACGCTTGAAGCTAACAAAGATAAGTTGGCTCAGTTGGCTGCCAGCGAAGATGCTGCTAAAGCTGCCGCAGCAACCGCTGCTGTTGCCGCAACACCATCTGCTTCTTCAACCAGCACCGCCTCAAGCAGTGCAGCATCAAGTAGCGTTAACACCAGCACCAATACCAGCACCACCAGTGCTTCTTCAAGCGCCAGCGCTTCACAAGCACCTGCTTCAAACACCAGCTCGGTTTCAGTTTCCGGTGGCAGTATTGCCAGCAACGCCGCTAAGTATATCGGTGTTCCGTACGTTTATGGCGGCACTTCACCATCAGGCTTTGACTGCTCAGGTTTGATCTACTATGCAGCTAAAGAAGCTGGGATCAGCTTGCCACGGACTTCGCAAGCTCAAAGTACGCTTGGCTCATACGTTTCCGTTTCTGACTTAAAGGCCGGTGACTTGGTCTTCTGGGGCGGCGTTGGTAGTGCTTACCACGTTGGTATTTACATTGGCGGTGGCCAATATCTTCACGCACCAGCTCCTGGTCAAAACGTTACGATTCAGAGCATGGCATACTTCGCACCAAGCTTCGGTCGTCGTCTGTAAAAATATCGTTCACATCCTGCAATAGTATTTGAAAGGTCGATCAAGCGTGATCGATCTTTTTTTCTACTCTAAGCAAAACATTCTTTTATAAAGGGGGACACACGCCATGGTGACAATTACTGATCAAAAACCAACTATGCCCGAGGTTTTGGCACTTTATAAAAGTGTCGGTTGGAGCATGTATACCCGCGATCCTGCGCGACTTGAACGGGCACTGACCCATTCATTGATGGTGTTAGGTGCGTATGAGGGCAAACAGTTAGTTGGCTTAATCCGAGCAGTCGGTGACGGCGAAACCATTCTTTTTATTCAGGATCTGTTGGTTTTGCCAGAATATCAGCGTCGAGGTATCGGCAAACAATTAATAGAAGCTTTGCTGGCGCGGTTCCCTGAAGTGCGGCAACGGGTTTTATTGACGGACGATGATCCGAAAACGCGAAGCTTTTATAAAGCCGCTGGGTTTGTGGAGAGTCAACAAATGGGCGTGATTGCTTTTTATCATGATCAGCATTAGCCATTCTTAGTTGGTAACAGCGTTATTGATAAACCGAATCAATCAACCTGTTTTCAAGCTGACTAATCCGCGCTGATTTGGTACAATCGAGGCAATCATTTAAGAGGAGGCTGATCATGAAAGCTGCGCATAAGTTGATTGTGATCACTGGGGCAACAGGGACTGGCAAAACGACGGTGAGTGGTTATCTCCGCGATAATTATCGCATCCACCGCGTGATGACGCACACCACCCGTCCGGCGCGCACAGGGGAAAAGAATGGGGTCGATTACTATTTCGAAACACCGGCGAGTTTTGCGACCAAACATTTTATCGAAAAAGTCACTTATGCTGGTTATGAGTACGGTTCCTCCCATGAATCGCTTGAAAAAAACTGGACCAAGCATCCCTTCCTTAGTATTGTTCTAGACACAAAAGGTGCCATTACCTATGTGCGTGAGTTGCCAAAGGAGGTCGTGGTCTTATTTTTAACAATTGATAACCCAACGGTATTAAAAGATCGGTTGTTGAGCCGTGGCGATGATCCTGCCATGGTTGCTGCGCGGTTGAAAAGTCCGGAATATAAACGCGATTTAACCTTGCCAGACGAACTAAAGCCGTTTGCCACTGTGATCAAAAATGACAGTTGGGATGAGGCGCGCGAGCAAGTGGATCAATTTATGAAAACCTTGGCTTTGAAAAGTTGCGGCCTTGCCCGCATCGATTTAGAAGAAAAATAAGGCGCGAGCCACGGTGATGATCACCGGTGCTCGCGCCTTGCTACATGTTGTTTGAATAATGCGATAAAATTACTTGACTGGTTTCTTAACGGCTTTAATCACGCGTTTTGCCCGTGAACGGGTTTTCGGGTTTTTACTCTTCAACCGCCGTGCTGCGGATGCGTAGTCAGCTTTTTCTGCCATATTGCTTCCTCCTGTTTTGCGTGGTACACTAATGATTGATTAATCGTAATCAATACGATTTAATAGTCTACACGCCATTAATCAAAGTGTCAAGCTAAAGGAGTTCGCATGGATAACACAACGATTGCATTAGAAGAATTGAAACAGCACGGTTATCGCGTGACCAAGCAGCGTGAATCGATGGTTGATTATCTCGGCAGGAATCAGCATCGCTACACGGCGGTGACGATACTGGATCGTTATATGCGTACCCAATTTCCGGGAGTCTCTCACGATACTATTTATCGAAATGTCAAATCATTTATTGAGATGGGCATTGTTGAAAGCCGGATGCAAGATGATCAGATTGTTGTGAAATTACAGTGTGATTTCCAGCATCCGCATCACCACCACTTTATTTGTACAAATTGCGGGAAAGTGATCGAGTTGAAAATGTGTCCACTCAATTACTTCGAGAAACAAGTGCCGGGTGCAAAAATTCAAAGTCATAATTTTGAACTTTATGGGCTGTGTGCGGAATGCCAGCAACACGCAGACCGCCTTAAAAATGCCTAAGCGACAGGCGAGCATGTACATGTTGATGTATGTGCTTTTTTTATGAACGCAGGCGGCAGCGCTTTGAAGACAGGGCGTCAGCGGAATGCGCCCCGAATGAGTTGAGGTGGAAGACGTTTAGGTGTACGTTGTCGGCTTCTTCCATCTTTGAATGGGAGCGTGTTATCAGGGCAGACATGACCACCATTTAAAGACTCCGGAAATGGCAAACTTGTCATCTTAGCAAGAACTTAAATGGTATCATCTAGTTATTGAGGTACAATTAAACGATGGATGAAAGGAGCTGGCTTCATGGCTTATCGTACCCCGCCATTATTACCACCGACTGCGATTGTGTCACTCATTGTTTTGATTAGTGCATATAACATTGTGAACACGATCAATCCGGTGAACCAACCAAAATCGGCGACTGAGCAAAGTGAATTGGTATCAAAAATAAAATCAGAATCTGCCTCGCGCGCTGGTCAGTCCGCGTCGTCACATGTTGCACCGAGTCAAGCTTCGGCGTCGCGGCAACCAGAGGCTAGCCAATCGCAGGCTGAAACCAGCAATCAAGATCAAAATGATGATAACAGCACCGTGAGTTCGGCTGCTTCAACTCAGGAACCAAGCAGCTCAGACACAACGTCAACCCCGTCTGCTTCTGCCTCAACAAGCTCAACAACACCTAGTCAGCAGAATAATAATCAAAATGGACAAGAAACAGACACAACCGGCTCTGGCGGTCAGTAACTCGCGGAAAGGATGAGATCATGTTAACTGTTATTGATATTATCAACCGCGTGTTGGGCTATTTTAACGTTGCCGACAAACCCAAGGGGAAAGCCTTCACGTGGGTGGCACTCATTGCCAACTTCTATTTACTATATGTGGCGATTCAAAACCTGCGCTATCCGGACTTTCGCATTCGCGGCGCACTGTTTATGCTTGCATTTGTTGTCTTTTTGTATTTTATTGGCTTGAACTTCTTATATTATTTTACAAATAAGACAACGAAGTTTGACATTTCACCCAAGGTTGAAAAATGGCTTGGCAGTAACGCTGCCAAAAAAACCGCTGTCGAAAATGAATTGCGCACACAATTGGGTGCAGCACCGGCTCAAGGCGTTTTTTCACAAGATCAATTGCTGACGGCCGATGTCACCATGACGGAGGAACAGCAAGCCAATTTGGATACGCTTGTCGATAGCCTCGTTAAACAAGGTGTGCTGAGTTTGAATTATCAAGGACTAGATGACAAAGCCGTTGGTCGTGTGGCACAGGAGACGCAACAACCGGTTCTGGCGATTGGCGCACCGTTCCCGTTGCCATTCTTTGATCTACAGCACCTAGACAGTAAGCTTGTCATCACGGGCGGCTTGAATGCCTTAATGGCCAAGCCACTGGCCACCGTTGATCGGGTCGGTTTGTTGCCGGTCGAAGCGGCGCAGCGTGACTATCATCTTGTGGTTGCGAATGTCTTTTTGATCGGTGGTGAACAGAAGCTGCTGGGTCGAAGCGGCTTACGCAAGGAAGCGCAACCTTACAGTTTAACCGTGCAGTTGGCGTATCAGGACAAGGCAACTACTGGTGATCGGCAGCCTGAGCATGAGGCGGAGCCTTTGGACTCACGACACACAACGCGCGAAAGCCAACGCGAAACTGCTAAGATGACCAATGAGCCAGCCCCGTCAACCTCGCAGGCTGCATCCAAGCCCTTGCCGACTCGCGAAAGCAGACGGCATCGCCACGATGAATAAACTGTTATGAAATAGTTGTGCCATCAATTGAAAAAAGGCTACAGTCAGGACGACGTTACTTTGGCTCTACGTCAACTGGTGTTGAAGAATAAATTTATCATTTGAGGCGGTTCTCCATTTGGGGAGCCGTCTTTGTCATGTTATGCCGTGATTTGGTAGATTCGTTTGAAGAAGTTCAGCTGATTCTTGAAGCCAAAACAGGATCGTTTGAGTGACTTGATGAGGCGGTTAACCCCTTCGATCGGACCGTTGGAATAAGGGCTGGTGACAGCGGCGAGAACAGCGACTTTGTGTCGCTTAAGCGTCGCGATCGTCATGTCCATTGCCGTACCGTTTGGCTCGTAAGTAGCTAACAGGTTTGCCAGTTCCGTGGGATGTTTCTTCACCATCAAGGCATCATGAAGCGCTAAGTAGGTCTCGTAGGTTTGCTTGAGCTTGGGCTCAGTATCAAGTGCGATATCGATGGCCTCCTGTTGCGTGACGTATTCATTCAAACCAAACAGGAACTGTTTGTGTTTAGCGTCAGGCGCAGTTTGATGAAAAAGCCGCCAGTTTGTCTTCATGATCTTATAAGGACGGCTGTGTTTGTCATCAAGCTGTTTGAGCGCTTGGACGCGTACCTGATCAAGGGCACGAGCCGCAAGTTGAATGATATAGAACCGATCAATGACGACTTGGGCCTTGGGGAAAACCTCATGAATAATCGTCTGATAAGCTGCATTCATGTCCATGGTGACCGTCTGGACCCGAGTGCGTTCAGCGAGTGAATAATGAGCGATGAAGAAGTTTTTAATCGTGCGGTTGAATCGGTCACCAAGCAAGGCAATCAGACGATGTGAATCGGCATCAAGACAGATAAACGACATCATGCCATGAGTGGAAAGGAACTCATCAAAGCAGAGTCGCGTGGGCAGCCGGCGAGCCGGTCGGAGTTTGAGATTTTGGTCAATGATCCGTTGAACCGAGGAAGCTGAGATTCCGATAATACGGGCGATGGTTTTGACTGGCAACCGTTCATGCGCTAACTTCATGATTCGCTCTGTCATGTGAGTGGCGATCGTGTGGTTGGGTTGCACGAGTGGCGTCTTGGCACTGACTGTGTGGTAACAGTTATGACAGCGCCATCGTTGCTTGTGCAAGTCAATGACTGTCGGCATTTCAACCCCATTGAGGACGCGCACGTGGGCCGTATAAAACCCGTTAGGGTGCAAGGCCTCAAAGCCACACAGTGGGCACCGGGTTAACCGGTAAGTCAGCTCGGCATCAATCACATGATACTGGCGGCGACGTACCCCGTTGCCGCGATATTCATGACGAACAAAGGCAACTTTGATATTATGGTCTGGTATTCCAAGGACGGACAGTGTAGGATCGTATTGGGACATTTACTCATAACCTCGCTTGCTTTTGGTTTCGACGCTAACAAGCATAGCATGGACACTGAGTAGGTGTCTTTTTGCGTTATCCAAAAAGGGCCTACACGTTCAGTGTTGATTATTTCTCAACACCAGAAAGTGTAGACCCGTTACTTTTCTAGAAACGCAAAAGTGACGTTGGCCTGATTTTTTTGAGTGTGAGTTAGGTGATTAACCAGCGGCAGGCAATCAAGATAACTGTCCTTTTGAATGGTAGCAAGGCAATCATAACGTTTTAGGACTGATTCATTTGTCATAGAAGGGTAGCTACTGACGTCTGAGCGGTTTTAGATACCAGTGATCACAAGACCTTTTAAAACTTCATAGAACGCTCAGAAGTCCCAAATAAAGGCGATGAGAAGCTCTTCAAAGCAAAAAGGTTGTCATAATGAATAAGAAATATTTGCGCATTATTAAGTTTCTCTGTAAAATCCATGATAAGCATCAGTGAACCCAAGGAGGTCCTCGAACATGTCAATGATCGAATTTCATGACGTTAATAAGTACTTTGGTAAATTTCATGCTTTAAAGAATATCAATCTCACAGTTGATCGTGGTGAAGTTGTCACCATCATTGGGCCGTCTGGATCCGGCAAAAGTACCTTACTTCGTTGCATCAATGGGCTGGAGCGGATCACATCTGGACAACTAATCGTGAATGATTTTGACCTAGCTGACAAGAAAACCGATATGAACCGCATTCGCAAAAATGTGGGTATGGTTTTCCAGCATTTTAACCTGTATGCCAATAAGAATGTGTTGCAAAACGTGACCTTAGGACCAGATTTGGTTCTGAAACGAAATAAGCAAGAAGTTGAGCAGGAAGCGCATGATCTGTTGAAAATGGTTGGCCTCGAAAATAAAGCCGACAGTTTCCCAGGTGAGCTTTCTGGTGGACAGCAACAGCGGGTAGCTATCGCCCGCAGTTTGGCGATGAAACCTAAAGCTATTTTGTTTGACGAACCGACCAGTGCACTGGATCCGGAAATGATCGGCGATGTGCTGGATGTGATGCAGAAAATTGCCGAACAGGGCATGACCATGGTGGTTGTCACTCACGAAATGGGCTTTGCTCGTCACGTCGGTAATCGGATTGTCTTTATGGATGACGGCCAGATTCTGGTTGACTCGGCCAATGTCGATCAATTCTTTGATGATCCTCAAGAACCACGGGCCAAGGAATTTCTCAGTAAAATTATTAACCACTAAGGGCGTGAGCTGGGCGGTGAAAATGGCGCGTAAACGGCCTTGGAAGTGATGGCCTTGGCCACCATGATCAAGATCCTTATGCGCAGATTTCTACGCCAGCGATCGCGTTTAAAGAGGAGGAAGTTGAATGGCAAAATTGTGGAAACGCATGCTCCTGCCGTTGCTCTTAGTGTTGTTAATGATGCCACTAAGTAGTTGCGGCAAAAGTGTCGCCGATCGCGATATTTTAACAACTGCCAAGACGACAAATACGATTGTCTGGGGTGTTAAAGCTGACACCCGTTTGTTTGGACTGATGGATATCAAAACCGGTAAAATTGAAGGTTTTGATGTCGATATGGCTAAGGCAATCACGAAGCAGATCCTTGGTAGCAAAGGCAAGGCCCAACTGGTCCAGGTCACCAGTGATACTCGGGTGCCGATGATCAAAGGCGGCAACGTCGATGCGGTGATTGCAACGATGACAATTACGCCAGAACGTCAAAAGATTTTGGATTTTTCCGATGTTTACTTCAACGCTGGCCAAAGTATTTTGGTTAAAAAAGGCAGCCCGATTAAGTCCGTCAAAGACTTGAAGAAGGGGACAAAAGTCATCGGGGTGCAAGGCTCCAATTCCGTTGACAACGTTAAAAAAGCCGCGCCAGATACCACCGTTTTGCAGTTGTCTGATTATGCGCAGGCTTTTACTGCGCTGAAGTCAGGGCAGGGCGATGCACTCACGACTGACAACGGCATTCTTTATGGGATGTCCGAACAAGATCCAAATTATATCGTCACAGGCGGAACCTTTACGAAGGAGCCTTATGGGATTGCGATCAACAAGGGTCAAAAACCATTTGTGCAAGCTGTCAATAAGGCGATTAAGCAACTTAAGCAAAACGGCACCTATGCCAAGTTAATTAAGAAGTGGTTTGGTGATGTGCCAGGCTTCAGTCTCAAGGAGGTGGAATAGCATGTGGTCAATTCTTACCAATAACTGGGGAACCTTTATGTCCGGTGTCGGTTACACACTGGCTTCCAGCATTCTCGCCTTGATTGGCAGTTTAATCGTTGGCACCTTGTTCGCACTCCTAGAAATTTCGCCATTCAAGAGTTTGCGGGTGATCGGGCGCATTTACGTTGAAATAGTGCGGAATATCCCGCTGCTAGTTATTACATTGGCTTTTTACGTGATCGTACCGCAGTTCATCGTTAAAATTGACGGTTTTACGGCTGGGACGATTGGTTTGCTGATTTATACCAGTGCATTCATCGCGGAAACGGTGCGTGCCGGCATTGAAGCTGTGCCAGGCGGGCAAATGGAAGGCGCTCGTAGCATTGGTATGACGTACAATCAAGCGATGATCCAGATTATTTTCCCGCAAGCTTTTAAAATGGTTATTCCGCCATTGGGCAATCAATTCATCAACTTGGTCAAGAACAGTTCTGTCCTCGCTTTTGTTGCTGGGTTTGACCTGATGTACCAAGGCAAACTGATCGCCGCCACGACGTTTTCCACCTTTGATACGTATCTGATTGTTGGGGTTTTCTACCTCGTGTTGACGATGCCATTAAGTTATCTGATGCGATATCTTGAGAAAAAATGGGTCACCGCCTAGAAAGGAGCAGGGCTTATGCATAATTTTATTGACGCGTATTCATGGATTAACCTGCGTTACCTGCTTCAAGGACTAGGGGTGACACTGGAAGTTTCGATTGTCTCGATATTCTTTAGCTTTATTCTGGGCGTGATTCTTGGCCTAGCACGTTACGTGAAAATTAAATATTTTTCAGCAATTGTAGGTTTTGTGATTGATTTGATTCGAAATCTGCCATTACTGCTGATTTTGTTCTTCACTTATTTTGCCTTACCTGACATTGGCATTCGCTTGAATGTTGTCGCTGCGGCGATTATCGCCATGAGCATTTTCGAATCGGCCATGCTCGCCGAAATCGTCCGTTCTGGCATTAACGCGGTGCCGCGTGGCCAGATGGAAGCCGCTCGCAGCAATGGACTCACGTTCTATCAAGCCATGCGCTATATCATCATGCCACAAGCCTTGAAGAAAATGATTCCGCCAATCGTCAGCCAGTTTATCTCGCTGGTCAAGGACACCTCGCTGGCCACCATCATTCTCTTGCCAGAAGCAACCTACCACGCGCAAATTATTTATGGGCAGAATATCAACTATATGATCCCGATGTTTGTGGCGCTGGCAGTGATGTACTTCGTGGTCAACTATGCCTTGTCACTGGCAAGTCGTTGGTTGGATCGGCGGCTCGTGCAGTCGAATTAGGATCCATGTAGCTTAGAAAAATATCATAGTAAAGGAGCGGCGCTAGACAGCGGCGCTTTTTATCATTTTGCTAACATTTTCAGTAAGTGGCAGTGACATGACAGAAGCTGTGATACGATAATGAAGAAAATGAAGTCACCATAATGGAGGAAACTATTTTGAGCAACTACTTAGTGACTGGCGGAGCCGGCTTTATTGGGTCCAATTTAACCGAACTGCTATTAACCGACCCGAAGAACACCGTGACCATCGTCGACGATTTATCAATGGGTCTGCGGGAAAATATTCCAGACTCTGATCGGGTGACTTTTTATGAACACAGCATCACGGACCATGATTTCATGTCCCGTTTGCTGATTGACGGTAAATTTGACTACATCGTTTTGCTGGCGGCAATTGCCAGTGTGGCAGATTCCGTTGAGCGCCCGTATGCAACGCATTTGGTGAATCAAGAGGCCAATCTTAGCATGTTGGAAACTTTGCGTACGCATCAAATCAGGTTTAAAAAGCTGTATTTTTCGAGCTCTGCAGCCGTTTACGGCGATTCACCAGCATTGCCTAAAGCGGAAACCATGGCAGTTAAACCGTTGACACAATATGCGGTGGATAAATTTGCCACTGAACGGGAAGTTCTTAACTATGGGCGGCTGTACAACATGCCAGTTGTCTGCACCCGCTTCTTCAACGTATACGGTCCAAAGCAAAACCCGAAATCACCATACAGCGGCGTTTTGTCAATCATGATGGATGCGTTAAAAGCCGACAAGCCGTTCACCTTCTTCGGCGATGGTGAGCAGACACGTGACTTTATCTATGTAGGCGATGTTGTGCGGGCCATTCGCGGTTTGCTCGAAACACCGAGTGCCCGAGACGACGTGTTTAATGTTGCAAATGGCCAGCAAACCTCGTTAAATCAGGTCGCTAAAGAGCTTGAAAAGTTAACTGGCAAAACACTGCACGCGACTTATCAAGAACCCCGATTGGGCGATATCCGTGACTCGTATGCTCAGGTAGACAAGCTGGATCAGTTCGAGTTTATGCCGCATACGCCGCTGGCTGAGGGGTTGGCGAAGTATGTGGCGTCATTGCAGTGATAGATTGATTGGCCATATGGTACAATGGTGGCTGATAATTTTAGTGTCAGACGTTGTTTGCTTTGAATAAGGAGAAAACCCGTTTTGAAAAGTGCACCGCGCGTATCTGTCATTGTCCCAGCGTATAACGCTGCCGCTTATCTTCCGGCCACGATTCAATCTGTACGACAACAAACATTTCAGGACTTTGAAATCTGGGTGGTTGACGACCAATCAACTGATGACACGGTGGCTGTTGTTCAGAAGTTAATGACCCAGGATGCCAGAATTAAGCTCGTTCAACTTTCAGCGAATCAAGGAGTTGCCAATGCCCGCAATGTTGGTGTTGCGCATGCTCAAGGACAATATGTCGCCTTTTTAGATAGTGACGACATGTGGTTGCCAAAAAAGCTCGAGGTTCAGATTAGCTTTATGCAGGAGCATCAGGCTGATTTCTCGTACTGCAATTATGATGTTGTTGATGATCATGGTACTCAGGTTGGTCAGCGAAAAGTGTCGCAAACTCAGTTAACTTATCAAGAAATGCTAAAGGGTAATCGTATTGGACTGTTAACGGTGATGCTGACTCGAAAGACTGCCTTACAGTATCCATTTCCACAGATAAACCATGAAGATTACGCTTGCTGGTTATCCATTGCGCGCAGTGGTATAGTTGCCTATCTTGCTTCAGATCTGATTCTGGCTAAATACCGGAAACATCAGACTTCATTAAGCTCCAATAAACTTCAGGCTGCTCAGTGGACATGGACAATCTATCGGCAGCATGAGCATTTAGGATTTTTCAAGAGTTTGTATTATTTCATTCACTATTCGCTGATGGGCATTACTGACAAACGCTGATATGCAGAAAAGAGGAAGATGATGATTCCCAAGATTATTCATTATGCCTGGTTTGGGACAAAACCGCCTGCTTTCGTTGAGGCGCGTGTCCAAGAATGGCGAGAGAAATTGCCGGACTGGGAATTTAAATTCTGGAACGATCAAAACTTTGACTTGAGTCAATACGCGTTTTCGGAAAAAATGTTTCAAGCTGGTAAACTTGGCTATGCGGCAGATGAGTTGCGCTATGCGGTTTTGTATCAGTATGGTGGGTTTTATCTGGATACGGATATGATCGTTAAAAAAGATCTTGCGCCATTTTTAAAGCAGAGAATGGTATGGGGATTTCAATATGATAACAGCATTTTGACATCATTCATTGGTGCCGAGGCCAAGGAACCATTGTTGGCAAAAATTTTAGATGTCTATGCTGGGCGGCGATTTCCTGAACTGCAAAATGACATGCAAAATATGACGAGTAATCCAGTGGTGACTAAAATTTTGATGAAGCTCTATCCGGAGTTTCGGATGAATGGAAAACAACAGGAACTAGCGTCAGGGATTCTTGTCTATCCTCGAGATTACTTTACATATGCAAGCCGAAATCGGAGTGCGAATTACATGGAACATCTTTTCGATAATTCTTGGGGCAGTGCGAATCTAGGGTTTCGTGGGCGATTCAAGCATATCTTTAAGACATTCTTTCCATATTTGTGGGCAGACATTTCCGCTCGAAGAGGCATTAAGAGTGCGGAAAGAGATGGTATTCCTGACCAACGCTGATTTTTGATGGCTATTGATCATCCAGCACGTTGCAGGTTGACACCGGCCTTCAGTGCGGTCAAATTTTAGACGTATGCTATAATGAGTGAGCTTGTTTTCAAGTAAAGATAATTATTGAGAGGGTTGCTGTATGAAACAGAGTGCCGAGTGGAATGGCTTTAAACGGCTGTTAACGATGATTGGTGATGTCGGTCTTTTTAATTTAAGTATCCTACTCGCCTTCTATTGGCGTTTTGGTGTAGACATTCCGGAGTGGAACTTTAAAATGTATGAAGGATCAGCGATCTATATTTCATTGCTGTTCTTATTGGTTAATTTTTTCCTAGGCGTTTACGTTTATTATAATCGGCGGATCAGTGACATCATCTTCAACACTGTTTTGGCACAATTGATTACGATCTTGGGATTGACGATGATCACCTTCATGGGCCGATTTTTCGCGTTTCCACGATTGGTGCTGGGGTACTCATTCCTGCTCAGCATTTTGATTCTTGGTGTCTGGCGGGTGTTCATTTATTACATGTACATTCGCTTTACGAGTAACTACAAAGTCGCAGTTTTATCCTATGAACATGAACTGCCAGCAGTTTTGGAAAACTTCAATTCGGCCAAGAATAATAAGCATAAAGTCACCTACGTTATTTCTGATCATTTTGTTGAGAATGCCAAAGCCATTATCGATAAGGTAGACATTTTCTATCTGACCAAGAGCTTGCCTGATGAAACGCGTCGTGAGATTATTGATATCATCATTAAGCGCGAAAAGACGATCCTCCTGCCTTCAACGTTTGATAACCTGTTGATGTTGCGTCCCAACCTTATGAACTTTGAAGATGAAAGCGTCATGGGAATTACACAATTTCGAATTAAATTTGAAAGTGCCGTTCTCAAACGCATTTTTGATATTGTTGTTGGACTTCTCATGCTGATTTTGGCCTCGCCATTTATGTTGGTTACGGCTTTATTGGTTAAATTGACCTCACCAGGGCCAATTATTTATAAGCAAACTCGAATTACGCTAAACCAACGTGAGTTCAAAATTCTGAAGTTCCGAACGATGTCGGCTACAGCTGAGGCAAAATCGGGCCCTGTTTTGGCAACTGCACATGACTCACGAATTACGCCGGTTGGCAAGTATTTGCGTAAATTTCGGCTGGACGAATTACCCCAAATCTTTAATGTTTTAAAGGGTGACATGTCAATTGTGGGTCCTCGACCGGAGCGACCTTATTTTGTGAACCAGTTTAACGAGCAGGAACCCCATTATTACTTGCGGCATAACGTTCGTGCTGGTATTACTGGTTATGCTCAGGTTTATGGCAAGTATGCCTCTGATTATCATAGTAAACTGAAGTTCGATCTGCTGTATATTAAGACCTACAGTATTTTTCTGGATGCGCGTATCTTATTGCAAACAATTAAAATATTGTTTGACAAAGTTTCCTCACAAGGGTTAGATGAAGACCCAGAACCACCACGTCAGAAACTTCATGATATTGTGGTGGAACAGGACATTACGCATTTAAGTTAATTGAAGTGAATAAAAGTTCATTGACATGGCTGCCTTTTCCAAGGAACCATGTTTTTTATTTTCGGAAAGTTAATTGACCTGTCAGTGAATTATTAAGAGTAGTGGCATATAATATAAGTAGATAAGTAGGGAGGCAATAAAGATGAAGAAGACACTATTATTAATACCTGCCGTATTGCTTCTTTTTACAGCTGGGTGTGGCCAGAACAGTCAAAGCAGCAGTAAAAGTGGATCGGTGAGAACAACTCAATCGAGCAAAAAGACCGCGAAAGCCTCAACAAGTCAGAAGCAAAAAAAGACAGCCTCCAAGAGCAGCAGTTCGACTAGCTCAAGCACAACTGAGAGTGCAGATGCGGCTTCTTCCTCTACCACCAATACAAGTGGCACTGCAAACGTTGACCAGCGCTATGCCGCTTTGAAACAGGCGACTTTTAGGCAACTTGGCAATCCTAAGTGGCCAAGCGCTTATCAAGTTGATCAAACCCAATACTTAAATATTTTTACCACTGGCGATAGTCAAAATTACTCGATTTTCTTCAGTCCTGGAAGTCATGCATTAGCTTATAATGATGCAACCCTGCAAAATGTGAATGCAGAATTAGCGATTCAAAAGAAGACTTATGGTAATAATGCGCAAGCTCAGGCACAGATTGGCGCTGCTCAATCAACTCAAGGGTTGCCGCAAGTCGCGATCGGTGATGGCATTTACGCGGCAAGTCAGGGAGCAGCGGGTTCTTCTTATTTAACTTGGAATGAAGGACGATGGACTGTGACAGTTAAGGCCTCAGCGGTTAACGGTGAAGATCCTTTGCCTCTTGCCAAAGAAGCGGTTACCTGGTTTGCAAATAATGCGTTGCCGGCACCAGAAACACACGGAACAGTTGACTTAGCTGTGACCGCCGCGAATACCCGTCAGAATCAGATCACTTGGACTGAAGGCAATGCAGTCTATCAGATCTCTGGGCTTGACCCAATGAAAACGATTCAAGAAGGCACGGCGACACGTTAGCTTAGGTTGGTTTATCTCAATAACTGCTTCTCATTAATCTGATTAAAGTAATTCTCTTGGAGATTAACTCTGAGAGGATTTTTTTTTTGCTTGACGTAGTGGGCAGGAACGGAATGAAATGATAAAGTGATCGCCAGTGGTTTAACGAGTAATTTAGATTCCCACTCGATAATCTGCTATACTTTTTTCGTAAGTTCAAAAGGGTCTGAGCCTTTTGCTCAACAATGATTCTATAATAATTGAAAAGAATGAGGTGCCAAATTGGCAAAAATTAAAGTGATGACGGTCTTTGGAACCCGCCCTGAAGCGATTAAAATGGCTCCGGTCGTTTTAAGTCTAAAGAACCGCAGTGACGAATTTGAAGAAGTGACCGTTGTAACCGGTCAGCATCGGGAAATGCTGGATCAAGTATTATCGATTTTTCATATTGAACCCAGCTATGATTTGAATATCATGAAATCACGACAAACGTTAGCCGACATCACAAGCAATGTGATTTTGAAACTGGGTCAGATCATTGCTAAAGAAAAGCCGGACATTGTATTAGTGCATGGAGACACGACAACCACTTTTGCGGCAAGCATTTCGGCTTTTTACCAGCAGACAAAGCTTGGGCACGTTGAAGCGGGGTTACGGACTTGGAACAAATACAGCCCATATCCTGAAGAAATGAATCGTCAACTGACCGATGTTTTGAGTGATCTTTATTTTGCACCAACAAATCAAAGTCAGGCAAATCTTTTGAAGGAGAATCATCCAGAAAGCCAAATCTTTGTAACAGGCAATACAGCAATTGATGCCCTTGATCAAACAGTGCGAGATGACTACCACCACGAAGTGTTAGATATGATCGATCCCAATAAGAAGATGATTCTAGTGACCATGCATCGTCGCGAGAATCAAGGGGACCCGATGCGTCGAGTTTTCAAAGTGATGCGTGAAGTTGTTGAAAGCCATCCGGATATTGAAATTATTTATCCAGTACATCTCAACCCCGTTGTTCAAGAGGCGGCAGACGCCATTCTTGGTCACCACAAGCGAATTCATCTGATTGATCCTTTGGATGTCGTTGATTTTCATAATCTGGCGGCAAGGAGTTACTTCATCATGACAGATTCTGGTGGTGTTCAGGAAGAGGCACCATCTTTAGGAAAGCCAGTGCTGGTTCTTAGAGACACCACTGAGCGGCCTGAAGGGGTTGAAGCGGGCACGCTTAAACTAGTTGGGACTGATCCGAATACGGTTAAAACAGCTATGTTGCAATTATTGGATGATCCAACCGAATATCGGCGAATGGCAGAAGCTAAGAATCCATATGGCGACGGTCATGCATCTCGTCGAATTTTGGATGCTATCTTGTATGACTTTGGTAAGATTCAAAATCGTCCGGCGCCATTTAAGTAGAAAAATCATCAGTCATCCTCGCCACTACAGAATCTTGTAGTGGCGATAGTAGTTAAGGAGGAAGTTTGAGTATGGCACTGCCCACATTGTGGATTGTAATTCCTTGTTACAACGAAGAAAAAGTCTTGCCCATCACGGCACCGAAGTTTTTAGCCAAACTCAATGACTTTATTCGTGACAAAAAAATTAAGGAGAATAGTCGGGTTCTTTTCGTAGATGATGGATCAAACGATCGCACATGGGAATTGATTCAACAATTTGCACAAAAAGATGCTCACTATCTAGGCATCCAACAAAGTCGCAATCGCGGCCATCAAAATGCTGTCTTAGCTGGCTTGATGACAGCTAAGGATCATTGTGATATCACGATTTCCATTGATTCGGATGGTCAAGATGATATTAACGCTATGGATGCCATGATCGCGGCGTATACAGATGGTTGCGAGATTGTTTATGGCGTGCGATCCGATCGGCAGACTGATTCTTGGTTTAAACGCGCGACCGCGCAAGGCTTTTACAAATTCTTGCGATTGATGGGCGTGGATGTTGTTTATAATCATGCGGATTATCGACTCGCCAGCAGTAAAGTATTGCAACATCTTGCTGATTTTAAAGAAGTTAATCTATTTCTTCGAGGAATGTTTCCACTGGTGGGCTTTAAAAGCACTTCAGTTTATTATGAACGACATGAACGACTGGCAGGCAAGAGTCATTACCCCCTGTCAAATATGGTGTCATTAGCGATTAATGGCGTGACAAGTTTATCTATCAAGCCAATTGTCTTTATTGCCGAACTAGGAGCTGTAGTGAGTATATTGGGCTTTATTGGTACTATCTGGGCTGCTGTGATGGCATTCAAGGGGGCCACGGTTGCTGGCTGGGCATCCATTGTTTGCATTGTGTCATTTTTAGGCGGTATCCAATTACTTAGTCTTGGCGTCATTGGAGAATATGTTGGCAAAACGTATATGGAGACGAAACATCGACCACGTTTCATTATCAGTGACCAGACATGGGAGGAGACTCAAGAGAAAGAGCAAGAAAAGAAAAACCATTCTCAATAATAACTGAGGCAGGCCTTAAGACTCATTGGATTTTGGTTGTTAGTATTAAAATGACTCTCTTGAAGGCGGCGAAGCGAATTGCCCAACTCGGCGATCTTTTTTACCCCATTCGGTGCTAAAATTGACACCACTCGGCGAAAGAATTGACCAAGAATTTCAAAAGTGGCATCGCTGAGCGTTTTCAGCGATGCCACTTTCAGTTTTACGGGAGCTTGTCTCCTCGGCACTTACCCAGGTATTTCACGATGACTTCTTTTCCATATTCGAAAAGCTCGTCATCCGTCAATTTATCGTTATTTTCCCAGATAATGTCCACCAGTGCGTCGCCAAGCACGTTTTCCCAGTCTTCCATTGCGTCTGTATGTGCATAGAACAGCGCCAATCGTTGTTCCAGTTCTACTGAAATCATGCAAATTCGCCTCCGATTCCATACCGCTCGCGCATCGATTTGTCGCCTTGGATAAGGAGCTTGTAAGAATCGTGGACGATTCGGTCAAGGATCGCATCCGCAATCTGTGGATTTCCCAGCTTACTATGCCAGCCTTCCGGCGCGAATTGAGTACAAAAGATTGTTGAACCACGCTGACTTCGATATTCGATCAACTCAAGAATAGTCTGAGCTTGTTCATCGTTGATCGGCGTCAAAAGCCACTCATCGATGATCAAGAGTTCAACTTTCTTGTACCGTTCAATAATCTTATGAAAGTCACCGTTTGCCTCATGCTTCGCTACAATCAAATCATCAATCAGTTCGGGAAGACGCACATATTTTACTTTATGAAACTGATGGCAAGCCTCAATCCCCAAAGCTGTCGCCAACCATGTTTTCCCGTTACCTGAAGCACCCATTAAGATGACGTTATGGTGCTCTTGAATATACGTGCCAGTCGCAAGGCGTTGAATCAAGTTCCGATCCAACTTACGATCCGGCAAGTAATTGATATCAGCTATACATGGCTCATTCGTCCGAAAATTTGCACTCTTGATCAGTCGATTCAGCCTATTTGACTGAAGGCTTGCGTAAGCCGCATCAACGAGTAACTTGAACCGATCATCAAAGTTCATTGATCGATATTCTGTGTTGCTTTCCTGTGCTTCCAAGGCATTTGCCATAGAGGTAAGCTTCATCTGCCGTAACTTCCGTTGAGTTTCGTCATTTACCATTAGTCATTTCCTCCAAAGTATGCTGCACCACGAGTAAAACCGTAGTCGGGTTCGTTAATCGTCTTTGGTGCTGGAATCTTTTGACTTTTCATAACCCGTTCAACTACGGACACCGTCGGTGCGGTCGCAATTTTCATCACGGTCGTACACGCGGCTTCGATTTCAATAGCTGCGTATTTTCTAGCTAAGCCTTTGAATCGAAAAGCTGCACTTAGACCTTGTTTTTCACTTGCCGCCGATTTAAGTAGATATCGCATTACGGCAAGCGTATTGATGCCAACCTCTTCCGCCCAAGCTAATGCGTTCTCAGGTGTATGATCGACGAACAGTTTATGTTCTGCTGGCAAATGATCGTGATTGGTTGAAAATTGCCCGAATTTACCGGTTAGTCGTTTATGGGAGGCAATTCGATTACCTTTGTAGAAAACTTCTACGATATCTTTCGTCACCTTGATATCCACTTTAGATGAGATATACTCGTAAGGAACAGAGTAAAACTGACTTTCCACGTTGATGTGGTAGTCTAATTGCACGATGGCAGTCCGCCAACTGGCCATCGTATAAGCTTGAACAGGTAATGGTCGCAAGGCAAAGCTTTCTTCGTCATGAAACGCCGAAAGGCGACTACCTTGTTTATATTTCTTTGTGAATGGCCGTTCGTTGAACTCCTTGAGTTTGATGCGAACGGCCTTATTTAATTCCTCGAGGCCAAAGAATGTTTCATTTCGTAGCGCTGCTATAATCCATGTTGATACTGTCCCCACAACACCTTCGACAGTCGGCTTATCCTTTGGCTTCCGGACTCGTGCTGGCATCACAATTGTGCCGTAGTGCAAGGCTAGATCTCGATACATTTCATTCAAGATGATTTCGCTATGCTTGTGCGAAGTCACACCCGTTTTGAGATTGTCGGAAATCAGATATTGCGTCACACCACCAAAGAATTCATACGCATGAATGTGTCCAGTAAGCCACGCCTCCTGTTGTTCAGTCATAAATGCCTCACAGTAGCTGTACGCACTACACGGCAAAGAAGCGATGAACAGATATGCCTTGATGATTTCTCCAGTTTCGCGATCGACGATATGCAAAGGTGAGCCCGCCCAATCGACCTCCATCACTTCACCTGGTTTACGCCGGATCCGCATAGTTGCCTTATATTTCTGCGCATAAGCACGATAATACTGGCAAAAGGTTCGATACGCATACGGAATTGTGCCATTTTGTCGGCACTCTTGCTCATATTCATAATGAACCAGGGATAAGGTGACGTTAGGCTTAGCCAATTCCTCGTGTATCTTTTCGAAGTCGGGTATCTGCCGACCTTTTGCCATCGGTTGCTTCTGAGGAAACAACAAGCTTTCCAACCAAATATCATCCACATCATCAGTAAATGGTGGACTAATCTGATGTAGCTCAGCTTGCTTGATAACTTCAGAAATCTTGGGACGTGAATTCCCAGTGATTGCCGCAATGTCTCGCTGCACCAGCTCTTGAGCGTGAAGCTCAAGAATTTGACGGTAATGAATAGCCATTACAAAGACCTCCTGTATTTAAGAATTGCACGCGCTTACACGTATGCTACCCGTAGTATACAGGAGGTTTCTGTATTGTTGGTCAATTTCTTCGCCGACCTTGGACAATTTTTTCGCCGAGTGGTGTCAAAAACTTCGCATTACCTGGTAAAGCTATATGCCGTCTTCATCTCTAGTAAGTCAAGCTTTCCAGAGAGTCAACGTAAAGCGACAACTATTAAATCCCTTCATCAATTTGACGTTAGGATTTTACGGGAATTGTTTCTTTTGGTCGAATAGTTTTTATTTTCCTTTGGATGAAGGCAATGACGCCTGCAACAAGGTAACTTAGTATGATCACGAGTAGGCCATAGATGACACTGTGTGCAGCAATTGCAGCATTACCGTGTAGGAGACTGGCAATGAAGGGATGGTATAGGTATAGGTTCAGGGACCATGCGCTGCTGATCAAAAACAGTTTGTTGTCACATTCAACTTTATAGCTGATGATCATGAGGGCGAGTGCGAAGAAAATCTCACTGAGCATTCTGTATCGCATTAAACTGTGAACTTCGTCAAGTGTAAAACATATGGCGAATAAAGTTGATGTGCTGAGCATGATAGGCGAATAGTAACGTTGAATAAAGGGAATAAAACGATCTTCGTAGTAGGCAAATAAGACACCTGTGGGAAAGACAAAAGCAGCATTGATTAACCATTCACCCATGCCTTTTTTCCAAATGTAACCCGTGTAAATGGCTGTCAACAACAGCAAAATAGCAAACAGAGGTAGCGCATGTCCTTTTGACAATTTCATTGCCAGCCAAAATGCTAAGTAAAAGAAAATGATGGCTAATATAAACCAGCTATCATTGACAAATGGCGCGCCATTTGTCATCGAAATAGCAGCTTGTTTCAATGTCAAGCCCATTAGAAAATGTTTGATAGGGAAAATTAAAACTATGGCTAATATGTATAGCGTTACAATCGGCAGAAGCCGGTGTGGAAGGAAGCTCTTCAAATAAGAAGGGCCTTTGATCTGATATTGTCGCATGATGCCATAACCAGAGACGAAGAAAAAGATTGCAACCCCAAGCCGTCCCGCCAATGATAGCCGAGAAGCGAAGAAAGTACCCGCAACTGGTCCAAGTTCCTGATTAATATGGTGAAGAATGATGAAAATAATGCTGATGCCCTTTAAGTTGTTTGTGGTATTTTTTCCTAAGTGGCCCTTTTTGAGATTCTGACTCTGCTGCATGCTCGCAAGGATCAGTCCGATGAATGGTAACAAAATAATGTCCATACAGGTACTCCTCCATTTATGTTGCTTTCTTCACATTAATGCTCGCAAAATAGTATAACATGCAAAAAAAGATCAGAGGGTTTTTATTGTGTCATGCTAGTATGAGGGTTGAAGTTACTGAGGGTCCACCGAATGAGCTATCGCCGTTCGGCTGCTTGTTTGATAGACGGTTGCGGCGTCCTGCTGATGCAAGTGGGCACTAATGAAGTATTAACGATTTTGGCACCGCTCTGAAAGGAAGAAGTGAAGAATGGAAAATCGAATGAATAGGGTTATGCAAGAACTCAGCCAGATAATTGATAAATTTGGCAGATATCTGCTGGTAATTGCTTTTTCATTTTGCCTGTTGTGTTTATTTAAGCTCCAGATTATTCAAGGCGCTGCATGGGATACATCTGCCTTTGTTCTGGGCGGCATGGGCATTATTTGTGGGGTTTTCCTACTTTTTAAATTGAGTTTGATTCAATTATCAGATCGCCAGGCACTCGTCATTTTAGCCGCGATTTCTCTGATATTATTGGGAATTTGGAACTATATCTATCGTCCAGTTCCGGTCAGTGACTATAAGGTCTTGCTAGAAGGCGCGCAAGATATCGTGAATGGTACGTTTGGCAAGCATGCTGCTCAGCCTAGTGACTATTTTAGGTATTATAATTTTCAAATTGGCTATGCTTATTATTTATCGTTGCTAATGCGAGTATTTGGTTATCGGTTATTGTATTTCAAAATCGTCGAAATGATCGTCATCACCTTGACCGTTTTGATTCTGTTTAAAACTCTGAGATTGTATGTTGATGTACATACAGCCACTTTTGGCGCAGGAGTATTCGCCATCTTCCCATATATATTTATAGGTGCAGGCATTATCAATAACCAACATGAGGGACTTTTATTAGAAGCAGCGGCCATTTATTTTATTTTAAAACGACAATCTTGGCAGAATCTTTTACTGGCAGCGGCTTGTATCACTTTGGCACAAACTTTGCGGCCGACCGCTGTTGTCGTCGTGATGGCGATTGCTGCCACACTATTGATTCAGGCTGTCTACCACAGAAGCCGTCAAAGATTACTTGGTACTATCGCTTTTGTAGCCGCATTTTGGGGTCTAGGATGGATCATAAATGGACTATTTATCATTTCAGGTGTTGCGCCATACGGTATCAAAGGTGGGAATCCTTATTATAAGTTTCTGATTGGACTTACCGGAAAAGGCGTTAGTGGAAAATATACAACAAGTGCCCGTAAATCACAGTTATATTATGATTTAAAAGCTTATCACTTTGACTATGGCTTATATAAACAGGCAGCTGCTGATAAATTACGGCGTGTTTTTGTACATGGCGTTAACCTTCAAGATGTCATGGATCGATTTACTAGTTTTTTGGGTAATGTTGACAATCAATACAATCTCGGAGGCGATCAGGCCTTTCTTGAACGTCATTCATTGTTGATTTCATCACTAAACTTTTCTGGTATCATTATTTATGCCGGTACAGTTCTGGGAACATTTAAGCGTGTTGTGACTGAGAAGGTTCTCATCGATCGAGTCGCTTACCTGTTGCCAGCCTTGATTTATGGCATGTTTTTCTTTGCTTACATAGTTATGGAAACGCAGACGCGGTATCGCTTTGAGCAATATTATGCTTTGTTCCTTTTAGCAACGCCGGTTATTTATCGTTGGTTGAAGATCATTCAAAGAAAAATGTTTACCGATAATTTGACAGACCCGTTGTCATGAGCTGATTGATATGGCGGTGTTTAAGTGATCTTTGACACAAAAACGCAAAACGTGTCACCAGAATGTTTCTTTAAAAGGCACAGAAGTCCATGTATAATGATCGTGTTTTAAAGAACTTAATTAAGAAGGAGCTTAACAATGGGGAAAAAGGAGAAAAAGTTGAAGAATAAAGTATTTTGGACAACTGCTGCGATTGCCTCTTCACTTTTATTTTCACAAGTTGTTTTAGGCACGCCGGTATCTGCTGCTGAGAATGACAGTGCAAATACAGGAACAAGTGCGCAATCGAGTCAGGACCAAACCGCACCTTTTCACGAAATGAACCAGCATTCAAATGCTGCTGGTGCAACGACAACTGAACAGGCACCAGCTGCCCCAGCAAGTCGTGCGCGGTCATTTTCGAGTAATGGCACGCTTGCGACGTCAGGAGGCGCACAGGCAAATGCACAAACCTTTGCGGCTAATTCGTTGACGATGATGAGCTTTACCATTGGTGACAAGTCAGTACCAAGGACCGATGTCGTTGATGTCGCTTCTTATCAGTATTGGCTGACACAGGCTAATTTCAACACACTTCGCTCGCTTGGGGTAAGAGGCGCGGTAGTGAAGACGTCAGAAGGTAATTTCTATCAGAATCCATATGCCGGTAAGCAGATTCAGTATGCTAAGAATGCTGGCATGGCAATTTCGGTTTATCACTATGTGCATTTTAGTTCACAGGCAGCTGCGATCAATGAAGCTAATTATTTTGCCAATACACTTGATTCGTTAAATGTTGGTAAACAAACGAATGTTGTGGCAGATGTTGAAGATAATGATGTGAGCGGAGATGTTGGCGCAAATTTAACTGCATTTTGGCAAACTTTGAACAAACGCGGATACAATAACCACGTTTTATATACCGGCAAATATTATAGTTATTCGAATGCTGCAATTGCTACTGTTGGTAAGAACCGGACTTGGGTTGCGGATTACCCATACACACCCAGCGCTAGTTCATTATGGAATCAAGACTTTGGTGCATGGCAGTATTCCTCTTTAGCATACTTACCAGGCGCTTCAAGTCCAGTTGATGTTTCAATTGACTATACAGGGCTTTTTACGCAGGCAAATACCGTGGCACCTAAGCCTGAAACGCCTTCATACGATACGATCCTTTCTACAAAAGCAGTGAATTACGATACGACCATCGTCAATCAGGATAGCCGAAAAGACGGTATCTATGCTGATGCTCCTTATCACACGAGTGCGACGACGGCAATTTCTAACTTTGATGGCGTTGCGTATAATAATCAGACAGTTCATGTGTTAGCGGAAACAATTACTTCCCGTGGTACTTATTTGAAAGTTCGCGCTCAAAATGGCAAAGTTTTCTGGATTGATAAAAATGGAACGGCTCAACTTTCTTTTGATAAAATTGTTTCTAACAAATCAGTGAATTATGCGGCGACTATTCAACAAAAGGGACGCTCAGACGGCATTTATACATCAGGTCCATATCATACGTCTGCCCTTACTTCTGGTGGCAACAGCGATGCACCTAGATATAATGGTCAACGCGTTCAAGTCATTGCTGAAGCCGTTACGACGCGAGCGGGTGGAACGACTTACAATCAGATACGTTTAGCGAATGGTCAAACATTCTGGATTGATAAACGTGGTTTGAAAATGGCTGATGAGGCAGGCTTCGACAAAATTTTGCTCACGAAGACAGTCAGCTATTTGGCCATTGTTGATCAAAATCATCGAGCGGATGGGCTGTATCAAGAGGGGCCTTATCACACATCTTCTGCGACAGCGATCGGTAATACCAATACCAAGTCTCTAAATGGACGGTTGGTACAAGTTATTGCCGAGGCCACCACCTCGCGATCCACCAAATCAACTTATGTCCAGATTCGACTTGGCAATGGCACAACTTATTGGACAGACAAATTGGCTTTGACGAGTATGTCACCATTGAGTCCAATTCTTTCAACGTCAGATGTTAATTATAATGCCGTGGTGAATCAGAAGACACGGGTAGACGGCCTTTACGCTGATGGCCCTTATCATACAAGCATTACGACACTTGTTGGCAACGACAGTGCTAAGCAATATGATGGTCAGAACGTTCATGCCACAATTGAACAAAAGACTGATAGAGGCACTTACGTTAAGGTTCAATTCCCAGATGGCCATATTTATTGGATTGACAAAGGTGCCCTTACTATTAGGTAGCTTTAAACCAAGCCAGCAGTTTGTCAGTCGCAAATAGAAAGTAAAACGGGTCTTGCATTTACTAGATGATTGCTAGTGCTTGCAGGGCCCTTTTTAATGAATTCGTGTCTAAAAAAAGAGCGATTTAGTCTTGAAAACTTTTTTTCGGAAATGATACTTTGTTGAAAATAATCGTTGGAAGTTGGAGTGATTCACATGCACGAAAAAAATAAACTGAGTTGGGCGCATGAGCTTGCGTGGCTTTTAGGAATTGTTATCATGGCGTTGATTGTACTGTCACCGCAATTAAGCTATCATGCTTTGGCAGTTGGCGACGACTGGGAATTTCATTGGAATCGTTTTTATGAAGCGGCCATGCAACTCAAGACCGGCAAGTTCAACTTTTTTCAGTCACTCTATTCGTTTCGACAATCAGGACGCATTATTAACGCGGTTTATGGCAGTGCGTTTGCTTATTGCCACGGTTTTATCTTAATCATTGCCAAAACTTGGTTTAGAGCAGAGATCATTTCCAGTTTTTTATGTTTAGTAACAGCGGGAAGTGGTATGTATTTTTTGACTCGGTACTGCCAAGTGAAGCGTCAAATGGCTTTTGCTGCTGCGGTTTTATACATGGGAACACCTTTAGTGCTGTTTTATGTCACCGATTCGGCTTTGCGGGGATGGGGAGCGGCTCTACTTCCGCTGACAACGATTCCGCTGATCCGCATGGTGATCAATCATGAAAAGCCGATTAGTCCTGTTTTATTTGGTTTATCAGCAGCTACGTTAATGGCGGTTCAGAACTTTACAGTTATACTGTACGTTATTAGTGCCGCCATTTTCTTCATTCCGGGACTCTATTTGGCTAAGAATAAATGGCGAACAATACTTGATGCCGTTGCAGCCGTTGGGGTTGCTGTTGCCTTGAATGCTAGCACATTGGCAGCAATTTATGAGCTACATAACGAGCACCTTGTTATGCCATATAAAGTCACCGATTTACTTGGCAGTGCTTCGCGATTGTCGCTTGGCAACATGACTCGTCTGGACTTGGGTTTGATTTTGTCAGCGATGATTCTCTTTCAGCTAGTGTTTGCTGCGTTGAACTGGAAACGACTGAAAATCGTTGAAAAACTAATTAACCTTGATGGATTTTTGTTTTTGTGGCTATCTTCACCACTTTTTCCATGGAACTTTCTTGCTGATCATTTTAATGTTCTTCAAACGATTCAGTTTCCGCAACGCTTCAACCCAGTCGCCTTGACAATGATGATTCTGGGTACAACAATATCGATTCAAAAACTGAATATTAATGCCAAGACGGAACGCACTCGCTTGTTCTCAGCGCTTTTCATTAGTGTCGCTGGGTTAAATTTAGTCAATGGTTACACCTGGGTAAACGAGAAAGCAACAGCGTGGCAAGGCGATCAGGTTGCAGTTAGTGCTGATTCAACCATTCAAAATCAGGCAGAGATTCGCGACTTGTTTAATCATGCATATGATCAGGCAAACATTTTTGGTGTTATTACCAAAAACACGCCAGATTATTTACCTGTCCCGAATGTAAAAAACACGCTCTACGCTTATGATGCGTACAAACAGCAAATTCTGCACAATCACGTAAATGTCAGGAAACAAGTTGATGCAGATAGTCGGCTTGACTTCACTTGGCAAGCTAAAAAGCGAAAATCGACGCTTATGCCAGTGATTGTTTATAAGCATTCAACCGTTTTTTTAAATGGCAAAAAATTGGAGCCCTCACAGTACAAGCGAAGCAATATTGGCGCATTGATTGTGACACCAAGATTGGGTGAGAATCATTTGGTCGTTGGTTATGCTCCGTCGAAGCTTTTCTGGGCGGCTGCGATCATTAATGGTATCAGTTTACTTGGCATTTTTGGGTACGGACTTCTGAAATTAATTCAGTTTTTGCGATCTTGCGTAAAGCAATAAGGCTTTGCGCTGATTAAACAAAACAGCCCCGGTAAGATGCGTTGCTCAGCATACATCTTGTCGAGGCTGTTTTTAAGCTTAGTAATGTCATTTTTAGGATAAAATGCGCTCGCTAGCGCAGAAACCAGCTCACGCTTTGGACGTCATGAGAAGGTTAGTCAGTTTTTGTAACTTTTGCCGAGCCTGTGTTGCGAAAGATCAATGGCATAAAAATGGCTGCTAGTCCAAAGCAAGCTATCACAATAAAAACAACAACTGACTTGGGATATTGATATGAGACAGAGATCACTGAGCTGCCTTTGGGGATCGTAACAAGGGTTGCACCTGTTTTCGAGATTTTTGAATGAACCGGCTTTTGGTTAACCGTTACGACCTGACTCGCATACCAGAATACCGGGATTGTCAGTCTTGCGTGTGATTGCGTTGAGTTATCAACTTGTACAGTAAAGTCATTGTCAGTGAAGTGATAGACCGGGTTAATTTGCTGCGCGTTTAGGAAGAACTGCTTTTGTAAAATTTGTTGAAGATTTTTCTTGCTCTGGACTTGCTCTGGCGTATAGTCACCATAAAAAATATTTTTAACATTTTTGACAAGTGTTCCTTCTCGAGGGGTCTTTTCAGCTTTGGCAGCCGTAAAAGTGGCAAGCGCCGTTGTATTACCAATTGTCAATCCTGCGATAAGTGCTAATAAGAAAACGGATTTCAACAAAACATTTTTCCGAATCACGATCCCAAGAATGAGACTAAAACTTGCAAGCAAGAGAAGCGATATGTAGGCATTTAACCGCCACACAAATTGAATTCTGCCGAAGATGGTGTTGTTCGTTAGAAACCAAGGGAAAAGGGACGTTGAGATAAGCATGATTCCCAAACCACCCCATAGACAGAATGTGCTAAAAGCTGTTCGGGATCGTTTCACGATGATGAACAACATAAGGGCTAAGACACCAGCGATCACGACAGAAGCCCCTAAACTACTTCTGACGTTGAGATTTGGGTACATACGATTACCTAGCGAATTCATCAGCCAGTCGGTCAACGGCAGCCCATGCAAGGCGGGTTGCCAGTTTAAGTAAAGCTTATTGTTTAAGCTGGTATTAATTACCAAAAATAAGTAAGGGGAGCATAAAATCACGGTCCAAAAACCCGCTGTAAAAAGCGATTTAATACGGGCTTTTCGTTGATCTAAAAAACCCAAGCTAACCATGAAGCCAACAACAATCAAGATGCTGGTCATGAAAAGTGAGAGTGTATGCGAATAGGTAATCAAAGTCATACCTACACTGAGAGATCGCCATTTATTGTAGTCATCAAAAAGAATATAGTATAGTCCTAGCAGAACCAGCGGCAGAAAGGTCATGCTGACTGCTTCACCTAATGCAGAGCGTACAAAGAAATTGGTACTTCGGTAAAACGAGAAAACGTAAAGTGCCGCGAAGCAAAATGCACTGAAGGTATTATTCGAAATTTTGAACAAACACCAATAAGCCAAGATTGCTGTCAAGAATGTTATTAGAAAGTAGAAGAGCTTATAACTAAAAATAAAGTCACCGGTTGTGTGATAGATCAGGTAAAGCGGATAGACTGTTTCCCAAGGATAAAATATGTTTGCCATTGTGGCAGTATGTGCGAAAACATCAAAATTCACTGGGCTTTTAAAGATATTGTCCAGTGCCAAAACCCTTTGAACATGGAAAAAGAAATCATCACCCATATACGATGTTGCAAAGTTGAAATTTAGTAGTGGTAGGATATTTAAAAAACTGATCAGACCTAGTATTACGATGATGATGCTTGTTTTGAGTAATTTGGTTCTGTTAATGCTCATTAAGTATATGCCCCCAATTTAACTAGTCCTTATTCCCCATGTTGACTATTTTAAGCTATCTTGCGATTTTCTCACTGAAAAACAGCCACGAATCCACGCATTTCTCTTAAAAAAATATCGTCAAAACAGTTTAACATATAGACGAATATGCTTGTTTGTTAAAGTCAGAAGTTACTGCCATCATCACATATTTAGACCGACTAAGTTCTTGGTTGGTGCTATGGTATAATGCTTTCAATGTGAACAGACGGCAATGTTCTTTTTTAAGACGCTTGAATTGTCAAATTAAGTGCAACACTACATTAAAGAATATTTCATAAGGCGTTTTCCATCCGAGACATTTACGGGGACGATTATTCATTTGTTCTGCATATGCTTGTATCCGGCGGTCAGTAATTGAATCAAGGTCAGTTCCTTTTGGCAAATATTCGCGAAGCAAGCCGTTAGTATTTTCGTTAGTTCCTCGTTGCCAAGGAGAGTGAGGATCGGGAAAGTAGAAGGGCGTACCAAACTTATCAGTTAAACATTGAACTTTGGCAAACTCTTTACCCCTATCCGGGGTAATCGTTAACGATCTACCAGGCCATAGCTTCATTAAGTCGCTCAAAGTATCCGTGACTGCTTCTGAAGTTCTTTTAGCAGCTTTACCAATAAGCAGGTAACGAGATTTTCGATCAACCAATGTAACGACACAAGCCTTTCCGCTTTTGCCTAACACGGTATCACCTTCCCAGTGACCAATTTCTACACGGTTGTCAGCTTCTCGCGGACGATCATGAATCTTGTTGGGGATTGGAATCTTGCCTCGCTTTTCTTGATAAGCTTTATTGTGGCGAGACTTGCCGTGATGCCTTAGATGGCGCACGGCACTAGAGCTGCCAGATTTAAACAAATTATCAAATAAGCCATTGAAAATCCCACGGTAAATAGTCGTGGTACTGATCTGCACCGGATACTTTTCGACTGCCAAGCGATTCGATATTTCCTCCGGAGACCAAAGGTCTTCGCAGAAGTGTTCTCTCACCACTTCAAACACCTGAGGATTACTCAAAAGAGAGACTCTGCCACAGTTGCCTTTGCGCTGTTTGTACTTCTCCTGAGCCTTCGAAGGTGAATAGGATTTACCAGTAGAATTACGGCTTAATTCTCGAGAAATGGTTGAGTAACTTTTCTTGATATGGCTGGCAATCTCACGAAGTGAGTTTCCATGATTCCTCATTAAAAAGATAGTTTCCCGTTCATCTATGGTAATATGCTTGTAGTGATCCATGGCTAAATTCCTTTCATGATTGTTTTCGCAAACATCATTTTACAGAAATTTGGCCATGGGCCATTCTTTATTTAATTAGTGTTGCACTTAAAGTGTAAATTCAAGCGATTTAAAATCAGATTGGTTGTTGACGTTTGAAGTCTGGTCTTTAAAAATTCTGACGACCTTCATGTTTTGCGAAGGGCAATCATTGTGTTCATCTCAAAACGAATTCTTCAATCGATAGTATCTTCATCAGGAGGCAGTATGTATCAGCTGAGTATTATTATACCTATATATAACGGTGAAGCTTATTTAGAGAGACTGTTGAAAAGTATCGGCGTGATTCCGCCGAGCGTAGAGTTGATTCTAGTTGATAATGGGTCGACTGACGGTAGTGTTAAAATTATCCAGGCTTATCGGGCAGCTCAGCCACATACGAAAGTGGTCTTTGAGAAGCAAAGTGGTGTTGCAAGTGCCCGAAATGCTGGCCTTGCGCTGGCAAAAGGAAAATATATTTGGTTTATTGATGCCGATGATGCGGTTCGGAGTGATGCACTTTTAAGGATTCTCCAGATTGTGACGACAATTGACTTCGATCTTTTTATTTTTAACTACCAGCCTCTTGAGCAAGGAGCACCGCTGCCTCAGACCAATGCTCAAATTAACGTTAAAAGTCAAAAAGTAGAATTGCCAGAGATTCTTCATGAAATGTTAGGCAGTTCGCGGGATGTTGTTGGCGGCTTTCCTCATAATAAGGTTTTTGCACGCGACTTGATTGGGTCGGACATTTTTCCTGATTGTAGCTTTGCTGAAGACTTGGCTTTTTTTGTGCCGATTCTATTACGGTCAAAGCATATTTATAGATTGCACGAAGTCCTGTATTATTACTATCAGAATAATGACTCGACCGTTCATCAAGTTGATACTAAGAAGCTGACTGACTACGCCAAAGTTGTTGATCAGATTGAACGTCAATTAAGGCAGAGTGGGCTTGCTTCGAATCGTGATATCAATGAGTATGTGCTAAGGAGACGCTTGTCGATCTTCTTCCAAAATCTTGCTGGTCCGAAAGACCCTGAGATAAAAAAGCAGATTCGTCAAAGGATGCGGCAATATTCGTTTAAGCAACTCGTGGCGTATCGAAAAGATAAGAAGTTGATGGTCAAAATCATGCTCTACAAACTTCGAATTTTAGAAGTACTGCCGTTCTTGCTGAAGTATGTCTATTAGTTGGACTGGGATTGGCGTGTCTTAACGATCATGCTCAATAAACTGGGAGGAACCATGAAGATTCTATTTGTATCGACTGGTCATGTCGATGATGATTCAAGATTGTTAAAAGAGAGTGCAACTTTGCAGGCTGCTGGTCATGATGTCACAATTCTTGGCTGGCGTGAAGATCCGCATGGACGAATGACGACAGATACGTTTGACTTTGACGGCCAGACATTGAAGGCGATCTTTACCGGCATTAAGATTTCATATTCTTTTAAATATTTTAAAGTTTTTGCTTTTATGCGTTTTGAAGCTTTTCTCTATCGTTGGTTGAGCAAGCACTTGCATGAATACGATGCGGTTCAAGCATGTAATGTGCATACGGGTTATATCACGTCAAAGGTTGCCAAGAAGACCAAAACCAAACTGGTTTATGATATCTTTGATTACGCACCTGATACCCGAAATTATCCGGAATGGTATCGTAAAATGGTCGTTCATTGGGAGAATGTCACCATGGCCACTGCTGATTGGACGCTTATCTGTTCTGAAGATCGTCGTCGTCAAATAGAACCAGCTAAGCCGCAACATTTGGCAGTCATTTATAATTCGCCATTGGATAGTCCAGTTGCTACTAATGCAGAAGCCTTTGACCCGACGCAGAAAGATTTTAAGATTGTTTATATTGGTGGGTTAAGTCCATATCGTTGTTTGCCAGAGCTGTTAGGAGCCGTTGAAAAAAAATCGGCGTTGTCACTCACGGTTGCTGGTCAAGGCCAGTATCAGGATATGTTTGCTGATGCGGGTAAACGTGATCCGCGCATCCAATATCTTGGCGTTGTGCCTTATGATCAGGTAAATGGTATTGAAAAAACAGCTGATATTCTGGTGGCGTTATATGATCCTGTGCTAAAAAACCACTTATATGCTTCACCTAACAAGTTTTTTGAAGCTATGGAACTTGGCAAGCCATTGCTCATGATCGAAAAGTCTGGCATGTCTGATTGGCTGATTAAGTATGGTTTCGGTGCTGTCTGTGGCACTTCTGAAGCAGATATAGCTGATGGACTGCAACGTCTTATTGATAAGCGTCAAAACTGGGCTAAAGAGGCAACCTTGATGCGGCAAATTTATCAAAAGGAATTTTCATGGTCGTTAATGCAACAGCGGTTGCGCGATATTTATCAAAGCTTTGAAGTCAAGTGAAACGAGGAAATGAGTTGCGAAATCGGTTTGAAGTAACCAGAAAAAGCATTGTCTGGAGTTATGCAGGGACTATTTTTTCGATGGCGAGCAATTTTATCTTGCTACCAATTATTTTTCATTTCTTGAGTTCTCAAGAAATCGGATATTGGTATTTGATTTTAAGTATCAACGGCTTGATTGCGCTATTTGATTTTGGCTTTGATCCAGCTTTTGCTCGAAACATTGCTTACATCTGGTCAGGAGCAAAAACGTTGAAGTCGCGCGGAGTTGATCAAGAACATGATCATACCGCTGTGAACTACCATTTATTGGCATCAACGATTCACGCGGCGCGCGCCATTTACATGATTTTGGCGCTGGTGGCAGTTATCTTGGTCGGTATTTTCGGGACCATTTATATGAACGCCTTTGTTTTTAGCAAATTGCCCGCGGCTGAATATAAGTGGACCTGGCTTGTATTCTGTTTCTCGTTGTTTCTGAACCTCTATTTTGGCTATTTTTCAGCGTTGCTCCGTGGGTCAGGCAAGATTGATTCTGTCAATAAAGCACAAGTGTTTTCACGTTCATTACAAATTCTGCTAACTTTTGGCGGTTTTCTGCTCTATCCTTCAATTCTAGCTCCGGTTATTGGTTTGGTGATGTACGGCATCATTTTCCGGACAATTTGTAATCACTTTTATTGGCAAGACGAAGAAGTTCGTGCGCACCGCGACGCCTTGAAATCGCCAATGAATTGGAAAGAAATAAAAGATGTGTTTTTGTTTATCTGGCCTAATACTTGGCGTGATGGGCTGGTTAGTATGTCTAACTATGTGACGTCACAAGGCATGTCTCTGATGGCCGGTGCTTTCTTGCCATTATCAGTGACCGGCGTCTATTCAGTGGGTGTTCAGTTCGCTTCTGCTATTGGCACCGCGGCATCGGCTATCAATGGGGCTTATAATCCGATCTTGCAGTCAAACTTTGTCAAACAAGACTTTGATTCCATTAGGGACAAGACCTCTAAAGCGGTTGCCGCCTATGTTTGGTTGTTCGTCATTGCGGTTGTGGGGACATTGCTGGTCATTTTCCCACTGTTGAAGTTGATCAAGCCTGCATCTGTGCCGACATTTCAGGTCTTCTTGCCGCTGCTTTTGTACTATTTCCTCTATCAGCAGCATTCTGTGCACGCATCCTATATTGCGAATGCAAACATCATTCCATATACCAAAGCGTTCCTGATTTCTGCAGGCACCAATCTGTTGGGACTTTGGCTCGGGCTTGAACTGACAGACGGCAATATGTATTTTCTCTTGTTCTTTCCGATCTTGGTTCAAGGTGTGTATAACAATTGGCGTTGGCCATCTTATTATTACAAGATGATCCACAGTTCATTGTTCTCTTCCATCAAAAATGGCACCATTGCTTGGGGGAAAACTTTTGCAAATTTCTTTAAATCCGGCTCAAACGTATGACTTCCGCATTCTTTGCGGTATCATAAAAACGCGGATGGTCGCTAAGAAAATTCTAAGCGACCGATCAACCGAGAAGATAACTTGAGAAGGGTTTGTAAGGCAGATGTCTTTATTTCTTGAGCTGGCTGATCTCTGGAAATATTGTGGTACATTAGACACATTGCAATGTTGTTTTGACGATAGGGTCTGCTGAGTCGGACACTGTTTGTGAATTTAAGAAATCGTGTTAATGATGGAGGAATCATGGAAAACTTACTGAGCATGAAAGAATTGATGGTATCACTTCGTAGGAGCTGGTGGCTCGCTCTCTGCACATTATTGTTGGGTGCTGCTGTGGCAGCCGGTTTTGCATATGGAGTCATGAAACCAGCTTATTCTTCGACGGCACTCACTGTTGTTAATCAGCAGAAAAATAATACTGAATCAGTCAATCAGATGTTGAATCAAAATCAGTATGATTCTGAATTGTTGGCAACCAGCAAGTCCTTGTTTAAAACATCTGCTGTCTTTGATGAAGCCTCAGCCCAACTATTGAAAAAGGACAACCTGAACATCAGCAGTGGTGATTTGCAAAAGCAAGTTAAAGTTGACAATGAAGATAATTCCCGTGCTTTTTCGATTCATGCGACTGCTAAATACAGCAAGGATGCGGCACTGATTGCTAACGAAATGGCCGCTGCTTTTCAAAAGACTATCTCTGCTATTACCAATCACAATGACACAGTGACAATTCTGGCACAGGCAACACCCAGTTCGGCAGCAACAAGTACTAAACCGATGTTCATCATTGTTCTTGGTGCCGTTGTAGGATTCTTAATTGGTCTTGCTTGGATTGTCCTTAGAGAAATCAAAAAGGCTACAATTAAGACAAAAGAAACATTGGGGCAAATCGCTAATGCACCTGTTCTTGGGGTTATTACACTTAAGAAACTCTAATCTGCCCGCTAATGTGGTTTGATTTGGTTTTGTTGAACAAATTAAGAGGAGTTTTCCATGACAAACGCAAATACGCATCAATTTATTAGTGATGAATCGGTTTCGGGACAAGAGTTCCGCACTTTAAGAAATAATATTGCCTTGCAAGTGAGCCGCGATGACGTTCCTGTCTTGTTAATGACGTCGGCAACGTCGGGGGAGGGTAAGTCTTATGTTGCAGCTAATTTAGCAGCGAGCTTCGCAACTGAAGGTAAACGGACGCTTCTGGTTGAAGGTAATCTCCATCGCCCGATCTTGGCGTCGGTATTTGATCTAAAGGGCCAAGATGGGCTAGCATCGTTAGTTGACGTGGCTCCCGAGAGTGTTGATGTCGACAAGCTAGTCGTTGATACCAAAATCAACCGACTGGCCGTTGCCGTTGCTGGCGAATCTTTGGCGGATCCGGCACAGCTCTTAGCAAGTGCAGCATTCGAGGAATTTCTGCAACAAGTTAAGACCAAATTTGACATCATTGTGATTGATGGACCGGCCATGGCTGATGCGAGCGAAGCAGGATTGATTGCGGAACTGGCATCGGGTGTGATTGTCGTTGCCAAAGCAGATGGTCCTTCGAAACGGTTGGTTAAACAAACAATTGCGCAAGTTCGCGACTTGAATGCGGAACTTGTCGGTACGGTTTTAAATCAAGCGTAAGCATCAAATTAGATGAGATTTACTTTGATGACTATTTTTAGGAGTCGTCTCATGACGGGTAATAGGAGAATGATGTCGTGGTTTTTTATCTAGGGCTCTTTGCAATTATGATGATCTTCATGTTACTCGGGCGTGTGACCATGTCATCGATCTGGGCTTGGTTGGGTGTCATCATACTCGCGCTCGTAGCCGGGTTGCGGTATGAAACGGGTAATGATTTTCTCCCTTACAAGACAATATACGCGGGTGACTATTCGGCAGGACAGGTTGAGCCAGGGTTTCTATTTTTACGAAATTTGTTTAATTGGATTCACGCACCGTTTTGGATTTTTCTCTTGGCATGGGCGGTTGTCACGCTGACACTTTTTTATTTCTTTGCCAAGGAATATTTTCGTCCAGCTATCATTCCGATCGCGTATTACTTGAGTCGTTTTTTCTTTATGCGCGATATGGGGCAAATTCGCGCATCGCTTGTATGTGTGACATGCATGTTAGCGTTAAAATTTGTCTATGATGAGAAGCCGTTACCATTCTTGGTGATTGTTGGTCTATCGGCCACAATCCACGTTTCCGCGTTGTTCTTTTTGCTGATCTATCCATTTTGGCTGCTTTTTAGAAGAATTAATTTTAAATGGGTACTAGGCTTTTTAGTTTTTGGTGCAGCTGTCGGGTTTGTGGCTCCGAAGATTCTAAGCGTGATCATTGTCCATACCTTGCCTCGATATGCACCATATGTGACTAATGCTAGTTATTTGTCTTCAGGTTTGTTTGATCCGGTAACGTCGATGCAGGTTATCATTTGCATCACAGGCTTTTACATTTTAAACCGTGGTATGGTTTCGAATGCCTTGATTGGTGGATCGGAAAAGTTCAAGTTTTTGATGGTTGTATACTTATTTGCCACGTTGACATTATTGTCATTGTCGCAACTGTCGACGATTGGTGGCCGTCTGTCAACTATCGCGACAACAACAGAGACCATTGTCTTGCCAACAATCGTCTTCTCGATTATGCCAAAAAAGACACGGACGTTGTCGATGGTCGGGGTTTGTGCAGTGATCTTTGTCTTGATTTTCTTGATTAGTGGAGCATACAAAACCTTTGTTCCATATCAAATGGCTTTTTAAAGTTTGAGGACAGAGCATACTACCTGTGAAGCTTAACGCTCACGAAAATAACGGCCGGCCTCTCGATCTGGGAGACCGGCCGTTTTTACAGTGAAGCCAGGTAAGTAGCCCGTTTGTTTTAATTTTTTTAACTAATATGACAGTTAAGCAGTTAACGGTTTTGTTTGTCAAGGGATCATGATATGCTTAAAATTATTCAATATTTTGAGCATTAAATTAATAATTTTTGGCTGTACGAAAAATGTCCATTGGGGGATGGTCATGGCACCGTTTGGGAGGCAATGTAAGTGATTGATATTGATACTCGATTTAACCGGCAAAATTTTAATGCTACGCTTCTACTGTTTTATTTGCGGTATAGACCTTGGCAAATTTGGATCATCTTTCCAATGGGCTATGCTTGGCTGTTGTTTAGGTTCAAACGTATTGATATAACGACCTTTCAAGCTAGATACTGGCAATGGTTATTCAAACAACCAATCAATGAATCGAAATGGCGACGACTTGGCCAGCGACTCGTAAAAAAATCTCATCACAAGGTCAAGTCTGACACATGGATTGTGGCCCCGATACCCGACAAGCTTTTGGACTGGCTACTATCAGGGGGGAGGCATATTGGCTTAGATTTAGATGAGCAAGGTTATCCTTTACCAGCAGCGCGCCCACTTGCTGAAAAGATAACTTATTTGCGGACTGATTCCCTTGTTGTATCCCCGCATTTTTACCGACAAATTGTTCGAGGTACACAGTTACAACCTGTTACAAAAATCTATGCTAATCGTAAATTCTTTACTAGTTTTAGACAGTATCGTTGGCACCAGTGTGGGTTAGTCACAAGAAATATTGTTGTGCTGGCTGTGCTGGCCATTATTACTGGCGTTGCAACGATTTACATGTCATCAGCAGCGTATGATTTGAAACTGACCAAGATGGTTTTCACGAGTCCAACGTTACTTTTACTCAATTTCATGCCGATTTTTGTCATCATGCTGATCGCCTATGCACTTTTTAACCGAATGATGTTAGCCGTTTTTGTCGGCCAGATTCCGGCAATCATTGTCGCAATGGTGAATTATTTTATGTTGCAGTACCGTGATTACCCATTTGACTTTGCTGACATTTCCTTGGCATCTGAGGCAAGTAATATGGGTGCACGGTATAGTTATGTCCCGCCAGCCAAATATTTATTTGTAATTGGCAGTTTGTTGTTATTAACGGTCATTATCACCCTTTTTTTGAAACCGGTATCAGCGCGATTGAACGTTCGGTTAGTCATGGTCTTTCTTTTATTGCTTGGGTCAGCATATGGCCTTAGTCGTTACTATCTCGTTGACGATCACTATGTTTTAGCTAATGATGACCCTTGGGGACCTGATGCTGATCGTTACGTTGTGAATGGTTACATGTTTGCGTTTATTCATTCAGTCAAGAATGATTGGTTAGTGCCACCAGACAACTACAGTGCTGACAATGCTAAGGAAGCTTTAAATAAATATCAATATCAAAGTATTCCCGCTGACAAACGTATTAATATCATCACCGTTCAGCTTGAGGCTTTTCAGGACTTTTCAAAGTGGTCTGATTTAGATATTGATCCTTCTGTCTATGCAGGTTTGCATGAGGTTGCTTCTGAAGGGATGGCAGGACAATTAACAACTACGATTTTTGGTGGCGGTACAATTGACACCGAGCGTAAGGTTTTAACTGGCTTTTCCGATATGAGTCCGATTAATGGCATGACTAACTCTTTTGTCCATTATTTCAATGAGCAAAACTATGTCACGCGATTCATGCATCCAGGTGATGCATGGTTTTATAATCGGCAAAATATTGATCGGTACTTGGGTTTCCAGAAAACTCTGTTTAGAGACAACTACTATAATCAACATGTTAGTGATGCTGACGTCGTGCCTGATACCTTGGTTTTTAAAGACCTTGTTAAACAATTAAAACAGGTGAATGCTAGTGGTAAACAATTTTTTAATCAAACAGTCACGATGCAAAATCATGGACCTTACGACACAGCGTTTGATGGTGAGGCGCTACTTCCTTGGAAAAAGGGTTATAACAAGAAGGACTATGCGATTATTAACAACTATTTGACGGGCATTAAGGAAACCTCGGATGCTTTGCTAGAACTTAAAAATGAGTTGGATCAGCTTGATGAACCAGTGGTCTTAGCTTTTTGGGGTGACCATAACCCTTGGGGAGGCGACAAGAACTCAACGTACAAGATGTTGGGGATTAACTTGAAACAATCGACCCACGAAGGGTATGAGAACTACTACAACACGCCGTATGTCATTTGGTCTAATCAAGCTGCAAAAAAATTATTGACTACCGATTTCAGCGGCACAGGCCCGACAATGAGTCCTATGTATATGCTACCTGAGATTTTTACCCATGCGGGATGGCAAGGATCTCAGTTTATGCAAGTACTGCAGAAGCTTGAACAACAAGTACCCGTCTTTGGCACGAAGAACCATTATATGATTAATGGTGCCTTGACGACAAAACCGGCAAAGAAAACCGAAAAGGCCATTAAAACTTATGATGATATCGAGTATTATTTGAAGTCAAATTATTTGATGAATCAGAAGGACTTAAAGTGAAGTATCATTTTACCGGTTGATGAAGACGCGGCAATTGCCTGTGATGGCCGCGGCAAACAGTGATTACCGACCCTGTAGTGAATAATAGCAATCGATAGAAAGGTAAACCTCATTGGGTAACCTTTCTTTTTTTGCAAAAAATTGGCATAATCGATTGCGGGCTGTGGCGTTTGTCTGGCACTGGATAGCCGTACGCGCGGTATGTGTCTGATGAGCACAATTCACCGAGTTAAAAAGAATATCGTTTTGAGGTACATTTATGTTACTTTTAATACTGCATGTGTACGAAACAACGAATGAGGTTATTTGATGAAGAGCAAATTCAGGTGGCAATGGTGGGCTGTTACATTAGGCGTTTTCCTAATCGTAATCGCCATCTTTTCAGTTAAGCTATACGCAGACCGACACGCAGCGGCCATGGCAGCAAGCAAGACGCACGCGAAGTCGGTGAGTGAGCATGAGGCGGCTGTGGCTTCTTCGCGGCGGCACGCGGCGAGGAAGGCATCAAAACGGCATGTTGCGGCTGTGTCATCTCGGCGACGGGCAGCAGCGGAGGCTTCTAGGGAAGAGGCGCAGTCGAAAGCGGCACAGGTGGGCCAAAATCATATTGCTGAGGCCAATCAATATGCTTATCCAGTTGCCCAAGTCAAACAAGAGATGGATGCACCGTATACAAGTCCAATTAAAGAGAAGGTGGTATTTTTAACTTTCGATGATGGTCCGAATACGGTTAATTCGCCTAAGGTTTTGGATATTCTCAGTCAGGCTGGCGTTCATGGGACTTTTTTCGTCGTTGGCAAGCAGGTCAGTCCAGAGACAGCGCCGGTTCTTAAGGCGGAATATGATGCTGGGCATGCAATTGGATTACATAGCATGACGCACGATTATAGTTTGCTTTATCCTAGTCGGGTGGGAGCCACGGCAGTAATCGAGAATGAGGCGAAGAGTGCCCAAGCCGCTGTCCAACAGGTTTTGGGATCGGATTTTCGCAGTCATATTTGGCGATATCCGGGTGGTCATTTTAGCTGGAAGGGCTTGGCTGCCGCAGACGTCGCGCTTAGTCGGCTTGGTCTCGATTGGATTGATTGGGATGCGGCAGTCGGCGATGCACTTAGTCCGGCGCAGGAGCCGAAGACTGAGGATGCGATGCTGCAATACCATCTACGTTCCCTGAATGTCTATCCGGCCAGTAACGTGCGAGTTGTCTTAATGCATGATGCCCTTGGTAAGGATCTGACGGTTAAAACGTTGCCGCGGATCATTCAGTATTATCGTGACAATGGTTATAAATTTGGCGTTTTGGAATAAAGACCCTGACAGGCGTTTCTTTGCCGGACAGCTAGTGGTGCGTCTAACCAGAGCAACCTAGACAAAAAGAAAAGAGCACCAACGGCAAGCTGATTGCCGTTGGTGCTCTTCTTTTGTGCTTTCCCAGCGAAAAGGGGTTAAACTTCTTCTTTTACAGCGAATCGGGCCAACTTACCTTTTTGTGCTGGGTTGACGACAGCGGTAATAAGCGTGCCATCTTCGCGGTAGTCAGTGGCCTTGACGACAGTTTCCTGATTCAGATAACTGACGAGTTGACCTTGATCAAATGGGATCAGGTAGGTGTGTTCTTCGTCTTGGCCGAAGATGTCGGCTTTGATCAGACGGGTCAGGGCTTCCAACGAGTTTTTATCACGGGCGGAATACACGATGCGTTGGCCAGTGACTTCAGGATAGCGGGTGCCTTCACGCAAATCGGCTTTGTTGTAAGCTTCGATCATCGGAATATTTTCGATGCCGACTTCTTTCAACGTCTTTTCAGTGATAGCCATCATTTCCGGATAGTTTTCGTCGGAGTAGTCCACGACTTGAATCAAAAGATCGGCGTTGGCTGCTTCAGCGAGGGTGGCTTTGAAACTGTCAATCAAATTATGTGGCAGTTTTGAGACGAAGCCGACTGTGTCGCTGAGCAGGAACTTGCGATTGTCTGGCAAGGTGAGTTGCCGGACACTGGTGTCCAAGGTGGCAAAGAGCATGTCTTTTTCAAAAACTTGTTTGTCTTCCGGACGGTCGGCAAAAAGATTGAGTAAGCCATTCATCGTGGTGCTTTTGCCAGCGTTGGTGTAACCGACTAGTGCAACGACGGGGATGTCATTACCTTCGCGCCGGGCGCGGCGGACCTGATCACCAACACTCGCGTCTTTGAGTTCGCGACGCAGATGGCTGATCCGCTTGTTGAGAACCCGTCGATCAAGTTCAAGTTGCGTTTCCCCTGAACCACGTGTGGCAAAACCAGCACCACCACCAACCTGCTGATCAAGCCGGTTGGCGCTGGGATGCAGCCGTGGTAAGGCGTATTGCAGTTGGGCAATTTCAACTTGGGTTTTGGCTGCCTTGCTACGGGCACGATCAGCGAAGATATCTAGGATTAGCTGGGTTCGATCAATCACGTGCAGTTTGGTTTGCTTTTCGAGATTGCGGAGTTGTGATGGCGACAGTTCATCGTTGATGATGATAGTCGTTGCGTTTTTGACGTCAGCAAGTTCGCGAATCTCATCGACTTTGCCACTGCCAAAATAGGTGGCGGCTGCGGCGCGATCGAGACTTTGGCGGACCTCGCCGACGACGGTGTAGTTATCCGCTTTGGCAAGTTCGCCGAGTTCGGTCATGGTGTAATCAAAGTCGGGCTGCTGACGCGAGATACCGGTAATTAAAACATTTTCTGATTGAGGTTCATTGGATAATTGTTCAGTCATAAATTCCTTTCATTGATCCGGGCTTGGTCGCCGCGGATCGGTGCTAGCAGATCATCATTCATGGCGCGCCTGACGTAACCGCATGGCGATTCACCCCTTTCGATTCATTGGACCAAGTGTAACACGGTAGCCCAAATCTACCCAACATTCGGTGCCAGGACCTGAATATGATCGCTAATCACCTTCAGCGTCAATGGCGTTTTGGTACTAGGATCGCCGTCAATCCTGCTTTGTAAGGTTTTCGGTGTTTTGATGGTCAACTCTTTGGTTGCAAAGTAGGTCATACCGGGCAGTTTTTGGAAGTTGCCGGTGATGAAGTACGGGATTGCTAGTAGTGATCGCCACAAGGTCAGTTTGGGGGCGAGGAAAACGTGCAGCCGACCATCATCAGGGGCAGCGTCAGGGACGGCGTTGGTGAAGCCGCCGACTGAGTTTGTCATTGTGATTAATAGGAACTGCGTGTCTTTTTGCCACTTACCATCGGCGCTATCCAACTGCAGGATCCAATGTTGATGTTGAGCCAGAACTTTAAAGCCCTTCATGAGGTAGATGATCGGGCCGAAGTGCTGTTTTTCTTTCTGGGTCACGGATAAAGCCGCATTTGCTAAAACACCGAGGGTCAACGTGCTGACCATGTAGTGATTATTGACCTGAGCAACGTCGAGTGGCTGTGGGGCAGCTTCAAGAATGTTTTTGATGGCTAACGGCAACAGTAACGGAATATGCAAAACCTTGGCGAGATTATTAACGGTTCCTTCAGGCAAAATGGCCAACAGTGGCGGATTTTTGCGCGGTGCGAGACCAGCGACAACTTGATTGATGGTGCCGTCACCACCGACAGCCACCACAATGTCTGCTTGGGCGTGATAGGCGAACTCGCGCGCGTCATCGGCACTTTTGGTTGGCGCCATCGTGACCTGATGCTGGCGATCTTCCAGTTTCGTTTTGAGTTGTTCGGCAGCAGTTGGTCCTTTAGAATGCCCGGACGCCGGGTTGTAGATAATCGTATAGCTGAGCATGGCGGCACCTCCTATTAACTAGTTTATCACGGTGAACGATAGCACATGCTGGCCGGTGATAATTTTAAGGATAAAAAGACGACCGCTTGTATGATTTTGACGGTCGCAGCTAGTGACGATTCAATTTAAAAACGGTTAGTCAGTGTTAATTTGACGGCGGCCGTTGGCGGTGACTTTGGCGACGACACCAATGATGACGAGATCAACGACAAAAATGATGCTCCATTGCAAGATTGGATTGAGATGATTGAGCAGGTTGACATGCATGCCATATGTGGCGGCACTGACCAATCCGAGCAAAATGATCACGGTGAAGCCGAGCCAAGTTGTTCTGCCAAATGCTAGACCGTTTCTCGCTTTTCGTTGACGTTGGGCGATCCATGGCATCAAAACACCAAGGGCCACCATGCCAATCGGAACGACAATGTTTAAAACCAGCATTAAAGCGAACGTCTCCGCAGTCGCATCTGTCGGGAAGAAGCCAAGCGTGCCAAGCAGGAACGTAATCCCCAACATCCAGATCCCAACGAATAAGCCAACCTTCCGATTTTTTAGATAAGTATAGGCTGGCGTCGGGAAGCGATCCTGATGTAAGCGAACCATGGTGTAAGACCAGAAAAGGAAGCAGGTTGACAACGGGCTGACAATGCCATTGAGGTTCAACAACCAATTAAAGATGTCGTTGATTTTTGGTAGCAAAGCACCTAACGCCATGATCAAAGCACAAAGGATCGTGGTCATCCAATAGCCGTTGATTGGCAAGCCGTCTTCATTCATTTTCGTTAATTGCCGTGGCATAAAGCGTTTGGCGACGTCAGATAGAAAGACGCGGGTTGAAGCGTCAAGAATAACAGCTAGTTGGGCCAACATGTAGATGCCTTGGACAACAGCGAAAAGATACATCAGGCTGTTACCTAATCCAAACTGGCGACCGATTGCCTGAAAAGCATAATAGGAACCATTCATTTTCAAGTCATTCGGCAAGTGATGAGCGTTGAAATAAACGCCGAGCGAGAAAGTGCCGAATAATGTGAGAAACATGGTCATGATGGCAATCATTTTCAATGCCTTGGGGAAGTCGCGGGCTGGATGACGCATGTCTTTGGTGTATGGCGCTGCAAGCTCGGAGCCATTCATCGCAAAAACGAACAGGCCGAAAGTTGATAAGAAACTAAGTGAGAAGAAATCTTTGGGAATAAAAGCTTTGAAATCAAAGGGTCGCGTGGCAATTGGTGCACCTTTGGACAAACCGACAAAGGTCATCACCACGAAGAGAACGGTCATGATAAACATCGCGCCACCGCCGATCGTTGACATGATTTCCAGACTTTTGTTTTTGAAGAAATGCTGAAGCCAGATGAAGATGACGAAAATGACGGCGGTCAGAATTCCAAACCAAGCATTGCCAAGGTTGGCTTGAATGTTGCCATTGCCATTTGCGATCCAGCCAAATGAGATGACGACAGAGTTGGCGACATCGACGACGTAGGGCAGGCCGGTAATCCAGTAGAACCAAGCCGCATAGTAGCCGACAGTGTCGCCGTTGGTTTCACGCATCCAGCTGGTGATGCCACCGCCATGCTCGGAAAAAGTCGAGCCCATGTGCGCGACAATCAGGTTGTAAGGAATCACATAGAAGAAAGTCATGATGATCCAACTGGTGAAGGCGACCAGTCCTTGATTCTGGAAGTTATAAATGATGTCATCGAACCCAATGACTGTGACAAAGTCCATGAGGCCGACAACTACCCAAGGAATATATTGTTTCTGTGGTTTATCTAATTCATTCATATAAAAGGCTCCTTAAATATCTGAAGGTTTAAAAACGACTGGTTTTTAAACTCATCCCCGGCGCCTTATTACGGAGTTTTCCCACTGCGATCCAACTTTCATGTATATTTTCAAAAGCCATTAGTGATTATATCAGGGATTGCAGCGGTTTTGCGGCAAAAGGTAAAGAAAGACTAAAGCAGCTTACAAAGCCGTAAGTTACAAACAACCATCCGTTAGGCCATTATCAGGAAAAAGGCAGCCTAACCCGCTATCATAAAGTTTGTAAACAAAACACAAAGATACAAATGGAGGTCTATTATGGACAAGCAACCTGTCGTAACTGTTGACAACGTTACGAAAACCTATGGTAAAAAAGGGGAAAAACAAACACCCGCATTGAAAGGTGTCAGTTTCGAAGTACAACCCGGTGAATTCGTCGGCATCATGGGCGCATCAGGTTCAGGGAAAACGACCTTGCTTAATATCCTTAGTACGTTAGATACACCGACTTCTGGCTCCGTTTTGATCAAAGGTGCTGACGTCACAAAATTAAAAGGAGATGCCTTATCAGATTTTCGAGCTAAAAAAATCGGTTTCATTTTCCAAGATTTTAATTTGTTGGAGAACCTAACTGGCCGCGAAAATATTGCCCTACCGCTCGCGTTGCAAAATGTGAGTGCGAAGAAGCAGGCGGCGGCTGTTGATAGCATTGCCCAAACATTAGGAATCAATGAAGTGCTCGACCACTATCCAACGGAGTTATCTGGTGGTCAAAAACAACGAGTTGCCGCTGCCCGGGCATTGGTGCAGAAGCCAGATATCCTGTTCGGGGATGAGCCGACGGGTGCTTTGGATTCCAAGTCAGCCCGTGAGTTATTGGATACCATGGAACAGTTGAATAAGGAACAGGATGTCTCTATCTTGTTGGTCACCCACGATCCGTTTTCGGCTAGTTATGCCAGCCGTATTTTGTTCATTAAAGATGGGCAAATCGGTTCCGAGCTGGTCCATGGTGATAAGAGTCAGGAAGCCTTCTATCAGGAGATTCTTGACACACTCGGCACATTTCAAAAGTAAGGGGCGTCGTCTATGTTAACGAAACTTGCACTCGGCGGCCTGAAGAACCGCTTCCGCGACTATGCGGTTTTATTCTCCGGTCTGGTTATCGCCAGCGCCGTTTTCTACATGTTCATGTCACTTGCCACAAACACAAGCTTTTTAAAGAAAAATTCACCGATTGGCTTTACACCATTTATTTTTGGTTTCGGTGCGGTGCTACTGGCCATTATCACATTGGTTTATATCGTTTATGCCAATAGTTTTCTACTTAGCATGCGCCAACGCGACTATGCGATGTTTATGATGCTCGGTGCAAAAGGGCGAAAGATTGCGCAACTGATTTTCCTTGAAACCGTGGCAATTGGTCTTTTAGCAACAGTTGCCGGTATTTTGGTCGGGATGGTCGGCACAACCTTTGTGGGACAATGGCTCATTAACACCCTACATGCGCCGGCAACTGGCTTCTCAGCGTTTTGGCTACCAGCCGTATTGTGGACATTAGGTTTCTTCATTGTCTTATTCATTCTGTCGGCGTTCTATAATGCTGGAAAGCTATTGAAAACCCCAATGTTAAGGTTGTTGCATCAAGCGCAGACACCAAATCGAATCAAACAACGCAAAGGGATTTTCGTCTTACAGATTGTCTTGGGACTGATTTTGCTTGCGGTTGGCTATTACAGCATGTATGCCATCGCCAAAATCGGGATTATGGCGATTCCATTGGCCTTGGTTACCATTGTTCTAGGAACCTATTTCCTGTTTAACTCAGTCTTTGTCGCGCTGATTGGCTTATTGAAGCGAAACCACAAGTTTGCGGCCAAACAGTTGCACACGTTTACCTTGTCGCAGTTGAGTTTCCGGATTCGGGACTATACGCGGATTTTATCCGTGGTTGCCATGCTGTTTGCTTTAGCTTTAGGAGCGATTACTGTTGGCCTTGGCTTTACGCATGATATTCCGGATTTGGCGAGTCAGGCGACCGCCTACGATTTAACAGTTGCCTCGCCAAATGCTGCGACTCGTGCGCAAATCAGTCGGTTGCAGGATGTCACTGCTAAGCAAGACTATACGATTAAATCGGATGCCAAAACGGTTTACATCAGCCAGCAAGCTCTCGATGCCCATCCGCTTGAAATCAAAGCGAATGACGGAGGACTTGATACGCCGAATATTAAAGTCACGAGCCGCAACTTTGCGGAAATGACTGAACGTTACCCAAGTTCTTTTGGTATTTTTATCGGCAATAATCGAGGTAAACAAATGAAAGTCGCAGATGCCGCGACCTTCGCGAAGCTCGGGAATGCAGAAACTTTGACCACGTTTAAAGTTAAGGATTTCGGTCAAAACTACGACACGATTCAGAAAATTGTCGAGCTGCAAAGCAAGCAATATCCGCGATTATGGAGCAGTAACGGCGATCAGAAGTTTATGATTTATGCGCTAGTGAACAGCATGTTCTCTGGCCTCGCCTTTATGGGCTTCTTCCTCGGCATTGCTTTCCTCGGCATGTTAGCTTCGACGCTGATGTTCAAGATTCTATCTGGGGCCAATTATGACAAGAGTCGTTATCTGATGTTGCAGAAAATCGGGGCACGACCGCGTGCATTGCGACGCTCAATTCGGCAAGAAATCGGAGCCTTGTTCTTACTCCCAGGTTTCGTTGGCATTATCCACGTCTTGTTTGGCCTTCAGCTTTTTAAGACCATGTTGCGCGCACCATACGGGCATCTTGCGTTACCATTCGGTTTGTTCATCGTTCTGTATGCACTCTATTATCTGGCGACAGTTTGGATGTACCAGAGCATTGTGATCAATAAGAACTTAGCGGAAAAAGCCTAAAGAAAAGATCCTTTAGGTCGCACTATAGGCTGGAACATAATTCTCAGCTGACAATTAAAAGCGAACAATTTTCCTAATATCGGGAAGTTGTTCGCTTTTACCTGTTCATGGATTATTATTGTGATTTTAAAGACCGGAGTTTGGCACGGCAAGAAGGTTGAGCCTACCATCTTTGTTTTCTTGAAAAATAGCAGGTTTGAACGCATAAAGTTAACCGGCTAAAACGTCGTGTGCAGACATCTATTGACAGATGAACAACATAAAAATGCCCTTAGAGACTGGTTTTGTCTGAAAGGGCATTTTTATTTGCTCGACAATACAAAAGTGGCAAAAGGTTCGGTTTGGACAAACTATGCTTCAAACTCGTTATAACTCAATACTTTAATGCCTTCATCAGTTAAAAGAATTTTACTGATGGAGCCGTTGCGAGGCGAATCGGTGACCACATACCCATCATTTTTGCCGAACTTATCGACGATGCTGCGAATGGTCGTGCCGTGGCTGACCATCAGGACTTTATCACCTTCATGGTTTTCGGCCCGCAACTGGCGGAAGCCTTTCATCAGCCGAGTCCAGTAAGTGCGCGCATCTTCGGCTTCGTGGAAAGGATCAGCATCGTGCATGAAGTCTTTTGAGGCGTCAACCCCATATTTTTCCAAAATTTCTGGATAGGTCTTGGCACCATGCGGGAAGCCGACTTCATACCAAGTTTTGCTAGAATCTTCACCCTCAAAATAGCCATAAAATTGTTCGCGAAAGTATTGGGTGACGGTTAGCGGAATCTTGCCAGTGACGTTTTTGCTGAGAATCAGATCGGCCGTGCGAGTAGCTCGCATGGTGTCGCTGCAATAAGCGTGTGTGAAGGCCACGTTGCGTAGAATGACACCCGTTTTAGTACCATCTTTAATCCCATTATCGGTTAATGGCGAGTCACACCAACCCTGCATTTTATTAAAATGGTTGAACCATGTCTGACCATGGCGCACCAGATAGACTGTGATGCCTTTCATTGTATTCATCTGCCTCCTCGGAAGTTAATTGCTAAGACTAGTTTAGCATAGAAAAGCATGGTGGTTATGCTTAAAGAGCATCTTGAACAACGCCGCAATCAGTCCTAACGTGTGCTATTCTTTAATTATTCAGTGAATCACATGCGGAGGTAGCAGGATGGCAAAAGGGTTGTTGATTGTTAATTTGGGATCGCCGGTTTCGCCGGAGACAAAGGATGTACGGCGGTATTTACGGGAGTTTCTGAGTGATCAGAACGTCATCACAATGCCTAAAGCCCTGTGGCAACCGATTTTGCGCGGTTTTATTTTACCCTTTCGCAGCTGGCGGTCGGCAACTTTCTATAAGCATGAGTGGACCCAAGCTGGCTCGCCATTGATTGCCTATACGCAGGTGACCCGGGATCGGCTTCGCGAGCGGCTGCCTGACTGGGATGTGCAGATGGCGATGAACTATGGCGGCGAGTATCCGATTGGCGAAACGCTGCAGACGATGGCAACGCGTGGTGATGCGCCGATTGTGGTGATTCCGCTGTTTCCTGAATACACGCAAAGTACGACGAAGACTATTTTGGATAAGGTCGCGGCTTCAGGCGTGAAGACCGTGGTTATTGACCGTTTTTATGATCATTCAGACTATCAAAAGATTCTTGCACAACAGATCGACGATGCTTATGAAGCGGGGGCGTATGATACCGTTATTCTGAGCTATCATGGCATTCCGACAGCGATGGTGCGGCATGGTGATCCGTATCAACAGGAATGTGAAACGACCACAGCAGGTGTGAAGCAGTATCTTAAGAAAGTGCCCCAGACTAAGGTTGAGATGTGTTATCAGTCAAAGTTTGGCCCGGTTCCTTGGTTGAAACCATATTTACGCAATCGGTTAATGGAACTGGCTGCTTTGGGTAAGCGCAATGTGTTAGTGGCAACCCCAAGTTTTGTGGCTGATTGTTTGGAAACACTGGAAGAAAATAATGTCCAGAATTATCAAACATTTCGTGCTAATGGCGGCAAAAACTTTGCGACTGTCCGACCGATGAATGGTTGCGAGCCGTTTTGTGACTTTTTAGCTAAGTTGGCTGAGGATAAGATTGCGGCGGAGGCGAACCATGGCAAGGCCTGATGAACGCTTAACAGTGCAACGCGAAAAACGCAGTCTTGATGACATTAACCGCAGCGTGCAGGTGCCGAGTGTTTATGAATCTTCGTTTTTTCAGAAGTTTCTGGCATACAGCGGGCCGGGTGCCTTGGTTGCTGTTGGTTATATGGATCCGGGTAACTGGCTAACGGCACTTGAAGGTGGCAGTCGGTATCACTACGCCTTGCTATCGGTACTCTTGATGTCGATTTTGGTGGCCATGTTCATGCAAACGCTGGCGATTAAACTTGGCGTGGTCGCACGATTAGATCTGGCCCAAGCAATTGCCGCATTTATTCCGCACTGGAGCCGCATCTGCTTATGGTTGATCAATGAGGCAGCTATGATGGCCACGGATATGACTGGCGTTGTGGGGACGGCGATTGCGCTAAAACTGCTGTTTGGCCTGCCTCTGATGTGGGGAATGCTCCTAACCATCGCTGATGTGCTGGTTGTTTTATTATTCTTACGATTTGGCATTCGCCGAATTGAGTTGATTGTGCTGGTATCGATTCTCACAGTCGGCATCATTTTCGGCATTGAAGTTGCGCGAGCCGATCCGTCAATTGGCGGGATTGCTGGCGGTTTTGTGCCACATACGGACATCCTGACGAATCATGGCATGTTACTGCTCAGTCTCGGCATCATGGGCGCCACGATCATGCCACATAACATTTACCTGCACTCTTCACTAGCCCAGAGTCGCAAATACGACGAGCATATTCCGGCACAGGTGACCGAGGCACTGCGGTTTGGTAAGTGGGATTCCAATGTGCATCTAGTCGCCGCTTTTCTGATTAATGCCTTGCTATTGATTCTTGGGGCAGCGCTGTTTTATGGCGTGGGCGGCCATGTGACGGCTTTTCAAGGTGTCTATAATGGGTTGAAAAATCCGATGATTGTTGGCGGGCTGGCTAGTCCGTTAATGAGTACATTATTCGCATTTGCGTTGCTCATCACGGGCTTGATTAGCTCGATTGCAAGCACCTTAGCAGGGCAAATTGTGATGGAAGGTTATCTGAACATTCGCATGCCATTGTGGGAGCGGAGGTTGCTGACGCGGCTTGTGACGCTCATTCCCATCATGGTGATTGGCTTCATGATCGGTTTTAGCGAACACAACTTTGAGCAAGTTATTGTCTATGCACAGGTGTCATTGAGCATTGCCTTGCCATTTACGCTTTTCCCGTTGGTGGCCTTGACGAATCGGCGTGATTTGATGGGTATCCACGTTAATTCGCAACTCGTGCGGTGGGTCGGCTATTTTCTGACGGGTGTGATCACCGTTCTAAATATTCAGCTGGCCATTTCAGTCTTTGTTTAAACGATTATACGCAAAAATGGCCACGGTGATGTCATACCTCCATTATTGAGGAACATCACCGTGGCCGTCTTTTGTATGTGTAAGCTTATCAAGTTAAAAAGTTGTCTTTTTTCAATAGCTGCCCTTGATGACGAAAAAAGACCCCCGAATGGTGCCAGCAAGCTTCGACTTTTGCCGGGCAAATTTAAACTTGCCTTCAAGCTCAGTCGGCACCGCCATGCCATCGCTAAGTTTAAAGCCAACCGCGCGTTTTTTGGGGTCGGACAGGCTATACATCACGTTGATGGCTAATCCGTCTTGATAGTAAACCTCAACCCAGTGCAAATCCGGTAAGTTCAAATCGCTGACTTCCAAGGGCTTGGCGGAAATTTGCAAGTCGCGTTCGGCAAGAATTTCATTAACCCACGCGAGACTGTCAGGTTTTTCGGCAGCCGGATAAGTGATATAAGGTTCCTTATACTTATTCCAGATGTAACGCGCTTCATTTGCGCGCAATCCTGCCAATGCTGCAGCAACAGGCGAGCTTTCAAGACCAATGGTGCTGACCGTTTTAAAATCAACTGTATAAGCCATGCTTTCATACTCCTTCGTCAGAAAAACGCGTCGCTAACTGCTGCGCGTTCGGTGATATTAGTCGTTAAAAGTCCCATTTTCAACATCAGAAATAAATTGCTTCAAATGTTTGAAGTAAACTGGGGCGTTATCAATCATGTGATGGTGGCCGCCGTCTGGGGTGCTGACCAGTCGGGCATGTGGGATAACCTCAGCCATACGTTGGGCTGACTTCAGTGGCATGGTTTCATGTTCGCCGAATGTGAGCAAGGTTGGCACCTTGATATTGTGAATCTGATCACTGATATCCCAGTTCTTCAACTTACCGGTCACAACAAACTCATTGTCGCCTTGGAAAGCATTGTAGACAGGCGTGGCCATGGTGCTAATCAGGTGTGAAATTGCTGGTGGCTGTTTGCGATCAACATAACCGCGATTGAGGACATCCACATATTTCTGATACTGCGGGTCGTCCCAGTTACCAGCTTTTTCAATTTTCTTCATGTACTTAACCGCTGACGGCGGCAAAGCTTCTTCACGGACGAGGTTGATATGATCAACGTATTCGTTGATGTTGTCGACCATTGAAGAGATAATTGCGCCTTTAAGATGCTGACCATATTTCAGGGCATATAGCTGGGTTAAGGCACCGCCCCAGCTTTGGCCGATGAGGTAAAAATGATCCAGACCCAGCTTTTGGCGAACTTCTTCTACTTCGCCAAGAAAGTAGTCAGTGGTCAGGTATTTTTTAGCGATTTCCGGGTCGGTATAATCCGGCTGATCGGAATAAAACGAGCCAAGTTGGTCGTACATATGTACCTGAACGCCAAGATCGGCCAGCTCTTCGCCAAAGTTTTCCCAATACTCATGAGTGCCACCAGGGCCGCCATGCAAGCAAAGAAGATGGATATCGCCTTCACCTTGTGTGTTGGTCCACAAATGATACCCATTGTCTAAGGTCAGGATTGTTGTCCCTTGTTTCATTTGATCACCTTTTTTTCTTAGAATAATCTCATTGTACCACGCGATGCGGTGAGCTTTAATTCAATTTCTCGACTTGTTCGCGAATGTCGCGAATCACGTGTTTGTCACCGGAAAAGATTAAATGATCGCCGAGATGAATTTAAGTGTCGCCATGCGGTGCAACGAACTTTTTATTGCGATAGATTTGACTAACGGTAATGTCATCAATAAATGGCAGATTTTTCAATTCAAGGCCAGCAAATCGCGAGTTGCGCACGGTGATTTCGTAAATGCCAGCAACGGTGTCATCTAGAATTTGCAAGGTTGACGGCGTTTCAATGAGACTCCGCAACAAAGCAACATTTGCCTCTAAGGCGTTAAACACTTCGACACCTTGGGCTCGCAAGCGATCATAGCGATCACTGGTAGCATCTTTTGGAGCGAATCGCGCAATGATCCGTGGCACTTTTTCGGCTAATGCCATGGTCGCGAGATCGTAGTTGGTGTCCGCATCGAAATCGCCAAGAACCATGATGTCACAGTCATAAGCAGCAGCGGCTTTCAAAGCGGATTCGGTATAGGCTGCCAAGGCAATGTTGATTTCTGAATTATACGTGTGGTAATTTTCTGGCTTATCTGTCAACAGTTTTACTTCATAGCGATCAGGACTGAGATGTTGGGCAATCGGTACTGTCAGCAGATTGCCACCGATGAAGGTCACTTTTGTCTTTTTAAAATGTTCCGGTTCCGGCTGGAAAAAGGTGTTGAAGAGAATTGGGCCGGCGACACAGGCAATGACAGCGGCGAGGGTGAACGCGCCGGATTGCTGGTCTGATAAAATATCGAGATTGCGGCCAACTGTCAGGGTCGGGATGACCAGCGTGATGGTCGTGGTCAGCAAGAAACCGCCAGCCAAGGCATTTTGAGGCTTAAACCGCCGGCGCAGCACTGGGATCAAGCCAATCTTAGCAATAAAGAAGCCGATCAGAACTAGTGGAATTAATGAAAGACTTTTTGGGTCGGCAACCAGTGCTTTTAGATCAAGATTAGCGCCGGTGACAATGAAGAAAATAGGAATGAAGAACCCATAACCTAATGAGGTCAACTTATCCTGCGTTTCTTGCCGGGGACCGAGCAGTTTCATCACCATGCCAGCTAGGAAGGCACCGAGAATTGATTCGGCGCCGACCCGTGATGCCACAGTGACTAAGGCAAAAACCAGAAAGAAGGCCAGCCGAATGTCTAACTGCGTTGTACTTTTATCAATGGTGGCAAGGAAGCCGTAGATGCGCTTAAACCGGCTCAGGAGGAATAAGGCGGCAAGCAGCAACAATAATAATAGCCACAAATTACGATCCGATTTGCCTGCTAACGCTGAGTAAACCGTCAAACTTACCAACGGCACCACTTCACCAAGGGCGGCAATTAATAAAATAGTTTGGCCAATCGGCTGATGCAGCAACTCTTTTTCCTTCAGCGCGGCAATCACGACACCCAGCGCGATGGTGGTGAACAAAATCGTAGCAAAAATCGGATAGTTAAAGAAGTGAATGAGTTGCAGGAAGTAGCTAAACCCGAGACTAAGCACGATGACAGTCAAAAATCCCGTGATTGCTAGCATGACCGGGTTTGGCTGCTTGGGTCCATCAGTTGTTTTGGGCTGGGGCTTGAACAGCGAGAAGTCAATTTCCATGCCGGAAAGAAAAATCAGAATGGTGACACCCAACTCACTCAGCGAGCCCATCTCACCACCAGTCCTGACCCAGCCTAAGACACTTTTGCCTAGCACAATGCCAACCAAAATTTCCGCAACAGCAGTCGGGATACTATTAATATGAAAATGTGCCATCAGCAGCGGCGTCAAAAACGCCGCCGTGAGCACAATTAATAACGAAATGGATTCCATAATGTCCTCCAATCAGCGATAATAGATGGGTCAATGGTAACGAAAAGTGCGGATAAAAGAAAGGAAATATCATGTCACAAAATAATAAATCAAAAAAACAAGGGCAGGGGTTCTTCAATCGGCGCTCTGTCATCGTTGGTACATGCGTGTTGCTAGGTCTTTTGATTAGCTTACCATTCAAGCAAATATTATTAGGCGTCGCGATTGGCTTGGCGGTTGGGTACGTGCTTGAAGCATGGACGCCGTTGTTGCGGGGAAGGCTTTAGACCGCTTCCATTGATGGCTAGTTTGAGCAAGGCCGTGTGCAATTGTCTTTCTATCTCAGTCGGAGGATGCTCGATAGTCCGAGTTGGCGGAGCGGCGATGGACTCAGCCGTGAAATTGTTGTTGGCGGTTTACCGCCTACAACAAGGCCAGACTTTGAAATCGCGCGGGTTTTGCGCGAGTTCAAAGCTGTGCCCACGGCGTTCCAGCCCAATCGCCGCGTAGCCAGCTCGGACTTACGGTGTTCTGACGCCTAAAATAGAATCAGATTGCGCCACAGTCTCTTCTACTCAAGCTCTTTTGCTACCAAGACGCATAAGTGATAAGATGTTATAACGATTATTTAGTAACCGTTAAAGGGGATGACGTCGTGGCTGAGAACGAACAAGCAAAAGAGCAGACACATTTGACAGGCATCATGAAGGAGCTCTCCGGTGCCGAAAGCCGTCTTTCAAAAGAGATGGCTAAGACAAAGTCTGAAGAGAAGAACATCAGTGACAACTTCTTCAATGATTTTTCCTTGAACTTCACCGACTACGCTGAAACGATTGAAACTGCGGCCTCAATCCAGCAACAGCAACGCGTGCTTGATGAGCGAACCAATGCGTGGAAGCAAAGCGCGCAGCAACTCGCGACTGTTAAGCGGTTGATGGGCAATCCGTATTTTGCGCGGATTGATTTCCAAGAAGGCCGGGAAAAGCCGGAGACGATTTATATCGGCTTAGGTTCCTTCACCAATGAAGCTGGTAAGTTTCTCATCTACGACTGGCGCGCGCCGATCAGCTCAATTTACTATGATGGCGGTTTGGGCAAGGTTACCTATCAAACGCCTGATGGCCCGCAACAGGTCACGGTTTCTTTGAAGCGTCAATTTGTCATTAAAAACGGCAAAATTCAGACAATGTTCGATACTACCGAAACCATCGGCGATCAGATGCTGCTGGAAGTGTTAGGCGAAAAGTCAGACACCCAAATGAAGACGATTGTGACCACGATCCAGCGCGAACAGAACCAGATTATCCGTGACACCAAAGCGGACTTATTGTTTGTGCAAGGCGCAGCTGGCTCCGGGAAAACCAGTGCCGTGTTGCAGCGGGTCGCTTATCTGCTTTATCGGTACCGGGGCAACCTGAGTAGTAGTCAGGTGATTATGTTCAGTCCTAACCAACTTTTCTCTGACTACATCAGCAATGTTTTGCCAGAACTTGGCGAACAGAACATGGTGCAATTCACTTATTACCAATATGTCACGCGACGGTTACCACACATTGACGTCCAAAACCTTTTCTCTCAGTTCGAGCAACAGCTAACCCCAGTTCAAAAGAAAATTGCACGTGTCAAAGGTAGCTTAGACTTTTTTGAGACAGCCAAGAAATATGCGACAAGTCTTGAAAAATCAGGCTTGCGCTTCCGTGACATTCGCTTCCGTGGTGAGGTGTTCTTTTCACGCCGGCGGATTCATGAAATCTTTTATAGCTACAACGAAAATTATCACATGGGCAATCGCCTAACCGCCACCAAGGAACGGCTGATCAAAATGCTCAATCGGAAAATTGAATCCGAAATGAAATCCCAGTGGGTGCAAGAAGCCGTTGAAAATCTAAGCGGTGAAGAGATTCGCTCCATGCAACAAGACGGCCCGAAAGAGTTTAAGAATAGTGATGACGAATATCGGTTCTTCGCCCGCCAACTGGTGATGCGTGGCTTCAACGAAATTCAACAAGATATTGTCCGTAATCGCTTCCTTAATATTCGCGGACAGTATGTTAGTTTCTTGCGTGAAGTACCAGCTATTTATGACCTCGAAGCCGAGGGCATTAGTGCTGATGACTGGCAGGCAGAAGTCGATCATTTTATTACCTTATTTAAGGAACGCCAACTACCAATGGCAGACGCAACGCCATATCTGCACTTGTATGATTTGATCACTGGTCGCCATGGTGAACGCGAGATGCGGTATGTCTTCATTGATGAAATTCAAGATTACACACCATATCAGCTCGCCTACCTCAAGGACAGCTTCCCGCGGGCGAAGTTTACGTTGCTAGGCGATCTCAATCAGGCTATTTTCACAAAAGACGATTCGCGGACGCTGATTAACGAAACCAGCAAGCTGTTTGATCCAGAAAAAACCCGCGTCGTGCAGTTAACCCAAAGTTATCGGTCTACCAAACAGGTCACCGACTTTACGAAAGCGATTCTCACATCTGGTCAAAAAATCGTGGCGTTCAATCGCCAAGGACCATTGCCAAAGTTGGTCGTTCGTCCAGATGAAGCCGGGTTGATGGCGGCCTTGCAGGATCAATTGAAAATTAACAATGAAGCGAAGCAGACAACTGCGGTCATTGCGAAAACGCTGGAAGCCGCAGAAGCCATTTATGAACAAATGAAGGCGGCTGGCATCAAAGTAACTTTGATCAAGTCTGAAAATCAACGACTCGCGGCCGGCGTCATCGTTGTTCCAAGCTTTTTGGCTAAGGGGCTCGAATTCGATGCCGTTGTGCTTTGGCAAATCAATGCGGCCAATTACCATGAAGAGGATGAACGTGAGTTGTTATACACGGTGGCGTCCCGGGCCATGCATCGACTAACCATGCTGGCTAGTCCTGATGTGACGCCGTTGTTAGACAAAGTACCGGCTGACTTGTACGAGCGGGGGTAAACAGATGGTCAAAATGCATGACACCTTAGCTGTTTCTAGTTATCGTGTTTTTCCAGGTATGATGAATGCGCATCAGACATTGTTTGGCGGTCAGATCTTTACTTGGATCGATGACGTCAGCTCAATTGCCGCACAACGACTCGGCCGCCGTGGTTTAGCGACTGGCTCATTGGACATGGTGCATCTGGCAGCACCGGTTAAAATGGGTGATGCACTGGTCATTAAGTGCATGGTCAGCGGCGTGGGTCACCGTTCACTGGAAGTTTTCATTCAGTTAATTGGTGAACATCTAGCCACTGGCGAACGCTTCCAAGTCGGCACCGCCTTTGCAACCTTTGTAGCCCGCCACAAAGAAGACGGCCCACTGCCGCCGGTCGAAGCAGAATCCGAGTTTGAAAAGCGCTTGCTAGCCGGTTACGATGAACGACGCGCCGACTATCGGAAAATCAATGCTAGCTTCGGCGAGGTGCCGTTGGATTGAAAGCTTGGATTTTGAAAAGTTTAAAAAAGATCGTCAGTCCAGAGACCAGAACAGTTTGACTAGACGCGCCATTAAAATGCATGATAAATGAGTCTGTAAAAAGGCTACCGTTTTCCAGTCGCTAGCCTCTATGAACCAACAACGCCGTCAACAGCGGCTCGGAATTTACAAATAGCCATCCCAAGGCGGTTAAACTTTAGGGATGGCTATTTTTGTTACTTGTTTTCGGGCACGCTTGGCAAACCCGTTTTCGCGCGGTAAAGTAAACCATAAATCAACTCCCGCACAGTGCTGCACATATGCGGATTCATTTTGAAAGAAGGACGATTATTTTGGCAAAACGATATGTCGGTTCATGTACCACGGTGCTTGTTGGCAAGAAAGCTTCAATTGATGGCTCCACGATCATTGCCCGAAACGAAGACGGTGAGTCACCATTGCATCCGCAGAAATTCGTGTACGTGAAACCTGAAGATCAGCCGCGTCACTATCAATCCGTGCTCAGCAAGTTCGCGATTGATTTGCCGGCCGATCCCTTGGGCTACACGGCCACCCCGGAAGCAGAAGACGGCCACGGTATCTGGGCGGCAGCAGGGATTAATAGCGAAAATATTGCCATGACCTCAACCGAAACGATTACAACCAATAGCCGTGTCCTTGGTGTTGATCCGCTGGTGGCAGCGGGGATTGGCGAAGAAGACATGCCAACGATCGTTCTACCGTACATTCATAGCGCGCGGGACGGGGTTCAACGCTTGGGCAGTTTGCTTGAACAATATGGCACATACGAAAGCAACGGGATCGCTTTTGCTGACAAAGATGAGGTTTGGTACTTTGAAAGTATTGGCGGCCATCATTGGGCAGCCATCCGAATTCCCGACGATGCCTATGTGGTGGCGCCGAACCGTTTCAATATCACCGATTTCGATTTTGCTAGCGATGACACGATGAGTAGTGCCGATCTGCGCGATCTGATTGAAACCTATCACCTCAATCCAGATGCGGAAGGGTACAACTTGCGCCACATTTTCGGCTCCGCCACGATCAAGGATACCCGTTACAACAACCCACGTGCCTGGTACGGTCAGAAGTACTTCAACCCTGAATTCGATACGACACCGATCGATCAGGATCTGCCATTCATTTGCCGGACTAGCAAAAAAATCAGCATCGAAGACGTGAAGTTTGTGGAAAGTTCCCACTATGAAAATACGCCATACGATGTTTACGGCACGACAGGCACCCCAGCACAGAAGAAGCTTTATCGGCCAATCGGCATCAACCGTAATCAGGAACTGCACATTTTGCAGATTCGCAACAATGTGCCAGCTGCAGTTGCCGGCATTCACTGGTTGGCATTTGGCCCGAACACCTTTAATGCCGTTGTACCGTTTTACGCTAATGTCAATGACACACCAGCAGCATACCGCGAAACCGGCGACAAGTTCGATGTGACGAAAATGTACTGGCTAAGCAACCTGTTAGCAACGTTTGGTGACTACGACTTTTCGTTATTTAAAGATCAGGAAGATGTTTTTGAACAAAAAACAGTCGCCGCTTGCCGGCACTTGCAGCTCACAACTGATGAAGCTGTCAAAGATGCCAAGGATATTGCCGATCATCTGACAGCTGCCAATGAGCAGATGGCAACGATCGCCATGGCCAACAGCAATGAGTTGTTAGGTCAAATGGTGGCGGCAGCAGCGCCAAAAATGAAGTTACAGTTCACCTTGCACGACTAGGTGATGACTGGCACCAATTGAAGGCAAACAAAAAGCGCTTGATGAAGAGCGCTCTTTGTTTGCCTATTTTTGACTACGATGGCGATACCGATTAAATTGGGTGGTCGCGCGAATTAAGAAGAGTGGCATCAACACTATCAATAAGATGCCAACAAAGACGATAATGCCGGCCGTGGTGCGAAACCGTGCGAGGACAAGCAGCCAGATACCAAAGCCAGTGCCACTGACACAAAAAATGACCAGTAACACATACCATGCCCAGTACCAAAACGGCGATGGACTGCGGCGGAATGTTGGCACGAGGAAAAGGGCCAGCAAAATCGATAAAATAAATTTTCCAATTTGGTTAAGCATTCAGCGTGCCTCCTTGGATGTTAGGCAAATGCGTACTTCCTCAATGTTAAAGTTCCTGATAAGGCTTTTCGGCATTACGCTTGGCCGTCCGAATATGACGCAACTCGCGGATGTAAGCCCCATATTTGATGATAGCACGCACGATTAAGCCGAAGCCAAGCGAGAAAATGCTTAGTCCGACGATGATCGCCACCCCACAAACCGGTGAGGCCGTCGCGGATTCGAACAACAACCAGCCGCCACCGCCTGCAATCGCGCTAGTAAGGATGAGCGTGATGATCAGTCTGAGTGAATTGGATCGTAAGGCACGGTCTTGTTTAAAAGTGGGCGCTAAAAGTGGGGCAATTACGCCATCTAAAATCGGTTCAATGAAAAAGGAAAGGAGAAACTCGCCTACTAGTTCAAGCATTGCTGGCACCTCCGTCAGTGTTCGAGCTGGCATCGCGTCGTTTTGATAGGTTGATTGTGAAGATTTTTTTCTTTGTTGTCAAGAAAAGGATTGGCCGAACAACTGGGGCTTTCTATGCTAAAATGAGAACATTAAACGCAAGGAAACGGTAAGTTATGCAATCCGAAATGAATTACTATAAATTTGATCGTGCAGAATGGTCGCAATTCCATTCCCAGAACTTCACCAATGTCACTGATGAAGAGTTGGCGCAGTTGCGATCATTGAATGATGAAATCAGTCTTGATGATGTCAAAATGATCTACTCACCATTGCGACACCTGATTCACATCCGCTATGAGGATTATCAAGGCGATATGTTCACCTTGAGCCGCTTTTTAGGGATGCAACGAAATCCGCACACACCATTCATCATTGGTATTGCTGGATCGGTGGCAGTTGGTAAAAGCACCACCGCGCGCTTGCTACAACTGTTGCTGAGCCGGGCTTATCCGGAAAAACGCGTGCAACAGATGACGACAGACGGTTTTTTATATCCTAATGCTGAGTTAGAACGCCGGGGTATTCTCGATCGTAAAGGCTTCCCTGAAAGCTATGATATGGAACTTTTAATCCATTTCATGAACAACGTCAAAAATGCGAGCGGCGCTTTGCGTGCACCAAAGTATAGCCACCAGATTTACGACATTGTCCCAGGCGAATATGAGCTGATCGATCGACCAGATATCCTGATTGTCGAAGGAATCAACGTGCTCCAGCTGCCAAGCAAGCAGCCAATCTACGTCAGCGACTACTTTGATTTCTCGATTTACGTTGATGCCAATCCCGACCTCATTGAACAATGGTATCTGGAGCGTTTCGGCATCCTGCTCGACACGGCCTTCACGGATCCGAACAACTATTACTATCAATACGCGATTGGCGACCGAGCCGATGCCTTCGCAATGGCGCGGCAAGTTTGGCGCGATGTGAACCTCAAGAACCTGAATGAGTACATCCTGCCAACCAAAAATCGTGCTGATATTATTTTGCACAAAACAACGGGACATGAAATTGACCAAGTTTCGCTGCGAAAATGGTAAGATATGGCTGATAAGTCAGTTGAAAAACAGCTGGCTAGCAGTGTCGGACACGCCAGGTTTTTCTGAAGCTTATCGCTGGCAACGCTTAGATGAGAGGCTTCTCACCCATGATTGACCGACATGTGAAAACTCTGTAAAATTAGTTCATTCAAACAAGGGAGTGTGGCGGACTGTGGCAAATGACCAGAACAAGGATTACGACAAGATCATCGTCCTCGATTATGGCAGTCAGTATAATCAATTGATCACCCGGCGAATCCGGGAATTTGGGATTTACTCTGAATTAAAGCCTCATACGATCACGGCAGCGGAAGTCAAGAAGATTGCGCCTAAAGGCATTATCTTCTCAGGCGGCCCTAACAGTGTGTATGACGAAGGCGCGTTAGGTGTTGATGAGGATCTTTTCAAGCTCGGCATTCCGATTCTGGGTGTCTGTTATGGCATGCAGCTGATGGCACAACGGCTCGGTGGGAATGTTGAACCGGCTGATAACCGTGAATACGGCAAAGCGGACATTGAAGTCACCGATGACAGCGCCAAGCTTTTCCGCGATTTGCCAAAAGATCAAACCGTCTGGATGAGCCACGGCGACCTCGTGACCCGCGTACCAGAAGGCTTCCGGCGAACTGCAACCAGCATCAACTGCCCAATCAGTGCCATGGATGACGATGATCGTAAATTCTACGGTATCCAATTCCATGCTGAAGTTCAAAATACGCAATATGGCCATGAAATCCTCCACCATTTTGCCTTCGACATCTGCAAGGCTGAAGCCAACTGGAGCATGGACGACTTCATCACCAAACAAATTGACAAGATCCGGGCAGAAGTCGGCGACAAGCGCGTTCTCCTCGGCCTTTCCGGCGGGGTTGATTCATCCGTTGTCGGCGTGCTCCTGCACAAAGCCATCGGCACCCAGCTGACCAGTATTTTTGTTGATCACGGCTTACTGCGTAAAGGCGAAGCCGATCAAGTCATGGAAAGCCTCAAAGGCAAGTTCGGCCTGAACATCATCAAGGTCAACGCCAAAGATCGCTTCCTCGGCGACCTCAAAGGGGTTACTGATCCTGAAAAGAAACGTAAAATCATCGGTCGCGACTTCATCGAAGTTTTCAATGAAGAAGCAGCCAAGCTCAACGGCATCGATTTCTTAGCCCAAGGCACGCTCTACACCGATGTGGTTGAATCCGGTACCGACACCGCCCAGACCATTAAGTCTCACCACAACGTTGGCGGCCTGCCAGAAGACCTCAAGTTCAAGCTAATCGAACCGCTGAACAAGCTCTTTAAAGATGAAGTCCGCGAACTCGGCGAAAAACTCGGCATGCCCCACGCCCTCGTCTGGCGTCAACCATTCCCTGGCCCAGGCCTCGGCATCCGCGTCATCGGCGAAGTCACCGAAGATAAACTCGAAATCGTGCGCGATTCCGATTATATCCTCCGTGAAGAAATCGCTAAGCATGGCTTGGACAAGGACATTTGGCAATACTTTACCGTCTTGCCAGGCTTCCGATCCGTCGGTGTCATGGGCGATGGCCGAACCTACGATTACACCATCGGCATCCGCGCCATCACCTCAATTGACGGCATGACCGCCGACTTCGCCCGGATCAACTGGGATGTCCTACAGGAGATCTCAAGCCGGATTGTGAATGAAGTTAAGAACGTTAATCGGGTGGTTTATGATATTACTTCCAAGCCGCCGGCAACGATTGAGTGGGAATGACCGGTATCAAAAATTAGAAAAGCTAAGCTTGGGTAAAACGCGCTTAAACCGTGGTTCCCAAGCTTTTTTGTTTGTCGTTTTTGCTTTTTAATATCGTGTAAGTGTTCCTTATTTGTGGGAGATTATGTGGGATATTTTAAAAATCAAAAAATCCCATATAGGAATTAAAAAAACTTATCGATACTATTAAAAACATTTAGACTAGCGGCTTTTGTTGAACGGGTGTAGTCGGCTGTCATTTGAAGATTCTTGTGACCAAGATAGTGCATGACATCAATTTGCGGTTTGTTGGCAGCAATCGCTTGTGTTGCAAAATAATGTCTGAGCAAATGTGGGTACACTTCAATGCCGGACTCATTGCTTACCCTTCGCATCAATCGATTGAGATGGGTGGGGTGCAACGGGTTACCATCATTGTTAAGCCACAGCCAATGTTTCTCAGCTTGAATATGGTTCCTTTGCCTTAGGTTATTAGCCGTGACCATTGCATACTTCAAATAATCAACGGTTTTGCCAAATGCCCATATGGTTCTGTACGATGATTTGGTCTTGAGCGGGGCACCATTAAGCTCATTTGTGTTGCGCTGCATGTCAATCGAGATTTGCGCGACATCGGCATCGTTGATTTGATCGTGGGATATTTTGATGGACTCATTTCGAAGACCCATCACTTCTCCGCGGCGAAGTCCGAGCGTTGCAGTGATGATCAAGGCCATTTCGTACTTATCCATAGTTATCTTTGCCGCATTTAGCCACAGTTCAAATGAATGTGGTTCTAAGTCCTTATTTCGAGGGGCTTTCCCATTGATCTGCATACCTCGAAGCCGATTTTTGTCGATGACATCCTCAAATTCAGCAGCATTCATGATGCTCTTCATGACAGCATCAATAGTATGGACAGTTGTTAACGCTAGACCTGATTGTGATAACTCATCGAGAAAACGCTGATATTTGGCTCTTGATACATCTTGTAGAGGTGTTTTGCCAAATGCCGGCTTGAGATACTTTGAATAGAAGTTCTTGTTCGCTCTTGCTGTTGATTCACGCCAGATACCCATTTTCATTTTTCGCTTTGCCATTTGCTGGTAATATTGATCAACGGTCATTCTATGACTCAAAGACCCTGAAACTTCTCCGCGAGCAAGCTTTGCCTCAAATTGTTTGATTTCAATATCAGCATCTTGCCAATGGATGAAACCGGATTTGGAGAATTCTTTTCTTTCTCCCATAGCATCATCATAGGTTCGTCTGACACCAAACCTTTTTCCTTTTTTGGTCTGGTATTCATACACCCCGGGATGGCGTTTGTACGGTGTCCATTTTGGCATGATAATACCTCCAATTTGTCTATTAAGTTGATTGATTTGTACATAAATTCAAACGTATGTTCGTTTTACCATTAAAATAATAGCCCTAGGTAAGGGCGTTTTAATTGACCTATTTAACAGTCGGTAAGTCATTGCGTTGCCAATATTTCGTAGCAAAGGCAGGAACATTTCCATCCGAGAAGCCTTTCAAATTCAATTCGTTTAGTTTTGATCCTTCTAAGTCCGCTGTCATGGCTTTTAGCTGACGTGTGTTGCCTCCAGCGTTTTCGTATGGATAAGTAACCATAACAGCTATATTTGCAAAGCTGTTACCCTTGGATTTTTTAAATGCCTTCCAAACTGACGCGATGTCAGCATGCATCGTTTTGACTGCATATTTGTCGTCCACGCCACTGTCTTCTTTAACCGTTACAAGAACGGTTTTTGATTTGGGGTCATCATAAACACCGCCTACTTCAGTGACTTTCAAATCAGGCTCATAGTGCTTCAGCATCGCTTTTACCGATCTGTCACTGTTCAATTTATAAACTTTTTTAGAAGGAGCGGGGGGCTCAGAAAATAAGTAATTAGTACAGCTGATTGCACCCTTAGCTAGAATTATGATTGCTACTATAAGAAGCCAAAATTTCCAACTTTTCCAAAAAGGCTTTTTAATATCTCGATGAGATCTCCTAGTTTCGTGTTCCATTTTTAATCCTCCAAAGTATCAGCTTTTACATTTCTCCGTATCTGAACTGATTGATATAGTAGAGAAGATTAAAAATCCTCCCATTCATTTTTTGGTGGTTCAGTGGTACCAACTTGACTATCATTATTTGAAACAGGTGATTGAGATTCATGCTGCTCTTTGTTCGCAATTTCTGGAACAACTTGATCATGCACAAAATCGATTAATGTATCACGGTTCCAAGTGTCTATTCCGGCCTCTTGTGCCAATGCTATAGCGCTGGGAGTAAAGTAGTTATTTGTTATGACAACTGCCTTATCGACTTTGTAGAATTCTTTTCCTGATATTGCCTCTTGGAGAGCTTTATTACCAACGGGTGAAGAATAATGCTTGCACTGGAATCCGTATGACGTTTTCCCCATCTTGGCTAGAACGTCAATGCCTTGATCTCCCGAAGAAATAGTCACATTAACATCTTCAAATCCCAGCTTTTCTAGCATTCTTCCACAATAATTTTCAAATTCTCGGCCATTCAGCTTGTCGATTCTCTTTATTTCCTTATTAACAATTATACTAATAGCATCTTTATTTGTTCTTATCAGGTCTTGCTGCTCGTTTTTAAGTTTTTTGATCTTTTCCTCTAAATTCGATATCTCATCATTAAGATCATCTTTACTAGCCTTTGGCTTGACGGGCCGAAAAGCAGGCGATGGATTTGCGTATACAAAATCGTCTGACGTTTCTTTTTGTTTTGCTTTTCTGCGCTTAATTAACCAAATACTAATGATAACAAGTACCAGTGATATTGGAATTGCCACATACCAGTAATAGATAAACAGAAATAGAATCAGCACAATTCCCAAACAACCCAATAAATTATCCAAAATGCCACCGCCTCATCAAATACATTCACTTGTTGCGTATAAAAACTTCCCAATGATTTTGAAATCTTGAATCCCGTCTTTGGGGAATACATATGGTTTAAAAGATGGGTCCCATGATGATGGCTCAAACATCACCGCCAATGACGTTTCTCTAAATCGCTTTATGGTAGCACTTTCTGAGTCGATCATAACGGCAACTATATCACCGCTTTCTGGTTCTAAATCTTTCGAGAATACCGCTGTATATCCGTTGGGAATTTCTCGATTCATGGATTCGCCGTCAACTTTAAGCGCGAATAGGTTCTTTGCTCCGTATCTTTTAGCAAAGCTCTTAGGAACATTTATCTGACCGATAATATCTTGTTCAGCCCACTTGGCAACGCCGGCTTGAATTTCTCCATAAACCATAACCGGCTGGTCAGCTTCTTCGCTTGATACGGGAATAGCATTGCTAGGAAGATCGCTTGACTTTTCAATGTAACCAGCCATTTTCATCAATTTAGTAGTGCTGACATTGTAAAGTTTTGCGAACTCTTTTAATGTTTCAGCAGATGGCGTGAATGGCTTGCCATGACTATTAATACCTTTTTCGGCTTGAGCTATTGCCGCATGGCTGATTCTCCCGTGTGAACGTTGGGAGGCTTCACGAAGCGACATGGTACCGCGCAACTGGCGCAAATAATCGCCTAATTCTGACATGACTAAACCTCCTTGTGATTATTGTATATCTAACTATACAAAAAAACTTTTGGTTTTATGTATATATTGGTTGACAGCGTGTATACCTAGGTATATTATTAATTCATAAGCAAGAAGGGAGGAACAGACATGAGCAACAGCTTGCGTCATTATCGCCGAGAAAAAGAGATGTCTCAGTTAGAACTAGCAAAGCAAGTTGGCGTCACTCGCTTAACCATATCCAATATTGAAACAGGAAAAACAAAGGATCCGGCGACTTCAATTACGTTGAGAATTTCTGAAATTTTGGGTCATAGCGTTGATGCTATTTTTGGTAGCGAAAATGTAAACCTTGATAAACACATTCCCGCCCAGCGAGAGGAGGCAGTCAAATGAACCGACAGCAAATGATCGAAGCGCTGATGAGCTACCGAGATGATAAGCCCAAAGCTTTTTGGGAAACCATGGACGATGACATGCTCGAAATGGCAATCAGTGCTGAAAGGGAACGTGCAAGGAACGAAATGATTGATTACCTTGCTACAGCTTAATTATCAATCTAGGCGTTGTATAAGGCACCTAAAAAAATAGACGAAAGAAGGCGTCACATGGCAGATACAAAATACCCGCGACAATTATCGCTTGCAATTGAAACATCTGGGCTAAGCAAACGGTCCATCAGCAAGAAGTCGTTTTTATCCGAGAGCTCAATTGGCAAATATGCGTTAGGTCAGCGGAGCGTTGATCACGAGAAGAAAAAATCGCTGTGGTCACTTTTGAAAGGAGTTCGCTTAGGACTTTCTTCAGCCAGAGCAGACTTTGGAACCATTTCGTTCATGAACAATCCACGAATCAATGAAGATGTTTTCGCTGCTACGACTACGGCAGATCAAGAGGAGTCTGAAAGAAAAGCAATCTGGACTGACTTCAAGAATGCAATCAAGGTTCCAGAGGAAAAGCGAACGCGACAGCAACAAGAGACTGTCACAACGGGGTTTAAGGAATTGGTTGAAGAGATTGCTTCAGAACAAACCGAATTAATTGAACTTGCTGAATATGGCGGCATTGATCCACAGCCTTTCATTGACAAATTTAACCAAACGTTTGGAGGGTAACAAAAATGCAGAACATGAAGCAACGAGAGCACAAGCGTACTTTTATTACTCAGACAGAGGCCGCTCGCATGTTTGACGTCACGCCATTTAGTGCCAAGTGGAGAAAGATGAGACAACAGCCTGACTTCCCACAATTGCACTATATGACCAATGATCCGAGAGAACGAGGGACATTCAAGATTTCCGAGATTGAGGATTATCTAAACAACTTGTAGGAGGTCTAACAAATGCTAGAAGCAATCATGTCGGTGCTGTTCGACCCATCATCAGCCTTTTGGAAATATCTGCTTGTCGTTCTCGCTGGCATCATGATCGGCGCCACAGCAGTAGGAGGCTGGAAACAATGGACACGATAAAAAGAGCACAAAAAAATCCCATGGCTGCAACCACGGGAAGTCAACAATATTGCAGATATTATTATGTCTCAAGTTTATCACGGAAGGCGGTTGATGACCATGCTTGATTACAACACAGCGGTTCTGAACGAGTATCAACGACGAGAAGCGCTTGAAGATAAGGCTATCGCTGATTGGGAATCCTATCACGGGACCGTCTTGCCCAAAGATATGGATATCGAACAAGCGGAGGAGTTCTTGGCCACCGCCGATGAATATGAAGTTGATACAAAGAAGCCTTGGTTCTATCAAAGCTGTGCTACATCGCGTTATGAGGGCGCCTTTAACAAAGACAAGGCGAAGGAATACTTGAAAGATTGGATCAACATTCACGGCCCTGAGCGATTCTTAAAAGACGCTGCTAGTTCTACGTATCCAAAAGCAGAACTGGTTGAGATTTTCTTCGGCGGTGACAGCTTAGACATTATCGATTTCATGAAGAATCAAGGATTCCAGGAATGGAAATAGGAGGAGCAGCATATGACGACACAATATGACCTAACAAAAATGCCAGTTAAGAAACTGATTGAGACGCAAACGATTAAGAATAAGTTTGCAGCGCTTCTGGACAAACGGGCACCACAGTTTCTTTCATCGATTGCCAGCGCGGTAAGCCTTAATCCAAGCTTAGCCAGAGTTGATCAGTTAAGTGTTATCAACTCGGCCATGGTAGCAGCAACGCTCGATCTTCCGGTTAACCCGAGCTTGGGTTTTGTCTACATCGTTCCATACAAGAACCAGGCGCAGCCACAGATTGGTTATAAAGGCTACATCCAATTAGCTCAACGATCAGGACGGTATCAGCGCCTGACTGCTTTACCAATTTATGAAGATGAGTTCAAGAGCTGGAACCCACTAACGGAGGAACTTGAGTACACGCCGAACTTCCACGATCGCGAAGCAAGCGAAAAACCGGTTGGCTATGCCGCGTCGTTCAAACTGACTAACGGTTTTGAAAAGATGGTCTATTGGACATATCAGCAAGTCGATGATCATCGCAAGCGTTTCAGCAAATCTGGTGGTGGCACGGAGCCCAAGGGCGTTTGGAAAGACAACTACGAGGCTATGGCCCTGAAGACGGTAATCAAATCGCTGCTGACTAAGTGGGGTCCAATGACAACCGACATGCAAAGTGCGGTCAGTGCCGATGAAAAACCAGTCGAAGCTGATCCAGAACTGAAGGACGTTACCCCCGAAGATCCTAACTCTATCGAGGATGCACTTAACGCTCCTGCTGAACCAGTCACAAAATCGGAGGTGAAGCCAGATGCTCTTAAGCCAGACATTACCCACGACCCAAATGCAGGAAAACAACCAGAAATCTTTGACGGTCAACAAGGATAATTATTACTCGCTGGATACCAGTTTCAAATATCAGTCTGCTACCTGGTTTAAGAAGTTTCTGACATGCGAAGCAGAAGCGATGGCCGAGTTGCAAGGTAAATGGACACCAAAAGGCGATCCGACTGCCTTGCTGGTTGGAAACTATCTACACAGCTATTTTGAATCCAAGCAAGCTCATGAGTCTTTTATCAAAGGACACCCAGAGATGTTCTCAACTCGTGGATCATCAAAAGGACAACTGAAAGCTCCGTATAAACAAGCTGATGCCATGATTAAAACACTTGAAGCTGATGAGAATGTTCAGCGACTTTATCAGGGCGAAAAAGAAGAGATCCTGACCGGTGATCTGTTTGGGGTCGAGTGGATGGGCAAGCTGGACTGCTTCGACTCCACAAAGTCATTCTTTTTGGATCTAAAGACCACACAGTCGCTTCACAAGAAGTATTGGAAACCAGGAGAACGTCAACCAACCAGCTTCATTGATGCCTACAACTATCAGCTTCAGATGGCGGTTTATCAGGAGCTGATTTACCAAAATTACGGAACGCGACCACGAGCATTCATCATCGCCGTGACCAAGGAAGACGTACCCGACCATGCCGTCATCGAAGTGCCACAGTACCGTATGGACGAGGCGCTGGAAGAGATCCATGACAGCACCGAACACGTTGAGGCGGTTAAATCCGGTCAGGTGCGGCCACATCGATGTGAGGCCTGCGAATACTGCAAGGCAACTAAACGAGTCGCCACAATTATCAGCATGGACGAGCTAGTCGAGTAGGAGGTGACTCACCGCATGGATTTATTCAAGCTAATTCGAGAGTTCTACATTCAGCAAAGCGTTAATCCGCTAAGCACAGGACAGATAGCGTTATGGCATGGGCTGGTTTACCAATGTAACCAGCTAGGCTGGCCAAGCGAATTCAATATGCCGAATCGAACACTTGAAACGTTGACTGGTTTAAGCCGTCAGGGCATCATCAAAGCCCGCAACGCGCTAAAACAGTCAGGGCTGATAGATTTTCAAACTAACGGTGTTAAGGCAACGACCTACTCAGTCATCGATATTTCACGAAAGCTTAGTACGTCAGATAGTAGGCAACCTAGTAGTCAAGCTGATGACAGTGTGTCAGATAGTAGGCAACACAGTAGGCAACCTAGTAGGCAACACAGTTTACAAGGTAGTTTACAACCTAGTAGGCAACACAGTAGCACATACACTAAACAAGACGAGACTAAACTAGACAAAACTAAACGACAACAGACTACTGCTCCAGTAAAGGCAGCAGAGAGGCCTACTGAAGAACCGTCATCGTCGTCATCATCAATTCTTGATATTTGCAATTTCTGGGAAGGCAATGGGTTTGGACAACTATCACCGTTCACCAGAGAAAGCCTTGTTGAGTGGGTTGATGACATGCGAAAAGCAGGATCACCTGAACCTGAGAAGCTAGTTCTAAATGCGCTGCGGACTGCAGTTGAAAGCAATGTCAAAAACTACAAGTACGTCAACGGCATATTGAAAAACTGGGAAAGCAAGCGTCTTCTCACGGTTGCTGCTGTCGAAGCAAACGATAGTGAACGCAAAACGAATCAGCCTCAGCGCCGTTACGGCAAGCCAGTTCGGACTGAGGAACTACCAGTCTGGGCGCAGGACGGTTACAAGCCCAAGCATAAAAAAGTATCTGAGGAAGACAGAGCTAAACTAGCCGAGCAGATGGAGCAGTTAAAGGCACTTGGAAAGAAAGAGGACTCGAAATGAATAGCCTACGAATTCAAAACGGCAAAGTTTTTGTGAATGGCATTGAGGTTGGACAGGTTGAAAAGATCCACTTCAAAGCTGAGGCGAATGACCCTGTAGAGGTTGAAATGAAGTGGTTAGTTCCTGTCAGAGGCCTAGATGTTTCTGTATATCAGCCTGAACCACGCCAGCAGCAGCCTGAGTAATCGCAGAAATTGAAAACGAACCAACTTTTTTTAAAACAGACTTCACTTTATTCCAGTTGGTGTCTTCACGAATGTCCGCCAAGAACTGGTGCCCACTAGGCGTCAAGTCTTTGATTAGAAACCCTTCGTCCATAAACCAGTTAACTTCAGCTAAAAGTCCTGCCCAATTTGCTTGGCGTACATGGTAAGCGATCTCTTCGTAAGAATAAGAGCTCATTCTAGGATCAGCTAAAAGTGTTTTTGCTTCTACCCATTGGCTGGTAGAGGCATTGGTTTCCACAACTAAAAGCACATCACGTAAACAGTCTGGATTGAGTTTCATGATTTTCAATTTCCTTTCGTTGTTAGTAAATAAAATCTCCCTCAGGGAAACCTTAGACCCTAAAGGAGTAATTAAAGTATGACTGTGTGACTACTTTTTATTGGAACGTTGAGCTAATGCGCTGGCAGCGGCCGTTTTAGAAGTCTTGCTAGTGCGACGATCACGCAAGACAGCGGAAGCTGCAGAAGCGGCTTTTCTCGAGGTTGTTTTATTAGCCATATTATTTGCCTCCTAACATGATAGTTACGGGTGTACTAGCACTCGTACATGTTAAGCATACGATAGTGCACTGATAAAAACAACATATCGTACATTAGCCCGAAGGAGAATCAATATGTGGTACATCATCGAAAAAATTATGAACAAAAAAGGCTACAGTATCAGGAAACTTTCCAGAGTTGCTGGGTATAAAAATCCAACAACTATTTATTCAATCAAAACCGGTCAAAGCAAAGATCCGTCATTTTCAACGATGATCCGAATTGCGGATGCTCTAGGCGTTAGCCTTGACGAACTGAGGCCTGATAAGCAAGGAGAGAAGAAAGCATGACACAAGTAACAGTACGTCTTTACAAACAGGGCGACAAAGTGTGGCGCGACTTCAAAGCTGAATTGATTACGCGCTACGAAAATGCAGCAACGCTAGGCATTTCTGAAAGCGAAGCATTCTCAAAAATCGAGAAGCAAGAGTTAAACAACCGGATCGTTGTATCAAAGAAAACGATTGCCGAGAAACGTGCGGTAGCCGGTGTTGATGACAGCGATACTTTGAAGACGTCAGTAAACACTGGCCTTAAAAAGATTTCAAAAAAGCGAAAAGAATCCCGTGCCAAATACGCGCGTGGGATTGCAGAAGCGGCCTCACAATGTGACACGCTGATTGACGTTGCAAAACGGATCGGGAAGTCAACAACGTTCGTGAAGCGAGTTGCAAGCGAATTTGAGATCAAGTTACCGCGCCGCAACAACGGCCATGAAGAGATTGCGAGTCGTTAGCCATGGTTATCCGCAAGAGACGCAGAGGCAAGTACAATGCGCAGCCAGTCGTAATTGATGGCATTCGATTTGCAAGCAAAGCAGAGGGCGCCTACTACATGCTGATACGCAACAAGACACAGAAGATCACGATGCAGGAACATTTCGAGATTATTTCGGCTTTCGTGATAAACGGCAAGCGATATTCAGCACGAAGATACACTCCAGATTTCTGCTTTTACGAAAATGGCAAGCTAACGAAAGTGGTGGACGTCAAAGGTGGGAATGCCACACTGACTCGTGATTCTAAGCAGAAAATGCTGCTGTTCATGATCAGGTACAAGATACCAATCACGATTGCTAGATATGACTATCACACAGGACTATTCACGGAAGAACAGCTTTAGGAGGCCGACCAATGAAAACAGGAGACGACACGTTCGATGACATCTACGTCAGCAAAGAGACTGGCAAGGTTGTAGGCGTCATATACGAAGATGTGGACTACAAACTAGTGCCAATCAAACAGGAGGACGAAAAATGAACGAAGAAAAACTGTACATGGTTAAGAACGATGAAGGCAAATATCTTGACTGTGAATATGCAAAATTCCTGCCATTGTCCGAATCGTATTGTCCGACTATGGTCAGCGAAGATAATGCTAAGGCTATTGTTAATGATTATGGTGGTCACATTGTCACTTTGATTGAGGAGCCTAAAAAGGTAGTCCTCAACGAGGAACAAGCCGAAATTGTTGAAGGTGCTCGTGATAAAACATATCCGGCAACTTATATTTCTGACAACTCTGATTCAGAAGCTAGTGGTGAAGAAAAGCTGCTTATGAATGCTTACGTCAACGGCTACACCGTGGCAAAGGAGAAAAAGTATAGGGTCCTAGCCCCTAAGAGCTGGTGGTATGACATTGATGCCCCGCTATACCTATTATTTAGCTTCACAGAAGGTATGCGTTTCACTGTAAAAAAAGATAGTCCTTCAACTGTGTTCACAAAGGAGCAGCTTAGTGCATTTGGGCTTGACGGAGAATACTTTGTAAAAGAAGAGGTGACTGACGATGCTGATTAAGCTAGACAGCGGGAAGTTGCTAAATCTGTCGGCGGTATCGTATATATCAAATACCGAAATGGTGGCCTATTTCAAACAGCCGGTGATCACAAATGAAAATAGCTTTCAAACAGCAAAATGCTTTGGCGTTGGTGTAACAGAAGCAGACATTGAACGAATTGCAGGGAGTACAGCGAACAGTGAGGTGACTGACGATGAGCAATGAGACGAAGCGGTAAGTGTTAAAAAAGGCTCTTGATTTTTTCGTGATGTATGGAATTGAGCAAAGCATTAACTATGACTTGAAAAGGTATCAATATCTTTCAGAATATGACGCCGCCCTGCCAGATGATCTGCCGGTGATTCCTGAAGCGGTGGGAGAGATATTGCGGTCAGCACACGGGCAAAATAATTTGCTTTGCGTGTTGGACACGGCCAAAAACGGACACAAGGTTAGCGAGGCATTGGCATGGATACTTGCTAATCAAAACACCTTCGCTACTGCATGGGTGCTAGGTGTCTGGCGCGTTGAGGAAACCGGCGAAATCGTGAAATTGGAGGCGGAGAAATGAAGAAGACTAAAAGCATTGAGCTAGATAACGGTAGCTTTATTAAGATCATGAGCCGTCCACATAAAGTTACTATTAGCATCTATCCAATTTCTGAAGTCACGGCTGAACTATATGCCGATGCAACAGCTAAGATTGCTGGCAAAGCAGACGAATATCTTAAAGCAGTTCAAGAAGCCGCTGATAATGCTTGGCCTAACATCAAGCCTAAAGTTGCGGACTCTTGGGGGGCTGATTACGCCGAGATGTACGACACTAAGCGAGATGTTAATTACGAGATTGGTGGTCTTAGGACAATTGTTCAGATATGCGGCTATCCAGAAGATGATCAAGCAAATTATGATTTCAATAAACGTCGCATGCAAAGCTATTTATTCGATCTTATGGAAGCCCGAGATATGGTGGCGGATAAATGAAACAGATAATAAACGGAATATGGAATGCGTCTCCATCGGAGATATATATGAGTTTGCTCATCTTCTGCATTGTCCTTGCGGCAATACTGTTTGCATTCCTTCATTGGATAAATAAGTAAAGAGGCGGAGAAATGAAACGAGAGATTAAGTTCAGAGCACACAGTAACCGCGAACGTTCTGGAATTGGTTTCTGGGAGCTCATTCGGCCTCCTGAAAGCAAATAAAAAAGCGCGCCGGATGAAGGGCGCGCCGGAGGCCATAATGCATAGTGTAAGTATATGAAATCATTCTAAAAGGAGTTGGCCTCCGTATACAGTATATCAAAAAACGCGTTACCTAGGCAACGCGTGGGAGGTGCCCGAAGCAGATTTGTTCCCCCAACTTATAAGGTTAACACGCATAAGAAAGCATCTCCAAGGGTAGTATAGCAAAAGTCGCCCCGGATTAACAGGACGACTCAGTCTATCAAATCGAATTATTTGAAAGATAAGTATATCACAGAAAGAAGGAACTAAAAATGATCAAAGGCTTTAAAACAATCGATTTGAGCGCCAAGAAGGGATTTACAACTTTACCATACCCAGCACTGTCAGTTACTGAAAACAGGCTATCTCTTAATTCCAAAGCACGTGCTGCCTTGGGTGACTTCAAAGCCTTGCAATTTGGCATTGACGACAATCAATCGCAACTGGCGGTATTAGCAGCCCCAGCGGACGCAATAGGAGTTGTGATTGCCACAACTGGGTTGAAGAAAAGCGGAATTATCTGCCGCTCTGAGCTGAGTCAGTTGCTTGCTAAAATTTCCAACAGCAAGAAGCCAGTATTCAAAGGCCACGTTAAAGAGCCAGCAACCATTGTCTTTGATTTATAGGCTTAGTCGAAACCGCTGGGAGGGTCAAATGAAAAAGAAATCAGTCATTAAAAAGAAGCGTCGACGCATGAGGGCCGCACGGCTTGCCAATGAAAGAAAGATCACCCAGGCAAAGGAACGTGAACGCTGGGGCGGCAAATATACACTAGACGAATTAATCGAGCGGAGCATTAATCTTTAAGCATCAAAAAAGCGCACCATTACGGCACGCCTTCCCGATGAGTTTTAGGCAAATTCATTATACCATAAGGGGTGGCCTACCGATGACGTTAATTCCAGAAATAGACGAAAATGCGACACGTACAAAGGCAAGAGAGATATTGAAAGACTTCCGAACGCTATCACGTATCGGCGGCGTCTATTTGTCTGACATTAAATCACCCGTTATAGATGGTATGCCAAAGACACGTTCAGTAAACAATTCGGTAGATGGCAAATTGGCGAAAGTCGTCAGTGCCCGTATTAGCGTTGAACTGATTGAACATGCTTTGATGGCGCTCACAACCACAAGCTTCTGGACGCTGTTTTACTCATATTGTAACAAAGAGGTACTGACTTATGACCAGATTGCTTATCGCATGCAAGGTTACTCAAGAGAATCAATCAAGAAGCTTAAGAACCGAGCACTGTTAGAATTTGCAGAGGCCTATCAAGGAGAAAATCTATTGGTTTTCAAAAACCCCGAAAAAGCCCCGAATTAGCCCCTTTTGGGCCCCGAAAAAGCCCCCAAAAGATCGTTTATAGGCAGTATTATGGTATTGTGCCAAAGGTGAGAAACCTGAGACACCGCGTTTTTCCTCCGAGCCATGGTGATGATAAAGCTGTGGCAAGGCGTGGCAATGAGGACTGGCTGTGATAGTCAGGCGGGTTCGATTCCCGCATGCCACATTGTCCAGTTTAGCGACCGGACTCAGCTTGCGATGACCCCATCTGACACTGGGAGAGCGAGCAAATCGCTGTGGCGGAATAGGTAGACGCTTCGTTAGATGTACTGGCTCCGGTCAGCATCCGTATTGGCTGACTACCAATCGGGGATCATCATGTCGGGTGCAAATCCCGACCAGCGATATAAGAAGTTGACTCCACTGCAGGCGAAAGCCTCCGTTGCAGAAATGCCCCATATAGATACGGGATATGGGGAAAGCAGCAGACGTGCTCATGATGGCGCTAGTTTAGGTCTCGGCCATCAATCATGCGATCAGCAGACAAGTAAGACATTGTTACCGGTTACGCAATGCTGAAACAGGACGGTGCAACTCCGCCCGATCGCTTTTTTGGATCAAAAAAATAAGAAAAGAAAATAGCCGAAAAAATGAAAAGAGGTGCTATAATTAGACAATAAATAGAAAGCTGGCGAGAATATGGAACCATATATTTTTAATGATGATTTTTCGCAGAAATTAGTAGATGGATTGAGGCAAGGATACTTGGACTATTTGGAGGAGCGTTTTGAAAAGAAGCGTGAAATGATTGTTAGCTCCGGATATTCATGGACACGAGCCAACCACATAGATGACCAAATAAAAAGGCAATTTGATGGTGATGATACTGTAGACCCCAAAGTTTTTCAAACTTCATCGTGGAAGTTTGTCTGCTTCAAAATAAGAGAAGGCGGTCATTATATTTGGCTTGTTCAAAAACCGCAGCGAACTATTGACGGTGGTTATTTAGGAGGAAAAGAAAACGGAAAAAGAAATGTAATATCTCAGTGGGGAATGGAATTCAATAAAGATTTTAAAGACTTATTTACAAACAAAAAAGAGGCCGAACAGCTTTCTATACTTGATATGCCTGAGGAAGATGAGCAGGCTTTAAACGAGGTTCGGCAAGAGTCTTCTTCTGATGATGTTCCAGAAGCACTCTATTTGTTGACTTATAGAGTGAATGATAGCAAAGATATATCTGATGTTGGCTTAAACCTGTTTTTTGGATCGAAAGTGTTAGAAATAAAAGATTTGAAGGCACTTAATGCAGCAAGCCCAGTTAGAATGCCTAGTGAGATTTTAGAAGGCTTGGATTCGAGTGATCTTATAAATCCAAATACAGAAAACGAAGAACAAGTTGAATTTTATAAGGAAGCTAAAAAGAAAACAGACACGGACACAAACAATCAAAAATAGATATATGAGGGGATTTCAATGTTTTATGGAGAAAATCTCAAAAATTTAAGAATGCTATATGGCGTATCTCGTAAAGAACTAGCCAATAAGTTGAAATTGACTGAGCAATCAATAGGAAACTATGAAAATGAAAGTTTTTCGCCAGAAATTAACACTGTAATTGAAATGAGCAAAATTTTTGACGTTAAAAGCACTTTCTTTTTCAAAAAGTTTCCAAGGAACGGGATCGTTCCAACACAACACGTTGCATTTAGATCATCTGAAAGAAATATTAGAAAGAGCGTTGCTCAAAACGTCACTCAGATTAATTTTGCAGCAAATATTATTGAATACTGCGAAGCGGTCATAAATTTCAAAGCCAACAAATTAAAGAGTCTTGTTCATCAGCTTAATACAACAAAAAAGAAAGCTTTATTATCCGGAAAAGGGTGGACAATTGAAGATACTGCAAAATACACTAGGAATAGTTTAAAAATAGATAGCAATAAAAGGCTACTTTACATTGTTGAAAATGCTGGAGCATTTGTTATAGAGAAAGAAATTGATATTAATGCGGATGCCTACAGTGTTTGGACTAGAAATGAGGATGGTTCATTACGCTCTCCTTTTATTATTTTAGGAAGACGTAATAAGAGCGCTGTTAGAAGAATTTTTGATGTTGCTCATGAGCTTGGTCATCTATTAATGCACACAAATGTTGATTTTGAGAACTTGGAAAACTCAGAGTTTAGGGAGTACGAGCATGAGGCAAATGAGTTTGCATCCGCGTTGCTCTTACCACAAGAAAAAATCAAAGAAGCATTCAAGACTGTGCGCAATCCTGCAAGGCCAGATGATTATAAGCTTATTAAAAAAGACTTTCTTGTTTCGTTAGCGACCGCTGAGTATCGGGCTTATAAACTAGGGCTTGTATCTAAAGAACAAAACAATCGCTTTTTTGCTTCTATGTATAGAAAACACTATAAACAAATTGAGCCTTTGGATAACGATATTCCTATCAATCGTCCAGAGAAAATAAAGACGCTTTTGAAGTTACTTTATGAAAGAGGGGACCTAGGTTCAATCATATCGGACGTATTTCAAATAGAGCCGAAACTACTAATTGAAGTTTTAGGACTTTCTGATTCGTTTCTCGGAACAATTACTGATTCCAGTTCTTCGCAAAATAATATTTTCCGTTTTGCTTAGTAGTCTATATGGTGACTAAATAGCACTCCGCCAAACGGTGAGGTGCTATTTTTATGCGACAAAAAAGCCCTCAGAGACCAGTCCAAGGGCCAAAAGGATGAAAAAACGAAATACTTGTGTGAGTAGCAGCGATTGACTTGGAGGAGAAAGGCCACTGCTCATGGCTACATAATAGCACATCCTGTGTATAAGGATACTAAAAAAGCCCTCGGTTGGGGGACCGAGAGCCAAAGGAATGGAAAAAATGAAATTTAGCAGTAGCGATCGATTTGGGGAAGCAAAGCTACTGCTCACGGCTATTATATTTCGGGAGGCGAGTAGATGCAATGGACAGATGAACAGATCGGTGACATTAGGAAGCTCGCCTCTGAAGGCTTTACCAGACGCGAGACAGCCGACAAGCTCGGGATTAGCTATGATGCTCTTCAAGGTAAAGCAAGAAGGCTTGGTGTCGAGTTCCAAAAACCAGTCAAGAATGAATACGATTCAGACGGCACACAGTCTAGTGAGACTATCTTAAAGGTTGTCAGGGGTCACAAAATGACGCCTAGAGAGGTTCTTGAAGCTCACGGTTATGATTACACAAAGTGGGAACTTGTACGTGCCACAAGCAATTACTGGAAGCAGAAGCCTGAAGCAACGCTCTTCCAGAGCAAGATACAAATTAGGCCGCTAGTTGAAGCAGAACAATATGAATCATTGATGAATGACATCATCACACACAAGGAGCCGTACCAAGCTAAGGCTCCTATTTTTGTGGAATCAGATCGCTATCTGGTCATTCCTGCATTTGATACACATTTCAACGGTCACACATTCGACGTCTATGCTGAATCTCTGAAACGCCAGCTAGAAATCATTGAACGCGGCCACTACGCAAAGATATTGCTCATTCTGGGCGGTGATCTGGCTCATGTGGATAACATCAACTCGACCACAGCAAAGGGCACACAGCTCGAAACAACCAACTTAGGCGAGACCGTTAATGAAATGGAGCAATACTTCGAGACGCTGATTGAAGCAATCATTAAGAACGCCAATGAGTGTGAGGTCATGTATTGTGCTGGAAATCATGATCCGTCAGTTGGATATATGTTTGCGCGTCTATTGAAACGTGCCTACAGCAACCAGCCGAACATCACTTGGGATATATCACTGAAGCATTACAAAGGTGCAATGTTAGGCCGCAACTTCATTGGTGCCACTCACGGAGACAAGGGCAAGAACAACTACCTTGCAAAATATCTCGATGAGTTCGGCTTCATGTTAGGCACAGCGCAGAATCGTGAACTATTCACGGGGCATCTGCATTCAGAGATGAGCAAAGACCTAGGCGGATTCGTTCAGCGTCAAGTATCGACACGCAAGCCAACCGACAAATGGACTGATGATATTGGCGTGGTTGCTCACAAAACGTTTGAGCTGGTCGAATACAGCGATCATGATACCCGTGCCATTTACTATGTGTGAGGTGATTTCATGGCTCAAATGATTACAACAAAATACGGCGTTTACATGCCGAAAGTTGAAGCGTGGACCATCGGCAAGATTGACAGAGAAATTGTCCGTTCACGCTCTAATCAAGTTAAGACGCGAGGCGGATACGCACATCCTGAAAGTAAGGTATGCTTGTCAAAAAGGGGGTGGATACTGTGGCATTCCACTTGCCGTCACCAAAAGACGTCTATAAGAACCTCAAGGACAAGTTGAAAAAACAGCGGGACAAGACCAAGGCTGATAAGAAGAAACAGCCTAGTAAAGACAATCCAGGAGTAACAACAGCTTAATGAATTATAACCAGCGATAGCTAACTAGCTACCGCTTTTTTAATGGAAGGAAGGTGTGGTGATATGTGATGGCTAAAGGGAAATATCAAGAGTGGCAGACACCAGAAAAACTGGCTCTCATAGAAGGGTGGGCCCGAGACGGCCTCACTGATGAACAAATAGCCCATAACATCGGTATCAAGAGGCCAACACTTTATGACTGGAAGAAAAAGTATTCTGACATTTCTGACGCCCTAAAGAGAGGAAAAGAAGTTGTTGATCAAATGGTTGCTGGTTCACTAGTCAAAAGGGCTTTAGGCATGACCATCACTAATACGACTTATAAAATGGTTCCTATTCGAGATGACGTATTGGAGGCAAAAAGAGCTAGGTGGCGAAATGAACATCAGATTGATCATCCAGAGTTCACTAGGAAGGAACTTGTTCAAGCATCAATTGAGAACGTTCCTACTTACGAAAAGATACCAATAATGGTCAATGAGAACGAACTGGCACCGGATACCTCAGCCCAAATATTTTGGTTGAAGAATCGTAAGCCGGAGCTGTTCCGTGATCAAGCATTCAAGCGATTGAACGAAGCACAAGCCGAAAAAGTGGCCGAAGAGGTTCGCAAGTCTAAAGCTGAGGCTGACATCATGGAATCCAAGGCCAAACGTGAGACTAGCGAAGACACAAGCAACATCACAATCAACATCAAGCCAATTCATCAAGACGGAGGCGATGACAGTGCAGATTAATATCGATCTGGATTCAATCGTCCCCAAAGCTTATGCGCCACTTTACAATGACAGAACACGTTACCTGACATACAAAGGTAGTCGTGGATCGCGCAAGTCGTTCTCTGTTGCTGAAGACGTGATCATGCAGATAATCTTGCACCCTTACGTTAATTGGATCGTGCTTCGTCAATACGCATATACGAACAAGGATTCGACATATTCAACTATCCAGCAAGCAGCAAACCGGCTAGGCGTTTACGAACTATTCAAGTTCACGTTGTCACCATTAGAAATCACCTTTAAGCCAACCGGCCAGAAGGTGTTTTTTCGTGGTATGGATAAGCCTTTAGCGGTTACTTCATTGCAACCAACTACCGGCGTTCTTGCTCGAGCGTGGTGGGAAGAAGCGTATGAGCTTAAGTCACTAGACGCATTCAAGACCGTTGAAGAAACCATGCGTGGTGAGATCGACGATCCTGATGGCTATTATCAGTCGATAATCACATTCAACCCGTGGAGCGACCAGCATTGGCTAAAGCGCGAGTTTTTTGATCAAGACACAAAGAACCCACGTTCGAAGTCGTTCACGACCACATACGAGGACAACCCATACCTAGACGATGATTACATTGCAAGCCTCAAGGACATGGTTAAGCGTAATCCTAACCGCGCTCGCGTTGCCGTATACGGTGACTGGGGCATTGCAGAAGGGCTTGTGTTTGATGGACTGTTCGAGCAGCGTGACTTCAGCATGGAAGACATTGCAGCGTTGCCAAAAGCCGTTGGCCTTGACTTCGGGTTCAAACACGACCCGACAGCAGGCGAGTTCATGGCAATCGATCAGCAGAACCGTGTCGTGTATATCTACGATGAGTTTTACAAACAGGGACTTTTGACTGGACAGATAGCCAAGGAGCTTGCAAGCCATAAAGCTTACGGGCTTCCTATCATGGCCGATCAAGCTGCGGCAAACCTGATTGGCGAGCTTACTATGGCACATGGTGTCCCAAACATTAGAGCGGCTGGCAAAGGCAAAGACAGTGTTTCACAGGGTATTCAGTATATGCAGTCCTATCACTTTGTGGTTCATCCGCGAGTTAAAGGACTGCTTGAGGAGTTCAATACGTACGTTTACGCTAAAGATAAATTCGACAACTGGACAAACGAACCGGTGGACGCAAACAACCACGCGATCGATGCGCTCAGATACGCGATGAGTCTTTTTGTATTCACAACTGCCGGACATTACATGAGTAACCAAGAACGCATTCAGACAATCAAAAATCTAGGATTGAGGTGACATGATGGATCCATTTGAAGAATCAAACTTACTGTATCAAGAAGACATTACGAACCTCACTCCAGATCGGATCATGAAGTTCATTTTCCACCATCACGAATATCAACTCCCTCGGCTGAGAAAGCTTGACCGATATTACAAAGGACAAAACGAAGGCATTCTAACGCCAGATTCAAGGCGTATCGAAACTGGCAAGTCAGACCATCGAGCCGTTCATTCATTCGGTAAGTACATTGCCGATTTCCAGACGGCATATTCTGTTGGTAATCCAGTGAACGTTAAGCTTGATAAAGATGATAAGCGGCTTGATCAGATTACACGAGTGAACGACCTAGACGCGCTCAACTATGATCTGTTCCTTGACATGACGCGCTATGGGCGTGCTTACGAGTATGTTTACTATGGCAGTGACTCAATCGAGCACTGCGTTCGTCTTGATCCACTTGACACGTTCATCATCTACTCGCTTGATGTTGATCCGCAACCAATCATGGCTGTTCGCTATCACTCGGTGGAGTTGGTTGACGAGAACAACAAGACGATCATTGACATCATCCCCGAAACATGGACAGCAACGGAGCATGACGTTTACAAACCAGCCACTGTTGGTGGCGCAATGTACTTGGATCACAGTGAAATCATTCGTGTGTTTCCAGTAGTTGAGTATGACAACAACCGATTCCGAACCGGTGACTTCGAACACGTGATCTCACTGATTGACCTGTACGATTCAGCACAGTCTGATACTGCTAACTACATGACAGACTTGAATGATGCGCTTTTGGTCATTAGCGGCGACATTGACGCTCTTTTTAACGGCAGTACGCTTCTAAGCGGTGTTGACCCCAACGATCCCGAAGCAATGAAAAAGCTCGCACAGGATAAACTAGAGCTGATCAAGGAACAGAAAGATGCCAATATGCTGCTGCTTAAGTCTCGAATGACAGCAACCGGTCAGCAGACGAGCGTTGACGCAAAGTATATCAATAAGGCATATGACGTCAGTGGTACCGAAGCATACAAGAAGCGCGTTGCCGATGATATTCACAAGTTCAGCCACACACCAGACCTGACTGATAGGGCTCCTATGCTGTAATTACGGACAAAAATAGTTTGTGCGATAATTGACAGATGAGGAATATTTTATGACCAATACAGCTATTCGCTACACCCCCGAATTTAAGCAAACCTTGATTGATCTTCATGAAAAAGGACACTCATTCAAAGAACTACATGAAGAATACGGTCCTTCCTTAGACACTATTCGCAAATGGGTTCAGGCGGCCACTGTCATTGCCATTGATCATCAAGGTACTGCTGTGACCAACGAACAGTTCAAGCAACTTCAAAAAGAAAATCGCCGTTTGAGGGAAGAACTCGATATTTTAAAACGAGCGGCGGTGTTGCTGGCAAAGCGTTGATTCATAGCGGCCGAAAGGCCGCTCTTTTTATGATTCAAGATCAATTGAGCCGGGGGCACCGCATCACAGTTATTCTCCGAGCGTTACGGATCCCTTCGAGTACCTACTATGACTGGTTAAGGTGGCATCCTAAGTCACGAAATCGCCGCCGAATTAAGCTTAAAGAGCTGGTTCAGGTTCTTTGGCAACGTCGAAAGTTTTACGGATACGTGCGGATTGCTAAACGTATTCGTAAATTACTTAAATGCCGCTTAAGTGACCGCACGATTTGGAAAGTCATGCGTGAATTGGGGATTCAATCGACAATGTATCGTAAACGCTCTAAAAAGCCTACCACAACCACTGACATGCCCCAAAAACCTAATTTAATGCGACACCTAGCTGACTTGTCTGAGGTCGTGACCACCGATATCACCTATATTCAACTGATCAACCAAAACTGGGTTTACCTTGCAACAGCGTATGATCCAAAAGCGAGAAAAGTCTTAGCTTGGCAAGTGGGTCAACAGATGACACAAGACCTCGCGGTCGCACCGATTCAAGCGTTAATTCACCAAGGTTATACTTTTAAGATGGTTCATAGCGATATGGGTAGTCAATATACCAGTCGTTTGTTTGAGACAACATTGACAGATGCGCACCTGCGTCACTCATATTCGCGCAAAGGCAAACCGGCTGATAACGGGCGGATTGAGGCCTACCATTCGCTATTGAAACGAGAATGGGTCCGGTTGGAGCAGATCAACTATGAATCAATTTTAGACGTCACTGAATCCATTGCTCGTTACAACACCTTCTACAATCATGATCGCGAGACCAACGGTCGCGGTGCTTGCAAAAGAAAGTCAGCAGCTGCATAAGTAACCGTTCAATAGGCGCACAGCCCTGGGGAAAGCACCAGATGTCAGGGCTTGTTTGTCGTACCTATGGCACGTTAAACAAGATTAAACGCTGATAAAAGATCTGATAATGCGTGAATTTAAGTGACAACCATACGCATTCGGCAGAACCGTACAATTTTTGTCCGGACCATTGACATTCTTGCCTAGCAACTTTGCGGCCAATGTTTCCGGTGTTGCCATGAAGTACAAGCTGCTTGGCACTGTGGAACTGGCGGCAATCAAGCGGAGAATGTTTGAGAAATCGCTATATCAACGCTATTCGATTATTGCAGCTCTTGATAGTAGCGTTTCTGGTGGCATGAAGACGGATCCCAACACGATTCAATTCACGTTCCGCGACAATCTACCAACGGATGACATCACGCAAATTCAAGCGCTTGTTGCCGCTGGCGCGACATTGCCGCAAGAGTATCTGTACAGATTCGCACCCGGTATCACTGATCCGCAAGAGGTTACTGACATGATTGCCAAACAACGAGCAGACAGCGATTACAACGAGGACTTGACGAACAATGACGAAAACACCGAAGGAACGGATCAAAGCGTTCGCGGACAAACAAGACAAGCAGCACCGCCAGATAGCAAGTGATGTTGCCAAATACACAGCCGCGTTCATGGCCTTCTGGTATGCATTCAATGAGAAACACGAAGACTACACACACGCTGACGATTCGCGTTACTACGATCCCGAATTGAAAGAACAAGTTGATAGAGACGCACAAGAGGCCGGAGTTCAGCAGAAATCTGTTGCCAATAACGATGAGCTGCTGTCATACGCGGCCTGTGTTTACGCAACGGCAGTGGCCATTAAAGTTGCAGACTATATTGGCACCACTCTTGGCGATTTGGCAAAGCAGACTGCCAAGTTGGGGTCATCAATTTACGGAAAGCATATCAAAGCGGATTTATCAGCAGTCAATCAGATGTTCGATGGTGCGACATGGAGCGATCGCATATGGTCGAATCAAGACGCCTTGCGCAGTGATCTCAAAAAGATGATGAAGAATGCGTTACTGACGCACAGCAACCCAATCACACAAAGCCCAGCGCTTCGCAAGAAGTTTGGTGTCATGAAGTATCAGTCAGACCGTATCATTCGAACCGAGAGCGATCGTGTCATGGCACACCAAAGCATTGTGAACGCTCGTGAGGCCGGATACAAAAAGGTTGTTTGGGTTATCAACTCAGGAGCGTGTGACATTTGCCTACAGCACAGTGGCGAGGTCTACACACTGAAGCAAGCTGAGGGCATGATTCCAGCTCATCCCAACTGTCTTTGCTCATGGGCAGCATACGATACCGGCGATGAAGTAGACGATGATTAGGAGGAAAAATGGAAAACTTCAAAGTTGACGTTCTAGGCATTGAATATAAGGTGCTCGTTAATCAGAACAGAAAAGACTATCCGCTTCTTGAAGAAGCAGACGGATTCACAGACTTTACCACAAAGAAAATAATCATTGAGGAGCTCAAAAGGGGCCCGCGCAATTGGGAAGACATGGATACTTACTTTAGGCAGGTGCTTCGCCACGAGATTGTGCATGCTTTTCTACACGAATCAGGGCTTGACAGCAATACTGACTGGGCTCGAAATGAAGAGATTATTGATTGGATTGCAATTCAGTTTCCAAAGCTGAAGAAAGCCTTCAAAGAGGCCAAGGAGGAAATGTGATGAGTGATAAAGGCTTGAAAACGCGTGAAGGCATCAAGAAACGGCTACTTGAATTGTCAGCAGAAGCTAATGCCATCAAAGACCATGAGCTAGGTGCAGCTATCCTTGGCGCATACAACGTGAATAAAGGATTAGATAAACGCATCGTCGGTGTAGAATTGCCAAAAGGGCCTCGTGCTGCGTTAATCGAGTTCAAAGAAGACGGGCCTTATCTTAACGGGGCACGCATTGATGGGATTACCGGTATGAATATCGAATCAAAAGTTGGCGACTTTACAAAGGTTGATATTAAGCTAGTAGCAAAAGTGCATGGGCTAGACGACATCAAACAAGAATACAGTTTTTAATCTAGGAGGAAATGCTATGAAATATCGTAAGAAGCCGGTTGAAATTGAAGCTGTTCAGTTTGCTGACGATCCAGATACACTAATTAAGATCAATGATGGCCTTGGATTAGATCCGGTTAACGTGTCATATGAAGATCCGGATAACCCAGTTTTGAAGATTCCAACACTTGAAGGCGTTATGACCGCTCAAGTTGGCGATTACATCATCAAGGGCGTACATGGCGAATTCTATCCGTGCAAGCCTGACATCTTTGAAGAAACATACGAACCCGTAGAAAAGTAATCTCGTGACCTGAGCAAGTCCCTAAACTACCCAAAAATAATAGCGTGAAGTGAAAGACGTGTGACCGTGGCTGGGCCTTGTAGCGTGGCTGGGGTCATTTAGCACGTCTATTTGTTTTGGGCTAAACAGGAGGAACCATCATGGCAGAAGAAACACAAACTCAAGAAGAAGTCGATACAACCGAAGCCACCACTCAGGCACCAACCACATATACGCAGGCTCAGCTAGATAGTGAAGCCGATAAACGTGCAGCTAAGGCGCTGGAAACAGCTAAGGCTAAGTGGGAAGCAGAACAGGCTAAGGCGCTCGAAGATGCCAAGAGCGAAGGCGCACGGCTGGCTAAGATGTCGGCCGATGAGAAGGCACAAGAACTGGAAAAACAACGTCAAGCGGCCTTGGACAAGCGTGAGGCTGAACTCAATCAGCGTGAATTATCTGCAAGTACCAAGTCACTGTTGGTCGATAAGGGATTGCCCGGTGAACTGACCGATTCGCTGGTTGCTTTGGGTGATGCAGACAAGATCAAGTCGGCTGTTGAAACACTCGGCAAGTCTATACAAGAGACGGTCAACAAGCAGGTTGAATCTAAGCTGCAAACCGACCCACCTAAGAATGGCTCTTCTGCCCTTGATGGTGCTGACGATCCATTCAAGAAAATCATGGCACAATACAAACAGAAATAGGAGGTAGCTAATCATGGCTACAGAAAACAACGATTTACCAGTACGCGCTTATCAAAAGCAATTCATTGGTTTAATTCAGACCGTATTCGGCGTGCAAAGCACATTCGCCCCAACGTTTGGTGGTTTGCAAGCACTCGATGGCATTCAAAACAACGCGATTGCGTTCAGTGTTAAGGCAAATGACGTTCCGGTTGCTGTTGGCACATACAATACCGATCCAAACGTCGCGTTTGGCTCTGGCACCAGCAAATCTAACCGCTTCGGGCCAATGCAGGAAATTATCTATGGCGACATTGATGTACCATATTCATTTGGCTGGAGTTTCAACGAAGGTATCGACCAACTAACTGTCAACAACGATCTAAATGCTGCAGTGGCTGACCGCCTGAACTTGCAAGCACAAGCTAAGACGCGTCTATTCAACGGCAAGCTTGGTGCCTACTTGGTTGCTAGTGCTGCGGCTGATCTTGGTGCGGTTGATGATGTGAACAAGGTATTCGAAGCGGCTTCCGAACGCTACACCGACCTTGAAGTCGTTGTCCCAGTGCGTGCATACGTGACTGCCGAAGTTTACAACGCGATCATCGACCACGCGTTGGTAACCAGCGCCAAGGGCTCTGCTGTGAACATCGATGAAAACGGCATCGTTCGTTTCCGTGACATCGTTGTCACCAAGACGCCTACTCGTTACATGGCTGGCAAGTCTATCATCTTCGCACCTGATAACATTGGCCGCGCATTCACCGGTATCAACGTTGTTCGGACCATTCAATCTGAGAACTTTGCGGGCGTTGCTTTGCAAGGTGCCGGTAAGGCAGGTCAGTGGATCAGCGATGACAACCGTCAGGCAATCTTCACTGCCGGGACGTCAACAACTACCACGACTACCAAGGTAAAGCCAATTACTACCACTACCACCACTTCGCACGCTTAATTAATTGATGCAAGTCGCCTATCGAAATAGGACAGTACGGGAAACCGGGCGGCTGATTGGAGGACAGAATGAAGCTTATTTTGTGTCAACCCGCTATCAAGCGTTTTGAGTGGGAGCTGGAAGTCTGCCTAACCAATCTGCAAAGTGTCGGGTTTGACATGAAAGATGTCGTTTTGCTCTTCACTGTGCATGATTCTAAGGTGCCAGAAACGCTTGCCAGCAAATATGGCGTAGAAGTACACACGTATACCGACAAGCGCTCAGACAAGCAATATATCCCGTCTGTGAAGCCTTGGCTGTGGTGGCAATATCTTGCAGAAGATCAAGAACGTGAGAATGAAGACTATTTCTACTTCGACAGCGATGTGATCTTCCGCAAACGGCCAGACTTTCGCAAGCTGAAAGCAAAGCCTGATCGATGGCTGTGTAGCAACACGCTTGGCTATATCAGCGTTGACTATATCAAGCAGTGCGAACACGGAGAAGAGATTCTGAAACACATGGCTGATATTGTCGGGGTTACGGTAGCTTCACTTGAGACGATCAACCACAATTCCGGTGGTGCTCAGTGGCTCATCAGTCACCCGTCAGCTGAATACTGGCGGAAGGTGTATGCCGACAGCAACCGGCTATGGCAATACCTGCAAACGGTCGACAGCAATATCCAGAAATGGACCGCAGAAATGTGGTCGCAGTTATGGAATATGATGTACTTCAATATCGGTCCCGTCATCAGTGATGAACTCGATTTTTGCTGGGCTACTGACCCCTTGAAACGATGGAACGAAACCAAGATCATGCACAATGCTGGTGTCACAGTTGATGACAAACGTCTGTTCTTCAAAGGGCAGTATGTAAACCGAACGCCGTTTGATGATGATCTTAGTTTCGTAGACAAGACAAAGTGCTCATACAAGTACGTGCAAGCAGTAAAGGCGGTGAAATGATGGCAATTTTAGACAGTGTAAAGCTACGTATTGGTTTGGCCGATACAATGCAAGATAACTTGTTGAATGATCTGATTGATGACGCCACAGCACGTGTGCTGACTTATATCAACCAAGACGGTATTGTCAATCAGACTGTGCCAGATGCAGTTGCATGGGTAATCAAGGACATTGTGGTGAAGATGTATAACCGCATCGGTGATGAAGGCAAGCAAAGTGGCACCGAAGGCAACATATCAAACACGTGGGAAGCAATAGATTTGTCTAAGTACGCCGACGCGCTTGACGTCTACCGTGAGTCATCGCAAAGCCGCAGGCCGGGAATGAGGTTCGTATGAGATACAACAATCGAATCACCCTCATTAGGAAGGTACCGCCGGCTGATCCATTGCATGATAGGCCGAAAGAGACACGCGAGACGGTCACTTGCCTGACAATCCCAATTACCAGTGCACAAGAACTGTCTGTATACGGACTTGTGAACACGATGGCTTATGAAGTACACGTCAAGAACCCAGTAAATCCTGTAAATGAAATTGAGGTTGACGGTGTCAAATGGACCATCAACAAGACGTTCGTGAACCGCAAGTCAACTGTCTTCATCGTGTCTGGAGGTGCAAGCAATGACTAATACCAATGTCACATGGTCAGGCCTCGATAAATTGATGGAAGAACTAAGCGCAACAGCCGGAGCGACTATTGAAGCCGCATCATCAGCGATGAAGATCACTACTGGCCAGGTGCAAGCCACAGCTAAACAGGTGGCACCAAAAAGAACCGGATACATGGCAAACAACATTAGTGTTGAGCCAGTCAAGAAGACAGCTACATCTGTAACGGGAACTGTCGATGCCAAAGCTGACTATTCATCTTTTGTGGAATTTGGTACCTACAAAATGTCAGCCGAGCCATTCATTCGTCCAGCCGTTTCAGCAGCACAATCGTTTTTCATTAAAACGACAATGGACAAGTTGAAGGAGGTAGCCGCGTTCAAATGACACTCTCTCAATGGTACGAAGATGTGCAAACTCAATTGACCGCTGATGGCCTCAACCCTGTATTCGTTCAGCCGGACGCTAAGAACGTGTTACCACTGGTTTTCGTGAACGTTCACGTTGATGCGGATATGTCATCTAAGACGGGGACACTTTCGAGCGTAGGCCAGCAGATCGACATCTACGACAGCATCGACACACCACCGGCTGAATGGGAAGACTTCGTTCGCAAGGTGAAATGGTCGCTTAGTAAGGTGACACGGTGGCAGTCATTAACGGCATCTAATTCAATCGACACAAGCATGGGCGAGAGCACACCACTACGTCGTTGTATGCTACTCATTACTTTAGAAGGAGATTATTAAAATGGCAGTTCCAGTAAACAATGGCATTAAGTATGTAAAAGATACCCCTTATCGTGGTAAAGACGTTTGGTACTTTATCCAATCGACAGATCCTAAAGTAGCGCCTATTGGTAGTCCTGCAATCTTGCCGGCTCACCAAGAGTCCGGCGATACAAGTATCGAAGGCGATTCTCTTGATGAACAAACCAAGATGGGTCGCGTTGTAGCAGCGTCAACCAATGAAGATAGCATTGAGCTAACGAGCTACATGGTTCCCGGGGACACCGCAAACGACATCATTATTGATGCCAAGCACAATGGCCGGCAAGTTAAGGTATGGCGCGTCATTGTTGATGAACGACTTGCAGTTGTCGAAGGCGACCACAAGGCTTATCCAGCAATGTTTGGCTATGGTATTGTCGACAGTGCCGACATTTCCGATGAAGACAGTTTCTCCGAAATGGACTTCACTTTGAACATCATCGGTAAATTGGCAGACAAGAACGCTGACGGTACGCCCGGCACCTTCCCTCTGTCGGACGATCAGGTGGCAGCACTTAGTGAACTGTACGACTACGAACGCCCAGGCGAAAAAGCAGGCGAATTTGCTGACGGTGCAGTAACTACCACTACCACGTCACACGCTTAATCAATCACAAACAGAGACGAGTAGGCTACGGCCGATCTGAGACGACAATCTAGGAGGATATTCATGTTAGAAATTAAGGTAAAAGGTCAACCAGTAGAAGCCAAGTTCAATTTCCGTGCGCTGTTTCGGGCAAACAAGCTGTATAGCTCTGCGGAAGGTGCCAACGATGGTGCAAGCTCAATCTGGCTGGCATTCGTTACTGATGACGACATGGCACTATTCAAAGCATTACGTGTGCTGCTGCCAAAGTCATACACAGATGATGACATCATGGACGCACTCGACAAGGCCGAAGAAGACGGCAAGTCGCAAGAACTATTCAAAGAAGTTGAGCAGGAGCTTCATGAGTCTGGTTTTTTCAAACACGCAGCACAACGCTGGCTGAACTTGACCGAAAAATACGGGAAAGCATTGACGGACAAGAAGAACAAGACAGCCGAAGAGAAGATTCAAGAAGCAGCGACCAAGGATACCCTGGACGCAATGAAGAAGAGTCTCTCTTAACTGACTTTGCCCGTCACGGGATATATGATCCCAATATGCCATTCGGTTTGTATATGTGGGAAGCCCGTTCAATGTTGGAAGGGTCCTTTTTGCGTGATGTTGATATGCGCCGTGATCTGATGGAACTTGCCGTCAATATTGCCAATATCCAGAACGCGAAGAACCCTAAGCGATCAGTTAAAACTGGCTATAAGAATATTGACAAAGCCGAGCAAAAGATACTCAAACGTAATGGCAATCGAGAAAGAAAGCCTGATGTCGAAATGATTAAGAAACTCAACGCCATATTTGGAGGTGATAGCTAATGGCAAACGTAGTCGCAACATTCACAGCAAACATTGCACCATTCCAATCAGCAATGGGAAGCCTAGCGACCTCAGTCAAAGCTGGCACTGACGCTGCTTCTAATGCAGGCCAACGAGTCGGTGGAGCTATGGCAAGCATCGGTAAAGCGAGCACGATTGCGGGAGTTGCTGTAGGCGCTATGGCAGCCGGGGCTATCAAAAGCTATGGCACTTTCCAAGAGTCGATCAACAAGGCAGCCGTCATTGCTGGTTCCAGTAACAAGTCGCTTAAGGGCGATATGAAGGATCTCGAAACAGAAGCACTTTCATTAGGTAAAACTTTACCCATCAGTGCCCAAGATGCTGGTAATGCAATGATTGAAATGGCTCGTAACGGTGCATCAATCAAAGACCTAAAAACAGAGTTTCCAGCTATTGCCAAGGCTTCTGCGGTTGCCGGAGCTGATTTAGCGGGTACTGCTACAACTGTCCAGCAAGCAATGAATATCTGGGGTGGAGGCGCTAAGAACGCAGCTAAAGATTCAGCTATCTTGGCCTTAAATGCTAACATGTCCAATGCCGAAGTCGAAGACATGGGGCAAGCATTTGCTAACGTTGGTTCCACTGCTGCCACATTAGGCATTGGCATTAAAGACACCTCAACTGCCATTGGGCTGATGAGTAATGCTGGTCTTGGGGCTGCACAAGGTTCTCAAGACTTGGCTCACGCATTAACTCTGATGGCACGCCCGTCAAAGGTGGCTGCTGGCGAAATGCAAGAATTGGGTATCACTTACACAGATGCTCAAGGTAAATTTAAGCCGTTCCCACAAATTCTTAAAGAAGTTGCAAAAGCGACTGATGGCATGAGTAAGTCTCAAAAGGTAGCCGCTCTGACTAATCTGTATGGTGCCGCTGGCGCCAAAGCTATGCTGCCGCTTTTGATCCAGACAGAGAAAAAAACTAAGAGTGGGAAGTCTGGCTGGGACGCTTACTCTGATTCTTTAGGAAAAGTCAGCAGCTCATCCAAGGCCGCAAATAAATATCTGTCTGACAACTCTAGCAATATGACCAAAAACGTTGGTCAGTCAATTTCTCAGATGGAAGACGCATTCGATTCTGTTATCAAAACGAGCATTGGTACAATTGCGCCACAAATTCAATCTGTAGCTAACGCATTAGGTAATTTTGCAACGTGGCTTAACAAGTCCAAAAGCCCAATGGCCGGTTTTGTCAAAGGATTGATTGCTTGGTCGCCAGTAATTGCGATTGCATTGGTGGCTTTTGGCCTATTATCAAGTGGACTAGGAAAGCTGATAAAAACAATTAGTGCACCAGTAAGGCTAATTAAAGGATTAGGGAAGAGCGCATCGAGCCTGCCTAAACCGATGGCTGCTTCTGCTGGTCAGATTGCTGCCATGGGCGCAAAGGCAGCCGGTGCTGGTCTTGGCATTGGATTAGCAGCAGCCGGATTTGCCGCATTAGCGTTCGGTGTTGCCGCCTTAGCTAAGACTGGCACCGCTGGTCTTGTGGCATTAGCGGCAATGACAGCATCGATTGTTGTCATTCTCGCTGTTTTGAAACTGGTTGCACCTACATTGACTGCAAACGCAACAGGGCTTTTGGCCATGGGTGCAGCGGTTTTGATGGCATCAGTCGGTATTGCCTTGTTGGTTGTCGCATTAACTAACTTCCAAAAGGCTGGCGGCAATGCAACAACACTTGTGTTGGCAATTGGTGTTGCCATCGGTGGCCTTGCACTGATCTTCGCTGTTGTCGCACCTGCGTTGACTGCTGGGGCCGTCGGCATGCTGGCGTTTGGTGCAGCTGTCTTACTTGTCGGTGCAGGGATTGCATTAGCAACCGCTGGGCTTGCGCTATTGGCTACTCAACTGCCGACAATTGCAACCTATGGTACTTCTGCCGCTGTCGGCATTCTGGCATTAGGCGGAGCACTGATTGTGTTCGGTGCTGGCGCATTAGTTGCTGGTGCCGGTGCTATTGTACTTGGAGCGGGACTAGCAATTGCCGCTGCTGCCATTGTGCTTGCAGGAGTTGCAGTTGTTGTTCTGGCTGCTGGAGTGGCAGTATTAGCAGTTGGCATTGCACTTGCAGGGGCTGCTAGTCTTCTTCTTGGAGCGGGGTTAGCTTTGGTAGCTACTTCTGGAGCCGCTGCTGGTGGTGCATTACTAGCTGCTGCCGCTGCTGGTGCTGCCAACGCGGTTGCTGATGCGGCCGGTGCAGTTGCTGCTCTGGCATATGGAGTTGCTTTGGTTGCTCTGGCCGCTGGTGGCGCCTTGGCTGGTGCTGCTCTCGTTGTATTAGGCGCAGGCGGGGTTGTCGGAGGCGCAGGGCTTGTTGTCCTTGCTGCTGGCATTGCTCTTGTCGGAGGAGCAATAAAAATCCTTGCTTCTGGTTTGCGCAGCCTAGGATCAGTTGTAAGTAGCATCTTCCACGGCATCGTCAATACAATTAGCGGTGCAATGAGTAGTGCCAAGGGTGCTGTAAGTGGAGGCATTAGCGGTATCAAAGGGCTGTTCAGTGGTGCCGGTGGCATTCTTATTGGAGCCGGTCGAGCAATCATGGATGGACTTTTGAATGGCTTGAAAGCCGCATGGGGAGCCGTTAAGGGGTTCGTTGGTGGTATCGCTTCGTGGATTAAACAGCACAAAGGCCCAATCAGCTATGATGCCAAGCTCTTAATCCCCGCTGGTAATGCGATCATGGGCGGCTTAAATCAAGGACTACAAAAGTCGTTCGGAGCTGTTCAAAAGACAGTTTCCGGTATGGCAAGCGATATTTCTGACAACATGTCGGCAAATATCAGTAACTTGTCTATGGCTGGCACGCAATTCAGTTCGGGCGATGTCACTCAGTCAATTGATGCAAGCGAACGAATCACGCCTAACATCTACGTTCAAAATAACGTAGATAAGAACGGCATTAACAGCATGGTCAAAGAAGCGGACGCTAATGACGCAGCCGTCAGCAGCTACTTTCGACCGATTGGAGGGTAGTACATGGATCTATTAGTTGAAAAGCTTGATGGTAGCCGATACTACCTTAGCCAATATAAGGTGCTAATAACTGATTTCGAGGAGTCAGCACCATCGGTCACTCGAAACAGCAAGCAGCTCGATCAGCGAAACGGCAATATTGATTTTGGAGGCTGGCACACAGACAAGACAATCAATATCACCGGTTACTACCGTGCTGACGACATAGACGAGGAAGAAACACTTCGTGAGAAGCTGTATGCGCTGCTTTCCGACCCAGACGGGTATTACATCACTCAGCTCAAAACAACACCCAACACGGCCATGGAACGACCTGGTGAGACGTCTGGTGGGTACTACGACAAGCTGAGCAACTATCCATCTCACAAGCGGTTCCTCGTTTACACTGAGGCGCCTGAGATGGAGCTTGTTGGCAACGTCAATGGGACACTCTTGTATAAGCTAACTGCCGAATTCAAGACGATGAAGTTGCCTTACGGTGAAACACCACCGAATGATATTGATGTTGTCAGCAACGTTCCATACCAAGGCACCGTCCCATGCAATCAGCTCGAGCAAGGGTTCACTATCCAATTCACCGCAACTGGTTCGGCATCTTCATTGTCGTTCAAAATAGATGACACTGAGCTGACATACAGCGGTAGTGTAGCTTCAGGTGACGTGTTTTTGCTGAATGGATTTAGTTACACCCAGAATGGGCTGAGCATCGTCAGCAAGACGAACAAGGCCTATTTTATTTTGCAACCGGATAAGCCTAACCGAATTACTTGCAACGTGCCAGGCAAAGTCCGGATTCTCGGTTTTCAAAATCTATACGCATAGGAGGCGTGATTATTGATCACATTCACAGACGTTGAGAATAATGAATATCAAGCCCAGTGCGAGATTGATAAAACCGATGCGGTGAATGGTGAGAAGTCATTATCGGGGACAATCTATTTTGGCCAAGATGTTAAGGCAAACATCGCCAAAGGCTGGACGCTATCGTTTCTTGATGAAGAATACGTTGTTGTCACATACACGAAGAATGATAAAGAGAACACGGTGGCGTTCAGCGCGGTTCAGGCATTCTTCTACAAAATGAGCAAGACAGGCTTTTACGAAAAATGGAATGGCTCACACCCGCTCGCCAGCTATCTTGACGCTTTGTTTGCTGGCACCGGTTACACGTACGACAACACGGCCTCAGTTGCGGCTTTTGAAAAGCAAGATTGGGGTATGAGTGACCGTCTGTCACTGTTCAACGACATCATTGATCAAGCAAACGTTGAGTTCTCGGTTGAAGGCACAGTTGTTCATGTCGTGCCAGCCATGGGGTCTGATCTGTCTACCATCGTTCGTAAAAAGTTCAATTTGGACACAGCAGAGATTCAGACTGACAACACAAGCTTTGCCACCTATGGACGTGGATATGGTGCATACAGCAAACCAGATGACACCACAAGCAAGCGTTTAGAAGTTGAGTACAAGTCACCACTGTATGATTACTACTATCCCAAGTTTGGCGCCATTGAAGCTGTTCCTATTGCTGATGAGCGGTACACGATTGCCGACAATCTGCTTGCTGCTGTGAAAGAAAGAGTTGACAAGAGTTGGGCAATCTCACTCACCCTAAACCTTGTTGACTTGCAATCTGTTGGCTACAAATACGCGATGGCAAAACCCGGCGACTATATCACAGTGATTGATGAGAATCTTAACTTCAGTGACAAGGTTAGGATCATCAAAGTAACCAGTGATTACGATATTCGCGGCACACGAACCAAAACGGAAGTTGAATGCGGTAGCCTATCATTTGCCGAACAGCAGAAGACATCACAATCAACACTATCCAACGTAGCCGCTGGCAAGATTCCAGTGCCTAATGAATGGCTAACATCACAGGCGCAGCTGGCGACTAATAGTCTTCTAGCGGCACGAACGCAGCTCAACTTCACGGATCAAGGAATAATCGCTGTTGACAAGTCAGACTCAAATAAGGTTGTGATTCTTAACAGCGCCGGTCTAGGTGTATCTACTGACGGAGGCCAAGCATTCAAAAGCGCTATCACTGCTGATGGCGTTGTTGCTGAGCGAATTGTTGGTAACCTCATTTCTGGGGTGGCATTTGAAACGGTTACTGATGATAACCTTTTTAAGACTAGGCTTAGTTCTGGGTTCATTACGTTTAGTACGAAGGGAACTACTCTCGGCCAAGTGGGATCTTCACACGACATGGGTACAGGCGCGATTGGCGGAGTTTACTATGGTGCATATGCCGGACAGGTATTGGATATTGCTGCCGATGTTGGTAACTCTGCGGGATATGGGAGCGTTCTTAGCATCCCAAAAGACGCGACACGGAGCGACCCAAGATATTCTCTTCCCGGACATTTGCGGAGTGCCATTACAGGCACACAGGACAATGCGTTTTGGATAACTCATCCTAGTAGAATTGTTTTGAGTGCCAATGCTGGGGCAGGTAACCAACTCAATGTCTACCCCGACCATGTTGACATTCTTGGCAACTTCAACGTCTATAACGGTTCAAAAAATGCTGTGCAAGTCACGCGTGATGGTGTTCGTGCTACGCCTGCATATGAGTTGGCAGAAAACTATGTCGGGGATATTAGCGAAAGTAAAACGGACGATGACAAAACAGTGCGAGTAGACATTGATCCGCTCGTTTTTGATTTGATTAATACAGACAAGCCTTACCAAGTGTTCTTGACAGCTTACAGTGATGCGCATTTATGGGTTTCCGAACGTGGCAAGAACTACTTTATCGTTTCGTCAGACAGTCCTAATTCATCGTTTGGCTGGGAACTGAAAGGCAAGCGCCGAGGATTTGAGGATCAGCGCCTCGTTGATACAAAAGACACTTACAAAGATTTGGAAAAAATGGAGGGACTGATACCAAATGGCAATCAGAACATATGACATCTTACTTGATAGTTACAATTCAACAATCCCAGAGCCGATCATAGGACGCCAAGGCGATAAAAACGGTGCTGTTACACTGCACGTGACAATTACAGACCGCGGGACTGCGGTTGACTTGACTCATCAGACAGTTAATCTGATTGCTGAAACAGCAAATGGAACCGCTGTGGTATCCGACAACGCCGGCGTAACATTAACTGAACCTACAAACGGCAAGTTTGATTATGCAATTCCTAACGCATTGTGGTCGGAAGCTGGAAAAATCACAAAGGCATACTTCTCGCTTAATGATACTGATGGACAGCAAGCAACATATGATTTAACTTTCATCGTTAAAGAATCTATCGATATCAGTCAAGACAAAGCTGATGACTATATTACTATAATCGATGGCACGGTCAGAGACTTGAAAACAAAAGTTGATGCTATTTACGAATATTTTTCTGATGGAAATTTCTATAACAAAAATCTTATCAAGATAATTAATCAATCTCTGGATAAAAGCAATGCAGTAGAAAATGCCTATTGGTACTTTTCTGGAAACGTGGGTCAACCTGTTGGCCAAACAACAAATGCTACTGGCATGTGGGCATACAATAAAGTTCATGTTCATAAGGGAGAGACTTGGTCAATACTGCAAGCGCGTTTATTTTTCTCTGGGTTCACTGATATTCAGGGAAACAAATTATCTCAGTTTTCGACCACGGATATAACTGGCGATATTGAGTACACTGCAGATCAAGATGGATATATCTGTGTGTCTGCACAAAGTACTACGCCAAAAGTGTTTAATTTGCCTTTGGCTGATATAACCAACGATATGCGAACATTTCCAGCGGGCGTTTTTGGCATATGGATAACAGGGAAACATTTACTAGCCGATAATCACAAAAAAATCACAGTATCAACAGCGCCGGAACTACTAAAAGCAATTAATGATCTTTCAAATGATACGAACTATAGTGATGCGACTATATATCTTCAAGAAGGCGTTTATGATCTATATACGGCTATGGGGGGCGCTAGTTATATTACAAGTGTTGATGCGGCGGCATCAGGTGAGCTGTTTGGATTGAATTTGCCCGATCGAGTTAGCCTAATTGGTAACCCTCACGCGACAATAACTTTTGAGGTACCAGACAATGTTGCAACAAAGACTAGTTCTACACGCATATCCGTGATCAGCATTCTGCACACACACACGCTTGAGAATTTGGACATCATCGGCAAAAACGTTCGATATGCTGTGCATGACGAGACTGGCAATGGCGTATCAGGACTGACTCGCGTTGTCAAAAATTGTCACATCGAGCACCTTGGCAATGCATCAGGCTTGTGGTCAGCCACACAGGCCTACGCGATTGGCACTGGGTCTGGTGGCTCATATGATTTTGAAAATACTGTGTTTAAGTCGGTAAGTAGCGTTTGGTCTGCACATGACAACGCTAATCAAAAGGACAATACCTTCACATTCAATCAGTGCAAATTTGTCACGGGATCTGACTACTCTATTCGTTTTGGTACCTACGGATCGGGAGACGATATGAACTACGTTACCATCAATAATTGTGATATTGACAAGTATATATACGTCATGGAGGAGGTCCCTGATAGCAAAACCGGTATGCGCTTTGAATTGAAAGGCGGTGGCAATACTAAGGTACCATATTGGTCCGTTAATTCTGCCGGCGCAAGATTGCCAATTGAGTTCTGCGATGAAACTGCACGTATTACGAATATCGGCAAGGATATCATTAAAGATGGAACACCAATAAAACTAACCGACATTGGCAAAGGAATCGCAATGGGGCCAACAGATGCCGTCTATATGGCATATGGAATTGCGCTTGAAGACATTGCTCCCGGAGAACAGGGGGTCGTCAAATATGCTGGTTATCTCAGCCGCGATGATACGCCTCTATCCTCACTAACTGTTGGCAGTCGCATTGGTATTATTGATGGAAAACTAGCTCAAACTAATGATGATCATTATATTGGCGTTGTTACACAATGGAGAAATATCTTGCTCAGATTTTAAACGCTAACATTACGTATAAAAGGAAGTGATGACAATGCTAAACAAGATCAGAGATCACCCGACACACTCAGTACTCGCCATTGGTATGATCGCCATTGGCTTGTTTCTAATCATCAATGACCATTATTTCATCTGGCCCCCACATTACTCTGACTGGTTAAACGATGACATTGTGGGGTTTTTGTTTGTCATTGATGGGCTCGGGATTGGGGGTTGGGTGCTATGGGAAACACAGTTGGCAATAACCAATCGTCTGTTGCTTACGACTACTAGCTTTTTAATGTCGTTCTTGACAATACTGCAATTACTGACCTCAATCTCAACTGGAATCTACTCAAATTGGATCAGCAATGCGATCATAACAGCCTTCGTGCTGATTCTGGCACGAAGGAGTGACAGCCGTGACAGCAGCGATAACTAAAATTATTGTCAGTTCTGCTCCATACATTGCCGGTATTGCTTCGGCTCTCATCGCTTTTATGACCTACCGCGAGGGTAAACGGAAGAACAGGCATGATGAACTTGAGGACATGAACGACAGATTACGCGCAGACAATGACCGTTTGAGACGTGAGAATGAGCGCCTCAGAAAGGAAAACAAATCATGAATAATTGGACAGATCTTGTAGTATCACTTGCAGTAGCAGCAATCCCGATCATTGGGGCTTGGATCTCAAAAAAATTGCTGGCTAACAAGCAAGCGCTCACTTTGGTAAAGGTATTAGGCCCATTAGCAAACGCGGCCGTAACTGCGGCAGAACAGCTTGGTGTAACACAGGCGATTGACGGTGCGGTTAAGAAATCGACTGCCATTCAAGCTGTGAAAGATGGTTTGAAGTCGCTTGGTTTCACCAGCACAGACGAGCAGACAATTGCCAACGCAGTTGAGAAAGCTTTTGCGGACTTGAAAGACAGCCTAGCAGAAACCTATCCGCAAAAGACAGTTGATCAGGAAGCGTCTAATCAAGACAAGGTAGCTGCCGCAGCTCAGGCGGCCGCAGATGCAGTTAAGGCTCAGCTGGCACCATCGTCTGTTGCTCCACAGCAATAAGGAGGACACCATGAAATTTAAAACTAAACTAATCACTTTGGTAGTCGCCTTCTTGGCGGCTATTTCTTTTGCCTTGCCATTGCAGGTCAATGCAGCAAATACCGATATGGTGGATACTTCCAATCACAACGGATTGATGACGTATGACAATTACTATGACATGCTGGTTCATTATGGAGTCAAAGCAGTTGTTCAAAAGGTTAGTGAGGGGACCACTTATGTAGATCCAACAGCCAAGTATAATTTGGCTAGTGCGAAGCAAGCCGGACTTTATCTTAACGGTTATCACTATGCCCGTTACACCACGGTTGAGGGAGCACGTGCAGAAGCGCGATTTGCCGTAGCCGCAGCTCAGTCTGCAGGCCTTCCAATTGGAGCTGTTCTAGCAACCGATGTGGAGGGAAGCGAGCAAGCTAATAATAGTTATGCGGCGAATACCGCAAACAACAAGGCATTTATGGAAGTTGTTCAAGCAGCTGGGTATCGGTCAACTATCTATACAATGGGTAGTTGGGTTGGCACAAAAATGTCTGTTGATAAAGGCTGGATTGCTGATTATCCATATAACACGAGTCGTGATCGATACACGAGCCATCATGCTTGGCAATTTCGGAGTGATCAACAATTCGCTGGTAGCTATGGTAACTTTGATGTCAGTCAGCTATATGATGATTTCTTTACTGCGAATCAGACACCTAGCCCGTCAGCACCTGTAACACCGGCACCAAGCCAGCCAGCAAAATCAAACGTGGCCAGTGATACCGACTATGCGCAAACTGGTGTGTTCAAGCCGTCCGCGACTGTTAACATCCGCACTGGCGCCGGCACCGACTATGCAGCCATCGGTAGCTATGCGCCTGGTGAGAGCCTGATCTATGATCACGTGTATATCCGTGGCGCATATGTTTGGGCGCGTTATCTCAGCTACTCAGGCAGGTATCATTATGTTTCCTTGGGCGTAAATGGTGGTGAGAGCTATGGTTCGCGTTCGTCTGGATATACTTCGCCGGTAAGCCACACGTACTACACAGTCCGCTATGGTGATAGCTTCTGGAGTATTGCCTATAAGTACGGAATCAGCATGTACACACTGGCGGCTAACAATGGCAAGTCAATCTACAGTCTGATCTACCCGAGCGAAAGCCTGTATATCAGGTAACAAAAATGCCCTCTGCTCGCTAACGCGGGTGGGGGGCTTTTTTTGTTGCTTTTAAGCACGGGCATAATGCTGTAAAATAAGATACGTAAGCAACTAAATATTTTAGTCAGTCTATAAGGCCTTGCCATTCTGCCTCCTTTGCTCAGGGAGGCTTATTTTTGTGCATAAAATGCGAAATTTAACCAAAATATGGAAAGAAAATGGAACACACATATTTAAAAGCTATTAAGTCAAGAAATGCAACGATTGAGTGGGAATAGAAGGTACATGTAAATTGAACCCGAGATGTTGATTTAACGGTATTTTCGGGAGATATAAAGGATACGATTGGCAGGAAATGTGTACGCTCCTCGCCAAAATCCCCGCCAAGTCTGACCTGTTGAGGGTTAAATTGACGGGGATTTTTGTATGAAAATTTCAGTTTACTATAGGCAACGATGTTTAATCATATGAGTGAACGTTGTTGTGTGAATTTGGGACACTGTGTTGTATACTTTAAATACCTATATATCAGCACTTATTAGCTGGTCCGTCCCACAATGTATAACTTCACATTATATGGGACAGGAGAGGAGAAAACATGGCAACGTCTTTATTTACGCTTATAACCCAATTGGCAAATGCACACTTTACAGATGACAATGCAAGCTTTGAATCTGTATTACTTTCTATTATTCGAGTTGTTTCTGCTGATACGGCTAAAATTGCGCAAAAAAATGCACTTGAAATGGCTCGACTACTAAATGGATGTAAGCTGATTCCTGAGACAACTTTTAAGAGAGGGTATAATGAATAAATCGTCTCTCAAAAGGAAGGAATTTTTACATGCCAACTCGTTACGACAAAGAATTCAAACAAAACATTATCAACCTATATAAGCAAGGCGAATCAGCTGCTCAACTGGCCAGAGAATATGGCATTGGCTATTCAACAGTTCATAAGTGGATCCAGGGCCAGGCCAAAACTCAATCCGGTAAATCGCCAGACGAAATCAAAGCGATGGAAAAGCGACTGGCTTCGCTGTCTGAGGAGAACGAAATCCTAAAAAAAGCCCTGGGCTTCCTTGCGCAGAAGTAACCAATATCTTTGATTACATTCACCAAGAAAGCCATCACCACCAGGTAACCAAGATGTGCCGAATCCTCGGTGTTTCCAGAGCTCAGTATTATCGTTATCGATCCCCCAAACCTTCAAAACGCCGGGCCTAAGATGCGGACTTGAAACAACGGATTCTGCGGATCTTTGCGGAATTTAAGCAGCGATACGGTGTTATGAAGATCCACCATGAATTGAATCTGGAACTTCAACCACTGCAGCTTCGGTGCAGTCCACGACGGATTTCCCGGCTCATGAAGGAACTGGATATCCACTCCGTTACCGTCAATAAGTGGAAAGCGGCTTCGGCTTCCAAAACCAAGGTTGAACAGCGTCCCAACTTGCTTAAGCAGGATTTCTCGACCACTGGTTTAAATCAAAAATGGACCGCTGATATGACCTATATTCAAACGAAGCGTAATGGCTGGTGTTACTTATCAACCATCATGGACCTGCACTCACGACGGATTATCGGCTATTCGTTCTCAAAAAAGATGGATACTGATTTAGTCTTAAAGACCCTTGAAAGCGCGGTTAAAAATCGAACCATTACTGGGGACCTGATTATCCATACGGATTTAGGATCACAGTATACCAGCGATAATTACAATCAACGTTTAACTGAACTACATATCCGCCACTCATACAGCCGTAAGGGTTGTCCGTATGATAATGCGCCAATGGAATCCTTTCACGCTTCCCTCAAAAAGGAATGTGTTTATCCAGTGCCGGTCTTTGAAGATTATGAAACTGCCGCTGCCGTCCTTTTTGAATATGTGCATGCTTTCTACAATAGGAAGAGAATTCATAGTTCACTGGGCTACCAGACCCCCTTACAAGTTGAAATTGCAACACTTACGAGCCAAATGGCCGCCTGATTTAATGCTTTCCAGGGTTCAAATAAGTTATTAATCGCGATTAATGATTTATTTGAGCTGTGGAAGGTAAACGCGGTCCTGAATGTCTCTTAAAATCTGTCTCAAATATTGACTTCAATCCATGCGAGGAACTAGACATAAAAAGCACATCCTTTCGAAGTTGAAAATCGTAATCGTTACGATTAACATACAAAAGTGTACGCTGACCGTCCTAGTTAACACAATTGCGGTATAAGATCATTTGCAGGTTTTATGATTATTTTTCAGTTTTTTGAAAGTGAAAGGCTGGTTTTGATAGACAACGAGTCGGATGGCGTTGAAGCGATAAGTGACTTGAGTCTAAAGTGGGATTGCACATTTTTAGGGTATTTGGCAATCAAACATGCAAACAATTGTGGTGGGTTACCAATATGACAGGAACTTCAATAGTCACAACATAGGAGCAAGCTTAATGAAAAATTCACTGGCCAACGTTCAAGCGCGGCGAGCTGACATTGAACGACTGGTTGATCGGCACGGAATTGCAACTGTGAAAGGATTGGCGCTTCGGCTCGAGGTTTCCGAAATCACGATCAGGCGGGACCTGAAAATATTGCATGCCATGGGGCGGGTTAAATGGCACAACGGTCTTGTTGAAGCGATTGCCGGACATGGTGGGGGTGAGCAGAGAACTTTGGCGGTGATTGCCCAAAAGATTGCGGCGGCTGTTCCCCATTACATTGCGCGGTACAGCACCCTTTTCATGAACGCCAATTCATTGTGTCTGCAAGTCATCAATGAACTGGCTAAAATACCAGTGACCGTTATCACCAACAATCCATGTGCAACTGCTTGTGCGCGGCATGAGGGCACTAAGATTATGATTACGGGTGGTAGGGTCAGTACAAAGAAAAGTGTGCTGGCTGGCAGTGAAACGCTGAACTTTTTGTCGTCAGCGATAGCCGATGTCACCGTGATCGGCTGTGACGGCATCTCGGTTGACGGTGGCCTAACTTCAAGTAATGCAGAGGCGGCAGCGATCGATTCAATGATGGTTACAAAGGCGAAAAAGTGTGTCATCTGCCTAGCAGATTATCGAAAAATCGGTGCTACTCAGCAGTATCACATTGCTGATCTTGGCAAGGTGGATATTTTAATCACAGATAGTTTTGCAGATGAAGCGGTGTTGCAGCGAGCGCGCAGAAAAGGTATCAACGTCATTCAAGTGACCGTTTGGTAAGGGAAATTAGTTTGACAAATAATAAAAACCTCGGGCAAAATTTTCAAATTTTGCCCGAGGTTTTTGATAGTATTTAATGATTTCCCATTTAAAAATAATGATGCTGATTTGAGTAACGCAATTTTTACAAAAAATCAGATAGTACCAAGATTGACTGTTTTAAATAAAACAGTTTTATCGACTGCCATAAATCGCCTTCAGTCCCGCAATATCGCCTGCCGACAACTGACTAACACCTTGCGTAATTGGATACATAACGGATGCTTTTGATTGACTGTGATCGAGTCCCAACGCATGGCCGAGCTCGTGCATCGCGACTGCATCGTTGACCGATTGTAAAGGATAAGAAAGATTCAGGCTGGCGCGGGCGTGGTTGATGACGGTGACTTGGCTGCCATAGGTTTCGACAATAATTGTCGGGCCGCCAGCACCGAGTTCCGTTGAGCCAAAACTTTTTGCTGACATTTCTTTTTTATAACTGGAAAACGTGATCTGGTTATCGGATTTTTTACCTTGACCGGCAACCAGTTTGACGATGCCCGTTGCGTTATACGCTTTGACGGCTTTTAAAAAGACATCGTGTTCAGACTGTGGCAAGTCGTCATCAAAATGGTAGTAATAGACACTTCGAAGTTGGTGCCCTTGAACAATACTCAAGGCAGGTGTGGCATCGACCGCTTGACTCGGTGTGGCTGAAGGTACCTGACTCGGTTGACTTGGCGCGGTGCTGGCAATTGACGCACCATTTTTTGCGACAGATCGCGGACCGCCGTTTAGCCAAGTGCTGACGGTATCAGTTGTGGCGGTCCAGACATTGCTAATGCCTTGCTTGACGGTGTTGCGAGCAGCGATCGGCACCGGACTTTCAGTGCTATAGATTAAAAAGATCCCAGCCACAAGCATAATCAGCCAAAATAAACGGTTGCGATGTTTCATGAGTGGCCTCGTTTCCAAAATGAGTTTGCAAAAGCATACTGTTATTGTATGTTACCTTATCGCAGTTTGTCGTGCAGCTTTGGACTGAATTTTTAAGGATATCGCAGGAACTTGGTCGTGTGACGAAACGGTAGGTTAAGGTTATAAAGGACGGCTTTAGTTGCCTCGACAAATGGTTTTGGTCAAATTGGGAAGTACAATTCACGTTTACGTATCAATTCAAAAAGGTGATGCTTCAATAAAAAAAGAAAATTATGAGAATACGCTTTGATTTGGGGTAATAAATACAAGCTTTGTTAATAACGAAGTATAATAACATTTGTAATTTCATAAAAGAATGTGGAGGAGTAACGATGAGAGCAATGAGACGACAGCTTTGGTCAGTACTTACAGATAAGGAACACAAGGTCACCTTGGTTCACAGCAAACATCATGGTTGGTTAGCCATTGGTTTGACCGCTTTTGCATTGGGGACAGCAGGCATTAGTTTGGCGACTAGTGGCCAGGTTGTGCATGCAAGTGATCAACCAGCAACCTCGCAACAATCACAGACAAATAATGGACGAGTTTGGACCCTGCGCCCAGTCAGTCAGATTGAGGCGCAGATTAAGGCGTCGAATAGCACGGTTTATGATATTCAGTGGGGTGACACACTTTCGACGATCAGCGAGGCGCTGAATCATACAGGTTTCACAACCTCAGTTGATCGTTTGGCAGCCATTAACCGCATTGCTAACGTGAACTTGATTTATGCTGGCGCTAAGCTTTCTCTGCAAGGCAGTGGCGACAACGCAACAGTAACGACGCAAAATGCTGCTGGCACGAATCAGACGTTTAATCTGAATCCGACCAAGCCGGCAGTGGCGTCCCCGGCACAACAGGCTGAGGTGAAATACACAACCATTGGCGGCGCTGGCACAACTGGAAATTCCGGCGCTGGGCAGCAAGTAACCACCCCAGGAACGGGGATTGATCAGACCACCAAAGATAACGAAGCCGCCCTTAAGGCAGCCGCCGAAGCCAAGGCCAAAGCAGAAGCCGAAGCCAAATTGACGGCTTTGCTCAATACTGAGAATGCTCAAACATTGGCCGATCTTCAAGCCAAGCGGACAACTGCACAAGCTGCCGTTGATGCAGCCAAAACCAAGGTTGACGCGGCCCAGGCAAAATTGCCAGCGGCCCAAACTGCAGTGGCTCAAGCGCAAGCTGCTTTTGACACAGCAAATGCAGCTGTGAATGCTAAGCAGACTGCTGTTGATCAGGCATCGGCGCAGGTTAAAACGTTGTCTGCGCAGATGACAGATTTGCAAAATCAGCTGAATACACTTGCTGATAAGTCTAAAAATAACCCGGATTCACAAGCAACTATCGCAACTGTCAAAGCTCAGCTAGCCGTTGCACAAGGTAAATTGACCAGTTATGAAGGCCAACTGGCGGACGCAACTTCTGCCTTAGCACAAGCCAAACAGGCTGCCAACAAAGCCACTCAGAACCTCACTACTGCTAACCAGGCGCTAACAAGCGTTGACAATGAAGCTAAAGCGGCTCAAAACGACTTTGCTCAGGCACAAACGACCTTAAAGGCACTTCCGACCTCGGTTGCCAGTCAAAATAGCCAAGCCGCCCAAGCTGTCAAAGCACAACTGGCTGACTTGAATACAAAGATCGACCAACTTGATCAAAAGATCGAAGCTTTGAATACCCAGATGGCGACTTGGAATGATCAGTTGGCCACAGCTCAAACCAATGCGGAAGCTGCTCAAGCCAACACAACAACCGCAGCAACACAAGTAGCCAGGTTGATACGACGGACCACCAACAGACATTGCCCGCCGTTCAACAAACAGTTGCTGATGCAGAAAAGACAATTCCAACGATCCATGTACCACAGGATACTGAAAAACAGGTCACGATCAACAAAGATGAAAATGGGCAAGTTCTTATCGATCTTACCGGTTACAAGTTGATCACAGCTGGAACCCCAGTTAAAACTGTAGAAACACTGGCTAATGGTGATACCATTACGACTTACACCACAACCAATATCTATCACAAGATCGCGCACCAAGTTGTCAACAAGACGGTGAACGTGGATGAAGCTGGTAACGTTTTGACCAGCACGGATGGTTACACGAAGGTCTCCAGTTCGGATAAATCCGTTGACACCACCGATCCTAAGACCGGTGACGTCACAACCACAGTCACGACAACTGTTGTCTGGAAGAAGAACGAAACCCCGACGCATATAGTTGTCAACAAAACGGTTAACGTTGATGAAGATAAAAATGTTTTAACCAGTACGGATGGTTACACAGTTGTTTCTAGCTCTAAGCAATCTGTTGATACGACTGATCCTAAGACTGGTAACATCACGACAACGATTACGACGACTGTTGTATGGAAGCGAACCCCGCAACGTTTTATCATTAACAATACCGTTAATGTAGATGATGCTGGCAACACTTTGACAAATACGAACGGCTATACGCAGGTTTCTAGTTCTAGAAAATCCGCTGATGTTACCGATGCTCAGACTGGTAATATCACGACGACCTTCACGACCACCATTGTGTGGAAAAAGGATACGAAGCCAAATACCACGGTGATCAATAAGACTGTTAATGTTGATGACAAGGGAAATATGTTGACTTCAACAGATGGTTATTACTTCATTTCTCAATCTTCAACTTGGCAATCGTCAACGGATAGCACTGGTCATACCACGGAGACGACGATATTTACAAACAAGTATCACAAGCCAGAAGCTAAAACCGTTTATAAAGAAGTGGATGTAGATGAAGGTGGTTTTGCACTCGCCGATAAGACGGGCTACATCCAGATTTCGTCAACCCCAACGTCAGCGACAGTACTTGATCCTAACAACTGGGATATGGTCACGACAGTTACGACGACCAATGTTTGGCGCAATGTTGCTGCAGCAGGCACGATCATCGGTGCCATTAAGAGTGTGAATGATGCTGTGATTGTGCTCATTCAGGATCAAGTCACAAAGCAGGATCAAAAAGTTTCGATTGAGCAAGGCCAGCAGTATACCGATGCTGAGCTGACTCAAGCCGTTGCTAAAAAGTTCAATGTGCTTGTGAATGGCGAACAGGCAAGAACGAACAAGACGCAAACAGTTATCACCTCTGACACTAAAGCATTCGAGATGGAAGCACCGCGGGCTGTTGAAGTCATGTACAACTTTAGCCACACGCGGCCGATAAATCCGCCTGCTACTGGTCATGAAGAGGTCAGCTACCAAAAAGGCGAAACTTACATGAATCGGAGCACTGAAAACATTTCTAGTTCGCAGTTTTTCAAAAAGGATGTTGTTGGTAATGCCGATAAATTAAGCACTTTGATTGCAAATGCGATGTTCCAGCAATATATTGTTGGGGAACGTCCAGAAAATAACGGTGGCGTCACGGGTGGACACTATCAGAATATTATTAACTCAGGCTTCAAGAATATTGTGATCGGAGTCTACGTGGTTGATAATGGTGATATTTACACCGCAACGACGGCTGTTGCAACTGGCAATGACGGCACGTATAACGGCAATTAATGTTTGCCTAAAATGATCTTCAACCACGCTGGTGCTGCGGATAATCTTCTCTGCACGCGGGTTCGATTCCCGCGGTGGTTCTTGTATATCAGGGAATTATTGAATACTTGATGGGTAAAATGAAGGTATTATCTTTTTGTTTTACTGACTGGGACAAAAAAAGGTTGCTTTAAAGGCTGACAGCAAAAGGCGGAAACAATTTGTCCCTAGAAATGTATGACGTTTCTAGGGTCAAATTGTTTTATAAGAAATAGGACCTTGATAGATTTTCAGAGGGCAAGTGTGCCACTCCCAGCATAGACCAGCCCTGTTTATCAGCAGAGTGCGGAAAGTATAGCTTCAATCGTCAACATAAACAACTTTGAGATTTCGCTTTGCAATCCAGTATATAAGCGGGCAGAATATAGAACCAAAAACAATCGTCTGCAGAAGTTGCCGTGGACTAGTTAAGCTTGTCAGTAATGCCCGTTCTTTCAGTGATAATAGCGCTTCAATGACGTGAACATTAATTATTGTTAAAGTCCCACACCATATTGTTTTAAGCTGTATCCTTTTCAGTGCGGCTGAGTATTTTTCCGGTGTTACTTCTTGATGATTTAAGCCGGATCTCCCGATGGTTAAACAAATTGTGCCAATGATAATACTAATAACGCCCATGAACTGGATCATTAACAAGATTTCAAAAGCCGTTTCATCATGATAAATAGGCAACGCGATGCCAACAATGTCAACAATCACTTCAAAGATAAGAATTCCCAAAACTGCGTACATCGAGGCGCGGCCAATAATTGCGAGTGCCCGTTCGTCAACGGGACCCTGAATGCCAAAAATGTTTTTTATCAGCTTCTTTTCAATTCGATTCACTTTCTTCCCTCCAAAATAAGGTGTTCAAATCAGTTTTTAGCGTCCAGGCTAGTTTGAGACAAAGATCCAAAGAAGGATTGTATTTGCTGTTCTCAATGAGATTAATGGTTTGCCGAGCAACGCCGATTTTTTCCGCCAAAGCCAGTTGTGACATTTTCTGTGCCCGCCGATAGTCGCGTACGCGGTTCATGAGTTTACCTCCCACCATCTTTAAATGTCACATTTATATGACATCATCAATGTACGAAAATTCTCACTGTTTGTCAATTATAATTGACACTTTTTCTAGTACTCTTGTTGGATTGAAATTTTTAGCCGGGGTCAATCGAAAAACGGCGACACCAGCGAAGCAAGGTGAGAAAATTAGGTCGTGACAAGATTACTTTCGTCTTGGGCAGGAATCGTGAATGGATTTGTGTAAGTTTGGGAGAAGGTGCGAGTTGAAAATAATTGACAGTGTGGCGAAAGCTTACAGTTTAGGTAGCGTTCGGCATCTACAGGCCTTGCACAATGGCAAAACCAGCATGGCATGGCAAGTTGAAGCAACAACAGGGCGATACATCGTTAAGACTATTCAAAGCCAAAAGCAAGCAGTCTTTGAGTTTGCAGTGAGCAATGCTGTGCGTCAGAGAAGTCTTGAACTCACGCCTGAGATCTTATTAAGTATCGCTTGTCAGCCATTTGTTGTCATTGAAGGCCAGACGTATCAAGTACAGGCATTTTTATCAGGCACAGAACGGCCGCCATCCTTACGTGAAACGCTTAAAAGCTATCGGCAAATGCGGCAAGTGTTGGATCAATTTGACTATTCATTTTCGCCACCAGATTCAATGCCATTGGCCGTATTATGGCGTGCCCATCGAGAAGCATTATCTGAAAAGAAGCCAGTTCTGTTTCATCAGATAGCCGCCATGGTTCCTGAACTGAAGCGCATTGATCAGTCCCGCGATGCTTGGATTCACGGAGACTTAGGGAAGTGGAATTTACTGGTGACTAACTCAGGGCAAGTCGTTGTCATCGACTTTGGTGAAGCTCGGCTTGGCCCGAAGTTGTTGGACTTTGCGGCGTTGTTTCAAGGTTTTATGCCGAAAAATAAACAGGATCTGATGGCATATTTGAATGAATTCTTGGCTTTATCTGGGATTCAAATTACTGACCGCCATCTTTTTCTGATGACGGTTCAGCTTTGGTTGGTGAAGGGGTTGTTGATTGTCATCAATGAGCAAGCTAGTCTTGCAGGCGTTTTTCAAAATGCAATCGAACTTGTTTCATCACTGGTATGATCAAATGAATGGTTAATTCACTCGCGCACAATTGATTTTCCCGCCCGAAAGTGTCACACTAAAAGTAAGTAACAAGAAAGGTGACGATACAATGGCAACGATCAAATTATCGCAGGCTTTTGTTGATTTGATGAAGAAGAAGCATATTGATCAGAAGACGTTGTTGCTGATTACAGATGATGGTGGCGGGCGGTATTCGTTGCAAGGCGGCGCCTGCAGTATCGGGACGAAGTTTACGTTGATTGTGCTTGATCAGCCGGATTCGGACTATCAGGTGAAATTGGAAAATGATGCGGGTCTGGATCTATATACGTCTGACTATGACATGATTTTCTTTGCCAGCGGTTTAGCGATGGATTTTCAAAATGGGGCGATCAGCATTAAGGATGATGCTCACGCTTATTTGGATGGCAGTGTTCGAATCGCCAATGGTGCAGATGTATTGGCAGCCTTCAAAAAAGGAATCATGGTTAGCGGCGCAACTTGTTAGCAAAATTGGTGCTGTGATGATTTAGCGCATTAGTGAAAATGAAATGGGTACACTTTTTGTGTTGCTGATGAGGCAAATTAATTGACGATGGTTTTGTCGTCTGCTAAGCTACAGCTAATAAAATTTGAAACAGAACGGAGGCATTTTCCAATGCGGATCAATGGACGCTTTACCCTATCAAATTTGAACGCAGGGACTGCGTTGGCAATCAGTTTTTTGGTTGCGGTTCGCGGGGATGCTTCTGGTCGTTAGTCATGTGTATGTTTTATTTGCGTTGATTAAAGGCGGCTGCGAAGCCGTCTTTTTGTGTGGCCGCGAGCAAGTGTGTTTTGAAGCTGTTGCGTAGGTGCATGATGTTGCCAAAAGCGCAGTCCCAACAGTTAGCGATTGGCCAGACCAATCGCTTGAAGGGGACTTAAAGCATGCAAACTATTTTACGAATCACTTCTATCCGATATCGCTGGTTGCTTGGCTTACTGACACTACGAGTGCTGATTGATGGTTTTAACGTTTTAATTTCGATGCTGATACAGCTTGGTTTGACCGTTGCACTTTCAGGACAGGTCAACTTGCTTGTGGCCATTTTTGCTGGGATGTTAGCGGCAGCGGTTGTCTACACTGGGATTTATTTTTTGTCAGGCGTTGTCACAGAACGTCTCAAACGACGAGTCAGTGGTGACATTGCGACCGCTTTGATGGCTAACTTTTTGCAAGACGACGCGACACAGGTCCCCGATAATGGAACTGCCACTAATCTGATCGTAACGGACACGCAGCATATCATGCAATTTCTGGATGCAGGGGTTTTGCCACTAGTCGATTTTGGGATCACGGTTTTTCTTGGCGTCATTTATGTCGTGACGCAGTCTTGGCATTTGGCACTGATGTTTGTAGCATTCGGCGGTTTATTTGCCGGTGTTTCGCGGGGCTTGTTTCGTCAACAAAATCAAGCGCAAACGACTTTTATTCAAATTGATGACAAGCACAAAGCGTTTTTCAATGATTTTTTGGCAAATGTCGCTGTGGTTCGCAATCTGAATGTGTTTGCTTACAATCGTCAACGACACGCTGATTATTTTCAGCAAGCGGCGCCAAGCATGAAGCAAATGGCAACGGCCTCTGGCGCGCTTGCCGGTATTTTCAATGGTGGCGTCTATTTGGCTGAGGTCTTAACGTTGATGGTGGGTTTTGCCATGTTAACCGTCACTGGCAGCTCAGTTGCCGGTCTGTTAGGTGCCTGGAATGCTGGCGTGGGTTCAATCCTATGGCCATTTTTGGGATTAGCGCCGACGATTGGTTTCTTGGCTCAGCAACGAACCTCTATTGATCGCGTATTGCCACGACTGACACAGCAGGTAATGCCGGTATTTTCGCCTATGAAGGGGGACTATCAGCCGGATACGATCAAAATTCGCGGCACAAAGGTGAGTTTCCATTACCCGCAAACGAATCGGGAAATTTTACAACATCTGGATTTTCAGATTCATAATCAAGGCATCACCTTTTTGATCGGCGCAAATGGTGCTGGGAAAACCACCTTACTGAAGCTGATTCTCAACGAATTGCAGCCAACGACTGGCAAAATCGAGATTCAGGGTGTGCCTGCTAAAATCAAGTCAGCATCGTTGTTTGCGTTTGTGCCGCAGCGGAGTGTGATGTTTACGGCATCCGTGACGGCTAATTTGCTATTGGCTTCTCAGGCTGATCCAACAAAGTTGCCTGCATTATTACAGCAACTGCAACTTGATCGGTATGCTGCCGATCTTGACCAGACGTTACAACCTAATCAATTGTCTCCGGGTGAACAGCGCCGATTAGGAATTATTCGCGGTATTGCCGCAGATAGTCCATTTATTGTTTTGGATGAACCATTGTCGGACATTGATGCGGTTAATCAACAGGCAGTCATGCAACTGCTGCGGCAGGAAGCTAAGAAGCGCGGGGTTGTGATCATTACGCACACGTTTGATTTTGTGACTGCGGCCGATCAGGTGTTGAAGGTGGGTGATCGCCATGATAACTGATTTGAAAAAAGTTTGGCGGCTTGTTGATAGTCCACTTGTCTCGATTTTATGGTTGCTGGCCTTGGGGTGTGCTGGTCTTGAGTTATCACTGGCACAAGTGATTCAAAGTGTGATGCAACATGCTGCTTTTACAGTCAGCATGATCACGTTAGCTGCAGCTACAGCTTTGGCGATAGGGTTAGGTCGCTTTGTGATGGCAAAGCTGCAAACGCGCGGTCAGTATCAATTGATTCAAAGAATTCAAACGCAATTGATGGCAGCTTTGGATGAATGGGCCGATTGCAACTGACAATCAAGCTAGCGGGCGGCGGGTCAACGGGTTCACCACGGATGTGCAGACTGCTGCGCCGTTGTTGATGCGCTCCATGACGGCTTTGGTGGTTGGTGGTTTTTCCTTTTTAGCTGCTGGAACATTTGGTCTATTCAGCTCTTGGCAACTAACGCTATTGATCATCGGTCTGTGTGCAACGGCACTTTTGATTCCGAAGATGATGTCCGGTCGCTTGCAAACAGCGCAAAATCAGCGACAGATTGAGAATAGTCAGATGCAGGAAAGCCTCTTGCAAATTTTGAACGGCCGCGAATTGTTAAAAAGCTATCAAAAAGAACAGTTTGGTATGCAACTATTTAACGGCGCCTATCAGAAGTTTTCTCAGGCACAGTATCAGATGGGGATGCAACAAGTCAAAACAGTTGTGATGGGATTTTCGTTGGGGCTCGTTTTTGACATTGCGATTTTAGGCATTGAGCTGCTATTTGTTGGCTTCAAGGTCATCACCATTGGTCAATTTGCTGCATTTTCCATGTTGACACCGAGTTTTACTTGGTTGTTTTACAGTATGCCAAGTCAGTATGCTGAATTGACGCGCAACTTGGTGTCTGTCAAACGGTTGTTGCCGTTGATCCAATCGCTGCATAAAGAGGAGTTGGCAGGTGGACAGTCACGACAAAAACCAGCTAAATTTGTTCTTCATAATGTCACTTACACGTATCCTGATGCTACGCAACCGACTTTGAACCAGCTACAGTTAGAGCTCGACGTGACTGCACACGCGAAAATGTTAATAACTGGTCCAAGTGGTGGCGGCAAATCAACTTTGCTTCGCCTCATGCTAGGTTTATTGGTGCCACAAGCTGGAACGATTCAGTTTGAAGATACAGACAAGCGCGATCTGGCGGCATCAGCAAACAGCATGAGCTTTGTCCCGCAGGTTGTTGCATTATTTGAGGACACATTGGCCAATAATGTCACGCTTGGCCGGCAAGTATCGGATCAGCAACTGACGCTTGTCCTACACCAAGTTGGGCTAACCGATTTTATTGCGCGTCTCCCGCAAGGACTGGCCACGCTTGTGCATGGCCAAGATGGTGTCAATGTGTCGGCTGGGGAATTGCAAAAAATCGGGATTGCCCGCGCTTTGCTGGCTCAGCGGCCGATGTTACTTTTGGATGAACCGTTCGCAAATCTTGATGCGGCCTCGGCACAGACACTTGGCCTCCTCTTGCGGCAGCTGCCGGTGGCGATGATTGTCATTTCACATCGGCATGATATTGGCCGTTTTTGGGATCATGCAGTCGTGTTGAAGGACGGCCAACTCCATGTGGCGGGCGAAATGTTACCGGGTGATTATTCTCGAAAGATTTAGTTGGCAGGGGTGATAGTCTCACGTATAGTTAAGACGTCATACTTTTAAATGACACACGGGCTTTTGCAGTTGGCATTTGTCCGCAAACGATAAGGGGGAGACACATATGTTCAACTGGTTGATTTTAGGCCACATTATTTTTGGACTCGTTGCTTTTGCTGGTTCATTGTTGCTGGCGCTAGGTTTCCGCACCTCTTTCCATAGCTTGACAGCCGTTCAAAAATGGGGCATTGGTTTGTCGATCGGCGGCTTGTTCGCCACGATGGCCTTCGTGATGTTTACGGCCGCTAATTTGATACCGGCAATTTTGTTCACACTTGCAGGGATCGCCTTGTTAGCCGTTTTGATGCGCAAATCAGCGCACGCATAGGCGTCAAGTCAGATGGTATTTTTGGTTCAGTTTAGCTGGTTGCGGCAACACGCTGTGATCAGCTTTTTTGTTGCCGGTCAGGAGTAGACAAGCGCATTTCTGTGGAAGGAAAATCCCAGTAATCGTGGTCTCACCTCCAAGTGTCGATTTATTGACTTTAACAACATTACATGCTTTAATGGTTTAAATAATTAAACGAAAGGGTGAAGAAATGTCAAGCCTAAAACAGTTGCAAAAAGAACTATCTGATGTTGGTGATTTTCTTGTCGCGCTGGGCGATGAAAAGCGTCAAGCGATTATCATCGCTTTGTTAGCGGATCAACCTTGTCAGGGAAAACGCGTAAGTGAACTGACGACGGCGACTGCGTTATCGCGGCCTGCGGTTTCACATCACCTGAAAATCTTAAAGCAGGCGGGATTAGTGGCATACCGGCGCGAGGGAACGCGGAATTATTATTATTTATCCCATGATACAAGCTCAATTAATCAGCTGAAACAAGTTTTGGATGATGTGACATCCGTGATTCAGGAGGCAGCAAAATGACAAAAGTACTTGTTGTGTTAACGAATACAACACGTTATCAGCATACAGATGAACCAACCGGATTGTGGTTGGGAGAAGCAGCAGAATTTGTTGATGCGATGCAGCAAGCCAACATCGCGGTTGACTATGTGAGTCCGAAAGGCGGCTTTGTCCCCCTTGATCCACGAAGCATGAAATATACGAACCCAGCAATCATGAAAATATATGAAGATCACGATTTTCAAGAACGCGCTTTGACAGCATCATTACGGCCAGAGCAAGTCAATCCAGCTGAATATGACGCCATTTATTTCACTGGGGGCCATGGCGTTATGTGGGATTTTCCAGACAATCAGGCACTTCAAGCAATAGCGCTGGCAATTTATCAGCATCAAGGATACGTGACATCAGTTTGTCATGGCGTCGCTGGTTTGCTAAATATCAAAGACCAAGCTGGTCAGTATTTGATTGCTGGTAAGAAGATCACAGGTTTTACACATGCTGAAGAGATTTTAGCCGGTAAACAAAAAGTTGTTCCTTTTTTAAACAAAACGGTTGCAAATAAACACAATGCTCATTTTGTACAAAAAAGAGCATATAAGTCGTTTGCAGTTCAAGACGGTCAGCTAATTACCGGACAAAACCCATTTTCTGTCAAAGCACTGACTGATTTACTGGTACCGCAACTCAAACATTAGTTTTTTAATGCTGATTTTATGTTGCCTATAAGCACTGATACATCGAACTTTTGTTGCCAAATGATGACGATGATGCAATGCCAATGAGTCAATTTTTTAAATTTTCACATTGACGAACTATTTTTTTAAAAGTATGCTGTTGCTAATTTCTTCGGAAGGAGTCGCCGTGATGACAAAGTTTAACCAAGCCATGTCCATGTCAATGTGCTGCTGCTGTGAATCACACAGCAGTTCTATTTACATGGCTAGGGTTTGGTTTGGGTGACGGGATCACTTGACTTGAACGAAGGACAAAACTGGCGGTGTATCTAGAACTCTAGATGCATCGCCAGTTTTATTTTGTTTTGGGAGATGAATTTTTTATGCAGAAGAACCACTTGGTAACAGCACTTATCACCGGCTTGGCACTCGCCACCATTCTCGTCGCTTGCGGCAGTAAAAACACTTCGGCGTCGGGTTCAAGGCAGACTTTGAATTTGTCAGAAACAGATGATCCAACCACACTCGATGTGAATGATATGCGGAACTCGAACGAAAATGACATTTTGTCTGAGGTGCAAGAAGGGCTGACGACCATTGAATCGACGAATGGCAAGGATAAGGTGGTGCTGACCGGCGCCAAATCTTATACCAAGTCGGCCGATGGATTGACCTATACATTCAAGTTGCGCGATGCAAAATGGTCAGACGGAAAAGCCGTGACTGCCCAGCAGTATGTTGATTCGTTTCAGCGTCTGCTGAAGAAGGAAAATGCTTTTGCGCAGGCTTCGAGCGCGTACTTTATCAAAGGGGCCGAAGCCTATAACACCGGCAAAGGCAGTGTGGCCGATTTAGGGGTGAAAGCCTTGGATGCGAAAACACTGCAAATCAGGCTGGCCTATGCTTATTCATCACTTTTGTCAGACATGGCGACCGTGATTTATTACCCAGTGCGCTTGGACAAGATTAACAAAGTCGGCAACAAAAAGTGGAAAACCGACGTGCAAGATCAAGTTTTCAATGGCCCGTTTAAATTGACGTCTTGGAAAAAGGACGACAAGATCACGCTCAAGAAAAATAAAACATACTGGAACGCTAAGAAAGTGAAGCTCCAGACCGTGAATTACACAACGGTGAAAAAACCATCAACGGTTCTTTCGCTCATGCAAAGTGGTCAGTTGGACGCACTATCTGCCTCAGGCAAGCTGATCAGCGATTTTAATCAACTCGCCAAAAGCAGCAAACTTGTCTCTCGAAAACAGAACGGTTCGACAACGAAAGTGTTGATCATGAATCAACACAACGGTGGAACCCAAGGACTTTTCAAAAATGTGAAGGTTCGTGAAGCTTTTTCCTTGTCAATTGATCGAACGAGCTATAACAAGGCAGTGAATGATGGTCGGGACAAGCCAACATACACGATGGTGCCGCAGTCGTTGGATGTGAGCGGGACCAATTATGGCGAGTACGTCGGCAATCCGTTGAAAACGGCACAGGCACAGTACAACACGAAGGCGAAGCGACAAGCATTGTTGAAAGAAGGTTTACAAGAATTAGGGAAGTCGACTGATTTGACTAAACTGAACTTTGTTTATTTGACGCTTGGCAGTGATGATACGGCCACATGGTTGAAGCAAACGATTCAGGAAAATCTTGGTGTCAAAGTGACCGTCAAAACAGCACCTGATACTGCCAGCTTTATCCAAATGCGAAATGACAATCAGTACGATCTGCTGGCCAATGGCTGGTTAGCAACGGCTGATCCGAACGCCTACTTGAGCCTATGGAATTCTGGCAATGGATTCCAAAAATTCTTTGGTGGCTATAACAGCAAGACTTTTGATGATCTGGACGACCAATTAAACGGTAACCTCACGACGGCGCAACGATTAACGCTCTACAAGCAGCTTGAAAATCAGTTGGTTGCCAAGGACTTCGGTGTCGTACCATTGACCAACCCGCAATCGCGGATTTATATCAATAAGTCTGTCAAGAATCTCCAAACGACGGTCTTCGGCGGTACGTTTAATTACACTTACGCATCAAAAGAATGATGACTTTTTGATGCTGATTGATGTTGGCGGTTGGTGTCCATAGGGTTTTAAAGGAGATGTCAGTTTATGCGGCATGACGATGTCAAAAGGGGGCAATTAGCACCATGGTCAAATTGATTGTTCGACGATTTGTTGAATTGCTGATTGCTACTTTTTTAATCGCAACGGCTACATTCTTTATGGTCGCGGCAGTTCCGGGAGATGCGTTGAGTGCGCAAACCGACAAATTGCCAGCAGCTACCAGAGCACAGGTGTATCAAAATACGGGCTTAGATAAGCCAGTCTTGGAACGTTATGGTATCACGATGAACAACATGCTTCATGGTCAATTTGGTGAATCAATTTCTGATCCGTCAGTGACGATTAGCAGCTTGATTCGGGATTGCTTGCCCGCATCGGCTCGATTGGGCATTCAACAGATGCTGTTTGGCATTCCACTAGGGTTGTTACTAGGTATTTTAGCAGCCGTGTATAAAAATACATGGCTTGATCGAGCGGTCACCATTGTAGCGCTTTTTCTGATGTCAATTCCAAGCCTCGTGCTGGGTTTGTTGTTGCAAAGCTACTTTGGAGGCAAACTTGGCTGGTTTCCAATCATTGGTTGGCCCAGCGGCGATCAAACTTGGTGGGGCGGCTGGATTTATACGATTTTGCCAACCATTGCTGGCGGCGTGACTTACATTGCAATCTATACCCGCCTTTTAAAAAATTCGATGGTGGATGTTGCCTCTAGCGAATATGTCATGACGGCTCGGGCAAAAGGACTATCAGAATCGCAGATAGTGTTGCACCACATTGTCCGCAATGCTTCAATTCCCATCATCACTTCTTTGCCGGTGACCTTGGCATTCGGCATCACGGGTTCAATTTTCATCGAAAGCATTTTTGTGATCCCTGGTGTCGGCCAATACTTCGTCACCGCCTTAAATAACCGCGATGTGCCCATCATCATGGGCGAAACCGTCCTACTGGCCATCCTCTACATCGTCACGATGTTTATCACCGATATGCTATACACCTTGGCAGACCCACGCATTAAATTATATGACAGAGCGTGAGCCAGCCCGGTTAGAAACCGGAGTGTAAGAGGCCTCAAGCGTGATGGCCGTACTTTGGCCATTGCGCTTGAGGTCCTTACACGGAGGTTTCTGGGCTGGCGAACGCGTTTAAGGAAGAGCGTGAGCTGACCCGGTTAGAAACCGGAGTGTAAGAGGCCTTGGGCGTGATGGGCCGCACTTGGGCCATTGCGACCAAGGTCCTTACACGGAGGTTTCTGGGTCAGCGAACGCGTTTAAACAAAGTGCCATTAAGGAGGCTAATCAACACATGGCCGCAAGCAATCAGGATTTTCAATTTTTTAAAAAAGTACCGACAGTTGGTAGTGAAGCTGCACCGGTTGTCTCTGACGCAACTTTTGATCAGTCAGGGGCAACGCCAGAAATCAATGTCCACGATGGTGTGCCTAAAAGTGTTGGTTTCTGGGCCTCAGCGCGTCACAAGCTATTCAAAGATCGGTTAGCCATGTTCTGGACCGTGATTTTGATTTTAATTGTCATGGTTGCGCTTATTGGGCCAAAAATACAACACTATGATCCAAATCTAATCCGAGTTGACAGTCGGAATATTGGTCCGAGTGCTGCGCATTGGCTGGGGACCGATCGACTTGGACGAGATCTTTTTACCCGTCTATGCCTTGGGGTTCAAGTGTCCTTATTGGTCGCCATTTTAAGTACGATCTTGGCGATTGGATTCGGAACGATCTACGGCATGACTATGGCATTTTTTGGCGGCTGGGTGGATGAAGTGATGATGCGGATCATTGAAGTTTTCAATTCACTTCCGAGTTTATTGATTACGATGCTGCTGATGATCGTGTTAGGCGACGGCGTTTGGACGATGTTATTTGCGCTGGCAGTGACTAGTTGGTCGAGTTCAGCACGGCAGGCGCGCGGTTTGGTGATGCAATTGCGCGGATTGGATTACGTGACGGCCGCAGTGATGTTAGACACCCCGCTATGGCGGATTATGACACGACATCTCGTACCCAACATGATGAGCATTTTGATTTTGGACATCGGTCAAAGCATTCCGCAGAATATTTTTGGTGAAGCAAGTCTAAGTTTCTTGGGAATGGGCATTCAGGCACCCAATACCAGCTTAGGGATTTTGATTTCAAATGGTCAGGATCAGATGTTGCAGCACCCCATGCAGCTTTATGTGCCGATTCTAGTGTTGGTTGCAATTGTTTTTGCTTTCAACATTGTCGGGGACGGCTTGCGGGATGCGCTTGACCCTAAATTCCAAAGCTAGGCTAATTTTAGCGCACATGACAGTAAGAGACGACCTTTGTCTCACCCAAAAGCTACTGGTATGTGCCTGAAATCAATGCGAAGAAAAGGAGGTTTTTTGAGTGATGCAGAAACATCATTGGGAAATTGTCGCAGGTGCGTTTGCAGGCCTTTTGTTGGTGACAACAGGCCTTGCACTGCGCCAGAACCATTTCCTGCTAGCCTTGTTGTGGGGGCTTCATCAAACCTTTTGGCTTCTTGCAGGTGTGACGGTGTTCTTGCTGGCTATGAGATTGATTTGGCATACTGAACGACCGCATGGCCATCTGACCGCACAGTTTATCAAACACTTACCGACAAATATAGAGATGAGTGTGCTAACGGCGATCAATTTGTTTGGCGGCATTATCGTCGATCTATTTCTATATGAAAAGTAAGTGGTTAGCGGCATTGTTAAGTTCAAAATGCGATTGAAGGAAGTGAACATATGACGGACATCGTCACAGTTAAAAATTTAAAGGTCATTTTTAATGAAGGTAATGAACAAGTTTATGCTGTTAACGGCGTGGATTTAAATTTGCGTCAAGGCGAAACGTTAGCGCTGGTAGGCGAATCGGGATCAGGCAAGTCGGTGGCAACCCATGCTTTGCTGGGGTTGTTGGGCAAGGATGCTGTGGTGACTGCTGACGAGATGCTGTATGGCGAGACGGATTTATTGCAGACGAGTCGGCGTCAGTACACCCATCTGCGCGGGCAAGAGCTGGGGCTGATTTTTCAAGATCCACTTAGCGGTTTGAATCCGACGATGCGCATTGGCCGCCAGATTGGCGAAGGCTTGAAGGTGCATCGCCATGTTCACGGTCGGGCCTTGAGGCAGGCGGTGTTTGCGGCGATTGAAGATGTCGGATTAGCTGACCCAGCTTTGATTGCCCGCAAATATCCGCATGAACTTTCTGGCGGTCAGCGTCAACGCGCGATGATCGCCATGGCGCTGGTGATGCAGCCCAAAGTTCTGATTGCTGATGAACCGACCACTGCGTTGGACGTGACGTTGCAGGCACAAATTTTGGCGTTGATTAAAGCGCAAAAAGCCAAACATGATTTGAGTGTCATTTTCATCACTCATGACTTAGGCGTGGTCGCAAACATTGCGGATCGTGTGGCGATTATGTATGCGGGCAAAATTGTCGAAGTGGGGACAGCTAACGAGATTTTCTATCATCCCCAGCATCCCTATACTTGGGGATTGCTAGATGCCGTTCCTAGTTCAGATGATCAACGTGACCAATTGTTTACCTTGCCGGGAACGCCACCTGATTTGCATCAACCTATTAAGGGGGATGCTTTTGCTCCGCGCAATCCTTACGCAATGCCAATCGACTTTAAAAAAGAACCGCCGTTGTTTCAAGTATCGCCGACACATTTTGTACGTTCGTGGTTATTAGATCCGCGAACCCCACACTATCAGCCACCAGTCACTATTCAGAAACGTTGGGCGCGATTTGCTCAGTTGCATGCTGAACAGACAAACGATCCAGTAGTTGAAAGCCAGCAAGCGGGAGGTGTGCCAGTTTGACAGAACCGTTATTGACGATGAACGATCTAAGTGTCACTTTTTATAAAGGGCGGCAAGCAATCAAAGCCGTCGATCAAATTAACTTCACGATCAATGCCGGAACCACAGTCGGCTTGGTTGGCGAGTCTGGGTCAGGTAAGACAACAACTGGCCGCGCTATCGCTGGGATTGGTCCGATTTCCGGTGGTGATGTTCTTTTTGGCGGTCAGTCGATCCGTCATTTCTCACATGCGGCGCGCAAAGACTTTCGCCGTCAGGTCCAGATGGTGTTTCAAGATCCGTTCGAATCCTTGAATCCGCGGCAAAAAGTGGTCGATATCATTGCTGAAGGCATCGACAATTTTCATTTGGCCACCTCGAGGGAAGTAAGGCTGGCGCAAGTTTTACGGCTGTTGACGCAGGTTGGTTTACCTGCAGACGTGATTAATCGTTTTCCCCATGAATTTTCTGGCGGACAACGGCAACGAATAGGCATTGCTCGAGCTTTGGCGGTACAGCCTAAGTTTTTAGTGCTTGATGAGCCGATTTCAGCGTTGGACGTGTCGATTCAGGCACAGATTGTCAATTTGTTGCGGCAAATTCAGCATGAACAACACTTGACCTATCTTTTTATTGCTCATGATCTATCGATGGTTCACTACATTAGTGATAAAATTGTGGTCATGTATCAAGGTCGCATCGTTGAGGTAGGCGATACAGATGCGATTTATCACCATCCGCTGCATCCTTACACGCAGACGCTGCTGTCATCGGTTCCGCAGGCTGATCCAATGCTTGAGCAGCAAAAACCGGTGTTGCACTTTGACCGGCAGGCGCTTGATCCGACTGCCTCACTGGTCGAAGCAGCACCGGCGCATTGGGTGTTAGCGCAATAAACGCGAGATGAAGGTGTTTAGCATGTTAAGTTATGTGATTGATGACGATTTTAAGTTGGCATTACCGCGTCCGCGGCTGGATTCAGCACCGCTCTTTGCAATTATCGATCAAGAACGCGATGATATCGGTCGATTTTTACCTTGGGCGAATGGATTAAAAACGGAGGCCGAGGAAGCAGCATTTTTGCGGAGCGTCAATGATCATTTTGGCCGTGAGGAGTCAGTGAACTTGGTTTTATGGTATCGGGATGAGCCGGTTGGGATGATCAGCTTCAATCATTTTCGTCCGAGTGATGAAAGTGGTGATATCGGTTATTGGCTTAAACAAGCTGTGCGTGGTCACGGGCTGATGCATCGGGCGGTGAAAGCAATGTGCCAGATCGGTTTTGAAGAGTACGGGGTCAACAAAGTCATCATTCGCGCCGCTGTTGACAATGCACCAAGCAATGCCGTCGCTCAAAAGGCCGGCTTTCATCACGATGGCACCCATCGCGCCGGGGAAAAACTGGCAGATGGTTTCCATGATGAAAATGAGTATTCCTTACTACGCAGTGAGTGGATAAAACCACAATAAAACAGTGTCCCGCTATCGTTAAAACGCGGTGGGACGCTGTTTTTTTGTGGTTGCTAGGCAGAGCACATTATTTAGTTTCAACCCACTTTTCAAGCAGGTAAACATTCACTGCTGAGATCAGTAACGTTGCGATGATAAAGACGACAATGCCAACGCCGATGCTTGAGGCGCCAGTCAAGGCATCATTGTCATAACCGCCAAAAGGCATTAAGATCAGGCGCTGAACTTGATCGAATATGGTCGAGGCAACGATGATGACTACCAGATAGATGCCCCATTGAACAAGCCGAATTCGAGTTTCAGGCAAGAAGGCCATAATGGTCACTGATAAGAGGTGAACGAGACTGATAAATGCCCAGATAAAGATCCCCAAGGCAATCAGGAGTACCACCATTTCGGCCAAGGTGGTGACGGGGCCACCTGTTGGTACATGCATCCCCCAACGCATCACCGCGAGGGCGAAAAGAACAATGCCTTCGATGGCGGCGTAAAATAGAAATGATAGGCAGGTTGCCAGCAGGTTCGCTGTATAAAGTTTTAAGTTGGTGGTTGGCACTGATCGATAGTAGTTATTAACCCAAACTCGTTCCTGCATGGTTGCCAAGCTGACAAAAAGCACGAAGCCGCCAATAACAGCGTATCCGAAGAGAAAAGATGAGCCAAGATCAAGCGTGATTTTGGCTTCACCACTGAACATCCCTAATAAGAGAGACACAATGGTCGCAACCAAAGTCATGATAAATGTTTTAAAAGCGGACAGTGAACGTTGCCGTGTCAGTGTTCGCATGATCGTCCAAGTGTTAGTCACGTTGGTCACTCCCTTCATAGAAACTTTCATAATAGGCTTCAATACTCATACCGGTTTCTTCTCGCAGCTCTTCGGCATTTTTCTGTGCCACCACGTGCTTGTCTTTAATGATGACAACCTCATCCAACACATTGGCAACGTCGCTTACGTGATGATCCGAAATAATCACGGTTGCCGCTGCCGGTTTCCACGCAATCAAGTTACTGATGATCCGTTTGCGCGTCATGCTATCGATACCTTCAAAAGGTTCATCTAGCAGATAAAGTTGCGTTTGTCGGGCAAGGGTCAGTGCAGCGATCAATTTTTTGCGATTACCTTTTGACAGGGCCGCCAGCTTCTGGTGGGAATCAAGATCAAATGTCTTCAGGAAGTTAGCAAACTCGGCTTCAGAAAAATCAAGATACATGTCGGCATAATAAGTGGCAATTTGCTTGAGCGTTCGATTTGGGTTGACGCCATTTAACGACTCACTGAAGCTGCTTAGTTGTTTCCGTTCAACAATACTTTCTGATGAGCCAATTTGAATGGTGCCATGAAAAGTGGTCGCGACCCCGTTTAACAGTCGCATCAATGTGGTTTTGCCGGCACCGTTTGCACCTAATAAGCCGATGAAGTGACCTTGAACGAGGTCAAGATTCAAGTCGTCTAGAATCACTTTACGATTGCGTTTATAAGTCAATTGTTTGACTGTGATCATGTTAGTTGTCATGTTTTACCTCCTGCTCATCAACATAAGCGGCGAATGCGTCTTTCATTTCCTCATCACTTAAATTCAATTCTGATAGTTGGTGATAAAGGCGATCTAATTCTGTCGCAATGACGCGTTTTTTCATATCAATTAGCACTTTCATATCATTTGTGACGAAATTGCCGCGTCCCCGTTTTGTTTCAAGGACGCCTTCCTGAATGAGTTCAGTCAAGGCGCGCTGAACCGTGTTGACATTGACGGTTAGGTCTGCGGCAAGTTGCCGAACAGCCGGTAGTTGATCGCCTGATTTAAGTCGATCGGTGATGATTTCCTGATACAAGTATTGTTTGATCTGATAATAGATTGGGATCTTATCGTCAAATTCCACGGTGTGCCTCCTTACTAGTGTATTAGATTACTAATACACTATACCAAGGATCTTGTGTTTTGGCAAGTTAATTCACTTAAATAGTTGATAGACGAAGCAAGAGCGTTTGTGGTTTTAATTTAGTGAGATCGTGTTAGAATGCAAAGCATGAAGCTTCAAATGAAGGCGAGGGCTTATGCTCATGAAAAAATGGATCAAAGTCATACTGGCAGTGGTCATCGTACTCATCATTAGTGGCGGTGCGTGGTTTTGGATGAATCGCGGGTCGGCACCGTCCACTGCGCGAGCAGCAGGTACGTACCAAACGCCAACATTGTTTGTTCATGGTTTTGGTGGTGGCTATGGATCGGAAAAAGATATGATTGCTGATCTCAGCAAACATCCCGGGTATCAGCAAGTATTACGCTATACCGTCACCAACACTGGGCAGTTGTCCGTGAGCGGTTCTTGGTCTGCCAGTGTGAAACACCCACTGATTGCCGTTGTCTTCAGCAGCGGCCGACCAGATGCGCCAACCTTAGGTAAAATTCTCAAACAACTGAAGAAACGTTATGGTATCAAGAACTTCAACGCTGTCGGGCACTCGGCCGGTTCGGCTGCTTGGGCAAACTGGGCAGTGACGCCAGATAAGCAGGGGATGCCGCAATTGCGGCGACTAATCACGATTGCCGGGCCGTTTAACGGGTTTCCCGGTATGCCGGGAATGAACGGCGGACAGCATATTACCCTTGCTAAAGATGGGCGGCCTAACGTTATGTCGGATCGGTACAAACCGTTGTATGACAATCGCAGGTATTTTCCCAAAACTGCCGCCGTTTTGAATCTATTTGGCAACCTAGGCAAGGGCACAGATGGCCGAGTGCCAGTCAATTCAGCACGTTCCTTGCGGTATGTTGTTGCCGGGCGGGCGAAAAGTTATACTGAGCGCGAGATTACCAATAGCAAGGCGCAGCATAGCCAGCTACATGAGCACAACCCATTGGTGAATCGGTATCTGTATGAATTTCTGAATAATGGGAAAATTACGAACTGATTTAATTGAATGAGACATTAAAAGGCCTTCGACAACTTGCTACCTGTCGAAGGCCTTTCGTGTTTTAGTCATGATGTCATTTTGTTAGAGATTGTATTGATGGCGCAGTTGTTGAAGGCTGGGACTTTTTTGGAGAAAAGCCATTTCGGGATCAGCGGTGAAGATTTGCAACAGTTGCCGTTGAGCTTCCTTGAGCGAGACCTGTTCCTTGCTTTTGGCTGGGGTCAAATGCTGCAATACCAGTGGCTGCGGTTGATTGAGATTGGCCAACACCTCTTTAATGATCGTAACAGCTTGATTTGGGTCATTACTAGCTTCTGCAACTTTCAACTGAGCTTCGAGCGTATAAGGATTGGAGATAGGGATCAGGTTGTCTATTTTTTGGCTCATGTCAGCATAACGTTTGGCAACAGCAAGCTGGTGATCAGCAAGACCAACTTGAGTGAGTACATTCAGAATAAGCGAGACGGCCCCCAAGCCAGTACCAAGCAACTTTTCGCCGCTAATGTAAGCATCCTTGAGTTGACCGCGCTGTAATTGCAATTTTGGCTCCATGGCGTTATAGGCGACCACTTCAGGAGGTAACAGCGTCAATTGCTTCTCGGCAGCATCAAAATCTTTTTCCTTGAGGTACAGGTAAAAGAGACTTTGGGCCGCTACTTGTGCCTGTGGCAGATCAGTGCTCTTTTCCGCAGTTTGATAAATGGCAACAATTTGTTGATACACTGAAGGCCAGTCTGCTTCAGGTATTTGACTTTTCAGACTTTGTAAAAAAGCCGCAATCATCAACTGCAAACTTGGCACTGATGGGTAATGTGCAATCTGCGCTTCGGCCAGATCGACGGCTGCTTGCCATCCGGCATCTTTGGCAGTCGTCATCAGTTTTTCGTATAGGTGGCGACTCTCTTCTGGATCCATCGTGACACTGAAAGTAAGCAGCGTATTAACATCCGTGCCTAAAATGCGAGCCAACGCTGGCAGCAAGGTAATGTCAGGATATGACACCCTTTTTTCCCATTTACTAACAGCTGGGGCCGAAACGCCAATTTTGTCGGCGAGTTCCTCTTGCGTGAGTCCTAAAGCTAGGCGCCGTTCGCGAATCACTTGATCAATATGCATGATCGTTCACCCCTTCCTTATTCACCTTCATTATCGTTGCCAAGGTGAAGGAAAACAATCGCGCTGTTTTCAAGTTTGGCACAGAAAAATTAACTGTTGGTTAAGTTAGTTGAATTGCGTTACCAAACCTGGGCCACCGCCATTATCAGGAGCATGATCCCAAGAATTGGCCGCAAGATAGCTGTCAGCAGGCGCGGATCGAAGCGATTGAGAATACGCGGGGTAATCGCGGCACCAACCAGCGAGCCTAACATCAATAAGCCGCCGACCTGCCAAGCAATCGTGCCTTGGGTGGCGTGCAAAAGGCAGCCGATGACTGACAAAGAAACTAAAGCGTACGAAGAAGTCGCTGCCGCATGAGGCATGTCGAGTCCCATTAACATGAGACCGGCCATGATCGGGCCGCCACCGCTTAATCCGGCAACACCAACCATGAGGCCACTAATTGCGCCGAGGACATAGGCGAACCACGCAGGTTGCGTGGATTTTTTGACTTTGCGCGCGAACGATTGACGTAACATTTGGACACCGAGCACTACAAAAATGACCGCGATCGCCCATGAATAGACGACTTCGGGAATATGTGGCGCTGCAAGACTGCCAATAATCGTGGCAGGCACGGCGGTCATCAGGATTTCGTTACCCGCGTGAAAACGCATATTTCCTGTACGATAATGGCTGTAACACCCAACCGCCAAGGCCGGAATGGCGGTAAATAGCGATGTCGCCGCAGCGGTGCCGGGTGACAGATGCGCGACGCCGGTCATGATGCCAAGGTAAAAAGCACCGCCACCGCCGCCCATTGTCATAATAAATGCCCCGACCAAAAAGCCGAGGAAAAGCAAGATGATTGTCATGTGTGATTCCTCCGTTAACTAATGCTTCTATCGTATCGCATTTATGGATGGAAAGATTGTTAAAATGGCTGCTATTTCAGGCCGCTTTCATACGCCCTTTTAAAATTCGACGTTGTTACTGAAAATATTGCGTCTTATGATAGAAACCGAAGGGGATTGATCATGGCGAAGACAACGATTGAAGTAAAAGAAACTAATGCTCGGCACGCATTGCTTGTGATCAGCATTGTAGCGCTCATGTCATTTTTGGGGGTGTTAACCGAAACTTCAATGAATGTCACTTTTCCAACTTTGATGCATGATTTTAATGTGTCTTTGACGACCGTCCAGTGGGTGACTTCGGGCTATCTTTTGGCCGCGGCGCTAATCATGCTGAGTTCTGCTTACATGAAAAGAAGATTTACCAACCGACAGCTGTTTGTGACGGCAGCATTGCTGTTCATTATTGGCGACTTGATGTGCGCACTGGCACCAGTGTTCTGGGTGTTGCTTGCGGGCCGGCTGGTTCAAGCAGGTTGTGTCGGTTTGTGTAGTCCTCTGATGGTCAATATTATTTTGGATACGGTACCGACAAGTAAACTTGGTACCTACATGGGCGTCGCGAACCTCATTATTCTGATTGGACCGGCGCTTGGACCAACCTTTGGCGGTGCCGTGGCAAACTTCTTTGATTGGCGAATGATTTTCTGGAGCACCTTGCCGTTTGCAATTTTGTTACTTGTGCTGGGACAGGGAAGAATCAAACAATACACGCCAACTTCAGATTTTGCTTTTGATTGGCTGCGTTTTACGGCTCTCGGTGTGGCCTTGATCAGTTTGACCGTTGCACTGAATGGTGTCAGTGATCAGAAATGGTTAACTGCGTGTGTGGGTTTATTGATCGTGGTTGCAGCCATGACAGTTTTCGTTTGGTTGTCAAATCATCACGCCAAAACTTTGTTTAAGTTGGATGTTTTCCACGATCCAGGGTTCTTATACAGTTTTCTGCCATATATTCTCTTGCAGTTTTCGAATGTTGGAATTAATTTTTTGCTGCCAAACTATGTGCAAACTGTTGACGGGGCAACTGCTTTTATTGGCGGATTAATTCTCTTGCCTGGCAGTGTCTTCAATGGACTTGGTCAGCCGGTTTACGGTTGGATGTTAGACCATTTTGGTGGACGGTTGCCGTTATTTCTTGGCAACACGCTATTTACGCTCGGCGTGCTCGGCTTTACGATTTTTGGCCGCCACATCAGCGTACTTTGGGTCACGATCTTGTATCTGATTTTTGCCATCGGCCGTTCCATGGCTTTTGGCAACAGTACAGCATATGGCTTGAAAGTCATCCAACCTGATGATCAAAGCGACGCGAATGCCCTATATAGCACAGGGCAGCAAGTGACAGGTTCAATGGGGACTACCGTTTTAGCTGGCATGATGACGGCTGTTACTATGCCAGGCTTGTCTCACGCCCAAAATGTTGGGATTGGCAGTCAGCTGGCTTTTGGCCTGCTACTAGCAATTGGCATCTTAAACTTCTGGTTGTATGCTCGTCTGTTCAAGCTGACAAGTATAAAAAAAGTTGAATGTTGAATAAGGTAAGGCATTTCTGGTTTATGATCTAAAAAACCGCCTGTACTGAATCAGATCAGTGCAGGCGGTTTTTTTAATCGATCAGCTGACGTCAACTTTCATCTGGTAAAAAGCCGTGTTCGACAATCAATAACTGGCGTGCCATCGTCTCAACCACGGACTGCAGATCTTCAAACTTGCGATAATGGCCACTGGCAATGAGTCTGGTGGTGACCGCTGTTTGTTGCGCAATTAAGGCAGAAACGACACCGAAAACGTCATCGACTGACAGGCCTTCACGACGAGGCAACTGTTCAATTTTCTCGCGGAAAATGCGATCGGCTTCGGCAGAAATGGCAGTTGTTTCTTGCTGCACTTGTTGTTGCAACGGTTTTGGGAAATGCGGTAAATCAGCATAGGCTTGCATCATCAAGCGGTATTCAGCCGGGAATTTGAATTGCAGTTTCAACTCATACTTAACTGCAGTGGTCATCATGGCAGCCAAGCCAGGGGCATTCTGCCACTTTTTGGGGTCCATGTGATCATAAATCCGATGATAGGCATATTTGAAAGCGTCAAGATACAGCGCTTGTTTATTGCCAAAATAATGGAAGAGCAAGCCCTTAGATACTTGTGCTTGGTTGGCAATCTGATCGGTTTTGCTCTTGATGAAGCCTTGCTGGCCGAAAATTTCCGTCGCTGTTTTGAGTATACGGGTGACTTTTTCGGGATCTGTCACAACATTTTTCATAGGCTCAAATCCTGACGACGATAACCGGCAATACCAAGAACAAATAATACTATAGCGCTAACAATCATCACGATTAGCCATGTTTGATCAACGTTTTCAACCGGTACATTGGCAATCCAGCCAAAAGGTGTGAAGTTGCCTGCGTGTTTTGGCAAATCAAACAATCCCCGGAAAATTTGAACGATCAGACCGGCTCCCATATACAGCCAGAATAGACTGCTTAAGCGTGGCCACAGACCGACTAGTGCGATGCCAAGGGCGATAAACGATATCACAGCCGGAACGCTAGCCGCAAATAGGCGACCGAGGTACTTGAGCGGCAACGGGTGACTGAGAACAGTGTTCCCAGTGAAGAACAAGGCCAGCAGCCCGGCAGAAAGGACGAACACGCCTGCCAGCAGACCAAAGCAATAGTAGCTGACACTGATCGTGGTTCGCGTTGGCTTTTCGGCATGAATGACGCTCAAGTAACCAAGGTTGTCATCGCGTTTGAGTCGGAATGCCACTTGGACGCCAGCAGTCACGGCTAATGCGACGAAAATGCCGAGATACATGCCTAAGAATGACAGGACCATGGTCTGATTGGCAGCGTTGATTTGGCCAACATCTAGTATTTTACGATAAAGCGGATTCGTTTTAAGAATGTCGCCAACGCCGCCGAGCACACTACCCATGACGCCGCCAAACACCACGGCGCCGATTAACCACCCAGCAAATAATCCGCGCTCTGTTCGCCACAGTAAGGCAGGGATCGAGCGAAGCCAGCCGGCAGCTTTGGCTCGGCCGGTGCGTTCAGCAATAATCCCGGCGCCCAGATCGCGGTTGCGGGCAATCATGGTGGCGCTGGCCGCAAGCAGAATGCTGACCAGTAAGGCCAAACCTAAGGCCCAGACGTTGTTATCAGTATAGAAGTTTGCTTTTTCGAACCAACCAATTGGTGATAACCACGTCAGGTTTTGATGCTGGATATCGGTGACCAGCCGAACCAAATAAGCGGCAGTCAGCACCAAGTAGCTCAACATATTGGCTGTACGTGTGTTATTGGTTAGTTGCGCGAATAGCAACGCAATGGTTCCAAATAGCAAGTTGGCGATCACCATCCCCAGTGAAAACAGGAAGTCACCGTACAAGTCAGTACCACCCATGTTGACAGCGGCCAACGAGACAAAATAGAGGATACCCATTATGGCACTGTCGATGAGAAGCTCAAGCGAAGCGGCGGTGATGGCAGCCGTTCGCCCAACATTGCGAGCGCGAACCATTTCGAGCAAGCCACTTTCTTCTTGACCGCGGGTGTTGCGAATCATCAGCGGCATAACCCATAAGGCCTGCAAAATAATCATGAAGACGACCATCACACCAGCAAACACAATCGCTGTGTTATACGTGTCCACCTTTGGCATCGCACCAAACATTGCCGCCATGCCCGGCGCTCGCAGCATTTTGACAATCTCTTTAGAGCCCGAGGCCCCGCCTGCAAAGGCTGCTTCCAATTTGCCAGCACCACTGGCAATCATCATGATCAAAATGACAAGCCAGATGAGTGAAAATTTTAGATTTTGTTTGAGGTTTGCCCGAAGCAGATAACCTGCGTTCCGATTACTGTGCCGCATGAGTCTCACCTTGCTTTCCATAATAACGCAGGAATAAATCTTCAAGCGTAGGTGGCGTTGATTGCATGTCGACCACGGTGTTGGCGGCCAGTGTGGTCATGATGGTGCCAAGCGCGTCTCGATCAGCGGTGAAAACCGCCTTGGTGTGCTCGGAATCGCGATAAGTGAGGTCGTGAACGCCTGCTTGCTTTGCCAAATCAGTCATTCGGGTAGCGGTGCTGACTTCAATTTTAATCCGCGATAGATGCCGCAATTGATCAAGATTGCCGCTCTCAATCACACTACCATCACGGATGATAACAATTGAATCACACATTCGCTCGACTTCGGACAAAATGTGGCTTGATAGCAGCACACTTTTACCGGCTTTTTTCAGTTTTAAAACTTCTTGCTGGAAAGTCTGCTCATTCAATGGATCAAGCCCAGAAGTGGGTTCATCAAAAATATACAGATCGGCATCTTGCGACAACGCAGCAATTAACGCTACTTTTTGACGATTGCCTTTTGAATAGGTACGAGCTTTTTTCTTCGGATCAAATTCAAAGGCCTTGATTAGTTCATCGGTCTTTTGATTATGCTGGCGGCCATTTAAACGTAGCAATAGGTCGATAATTTCGCCGCCAGAAAGATTTGGCCATAAATAAACGTCCCCAGGAATATAGGCGATGCGTGGATGAATCGCCGCATCATCCCGCCAGGCATCTTTGCCGAAGATGGTCACTGAGCCGCCACTCTTTTTTAATAAGCCTAAAATAACTCGAATGGTTGTGGATTTGCCGGCCCCATTAGGTCCTAGAAAACCCAGAACCTGACCGGGTGCCAACGTGAAACTGACATCTTTTAATGCGGCAAACTTGCCAAAGTTTTTTTGAAGATGGTCAAGTTCGATAATAGCTGTTGTCATTTTTGTCGTCCTCCTTAAGGTCAAACTTGAAACACGTTTTAATATGTCGATGTCTGATCAACCTTTTCGCCTGCAGTATAGTCGCGATTGACTGGCTAGTCAACGAATCGTTGACTCGTCAGTCAATAATTCTTATACGATGATTGAGAAGAGGAGACGACTTGAGATATGGCCCAAGCTTAACGTTTGTTGACAGCAAAAAACCGAACCCTGTTTGACGTTAAACAGAACTCGGTGCGGCATGTTTTTATAGGTTGGGGGTGAGACTAACCTCAGCTTTCCGGGAAAAAGCCTTGGTGTTTTAAGACTTTGAAGAGATCGCCGCGTTTTGCCGGCGTGGTGCTGGCAGCGCCAATCGCAAGATCGGTATAGCTTTCTTCGCGCGGATCGCCGCGGCGAGTGGCGTAGTAGTGGCTAACAGTGCGGTCAAAGTCAGTCATGGCTGTTGGTGAAGGGACAGGTTCATCATAGTGGTCGGTGAAAGCAACCAATTGCTGTGGCATCCGTGGCTTTTCGTCTGGATCATCGTCGGGAAAACCAATCGCCAGACCAAGTAGTGGAAAGGTGTACTTAGGTAGATGCAAAAGCTCAATCATGGCCTGCGCATCATTTTGAATACTGCCAAGGGTTACCGTTCCGAGGCCAAGACTCTCGGAAGCGACAACCATATTTTGTAAGGCAAGTGTAGCATCGGCACTCGCCTGCAGAAACTTATCCATTCGGCCAAGACGATCCAGTGATTGACCAGCAGCTGCTGTCAGTTTCGCAACGCGATTGAGGTCTGCTATGAAAATGAACAGCTCACCATTGCCGTTCAAATAGGTCTGCGTGCTGATTTTAGCAATTTGTGCACGAATTTCAGGATTGATAATGTGAATAACCGAAAACAACTGCAAGTACATTGAGGTCGCTGTATGTTGCGCCACATCCAGCAATGTTCGAATAGTGGCGCTGCTTAAATGCTGCGGCTTGAACTGGCGGATGGAACGATGGTGCAGTTGGTGACGAAGGGTGTCATTGAGATCCAAGTGGGGGTCACTCCTTTGGGTTGATTGGGATTAAGGCTATTTTACATTAAAAAACGAGGCAACTTGCCTCGTCACGAAATTAATCACGGCATCTTATCTATTTGGATCATGCCTACGCTCTCGGCGAATGAACCACCAAGAAACTAGTCCTATCAAAATTGCAAAAATTGCCAGACCAACCCAGAGTAACCACTGGTAAGCCCCTAAATGAATTTTTGCCGTCATAATTTTGCGGGTGAATGGTAAATGGACGAGCAGACCAAGTAGTAAATAACCCATCGAATAAAAGTAAAGGAACAACTTGATTCCAGTGGGGCGAGAGAAGAACGGTAGCAACGCACCAACAATCAAGCCACTGACAATTAGAATGAACTAAATTTGCGGTGAAATTGTGAGTTGCCAACTTGTTTTAAAAAAGAAAAGCAATCCCACTGTGCCAGCAAAAATGGCACCGCCACCAATGAAAAAGCCTACTTTTTGAGCCCGCGATGGTGTGCCAAATGCGTTACTACCAACTATCCAGAGAATGCTCCATGTCGCTATCAGAATGGTGATGTTCACAAGTAGAAGATTACCACTATCAAGCTTTACCTCGGGAGTTGTCAGGTTTGGCAGCAGCGTGAGAAGGACTAACATCATCATTAACTTCAAATTAAACCATGCAAAGTCAACAATATTTCTCGGAATTACTTTCAGCATTTCGGCCCCCGTTTTCGCGGGATCTTTCCCAAAGTACGTTTCAGCATCCATTCCATTCTGTTGTGCATCAATCAAGTCTTGAAGAATGGCCATTAAGTTTTCTTCAACAATATGGTCATCGCGAAACAGCGTATGAGCGCGCATATAGACGATTAAGTCTTCATAATAATGGCGACTTTCCACATTAAGCTGTTTTCGCAATTGGTCATTTTCATCAATTAATCGCTGTGTTTCCTGTTTCCGTTGTTTCATGGCTTGTCCTCCTCGTTGATGAGCTGATCGACATGGTCTTTCAGTTGTGACCACTGCTGTTGAAAAGTTTGACGCGCAGCCATACCCTCTGCTGTGACGGCGTAGTACTTGCGGCTGGGGCCGTCAGGTGAGGGACGCAGATGACTGATTAACAACCCTTTTCTCTCCATTGTCATCAGGAGTGGGTAAATCGTGCCTTTGGGAATATCAACAAAGCCAAAATCGTTAAGCGCCTCACTGATGGCATAGCCGTAAAGCTCTTCTCGGGAAAGCAGAATTAACAGGCAGCCTTGAAGAATCCCCTTGAGCATTTGGCTATTGGTATCTGTTGCCATCACATGTACCTCCCAACTAATATGCATTGCCTACTAGTAGTATAAAGAGCGTTGACTAGTATGTAAAGCAAAATAGTTGAAGCCTGAAAACTATTTGTTAACTGATCTTAAGTGATTGGCTCAGCGTCACCAGCATGAGCATTGTTTCCTAGATTGCATAATTAAAGTTACCACCCAGAAAATGTGAAAAAAGACCTGTCCGTTCTTGCTAAAATGGTGTTTGCATAACATACCATCTAGAGAGAAGGACAGGTCCCATGGCCATTATAACCTTAATTGAACGATCTCAGATAGAACTGATGCAACACCACACGATTCAATACATCGCCGCGACCTTAGGCCGCTCTCGTATTTCTATTAGGCATGAGCTTCACCGTTGCCCTGAAGGTGATTACTGCGCCATTATAGCTCAGGATCATGCCGATACTTGTCGGCATCGTTGTGGTCGGCACTCGATTTTAACGCCTAAGTTGAAGCGGATGGTAACTGAGAAGCTAAACCTAGGTTGGTCCCCTGAAATGGTCGGTTATGCCGTTCACTGTGCGCCACACACGATTTACCACTGGATTTATCAAAGACAAGTCGATTTTCAGCCAAGCCAACTCTTTGATCACGGTAAACGTCATAAAAGAAGACAAGACCTTCGGTCGCGCTATAACCAAGCAGTAGGCACCTCAATTGAGATTCGCAGTGAGTCAGCTAATCGGCGAACCGAAAAAGGACATTTAGAGATGGATACAGTTCGCGGTGGTCGCGGGTCAAAGGCTGCTGTTTTGACCATTGTCGATCGGGTGACACGTTTAATGGCGACAACTAAGCTTGAAAACTTATCACAAAATGCTGTTCTCAAGGGATTTGCAAGACTGATGGTGGACTTTCCGGGTCCGGTTCGATCAGTGACGGTTGATCACGGTAAAGAGTTTTCCTGCGATCAGGCGCTTACAAAGCGCTATCGGATACCGGTTTACTTTTGCCACGCCTATCACCCGAATGAACGGGGCACAAATGAACGGTTCAATCGAGAACTTCGCTACTATTTCCCGAAGGGAACACAGTTTGATCAGGTTTCAGAGACCGATATTCAACAAGCCACAGCGCTTATCAATAACAAACCTAGAAAATGTCTCCGTTGGCAAACCCCAGTTCAAGCAGTGAGCAAGCCTCTTTCTAGGTGGTAACTTTATTATTGCAATCTAGGTTTGACATCCAGTCAAAGCCAAACCGGAAAAGCCGATACATAAAAAAACAAGGCTTATTTGCCCTGAAAAGAGGTGTCGCGATATAATGAAAATAATAACAGGGTGGAGTGATATCGGATGAAAATTGGTATGATCGGATCAGGCAATGTCGGACAGGTTCTGACGCAACTTTTCGTGCAAGCAGGCAATGAAGTTGTCATCGCACATCGGGGTTCAGTCGATGCGCTAGAGGATTTAGCGCGCGTTCTAGGAGCAGAAGCTGGCACAGTTGAACAAGCCGAAGCACAAGAAATTGTCGTCTTGGCAGTGCCTTTTTTGGCGATTAAGGCTTTACCGGCACCATTGGCTCAAGATCCGATCATCATTGATGCCACCAATTATTTTCCTGATCGCGATGCGTGGATTGCTGAGATTGAACGTCATAAAAAAACGACGTCTCAGGTCGTCGCCGAGCATTTTCAATCAAGTAAAGTGGTCAAAGCGTTTAATACGATTGGGATGACCGTTCTCGCTAGGCTGGCACAACCTGAACAACCAGTTGATCGGATTGCGGTACCGTACGCCGGTGACGATGAACAGGCAAAAAAAGTGGTGGCGTCGTTAATCTGGACGATTGGTTTTGAACCGTTTGATCTAGGCGGTTTGGCAACAAGTTTTCCGGCGCAGGCAGATGGCCCGCTTTTTCTGGTCAACGAAACCGCCCCAGTGTTGCGCCAACATCTGAATCCCGAATAAGCTGATGAAGGCTGTCAGTAGAGCATCTTTTTAACCATGTTGTACCAGACTTCGCCAGCATGAGTAGAGGCAGCACGACCTTCATTTTGAAAGCCTTGATGTTCGTAAAAAGGGATCAACCGTTGTAGACAGGTTAAGGTGATCGCTTGGCGGTTTTGTGTACGTGCGACCTGGGTTAGTTGCTCAAGTAATTGAGAGCCGACATTTTGATGACGATGGCGCGGGGATACAGCGAGGCTTAAGACAGCGATGTACGGATCATCGGGCCGATTGGGCTGACTAGTACTGAAAAGATCATCTGTAATCGTTGGTTGATCAGTTGCTGGCCCGACTACGTAACCAACAATCGTGCCACCAGCGCGGGCAACAATGAAGGTGTCCGGATAGTTGGTAATGCGTGATGCCATGCTGGTTCTAGTGGCGGCCTCTTGTGGCGTAAATCCTGCTGTTTCGATAGTCATGATCGTATCAAGGTCGTTCAATTGTGCTTTTGAAAAATGCAGTTTCATCGTTTTCTCTCCTATTAAGGTTAAAGGGTGTAAAAGGGAACGGACAATGATGGATAAGCGATTAGTCAAGATTAGCAAGACGTTAAGCATGCTCTTGCGCCACCATCCAGAAAAGTTGGGCTTGGTGTTAGATCAGTATGGTCGGACAGATTGGAAAACATTGGTGCGACGCTTCAATGCGCATTATCAAATGCATCTTGATCGCCAAGTCTTACAAGCTATTATGGCACAAAGCACTAAAAAGCGATTTGCATTGGAAGGAACAACGATTCGGGCGGTTTACGGTCATAGTGTGCCAGTCATGCCGCTCACACCAGCAACTGAACCACCGCAGTGGCTGTATCATGGCACCTCACATCAGGCGGCCACTGTGATTGCTAAGGAAGGCTTACTGCCGATGAATCGGGATTTTGTGCATCTGTCTGAAGATGTCGCCACTGCTCAGCAAGTCGGTGCCCGTCATGACACTCATCCAGTTATTTATCGCATTGCCGCCCGTGATGCAGCCAAAAACGGGATCCTCTTTTATCCCACGAGCAGTCGTGTGTGGCTTGTTTCTGAGCTGCCAGCAAGTTTTTTACATCATCTAACTTCATACTTTCGAAGACCGTAAAATGTTTTTCAATGACAGATTACGGTCGTTTTTTTATGTTAGTATTAGGCATACTTAAAAAGGAGGTATCACGATGAAAGCCGATGAACCCGATGACTTACGGTTAAATCCGAAACAGTTCGCGAACCTTGTTGTTGAATCGCACCAAGTGCCTGACGACAAAGATCCAGAGACGATCGTCAAGCGAAAACTGACGCTCTATCTGACTGCATATTACTTAGCAGAGCGATTTAATGAGCTGCAACAGACGACCTTGAGCCATGCACCATCGCGGAAAAATTACCAAGAGTTGTTAAAAAAGCTCGAAGAAGAACGTTTCCAAGACTGGTAGACTGATACAGAATTAAGCACCTGTATTAGTAGCATGTGAATATATGAACATTACGCCAGCGTTATCTTTTTCCAAAGATGATTCATAACTGATGGACGCCTCCATTGGCTTAAAAAGCTAATTTTAAGCCAATGGAGGCGTTTTCGTTTTTCCCTGACATTTTTCTTATCGAAAGATCAGTGATTGTTCTTTTAGTGTTCTAAACGGGCTAAAGAGGCGATTTCGTGACGATAATCACGTACTATGACGGTAGAGACAAAAACTTATGAAAAGAGGTTGGGACTATGTTACTCACCGTCATTGCTTACGCCATGATCGTGGTCTTTATGTATGTCATCATGACTAAGAAACTTTCACCATTTACTTCCTTGGTTATGATCCCCCTGCTGTTTGCGATTATTGCGATGGTGGCCGGGGTGGCTAATAAAGGTACGATCGGCGATTTCGTGTTGAAGGGACTCACAACAACTGCCAACACGGGGATCATGCTCTTATTCGCAATTCTGTACTTCTCAATTATGTTAGACGCTGGTTTGTTTGATCCAATCACTGCCCGGATGATCAAAATCGCGAAGGGCGATCCGATGAAAGTCTTGATGGCAACCGCGATTGTTGCGATGGCCGTGTCACTAAACGGGGACGGTACGACGACAACTTTGATCTGCTGTTCCGCATTTATTCCAATCTATAAAAAGCTCAACATGAACATGATGAACTTAGGTGTTTTGATTATTTTGCAGAACACCATCATGAACTTACTGCCTTGGGGCGGCCCAACTGCCCGAGCAATGGCCGTGTTGAAAGTTGACGCTGATATTCTGACCTATCTGTTGCCAGGTATGATTCTTGCCTTAGCGTATGTTGTTTTCTACGTTGCACCGCGCATGGGCCGAGCAGAACGGAAACGGTTGGGTGTCCGAGAGTTAACGGATGCTGAAATCGATGAAATGACTTCCGTTGTCGACCCAGAAGTTTCTGAAATTCGGCGCCCGAACTTATTCCTTTTCAATGGTATTTTGACAATCGTCTTGATTGCTTGGTTGGTTGCAAGTTCCTTCATTAAAGCCATTGCAATGCCACCATTGTTGTTGTTCTTAGTTGGAACCTGTATCGCTTTAATGGTCAACTATCCGAAACTGGGCGACCAAAGCAAGCGGATCGGTGCTAACGGTGGCGATGCTGTCCAAGTTGTTATTCTTGTTTTTGCTGCTGGTGTCTTCATGGGTCTGTTCCAAGGTACTGGGATGGCAGAAGCGCTGGCCAAGAGTTTCACTTCCATTATTCCTGATTCATTGGCTGGCTTCTGGGGCCTTGTCATTGCCTTGATCTCTGCACCAGGGACCTTCTTCCTGAGTAACGACGGCTTCTACTTCGGAGTGATGCCGGTTCTGGCTACAGCTGGTCGAGCATATGGGTTCACCAACATGCAGATGGCGCTGGCTTCCTTGATGGGTCAGGCGTTCCACTTACTGTCACCATTAGTTGCCTTCATCTATCTGTTACTCCGGTTGACCGGCTTGGACATGGGTAAATGGCAGCGCGAAGCTGGTAAATATGCGTTAGGTGTGTTCGCTATCTTCGTTGTCACGGTGATGTTATTCGGTCACGTGCCATTCTACCTGCCGCAAAAATAACGTCCTAACTGAAAAATACACCGAAAAGCCAATCATGATTGGCTTTTCCCCGTACTATATAACTTATCAACAAGAAAATATTGCGAGGAGGTGTCCAGATGTTTAATTGGCTGCGGCGACGAAAGCAAACACCGTCTACAAAAGAACAAGTGCCACCCCAAATGTCAGCACCGGCCGCGCCGGTTGATGATGATTGGATTGATGTCCCAAACTATTTAGCTGTTGATCCGGCATCAGAACTGACCGTCAGTCTGATTGCCGCAGCAGTCACAGCCGATACAGCTCCTGATGCGCAGTTAGTGCTGAAGCATCTGTATGTCGAAAATCCTGAAGCAAAACGCGTCGGCTTGATCGCCAGCGCCATTGCGGCTGGTGATGGCCATGCCAATTATGTGGTCAAGTCAATCAAGAAAAAGGTGGAATGAAGAAGATGTTGAGGAAATTCAAGATCACGATTGATGGGAAAACCTATTTGGTCGAAATGGAAGAAATTGGCGGTGCGCCAGCCGCCCAGCCTGCGCCGGCCGCACCAGCTACGCCAGCGGCAACGCCGACACCGGCCACACCAGCTGCGCCAGCACCTGCAGCTCCGGTTGCGCCGACTGGGGAAGGTGAAGTTGTCACTGCACCGATGCCAGGCACGGTCACCAAAATTTTGGTTAAAGACGGTGATACAGTCACGGAAAATCAGCCGCTGATGATTCTGGAAGCCATGAAGATGGAAAACGAAATTGTGGCTCCTAAGGCAGGTACCATCGGCCAGGTGTTTGCAACACTTAACCAGAATGTCAATTCCGGCGACAATCTCATCAGCATTATTTAAGGAGGAGGGATGGCATGGAAGCGCTCATTCACGGAATCACCACGATCACATTAGGTCAAATCGCCATGATGCTGATCGGCGCGCTCCTGATGTATCTGGGAATCAAAAAAGAATATGAACCAACCCTTTTAGTTCCCATGGGCTTGGGCGCCATTCTGGTCAACTTTCCAGGAACAGGCGTCTTGACCCAAGTTGTTGGCGGCACCAAAGCAGAAGGGGTGCTTGATGTTTTATTCAAAGCCGGTATCAATACGGAACTGTTCCCACTGCTAATTTTCATCGGGATCGGCGCCATGATCGACTTTGGACCGTTATTACAAAACCCATTCATGCTACTGTTCGGTGCAGCAGCACAGTTCGGGATCTTTGCCACCGTTTTTGTTGCTGTCTTCTTCGGTTTCAATATCAAAGAAGCGGCTTCAATTGGCATCATCGGTGCCGCAGACGGCCCGACTTCGATTTTCGTTTCGAACCAACTTGCGCCAAATCTGTTAGGGGCCATCACAGTCGCTGCGTATTCGTATATGGCATTGGTGCCAATCATCCAACCAATGGCCATCAAGGCAGTGACCACAAAACATGAACGCCGGATTCGGATGACTTATAAGGCAGAAGGCGTTTCAAAGACGACAAAAATTCTGTTTCCAATCATTATCACCATCATTGCCGGGTTTATTGCCCCAATTTCCTTACCGTTAGTTGGGTTCCTGATGTTTGGCAACCTGCTGCGAGAATGTGGGGTGCTCGATCGGCTGTCTAACACCGCGCAAAACGAATTGGTCAATATTGTGTCGATTCTGCTTGGGCTAACGATTTCCGTTAAATTACAAGCTGATCAATTCTTGAACATTCAAACATTGATGATCATTGCTTTTGGATTATTCGCCTTCATCATGGACTCTGTCGGGGGTGTATTGTTCGCCAAATTATTGAATCTTTTCCGTAAAGATAAGATTAACCCAATGATCGGGGCGGCCGGCATTTCCGCTTTCCCAATGTCGAGCCGAGTGATTCAAAAAATGGCAACCGATGAAGATCCACAGAACTTTGTTTTGATGTATGCCGTTGGCGCTAATGTTTCCGGTCAAATCGGCTCCGTCATTGCCGGCGGACTGTTACTATCATTCTTTGGCGCATAAGAGCGTGAGCCAGCCCGGTTAGAAACCGGAGCATAAGTGGCCTCAAGCCAAACTGGCTGGGTCTTGGCCAGTTTGGCTTGAGGTCCTTATGTGCAGGTTTCTGGGCTGGAGATCGCGTTTAGACCCACGCAGGTTACTGCGCTGGTGAGCACGTTAAAAAGGGAGGTACTTCCATGAAAATTGACCCAGTTGCCGTTGAACAAGCGGGTGAATTGATGCTGATCGGTATGGGCGGCGTCTTCATCGTTTTATTCATTATTTATATCGTGGCGAAGTTATTACTGAAATTTGCCCCAGCTAAAAAAGCGGCGAAGTAACATGGCAACTTTAAAACGAATCTGGCTGGCATTGAATCCGCAAGAAGCAGCAGCATGGCAAGCCTTGCTGACGACTGCCGGGTTAGCTGCGGATCGTCAGGTTGACTATACAGTTGGTATTTTTGAAGGAGAAACGTTACTGGCAACTGGTTCGCTTTCCGGTAACATCATCAAGGAAGTGGCAGTTACACCGGCAACCCAGCATGAAAACTTGTTGGCACAGGTAATTCAGGCATTACTGGATCGGCTTGACGATGATGGTGTGACCCACAGCTTTGTCTATACCAAACCGACCACCGTTAAATTTTTCCTGTCATTGGGCTTCAAGCAACTGGCAGCAACCGATGCTGTTGTGTTACTTGAACGCGGTTATCCCAACTTGACCGATTATGTTTCTTCGTTAGAAAAGCAGCGGCGGCCAGAAAAACCAGCGGCAGCGATTGTCATGAATGCCAATCCGATCACGCGTGGCCATGCCTATCTGATTGAGACGGCGGCCAAAGCCAACCCAGTTGTTTATGTTTTCGTCCTGTCAGCGGAACGGTCTTTGTTCGCAGCTGATGAGCGGTTGACGCTAGTTAGAAAAGTTGCCGCTCGCTGGCCAAACGTCGTGGTGTTGCCAACCAATGACTATATGGTCTCAAATACTACTTTTCCGAGTTATTTTCTCAAAGAACGGGCAGATGCCGATGTGGCTGCTGTCCAAGCTCGGCTGGATGCTGCGCTTTTTAAACAAGCACTTGCACCCGTATTGGGGATTACTCGTCGCTATGTCGGCGAGGAACCGCTGTCGCCGGTAACGGCCATTTACAATCGGGAACTAGCGGCAACATTTGGTTCGGAGATTGAACTGATCGTCGTGCCGCGGCTCATGATTGACGGCGATGTTGTTAGTGCTACCCGTGTTCGCGCGGCAATGGCACAACAAGATTGGAAAACCGTGCAGCAATTAGTTTATCCAGAAGTTTATCAAGAAATAAAGGAGCGATCGACACATGGAAATTAAGCATCCTGCGACTGCTGGTACGCTGGAATCAAGTGATATTCAAATCACCTTGTCACCGGCTACCAGTGGGGTCGCCATTCAACTGCAAAGCAGTGTAGAAAAACAGTTTGGTCATCAAATTCGATCAGTCATTGAGGCCACCTTGGCCAAGTTAGGAATCGAAAATGTTGCCGTTGACGCGAATGACAAAGGCGCCTTGGATTGTACCATCAAGGCGCGGACGATCGCCGCTGTTTATCGTGCGTCTGACAATAAGACGTTTGACTGGGAGGAGATCAACGCATGGATAAATTAAGAAGAACCATGATGTTTGTGCCTGGTGCCAATCCGGGCATGTTACGTGATGCTCCGATTTATGGTGCTGATGCGATCATGTTTGACCTTGAAGATGCTGTTTCTTTGAAGGAAAAAGACACGGCGCGAATGCTGGTTTATTCAGCCCTGAAGACCTTTGATTACAGTAGCGTGGAAACAGTTGTGCGGGTGAATGCGTTAGATGCAGGCGGGGATCAAGACATTGAAGCGATGGTTCTTGGCGGCATTAATGTGGTGCGCCTGCCAAAGACCGAAACTGCTCAAGACATTATTGATGTTGATGCTGTCATCACAGCAGTTGAAGAGAAGTACGGCATTCAAAATGGCACCACGCACATGATGGCTGCAATTGAGTCGGCTGAAGGGGTTTTGAATGCTCGCGAAATCGCACAAGCTTCATCACGTATGATTGGGATTGCGTTGGGTGCAGAAGATTATCTGACGAGTCAACATACCCACCGCTCGACGGATGGCGCTGAATTGTCTTTTGCCCGTAACTATATCCTGCATGCTGCGCGAGAAGCTGGCATCGCGGCGATTGATACGGTCTATACACAAGTGGACAACGAAGAAGGTTTGCGCCACGAAACCGCCTTAATCAAACAGCTTGGCTTTGATGGCAAGTCCGTCATCAATCCACGGCAAATTCCAGTCATTAATGGGGTTTTTACCCCTGCTTTGGCGGAAGTTCAAAAAGCACGTGAGATTGTTGCTGGCTTGAAAGAAGCCGAAGCTAAGGGCGCGGGGGTTGTTTCTGTGAACGGGCAGATGGTTGATAAGCCAGTTGTCGAACGGGCACAGTATACCATCGCGCTCGCAAAGGCATCAGGAATGGAGGTAGACTGATGGTCAAGAATACACTCAACCGTGAGATCCCAGAACCATATGCGGATCAATACGGTGTTTATGGCGGCGAGTTTGCCAACATTAAGCCTTATGATGAACATGCCCGCCACATCAACCCGGTTAAGCCGGATCACAGCAAACTCGTGGCGTCAATTCACGATGCCATTGTGGCAACTGGACTGAAGGACGGCATGACCATTTCTTTTCACCATCATTTTCGTGAAGGGGACTATGTGATGAACATGGTCCTAGCTGAGATTGCCAAAATGGGGATCAAGAACCTGTCAATTGCGCCAAGTTCGATTGCCAATGTACATGAGCCATTGATTGAGCACATCAAAAACGGTGTGGTGACCAACATCACCAGTTCCGGCTTGCGCGACAAAGTGGGGGCAGCAATTTCAAGCGGCATCATGAAGAATCCAGTTGTGATTCGCTCACATGGCGGCCGAGCCCGAGCCATTGCTCGTGGCGATATTCATATTGATGTTGCCTTTCTTGGTGCCCCTAGCAGTGATGAGTACGGCAATATTAACGGCACAAAAGGTAAAGCGACCTGTGGCTCGTTAGGTTATGCCATGATTGACGCGAAATATGCGGATCAAGTTGTTGCCATTACTGACAGTTTAATGCCATATCCGAATACGCCAATCAGCATTCCGCAAACCGACGTTGACTATGTCGTGCAAGTTGATGCGATTGGCGATCCAACTGGGATCGCCAAAGGTGCGACCCGTTTTACGAAGAACCCGAAGGAATTAAAAATTGCGGAGTATGCGGCAGAGGTCATTACCAAATCGGCCTACTTCAAAAATGGGTTCTCATTCCAGACCGGTACTGGCGGCTCTTCGCTGGCTGTTGCGCGTTTTCTGCGGCAAGCGATGTTGGATCAAGACATCAAAGCTAGTTTTGCTTTGGGTGGCATTACCAATTCAATGGTTGAATTGTTGAAGGAAGGCCTTGTCGAAAAGATTATCGATGTGCAGGACTTTGACCATCCCTCTGCGGTTTCATTAGGCGAGAACGCAGATCATTACGAGATTGATGCTAATATGTACGCGTCACCGTTAAGCAAAGGTGCAGTTATCAATCAGTTAGATATTGCGATTTTATCGGCACTGGAAATTGATACTAACTTTAACGTTAACGTGATCACGGGTTCTGACGGCATTATCCGTGGCGCTTCCGGTGGCCATAGTGACACAAGTGCTGCCTGCAAAATGAGCATGGTGATTGCGCCACTGGTTCGCGGTCGAATCCCAACGATTGTTGAAAATGTCAATACTGTTGTGACACCGGGTGCCAGTGTTGACGTTGTCGTGACCGAAGTCGGCGTCGCTATTAATCCCGCACGGACTGATTTGATTGAAATGTTTAAAAATCTGAAAGTGCCGCTGTTTTCAATTGAAGATCTGAAAAAGATGGCCTATCAAATTACTGGTACACCGGAAGCCATCGAATATGGCGATAAAGTGGTCGCTTTGATCGAATATCGCGATGGCACCTTGATCGATGTGGTTCACAATGTTTAAATTAACCATTTTAAATGGTCCGCAAGTTGATCTTGGTCAAATGCTGGCCGCCAAAGATGCTCGCGTGGTTAAAGAGCGAGCGTTGTTGGTGGCTGCCCCAACCAATACGCTCTTGCACGTGACTTTGCGCATTCCTGGACCGGTTAAAACCGGTACTCGAATTGAAGTCGTTTTTTCGGCGGTCATGCAGACCTTGGCACAGCAACTTGGCGAGGCCGTTCGATCTTCGGACATTGACTTATTGCCAACTGGACCGGAAGCTTATTTTTTGACCACGCTGTCACCTTTGTCACTCAAGCGGCTCATGGTCGCGTTTGAAAATCAGCAACGGTTCTGTGACCTGCTGGATCTTGATGTTGTCACGTTACGCGATGCGGAACTGTATCAAGTTTCTCGCACGGACCTTGCCTTGCCACCACGTGCCTGTCTGGTTTGCGGCGGCGACGCCAAGGCCTGTGCGCGATCACGGCGGCACGGTTTGCCAGAGGTACAACAAGTGGTGGAAACAATCGTAAAAGAGAGCGCGAGCCAGACCGCTTAGAAACCGGAGCATATGTGGGCACAAGTGTGATGGCCGGGCTTTGCCCATTGCACTTGTGGTCCTTATGTGCAGGTTTCTGGGTCAGTGAATGCGTTTTAAAAGGAGGACACCCCATGCCTAAACAGAAAGTCCAATTCATGGAAACCGTTTTGCGTGACGGGCAACAAAGCCTGATTGCCACGCGGATGCCGCTCAGTGATATTTTGCCGATTCTCGATAAAATGGATGCCGCCGGCTATGCATCTTTGGAAATGTGGGGCGGGGCAACTTTTGATGCCTGTCTCCGTTATCTGAATGAAGATCCGTGGGAACGGTTGCGCAAGATTCGTAAGACGGTCAAGCACACCAAATTGCAAATGCTCTTGCGCGGGCAAAACTTGCTAGGTTACAAGAACTATGCCGACGATGTGGTCACTGACTTTGTCACAAAGTCAGTTGAAAACGGGATTGATATCATTCGTATTTTCGATGCGTTGAATGATACACGCAACTTGCGAACGGCGCTTGAAGCGACGAAGCAAGCAGGCGGGCATGCTCAACTTGCTATTTGTTACACAACCAGTGATTTCCATACGATCGACTACTTCATCAAGTTAGCCAAAGACATGGCTGACATGGATGCGGATTCAATTGCAATCAAAGACATGGCAGGCATTTTAACCCCACAGAAGGCGTTTGATCTGGTTACCGGTATTAAGCAGGAAATCAGCGTGCCACTGGAAGTGCATACGCACGCCACCGCTGGTATGGCTGAGATGACGTATCTGGAAGCAGTTCGCGCCGGTGCTGATATCATTGATACCGCGGTTTCGCCATTTGCTGGCGGCACCAGTCAGCCAGCAACAGAATCCATGCTGGTTGCGTTGCAAGATCTTGGCTATCCGACTGATGTTGATTTAAGCACGGTCAGTGACATCGCCACTTACTTTGCGCCGATTCGCGATCGATTCCGCGAGTCCGGTCAACTGAATCCGCGCGTGAAAGATGTTGAACCTAAATCCTTGATCTATCAGGTGCCAGGCGGGATGTTGTCTAACCTGTTGGCGCAACTAAAAGATCAAGGACAAGAAGCACTTTATGGCGATGTTTTGAAGGAAGTGCCGCGTGTCCGAGCTGACTTAGGCTATCCGCCGTTGGTTACACCGCTGTCGCAGATGGTGGGCACACAAAGTTTGATGAATGTCATGAGCGGTGAGCGTTATAAGTTGATTCCAAATGAAATTAAGGATTACGTGCGCGGCCTTTATGGTCGGCCGCCAGTGGCAATTGCACCCGAAATGGTGAAAAAGATCATTGGTGATGCACCGGTTGTCACACAACGTCCCGCGGATTTAATCAAGCCGCAAATGCCTGATTTCCGTCAAGCGATTGCACAATATGCGCACGACGAAGAGGATGTCTTAAGCTATGCTTTGTTCCCAGATCAAGCTAAAGATTTTCTTGGCCGGCGCGAAGATCCGTTTTATGATGTGCCGGAGCAGAAGGTGTCGCTAAGTTTTGAGCCGACGCATGATTGATCTGATGTTGACCGTCGTTGCGTGAGCCTGCTACACTAGTTGCCAGTTGTTCCTAGCTTCATTTCCCTTAAGCCGTTAACACCCCCGTTAACGGCTTTTTTGCTATAATAGGCCACGAAGCGAGGGGGAACGACCGATGAATCAAGTGGTGCCAGCAGTCAAAAGGAATCTGGATCTTTCGGAGAATCGGCCGATTAAAGAGGCGGTGTACGAAGCGCTTCGCAAGACGATTTTGTTAGGGGAAATACCCAGCGGCGAGCGTATTAACGAAAAGAATTTGTCCGAAAATCTCAATATCAGTCGGACACCGATTCGGTATGCGCTTGAACGATTAGATGAAGAAGATCTGGTCGAACGTAAAACCGGTATCGGTGTCATTGTGAAGGGCATTTCGATCAACGATGCCTACGAGATTTTTGATATTCGCAAGGAATTAGATGTTTTAGCAACGCGTAAGGCAATGCGGCTAATGACGCCGGCTCAATTTAAACAGATGCGTGCGCTTCTGGAAGAAACGGATCGGTTGAATGATGCTGGCCGGGTGCCTGAAGTCATGGCCAAATTTACCGAGTTTAATAACTTTATTTACGATGCCAGCCATATGTTGCGCCTGAAAATGATTGTCAACCAATTACAAAATTACTTGATCTATTTTCGTGACATCAGTATTAACGGGGATGATCGGCGTAATCTTGCGATTCAGGAACATTGGCTGATTTATCGGGGGATGTTAAACCGCGATGATGATCAAATCAAACTGATCACGCGTGAACATTTGGGCCACTCATTGCAATATATTCTGAAAGTTATGAAGGCAAAGAACATTGAATGAACAAACAATCGCCCAAGCAGCGGTCACGAGTCTGCGGGCAGAGGTTTTGCTTGCGCCGAAGCCGGGCTTAGTTGATCCGGAGTCCAATGGAGCTCATCGCGATATGAACGTCACCACCTTTGAGGCCAGCATTCATGCGCTGGCCCCTTATTTTGGTCAGTATCTGCATGCTGGATTAACGGCGGCAACGGTACCACAGTTGTACCAGCAATTGCGGACGATCGGGGTAAAGGCTGAAAAAGCGATGATGACAGCTACAGTAGGTGTGAATACGCATCGCGGGGCTAATTTTTCTTTTGGGTTTTTACTGGGTGCTTTGGGATGGTTGTTGCAAAAGCAAAGTCTTAAGCAGTTAGTCATGCATGATTTTGCCCCGCTTTTTCCGGCAGTGGCGCAAATTGCGCAAGGCGTGAGCGGCGATTTTCGCGATCTCAGTGAAAAAAAACAGTTGAGTCATGGCGAGGCGTTGTATATGAAGCATGGTGTGACTGGCGTGCGTGGTGAGGCGTTAGCCGGCTACCCGACGATCCGGACGGTGATCCTGCCTTACTTACGGCAAACCACGACACGCGGCGATCTGCGCTATCTACAGCTGATGGTTCATCTGATGGCACAAGTTGAAGATGCTAATGTGTTGCACCGTGGGGGGCCAGCTGGGTTACGGTTTGTTCAGGATGCGGCCAAAGCGTTGTTACATGTCCCGGCGTCCCGGCTACCTAATGGGTTGCGCGCTTTAAACGCCGAAATGATTGCACGAAATTTGAGCCCCGGCGGCACGGCCGACTACCTTAGTCTGGCGTATTTTTTTGATGCGTTGATGCAGCAAACGGGATGAGTTCGATGTGCCGAATTGATCCGATTGCCATATTTTGATCCGCAATATTAACCACGTCACTGTCAGTTAAACCGCCAACCTTGCCGCGAATCGGTGGCAGCATCTGACCACTAGGTGTTTGCAGGTTAAGCTGGGCTGTTACTGTTTGGCCTTCTGCATAGGCTTGTAGCAAGATTGCGCGAATGACCGCTTGATCCTGAAGGGGCAGCGGGGGATAAACCAGCGCTTCGCTTTTAGATTGCTTCTTTAAAGCGGCTGTATGATCAGAAAGATAGTAGCCTTGCCATTTACGCATGCCGCGATCAAAGTAACGATTTGCGAAAAAATCCGCCACCATGGCATCGAATCTTTCGGTGCCGATTTTTTCTTCATAAGTCATGATGATCACCTCAAATCGATTATACGAACATACGTTTGCTTCGGCAAGAGGGAACCACCGCTTTTTAAATGTTACAAAAAGATGACAGTGAGAATGCCGCAATTATTAAGATTTGCTTGCGTTGACATCGTTTTGTAACATTTTATTAGGCAGCATGATAGGCTAGAGATAATAAGAAAAACGGACCTGTCGACGACAGTATGTCTAGTTGGGAGTGAATGACATGAAAAAGTGGTTTTTGTTGGCAACAGCGATTTTGACCTTCAGTGGGGTTTCCGGTGCTGCACTTTATCAGCATCAGGCAAATGCCGGGACTGATACAAAAACAGTCACTGTCACAACGCCTAAAAAGCAACCAGCTGCAACAGTAAAACCTAAAAAAGAGAATGCGACCGCCTCTTCGACAGTCGCTGTAACAAATTCCTCAGCGGCAACAACACAACCTTCTGAAGAGATCAGCAGTTCGAGCACGGTTGCGACTGTGCATACCGAGACAGCTTCGACAGCAAGTACGACTCAAGCAACGCCTTCGGTCAGTGCTGAGGATGTCAGCAACACTGCACCGGTTTATCTCGGCACATGGCAGAATGAGCACGTGACGCTGACAATTACGGCAGACCAGCTGACCGTTGTTCAGGCTGGCGTAACAACAAAAACCGGCTATAAGGTAACGCCAGAAGGCAATGGTTTTGTCTTGATCCCGACAGATGTCGGCGCTGATGCCATTTATTTGGTGCCAGTTAGTGGCGGCCTTGAATGGGTCGCGCCCGGTGTCGCATCGCCATTGATTCTGCATCACGCATGAAGTTCTTTACTTAAGATAACCGTGAACCGACCTTTGCAGCCGGTGACGGTTGATGTTTGTTAAAATTGACGCATAAAAATAGCGTTGCGATCACCATTCGGAATGAAGGTTGATCGCAACGCTATTTTACTGACCGAATTTGTTGTTAAGCTCAGTCTGTCGCTTTGTTCAACGTTTTGTCTTCAACCGTCGTAAACAAGTGATGATCAAAAAAGCGCTTGGTTTCTGGCAAGGCAAAACTTGTGTAGTCGCGGGCATGACCGGTTCCGGGTACAACATGCAGTCCGATATCGCGACCAAACATGGCAGCTTGTTGTAAAAAGTGCAAGGCACTTGGCAGTGGCATCAATTCATCAGCTGAATTGAACAACAATGCCGGACCTAATTGATCGGTTAAATGGTTGGTGGGATTGACCGCGGTCAACAAACGCGGGTCTAAGCCGCCAAGGTAAGTCTGCACGAAATACTTGTAAAATGAATCATGAATTTCGTGGATCTCGGTAAGACCAAGTTCTTTTTTCCCATCCACAGAAGCCTTTACCATTTGATTTTTTTGAACCCAGTTGGCAAAATCAACAACAGGGGACCATGCAACGAGCGGATAGCCGGAAGCTAAACTGTTTTGCAGAACCATGGTGCCGCCTGAACTTGCCCCCAAAAGTCCCAAACGCTCACGATCAAAATCGTAAGGGGAAGCAAGTAACCAATTAATGAAATGATCGAAATCGTTTTGTGCTGTTGGATATAAATATTTAGGGGCTAAGCGAAAGTTCGGAATCGCAAATAGATAGCCGGCATCGGCAAAATATTTACCTAAATCGCTTTCATTTTCCTTATCGCCGCGAAACCAGCCACCGCCGTGTGCATACACGATGGCACCGCCATTGGCTTCGTCAGGTACATAGAGATCGGCGGCTAAATTATAGGCGCTATCGTAGATCACGTCTTTTTCCACTTGCATATTTGCCTGTTCCTCCTTATTCTTGTACATTAACCATAGTCTAACCATAGTCCCAAAACCCGTTTAAATGCAAATCTGGATTCCGATTCGTTCGGTTTTAAGTGCGGAAGAGGGATGGCGAAAGGAAATAGGTATGCGATATTCATTTACGTCAAAGGTGACACGGTCGACAACGGTCAAACGTTGGCTAGCAGAGCAAGGTGTCAGTCATCGCTTGTTCAAAAAAATGCTGGCAGATCATTTGATCTGGGTTGATGGGCAAGCATCTGGCAATGGTCCGGTTGAAGCTGGCCAGATTATCCGCTTTGAAATTCCGACTAGCAAAACGCTGACGCCAGAGTTTGCGCCTTTAGAAGTCATTTATGAAGATGCTAATTGGCTAATTGTCTCAAAACCAGCTGGATTGACAAGCGTTCCCGGACCCCACACACCGAATTCGAGTTTATTGAATCGTATTGCGGGCTATTTGGTTGAGCAAAAAATTGACGCACCACAACCAGCCATCATGACTCGACTTGATCGCGATACTGTCGGACTGGTGCTGGCTGCAAAACATCCATACGCACAAGGCCGGTTTGATCAAGCACATCAACGCACACTGACGAAGCATTACTTGGCGGTTGTCAGCGGTAAATTGCCATCCCCAAAAGGTGAAATTGATGCACCTCTGAAATTAGCGGCGGATGGCATTCACCGAATTGTGGCAGCTGATGGCCAGACGGCGCTGACAAAATACCGGGTTTTAAAAGAAAAAACCAATACTTTGGTTGATGTCCAGTTGCTGACCGGTCGGACACATCAAATTCGCGTTCATTTTGCAAGTTTAGGTCATCCATTAATTGGCGATCACCTTTATGGTCAGCCAGATGCGCGAATACCGTATCAAGCCTTGCAGGCGACGCGGTTGAAATTTACGGATCCTTTTTCGGAAAAGCGGATTACGGCTGAATTGCCGGTGCCGGCTTTGTTTAACCAACTGCTGACAGAAGCACCCCAAATTGAGCCAACAATCTGACCTAGTATGACGTGCAGTAGATTCAGACGAAGACATGAAAAAAAGCCGAAGTGCAAAATGTGTTTGCACTTCGGCTTTTAGTAAAGTTAGTGACCAAACATCGTCAGGCGTTTGTATCGGGATGCATCAGGCGATTTTCAACCGTCTGCCAGTTGATGACCTTGAAGAAGGCGTCCACATATTCTGGTCGGCGATTTTGATAATGCAAGTAATACGCGTGCTCCCAGACATCCAAGCCTAGCAGCGGGTACTGATGATACGTGATTGGTGAATCTTGATTTGCTGTCGTCACAATTTTTAAGGTCGCGTTGTCTTTGACAAGCCAGGCCCAACCTGATCCAAAAACAGATAAAGCTGCTTGACTGAATTCGGCTTTGAACTTGTCAAATGAATCGAAGGTACTTTCAAGATCTGCTAATAATTGGCCGTCCGGTTTGATGGTGCTTTCAGGACTCAGCATCGTCCAAAACAATGAGTGATTATAGTGTCCGCCGCCATTGTTCCGGACGGAAACGCGCACGCTTTCTGGCAGCGCATCAAGCCCTGTCAATAGTTGCTCAATGGATTTGCCGGCCGCCTGAGGGACACCATCTAAACTGGCATTAAGTTTATCAATGTATGTCTGATGATGCTTGTCATGGTGAAGGTGCATCGTTGTTGCGTCAATGTAAGGTTCAAGAGCTGCGTAGTCAAAAGGTAAATCTGGCAAAACAAATGTCATAGGAATCAACCTTTCTTGTTTGAGGACAGCGTCACACACTTACTATAAGTAACTTTAGCATGTTGAAGAATGGCCAGCCTAATAACTTGCTCATGTTAATAATAATGTTGTGCCAGTGGTGGCTCATCAGCAGTCATAAAAAGACAAAAAATATCGCGTCCCACCAATGATAAACACTGATAGGAGGCGATATAGACTGATGAAGTCATTGAATAATTACTTAACTTCGGTGAAAACCACGCGCTTGTGCAGCTTCGGTGAATACTTCTTGAGTTGCAAACGATCAGGTGTATTCCGCTTGTTCTTGGAAGTCAAATAGATCCGTTCGCCGGTTTCATTGTTGCCTAAGATGATGTTATTCCGCATGTTTTAGCACCTCACTTTTTCATAATTTAACCTGTCAAGCATACAGGATTGACAGCCTAAAATCAAGGCTGGGCATTAAACGCTGCAAAAGGTGTAACACCGTGATTCTGCGCAATTTCAGCGACACCTTCAGGATCAGCATCTGCCAAACCGGCCAAATCAATTGAGTCGCTTTCGCCAGTGTCGGCCTGAACGACTTGGAATAGGGGTTCTGCTGGATAGACGAACAACTGCGATGTTGTTTTGACTTCTTGAGTTTCTTGGGTCAATAGAGGCACATTTTGCAATGAACTCAACAATGCTTGATTCGCTTCCAAAAAGTCATTTAATGTATCCCAACTATCAAGAATTGCGATAGGTGGTTCTAGTGGTGTGAGATAAGCAGCAAAGCGATGCAAATCGTCTTCCCATTGACGCACGGCACTTTCGGCGAAGGTTGTCTGATCCAATTGTTGAACTAATAACTGAGAGACAGACTCACTTTTAACCGAATCGGGCATACCAGTGATTCGTGCAGTTAAATCCGTAATGCACTGGAATGCCTGCTTGACATTCGCTAAAAATTTTAAAATATCCGTTCCGCCAGCACTTTCATATGCTGTTTGAAACTCATTTCCGAGCATGCGATTGTTTGACATGGGAAGTCCTCCTTTAAACGTGCTCACTGACGCCTAAACCGTCTCACAAGGACCTCGAGCACAATGACCATGGCGGCGCATCATTGCATTTGAGGCCACTTATATGCCGGTTTCTAACCGCGCCAATTCACGCTCTTTTTAAACGCGATCACTGGCGCAGGAACCTCCTCATAAGGACCTTGGCCACAATGACCAAAGTGCAGTCATCGCGTCCCAGCCCACTTATGTTCCGGTTTCTAACCGCATCAGTTCACGCTCTCCCTTTATCATAAGCCAATCGTGAGCAGGCAGCACGTTTTTCTACTGGTTATGCCGCCGATGCCAAGTGCTCCAGCCCCATGTACCGGTCAAGATGAGGAGAAGCGCAATGGCGATACCAGTAATGATCCAAGGCAGTTGTGGATTGTCAGGTGCTTTTGTCTTTGGTTTGTTGACAACAGGTTGTAGGGTGTTTTTTGGTAAATGACCGCTATAGTGAAAGGCAAGTGTTTTTGTCCAAGAAAAGTCGCCTGATTTAGCTGTCCATTTGAGGGAATAGTCACCAGCCATGAGTTTGCGGTCATTGAGCAGGATGCTTTGGGTGAAAAATGAGTGCGGAGCGACGGCTTGCCCCACAAAATGACCGGTTATCAAGGCCTTTTTTGTTCCTGTTTTGCTTAAGGCATAGTCACTCGTGATGTCACCGAACTGATTGCCAGAAGGATTGCTGATGGTTGCTTGGACGGCGGCATAGTGGTTAATCGTACCAATGCCTGCTTTTGTCATTGCCAGTAGTGGCGGATTAGGCGTCTTGAAATCTTGGCGCAAAATAGTGGTGATCCCGATAGCAAAACGATTTGTGAAGCGAACGCCGCTTACCGACTTGTTGGTGCTGGAGTCATTTTCAGGAGACACATAGAAACCGCCAGAAATAACGCCAATAAAATGCTGGCTCGGTGCTTTTAATATATAAGTGACCAATTTTTCTGTTTTGGCTGGTACACTGACTTTTTCCGGCCCGCTAATGAGCGTATTCAAACGGCGTGCATCTTGGTTCAAAGGCGGCATAGCGCGATCAAAGGCGATGGCACCGCTATCGGTGGTATAAGCAGGGTTCACGGCAATTGTATAAGTTTGCACCTGATCAGATAGGTTGCTGATGCGAAGTTGCAAATTTTCTTGTTGGCCAGGATCGACCTGCAAGTCAAAATAGCCTGCGTCTGCCTGTTTTTGATTACTTGGCAGCACAGGCGTAACAGCAAACTCTGGTGTTGTTGCGGTAGTCTTTTGCCCTGCTGCAATGAGAAATGGACTGATGACTAGCACCATTAGTGCAAACAAAGCGATTCTTTTCATGACAAACCCTCCACAGACCGCTAATACCGTCGTCGAAGCGGTATCGGTGGATGTTTTTATCCAACTTTATGTAGCAGATAGTTGTCAGTGCCTAGATTGCATAATTAAAGTTACCACCCAGAAAATGTGAAAAAAGACCTGTCCGTTCTTGCTAAAATGGTGTTTGCATAACATACCATCTAGAGAGAAGGACAGGTCCCATGGCCATTATAACCTTAATTGAACGATCTCAGATAGAACTGATGCAACACCACACGATTCAATACATCGCCGCGACCTTAGGCCGCTCTCGTATTTCTATTAGGCATGAGCTTCACCGTTGCCCTGAAGGTGATTACTGCGCCATTATAGCTCAGGATCATGCCGATACTTGTCGGCATCGTTGTGGTCGGCACTCGATTTTAACGCCTAAGTTGAAGCGGATGGTAACTGAGAAGCTAAACCTAGGTTGGTCCCCTGAAATGGTCGGTTATGCCGTTCACTGTGCGCCACACACGATTTACCACTGGATTTATCAAAGACAAGTCGATTTTCAGCCAAGCCAACTCTTTGATCACGGTAAACGTCATAAAAGAAGACAAGACCTTCGGTCGCGCTATAACCAAGCAGTAGGCACCTCAATTGAGATTCGCAGTGAGTCAGCTAATCGGCGAACCGAAAAAGGACATTTAGAGATGGATACAGTTCGCGGTGGTCGCGGGTCAAAGGCTGCTGTTTTGACCATTGTCGATCGGGTGACACGTTTAATGGCGACAACTAAGCTTGAAAACTTATCACAAAATGCTGTTCTCAAGGGATTTGCAAGACTGATGGTGGACTTTCCGGGTCCGGTTCGATCAGTGACGGTTGATCACGGTAAAGAGTTTTCCTGCGATCAGGCGCTTACAAAGCGCTATCGGATACCGGTTTACTTTTGCCACGCCTATCACCCGAATGAACGGGGCACAAATGAACGGTTCAATCGAGAACTTCGCTACTATTTCCCGAAGGGAACACAGTTTGATCAGGTTTCAGAGACCGATATTCAACAAGCCACAGCGCTTATCAATAACAAACCTAGAAAATGTCTCCGTTGGCAAACCCCAGTTCAAGCAGTGAGCAAGCCTCTTTCTAGGTGGTAACTTTATTATTGCAATCTAGGAGTGACTATCTGCAGGTTGATGGTGATGAACCGACACACCAGTGCAGCCATTTTAATGAAGATCACCACATCTGGCGAAAATATAAGCATGAATAAGGTCGCTAGTTTTCGGATTCGATTGTTTTAAGTCGTTTCATCAACTTGACATATGTGCGTTTCATTTCTGGTCGGTGCGTCCTCCTTTCTTATAAAAAATCCCAGTCCAAGTGTTGGTCACTAGCTTAAACTGCATTCAATATAGTCGGCGATAACGGACAGTCACAAGATAACAACTTTATTTTACCGATTATTTCAATAAACAAAGCGTTGGAAGCTTGTGATGGACGCATCATGAAAGGAGCTAGGGCTTGTTATCTGGTTGCGAATACTCGATAATATGAAAAGAAAAATAGTTTCGTCACTTTAAAATATGGCGAAGAAACCAAAAAAAAGCTGCGACGATCTCACAAAGTAGAAAAATCTTTCCAATTCATGAGACCGTTAGTCTGAAAGGAGCTGCTGATGCTGAAAGGATCGCGAGTCGCTGTCCGGCCATTTGAATTGACTGACGTTGAGGATTATTTCGCCTATGCACATTTAAAACAAGCCACATTACCAGCTGGCATGACCCCCTTAAAGTCACAAGCAGCCGCCTTAGAACACATTCGACGATTTGCCCGTGAAAAGCAGGATTTGGCATTGGTGTATCGGCAGCATGTTGTCGGCAACATCGGCGTCTATCCGCGTGATTTATCGCCTTTGACCGGGGATGATATGACGCGGGAAATCGGCTATATCCTGCATCCCCATTTTTGGCATCGTGGTTTCATGACCGAAGGCTTGCGACTGGTGATCGATGATCAATTTCATAACGGCATTCAAGCCGTCTGGGCAGGTGTCTTTCCAGAAAATATCGCTTCTATCAACTTGTTACAGCGTCTCGGCTTTGATTTTCAGTTCGAAGTGCCGCTCCCTCGTGGGTTGACACCTGATCAACCGCGCAATGAGCGATACTACCGATTACTCCCCAATCAGTTTGAAAAATGAGAAATTACTATAGCTATTTTATGAAAGCCGGGTGAATTCATCCCGGTTTTTCTCTTTTAGATAGGCATCGGTTTGAAAAATGTTATAATGAAAACGAGTAATAGTCTGGAGGTTTCAAGATGACTGTGCAAACAGAGTATCAGCAAGCGTATAACAAGCGGCTTGCAGCGATCGAGGCAGATCCACGGCTAACCGTGCTGTCTAGCATGAATCAACCGCAGGACGCAGCCCAAAAAAAGGTAAGCCAATATATTGTGTTTACTGATTTTAAATTCGATGAGCAAAAGCAAAAAACAAATTCAATTTACGTTTATACGCCTTTTGAAAATGTTGATAAATATGGCCATTCCAAAGCGGATTATCAGTCACAACTTTTGTTTGAAACCAATCGTTGGGATAACGGCATGCACATCACTGTCTTGGAGACCCTTGGGTCGGAGAGCCGGCTCGCTTTCTACGATTTTGAAAATATGGGCTTGGCCCAGCTTGCTTTGAAAGCTTTCATTAATTTGGCAACGAAAGCTGACATTGCCCAAGTCGACGGTACGATTAGTTCGTTTGACAAGGTTAATTTGACAAAGCTGCGGCATATTTTCACTAAATTTGGTTTTACAATTAAACTGACTGATCCGCAGACTGGTATTGGCAAAATCAGTCGTAAGATGCAATGATCTGTTTATCCAGCTTATGCAGTGTATTTAATGAACATCGTCTTTTAGAGGCGGTGTTTTTTTTAACTAATGTGTTGCGGCTCAGCGAAGACTAGGCAAACTATTGGGTCGTGATCAACTTTTGTGGCATGATGGCGTTAGCAAACCATTCGTAAGAAAAGTACGCCGCATTGTCAATGGAATGAAACAGATTTATGGAAATAATGTAACAGCAATTTGCTGTTTAATTGCTGTTTTTCAATAAAAATAGGGTTGAATCGAAACACAATAAGCGTAATATGAAACACATCAATCAGGAGGAAGTGGCAAAATGGCAGAAGAGAAGCGCTATGGTGCGGATTTGATCGTCGAAAGTTTAACGAATCACGGCATTGACTATGTTTTTGGGATTCCTGGAGCCAAAATTGATCGGGTTTTTGAAAGTCTGGAGCATCCTAAATCAGAAAAGAGTCCGCAGCTAATCGTTGCGCGACATGAACAAAATGCGGCGTTTATGGCCGCTGGCATCGGTCGTTTGACCGGCAAACCAGGGGTTGTTCTGACAACTTCAGGACCGGGAGCATCAAACTTGGCAACCGGCTTGGTAACCGCAACGGCTGAAGGTGATCCGGTTTTGGCTTTATCCGGTCAGGTCAAACGCGCTGATTTGCTGCGAAGTTCTCATCAAAGCATGCGTAACGCCGATCTTTTTGCCCCGATCACCAAATATGCGGCTGAAGTTCAGGACCCCGATAACGTGAGTGAAATAATTGCGAACGCGTATCAAGCGGCTGAATCTGGCAAGCAAGGCGCAAGTTTTGTTTCTATTCCGCAAGATGTCACAGATTCGCCAGTCAACTCGGAACCGATAAAACCACTGGTCGCACCAAAACTTGGACCGGCTAGTCCCAGTGATATGACGTATCTGGCGCACGCCATCAAGGAAGCGTCATTGCCAGTGTTGTTGTTAGGAATGCGGGCATCGTCAAGTGATGTAACAGCAGAGATTCGCGAATTACTTTCAGTAACGGAACTACCTGTTGTGGAAACTTTCCAAGGTGCTGGCATCATTTCTCACCGTCAGATTGACAACTTCTTCGGCCGGGTTGGCCTGTTCCGCAATCAACCAGGTGACATGTTGTTACAACATAGTGATTTGGTCATTGCTATTGGGTACGATCCCGTTGAATATGAACCACGTAACTGGAATGCGGATGGCAAGGCGCGCATCATTGTTATTGATGATGTTCCAGCTGAGATTGATCATAACTTCCAGCCGGAAACTGAACTCATTGGTGATATTTCGCAAACGTTAGATATTTTGGTGCCATTGTTACGTGGCTATCAAGTTGCACCTGGCAGCAAGCGCTATTTAGAAGACCTTCAGGCAAAACTGCAGGATAGCGATGTACCACCGGCAATTGCTGATCAAAAAGTGCTTCATCCGCTCAGCATTGTTGCCGCCTTACAGGAGCGGGTCACGGATGAAATGACCGTTGCTGTTGACGTTGGGAGTCATTATATATGGATGGCTCGGCACTTCAGAAGTTATGAACCGCGGCATTTGCTGTTTTCCAATGGGATGCAAACGCTCGGTGTCGCCTTACCATGGGCGATTGCTGCAACGTTGGTTCGCCCAGGAAAAAAGGCGGTCTCAGTTTCTGGTGATGGCGGCTTTCTCTTTTCCGGACAGGAATTAGAAACAGCAGTGCGCTTGCATGCAGACTTAGTGCATATTATTTGGAATGATGGCCATTATGATATGGTAAAATTTCAAGAGGAAATGAAGTACGGTCGTGCAGCTGGCGTTGACTTTGGTCCGGTTGACTTTGTGAAGTATGCAGAAGCATTTGGAGCAAAGGGACTGCGGGTCAATAAACCAAGTGAATTAGGGCAGGTTTTGGATGAGGCGTTTGCTACACCAGGCCCAGTTTTAGTTGATATTCCAGTTGATTATTCTGATAATGCGGAGCTTGGCGCGGCGATGCTTCCTGACCAAATTTACTAAGCTTTTGTTCATTCGTCAGCATTGCGCTTGGCGATCGCGTAATAGGAGGAGACCATCTGTGAATACTGATCGGTTATATCAACATGGCACATTGGCAATGCTTGTACCCGGATTGTTTGCTGGTACGCAAAAGATTGAAGAACTGCTGCAGCATGGCAATACTGGTATTGGCACTTTGACGGGGCTAGATGGCGAACTTGTGATCATTGATAGCAAAGTTTATCAAGTCAATGCACAAGGCGCTGTTCGCGAAGTCGGGTCAGAAGAAGAAGTACCGTTTGCAAACGTGCATTATCAAGCTGATAAATCTGTAGGCAAACTACAAGGACTTGATTTGTCAGGCTTTCAAAAAACGGTTTTGGAACGCCTTCAAACGGCCAATCTTTTTGCTGCAGTACGCGTTGAGGGGCGGTTTACGCAGATGCATACACGCGCGGTGTTGCCACAACAGCCACCGTATCCAACGCTTACTGAAACAGCTTCAGGTCAAAAAGAATTCAACGCTGAGAATATCAAGGGTACATTGATTGGGTATTATTCGCCTGATCTCTATGCGGGTGCGGTGTCACCGGGGTTCCACTTGCATTTTCTTGACGCTGATCATCACATGGGTGGCCATATTCTTGGCTTCGAACTCGACAGTGGCGAATTGTTTCTGCAAAAGTTTAGTGACTTCCAGCTACATCTGCCGACAACCAACGATGCTTTTTTAAAGCAAAAATTTGACACGGCAACACTGGTAGCCGATATTCGCAAGGCTGAGAATTGAGTTAAAGCCTTGTGAGAGGCAGTTGCTGTTGAAGGCCGAACATGTTAACGTGTAAACCAATAACGATTAGAGGTTGCATCTGTCATGAATCCTAACCGCAATGGCCTGAACGCCAGATGCGCGGTTGCAAAAGGGGTGGATGCCGAAATGCCGGATTTGTTCAGAAATCCGACATTGGGCCAGTTGGACAACATCCGCTGGACTGTCGCGAACATCGCGGGGCGCTAATGAATCGGATCACGTTTAGTCATTGCAAGAAAAATGATAAGCTGATGGGTTGATTCTCGCCCGTTGGCTTTTTTTGTGAGCGCGAGCAGGAGCGCTTAGAAACCGGAACATAAGTGGCCTTGAACCCAAATGGCCGGGCTTTGGCCATTTAGGCTCAAGGTCCTTATGTGTAGGTTTCTGCGACTGCGAGCGCGTTATAGAAAGCTAGCACAGTATCAGTTACGGCCGCCAGTCGAAAGATGCCTTAAATCTAAACGGGCGGCCGGGTTTTGACCATTGCGTCCAAGGTCCTTATGTGTAGGTTTCTGGGCTGGTTCGCGCGTTATAGAAAGCTACCCAAGAGCCGATTATGAGCCACTCAGTCGAAAAATGCTGTGAGAATCTAAACGGGCCAGCCGTTAGGGCCGACGTCCTTATGTGTAGGTTTCTGCGACTGCGAGCGCGTTATAGAAAGCTAGCACAGTATCAGTTACGGCCGCCAGTCGAAAGATGCCTTAAATCTAAACGGGCGGCCGGGTTTTGACCATTGCGTCCAAGGTCCTTATGCGCAGGTTTCTGGGCTGGTTCGTGCGTTATAGAAAGCTAACCTCACTCCCCGGGCCTCGCATTCTCAACCTATCAAAAACTTCAAAGGAGCAAACTATTGGCACAGTCAGAATCAAATCAAGTCAAACGTGAACTCAAAACTCGCCATCTCTCCATGATTGCCTTAGGCGGCAGCATTGGCACTGGTCTCTTTGTTGCCAGTGGGAGTGCGATTGCCACCGCTGGACCAGGCGGGGCCATTGCTGCGTATGTCGGCATCGGGTTGATGGTCTTTTTCCTAATGACCAGTCTTGGTGAAATGGCTACCTATGTTCCCGTTTCGGGGTCGTTCTCCGAGTATGCTAGCCGATTTGTTGATCCGGCATTTGGGTTCGCACTTGGTTGGAATTATTGGTTTAATTGGGCAATCACGGTGGCCGTTGATGTGTCCACCACCGCAATCGTGATGCATTTTTGGCTGCCAGATGTGCCTGGATGGCTGATTTCAATGGGGTTCTTAGCGTTGATTTTTGTCATCAACATTATTTCTGTTAAGTCCTTTGGTGAAACTGAGTATTGGCTTTCATTAGTCAAAATTGTCACAGTGCTGGTCTTTCTCGTTGTTGGTCTATTGACCATCGTTGGGATCATGGGCGGCAATGGCCCGATTGGTTTGAAAAATTACACAACCGGAGCGGCGCCATTTGTTGGTGGGTTGCCAGCTACCCTAGCCGTTTTCGTCGTTGCTGGTTTTTCTTTTCAAGGGACTGAACTGATTGGCATTACCGCGGGAGAAAGTGCCACGCCGGAAACGAGTATTCCTAAAGCGATTAAACAGGTGTTTTGGCGAATTTTGCTCTTTTATATTTTATCTATTGCGATCATTGCTGCCATCATTCCCTATACCAGCCCGAATTTATTAGGTGCGAGTGTCGATCAAGTTGCGATTTCGCCATTCACTTTGGTATTTGATCGCATTGGGTTAGCAGGAGCGGCCAGTGTCATGAACGCGGTCATCTTGACATCGGTTTTGTCCTCGGCTAACTCAGGGATGTATGCCTCGACCCGCATGTTGTGGGCAATGGGTGGTTCCGGTTTTGCGCCGCGCGTTTTCCAGAAAACGAATAACCGGGGGATTCCAGTTGCGGCACTGCTGTTAACAACCTTGGTTGGTGCTTTCACCTTTTTAACCAGCATTATGGGACCGCATGTCTATCAACTACTGGTTGCAGCTTCTGGTTTGACTGGATTTCTTGCATGGTTAGGCATTGCTGTCTCACATTTTCGCTTTCGGCGCGCTTTCGTGAAGCAAGGACACGATCTGAGTGAACTCAAGTATCATGCAAAATGGTTTCCGGTTGGCCCAATTCTGGCGATTATTATGAGTCTCATTGTCATCGTTGGTCAGGATTTGCAGGCAGTTCAAAATTTTGCCTGGGGTCGATTACTGGTTTCCTACATGTCAATCCCGCTTTTTATTGTCTTATTCGTCTGGTACAAAGTGAAGCATCGGACAAAAATGATTCCGTTAGACCAAGTTGATCTGTCCGCTCACCGAGATCACCGAAATTAACGATGCAAAAAGGCAGTTTCCACACATTGAACTGAGTGGGAACTGCCTTTTTAGGTGATGCTATCACCACTTGAAAGTACCAGTTTCTGATGAGCGTGCTGAAGCTGTTTTGCCGAGATAAAGGCGGCGAATCAACATATAAAGTTGGAAAATAGCACTGTCGTCATCATCAATAATCCAAGTGGCAACCTCGCCTTTGAAATCCGATGGTGCTGCTGCTCTAATGGCGGCTTCATTGTCGACACTGGTAATCACCAGGTCAGCTTCCTGACAAGGCGCATCATCTGGCAACAAATCAACGACACTAAGATCGTCCAGAAAGTTTACCAAACGGCGATTGAGGAGATCATGTCCTAGGTAAACCAGCTTCACTTGCACAACTGGTGTTTCTGAGAAGTATCGCAAATAAGGAGCCAAAAGATAATGAATAATGCGCAAAAATCCTGCATTTTTACCAAGAAAACGACGGTAGGCAGGGGTGTCTGGCAAACCAGCGATGAACGTTTGCAAGGTATGGTACAGCTTAGTCTCTGTGTATGGCAGCCCTTCAGGTTGATAGTAATCCACGATGTGCATGAAATCGCCGCCCAGAAACTCATTGTTCAACGCGATCCGAGCTAGATTCAGAACTAGCTCGTGTTCGTGATAAACATCGAAATCACTGTCAGGTCGAACATGAGCATTCAAAAAAGCCAAGAGTCGCTTAGTGAAATCTGTCGTCACGGTTTTTTTGTCACTTAGGTAGCGGATAAAAGCATCACTCGTGGCGTCAGTTGGTAAAAATGTAATGGTGCGATTTTGCTGAAAGTAGAAGAAGTCGTTTTCGCTTTTCATAAACCGTGTGTCGTAAGCAGGAAACATTTCTTTCGTGTAAACCGGATATTGAAAAGGTGAATACTCATCGAAAATTTTGTCAAATGGCGCCGCGCCGTCAACGAAATGGTTGCCACTTATGCGCACGCGGCTGATGGCCCAAAACAATACTTCTTCAAGAATATCGACCGGATTCTTTTTGGCACTGGGTAAGGCGGTGTATTCCTGAACAATTTTTTGTTCATCTAAAACTTTGAATGGCCAATCGACGCCGTGGTAGCCAATCCAATAGAAGGCGAACAAGAACAATCTGATGCGGCTTTCCTGACCGGCAAAGCCTAAGTCGCTAAAGGACAACTTAAGCTGATACCGTTTAAGAAGATTACGGAGAGCAGACGTCTTGCGAACCAACGTGGAACGGCTGATATAATGGGCACGACAGAACTTGTCTGTGGACGGGTGATTAGCTTGCACAATGTAATCGACAAATTGGAAGGCGATAGCGTGCTGCAACAAATACAGATGATAATCGTCCACTGTAATATCGATATCGACCAGAAGACTGATTTGTTTCCGTTTCATTTTTTCTGGATGTTTTGTTAAAACTGTCAAGTCGCGGAAAAGTTCCTGCAAGATGTTATACCCTTGCTGATAGGAAAGGTCTAGGTGCTGACTGAGGGTATTGATCGTGTATGTTTGCACATTGGTATCTTTGATCGCTGCGAACATTTGGAACTTCTGCAGATCAGCGCGATCTAAAAAAGTTTGTTCATACAGCATGGTACACCCCCTTATCTAAAAGCAATTCACCCCTACCTACGTCAATTATAACAAAAAAAGTAAAAATGATGACAGTTTGTTAGTGAAACATTGAACTTTAGGGAAACCCGCTATTTTCTAAAGCCGAGTAAATGAACAATAACAATTTGGTATAGTTTTTAGACCCGACTTGTACTTGTAACAGGGGTGAATGCCTGCGTCTTGACAAAGTATGACGTATAATAAAAGACACAAAATCGTATTTTAGGGGTGGGGAGTCCATGGAAGCCAATCACGACATCTTTTTGTCGATGTCCGATGCTGAAAAGCTCAATTTGTTTCACGCCATTATCTCGGCACGAATTGCGCAGACGCCGGTGAGAACGCAGTTGGCTGGTGATCACGCACATTATTCGGTTGTCGGCGATGTGAATTTAAAACAAATTGCGGCGATTACTAATCGTAACTATGGGAGTGTCTATAATACCTACACTGGGTTGGTTAACTCTCTGGAGGAGATACTGGGTCGCAAGCATGCGTCCACTAAAATGTTGTTTGCCATTCCAATTGATGAATTTCGCTATGATCTGGTGAAAAAGTCGAACCCATATCGTTTTTTGGACGCAGTTTTATATAAGCGCTATCAAAACTTTGATGACTTTTTAATGGCGTCCGATAGTTCCAAAGCCACCATTTTGCGACATCTGAAACCTATTCGTGGTTACGCCAAAACCAGTGGGGTTCAATTTTCATATGAGACATTGTCGTTTATTGGGTCAGAATTAAATATCCGAATTTTTTTGGGGTTAACATATTGGTTAGCAACGAACGGGGCGGATTGGCCATTTGAAAATATGACGCATGAGCGTGCCAGCGAAATTCTTGATGCCGTTCTTAAAGCCTTTAAAGGCGGCGATGTGAATGTCGTTACACGTGAATTGTTGCTCTATTACATTGCGGTGGCACATCAACGCATTTTGACAGGGCAGGTGTTGACGCATGATCCGGATTCACAGATTTTACGGTATCCAATGCCAAATCTGTTTTCACCAATTGCTGAAGCGCTGACTGACGGACATCCAGTTTTAGATGGCTTATCTGAGCAGCAGCAACAAGGGGAAAGCGATGCGCTCTATTTTCTGTTTAATTTTGCGCCGCTGTATATTGTCAGTGATGGCCCGCTTGAGCGACGTGTGATCGAACGGTACAACCGCTATAATCCCGAAATTTATCAGTTGATTCAAGCCTTCTTTGCGTGTTTTCCATATAACTTTAAGCTACATCTGCAGTTGCCAGAAGAGACGTATAATCTGTTGTTAGCCAATATGCTGAGTGTCACCGTCAGCGTGCTGGTGTTCAAAAAAGACTTCACAACAACTTTACTCGCTGAGTTCAGTTCCAACATGCAGCAGACCAAAGATGATCCGGCTTTCTATGCTCAGATCAAAGCCACGCTTGAAAAAGTAGTGGATGAAGAACATCTCGAATCGTTTGACGGGTACATTGATGTTTTGGCCGAAGCGCTGTATCGCAACTTGCACCAACTACTCATCCAATTTCAGCCGCCAAAGAAAATTGTGGTTGCGCCAGTTGTTGAACAAACGATTACCGGCTATATTGACTTGCTAGCGTTTTTGCACGCTATCCCATTTGTCGAATTAGCGTCGCCCAATGCTAATCTGAAAGATGCCGATTTGGTCATCACGACTTCGGTTGCGCCAGTCAAAAAAGTAGCCGGCAAGGCACAGATATTCCCATGGCATATCAATGTTAGCAATGACCACTACGGCCAACTGTATGCCTTACTCCGTGAACTTTGGGATAAAAAGGTTTTAGAAGATGCCCGGTTCATTTATTAAAAGACAAATAGCTGCTTGCATTTGGGCCAAGAGGACTGGCTCCCATTATTTTTGAATAAAAACACTATGGGCGCTTGTTAATCAGTGCTAAATGCGGTAATTTTAAGAACGAATAGCAAACACGTCTGAAGCGTCTATTGGATGATCAAGAGAGACAGCGGTTGGTGAAAGCTGTCAGCCATCCATATTCCAGCGCCTTAGTGGGTAGTGATGAACTGCACGGCCACTGACCGTTATCAGTTATTGAGGGTGGCGCATAGGCGTCAAACTTGGGTGGCACCGCGGAATGGCCTTTCGTCCCAACGAGATGGAAGGCTTTTTGTGTGCACTGAGATTTCAGACGCATCATGACCATATGAGGAGGACAAACCATGTTAGATTTAAAACTGATCCGGCAAAAACCGGAATGGGCCAAGGAAAAGTTAGCTGCACGTGCGATTAAAGGTGAAGAGATTGATGAATTATTAGCTTTGGATACGCGCCGGCGTCAGGTGACCGTTCAAACTGAAGAGCTTAAAGCCAAGCGCAATGATGTTTCAGGCCAAATTGCGGTTATGAAACGTAACAAGGAAAATGCTGACGATCAAATCAAGGCCATGCGGGAAGTAGGCCAAAAGATTGCGGCTTTAGACAAAGAACTCGCCCAGCTGAATGAAAAAGTAACCTACATTCTCGTCCGATTGCCAAACTTTCCGGCTGATGACGTGCCAATGTCGTTAAATGAAGACGATTCCCGTGAAGAATACAAATGGGGAAACATGCCAACGTTTGATTTTGAACCAAAGCATCACTGGGATATTGGTGAAAAATTAGGCATTCTGGATTTTGAACGCGCGGCGAAGGTTGCCGGTAGCAGATTTGTTTACTATAAGGGTGCTGGTGCACGTCTTGAACGCGCCGTCTATAACTTCTTCTTGGATGAGCACCAAAAAGAAGGGTATGAAGAAATCATTCCCCCATACCTCGTTAACAATGATTCTATGTTCGGTACTGGTCAATTTCCAAAGTTCACTGATGCGACCTATACGATCACGAATGATGGTGAACCACTGACTCTGATTCCAACAGCAGAAGTGCCTTTGGTCAACTATTATCGGAATGACATTATTGATGCTGAAAAACTTCCAGTTAATTTCACCGCACTTACACCGGCTTTTCGTTCTGAAGCTGGCAGTGCCGGTCGCGATACTCGCGGCTTGATCCGGATGCATCAATTTAATAAGGTCGAAATGGTCAAGTTCTGCAAGCCTGAAGACTCTTGGAAACAACTTCAAAACTTGATTCACGATGCCGAAGATCTTTTGCAAAAGCTCGGATTGCCTTATCATGTCATCACGCTGGCAAGTAATGACGCTAGCTTCACCAGTGCGAAGACGAATGATCTGGAAGTATGGATGCCAGCGCAAGATCGCTATCGTGAGATCTCAAGCTGCAGCAATTGCACTGATTTCCAAGCGCGTCGTGCACAAATTCGCTATCGTGATGACGATGGCAAATTGCAGTTTGTCCACACGCTCAATGGCTCAGGGCTTGCTGTAGGGCGAACAGTAGCTTCTATTTTGGAAAATTATCAGCAAGCTGATGGTTCTGTGAAAATTCCTGATGTGATTGTACCATACATGCAAGGACAAACCGCAATCACCAAGGAAGATTAATTGTTTCATGCATCTTTATGCAGTGAATCGCAAATGATTCACTGCTTTTTTAATGCAAACGTTCGGACTTTAAATTCTTAGCAAAACCTCATTTAAAAAGTGTTGACGCGGGTTCGTAAAGTTGATAATATATTCTCCGTTGTCAAATTCATAACCGATTCCGAAATTCATATCGGTTGCATGTTTATTCAAAAAGTTGTTGACATATTTCAACAGCTAGTGATAATATATGAAAGTTGTCTTTTGACAAGGTCGTCCTTTGAAAACTGAACAAAGTTTCGTTTAAATGTGCAGGGTCCTTGGTACTTCGGTACCGAGGCAAAAAGTAACATTTGCGAAGTCAATTCGCTAGAACAACAAATCGAGCTATTCGAACAGCTCATATTTATATGAGAGTTTGATCCTGGCTCAGGATGAACGCTGGCGGCGTGCCTAATACATGCAAGTCGAACGAGTTCTCGTTGATGATCGGTGCTTGCACCGAGATTCAACATGGAACGAGTGGCGGACGGGTGAGTAACACGTGGGTAACCTGCCCTTAAGTGGGGGATAACATTTGGAAACAGATGCTAATACCGCATAGATCCAAGAACCGCATGGTTCTTGGCTGAAAGATGGCGTAAGCTATCGCTTTTGGATGGACCCGCGGCGTATTAGCTAGTTGGTGAGGTAACGGCTCACCAAGGCGATGATACGTAGCCGAACTGAGAGGTTGATCGGCCACATTGGGACTGAGACACGGCCCAAACTCCTACGGGAGGCAGCAGTAGGGAATCTTCCACAATGGACGCAAGTCTGATGGAGCAACGCCGCGTGAGTGAAGAAGGCTTTCGGGTCGTAAAACTCTGTTGTTGGAGAAGAATGGTCGGCAGAGTAACTGTTGTCGGCGTGACGGTATCCAACCAGAAAGCCACGGCTAACTACGTGCCAGCAGCCGCGGTAATACGTAGGTGGCAAGCGTTATCCGGATTTATTGGGCGTAAAGCGAGCGCAGGCGGTTTTTTAAGTCTGATGTGAAAGCCCTCGGCTTAACCGAGGAAGCGCATCGGAAACTGGGAAACTTGAGTGCAGAAGAGGACAGTGGAACTCCATGTGTAGCGGTGAAATGCGTAGATATATGGAAGAACACCAGTGGCGAAGGCGGCTGTCTGGTCTGTAACTGACGCTGAGGCTCGAAAGCATGGGTAGCGAACAGGATTAGATACCCTGGTAGTCCATGCCGTAAACGATGAATGCTAGGTGTTGGAGGGTTTCCGCCCTTCAGTGCCGCAGCTAACGCATTAAGCATTCCGCCTGGGGAGTACGACCGCAAGGTTGAAACTCAAAGGAATTGACGGGGGCCCGCACAAGCGGTGGAGCATGTGGTTTAATTCGAAGCAACGCGAAGAACCTTACCAGGTCTTGACATCTTTTGATCACCTGAGAGATCAGGTTTCCCCTTCGGGGGCAAAATGACAGGTGGTGCATGGTTGTCGTCAGCTCGTGTCGTGAGATGTTGGGTTAAGTCCCGCAACGAGCGCAACCCTTATGACTAGTTGCCAGCATTTAGTTGGGCACTCTAGTAAGACTGCCGGTGACAAACCGGAGGAAGGTGGGGATGACGTCAAATCATCATGCCCCTTATGACCTGGGCTACACACGTGCTACAATGGATGGTACAACGAGTTGCGAGACCGCGAGGTCAAGCTAATCTCTTAAAGCCATTCTCAGTTCGGACTGTAGGCTGCAACTCGCCTACACGAAGTCGGAATCGCTAGTAATCGCGGATCAGCACGCCGCGGTGAATACGTTCCCGGGCCTTGTACACACCGCCCGTCACACCATGAGAGTTTGTAACACCCGAAGCCGGTGGCGTAACCCTTTTAGGGAGCGAGCCGTCTAAGGTGGGACAAATGATTAGGGTGAAGTCGTAACAAGGTAGCCGTAGGAGAACCTGCGGCTGGATCACCTCCTTTCTAAGGAAACAGACTGAAAGTCTGACGGAAACCTGCACACACGAAACTTTGTTTAGTTTTGAGAGGATAACCTCTTCACGCCTATCGGGCCTATAGCTCAGTTGGTTAGAGCGCACGCTTGATAAGCGTGAGGTCGATGGTTCAAGTCCATCTAGGCCCATCAAGCGTACGCTTGTTAATTGAACAACCCTTATGGGGGATTAGCTCAGCTGGGAGAGCGCCTGCTTTGCAAGCAGGAGGTCATCGGTTCGATCCCGTTATCCTCCATTGGCCGAAAGGCCAATGACCGACGAAAGTCGGCTACTTTGTTCTTTGAAAACTGGATATCATTGTATTAATTGTTTTAAATTGCCGAGAACACAGCGTATTTGTATGAGTTTCTGAAAAAGAAATTCGCATCGCATAACCGCTGACGCAAGTCAGTACAGGTTAAGTTACAAAGGGCGCACGGTGGATGCCTTGGCACTAGGAGCCGATGAAGGACGGAACTAATACCGATATGCTTCGGGGAGCTATAAGTAAGCTTTGATCCGGAGATTTACGAATGGGGGAACCCAGTACACATCAGTGTATTGCTTGTCAGTGAATACATAGCTGGCCGGCGGCAGACGCGGGGAACTGAAACATCTCAGTACCCGCAGGAAGAGAAAGAAAACTCGATTCCCATAGTAGCGGCGAGCGAAGTGGGAAGAGCCCAAACCGAGAAGCTTGCTTCTCGGGGTTGTAGGACTGGACATTGGAGTTACCAAAGTCCGACGTAGTCGAAGTCAGCTGGAAAGCTGCGCCACAGAAGGTGAAAGCCCTGTAAGCGAAACGTCGAACCCTCCGTCCAGGATCCTGAGTACGGCGGAACACGTGAAATTCCGTCGGAATCCGGGAGGACCATCTCCCAAGGCTAAATACTCCCTAGTGACCGATAGTGAACCAGTACCGTGAGGGAAAGGTGAAAAGCACCCCGGAAGGGGAGTGAAACAGTTCCTGAAACCGTGTGCCTACAATTAGTCAAAGCCCGTTAATGGGTAATGGCGTGCCTTTTGTAGAATGAACCGGCGAGTTACGTTTGCTTGCGAGGTTAAGATGAAAAGTCGGAGCCGTAGCGAAAGCGAGTCTGAACAGGGCGAATGAGTAAGCAGATGTAGACCCGAAACCAAGTGACCTACCCATGACCAGGTTGAAGGTGTGGTGAAACACACTGGAGGACCGAACCCATGTATGTTGAAAAATGCTGGGATGAGTTGTGGGTAGCGGTGAAATTCCAAACGAACTTGGAGATAGCTGGTTCTCTCCGAAATAGCTTTAGGGTTAGCCTCGGAGGATGGATCATGGAGGTAGAGCACTGTTTGAACTAGGGGCCCATCAAGGGTTACTGAATTCAGATAAACTCCGAATACCATCGATCTTACTCCGGGAGTCAGACAGTGAGCGATAAGGTCCATTGTCGAAAGGGGAACAGCCCAGATCACCAGTTAAGGTCCCTAAATTTATGCTAAGTGGAAAAGGATGTGGCGTTGCACAGACAACTAGGATGTTGGCTCAGAAGCAGCCACCATTTAAAGAGTGCGTAATAGCTCACTAGTCGAGTGGCACTGCGCCGAAAATATACCGGGGCTAAGCATAATACCGAAACTGTGGGTGCACCCGTAAGGGTGCGCGGTAGGAGAGCGTTCTAAGGGCGTTGAAGGTCGATCGTGAGGACGGCTGGAGCGCTTAGAAGTGAGAATGCCGGCATGAGTAGCGAAAGATCAGTGAGAATCTGATCCACCGTATGACTAAGGTTTCCTGGGGAAGGCTCGTCCTCCCAGGGTTAGTCGGGATCTAAGGCGAGGCCGAGAGGCGTAGTCGATGACAAGCAGGTTGAGATTCCTGCACTAGTTTATTTTGTTTAAGCGATGGAGGGACGCAGGAGGCTAAGGAAAGCGCACGACTGGAAATGTGCGCCCAAGCAGCAAGTCTGACAGCGAGTGAAATGCTTGCAGTCTTAAGGACAAGCTGTGATGGGGAGCGAAATTATAGTAGCGAAGTTCCTGATGTCACACTGCCAAGAAAAGCTTCTAGTGAGAAATAAACTACCCGTACCGCAAACCGACACAGGTAGTCGAGGAGAGTATCCTCAGGTGAGCGAGCGAACTCTCGTTAAGGAACTCGGCAAAATGACCCCGTAACTTCGGAAGAAGGGGTGCTGACCGCAAGGTCAGCCGCAGTGAATAGGCCCAAACAACTGTTTATCAAAAACACAGGTCTCTGCTAAATCGTAAGATGATGTATAGGGGCTGACGCCTGCCCGGTGCTGGAAGGTTAAGAGGATGAGTTAGCGCAAGCGAAGCCCAGAATTGAAGCCCCAGTAAACGGCGGCCGTAACTATAACGGTCCTAAGGTAGCGAAATTCCTTGTCGGGTAAGTTCCGACCCGCACGAAAGGCGTAATGATTTGGGCACTGTCTCAACGAGAGACTCGGTGAAATTATAGTACCCGTGAAGATGCGGGTTACCCGCGACAGGACGGAAAGACCCCATGGAGCTTTACTGTAGCTTGATATTGAGTGTTTGTACCGCTTGTACAGGATAGGTAGGAGCCGTAGAGATCGGAACGCTAGTTTCGATGGAGGCGTTGGTGGGATACTACCCTAGCTGTATGAACACTCTAACCCGCGCCACTAATCGTGGCGGGAGACAGTGTCAGGTAGGCAGTTTGACTGGGGCGGTCGCCTCCTAAAATGTAACGGAGGCGCCCAAAGGTTCCCTCAGAATGGTTGGAAATCATTCGCAGAGTGTAAAGGTATAAGGGAGCTTGACTGCGAGACTGACAAGTCGAGCAGGGACGAAAGTCGGGCTTAGTGATCCGGTGGTTCCGTATGGAAGGGCCATCGCTCAACGGATAAAAGCTACCCTGGGGATAACAGGCTTATCTCCCCCAAGAGTCCACATCGACGGGGAGGTTTGGCACCTCGATGTCGGCTCATCGCATCCTGGGGCTGTAGTCGGTCCCAAGGGTTGGGCTGTTCGCCCATTAAAGCGGTACGCGAGCTGGGTTCAGAACGTCGTGAGACAGTTCGGTCCCTATCCGTCGCGGGCGCAGGAAATTTGAGAGGAGCTGTCCTTAGTACGAGAGGACCGGGATGGACGTTCCGCTGGTGTACCAGTTGTGCCGCCAGGCGCATCGCTGGGTAGCTATGAACGGCAGGGATAAACGCTGAAAGCATCTAAGTGTGAAGCCCCCCTCGAGATGAGATTTCCCATTCCTATATGGAAGTAAGACCCCTGAGAGATGATCAGGTAGATAGGCTGGAAGTGGAAGTGCAGCGATGCATGGAGCGGACCAGTACTAATCGGTCGAGGACTTAACCAAGTAAGCGTGCAAGCAGGCGCAGGTTTCTGCGACTGCGAACACATTTCGATGACAAGTACGTTAGGTTCAAGGCAGCAATTAAACAATGATAGCCAGTTTTGAGAGCGCAAAGTTCTCATAAGTGTGGTGGCGATAGCAAGAAGGATACACCTGTTCCCATGCCGAACACAGAAGTTAAGCTTCTTCACGCCGAGAGTAGTTGGTGGGAAACTGCCTGCGAGGGTAGGAAGCTGCCACGCTTTTTTTATTCCGGTTTAGCTCAGTTGGTAGAGCACCTGACTGTTAATCAGGTTGTCGTCAGTTCGAGCCTGACAACCGGAGCTCATGAGACATCCTGCAAAGGGTGTCTTTTTTTAATATTATTTGCAGGTCTTTAAACAAGGATTAAGAACAGGCTGGACCAGTCATGAATAACTGGTTTAACTTGACCCGCTGTACGATCACTCTCATAATATGTACCAGCCATCACAAATGAAAGAAGTGACAGACATGGACAATCGATTACAATTACGCCAACAAAATAAAAAGCACGCCCATCGTGGACTTAAGATCTTTTCAATTATCATGGGTGTGTTGATCTTGCTCATTATCGCAGGGGTTTTCTTTTTCCCTCAACTGAATAACACGGTTCGTAATGTGACGGGTAATGACACGCCTGTTGATTCTGCAGTTAAAGCTCGTCTCGTTTCCGGCATTACAGCTCAAAAGACTGGTGATGCGACAACCGATGCAGCTATCCAACGGGCTGCCGATACGTTGAAAGCAACCAAAATGAGTACGATTATGGCTGCGGCTAAGGATCAAGATCAGGCTGCTTCACTTTTACAAAAGGCATCTGGTGTTAATCATAGTCAAGCAGAAATGGCTGCTGCGGCGCTTTTTCAGGAGAGTTCTGTAACGCCAATTCGCCAAGCGATTGCATCAGGCGATTACTATCAGGCTTATCAAGATGCTAAAACGCTGCAACAACAGGGTGGAACAAGTGCCTTAACTAGTTTCTTGTCAGGACAATGACTCAGAGCATCGATTAACCTGCAACACAATCATTCGAAAGCTGAATGTTGTGTTGCAGGTTTTTTTAATAAGAATGCGCCTCGAATGTGTGAAAAGGTAAGAGGCGCTTTTATGTAAAAGAAAAGCCACTCCCGAAGAAATGGCTTTTGATCTTAAATCTTGTTGGGGTGATTTTGTGAGTGAACGCGATACGAGAAAATGAGTTCGTTATGTGCGCGAATCAATCGGCCCGATACTGTCTGGTCTGACATCACCATGCCACCTGGCAGTAATGCATGGTGGTACTGATAACCAGGGAAAAAAGGTGCCGTTAGTTCGAACTGATGACCTGTCTTTGTGTGCAAGACCTGCACATCACGTAAGTCTTGTTGATGTTCATCCACATATTTAATCACCAATGTTGCTGGTGTCGGCTGTGACGTTAAAGAGGCTGTTGCGCTGTAAATAAAGATCAGTTGTTGTTCATCTTTGGTCATGACTCCGACCACTGTAGGATCGCCAACCTCACTGCCATCTGGTAGAACAGCCTTCTGAAAGTTATAGCCAATCAGAGTTGGTGCCGTTAGCCGAAAACGCTGACCCACCGCGTTCGTTAAATGGTTCTCAGGTCCAAGCGACTTGCCGGTCTCATCAACATAATGAATGGTTAATTTTACTTGTGCCAAAATGTCCCTTCCTCTGTGATGTCCAGAAAATGTTGCGGTTAAGCATTGCGAGCTGTGAAGCGTGCTTGTTTGATGGTCGGGTTTTCGAGCTCATCTAGCAAGGCAACGGCAAGTGTGTCGCTATTTAAGACAGATTTGCCGCTATCATCTTTCAACAGCTCGTCTTTACCACGTACGTAGGCTGTAGCTGGTCCAGGCTGAAAGTTAGCGCTTGGCGAAATACCAAGCCAGTTTACATTATCGGTCCACCGTAACAACTGCAGTTCCCGAAATTGATTCAATGGTGTATTAATAAAAGCAGCAGCGTGTGGATCTTTTTTTAGTGTATCATACAATGTCTGGTCGCCATTCTTTAGACTGCCTGCGCCGAGAATAAAAATCACACGTGGCTTATCAGTGTTGCGTAACTCATGAATTAAGTGGTCGGCCAGATCAATGTGGAGATAAGCTTGCTCAACAGTTGTCGCAAAAGCATCAATAACAGCGTCATAACCCGTCAACTGCTCGCGCGTCAACGTGAACGCATCTTGTTGAATCAGATCTGCATCCGGTGGCAAGATTCCAACACTTTTATCTGGATGGCGAACATAACCGGTCACTTCATGGCCTCGTTTGAGGGCCTCCTTAAAAATAGCCGAACCTGCATGTCCTGTGGCACCAATAATCGCAATCTTCATCTAAAACAACATCCTTTCATGACGATTCGTTTCTTTTTCATGATACACTTACAAAAAGTAGATGGACAATCATTTTAACTTAGAAAATGATTCTGCCAATGATCTCATTTACCATCAAAAAATGCTTTACAGTGCGATAGTGCTCCTGTATAATCTTATTTGTTGTTCAGCAATGGCCCGTTGGTCAAGTGGTTAAGACACCGCCCTTTCACGGCGGTAACATGGGTTCAAATCCCGTACGGGTCAGTATGCCGGCTTAGCTCAGTTGGTAGAGCATCGGTATCGTAAACCGAGGGTCACAGGTTCGACTCCTGCAGCCGGCATTCGTTTGCGTTCTTTAGCCTCTTTTAGCTTTATAGAATGCCTTTAAATCAACGTTTTAGCCCTTCTAGCTTTTGTTAGGAGGGCTTTGTTTTTGTATTGAGGGGGACAAAAAGGGGACAAAGATATTCAAAGCCGATCCATGGCAGCCGTGGCTTTCAAAGCTTCTTTCTTTTTCTGAGAGTCCAAAAGATGACCGTATACTCGCATGGTGATTGTGATGTCTGAATGGCCAAGACGTTTTGAGATGTAATAGATGTCAATGCCTTGACTAATTAGATAGCTAACGTGGCTGTGACGTAGGCCGTGGAAAGTAATTTGTTTTTCTTTTGGGATCCCTGCATCGCTTTGCAAAATCGCAAGTGCCTTATTGCAGGCTGTGTCAGTAATGACCGTGTGCCATTGATTCCGCATGATCATTTGATCGGCATCTCTATAACCAGTTCGCAAGTATGCTGCCATTTGCTCTTGATGAATGCGCTCGAGTAGCTTAATAACTGCTGGTGACACTTCAATATCTCGTATTGACGCTTCGGTTTTTGTCGGCTTGAATCCAGTCCCATACTGATGATCCCAAGAACGGGTAACATGTATCACATTGTTAATAGTATCTATATCAGCCCACGTGAGCGCTAGAGTCTCAGAAACCCGCATGCCTGTCATTGCCCCTAAATACACTGCTAGCGCCCCTATGCTTCGATATGAAGCCTTCTCGGCCGCCTGAGACTTAACCTGTGAAAAGTCTTCCTGATCAAGCACTTTAACTTTGCTTCCTGAACGGATTCCACCAACCTTGGCACCAAAAGTGAAGTCAGAAAAGAGCAGACGATCATTGATGGCTGCCTTAACCATTGAGCGGACATAGCTATTCATCTTGCTGACAATATCCTTTGAGCGTTCGCGAGGGCCTTTGCGTGTGGTCTCTTTCTTGCGGTCCTTACCGGCAGCAAAATCATTCAAGAAGCGTTGCCATTCGATTGGACGGATTGAGCCAAGCTCACGGCCGTCAAAACGTGACTTCAAATGTTTTCTTAGCAACGTGTATCTATATTCAGTATTGAGGGACTTATCGCCTGACTTATAAGCATCAATCCATTGATCCCAATAATCCAAAAACAGTGTCCCAGCTTTGGAAGGATCACCGCCACGTTTGAGGTCATCTTCTACAGCTTCTGCAGCATCTTGCGCAGATGATTTGAGACGATACCCACCGTGTGAAGCAACCAGCTGTTTACCAGCGGAATCCGTATACTTAACCCTGTATTCCCAATATTTGCCGCGTTTCCTAAATGTTGCCATGCAATCTTCCTCCTTTTCTGGTAAAATTTAGTATACAAAGAGCCTTATGACTCCGAGTAATTGTTTAGCGTCTACCCGTTCACTTTGGTCGGTGGGGTAGGCGCTTTTTATTTTGTATTCAGCCCCACTCTCCGGCTTGCACGGGGACGCCGCTTGCGTGGGGGAAGGGACTACAGTCCCAGAAGTTGCTTCTTTTTAGCATTGAACTCTTGCTCACTAATAATGCCATCATCTAAAAGCTTTTTCAGTTTTCGAAGATCAGCATCATCAATCATGTTCGTTTTGTCATTTTTATTAGAACCGGTTTCAGCCGGACCATGATCGGACACCACATCTGTAATGGATGAAGCTTTCTTTGAAGCAAAAGGCATATCCTTATATCCGTTTTTGAGCGGCAGGCCCACTACAATAAACAAAAATACCAGCCAACGAATAGCAGAAACAATGCCACCGGTAAGCAAGTCAACTGCCGTTTGCGAGAGAAGCAAGAATACAATTGCAACACCAGTAATTGTATATTCAAGCCACTTCACGGGACGGCGTTTGGAAGTTGAAACATAAACAATTCCAACGATTAGTCCTAAAATGCCGGACATAATTACCAGCCCTTCTTCAGACTGAACGACCATCTCCATATTTGTGCCTCTATAAAAGGCTAAAAGCCTGCCAAAAACGGTTGTATCATAGAACGCCCATAATGCCGTTACAATCAGCAGAACACCAGCAACCAAGCGGCGAACAATCAATTTGTTTTCCTTCATGTTTTTCCTCCAAATTAATATAATAAAATCCAGCTTTTAACGTCGATCAGGGTTTGGACGTAAGATTATTTAAATGCGTATGACCCGACAACTTTACCAATCACTTCAATATTGTCCGTGTCGTCAGCGTAGAAATCTGGGTAGATACGTTCGCCAGTTTCTTCATCTACGTCATCATTCAATGACCGAAGGCAGAGACGGTTCTCTTCAAAAATCAGTTTCTTGATAAATGTCATGTCATCAATGTCAACTACCGCGATCATGCCGTTAGTGACATCTTGTGTTTTCTGAACAAAGACGAGCTCACCATCATCATAGGTAGGGTGCATACTGTCGCCGACAACTTTAAAGCAGTAATCGTAGTGAGACGGAATGGCACTATCCGGGATCTTAACTGTGTCCATTGGTTCATTACGATCATCATTAAAGGCACCATATCCAGCGGCCACAATACCATCAACCTCAACATTGAACTCTGGTTCATCGAGATTACGTTCTACACGCGCTTCATCTAAGCTGACAACGTTGTCTGGACTTTGCTGTTCATTGAGCTGCTTTTCGGCATATGAAGCAACTTTTTGCACGCGAGGCGTTACTAGTTCTTTAACAACATCATTAATTTCGTCAATTGCGGTTTGCCGTACATCAATCACCATTGATTTAGTGTCAATTGACTTCTTAACAATAGCCGCATCGTACAGTGCTTGCGGAGTTACCCCAAGTGCTTTGGCGTATTTAATGATGGAATTTTCATCGAGTGCTCTATTCTGATTTTCATGATTTGAAATAGTGTTCTGGGCAATGCCGGTAATCCTGCTAAGGTCAGCCTGAGTCATTTTCTTTTGCTTCCTTAGTTCCTTAATTACAGGTCCCAGAATATTTGCAGATTTGTTTGGCATTTTGTCCACCTCTTATGGGTTAATAATATCACATATGTGGGCATAATCAAGAAAAATATCTCACAATGAGAAATTTGCTGTTGCAATCTATATCTCAACGTGAGATACTAATGATGTTGAAAGCGAGGTGACATCAAATGCTAGCTGGAGCAACTAAACAAGACTTACGTGTAGAATTTCTAAAACCTAAAGACAAACTGCGTGGAGAGCGCAATCGGCGCCGTTGGACAACATCATATGTTGGCGCAATGGTTGGCCTTAGCCGTAGGCAATATGAGCTAAAAGAAAAAGGAATGTATCCATTTAACGATTATGAAATGTTAATCATTGCCAGAGCGATGGAAATTCCTGTTGGAGCTCTTTTTTTTGAAGACTAATATCTCGTTATGAGATTTATAAGGAGGCATCGTGATGAACGAATTAATTAAGACCATCACCCGCGATGATGGCACGATCGCCGTGAGCGGTCGCGAGCTACATGATTTCTTGGAAGTAGATACTCCGTATACGCAATGGTTTGACCGCATGATTGACTATGGATTTACGGAAAACACTGACTTTAAAGGTTTATCACAAAAAAGTGAAAAACCTATTGGTGGTCGTCCACGGATTGAACACGTCATGACACTTGACATGGCCAAGGAAGTTGCAATGATTCAGCGAACCGATCGAGGCAAGCAAGCGCGTCAATATTTTATCGAAATTGATAAGCAGGCACATCACGATATGACCGGTCTAAGTCCAGCGACACGGGCAGCTGTTGCAGCTACGCAAGCGCTAGCCGCACAAGAGCGACGCTTGAATCGAGTTGATGCAAAAGTAAATGCCATCAGTGACATCGTAAGTATTTCCACAATGGACTGGCGCCGAGCAACTCGGGACATCATTACTAAGATCGCACATATGAGAGGAGACGATTATCAAGCCACACGGAAAGATATCTACAAAGATGTCGAACAACGAGGCGGATACAGCTTGAGTACACGGCTTACCAACCTACGCAACCGAATGGCTGGGGAAGGCCAATCTTTATCCAAGCGAAATAAGACTAACAAAGTTGATGTGATCGGCAATGACAAGCGGCTCATTGAGATCTACATGGCGGTTGTTAAGGACCACGCTATCAAGTATCGCGTCTGGGACAACGAGTATTAAAGGAGATGTCAGTATGAAAAATGTTTCAAATAGCACCAAAGCGCCCGATTTAGGCATGGCGTCTTTGAACCTCAGCACTGCAAAAGGACTTCTAGAAGCCCTTCGTGATCAGTTAGATAGTATTGAAGAACTGGTTTGTTACTATAGAAAAAATCATACACAAGCAGAGGCCTTGCGACTCGCGTATGAGGCTAATCGATCATTTTATACATGGATGGCACTCCTGAGACCAATTCAAGATTACGTTGATAGCAGTCTGGCAACGATTGATGAGGTAGACAAATGATTAAAACACCTGAAGCTAAGCTTTTTGATCTTCGGCTTGCTGCTTATGAGCGAATTTCATCGATGGTGATGATTGAGCTTTCAACTAACACAAGTCCACTGCACCGCATGCAGGTAGCACAATGGTCAGTTCCAAAGCTCGTGTACTACGGGATAAAAGCCTATGCATTTTATGACCGCACCGCTGAGTTTGATGATCAGCAAGACCGATTTTTACAAATGGAGGAAGTCCTAACCAGTGTTGGAGGATTAACGCCACGCGAGTTCATGGGCATTTTCCCAATAGAGAAAACTTATGACGGCAAGAAGTACGGATGCAAAGACTATTTCAGTACCATGTTGGATTCGATTAATGCTAACGGAATTGATAAGCCAATTGCTGAACCCTTCAAATTTTTGATGGAGTACTGGAACGATGACATCACCGATTTCATGGTCAATATGATGATGACCATGTCACAAATTAACCGTGAAAAAACAGGAAAAGGGCTTTTCGAAAAATTTGTGGACGAACACAACCTATAGAGCGGACTAAGAAGGCTGTCTAAATTGGAGCCCAAACGCCAAAAATATCCACAGGAAAGGAGGAAATACCATGGAAACAACATTGAAGATTAACCCCGAAATCACTATCACGCTACCTGAAGACAAGACAATCGTTGACCGTTCAGGATACGAGCAATTGAAGCGAGACGCTGATTATCGTCGCTGGTGGGATGTTACAGACCTCAAAAACCGGTATCACCGTGACAAGGAATGGTTTAAGCGGAACGTATTTGCTCCGTATGAACGCGAACTTCGAGATCGTATTGTGATGTACCCACATGGAGGAAAGTCGAGCTACTTATGCAAGCCAATTCCATTTGACGATTTTGTGCAGAGCCACTTTCCAGAAATCAGTAAGAGGGCGGAGAAATGATTGGTTATTTACTAATTGCTGGTGGCTTCGGCGTGATTGTTGGTCACTGCTTAGGCCACAGCGGAAATTGGAGGCAGTGGATTGAATGAAGCAGAACGAACCATTGGTGATTTGCTGAACGAATACAACAAATTGATGCTAGACATTATTCGCGGCAACCACACACCAATTGCAAAGATGCTACTTGCCGAGAACGAGAAGCTACGTGCACGACTAGCGAAACTAAGGGGATGACGTGATGACCAATGAGGGATACGAACGAATTATAGCCGAAGCGAACCGCCAGATCGCCAAATATCACAAGGTTGCTACCGACTATGGGCCAAGTAATACAGACCCTCATCAAACGTATGCGATGGGTCAGGAAGATGGCGCACACGCAATCCTATTTATTATCAAGCAAGCCATGAAAAAAGCCGTTGGCGTGCAGGCCAACGACTGATAGAAAGGAAACTTATTATGTCAACATTATACGACTTACAAGGAAAATATGCGAGTTTATTAGAACTAGCTGAAGACGGGACAACTGATCCCGAAGTATTGGCCGACACCATGGATTCAATCGTTGATGCAATCAATGACAAAGCCGAAGGATATGCACAGGTTATTCGCCAAATCAAGGCCGATATTGAAGCTAACAAAAAAGAACGTGACCGTTTCGAAGCACGGATTAAAGCTTATCAATCTAACCTCGTTACTATTTCACAGCGGTTGGTCGAAGCAATGAACGAAACTAATCAACGCAAAATTAAGACACAGTTATTCACGATCAGTGTTGCTAAAAATGGCGGAAAACAGCCAATTTCCATCGATCAAGGCAATTTGCAGGCTGATGTATTCAAGGTAAAACGCGAACCAGATACAGACAAGATTCGAGAACGATTAGAAGCCGGAGAAAAAGTGCTGGGTGCTGAGCTTAAGCCACGCGGTGAACATTTATTGATTAAGTAGGAGGGAATCATGCAGCCAATTAAACATGCATCTTCAATTGATCGAACAAAGAACTGGCGAGTTTTGATTTATGGAAAGCCCGGTGTTGGCAAGACGTCAGCCATTCGCAATCTTAATGGCAAAACCCTCGTGCTAGATCTGGATGACAGTTCAAAAGTGCTATCCGGTGCACCGAACATTGATGTGCAACCATTTGACCGAAGCAAGCCAAGCGAGGAATGGAAAGAATTTCTGAAAAATCTGGCTGAGCGTGTTTCTGGGTATGACAATCTGGTGATCGACAACGTATCAGCGTTCGAAAAAGACTGGTTTGTCGAGATGGGCAGGCACAGTAAAAACGGCATTGGCAACGAGCTTCAGGACTACTCACGATGGACGAATTACTTTGCTCGTATCATGACCATGATCTTCATGGACGCACCAGTAAACGTGCTAGTAACCGCTTGGGAAAACACGCGAGATGTTACAAGCGAAACTGGACAATCGTTCAGCCAGTATGCGCCAGCAATTCGTGACAGCGTGCGTGACGGGCTATTAGGCCTGACAGACGTTGTAGGACGCGTAGTCATCAGCACAAAGACAAGCCACCGAGGAGTTATCCTTGCAGGTTCAGATGCAATCTTTGCAAAAAATCGTTTGGATGATCGAACTGCGTGCGCCATTGAGGACCTCTTTAAGTTTGGAGGTGACAGTGATGTTTCAGCTTCATCCTTACCAGAAGGAGCTAGTTAATCAAGCAAGAGAAAAGCTGGCTGATGGTCACAAATCTGTACTGCTAGTCAGCCCAGCGGGATCTGGTAAATCAGTTATCATCGCTGAAATAGCTAGGTTGGCAGTCATGAAGGGCGGACATGTTATGTTCACCGTTCACAGAAAAGAACTTATTGATCAAATCACGAAGACTTTTATTGCAAACGGAGTTGATTTGAGCAAATGCACCATCATGACTGTTGGCAGAATTGCTAGACGCTTAGGGAAATTGCCAAAACCGAATCTAATCATCACTGATGAAACGCATCACAGCTTGGCAAAGACTTACCTAAAAATTTATGAATTTTATAAAGACATTCCACGCTTAGGTTTTTCAGCAAGCCCCTGGAGACTTTCAGGAAAGGGACTGGGGGATGTTTATGAAACCATGGTTGAGGGTCCAACAGTGAAATGGCTAATTGAACATCACTACTTAGCGCCTTTTGACTACTACGCGCCAACATTAATTGACGTTGAAAAGCTAAAGAAATCATCAACTGGTGATTACTCCACGAAGTCAATTGATGAGGCCAATACAAAGATGATTTTTGGTGATGTGGTTAGTCACTACCAGAAGTTGGCCAATGGACGCCAGGCTATTGTCTATGCCCACAGTATCGAAGAAAGCAAGCGCGTTGCAGCAACGTTCAATGCTGCCGGCATATCTGCCATTCATGTTGATAGCAAAACACCTGCTTTGAATCGTGATGAAGCAATGACGGCCTTTAAAGATGGAAAAATTAGAATCATATCAAACGTCGATCTCATCTCAGAAGGGTTTGATGTTCCCGAATGTGGCGTTGTCATCATGCTGAGGCCAACCGCTTCTCTTGTCCTTGACATTCAGCAATCGATGCGAGGAATGCGCTATAGACCGAACAAAAGAGCAATCATTATTGATCACGTTGCGAACGTTTATCGCTTTGGTCTTCCTGATACTGACCGTGAATGGTCGCTTGAAGATCGACCTAAGCAGGAAAAGCACAGGGGTAAATCAGACGGACCTGCGATCAAGAGCTGCCCAAAATGTTTCGGAATCGTTCCTGCACAGGTTAAGCAATGCCCACTTTGCGGATATTCATTCCGAGCAGACGGTGCTGATCTTGAAGTTGATCCTACAGCCAAATTAAAAAAGGTAGACAAGAAAGTATTCAAAATAGTTGCGGACTATTCAAAAACAAAATATGGACAAATGAAAGCCGAAGATGCCGATTCACCTGAAGATATGTACGCAATTGCAAAAGCACATGGCTATAAGCCTGGTTGGGCTTACCACCAGATTGTGGCTAGGGGATGGCTAAAGGAAAGGAAGCGAGCATAAATGAAAAGGCCGGGAGCGTATCGAGCAAAAAATCATGATGGAGAAGTTTACGATAATTTCACAATAATTGGCGATACCGGGAAAAGGGATAACAAAAGAGGGCAGATCGTGTTAATCCAATATAACGATGGTGTACTGGATGAGATCCCGTATTCGTGGATCAGGCAGGGTCACTTTACCGGGCTAGATAGTGCTGGTTTATCAGTAAATATCAGGCGCCAGCAAGGGAAAACACTCGGGAAAAAGTACAGACCAATGTTACAAAAATACAGCAGGGAGAACGGGAAAAAGCTAGCACGGTATTTTTATCAAAACTTTGTTAAAGATGGTGTCAACTTAGCACTTACAGCATCTCGAACAATCCGTTCTGATAGTTCTTCGGGTGTAAAAGGGGTCAGCTGGAATAACAAGCAAAAAAAGTGGTGTGCCACGCTTACCGTAGGTGGAAAACGTGTTCTGTACAAATATTTTGAGCATCTTTCTGATGCGGTTGAAGCAAGAAAAGCGGCAGAGGACGAGTACTTGAAACCGTATATCAAACAATATCAGCAAATTATAGGAGGAAACTAATATGTCATTCATTACCGCAGATTATAGCAAGAATCAGGAAAACGATTTTTCACCGCTTCCAGATGGTGAATATGAAATGGTCATTACGCAAGCCGGTGAAATTGCAACTAAGGGTGGATCAGAATCACTACAGCTACGTCTCACGGTTCGCAATGATCTTGATGCAGCAGAGCCAAAAACGAATGGAAAGTACCATAACCGAGTTGTCTTTTTCGATAACTGGAAGCGCAAAGCTACGAACCAATACGATATGGACGGTCTCCAGTATGTATTGGAAGCGACAAAGATCCCTGAAGGCACTCCGTTAAATAGCATCGATGATTTCTGCAAGGCTATTTATCACAAGCCTGTACGAGTTTATGTCAAAGTTGAGAAAAACCCTGAATATGGTGATCGGAACACAGTGGCCCCGTGGAGCGTTCATGCTAGCAAGTATCCACAAGTTGCTCACAAATTTAAGGATGATTCTCAACCAGGTCAGCCTCATGAACCGGTTGACGATTCCAACTTGCCATTCTAGGAGGAATACGAATGTATGAACACATTCCAGCAGAACTACGGTCCCTAAAACAATGGGGCTGCTTTCACCGAATCTGGCAACCAGAAAAAAATAAATATACTAAGATTCCTTATTCTGCCTTAACTGGCACAAAAACAAGCTCAACGGACTCGAAACAGTGGGTAACTTTTGAAGAAGCAATCACAGCATTGCAGGCTTATGACCTTGACGGACTTGGATTTTTCTTTGCAAACGGATATGTAGGAATTGACGTTGATCATATTGGCGATGATTTGGAGAGACTAGAAGAGGGACAAACCGACGACAATGTCGCATGGGAGTTCATGAATACTTTCAAGTCATATACCGAAAGGTCAATGTCTGGTACTGGTATTCACATCATTGTCAAAGGCGAAATACCCGGTACACGCCGAAGAAAAGCTAATGTTGAGATGTATCAAAGCGGGCGGTTCTTTGCAATGACTGGCGATGAAATTGGCAAGTTTCATTCAATCAATTCTCCCGCAGAAGAGGAATTCAAGCGGATATATACAAAGTATTTGGAGCCAAAAACCGTCATCGATTTGCCCAGCAGGTACAATTTAGTACCTAACAATCTTTCTGAAGATGAGATTATCATTAAAATGCTGAGATCTAAAAGTGGTGATCGAATTAAGAAACTGCTCAATGGAGGCTGGGAACCATTATATCCATCTCAATCGGAGGCTGATCTGGCATTCGCAAATGACTTGGCATTTTGGACAGGCAGAGATTTCACCCGGATGGATAGTATATTCCGCCATTCATCGTTAATGAGACCAAAGTGGGACGAGAAGCACGGCAAAACAACCTACGGCGTTTCAACACTCAACCGAGCCATTAATGATGTGAGTGATACTTATCAGCCGAAACATGAAAAGCCTAAATATAAGCTTGGATTTATTACTGACACTGGTAAGCCAAAAGCGTTTCCTCCTCGTTCGTGGGATGACACAGGCAATGCAGATAGGTTTGTTGATCGATATGGTGATGTCGCGAGGTACAGCTATATCGATAAGGCTTGGTATATCTACAATGGTAGCTTCTGGGAACTTGATAAGCGTGGCTTGTTGCGAACCATGATTGACGAAGTAGTTGCTGACTTGAAAAAGGAAAAGCCAAAAACTCCTCCTGATGTTGATCCGGAAAAAGCCGAGAAAGAATGGGCAAAGTTTTGCAAAACCAGTCGTGGAAATCGTGCTAAAAGAGCACTTGAAGATGAGATTCAACATCGTCTACCGGTGACAACTGATGAATTTGATGCTGATCAGACCTTAATGAATGTTGACAACGGATATATTGATCTATCTGATGGAACTCTTCACGAGCATGACATAAAGAAAATGTTCTCGAAGAAATCAAACGTTGAATATTCAGACACTGTTGAGTGTCCTGAATGGCAAGCATTTTTGAATCAGACTTTCAATGGAGACAACGAATTAATTGACTATATTCAAAAAGCGGTCGGGTACTCATTAACAGGATCAGTTGAAGAGCAGGTCATGTTTATCCTTTACGGATCAGGGCGAAATGGTAAATCTGTTTTCATGGATACTCTCAAGCACATAGCTGGAAGTTATTCACGCACGATGCAGGCTAAGTCAATTATGGTTCAGCAGTCTAGCGGGGGTGCCAACAGCGATATTGCAAGACTAAAGGGAGCTCGTCTGGTATCTGCAAGTGAACCAAATGAAGGCGTCCGACTAGATGAAGGACTTATCAAAGAACTAACCGGAGGAGAATCTGTTACCGCACGTTTTTTATACGGATCAGAGTTCGAATTCAAACCAGAATTCAAGCTTTGGCTGTCAACTAACCACAAGCCCATTATTCGAGGAACGGATGATGGTATCTGGCGGAGATTGATGCTGATTCCATTTACTCATCAAGTGCCAGTGGATCAGGTAGACAAAAGGCTGACATACAAGCTTGAACGTGAATCAATCGGGATTCTAAATTGGGCAGTTGATGGAGCACTCAAGTGGCAGCGCGAAGGATTAGAGCCGCCGCAGAGTGTGAAAGATGCAAGCAATGAGTATCGAACAGAAATGGATGTTCTTGAACTGTTTATCAATGATTGTTGTGAAAAAGGGCCCGGATATCAGGCCGCCGCTGGTCAGCTTTACCAAACATATGTTGACTGGTGCGACAAATCAGGTGAGTACAAGATGCGCAAACAAAAGTTCGGCGCAGAAATGCAAAAGAAGTTCGACAAGCATAAACGAGGAAGTTTCTTCTATCTTGGAATACGTATCAAATCTGACCCGAGGCTTAACTTTTTAAACAATTAGGGAGGATGACAGGGAGGATGAATTTTTTGCGAAACGCCTACGTGCCGTAGGTTACAGCCTATATTTTCTTCTTAGGGAGGATGAATAGTTAAAAAGTATATATAGATAAATATTAAAAAGTATAGTGTAAACTTTGTTTTTCTATTTATCCTCCCTAACCACAAAAAATAGTGCCTAACCCTTGTAGCATTAGGGATTGTGGCAATTATTCATCCTCCCTAAGATCCTCCCTCAATGGAGGATATATGAAATCAGAGCATGCCATTCAATCAGAAATCATGCTGGCACTATCGGAACACGGTTGCATTGTTGCTAGAACGAACGTGGGAACTGTAAGAACTGTGGACGGAAGAATTTTTAACGCAGGACCACCGCCTGGGTGGCCTGATATTACTGCGATAAGAAAAGCGGACGGACGTGCTGTACTGGTTGAATGCAAAAACGAAAAAGGAAGACTTCGTGAAGATCAAAAACGTTTTGCGGCCGCTATATCAGGAACAAAAGTAATTTACGGCGTATGCAGATCGGCAGACGATGCTGTGAAACTATTGGAGGCTAACAAATGTACGTAGTAGCAGGTTTAAACACAGGAACCGAGTATTACCGAGCCAAGTATCAATCTCAGTGTATCCGCTGGATTAACGAGAACATGTCCAAGCACAAAAAGGCGCGCAACACCCGTGGTGATGACATTAAAGTTGATATTCCTGAACCACTGATTATCAAGAAAGTAGAGGACGAAAAATGAGCGAAGAAAAACTGTATGTGGTAAAGAACGATGAAGGCAAATACTGGGACTTTGAAGGCCGAGACGATTTCTGGGCATTAGTCATATCAGATTGCCCTACAACGCCTAGCAAGGAGCAGGCTGAACTAGTGGCTGATGAGCATGGCGGCCACGTTGTCACTTTGATTGAGGAGCCTGAAAAGGTAGTGCTAAGCAAGGAACAAGCAAAAATCGTTAAAGATGCACATGACAATAAGATTCCAGCCTGCCATATTGCTAACAAATCTGATGATGAGGAATTGTTGATGAATGCTTACGTCAACGGCTACACCATGGCAAAAGAGAAGAAATACAACGTCAAGGTGCCACATGCAAATTATAAGTGGTATCTAAAAACTCCTGATGGAAAACTTGATACCATATTTGTAGAAGGATTATCCAAAGGATTTGGTGGATACCCAGATGGAATTGAACTAACTAATGATGATATTGAGAAATTTGGCTTGCAAGACTGCGAGAAAGAAGAGGTGACTGACGATGGCGATGAGGTATGAGTGCCAAGATATGTTTTCACACGAGGTCATCGCGACATTCAATACCTATGATGAAGCCGACAACTTCATGGACGCAGCGTATGACCAGCCCGATTGGTGGACGATACCAGCAATGACGATTATGGAGGTGACTGACGATGGCATTCGTTGAGCTTGAAGACGGTAGCTGGATAAACCCTGAACTGGTTGAGCTGATATACAAGAAGCAATTAAACACAGACTTTTGGGCGGCCTCTATGACTAATGGAGATCCTGCCTTAATCACTGACGCCGATCGTGTTCAAATTCTGAAAACCGCGGGGTTCGTGAAGATCAAAAAGGAGAAAGACGATGAGTGAAGAAAAGTTCGACAAGCTATGTGATGACAATTTTGACGAGTTGGTGGAGCTAGTATTTGACGACACAGACTTCATCGAAGACCTACTAAGAGACAATCAGCTATCTGACGTGGTTTATGGCTGGTTTCACGATCACCATGCCGAGGTTATGGAATATTTAGGTGAGGCGGCGCGCGATGAGCAATGAGACGAAGCGGGACGTGTTCGAGAAATTGGCAGAATGCTACGCCGAGGTTTATGACGCATACACCAATGAAACCGGAAGCCAATACTACTGTGACGATGAGCCAAACTATCTTTCAGAATATGACGCCGCCTTGCCAGATGATCTGCCGGTGATCCCCAAGGAAATCGGAGAGTACATCGAACGTCAGAAACAGGGATCAACATTAAGATCAGCGATCATTGATGCCACAGATTTTCACGCAGTCGATGATGACAAAGCTGATTGGATATTCTACCATTCTGAGACTTTTGCCCATGCATGGCTGCTAGGTGTCTGGCGCGTTGAGGAAACAGGCGAAATCGTGAAACTGGAGGCGGAGAAATGAAGAAAAAGATCAAGCACGGCATTGCCTATGTTCTTTTAGTGTCATGGGCGGGAATCGTCATTTACGGATTTGCCAGTTTCCTTTGGGATTGGGTTGTTAAGCCTTTTATCAAACTTGGAATAGTTAAATCATTGACTACCTTTATCTTCGTAATTGGCGCAGGGACAGTTGTATGGTTCGCTTTTTGGTCAGGTGAAAAGCTGGTCAAGTGGTTACTAAAAGAATAGAGGCGGAGAAATGAAACGAGAGATTAAGTTCAGAGCATGGGATAAAGATAAACACAGAATGCTTGGTGTTGACCAATTGGCGTTTGGCCCCGATGGAGAACTAGTAAGTATCTACAGCGATGGTCCAGATTTTTCAAACGATTCAGAGGTATTGATGGGCGAGAAACCAGATCTAAACGATGCTGTACTCATGGAGTACACCGGTTTACACGACAAGAACGGACGAGAGATCTACGATTCAGATATTCTGAAAGTCACAGGAGAAGACGGTGAATCATATGTAGCAACCGTAAAATGGTTTGGCGATGAAGACTACCCAGCGTTTGATTTGGAAGGCATACCGGCAGCATGGAATTATGATGCAAATGCACTTGCAACCATTTTTCAAAGTGGTGTTGAAACATGTGAGGTCATTGGCAACATTTTTGAGAATCCGGAGCTATTGGAGGGAAAACAATGACGAGAAAGATTGATGTATTCACGCTTCATTCTATTACAGACGTTAATACAGTAAACCAATTTTTAAAAATGCACCCACAGGCTAAATTAAGTTACGTTAAAGGAGAAAGCGATGGTGCCCTAGCAATTGCTGACTATGAAGATGATGAAGAGGACGATGAGGTAGAGGTAAAGCAATGATTGCCGTCATGCTGCTAATCTCAGGTGCTGCAATGTGGATGTGGGCTAACTGGAAAACTAAGTAGGAGATGAATGATTTGGACAGTAAACGAGCATTGGCCGAAAACCTTAGGAAGAATATATACGATCTGAACATGACACAAGCCAAATATGCAAAAGAGATCGGAATACCCATTAACACGCTTGAATATGCAATCTCTGGGAAGGGTAGTGTTTCACTTAACACCTTGGACAAAATCGCATATGGAGCTGGGATTGATCCGTGGGAGCTCATTCGGTCTCATGAAAGCAAATAAAAAAGCGCACCATTACGGCACGCCGTTTCCCCAAATTTTTACAAATTCAATTATACCATAAGGAGTGGACGCAGTGGTGCGAGCAACGAGATATTTTAGCCCAATTGATCATGAAAAAACAATTGAAAACGCCAAAGAGGTCTTGGGGAACTACTGGCATCATAAGCGGATCGCTCAACGCACCAAAATAGCGCTCAGAAGTCCCGTGATGGACGGCATGCCCAAGTCACCTAGCTATGGCAACAAAGCCGAGGACAAGGTAATATCGCACGCTGACGAGCTGTACTATATAGCGTGCTGTGAAGGTGCTATCGAATCTCTGGATTCAGCGAATCATCGGCTTATACTAACAAGTTCTTACTTAACCAAACGATATAGTGACCAGCAAATAATGGACAAGCTGTTTTTATCAAAAGCCCAGTATTATCGAACAAAACGAGAAGCGCTAATCGCATTCGCTGAGATTTGTCCATTGGTTGAAATCGAGATGAGACCTTTGTGAGACCTTTCAACTGTTTTTCCGTCATATGATGGTATTGTGCCAAAGGTGAGAAACCTGAGACACCGCGTTTTTCCTCCGTGCCATGGTGATGATAAAGCTGTGGCAAGGCGTGGCAATGAGGACTGACCGTGATAGTCAGGCGGGTTCGATTCCCGCATGCCACATTGTCCAGTTTAGCGACCGGACACAGCTTGCGATGACCCCATCTGACACTGGGGAGAGCGAGCGTGGCTGATGGAAGATACAGCGGGTGAAAGTCCTGCCAGCCAATCAAAGTTGGTCACTGGTTGACAAGGGTGAACAGCCAGAAGCCGTACGGTTAACGATCGAAGCCGTGCGCATTATGCGAGCAACAGATGAGGGAAGGCATTGATACCGGTTAAGCAATGCTGAAACAGGACGGTGCAACTCCGCCCGCTCGCTTTTTTGGATCAAAAAAATAAGAAAAGAAAATAGCCGAAAAAATGAAAAGAGGTGCTATAATTAGACAATAAATAGAAAGCTGGCGAGAATATGGAACCATATATTTTTAATGATGATTTTTCGCAGAAATTAGTAGATGGATTGAGGCAAGGATACTTGGACTATTTGGAGGAGCGTTTTGAAAAGAAGCGTGAAATGATTGTTAGCTCCGGATATTCATGGACACGAGCCAACCACATAGATGACCAAATAAAAAGGCAATTTGATGGTGATGATACTGTAGACCCCAAAGTTTTTCAAACTTCATCGTGGAAGTTTGTCTGCTTCAAAATAAGAGAAGGCGGTCATTATATTTGGCTTGTTCAAAAACCGCAGCGAACTATTGACGGTGGTTATTTAGGAGGAAAAGAAAACGGAAAAAGAAATGTAATATCTCAGTGGGGAATGGAATTCAATAAAGATTTTAAAGACTTATTTACAAACAAAAAAGAGGCCGAACAGCTTTCTATACTTGATATGCCTGAGGAAGATGAGCAGGCTTTAAACGAGGTTCGGCAAGAGTCTTCTTCTGATGATGTTCCAGAAGCACTCTATTTGTTGACTTATAGAGTGAATGATAGCAAAGATATATCTGATGTTGGCTTAAACCTGTTTTTTGGATCGAAAGTGTTAGAAATAAAAGATTTGAAGGCACTTAATGCAGCAAGCCCAGTTAGAATGCCTAGTGAGATTTTAGAAGGCTTGGATTCGAGTGATCTTATAAATCCAAATACAGAAAACGAAGAACAAGTTGAATTTTATAAGGAAGCTAAAAAGAAAACAGACACGGACACAAACAATCAAAAATAGATATATGAGGGGATTTCAATGTTTTATGGAGAAAATCTCAAAAATTTAAGAATGCTATATGGCGTATCTCGTAAAGAACTAGCCAATAAGTTGAAATTGACTGAGCAATCAATAGGAAACTATGAAAATGAAAGTTTTTCGCCAGAAATTAACACTGTAATTGAAATGAGCAAAATTTTTGACGTTAAAAGCACTTTCTTTTTCAAAAAGTTTCCAAGGAACGGGATCGTTCCAACACAACACGTTGCATTTAGATCATCTGAAAGAAATATTAGAAAGAGCGTTGCTCAAAACGTCACTCAGATTAATTTTGCAGCAAATATTATTGAATACTGCGAAGCGGTCATAAATTTCAAAGCCAACAAATTAAAGAGTCTTGTTCATCAGCTTAATACAACAAAAAAGAAAGCTTTATTATCCGGAAAAGGGTGGACAATTGAAGATACTGCAAAATACACTAGGAATAGTTTAAAAATAGATAGCAATAAAAGGCTACTTTACATTGTTGAAAATGCTGGAGCATTTGTTATAGAGAAAGAAATTGATATTAATGCGGATGCCTACAGTGTTTGGACTAGAAATGAGGATGGTTCATTACGCTCTCCTTTTATTATTTTAGGAAGACGTAATAAGAGCGCTGTTAGAAGAATTTTTGATGTTGCTCATGAGCTTGGTCATCTATTAATGCACACAAATGTTGATTTTGAGAACTTGGAAAACTCAGAGTTTAGGGAGTACGAGCATGAGGCAAATGAGTTTGCATCCGCGTTGCTCTTACCACAAGAAAAAATCAAAGAAGCATTCAAGACTGTGCGCAATCCTGCAAGGCCAGATGATTATAAGCTTATTAAAAAAGACTTTCTTGTTTCGTTAGCGACCGCTGAGTATCGGGCTTATAAACTAGGGCTTGTATCTAAAGAACAAAACAATCGCTTTTTTGCTTCTATGTATAGAAAACACTATAAACAAATTGAGCCTTTGGATAACGATATTCCTATCAATCGTCCAGAGAAAATAAAGACGCTTTTGAAGTTACTTTATGAAAGAGGGGACCTAGGTTCAATCATATCGGACGTATTTCAAATAGAGCCGAAACTACTAATTGAAGTTTTAGGACTTTCTGATTCGTTTCTCGGAACAATTACTGATTCCAGTTCTTCGCAAAATAATATTTTCCGTTTTGCTTAGTAGTCTATATGGTGACTAAATAGCACTCCGCCAAACGGTGAGGTGCTATTTTTATACATAATTTCGGAGGAAACCAATTTGAAACAGTCAGAAAAATGGAAACGCGGATTACCATACGTTGGCAACAAGGGCCAAAAGGCAGAAAAGATCATCGACATCTTGCCCGCTGGCAACCGTCTAGTTGACGTATTCGGAGGCGGTGGATCAATCAGCTTGACAGCAGCCTCGTCTGGTAAATGGAACGAAGTAGTTTACAATGACCGGCGAAGAACAGCCGTTGATCTGCTGAAAGCATTGATCGAAGACAGCCCTCATTTTGATCTAATGAAGTATGTATATATGGATCGCGAAACGTTTGACAACTGGCGAGATAACATGCCTGATTCGATTGAACGCACTCTTGTGCTGACCGTTTGGAGCTTTGGCAACAACCTACACGATTATTTGTGGGGAAAGAAAACCGAAAAAGAAAAATTGTTAGTAACAAGAGCATTATTCTCAGGAAATACTGGTACACAACTAGATGGGCTTTATTCATATGCAAAAAATGAAACCACTATTTCGGGGAAATATACCGTCTATCACAAATGGCGCCGAAACCAATTGGAGCAACTCGAGCAACTCGAGCGACTCCAGCGGATCCAGCAACTCGAGCAACTCGAGCGACTCCAGCAACTTCAGCAAATTGAGCAACTTGAACGACTGGAACCGCTAAAATATTCGGTGCTTGACTATCGCTCAATCGACGTCAAACCTAGCGACGTTGTATATTGTGATCCACCCTATATTGGCACATCTAAAGACTACGGTGGTTTTGACAATGATTCATTCCAGCAATGGCTCGCAAAATGCCCGGCAAAACAAATATATATAAGCGAATACACACAGCTGCCTCATACCGAGGTGGCTTTTGTTTTGGGCAAAAAGCAATCGTTTCAGTCAAAAGGCGAGAGACCGGAAGAACTACTGCTGAAATACGTAAAAGAATAAATTTCAGGAGGCGAGTAGATGCAATGGACAGATGAACAGATCGGTGACATTAGGAAGCTCGCCTCTGAAGGCTTTACCAGACGAGAGACAGCCGACAAGCTCGGGATTAGCTATGATGCGTTGCAGGGCAAAGCAAAACGGCTTGGAATCGAGTTCCAAAAGCCATTGAATAATGAATACGATTCAGCGAAAACAGATAGAAAGAGCCAACCCGTTGATAGAAAAGTCGCTCTTAATGCTGATGGTAGTCAAACAGTCACTGCCTTAATGAGACTCAAGCATGAGCCAAATAAAGACCCACGAACTTTGATGGAGTTGTGTGGATACGATCCTGACAAGTTCGAGATGGTCTTAGGCGACTACAAAGTGTATGAGCAGCATAGTACCGAAAATGGCACAGTTCCGCAGTACAGCATTCATATTCGCGTAAAGCCGAAACAAGGCTTATCGATAAGCGAAATGGCTGAAGCGTTCAACGACAAAATCATTCCGGTCAATTACGGCATGAAGAAATCGGGCGATCGCAACTTAGTCATCCCATTGCCTGACCTGCACTTTGGCTGGACAACATTCGCCGATCTAAAAGACATGGTGAGTCAACTTAGAGAGATCATCATGGACGGCTACAACGAGATTGTGATCGAGCAATTGGGAGATCTATTCCATAGTGATCAGATTCATGCAACACAAACGGTTAGAGGGACACAACTAGATCACGCAAACATGCGTCAGGCATTCCATGATGCAGTGAAGCTCTTTGATCAAATTGTTCCGCTGGCAATTGAATATAGCAATCGCGTCTCAATCAAGAGCGTGTTCGGTAACCATTCAGGTGATCTCGAATACGCTTTTCTTTATGCGCTGATAGATCGCTATCCACAAGTACACGTTGATCTCAATGACAGCAATTTGGCAACCGACTGGCGCTGTGCATACTTGCTAGGGCATGTTGGCATTATGCTCGCCCACGGAGATGTAGCCAAGGACAAGCTGACAGGGCTTTTCCCATTTGAGTACAAAAAGATATTCAATATGGCAAAAACATACGAACTTCACTCAGGCCACTATCATAGCGAGCGGTTTAAAGATGATCGTGGCATTATGTGGCGCCAGCTTGGAACAGCAAAGCCAAATGATCCCTATGAGATTAAGAATGGCTTCACCACGGGCAAACATCTGCTGTATGCGTTCGTTTATGACGACGAAAGATTGAGGTGTACTTATGAACTCAACTGAAATTTGGAAAGATATTGAAGGATTTGAAGGCCTCTACCAAGTTAGCAACATGGGAAGAGTAAGAAGCCTTGAACGTGTAGACGCACAAGGACGCCGCTTAAAAGGGAAGGTGATCGCCAGCTTTCCAAATAGAAACGGGTACCTCAAGGTCAATTTATATTGGGACAGAAGCATAAAGCAAGTGTTCATTCATCGCTTGGTAGCCGCAGCATTTTTAGACAATCCCGACAACTTGCCAGAAGTCAATCACATAGACGAGGACAAAGGCAACAACTTAGTTGAAAATCTTGAGTGGTGTACAGCGTTATATAATACCAATTACGGTACTCGCACCGAACGCGCGGCAAAGGCAAACGAGCGTCCAATCTATGCGGTAAGTGGATCGGGACATCGCTATTTCTTTGAAAGTGCCAGAAAAGCCGCGGAACTTCTTGGACTAGACCGAAGCGCTGTATCTAAGTGTCTTCGTGGCAAGCGCAAATATCACGGAGGTTTTTCATTCGAGTTGGCGGTGTAAGTCATGTCAGGTATGAAACGTGTTAGCTATGGCTACGTTAGCCGCACGGAGCAAAAAATCATTGAAGAGCTATCAAGGGAAACAATACACGGAGGGAAACATATGCTCTCAAATAATATTAAAGGCAAAAGTAGGCAGTTGTCTCACCGTCAGTTGCCTCCACCGGCACCAGTGCTACCAAAAATGGAAGAATCACTGCCAACTCGTGCCAATGCAACTAAGAAATACAAAGACAGTCTGATTGCTGATGTGAACGATGCCATTAATCAAGGAATTAATACTACATCCCCAATCTCAGTTGGCGTTGCCAAGTACAATCCAGCAGTCGTTAATGAAGTAATCAGTTTGCTAAATAAATCAGGATGGGATGTTACTAGTCTAAATATTGACGGTAACGGTTCCTATTCGACAATCATATTATCTTAATCGAGAGGAGATTTAGCATGTGCAATTTTTTATTACTGCTAACACTGATATTCGTGCTGGCCAAGCTATTCGGCTTGATCGCATGGAGTTGGCTGCTAGTATTCGCGCCACTAATAGTGATGATTGCTTTGCTGGTGTTGTTTATCGGATTGGGGATCGTCATTAGATTACATGAGGAATAGCGCATGCGTGTGAAGGTATGCCGCAAGGCTGGATGCAACAATGTAATCCCGTATGATCAAGCAAATCCATACTGCGCTGAGCACGCATCCCTGTATAAGCCTAACTATGCTGATGTCACAAAGCACGTTAAACGTGACACATCGTACTACGACAAGTACAAGCGCGACAAAGAGTCCGCCGCATTCTATAAGTCTAAGATATGGGAACACACCGCACGTGATGCTAAAGCTCATGCCTACTTCACTTGTGCATGTTGTGGCAAGACCTATGACAAGCCTGGCTATCTAGTCACTGATCACATCGTGCCTTTGAGGATTGACAGAAGCAAGTGCTTAGATCATGACAACCTATGGGTACTGTGCAAAGGCTGTCACTATTGGAAGACACAGCTAGAGGACAAGATATATAAATCACAATCACGAATAGAGAATCTTGACACTGCGACAAAATGGACACGAGAAAAAATATCAACATGGATTCTCGCTCACAAAAAATAACGGGGGCCCCTATGTAGGTCGCAGGGGACCTCACACACCAGTGTCCATTTGCCGAAAACTCATTTTTTGAAAAATTTCGGCTTTTTAGACTTGAATCCCAATAAATAGCGGTTTCTGATGCTGAAAGGAGGTGTGTTTTTTGCCTGAAAATCAACCAAAATTGACAGTATTGCACTCAAAAAGCTCAAATACCGTGACAGCTGATGAAGATGATCTTAAGGAGATCCAGAACACACCGCCAGCTCATCTTGATGATGAAGCATCGCGTCTTTGGAAGGCGATTGTTCCAGAAATAAAGAAAATTGGCTATCTTAAAAAGATAGATCAGCCAGCGCTTGAATTATATTGCCGCTACTACTCTATTTACATTAAGTCTGAGCAGCTAATCGAAAAACAAGGGCTGTGGATTTATGACAACGATGATGTTGCGGTGAAGCGCTCTCCGGGCGCTGTTCAGATGGACTCTTGTGTAAAAAACATGAAGTCGCTAGGACATGACTTGGGCCTTACATTTGACTCTGGACTACGCCAGATAACTGTCGAAGAGCCAGAAAAGCCTAAGCAAGATAGCCCATTGAAGGAGGTTAAGTTTGGTGCGGACGTTTGATTTCACTGGTGTGCAAGATATTCGCGGTTACGTAAAGCCGCACCAATCAGATTACCAAGTACTGTTTGATAAGTACCGCGACCCAGGGACAAGATACGCTTATGACGTGATGTTTACGGATAAATACATGACTGGTAGAGACGTGCAGTTGGCATGTATTCGGCACTTAAACGATTTGCTTAGAATTGGCAATGATGATTTTCCTTACCAATATAATTGCGACATGGTTAATGCCATTGAATACTTTTCACGACTGCTGCCCAATCCAGATGACACCTCAAAGAAAATTCAACCATTCAAATGGCAATCGTTTATCCTTGATAGCTTGATTGGATGGCGCACTCTGGACAATGGCACCAGATTCACAACTTCCAACATATCTATTGCTCGGCAGCAAGGCAAAACTTGGCTTGCTTCTATCCTAATCAACTTTTATTACTTCGTAGTGTGCTGGAATGCGACATCACAGGACTTGCTAGTGGCCAGTTACGATAGTGAACATGCAACCAAGCTGTTCAATGACGTATCTTTGCAGGCGAAGACAATTTTATCCCTGCCGGACTTTGCAGATGATGCTAGAGAGCGAGGCGTGGAAGCTCAGACCACGCAAGTTATTGCAAAAAATACTAAGAATACGATTCGAAAAGGCACATCACAAGGCGGTGGCTTTGATAGTTTCCACAACGCAATCGCTGTTTACGATGAAATTGGCAACTTGAGACCAGCACTGAATGAGACCTTAAAGCAGATTACATCCGGGCAAAATGGCATTAAGAACCGAATGTTTGTCAAGATTTCAACAGCTTACCCCGATATCAAGGTTAAGTTTAAGAATGATGAAGACGTAACTAGGGCTGCCATTGAGCATGACGCCGTTCGAGACGCTGACAATGTTTTTCAAGTAATTTATTCTCAGGACTCGGAGGATGAGGTGTTTGAACCCGAAACATGGGCAAAATCAAATCCTAATCTGCTTGAGCTGCCTAAAAGCAAACGCGATAACCTTCAAAATGCCCTTAATCAAGACCGCAACGATAACGAACGTGAGGGAACACTTGAAACCTTCGTAAATAAGTCACTAAATCTGTGGAGCCGGAGATTTCAAAACAGCTATTTGTCCCTAGACAACATTCAGCGCAGTATTATCGACCATTTTGATGTTAATGGACGTGATGTGTTCATCGGATTTGACGGATCGCAGACCAATGATAATACATCTTTTGGCTTCATTTATCCTTATACCGATCATGACAAACACATGTTTCATGTTCAGCAGCACAGCTTTATTCCCTTCGCACAGGCAAAAACCATTGAAGCCAAGTCGAAACAGGACGGATTAGATTACCTTAAATTGCAAGATGCAGGCTTTGTGGATATTACGAATCTTGCATCAGGCGTAATCAACACCGATCAGGTTTACCAGTGGTTGGTTGATTATGTTAATCAACATCGGCTAAAAGTAAAATTCATTATTGCAGATCCAAACCATGGTGAATGGCTAGAAAAGAAACTGGAGAATTATCAGCCGCAGTGGCAATGGTTCCCTTTGCCTCCTACCTCGTTCAAGCTGAATGAACCTACTAAGGACTTTCAGAATCTGTTTATTAATGGCAACATTTCGATGCTGAACGATCCGCTACTGATTGATGGGCTGAACAACGCTGTGTTGGTAGAAGATCGCGGCGGTTCGGTCAAGATTGACCGTCAAAATCGCACGAGTGATCATATTGATACGACTGATGCGCTTATTAATGCTCATGCGCAGGCAAAGTTCTATTTCGAAAACTATCATGATGAGGGATATAACCCACTGAATGATTTGGACGTGCAGGGAAAACGTGACTTTTTCAAGGCAATGTTTGGAGGTGGTAAATAATGGCAAAGATTATTGGCAATTTTTTCAGCAGTTGGGGCACGGTGATGATCTTTATCACCGGTTTGGCACTGATTGCGGTAGCAGCATTCACTTTTAACGTTGTTATTGGTTATCTAGTTGCAGGCTTTGAGCTGTGTTTAGTTGCTTACATTCTAGACAAAGAAAGGGGGTGAAGTTAAATGGGACTTCTAACCCCTAAAAATTTCAACAAACGCAAGGCCAAAAATATGGTCTATCCGAGCAATTCTGCTTTTTTCACGACCACGGTTGGCGGCATGCAGCTGTCTTATGTTTCGGCGCTGTCCGCTTTGCAAAACACTAATGTTTATAGTGTGATCAACCGTATTGCTAGCGATGTTGCCTCGGCACACTTCAAAACTGAAAATACTGCAACATTGAACCGACTTGAGAGCCCTAGCGGCTTGATAGGCCGGTTTTCTTTTTGGCAAGGTGCGTTGATGCAGCTGTGTTTGTCAGGCAATGATTACATTCCATTAGTTGGCCAAAATTTGGAACATATTCCTAACTCTGACGTCCAAATTAACTACTTGCCAGGCAATATGGGCATTGTTTATACGGTTTTGGAGGGCAATGATCGTCCTCAAATGGTTCTTAGGCAAGACCAAATGCTACATTTTAGGCTCATGCCAGACCCACAATATCGTTATTTGATTGGTCGATCGCCTTTAGAGAGCTTGCAAAACGCCCTTAATTTGGACGATAAAGCCTCAAAGAGCAACATGAGCGCCATGGAAAACCAGATTAATCCTGCCGGAAAGCTTACAATCAGCAACTATTTAAGCGATGGTAAAGACTTAGAATCGGCACGTGAAGAGTTTGAGAAGGCAAACACCGGTGATAACTCCGGTCGCTTGATGGTTTTACCCGATGGGTTCGATTACACCCAGCTTGAAATGAAGACGGATGTATTTAAGGCCTTGGCTGACAATTCAGCATACTCTGCTGATCAAATCTCCAAGGCCTTTGGCGTACCCAGCGACATTTTGGGTGGTGGCACATCGACTGAAAGCCAACATTCCAACATTGACCAGATCAAGGCAACATATCTGGCGAACTTAAACTCATATGTAAATCCAATCGTGGATGAGTTGCGTTTGAAGATGAACGCGCCTGATCTCGAATTAGATATCAAAGATATGTTGGATGTTGATGATTCGGCGCTTATCAACCAGGTATCAAATCTTGCTAAGTCTGGGGTGCTAGGTGCAGAACAGGCACAATTTATACTCACCCGATCTGGTTTTTTGCCAGATAACTTGCCGGAGTTCAAACCACTTACTAACCAAACGAAGGGAGGTGATGACAAGTGATTATTCCTGTTAAGGGCTACATTACAAGCGATGATTCTGCCCCTATTTATCGTGATTGGTTCGGAATGACTGTAACATCTCCATCCGATATTGTTGATAAGCTGCCTGACGATGGATCTGATGTCACACTTGAGATTGCCTCCGATGGTGGCGAGGTAGATCCAGCAACGGAAATTTGCAATGCTTTGCGTAGCTATCGAGGAAATGTGACAGCAAAGATCGTATCAAACGCATACTCTGCGGCTACCATTGTTGCCATGGGTGCCAATAAGGTTCAGATGGCGCCTGGTGCTAAGATGATGATTCATCGAGCATCAAGTGATGCTAGTGGTAATTCACGCGAGATGGATGCTGCTTCTGGGATGCTGAAAACTACCGATAGTGCAATTGCAAACATCTATGGTGCAAAGACTGGGAAACCTGCCGATGACTTTTTAGCATTGATGGATAAAGAAACATGGCTGGACGCTGATCAAGCTGTCGAACTAGGATTGGCTGATGAAAAGCTAGACTTCGACGCGCCGGTTGTAAATGCGGTGGGCCCGATTATTCCACATCAAGCAGTTCAACGAATTAAGAATCTGAAGGATGAAAATGAAAAGCTACGTAGTCAACTTCCAAAGCAAGACAATCTGCTAACCAAGAAGCTGGCTATTTTTTATGACAAAAAGGAGGTCCAATAATGGACAAATTACAAACGATTTTCAATGAAGTTAGCGCCAAGTGTGCCGACCTAAACGCGCAGCTCAACGCAAAATTACAAGATGAAAATGCATCTGTGGATGATTTCCAAAAGATCAAGGATGACTTAACCGCTGCCAAGGCACGTCGGGACGCTATTAACGATCAGATTAAGGATTTGGAAGCAGAAAAAGCATCAGAAACAAAGACTGAGACCAAAGATGACGGCAGCAAGAAAGGCACTGACCTGTCAAAAAAGCCAATTGATGACAAGAAGAAAGCTATCAACGACTTCATCCATAGCCATGGCAAGGTGATTGATGCAACCAGTCACGTTACTTCGACCGAAGCAGGCGTGTTAATTCCGGAAGAAATTATTTATGACCCTACCGCAGAAGTAAATTCGGTTGTTGATCTGTCTACCTTGGTTACCAAGACCCCAGTTACCACTCCTAAGGGCACGTACCCTATTTTGAAACGGGCAACTGATCGTTTTTCTAGCGTGGCAGAATTGGCCGAAAATCCCAAACTTGCTGAGCCTGAGTTCAATAAAGTTGATTGGTCTGTAGGAACATACCGTGGCGCAATTCCACTGTCCGAAGAAGCTATCGCTGATTCGCAAGTCGATTTGACCTCACTTGTTGGCCAGTCCATTAACGAGAAGTCTGTCAATACTTACAACGCGATGATTGCGCCTGTATTGCAGTCATTCACAGCCAAGGCAACAACCACTGATACTCTTGTAGATAGCCTTAAGCACATCCTGAACGTTGATCTTGATCCAGCTTACAGTCGTGCGCTGGTTGTCACTCAATCCCTGTTCAATACGTTGGATACTTTGAAGGACAAGAATGGGCGTTACTTGCTTCATGATGCGTCTGATTCAATCACCGATGGTACTGCAAAGGGCACGATTCTTGGTGTGCCTGTATATGTTGTTGGTGATACTCTTCTCGGCTCTCTTGCAGGTGATCAAAAAGCATTCGTTGGTGATCTGAAGCGTGGTGTCCTGTTTACGGATCGTCAGCAGGTCACTCTGGCATGGGAGGACAGCAAGATCTACGGTAAATATCTTGGTGCCGCGTTCCGATTTGGCGTCCAAAAGGCCGATAGCAATGCTGGATATTTTGTGACCAATACAGATGTACCTGGTTCCGGTCTTGGTAAGTAATACGATTATTAGTCGCCTAAGAAATAAACAATTCGCTGATAATGACGGGCGGCTATTAAGGGAGGGCTGAATATGACAGACAAGTCCCTTGCTGGCCTGGGAGTCACCCCGGAAGACATGCAGCAATACCTTAATCTTGATACCAATGGGGATGCTTCGGTGCTTGCCGATATGATCAGTACCGCAGAAGAAGCAATAATTGGGGCCATCGATGACACGATTGACGTTGGTATATACAGGAAATATCCATTGTTTAACCAAGCTGTACGTGTATTGGTGGACTTCATGTACTACAGTCGTGGCGCGTTGTCTGACCAAAGCAAGGCCTATCCACCCAGCTATGCTTACATGATCAACAGCATTCGTTGGAAGATTCAGCGTGATCAAGCAGCAAAGGCTGGTGGGACTGATGGCTAAATTTAAAGTAGCCGATTTCAGCCGCAAGGTTGATCTCGGATCTCCAAAATCACACACGACTGGTGCTGGCCTTAATATCACTAGCTTTGTTCCGAATTATAGTCTGCATTTCAAGCAGCAGACGCGGACACTCACCCAGCAGTACACGCTTGTGGGCACACGTTTGGACAATTCAATCACAGTTATTGTCAGGCACGATGTACGTAACGCAAGCCAACATCAGGCACGCCTTGATGGTATTGTGTATGACATTTCAGACATTAGCCCAGACGATTCAAACGATGCTATTCGCTATGACTATCTGACCCTAGTCAAAACAACTAAGGGGGCATAACCGTGGACATGGATGAGGCACTTGGCCAATGGCTTAAGCAAGTATCAAAGGCCGCCGAATTGTCTATTAGCGACCAAGAGAAGATTACCAAGGCTGGTGCTGACATATTTGCTGGCAAGCTACAAGAAGCAACCAAAGAAAAACACCCAGACACTAAGGGTACTGGTGGCAAGTATGGGCATCTGAGCGAGGACATTAGTGGTAAAAAAGGAGATATTGACGGTGACCATAATGGCAGCTCAACGGTCGCGTTTGGCAATAAAGCCTACATTGCTCGTTTCTTAAATGACGGGACAAAGAACATCCGCGGGGATCACTTTGTTGATAATGCCCGTGACGATGCCAAAGATGTTGTATTTGCCGCTGAAGCCGATAAATATCAGGCAATCATTGCCAAATCGAATGGTGGTGGGGATAAATGAGCGCTGTAAGTGATGCAGTAACGATGCTTACCCAAGCCAAAATTGCCAATATCAATGCAGTTAAAGGCAATAACTTGCCGCAAGAATTAGTCGATAATCTGAACACAACAGTCGTGCTGATTACTGATGCTGCTGATGATCCTACCGCCCATGGTGACAACGATTTCTGGGCGCTGAATCAGGAAGTAGAAGTACAGATTTGGTACTCGCAATTGCTCGATTCTGATCCCGAAATCATTGAGATCGCCATGATGAAGGCTTTTACTCATCAGCATTGGCAGGTAGCGGCCGTTAGGCAACGAACATTAGACCCAGACACACAGCAACTTTTTAACACATTTTATTTCAGTAGAACAAAGAATATTTAGGAGGCATTCAAATGGCAACAGTAGGTTTATATCAAATTCAGCTTGCTTTGGTTGATGCACAGCAAAAGTTAATTTCTGGCGCTGATACAGGACTAAGCACAGACGGTGTCTATACTGTCGATCACAAAGATTTAGGTACTAAAACGGCCAACATTACAGGCTTAGCAGGTACAATTGCTAAGATCTATGGCAACAACAACGTCCAAGACGTTACCGTTGGTACTTCAGAACCAACAGTGGCTTTGGATATTAACAACTTGGATTACAAAATCAAGCAGCAAATTAAAGGCTTTGTCAGTGATACCAAGGGCGGTTGGACCGATGAGAATTTGAAGGCTCATGTGGCCTTGCTTATTACCGCTCAAACCATTGATCGGGCGCACTTTGTCTATTATGGATTTGGTGATGGCGTCATGACCGAAACCGCAGCTAACATTCAGACTGATGCGGCAGCAGAACAACGTGTAGATGACACTTTGACTTACACAGCACTTTCTACTGTGGCCTTTGGAAACCAGCCATACAAGATTTACAGCGACCTTGATTCTAAGTTTGATAAAGCCAACATGTACAAAGAAGTGTTTGGCGGATATGTACTGTCACCCTCATTAGGCAAATAAGCCGGTGCTGACAGACGCAATCTGACACAATTTCATAGCAACAACTGAATGGCTCACGAATGTGCGCTATTTTTTATGCTCAAAAGTCGCTTTCTGGTGAACTTGGTGGTGTCCGATTCACCACAGCGACCTTATCAAATACAAAGGATGGTATTACCAATGAAAATCAAAGTTAGCCAGCTTAGCAATCGTGTACATGAAGTCAAAGTAACAAATCGTATTCTGCGAAATACACTAAAGTACCAGCTCAGCATGGCCGAGTCAGATGATGTGGAGAACAAATCGTTTACTGAGCAGCTTCATGCCAGCCTAAATGCGGTCAACAGCAATACAGATTTTATTGTCGATACGCTTAACTTAAACAAAGCAGAAAAAGAAAAGCTGGACGATTTGTCATTCGCTGAAACTGTAAAAATTGCTACTAGAGTTGCCCTTCGCGTTCAAGGACTTAGCGATGAAGACATCGATATGTCAGCAAAGAAGGCCGATGCCAGCAAAAGCGAAGACGAAGATAATTAGTGCTCCAGAACGAGTTTTTGAATTAAAGAATAAGCTTGAAGACTTTGATTATATGGGACAAAACGCAATGGTCAACATGCACTGGACTAGTGACCAATTCTGGGATGCGGAATATTTCGGATTTGTAACTTTGCTAAATGCAAAAAGTCCTAAAGATCGTCCAATTGATCCGGCAATCATGTGGAAGCAATACCAAGAGAAAGGGTGATTAAAGTGGCACAACAATATAACGCAACAATGAGCACCAAGATTGCCCTGGATCTGCTGAGTGCCAGCGAATCCGTCAAATCATTAACAGCGGTTGTTCGTTCCAGCCAAAACGCTTGGAAAGCTCAAGAAGCAGAGATGAAATCTGCTGGTGATGCAGTTGGAGCTGCTCAAGCTAAATATGATGGATTGGGTAAGTCTATTGAGTCACAACAGGCTAAGATTGATGCTTTAAAGTCTAAGCAAAGTGAACTCAAGGGCAATACTGCCGATGTTGCTCAACAGTTTTTAAAGTATCAGCAACAAATTGATGGTGCCACTAAGCAACTTGCTAGTATGCAGTCTCAACAAGACCGTGCCAAGCAAGCAATGGACTATCAAAAGTCTGGATTAGCTGGCTTACAGCAAGAGTACACAGCCGCTGCACGGGCAAATCAAGCTTATGTGACTCGCTTAGAGGCTGAAGGCAAACAGCAAGAAGCCAACAAGGCCAAAATGGATGGCTATAAGTCCTCCATTGGCAATCTGAATGAACAGTTGTCTAAACAGTCTGCTGAGTTGGATAAGATTGCCAGTGCTAGTGGCAAGGATTCAGACGCATGGCGTACACAGAAGACGCGTGTTGATGAAACGGCTACCAGTTTAGCAAAGGCTAAGTCTTCTATGACTGGTTTGCAAACTGAAATGGATAAGGCTAACCCCTCTGTTTTCAACAGAGTTAAAGAAGCTATATCGGGAACAAACAAACAAGCCGAAAAGACACCGGGCCTGCTTCGCAAAATTGTTGAAGGCGGCCTTATCACTAACGCCATCACAAGCGGCTGGCAACGTCTAAGCTCAAGCATTACCGACACGGTAAAGTCTGGGCTAGAACTTAACGAGGCCGGAGAAAAGCTGAAAATGACGTGGGAGAACATGGGCAAGTCGGCCAACGATGTCCAGATTCTTTCCGATCAAATGTCATATTTGCGCAGTGAAACTGGTGCAACCGGTGGCGAAGTTAACAAAATGCAAACCACCGTTGATACCATGACGCATGGTGTCACAAGTAAAACTCTCGTCATTAGTGCTGGTATTGCTAGCATTGCCACTGCTTCGCACAAAGGCGGAGACGGCATGGACGCTTTGTCTAAGGCGATGACGCGAGTCGTTGCCTCAGGTGATTTAACCACAACCAACCTTGCCAAACTTGAAAAGCAGGCTCCTACCTTAGGTGCACAATTAGCCAAAGCTGCCGGAGTCAGTCAGGAGTCATTTGCCAAAATGGTTGCTGACGGGAAAATAAAGTCTGACGACTTCATGAACTTGGTTTATAAAGTTGGGACAACAAGCAAGAGCACATTTGACCAATTTGGGAAAACCAGTGAAGGCGCAATGGCTCAAATGTCAGGCGCTTGGACCACATTAAAAGCTAAAATGACCGCGCCACTCTTTGATGTTAAGAATAGCGGCATGCAATCTCTTTCAGGTATTCTAACTTCACCAGTTGTACAGCAAGCGGCTACCGATCTTGGTAAAGGCCTAGCTAATATTGCTAATCGAGCGAAAGACATTCTTGACTATGTTTCCGCACACAAAAAAGATGTTACTGGTATTGCCGGAGATATGTGGGACATTGCCAAAATTGCTGGCGAAGAAGTCTGGTCCCTGTTCAAAACTGCAATCAAAGACATTGCCGGGTGGCTAAACGTTGGTGGTACTAATGCAAAGACGATGAAAGACCCGCTAAAGGCTATCCATGATGTGCTAGATGATATTGTCAAAAACAAATCTGGTATTCAAACTACCGTCAAAGTGATTGCAGGGCTTTGGATGACAAAAAAAGCACTGGAATTTGCAGCAGGATTAGGTCATGTGTACAGCGGTCTGAAAGCTTTAAGCGAAACAAGTCTGTTCGCCAAAATTGCGTCTAATTTTTCACTGCTAAAAGGCTCTGGTAATTCATTAGCCACTGCAGAAAGTGGGGCGAGCGCGGCTGCAAGCACAGTCGAAAAAGCCAGTTTAGGTAGCCGAGTTGTAGGCGGCTTAGGCAAACTAGGCGGCATTGGTGCTGGAATTGATGTTGCGGGCAGTATTGTACAAGCACTTACTTCGAATAGCTCACAGGAAAAGATTAAGGCGGCTTCAAAAGGAACAGGAACAACAATTGGCGCTGGAATAGGTGCTGCTTTAGGCTCTGTTATACCGGGCGCCGGCACTGCTGCTGGTGCTGGTATCGGTGCAGCGATTGGTGATGCATTAGGATCAACTAAGACTGTGCAGGGATGGGCCAAGTCAATTAAGAAGGCCATGAATGATGCTAGCAAGGGCGTCACAGTTAGGGCTCCTAAACTTAGCTCTGATACCAAGGCCTTGGGAGATTCATTTGCCAAATACACCAAGGCTTTATCCAAGAAGCTGGTTGTTTCGTTTAGCACAGACCCTAAGTCCATTGCACAGGCACAAAAGTCTGTAAAAGATACCTACTCAAAGATGAGCAAGAGTGTTGACAGCTACTATGCCAAAAAAGAAAAGGCTTCCGCATCTGATTTAGCAAAACTGGTTAAAGAAGGCGTCTTAACTCAGAAACAAGCCGATGAGCAACTTGCTAAGACTAAAAAATCTGATCAAGCGGCAGCTAAGGCAAAGAAATCTGCTTATGCTCAAATGGCTAAAGATGCCAATGCCTACTACACGCAAACGCAAAATATTGCTAACGGCAATACTAAAAAGCTACAGCAAATTGCGCAAAAGTACGGAACTAATTCTAAGAAATATGAAAACGAAAAGAACAAGGAACTACTAGCGGCCTACAAATCCTACGCAAATCAATATGCAAAGGATCAACTTACCAACAATAGTAAAATTACAACTCTTGTTAAGAAGGGTGCAGACCAGCAAGAAAAACTGCTTAATGAATTTAACAAGAAAAAGAGCAGTATGAGTCTTGCTCAAATTGATAGCACCGCCAAAAATGCCAAGAAAGAATATGACGCTGCAGTCAAACCTGCACAGCATGCACGTGATGACATTATCAAGGCTGCTGATGATCGCTATAAGAGTACCAAATCAACGGCAGACCACGAGTACAAAGACTTGGGAACTATTAGCAAGTCTCAGTATGAAGACATCGTATCAAAGGCGAGACAGCAGCGAGATGACACTTCGGGCGCTGCTAAAGACCAATACAACAAAGTCACAAAGCACGCTACTAATCAGTATAAGGAGACAGTAAAAGCAACTGACAGTCAACGTGCCGAAGTGACTAGACTTTCTTCTCAGCAGCACGATTCGGTGAATGGCTATGCTTCAGATCAATCGCAAACGGTTGTTAGCCACATGACTAAGCAGGCCAACAGTTCAATGTCAGCTGCATCAAAACAAGCGAATGGCACTGGCGACATCTTCAGTGGATTAGCTGGTTGGTGGAACAAAATTGTTGGTTTCTTCGGTGGACACAAAATGCCAGCAGCCAAGCCAACTTATGGTTATTCACAGGTTCAGCAACTTGCATATGCAAATGGTGGTGCCGTTCAGAATGGCATGGCACTAGTTGGTGAAGCCGGCCCCGAACTTCAATACAAGCCTTATGCTGGTACGTATAAACTGTTGGGAGCTAACGGTCCCGAGCTGACGAAAGTACAGCAAGGTGACTACATCTTAAACGCACGCGATACTTCTAAGGTGTTGGCTGGAGAATTGGGACATGTTTTGCCTGGCTACGCCAATGGTTTAGGTGGCCTTGACGGCATTATTGACGGGATTAAGAAGACAGCATCAAAAGTATGGGACAAGGTAAGCTCAACAGTTGGCAATATTCTGACACAAGTTGGGAATCCATTGAAGTTTTTCACCAATTTAGCGGGGAAGATATTCAACGTTAATTCGGTTGCTGGCGCTGGTTCAATGGCTCAACACACCTCAGCTGCTTTACGTGATGAAGATGTAAAAGGCGTAGCAGGCTTCTTTGACCGCATTAAAAAGTTGGAAGAAGAAATGAGTGCGGCCAATCCCGGTGGCTCAGGCGTGCAACGTTGGAAGCCATATGTTATTCGAGCTTTAAAGGCTAATGGATTTGATGCCTCGGCATACCAAGTTGCTGCATGGATGCGAGTTATCCAGCGTGAATCAAATGGTAATCCTAAGGCAATTAACTTGTGGGATAGCAACGCCAGAGCCGGCATACCTTCAATGGGGCTTGTACAAACCATTGGGCCAACATTCAATGCGAACAAGTTTCCAGGTCACGGCGATGTCTATAACGGCTATGATGATCTGCTTGCCGGTATTCACTACATGAAATCAATTTATGGCTCTGGAAGTTCTGCCTTTGCTCGTGTAAGCGGCCGTGAAGGTTACGCCAATGGTGGCTTGATTACACAGCCAATCCATGCGCTTGTTGGCGAAGATGGTCCAGAAACAATCTTGCCATTAACTAAAACAAGCCGTGCTTGGCAGCTGTTGGGACAGGCTGTTACCAACATCAATCACAACTTGGGTAATGGTTCCGTTGCTGAAAGCGAAAGCGGCGATACAGATGGTTTAGGAAAGAAGCTGGACAACATTGCCGACCTTCTCACGAAACTTAGCTTTGTACTGCAAGTTGGTGACGATCAGTTTTATCCAAAAGTTGCGCCAAAAGTTAAGCAGTACAACGACAGAAAAGACAGGTTCAATGCTTATTGGAAAGGAGGAACCGTTTAATTGAAACAAGCAGGCGTGACCATCACATACGCTGGAGTAGATATTAGCAAGTATATGTATGTACAGATGGTCGAACGTGATGTAGGAACTAATCACGTCAACACAATGCAAAAGGTCGGGATTAGCGATGGTCAGATGTTGCAATACATGTCACGGGACGTCAAGACGATTTTGGTAACTGGGATCGTTATGAATGACGATTTGGTACCACTAAGGCGTTCCTTGGCCGCTGCTATTGATGCGGACGAACCACAGCAACTAATCTTTGGGGATGAACCGGATAAATATTATCTTGCCATCGTAGATAGTCAGCCTACCTTCACCGAAGGTTTCCGATCAGGGACAATCTCAATCAGCTTCGTCTGTCCCGATGGTGGCATTGCGCACTCTGTAGCCACGCAGACGGCTGACAACACGCCATACAAGGACGTGCCAGTTAACGTGCTGACAGATTCTGGCTTTGAATCTGGGAAAACCCCAGCAAACTTTGCGTGGGGTGACATAAAAATGAAGGATAGGATTTTCTCCGTAAATGCGGGACCTGATGGAACATTTCCACAACCAATGGGTAAATTTATGCTTGAAGTTGGAAACTTCAGCAAAGATTCATCAGTCGATCCAGATCAATATGTACAATATCAATTGGCTGAACCAGTTGCCATTAAAGCAGGAGAAACATGGACATACAGCTACTACTATGCAAGCGCATGGTCAGCTACTGGACAAGCGTCAGACTATTTGCTGATGAGTGATTATTCCCCAATTGGGGGTCTGTCAATGGGCCATGACCAACGGGAAACTTCTGGAGGTCGAACAACGTGGCATCGTTTTGTAAAAACGTGGACAGCGGATAAAGACGTTACTGTAACCGCTTTGCGATTTGGTTTTGTTAAAACATCAGCAAGTCCGGGCTGGATTTGTATTGATAATATCAAATTAGGAAAAGAGCCAATTGCTTCTCCTTGGTCGCCTAACCCAGCTGATCCTGAATATTATACCGACACCATCACGGTGCACAATGGCGGCACCTATCCTGTCGAGCCAGTTATTACGGCAACTATGCACGCTGATAATGGATTTCTAGGATTTGCCAATAGTCAGGGTGGCGCGCTTCAGTTTGGCAACCCTGAAGAAATTGATGGCTATACCAGCGAAGAAAGTGAAGTGGCCTTGAATTTGGCAGCCGTTCAAGGCTCGCATATGGATAATCAAGCAGCTTCCAATAATCTTTACTGGGGAGACAATCCAGCTACGCCGAATGAACAGATTGGCAATGCGATTTGGACACAGGACAGCTATGATGGCTGGAAGGTTGAGCCTAATTGGCCCAGCATTACTGGCGACCACAAGTATTGGAATGGGCCTTCAATCAAACACAACCTTGCTCAGACACATAACGGTAACTTCAAGAGCAATCTCACGTGGGATGTTATGACACGTTTTCAAACTGGGGTAGCAAAGGTAGGTGCACTCGAAACAACCTTAGAAAGTGACGGCAAGCCAATCTTTCAGATGATACTGAAAGACAATAGTGCACTGTCTGACCAAATATGGTGGATGTGTTACTACAAAGACCAGCTAGTTGTCAATGAACAGTTGGATCGCAATATTTTCACTAATGACAAGTTCATTCAGTTGGAATTGCAGAAATTTGGTAATTCAGTTGTTTTCCGAGTGTCACCATGGGTTGGCAATAGAGGGAGAGAGACGACTATTAACCGCCAGTTTACCTTTGCGGATGCTGCCAATGTTGAGACTAAGCAATTCTCAACATGGTTCATGCGTGACAAGACATGGGGCGAATCGACTATGTATCTAATTGCGTCTACCGTTAAATGGCAGAACGTCAATTGGTATACAGATATTAAGAATCGTTTCAGCAATGACGATGTAATTACAATTGATGTGGCTAGTACCAAAACTTATTTCAATGGCAGCGAGGATCGCACCTTGCATACATTAGGCAACCAGTGGGACAAGTTTCTTTTGCCACCTGGTGACACTACCATTCAGCTCATGCCATCATCATGGGCAAAACCGTTTGCATGTGAAGTTAATTTGAAGGAGGCGTGGCTGTAAATGGAATACTATTTCTCAGACCGCAAATTCAACGTCATGGGCGTTGCAAGGACTAATGGCAAAGGCGAATGGCTTGTTAGCGCGGATAGTGAAGTTAAAACAACTGATGACAGGCCTGCCATTGCCTTAACCTTGACAATACCATTTAAAACTGAGCAAGAGCAAGCTATTGATGAAATGGCGGCTGAAAACAACTTTGTCTTATATCAAGATGAGGAAGGCAATGGACATCAAATGGTCATTGCCAGTGTTACTCATGATGCATTAGCACATATTCATACAGTCGTTTGCACGGATGCGGGTAACGATTTGATGAATGAGGTGGTGGGTGCCTATAAAGCTGACAAAGCCCATACTATTGCTGATTACATCCTCATGTTTACAAATGATTCTGGCTGGGAGATCGGTATTAATGAATTTCCTACAGACGTCAGAACACTTACATGGACAGATGAAGACACTTCACTTAGCCGCATTAAATCAGTCGCAAAAGATTTTGATGCAGTGCTTAGCTTTGGCTTTGTTTTTGTAGGTACGACTGCCGTAAAACGTGTTATCAATATCAGACACGAGGACGCTTCCGACAGTTTAATTTCCTTTGAGATGAACAAAGACATCAACAATATTGTAAAGACAGTTGATATCTACGACATGGAAACATCGGTGAAGGCCTATGGTGCTACACCTGACGGTTCAAACGATCCAATTAATTTGATTGGGTATAGTTGGACTGATCCAACCGGACAGTTTGTGCTTGATCAGTACGGATTCTTGCACGATACCATTGCCGTACAGAAATATTCACGTTTGTTAAGCAACAGCAACCCTAACCCAACACATTCTGACTGGAATCGGGTTAAAACGTTTGATTCAAACTCGCAGGCAGCACTTTTGCAAGCGGCTTTGGCAGACTTGAAGAAGTATAACCACCCAAATGTCAACTATGAAGTTGATTTGGCAAATGCGCCCTATGTGCCATTGAATCAAACGGTACACATTGTTGACGAGAACCAGAATCTATTTCTTTCCGCGAAAGTGCTGTCGGTTGAACGCAGCCGCGCTGGTCATTATACCAAGCTCACTTTAGGGGATTACGCAAATGAGCAGCCTAACTTGTACTCTGCACTCAAAGATATGGCAGTTAAGATTGAAAATATTCCCAAGGCCATTCAGTTTTATCCATGGATTCGTTACGCCGATGACGATAAAGGCACTAACATGTCAGCACTACCAGCCGGAAAGAAGTACATGGCGATTGTTCCCAATGCCAAGTCATCCGTTCCAAGTGACAATCCGGCAGATTATGCTGGCAAGTGGGCATTGATTCAGGGCAAAGATGGTGCTGATGGTGTTCCCGGTGCAAAAGGCGCTGATGGCCGTACAAGCTATTTTCACACTGCTTGGGCGAATGATGTAAGCGGCCAAAGCGGGTTCACGGTATCCGGTGGCGATGGCAAAAAGTACATTGGCACGTACAGTGACTTCACAAAGGCAGACAGCACCCATCCGGCTGATTACAATTGGGCGCTTTTTAAAGGCGCAGACGGTGATGTGGGGCCCAAAGGTGATCAAGGTTTGCCAGGGAAACCGGGTGCTGATGGTCGTACTGCCTATGCTCACTTTGCTTATGCAAATAGTCAAGATGGGAAGACCGACTTTTCAACCACTGATCCTAACCGTAAGTACATTGGTTTCTACAGCGACTTCGTATCTGACGATAGCACCAATCCAAGCAACTATAGCTGGTCACTGATTAAAGGTGCAGATGGCGCGAATGGTAAAGATGGGGTGCCGGGGAAACCGGGTGCAGATGGCAAAACATCGTACTTCCATATTGCCTATGCTGACAGTAGTGATGGTAGAACAAATTTCTCATTGGACACTCCGGGTTCTAGAAAATACATCGGTAGTTACACAGACTTCACACAAGCTGACAGCACTAATCCGGCTGTTTATAGTTGGCAACTAGTGCAAGGACCACAGGGACCACAAGGTGATAGTGGTACCGACGGTAAACCGGGTAAGGATGGCGTAGGCATCAAATCAACGCTTATCCAATACGCATCAAATACCAGCGGTACAGTAGCTCCAACAACTGGCTGGACAACAACGATTCCTGCAGCTTCACCCGGCTATTATGTTTGGACTAAGTACACATGGGCGTACACCGACGGCACTACAGAAGCAGGATACTCAGTGGGCAAGATTGGTGAGACTGGCCAAACTGGACAGAAGGGTGATACTGGTCCGCGAGGTCCTCAAGGGCCACAGGGACCTCAAGGCCCTCAAGGTATTCCTGGAAGCAAGGATGTGCCATACACTTACATTCAACTTGGCACGCCTGCTAGTCCCAAGAAAGGCGACCTATGGTGGCATGGCACAACACTCAACGATGCCACAGCATTACAGTATTACAATGGATCAACTTGGATTGACCAAAGTATCCAGCAAGCGGTTCTAAATATTGAAAAACTTGTTGCAATTGAGGTTGACAGTGCAATCATTAATTCTCCTGACATTAATGCACCATTCAATCACACTGCTCTTAGTGATGCCAATTTAGGAAAGTTTAGCAGTGGCAACACCAGTATGCAATATGGTCACGTGAATATCACAGGCAACCTTGAAAATGATCAAGGAAAAGCAGACGGACACACGCTGATTAGCGACTTAGGACCATCAGGATTTATCAGTCGGGAACGAACACCTGACAATGCCGGAGATACCCAATACGCTAACCTTCAAGGCGGCAAGCTCAATCTTTCAACATTAATTAGCGCTGAAAATGCAGCCACAAAAAAATATATCCAATCTAAATTCACTTCGGCAGACAACGTGACATTTTTCTACGTCAATACAACCGCGCTAAGAAACATTGATATTGATTACGCATATATTTACTACACGCGACGTGGAAATTTGGTGACCGTCAACTTTCAAATTCACACAATAGCTAATCAGTACAATTATTTGAGGCTCGCAGATATTAGACCCGGTTATACACCTCTTTTGACAAACAAAATTGTTGCAAGCTGCTTGAGCTTTTCAGATCCCGGACAATCTACAGCTATGTATTCAAGCACGCCAAGCGGAGGAACGGTCGGCTGGTATAGCAACATTTCCAAAGCCTCTGGCAGTTATGGGGGATCTGTTTCTTATATAACAAAAGACGATTATCCAACGGGGGATTCATTTTTTGCGTAACTGGGAGATGACATTATGAAAATAAAAGTGTGGACGGATAGCAATAATAGACTGCTTAATTGGGCATATGCCGATGAAAACAGACCAGTAGGGCCAACCAATGAAGGATTCGAAGTTATTGAAGTTAATGAGGCCATTGGCTTGTATGAGAACCATGCAAGTATTGTTGACGGTCAAGTCGTTCCTGATGCTGATTATGACCCAGACGCTGACAGACCTAAACCTGATCCGTCTGCAGCTGACTTAGCAAATGCTGAAACTATGAAGATGGTTGCTAGTCTAACTATGTCAAACGCAGCTTTGATAAAGCAGGTGGCAACATTGACCAAGGAGGCAAAATCGTGAACGCATATAAACCATTAATTATCAGCTACTATCAGCAAGGAATCTACAGCAAGGATGATTTAGCCTTGTTCGTGAGTGTCGGCTGGATTAGCCAAGCAGAAGTAGATGAGCTTGTTAAGCAAGTCGCCAGCAAAATCTAGCGGCTATATTTGTGGAGGGAAGTGAGAAAGTGACATTTTTTGGATACACGATTGGTGACTGGGCGGAGTTCATATCAATCATAGGGGTGGGTGTAAGTGCGGGCAGCTGGCTGTTCAAAAAGATTGCCTTAGATCCATTGCGTTCTGATATTCAAGTGCTTTCAGGGACAATTAATCGTCAGCTAAAACTGCACGAACAATCGCTGGCAGACTTGAATGCTCATCTGAAAACACACGATGACGAGCTTGGCAGTCACTCGGTTAGGATTACTCGATTGGAAGACCATGTAGGCATTAAAGGAGATAATGATGATGAATAATTGGACAGAACTTTTGGTATCACTTGCAGTAGCAGCAATCCCAATCATTGGGGCTTGGATCTCAAAACAGTTGCTGGCTAACAAGCAAGCACTCACTTTGGTAAAGGTATTAGGCCCATTGGCAAATGCTGCGGTAACAGCGGCAGAACAGCTCGGTGTGACACAGGCTATTGACGGTGCGGTTAAGAAATCGACTGCCATTCAAGCTGTGAAAGACGGCTTAAAATCGCTTGGCTTCACCAGCACAGACGAGCAGACAATTGCCAACGCGGTTGAGAAAGCTTTTGCGGACTTGAAAGACAGCCTAGCAGAAACATATCCACAAAAAACAGTTGATCAGGAAGCATCTAATCAAGATAAGGTAGCTGCCGCAGCTCAGGCGGCCGCAGACGCAGTTAAGGCTCAGCTGGCACCAGAATCTGTTGCTCCACAGCAATAAGGAGGGCACCATGAAATTTAAAACTAAACTAATCACTTTGGTAGTCGCCTTCTTGGCGGCTATTTCTTTTGCCCTGCCATCGCAGGTCAATGCGGCAAATACCGACATGGTGGATACTTCTAATAACAACGGATTGATGACGTATGACAATTACTATGACATGTTGGTTCATTACGGAGTCAAGGCAGTTGTTCAAAAGGTTAGTGAGGGGACTACTTATGTAGACCCAACAGCTAAGTATAATTTGGCGAGTGCGAAGCAAGCCGGACTTTATCTTAACGGTTATCACTTTGCCCGTTACACCACAGTTGAGGGAGCACGTGCAGAAGCACGATTTGCCGTAGCCGCAGCTCAGTCTGCAGGCCTTCCAATTGGAGCTGTTCTAGCAACCGATGTGGAGGCAAGCGAGCAAGCTAATAATAGTTATGCAGCGAATACCGCAAACAACAAGGCATTTATGGAGGTTGTTCAAGCAGCTGGGTATCGGTCAACTATCTATACAATGGGTAGTTGGGTTGGTACAAAAATGTCTGTTGATAAAGGCTGGATTGCTGATTATCCATATAACACGAGTCGTGATCGATACACGAGCCATCATGCTTGGCAATTTCGGAGTGATCAACAATTCGCCGGTAGCTATGGTAATTTTGATGTCAGTCAGCTATATGATGATTTCTTTACTGCGAATCAGACACTCAGCCCGTCAACACATGTAACAACGGCACCAAGCCAGCCAGCAGAATTAAATGCAGCCAGCGATTCCGACTATGCGCAAACTGGTGTTTTCAAGCCTTCCACGGCTGTTAACATCCGCACTGGTGCTGGTACAGGATACACGGCAGTTGGCAGCTATGTGCCGGGTGAGAGCCTTGTGTATGATCATGTGTATATTCGCGGTTCATACGTCTGGGCACGGTACCTCAGCTATTCAGGCAGGTATCATTATGTTGCCTTGGGCGTAAATGGTGGTGAGAGCTATGGTTCGCGTTCGTCTGGATACACCTCACCGGTAAGCCACACGTCCTACACTGTCCGCTCTGGTGACAGTTTCTGGAGTATTGCCAGCAAGTACGGTATTAGCATGTACACACTGGCAGCCAATAATGGGAAATCAATCTACAGCCTGATCTACCCTGGCGAAAGTCTATACATCAGGTAGCAAAAATGCCTCCTACCAGCAATGGCGGGAGGCTTATTTTTGTGTTCTAAATCATCAGTCACTGTAAAGCCGTTGAAACACGATTTAATAACTTACTTCTGGATGCTTCTAGATTTGCCGGCAAAAGGGGACAAAAAGGGGACAAAAAGGGTGCAGGCACTGATGCATAGCAAACTATAATGCCTGCAGCCGGCATCTTTTCATGAGTGATTCTTCGTGGAACGTCACTCGTTGAACACGTTAGTCCTTCCAGTTATTAACTGGAAGGATTTTTTTGTTCAATGTGTAGCTTCATTCGAGCGACATGCCGCCATTAACTCAGCGTGAAGAGGTCAAAACTGATTCGTGACAGACGTTTGTCATCAACATTTCTTCGGTTAAGCACTGAACTAACCACCACGCTTTACATCTATCGCTCGCGCACTCATGCTACTTTCTATGATATCATCATACGGTAACTTAATTGTTTGAAGGGGTGCGGCATGCATAGACAGGAAACAAAATCGAAAAAGGGACTCATCTGGGGTATTGCCATCTTGGCCGTTGTGTTATTGGGCGGCGGTATTTGGTTTGGTGTTCATCAACAGGCACAAGCAAAGGCGGCGGCCGCCTCTGCTTCAAGCTCTAAAGCAGCGGTTCGCTCGCGAGCTTCGGCTAAAAAGATGCGGGAGGCAACACAAGCTTCTGAGAAGGCCAAAGATCCAGTTTATAAAGACTTTGCCGCTGACGGCCTCAGTTTTAATCAAGTGCAAGCGGCCAAGCAACTGGATGTGACAGCAGTGGGTGATTCGGTCATGCTGGGTAGCGAATATTTATACAAGGAACTTTTCCCGAAGATTTATTTTGATGCTGGTGTGAGTCGACAAATTTATGAAGCACCGGATTTGTTCAAATCATTAGCGGCTTCAGGCAAGCTTGCTGACACGGTGATTATCGGCTTGGGAAGCAATGGCACATTTACCGATGCTGAGTTCGCGTCAATTATGAATACTCTTGGCAGCAAGCGGCAGGTATATTGGATTAATGTCCATGCAGATACGACTTGGACAGATGAAGTTAATCGCGATCTTGTTTCAATGAGTCATCGTTATCAAAATCTGCACATTGTTGATTGGCACAAGGCGTCAGAAGGCCATGATGATTGGTTTGTAGCGGACAAAACGCATCCGACCACAGAGGGCCAGACGCATTATGTCGCAACCGTTGCAAAAGCGGTTTTGGCGAAAGTTAAATAAAGTCAATTGGAGTCACGATTGGCGTCTGTGCGCAGTACTTGAGACTGATCACAGACGCTTTTTCAAATCCTATGAGCAATGCCATGTATGCAAAAGTGGCCTGTCAGATTAGCATTTGTTTGATTTTTTTCCTTGCTCGTGCGAAAACATGCTATGCTACCAGTAGCACAAAATTGGTGACGAAAGCGGGATGAGCGCGATGCAGGCCTTGATAGATGTACGGGAATCGGGCGCTTACTTACTGATGAGCGTTGGTGGCAGTGGCGCTTTGCGGCGGCATCTTGCCGAAATGGGCTTAGTCGTGGGCAAAAAAGTGACCGTGGTTTAGCCTGCAAGCAAGTTGTCAGGCATGGTGATTTTTTTTCAAGGTCAGCGATTAGCAATTAGCGATGAAATTGCCTAGTTACTCGTGGTTCGACCGTTTGCCATGGATGCTGATACCCCTGCCATTGCCTTGGCTGATCTGCCATTGCGGCAGGCAGGCTTGATCCGCACGATTAAAGGGGATCCACCGTTGCGTCACCGCCTAATGGATATGGGTCTCACCAAAGGCACGTTGGTCAAAATTCATCAGATTGCGCCTTTGGGTGATCCGATTGAGCTAGCGGTCCGTGGTTACAAATTGAGCATTCGCAAGCAGGATGCGGCACATGTGCTGGTGACGGAGGTGACAAGCGATGGCGATACGTGAAACGTTAGCATTGGTAGGCAATCCTAACAGCGGGAAAACCACGTTGTTCAATGCCTTAACCGGCGCTAAGCAGCATATTGGTAACTGGCCAGGGGTGACAGTTGAGCGTAAATCTGGCCGGCTGAAAGCGGATAATGCCTTAGTCATTCAAGATCTTCCAGGTACCTATTCATTGTCACCTTATAGCAGTGAAGAAATCGTGACGCGCGACTTTTTACTAAATGATCAACCGGACTTGGTCTTGAATGTGGTGGATGCAACCAACCTTGAGCGCAATCTTTATTTGACGTTGCAAGTTATGGAAACCGGGCGGCCGTTAATTGTCGCTTTAAACATGATGGATGTGCTGGTCAAAACGGGCCATCGAACGATTAATTTAAAAAAGCTGAGTTATGCATTACAGGTGCCTGTCATTGCCACGACAGCAACTAAACCGGCTGCCTTACAGGAGTTGGTGCAAACCATTCAGGCGCCGCTACCAAAGCCTTATGCCTTTCCTGAGTATGATGCGCGACTCGAATCGGCGCTGACGATGCTTGAGGATGTGATTGACCAGAAGGTGCCTGCCGATCGGTTGCGGTGGTATGCCATTAAGGTTTTTGAAAAAGATCCGCAAGTGGTCAAGCAATTGGCCTTTTCTTCAGACGAGCAACATCAGATGAATGAAATTTTACGGACGGCGGAGCATGTGTTTGATGATACAACCGATAGCATTATTGTGAATGCCCGCTATGACTTCATTGCGCGCGTCATTGCGATGTGTGTGGTTGACAAAGATGACTTTGTGATGTTGATGAGCGACAAAATCGATCGCATTGTGACAGATCGGTATTTGGCTTTGCCAATATTCGTCTTGGTCATGTGGGCCGTTTATTATTTATCGATTCAAACCATTGGCACAATCGGCAGTGATTATCTCAATGACACGGTTTTTGGTGGCTGGCTGCCAAGTGTCGTCGGCGGCACCTTGAAAAGTTGGGCCGTTGCCCCATGGCTATCCGGTCTGATTGTCGATGGTCTGATTGGCGGTATTGGATCCGTATTGGGCTTCTTGCCGCAGATTATGATGCTTTTTCTATGTTTGGGTATTTTAGAAGACTGCGGCTATATGGCTCGCATTGCGTTCGTCATGGATCGGCTGTTTCATCGGTTTAATCTGAGCGGTAAAAGCTTCATTCCAATTTTAATAGCGACTGGTTGCGGGGTTCCTGGGATTATGGCGACGCGGACGATTGAAAGCGAAAAAGATCGGCGAATGAGTATCATGTTGACGACGTTTATGCCCTGTTCAGCTAAGTTGACGGTGATCGCGCTGGTCAGCGGCACGTTCTTTCCAAGCAACAGTTGGGTGGCACCATCCGCTTATTTCATGGGGATCATTGCCGTGATCTGTTCGGGGATTTTTCTTAAAAAAACAGCCTTATTTGCTGGTCCACCAGCGCCGTTTGTGATGGAGCTGCCAGCCTATCACTTGCCACGCCTAACCAACTTGTATCGCAGTGTCATGTCGCGGGCACGCGCTTTTGTGCAGAAAGCAGGGACTATTATCTTTCTGTCATGCGTGTTGCTGTGGTTCTTATCTAATTTCAATTTCGGTTTACAGATGGTTGACGAAAATGACAGTATGCTGCGCGCGTTAGGAACCATCATTGCACCGGTTTTTGCACCGCTGGGTTTTGGCGACTGGCATGCTACCGTGGCCACTTTAGCCGGTTTGATCGCGAAGGAAAATTGTGTCGGTACCTTACATATCAGTTTTGGGGCAGGCAGTGCTAGCGGCTTTGGTCAGGCTTTGCGCGCTACCTATCCGGCGATGGCAGGATATGCCTTTTTGGTTTTCAATCTGCTGGGTGCCCCATGTTTTGCGGCGATTGGTACGATGTACAAGGAGTTTGGTGATGCACGGTGGACATGGCGTGCCGTGGGCTATCAAACTGGCGTGGCTTATCTTCTCACGATGTTGATTTATCAAGGCAGTCTCGTGGTATCCGGCCAAGCCAGTGTCATGAGCATCGGGCTAGTTTTAGTCGCAATTTTGCTCATTGTTTATGGGCTGCTAATCAAACGGCCGGTTCCGGCAATTGCTGCAAGTTTTTAACTTGTCAACTCATTTAAAAAAGGGAGTCTTAGCTCATGGCAACATGGATTATTGGCGGTATCGTTGTTTTAATTATTGCGGTTGTAGCATACCGTACATTTTTCAAAAAAAATAAGGCTGGTTGTAGCCAATGTGAAGAAGTCGGATGCCCGCTGATCGATCATGCAAAAATGGTGCAGGCGAACAATCGGCGGAAGGCTTAACCCGCATGATTTTTTAACGTATCACAGCTAACAACGCGCGAGCCCAAACTAGTGAAGCAAATCGCTAGTTTGGGTTTTTTAAAACTCGCGTCCGCTGCTTCGTCTCGGTATAATTGAACCATGCAAATATTTTCATTTGACATCCATGTTGTTAAAAAGATAGTGCGTGATTCAGCGTGGGCTGAAGAGCACGTTCAAAGAGGGGGATTCAACCATGACAAGTAAGCAAAGTTTTTCAAGCAGTGACATCACCAGTCAGAGCGGCTATTTTTCAGCGCTTAAGGCCACGGTTGAAACAGCATTTTACGGGGAGAATGTGAAGCAGGTTACTACCATCGCCCAAGCCTATGCTTTAGCCAAAACAGCGCCGGGTGTGATTATCACGGATTTACCGATCAAACATACGGCTGAACTGGGATTGCCGCCAGATGCCAAGGTGTTAGTGGCTAATGACGGCCGTGTAGTTGGTCGGACGGCAGCTGCCCGCCAGATTATTGGTCAGCCTGACGTTGATGAGACTAAACTGGCGGCGATTGCTCGGGAAGCTGTCTTTTTAGGGAGTCGCAAGACTTTTCTCCGTGGGGATGTCACGGTTGGCTTGTCCTCTGATTTTGCTATCAAGGCGCATTTGATGCTGCCTGAGGCGTATGCAAATAATTTGTATACGTACTTGCTGAATTTTCAAATTGATACGCCACAACGCAATGCTGAATATGAACAATCGCGCCCACTTCCAGAAGATGACATTTATCTTTATGCCGATCCCGATTGGCATGATCCGGCGTATCCAAACGGTTTGGCCGTGTTTGATCCAACGCATAATGCCGCCATCGTGTTAGGCTTACGCTACTTTGGCGAGTTGAAAAAAGGCACGTTGACGCTTGCGTGGGCGACGGCGCATCGGAATGGTTTTGTCGCCTGTCATGGCGGTATGAAACAATATACGCGACAGGACGGCGATTTTACGATGGCAGCGTTTGGCTTGTCCGGTTCCGGCAAGTCAACGATCACGTTGGCCAGTCACGGCGATCAGTATCCCGTGAAGGTCTTACATGACGATGCCTTTGTGATTGATCGACAAACGGGTGCAACAACGGCGCTTGAGCCTTCATATTTTGATAAAACTCAGGATTATCCGTTGAGTGATCCGGGCATTCAGTATTTTCTGACGGTTCAAAATGTTGGAGTGACCCTAGATGCCGCTGGTAAGAAAACACTGGTGACGCAGGATATTCGCAACGGCAATGGACGAACCGTGAAGTCACGTTACGTCACGCCGAATCGCGTGGATCATCTTACGGAGAGTATCGATGCTATTTTCTGGATCATGAAGGATGATACCTTGCCGCCGGTGGTGAAACTGGAAGATCCTGATCTTGCCGCTGCTTTTGGCGTGACGCTGGCAACCAAACGCTCAACAGCGGAAAACGTTATCGGTGATGTTGATCGTGATCATCTTGTCATCGAACCGTTTGCGAACCCATTCCGCAGCTATCCGTTGGGGGAGGATTATCAAGATTTCCACCAACTCTTTGAACAACGCCAAACAGCTTGTTATATTTTGAATACTGGTTCTTACAACGGTCAAAATGTGAAACCAGCCGATACGTTAGGCGCGATTGCCAAGATTGTTGACGAAACAGCTGCCTTCAAACCATTTGGCCTGCTACCAAAGATGCGGTATCTGCCGTTATCCGGTTTTAATGTTGATTTTGGCGACAACGATTATCGCGCTCGTCTCCGTCAACGTTTGGAAGATAGGTTGGCGTTTATTGCGACTAAAGACGTTGACCATGATGGTTATGATCGTTTGCCTATTGATGCCAGCCGTGCGCTTGAAGACGTCATCGCTGCCCTTGACCAACAAGCCGCCGCAATGTGAGCAAGGTAGACCCACCCCCAAATTTTAGGATGGTAACCATCGTCATTTAACCCTGAACAAACCCATACGCATTGCATGAATGATTAAAATAGGGGATAGTAAAGCTAACCTCAATACACGCAGCCCATTGCACTAAAAAGATGGCAGCGTCATGCAAAGGAGTGCAGCGTATGGCGATTCATTTTGTGATTTATGAAAAGCCTAACTGCGAGTCATGCCGGCTCACCAAACGCTGGCTCGCAGAACACGGTCAACATTTTCGTACGACGAACCACCGAGGTGAATCAAACCTTGTTGATATTAACGCCAATGATCCGTTAAAACGGGCGTGGAGTCACCAAAAAATTGTAAAATTTCGTGAGGCCGGATATGATCGTTTTCCAGTTGTGCGCGTTCGCGACGATGCGACGGGTGATGTATTGGCAACATGGGGCGGTTTCCGACCTGAAGCGTTGGCTAGCTGGACAGCTATTAATCAACTTGGGTAAGGCTTCAGCTACTGACATGAAAAAGCACCTGACCGTTTTTGTGCGGTCAGGTGCTTTTTGATTTGCATGATCATGACGAGGAAACTGGGCATGATTTTAGATACGCCACTACCTATTGCTTAACTGTTGAAGAATGCTGAGCTGGGCAGATGGTATTTGGCCGTTCATATCCGGACCAACATTGAGTAAAAGTCGACCGCGTTTAGACCTAAGCTCTGCGATCAATTGCTTGATGTCATCTGCAGTAATATAGTCCTCTGGCCGACTGAGGCGGTTATAACCAAAACTTTTGTCCATGCCGCGTGTCATTTCGAAATAACGATTTGTTTGCGGCCAGTCAGTACGATATTCAAGGGTGCGGTAGTCATAGTACTTAACCTCGCTGAGATCGTCTGAGTGATGTTGGTCACGTTTAATGACCTGCGCCGCAACGAGATTGAAAATAGGTCGTATCCAACTGGTTCGCATCCAATCAGGAAATTGTTGCCAGCGGTCATTCACTAAACCTTCTGGGACTTGTTGATAATAATACTTGAACAGCGTTTCCAAGCGGTGATCATCTGGGTAGCCGATATCGCTCCAAAGCACATCTGGGTGATACCGATCAATCAATTCGTGCCACTGATGCCATACATAATCTTTGTAAGTTTGGCTTTTGTCGTTGCCCAATAGAAAGCTGCCGTAATCTTTGATTGGCAGATGCGGGAAAGTCCAGTCCAATAAAGATGAATAATAGGTTCCAAAACGCATTCCGTGGGCGCGAACAGCTTGGGCCAGTTCACCGACAAAGTCGAAGTTCAAATGATAGTCAGGTTCGTACGGGTTATTGGTGTGCGGATCAAACATGACAAAACCGTCGTGGTGCTTTGTAACGATCACGACATATTTGGCGCCAGCATTGGCAAATGCTGCGGCCCAGGCCTGCACATCGACATTCTGGGCGGTCTGTTTGAACGTTTTTGCGAAATCTGCATAAGAGGTGTTGCCATAATGCGTCCGGTGATAGGCTGCTACGGGGCTGTTTGGCAATAACATGCTGTTGCCATACCACTCCGCATAAGGTTGATGTTCAAACAAATAACCTAATGATTTGGTTTTGATTAAAGTGCCGTAATCAGGAATATTGACTGGCGCGTAAGCTGGCACACTATAGGGTCCCCAGTGAATGATGATACCGAAATCCGCTTGTTTAAACCAGTCTGGTGGATTAGTGCGATGAATATTAACAGCTGAAGGTCTGGTCATGAAGATCGTCTCCTTGAGAGCATGATACACGTCGAAAGCTGTCACTTCTGCTCAGGTCGAAAAAGTGTTGCCAGTTAAATGATTGATCGATGCATCATTTAGATTTTGATGACTGCGTATTCGTCACCCGTTTAGCAGCTAGAGCAGCGTACATCTCATCACGAGCGGCACCTTGCAATGGATAATGTCGGGCAATCAGATAGGCTAAAAAAGAAAACACAGCAGGAATAGCGAAAAGGACAACGCCTAAACTTTGCAACAAGTTGTCTGGCACATGCGTTGCCTTTTCAAGCGTTTGGGCGTTGTAACCAACGATCAGTAGTGCAGCACCGACGCCGATTGTGGCTAGTCCTGATTGTAGTTTTTGCAGAAACATATTCACGGCATTGATAGTCGCTTCCATACCAGCATTGAGTTTGAGTCGGTTGTAGTCCATTGTTTCCATAATGATTAAATTGGCAGGGACAAACTGTGCTCCGGCGATGGTCATGACAATACCGATGAGTAAGTAGAAGACCCACGGATTATCAATGACATGAATTTCATTAATGATAAACATGATGACTAGAAACGGTGCCATGGCCAGATAGCACCACTGAACACCGCGAATAGCCGAAATGTACTGCATTGCTTTTTGAGAAATAAGAGTGCCTGCGACCAGTGTGATCAAGGTTAGCAGGCCAAAATACATGGACTGTGTGCCGAGATTTTTCACCCCAAAGGCATACTTGATGTAATAAAGCGAGGTTGCGGTCAGTAATGCCCAAACAAACCCACCGACAAAGGTAAAGTACAAGTTGATACGGAAAGGGTGATTGATCTTGATCATCTGACCAATATCTCGCAATCTTGGCGGCTTAGCCTCCTCGGTAACCGGACCTTCTTTGACCATGACAATGCCGATCAACGACAAAATCAGAAATGGTATGACGATCAGATCGACGGTTAAGGGAATATTGGGGTTGCGCTTTGTTCCTAGATACGTTGCGATCGCCATGAAGAAGGCGAAAACCACCCCGACAATATTGCTGGTGATCCGTGGCCATGAAATTAACTTTGCACGCACTTCCTGGTCGGCTGACATGGTACTGGTCAACGGAACCGTCACAATAATCGTGGCAGCAAACATAAAGAGAAAATAAACGATATAGAGGTAAACCTCTTTACCGAAATTGGAGAAGTTTTGGGGAATGTGAAAAAGCATCATACCCAAAATACCGGCTAATAAACTGCCTATTAACACGTATGGTTTAAACTTTCCCCACCGGGTTCGCGGCGATATATCGATCAGATAGCCAGTCCAGAGGTCGTTAACAGCGTCCCATAACCGGCCAACAAATAACAGGGTCGTTGCCACAGCAGCGGCTTTGCCGGGTACACCCGAATAGATCCCTGAGTAGTCAGTTATGAACATCATCAGAACTGCCGTGTATAAATAATAAGCTGTTGTGCTCATTAACCCCATAGTGTTGATCCCAAATAAAGTCTGTCGATCAAGCGGATATTGCTTTGGATAACCTTTCATAACGTTCCTCCCAGATAGCCGTCTCGGTGCGCTTGCAAAAGCCAGAGTGCGTAACCCATGTTTGTATGGATAACACCGAACAGCTTGATTAAATTATAGGTGATGTTCTGCGAACTTGCGAGGAAACGTTGTTGAAAGGTTCTTTTAAATTGACTGAATTAACAACTAATGGCGCAAAATTCAAATTGCCAATCAGATCAAGCATCCGGAAGTCAAATATTAAGATATAAATTGTCAATATTTAAAAAATATTTTTGTTATCTTATTTTCAGTGCAACTGGCCATGAAACATGAAAATCACAATTAGTTGTCAGTCAAGACATGGGGGCACAACTCAAATAAAACAAGTTTTCATAATTGAATAGATTGCGTGCAATATCAAAGAAAAAGGTTTTCACAGACTGCTGTCATGTTTGCAAATCGTAATAATAATAGGCTTTTGGAGGGTTATATAACGTTAGGTATTTAAATATTAGACAATAATTATATTGATTATAAGACATTAGTGGGTATAATTAAGAGCGTAAGTTGATGAAGTCACAAGACTAGGGGGGACTATGAAATGCATACACGATGCCAAGAACCAAACTATGTTGAAGTTGTGAACCAGAACTTGGAACGACTGCTTGTTTTTGAAACCGTTTTTAAGGAATATGTGCACACGTGCAAAAACATCGAGAAAGGAAATTGCTATGCAAGTGAAAGTCTCGATCATTTGCGTTTGTACTTCACCAAGAATGTGATGAAATTTTGTACATTCGTTGACAGTGTGGATGCGGAAGCAGCACCTTGTAATTATGCGGCCTTCCACAAAGTACTGGTGAATGGTTTGCGCGGTATTCGTGGCGGTGTTTTGAACATGCTTCAAGCAATCGGCACTGACAAAGTAGATCATGACCGATTTGCCGCTGGTTTAGCCGAACAACAGGCTGCTCGAGCTGAGATCGATACAGCTTTCTCAAAAATCCTCGACCCAATTTTTTAAGCCGATCACCCGCTTCTTTGTGGCATAATAGAGGCAAAGCTAGAACTGGCGCGGTTAGAAACCGAAGTCTCAACGTGATTGAGATCGTGCCACGCAGGTTTCTGCGCCAGCGAGTGCGTTCAAAGAAGGGGATGACGGCATGGCAGTTTGGCGCATGATGTTTGCGCGGCCACAGTTTAAGCACAGACAAATTAAGCGCATGGTCGATGATCTCAATCGTGAAGGTAATTTTGGCGGCATGCCGATTCATCGCATCACGCTTACTCGACAAACCCGCGAACTCATTTATGTCGACTTGGAATTTCAGCTAACCACTGGGCTCACACAACCTTTATTTGAGCAGATGGCAAAGTATATTCTGGTCGCAGTCGCTGGGTTGGCTCACGCTCCGCAACCCATTTATCTTGCCGCAATGGCGAATCCTTTCGCAAAATTAAATATTAGTTATTACATCTATCCGGATCATAGTCTGGATTTGATTTATTGGCAGCCGTTACTGAGGAAGCCCACTTAATCAGTGCTGACATATGCATTCACCGAACCGCAAACCTGTTGAACAGGTAGCCCGGCTCGGTTTTTTCGTATCCACTTTTTGCTCATGACCGGTATCGACTCATCGTTGGTGTTTAAATGCAACGATAGTTAGCGGCATGATTAGTTTGCGTGTGACATCTCATTGAGAAACAGTAGCGCGTTTCTAGACTAGCGCACCAATTCAGACTATGGGCTGATTATCAAGTAGTTCATAAGTATGCTAAGATATGGCAAGTTATTTCATTCCAAAGTATAAACAGGCACCATTAATATAACGCGTGATTTGGCGTAGGCAGAAAAGTGCGATCAGTGATTAGCCGTTAACACCCGCTTGGGGATCGCGATTGCGAGCGAACGTTTCAACTATTTTCTATTTCAGAAAAGGCATTAAGGGGAGAACAACGATTGCTAGACTTAAAACATATTAAAAAATATTACCAGACAGGCGACTATACGACCAAAGCGCTTGACGATGTCTCAGTTCAATTCCGGGAACAAGAATTTGTCGCCATTTTGGGTCCCAGTGGTTCGGGGAAAACGACGTTACTGAATGTGATCGGTGGCCTTGATCGTTATGATTCCGGTGATTTGCTCTTACACGGGCGATCAACCAAAAATTTTAAAGAAGCCGATTGGGATGCCTATCGTAATAACTCGGTTGGGTTTATTTTTCAAAGCTACAATCTGATTATGCATCTGAGTATTTTGGAAAACGTTGAACTTGGTCTGACTTTGAGTGGTGTGTCAGCAGCAGACCGCCGTAAAAAGGCCGAGGCTGCTTTGACGAAGGTCGGTTTGAAGGCACATATGGGTAAGCAACCCAATCAACTTTCCGGCGGCCAGATGCAACGGGTGGCGATTGCGCGTGCAATTGTCTCGGAGCCGTCGATTCTATTGGCCGATGAGCCGACGGGAGCACTAGATACCGAAACTAGTGAAGAAATTATGCGCTTAATCGCTGATTTATCTCGCGAGCGGTTGGTAATCATGGTCACGCATAATCCTCAACTGGCGCATGAATATGCAGAACGGACGATTGAATTCAAGGATGGCAAAATTCTTTCTGACTCACGGCCATTCAAAGATGAAGAAAAAACTGCCAGCTTTGACCTGCATCGCACCAAAATGAGTTATTTCACGGCGCTTAAATTGTCATTTACTAATATTATGACCAAAAAAGGTCGCACTTTTTTGACGGCATTTGCTTCCAGTATTGGGATTATTGGCATTGCCGTGGTTTTAGCACTTTCCTCGGGCTTTCAAAAACAGATTGATAATACGCAAGCGGAGACTTTGGCGCAATTCCCGATTACGATCTCGACTAACGCCACTAGCTTAACAGCGGGAGCGGCGGACAATACAAAGACATCGACTTTTAAAACAACCTCAACAGTTGTGGCTAAGCAAAGTGCTAGTGATAAGGCGCAGCACACCAATAAGTTAAATCAAAAGTATATTGATTATGTGAATGGCATTAGCAAGAAACTAACCGACAACATTGGCTACACTTATGGCACTGGTATGAATCTGTTACGTGACGTGAATGGTACCATCAAGCCAGTCCAATTTTCGACAGCTAAGCCAAGCAGTAATCAAACTCAACGTGGCTTGGCAAGCGCTAGTTCATCAGTTTATCCGGTTGATCGCGAAGGCGGCACCAGTTATCTGAAGAAAAATTATGAGGTTGTTGCCGGTAGTTATCCGAAGCATGATGGGGATGTTATTCTGATTGTTGATCGGGACAACTCGACGAACATCAATGCTTTGAAGAACCTCGGTTTTGATGTTAAAGATGGTCAAAAAGTGAAATTTAACCAGATTGTTGGCACTAAGATCAAGGCAATCTCGAATAATGCCTATTACCAGAATGTTGCTGGCAATGTCTATGTCCCAACGAAAGATTACGCAAATGCTTATAAACAAAACGACAACCGCGAACTGACGGTTGCTGGTGTTCTGCGGACGCGCTCGAAAACAAGTGATGGCTTGCTTAGCCAAGGGTTTGCTTATTCTGATCGGTTAACAAAAGATCTTGTGGCATTGAACAAAGACTCTGATGTCGTCAAGGCACAACGAGCCAGTGACGTGAACATCTTTACCAATCAAAGTGTGGACAAAGCGACTAAGGATCAGTTGATCACGGCATTAGGCGGTTCGGAAACACCCACGCAGATTACGATTTATCCAACCAGTTTCAAGGATAAAGACAAGATTCTGAGTTATCTTGATAAATTCAATCGCGGTAAGAAAAAAGCCGATCAGGTTGTCTATACAGATTTAGCGGGGACAATTTCCAGCATGACCGGTGGCATTATGTCAGCCATTACTATCGTCCTAGTTGCCTTCGCTGGCATCTCACTGGTGACCTCGATGATCATGATTGCAATTCTGACGTATACTTCCGTGCTTGAACGGACGAAGGAAATTGGGGTGCTGAAGGCTTTGGGTGCACGGCGTAAGGATATCACGCGTGTGTTTGATGCTGAAACGATTATCCTTGGCGTTAGTTCCGGTATTCTAGGGATCATTATCGCGTGGTTATTGACCTTCCCAATCAATGCCATTCTTTATAGCATGACAGAGTTGCCGAATGTCGCTCAACTCAATCCGATTCATGCCGTGATCCTCATTCTTATTAGCACCATCCTGACTGTCCTCGGCGGTCATATTCCTGCCCGCATGGCAGCCAACAAAGACGCTGCGATTGCTTTACGCGCGGACTAACGCATAATTAGGTAAAAGAACTGAGCAACATATCTCGATGATTTGCGCCACACACCGTTTTTTGGCGGACAGGCGGTCATCTGGGAATGTTGACTCAGTTTTTTGCTTTGGTGCTGGTTTTTTAACTGGACCTGCCTACGCTTCACATAAACGTGTTCGCTGGCCCAGAAACCTACACATAAGGACCGCGGCAACTTTATGCTCCGGTTTATACTCGGACCAGCTCGCGCTCCTCATAAACGCGTTTGCTGGCCCAGAAACCTACACATAAGGACCTCGGGCGCAATGGCCAAAACCTGGCCATCACACCCAAGGCCGCTTATGCTCCGGTTTCTACCCGGTCCAGCTCACGCTCTTGCCTATTTGTCTTCACCAAAAAATACATCTATAATGATAGTTTATTGATTGGCATTTTGAGGGAAGTGCCATGAGAGCAGCTAGGGGATCATTTCCTAGTGAGAGGATGTATTTCAATTGAATAATTCAAAGGATCGCACGTTTATGGGGCATCCCCGGGGGCTATTAACCCTGTCGATGACTGAATTCTGGGAGCGGTTCAGTTACTATGGCATGCGGGCAATTCTGATCTATTACATGTATTACGCGGTGGAGAAGGGCGGCTTGGGTTTTGATCAGCCGACTGCGTTATCGATCATGTCGATTTATGGGTCACTGGTTTATTTAAGTGCTACAATCGGCGGCTTCATTAGTGATCGGTTGTTAGGCTCACGGCGAACCGTTTTTTGGGGCGGCGTGTTGATCATGCTAGGCCACATTGTTTTGTCATTGCCAATTGGGGCGACTGGACTGTTTGGTTCGATTGTTTTAATCGTTCTGGGCACGGGCTTATTAAAACCCAATGTGTCTGAAATGGTCGGTAGTCTCTATCCGGAAGATGACCTGCGACGCGATTCTGGCTTTAGTATCTTTGTCATGGGGATCAACTTCGGATCGCTCATTGCACCTATTTTTGTTCCGTGGATGGCGGATAAAGTCAATTTTCATGCTGGCTTTTCGCTAGCAGCCATTGGTATGTTTGTCGGCCTGATCTTTTACGTGATTGACGGGCGTAAATATATTAACCCAGCTGACAATACTGCTCCTGATCCGTTGAAGCCTGAAGATGTTCGCCCATTGGTGATCCGTGTGGTGGTAGCAATTGCGGCTGTTGGTGTCATTTTACTGGCGATGGCCGGGTTCAATGCGCTGACGATTGCCAACGTGATCAGCCTGATTACCTTAATCGCGATTGGCTTGCCGATTTGGTACTTTGTGCTCATGATTCGTAGTAAAAAAGTTACGAAGACTGAACGATCACGGGTGATTGCCTATATTCCGCTGTTTTTAGCAGCAATGATTTTTTGGGCCATTGAAGAACAAGGGTCTGTCGTGTTGGCGCTTTTTGCGGCCCAACAGACAAAGCTGGATTTTGGCTTTTTTAAAATTCTCCCTGGTAATTTTCAAACTTTAAATCCATTGTTTATTTTGCTTTATGGGCCGCTTTTTGCATGGTTATGGATGAAACTCGGTAAACGGCAACCGACATCGCCGAAAAAGTTTTATCTTGGTTTAATTTTTGCGGGTGCCTCTTATTTATGGATGGTTATCCCAGTGATGCTGTTTGGCAGCAGCGCCAAAGTTTCACCATTATGGCTGGTCATGAGTTGGGCGATTGTTGAAATCGGGGAAATGTTAATTTCTCCGGTTGGCTTGTCAGTCACAACCAAACTGGCACCGAAAGCTTATTCGTCACAAATGATGAGCATGTGGTTCTTAGCTGATGCCTCGGCACAAGCCGTGAATGCGCAGATTGTCCGGTTTTATACGCCAAATCACGAGGTGGCTTATTTCGCCATTGTGGGTTTGGTGTCCGTTGGCTTTGCGGTTGTCCTGGCCTTCTTCACACCACGGATCGAAAAATTAATGCAAGGTGTTAATTAGGCTTCGAAGCTTCAACGTCATTTGGTCCATGCTGCTGACAAAATTTGGTGGAGGTGCGCTGATGGTGAAAATTGCGTTCAGTGTTGACAACCATTTTGATGTGAATCGCGTCGATGGCTTTGAGATGCTGAAGAAGCAGGCCGCTTATCTGGTTGAACATGATTATCAGATCTATGTGAATGCCGGTGATACTTACAATGACTTCACCAAATCTTTGGCTTATTTTCGCGCACTGCAGGCAGAAGTTGGGTCTGCAGTCACCATTCGCTTTTTGGCAGGCAATCACGATATGGTGAATGGCGCAACGTACGATGAAATTCAATCAGCGGTTGATCCGCTGTATCTGCATGAAAAGATTTTGCCAGTGCCTGGCACCAATGCTGTCATTATTGGCAACAATGGCTGGTATGATTATTCGCTAGGACAGCTGGGCAATATGAAAACCGATGCGGAATATGCTCAATGGAAACGCGCCTTTTGGATTGATAGTGCCATTGACGCGCCTGTCACTGATGCTGCGCGAATGCAACGGGTTTTGACCACCACGAAGGCAGCGCTGCAAGCGAATCAGACGCACCAGATGATTTATGTGACGCATTTTGTGCCGATTCGTGAGGCAATGGAGTACACAGTTGATCGGCCGCCTTGGCAGATGGCAACGGCGCTAATGGGGTCGGCCAAACTCGGCGATTTGCTGACAGGTAGAGTGTCGGCAGTGGTGTTCGGCCATGAGCATTTTCGCGATGCGCCTAAGCTTTTAAGCGGTACTACGTATTATCATCAGCCGCTTGGATATGGCTTAAAACGATTATTCGAGTGGCAGAGTCAAGATTGGTGGACTGAATGGCGGCAGACGCTTGTGACATTAACCGTGCCAACGTTGTCTTGAACGCTATCACCTTTAAGAATACGAAAAATGCGGTCAAAAATCAGACAAATGCTGTTGATTTTTGAATCGCATTTTTGTATGCTATTTAAGTTGATTCGCAGCAATCACACGGAGGAGTAGCGAAGAGGCTAAACGCGGCGGACTGTAAATCCGCTCCTTCGGGTTCATAGGTTCGAATCCTATCTCCTCCATCCAGTATTAAAGTTCGATAGAAGACGTAAACGCATGGCGGAGGCCATGCGTTTTTTTTATTTCAAGCGGTCCAGCTAATTGACATGGTATAGCCCAACCGCTACGCTTAAAGCAATATGAGGAAGGGCGTGATCGTATGGCAATTAAAGCGACAGATCTTTTTAAATTGGTATCATTGTCGTATCCAAGTGCGACAGATGATGGCTACTTTGTTCAGGAAAATCGCATTTCGGAGGCCGATAATACTTATTATCAGCGCATTTGTTTCGTCAATCATCGTGGCGGCACTATCGCGTATGGCTTTGATCAAAAACATGATCGGCATCCGCTGCTTAGTCCAGATCAGCAGTGGTTGGCCTTTTTGAGTCAAGCATCCGATAAAACGACTCAAGTTTTCTTACAGGCGGTCAATGGCGGTACTGCCAAGCAATTTTCTGCTGAAAAAGAAGGCGTGTCCTACTTTGGTTGGCAAGCGGACAGTCAAGCACTGTTTATTCAGACGACAGTTGGCGCAAAGCCGAAAAAGACGGATAAGCAGTGGCCACAACCGGTGACGGTCTCACGTGTGCCCTATAAGTTAAATGGGGTCGGCTTATTACCAGAACATGTCGCTTATGAATTACGAGTCCAACGCCTGCGTCAAAAGACCAGTCGTTTGGTAATGGGCCGGGAGCATGAATTTGAAGTCGGGGCGATTTCTCCAGACGGACAGACCTTGGCATTTACTGCAGAGCGCCTGCCCGATGACCCAAATGATTTTAGCCAGGCAACTTATTTGTTAAATTTAGCTGATCAACAGGTAACCATGGTTAATGATCAGTTACCGCAAGCGGCCTTATCGCCAGAAGCATTTTCAGCAGATGGCAAGCAATTGCTGCTTGTGGGGTCGGACAATCATCTGCCAAATGTGTCGCAAAGTCACTTGTGGCATTATGATTTAGCGACCAAAACGTTGCAAGATGTCGCCGATGATATTGATTTTGATATTCCGGGACACGTTAATGGCGATTTTCAACAGGATTTATCTGAAAAAGTGGCTGATTTTGCCACCGCCGACTATTATCTGACGATTGGTTTTGACCATGGGAAAACGAGCTTGTATGCAGGCGGTCCCGACGAGCAGCTGACACCTTTGATTGGCGGACGTCGGCATGTAACTGATTACGCTTTAACGCCGGATCATCACGGGGTTGTTTTTACGGAAAGCACAATGACGGTTCCAAGCCGATTGAGCTACTTTGATTTGGCGACTGAAGAAGAACACGTGATTTATGATCCTAATCGTCGGGTAACACGCGATATGGGGTTGGTGACGCCACAAACATTTAACTTCCAGCGCGATGGTTTCGAGATCGAAGGTTGGTATTTCCCGCCACAGCAGGCGACAGCTTCTCATCCAGCCATTTTATATGTTCACGGCGGACCGGCAGTTGGTTATGGGTATACCTTCTTCCACGAAATGCAGTTCTTGGCTGCTCAAGGCTACGGCGTCATCTGCCCGAATCCGCGCGGTGGGTTAGGGTATGGCGAGGCCTTTACAGCGGCCGTGATTAAACATTACGGCCAAGGCGATTATGAGGATTGTATGGCATCAGTGGATGAAGCCTTGAAGTTGGATACCACCATTGATCCTGATCGTTTGTATGTGGCTGGCGGATCATACGGCGGCTTTATGACGAACTGGATTGTGACGCATACTCACCGATTTAAGGCTGCTGTTACCCAACGATCTATTGCTAACTGGTTGAGTATGTACGGTACAAGTGATATCGGCTACTTCTTCACACCTTGGGAACTCGAAGGAAAATGGACCGGTGATTTATCTGATGTGAAAAGCCTTTGGGATTTTTCACCGCTAGCCCATATCGACTTTGCCCAAACCCCGACGTTGGTCATGCACAGTGAAAATGATCAACGCTGTCCGATTGGCCAAGGCGAAGAATTTTATATTGGCTTGAAGTTGCATGGCGTTGATACTAAGTTCATGCGCTTTCCCAATGCCACGCATGAACTGTCTCGCAGCGGGCTACCGAATCTGCGACTAGCGCGATTAGCAGCCCTCGTCGATTGGTTCAAGACCCATTCAGCAACAGAAGAAAGTCATCAAGCATAAAGGAGGCAGGCCATGACAATTGGATTTATTGGTGCCGGCAATATGGCACGGGCGATCATCACTGGTTTGTTAGCTAAAAATGCGGTCACGCCTGAGGAAATTGTTCTGCATGGCGGGCAACCGATTCACTATGAACCGTATGCCGCCAAAATTGGCGCCAAAGCGGTCGCGAGCAATCAGGCAGTTGCAGACACTGCCGATATCGTTTTCCTAGCTGTTGCCCCCAAACTTGGTGTGCCGATTCTAAAGACAATCGGGCCAACGCTCAAACAACGGCAGGTACCGATTGTTTCGATGCTTACCGGTGTTTTACTGGCGACCCTTGAAGATGCCCTTGGCAGTCAAGATCAACCGATCCTGCGAATTATGCCTAATGTGAATGTGGCTATCAACGCGGGGATGACGGCTTACGCGGCTAATGATAGTGTTGCGGGTCAATTAGATGGCTTACTGGACTTATTGAACGTCTTAGGTAAAACTATGGCGTTACCTGAGGATCAATTTTCGACATTTGTCGCGTTGGCAGGGTCATCACCAGCTTTTGTTTACTTATTCATCGATAGCCTATCGCGGGCTGGCGTTAAGTATGGGTTAACTAAAAAACAGGCAACAGCCATTGCTGCTCAAGCAGTGATGGGGAGTGCCCAAAATGTTTTGGCCAGCGAGCAATCGCCATTTGATCTGATTGATCAAGTCTCAAGCCCAGGTGGTACAACAGTAGCTGGCTTGTTGGCGATGGAGCAAGCAGGGCTCATGTCTGCCGTTATCAAGGGAGTGGACGCAACCATTGCTAAGGATCGTCAAGGATAAGTATGACGTTGTACGACGAAGGTATAGCTTGTAATCTTGGTCTATACCAGTTATACTGGTATATGTTATCTGTCGAATGAAGCATTAAACAATTAGGAGTGGTATTGTGACGGTTACAGTATTGAAACACGCAACGATCTATACTGGATTAGAACGCATCGATGACGGCTATGTTCGTTTCGATGACAAAATTTTGGCAGTTGGCGACATGTTTGATTATCGCGCCCAATCTGGTGAACAGACTTTTGACCTTCAAGGGAAAACCTTGATTCCAGGGTTTATTGATGTTCACGCTCACGGCGGTTATGGCTTTGATGCCATGGACGGTGATGCAGATCAGATTGATGAAATGGCAACGAAAATGATGACGCACGAAGGGGTGACGACCCTTTTTGCAACGACCATGACGCAGTCAACTGAGAATATTGACAAAGCCATGCGTGGCGTTAAACAGGCGGCTGAACGCAACCACATTATTCAAGGCGTGCATCTTGAAGGCCCATTCATCAGTAAGGTCTTCAAGGGTGCCCAACCTGAAGAATATATCAAGAATCCTAATGTTGATTTAGTGAAACAGTGGCAGGAATTATCCGGTGGTCTGGTTAAGCTCATCACCTATGCGCCAGAAGACGAAGGGTCACAAGCATTTGAAGACTACTTGTTGGCGCACAACATTGTGCCTTCTGTTGGTCACAGTAACGCTACCCGCGAACAGATGCTGCATAGCAAAGCAACACATGTGACGCATCTCTACAATGCTCAACGCGGCCTGCGCCATCGCGAGCCTGGTGTTACCGGTCATGCGATGCTTGAAGACAACATGTATTGTGAATTAATCTGTGACGGCTTCCACATCGTGCCTGATATGCTCCGCCTCGCTTTTGACCAAAAAGGACCAGAACGAATCGAATTGGTTACCGACTCCATGCGTAGCAAAGGCATGCCAGAAGGTAAGAGTGAATTAGGCGGTCAAACAGTTTATGTCAAAGATAAGCAGGCAAGGCTTAAAGACGGCACACTTGCCGGCTCAGTTCTGATGTATAAAGATGCCTTTAAGAATGCGATGAGCTTCATGGATGCTTCCTTGTTTGATGCCGTTGAAATGTCATCGGTTAACCAAGCACGGGAATTCAACCTGACATCAAAAGGCACGCTTGAAGTCGGGAAAGATGCCGATATCAACGTTTTGGATCGCAATAACGATTTGGTTGCAACCTACAGCTATGGCGTTAAACACGACACCGAAGACTGAACCACGATTTGGAGGCGATCATTCATGGATGCACCAGTTTATATTCAAATTCATAACGCGATTCGGGCAGATATTGAAGCAGGCAAATGGCGCGTTGGCGACCGAATTCCTTCTGAGCGTGATTTAGCTGTCACGTTTAAAGTGTCACGGATGACGTTGCGCCAAGCCATTCAAACATTGGTCGATGAAGGCATTCTCGAACGGCGCGTCGGGTCCGGTACCTATGTTGCCAACCAGAAAGTCCAAGAGAAAATGTCTGGCGTCACAAGCTTTACGGATCTGATGCAAGCACAAGGCAAGGTGCCATCCAGTAAGACAGTCTCCTACCACGTGGCCCAGCCAACAAGTTCTGAAGTTGAAAAACTTAAACTTGAGCCTAAAGAACAAGTCTTGCGCATGGAACGGATTCGTTACGCGGATAAGATTCCGATTAGCTTTGAAACGGCGGCTGTTCCATACAACCTCGTCAAAAACTTTACCAAGAAAGAAATGACAGCCAGTTTTTACCATACCTTGGAGAAAAAAGGCGGTTATGTGCTTGGCGGTGCGCAACAGACTGTCAGTGCGATGCTGGCAAGCGAACGAATCTCAGAGTATCTGGACATCAAACGTGGCGAAGCGATCCTACGTTTGCGTCAGGTATCATTCTTGCAGGACGGTACGCCGTTTGAATACGTTCGAACGCAGTATGTTGGCGAAAGATTTGAATTTTATCTAGAACGGTAATGTTTGCTGCTTGGTTATAAACGCTAGGCATTTGGAAAGGTCAAAGAGCAAGATGGCATCTTGTTCTTTGGCTTTTTTCGTTGGTTTTGATGCTATTTGAAAGGGAATCTGAGCCTAAGCTATGCTGATTTCGAAATGCGCGAACAGGCGCAGAAACCTGCACATAAGGACCTCAAGCCTAAATGGCCAAAGCCCAGCCATTTTAGGCTTGAGGCCACTTATGCTCCGGTTTCTAACCGCGCCTGTTCGCGCTCTGTCCCATTTTCTCTGAATGGTATATAATGATGAACTATAAATTAAGCATCACTGCGCCTATACGAGCGCTTGTTTGTTGTTGCCACTTATCCGGAAGGGGAGCCATGATGACCACACAGTTGGGTGAAGGACTTACACTCCACACCGATTTTTACGAATTAAATATGATGAATACCTTTTTTGAACAGGGGATTAGCGAACGCAATGCCGTGTTTGAAGTCTTTTTTCGGGATTTACCGTTTGGTTCGGGGTTTGCTGTTTTTGCGGGATTGGAACATGTGATGGACTACCTGAATCATCTTAAGTTTTCTGAAGATGATTTAGCTTATCTGCAGTCGCAAACAGACTATTCGGATGCTTTTATTGATTATTTACGGCATCTTAAGTTCACTTGCACTGTTAAGTCCGCTTTAGAAGGCGACTTGGTATTCAACAACGAGCCGATTTGGCAAATTGAGGGACCATTGGCGCAAGCACAGCTGGTTGAGACAGCGGTTTTGAATATGATCAACTATCAAACATTGGTTGCGACCAAAGCCGCCCGTATTCGCAGCGTTGCTGGTGCGGACCCCCTGATGGAATTCGGCACACGGCGGGCACAGGAAACGGCGGCTGCTTTGTGGGGCACACGGGCCGCTTATATTGGCGGCTTCAATGCGACTAGTAATGTATTGGCGGGTAAGGAATTCGGTATTCCTATCAGTGGGACCCACGCTCATTCGCTGGTTCAGGCCTATGGCAATGATTACGATGCTTTTAAAGCATATGCCCGCAGCAATAAGGATGTTGTTTTCCTCGTTGATACATATGACACCTTGCGTTCTGGTGTGCCTGCAGCAATCAAAGTTGCGAATGAGTTTAAAGGCAAGATCAACTTTCTTGGTGTCCGGATCGATAGTGGTGACATGGCTTTCATCTCCAAGCGAGTTCGGCAACAATTGGACGATGCCGGTTATGAATCTGCTAAAATTTACGCCTCAAACGATCTTGACGAAAATACGATTCAGAACTTGAAGATGCAAGGTGCCAAAATCGATATTTGGGGTGTTGGGACACGTTTAATTACCGCCTATGATCAGCCGGCATTGGGCGCCGTGTTTAAGTTGGTATCAATTGAAGATGCAGCCGGCAAAATGCGCGACACGATCAAATTGTCGAACAATGCTGAGAAAGTTTCAACGCCGGGCAAAAAGCAGGTTTGGCGTATTACGCGTCAAGATGATGGCAAATCTGAAGGCGATTATGTTGCCTTGGCAGATGAAACCATTGATACACAACGAAGTCTTTATATGTTCCATCCGAACTTTCCGTACATCAATAAAACGGTTAAAAATTTTGAAGCCAAGCCACTTCTACAGACGATTTATGACAAAGGCCAGCAGGTTTATCACACACCACCGTTACAAGAAGTCCAAGCATATGCCACTCGGAGTACCAACGCATTATGGGATGAATATCGACGCATTCTGAACCCACAGGACTACCCGGTAGACTTGTCGCAACGGGTTTGGGACAACAAGATGGATCTGATCAAAGCAGTCAAATCAGCGGTGGCTGACCGCGAGGAATAATCTATGAGGGCATCGAAAAGGCGATCGCAGCATCGTTGGCTAATCCTTAGCTTACTAGTCGGTCTTGTAGTTGGAATAGCTGCTTATGCGAGTTACGATCATTTTTATTTGAAGCCACAGATTGAGGCTAAGGAAGAGCGGACTCGGCGTAAGTATGAAACAGAATTGAACCGACATCGGGCGGTTGAGCAACGCCTCCAAAATGAAACGCGAACAGCGACATCCGCGACTGACAAGCTCATGCAGCCAGTTAATCAGGCGGAGCCAAGCCGTTTATGAAAATATTGGAGGCTAATCATTTTAGTGGTACTGCGTTGATGATCAGACGTGGCAAAATTATTTTGAACACAGGACTTGGCTATGCCGATGCTGAATCTGGACGTTTAAATGGTCCGGAGACACTTTATCAAATTGGTTCGATTCAAAAAGGGTTGACTGCCGTGTTGCTTATGCGACTAGTTGAACAAGGCAAAGTGCATTTGTCTGACCCGATCAGTAAGTACTTGACTGGCATTAGGACAGGCAAGCAAGTTACCTTGCGCATGATGCTCAACATGCGTAGCGGCTTATCATTGACGCGTGCGCAGAGTGCTTCGCTTTCTGACGCTGGCATTGTCCGTTGGTCGATTGCCAACTTAAATTATGGAACGGTTCGTTATGATTACCAACCAGTGAATTATGTTTTGTTGGCTGGTGTGATTGAGAAAGTGACTGGCCGACTGTATGCCGATTTGATTCAACAGGAAATTTTCAAGAAGTTGAAATTGACTCACTCTGGGTTTATGCCAGAGTTGTTTCACGAGTCGAATCAGGCGTTTGGTTATAGTGGTCCCATTAATAATCCCTACGCAAAACGGTACACAGAGCCTTCTGTGAACTATAATCGGGAACTGGGTACTGGCAATATTTATACAAGTGCGGGTGATTTGTATCAGATCATCAAGGCGGTGAATCAGGGGAAAATCATTTCAACTGCTTCATTGAAGGCACTGCGGAATTTGGATAATGGTCAGTACACAGCGGGGGTTTATAATTTTGGAGGCTACACCTTAACGCACGGGGTGGTGGCTTCGCAATCTGCAGGTACCATGATTGATACCAGCGGCCAAAACGCGGTTGTCTTGCTTGCCAACACGGACAAGATAACCCAAAGTCTCATTAAAAATTTGTATCTGAATATGATTAAAGGAGTTTGACTATGCGTCCATTACAAGCAGAAATCATCAAAGCATTGGGTGTTCAAGCAACAATCGATCCGGAAACTGAAGTTCGTCGTAGTGTAGACTTTTTAAAAGCTTATTTGAAAAAGAACACTTTTTTAAAAACTTATGTCCTCGGCATTTCGGGCGGGCAAGATTCGAGTCTTGCTGGCGCTTTGACCGAAAAGGCCATGCAGGAAATGCGAGCAGAAACCGGCGACGATGCTTATCAATTTATTGCCGTTCGTCTGCCTTATGGTGAACAAGCCGATGAAGCCGATGCTATGGCTGCTATCGACTTTATGCACGCTGATGTTGTCAAGCGTGTGAATATTAAGCCGAGTGTTGATGCAATGGTCGCGGCGGTTGAGGCTGATGGGTCAAAGATTTCTGATTTCAACAAAGGCAACATCAAGGCTCGGATGCGGATGATCACGCAATATGCGATTGCTGGCAATAATGCCGGTGCGGTGATTGGCACAGATCATGCCGCTGAAGCCGTGACTGGCTTTTACACCAAATTTGGTGATGGTGGCGCTGATTTGACGCCATTGTATCGATTGGACAAACGACAAGGCGCCGCGCTTTTGAAGGTATTAGGCGCACCGGCACACCTGTATGAAAAGGCCCCTACAGCTGATCTTGAAGACAATCGCCCAGCGCTGCCTGATGAAGTTGCGTTAGGCGTCAAGTACAAAGACATTGATGATTATTTGGAAGGAAAAGACGTCACTGATCAAGCTGCTGAAACGATTGAAAAGTGGTACCAAAAAACCGCCCACAAGCGGCATTTACCAATCACGGTTTTCGATAATTTTTGGAAATAACGCTTAAAGACAGCCAAGGCATCACCGATAGCAATCAGTGATGCGACGGGCTGTCTTTTTGCTGGATAATGTGGTATTTTTGCGTCCAGAAAAGTTAAATTTGGAAGAGCGTGAGCTGAGCCGGTTTTCTGGGCCAGTGAGCGCGTTTAGATAAGAGCGTGAACTGAGCCGGTTTGAAACCGAAGTATAGGAGCGGCCATTTAGGTTTAAGGTCCTCACATAAAGGTTTTGCGCTCGTGAATGCATTTAAAGGAGTAGGTTTTAAGATGTCGGGGAAGCATCGTTATATTTGGTTGGGCGTCATGCTGATTTTATGTGCAGTCAGCATTGGTGCGGGAACGTACCTTTGGCAGCAAAACAGCCGATCCGCCGTGAATACGAAGTCAAAATCCGCAAAGACAGTCACAAAAGCGGTACGTCAGGATCGGGGTAAATCAAAAGAAGAAATATTGGCCATGACCTTGGATCGTGCCGCGACGACGACTGAAGGCCAACCACTTGAGCAAGAGTTGACCAATGACAAGTTTATTGGCAGTGCCCTGATCATTAAGCACGGCAAAGTCGTGTTTAACAATGGCGTTGGTGATGCCGATACGACGACACATCGCCGCAACGGTCCAACCACGCTGTTTCAGATTGGTTCAATTCAAAAAGCCGTGACTGCGGTTGCGCTTGCGCAATTGGCCGCTTCTGGCAAGCTCAGCTTGGATGATCCGGTTGGCAAATATCTAACTGGCATCAAAACCGGCGATCAAGTGACTTTGCGCATGATGGTGGCTATGCGCAGCGGCTTTAGTTTGCGTAAGTATCAACCAACTGTAATGGATGATGCTAATATTATTCAATGGTCGATTGCCAACTTAACCTATCTGCCGCAGGATAATTACGCTTATCAAGCAGTTAATTACGTGTTACTTGCTGGTGTGATAGAAAAAGTTGCTGGTCGTTCATACGAGCAGCAAGTCAAAAACAATATTTTCGATCGGCTCAACCTGAAGCACACAGGCTTTTTACCCGCAATGCTGACAGATCCTGAGCGAGCTATCACTTACACTGGCCCGGCTGCTAATCCTTATCAAACTGCGATTGGTGAACCAGCAGTTTGGTATAATCGAGAACTAGGCACGGGCAATGTCTATACTTCCACCGGTGACTTATACCGGCTGTTGCGTGGTATTGATACAGGGAAAGTATTACCACTTTCAACTCTAAAAACATTGCGTAACCGCAACGATGGTGTTTATAACGCTGGTATTTATAACCATGCTGACTTTTACTCAACCAACGGTGTCGTCGCCGGTCAGATGGCCTCAACCGCGATAAGTCATGATGGCCAAAATGCCGTCATTTTGCTCAGCAACTACAATTCGCATGCACTGAATCTGCATGACTTAGCGGTTCACCTATTTAGTGAGTTGGGCTGAATGGCTGCCTAATAAGGCCACTTATGCTGGTTTCTAACACGACTTGCACGCTCTGCTCTGATTAAACGCGTTTGCAGGCCCAGAAACCGGGCCTGTTCACGCTCTTCGCAAGTAAGCCTTGCGAAGCATGACCCGCACCTGATATACTTTAACCAACATAGGGGAGTAACTAGCAGAGTATTCTGCGACAACGTCACCAACAAGGCTATGTCTGGTGTTGTCTTAAATAGTGAGACTTATGGATCTACTGCTGGTAGTCCATAGGTCTCTTTTTGGCTACCGGCCCAAATACGAAGGAGGCACTACTTTGGCAAACAAACCGCCATATGCATTAAGCAGTGAGGCAGTCTTAAAGCAAGAACAGACTAGTCTAACCGGGTTAACGAAAGAAGCGGCACAAACACGGTTAAATGAGAATGGGCCAAATGAACTTGCGCAGGCAGAAAAGAAGGGCATGTTAGCCCGTTTCTTAGATCAGTTCAAGGATTTTATGATTATTGTCTTGTTGGTTGCCGCTTTGATTGCCGGCTTTTTACTCAGTGAGTGGGCGGATGCCGGGATCATCTTGGCCGTTGTCTTATTAAATGCGGTTTTCGGCGTTTTCCAAGAAAGTAAAGCTGAGGAAGCGATTGATGCGCTGAAGGAAATGTCGACCCCTAACGCCCATGTTCGTCGTGGTGATCAGGTGCTGACCATTCCTAGCAGCCAACTGGTTTTAGGGGACATCGTGTTACTTGAAGCTGGAGATGTCGTACCGGCAGATTTACGACTAGTTGAGAGTGCCAACCTTAAAATTGAAGAGAGTGCGTTAACAGGTGAAAGTGTGCCGGTCGATAAGACGACGGCGCCGTTGGATGCTGATGATGTCGGAATTGGCGATCGCACTAACATGGCATTCATGAACAGTAACATCACATACGGCCGTGGCGTCGGTGTTGTGATCGCTACAGGAATGCAAACTGAAGTCGGCCGCATTGCCGGGATGATTAATTCGGCCGAAGAAACCAACACGCCGTTGCAAGAGAACCTCAAAAGTCTCGGTAAAACGCTGACGGTCATGATTTTGGTGATTGCGGTGATTGTGTTTGCAGTCGGTATCTGGCGTCAAGCGGCAAGCTTGCCAGAAATGTTCCTGACAGCCGTTTCATTAGCTGTGGCGGCCATTCCTGAAGGGTTGCCAGCCATTGTCACCATCATTTTAGCATTGGGTACGCAGAAAATGGCCAAGCGCCATGCACTGGTTCGTAAATTGCCTGCTGTTGAAACCCTCGGCAGCACGGATATCATTGCGAGTGATAAAACTGGAACGCTTACTCAAAATAAGATGACGGTTGAAAAAGTTTATTACGACGGTCAGCTTAATGATGCAAGCGCTGGTATTCATGGCGGCAATCCATTAATGACCATCATGAACTTTGCCAACGACACACAGGTGCAAGACGATGGTAAGTTACTAGGCGATCCAACCGAAACTGCGCTTGTTGCTTATGGAAAAACCCAGAATTACGATGTTGCCAAAGCACTCACTGGCGAACCGCGGATCGCAGAAGTACCGTTTGACTCTGAACGAAAATTAATGACGACAGTTCATCGACGCGCAGATGGCAAGTTGCTAGTCGCCACAAAGGGTGCGCCTGATGAATTACTCAAGCGGGTGACTGACCTAGCAACTGGCGAAAATACGGCGCCGTTGTCAGACAGTGAACGCGATGCCATTTTGAAAGCCAATAAAGACATGGCGACACAGGCGTTGCGTGTGCTGGGGATGGCTTATAAGGTCATCGATACTTTACCGGAAAAAGTTGATTCCGATACGGTTGAAAATCACATGATTTTTGCTGGATTGGTCGGCATGATTGATCCCGAACGGCCAGAAGCGGAAGCTGCGGTGGCAGAGGCAAAAGCGGCTGGTATTCGCCCGATGATGATCACCGGCGATCACCGCGATACGGCTGAAGCAATTGCCGTTCGGTTGGGAATCATTGACCAAGGCGATGATGATGCTGTCATCACCGGTGCTGAGCTAGATCAGCAAAGTGATGATGAGTTTGCAAAGAACGTGGCAAAGTACAGTGTATACGCCCGTGTTGCGCCAGAGCACAAGGTACGGATCGTCAATGCTTGGCAGAAAAAAGGCAAGGTTGTGGCAATGACCGGCGACGGTGTGAACGATGCGCCTGCTTTGAAAGCTGCGGATATTGGGATCGGTATGGGCATCACTGGGACCGAAGTTTCCAAGGGTGCTTCTGATATGGTTTTGGCTGATGATAACTTTGCAACCATTGTTGTGGCGGTGGAAGAAGGCCGAAAAGTCTTTTCCAATATTCAAAAGGCAATTCAGTACCTGTTGTCGGCCAACCTTGGTGAAGTCTTGACCTTATTCATGATGACCATGCTAGGTTGGGATTTGCTGGCACCGGTGCATATTCTCTGGATTAACTTAGTGACAGATACGTTCCCAGCGATTGCACTGGGGGTTGAACCAACTGAACCAGGTATTATGAAGCAAAAGCCGCGCGGTCGGAAGTCAAACTTCTTCTCAGGCGGCGTTGGCCCCGCGGTTATCTGGCAAGGAATTCTCGAAGGTCTGCTGACGCTTGGCGTTTACTGGATTGCCATTACCTATCCAGTGCACAGCGGCTCAGCTGCGATTCACGCCGATGCTTTGACGATGGCCTATGCTACGCTGGGCTTGATTCAGCTGTTCCATGCCTTCAACGTGAAGAGTATCCATCAAAGTCTGTTCACGGTCGGCGCGTTCCGGAACAAGGCCTTTAACTGGGCGATTCTGGCTTCCTTCGTGTTGTTGGCAGTCACGATTTTAGTGCCAGGTTTCAATGGTCTGTTCCATGTGACATCGCTTGATTGGCATCAATGGATCACCGTTCTCGGGGCTGGTGTGGCGATGATCGTCATTGTTGAGATCGTTAAAGTTTTCGAACGTGCTCGACGCAAGCAACGCGCATAAGACACCACAAGATTGCTTAGAGTCAAAAAACAATAGGAATAGCCTTGACCGTGATGTCCGTGTTGTAACGGTCATGACAGTCAAGGCTTTTATGCGTTAATTACCGGCTAATGAGCCGATGAAAAGGATGAAGCACATGAATAAACAACAAATGAAGTTAGCAAACTATGGGACGACCATTAATGCGGTCGTTGAAGCCACACAAGACAACCAAGAGAAAATGGCGCCGTTGTTTGAACCGCTGCGCAAGGCGATTGATGAGAACAAGTTGGCCGATTACGACCTTGAGGCTTACCAACAAACGCAAACCGTGTTTAGCGAGGGGACAAGTAACTATGAAGCGTTGCTTGTCAAGTTGCAGCAAGTCGCGGCGCCAGTCAGATTGTTGGGGCCCCATCATACACTTGTACGTGATTTTGCCGCTTTCACAGAGGCATGTAAGGCGATGACCGCAAGTTTGCACGCGGATCGGCAAGTTGATGTGGCAGCTTTCAACGCAGCTGAAAAAGCTCAGGACGAGGCAATTCAAAAATTCACCAAGCAAATCCAAAAAATTTCAGTCATGTTGTCTTAAGCTGGTCAAAATTGTCAAAAAAAGTTTAAGCTTATACTTGACATGAGAACTTTACTCACGTATCTTTAATCTAACAACAAATCAATTAACTAGGACGGAGGAAACCGACATGACAGCATTGCTTACCTTTTCTGCTTGGCAAAGCCAACTTTAGGTAGGTTGCAGACGCAACCTGCCAGACGCGCAGGTTGTGTCTATGTTGGCTCTCTGTTCAATTTGTCCGCATAGATACCCCAAAAGTGGGACTATGCGGACTTTTTTTATTGCCGCGACGAGTCCTCACCTGTCGCGGCAATTTTTGTAAGCGTGAGCCAGCCCGTTTAGAAACCGGAACATAAGTGGCCTCAGACAGAAACGGCTGGGCTTTGGCCATTTCTGTCTGAGGTCCTTATGTTCCGGTTTCTGGGCTGACGAGCGCGTTATGAATCATAACTGATTAAGTCCAAGCGGGCACAGCATGAATTAATTTAAAACGGAGGCGGAAACATGAAACGAATGCTAGGGTTGATCTTCATTATGGCAGCATTCTTAGGGATTGCCTATTTTCAAACCGGCACGACAACACCACAGACACAGGCAACACCAACTGTGGGTATCCTGCAATTGACCACACATCCCGCATTAGATGCGATTCACAAGGGGATTATTGATGGCTTGAAGGAGAAGGGCTATGTTGCAGGGAAGAATGTGAAGATCGATTTTCAAAATGCCGAAAATGATCAAAGCAATCTGAAGTCCATGTCCGAACGCTTTACTGAGGAACATGCGGCGGCAACAGTTGGGATTGCTACGCCATCGGCTCAGGCACTTGCCAATGTCAATCAGAAAACACCGATCATTCTTGGCGCGATTACCGATCCAGTTGCGGCAAAGTTAGTAAAGAATGTTAAACGGCCAGGTGGCAATATCACGGGGGTATCTGATCAGGCACCGATTGCCGCGCAGCTGAAATTAATCCGGCAAATTATGCCGAATGCCAAAACTCTCGGTGTGATTGCAACGTCGAGTGATGATTCCGCTCAAACACAGGCTAAAATGGTCGAAAAACTTGGGCCAAAGCAAGGCTTCACGGTTAAGCGGTACGCGATCAGTTCAACAAATGACTTAAATCAGGTGGCCACACAAATGGTTAGTCAAGTAGATGCGATTTTTGTGCCGACTGACAACACTGTTGCCAGTGCTATGCAAACTTTGGTTGCGGTGGCTAATACGCGGAAGGTGCCAATTTTTCCAACAGTGGACACTATGGTTGAACAAGGCGGATTGGCAACGATTGGTCTTGACCAACATCATCTCGGCGTTTTAACTGGCCGGATGCTGGCAGACATCTTGAGTGGAAAGACAAAACCAGCAACGACGCCGATTCATTTTGAAACCACCGGTAAACTGATCTTGAACGAAAAACAAGCAAAACTGTTAGGCATCGACTTACCTAGCTCGTTAATCAAAACGGCAGAGGCGAAAGGAACGGTGATCAAATGAGTATTGGCGTATCAGCGATTGGTCAAGGTTTATTATATGGTTTAATCGGACTTGGCTTATTCTTAACATTTCGGGTATTGGATTTCCCGGATATGACGGTTGAAGGTACCTTTCCATTTGGCGCGGCAGTAGCCGTGAGTGCCATTACTCATGGCATTTCCCCGATTGTCGCAACGCTGTTGGCTACCGGTGCGGGGATGCTTGCTGGATTGGCGACTGGGTTGTTGACCACGAAAGGCAAAATTCCAGTTTTGTTGGCCGGTATTTTGGTGATGACCGGGTTGTTTTCAATCAACTTGCGGATTATGGGACGCGCCAATCTATCGCTGTTGCATCAAGCCAATCTTTTCCAGACAGCGTTCTTAAAAGATTTACCGCCATACTTCAATAGTGTGGTTATCGGCGTTATCGTTGCTGTTGTGGTGGTTGGCTTGCTAATGCTGTTTCTAAATAATCAGTTAGGCCAAGCGTTTATTGCGGCAGGGGACAATCCAAGTATGGCGCGCAGTCTCGGTATTGATCCTGATCATCAGATGGTACTTGGTCTGATGGTGGGTAATGGTCTCGTCGGTTTGGCTGGCGGTTTGCTGGCTCAAAACAATGGCTATGCTGATGTCAATATGGGCATTGGGATCATTGTCATTGGCCTCGCCGCGATTATCATCGGGGAAGTTGTATTTGGCGAATTAACACTCTCACAGCGTTTGGTTGCCGTGATTCTCGGTAGCATTCTTTATCGCTTCGTTTTGCTGGTTGTGCTTGCACTAGGGTTCAATGCCGACGACTTAAAACTGATCTCAGCGGTTGTTTTGGCTATCGCGATCATGGTGCCACAAATTGATCATCGCTTGAGATTACGGCGCGTGTTGCAGAAAGGGGTGCAAGCACATGGCTGAGCTAACCTTAACCAACGTTACGGTGAATATTCCCGTTGGTACAGAAGTGAAAACTTTGCTTCAGGACGTGAACCTCACCGTTGCTAAAGGTGAATTTGTAACGGTTTTGGGCAACAACGGGGCTGGTAAATCGACATTATTCAACGCGATTACAGGCGATATGCCAGTCAGCGGTGGCACCATTACGCTGGCTGATCAAACTTTGAATGGCAAACGACCGGAGCAACGTGCGCGGCATATTGCCAGAGTTTTCCAGGATCCTAAAATGGGGACAGCACCACGAATGACAGTTGCCGAAAACTTGCTCTTAGCTAGTCACCGCGGTCAGCGGCTAACGTTGCGATCACGCGGCATGACGGCTAGCAAAGCGGCGCTGAAGACCTTAGCAGCGAAGACGGGCAATGGCCTTGCTGATGCCCTTGACAAGCCGACTGAGCAGCTCTCTGGCGGCCAACGGCAAGCACTCAGCCTATTGATGGCAACTATGCGGAAACCGGATCTGTTGCTGTTAGATGAGCATACGGCGGCGCTTGATCCGCATACCAGTCAGGCGATCATGCAACTGACGAACGAAATCGTCTCCGATCAGCAGCTGACCTGCTTGATGATCACTCACCAGGTTGAAGACGCCTTACGTTATGGTAACCGCTTGATTGTGTTAGATGCTGGTAAAATTGTGGCTGATTTTGACCAAGCCAAAAAAGCGGCGATGAGCCGTGATGATGTTTTGGCCTTTTTCAGTTAAACTAAAAACGAGTCCTCGAGATGGCTATTTAGCCATTTCTCAGAGGACTCGTTTTTGATATTTTAAGACCATTTTGAGGAACCAAAATGTCATGATGCAACTACGGGTGACTTGGAGTAAACTATTGGCTCGGAGGTAGATATGACAGATCAAGAATTACAGGCCCGCGTTGAGACGATCTCGTTGAAAGCATTCCATCAACCTTTTCGCCATCACGCTGTTTTTAATAATCGGCTGAAAACGACGGGTGGCCGCTTTCATCCGGCTGATATGAACTTAGACTTCAACCCCAAGCTATTTGCGGTTTATCCTGCGAGTGTCACCGATGGCATTATTAAACATGAGCTGGTGCATTACCACCTATATGATCACCATCGCGGCTATCAGCATCGCGATCACGACTTTAAGCAGCTCTTGACTGCAGTTGGCGGGTCACGTTTTGCGCCACCGTTGCCAGTGAACGGCCATCAGTACGTGTATGTATGCACCCATTGCGGTCGCCAATTCGTTCGTCGCCGTCACATTGATGTTCGGCGGTACGCGTGTGGTGTCTGTCGCGGTAAATTGCGCCTGCAAAAGACGTTGGCTAGTTAAGCGGTTTTTGCAAAATCAGACTTACCGGTTCAAACCCAGCTTTGGCATAGACTTGTTGGGCAGTCTGATTGGCATTCAAAACGTTTAACTGAATGAAAGTGGCATCATGGCTTTTGGCAAAAGCCGTAACCGCGTCCATAAGCTGTTTAGCCAATCCCTGATGCCGTTGCGCAGGGATCACATAAAGATCGATCAGCTGGGCAAAATGTTGCGGAACAAATTCCGCATTGTCGCCAGTGCGAGCCAAAACGACAAGTGCAAACCCACTTAAAGTACCAGCCGTTTCGGTCACGAAAAGCCGAGCAAGGTCATTTTGCAAGTAGTCGGCAAAATATTGACGATTGTCGCTAGTTAATGGACGATAAGTTTCAGGGGCCATCGTCGCCATTTCAGCGGTTAGTTGTTGATAGAGGTGAACAATGGCACCGAGATCGATAAATTGAGCTTCGCGAAGCATAGAGAAACTCCTTTCAATGACTTGTGTGACATGATAATTGATTAAAACAGCTGCTAGAGAGCCTTGCCGGTAGTTAGAAAATCTAAGGTGGCAAAAAAGACCCGACCAACAAGATGTCCTGTTGGTCGGGTCTTTTGTGATGCGGGCAAGAAGACTCGAACTTCCATGAGCAATAATGCTCACAAGATCCTTAATCTTGCGCGTCTACCAATTCCGCCATGCCCGCATGGCTAATTAAGCACAAGAAATATTATAGGAAATTAGGGATTTAAAGTCAAACTTTATTTTTCAAGAGCGTTCGCCACCCCGGTTAGAAACCGGAGTGTAAGCGGACTTGACCGTGATGGCCTGGGTTTGGCCATTGCGGTCAAGGTCCTTACAGGCAGGTTTCTGGGGTGGCGAACGCGTTTAGAAACCGTAGTGTAAGTGGGATGGCCGCACAATGGCCATTGCGACCAAGGCCCTTACACGTTAGTTTCTGGGCTGGCTCACGTGTTTAGAAACCGGCGGATAAGTCAATGACCGATTTTCAGTCATTTATTTATGAGGTCTTTATGTGTAGTCTCCTCCAACTAGGAGCGTGTTTTGTGCAACGCCATCGCGGGAATTCTTTGACAGCCAACCTTTTCCCTAGCGTTTCCGGTAAAAGTCTTCCTCCCAGCATCACTTTCCTCGAACGTGTATAATTTGATAAAATCAAACTTAGACAATTTGGAGGTAGCAGCGCATGACGCAACGCGGAAAAGCTTATAATATTGCGATTATTGGTATTCTTGGTGCTTTGATTATTCTTCAGGCTTATATTCCAATGCTCGGATATGTGCAGATTTTTCCGGCTTGGCCTGCGATTTCAACGATTCATTTGACTGTCATCATTGGTGGTATTGTATTAGGCTATGGCGGCGGTGCCAGCCTTGGCTTATTATGGGGGTTAACCAGTCTGATTCGGGCGTATACATCAGCGACTGATCCAGTGACCCTGCTGCTGTTTAGAAATCCGATTATCGCCATCGTGCCGCGTGTCATGGTTGGTTTGGTGGCGGCATTTATTTTTCATCAATTGTTCAAGAAAAAACAAACACCGTTAGCGCAAACCGTTAAAATGGTTTTCGCCGGTGTTGTCGGTGCTTTGACGAACACCTTGCTGGTCATTGGGTTTACATGGTTGATGTTTGCCAGTAAAGCAGCGCAAATTGTGCCGGGTGCGGATGCGACCAACCTAGGATGGTTATTGATGACGGCTTTGGCGATTAACGCCGTAGCCGAGGCCTTGTTGGGCGGTATCGTGACGCCAATTTTGGGTCATGCATTATTACGATTCAGACGGAAATAAGCGTTAAATGTTGTGCTGAGCGGCTGTCCGAAGCCAAACAAAAGCAGAATACAAACGATCATAAGTGGAGGCCTTATCTTGACAGAAGAAGAACAAGTCGTTGATTTACTCAGTGCCATGGTAAAGATACCAAGTGTGGCAGCAAAAGAAGGTCAGGTAGCAGACCTGATTGAAACCTTTTTAGCCCCTGAGTTGAAAGCCGGATTGATTAAACGGGAACGCATCAGTTATGCGCCCGGTCGTGATAATTTGGTGCTGACGATCGGTAATCCTAATGCCCAGCGCTGGCTCGGTGTGGATGGCCATATGGATGTGGTTGACCCTGGGAACGTCAATAAATGGCAGTTTCCACCATTCTCAGCACATGTAGAAGATGGCAAGTTGTACGGTCGTGGTGCAACTGACATGAAGTCTGGACTGGCTGCAGCGGTTGTGGCATTCAAGCAAGCTGCCCATGAAAAATTGGATCATGGAATTCAGTTGATGGCGACAGTTGGTGAAGAAGTTGATAATGACGGCGCACGCCAACTGTCTGCCGCCGGTTACGGAGATCGTTTAACTGGACTGCTTGTGGCCGAACCCGGCAATAGCAATGTTGACGCTGCTGAACGCGGTATTATTGATTACACATTGACCGCGCACGGGAAAGCAGCACATTCGTCTCGGCCAGATTTAGGGGCAAATGCCATTCATGGGTTGTTTGCATTTGCGAATGCAGCGCTAACTGCAACAGCGCCGTTGCAGGCAAAAGAGGACCCCATTCTTGGTCATGCCACGCATAATATTGATATTATCCATGGTGGCAATCAGATCAACTCGATTCCGGAGTCCGCATATTTGCGCGGTAACATCCGGACAACCATGATTGCGGATAATGATGCGTTTATTGCGGCGTTGAAACAAGCAGCTAAAACGACAGTGCCTAAGGGTGTTCGGTTGAGTCTGTCAATTGATTCCGTTTTAGGGGCAGCTGCGGCTTCACCTGATAATGATTTGATTCAGTTGGTACAGACAGCCCGTCAACGTGCGGGGCTGAATCGTGGTCAAGTGGCCTATCGCACCGGCATCACGGATGCGGCGTTGTTCTATCATGACGGTCTTGATTTAGCTATTTATGGCCCGGGAAATGAAACGTCTCATGAGACGGATGAATACGTCACTTTAAAAGACGTCTTTGACAGTGTTAAAGTCTTCAAGGATGTTTTTATGAACTATTAATCATCAATGATTGGAAAAAAGGTTTGACCCCACAACAGATACCGTGGGGTCAAACCTTTTTAGTTTGCGTTGCTAGATAAGTGAAATTCCGCATGATGCCGCCAAGTTGCACCGGCTGGCAACACCCACGGCAGAGCGTCTTGGTTCATTTCCGGCGAAAAGCCGACTGCTACATTGGGTTGGCCGAGAATACCGTTAAAATTATTTTCGGAGTTGATGCCAGCGTAAGAATCAATTCTCGTGAATGAAGCATCGCTTAGATATGCCAACTGCCAATCGGCGGCCGCAAGGGAATAGCGTTGCGCAGTCTCACAGCGGGCAGTTTTAGGGACAGGGGTAACATGTTCATCGGCAGTCAACTTGGCTGAAAGCATTGTTTGGGCAGGGTCGGCAGTGAGCAGCCAAGGCAAATTGAGCCGGGGATGTATTTTCAAGTCGGCAGTGGTTGCCACCTGCATGTCAATCTGCCACAAATTGTCATTTGTCAATCGGTGGGTAATACTGAGTTCTCGCTGGCCTGGCTGACCGTCAGCATTTTCAGGTAATGTTAGGGTGAATGTGATGGCTAGATCGGTTTCTTGACTGGTTTTAACCGCCCAATTCCAGTTTTGCCATGAACCCGGGGCTAGCTCAGCGTCAGCTGCCTGTAAAGGGCCGGTAAAGGAGCCTAGGTAACCGGGTTGGTGTAAGTAGTCTTCCAGCGTGACGAACCCGAGCAGCAGATTAGGATCGTCACCTGCAGCATTTGGCAGGCGAACCTGTTGAACCCGAGCACCAAACGTTAAAAAACGTAGCGTCATCTGATGGTCATTGACTAAAGAATACTGGGTAATCCGTTCGCTACCGACTTTGGCAAAGATCTTGGCACTTAGTTGCATGACGAAAACGCTTCCTCTCTCAATCCCTTAAGCGTACAGAAAAATTGGCAGAGATTCAATGCAATTACGCGGTGAATCTGCTAGGCTTAAAGGGAAAGAGAGGGGTAGACCCATGAGAACGTTACTCAAAAAAGCCTATCAGCTGTTGTGGGGGCTCTTTATTTTGGGACTCGCTTACAGCTTTTGGGCCCGCAGTTTTCTGCCCCGCCAACTGCGGCAATATGGTGATCCGGCTAGTTTTGGAATCATCAGTCTTTTTGTTGTGATCAATGCCATCATGCTTTATCATCATCATTTTCGTTTTCGTGATTTGAAAATGGAAACTGTCGATATCATGGAGGGTGAAAAGTTTGAATCTTTTTGCGCGTATCTGTTGAAGCGCAATGGGTTTAATCACATTCAACTGACGCAGGCTTCAGGTGATCAAGGAATTGACATTATTGCCCGCAAAAAAGGTAAAACGATTGGCTTTCAGTGCAAGCGTTACACAGGTTTCGTTGGCAACAAGGCCGTGCAGGAAGTTTGGGCGGGCCATCATTTTTACCAGCTCGACGAAGCGGCGGTGATCACCAATAGCGAATTTTCTGATTCGGCGATCGCCTTGGCCGATGACTTGGGTGTGATGCTGATTGATCGTAAAAAGTTGAAACGTTTAATGCGCCGGTTGCCAAGTTAAAAAGACAACTGAAATTTGAAAGTACAAGTAGGAGCGCTTCGAAAGCGTAGCAGAAGCCGCTTAGAGCCTTGGTCAGCGATGCTTAACGTTCTTATGAGCAATTTTTGGGATCATGAGCGGGTTTTGAATTAAGGAGGAAAAGTGTACATGCTATTAGGCTTAAAGGCTAGTACAGATGAGCGGCAGATTCGTGATCGGCTGCAATATCATCCTGATGTATTCGAATTTCATCTCACCGAAAATGATTTTACCGAAGCTGGATGGTCGCATTTTGTACAGATGGCAGCATTAGTTCAGAGTCAGGTGCCAACGGTGGTTTTTCATCATCCGATGCGGTTTCGCGGCCAGCGTAATGAGCTTGCCATGAATCCGACGAAGTATCCTACACGCTATGACTTTTTAATGACAAGTTCGGTTAAACTCATGAACTTTGCCAAAAAAGCTAACGCCACGGCTTTGATTCACGGCGGATACCGCGTTGACACGCCTGGTGATTATGCTGGCTGGACAGATGTGGGCAAAGCACAAGACATTGCCTTGGCGCGCATGATTGCTTTTGCTCAGGAAGCACCGGGCCATGTCGTGTTTGAAAATTCCATGTCACCGATTTTCCGATATGGTGATCCCACCTTTGAAGACCGTTTGTTGCGCTGGCATTTACCTTTAGCCTATGATACCAGTCATACATTTATTGTGTTACATGGCGATAATGATCGGCTCATGGCCAGCCTAGCGCATCTGAAGCCGCTGATTCGGCACTATCATCTTGTTGATTCCATGGGGCAAACGCATGATAGTTTACCGCTTGGCCGCGGACGGATTGATTGGGCGCGGGTCTTGCCACTATTGAATCAAGATGCGAGTCGGATTTATGAAATTGGCTTAAAGGATCAGTTTGATTGTCGGGAAATGATTGAAAGTCATCATTATTTGGAAAGCGTTGCTAAACGGTTAGCTGCGACCAAACATCCAGCGTAATCAATTGAGCAGCAAGCCAATTTGCCGTTTAACAAATCCAAATAACGCACGCGGTTCATCAACATCAGCTAGATAAACGAATCGTTGCTGTAAATCAGGTTGGTTCAGTAAGAGTTGCAATTCCCAAACGCGCAATGCGGCTTTGCGCTCAGGATTAGGCTGAAAGACCAGTTGCGGTTGATCATTAACGGTTGTTAACTTAAAATCGTCAAAACGACTTGGTGTCGGCTTTGTGTCGAGTAACACCGAGGCGTTTTTATTTTGATCGGCTAGTAAAGCCAGCAAATCGGTGACACGCATGAGGTAGCCTTCTTTCGAAATGATTCATTAAGGATTGGTCAAGATGGTTGTTGCTTTGGGGAACAATCGCATACAATCTATTTAGTAAACGGAGATGAGTAGCGTTTTTAGGCGATCGCCAACCCAAAAGTCGGTGTAACCGGGTTGGCTCACGCTCTTATTATATCAGTGCGTCATCTGAACGACTGTGATAAACTGAAACGGTTTATCTCAGCATATGCTTGTCGAAACGCGTTCATAGCCACAGAAACCGGCACATCAGAACCACGAGAACAATGGCTCGGCCATTGCCCTCGTTCTTGATTATGCGCCGGTTGGCTGTTCACGCTCTTTAGGAGGTCATCATGGAAGAAGTTGTGATTCTAAGTGCCAAACGGACGCCGATTGGTAAGTTGGGTGGTGATTTGGCTGGCGCCAGTGCCGTTGATTTAGGGGTTGCGGCAGCGCAGGCGGCGATTAAGGCTGCACGAATTGACCCAGCGTTACTCAACCAGGCGATCTTTGGTAATGTCATGCAGGCTGGTTCTGGGCAGAATGTTGCCCGACAAATCGGATTAAAAAGCGGTATGGCCACTAGCAGCACGGCGATGACTGTCAATGAAGTCTGTGGCTCAGGCCTGAAGGCAGTGCGGCTTGGGCAAGCTGCCATTCAACTCGGCGAGGCTGACGCGGTGCTTGTGGGCGGTACCGAAAGCATGAGTCAAGTACCTTATTACGCCGAAGCGGTTCGTTCAGGCCACAAATTTGGCGATACAACGCTGGTTGACGGTTTGAGTCGCGATGGATTAAATGATGCCTTCAGTCAACAGCCAATGGGAATCACGGCGGAAAATGTGGCGACACAATTTAACGTCAGTCGTCAGGAGCAAGATGAGTTTGCTCTCCGTTCGCATTTACGCGCCGCGGCCGCCGCAGCTGAGGGTCGGTTTAAGAGTCAGATCGCCCCAGTGACGATTGCTGCCCGTCACGGGGATGTCATCGTAGATCGTGATTCAGCCATTCGGCCCGATACGTCATTGGCTAAATTAGCCCAATTACCGCCTGTTTTTGAAGTCGGCGGTACTGTTACAGCAGGTAACGCAAGCGGCATTAATGATGGCGCAGCCGCCTTGATCCTGATGGCAAAATCGAAAGCCGAACAACTGGGGCTCCATTATTTAGCGACGATCACTGGTTTTGCCGAGGTGGGTATTGATCCGGCAATTATGGGGTATGCGCCAAAACTGGCGATCGATAAAATACTGCAGGCAACCGGCGGCTCTATCGCGGCAATTGATCAAATTGAATTGAATGAAGCATTTGCCTCACAAAGCGTTGCTGTGGCTCGTGACCTTGGTTTAAAGGATGAACAATTCAATATCAATGGTGGCGCCTTAGCGTTGGGTCATCCATTGGGAGCTTCAGGTGCCCGAATTTTAATCTCATTATTGTACGATCTGGCTGAACGTAATCAACGCCAAGGCATTGCCGCATTGTGCGTTGGCGGTGGCATCGGTATCGCCATGCAAATCGCGATGCATGTCTGAGGGAGATCGTGATGAAATTTTACGAGTTGTCTCCAGAAAAACGGCGTGACCAATTGGTTCAAGAAGGGTGGTTAACAACACAGGATGCTGCGTTGTTAGCTGGTACGCATAGCTTGCCTGAAGTCACAGGAGCGCGTCTGATCGAAAATGCTATCGGCGAGTTTCCTTTACCCCTAGGCGTTGCTCGCAATTTGTTGGTCAATGGACAGCTACATCAAGTGCCTATAGCGGATGAGGAACCTTCTGTGATTGCAGCTGCCAGTAATGGGGCCAGGCTTGCGACTGCAAACGGCGGCGTTAGGACCCATGTAGCGGCGCATCGAGTGGTCGCTGAAGTAGTCCTGACTAACTTGACCGACTTAGTGCAAGCAAGGCAAACGATTTTGGCTCATCAGACTGATATTCAGAAAGTCATTGCGGTTGCGCATCCTTCGATGATTCAACGTGGCGGTGGTCTTGATCAGTTAACAGTCGAATCACTAGGAGCGCAGTTCTTGAAAATCCGTTTAACGCTCGATCCGCAACAGGCAATGGGGGCCAATTATGCGAATACAGTTGCCGAAGCGGTCGCAGCGGCGGTGACAAGCTGGGTAGACGGTGATGTGCTTGTCAGTATTCTAACCAACGCGCCAACAGAACTCGTGACGGCTGAGGTTTCGCTTGAGCCGGTTTCTTTAGCGACGAAAGCTGTTTCTGGAGATGTGATTGCTAAGAAAATTGTTCAGCTTAGCGATTTAGCCTTTGTCGATGCTGAGCGGGCAGTGACCCACAACAAGGGCATTCTTAACGGTATTATTGGTGCTGTATTGGCTACTGGCAATGATACCCGCGCTGTCGCAGCAAGTATCGGTGCATTTGCATGTGCGTCTGGCAGGTATCAGCCTTTATCGCGCTGGTATATGGATCAGGGCCATTTAGTTGGTCACTTACAGCTGCCCTTGCCGATGGGGGCAGTTGGCGGGGCGATCGGTGCTTTACCAATGGCGCAGGTTGTCCGTCGGCTCGGTGGGTATCAGAATTTAGCTATCATGCAGCAAGTTATTGCCGCCCTCGGGTTGGTGCAAAATCTTGCTGCGATGCGAGCATTGGCTGGACCGGGGATTCAAGCTGGTCACATGAAGTTGCAAGCTAATGCCCTCGCCATTGCTGCCGGGGCAACAGAAACAGAATTGCCGATGCTTGTGAACGCACTTCGTCAAGGTAGTATGGATTTAAAACATGCGCAACAATATTTAACAACCATTCGTTTAAACAAGAAAGTAGGCCAATCAAAAGATGAAAATCGGGATTGATGCAATCGCTATGGACACCCCAGATTTCTACGTTGATTTAGTAAAACTCGCGCAGGTTCGAGGTGATGATCCGGACAAATATACGATTGGCATTGGCCAAGACGAGCAAGCGGTACCACCTTCTAGCCAAGACATTGTCACGATGGGTGCGAATGCAGCGACAAAGTTGTTGACGCCAGCGATTCGCGCTAGCTTGGGCATGGTCTTGGTTGGTACTGAAAGTGGTGTTGATGCCAGTAAATCGTCTGCATTGTTTATTCATGATTTATTGGCACTCCCTGAGTGGGTGCGGGCCGTTGAGTTAAAGGAAGCTTGTTATGGCGGTACTGCCGCACTAATGATGGCGCGTGACTACATCGCCGCTCACCCAGATAAAACCGTTTTAGTCATTGCTGCGGATATCGCCCGGTACGGTTTGGCAACAGCAGGAGAAGTCACACAAGGTGCGGGCGCGGTTGCCATGTTAATCAAAGCAGAGCCGCACATCATGACCATTGAAGACGATTCGGTTTATCGGTCTGAATCTATTGACGATTTTTGGCGGCCGGTTTATCAAGACACAGCAATTGCACAAGGAAAGTATTCAACGGAACAATATTTAGCTTTTTTTCAAGCAATTTGGTCACGATACCAGACCCAACGCCATCACACAGCAAGTGATTTTGCTGCGATGACATTCCATTTACCGTATACCAAAATGGGCAAGAAAGCTTTAAAGCTTGTTCTGCCGGACACAGATGAAGCCACTGGCGAGCGACTGCAACGGCGCTTTGAGGCAAGCACTCGGTACTGCCGGCGAGTTGGCAATATTTATACCGGTTCTTTGTATTTGGGTCTGCTGTCGTTGTTGGACAATGATACTAGCTTGAAAGCGGGTGACCGGATCGGTTTATTCTCGTATGGCTCCGGGGCCGTGGCAGAATTTTTTAGCGGCATCTTGCAACCGGATTTTGCCGCACAACTGCATGCAGCCAATCACGCTAAAATGTTGGCTGATCGTCAGGAATTAACCGTTCCTGAATACGAAGCTGTTTTCAGCGATAAGGTGCCTTATGATCCAGAAGATTATCGTAGTGATCCGACTTATTATCATGGTCAGTTTGTTTTGACCGGTGTGATCGGTCAAGAACGTCAATATCAGCAGCGGTAATGCTTGACAGCTAATAAGATGATGAACAGGACCGTCCCTCGACGGTCCTGTTTTTTGATCCATGATCCTGATCATCATGAAGTTAATTTGTGAAAAAGATTTACCAAGCATGTTATGGCGTGGTGATGCTGTATTAGTTCACTTGTTTGACTGTTATGGTGTCGTCGCTTGCTAGTTTAAGCGTTTTATACGCTAAGGTCGCAATTTGGGCGTTAAGGTTGCTTAAACCAGATGAAAGGGCTTGCATTGTTATCAATAAATTGTTATACTCGTAATCGTAAAGAACTTACAAAATGTAAGTAATAATATTGGAGGCAAGTGTCATGACAGAAAAAATAAACGCCGCAGACGCAATGATCAAGGTGCTCGAAGACTGGGGTATCCATAATATTTATGGGTTACCGGGCGGTTCCTTTGATAGTACCATGAATGCGCTGTACAATCGCCGTCACACCATTAATTATGTTCAGGTTCGCCATGAAGAAGTAGGCGCATTGGCTGCTGCAGGTGAAGCTAAGGTAACGGGTCGAATCGGGGCGACGTTTGGTTCTGCCGGTCCTGGTGCTGTTCATCTTCTGAATGGGTTGTATGACGCACAGTATGATAATGTGCCAGTTTTGGCATTGGTAGGGCAAGTACCAACTGCTGCCATGAACACCAATTATTTCCAAGAAATGAACGAGAACCCAATGTTTGCTGATGTGTCTGTATACAACCGTACAGCCATGACTGCTGAGCAATTGCCTCATGTTGTTGACGAGGCGATTCGTCAGGCTTATAAGCATAACGGGGTTGCCGTTGTGACTATTCCAAAGGATTTAGGTTGGACCCAGATTGATGACAATTATGTATCATCAGCCAATCTGTACCAGAAGCCGCTTTTGCCTGATCCAGACCCGGATCAGGTTGCCGCAGCTTGGGATATCTTGAAAGATGCGAAGAAGCCAATCTTGTATGTTGGAAATGGCGCGCGGGGTGCGCGCGACGAGATCATCGCTTTCTCAGAAAAAACGCATATTCCGATCATCACGACTGCCTTGGCTAAGGGAATCGTGCCTGATGATTATAAGGCAAACATGGGCTCGGCCGGCCGTGTGGCTTCTAAACCTGGCGTTGAAGTTGCGCGCGGTGCTGACACCGTCTTGTTCTTGGGATCGGATTTCCCATTCCAGCCATACTTTATAGCACCAAATGCTAAATACATTCAGGTTGATATTGACGGTAGCAAGTTTGGCCGTCGTCACACGGTTGACTTAGCTGTTTTGGCCGATGCTAAGAAGTTCATCAAGGCACTGAGCGAAAAGGCTGATCAATTGCCAGAAAGCGCTTGGTATCGGGCTGCTCTGGCCAACAAGGAAAATTGGCGCGAGTGGATGACTTCATTTGAAGATGATGGCTCCACGCCACTGCGCGTTGAACCAATCTTCAAATTGATCAATGAGATGGCCGAAAAAGATGCCATTTTCCAAGTAGACGTTGGCAATGTTACCATCAATGGGATGCGTTATCTGAAGACCAATGATGATCAAGTGTTCACGACGTCTGGCTGGTATGCGACAATGGGTTATGCCTTGCCAGCAGCGATTGGTGCGCAAGCGGAATTCCCTGATCGGCAAGTTTGGTCAATTTCTGGTGATGGTGGATTTGCCATGGTCATGCAGGATATTCTGACACAGGTCAAATATCATATGCCAATCATCAACGTTGTTTTGACGAATGAGAGTTTGGGCTTTATTGAAGCTGAACAGGATGACACGCAACAGCCGCACTCCGGGGTTGATTTAATTGATGCCGATTATGGTAAGGCAGCTGAAGCGTTAGGTGCTCAAGGATTTGAAGTGCACAATCTGGACGAATTGAAAGCCGCATTTTCTAAGGCAAAAGATCGTAAGGGTCCGGTTGTCATTGATGTGAAGATTTCTGATCTTCGTCCAATTCCGGTTGAACAACTTGTTTTGGACAAGCAAACTCAGGATCCTGCTGCTGTGGATGCTTTTGTGAAGAAATATCATGCAGAAAGTCTGATTCCATTCCGACAGTTATTGGAAGATGCGGAGAAACCGGTAACAAATGCTTAACTGGTTGACTTAAAATATAAATTATAAAGCTTTCCAGCAATTAATATGCCTTGCTGGAAGGCTTTTTTTTGCTTATCGCTATTTGAAGTCTTCATTATCAGTTGCCGGCCTTTTGCGATAAGGCGTAGAGACAAAATTTCAAAAAGTTCAAGAAATCGTTTACAAGAAAGCGATTTCTTGGTATTATAAAAGTCGTTCGAACGAATAGTCATTCGAATGACTTCTGATATGGCTCGTTAAGCTAGCGAGTATGCTGATATTAAAAAGTCATTCTGTGGTGAACAATAACTTTGAAATTTTGAAAGCGAGGAAAAACTAATGGGTAAGAAGACAATTATGTTAGTTTGTGCAGCAGGTATGTCAACCAGTATGTTAGTCAAAAAAATGGAAGATGCAGCGACCAAAGATGGTATTGAAGCAAAAATCTTTGCTACTTCGGCTTCAGATGCCCATGACAAGTTAGATTCAGAAAAGCCAGATGTCCTGATGCTTGGACCACAAGTGCGTTATTTAGAGGGAGATTTCAAAAAGGATCTTAGTATCCCAGTTCAAGTGATCAATATGCAGGATTACGGCTTAATGAAAGGCGAAAATGTTCTAAAAACGGCGCTTAAGCTGATTGACGAGCAGTAGGAGGTCAGGATGAACGAGCAAGAGCAACTAGTGATCATGCAGCTAATTATGGCCGGAGGAAATGCAAAAGGATCTTCTTTTGAGGCAATTAAAGCTGCAAAAGTCGGTGATTTTTCTACCGCAGAAGCAAAACTGAAAGAGGCAGACAGCTTTCTGTCAGATGCACATAATGCACAAACAGGTATGTTAACCGAAGAAGCTCAAGGGAAAAAACATCCAGTATCATTATTGATGGTGCACGGACAGGATCATGTTATGAATGCAATCACATTTCGAGACTTAGCAGGGGAAATCGTTGACCTCTATAAAAAGTTAGCTACGAAATAAGTCTAAGCGAAAGGAATGTGACACGCATGTCAGACCAAAATAAAGCAAGATATGACAAGAGTCGGAGAGAATTAAGCTTAACTAGTATGTACTTTAATCGCTATTTATTAATCCGTTACGTGACCGCCGGTTTTTTCTTTGCAAATTTATATTGGTTTTTTCTTAGTTTGGGCACACAGGGCGCGATGAAATGGGTACCGTTTTGTTTGACCGTTATAAATGCAGTGGTAGCGGTTGAACAAGTAAGTAAGTACTGGCGAAGAGATAGCAAGTTACCATTTACTAAGTTCGGTTATGTAGTTCAGTTAATAAGCAATTTCCTGAGCTTATCCATAATTGTCGCTGGATCTGGGACAAAACTGTTTCCATTTTTAGGACAAAAGGGTTTATCTCTGGCAACGACTGTTCTGTTAATTGGTCTAGGCATATGTTTTTATCTCTTAGTGCGTATCCGTTTGATTGAAAAAAATCAGGATCGGTATTTACAACAAATAAATAAATTTGCTCAAAGCATACAATGAGCTCAAACAAGGAGACAAAACTATGGATTCAAGTAATAATAAATTGTTTAAATTTATGAACAATCATTTGATGGGACCAATGGGAAAACTTGCCTCGTTCAGAATCGTTCGCGGAGTCATGGCTGCCGGAATGGCATCCATTCCATTTACCATCGTTGGATCAATGTTTTTAATTATTAATGTTCTCCCCCAAAGTTTTCCGGCATTAGTCGGTATTTGGAAGGGTTCTTTTGATAAGGTTGCAAATTTGTATATGCTTGCCAATGGCGCGACCATGGGCATTTTAGCACTTTATTTCTGTTTAGTTTTTGGTTATGAATATACTCGCATTCAGGCTCAGGAAGAAAAAATTGATATTAATCCTCTAAATGGTGCATTGCTTTCTATGATGGCGTTTTTTATGTGTATACCTGAATTAGTCTTTAAAGGTGGGACAGCGACCTTGGTCACCGAAATCACCAAGGACAACAAGATTATAGATGGTTATGCCATCGCAGGTGGGGTAACTCGGCTGGGAACGACTGGTATCTTTACGGCCATTATCATGTCGATTATTGCAGTAAAACTTTATGCGTGGTTTGTTAAAAAGAATATTGTGGTCAGTATGCCGGATACCGTCCCAGCTGGTGTTTCACGTTCCTTTACAGCTTTGATTCCGACCGCTGCGATTGCCTTAACTGTCATTATCATTAATGGTATTTTGATGGCATTCAACACCGATATCTATAAGATTGTTGCTATTCCGTTTGGTTTTGTTACTAACCTGACCAGTACATGGGTAGGACTAATGGTCGTCTACTTTATCATGCATGCGCTTTGGATCGTTGGCATTCACGGCGCAACGATTGTGACCTCGTTCCTTACCCCAATTGTTCTCTCCAATATGCAGTTGAATCAGAAGGGGGCAAACATCCCATTTGCCGGAGAATTTAATAACTGTTTTGTGACTATAGGTGGATCAGGCGCTACGCTTGGAATGGTTATTTTTATCGCCTTCTTTGCAAAATCGGCACAGCTTGGTGCATTAGGCAAGGCATCTGTTGTTCCAGCTTTCTTCAACATTAACGAACCAATTCTTTTCGGTATGCCAGTTGTTTATAATCCATATACAGCGATTCCATTCTTCTTAGCACCGATGGCATCCATGAGTATGGCTTACTTCGCAATTTCAATGCATTGGGTTAAACCGATGATTGCACAGCCGGCATGGCCAACACCACTTGGTCTTTCAGGGTTCATCGGCACGGCAGGCGATTGGCGAGCAATTGTTTTAGCTTTCGTTTGTGCGCTTGTAGCCTTCCTGATTTGGTTCCCATTTATTAAGTTCTATGATGGCAAACTATATAAAGATGAGCAGGCAAAAGGTGCAGCGGAGGCGGCGGCTTAAGAAGCGGCAGACCAATTGTAAATGGTTCGAGGACTAAATAAGGAGGATTATTTTGACAGCATTTCCTAAAGGTTTCTTGTGGGGCGGCGCAGTCGCTGCTCATCAATTCGAAGGTGGGTGGCAAGCAGGCGGTAAAGGGGTCAGCATTGCTGATGTGATGACCGCAGGCGATAATGAAACTAAACGCAGAATTACAGACGGTGTTCAATCAGGCGAGAATTATCCCAATCATGATGCTATTGATTATTATCATCGCTATCATGAAGATGATCAGCTCTTTGCTGATTTAGGCTTGAACTGTTTTCGGACAAGCATAGCTTGGACTAGAATTTTCCCGAATGGTGATGAAGAACAGCCGAACGAAGCAGGGCTGAAATTTTATGATGACGTGTTTGATGATCTTTTATCGCATCAGATTGAACCAGTGATTACCTTGTCACATTTTGAAATGCCTTATCACCTTGTCAAAAAATATGGTGGTTGGCGTAGTCGTAAGGTGATTGATTTCTTCGTCAAATTTGCGACTGTTGTGTTTGATCGGTACAAAGACAAAGTTAAATATTGGATGACTTTTAACGAAATCAATAATCAGGTTGGCATGATGAATGAATGGTCTCTGTTCACCAATTCTGGGCTACTGATCAAGCCTGATGAAGATAAAGAAGCAGTCATGTTTCAAGCCGCTCATTATGAGGCCGTTGCAAGTGCCTTGGCAGTCCAAATTGGGCATCGGATTAACCCCGATTTTCAAATTGGCTGTATGGTTGCGATGGGTCCTGTTTATCCCGCAACACCGAATCCAAATGATGTGTTTAAAGCTGAGCGAACGATGCAGACTAATTATTATCTGGCAGATGTCCAAGTAAAGGGCAAGTATCCTGCATTTTTGGATCGTTATTTTGATCGACATGCGTTTAACTTGGACATCACACTTGAAGATCGTGATGTTTTATTAGCTGGGAAAGTCGATTATATTGGATTTTCTTACTATGCTTCCCATGTCACTGAAGCCTCACAAGATGAACCTACAGACTTTATTACCATGGGACACAATCGAGAGGTTAAGAATTCGACGCTTCAACGTTCAGACTGGGGTTGGGAGATTGATCCAGTCGGGTTGCGTTATGCACTCAACTGGTTTAGTGATCGATATGAGGTACCCTTATTTATTGTCGAAAACGGTTTTGGGGCATTTGATAAGATCAATCAGGATGGCCATATTCAAGACGACTATCGAATCGATTATTTACGTCAACATATTAATCAGATGCGACTTGCGGTTGAGGTCGATGGTGTCAAGCTGATGGGTTATACACCGTGGGGCATTATTGATTTGGTTTCGGCGGGAACCGGTCAAATGGAAAAACGTTATGGCGTGATTTATGTTGATAAAGATGATCAAGGTAAAGGCACACTTGCACGAAGCAAAAAAGCCTCTTTTGATTGGTTTCAAAAAGTGATTCGTAGTAACGGGGATGATCTCGCCTAGCATGAAAATGCATGTAGTCAAAAAAACGCCTTTCGAAGGGCGTTTTTTTTACTGGAGACGTGGAGCTAGTCCGGAACAGTAAATGGCGGTATAATAACATGAAATGACTGAGCTTGGAAGCAAAGTTGAAAGGCGGAAATAAATTGTCTCAGCGGGAAAGTAGCTATGATATTAAAACACTCGAGAATCAATTAATCAAGGCGATTCAACAAGGTGCTATTCAAGATGAAGATGGTCAACTACCTGCTGAGCCGGAATTGATGCGTCAATATCAAGTCACTCGTTACACGTTACGACAAGCCTTAAAAGATCTTGCCAATTTGGGCTACATTTATCAGGCACATGGTAGCGGCACTTTTGCTCGCCCACACCACGTTGAGGGGGCCATATCGCTTCAAAATAACGTTGGGTTGACGGAAGAAATGGCGAGACAGGGACGAGTTGTTAAAACAACGGCAATTCATCAACAAGTCATTACGCTAGATCAGGCAGATTTTTTGCCTGAAAGCCAGAAATTGCCGAATGAGACGACATTAATTTCGGTGACCCGGCAACGAACACTAGACGGTCAACCGTTCTTAGTAGAACACTCGTATTATTTAAGATCGATTGTGGACAACATTCCGAATAGTGCATTAAAGGGGTCCCTATTTGCTTTTATTGATCAAAAGCCTGGTCTGAAAGTTGGATTCATTGACTCTGTAATTGAGTGTGAAATGATTTCTGGCTTACCAGCCAAATTCTTTGGGATTGCAGACGGAAGTCCAAGTTTAGTTGTTCGTGACGATTCGTATCTAAGTTCTGGAAAATTATTTGCGTTTTCGAAAATCTTTTATGACTTTCGTAAAACCAAATTTTTTATGCTTAAGAAAATGCATTAATTTTCTTAATTCGGCTGATAGTGACATGTAAAAAAGCCTGCTAACATATTAGCAAGCTTTTTTACATGTCACTAGAATCGGATTTAAGCACGGGATTTGATACTGGCGATCAAGCTATCCTCATCAGTTAAAATGGCGCCGTTAAGTTTAATTAAACCAGTGGTATACAGATTGAGATAGTGAAACTGGTTTTCTGCAACTTGTTGCAAAGCACCGAGTTTTTGTTGATTGGCGGCGCCTAACCGTCGACTGTCCGTGTAAAGACCCAAAATAGGAATCTTAGCAGCATAGGCAACGCCGATTTCACTAGCGACCCCGTTATCGATCACGGGGCCATCGAGAATGGCAATCATCAAATCAGCTGACAGCAGCCGCTTGGTGTCGGCTTCGGCAATCATTTTCGAATCGGCGTATGCCTCTTTGTTGTTGATCGCGGCATTTTCTTGAGGCACATACATGTCAACATCTGGTAAGGCGCGGCGAATTTGGGCAGCGAGTTGCGCATTGTAATTAAAATCAGCATGACTGAACAAGGCGTTAGCAAAGTAAATTTTCATTTTTTAAGACCTCGTCTGTAGTTTGCGGGATTGTTGGTTTAGGTGGGGTGCCGTGAAGTGGTGGCCTGATGAAACGCGTTCACAGTCGCAAAATCTGACACATACAGACCTTGAAACTAAACGGCCGTATATGGCTCGGCTTCTAAACGCGGCTGTTCACGCTCTTTTTGAAACGCGTTCACAGCCGCAGAAACCTCCACATAAGGACCTCAAGCCGTAACCAGCCGGGCTTTGGCTGGTTACGGCTTGAGGCCGCTTATGTTACGGTTCCTAAACGCAGCTGTTCACGCTCTTGTAAATTTTACCACTGCTTCGCATCGTGCTGTTTGTGGAAACATGTCGATGCTTTGAATCCAGTCGACTTTGTAGCGTTTAGTGAGGAAAACGAGATCACGGGCCAAGGTGGAAGGGTTGCAGGAAATGTAGACAAATTTGGGTGGATCGAGTTCAAGGAGGGCGTCGATGAAGGCACGCTCTAGTCCAGCTCGTGGCGGGTCAACGATGACCGCGTCTGGTTTCATGCCTTCCTGAACCCATTTTGGAAAAATGTCTTCAGCCTTGCCCACTGAATAATGGGCATTGGTGAGGCCATTTGCTTTAGCATTTGCCTCGGCATCGGCAATGCCTTCCGCAATGGTGTCCATTCCGTAAATAGGTTGATTGCCTTTTGCTAAACTGATGCCGACTGTTCCGATCCCACAGTACGCATCAATTAAGGTGTCGTGCGGCCCTAAATCAAGTGCTTTTGCGGCCAATGTATAAAGTGTCTCTGTTTGTTTTGGGTTCAGTTGGAGAAATGCTTGTGGTGAGAGTTGAAAAGTCCGGCCTAACAGTGTTTCTTGGATATAAGGGAGACCTGCCAGCAGGCGACTTTCTTTGCCCCAAATTAAGGATGTTTCGCCAGGATTGATATTCTGGGCGATGCTGACCACCATGGGAAGCTGAGTGGCGATGCCATTGAGCAATTCGCCTTCGTGCGGTAATTTTGGACTGTTCGTGATGAACGTGACCTGGACTTCTTTCGTTGCAAATGATTCGCGAACAACCAATGTTTTGACAATTCCGGAGCGCTTTTTCTCGTTATAGATCGGGATCTGAAGCTGTTCGAGAATCTGACACAAGGTTGTCACGACTTTCATTGTCAGCGGTGCTTGGGTCAGAAACTTGGTTAAAGGGATGAGATGATGTGAGTTTGGAGCATAAAGACCTGCGCGTACGTGACCATCAATGACCCGAACAGGAAATTGGGCCTTGTTTCGATAGTGCGTTGGTTGTGCCATGCCAATCGTCGGCCGCAAATCATAATGGGTCCAGCCAGTCGGTTTAAATTTGGCAAGCGATTGTGCGACGACATCTCGCTTAAATCGCAATTGCGCCGGATAAGCGAGATGATTGAGTTCGACCCCGCCGATTTGTCCAAATAGCGGTTCTGCCGGGGTTACGCGATTTGGTGACGCCGTCCGAATTTTATGAACTTTGGCCTCAAGATAACGGTCGTGAATCCCAGTAACCTCTGCGACGACGACCTCTTGAGGTAGTGCACCGGTAACAAACGTAATTTTCCGTTGATAATAACCGATACCTGCGCCATTAATGTCTAGACGCTTGATGGTCAGGGGAAAACGCTGACCGATTTTGACAGTGACTGCCATGAAATGCTCCTTGCTTTGAGAAATGGTGACGAGGCTTAAGAATGTTTAGTATAATGAATCATCGGGAGGATTTAATGTGAAAATCAATTATTCGAATACGATGAGTAGAAAAATGACAGCAACGGTGTGGCAAAATGACACGCCGCATACGATACGAGTTGGCGAGACGCTAGACTTAAAGGTGCAACGCGGCGATAAGATTACTTATAAAGTTGGTCGGTTTAATGCGATCCACACGATTGACTATCAAAGTCCGGATGCCCAATTTGAAATTCAAATCAATCGCAGCCTACAAAATGCCTATTTTGTTGTGATGTTTGCGATGGTAGTCTTTCTTTGGTTTAATCGCAACTTCAGTCAAACGATTCTAATTGCAGCGGTCATTTTGGGACTTGCCGGGTATGAAGCCCTAGTCTACTTTGTCGGCTACACGGCAAAACCGATTCACTGACGAGTCTGATTCGTATCGGCTGCTGTTCGTTGCTCGCGCTGTAGGCGTTTTAAGCGTTGAAAAAGGTGAAAATAGTCTTGATCGCTGGGTTCCTTGGACCAAGTGATCAAGGGAACAGTTGGATCAAACGGGTGGCCCATGCAAGGGATCACCCGTTTTGGCTTTGTCAGCGTTGTAATGATCAAATCAGGATTGATTGCCTCGGTTGGAGGCACAACGCGAATAAAGCCTAAATCGTTTAAAAAGTTTAAGAGATCCCGTTTGACGAAAGAATCATGTTCAATCAAAACGTTAACGACCATTTGCATGTCACGATTGAGTTCAGGATAATTATCATTGACTAATATATAGAGACCATTAATAAATTGGCTTGTAAAGTCTGCGTAGATTGACTCAGGCGCCATTTTGGGAATTCGTTTCAAACAGTCGCGAATTTTGGCCGTCAATTGGCTTGTTCGTGCTTCGTCATGCAATGTCGAAGCAAAATCAAGCCTCTGACTAAAATGACCATTCAGCACATACTCGGTGAAACTTAATCGGTAAAGATTGGCTATCATGACTTGATTTTCGGCAATTAACTGACTTTTGGTTTCTTTTAATTGGTTATTCAAAGAAGTGACCAGATGTCGCACAAATCGATTCACTAAGTTATCTTTACTTTGAAAATGGGTCATGATCTGATAATCAATTTGATGTGGTTGCCGAGTGACGGTCATAAAATACATACGCGAAAAATAGTAATACTGTTTTTCTGCTTTTAATTCAGAAGCAGATAAATTGGGAAAGTAGTCTGGCGTAAAAATCAAATCTGGCAATTCAGTTTCACCGTCAAACAACAGCTGCATTCGCCGATTTGGTAAAAGGGCGTGCCCACAGTTGATTCGTAACATCTGAATGGCGAGAATCAGTAAAGCTTCTTTGGACATTGGTTGGATTGGTGACACCAAGAAAGCCTGTTTTGTTTGGTTGATTACCTTGAGAAGTGCTTTTGGTTCCCGCTCTTCTGCACTTGAAAATGGCCATCCTGCCCCGCGATAGGCTAATGTAAAGAAGGTGAACATGGCTAAGCGTATATGCAATTCATCGCCTTCAATGGCCCAAGTAGTACTATTTAGCGTGACACCATTGTCAGCTAAGTAGTCTCGAAACGGCGAAATTCGGCGCCGTAACGTTGAAATACTTGTTTGATGGTGCTGCTTGAAGGCGTGAAAGTCCGAATGCGGATTCTTGAAAACCCCATCGAAAAATTCAAATGGTAGACTGTTTTTTAATAGCGAGAACCGATAACGATCAATCGAAACATCAGGCAAAACTGCTGCGAAGCTTGATTCGTCAATCTTTTTGTCAGGTAAGATTTGGTTGAGCTGTGCTAAAACGGTCTGAAATGCCGTATAAGTCTGCGAATACGAAAGCCCAGTATTGCGGCTAAGCGTATTGATCGACATTGTCGTCTGTTGTAGGGTCTTCATTGCCCGGAATAGTTGATAATTAATTAAGCTGTGCCGGTCAAAGAAACTGGCTTCAAACATAACGAGCCTCCAAATTTATTTATAAAAAGTATAACATAGAATGGCAACGTGATTAGAGAGGTGACAGGGGTTCATGAGTGAAATTACAAAGATAACCGCCCAAAAAAGGCGTGGGCGCTATAATATTTTTATTGACGGGACTTACGCATTTCCGGTGAGTGAAACCACGCTGGTGGATTACCGCTTGGCCAAAGGAATGGTATTGACAGCAGAGACCATTGCCCAAATCAAGAGCAGTGAAGTCACCGCGATGGGACTAGAGATCGGGCTGACCTACATTAGCCACCAAAGTCGCACGAGCAAAGAGGTCAGTGATCGGTTAGCTAAAGAAGACTTACCGGCTGATGTGATTCAAAAGGTGCTGACGCGTCTGACCGATCTGGGCTTTTTGGATGATGCAGATTATGCGCATCGTTACATTGAAGAGCATCTGAAAATGGGTGAACTTGGGCCGCGAACGCTGCAACATAAGCTACAACAAAAAGGCCTCAAGCCAGACTTGTTGGCCAATGAGTTAGCTGCTATTCCAACAACAGCATGGCTAGATGCGGCTGTTCGCGCTGGTCAGAAGAATCTTCGGCACCACCAGCATCGCGCTTATAAAGACCAACTGCAACGTCTCAGAGTCGCTTTAATGCAAAAGGGATTCGATGACACTACTATCCAAACAGCTATCGCAACCATCGACCCGCAACCCGATCCTGAGGCAGAAAGCGACTTGCTTAAGCTGGAGGCAGCCAAACAATGGCGTCTAAAAGCGAAATATGGTGATCGGGAGCGCAAACAAAAAGTTAAAACAACTTTGTTTCGTAAAGGCTTTGATGTGGAAGCTATTGATGAAGTGCTAAACGACTTGGCGGAAAGTTGATCGTGGTTTTTTGGAAGATCAAGCTATCCTTTTGCATGCCCTTGTAAGCTGCCGACTCTTGCTGAAAAGCGTTCACTGCTGCAATAAGTCAACCTCAGGCACAAATGAACAAAGTCTGGCTATCACACATGAGGCTGGCTTATACACCGGATTTTTATCGGGCTGTTTCACACGCTTGCTAGTTTCTAAGCGCGCCTGTCCATGCTCTGCTATAATGAAGAACGAAATTTCCAAGAAAGCGGGTTTTGTATGCGGATCCCTAAAGAAGGCGACTCGTTCGCTATTCAAAGTTATAAACATGACGGTAGTCTGCATCGCACCTGGCGTGACACGATGGTCTTGAAAACCAGTGAAGATGCCCTGATCGGGTGCAATGATCACACCTTGGTGACGGAGTCGGACGGACGCCGTTGGCTGACGCGGGAACCGGCGATCATTTTCTTTCATAAGCATTACTGGTTCAATGTGATTGCGATGATCCGTGAAGGCGGCGTGTCGTATTACTGCAATCTGGCCACTCCGTACACGATGGATCAAGAAGCTTTAAAATATATTGACTATGACTTAGACGTCAAGGTGTTTGCCGATGGTGAAAAACGGTTGCTGGATGTGGATGAATACGAGGCCCATCGCAAACTTTGGCAGTATCCTGCAACCACTGATCGGATTTTAAAAACTAATGTGAAGGTGCTTGTCGATTGGATCAACCACGGCAAAGGACCCTTTTCACAAGCCTATGTCGATTTATGGTACCGTCGTTACATTCAGTTAGCGCACCGGATCTAGCCCAACCGGTCAAACTTGGAGGCAAAAATGAAACAAATTCCAAAACAACCTGCTCAACTTTTTGCGGGTCATGCCTATACCGTCGAAAACAGTGATCAGCTTGGTACATTTCAACCAGCGTGGCAAGACTTTGAGGCGCAACTTGGGTTTAAAACGCTCGATGATTTAGCCGAGATACCCAATCGATCGGCGATGGTTGTCTTTTCGCCATATGACACCTTTTTATATTGGATCGGCAGCTTGTTACCGGCTGATGCAGCGGTTCCCAAACCTTATGAAGCGTTTCGCCTACCTGAAGCAACGGCTGGTCAGGTCAGGCAGCCAGCTACAAGTGTGCTGTTGAAACAATTACCACTTGCAACAAGCTTTAATAAGGGTCTGCAAATCATTGAAAAGGCAGGGTATCCTTTGCCAGAAAGACTCGGGCAAACAGATCATCCTTATTATCTTGAAAGCTATCTGATTCAAGATGGCGCGGTTCATCAAGTGGCTTATCGTCTATATATTGATCCTCATCAGTTAAAAGGTGTGGATGAGTATGAGTAAGGTGCATGAAAAATAAAAACAAGCAGGGGATTAGCCTGCTTGTTGAATTGATGCGATCCCGATATCTTCGTGTTGGGATCGCATTTTTCTCACATACTCATGGTTTAATCAAGTGAAGCTGATAAATTTGAATGATCGTCAAGCCAGCTTGAGTATCATTTCACGGTGGCGGATGCCGGCATCAAGAAATTCAGGGCGATCGGTCAATTGAAAACCGAGGGCTTTGTAAAAGCCAATCGCCTGAACTTGCGCACCTAAGCGTAGCGCTTGAATTTGCTGGGCGCGGGCATAAGTCATGATTGCTTCAAACACCATCTTACCAAGGCCATGCTTGCGATAGGCTTTTTCGACTGCAACACGCTGAACGTGGTAGGCGTCGCCCTCAGGCAGAATGCGCGCCGTAGCAACAGGCACACCTGCATCGCAAATGACAAAATAGGTCGCCTTTGCTTCATCGGCGTCGACTTCGAGCTCTGGTGGCACATGTTGCTCTTCCACGAAAACGTGGGTGCGAATCTGGACGCTGTCTTGATGAATCTGTGAATCGAGGGTTGTTGTCGTTTTGACTTCCAAAAGTTGAACCTTCTTTCCGTTTTAATAAATTGTTTGCTATTATAGCACTAGTAAAATGCTGCTGGGGAGGTCGAATATGTTTGATAGGTTACGGCATTCAAAATTAATGTTTTGGTCCGTTGAAATTCTGATTTTGATTTTTGTGGTCATCGGGTTGACACAGGTTTCGTTCTTGTTTGCACCTGTGGCGACTTTTTTCTCAACGCTACTCATTCCGATTTTATCTGCTGGGTTTTTGTTCTATCTCTTCAATCCGATTGTTAAATTATTGCAGAAGTTCCACATCAGTCGCAATATTTCGATTTTATTGATTTTCTTGGTGGTCATCGGTGCCTTGGTTCTGGTATTCATGGCCGTACTGCCAAACTTGATCTATCAGGTCACTCAGTTTGTTACGAATATTCCGGATTTCTTAAAAGGCGTCCGGTTATTCATTAGTAAGGCGTCACACTATACTTGGTATCAGCGGCTAAATATTGGCAAATATGTTGCCAGTCTTCAAATTTCGCCAAGCAAGGTGTTGAGCAAAGTTCTGGGCGGTTTTTCCACCGGCTTGCCAACGGTTATCGGATCAGTAGCCAGCATGATGATCAGTATCATTACAATCCCGGTGATGCTATTTTACTTTCTCAAAGACGGTGAAAACTTTGTGCCAAGTATTCAAAAGATGTTGCCTCATCGGTATCACGAAGAGGTTGCAACTGTTTTTACGCGTTTAAACTCGACACTGTCTCACTATATTGGCGGGCAGGCCATTGAATGTTTATTCGTTGGCACTTTTACTTTTATTGGTTATCTGATTATTGGCATGCCGTATGCGTATCTCTTAGGCTTTATTGCGGGGATCGTTACCATTATTCCGTATTTGGGACCCTATATTGGTATTGCACCAGCTTTGGCAATTGCTGCCACTGAGGGATGGACAAAGATGCTACTCGTTGTTGTCGTTGTCGTCATTATCCAGATGACGGATGGTAATTTTATTTATCCGAATGTGATCGGCCGCTCACTGGACATTCATCCTTTAACCATCATTATTTTGCTGATGGTTGCAGGCAATCTATGGGGATTGTTAGGCACCATTCTAGCTGTACCGACATATGCTGTCATCAAAACAGTTGTGACATACTTATACGAGCTTTATCGTTTCCATCAGGAACATAAGCATGACGAGGATGCTGACAGTGATGAGGAAAATGCTGGAGAAGCTCATCAGATCAAGGATCAAGCCGATCCACAATTGAAAAATAAATAAAGACTTGGTATACTGAAATAATCGAACGAAGCGGGGATGATTCCCCGTTTTTTTTACGAAAGGTTGTGTTTTTGCATGGGCAGTGACCCAGACGGTCAGATATGGGGACAATTGATCCTCATTGTGATTTTGACCTTAATCAATGCAGGATTTGCCGCGGCGGAGATTGCCGTGGTTTCAAGTTCCCGTACTCGTATGAAGGCGCAGGCGGATAAAGGCGATCGTAAGGCCGCCAAGCTTGTGACCATCATGAAGGATTCGAGTAATTTTCTGGCAACAATCCAAGTCGGGATCACTTTTGCCGGTTTCTTTGCGTCTGCTTCGGCCGCAACAACGCTGGCAGATCGGGTTGCACCAATTTTTGGCGGCTGGTCATTTGCGCATGAGGCAGCGGTCATCTTAGTCACGCTGATCTTGTCTTATTTTTCGTTGGTTTTTGGCGAATTATATCCCAAACAGGTAGCGTTACAAATGACAGAGCGGGTTGCTAAAATGAGTGTGACCCCGATCAGTTGGCTAGCCAAAGTGATGCGTCCGTTTGTTTGGCTGCTTTCTGCTTCAACCAAGTTGTTAATGAAACTGACGCCGATGGAATTCAATCATGAAGGGGAAACCGTGACCCGTGACGAAATGGTTTCCATGATCGAAAGTGGTCGAAATTCTGGGGCGATTGATCCCGATGAGTATCAAATGTTTGAGGGAATTATATCGTTGTCCGATACGATGGCGCGCGAGGTCATGGTGCCGCGAACGGATGCTTTTATGGTTGATGCGCAAGAACCTGATCACACGGCGATTGACGCGATTTTGAACAATATCTATTCACGAATTCCGGTTTATGAAGAAGACAAAGATCACGTGGTTGGCATTGTTCACATCAAGAATCTGCTAAAGGAAGCACGCCGCGTCGGCTTTGATCATGTTAAAATCGAATCGGTCATGACCGCGCCGGTTTTTGTTCCCGAAACCATTACAGTCGATGATTTGTTGACTGAAATGCAAGTGAAGCAACAACAAATGGCGATCTTATTGGATGAATATGGTGGCGTTGTCGGCATCGTGACCATTGAAGACTTGCTTGAGGAAATCGTCGGTGAAATTGATGACGAATCGGATCAGGTTGAAAAATTGTTCACGAAACAAGGGGACCATGATTTCGTTGTCTCAGGGCGGATGCCGATTTCGGACTTCAATGATTTGTTTAAAACTGATTTGGATGCACCGGATGTTGACACGATTGCGGGTTATGTTCTGACGCAACTCGGTGCCATTCCTTCATCGCATCACAGCGAAAAAATGCAGCTGGCACCAGGTGTGTTATTGGCGACCGGCAAAGTTGAAGGGTCACGACTCGTCAATGTTCATGTTCATCTATCATCAGAACCAGAAGAAGCCTCCCACGAGGCCGATAGCTAGCGATGCAGTCTGTGTAAATAGGCAACGTTGTTAGCAAATTTTGTCAATTTTGGAAGGAAAGCACGATGAAACCACAGGAACTAGCAAAAGAAGTCGCAAAACGCCGCACATTTGCGATTATTTCACATCCAGATGCTGGGAAAACAACGATTACGGAACAGCTTTTATTGTTTGGCGGCGTGATCCGCGAGGCTGGAACAGTTAAAGGCCGAAAATCCGGACATTTTGCGAAATCGGACTGGATGGAAATCGAAAAGAAACGTGGTATTTCGGTTACCAGCTCTGTGATGCAATTCAATTATCAGGGCAAACGCATTAATATTCTGGACACCCCTGGGCATGAAGATTTTTCTGAAGATACCTATCGGACCTTGATGGCGGTTGATGCCGCAGTCATGGTCATCGACTCGGCAAAGGGGATTGAAGCTCAGACCAAGAAACTGTTCAAAGTTGTCAAACAACGTGGTATCCCGATTTTTACATTCATGAATAAGTTGGATCGTGATGGTCGCGAACCATTGGATTTGATTGCTGAACTTGAAGACTTGCTGGGTATCGAAGGCTATGCGATGAACTGGCCGATTGGTATGGGTAAGGGACTCAAGGGTCTCTACGATCGAGTGAATCAGCGAATCGAGCTTTATCGGCGTGAAGGTGATGATCGATTTTTGCCGTTGAATGACCAAGGTCAGCTTGATCCAAGTCAACCATTGACGCAGGATTCGATTTATACGCAAACATTAGATGATATCGAATTATTGAATGACGCGGGCAACCAGTTTAATTTGAAAAAGATCATGGCTGGTGAGCAAACACCAGTGTTCTTCGGGTCGGCGTTGACTAACTTTGGCGTTGAGACATTTTTGAATAGCTTCGTTCAATATGCACCCGAACCGGGACCGAAGAAAACAGAACAAGGCGGGGAAGTGAATCCGACTAACCCAGAGCTTTCCGCATTTGTCTTTAAGATTCAGGCAAACATGAACCCTGCTCATCGCGATCGCATCGCTTTTGTCCGAATTGTTTCAGGTGAATTTGAACGGGGGATGGATGTCATCCTTCATCGAACCGGCAAAACGATGCGACTGAATAACTCAACCGAATTTATGGCTGACACCCGTGAAACGGTTTCAACTGCGGTTGCCGGTGATATTGTTGGGTTGTATGATACCGGTAATTTTCAAATTGGCGATACCATTTATCAAGGCAAGGAACCGATTCAATTTGAAAAATTACCGCAGTTCACCCCTGAATTATTTGTTCGCGTTACGCCGAAGAATGTGATGAAGCAAAAATCATTTCATAAGGGGATGCAGCAGCTTGTCCAGGAAGGGGCAGTCCAGCTTTACAAGACCTATAACACGAATGATTATATTCTAGGAGCAGTCGGGCAACTTCAATTTGAAGTTTTCCAATTCCGGATGCTGCATGAATATCATTCAGAAGTGATTATGACCCCGATTGGCTCGCGAACGGCTCGCTGGATCAATCCAGATCAATTGGATGAAAAGATGAGCAGTTCCCGGAACTTATTGGTTCAGGATATCCACGGCGACCCGTTGTTCCTATTTGAGAATCAATACGCTGAACGCTGGTTTGCAGACAAGTATCCTGACGTTAAATTAACTGCCAAAATGTAATAGGGTGCTTGGGTATGAGTATCGTGGCACACAAAAAGCGGCTGAGCAATGTCAGTCGCTTTTTGTGTGCGCTTATTAATCTAGCAATGTGCAAAAATCGGCGCTACGATATTTGGAGTTGATAGGCAGCTTGCCTACCAGCTCCTTTTTCTATACCATTTCTATATTTGAACGCGCAAAAAGGACATTACACTTTCTGCTCGTTCACTGTCCCGACCAAAGAATAGAGAATAGGAGTTTGTGTAATGTCCCTTACAGGTAAGTCTATCCGAATGGTTCTAGAAATCAAGGACCCTAACATTATCTTTACGCAAGACGCTGTCATTGAAGAAATTCGGGGCGCTAAAGCCCTTGTCTTCTATGCCGAACTTAAACTCCAACCAGAGCATTGCCCTGCCTGTGGCTTTGCCAGCAAACTAGTTCGTTATGGGTTTGAACGTACCTGCGTACTTATGCCCAGTTACAGCTACCGTCCCACCTATATGAAGCTTAGCCGTCAGAGATTTCGTTGTGAGTTGTGCCGGTCGGTCTTTCAGAGTGAGACTGATTACGTCCGACCGCGTAGCACCATCAGCACCCCAGTCCGCCAGATGGTGCTATTTGAAGCCTTCAGCAACTGTTCATTAACCGACATTGCGCGACGCTTCCACGTGGCTGATAAGACCGTCCAGCGGATTATTGATGAAGAAGCGGCGAAGCATAACTACCATCAAAAGCTATGGCTCCCGAAGCATCTGGCTTTTGATGAGTTCAAAGCTACCAACAAAATGAGCTTCATCTGGGGTGATGGCGATCGACACCAGATTGGCGCAATTCTACCGAGCCGGACGGCATACGCAATAACGAAGTACTTTGAAGGCTTTCCACTCAGTGTCCGCCAGCAAGTGCAGACCGTGTCGTTAGACCTGAACGCCGGCTATATCAAGCTAGTTCCACGTTTGTTTCCAAACGCCAAGATAGTTGTGGATCGGTTCCATATCGTCCAGATGGTGTCGACCGCCCTCAACATGGTCCGTATCCAAGTAATGAAGGGTCTATCTAAGCGTAGCAAGGAATACCGATTCATGAAACGCGAGTGGAAAATCTTTCTTAAGGACTTCAACGAACTTGAAGCAATAAAACCCACGTATCACACCAGCGTCGGCTATTACGAAACAACTGTAAATCTGGTCGCCAAGTGCTTAGACCTGAGCCCGGAGTTCCGGGCAGCATATGAAGTCTACCAGGAGATTATAGGAGCGGTTAGAAAGCGTGATGCGTCAGCACTCGCAGCCGCACTAGAGAGCTATCGATCATTAGGAAACCGAATGGATCAGTCTATCAAAACGTTAAAGAAGTACAAGAGACAAGTCATCAATGCATTACGCTATGAGTACTCAAATGGCTTCCTTGAGGGTATTAACGGCATCATCAAGAAGATTAAGAACACTGCGTACGGCTATACGAATTGGAACAATTTCATCAATCGTATATTCCTGCAACGGGTTTGGTTCAGAACTAAGAGCAGCAAGGCAGCAGCATAATAAAAGCACCTAGACCAATTAAGGCCTAGATGCTTCACAAAAGATCTATCAACTCTACTTGACGAAGAGCCCAAAAATCTCATTGGTATTGGCAAGCATGGCACTATCCTTCTTCGGGTTACTCTGCTTGCCGCTCAAGCTTGGGAACAGTCACTTCTGCCAGATGATGACCCATAATCGGCGAAACATCGCCAATGTCCTTTTGCAAAAGCCGTTCGAGTGTGAAAGCAATTTCCGCACGCTGAATATTGCGGCGCTCATTGGTGAAAAGAAGTTCGATATGGGAAGGTGCCTCCGTATAAACAACTGTCGTTTGGCCAAGTGAGAAGACCTTGACCAGCCGGGCATCGGTACCACTCAATTGTTGGCTTACTAGATTTCTGAAACTGTTGGTCACGTTAATCAGTCGCATGCTCATGCCCTCCATTTCTCTCCCTCTGTTTTTATTATAAAACAGTTTAACGGAAAATAATAATATGTGAATTGAAAGCCCTCGAACGCAATGAAGTTCGAGGGCTTTCTTAAAACAAATTACTTTTTAGATTTTTGAGTGGTTTCAGCCTTGGCAGGTTCACCAACCGTAATCTCACCATTACTGATGCGGGCTTCAAGTTCCTTAGCCTTTGGATGGTCAAGGTAGAAGTCAGCAACGCGGTCTTCAATCTGTTCCTGAATGACTCGACGCAGCGGCCGAGCTCCCATGGCAGGATTGTAACCGAGATTAACCAGCTTTTCCTTAACCGGATCGGTAACATGAATCGTCAAGCCCTGATCCTTGATGTTATTGTTGGTATCTTGAATCATCAGTGACACAATCTTCAACAAGTCGTCTTTAGACAATGACTTGAATTCAACGATGTCATCAAAACGGTTCAGGAATTCAGGCTTGAAGTAATTACCAAGCTGATCCAGCACACTGTGCGTCTTACCGCTTAAAGCTGCGCCAAAACCAACGTTTGCTTCGGCATCGGTTGAGCCAGCATTGGATGTCATGATAATGATCGTGTCCTTGAAGGAAACGGTACGGCCTTGAGAATCAGTCAATCGGCCGTCATCCAAGATCTGCAAGAACATATTCATCACATCTGGATGGGCTTTTTCAATTTCATCTAACAAGATGAGGCTATAAGGATTTCGGCGAACTTTTTCAGTTAATTGACCGGCTTCCTCATAGCCGACATAGCCTGGCGGTGACCCGATAAGCTTGGAGACACTGAATTTCTCCATGTACTCCGACATATCAAACCGGATCATGGCGTCTTCAGAACCAAACAGCTCTTTGGCAAGCTGTTTAGCCAGTTCAGTTTTGCCGACACCTGTTGGGCCGACGAATAGGAAGGACCCAATCGGCCGACCGGACTTGTTAAAGCCGATCCGGTTACGACGAATAGCGCGAGCAACTTTATCAACTGCTTCATTCTGACCAATGACATGCTTTTCAAGGTCACCAGCCAGATTCTTCAGCTGTGCTTGCTCCTGCGCCTTCAGTTCACCAACTGGAATGTTGGTTTTTTCTTCAACAATCTGTTCCATATCTTTTTCGGTGACAGTCGGAATTTCATTTTCAGGCAGATTAGACTGTTTCTTAGCCATATCTTCTAACTTAGTAACTTGGTCACGATAGAAGGCAGCTTTTTCGTAATCCTCCTGCTTCAGAGCAGCTTGCTTTTGCTTCTCGGCGTCGTCAATCTTGGTCTTGATCGTTTCTGGATCGACAGTGGCAATGGTCAGATTCTTCCGGGAACCTGATTCATCCAGAAGGTCAATCGCTTTGTCAGGCAAGAAACGATCTTGAATGTAACGATTGCTCAAAGTTGCAGCTGCTTCAATGGCGGCATCTGTATATTTAACATGATGAAAATCTTGATACCGCGGCTGCAGGCCTTTTAGAATCTTAATCGTCTCTTCTACAGTTGGCTCCTCAACGAGGACTGGTTGCAGACGACGAGCAAGGGCTGAATCTTTTTCAATTTGACGATATTCATTGCTAGTAGTGGCACCAACGAGCTGCAACTCGCCACGTGCTAATGCTGGCTTCAGAACATTGCCGGCATCCATACCGCCTTCAGCATTGCCAGCGCCGACGATTTCATGGATTTCATCAATAAATAAGATAATGTTCTTATTCTTTTTAAGTTCGTCAATCAATTGTTGCATACGTTGTTCGAATTGACCGCGAATGCCAGTTCCTTGAACTAGTGAAACGACATCGAGTCGGATGACATGCCGATCTTGAAGTTTTGACGGAACATCGCCATTAGCGATCTTCAATGCCAAGCCCTCAACAACAGCAGTCTTGCCGACACCGGCTTCACCAATCAGGACTGGATTATTTTTTGTTCGGCGGTTTAAGATCTCGATCACCCGTGAAATTTCTTTGTCACGACCAATGACCGGATCAATTTGACCATTCCGTGCTTGTTCAGTCAGATCAACGCCGAATTGTCCCAGCAGTCCCTTGCCACGGTTGCCATTGCGGCCGTTATTACCATTGCCGCCACGGCCTGCCTGAGTTGGCGGGGTCTGAGCATTTGGTTGTTGCGGTTGATCCATTCCCTGATTCATCGCACGGAAAATATCATCTAAGCTGCCGAAACCAAATGGATCGGTTGCATCAGTTGGTCTCATATTTCCTCCTGCTTGGTTCTTGAGTAATTGATAACAGTTTTGGCAGAGATTAATTTCCTGTCGAGTGCCATTAACAACGGTTGAAAGATGAATAGTGGCTGGATTCTTATGACAGTTTTCACACAGCATTTTGTCACAACCTTCCTATCTGTTTAGGTGCCACGTGCAGTCAAAAAAGGTTTGACCTTTCTTGACCTATGGCAATAGTATACACCCACATTTCTGGAATGCAAGCACTCTGCCACTAAGAGTGCTAAAAAGTTGCAAAAATTTCAGTGACAGCAAGCACTTGCGCTTTTTCCTTACCAGCTTTTATGCTACTCTTATTAGGTGAGGTGAGGCAAATAGATGACTCAGGATTACGTCGCTTTAATAGATGAGTTAAAGACTGGTCAGCGGGACAAAATCACGGTGACGCCAGAAACGTTCATGGCGTTTCGCGCGGCATGGACGAATTATCCTGATCGTGAAGAGATCGTGGGAATGGCTAAACGTGATGGTGTCATTGAATACCATTATCGATCAGTTGATTCTCGTTAATATAGGCGCCAAATCTGATGTGGCGCTTGTGACAAGCTTCAAAAAATGGTAAGGTTTACATGAATTGTTTTGGGTACGAATGCGCACACAAACTATTCGGAAAAAAACTAGAAATCTAGTTAATACGAAGGAGCAGATCAGTCATGGAAAAACGCGAATTTAATATTATTGCAGAAACCGGGATCCACGCACGTCCGGCAACCTTGTTGGTACAGGCAGCAAGCAAGTTCAACTCAGATATCAACTTGGAATACAAGGGTAAGAGCGTTAACTTGAAGTCTATCATGGGCGTCATGAGTTTGGGTGTTGGCCAAGGTGCCGATGTTACCATTTCTGCTGAAGGTGCAGACGAGGCTGATGCTATCGCTGCTATTACAGACACAATGAAAAAGGAAGGCTTGGCTGAATAATGGCTGAACATTTGAAGGGAATCGCTGCTAGTGATGGGATCGCCACAGCGAAGGCCTATTTACTGGTTCAACCTGATTTGTCATTCCAAAAAAAGACGGTTGATGATCCTTCAAAGGAAATCGATCGCCTGAAGCAGTCACTTGATCAAAGTAATGATGAGTTAAAGGTTATTCGAGCAAAGGCCGCTGAATCGCTTGGCGAAGAAGAGGCTCAGGTTTTTGATGCGCACATGATGATTTTGGCTGATCCTGACTTTACTGGTCAGGTAGAGACTAAGATCAAGGATGAAAAAGTCAATGCTGAGCAGGCTTTGAAAGAAGTCTCCGAATTCTTTATTAAGACATTCGAAGGTATGACCGACAATCCATATATGCAGGAACGTGCGGCTGATGTCCGCGACGTGACAAAGCGGATCATGGCACACTTGCTCGGTCGCAATTTGCCAAATCCAGCATTAATTGATGAAGAAGTCGTTGTGGTTGCGCATGACCTGACCCCTTCGGATACCGCACAATTGAATAAGAAGTATGTCAAAGCATTTGTCACGGATATTGGCGGTCGGACTGCGCACAGTGCGATTATGGCACGTTCGTTGGAAATTCCGGCTGTTGTTGGGACAGATGACATTACCAAGAAGGCTAATAACGGTGATCTTATTTCCGTTGATGGCTTAACTGGTGAAGTTGTTGTTGATCCGACCGATGATGAAGTAGCTAAGTTCAAGCAGGATGCTGAAGCATTTGCTAAGCAAAAAGCTGAATGGGCTCTTTTGAAGACGGCCAAATCAATCACAGCTGATGGCAAACACTTTGATGTTGCTGCCAACATTGGCACGCCAAAGGATCTTGATGGTGTGCTGGCAAACGGTGCTGAAGGTATCGGTTTGTATCGGACAGAGTTCTTGTACATGGATTCTGCTGAATTACCAACTGAAGACGATCAATTCGAGGCCTACAAGAAGGTTGTCGAAACGATGAGTCCGAAGCCTGTTGTTGTTCGGACGATGGATATTGGTGGGGATAAACATCTGCCATATTTGCCGCTTCCTGAAGAACAGAACCCATTCTTGGGTTATCGTGCGATTCGGATCAGTCTTGATCGCCAAGATATCTTCCGGACACAGTTGCGCGCCTTGTTGCGTGCATCTGCCTTTGGCAATCTGCGGATCATGTTCCCTATGATTGCTACCATTGCTGAATTCAAGCAAGCAAAGCAGATTTTCACTGAAGAAAAAGATAAGTTAGTCAAGGATGGCGTCAAAGTATCTGATGATATCCAACTTGGCATTATGATCGAAATTCCTGCAGCTGCAGTTTTGGCTGATCAGTTTGCTAAGTATGTTGACTTCTTCTCCATTGGTACAAATGACTTGATCCAGTACTCTATGGCCGCTGATCGTGGGAACGAGCATGTTTCCTACCTGTATCAGCCATACAACCCATCCATCCTTCGCCTAATCAAGCATGTGATTGATTCGGCACATAAGGAAGGCAAGTGGGCCGGTATGTGTGGCGAAGCTGCTGGTGATCCAATCATGGTACCACTGTTGCTTGGTATGGGTCTTGACGAATACTCAATGTCCGCAACTTCTGTCCTTAAAGTACGCAGCTTGATGAAGAAGCTTTCGACAGCTGATATGGCTAAGATGGACGAAATTGCTCTGAACCAAAATATCACTAATGATGAAAACGCTGATCTGGTTAAGAAAACAACTGGTCAGAAATAAACTTTCATTATCAGAAAGAGGCTATTGACTGAATAAGTTGACGGCTTCTTTTTTTGACCAAAATTTGATTTTGATCGGGCTCGCTAGCATTGATTTTTCTGAAACCCGCTCGAAAATGGGACTTTATCTTTGCCATGCAAAAAGGTGATTGCGCGACTATTCGTCGGCATCTGAACAGTGACTGACTGCAGACTTTTCAGAAAAGTGTTAAGGTTATTATGTAAACTAAAAATTGAGTTACTGATTCATGGTATGACACTGTGAGCGGTGGTTCATTTGGACTTGTAGGGGGAATTGCATGTATCAATCAAAAACACACAATCATCGATTTACCGGTCACCTTGCGAGTGCGAAGACACGGTTGCGGCTAGTAGCTTTGATTTCAACGATGGGTGGCCTGCTTTTTGGCTATGACACTGGGGTGATCAATGGCGCATTGCCTTTTATTTCTTCGGAACTGAAACTTGCCCCTGGATCACAGGGTTGGGTCACCAGTAGTTTGACGCTGGGTGCTGCTTTTGGTGCCATCTTAGTCGGTCGTTTAAGTGATCGCTATGGGCGCAGGCGGCTCATCACCATGTTAGCGGGCTTATTTTTTCTGGCAACGGTAGCCTCGTCACTTTCCCCGAGTGCTGGCTGGCTGATTGGCGCACGACTGATCCTTGGATTAGCCGTTGGTGGCGTCTCTGTGCTGGTTCCGAGCTTTTTAGCAGAGATTGCCCCAACGAGTCATCGTGGGCGGTTAGTCACACAAAATGAGCTGATGGTCGTGACTGGCCAGTTACTTGCTTTTGTTCTCAATGCCTTTTTAGGAACTACTTTTGGTAACGTTCCTGGTATCTGGCGCTGGATGATTGTATTGGCAGTCATTCCGGCAATTATCTTAGGTATCGGGACTTATTTTGTTCCGGAATCTCCTCGTTGGTTAATGATGAAAGGACGGCCGGCAGCAGCACGGTCAAGTTTGGAAGTGTTGCGATCTGCTGCTGAAGTGCCAGCAGAGATTGACCATTTGAAACAGAATCTTGCCGAAGATACTAAACATAAGCAGGCGAGTGTTCGAGCATTGAAAACCAAATGGATTCGCCGACTGGTTCTGATTGGCATCGGCCTAGGCGTCATTCAGCAAATTGCTGGTATCAATGTCATGATGTATTATGGCACCTCAATTTTACAAATGACGGGTTTTGGGCGAGATAGTGCCTTGATCGCCAACATTGCCAATGGGGTTACTGCCGTTGCTGCAACGATTGTGACGTTGCAATTGTTGAAGCATGTTCCGCGGCGGCCAATGCTGATTGTGGGATTGATTGGCTCAACCGTGGCGATTACTGGTGTCACCTTCGCTAGTCGACTACCAGCGGGTTCGTCATTCCGGGCATTTGCGACAATCGGGATGATGATGCTGTTCTTGGCGTTCTTCCAAGGCGCTATCAGTCCAATGACTTGGCTGCTGATGTCTGAAATCTTCCCTGAACAGGTTCGGGGTATAGGGATGGGCGCTGCAACTTTCTGCTTGTGGTTAGCTAACTTTGGTGTTGGCGTTCTGTTCCCGGTTGGTCTGGCCCAAATAGGCATGTTCTGGACATTCGTTTGCTTCATCGGGACAAATTTGATTTCATTGCTGTTCGTTCTGATTTTTGTGCCGGAAACGGCTGGACGCTCCCTCGAAACTTTGCACCGAGAGGAGAAAGCCCGCTTAAATCATTAATGACAAGCGATTTGTTCAAGACCAAAAAGTTGCGCTTTACAAAAAGTTTGATACCATAAAGGTGTATCAACAATTCGATGAACCTTCACAAAGGGGAGCCATTGGCTGAGAACGGGGAAACCCGGACCCTTCGAACCTGTTCGTTAATGCGAGCGTAGGGATTTGTGAATGGTCGGAAGCGACCTTCTTTGTGAACGGGGACTCACTAGGAGGCTTTTTTTATGCAACAGCACAAGCAACTTGTTGTCATTTTGGAAACTGCGATCATTGCAGCTTTTGCGATGGCATTAACTTATATTCCACATACCACGGGTGTTTCGGCAATTGAACTGAATTATGGTCTGATTCCAATTGCTGTTTTGGCTATGCGGCGTGGGTTAGTTCCTGCAGCATGGGCAGGCTTTGTCTGGGGGATTTTGGATCTGATTTTGCGTGGTATTGGCGGTGGCAGTGTCTTGAATCCTTTACAAGGTATTCTTGAATATCCGATTGCGTTTACCTTGGTCGGTTTAATGGGGTTGACGTTTGCATCTTTCCAAAAGGCAGTGCGCGGTAGTGAAAAAGTGAAGGCGAGCGGCTATGCCTTTGCTGGTATTATTATCGGCACGTTTGCTAAATACTTTATCCATTTCATCGCTGGCGTTGTTTTCTGGGGTGCGTATGCGCCTAAAGGAACGAATGTCTGGGTATACTCGTTGATCGTCAATGGTGGATCAGCGTTATTCAGCACCGTCTTAACAATTGTTGTTGTTGGTGTATTGCTAACCGTTGCCCCGCAACTCTTTGTTGCTAAGGACGGCAAATCATTTTCAACGAAGGCTGCCTAAGTTTAAGACTTCAACAACGCATATCTGATGAACGCACATCGCTCTGTGATGTGCGTTTTTTTGTGCGCGGGCGGCAGTCTTTGGCGATGGCGACTGCAATAAGTTGTCAAAAGGAATATTAGCAACACAGATGTGATTTCAGACATTGAAAAGATGACGGGTTAAGATTTTAAAAGATAAACACGAACGATTATTAATATAACATTGAGAATTGTTCTCATTTTTATTGAATCTGTCGCGCTGACGTGCTATTCTCAAAACATCTTAAAGAAAGCGGGGAACGAGATGCAAAAAGTAGCAGTGGTCATGGGGTCAACCTCTGATTGGCCGACCATGCAGCAAGTGACGGCTCAGTTAACGTCATTGGCTATTCCTTATGAGAAGCGGGTTATTTCGGCTCATCGGATGCCAGACGAGCTGGCGGATTTTGGTAAACAGGCAGTGGCACTGGGGTTTGGTGCAATTATCGCCGGTGCAGGCGGCGCTGCTCATTTACCTGGAATGCTCGCCGCTAATACATTGCTGCCAGTTATCGGGGTTCCCATCAAAACACGAACATTAAATGGGGTTGATAGTCTCCTGTCAATCGTGCAAATGCCTGGCGGGGTCCCGGTTGGCACGATGGCCATCGGTGATGCCGGAGCTGTCAATGCGGCGTTGTTCGCTGCCGCTATTTTAGCGCTGAACGATTCAGAACTGGCTGACCGACTGCAAGCTTTTCGCGATGCTCAAACTAAGCGTGCCAAAGAAAGCGAGGCCGCGCTTCAATGATTGATGTAGTGACGTCCCCAGCAACAATTGGCATCATTGGCGGCGGTCAGTTGGGACGCATGCTGACACAAAGCGCCAAGTCGATGGGTTATCGCGTCGGTATTTTAGAGCCGACACCCAATTCGCCAGCCGGTCAGGTAGCGGATTTTCAAATCACTGCGCCCTATAACGATCAAGCCGCCTTAAAGCAACTGGCTGATGCGTCAGATGTGCTGACGTATGAGTTTGAAAACGTTGACTTAGCCGCGTTGGAGGCGGTTCGCAGCGAGACGCGGATTCCTCAAGGCACCGCCATTTTGGCGATAACCCGCGATCGGATCAAAGAAAAGACTTTTTTAAAGACACATGGGGTACCGGTGACGCCTTTTGCCGCTGTCAACCGTGCCGCTGAGTTGGCACAAGCAGTCGCGACCATCGGCTTGCCAAGCATCCTGAAGACGACCACTGGCGGTTATGATGGCCATGGTCAGCAAGATATCAATACACCAGATGATTTTCCCGCCGCCCGCGAACTTTTGACGCATGGTCCTTGCATTCTCGAAAAACGGCAGCAATTTGATCGTGAAGTCTCCGTTATGATGACACGTGATGGCCGCGATCAAGTGCGTGTTTTTCCGATCGTTGAGAATCGCCATCAGCACCATGTTTTGCATCTCACGCTTGCGCCTGCACCGAACATTTCGCCGGTGTTAGCCAAAAAGATTGATGATCTCGCGACTAAAATTGCGCTTGGCCTGGATCTTCGTGGTGTGTTGGGCGTTGAGCTCTTTATCGAAGGGGACAATGTGGTGGCCAATGAGTTGGCTCCGCGTCCGCACAATTCCGGACACTACTCGATTGAGGCATGCAACTTTTCACAATTCGATGCACATATTTTGAGTATTTGTGGCTTACCGATACCGCCGATTACATTGAAGCAGCCAGCGGTTATGCGCAACCTGCTCGGCGACGATTTAACCATTGCCAAGCAGAAATGGCCTCAGCATCCTGAATGGCACATGCATGATTATGGTAAAGCCGAGATTCGCTCCGGTCGCAAAATGGGTCATCTTACGGTAACTGATGATCGTAATGTGTTGGACATACTTAAACAAATGGAGGCAGCATGGTGAACAAAACAACATTATTGTATACCGGCAAGGCAAAACAGGTTTATGCAACCGATGATCCTGATGTGTTGTGGATGGCATACACCAATCAAGCCACAGCATTAAATGGCGAGAAAAAAGCCCAGATTGCCCACAAAGGCGAATTAAATCGAGCGATTTCGACGTTGCTATTTAAGGAATTGACAGCTGCCGGTATACCAACGCATTATCTTGATTCGCCGGACAGCACGACGATGATCGTCAAAAAAGCCGCGATGTTGCCGCTTGAAGTAGTTGTGCGTAATTATGCATCCGGTCATTTTGTCACCAAGTTCAATGTTAAGCCGATGATGAAGCTCGACCCGCCAATCCACGAATACTATTACAAGTCTGATGAACTTGGCGACCCGTTCATGAATGAAGCCCAAATTTTCGCCTTGCACGAAGCTACGCCTGAACAACTCAAGCAAGTGCACGCTTTAACTGATCGCATCAATACTTATTTGACGCAACGGTTTGCGGCGATTGGGATCACCTTAGTTGATTTCAAACTCGAATACGGCACGCTCAAGGATGGCACCTTGGTACTGGCTGATGAATTGTCTCCGGATAATTTTCGCTTAGTTGATCAACAAACCGGGGCATCGCTCGATAAAGATGTTTTCCGACAAAACCGTGGACCATTGACCCCGGTTTATGAAGAAGTCCTTTCACGCCTGCAAGAAAAAGGAGCTGCTCATGTTTAAAGCTAAAATTTACGTAACCTACAAACCTTCCGTGCTGGATCCCAAAGCCGAGGTCATTAAAACTGCTTTGGGACGAATGGCTTATCACAATGTTGAAGATGTATTGTATGGCAAATACTTTGAATTAACGTTAGCAGGCAGCGAAGCGGAAGTTCGCAAGCAAGTCGATACGATCTGCGACCAATTACTGGCTAATGTCAACATGGAAACTTATCGCTTTGAGCTAGAACCGATGGCGGAGGTTAACGCATGAAAGCGGCTGTGATTTCTTTTCCGGGCTCGAACTGTGATCTTGATTTGCAATGGGCGGTGCGTGCCATTGCTGGAGCCGAGTGTGACTTGATCAAGCCAACTCAAACCGACTTGACTGCTTATGATGTTGTGATGGTGCCAGGCGGTTTTTCCTATGGTGATTACTTACGCAGTGGTGCGATTGCACGCTTTTCACCAGTGATGGCTGCCCTAAAGCAGTTTGCTGCGGCTGGCGGCTATGTCATTGGCATTTGCAACGGTTTCCAGATTTTGACCGAAGCCGGTTTGCTTCCCGGCGCCTTGCAATGGAATCGCGACTTGAACTTCATCTGTGAACCAGTTGCATTGACGGTAGAAAATGCCGGGACGGCGTTTTCAAATCAATACCAAGTTGGTGAACATTTGACATTACCGATTGCTCATGGTGAAGGCAATTATTACGCAGATCCGGAAACGTTGGCGGCTCTGGAAACTAATGGCCAAGTGGTTTTCCGTTATGCAAATAACCCTAATGGCAGCATGCACGATATTGCCGGTGTGACCAATGAGACTGGTAATGTGTTAGGCATGATGCCCCATCCGGAACGGGCTGTTGAAGCACTGCTGGGCGGTACGGATGGCTTGGGCGTATTCCAATCGCTGATTAACCAAACGGAAGGAGCCGATGTACGTGGTGCACGTTGAGATGAGCCCCGAGGCTATTGCAACCCAGAAACCTTATTTAGACCTTGGGCTGACAGAGGCTGAATATGATCGTTTTGCAGAACTAATCGGCCATCAGCCAAACGATACCGAGATCGGGTTAGCTAGCGGGATGTGGAGCGAACACTGCGCTTACAAATATAGCAAGCCGGTGTTACGCCAATTTTGGACCAAAAATGAGCGCGTGTTAATGGGGCCAGGTGAAGGTGCTGGCGTGATTGATATCGGCGAAGGCAAAGCAGTGGTCTTCAAAGCCGAAAGTCATAATCATCCCTCGGCAGTTGAACCTTATGAAGGCGCAGCAACAGGTGTGGGCGGCATTATCCGCGACATTTTCTCAATTGGTGCCAAGCCGGTTGCGATGTTGGACTCGCTAGCTTTTGGCGACATTGAACAGCCACATACCCAACATTTGGTTGATCGGATCGTCGCGGGGATTGGCGGTTATGGCAATGCAATTGGCATTCCGACAGTTGGCGGCGAAACAAACTTTGACGGGAGCTATACCCGAAATCCGCTGGTCAATGCCATGTGCGTTGGCATCATGGACAAAGATCAAATTCAAAAAGGTAAAGCTGCTGGTGTTGGCAATGCTTTGATTTATGTCGGGGCCAAAACAGGGCGTGATGGTATTAACGGTGCGAGCTTTGCTTCTGGGGATTTTTCTGACGAAGAAGCAGCCGATCGCTCGGCGGTTCAAGTTGGCGATCCCTTCATGGAAAAGCTGTTGATGGATGCTTGTCTCGAAATTACCGGGCATCATCAGGAGGCGCTTGTTGGTATTCAAGATATGGGTGCAGCTGGATTGGTATCGTCAAGCGTGGAGATGGCTGGTAAGGCTAACAGCGGGATGGTGTTAGATCTCGACCTGATTCCGCAGCGTGAGACCGAAATGACGCCGTTTGAAATTATGTTGTCTGAGTCTCAGGAACGGATGCTGCTGTGCGTTCGGGCCGGCTTTGAGCAAGAAGTTTTGGCTGTTTTCGCTGATTATGATTTGGATGCGGCGATTGTTGGTCATGTGATTGCTGGTCATCAGTATCAGCTTTATCACCATGGCAAATTGGTTTGCGATGTGCCTGTGAGTTCGTTGACCGATGATGCGCCGATTTATCATCAACAAGGGAAAATGCCAAAACGACTGGCCCAACCGGCTGCGGATTTTGACCCTATCATCACTGATCCGGTGCAAATATGGACGGACATGATGGCGATGCCGACGATTGCTGACAAGTCATCTTTGTACAAGCGTTACGATGCGCAGGTGCAAACTAATACCGTCGTCTTGCCAGGCAGTGATGCAGCCGTGACTCGGATTCGCGGTACTCACCGAGCACTGGCGATGACCACCGATAGTAAGGGCCGTTACTTGTATCTTGATCCGCAGGTGGGTGCGGCAATGAGTGTGGCTGAAGCTGCGCGCAATTTGGTTGCTAGCGGGGCGGAACCGCTTGGGATCACCGATTGTCTCAATTTTGGCGACCCAACTAAGCCTGAGGCCTTCTACGAACTGGCTGAGGCGGCGAAGGGAATCATTGCGGCTACCAAAGCCTTTAACGCCCCAGTTATTTCAGGAAATGTGTCGCTGTATAACGAAACGAATGGTGAGGCGATCTATCCAACCCCAATGATTGGCATGGTTGGCTTGATTGAGGATTTGAGCACGATTACCACGGCGGCTTTCAAGCAAGCAGATGATCTGATTTATCTGGTGGGGGAGACTCATGGTGATTTTAACGGCAGCGAACTGCAGAAGCTGCAAACAGGAGAAGTCACTGGCAAGCTGTTCGATTTTGATTTAGAGGCTGAAAAGCAGCATCAGCACTTTGTTTTGAAGGCCATTCGTGAGCATCTAATTACTGCAGCGCACGATTTAAGCGATGGTGGGTTATTGGTCGCCTTGGCAGAGATGGGGTTTGATGCCCAACTTGGCGCCCAGATTAACGTCACATTGCCAACTGCTTGGGGATTTTCCGAGACGCAAGGCCGCTTCTTGCTCACGGTGGCCCCTGAAAATCAGGCAGCATTTGAAGCATTGCATGGTCCGGCCCAATTGATTGGTCGAGTTCAGGCCGCACCAGAATTTGAAGTCACAACCGTTAATCAACATTTTTCTGCATCGTTGCAACAGCTACAGACAGCATTCGAGGAGGCGCTCCCATGCCACATGAACCAAAAGGCTTAAATGAAGAATGCGGGGTTTTCGGTGTTTGGGGTAATCCTAATGCCGCCAGCATCACGCATCTTGGGTTACACACACTACAGCACCGCGGTCAAGAAGGCGCCGGTATTGTTGGGCTGACCAAAGACGGGATGCGGCGGCATTATGGGTTGGGGTTACTGAGCGAAGTTTTCACGAATACCGATCAATTGACGCCATTAATCGGACGCGCCGCCTTGGGCCACGTGCGCTACTCGACAGCAGGGGGACGCGTGCTGGAAAATATTCAGCCGTTGCTTTTCCGGTTTTCGGATGAAGCCATTGCCTTGGCGCATAATGGCAATCTGACCAATGCGATCAGTTTGCGGCGGCAGTTGGAAGATCAAGGCGCAATTTTTCAGTCCACCTCCGATACGGAAGTTTTGATGCATTTAATCCGACGGCAAGTTGGCCAGCCTTGGCTGACACAGTTGAAGACCGCTTTAAATGAAGTTCACGGTGGTTTTGCGTTTGTCTTACTGACGGAACATGGTTTATATGCCGCAGTTGATCCGTATGGCTTTCGGCCGATGGTTGTCGGGGTGTTGTCAGATGGCGGCTATATTGTGTGCAGCGAAACAGCGGCTTTGGACGCGGTTGGCGCTGAATTCGTCCGTGATGTCCAGCCAGGGGAATTAATCACAATTGATGATGCTGGTTTGCACATTGATCATTTCACCACGAATACCCAATTAGCAGTTTGTTCGATGGAATACATCTACTTTGCCCGCCCCGATTCGGATATTCACGGCATTAATGTCCATCAGGCCCGTGTACGGATGGGTGAACGGTTAGCAAAAGAACAACCGGCGGAAGCGGATATTGTCGTCGGCGTGCCAAATTCATCGCTGTCTGCTGCCATTGGTTACGCGAAGGCCAGTGGAATCCCTTATGAGATGGGTTTAATGAAAAGTCAGTATGTGGCGCGAACCTTTATCCAACCGACACAAGCATTGCGGGAAAAAAGCGTCAAAATGAAGCTCAGTGTGATCAAACCAGTTGTTGCCGGTAAGCGAATTGTTTTAGTCGATGATTCGATTGTTCGTGGAACGACTTCCAAACAAATCGTGAAGTTGTTGAAAGAGGCTGGCGCAGCTGAGGTCCATTTACGTATTGCCAGCCCACCGTTGCGCTTTCCTTGTTTTTACGGGATTGATTTTCAGACGACCAGCGAACTTTTTGCTGCGAATCATAGCGTTGCTGAAATGCGGGATCTTTTAGCGGTCGAGTCGCTTGGATTCCTTTCAACCCAGGGGCTGGAAGAGAGTGTCGGCTTATCGGCCACGGCACCTAATGGCGGTTTGTGTGTCGCTTATTTCACCGGCCAGTACCCAGCACCGTTAGATGATTATGCCTTTGCCTTGGATAAGGAAGTGGCATCCCTCAAAGTCAATGTTGAGGAGGTTAGTGCATGACTGATTATAAAGACGCCGGCGTGGATATTGAAGCTGGCGAAGCAGCTGTTCAACGAATCGCGGCGTTGGCAAAAGAAACAACGAATGCCAATGTGTTAGCCAGTGTTGGCGGGTTTGCCGCAGCTTATCGGTTGCCGGAGATTTCGGAGCCAACCTTGATCAGCGCCACGGATGGCGTTGGTACCAAGTTGCTGTTGGCATTGCAATGTGACGCGCATGAAACCGTTGGGATTGATTTAGTCGCCATGGTTGCGAACGATTTATTGGCGTCAGGCGCCCAGCCACTTTTTTTCCTTGATTATATGGCGGTGGATCATTTGGATGTTGACCGCACTGAAGCCGTTGTTCGCGGAATTGCTTATGGGTGTCAGCAGGCTCAGATGGCATTAATTGGTGGCGAAACAGCGGAAATGCCCGACATGTACCCACAACATCATTACGACTTGGCCGGTTTCGCAGTTGGTTTGGTTTCCGCTTCAAAACGCCTGCCGCAAAAAGTGGCGGCTGGCGATGTTTTGATTGGTCTGCCAAGTTCAGGTGTGCATAGCAATGGTTATTCACTGGTGCGTAAGCTGCTGGCAGAAACCGACTTAGGCAGTCAATCGCTTGATGACGGATCGGAAATGCTGAATGCGCTGATGCGGCCAACTCGGATTTATGTGAAGCAGGTGTTGCCGCTCATGCAGCAAGGATTGATTCACGCGGCTGCCCACATTACCGGCGGCGGCATCACTGAAAACTTGCCGCGGGTGATCCCTGACGGTTTGGTAGCAAACATTGATCCGCTAGCATGGCAACGGCCAGAGTTGTTCGATCGTTTGCAACATGCCGGACATTTAAGTGAAACAACGATGCGTAGTACCTTCAATCTTGGAATTGGCATGATCCTTGTCGTGCCAGAACAAGCGGTTAGTCTTGTTCAAGACGCGATTCCTAGTAGTAAAGTGATTGGCACGGTTGGCGAAGATCCTGTCGAAAAGCTGCACTGGCAGGTGAGTCGTCGATGAAAGATCTAGCTGTTTTTGCATCTGGTCATGGCACCAACTTTGAGGCGTTGGCAAATGCCGCTGATCAACCAGATAGCGGTTATCGCATCGCCGCACTGGTTTGTGATCAATCACAGGCGCCGGTGATTCAAAAGGCTGCCGCACGCAACATTTTGACGATCGTAGTTGATTTTAAAAGCTATCCTAATAAAACGGCGGCAGAGACGGCCATCTTAGAACAGTTACCGCCAGTATCTGCCTTGATTTTGGCCGGTTACATGCGTATCATCGGGCCAACCCTTTTAAGGGCATTCCCTAAAAAAATCATCAACTTGCATCCAGCTTTACTACCTAGTTTTCCAGGGCGCCAAGGTATTCAGGATGCTTTCGACTACGGGGTGAAAGTCACCGGCGTCACGGTGCATTTTGTGGATGCTGGCATTGACACCGGCGAGATTATCGCCCAAGTGCCAGTCAATATCACTGATGGTATGAGCTTAGCCGAGCTTGAGCAGGCGATCCATCGCCAAGAACATCAAATTTTCCCTGCAACTGTGAAGAACCTCATTCAAGAAGGAGCGATTTAAGTGAAGCGTGCATTGTTAAGTGTTTCGGATAAAACAGGTTTGGTCTCTTTTGCCAAAGGTTTGATTGATCGAGGATTTGAATTAGTCTCAACCGGCGGCACGCATCGCGAACTGGCTGCGGCCGGTATTGCGGTGACCAGCGTTGAAGAGGTGACTGGTTTTCCCGAGATGCTCGATGGTCGGGTGAAGACACTGCATCCAAAGATTCATGCTGGCATTCTTGCACGCCGCGATGATCCAGCCCATATGGAAGCGTTAGCTGACCACGACATTCAACCGGTCGATTTGGTTTGTGTCAATCTCTATCCGTTTGCCGCCACAATCAAACGCCCAGATGTTACAAGGGCAGAAGCTATCGAACAAATCGATATCGGTGGCCCTTCTGCCTTACGTGCAGCAGCTAAAAATAGCGACAGTGTCTGGGCAGTCGTTGATCCGGCCGATTACGAGGCTGTTTTAACCGGCCTTGACCAAGACGATGCTCATCTGCGTCAAAAGCTGGCTGCTAAGGTCTTTGCCATCACAGCGGCTTATGATGCTCAAATTGTGCATTATCTTGATCCTGAGCCATTTCCCGAGCACTTCACACCGACCTACACAAAGCGCCAAGATTTGCGCTATGGTGAAAATAGCCATCAGCAAGCTGCGTTTTACGTTGAACCTGATCCGAATCCAACTAGCCTTGCCGCTGCCAAACAGTTGCACGGTAAAGAACTGTCCTATAACAACATCAAAGATGCTGATGCTGCGCTAGCGATGCTTCGTGAATTTTCCGAGCCAGCGGTTGTGGCTGTCAAACATATGAATCCTTGTGGCATTGGTCTTGGAAAAACCATTGAAGGCGCTTGGGACAAAGCCTATGCTGCTGATCCGATGTCGATTTTTGGTGGCATCATCGCCTTGAATCGGCCTGTAGATCTAGCAACTGCCGAAAAAATGCACAAACTTTTTCTTGAAATCATTATGGCACCGGCATTTGATGATGATGCTTATGCTGTGTTGGCCAAAAAGAAAAACGTCCGGCTGCTTACAATCAATACAGCTGATACGCCGGCTGAATTAGGAACAGAGACGACAGCAATTTATGGCGGGTTACTGATTCAAACGCGGGACAATCAGACAGAAACACCGGCTGATTTGACTGTTGTGACAACGGTGAAACCCACAGACGAGCAGCTCAAGGCACTTGCTTTTGCGCAAACAGTCGTCAAACACGTGAAGAGTAACGCGATCGTTGTTGCCCAAGCTGATCAGACGTTAGGCATTGGGGCAGGACAAATGAATCGGATTGGTTCGGTTGAGTTAGCCCTCACCCAGGCCCAACAAAACGACAACTTTGCTGGCGCCGTCATGGCCAGTGATGCCTTCTTCCCAATGGACGACTGCGTTGATTACGCGGCTAAGCATGATATCAAAGCCATCATCCAACCAGGCGGCAGTATTCGGGACAAAGATTCTATAGAAAAGGCTAACCAGTACGGTATTGCGATGGTGACAACTGGTGTCCGTCATTTTAGACATTAAAAAGAAGAGCGTGAACAGGCGCGTTTAGAAACCGGAGCATAAGTGGTCTTGAGGTGAACTGGCTGGGTTTTGGCCAGATAGCTTCAAGGTTCTGATGTATAGGTTTCCGCGCCTATGAGCGCATTTAAGAGAAAAACAGGCGCGTTTATAAAGCTTCCCCACCAGCAAATACACTAGGAGGTTACGATGAAACAGGTTTTGATCATTGGCGGCGGCGCCCGGGAAAGTGCCCTTGCTTTAAAATTCAAACAGTCTCCGCAAGTTGATCATGTCTATGTGGCGCCAGGTAATCCGGCAATGACCTTGCTGGGAGTTGATCCGATCAACATTGATGACAATGACTTTACCAAGTTGATTGACTTTGCTGAGACCCACCAAATTGATCTGACTTTTGTGGGTCCCGAAGTGCCGTTAGCCGCTGGGATTGTCGATGCTTTTCAGGCAGCTGATCAACCGATTTTTGGCGTCACCAAGAAAGTTGCCCAGTTAGAGGCCAGCAAAACGTTTGCCAAGGATTTTATGGCGCGCCATCAGTTGCCGACTGCCGGCAGCAAGACGGTTCACAATGCTATTGATGCCCATGCCGAAGCCGCGACAATGGGCTTGCCACTAGTCTTGAAAAAGGACGGTTTGGCAGCCGGAAAAGGCGTCGCTATTGCCCAAGATGCTGAAACGCTGGATGAAACGATCGAAAAAATGTATGCCGATTCTCCAGATGCAACGGTGCTACTTGAGCAATATCTTGCGGGTGAAGAAGCCTCTGTCATGGCCTTGTTTAATGGCGAAAAGCGTGTCATTCTGCCGCTTTCTCAGGATCACAAGCGGCGTTTTGCCAATGATCGTGGTCCTAATACAGGCGGAATGGGGGCGATTAGTCCGTTACCGCAATTTAACGATGATCAAGTAGCCGCTGCCCATCAGCTTGTGGATGCAACGTTAAAGGGCATGCAGGCTGATGGCTTAGATGGTCAAGGGGTCATGTACATTGGACTGATCTTCACACCTGACGGACCGAAGATTTTGGAATATAACATGCGTTTTGGCGATCCAGAAACGCAAGTCCTGCTGCCGCAAATCACAAATGATTTTTATCAACTGATTAGCGACTTATTAGCAAACCGCCAACCTAGTTTGACGTTGAGCGATAAGGCCTATGCTTGCTTTGTTGCCGTTAATCCTGCGTACCCGAGCAGCGCGCTCAAGACAGTTCCCGTCATTGTGCCGACAGATTGGCCAGAGGGAACTTGGCTTCCAGCAGGAGTGGCGAAAAGTGACCACGGCTGGGAAAGTCATGCTGGTAGAATCTTCTCCGTAGTAGCTGGGGCGGAGTCTTTGCCGGATGCCGTTAAAGCGGCAAAAACAGCCATGGAGAAAATTCAAGGCGTTTTGGATTATCGCACTGATATTGGGTTCCACACACTGTAAAAGTGAATGAATACAATCGCGCCTCGGCTGGCTAGCCGGGGTATTTTTGTGCGCTCAAGAAACTGCGGTTGACTTTTATGGTTTACAGTTGTAAATTAAAGGTGTTGATAGATTACAGATGTAAACGGAGGCAAGCGATGGAAACACCGAAAGTTGAAATTTCCCAGTCTGAATGGGAGGTTATGCGAATTATCTGGACACTTGGTCCACTGACAAGTAGCACGCTTGCAACAATTCTTGCTGAAAAAATGGGCTGGAAAGTGGCAACGACCAAAACCTTTTTAGGACGGTTAGTCAAAAAAGGCGCCTTAACCACTGAAAAAAATGGACGTGAATTTCTTTATCACACTGCAGTGGGTGAACAAGAGTCTATGGATGCCGCCGTGGCGGAATTATTTAGCCACCTTTGTCAAATGAAAATCGGCACGGCCATCAATCACTTGATGACGAACGTCACCCTTTCGAAACATGATATTGAGATCTTGCAACAAACGCTTTTAGCGAAGCAGCACGATGCGCCGAAAACAGTTAGTTGTAATTGTTTACCAGAAGGTTGTAAGGAGGCTGCACATGAATGACGATGAAATGAAAGCGATGAACGATACGAAAAGATCACAGACTGACAAAAAAGATCAAATGAACCACGATCATATGGCGATGGGTCACCATGGCGATATGGACCACATGCACATGGATCACGACTCTGAAGAAGAGCATGCTGGCATGGCGAAGATGCAGATGGAACCGGGTTCAATGGATCATGCAGCAATGGATCAGATGCACATGAATCACGGCGCGATGGATCACATGCACATGCATATGGATCACGGCTCGATGGATCATGGCGGGGGTCACATGATGCATATGGGAAATCTCAAGCAAAAGTTTTGGGTGAGTTTGATCGTCATGATACCCGTGTTGTTGCTTTCGCAGTTCATGGGGATGGATATCCACCTCGGCGTTTTGCAATTGCCAATAGTTTTTCCTGGGTCTGATTGGCTTGTCCTGATTCTTTCGTCATTTCTATTCTTCTATGGCGGTTGGCCATTTTTGACCGGCGCTAAATCAGAGTTGCAAAGTCGCCAGCCCGCAATGATGACTTTGATTGCAATGGGGATCACCGTTGCGTACGGTTACTCGCTTTATGCTTTCGTCATGAATCACTTTATCGCGCCACATGCTATGGTGATGGACTTCTTCTGGGAACTGGCCACTTTAATTGTGATCATGTTGCTGGGTCACTGGATTGAAATGAATGCTGTGATGGCGGCTGGTAATGCGGTTGAAAAATTGGCTGCATTATTGCCAAATCAGGCGCATGTGGTTCATGGCGACAGTGTGATGGATATGCCATTGTCAGAGGTTCAGGTTGGCACGCGATTACGGGTTTTGGCTGGTGAACAAATGCCAGCTGATGGCGAAATCGTAAGCGGCAGCAGTAGTGTCAATGAATCGCTTGTCACAGGCGAAGCCAAGGCTGTTCGTAAGGCAGGCGGTGATAAAGTTATTGGTGGTTCCATCAACGGAGATGGGGTCATTGAAATCCAAGTGACAGGTACTGGTGAAAGCGGCTATTTAGCCCAAGTAATGAAGCTTGTACAAAGTGCGCAAGCAAATAAAAGTAAGGCCGAGGGCATGGCCGACAAAGTTGCCGGCTGGTTGTTCTATGCCGCGTTAGCTATTGGTATTCTGGCGTTTATTCTCTGGATGCCAAGCGGCCTGGCCACCGCTTTTGAACGGATGGTCACCGTCTTCATTATTGCTTGTCCACATGCATTAGGGTTGGCGATTCCGCTTGTCATTGCTCGGAGTACCAGTATTGGCGCCACGAATGGGTTGTTGATTCGCAATCGCCAAGCGCTTGAAACAGCCAAGCGAGCCAAGTACATGCTAATGGATAAGACAGGGACGCTGACTGAAGGCAAGTTTACGGTTGCCACAACGTTGCATTTTGCTGATCAGAGTCAGGAAGAAATTCTAGCAACCATGGCCGCCTTGGAAAGTCATTCCGAGCATCCGCTTGCAACTGGGATTAAAGCGGCAGCAATTGAGCAAAAGCTAACAGTGCCAGCTGCTGAAAATGTTCAGGTCATGAAGGGTGTCGGGCTGTCAGGCACAGTCGACGGCATTCAGTATGAGATTGTGAATGCCCGATATTTACAGGATCATCAGTTGACCTACGATAAAACCCAGGCTGATCAGTGGGCTGCTGCCGGAAATTCGTTAGCCTTTTTGCTGAAAGGTCAGCACGTTTTGGGCATGGTGGCTGAAGGCGATCAGTTGAAGTCTTCCAGTAAGGCATTTGTTGCCGAGTTGAAACAGCAGGGGATTACGCCTGTGATGCTGACTGGTGATAACCATGAAACTGCTAAGAAAGTGGCCGGTCAGCTTGGTCTGACGGAATTTCAGGCAGAGTTAAAACCTGAAGACAAAGTTGCGCAAGTGAAGGCTTATCAACAGCATGGCGTTGTCATGATGGTTGGTGACGGGGTCAACGATGCGCCTAGTTTGGCTCAAGCAGACATCGGTGTTGCAATTGGAGCTGGGACGGATGTCGCGATTGATACCGCCGATGTTGTCTTAGTTCATAGTGACCCGGCCGATATTCTCAACTTCTTGTCATTGGCAAAAGCAACTAACCGGAAAATGGTTCAAAACCTTTGGTGGGGTGCTGGTTACAATATTCTGGCGATTCCGCTTGCTGCAGGGATTCTTGCCCCCGTTGGCTTCATTCTCAGTCCTGCGGTCGGTGCTGCGATCATGTCGTTGTCAACGATTGTTGTGGCTTTGAATGCAATGACACTGCACTTAAAGCGCGCTTAATAAGTCACGTGTATGACGTATAGCATCAGAGAATGCCGGCCTGGCGTCAAGATATAGATGACAGGCCGGCATTTTGTGTACAACTGATACTACATCTTGGGGGTGAAACGTGATACGATGAAAAAAGTGGATTCACAAGACTAAACAGCTGGGTGCGTGACACCACGTGGGTTGGCACACCCTCAAGGAAGGCAGACATATGATCGAAAATAAATTACCCCAAAATCCCAAACCTAAAGAATGGCTTGCCAGTGAGCTTTCACAGCAACGCATCGCCGATTACAAACCGTTTAACTTTGTTGACGGCGAAGGGGTTCGGTGTAGTTTATATGTCTCCGGTTGCCGTTTCGCTTGCCCTGGTTGCTACAATCGGGTTGCACAAAATTTTCGTTATGGTAAACCTTATACACAAGAACTTGAGGATCAAATCATGACCGATCTTAGTCAAAGTTACGTACAGGGTCTGACGCTGTTAGGCGGCGAGCCTTTCCTAAACACGCAAGTCTGCATTCGCTTGTGCAAACGAATTCGTCAAGAATTCGGGCATGAGAAAGACATTTGGAGCTGGAGCGGCTATACGTATGATGAATTGATTCAGGATTCAGACGATAAACTTGAGTTGCTAAAATTGATCGATATTTTGGTTGACGGTCGCTTTTTGTTGGCGCAAAAGGATCTGACCTTACAGTTTCGTGGCAGTGCTAACCAGCGCATCATTGACGTACCAGCAACAATGGCGGCTGGCGAAGTCAAGTTGTGGAAAAATCTGATTCGTTAGTTCGTTCAGGCAATTCGAAGGACGATAAGATAATCTATTAAAAAATCGGCATCAGAGGCTGCTTGCCTCTGGTGCCGATTTGGTTGAATAGGTGGCTCTCAATTTTGAGATCTAGGGTTGATTCAACTACTTGATGCTATCTTATTCGTCAGCTGTCTGGATGTGACCTAGTCTGGGTTTGCACAGCAATCGCGTGGGATTCAGGATGGTGCACAGTTTGATCGGCCTCACCATAATAGCTCACGTAAGGAAAATGGATTGTGACCGTGGTACCTTGATTGATTACCGAGGTTAACGACAAGTGATGGCCAAGTTTTTCAGCTAACTTTTCAGCCAAGAACAAGCCTAATCCCGTTGACTTATGATTCGAAAGGCGCCCATTACTGCCCGTGAATCCCTTCTCAAAAACACGATGTTGCTCATCTTTGGGGATGCCGATACCGGTATCAGTAATCTGTAGTTGCGTTTCCTTCCCGGTGTTACGAATGAGAGCCGTGATTCGGCCTCCTTCTGGCGTATATTTGACCGCATTGGAGATGAGCTGAGCAAGAATAAAGCGAAGCCACTTGTTGTCTGTCAATACGATTTGATCGGTGCCATTCAGTCTGAAAGATAGTCGTTTATTGATAAAGCCGTTCCGCTGGTTGGCGACTACGTCATTGATGAGCGGGCGCAATGATGTCTCATGCAGCAAATAATCCTTTGAAAAGCTGTCGAGACGCGAGTAATACAAGACTTGCTCGACATAAAATTCGATTTGATCCAATTGCAGATTCAAATTATCCAGTTTGTCATCAGGTACTTGCCCCTCAAAACTTTCGGCCAGCAACGTCACTGCCGCGAGCGGTACTTTGATTTCGTGCACCCAAGAATCAATGAAGTCTTTTTGATCTTGCTGTTGTGCTAGCAGGGCAGTTACTTGTTGGCGATGCTGGGTCAAAATTTGATTGTACGTTTTCGTCACAAGTTGTTCGGTTGCGGATTCACCGCCAGGCAAGGGCCAATCTAACGCAGCCTCCTGAGCATCGATCCGTTCCTGAAGCCGAGCTGCGAACCGCCGTACGCGCCAATACCGTGCGATCAAAAAAGCGCTGGCCAATAGTGTCACTAACAACACAGCGTACCAAAGCGTCATGGCCTTAACGCGATGCTGCGGGTCAAGCCAGATGATCAAGGCCGCCAGACCAACACAAAGAATATAGCCACCAATCGGGCTTAAATGATCCTTTAAATAATCACGAAACCGCATCTGCCAGCCTCCTAAGGAACGATGTAACCTTGTCCAACCTTGGTTTGAATATAATCTTTCAACCCGGCTTCCTCGATTTTTTTGCGCAGGCGATTAATGTTGACGGTAAGTGTATTGTCATCAACAAATCGCTCGTCTTGCCATAAGTCCTTTAATAACCGGGAACGGCTGACGATTTGACCGTGTTGCCGGATCAAGATTTGTAACAGTTTATATTCATTTTTTGACAGGTTAATTTCGTTTTCGCCAATTTGTGCCGTACCGTTTTTGAGGTTCAACATCAAGCCGTTGTGTTCCAAAACATCGGTTCCTTGATCAGCATAATTGTAGGTTCGTCGAAGCAAGGCGTTGATTTTTGCGATCAACACTTCCATGGCAAACGGCTTATTCAAAAAGTCGTCAGCGCCCATATTCATTGCCATGACCATATCCATATTCGTGTTACGACTAGAAATGAAAATCACAGGGACCTTTGATACTTCACGGATTTTTTGAACCCAATAATAGCCGTCAAAAACTGGTAGATTAATATCCAATAAGACTAAATGGGGTTTTTCTTGCAAAAAGTCATCAAATACAGCATTAAAATCGGTTACCACAACTGGATCAAATTGCCATTTTTTTAAGTTATCAGCGATCAGCCCACTAATCGTCAGATCGTCCTCTACGATCATGATTTTAAACACGTGACCAACTCCATTTCTGCTCTAATGGTATAAGTTTTGGGAAGGAAGCACAAGCGCGAACAAGGTCAATAAGACCAGTTTTTATGAGCTGGGTTTGTCCGGCTTTTAGGAAGCCGCAATCTTCTAATAAATAAGTTTTCAGGATTTACTTTAAAATGTAAACTAAGAGCAACAAACCCGAGATTCTTTGTCTAACGGGAGTTGGCAGCACATGCATAACACGTTTTTGGTATGATAATGGCGGAGGTGCGCGATGGCAATTCTTGAAGTATCTAACTTGAGCAAGATTTTTGGACAACGGCATGATCGAGTTCGCGCTTTGAACGACCTTAGCTTTCAGGTCAACGCGGGTGAGTTCGTCGGCATTATGGGACCAAGTGGCGCCGGAAAGTCAACATTGCTCAATATTTTAGCAACGATTGAGACGCCAAGTACCGGAAAAGTCAATATTGCAGGGAACGATCTTGAGGCCCTTAATGAACGACAACAAGCGGCTTTTCGTCGAGATCATCTTGGTTTTGTGTTTCAAGACTTCAACTTATTGGATGATATGACGGTGACGCAAAATGTTTTGTTGCCGCTAACCTTGCAGCAAGAGCTTCAGCCTGATCGTGCTGAACGATTACAGACAGTCGCGAATCACCTTAACTTAACTCCCATTCTGCAGGCTTTTCCGGGGGAGTTAAGTATGGGACAACGACAACGCGTCGCGGCTGCTCGCGCTGTGATCACCCAACCCGATCTTTTGTTGGCAGATGAACCGACTGGCAGCCTCGATTCATTAGCAGCAACTGATTTTTTAAACTATCTGCGTCAATTAAACGAAAAAGAAAAAACCACGATATTGATGGTGACGCATGATCCCTTCACCGCGAGCTTCGCAAGTCGCATCATCTTCATCAAAGATGGGGCATTTTTTGCTGAAGTAACGCGTGGTAAGTCCCGCCAGCAGTTTTTTGACCGAATTATTGATATGGAAGCAACTGTCAGTGGAGGAGGCCATACCCGTGTGGCATCTGATTAAGACAAATTTACGGCGCCATCGTCACGAGGATGGCTTGCAGGTACTAGTGGCAGCATTGATCAGTGCCGTTATGTATGCCATTGGGGCGGTTGCGAATAATGAACCGATTTTGAGCGATGCCAGCAAGCGGCTTGGGGATCTGGATATTGTTCCGATTCTATTGATGATTGTGATGATGGTCTTAGCACTTTTTGCGATCAGTTTTTTGCTTTATTTCAACACTTTACTCATTGCTCGTCGTGATCGAGAAATTGGGCTATATCGTTTGCTTGGTTTGTCTGGGGCCAAATTAGGATTGTTAGTCTGTATTGAGAGTTTAATGATCGGTATATTCGGAATGGCTCTGGGTCTCTTACTCGGATTGATTATCTCACCTTTATTGGGCATGGTGCTGATTCGATTGATGGCCTTGCACACACCGATTAGTTTGATGCTCTCTTTCCCAGCTATGGTTGATGTCGTGATTTTAATGGGCGTTGTCTACCTATTAGTGGGCAGCATCAATGCCATTTATGTTCAAAACCCATTGCGTAATTTTATTCGCCAGCAGGATGTCTCGGCCGCTCCCAAACCGCAAACATGGTGGCGGTTTTCCCTTGGCATTGCTGGCGTCGTTTTGTTGGCTGGCAGTCTGTTTACGATGGTCCATTTGTTACCAGTTAGTGGCGTGTTGATGCATATACTGCCGCGAACTCAGGGGCGTTTGATTCCACCATTGTTAATGGGATTCATGCTAGTGGCTTTGTTGCTGGGACTTTTCCTCGTTTTTGAGGAGTTTCTGCCTGGCATAGTGGCTTGGTTCCAGCAACGAAGTCAAATGAAGACGCGCAATGCGCATGCCATCTCAAGACATTTGATCATTAAACGACTTCAAGGGAACGCGCATTCATTGTGGCTAACAACATTGCTGTGTGCGATTACGATTACGATGCTTGGCAGTTCTGCTATGTTGTTTCAATATAATCAGGATCTGGTTCAGCGCGAGATTCCGACGACTGTGGTTGCAGCAGGGGCAGGCGTGGATAATGTCACGAAAATTTTAGCAAAAGCTAAGGTCAAACCAACTCAAGCAATTATCCTATCTTCGAAACTTGTGTATGCCGAAATTCGACTAAGAGATCAGGCCGATCAGGTCCGAAAACAACCTGGTGTTTATAATGTGATTGCGATGCGGGATTATCAACGCGCTGCCCACTTACAGCACTATTTAGCTCCTGTTAGACTTCGTGGGAACGAAGCACTTCTAATGCTGCCAACGCGAACCAGTTTCCGACCAGTCGGTGCCCGCCGCAATCCTGATCGAGCCATCATATTGCCGGGTAGCGATGCGTCATTATTGTTAACACGAACAACCAATCTTTTCCCGACCGGCAGAAACAATTTTTTTGACCGGGGGTTGCTTGTCAGTGATCGGACGTTTGACATGCTTGAAGGAACGACTGATCGATTGTATATGGCTCGCTTACCTAAGTCCAAAGCAACCGCCGCTGCGTTGCGACAATTACAGCACTTGGAGAATAGTCAAAATCTTCAAGAGTATGTCAATATTGGCAGTTCTGAGCGGGATGGCAATGATTTGAGAGTGACAGATCGAGCCAGCACTACCTTGAACTTTTGGCGCAATCCGTTGGGAATTCAGTCCTTCCAGCAGGGAATTGTGAACACTTTGTATGGCTTTTTGTTCTTTCTGATTTTATTGCTCGGCGGCGTTTTTGTTGTGGCTACGGGTAGCATTTTACTTTTAAAACAGGTGATTGCAGCTCGCCAAGAGGCCCGACATTTTCAAATTTTAAAACATCTTGGTATGGATCCAAGGCAACTCCGTATAACGATTTATCGGCAAGCTGCGGTTGTCTTTGCGGTACCGTTTCTTTTCGGGACAACAATTGGGCTTTGTATGATTAGTGTTTTGACAACTTATCTTGATAATCCGCCTTCGCGTTATTTGGGTTTGATGATTTTGATCTATGCAATTATCGATTGGCTTTTTTATGAGGCAACTGTGCACATTACTGCCCGCATGGTAGATGAACCTGTTTCCCGTTGGGCGATTGATTAGCTACGGCGCTATCCGTGGGCTATCTGAATAATTACACAAGCGAGTGCATTCTTAAAAAGCGCATTAGGCGCCAATAAAAAATCCGAAGTGATTGACTTCGGATTTTTCATAGGCGTTAACAAGCCGTCTATGTAACTTATTTAGTTTTTCTGATGCGGATCAATCACCGCATAGCCAGCCTGATGGAAGCCGTTTGCGGAGGCCGCGCGACGAATGAACTCCTTGACTGCTGACAAGGCCGGCGTATTCTTAAACTCGTAGTAGTCGTTACTGGATTGCCAACCTGATACGACCACAAAGTCGTCTGGGTGTTTGACTTTCTGGGCGACTAAGACTTGAGTTTGACCAAGAAAAATATCATGCTTATCAATGAGATCCTTAATTTTGGCAAGGAAAACTTTCACGTCATCGCTACTCAAATTAAAGTACATGAAGTGAATATAACCATTGTCGGCGGGCGTACCTAAATCCGCAAGGGTTTCATATTGCAAGGGCGCGGAAAAGTGTGCTTTTCCGCTGGGGTCATAGATCATGTAATCCAAACCCTCTTCAGCTGGTTTCAACAGTTTCAATTGCGGGTCATGACGTTCGTCTAGCAGTTTGACAAGGAACGACTTGCTGCCGAAGACTGTTTGTATTGTGGACATTCTGACCACCTCCAAATCCATTATAAGCTTTTTGAATGGTTTCACATTGAAAGGAAGGAAAAACAAGATGAAATTGACAGTTTTAGGTTATCTTGGCGGCTACCCAGATGCGGGTCACGCGACCAGCACTTACCTTATTGAAAGTGGTGACTATCATTTATTGATGGATTTAGGTAGCGGCGGCTTGCTTTCACTAGAGCAGCAGTTTGATCCATTAAAATTAGATGCAGTTTTATTGACTCACTACCATCATGATCACATCGCGGATGTCGGTGTTTTGCAGTACTATTATCAATTGCGAAAAGGGGACAAAAAGTTGTCACCGTTGCCGATATATGGGCATACAAAAGACCCGTTGAACTTTGCTAGTTTAACGTTTGGCCCTTATACAACGGCTAAAGGCTATACGGCAGACAGCACTTTGCATCTCGGCCCTTTAACGTTAACTTTCCTTGAAACCCAACATCCGGTGCCAGCGTTTGCTGTTCGAATCGTTGAAGACGTCACTGGTAAAACACTTGTCAATACAAGTGATACGCGTTGTTTCCCGGCACTGGCACCGTTTTCTAAAGATGCGGATCTTTTGATGGCAGATACCAATTTTCTAGCAGATCAGCCACAACCGCGTTGGCATCTCACAGCACCAGAAGCGGGAAAACTAGCCAAAGACGCTCAAGTAAAGCGCTTATTATTGACACATTTGCCGCAACAGCTTGATCTTGTCACCTTGAAACAGCAAGCACAGACTGCTGCTGGGGGTATACCAATTCAATTGGCAGAGGATGACTTGACAATCTCAATCTGATACTCTTGATAAGCCTTACTTTAAAATGATAACAAGATGTGTAAATCGAGGTTATTATAACGTGTATTATTTATTGCAAATGAATAAGCATAATTGTTGATAAAATGGACAATAGTCAATATTCGTTAATATGGAATTTCAGCTTTTAAAAAATTATTTTTATAAATGTGATTGCTTAGCGCCGGTCCAATCTCTTATACTATACCTGTAGAGATGAAAAGTACCTCGTCACGAAAAAGGAGCGAGCGCTAATGGTTATTTTATATACATCCCCAAGTTGCACATCTTGTCGGAAGGCGCGCGCCTGGTTGAAGGAAAATAAAATTCCATTCGAGGAACGTAATATTTTTTCTGATCCATTGAACGTAGATGAAATCAAACGGTTACTGAGAATGACCGAAGATGGCACTGAAGAAATTATTTCAACACGTTCGAAAATCTTCCAGGAGCTGGGTATTAATATTGATGACTTGTCAACTGGTACGTTAATTAAGCTGGTTGCCAAGTATCCTGGCTTGCTACGTCGCCCGATTATGATGGACGATAAACGTCTGCAGGTTGGTTATAACGAGGATGAAATTCGGCGTTTCTTGCCGCGTTCTGTCCGAACAATGGAGCTGCAACAAGCACAACTACTTGCAGGTTTTTAAAAAACTAATTATAAATGAGCCAATCATTTGCAAAAACCGTACCTAATTTGGTGCGGTTTTTGCGTATGAAAGGCGCAAACGCGATGTTACTGCAGGTTGATAAAACAAGTGTTACTAGAGTGAAGGTTGAACCAAGTTTGAAGACCGCGCGCTTTACTTGATACTCACGCTAACCTGCGGTAGAATGCCTTGACGTACGAAATCTGCTATAATGTAGTAAGTGGTAATGTGATATTCACAGAAGCCAGGGTTCCGTGACTAAAGTGAGGTGCAGCAATCATGGAAATGGAACGGATTAACGCAAATACGATCCGGGTCATGTTAGGCAACGATGATCTAGCGCAGCGTGGGATCACGGTTTTGGATCTGTTAGGCAATCATAAACAGATTGAGAGCTTCTTCTATAGTATCCTCGATGAGGTCGATAAAGATCATACGTTTGCTACAAATGAGGCCGTGACGTTTCAGGTCATGCCGAGTCAGTCCGGACTCGAATTGCTGATCAGTAAAAGTGGTCAAAAAAACGATGATAGCGCAGCCGATCAGACTGATGACGAAGGTACGGATACCCAAGTGCCTGATTATATTCGTCAGCAACTGCAAGGACTTGATGCCAGTGATCAACAAGATCATCAGGCAGTTGATGAAGGCGGCTATATTGATGCCGACAAAGCACCACAGACTGAGCTTGTTTTGAAATTAAAGGACTTTGAAGATTTTATTAGTTTAGCAGATACATTGCGGCTCGAAGGCGGAAAGAGCGATCTTTATCGTTATAAGAACGCTTATTATCTGGTACTGACCTTTTATCCAAATGAGATTTCGTCTGACGAGGCGCACGATCAAATGGCCGTCGCGATGGAATTTGGCGATCGGTCACCGTTGTCATCAGCGGTGCTGTCTGAGTATGGCAAACGCTTGATGGAAACCAGCGCATTAGAAACAGCTAGGTATTACTTCAAGTAAATGACTAAAAAGACCATCAACGAATAAAAGTTGATGGCCTTTTTTGGTGCCTTTATTTGTAGATAGCTAGTTTTCAGCATCATCAGAAAAGCTCGTCAGATATTGCAAAATCTGATCAGCATAACTTGGATGGTGGTTCATTTGATATAGTGTTGTTTTTAATTCACCCAATTGATCTGTGATAATCCCATCCGCATCCATGAAAGCTACTTTTTCCATATCATCGCTGTCATTGACAGTCCAAGCATAGACTTTTTGATCACGATTATGCGCTTCGTCAATCACCCGCATGGCTAACGTGGTTGTTTCAAGTGTGTAACCACTAGCTGGTGTTTCAGGAAAGACGAGCGTATACGGCAAAATGAAAAAAGTTTTCAACTTTGGCACTTGTTTGCGCATGGTTGTGACAACTTGATAATCGAGCGAATGCAACTGATCATGATCGGCTAGAAGTCGTTGCCCGTATAGTTGAATAAAATGATTCATCATTTGTGGGCTGTCTTCAGGTGTGGTCTTAATTTCGATCAATAACTTTTGATGCAGTCGTTCCGCAGCCGCCAAATACTGGTCAAAACTAGCGACTTTGGCGGTGTGCCCATTCTCGCGAGCTGTCAGTTTGGTCATCTCTGATAAAGTCAGCTGATGTGGTTTGGCATCGACACCGGTTAGATCTTTCAGGTTCTCGTCATGCATGACGACAAATTGATGGTCTTTGGTTTCGTGCAAATCCATCTCAACATAATCCGGTTTTTCTTTAGCGGTGGCTTGTAACGCTGGGATTGTATTTTGGACTCCGTTACCATCATCAACCCCGCGGTGTGAGATAGTTAACGGCTGACTTGCCAGTGCACCAGTCAGATAAGCGTAGTAGAAAAGACTGCTGCCACCGATGACTAACGCAATTAAGCCAACGGCGCCAATTCGGAAAAGAAGATTGCGCCGACGTTTTGGGACTCGGGCAATCAAGTCTTGGTTGGGAATGAGTTGAAATGTCTCTGCCTGCGAGGTTCCCAATTGATAAAGCATAACGGTAAAGAACACTGTTAATAGCAGCATAACCACTTGCAACACACCAAGGTTGATGGTTGCTCCAAGTAAGGCCCAATGTTCCCAGTGACTGTCCAAGTATGACTGAAGTAAATATAGGCCAATGGTCAGCAAAGTGGTCAGAACAGCTACCGGTATGAAGATTAACAAGACTGCTAACAATGTGCGCCAAGTTTGGCCGCGCGTCATCCGCCAAGTTTTGGCAACCGCTTTTCGAGGAGGGGTTTCGCTCAAAATTAAAGCAGGTAATAACGGCAACAAGCGAACGGCGAGCCAGGTACCCATCATGTAAAGCGCTATGACCAGTAGGCCGAGATACCATCGGGCAAAAATAAAATCGACGATGAAATCGGGAATGGTTAATTTGGCCAGCAAGCTTGTTTTGAAAACAACGCTTGAAAATGGAAAGATTAAAACAAAGTAAGCGATTAAGACAGCGATGGTTGTCGGTGTTAGGCGGTGGGTTTTTTTCAAAGTCGCGATTGCTAATTGAAAGAAGCTTAAGCGAGTTTGCCGATGAATGTTTTGAATACCTAGAATCAAGAAGGTGAACTGCCAGTAAACGAATAACAGTAGTAGCAGCCCCAACAAGGTGAGAACTGCAGCAACTCCGGGATCATGAGTCAGAATTTGTCCGAGGTTCGTCAAGGTAATGTAAGGCACGTGACCAATTCGCAACGTTTGCTGAGCAGCAAAATTAAAAAACGGGATCACAGCTAACCCAATAAATAGATTAGTGACGCTGATGAGCATGATATACGCGCCCCAATGCCGGCTAAAGTCGCCAGCGTTGTGTTTAAAGTATGCCCAAACCTTCATTTTTTCGTTCGTCATTGGGTTTTCAATTGTCCTTTAAAGTCGCTAAGGTTGGTATATCCCTTGGTCTGCATGACAGCCTGAAGTTCACGGCTCAGGCGGGTGAATACGGCCGGTCCTTCTTCTTGAAGCAAGGTGCCAACTTGAACCAAACTCGCACCGGCGAGGATGAGATCATAGGCATCACGGCCATTGGTCACACCACCAGTGCCGATAAGCTGAATCTTCGGGTCCAGCCGCTGTGAAAAGGCACGGACATTGGCTAGTGCGATTGGTTTCGCATAGGCGCCGCCAATACCGCCAAAGCCGCCTTTTGGCTTAATTAACGCTGTGTCAGTTTCGGGATCGATCATGAGGCCGTTGCCGAGACTGTTAATAGAATTCACAAATTGCAACGGGAACTGATTTAAGATGGCAGCCATTTGGTCGAATTGCGCGAGGTCAAAATAAGGTGGCAATTTAACGCCTGCTGGTTTGGTAAAGAACGTGAAGAGGTTGGTAAGCACTTCCTTGGTTCGGTCAAAATCGTAACCGGTTTGGGGTTTACCCGGAACATTTGGGCAGCTCAGGTTAAACTCGACCAAGCCATTAAAATCGGAGTCTTCGATAGTGTGTGCCATGGCGAGATTTTCTTCCATTGTCAAGCCGGCAACTGACAGAAAAATCCATTGACCTGGATGCTTTTCCTGAAACTTCAAGGCGTAGTTGAGATAGTAATCGAGGCCCTCATTAGGTAAGCCCATCGAATTGATAGAGCCGAGTTCTAGTCGAGCATAGCGCGGGCTGGGATTGCCGAGGCGTTTTGCTTGGGTAGCACTTTTAGTGACAAAGGTCCCAGCATCACTTTGTGCCAACGCATCTAAGTCTTCCTCGGTGTAGCAGCGTACACCGCTTGCGTTCATGAACACATTATCAAATTGAAAGTCGCCAATACTTGTTTGCAGGTCAGTCATAAGCCCACTCCTTCATTATTTGCTGTTCCTATTTAAGCATAGAAATACAATAGAAACCAGTCAACGCCTCAGAGCGTGAGCTGAGGCGTTTAGAAACCGGCGTGTAAGCGGCCTTGGACGTGATGACCGGGCTTTGGTCATTGCTTCCAAGGTCCTTACACACCAGTTTCTGCGGCAGCGAACGCGTTTTTGAAGCAACAACGTTCAATTTTCATTCTCGATTTGATTGCACGACCATTCCGTGCAATCCCAAACAAAAAACACTCCCATCACTGGCAGTGCTCTTCTTGAAATGATGACTTAAGAATTATCGCTTAAATCAAAGTTGTTTACGTAAACGCGTTGACAATCAGCGCCGCAAGCGCCACTCCGCCGCTCAGCCAAGTCAGTCGCCGCATCGGTTTTGTTTCGCGGTGTCGCAATAGGGCAATCAACCAACTTACTAGGCCGATCAAAGCTAACCCAACGCCAACAAGAAAAATAACTAACAACAACATTCGAAAAGTTTGCATGTTGAATACCTAGTTACAAAGCCAAGTTATCATTTGGCGTCACTAATCCAGCCAGTTTAGCTGCTTTTTGTCGAATATCGGCAGGCGGTGTTTGTGGCAAGGTAAAATGTGTTTCCATTTTGTGCGGATCAAAGTCAGGCGTGACGCTCACCAATGAATAGAAAACATTGCTGGAAACCGTATCCGGAATATCGGAAAGCGTGTAGGCACGAATTTCCGCTTCTTGTTTTGGCAGATGGCTCAGGAAGTCAGCCAAGACCCGATATGAATAATAAACGGTCTCTTCGTATGTTGTCCCGACTGCCTCAGCGTTAGGAATATTTGGAAAACTAATGTGATAACCTGTTTTGGTTTTCTCGTTGCGCGCCACGAAATAATAGTGACGTCCCGTTTTTGCCATCTCGACCACTCCTTCTTTACTAATATTATAGCACGGTGAGAAACATTAACAAGAAAATTGCCGGTACTCATTTTTAAGATTTTTTCTCATCAAATTCATAGAAAAAGTCACCTTTGATGACCTTTGCAAAATGTAGCCCTCGTGATATACTTATATCCGTTGATTTGCGGTCGTAGTTTAGTGGTAAAACTCCAGCTTCCCAAGCTGGTGTCGCGAGTTCGATTCTCGTCGACCGCTGTATAAGGTTCTGTGAGAAAGAGGAAATAAGGTCAGTTGGCGGTTCTTAGTGAGATCGGATAGTGCAAACGATCACGTCGGACCTGATGGCGCGCTTTTGAGAATCAGTGCTTTGAGTGGACATATTGTCAAGCAGAGTGGTACCGCGGGCTAGGGCTCGTCTCTTCGAACAGGAGAGATGGGTCCTTTTTTCGTGGCATCATCATTTTAGGAGGAAGTTATGGATTTTAAAGAACTTGTTGTTAAGGCACTTGAACCAGCACTTGCCGGTCAATTAGACGCGGCTGCGATCAAGTCCTTGATTGAAACACCCAAATCATCAGACTTAGGAGATTATGCTTTTCCAACCTTTTCCTTGGCGAAGATCATGCATCGCGCACCAAAGATGATTGCGAGCGATTTGGTCGGTCAAATTGATGTGACCCCGTTTGAAAAAGTGAAGGCTGTTGGTGGCTATGTTAACTTTTATCTGGATAAAATCAGTTTTGCCCACGATGTGTTGAAAGTGATCGCGCAAGCTGGCGAGCATTATGGTGATGCTAATATCGGCAGCGGGAATGTACCGATCGACATGAGCAGCCCGAACATTGCTAAACCAATGTCCATGGGGCACTTACGCTCAACCGTGATTGGCAATGCCTTAGCCAACATTCTCAGCAAAATCGGGTATACACCGATTAAAATTAATCACCTTGGCGACTGGGGCACACAATTTGGTAAACTGATTGTGGCGTACAAGAAGTGGGGATCCGAGGACGCTGTCAAAGCCGATCCGATCAAAAATCTATTGCATTACTATGTGGAATTTCATGAGAAGGCCGAGGCAAATCCCGAGTTGGGCGATGAGGCCCGTGCTTGGTTTAAGCGGCTGGAAGATGGCGATGAAGAAGCCATTGCGCTTTGGCGCTGGTTCCGCACAGTTTCACTGGCTGAGTTCAATCGAATTTACAAAATTCTCGGTGTTGATTTTGATTCTTACAATGGCGAAGCCTTTTATAATGACAAAATGGCTGATGTGGTGAAGCGGCTTGAAGACAAGCATTTGCTGAAAACTAGTCAAGGTGCCGAAATTGTGGATTTGAGTGCGTATAACTTGAATCCAGCGCTGATCAAGAAGTCAGATGGCGCAACGCTGTATATGACGCGTGATCTCGCTGCTGCGATTTTCCGGAAAGAACATTATCATTTTGTTCAAAGCCTGTACGTTGTTGGTAATGAACAACGCGAACACTTCCAGCAGTTAAAAGCCGTCTTGTTAGAAATGGGTTACGACTGGGCGAATGATATTCACCACATTCCATTTGGGCTGATTACGGCGAATGGCAAGAAGTTGTCAACGCGTAAAGGCAACATTATCTTACTGGAAAATGTTTTGCGCGATGCTGTCGGTCTGGCGAAACAACAAATTGCTGAAAAGCATCCCGATTTACCAAATGCGGATAAAGTTGCGCATGAAGTCGGTGTCGGCGCCGTCATTTTCCATGACTTGAAGAACGAACGCTTAGACAACTTCGACTTCAACTTAGAAGAAGTCGTGCGTTTTGAAGGTGAAACTGGTCCATATGTACAGTACACGAACGCGCGGGCTAATAGCATTTTGCGGAAGGCTGCGATTGACCCGGCGCCTGAAGTGGCTTTAAGTGATCCAGCGGCTTGGGACGTTTTGCGCGCCCTTGGCGATTACCCAAGCATGGTCTTGCGTGCAGCCAAGGAATATGAACCTTCTGTGATTGCTAAGTATGCACTACGCTTGGCAAAAGCTTTCAATAAGTATTATGCCAATGTCAAAGTGCTGGTTGAGGACAGTGAGCTGCCAGCTCGATTGGCGATGGTTAAGGCGACGACACAAGTGCTAACAAATGCGCTGCAACTGTTGGGTGTCGGTGCGCCAGAAGAAATGTAACCTTGCGCGTCAGCAACCGGCAGTGACGATAACGCGCTCGTCAGTCCAGACACCTACGCATAAGGACTTTGGTCACAATGGTCAAAGTACGGCCATCACATCTAAGGCCGCTTACACGCCGATGTCTCTTGGACTGACTCCCGCGCAACAATAATGGTGGAGGCCATGTGATGAATAAAAGTGAACGCCAAGCGGCCTTAACACGAATCATTAATCAAAAGCCAATCGCCACGCAGGAAGAGTTATTGGCAGCATTAAAAGCGGCTGGTATTGATGCGACGCAAGCCACGATTTCGCGCGACATTCGCGAGATGAAGATCGTCAAATCGCAGGACGCAACCGGGACGTTACGTTATACCATTTTTCGCGGCTCTTCAGAGTCCCAGTTAGAACGGTTAGGTCGCTCAATTCGCGAAGTCGGGCTGTCAATTACTCGGGTGCATTTCATGAACGTGATCAAAACGTTACCGAGCAACGGCAATTTATTGGCAGCGATTATTGATGACATCGGTTTTGAGCAAGTTGTCGGCACCATCGCTGGTCATGACACGATTGTCGTGATTAGCCCGGATGAGAAGCAGGCAAAATGGTTTGAAGCGGCTTATCGGCAAGCCTTCAATTCGTAACCATCTGGCAACATCACAAGCAAAAGAGCTGGGCAACAAGGTCAACCTTGTCAAACCCAGCTCTTTTCGTTGTCACACAATTAGTGGCCCGCTGCTTGCCATGGTATGTGCCATTACTTTGGCTCAAAATTGTTCAAAAAGGCAGGGGACTGGTCACCGTCAACGTTGTGTCTGATAGCGGCTTTGTGAAGCGAACCTGAAAGGCGTGCAGATACATGCGCTGATAGGTTGTCTGATCAGGGGCATAAAGCGGATCACCTAGGATTGGATAGCCAATGCTAGCTAAATGTACCCGAATTTGATGGGTGCGGCCGGTTTCGAGTCTGAGCGCAACCGTCGCAGTTGTTGACGTTTCTGCGATCCGGCGAAAATGAGTAATGGCCGATGCCCCGTCCGGTCTAATCATGCGTTTACGCTGATCATCAGGATCATGCCCAATCGGAGCCGTTATGGTGCCACTGGCCGCAATTCCCTGCGGTACTAACGCTATATAATCCCGATGCATGGTTTTAAGAGCCAACTGTCGGTTAATGATGGCTTGCGTTAAAGGGTTCTTCGCGATGACCAATAAACCACTGGTCGCCATATCTAGCCGATGGGTAATTAACGCCGGAAAAGGGGCCAGATAAGCGGCTGCCTGGTTCATTAAGGTACCGGTTTCGCCTGGTAAGTTTGGGTGAGTTTTCATACCAGCCGGCTTATCGACAATGAGTAGATCATCATCTTCATAATGAATTGTGAGGGCCGGCGTTTCCGGAACGTAGGCAAGTGGCGTGGGTTCATCATAAGTCATCGTGATAACATCACTAGGCTGTACTTTTTCATTAAAATTACGATAATGACCATTAACTAAAATTGTTTTGGCAACGCGCAATTGGTGTTGCCGTTTACGTGGTATCAACCATGCTTGAAGTTGATCACGAAGGCTGGTGGGCAGCGTGGCGCGTGCAGAAGTTTGAAACAACAAGTGATTTCCTCAATTCATTTGACCATAAAGTTTGCTTAAAAAGATGTCGATGAAATTTTGGCGGTTGTCGCCTATGCTACAATAAACAAGATTCACATTAGGAGGACGGAAATGCAGTTCTTATCACGAATTTGGCAGGGAACACGGTGGTTTTTCCGCCGGTTTCAGGTGATTCGTTGGCTGATTTTAATTGGTCTGACAGTCATGCTCGGGTTCTCTGCTTGGTTTACTTATAAAGCCAAAACCGCCGATGTTGAAAACATCAAGAGTACCTTACAAACAAAAACCGTCATTTATGACGCTAACAACGAAGAAGCCGGCACACTGTACGGCCAAAAAGGGACCTACGTCGAGTTAAAGGCGATTAGTCCGCAAGTACAAAATGCCGTTATCTCGACGGAAGACCGTACGTTTTATACCAATGGCGGTTTTTCAATCAAAGGGATTCTTCGCTCTGCTTTGAATTATGTCATCCACCATGGCCAAATCATGGGTGGTGGTAGTACGATTACCCAACAATTGGCGAAGAATACCTTGCTGACGCAAAAGCAGACGGTGATGCGCAAGGCCCAAGAACTATTTATGGCCATCCAGTTGAATAAAGTTTACTCCAAACAAGACATTCTTGCGATGTACCTCAATAATGCTTATTTTGGCAATGGGGTCTGGGGGGTTCAAGATGCTGCTAAGCGGTATTTTGGCAAAGATGCCAGCCAGCTTGATGCGAGTGAAGGGGCAATTCTGGCGGGGATGTTACGGAATCCTAGCTACTATAACCCCGCTGATCACATGGACAATGCTTTGTCGCGCCGCAATGTCGTTTTGCAATTGATGGTGGACAATAAGAAGCTCACGCAGGCGCAGGCCAATGCGGCAAAAGCGCAGTCAGTGCAGGTTGTCGATACTTTTTCAACGGCCAACAGTCAAAAATATCCGTCTTATTTTGACTCCGTCATTGAAGAGGCGCGCAGTGAAGGTATTAGTGTCGATGATATTTTGAACAAAGGTTATAAAATTTATACCAATTTGGATCAAACTTATCAACGCAACCTTCAAAACAGCTTTGCTCAAGACTGGGCGTTTCCGGCAAATGCCGCAGATGGTAAGCAGGTTCAAGGGGCTTCCATCGTGCTTGATCCGAAAACAGGCGGTGTCAGGGCGGTCGTTGGTAATCGCGGTGAGCATACCTTCTTAGGGTTTAACTACGCAACACAACTTCGCAATTCGCCGGGTTCCACGATCAAGCCGTTGATGGTTTATACACCAGCACTTGAAAATGGTTATCATTATGATTCTGTCTTGAAGGACGAGAAACTTAGTTACGGTAAAAATAATTATACGCCGACCAATGCAACCGGCACCTATTTAGGTACTGTCCCGATGTATAAAGCGTTAGCCGATTCGATCAACGCGCCGGCTGTTTGGCTGCTTAATAAGATTGGTGTACAAAAAGGGGTCACTAGCTTAGATCGGTTTGGCATCCAACTAAAAGAAAGCGATCAGAATCTTGCTGCTGCACTTGGTGGCCTTAAAAATGGGGTTTCACCGCTGATGATGGCACGGGCCTATGCGGTGTTTGCGAATGGCGGTAAATTGCCAACGACTCACTTCATTCGCAAAATTGTTGATGCGTCAGGTCAAACGGTGGTCGACAACTCACATCCAACGATGCGTCAAATCATATCAAAAAAAGTGGCTCAGGAAATGACGAGCATGATGATCGGAACGTTTAACGAAGGGACCGGTCAAACTGCTAAACCAGCTGGCTACACAATCGCCGGGAAAACTGGCAGTACTGAGGTCCCAAGTAGTTGGGGCTATGGCACTAAGGATCAGTGGGTCATTGGCTATACGCCAGATATTGTAAATGCGACCTGGATTGGCTACCCGACAACTGACAGTCAGCATTTCCTTCAAGGCACCAGCACGTCTGGGGTGGCACCGTTATTTAAACTCGAAATGACGAACCTAATGCCGAATACGCCACAAACCGCGTTTGACACGAAAGATGCCGCACAAATGGCTAGCATCCAAACACCATCCAGTGGCGACAAAACATGGCAAGGAATTCAGGATAGTATCGAGAAAGGCATAGACAGTGCCAAGCAAACTGTGGGACAATGGTATGATAATATCAAGGGCTGGTTTAAATAGGCTCAAAAAGTGAGGTAAAGTATGGCAAATGTTTACGACACCGCTAATCAGATGGCGGCAGATATCAAGACAACACAGGAATTTCAGGATCTCAAGAAGGCGTTTGATCTCTTGAAGCTGGACGCCGTTGCTTACGGTTTGTTCCAACAATTCCAACAAAAGCAATATGAGATGCAGCAAAAGTCAATGCAGGGACAAGATTTCACGGATGATGAAGTTAAGTCATTGCAAGAACTTGGCGACAAGATGCGCGACATCCAGCCGATCCAAAATTTGATGGCAAAAGAACAAGGCCTATCTCAGATGATGGACGAATTGAACAAAATTATTTCCCAACCAATTATTGATGTCTATCAAGGCAAGTAATGACTGGTGATTGAAGGATTTCCGTTGATTGCGGAGATCCTTTTTCTTTGGAAATTCATGCGCATAGAGAAGGCTGAGCGTGTCGCGACAATGTTTGAACTAAACTTGCTGGCAAAAGGCAATTCATAGGTGGTGCATTTTCTTTTGCAGTATCCAACCATTATTTTTAAAAAGGGTTAGGTGCCAGCTCTTACCCGAGCGCTGACTCGTCCTTGGATGTGCCTAACATTTGTATGACAATGAAGCATGGTTTCTCATTCACTCAAGCACCAACCTTCCTTGTACTTTATCATTGATATCTGTATGATTTAAGTAGTGTGAAAATTCAAGGAAAAGGTGACGACCTTGGTAAAACGGCTTTTCGATTATCATAATGAAGAAGATGTTCGGCTTCCTGTGCTGATTAAATCAGCTGAAGTGCGTGTCGCAAAGAATGGCAAAAAATTTATTGCGATGATTTTTCAAGACAATTCAGGACATATTTCAGGTAAGTTCTGGGATGCTAGCGACAATGACATTGCTCAGTTTAAGGCTGGCGAAGTCGTCCAATTGTCGGGTAAGCGTGAATTATATCAAGGCAATCCGCAAATTAAGATTTTTTCATTGCGGTTGGCAACCCAAGAGGAAGGCAATGATCCTAAAGCCTTTGTTGAGCGGGCGCCAGAAGCACCCAGTGATATGGAAGAGGAACTGAACAGTTACATCTTCGAAATCACCAATGCTAACTGGAATCGAATTGTCCGTAAACTGATCAATGATCACAAGAAGGCATTTTTCAGTTATCCGGCCGCCAAGTCAAATCACCATGCTTTTGCTGGTGGTCTCGCTTTTCATACGCTAAGCATCTTGCGACTTGCTAAAAGTGTCGTTCAACAGTATTCGAGCTTGAACAAAAGTTTGCTATATGCAGGCGCAATTTTACATGATCTCGGTAAGACCATTGAGTTAAGCGGGCCAATCTCAACTGATTACACGGTTGAAGGCAACTTGATTGGTCACATCGTTCTCATTGACGAACAGATTGTCTTAGCAGCACAGCAACTTAAAATTGATATCAACGCTGAAGATATGCTCTTACTACGTCATGTCGTGCTTGCACATCACGGATTGCTTGAATACGGCTCGCCGGTGCGGCCAGAGCTGCTTGAAGCGCAAGTGTTGCATGATTTAGACGAATTGGACGCATCAATCAATATGATGACAACCGCCTACCAACATGTTGATCCTGGTACCTTCACAGAACGACTTTTCGGTATGGACAATCGTCGCTTCTATCGACCTAAAAATGGTCAAACTTTTCCGGATCCGCACTAGGCGAATTCAGTCAGTTTAGTTGTAGTCATGTGGTTGTCAAAAGGCTGATAAAGATGGGATAGCGCCCATCTTTATCAGCCTTTTTTGAGTCCTACAAACAATCACTTGCCATTCATTGCGTCATGTTTGCAACACAAATAAAAGCCTCGCAAAATTAATTGCGAGGCTTTCAAGTGCTAACACTGATTTAATTTTTAGTTTGAAGTACTGGTACTTGAGCTGGTGCTCAGATAGCTTGAAAGAACATCCTTCAAGTCGTTATCCTTAATGGAAACATTTTCCTTCTTAAGCACTTTGGTGATGATACCGTTCATCACGGTTTGGTCGCTCTGCCATGTTGTATAGAGCTGGTTTTCCAAATCTTTCTTGTGTTCCTTCATCGTGCCTTTTTTACCAACGGAGATAACGCGGATAACATGATAGCCATACTGCGTCTTAACCGGTGTTGTGGTGATATCGCCGGCCTTGGTTAACTTAAAGGCTGCTTTCTTGAAGGTTGAATCCAAGCTAGTATCGGTGTTGTCAAACGCCGTCAACTTACCGCCCTTATCTTTTGTTCCAGTATCGATTGAGTTCTTCTTGGCAAGGGCCTCAAAGTTCTTTTCGGTTGGGTCTTTTTGGTAGTCGGAAATGATTTGTTTAGCTTCATCTTCGGTCTTGACCAAGATATGTTGCACGGTGATCTTCGGTTGATACTTCTTCCACTGAGCAGCAATTTGTTTTTCTGTTGGCTTTTTGAGGGCCTTCAAGGCAACTTCTGAGTACAAGGTTGTCCGAATTTGATCCTTAAAACTTGATTCGGTATACCCATTTTGTTCAAGGGTTGTATCGAATGAAGAACCATATTGTTTCTTCAGTGTATTGAACTGACTGTTGACCTTCTTATCAGACACCTTATTCGGGTATTGTTGTTCCAATGCCTTCAAAACAATCATGTTACGCAATGTTGCTTGGCCAGTGGTGGTCTTCTTCATGGCGTCATAGTACTCGTCTTTGGTGACCTTGGCACCTTTCATGTTTGCAACCGTGCTGCTTGAACAACCAGCTAACGTCACTGCTACAAACAAACCAACAACGCCGAGAATCCATTTTTTCATGCAATCACACATCCTAATCTTAAAAGTTTCGGTTAACACTGCCGTCTACTATACCATAACTTACTGCCGCACGCGGATCTTCACATAAGTTTCACGAAACCGTCACGACTTAATTGATGGACATCGCCGGCAATTTTCAATGTTTTGGTAAAGGTTCACGCTGATCGGCAGTCGGCATAGCATCAAGATTGCTGACAGCATCATTGATATTTTCAACATGCTTTTGGATCGCATCAACGCGCGGGGCCGTTTCAAATTCAAAAGTCTCGACCCGATCTGTGATATCTTTCATGGCAGGTTTCAAAGTATTGTTGAGTTCGTCAGATAAATGGGTGAGGGATTGACTGAACTGAGCAACACTCTCACGCACCTGACCAACTCCGTCTGATAAGCCTTCAAAGTAGGCCGCGATCTCTTGTTGAAGTTGTGGACCGGTTTTTTTTGCAGTCAACAGCGCATAAACTGTTCCGGTCAGTGCTCCGAGTAAAAAGCCGTGTTTAAATTTCATGCTTAGGCCTCCAGCTGGGTACGAATTTTGTCAGCGACCGCTTCAAGTTTCTCTGTGTCATACTGTGCACTGTGATCGCCAAAGTGCATGCCAAAATCATCTTGATCGCTATAGCGAGGAATCAAATGGATATGTGAGTGAAAAACGCTTTGATAGGCGACCTTGCCGTTGTTATTCAAAATATTCATACCTTTAATTGCCGGGTCACTGGCCTTGATGGCGCGGGCAATTTTTGGCAGACGTTCAAAAACCGCTGCGGCAAGTTCAGTGTCATAAGCGAAAATATCTGGAATGTGAACTTTGGGGACTAATAAAGTATGTCCCGGTGTAACCTGCGTGATATCCAGAAAGGCTTTGACAACGTCATCTTCATATACGGTAACATTGGGGATTTCGTTACGGACAATTTTGCAAAAAATGCAATCATTCATGTTGCTGCCTCATTTCTGCTTGCGCTTTTTAAATAGAAACCTTGATTTCATGCTATCATATCACTAACTGAAATTATACAGATTGGGACTGGTAAGATGACTTTAACAATTGAAGGATTGACCGGTGGTTACGGCAATTTAACGGTCTTGAAAGATATCAACTTTACCGTACCGGCAGGCAAAATTGTCGGGTTAATTGGTTTGAATGGTGCGGGCAAGTCAACGACCATCAAACATATTATAGGATTGTTGACCCCACAAAGCGGGACGATTTCACTTGATGGCAAAACATTACACGATGATCCCACTGGTTTTCGAGCTGACCTCGCGTATGTGCCTGAGACACCGGTGCTTTATCCGGAATTGACGTTGCGGGAACATCTTGAAATGACCATCATGGCTTACGATCTTGATGCGACGGTTGCATGGCAAGATGCCGATAATATGCTGAAAATGTTCCGACTCGACAATAAGTTGGACTGGTTTCCAGCAAAATTCTCAAAAGGGATGCAGCAAAAGGTCATGATTGTGGCGGCGTTTATGACGCATGCACAGCTTTTTATCATCGACGAACCTTTTTCTGGACTTGATCCACTGGCCGTCCATGATCTGTTGGACTTGGTGACAGCAAAAAAGGAGCAAGGAGCGTCTATTTTGATGTCAACCCATATTTTGGCAACCGCTCAACAATATGCTGACGAATTCGTTTTGATCAAAGCAGGTAAAGTCAGAGCAACTGGTGATTTACCTTCTTTGAAGCAGCAATTTGATCTTCAGGATGGCAGCTTGGATGACATCTATATGAAAATGACGGAGGAACAGTAATGGTCGCGTTATGGCGAACTCGACTTCGACAACATGTCCAAGAACAGCAAAAATATTTGCGATTGGTGTTCAATGACCATTTTGTACTGGTCTTGCTAATACTTTTTGGTGGTGCCTTATATGCCTACAGTCTGCTAGTGAAAACATTGCAACCATCTTGGTGGTTAGCTTTGTGTCTGGCTGTCATTTTTACGGCTTTAATCGCGCTTGGCCAGTTAGCCACGTTGGCGCAGGCGCCCGATCAAGTCTTCTTACTGCCAAAAGCAGAGGCCTTCAGTGACTATTTGTTGAAGGCACGGCGATACAGCATGATGTTACCGGCAACTTTATTGGGTTTTGCGGCTTTGGCGATGTGGCCATTATTTGCACAATTGGGTCAAGATCCAATCAGTGCGACGGTGACGCTGCTACTAGCTGTGTGGTTATTCAAAGATCTCGACTTGTGGCTGCAATTGCTTCAGCGCTATCATCTGCCGATCAATTGGCGACATCCACGACTTGTACTGCTTGTCATCACATTCGCAGCTCTTTTTCTAGGTTTTTACTTGCATCCGGCTGTGGCCTTGTTAGTGGCGCTGACTCTGAATTTGGTCTTCAGATGGCTGCGAAGTTCCTTGTTGGCAGATGGGTTATTGAATTTTGAAGCTTTAATTGACCTCGAAGCAGATCGCATGGGTCGACTGTATCGATTTTATAATCTATTCACGGATGTGCCAGGTTTGGCCAATAGCGTCCATCGTCGCCGGTACCTCGATCCACTTTTGAAGTTGGTTAAGCCAAGCAAGACAGAGACGTGGGCATACTTGTATCTGCGCGGCTTTTTGCGTGGCGGTGAGTATCTTGGGTTGTACTTGCGGCTACTGGTGATCGGCGCGATTATCGTGGCGGTTTTGTCTCAGTGGTGGCTGTTGCTTGGCTTTACGATTCTATTCTTGTATATGGTTGGCTTTCAGCTGTTGCCATTCTTCTTCCAATATGATGAAATTGTCTTCACGCACTTGTATCCAGTAGCACCAAATCAAAAACTGGCGGCCTTTGAACGGCTTTTGATGACGTTGTTGCTGCTTGAAGTGGTTGTTTTCACACTGGTTGCGTTGATCCGACTGCAGTGGCTCGCCGCGTTGACAATATTTGTTGGCGGGACTGCATTTGTCTGGGGCTTCACGCGATGGTATGCACGTGTTCGGTTGAGGGTACATGATGCGATGCGTTGAATGACAGATGCGCCAGTTCGCACTCTGCCTAAACGCGCTCACAGGCGCAGAAACCTTCACATAAGGACCACAAGCACAATGGTCAAAGTACAGCCATCGCACTTGTGGCAGCTTATGCTCCGGTTTCTAACCGCGCCAGTTCACACTCTGCCTAAACGCGCAAACTGGCCCAGAAACCTACACATAAGGACCTTAAGCCTAAATGGCCAAAGACCGGCCGTTTAGGCTTAAGGCCGCTTATGTTCCGGTTTCTAAGCGGGCCAGTTTGCGCTCTGCTCTTGACGTGAATTTCGCAAGTTAGTAATATTGAGCGTGGACGCACGAGCGCCTGGGAGTGTCTTTTTGATGTTGTGAATCATTCCTGCGGCCAGAAGTAAGGAGTAGTGCCTATGGAGTTTGAATTAGATTCCGGGTGGTCCCTGCAGCCTGCAGGTGGATCCACCGGAAGTGCGTTTCTTGGGGTTTATGCCAATCAAAAATATTTCCTTAAGCGCAATGCCTCGCCGTTTCTTGCGGCACTATCAGTTGAACACATTACCCCGCGGCTGTTGTGGACGCGGCGGGTGAGTACGGGAGACGTGCTAACCGCTCAAGAGTGGCTGGACGGTGAAACGTTAACGCGGCAACAAATGATGTTGCCAGTCGTGGCCAAAATGTTGGCACAGGTGCACCACTCAAGTCTGTTAAAACGGTTATTACGTCAAGTAGGCGGTCAAGTCCTTGATCCTGAGCAATTACGAATCGCACTACTTCAGGATTTCCCAGTCGATGTGGCTGCGCAGCCTAAGATCAAAACGGCTCTGCACGATTTAAAGCAGTGGTTACCGCACACGGATGTGCAAACGGTTTGTCATGGCGATTTGAACCACAAGAATTGGTTACAGGCAGGCGGTCGGTTGTATTTAGTAGACTGGGAGCAGGTGGCGCTGGGCGATCCGGCTTATGATCTTGCGGATGTACTTGCCCACTATGGCAGTCCAGCCACAAGTCACCAGTTTTTGGATGCTTATGGCGCACGACTTGATGAGGATTTGAAACGCCGACTGTACTGGTACGGTGATCTGCATTTGCTTCATGATATTAAGGTAGCAGCCACGCATCAACGATTCGAAGAAGTTGCGCAAGTTTTGCATCAATTCGAATGTTTACAAGCGAGTCGGTAAGCTGTGCTGCAAACAAGCAAGGTCATTCATCAAAAAAGGCCTGAGGCAAAAAGTGATTTTGTCCCAGGCCTTTTGAGCGGTCACGGTGTACTTTGACCTAGCCAATGTTCAAGTTAAGGAGAAATTTTATGCGATTACGTAACAAACAGTGGGCGAAACCGCTAATCTTGGCTCATCCTGAGATGATTTTGGTTCGCCCAGAAAAGATGCAAGGTCACTGGCAATCGCGATTTGACCAAGCACGGCCATTGTATCTTGAGGTTGGCTCTGGAAAGGGCCAATTTATTGTCGAAATGGCCAAGACCCATCCAGATCGAAACTTTATTGCTTTAGAGTTACAGGAAGCCGCTGTAGCGATGATTCTGAAAAAACAGGTTGCCTTAAAATTGCCAAACTTGCAGCTTGTGCTGGGCGATGGTGCGGACTTAACCGATTATTTTAGTGAAGGTGAGATTGATGGCTTGTTTTTAAACTTTTCCGATCCGTGGCCAAAAACCCGTCACGAAAAAAGGCGGCTCACTTATCGTGACTTTTTGCGACAGTATCAAGCCATTATGAAGCCAGATGCTTTGCTGCAGTTTAAAACGGATAATCAAGGGTTGTTTGAATATTCCTTGGTCAGCATGAATCATTTTGGGATGACGTTCGATTTGGTTTCCTTGAACCTACATCACGACAAACGCGTCACGGATAACGTGCCCACTGAATACGAAGAGAAGTTCAGCGCTGATGGCGGTCGAATCTACGAACTTGTCGCGCATTTTAAGCATTAATCGGTTCGTGAAGTTGTTTTAATTGTCTTAAGGTACCATCGGGCTCAACAGCAAAGGCAAACTGATTGAGGCGGTCGCCTTCACGCACGGTCAACCCGCCAGTATACACGCGATAGCGATCACGGCCAGTCCCGCGTTCGGTTGGCTGCATGTTGATCCAGCTATTTTCGATGGTGCCGCGATTTGTAAAGTTGGTCTTGACGATGGACAAAATGCGATTAGGAATGGTTCGATAATACAGGCGCCGATAAACAATCGAAGCCATGCCGGCCGTCACCGCAGCAGCGGCTATCCAGACACGCCAATTCGACTTCTTTTTGAAAATTGCCAAATTTGTGACCCCCTTTAGTGATGAAGACGAACCTGTCCAACCTATTCCGGACGTTCTTTTAAAACTGATATAAAGGCGAGACATTGCTGACGTCTTCTGCTAATCTCTAACTGATCTGACGATGTGTGACTTGGCTTTTGTTGACCTGTTCAAGCTTTATCACCTTGAGTATAATGTAACACAGCACGAGCATCATTGATCTTAAGACGATTTCCTGTTATAGTTACTTATAAATAGTAAGCGAAAGGATGTTGGCTATGAAAGAATTAGGCTCTAATGCAGCAATTTTAAATGAGGTCAAGCAACCAGGTAAAAAAATGTTGTTCTTTTCTGCAGATTGGTGCTCGGATTGCCGTTTTATCAAACCAGCTATGCCTGAAATTGAGAAGGACTTTTCAGATTATGAATTCATCGCGGTTGATCGCGATAAGAATTTAGAAGTTGCTCAAGATATGGGTGTGTTTGGCATTCCGAGCTTTATTGCCTTTAACGATGGCAAGGAAACCGGTCGTTTTGTGAATAAAGATCGTAAGACGAAACAACAAGTCGAAGATTTCATTAACGGCTTGCATTAATTTTTGGAGGTTTATATGCTCATTACCAGTTATAATCAACCAGCGTTTGGCGACACCTTGCTTGCCATCACAGGTCAGGATACGGCAACACAAACAATTCAGCGACGTGGTGACATTGTTGCGATTCTCAATGATAAAGGCAACGTGATTGGCTACAACTTTTTCAACGTGACACAGTGGCTGGGTCAGTTAACTGGCCAAGGTCGCCTTGTGTTGACCGCAACACAAATTGCCGAGCTTAATCAGGCTATTCAGACGGCAGGGCTGCCGGGTAAACTAGCGGTCGATGAAACCCCTAAGTTTGTGATTGGCAAAATTGTTGATTTTAAGGATCATCCTGATGCTGATCATCTTCATGTGACGCAAGTTGATATTGGTAATGAACAGGTTCAAATCGTTTGCGGTGCACCAAATGCAGCACTCGGCCAAACGGTTGTTGTTGCTTTGCCAGGTGCCATGATGCCAGATGGCAAAATTATCTGGCCGGGCTCGTTGCGTGGTGTTGACTCTTACGGCATGATCAGCAGTGCTCGTGAGTTAGGCATTCCTGGCGCGCCACAACGTCGCGGTATCTTGGTGATGCCTGATAGTTTACCTGCAGGCACACCATTTGATGCTAAAAAAGCCGAGGCCGTTGTTGCTGTTCAAGCATCATAATTTGTGCCCATCTGAACAGCCGGTTGTAATTGTTTTGATCGCGAATAACGAAAAAATTTGACGTAAGCCTCGTGCTTACGTCTTTTCTTTTGTCTCCAATTGCAAAATCACTGGTCTTAACATGAATCTTTTTCCAATTGCTGGTGATATTTTTAGGGATCAAGGATTATTGGTTGCGGTGCTTATGCTAAAATAGAGGCACTGCTAGAAACATGAATAGAAGGGGATTCAATCATGGCGCATTATGATGGCCCGGCATTTCTACATCAAAATAAAGTGCCGGAACCCCAATCTGAGTTGAATACTTCGGACTGGACACAGGCGCAACACGAGGAACAATATCAGTTGCCACCGCAATTGGCGCACGAACCAAAGCCTGATGTGGATCCGCGCAAGGTCGCGGAGGCTCAGGCCGATTTGCGTGCCTTTGATTATCCGCAACGACCGCGGGGCCGCGATGAGTTGTCGCGCCTATCGACACCAAACAGCACAGCTCATCGGCGTCCCGTTGATCGTACCGATTACGCACAAATTGCTGAGATTTTGCGACCAGATTCGCAAACGGTTTATCTTTTTGCGGGCCATGGCATCGAAAATAAGATGGCCGTCAATCATGATATTTCGCTGACACCGTCTGATACGAATACAGCCAAATCGACGACGTCATTTATAGAAAAACAAGATGAAAATGAGGCTGACAGACGAGCGAACGCTTCTAAAGCACCGCAGGAAGATACCTTATTAGCAGAAAAATCGGATGAAGCCGGGACGCAGAACCAAAAGCCGCTTGATGAGACTTTGCCAGAAGCAACCGCACCGTCAGTTGCCGCCAAACCGGTAACACCAACCGACACGCACCAATTATCGTCTTCGACACCGGCAACATCTGCTGTTGAACCACAGGCTAAGTCAGCGGAGACCGAAAAAAAGACATTACTGACCGCTGTGACCGCTGATGAGGCAGAGGAGGCTCCAGCATCGGTTAACAAGCCGTTTGTTGATTCGTCCTCACAGTCTGTCATCAATAAGCCACATGCGCCTAACAGTCGCAAGGCAGCGAGAATTGAGGCGTTGCGGCGCAAACATGCGGCCAAAAAGCTACGGCGTGAATTAGCTGCCCAGAAGGCAAAGGCAAAGCAAGCTCAGGCAGAGATGCAAACATCACCAAAAACATCAGGGCCACCTTCAACGACGGCTGAAACACCATCAGCCAATGATGCCGACTATTCAACGTCAGCACTAACGCAATCACCGTCAACTGGTATTTTACCTTCATCAATGGCTGCGGCTGAGGACACAGGTTCCGCACCTACAGGGCCAATACCGGGGGTTAGCACACTGCCACCGCTCAAGCTACTTGCTTCGCCGGTCAAAGTTGATCAGGCTGCCCAAGAAGATTGGGTTGTGGCACAAAGCGATCGGTTGGATAAAACGTTGCAAGCCTTTAACGTGGATGCACACGTGGTCGCTCACACTGTTGGCCCGACTGTCACCCAATTTCAAGTCCGCCTGGCCAGTGGTGTTAAAGTCAATAAAATCACAAACCTCAATGATGACTTGAAATTGGCCTTAGCAGCCAAAGACATTCGGATTGAAGCACCGATTCCTGGCAAAAATACGGTTGGCATTGAAATACCAAATCTGAAACCGCGACCAGTGATGCTACGCGAAGTCCTAGATACCCCGGCTTTTCAGCAGGCAAAATCGCCACTGACGATTGCTTTAGGTGTGGATCTTTTTGGCCAGCCTGTGGTCACCAACTTGGCTAGGATGCCACATGGCTTGATCGCCGGAGCAACTGGTTCGGGAAAGTCTGTCTTCATCAACAGTCTGTTAGTATCCTTGCTCTATAAGGCTACACCGGAACAAGTGCGGTTATTACTGATTGATCCAAAAGCAGTGGAGCTTGCCGGTTATAATGGCTTGCCACATCTGGTATCGCCAGTTATTTCCGATCCCAAAGCTGCCAGTGCCGCTTTGAAGTGGGTCGTGTCAACAATGAATGATCGCTATAAGAAGTTGGCGGCGGCTGGTGTCCGTAATTTGGAACAGTTCAATGCAAAGGCCGAGCGTTTTCACGAATACGCACAAGTCCTGCCATACTTAGTGATTATCATTGACGAGTTGGCCGATCTGATGCTAGCTGCGGGCAGTGAGATTCAAGATGACATTGCGCGAATCACGGCGAAGGCCCGGGCGGCTGGGATTCATTTGTTGGTCGCCACTCAACGGCCAAGTGTGGATGTGATTACTGGTACCATCAAGAATAATATTCCGACGCGCATCGCCTTCATGACCGCCAGCCAAATTGATTCACGAACGATTATTGACACGGCAGGCGCAGAACGGCTGCTTGGTCGTGGTGATATGCTGTATCTGGGCAATGGCGCTAGTCAGCCGATCCGCCTGCAAGGAACCTTCGTGGATCGCGAAATTGATGCGATTGTTGATTATGTCAAAGCTCGGCGCGGACCACGTTATCTTTTTGATCCGGCTGGCTTGGTCAAATCGGCTGAAGCCAGCGTGTCACATGAAGACGAGTTGATGCCTGAAGTTCTAGACTATCTATCTGGTGAACGGCATATCTCGACTTCAAAGCTTCAACGGGTTTTTTCTATCGGTTACAACCGCGCGGCTAATTTGATTGATGCGCTTGAAGCGAAGCATCTCGTTTCGCCAGCTAAAGGCGCAAAGCCGCGGGAAGTTTATTACAGTCAAGCAAAGAAAGAGGAACAAACGTCATGACAGAGGCAACCTATTATTTTATTGGTATCAAGGGATCAGGTATGAGCGCATTGGCATTGGTGCTCCATGATTTAGGGCATCAGGTTTTGGGCAGTGATATTACTCAATATACGTTTACCCAAAAAGGACTTGCCGCTGCCGGCATTAAGATGCTGCCGTTTGATCCGGCTAACCTGAAACCGGGTTACACTGTCATTGCTGGCAATAGTTTTACGGACGATCATCCTGAAATCAAACGGGCCAAGGAATTGGGACTCACGATTTATCGTTATCACGAATTCTTGGGCAAGCTGATTGAAGGTTATACCAGTATTGGGGTTGCTGGTGCGCACGGAAAGACCAGTACAACCGGTTTGCTGGCCCATACCTTAAGCGGCGTTGCTAAAACCAGCTATTTGATCGGTGATGGCACAGGCAAGGGCATTCCCGACTCCAAATTCTTTGTATTTGAAGCTGATGAATATCGCCGGCATTTTCTGGCCTATCATCCTGACTACATGATTATGACCAATATCGATTTTGATCACCCTGATTACTACACTGGTTTTGAAGATGTATACGATGCTTTCGAAACTGAGGCCAATCAAGTTAAAAAAGCAATTGTAGCTTGGGGGGATGATCCTTGGCTGCGGAAGCTAAAGGCAAAGGTGCCGGTTTATTATTATGGGATTAGTGACCGTGATGATTTTCAGGCTCGCAACGTTGATCGCGATACGAAAGGCAGCAGCTTTGATGCTTACTTCCACGATCAACTGATCGGTCATTTCTTTGTGCCGCTGTTTGGTGAACACAGCGTCCTAAATGCACTGGCTGTGGTCGCGGTCGCTCACATGGAAAAGCTGGATGCAAAGTTGATTGCCCGCGAGCTCGGCAACTTCAGTGGCGTTAAGCGTCGGTTTGCCGAAAAGGATCTCAAGGACATGATCATCGTCGACGACTATGCTCATCATCCGAATGAAATCAAAGCAACCTTAGATGCTGCTCGTCAAAAGTATCCTGACAAGGCGATTATTGCTGTCTTTCAGCCGCACACCTTCAGCCGCACGCAGGCCTACGAGCCACAATATGTTCAGGTCCTAAGCCAAGCTGATCAAACATTCTTAACCCCGATTTTCAGTTCTGCTCGTGAGAAAACTGGTAAAATCCGATCCGAAGATATCACCGCGCAGATCAAAGGCGCTGCAGTGATTCATCAGGAAGACATGAAGCCTTTGCTGCAATATCATAATGCAGTGGTTGTCTTTATGGGGGCCGGTGATATTCAAAAGTATGAAAAAGCTTACGAAACCATATTGGCTGAAGAATAGACCGTGTGATCATGATTTGTTGGACATCGAAAACTGTGTCTAAAATGATCGAAAACTGCTCATAATAAAGATCGGTCTTTCGCCTGACTGACAAATATCATCATTCCGGTTATAATGGTCTTCAGATACTCGAAAGAGTTACTTGAAAGGAATGAACGCTATGCAAGAACGCCGTGTTGTAAACGAGGCCGGCTTGACACAGTTCTTCTCCCGCATCTATACCTTGATGGGGAGCGGGCTGGTCGTGACGGCGCTCGTCAGTTATTTGTTAGGATTTCCATTCAGAGCTGAGTACACCAGTTTTGTGAGTGGGCATCCGATTGTTTTTTGGATCATGGCTTTTATGCCGATCATTTTGTCATTTTTTGTGACAGGGCGTCGCGCACAGGCAAGTCCGGGGTATGCAACAGTGATGTTTTACCTCATGTCCGCTAGTTTTGGCTTCACGTTCGCTTCAGTTGCCATGGTTGCGGACGGTACTAACCTTGCCGTTGCTTTAGCTACGACAGCGGTTGTCTTTCTGGTCATGTCGATGGTTGGCCATTTTGGCAAGCGTGACTTGAGCAAAGCCGGCAGTATCGCGATGGTTGCCTTGTTTGGGATCATCATCATGTCATTTGTGAATATGTTCCTTGGCTCAAATGGGATGCAACTGCTGATTTCATACGGTGTCCTGATTATCTTCATTGTATTAACGGCGTGGGATACGCAGCGGCTGAAGAACCTGTATCTCACCACTGGCAATGATGGACAAGCTGCCGTTTCGGAAGGCTCGCTAGCGGTTCTCGGTGCGTTAATGCTCTATCTCGACTTCTTGAACCTGTTCACCGCAATCCTACAGATTCTCGGTGTTGGGAATAACAATAATTAACTAAAAATGTTCAAGAGAACTGGTATTTGCCAGTTCTCTTTTTGTTTTCTGCCAGTTTTCCCCTGACCAGCAAGTCACCGGTTAGCAGAATTTGGTACAATGACTATGACAACTAACTCAGGTCGCGGTGACAGCAGCGGCCGTAGAAAAGGAAGCCCACTTATGGCGAGCAAAACAAAATTATTATTAGTCGATGGTAACTCAGTCGCATTTCGTGCATTTTTTGCTTTATATAATCAATTAGACCGTTTTACGAACCAAGATGGCTTGCACACCAACGCCATTTATGCGTTTAACAACATGCTCGAGATTGTTTTAAAGGCAGTCCAACCAGATGCCGCTTTAGTAGCATTTGATGCAGGCAAGACGACTTTTCGCACAGCCAAATATGCTGATTACAAAAGTGGTCGCGCCAAGACACCGAGCGAATTGCTGGAACAATTGCCTTATATCAAGGAATTATTGGATGACATGGGCATCGCGCATTATGAATTAAAGGATTACGAAGCCGATGACATTATCGGCACAATGGCTAAGCGTGCGGATGAGGCCGGCTGGGAAACGACGATTGTCACGGGTGATCGCGATTTGACGCAGCTGACGACCGATCGGACCACAGTTCAAGTGACAGTGAAGGGTGTCAATGAGCTTGAAGCCTACACCCCAGCACATGTCAAAGAAAAGCTTGGCATCACACCGGCTCAAATTATTGATCTCAAAGGTTTGATGGGTGATACCTCGGACAACTATCCTGGGGTGACCAAGGTCGGTGAAAAAACAGCTCTGAAATTGCTCAATCAATACGGAAGCATGGAAAACCTCTATGCTAATGTGGATGACATGAAAAAGAGCAAGCTTAAAGAGAATTTGATCAACGATAAAGATAACGCTTTCTTAAGCAAACAGTTGGCAACGATCGATCGCGATGCACCGCTTACCGTGGACTTAGCGGATGTGACATACGCTGGACCGGATTTAGACAAACTCCGGGACTTCTATACAAAAATGAATATGAATTCGTTGCTCAAAAAAATTGGTGGTAGTGTCGCTAAACCTGTTCAGGCGGTTCATTTTTCCGTGCTGGATGAGCAATCGATTCTTGCACTCACCAAACTGACCGAACCTCTGACTTTTGAGATTGAAATGCTCGAGGATAATTATCATGTGGCCGAACAAATCGGTTTCTTTATTGGCACTAAGGAAGAAACTTATGTGAGTACCGATGTCACCTTGCTGACGCTGCCAGCGGTTAAACGGTGGCTGGAAGATGCCAAACGAGATCTGACAGTTTTTGATGGCAAACGAAACATCGTCGCCGCTAATCGACTCGGCGTGAAATTACCGGATATCGCTTTTGACGTGTTATTGGCGTCCTATTTGATTAATCCTGACGAAAACAGCAATGATTTGGGTAAAATCGCTGAAGATCACGATTATCATGACTTGCCGCGTGATGAGGATATTTATGGCAAAGGCGCCAAACGGCAAGTGCCAGAAGACGATAAGCTGTTTGGCCAGTTTGCTCGCAAGTCTGATGCTTTGTTCGCATTGCGGCCTGATTTGACTGGTGATTTGGAAAAACAGGAACAAACGGACTTATTCACAGATATGGAAATGCCGCTTTCTCGGGTTTTGGCAGAAATGGAAATTCAAGGGATTACCCTAAATGCTAAAACACTGAAGGCTATGGGCACTGAATTCTCACAAAGCATCAAGATTTTGGAAGAGAAAATCTATGCAGAAGCTGGCGTGAAGTTCAATTTGAACTCACCAAAGCAGCTCGGCGAAATTCTTTTTGAAAAATTGAATCTGCCTGTGATCAAGAAAACGAAGACCGGTTACTCGACAAGCGTTGACGTGTTGAACGAATTGAAATCGGCAAGTCCGATTGTGCAGGACATTTTGGATTATCGCGGCTGGGCTAAATTGAATTCGACTTATGTTGTCGGCTTGTTGAAGGCGCAATTGCCTGATCATAAGATTCATACCCGCTATTTGCAGACTTTGACGCAAACTGGCCGATTGAGCTCAGTTGATCCTAACATGCAGAATATTCCTGCTCGTGATGAAGGTAAGATTATCCGCAAGGCCTTTGTACCGTCACATGAAGGTTGGCAAATTTTTAGTTCTGACTATTCCCAAATTGAGTTGCGGGTGTTGTCGCATATTTCCGGGGATGAGAATATGCAGGAGGCGTTTAAACATGGCGTCGACATTCACGCCAACACTGCGATGAAGATTTTTGGCCTGAGTTCGCCAGATCAAGTCACACCTGATATGCGGCGGCAAGCCAAGGCAACTAACTTCGGCATTGTGTATGGCATTAGTGACTATGGTCTATCCCAAAACATTGGCATTTCCCGTAAACAGGCAAAAGCGTTCATTGATGGTTATTTTGATCAATATCCTAAGGTTCATGATTATATGGATGCGATGGTCAAGAAGGCGCGTGAAGACGGCTATGTCGAAACCCTGTTCCATCGGCGGCGCTATCTGCCACAAATTCACTCACGCAACTTCAATCTGCGTAAGTTTGCCGAGCGGACCGCTATGAATACGCCGATTCAGGGTAGCGCTGCGGATATTATCAAGGTAGCCATGATTCGCATGCAAAAGGCCTTGGATGAGGCCGGTTTGCAAGCTAAAATGCTTCTACAGGTTCACGATGAACTCATCTTCGAGGCACCTGAAGAAGAAATTGCCCAGCTTAGCGAGCTCGTGCCCAAAGTCATGGACTCAGCAGTTCACCTTGATGTGCCATTAAAGGTTGAAAGTCATTATGGACCAACTTGGTTCGACGCTAAATAAGGAGATTTCAATGCCTGAATTACCTGAAGTGGAAACAGTTCGCCGCTCGCTTCTGCCGTTAGTCAAAAATAAAGTCATTACCGCCATCAACACTAACTGGGAGAAAATCCTGATCAATGGGTTGGCGACTTTTCAAAAGGAAATTGTCAGCAGTGAGATCACGACCATTGATCGGCGCGGCAAGTATCTTTTGATGCGCCTCAGCAATGGTGAAACGATCATCAGCCATCTGCGTATGGAAGGGCGTTACTATGTTGTCAAAGATGCAAACACACCTTTTGACAAGCACGATCACGTTACGTTCACTTTTCAGGATGGCAGTCAGTTGCGCTATCGGGATCTGCGAAAGTTCGGGCGGATGCGGCTGATCAAAACCGGGCAGGAGGATCAGGTCACAGCACTTGCTAAACTTGGGCCGGAACCAACCCCAAGCACCTTTGACGAAGCGGACTTTGCCCAGCGTTTGAAACGTCATCATAAACCGATTAAGTCGGTTTTACTCGATCAAACCGTGGTCGCTGGTGTGGGCAATATTTACGCTGATGAGGTACTTTGGTTAAGTCGGCTCAATCCGCTGCAGCCAGCTGATACCTTGAAATCTAAAGAAATCAAAACACTGCATGACGCGATTATCCAAGAATTAAATGCAGCCATTGCGGCAGGTGGCACCAGCGCGCATACGTATGTTGATGCAGAAGGCAATCGCGGTTCTTTTCAAAATGCCTTGCACGTCTATGATCGGGAAGGTACCCCGTGCGATCGCTGCGGCACGACGATTGTCAAAATTAAGGTTGGTCAGCGCGGAACCCATTACTGCCCACACTGTCAGCCATTACATCAAAGGAGGCGGCCAGCGTGACTTATCTCTTGGGGTTAACCGGTGGCATTGCATCGGGGAAATCGACGGTGAGCCGCACTTTCAAAGCCGCTGGGTTTCCGGTGGTGGATGCTGATGTCATTGCCCGCCAGATTGTCGAGCCTGGGCAGCCTGTTCTTGCGCGCATTGCTCAAGCTTTCGGTCCTGAAGTGCTGCGCGCGGATGGCAGCCTAGATCGCGCCAAGCTGGCCGAGATTGTTTTTTCCCAGCCAGGCAGAATGGCAGCCTTGAATCAGATCAATCGGCCTTATTTGCGCGAGGCCATCAGTCAGGCACTTGCACAGGCAAAAGCCGGTGGGGCCGCCATCGTTGTCGGCGACATTCCTTTGTTGTATGAGGCCGATTATGCCGATGACTTTGATGGTGTTGCGGTTGTGAGCGTTGATCCCAATATCCAACTATCGCGTTTAATGGCACGAGACGGGCTCTCACAGGCTGACGCGGAGGCCCGAATTCAATCGCAAATGCCGTTAGCGCAAAAGGCAGCATTGGCAGATTTTGTGATTGATAATAATGGGACTCAAGAGGCAACCATTGCCCAAGCCAATGCCTTGATCCACCGGCTGCAACGGCTATCATAAGCGGCTTACGCGTGCTATAATAAGCTATCAAACTTTGATTAAGAGGGTGGAGTCTTGCAATGTCCCCATTGCCATCATAATAGTTCGCGAGTTGTCGATTCCCGACCAACAGACGGTGGCCGTGCGATTCGCCGCCGTCGCGAATGCGAAAATTGCGGGTTTCGGTTTACAACCTTTGAACGGGTTGAACAAACCCCGCTGTTAGTGATCAAAAAGAATGGTACACGTGAAGAATTTAATCGTGAGAAGATCCTAAAAGGACTTATTCGGGCTGCTGAAAAACGGCCGGTTACCATGGAACAAATGCAAAGTATTGTCGATTCTGTCGAAAATCAGTTGCGTGCGATTGGTGAAAACGAAGTCTCCAGTCAGGCGATCGGTGAGTTTGTCATGTCTAAACTAGCCGATGTCGATGATGTTGCCTATATCCGTTTTGCCAGCGTTTATCGACAGTTTAAAGATATGTCTGTCTTCATGCAGGAACTGCAGGACATGATGAAGAAAGAAAAGACCAAGAAGTAAAGATCATCGCAGCTGAAAATGGTAAACCGGACCTGAGGCAAATGTCTCAGGTCCGTTGTCTGAAAAGAGGTGAAAGTGCATGCAACGTCCTGATACATTTAGTCCACAGGCAGGGTTTGTGTTAACAAAAGCCGGTCATTTGAGTGATTTTGACGAAAAAGTAGCAATTTCACTCTATCAGCCGCTCATCGGGCCGATTGCGATGGCATTGTATCTGAGCCTGTGGCAGGAAGTTAAAGATCGCGCACTAGTGACTGATCGACGTCTGCAATTATGGCTGCTGGATTTGTTAGATATTGATATTGATCAATTATTCAATGCGCGTGTCAAACTGGAGGCGGTCGGGTTATTGCGCACTTATACGCAAGTCGACTCATTAGGGCGTTACTACGCTTATGAGTTGTATGCACCGGTGGCACCTGATGCCTTTTTCAAGGACGATCTTCTCGGGTTGCTCCTATACGACAAAGTTGGGGAAAAAAGATACGATGAGCTGGTTGGCCAATTTAGCCTCAAACCAGTCCGCAGACCTGAATGGCAGGAGATTACAGCCAGTTTTCTCGATGTGTTTCGGTTTGATCATGATTTGAGCAAGGAACCACCAGCAGTGGTGGCAGCTAAATCAGATATGACGCAAAAAGAAGCCACGCGGCCACGGCTTGGCACAGGCGGCGGCTATGATTGGGCATTAGTCAAAGCGATGCTGGCGAATAGTAATATTCAAGCGGGGCAACTCGCAACGCATCAGGAAGCGTTGTATCAAATCGCCGGTTTTTACGGGATTCAACCGCCGGATTTTGCTCGCTTGATTAGTCGCGCCACAGATGTCATGACCGGCAAGATTAATTTGAGTCAATTGCGGCGCTTAGCTGAACAAGGCTACACCCGAGCACAACCACATGCGCAGCCGACGACCACGACGGCGCCGCCAAAAGTGGCATCAGCTGACGAAGCTTTGTTGCAAAAAGCCAAAAGTATGCCACCGCGCCAATTCTTAACCGCCGCCAAGCAGGCAAAAAATGTCCGAATGTACCCGGCTAACAACGAGTTACGTGCCGTTCAGCAGCTGAGTGAGCGGAATGTGTTCGATGCGCCGACGATCAATATTTTGATTGATTATATTTTACGAACCAATGACAGTATTAATCAGGCATTGCTTGATGCAATTGCTAACAGTTGGCTGAAAGCTAATGTGAACAGTCCCGAGGCTGCTTTGAAACAGATAAGTGACTTTGAAAAACAGAAGGCCAGTGGCCAAAAACGGCGTCAAGGTAGCGCCAAAGGTCCGCGGCAGGAGAAGTTGCCAGATTGGGCACAAGAAGGTTACCAGCCTGAAAAGAAAAAGGTGAGCGATGCTGACCGCGAGAAACTAGCAGCCCAATTGGCGAAACTGCGTGAACTCGGTGATAAAGGAGGCGCGAACTGATGGAAGATATGCGGAAACGAATTGCCATGTTGATGGATTCTCGACAGTGGCGGGATCGTTATTTCAAGATGGTCAAAGAAGCCTTGCAGGACCCTGAAGTTCAGGCTTTTCTAAAACAACATACCGGCGAACTCGCCGATGATGCGATTGATCGCGGAACCGCGAAGATCTACGAATTTGTCAGCGAACGAAACAAAATTGCTCGTGGCGAATTACCATTGGCACCGGGTTATAAGCCGACCCTAGTGGCAGCTAACGGTTTGATTGACGTCGCTTATGAACCAACAGATGCCAAAATTGCGGCCGATGAGGAGGCTAAACAGGCTTCCTTAGTCACATCGGTTAACATGCCCAAGGACATTCGTGGGGCAAGCTTAACCAATTACGATCCGACTGATGAGCGGATGGATGCTTTGTTGGCGGCTAATCAATTCGTTCTCGCCGTTGTTGCCGATCCTAAGGCTTTTCATCAAGGACTATATTTGAGTGGTCCATTTGGAGTCGGCAAAACATATTTGCTTGGCGCGATCGCCAATGATCTTGCCGAAAAAGGCGGGATTGCCAGTACCTTGATTCATGTCCCAACATTTGTGGTTGAAATGAAAAATGCCATCGGGAACAACACCGTCTTGCCAAAGATTGATCGCATCAAACGCGCGCAAGTTCTGATTCTTGATGATATCGGTGCTGAAAGCATTAGCCCATGGGTTCGCGACGATGTTCTTGGCATCATTTTGCAGTATCGCATGCAGGAAAAAATGCCGACCTTGTTTAGCTCGAATAAAAGCATGGAAGATTTAACTGCCTCACTTGCCGGCACAGATCGCGGAAATTCAGAGATGCTCAAAGCCAAGCGCATCATGGAACGGATTCATTTTTTAGCTAAAGAAGTGCAGGTCGGCGGTGAAAATCGGCGCAATCCATTGGCAGATTGACGCTCAAAGTAGCGCTATTCAGTTGTAAACCGTTGGCGGATGATGTTATTTCCAGAATTAATTGTAGCCGTGCGGACGGAGCTAGTTCACGCTGTGGCTGAAACGCGCTCTCTGGCGCAGAAATCTGCACATAAGGACCTCAAGCCTAAATGGCCAAAGCCCCGCCATTGAGGCTTGAGGTCCTTATGTTCCGGTTCCTAAACGCGCCAGAGAGCGCTCTTTTTCAGAAAACCTCTTGCACCTGACTGCGCAATGTGTTTCAATGAAGCTATCGAAGACGGAAGCAACAAAGGATCATCCAATAGAGAGCGAGACCATGGCTGAAAGTCTTGCAAGATCTGATCCGAACCACTTCTCGAGATTGCCGCAAGGCCCTGTTACGCAGGTTACGCGTCAATTAAGTGGCCAACAGCCGGTGCTGTTGGCAAACTGGGTGGAACCGCGATCACTGATCGTCCCTGATATCTCTTAAGAGATGTCAGGGATTTTTTGGTTTCTTCGAAAAAACAATAAAGGAGTCTTACTCATGGCATTAGATATTACATTTCCTGATGGTAACGTCAAACAGTTTCCTGATGGCACCACAGTTAAGGCAATCACCGAGGGTATTAGTAATAGCTTGGCAAAGAAGGCTGTCGCTGGCAAGTTAGATGGCGATTTGATCGCTTATGACGAACCGATTGCGCATTCTGGTCAATTGCAAATTATGACCAAGGATGATGCAGAAGGTTTGACCGTTTTGCGGCAAACAGCAGCGTTTGTGCTGGCCGCTGCTTTGAAAGACTTATACCCGGATATTCATTTTGGTCAGGGTCAAGCAACGGAAGACGGTTTTTACTACGATACCGATCGTGCTGACGGTCAGGTGAGTGTTGATGATTTGCCAACCGTTCAAAAGAAAATGGAAGCGATTATCAAGGAAAACGCGGCACTTGAACCAGTTGTGTTGAGTCGCGCCGAAGCTTTCCAAGCCTTCAAAAATGATCCATTCAAGAAGCAGTTGGTTGAAGCTGCTGGCGATCCGATCAAAGGCTATAAGTTAGGCGACTTCGTTGATTTTGAAGAAAAAGTGTTGCTCCCAAGTCTCAAGGACTTGAAGCATCTGAAGCTGCTGTCAGTGGCTGGTGCTTACTGGCAAGGCAAGAGCAGCAACCCGATGCTGCAACGGATCTACGGCACGGCATATTGGAGCGAAAAGGGTCTGGAAGATGATGCCAAACGACGCCAAGAAGCTGCTGAACATGACCATCGGGTGATCGGCCGTGATTTGGATCTATTCTTCGTTGATCCTAAGGTTGGTGCAGGCTTGCCGTACTGGATGCCAAATGGTGCCACGATTCGTCGTGTTATCGAACGCTATATCATTGACAAGGAAATTGCTGATGGGTATGAACACGTCTACACACCTGTTTTAGCTAACTTGGATCTCTATAAGACGTCTGGTCATTGGGATCACTATCGCGAAGACATGTTCCCGCCAATGGACATGGGTGACGGCGAAATGTTGGAATTGCGGCCAATGAACTGCCCAAGCCATATTCAGATTTATAACCATCACATTCGCTCTTATCGTGAATTACCGTTGCGGATCGCAGAACTCGGCATGATGCACCGTTATGAAAAGTCAGGTGCCCTGTCCGGCCTGCAACGTGTCCGTGAAATGACGCTGAACGATGGTCATACTTTTGTTGCTTTAGACCAAGTTCAAGAAGAATTCAAAAAGATTCTGCGCTTGATCATGGATGTCTACGAAGACTTCAATATCACCGATTACAGTTTCCGGCTTTCATATCGTGACCCTAAGAACACCGAAAAATACTTCGATGATGACGAAATGTGGACCCGTAGCCAAAGCATGTTAAAAGGTGCCATGGACGACTTGAAACTGGATTATTACGAAGCCGAAGGTGAAGCTGCCTTCTATGGTCCAAAGTTGGATATCCAAACGAAGACCGCACTTGGCAATGACGAAACCATGTCAACCATTCAACTGGACTTTATGCTTCCGGAACGGTTTAATCTAACCTACGTCGGTAAAGACGGTGAAGAGCATCGGCCAGTCATGATTCACCGCGGGATTGTCGGCACGATGGAACGGTTCATTGCCTATCTGACGGAAATCTACAAGGGTGCCTTCCCAACTTGGCTAGCACCGACACAAGCTGTTTTGATTCCAGTCAACAATGATCTGCATCTGGATTACGTCAATCGCATTAAGAAACAAATGTTAGTCGCCGGTCTCCGCGTTAAAGTTGACGATCGGAACGAAAAGATGGGCTACAAGATTCGTGAAGCGCAAACCAAGAAGATTCCATACACCGTTGTTGTCGGCGATAAGGAATTGAATGATGCTGCGGTTTCGGTTCGCCGCTATGGGGATGAACACACCAAAGAAGAAGCAGGCAACATGTTCATCGATGCTTTAGTCGCTGAAGTGAAGAATTACAGCCGTGACGGCAAAACCAAGCCAGGCGAAGCGACCAAGGTTTTAGGTGATTAGTGTCATTTTCAATCAAATGGGGAAGGAACTTTTGAGACATTGTTCTCAAAGCTCCTTTTTCTTTTGATCAAAATCCCGAAAAGCGCCATCAGTTTTGGATTATTTTGAGGTTTGGAAACACTATTTTAGAACTTTAAATGTCTTTGATTTTGGTTCCCAGACAGCTAGGTGAACCATATTGCCTGCATGCATTTCGATACGGGTGACAGCGGCGTAACCAAGTTTCGAGAAAAAATGATAGCCGATACCGGGGATGGCCGCTTCGACAAGACTGCTTATCGCCGTGCCATGACTACCGACAGCGACGAATGCCGAACTTGGCAGTCCATATAAAAATGAAAGGTAACGTTCTTGAACTTGATGAATAGATTCACCAGGTTTTTCAAAGAATGTTAAATCTTGCCACTGCTGATTAACATAGTCAGAAAAATTTGGCAGCCATGCAGGCATTTTTCGCTCCACCAATAGTTCGTTTTTTTGAACGGGTAAGCCGTGATCATCTGCAATCGGTGTGATCGTATCAACAGCACGTTTGAGTGGGCTTGAAAAAAAGGCCGTGTACGGATATTGATGCAAACTGTCAACCAACTGCTGAGTTTGCCGCTGACCAGCGCTGGTCAGTGGCCGCAAAAAATCATCATGAATCGTGATGTCTGGTTCAGCATGCCTCACTAAGTCAATTGTTGCCATGGTGATTTCTCCATTCATTCATAATTTTGTTGTTAGTATCTTTAGGAACAGGTTTGTTCTCGCCAAATTTAGCACATCCGCCATTTGTTTTCAGCATGTATGATAAACTGGACACATTTACGACACACGTCAAAAGAAAGGGTGAATCGGTGTTTATCGCATTATGGGCTTCATGGCTCGTCTTATTCGTGGTCACAAAGATCCTCGCTGCCGTTTTGTATTTGGTGGTTTTGTTCGCTTACATGAAGCTGCCATGGCGGACCCCGAATCAGCGCGGTTACTGGTTAATTGCCCATCGCGGCCGTGGCCTGTTAGTGATCATGGGCATTGTGATGTTGCTAACTGTTGTTGGTGCTTATGGCATCGCAACTTGGTGGTTTGCTAAAATTGAATTTCAACCTCAAGGTGTGGCTGTTTTCGGCAGTGTTGGCATTGTGTTACTCTCATGGCTGGTTGGCCTACCAAAAAAATTACGCAGGTTTCGTGGCAAAGTGAGTGCCGATCAGAAACGAGATAAAGGGGAAAACGATGATGACTGATGAACCAATTGTTCAAAATCCACAACTTATTCATTTGATTCAGTTATTACGGGCTGATCAGAATGAGGAGACCCAAGCCGCTTTTTACGCTGCTTTAAAGACTGCTAAATTCATATTGCCTGTTGGGACAACGAGAGATGGTGATCCGACAATCGTCATGATTACGGATGATCAAGGACAGGACTTCTTACCAATTTTTACCGACCAGGCTAATTTCGGTAAAAGCCCAGATCATGATCAATACGCTGTTGCCACCATCAATGACTGTGCCAACTTTTTATACGAAGATCACGATATACAAGGTGTCGCCATCAATCCATACGGCGAAAATATGCTGCTATCACGCGCCAACTTGTTTTACGTGGCTAAACCTGATAGTGCTAAAAATGGTGAGGCTGTGCGGATCGGTGAACCGCCGCGTGAAACCGCCACATTAGTTAAGCACTTGCGCGACTACTTGGCGAAGCTGAGAACTGTTCATGCAGCCTATTTGACCACCATGATCCGCGCTGATGATACCCAAAGCCTGTTGCTGGTCGTAGATGCAGATAAAGGAACAGACCTACACGCCGTTGTTGCTTTTGCAGAAGCTTATTTACCAGAAACGACCCAATTCCACGTAAGTCCTAATGACAATGAATTAGGACGCTATGTGAGCGGTGAGTTTGCGCCATTTTATCAGCGGTAAAATCGCTAAAAGCTGAAACTTGACGTCGCCTGAATGTTCCTGTATAGTTATATCCGTTGAGAAAAAGCAGAAGTTCCCGCTTCTCGCCTAAGTCCTTGGACCGCTAGGCTCATTAGTTCGGTATTTAATGAACAGCGGGGTCTTTGTGGCCACGCTGCTTTTGTTTTTTCTCTGAAATTCACACGGAGGTGAACAACCATAGCAAGAGATCTGATAGTCAATGACAGTATTCGCGCACGTGAAGTTCGATTGATCTCCCAGACCGGTGAACAGCTCGGCGTTAAGAGTACGCGTGACGCCTTGGCCATTGCCGAGGATGCAAATTTAGATGTTGTCCTAGTATCGCCTAATGCCAAGCCACCGGTTGCCCGTATTATGGATTACGGGAAATTCCGGTTTGAGCTTCAAAAGAAAGAGCGCGATGCTCGGAAGAAACAAAAGACTGTCACCATCAAGGAGATCCGCCTAAGCCCAACCATCGGTGAAGCAGATTTCAATACTCGACTCAAGAACGCCACCAAGTTCCTTGAAAAAGGTGACAAGGTTAAAGTCAGCGTTCGGTTCCGTGGTCGGGCAATCACGCATAAGGACCTTGGTCGCAAAGTCCTTGAGCAGATGGCGGATGCCGTTAAGGAAATTGCTGCTGTTGAAACGCATCCTAAGATGGACGGCCGCAGCATGTTCTTGATGCTTGCACCGCGTGCCGAGAAGTAGTTTTCGGCAAGATCGTATAAAAAGCGCAAGCTGGTGAACTTCACCAGCAACACGCTGATGTTTACAGGAGGAAAAAGTCATGCCAAAATTCAAGACCCACCGTGCTTCCGCAAAGCGTTTTAAGAAAACCGCATCAGGTGCACTGAAGCGCGGTCATGCTTATACGTCTCACCGTTTCCACGGCAAGACCAAGAAACAACGCCGTCAATTGCGTAAGTCAGCATTGGTATCCCACTCAGATATGAAGCGGATCCGCCAGATGCTCAGCCAGATGAAATAATAATCTATCGGATTTGATTTGAGGAGGAATTCTAATGCCACGTGTTAAAGGTGGAACAGTTACTCGTAAGCGTCGTAAGAAGGTACTGAAGCTCGCTAAGGGCTATCGTGGTGCCAAGCATTTGCTGTTTAAGGCAGCTAATGCCCAAGTCATGGTGTCATACCGTTATGCTTTCCGCGATCGTCGCGCTAAGAAGCGTGATTTCCGTCGTCTTTGGATTGCACGGATCAACGCCGCGGCACGCATGAACGATATTTCCTACAGCAAGCTAATGCATGGCTTGAAGGTTGCAAATGTCGACATGAACCGTAAAATGCTCGCTGACCTTGCTGTTAGCGATCCAGATGGCTTCAAGGCTGTGGCTGACACAGCTAAAAAAGCTTTGGCTTAATGCCAATTTAAAAGAGCATGTCACAACTCGCCTTGACGAGCTGACATGCTCTTTTTGCGTATATAAGTGAAAAACATGGGGTCACATTTAAAAAAAGAGGCTGAGCCATAATTTCCTTGCAAGACTTGTGATTCATTAAATTCCGAATAATCGTAGAAAGTTGCTAGGCTAAAACTTTCTTGCCGTGCCAAACTCCGCAATCTCCGGCCAGATGGGGCTGGAACGCTGTGACGGCGCTTCGAGCCCAAAAACCGGTCTCGAAGTCGCCTAACAACATCAGCGACAAAGCCCGGTCGCTGTGTTGTTTCCACGGCTGAGCCCCATCTGGCCTACGATTGCTCCGCCTTGGCACTACGGTTTTTTAAGTAAATAATCCATGAGCAGGCAAAAAGGAACAATTTTTCCATAGTGAAAAATCGTTCCTTTTTGTTGACCGACTGAGAATAATATCTCAACCTGTTTAATGATATTGCCGAACCCCCAACGGTTGATAGTTGGCAATGAACGTACTGATGGCGGTTAGATCATCCGAGAATATCACGTTATCGAACGCATCCTGATCAAAGAAACCTTGGTCAACTGCGGTTTGATACATCTGTTTCAAAGGTTGGTAATACCCATTTTGATCAAACAGGATCGTTGGGCTTGCGTTAAGGCCAATTCGGGAGAAGGAAATTGCTTCGGTGATTTCTTCCAAAGTGCCAGGACCGCCGGGAAGGGCAAGGTCGGCATCTGCCATCTCGATCATTTTGGCTTTTCGCGTTCCCATGTCAGCAACGACTTCTAAATGCGTCAAGGCTGGCATGGCTAAGCCGCGATCAGCGAGCACTTGCGGCATGATGCCGATGACGTCACCGCCATGGTCAAGGGCACTTTGCGCAACTGCGCCCATTAGTCCGAGTTTACCGCCGCCATAAATCAGCGTATCGCCACGTGCCGCAATCCATGCGCCAACTTTGCTTGCTGCCTGTAGAAATGCTGGATCCGCGCCACTATTGGCGCCACAATAAACTGCAATTTTCATGTTGTCCCGCCTTTCGTTCACCCGTTTATCATACGGCGTGAAAACAAGCGGGACAAGGCGTTAACCCAATTTTTGTTTAAAGTTGATTGATGTCTTTACGAACCGGATGGGTGACATGACGATCTTGCATCACAATCAACTTGCCCGGGGCGTGGTGTGTTTCCAACATTTCATGCGCAGCAATGACGCCATCCACGGTAAAAGCAAATGATTGCGCTACACGAACTTGCAGACCCCATTTTTGGGCGACATCAACTAAATAGGCAAAGCCATCATGAACAGAATAGTCCTTCGATGGGTTCAATTGCAGGTGGGTTGTGCCGGGCTTGCTGCTAACATCAACGTCAGCATAAGCGGTCGTCACATATTGACCGCCAGCTTTGACAAGCTTTAGCGAGGCACCGTGGTCTGCAGCGCCAAAAACGGCGTTGACCACAGCATCAGCACGGCTGTCAGGTAAATCATCTGTATAGCTGTAAATCTGATCGGCCCCGAGTTGTTGCAAATAGTCGTGGTGTTGGGCACCTGCAACGGCAATGACATTTAATTTTTCAAACTTGGCGAGCTGCACCAAGATAGCACCAACACCGCCGCTTGCGCCAATGACTGCCAAAGTTTGGCCAGGCTTAAGTGACAGCATATAGTGCAAAATGTTAAAAGCAGCTAAGCCAACTTGCGGTAGTGCAGCAGCGTCCAAAAAGCTTAAGGCAGTCGGTTTTTTGTAAATTTTTGAAGTTGAGGCGGTGACATACTCGCTGTAACCGCCAATTGGTCGATAATTCAAGACAAGATCACCAATAGCAAAGTCAGTCACCCCTTCGCCGAGTTTGGTAATTCGCCCAAGAACATCTGTGCCGGGGACAACTGGGAACTTAACTTTTCGAAAAGCCGCTTGTTCACCACGACGCAGTGAAGCATCGTAGGGATTCAAGCCAAAGCCAAGAACCTGCAATTGTACTTGACCAGTTTTTGGTTCGGGAATCGGCGCCTCAATGGTTTCAAAAACGCTCGGATCACCATACTGTTCAAAACCAAAACGTTGCATAGTCTTTCACCTCCGTCGCCAATCAGCTAACCGACCACTCTTTGCCAGCCAGCTTTTGGCGTTTGTCAATTCTTCTTCATTCAAATTGTGACTTTGCCCATGACGGAAAATCGTGACATCGGCACCTTGCTCTTCAAGGTACGTATCGAGCACTTTGAAGTTTTGTGCTGGCACAATCGGATCTTGATCGCCATGTGACATCCAGACTTTGACATCGCTAAGATCTTGTTTTGAATCGACTGTCGAAAGTGCCATCGGGTGAAAGAAAATGCCTGTGTGGAATGTATCACTTCGCGTCAATAGCGCCCGTGCAGCAACGTTAGCGCCGTTAGAATAGCCGATCACGATAAATCGCTCATAGTCGATGTCAAATTTCCGGCAAAGGTCATTTAACACTGAAAATAGCCAAGTGGTCTCCTGTTCAAGATCGTTTAAATCAAAGCCGCCATTTTCCGTGTGCTTGAAGTAGCGGTTCATGCCTTGTTCTTGCACGCGACCGCGAATCGACAACATGGGACTATTTGGCGAGAGGTACTTGCCAATTGGCAGTAAGTCATTTTCATCGCCGCCTTGGCCATGCAGTAATAGTAATGGTGAGACAGTTGGATCACCTTTAACAAATGCGTAGTTTACTTTATCTTCTGCCATCGCAACCTCCAATCATTAACGTCCGCGCCAGTCGGTTTTGACTGGGGTTAATTGCTTTTCAATTTCTTCGCGTTTGCTTTCCAAGAATGGTGGCAACTCTAAGTGAATGCCGGCTTCATCATAAGTTTCATCCTGTAAGAAGCCTGGGCCGGTGGTTGCAAGTTCAAACAAAATTTGCGGTGCCGCGCGGAAATACTCGGATTTGAAGTAGAAGCGGTCAACGTAACCTGATTGCGGCAAACGATACTGCTTGATGCGATCAATCCACGTACCTAAGGTTTCTCGATTCTCAGTCGAGAAAGCCGCGTGGTGAATGTTGCCAAAGCCCTCCTCGGCAATCGGCAGATCTTCTCGATGCTCAAGAATCACTTGGGCGCCATGACCGCCTTCGCCAACCTCGTAAAGTGACCAGTTGCCATCTTCAGCAATTTGCTTATAACCCATAATCTCGGTCAGTACATATTGCATATGACCTAAGTTGAAAATGGTAACGGTCACTGGTCCAAGGCCAGTAATCGCGAATTCCTCAGGTACGTCATTGTGTTTCCATGGCGTCCCACCGGCAACCCCATGATCGTTTTCATCGGATACAAGCTGATACTGTTGATCATCTTGATCATGGAAGTTAATAATCTTGGTACCGAATTGATTGCTAATACCTTCATTAGCAACCCCTTTTTCAGCAAATCGCTTGAGCCAATAATCTAACGCTGCATCACTAGGCACACGAAAACTTGCGCGGGAGATCATGTTCGTGCCTTTTTTACCTTTAGGCTGGTTAGGGAAGGTGAAGAATGTCATGTCAGTTCCGGCAGTACCTTGATCATCAGTGAAATAAAAATGGTACGTATCCAACGCATCTTGGTTAACTGTCTTCTTAATAAGATGCAATCCCAGCGTTTTGCTCATGAAGTCAAAAATCGCTTGAGGATCGCTGGCCATGGCTGTGACGTGGTTCATACCTAATAATGTGTGTTCAATCATGGAAATCCACTCCTTTGGTTTTAAAATACGTTTCAATGGCTTGACGTTGTGCCTCGAACTTCGGCGGCAGTCCGAGACCTTCGCCGAGGTGGGCAAGCGGCTCATCTAACGCAAAGCCGGGTTCCTTAGTGGCAAATTCAATCCGATTATCGGCAGGATCGCGAACATATAGGCTCTTAAACCAGCCGCGATCAGCAAACTCCTCAACTTCATAGCCATGTTGTGCGGCAATTGTCCCCAGTCGCGGCAGTGCTTCTTCATGGTCAACGGTTAACGCAAAATGATCCATGCTTCCGCGGCCAAATCGTTTGATGCTATCAGTGAGGCTAGGCTTAAGGGTCAAGGTGTTACCGGCCTCAAGCTTGAATTGATTATTTTCGGGGGTCACACCCAGCATGGTTTGAAAGAAGGTCTTTTCAGCTTCATGATCGGCCACTGGGAGATCGACATTAATTAATCCGGTAATCTGGTTTTCGCCCGGAACATCGTTTGGCACGACAAGTTGCGTTGGTAACGTTTGATCGGTCACCAACAGTCTGACCGGCGTATCAGCCGGATCAACCAAAGTTAAACTGGTCAGCGTGGCTGTCACCACACAACCTGCCATCCGCAGACGCTGTTCCCAAAATGCCAATGACCCAGTTGGAATGGCAAGATCAATCCCACCCAATTGATTTTGCCCATCGTAGCGATGCCCCAATCGATCAATCGCAAAAAAGGTAACCACACTGCCAGGAGTTCCTTGGTAATCACCGAAAAACAGATGTCGAACATGAACGTTCTCCTGATTGACGGTATTTTTGACCAGACGTAAACCTAAAACCTTTGTATAAAACTGAATTGTCGCTGGTGCATCACCGGTCAACAGCGACACATGATGCAAACGGGTCATGACATTGCCTCCTCCTTGATACACTTACTAAAAATAAGTATAACAGTCTTATTCGCTGAATGCGAGTCGCTGCTATCAACCTAATCGTACCTTGTTTTGACATATAAGGCGATGATTTCGTCTTTAAAAAGATAACGGTTTCATTCAAGCTTGACGCTTGTTTGGAAAAATAGCAATTTTTATAATTGCTGAAGGATTTTGCTGTTGGAAGAAAACAGAGTAGCTTAACTAGCTTCTTTAATTTTAATGGCAAGCAGAGAGCTCGCGGAACCATCCCGGACAAAGGCGTACACCTTTGGATCAATAGGATTGGAGCTCGCCACGCCTGTCAATGAAGCTGACTCGCGCTCGGCACGCTTTTCGGCTATAATATAAGGATATGAAAACCGGAGAGGGGACAAGATTTGTGGCAGTTTTTGAGCCGACTTGGCTGGTAACGAATATTTTCAGTTTGACACCTGCCAGCTTGAAACAACAAGGGATTAAGGCGGTCTTGACGGATCTAGATAATACGTTGATGGCGTGGGATCATCCCGAAGGCACTGAAACACTGACTCGCTGGCTGACGGACTTGCGCAATAGCGGGATTAAAGTGGTGGTCGTCTCGAATAACAATGCAAATCGAATCCACAAGGCAATGGCCAAGCTGGGTGTGGCATATGTTGCTCGTGCTTTGAAGCCGCTTCCTGTGGGTATCACGAAAGCGCGCAAACAATTAGGGCTTAAGCGATCTGAAGTGGTGATGGTTGGCGACCAATTGCTGACCGATATTTGGGCAGGCAATCTTGCTGGTGTGCGAACCGTTTTAACCCAGCCACTTGTTCAAAGTGATGCGTGGAACACCAGAATTAATCGTTACTTTGAAGGTTACGTTTTTAAAGCACTCGCTAAGAAACGGCATTTGGATTATCAGGAGGATATTCATGGATACCACGAACACTGAAACAGAGCGCCGTTGCATAGGCTGCGGCGCTATTTTGCAGACAACTGATCCCAAAAAGCCGGGATACTTGCCAAAAGCCACTTTAAGCAAGGCCGATCCTGATGACGAGATTTATTGCCAGCGCTGTTTTCGGTTGCGGCACTACAACGAAATTGCGCCGGTGACGTTGACGGACGATGATTTTTTACGCTTGTTGAATGCCATCGGTGAAAGTAATGCGTTGATTGTCAACGTCATCGATATTTTTGATTTCAATGGCAGTGTCATCCCTGGACTGCATCGTTTTGTGGGTGACAACCCAGTCATTCTTGTCGGGAACAAAGCCGATGTGTTGCCGAAGTCGCTTAACCCGAATCGATTGAAGAATTGGTTACAGCAGCAGGCAAAGGCACAAGGGTTGCGTCCGGTAGTCACGATGCTGGCCAGCGCTAAAAAAGGTTTTGGCGTTGATGAGCTGTTGGATGCCATTGAAAAATATCGTGATCATCGAGACGTTTATGTGGTAGGCGTGACGAATACTGGTAAATCTACTTTGATCAATCGAATTATAAAAGAATTGACTGGCGTTGAGGATTTGATTACCACGTCGCGTTTTCCGGGAACGACGTTGGATCGCATTATGATCCCGCTGGATGATGGCCAATCATTGATTGATACACCAGGGATCATTCATCGGCATCAGATGGCACACTTTGTCGGCCCTAAAGACTTAAAATTAGTCTCACCGACTTCCGTCATCAAGCCAGCAACCTATCAATTGAATGAAGGCCAAACTATTTTTCTTGGCGGTTTAGCGCGATTTGATTACCTTCGCGGAGGTCGCAACAGTTTCGTTATTTACACTGATAATCAGTTGACACTGCATCGCACCAAGTTAGAAAATGCGGATGATTTCTATCAGAAGCATGTGGGCGGTTTACTGTCACCACCACAGGCGGATGAAGTGCCAGACTTTCCGCCATTGGTTCGGTTTGAATTCACCCCAAAGGAAAAAGCCGACTTAGTTTTCGCCGGGTTAGGCTGGATCACTGTGCCTGCTGGTGTTACGGTTGCCGGCTATGCGCCAAAAGGTGTGGATGTTTTGTTACGGCGTGCGTTCATTTAGAAAAACTATCTTTCGTATCATAATTAATCATGTCGAAGTAAAACGTGTACGGCGGTAAGTATCCATGACCACAACGAGGCACTCAGCCAGTTGTGTTTAAAGAGCTATGCCTGCCGACACGGTTAGAGGAGCGTTATTGATGTTAACAGGGAAACAGAAACGATATTTACGCAGTTTGGCGATGACCACGAAGCCGTTAATCAATGTTGGTAAGAACGGTTTAGGTGACACGTTTGTGGCTGGGGTGAAAGATGCCCTCGAAGCGCGGGAACTAGTTAAAATCAGTTTACTGCCGGCTGCCGATGATACACCGCAAGAGGTAGCCGATACCTTACAGGCGGCCATTCAAGGTGTGGAGATCGCCCAAATCATTGGTCACACGGTTGTTGTCTATAAGCAGGCTGAGAAGAAAGATCATCGAAAAATTAGCCTGGAAGTTAACGCACGCTAAGAGGATCACTATGGAGAAGACGCAGAGTGTCACATTGACCCAGCCCGTGATCTCCGTTGAAATGCGCGAGCAGATTCTTGGCCAGCATCGGCGAAAACAGATTGGCCTATTTGGTGGGACTTTTAATCCGATTCACAACGGTCATTTAATCATGGCCGAAGCAGCTGGCACGGAGTTGGGATTAGAAAAAGTTTATTTTATGCCCGATAATCAACCACCGCATGTCGACACTAAAACTGCCATTTCAGCGCGGCATCGTGTGAATATGGTGCAACTAGCTATCGCGGACAATCCGCTTTTTGGATTGGAAGGGATTGAAATCCGACGAGGCGGTGTCAGCTACACTTATGAGACGATATTGGAGCTGCACCGGTTACATCCAGACACCGATTATTATTTCATTATTGGAGCCGATATGGTGGATTATCTGCCAAAGTGGTCGCACATTGACGAACTTGTCAAATTGGTGACATTTGTCGGTGTTAAACGGCGTGGGTATACGCCAGCTAGTCGTTATCCAATTCTGTGGGTGGATGCGCCTTTGATTGATATCAGCTCAACTGATGTGCGTGATCGGGTCGAAAATGGCCGAAGTTTGAAGTATCTGGTACCTGATTCAGTAATTGATTATATTCAAAAAGAGGGATTATATCGTGAGTGAACATCAATATCCGGCAAGTCTGACACATGGCTTAAGTCGTGAGGAAATTTTAAATCGGCTGCACAATCGGCTCGATGAACCGCGTTATGAGCATTGTTTGCGGGTCGAAGCGACTGCCATTGAATTGGCCAAGCGTTTTGATCAAGACGTTGATCGCGCAGGCTTAGCAGGTTTACTGCACGATTATGGTAAAGAGATTCCAGTTGAGACCTATAAACGCGTGATTATTGAAGATGGTTTCGATCCGGATTTGTTGCAATATGGCCGCGGCGTTTGGCATGGTGTTGTCGGCGTTCATTTCATTCAAACAGAGGTCGGCATTACTGATAAGCAAGTATTGACTGCCATTGCGCGGCACACGACAGGTGATCCGGAAATGACCAAGCTTGATGAAATCATTTTTGTTGGTGATTTTATCGAACCGGCGCGATCTTTGCCGGTTGAAGCAAAGGCGCGTAAGGCAGCGGAAACGAACTTGGAAGAAGCTAGTCGAATTGAATTGGAGAATACCTTGACTTATCTCATTGGTGCGCGCAAACTCGTTTTTCCAAAGACACTATTAACTTATAACGCATTCTTAACAAAGGAGTAATTTATGATTGATTCAAAAACGATGTTGGAAGTTGCTGTCAAAGCAGGTGATTCTAAGCGTGCTGAAGACATTGTGGCGCTAGATATGCGCGGTGTCAGTTTATTAGCTGACTACTTTGTCATTATGAGCGGTACTTCAGATCGACAAGTGCAAGCGATTGTCGATGAAATTGAGGATAAAGAAGAAGAAGCCGGCGTTACGATTCGTCGTATTGAAGGCCAAAAAGGATCGAAATGGATGCTGATTGACATGAACGATGTTGTCGTGCACGTCTTCATGCCAGAAGAACGCCAATTCTACAACCTTGAAAAGTTATGGCAGGAAGCACCGCTGGTTGAAGTAGATCAGTGGGTTGAAGCATGATTTATCAAACGTTTGCCGAAGTTTACGACAAACTGATGGATCAATCACTCTATTCGCAGTGGCGGGATTATGTCACGAAGCGGATTGCACCAGCTGGTCAGCCTATCTTGGAGTTGGCAGGCGGTTCGGGTTTCTTGGCTGTGTTGTTGGCGCAAGCCGGCTATCAGGTGACCGACTTTGATTTATCGGACGAAATGTTGTCGCTGGCGGCAGAAAAGGCTGAGGAAGCCGATGCCCAACTGGCTCTTATTCAAGGCGACATGCGTGATTTGAGTGATTTACCACCGTTTCCGGTCGTGACATGTTTTGACGATTCCATTTGTTATATGGCGAATCTTGAAGAAGTTCAGCAAGTCTTCACTCAGGTAGCATCTTTGTTGCCGCCGGGCGGGGACTTTCTTTTCGATGCGCACTCGCTATATCAAATGGATCAGATTTTTCCTGGTTATATGTACAATTATCAGACCGATGATTTTGCCTTTTTATGGCACAGTTTCGTAGGTGAGGTGCCGCATAGTGTTGAGCATGATTTAACGTTCTTTCTTTATGATGAAGGCCTGGATGCCTATAAACCGCTTACGGAAACCCATAAAGAACGAACTTATCCGATTAACGACTATCTCGATGCCTTAACCGCAAGTGGGTTTGAAAAAATTGAAGTGACAGCTGATTTTGGCCGTCAGCCAATTCAGGCGGACAGCACACGCTGGTTTTTTCATGCGAAGAAAAAATGAATGACCATGATGATCTTGCAGTTTAGGAGGCGGCCATGCAGACAGTTGGGATGATTGCTGAATTTAATCCATTTCATACGGGTCATGCATATGCCTTGGCACAAGCGCGAAAGCTGGCGCAAGCAGATGTTGTCGTTGTCGTGATGTCTGGTAACTATGTACAACGCGGGGAGCCGGCTATTTTTGATAAATGGGTTCGGGCGCAGGCGGCTTTGCAGCATGGTGCAGACATTGTCGTTGAGTTGCCGGTGACCGGAGCCGTTCAGGCCGCTGACCAGTTTGCTGAAGCCGGTGTGACCGCGTTGGCCGCCATGGGTGTCAACACTTTAGCCTTTGGTACTGAGCATCCTGAAGTTGCTTATGCGGATTTAGCTGAAAAACTGGCGACAGCAGCGTTAACTGAGGATGGATTTCGCGATTATACGCAGACATACGCCACGCAACTCAACGCTGTTTATGCAAAAGCGGCTGGGATCACCCAAACTGATCCTAATTTTATGCTGGGCTTGAGTTATGCCAAGGCTAATTTAGCGTTGAAGAGGCCGATGACATTGTTACCATTTGCGCGTCGTGGGATTGGTCATGATGAAGTAGGCATTCAAGCCAACATCGCCAGCGCCTCGACAGTGCGTGAGTATTTACGTGCTGATCAATCGGTTGAAGCCATCGTGCCTACTGAGCTTGTCGATTTTTATGCTAAGCAACAACAGTATAGCTGGGCACAATTTTTCCCGTGGTTGAAATATCGCGTGCAAACAGCCGAGCTCAATGAACTGCGGCTGGTCGCAACCATGGCAGAAGGGTTAGAGTATCGCTTCACCCAAAAAATTGATGACGCGCAAGACATGACTGCTTTTTTGAAGCAGGTAAAATCGAAACGCTATACCTATGCGCGGTTGCGACGGCTAGCGTTGGCCATTACTTTGAATATGACGGCTACGGCGGTTAATCAGGCACGGCAACACCCGCAGTTGCATGTTTTAGGGTTCACGCCAACTGGGCGGCAGTATCTCAATAGTGTCAAGCATGATCTTGACTGGCCCTTGCTCACAAAGGTCAGTGCTGATATGCTTGCACCGGATGGCGTCCTCGCGATGACCCATCGCGCGGATCGATTAATCACAACGATTGGTGGCGTTGAGCAGAACTATGGCCGACGACCACTGATGTGAAGAGCGCGAACTGGCGCGCTTAGTAACCGGAGCATAAGCGTCCTCACGTGTGATGACCGAACTTGGATCATTGCGCCTGAGGTCCTTACACGCAGGTTTCTGCGCCAGTGAGCGCGTTTATGAGCAGAGCGTGAGTAGGCGCGTTTAGAAACCGGAACATAAGTGGCCTCAAGCCTCAATGGCTGGTCCTTGGCCATTGAGGCTTGAGGCTCTTATGTGCAGGTTTCTGCGCCTACGAACGCGTTTAAAGGAGGTAAACCACATGTTGAAATGGACCGTTCAGGAGTTAATAAAACACGATCAGGAGCCGTTGCATTTTAGCACCACGTTAGATGTTAAAACGGATTTACAGGATCGCGATCCCGAGGTTCTTGACGTGAGTCCCATTCAGGTAAGCGGCGATATTGTCTATGATCGTGGTGACTTTTTGGTCAGTGTTAATCTAAAGGGTAATTTGGTTGTGCCGTCAACGCGCAGTTTGACGCCGGTCACACTGCCGCAAGATTTTACGTTCAGCGAAATTTATTTAACGGACGCTGGTCATGCTGACCAATATGAGGACGGCGAAATTCTTATGCCGCTCGAAGATGCTGAACTGGATCTGTTGCCAGCAATTGAGGACCATCTGTTGTTGAGCATTCCAATGCAGGTCCTGACACCAGAAGAAGTCGCAAGCGGTGATATGCCCTCAGGCGATGACTGGGAAGTTTTAGCTGAAGAGGATTTTGATAAAGCTGTTAAAAAAGAAAAACAGGCGGACAATCCCTTTACGAAATTAAAGGGAATGTTCCCTGATGACGATCAATCGTGATCAATAAGGTCTTCAGGCTCACGGTAAGGCGATTTGATCTATTGACAAATGGCACCTTCGTAATTGTATTGCGAGGATGCCATTTTCTTTTGTAGTAGCGAAAACGGTTTTTATGAGAAAGTCTTGTTGGGTTCATGACTCAAAAACAGTTGATAAGGGAGCGGACTCAAAAAATAAAGCTCGCTGCGGTGAATATAAAAATGATTTCTGATAATCAGTTACTGAGAAACTTAGACAAATTGCACACTACAAAACTAGGGCGCATCCGGATTGAACACAATCTTTCACTTACTAATCGGGACGTCATTGCATTTTGCAAAGAGAAAATTCTGAATCCTGAAGCAATCATGAATCGAAAGGGTAAAAATTGGTACGTCAAGATTGATCACATCATCGTGACAATTAATGCTAACAGTTTCACCGTGATAACAGCTCACACAGAGGGATAGCATTTTAAAATAGTTGAAACAAAGCTGATTCTGTCTGTTTGCCTGAGGCGGCGTCTTCTTTTTCAAAGAAAATAAGCGAAGAAAAATTGACCGCTTCTAAACTAGCTGTTGACTGTTAAACCCAAGCTGTTTCTGCTAACATAAAAGGAGTAAATGACGAAATGAATGAGGAGGTCCATGTTCATGGATAAACCACAAATTGGTGTTGTCGGCATGGCAGTTATGGGCAAGAATCTTGCCCTGAATATTGAAAGCCGCGGCAATACCGTTGCTATCTTCAATCGCACTGGCAGCAAAACAAAGGCGGTTGTTGAAGAGCATCCGGATAAAAAGTTGGTACCAAGTTACAAAATTGAAGATTTTGTCGCATCACTTGAGAAACCACGCCGAATTATCATGATGGTTAAGGCTGGCGCTGGTACAGATGCTGTTATTAAGGAACTACTCCCGTTATTAGATAAAGGCGATGTGCTGATTGATGGCGGTAATACTTTCTTTGAAGATACCATGCGTCGCAGTGCTGAGCTCGACAAGTCAGGCATTAACTTTATCGGCATGGGTGTTTCCGGTGGCGAGTTAGGCGCTTTGCATGGCCCTTCATTGATGCCAGGCGGCCAAAAAGAAGCCTATGACCTGGTCGCACCAATTCTGGAAGCCATCTCCGCTAAGGCTGAAGACGGCGCACCTTGTGTCACGTATATCGGACCAAACGGAGCAGGCCACTATGTCAAGATGGTGCATAATGGCATTGAATACGGCGATATGGAACTGATCGCTGAAAGCTACAACTTAATGCGCAATCTTCTTGGCCTTGATGTCAAAGAAATGGCTGATATTTTCAGTGAATGGAACAAAGGCGAACTGGATTCTTACCTGATTGACATCACTGCTGACATTTTGACTCGCAAGGATGATCTCGGCAGTGACAAACCGATTGTTGACATGATCCTTGATCGTGCCGGCAATAAAGGCACAGGCAAGTGGTCCTCCCAGTCAGCACTTGAATTAGGGGTACCGCAGAGTGTCATTACTGAATCAGTCTACGCTCGTTATATCAGTGCCATGAAACAAGAACGGGTTGAGGCCAGCAAGGTATTGCCGAAGCCGGTTGCCAATGTTTCTGTTGACAAAAAAGAAGCCATTGAAATGATTCGCAAGGCTCTGTACTTCAGTAAGCTCATGTCGTATGCCCAAGGGTTCGAACAATTGCGCTTTGCTTCAGAGAAGTACGATTGGAAGCTGCAATATGGGGACTTGGCCAAGATCTGGCGCGCTGGCTGCATCATCCGCGCTCGTTTCCTGCAAAACATCACTGATGCGTATAATAAGAAGCCCGATTTGCAGAACTTATTGCTGGATGACTACTTCTTGAATATCGCCAAGAATTATCAGGAAAGTGTCCGCGACTTAGTTGGTGTTGCTGTCAAGGCTGGTGTACCAGTTCCAGGCTTCTCAGCCGCTATCAGTTATTACGATTCCTACCGTTCAGCCGTCTTGCCTGCTAACCTCACGCAGGCACAACGTGATTACTTCGGTGCGCACACTTACGAACGAACCGATCGCGACGGCATCTACCACTATTCATGGTATACCGAAGCTTAATAACTTCATATTTATAAAAATGAAGACCAATCTCACAAACATATTTATTGTTTGAAGGATTGGTCTTTTTATGAGAATTTACCAGTTTTGAAAAATGAGAAAGTCTCCGAACAAAGATTTCTTGTGTTTGTCGAGCCCCATCGTTGCGCGGCTGATAGTCAAAATGAGAAAACTGTGCTAAACTGTCGTAGCATATGTTTTTATGAGAAAAAACAAATGGATTCAGTCTGTGAGTGCGTCAGAGACGAATAAGTATAAGGAGACCATTGATGAGTAAAATATTAATTATTGAAGATGAAAAAAATTTAGCGCGGTTTGTCGAACTGGAATTAAAACACGAGGGCTATGAGACCGAAGTGCATTTTAACGGTCGAACCGGGTTGGAAGCGGCTTTGGCAGAGGACTGGGATGCCATCTTGCTTGACTTGATGTTGCCAGAATTAAACGGCCTTGAAGTTTGCCGGCGCGTTCGTCAGGTGAAGAATACACCGATCATTATGATGACCGCGCGGGATTCTGTCATTGATCGCGTCAGTGGCTTGGATCATGGCGCTGATGACTACATTGTGAAGCCATTTGCCATTGAAGAATTACTCGCGCGCTTGCGTGCTTTGTTGCGCCGAATCAGTATTGAAGGCGAAAACAACACCGCTAAGCAGACAACCATCAAATATCGTGATTTAGTGATTGAAAAAGAAAATCGCGTTGTTCGGCGCGGCGACGACATTATTGAATTAACCAAACGTGAGTACGAATTATTGCTGACGCTTATGGAAAATGTCAATGTTGTTTTGGCTCGTGACGTTTTGCTCTCAAAGGTTTGGGGTTACAACTCTGACGTGGAAACGAATGTTGTTGACGTCTATGTCCGTTATATTCGTAATAAAATCGATCGACCGGGTGAACCGAGTTATATTCAAACGGTTCGGGGAACCGGCTATGTTATGCGTTCGTAATGATTCCGAAGAAACAAACGCTTGAGCAAACTAGAAAAAGTCCCCGCATCTCGTTAAAGGTTAAATGGGCCTTAACAGTAGGTGTCGGGATTTTTGTGACCTTTGTGACCTTTTCAATGATCCTTTATGGCGCGATGCGGCAGATTTTAGTGAATCAGGAACGCCGAACCGTGACGGACACCCTTAACACCGTCGTCCAACGACTTTCCCCAGTCAGTGGTGACTTAACGATGGCGCAGGTCGTGCCGCGATTGGAAGGTGCAATGCCGAGTGGACAAACCTCTATTCCAGTGCCAAGTGAATCGCAAAATCGTATTTTCTCCGATTCCGTGATTCAAAAACTAGCGCAAGCGGATGTGAGCGTCTCTGTTTTTTCACCTGATCGGACAAATATTTTTCAATCGCGCGATACGCCGATTACATTAGGCAAGGTTCATGGCGTGGAAGTTCAAGAAGCCAATATTGATGATTTTCATGGCTTGGTCGGTACGGCACCGATTTATTCTGCAACTAGTTCGGATTTGATCGGCTATGTGCAGGTTACGGATAAACTGACGGCATTTCATGCGACCATGCATGAGATTACGTTACTCATTATGGGACTGTCATTTGCGGCTATTCTTATTTCTATTCTCATTGGCTATGCTTTGGCGACGCGCTTTCTCAAGCCGATTAAGCTTATTACGAATGCTATTGATGTTGTCAATGAGGAACCGCAGAGTACGGTTCGAATACCAGCCTTGAAGCGCAACGACGAGCTTGGCGATTTAGTGCTGGAATTTAATGGTATGTTGGATCGGATTCAACGCTACATTGATCAGCAAGGTGAGTTTGTTCAGGATGTTTCCCACGAATTGCGCACCCCTGTGGCGATTCTCGAAGGGCATTTGCAGCTTTTAAATCGCTGGGGAAAAGATGATCCGGAAGTTTTGGCGGAATCTTTAACGGCCTCATTGCAGGAAGTGACTCGCATGAAGAGTCTGATTCAAGAAATGCTAGATCTTACTCGCGCTGATCAAGTGGATATCCAATTTCCAAATGCGGTTGTTGATGTGCACCAGACTGTGCAACAAGTCGTTGGTGATTTTCGGATGATTCATCCGGAATTCACGTTTACATTAGATGACGACTTGGAACAGAAAACGTTTGTGCGTATGTATCGCAATCATTTGGAACAGGTCATGATTATTTTATTGGACAATGCGGTCAAGTATTCCACTGATCGCAAGGAGATTCACGTATCAATGGCTGAAAACAGCGTTTCCGGTGTCGCCGTTGCGGTGCAAGACTTTGGTGAAGGTATTGCCGAAGCGGATCGTCGACGCATCTTTAATCGTTTTTATCGAGTTGATAAGGCTCGTAGTCGTGAAAAAGGCGGCAACGGACTAGGTTTATCAATCGCGCAACAGTTAGTTGAGAGTTATCACGGTCAAATTGAAGTTGACTCCGCTTTAGGTCATGGATCCATTTTCCGAATTGATTTGCCAACCATCACGGAAGCTAAAGCCCAAGCACTGGCTGCACAGGAAACCACTAAGCGCGCAGAAGCAGGCAAAACTGATACCCATATCAAGAGTAATCTTTAATCGTTTTATACCTCAGACGAGCTATTTGTCTGAGGTTTTTTGTTTTCAAGCGCAGGGTGAGTTCATATGAGCGTGTCATCAAGCAACCCACACTGTATGAGGCGAACAAACAGGGGGACATCAAATACTTTTGGCTTCAGATCCTGTCGCGTACACAAATAGCCCTGATCGCTAATTTTGCGATCAGGGCTATTTCATGACTTGATGATTATTTCCGGGGACGTTGTTGCTTACCGGCGTTACGCCGACGTAATTTGCCATGATCAATGGCGTCTGGATCAGCAGGTTTGCTGCTACCTGTTGTACCAGCTGCACCAGTGGCACCAGCAGTTGCCGTATCCCAGTTATCAAAAGTATGTTCGTCAACAACGATAACCGGTGGATTTTCTTCCATTTCAGCATCCATTCGCTTCCGGATGTTCGGCGTAACAACATAGGTTACGATCGCTTGTTGAATAATCAGAATGATCCCGCCAGCACCGAAGTAGAGGCCTAATCCGGCGTTGTACATCATACAAAAGACAAATGTCATGATCGGATTCAGAAAGGCAGTTGTCTGCATGGCTTTACGTTGTTCTGGCGGTACGCCTTGCAGCATGATCAAGCTGACGACAATGTATGGCAGAGTTGCTAAAATCGTGACAATAAAATTGGAATGCCCCAACTGAATGCCAAAAAAAGTGGCTTCAGAAATTTCTGGGGAGTAAGCGATGGCTTGATACAAACCAGAGAAAATTGGCAGTTGAATCAGCATTGGTAGGCAGCCCATGGAAGGAATCATGCTTGTGCCATTGGCTGAGTATATTTTCCGCATGTAACCGTTCATTGCCATCTGCTGTTCAGGTGTCTTGGCGCGCTTAGTAGCCTCTTGAACGATCTTTAGTTGTGGCTGGATGATCTTCTGCTTCTCTTGATAAGCCGTCATCGTTCGTTGTTGCCGCAGCATCAGTGGCAGGACAATCAGACGAACTAGCAGGGTGATCACGATGATGGCGATCCCATAACTGCTGGCAGTGCCAACCAGACTGGCGATCCACTCCATCAAATGTTGCAGTGGCAGTCCGATCACTTTATAAAAAGTGCCAAAAAACGGATCCGTCGGCGGCTTCATGGTTGTGCCTTTTTTAGTGGTTTGCGCGCATGCTGCTAAAATCAACGGCAGCAAGCTCACCAACCCAAGTGTGACAAATTTTTTCGACTTGTGCATGAATGTTTTCCCTTCAAAATGTAATCGGGTTTAACTATACTGTATGGACTGGTTGGATTCAACCGGTAACTTGAAAACCGCGGAAGTTTGGCACGTCTTCAAGCGGCTGTTCTTCGTAGGTCGACACGTTTGCATATGGGTTTGGACCGGCCTTAACCTTCGCCACAAATTTGGCAAGGTTTAACGGTTCACCTGCAGCCTGAATAAAGACAGAGCCATCAGACCGATTCTCAATCGTGCCGCTAATATCAAGATTGTCGGCGATCATCTTCGTGGCCCAGCGGAAACCGACGCCTTGCACCCGTCCGCGGACGACGATTTGTTTAGCAAGTTTGACCAAAAAGACACTTCCTTTCTTAATTGGAGATGCTGTCAAGCAGCATTTGCTCATCTTAGCTTTCTCCACAGTCCATACTAGTGTAGCATAAGGCTTATAGTAGAAACGACAACAGACTTAAGTTGGATTTTGTCTTGCAAGAAGAAAACCCGCCAAACGGCATCAAGCAAACAAAGTACCATTTAAAAATAAGGAGAACTTCATGGAATATATTTCATCACCTAAGAATGACAGAATCAAAACAGCCAAGAAACTCACGGTTAAAAAACATCAAAAGGATGCTGGCCGCTACTTATTAGAAGGCCGTCACTTGGTCCAAGAAGCACTTGCCAGTGGCCAGACCCCTTATGATATTTATGCGACCGAAAAGTATGTTGAAGATCGTGCGCTCAAGCCATTTTATGACAAAATCACACAGATTTCTGAATCCGTTTCTGAGCATTTAAGCGACACTCAGACCCCGCAAGGCATTTTTGCTGTGATGCCGCGCCGCGCAGAACAATTGCCAGAGCCATTGAGTGGTCAGTTCTTATTGTTGGATGCGATTCAGGACCCGGGTAACGTTGGGACCTTGGTGCGAACTGCAGATGCAGCTGGGATTCAAACGGTGGTCTTCGGTAATGGGACAGCGGATGCGTTCGGTCCAAAAGTATTACGTGCGATGCAAGGCAGTCAATTCCATGTGCGCATTGTCTCCGCTAAATTAATGCCAATTATCAAAGCCTTACACCGTGGCGGCATCCCAGTTTATGGCTCAGAATTAAATGAAAAAGCTAAAAGTTATCATAGCATTCAACCGAGCGAACGATTTGCCTTAATTGTGGGCAATGAAGGCAATGGCATGGATCCAGTTTTGTTACAAAATACCGATACGAACCTTTACATTCCGATCCGGGGCAAAGCTGAATCATTGAATGTGGCGGTTGCTGCAGCAGTCATGATGTTTCATTTAGTCGGGGATTAAGAATCCCTTACAAACGTGACCTTTCTGGTTAGAACCTGTTATACTATAAGTGTGTTCATCAAACCACAAAAGGAGCAGATGTCTTGAGCAAAAAACGCGATTGGCAATCGGATGCTGAGTACGTTGGGTATGTGGCGGATCTTTTAGCCAAACCCGAAGTCCAGCGACTGGCAGAACACCCGCAACATCATTATTCTAACCGATTGGAACACTCGATCAGTGTTTCTTATCAGAGTTATCTGATTGGGAAACGGCTGCACTTGAATGTTCGTGCGATCGCCCGGGCAGGCTTGTTGCACGACCTGTTTTACTACGATTGGCGTAAAACCAAGTTTGACTTGGGGACTCATGCCTTCATCCATCCACGGATTGCTTTGCGGAATGCTGAAAAGCTGACTGAATTGTCACCGATGGAAAAAGACATTATCGTCAAACACATGTGGGGCGCAACGGTTGGCTTACCAAAGTATAAGGAAAGTTTCGTTGTTTCACTTGTCGATGATTATGCCGCCATGGATGAAGTCGTTGTACCATGGATGCACAAGCTCCGGCATCCGATCCACACTCACTTAAAGGCTTTAAATTAGGATCGCAAAGTTTTAGCAGCTATTTGGCTGTGAAGGACGATTGGAACCACGGATGAATGCCGTGGTTCTTTTTCTGGAAAGTTTTGCCATATTTTTCAACGTTTCTCGAGGACTGGCTTGTAATATTTTCACATTGTGGTATTCTAGCACTATATAAATGTAAGTGAATGGGAATTATGAGGTGAGTAGAGTGGATGCAACAGTAACCAGTACAGCCGATTGTCAAAGCCAGCAGGTCGCTCTTTGTCCAAAATTTCAACATACGTTTGAGATCTTAGGAAAGAAATGGAACGGACTGATTTTGGAAGTTTTATTAAACAATGGCAATTCCCGTTTTAAGGACATTGCGCAATTAATCCCGCGGTGTTCCGATCGGGTCTTGGTCGAACGCTTAAAGGAACTCGAAGGCGAAGGCCTTGTGGATCGCTTGACCCACAAAGACTCAGCTTTGATTGAATACGCGTTAACTGACAAAGGCCGCGGCCTCAATTCAGTTATGGCCGCTGCACACGCATGGGGCGATGCATGGGTCACAGATGCTGAATGCCACGCTAACGAGAAGTAGGGATTCAGCATAATCCAAAAGTATCAAATGCAGACGAATGGTTTTCCAAATGCGGAAAATTATTCGTCTTTCGTTTCTCATAGACAATTTGATACAGGATTTCAAAATTTCAGTGCTAAGGCGGAGCAATCGTAGGCCAGATGGGGCTCAGCCGTGCAAACAACACAGCGACCGGTCTTGTCGCTGATGTTGTTAGGCGACTTCGAGACCGCGGGCTTTGCGGGCTCGAAGCGCCGTCACAGCGTTCCAGCCCCGTCTGGCCGGAGATTGCGGAGTTTGGCACGGCCGAGGTTAGGGACTGCATCGTCTAGTTCCTTTCAAAGCTTACTCGGAGTCTAGCAAACGACAAGTCATAGGGAGCGTGATGACACCACATTTTTTATTAACTAGCGCGAATCACCACTTGACGTTGGCGCTGAATTTGCTAAGCTTAGTTTATCTAAAAAGACGTAAAAACGATGACGAAAGCCCAAACAGGCTGACGAGATAGGGAATGACGTTCATACGACTGCAAGACGTCTATCGTCAAAGTGTTTGTCTTCACTTTCTGAGTTGACTTTTGAAGTGGCAACACTTAGAAAGCTCCGGCCTAGCCGTTACCTTGTTGAGTGCATGGTTATTTCGTGACCATGAACAAGGGTGGTACCGCGATGCTTCGTCCCTTTTTCGAGAGGGACTTTTTTTATGCCTTCAAATGCATCAGAAAGTTGTATCAACCCTCACGTCAGCAACCAAGGAGGAAGAACATGGATCTTCAAACCAAGCTTGAACAATTGTTCCAACAAAACAACGACACCATTAAAAAGGTTAAGTCGTTAGATGAATTAAATCAGATTCGCGTCCAATTATTGGGCAAGAAGGGCCCGATTACCGGTGTTTTGCGCGGCATGAAAGATTTGTCCGCTGAAGAACGGCCAAAAGTCGGCGCGTTCGCCAACAAAATTCGCGACGATCTCAGTGCAGTGATCGAAGCCCGCAAAGCCCAGCTCGAACAGGCGGTGATCAATGCGAAATTAGCATCAGAGACCGTTGATGTGACCTTGCCTGGTGATCCGGTTGAGGCTGGCACACCACATATTATCACGCAAATTATGGACGATCTTGAAGGCTTTTTTATGGGCATGGGTTACCAAGTTTTGACCGGTCCAGAAGTTGAAGAAGATCACTATAACTTTGAGATGATGAACATCCCTAAGGATCATCCTGCTCGTGATATGCAAGAGACTTTTTACATTACCAATGAGTTACTCATGCGCTCGCAGACAAGTCCAATGCAGGCGCGGACAATGGAAAAGCACGACTTTACCAAAGGACCGCTGAAAATGATTAGCCCTGGGGTGGTTTATCGACGTGATGACGACGATGCTACTCATAGCCATCAGTTTCACCAGATGGAAGGACTCGTCATTGACAAGCATATAACCATGGCTGATCTAAAGGGAACCTTGTTGGCCATGTGCCAACACGTTTTTGGTAAAGATCGGACAATTCGCTTGCGGCCAAGTTATTTTCCATTTACGGAGCCATCCGTTGAAGTTGATGTTTCCTGTTTTCGTTGCGGCGGTAAAGGTTGCCCGGTTTGCAAATATACCGGTTGGATTGAAGTGTTAGGTGCCGGCATGGTGCATCCCAATGTGTTACGGGCAGCGAACATTGATGCTGACGTTTACGGCGGTTTTGCTTTTGGCCTTGGTCCTGATCGGTTCGCGATGCTGAAATACGGGATTGACGACATTCGCAGTTTCTACACAGACGACTTGCGCTTCTTAACGCAATTCAGCCAGGAGGGTTAAGATGGACGTCTCATATGAATGGTTAAAAGAATTAGTTGACGTGCCGGTTTCACCAGAAGAACTGGCCGATAAAGTGTCACGAACAGGGATTGAAGTTGATGGCGTGAAGCATCCAGACGCCGGCTTGAAAAAGATTGTCGTCGGTAAAGTGGTAAGTGCTACGCCACATCCGAACTCTGATCATTTACATCTTTGTCAAGTTGATGTCGGTGAAGAAACGCCGCGCCAAATTGTCTGCGGTGCGCCAAATGTTGCTGCCGGTCAGACTGTCATTGTGGCGCTGCCAGGCGCGCGCATTGCGGATAACGTAAAAATTAAAAAAGGCAAAATGCGCGGTGAAGAAAGCCTTGGCATGATTTGTGCCTTACAGGAAATTGGTTTTAGTGAAAACGTCGTGCCGAAACCATATTTGAATGGTATCTATGTCTTTAACGAGCCATTAGAGCCCGGCAGTGATGCCTTAGCTGCGTTAGGCATGCATGACGCCGTTTTGGACTTTGAGATCACGCCTAATCGCGCTGATGCACTTGGCATGCGGGGCGTAGCCTGGGAAGTTGGCGCTACTTATGCAGAAAAACCCCATTTTGAAGAAAAGCCATTAACTGAAGGTGATCGTCCGGTCGGCGACTTTTTGAGTGCCGAGGTCAAGGATGCCAAAGACGCTCCGAGTTATCAACTGCGTGTCATTGATCATGTGAAGGTTCAAGAAAGTCCTTTGTGGTTGCAAAAACGCCTGTGGTTAGCAGGTATTCGTCCAATTAATAATATTGTTGATGTGACCAATCTTATTATGCTGGCTTATGGGCAACCGCTGCACGCTTTTGACTATGCCAAGTTAGGCAGCCAGCAGATTGTGGTGCGGCGCGCTAAAAATGGCGAACCTTTGACCACGCTGGATGGCAATGAACATGAATTAGATGATCAAGATATTGTGATTACGAATGGGCAGGTACCAGTTGCTTTGGCTGGCGTCATGGGCGGCTTGAATTCTGAAATTACGCCAGAAACGACTACCGTTGTGATTGAGTCTGCTAGTTTTAATCCAGTCAATGTCCGTAAAACAGCCCTTAAGTACAATTTACGGTCTGAAGCCTCTTCCCGATTTGAAAAAGGGACGAACTTGGCTGATATCAATCGTGCTTTAGATGCTGCAGTTGCTTGGATGGCTGAATTAAGCGAGGGCCAGGTTGCAGAGGGAACGGTTAGCCCGACTTCAGTTTCTGCAGAAGATGTTGTCGTCGATATTTCGCTTGATCATATCAACCATGTTTTAGGTACCGATTTAACGCAGCAACAAGTGACGCAGATTTTTGAACAACTCGGTTTTGATGTGACCGAATCTGATGGCTTGTTTGCCGTCGCTGTACCGCCGCGCCGGTGGGATATTCATATCAAAGCGGACTTGGTGGAAGAAGTTGCGCGAATCTATGGGTTTGACAATTTGCCAAGTACGTTACCAACGACAACCATGACTATTGGCGAGTACACCTCGCAACAAAAACGGATCCGACGTACACGTCATCTATTAGAAGGATTGGGTCTGACCCAAGTCATCACCTATGCGTTGACAAGTGCCGAGGCTGCCGAGCAATTCAAGCTGCAACCTGGGCTCCCAACCAAAGTCGATTCACCGATGACGACCGATCATGCTGTTTTGCGGATGAACATGATTAGTGGTTTGCTAAATGTCATCAAGTATAATCAAGCGCGGAAGGAAACCGATGTTGCGATTTATGAACAAGGTCGGATCTTTACCAAAACAGGCGATCAGGTGCGGCCAACCGAAATTGAATATTTGGGTGGTGCCATCACTGGCAATGTTGTCGCAAAAGATTGGCATCAATCTGCGAAAGCCGTTGATTTCTTTTACGCTAAGGGCATTGTGACACATTTGCTGGGTGATTATTCGCTGGCCGATCCGATTCGCTTTGAAGCAACGCAAGCTGTTGCTGAACTCCATCCTGGTCAGGCCGCAAACATTTTTGTCGGCGATCAACTTGTTGGCATTTTGGGGCGCTTGCATCCTGCCTTTGAACATGCAGAGCACCTGCCAGCCACCTTTGTTTTTGAATTAGATTTGGATGCGCTATTTGCCGCGCCACGACAGGAAAAAATCGCGCAACCCGCACCGAAGTTCCCGGCAGTAACCCGTGATATTGCTTTGCAAGTTGACGAGCAAGTAACGAACGATCAAGTCATGGCTATTTTCCATGAACACGGCGGTGCCTTCTTGCAGGATGTGACGTTGTTTGATGTTTATGCAGGCGATCACATTGCCGCGGGTCAGAAGAGTTTGGCGTATACGCTAACTTATCGTCGAGACGATCAGACGTTGACTGAAGACGAAGTGACGCAGGCGTTTGATAAAGTGAAGGCGGCGTTACAGACAGGAATCGGGGCTGCCATTCGCTAGATGCAGTCGCATTTTTGTCGCTGGTTGGGTATAATATTTGCTGATTCAGATTTATTGTTCAGAATAGTTAAGTAGAGCGGGCACAGGCACGTTTAGAAACCGTCACATAGGCAGCCTTGGGCACGATGGCCGGTACTTTGGCCATTGTGGACAAGGTCCTTAAGTGCAGATTTCTGTGCCAGTGACCGTGTTAACCTTAGAGGAGGCAACATTTTTGGATAGACGGTCATCAGATCGACAAGACAAGCGGCGCCAGCGTTCTAGTGAAAAGAAAGCAGCCAACAAGATCGTTGCTTGGGTTATTGGAATTGTATTGGCGGTCCTAGTGATCGTTGGTTTGATGGGCTACCGCTATGTCCGTTCAGCGCTTGAGCCGGTTGATCCAAATGGCAAGACGTCGATTAGTGTGACGGTGCCAGCGGGTTCGTCAACGAAACAGATTGCCGCGCAGCTGGAAGCCAAACATGTCATTAAGAGCGCCACTGTTTTTAGTTACTATGTGAAATTCCACAATATCGCCGACTTTCAGGCGGGCCAGTACAAGTTGACACAACGCGCCAATATGAGCACGGTGATTCAAGCCTTGCGCGCGGGTGGCAGTGCCACCACTGCTGCGGGCCAATTGCTAGTTAAAGAAGGCACAACGATCGAACAAATCGCGACGTCGATGGATAAGTTAACGAAAAGTAACAAAAATCTGACCGGAAAGAAATTTCTGGCATTGATGAAAGATCAAACCTTCTTTAATCAATTGGCTAAGAAATATCCGCAATTGCTGAGTTCAGCGGCCAATGCAAAAGGAGTTCGCTATCGATTGGAAGGCTATCTTTTCCCTGCGACTTATAACGTTGGCGCTGGTGAAACAGTCAAGGACCTTGTGGATGCGATGGTTGCCAAGACAGACAGTGTGATGCAGAGTTACTACAAGAGCATTAAGAAGCAGCAATACACCGTTCAAGAAGTCATGACGCTTGCATCGTTAGTTGAGCGTGAAGGGGTCACCCAAGATGATCGTCGCAAAATAGCTGGCGTCTTCTTGAACCGAATTGATGCGGGGATGCCACTACAATCGGATATCTCTGTTATGTATGCATTGAACACGCATAAAACGCATCTGACTAACAAGGATACTAGCGTTGATTCACCGTACAACTTATACGTCCACACCGGCTATGGACCGGGACCGTTTGACTCGCCAAGTGAGCAAAGTATCACAGCGGTTCTCAGCCCTGATGCACGTGACAAGGACTACTTGTACTTTGTTGCTAACCTTAAAACTGGTGAAGTACTTTACGCGACAACACGGGAACAACATGATGCCAATACGGCTAAGTTTGCCAGCGATAATGCAGCGGCAGATAAGTAACCTAATTGGACTTTGGCCGCATAAGGACCTTGGTCATTGTGACCAGGGTCCTTATGCGGTTGTTTCTGGGCTGAAGGATGAGTTTTGAGGAGGGCTTTCAAGGTGCAGCAGAAAAAACCGATTGTGATTGGCGTGACAGGTGGTTCTGCCAGCGGCAAGACAAGTGTGAGTCGAGCGATTTTTGATCATTTTTCGGGGCACTCATTGCTTTTATTAGCGCAAGATGCTTATTACAAGAAAAGTGACATGCCGTTTTCAGAACGAAAAAAGATTAACTATGACCATCCTCTGGCATTTGATACACCATTGTTAAAGGATCACTTAAATCGGTTGATCCATCGGCAAGCTGTCGATCAACCGGTGTATGATTACACGATTCATAATCGCTCTGACCGAACCGTTCATCTGGCGCCAAAAGATGTGATTATTCTTGAAGGTATTCTGATTCTTGATGACGCAGAATTACGCGACATGATGGATATTAAGGTGTTTGTCGATACTGATGATGATATTCGGGTCATCCGCCGCATCAAGCGGGACATGGTATCGCGTGGGCGTTCACTGGATTCGATTATTAATCAATATTTAAAAACGGTAAAACCGATGTATCATCAGTTTGTCGAACCATCGAAGCGTTACGCTGACTTGATTGTGCCTGAAGGTGGCCAAAATCAAGTCGCCATTGATTTACTGGTTACTAAGATCAAAGCCATTCTGGCCGAACGCGGTTTGCAAGAGTAATCATTGACAAATGCGGCTGGTCTTAATACAGTGACTAAGGAAAATAAGAAGTGAGGTAAGAATTTTATGGCAGACAAAAGCTATCCAATGACAGCGGAAGGCAAAAAGAAACTCGAAGACGAGTTGGAGGAACTGAAGACAAAGAAGCGTCCAGAAGTTATCGACCGGATCAAGGTTGCTCGCGGTTTTGGTGATCTTTCAGAGAACTCTGAATATGAAGCAGCTAAGGATGAACAATCCACCTTGGAAAATCGGATCGTGACCATTCAAACAATGCTTCGTTACGCTGAAATTATTGATTCAAAAGCGGTTGCTAAGAACGAAGTATCACTTGGTAAGAAAGTCACATTTGAAGAAGACGGTGATGAAGAAACATATGAAATCGTCGGCGCTGCTGAGGCAGACGCCTTCAACGGTAAAATTAGCAACGAAAGCCCGATCGCTCAAGGTCTGATTGGCCGTAAAGTGGGCGATAAGGTCACGATCAGTACCCCTGGTGGTGAGATGAAGATCAAGATCACCAAAGTTGAAGGCTGATCAGCACATAACGCTTTGTCAACTTGCGCCAAAAGCAATCAACGGCAAATGTCTTTTCCGGTCATCAAGGAGAAGACGTTTGTCGTTTTTTGTGGCTTTAAAAAAGTGAAAAGGCGATTGAGCCACATCTTGGGTTGCAAATTCAGCCTTACGCCCTAAGTCAAAGGCAACGAAATTCGTTATAATTAATTGAAATGAATCGACATCGAGTCAATGTATACGCTAAAAAGTAGACAAGGAGGGATCGTCGTGCGCCGCTGGCAATTATTTTTAGGCATCGAGTTAGCTTTAACCCTGTGGCTGTTTTTCCAGATCATCACGAATCCTATGGCACTGACAACGATCCTAGTGGGCGTGTTTTTTCTTTTCCTCGGTGCGCGATGGCATCGGTTGCGCTCGTTCAATGTGGCTTTTGGTGGGATTTTGTTAGTCTTGGGAATTTTTATCAATCCGGCCATTTGGCTCATTCTAATGATCGCGGGTGTGTTCATAATCATGGTCGTTACGAAACCAGGTATGGGGTTTTCGGCTTGGGATCGCAAACAGTATGTAGCGCCAGTGACTCAGGAGCCCAGTGAAAAAGCCGGTAAGCGCACGATTAACTCGTGGACTGATCGGCATACGATTTCGCCAACCTATGATTGGGATGACATTAATATGGTTGTGCCAGCTGGCGATACCATTATTGATTTAGGGGATACGTTTCTACCTAAAGGCGATAGTGTGATCATGATTCGCAAAGGTTTTGGCAAAACGCGAATTCTGGTGCCGATTGGCGTTGGTGTTGCGGTTGAACACGCTGCCTTTTATGGTACCTTGCATTTTGAAAATAAAGATTCGATGCTGCATAGCCAAAGTGTCACGGCATATTCAAAGGACTATGATGATGCACCGCGCCGCATTCACATCATTACGAGTGTGGGTGTCGGCGATTTGGAGGTGCTGGCTGTATGAGAAGACGGATGCTGGTTGGCTTTTTTATGGCATTACTGGTCTGGGCGCTTTTGGTCGAGGCCTGTTTGGTTTTCATGCTAGCTAAAGTAACCGAACATGATTTTTTGCAGGTGTTATTGACCACCGTCCTGTCCGCACCAGTTTTGGTTTATCTGGTAATCGGCGCTTTGTTGATCAGTACCGGTGCGACGGTTATTGTCATGTGGCGGCAGCGAGTCATGCACAGTCAGTTGGACAGCCGATTGGCACAATTAAATGCTGGACAATATCAGGCACCTATTTTTAGTCGCTCGCAGCAGGCAGTCGGCGCTTTGGGTAAGCAACCGGCAGCCTTGCTTGAAGAGTTGCGGCAAAAAATGATACGCTTACAACGTGAGATTGAACGGTATAGCAACACGCCGGTTCGATTTTCCGGTGAAACAAAAGAAGCCATTTTAACCGGTGAACGGCATCGGCTTGCTCGTGAACTGCACGACTCTGTCTCACAACAGTTGTTTGCTGCGATGATGATGTTATCTGCACTGCGTAGTGTGGCTGATCGTGACCCTGCGCAGGCTGAACTGAGCAAACAACTGGATACGATCCAAAAGGTGATCAATGAGGCACAGGCGGAAATGCGCGCATTGCTGCTGCATTTGCGGCCGACTAATCTTGAAGGCAAATCTTTGAAACAAGGGATTATTCAATTGTTGAAAGAATTGCAAACCAAGATTACAATCGAAATCACGTGGCAGTTGGATGATATTAAATTGAATCCAGCGGCCGAAGATAATCTTTTTAGAATTGTTCAAGAACTTTTAAGTAACACGTTACGACACGCCAAGGCATCGAGCCTTGAAGTTTATCTGAAACAGCTGCAGGATATGGTGGTGTTGCGGATGGTCGATGACGGTGTCGGATTTGATGCGAAACAAGCCAGCAGTAATGGTAATTATGGGCTTGCAAATATCAAGGAACGTGCCGCGGCCATGGGCGGAACTGCGAAAGTGGTGAGCGTGGTCGGACAGGGAACCAGTGTTGAAGTCAGGGTGCCATTATCAAAGGATGTTGCGCATGATTAAAGTATTGATTGTTGATGATCACGAAATGGTTCGGTTGGGGTTGGCAACTTACATAGGGGTCCAACCTGATTTGGAAGTGGTTGATCAGGCCGAAAACGGTCAAGAGGGTGTCGATATGGCACTTAAAGATCGGCCTGATATTATTTTGATGGATCTCGTGATGCCGGTGAAAGACGGGATCACGGCAACCAAGGAGATTCTGAAGGCATGGCCGCAAGCACGAATTATTATTTTGACGAGTTTTATTGATGATGCCAAGGTGTATCCAGCCATGGAGGCGGGGGCGGCCAGTTACATTCTCAAGACAGCCACAGCCGAGGAAATTGCCAAGGCGATTCGGCAAACAGCTAAAGGTGAGCGAGTTTTGGAGCCGCAAGTCACGACTAAAATGATGAATCGCATGAATCATCCGCAACCACAGTATGATGAGTTAACGAATCGTGAACGTGAGGTATTGCAATTGATCGCGCAAGGTAAGTCGAATCAAGAAATTGCGACAGAACTTTTTATCACGCTAAAAACCGTTAAGACGCATGTGTCCAACATTTTGGCGAAACTGGATGTGGAGGACCGAACGCAGGCAGCTATTTATGCACTTAAACATGGACTCGTAAAAAATGATCAAGGAGATGATGGGGTTGCAACTCGCGATCACTGATGAAGCAAGTCGTTGGTTTCACCGTGAATTAAGTTTGCCAGACAAGGGTGCTGGTATCCGTTTTTTTGGGAAGGCATATGGTAAGACTCAGGTTCATGATGGCTTTAGTGTTGGCATGACACGTGATGATCATCCTGACCAGCCAATCATGGCAGTAGAAAAAGACGGCGTCACTTATTTTGTTGATCCAACCGATGCATGGTTCTTTGAAAATCTTGCCATGACAGTCGACTATGATGCGCACTTAGATGAGCCGAAGTATGAATTTAAAGAAGAATAAGCGTGCTTTCGGCAAGCTTTAATGCCCAGCGCGTCTTTTATGGCTCGGCTATAGTGGCATTAGGCATGCTGAGAAAGTGTTGTAGGCAAGCATGAATTAGCGCATTTAAAAAGCCAGTATACCTGCGTTTTTGATTGTAACGGCCAATCAATTGGCTACGATCAAAGACGTGCGGATACTGGCTTTTGGGTTGCAATGGTCGGTCAAATAACTTCGGATATCTCACCGTCGCGAAACAAGGTGTCGCGAGAAGCGCCGCTTATCAACGACATACCAACAAGCCGTTAAGCATAGGCCAGTCACCGTTATCACAGCACCCCACCCTAATAATGGCGGGACGTAACGCATGGTAATCACGTGTTGCCCAGGTTTTAGCGGCACGGCCATGAAAATGCCTAAACTTTTTTTGACGGTGACAGGTCGATTGTCAATTTTCACGTGCCAACCAGGGGCGGTCGGGATCGTGGTTTGCAGCATTTGGTGGTCGTGCAAAACGTTGATCGTCGCTTCAACGGTGGTAGCCGTGTGTTGTATCACATGCCAAGATCCTGTTTGCAGTTTTTTAAGATCGTGGATAACTTGCTTGGCGTCAGCTTGATATAAGTCAAAATTTTCAAACCAGGCGTCTTTTTTATTCAGGCGAAACCGCAAAACTTGTTCAGCTTTAGGATTACGGGGGGTGACATTGACCGTAATGGTATCGTTAAAACTATCTGGCAAGGTGACAGTTTGCCCATTTTGATTGAGTGTCACTAAATGGTCAGCGAACTGGCTGCCGAGGGTTAACACATAGATTTTACCTGGTATTGGCTTAAATCGATAAGTGACATCGTGGGGACCGTGACCAACCTTAGCATAAGTGGGTGCGCTGCCAGTTGAGACTCGGCGCACACCGGTGAGTTGCGGTGCCTCTAATGCTGTTGGCGTAAAATAAGGATTGCCCGACTTGCCGAGGGCTGATTGCAGGATTAAGGACTGATTGGCAAGCGGGGTTTCACTATAGAGTGGTTGTTTGAGCAAATCAGTATCGGCTACAAAGCCCAGACTTTGGGCAAAAGGTGATCGCAGGATTTGCCAAGTAGGCGTCGTTTTGATTGGCCGATACCACTTTAGATCTGGTCGTTGACCGGCATCTGGCAGTTTTTTTGCCGCACGTTTGGTTGGCGTCAGATAATATTTCATACCTAGTAGACTGTCCGTAATTAAAGTGCCATTTGTGTAGGCCACCGAACCATCGTCTTCAGGTTGTCCTAACTGACCGAAGAATTTGGGGACAGCCGGCTCTAACATGGAGTTAAATTGGTCTGCGCCGAGATAATTGGCCGTCATGGGGTCATTACGGGTACGAATGGTGGTTTTTCCAACTCGAAACAAGCCGGGATCATGTTGCTGGATGGTCTGTGTCCCGCGAATCAAGGCGGCGGTATAATCGTGGTAATCACTGTGATTCAAATAGGCTAGTTGATTAAGCGTCAGGATTAAACTGCCACTTAAGTCAATTAACACGATCGCAAAACCGAACCAGACTGGCCGGCGATTGTCCAAACTAAACCAGACAAAAGTCAGCAGCAGACAGCCTGCGCCAAAAAGCAAGTGGCCCACGGTCAGAAAGCTGAAGTGTTTGAGGTTGGCAGCGACATCAATGTAAATAGCGCCGAACACAAGCAGCAGAACGCCTAACCATTGCAAAGGAATGCCAATTTGTAAATGCGGCAGGACAGCGATACCCAGAATCAAAAACCAGAAGCACAATACAAATGTAAACCGGTATGGATACCAAACCGGAAACTGAAAGCCGTGCCACAGTAAGTCAAGCGGTTCTAGCATGCACGATAGGATTAACACAATTGTCACGCCAGCCGCTGCCAATTTTTGGCGCCAAGGATGACTTTTGGATAGGAAAAAGAGGACAACCAGTACAAATCCTAAAGCACCAATGTAATAGTTGGGATAACCGGATGGCATTTGGTCAAAGTTAAAACTGCCTGGCAGCATTTTACTCAAAAACCTTGTTGGCGCATATTCAAAGCGCCAACGTATCGTCGCCACGGTGTATGTGCCTTTTGACTGGGACAGTTGAAACCAGGTGGGCAATAGCACAACCGCACTGATCATCCCAGCTAACCCGCTGGCGCCGATAAACCGCAGTCCAGATCGCCAAAAATGCTGCCATGTTGAGGTATGGGCAATGAGCCAGTAAATGGCATACAGGATTAAAAACAAGGCAATCATATAGCCGGTATAAAAATTAATGATGAGAGCCGCGGCGAGCCAGCCAATATAGGCCATAACGCGGCCGCCTTTGAATAGTATTTCAACACTGTCAATAATGAGCGGCAGTAGCATTGCAGCATCCAGCCACATCAAATTAAAGCTGTTGGCCAACAGCCAGCCACTCAAAGCATAGGCTAACCCAAACGCCGGAATCATCATGCCGTGGATGGCGTGACGTTTAGCGTACCAACCCATGGTGAAGCCGATGGTGCTGATTTTCAACACCGTGATTAAGAAGGCAGCGACATCCAGCATATCTGCTGGAAACAACACAACTAGCCAGTTGAATGGGCTAAGCAAATAGTAGGCAAAGACCCCGTACATGTCACCGCCAAGTGCTTTATTGAAGGCATAAAAAAGTTGGCCAGGATGGCCGAGCAAGGTTTGCCGCAAGTAAGCGAAGAAATCGATATATTGCTGTCCCAAATCCACTGTCAACACACTGCTTGATCCAAATGGAAAGGTGCCACGGATTGCAAAATAAAGGCCGACGAGCAGTCCCGGTAAAAGAAAACTGAGGATCAGCGGATAATTTTTCAACCAACGTTGTCGCACAAGTGTCCACCAACTTCTAAAATAAGATTAATTCCGGCATTTTAGGTGTCGTCTTCCGTATCTCAAGCATATCATAAGACACGTGTCATGGCGTTTTGACTGGTTCTTTGCTACACTTTATAAGATAGAAATTCTGAAGGAGCAATTTTAGGTGAAGTACATTCGTACACCGCAACCCAAACGGAACAAGAGTCAAATTCCGTTTCGCTTAAATTTATTATTTTTTATTGCGTTTCTCCTGCTGGCAGCCTTAGTTGCACAGCTGGCTTATTTGCAGATTTTAAATGGCCCGCGGTTGGCTGCTGAAGTCGATCGCACCAACAAAACAGTGGTCACCGGCAATGTGCCTCGTGGGCTTATTTTTGATAGCAAGGGCCGTGCTCTAGTGACGAATAAGGCGAATAATGCCATCACTTACACTAAGAGTGTTGGGGCTAAATCGCAGCAGATGTATGACATTGCTAATCAGCTTGCCAAGCTTATTGACAAGCCTGAAGACAATCTTACCAAGCGCGATTATATTGACTACTATTTGGCACCAACGAAAGTTTCAAAACAGATTGTTTCCAAACTGCCAAAGAAAATTCAAGATCTGCCGACAGACAAAGCTGACGAATTGTACAAGTATGAGGTCGCTTACGTGCGTCAACACATGCCAACCTTTACGGCGACTCAAAAAGAAGCAGCCGGCCTTTACAAAATTATGAATGGCGCCACTCAGCTATCGACTGTCTACCTTAAGAATCAGGACGTGACGGCACATGAAGTCGCGGTTGTCGGTGAGCGCTTGACGCAGATGCCTGGGGTGAACCTTGGGACTGACTGGGAGCGATCTTATCCGAACGGTGACTCTATGACGTCAATCATTGGACAAGTTTCCAACGAAAAGTCAGGGTTGCCAGCTGACCAACTACAGGCATATTTGGCAAATGGCTATGCTCGGAATGACCGGGTCGGCACCAGTTACCTTGAAAAGGCATATGAAAATGTTCTGAAGGGTTCCAAGAGTCAAACGCAGGTTGAAATCGGGAATAACAACCAGATTATTCAATCTGTTTCCAAGTTCAAGGGGCAACAAGGCGCCAATTTGAATCTGACGATCGATTCGGATTATCAGAAGAAAGTCGAAAAGTCTTTGAGTGACACCTTCAGTTCGATTCGATCTGCTGGTGCGGGCAGCTTGTCAGACGGTGCTTACGCGGTTGCGATGGATCCAAATACGGGTCGTATCCTCGCCATGGCGGGTCAGCATCAGGATGTTCAGACACATAAGGTTGAAGATGATGCACTTGGCGTTATCAACCGCGCATTTGTTGTTGGGTCAGCGGTTAAGGGTGCCACGGTGCTAGGCGCCTTGCAAGACGGCGTGATTACCGTCAATTCTAATACTCAAGCTGATACACCGATTTACTTGCCTGGTACACCAGTCAAGAAATCTGTTTACCCGGTCGGTACCTTCAGTTCATTGGATGCAGCCTCTGCGCTGGAAGTTTCCAGTAACATTTACATGATGTGGCTGGCCATGAAAGAAGGCCACTATGCATACTCGCCAAATAATTATCTGAAATTGAATTCGGATATTTTTAGCAAAATGCGCGGCTACTTTAACCAATTCGGATTAGGTCTCAAAACCGGGATTGACTTGCCCGGTGAGATTGCAGGGTTAGAAGGCAATACGCATGATTCATCAGGCAATTTGCTTGTCGGTTCGGCGTTGGATTTGTCTTACGGGAACTATGATAACTACACACTTATTCAGATGCTGCAGTATATCAGCGCCATTGCCAACAACGGTTATCGGATGAAACCATTCTTAGTGAACAGTATTAGCCAAACACTGAGCGATGGCAGTAGCGGTCCGGTGTTAACCTCAACTCAGCCTTCCGTTACTTCAAAAATCGACAATACGCAAGATCAGATTAACCTAGTTAAGCAAGGAATGTGGCAGGTTGTGCATGGCACAAACGGTTGGACTACAGCGACTTCGCTGAATACCTTGAATCCGGGCGTTGCCGGGAAAACCGGGACTGCTCAAGGGTTTGCTCGTGAGTCCAAAGATTCAGCGCTCACTGAAACCATCACGGAAAGTTTCGTTGGGTATGCACCAGCGAAGGATCCAAAGATTGCGATTGCAGTGATTATCCCGAATCTGAAGGCTGAAACCACCACGCCTTATCAACTGCAGATTGCCAAAGAAATGTTTACTGACTTCTATCAGATGAACAACATCAAAGAAGATAAGGATTATTCGATTCATCAGAAGACAGTTAACGGCTGATCGTGTTGGCAGCGTGTGCAAAAAATGCTAAACTACTACAAGAACATGGCCGCCAAGTGTTTGGCCAACGCTTCTGACGGTGCGAAAAACAACAGGCGGACCTGTTGTTTTTTTAGCGGATTGGTGCGGCAGGCTCGGCATACGGCAAGCAGTTCCTGTCTGCTTGGCAGATGGGTTAGAAAGGAAACTATGAATTATTCAAACTGGCGCTCTCGGCTGCAAAATTCAGCTTATGTGACCAATGCTATTTTAGCGGTTACCATTTTGGTCTTCCTTTTGGAGACTTTCTCTGGTGGCAGTACCAATAATAGCGTGTTGGTTTTCTACGGCGCGCGGCTGAATCCTTTGATTTTGTATGGTCAGTGGTGGCGATTGATGACACCAGTATTTGTCCACATCGGCTTAATGCACATTCTGGTTAACGGTTTCTCATTGTATTATTTGGGACAAATGACGGAACAACTATTTGGCCATTGGCGATTCTTTCTGTTGTACTTTATTTCGGGTTTTGCCGGTAATGTCGCGAGTTTTGCCTTTAGTCCCAACACACTTGCGGCAGGTGCCAGCACAGCAATTTTCGGTTTGCTCGGTGCTTGCTTGATGCTCGGCGACAGCTTCAAAGAAAATCCAGTGATTCGTCAGTTGGCGCGCCAATTCTTACTGTTGGTTGGCTTGAACTTACTGTTTAATCTGTTTTCCAGCGGCATTGATATTTTTGGTCACATTGGCGGTTTGCTTGGTGGCTTTCTTGCAGCAGGCATGTTGGGTGCTCCGGCACTTGGTCGCATGGGGACACCGCGGCGGATTGCTTCAGCTGTCACCTTGCTCTTCGGACTGGGCGCGTTGCTTTTCTTAGGATTTAACGCAGGCTAGTATGAAAACTTACTATGATGTTCTGCAATTATTAAAGGGGTTTGGTACGTTCATTCATGTTGGCAAGCGTGAGTGGGATATCGAACTGGCTGCACTTGAATTAGATCGGCTGCACAAAGCGCAGCTCATTGATGACAAGGTTTACCTGAATGCAAAAGTCGTGCTGCGGCATGCACACGCGCAAGAAGAGGCACATCCTTTAAATCATGAGCTGCCACTGCCCGCCGAAAAACGGAGGAATGACAAAAATGAATGACAAAAAATTAATTGGTGTCGATTTGGGCGGCACAACGGTTAAATTCGCGATCTTAACCACTGATGGTGAGATTCAACAGCGCTGGAGTATCGATACTAATATTTTGGATGAAGGCAGTCACATCTTGCCGGATATCATTGATTCGATCAACGAACATCTCAAACTCTACAACATGACACCGAATGATTTTGTCGGTATCGGTATGGGCTCACCTGGTTCAGTTGATATTGAAGCAGGCACGGTAATTGGCGCTTACAACTTGAATTGGAAAACCTTGCAGCAGGCTAAGAAGGATATTGAGGCTGGTACTGGGATTCCCTTTAGTATTGATAACGACGCCAATGTGGCTGCCTTGGGCGAACGTTGGAAAGGCGCTGGCGAAAATGACGCCAATGTAACTTTCGTAACGCTTGGCACAGGCGTTGGCGGCGGCATTATTGCCGATGGTAACTTATTGCATGGTGTTGCAGGCTCAGCAGGCGAACTCGGACACGTGACTGTTGATCCGGTGAATGGTTATCTCTGTACTTGCGGCAAACGCGGTTGTCTCGAAACTGTAGCCAGTGCGACTGGCGTTGTCCGGGTGGCCCGGGATATGGCTGAAGAATTCGCTGGCGACTCCAAATTGAAGCAGACGTTAGATGATGGCGATGAGATTTCTAGCAAAATTGTTTTTGATCTTGCCAAAACCGGCGACAAACTTGCGTTGATGATTGTTGACCGGGTTAGCTACTTTCTTGGCTTGGCATTGGCAAATGTCGGCAATCTGCTGAATCCGAAATTCATCGTCATTGGTGGCGGCGTTTCAGCAGCAGGCGACTTTTTGCTGAAGCGAGTTGATAAGTATTTCAAGGAAAATACGTTCCCGAATGTTCGGGAAACAACAAGTCTGCGTCTGGCAACGCTAGGTAACACTGCTGGCGTTATCGGAGCTGCCAGCCTTGCACTTAAGTAAGCGGAAGAAGGAGTCATACACGTGTTAACTTATCTGTTAATTTTTGTTGGATTGTTTCTGATTTATTGGGGTTTCAACTGGTTGTGGAGTTACTATCAAAAATCACGGTTTAAGGCTATCGGCGGCGAGATCACGCCGGATGACTTTGAACATACCATGCGTAAAGCACAGATTATTGACTTACGCGAGCGTAACGAATTCAAAGCGGGCCATATTCTCGGTGCCCGCGATATTCCTTATACGCAGTTGCGTGAACGGATGGGTGAAATGCGTCAAGATCTGCCGGTTTATCTCTATGACAAAACTGGCGTGCTCTCCTTGCGTGCTGCTCGGCGTTTACGCAAGAATGGTTTCGAAAAAATCAGTTGGCTAAAAGGCGGCTATGATAACTGGTCAGGCAAAACAAAAAAGAGCCCGACTAACTATTAGCCGCTACATAAGCGCAAGAAAAAAGCAATCGAACTTGTCGATTGCTTTTTTGCTGATAGCGGCGCTCATTATGAACATACCGCTATTAACAGCTGGTGTTGCTTAACCTTGATGAGCTGAGAAACGCTTACGGTTAGCTTTACGCCGGTTATCGTTAATTTCATCGACCTTAGTTTCCACAGGTTCGATATAGTTTTTCTTAAAGGCAAAAACGCTACCGGCAATTGCGCCAAGGGTCATTAGCGTGCCAACAAAAAAGCCACGAGCAAATTTATGTTTCATGAAAATCCCCCCTGATTAATGATCTATGATACTGTTTTTATTATACTATACTATCGGAGCTTAATGAAATGGATAAACCAGCCAAACGGATTGTCATGATTGTCGGACCGACAGCTGTTGGAAAAAGTGACCTCGGCGTTTATTTAGCCCAGCAGCTACACGGTGAAGTGATTAACGGCGACGCCTATCAGATTTATCGCCACATGGACATTGGAACGGCGAAAATCACGCCAAAAGAGATGCAAGGGGTGCCACACCATTTATTGGATATCGCTGACCCTACCGTCGCATACTCGGTCGCCAAGTTTAAAAAGGCAGCGACGGCCATGATTGATACGGTGGCTGATCGGCAACAATTACCGATTCTGGTAGGCGGTACCGGTTTTTATCTTAATAGTTTGCGCTTAAATCTGCCTTTAGGCGGGAAGGCGCCGCCGACAGCTATTCGGCAGCGCTGGCAGGTGGCGCTAGCAACAAACGGTCAATCATGGTTGTGGCAGCAATTGGCACAGCGCGACCCAGATGCTGCGCAACAAATTGCGCCGGCCAATACGCGGCGGGTGATTCGTGCCTTAGAAGTCGGTGAATTAACCGGACGGCGCTTTTCTGACCAGCCACAACCAGAGCCGTTGTTCTCGACCTTGGTCATTGGCTTAACCACGGACCGAACCGTTTTGTATGATCGAATTAATGCACGGGTGGATGCGATGATGCAGGCCGGGTTACTCGCTGAAGTTGAGCAGCTATTAAAAACCGTGCCAGCAGATGCACAGGCCATGCAGGCTATCGGCTACAAAGAGCTAGTGCCATATCTTCACGGTCAGGCTGAATTGGCGAATTGTGTTGCACTGATTAAGCAACATTCCCGGCATTTTGCTAAACGGCAGCTGACCTATTTTCGCAATCAGATGCCGACCCATTGGTTTGATCTGGTCGCGCATCCGGAAGACAAAAATGCCATTGTTACGTTGGTGCAACAGTGGCTTAAACAACGTTAACGCGAATACAGTCGTATCAATTTGGATATGAAGGCCGTCAACCAGATTGGCTAGGTTCAGTTTCGAGCAAATCTGGTTGACGCCCATCTATGCGCCGATTTCTAAACGCGCCTGTTCGCGCTCACTTAAAGGAGAAAAGTATCATGAGTTGGATGGATAAGTTTGATCCAAAATTACAGACAATGGTTAAAGAAGTTGACGCACAGATCGCGCCACAACTGGCAAAAATTGATGCGCGCATCTTGGAGAATCAGAATAAGGTTTTAACAAGTTTTCAAAACCATCATGTGGCAGAAAGTTATCTAACCGGATCAACCGGTTATGGTCATAATGATGAAGGCCGCGATGTCTTGGAGGCCATCTACGCCGATGTTTTGGGCGGCGAAGATGCACTGGTGCGGCCGCAATTTGTTTCTGGTACGCATGCAATTGGCGTTGCCTTATTAGGCTTGGTTCGGCCAGGTGACGATATTGTGTACATCACCGGTAAGCCGTACGATACCCTGCAGGAAGTACTAGGCTTAGCTGGCAACGGGATTGGCGCGCCGCAAGAATATGGCATTGGTGTTGATTATGTTGACCTGCTGCCAAACGGGGCGGTAGACGATGATGCTGTCAAAGCGCGGTTGAACGATAAGACCAAAGTGGTTGCCATTCAGCGATCTCGCGGTTATGCAACCCGCGATTCTTTCACCGTCGATCAGATCGCTGCGATGATCAAGGTTGTTCGCAGTGTTTTGCCGAATGTCTGGATCTTTGTCGATAATGCCTATGGCGAGTTCTCGGAAACCAAGGAACCATTGGAAGTCGGTGCTGATGTCATGGCCGGCTCGTTGTTTAAAAACGCAGGCGGTGGCATGGCCAAAACTGGCGGTTATATTGTCGGTAAAAAGGATCTGATTGACCGCATCAGTTATCGGTTCACGGTACCGGGTCTTGGCGGGGCTGAAGGGGCCACAGTCGGTGCGTTGGCTGACATGTATCAAGGCTTCTTCATTTCGCCGCAAACCACAGGGAATGCCATTAAAGGCGCCATTTTCGAAGCAGCCTTATTTGCTAAACTGGGGCTGGACGTCTCACCTGCTTGGGATGCACCGCGAACCGATTTGATTCAAACAGTCAACTTCGGCAATGCCGATGACATGGTGAAATTTGCTAAGGCTGTTCAAGCAAACTCGCCAGTTGACAGCTTTGTGACGCCGATTCCGGAAAAAATGGCCGGTTATGAGGATCAAGTCATTATGGCAGGCGGCACATTCGTTGCTGGCTCAACGATTGAATTTTCCGGTGATGGCCCGTTGCGCCCGCCATATACGTTATACCTGCAAGGCGGGCTAACCTATGCGCATATTAAATTGGCGACCATGGGAGCCGCGCAGTCCACTTTCTTTGATAACTAGAATAGGCTAAGCAAAAAAACGCGATCAAGCTAATTGATCGCGTTTTTTGACGGCTATGAAAGTTGTTCATGCACAACATGAACATATGGCTGACCACCTGCACGAGCGATAACGCCTTGGATTTCTGGGGTAAAGCCGGGGAAGTGCCGTATACCTTCAAAAAGTGTTTGAAAGTAACTGATCGCTTCCGGTCGCCAGCGTTCGCCAGGGACAACCACAAAGATTCCGGGCGGATAGGGCAGCGCGCCGTCGACTGCGATACGGCCCGTGGCTTGCTCCAGAGGGATGGTGTCAATTTGACCGCGAACAAAATAACGATCGGCGGCTTGCGGGGTCATGGCAGTGGGGATGGCGTTGGTGTTGGTAAACAAGTCACGTTGTTGCTCAGTTAGGTGCGCTTCTCGGAAAAAGTCCGACATGGTCTGACTTAGTTCGCGTAATGTTTGATGTGCATACGCCTCGCCAGTTTCAGCGACTAATTTTGGCAAACTTTCAGCAACGGTTTTATTTACAAAATAATCGGTTTCAAACTGGGCTAACACTTGGCGCAATCGTTGCCAGTCTGTTCGAGCGGTTCCCGGCGTCACTAAAAAAAGCAGGCTATTTAGGTCGGCTTTTTCCGGAATAATGCCGTGGTCAAGTAAATAACGATCTACTAACCAACCGCTGATGCCAAATGCGGCTGTGTCAGGTAATAGCACGGTCACTTTACCTGGATCAAGAAATGCTTGATCAGGTTGAAGGCCTGCGAGTTGATGCCATGCAGCTTGTGGCGTCATGGACCAAGCCTCAGCAGTCTGAATGGCCTGATCAGCAGGCAAAGTTGTCAACTCAGGCGGTTCGTAAGCAGAAAAGAGTCGCGAATCGTTGAGCGAGCGGCGAAAGCCGAGTGCTGCTCGAATGGCATCTTGCCAGATTTTTTGTCCGCGAGCACCTTGATTAATGGCAGTGTTGGCGACTAATGACGCGTAAAGCGGATAATTGTAGCTGGTCGTAACATGTTTTAAGTACGCGTGGTTGAACTGTTCGTGACCGACATATCGCGCTTGTCCCTTAATATGGGCATCTTTTTTATGAATCTGTGATGCCTGGCCAAACCCGGATTGCTGTTTGTGGACACTTTGGGTGACGATGATACCAGGGTCAGTCGGCGCAAGCGGTACCTGCAGGGGATCCATGGGCGTCATTGCTGGAATAAACGGCTCATAACCACCCCAAGCAGCATCGAAAGCAATGTAGTCGGTTAAAGGCCCAAAAAGATCGATTAACTGACGGACATTTGGCACAATGCCATCAAAGGTTTCTAGTTCAAGAATTGTCAGTCGAAATGGCCGCGATTGATGTGCCTTTTCGGGAGCCACCGCTACCGCCATTTGTCGCAAACTTTCATGGGTTAGATTCTGTAAATCGATCGGACCAATCAACCCACGTTTCGTTCGAAGTGTATCCAAATAAACCGGGCGGGCATCATTTTGGACAAGTGCCGCGTTATAAAAAGATTTGTGGTTATTCCGATCGAATAAAACCAAATCGCCTGGCGTGAGCAATGCACTGGCCACAATGTTATTCGATCCAGTCGTGCCGTTGGTCACAAAATAAGTTTCATCGGCATGATATAACTGCGCGGTCGCTTCTTCGGCAGCTAGCGGGGTGCCCCCATGTGTTAACATATCGCCCAAAGAAGTGACGACATCGCTGGTATCGCTAGCGAAGAAAGTTGGGCCGTAAGCCTGATGAAGTAAGTAACCTGCTGGTGCTAAGTCGTCGTAGTGACCGCTGTGGTGGCCAGGAGTCGCAAAGCTGGTTGGGTCCGCCTTCGCATAGTCCAGTAAGTCGCGAATGAATGCTGGTACCATGGTTTGCTCATAAGCTTGTGCAGCAGCAGTAATCTGAGCCATTGTTGCGGTATTAAGTGTATCGATGTTGGTGACTGTCAGCTGACCAGTGTGACTGATTGGTATCTGGCCGATGATAAAAGTTGGTAAGGGTAATTGGCTGGCCACAAGCTGAGTGAGCGTTGCAGTGTCAGAAGCATCGATGATTGCTGCGCCAAAGGCAGCTAACGGTGCCGCAGTTAAACAACGCCAATTGGTGGGCAGTATCCTTGCTGCTACTTTTTCTGAGTAGCCGATATATAAGTGCATGCCTGCGAGTTCCTTTCAAAATAGATTCAGTTGATTTTAACATAATGTTAAACGGAAAATTTTTAGAGTGACTTCAAAGACTGTGTCTTCGATGCCTTCTATTCGTGCCAACAGTCTGAGCCGGCAGTGTGATGATGTGATTGGTGGTGGGATGATAGCGACATAGCGGTTGGAAACGGTTGCGCTTTACCAGAGATGATGACCGTCTTTTTATTTATTGGTCTATGGCATCTTCATTTTGAAAACAAAAAAAGGGTATCTTTTTATTTGAATGTCAGAAAAGCTTACATCTGCCGTTGACACGCCTTATATGGTTTGATAACCTGACATTGTTGTAAAGGAGGATGCCTATGGCTGAGATCGCTGATCTGAGAACGCGATCGGTTCTGCCGATTGGTACAGTCATGTTATTGACTGATTTAACCGCGCGCCAGATTCGTTATTATGAAGCGCAAGGGTTGGTTCAACCTGCACGAAACGCTGGTAATCATCGGACATACTCGCTGAATAATGTTAATGAATTGCTTGAGATTCGCAGTCAAATGGCAGACGGTTTCACGCTTGCCGACGTAAAGCGACTCAAGCATCCCCGACATCATGAAGACAGCGATGCCGAAGTGCGGCAAGTACTGCGAGACGAGTTGTTAAACCAGAGTCGACTGAACCAGAGTCCCGATCCCGGTCCAGCCATAGGTTTCCGCCAATCACACTAAAGATAGGAGTTCACGTATATGGCAAGAAAAACAATTACCGCTGATGAGATTCGTCAGACTGTTAAGGATGAAAATGTTTTGTTCCTGCGCCTGATGTTCACTGACATTAACGGAATCGTTAAGAACGTTGAGGTCCCAATTTCTCAATTGGAGAAGGTCCTCAATAACAAGATCACCTTTGATGGCTCCTCGATTGATGGCTTTGTCCGGATCGAAGAAAGTGATATGCTACTGTTTCCGGATCTCGACACATGGTTATTGTTCCCTTGGGAAAACGATCACGGTAAGATTGCGCGTTTGATCTGCTCCGTTCATCGTCCTGATGGCAGTCCTTTTGCTGGTGATCCACGGAATAACTTGATTCGGGTCGTGAACGAAATGAAGGAGGCTGGTTTTACTTCATTTAATATTGGACCAGAACCAGAATTCTTCCTGTTTAAGATGGATGAAAATGGCAATCCGACGACTCAGTTGAACGACAAGGGCTCCTACTTTGATTTTGCACCATTAGATTTAGGCGAAAACTGTCGGCGTGATATCGTCCTTGAACTCGAAAAAATGGGCTTTGAAGTCGAAGCTTCTCACCATGAAGTTGCGCCAGGCCAGCATGAAATTGACTTCAAGTATGCTGATGCCTTAGAAGCTGCTGACAACATTCAAACCTTTAAACTTGTGGTTAAAACGATTGCCCGCAAGCATGGGCTTTATGCAACCTTCATGCCAAAACCACTCCACGGTATTAACGGTAGTGGGATGCATATCAACATGAGTCTTTTCCATGACAAGGGCAATGCTTTCTTCGATGCCAATACGGATGACCAGTTGAGCGAAACTGCCATGCATTTTCTCGCCGGGGTTCTGCGTCACGCTTATGCTTTAACCGCTATTAATAACCCAACTGTGAACTCCTACAAGCGTTTGGTTCCTGGTTTTGAAGCGCCAGTTTATGTTGCTTGGTCAGGCAAGAACCGGTCACCGTTGATTCGTGTGCCACAATCTCGTGGATTGTCCACGCGACTGGAACTGCGGTCAGTTGATCCAACCGCTAATCCATACTTAGCCATCGCCGGGATTCTCCAAGCCGGTTTAGATGGTGTGACTAAGAAATTGAAGCCGGAAGAAGCCGTTGATCGCAACATTTATCGGATGCAAGACGATGAACGGAAAGCAAATCATATTCAAGACCTCCCATCAACTTTGCACAATGCTTTGAAGGCATTAGCGGCTGATGATGTGGTCAAGGCTGCCCTGGGTAAACATTTGTATCAAAGTTTCATGGACTCAAAGAACCTCGAATGGTCCGCTTATCGTCAGCAGGTTTCTGAATGGGAACGGCAACAATATCTGGAGCTTTACTAAACCAGACAACCCAAAAGCTGTTGCTGTCACCGTTGAAGCAAGTTGATTGAACAGTTAAGTAAGAAAAAAGGAGATGTCAGGCCGACTCGGCGCTTGATATCTCCTTTTTTGATGCATCATGCATGAAAAAACTGGTGAGCATCCTATTAAGTTAAATGCGGTAAGGGAGCGTGATGCTGCTATTAGCCAAATCAATTTGATAATGAGTTGTTTTGATCGGGCGAATGGTTTGGGCCATATCTGCCCCATGAATGACCAAAGCGAGTTGACGACCAGCTGGCAGATGATAGTGGGTGGGTTGGAGATCCAAACTGATATGGAACGGTTGGCCGGGCGTAATCCTTTGCACTTCGTAAGCATTTTTTGGATTTTGCAGGTTGATATGGCCAAGCGAGATCAACTTGCTTGGTGTCGGTTTAGCCGTTGGTTTGAATTCGAGAATGTCTGTTGTTTTATAATCAAAACCAAGTTGAAGACCGTTTAAGGCCACCGTTGCCGCGGTTTCACCGAATCGCTTGGCCATTCCTAAATCAATGAGGCGAACACTGAGAATACCTGTTGGGGCATCAATGGCCAGCGTCAGCTCTAAGTGCGGAATGCCTTCCAGTGTTTGGTCGCGCTCAAGTGGCGGCTGCGTGAGCCACAAGCGGCTATTGGCATAAGCACTGTTAGGGGTGATGATGGCAGTCTCGAAACTGGCACTGGTATCATGCTGGGCATTAAAAGTTGCTGTTGCGTGATCGGTAAATTGATCCGTGGCCGCCTCGAAATCCGTTTTTAGATTGCGAGTGTTGGTCACATGCTCTGCTGCTGGGCTGGCAAAATTCTGATAGGCCGACCAAGTCTGAACAGCAACATTATCTTGCACAACAACATTTGGTAATACATCTTCGGCGCCATTCGCCTCACCAAGCAATTCATGTGTGAGCCACAAATTCATCATATCTAGAAAATCTAATGAGCGAACATTGTGGACGTAAACGTGCTGGCCTTGATGCAAAACCAGTTTCTTTTGAATTGGCAGGTCTGCGATGGCCTCCCAAAACTTGATGGCGTTTGTAGGTTTTACGTTCCAATCATTAAGACCATGGATCAACACCACATCTGCCCTGACCTTGTTAGCGTTTTTCCGGTAGTTGCGCGCATCCCACCATGTGTTGTAAGCGCCAGTTGTTCGATCCTGATCGTGAGTGATCGTAGCAAGATGCTTTTCCCAAGCTTGTTTGATGTTGATCAGGTCGCCGCCGGACTTTTGCCGGGAGAAGGTATCCACAGCCAGAACATCCGCATCTTCACCCTGGAAACCACCAGGGGCCACTACGAGACCATTTTCACGGTAGTAGTCATACCAGCTGGAAATGCCAGCGTCGGCTACAATTGTCTTGAGACCGTCAACCCCAGTGGTGGCCGCCGCCATGGCTAATGTAGCCAGGTAGGATTTGCCGGTCATAGCGACAAGACCGGTTGACCACCAAGCTTTGATGGTAATACCATCTGTCCGGTTCGTAAAAGCGCGGCGTTTACCGGTCAGCCACTCGATGACAGCAACAGCACCATCGGTTTCTTCTGGGCCACCGGTTGTCCGGAAGCCGTCGGAATAGCGAGTGCCAACACCTGCCGAATAAACCACAGCAAAGCCACGGGCGAGAAAATAATCGTTAAAGGCATACATACTGTTTTCTTCGGCATAAGCTTCGGCCTGTGTCGCCTCGCCATTAACTGGATGATGAGGCAAGTTGGCAGGCTCTTCAGGATTTGCCGTAACTTCAGCTTTCGAGGCTCCGTGTGTTTTAACAGCTAAGGTCGTTTCCGGCACGTGCGTCACTGCAGTCACATCGTTGGTTCCATGAAAATACGGATTTGCAGTAAATAACACGGGCACTTTAAGCCCTTGATCTGTGGCTTTCGGGCGGTAAATAGTCGCTTCGAGCAAGTCGCGTTGGCCATCGTGATCGGTATCCATATCCGATTCGATCCAAACAACTTCACGAACCGCCTGCCGCGCATCAAAAACTTGTTGGACTTTGCCGTTAAAAAGAAGGTGGGTCGGTTTTTTCTGTTTTTTCTGGAAGTCCTTTAAAAAACCGCGATTAGCTAGATCATCCAAATAACTAACCAGATGCTTGGTTCGCGTATTTAACAATAGATAAACAGCCTTGAGCAAATCAGCGGTGCTCGTTAGATCGTGATCGAGGCTTGGTAACTTGGTTGCAGTCATCATTTTAAAGGGATCATTCAGGTCAAAGTCAGTGAAAGCTTCGAAGCCAAGTAGTTGTAGCGCCACATTATAAAAGTCACGGCGCGTCATTTTGGATGGTTTTTTCGCCAACCATGCTGCTAGTGTTTGGTCCATGTTGACTGCTACTTGGGCGAGCTTATCTTCCTTTGCGGCTAAAGTATAAGCCTCTGGAAAAAAGGCATTGAAAAGGTCGGTCGCACTTTGACTAAAAGCGTCATCAGGATCGGCTTGCAGGCCAATCTGCTTAAGCTCCGCTACTTGCACCTTGAAGTCAGGTGTCAAACGGGCAAATTGATTTAATTTCATCAGCATTGTCTTCCTTTATGAGAAAATTGTGATAAATTCAGTGTAGCGGTCTCATTGACTGCTTTCAACTATATCCGTCTAACTTGCGTATCGGATGATCTTCCTCATAGAACCCGTTGACGGCCTGTCGCGCTTCTCGTATACTTAATAACGATTTGTACCAGTAGCTCAGTTGGATAGAGCAACGGTCTTCTAAACCGTTTGTCCCGGGTTCGAATCCCGGCTGGTACATAAAACTTACAAATGCCATGAAGCATTGCTGTGACGACGGGCTATCCGTGACTAAGCAGGAGGACAATGCATCAGGCTTTTTTTGTATCTACGAGTTGTTAGTTCGAAATGTTGACATGAGTCACGACAATGAAGGTGTTTATTGATGGAAATGGGTCCAGTTTCAGAGTGGGGTGCGGGTTTATCTGAATTTCTTACCGTTTGTGTTGCCTTATTATCACAAGCGTAAAAAAGAACAGAGAAAAGTCCGAAATTTGAAAACGGCCATTAAAAAGTTAGGTGCAGAGGTAATCGCAGGCGATCAGGATGCCACCAAAGTCTTAAACATCTACTTAATTGTTTCTTTTTTGAGTGATACAAATGCTGATATTGAAGCGTTAGTCATTCAAGGCCGCGAATTGCTTGATCAAATCAGAAAGTTACCGGCCAAGACCGATGGCACGTACGACGAGGCCATGACCAAGGCTAAATTGCTTTTAAATCAGATTAGTTAAAGCCGGTTTGAGCGTTGCTATCTTGATTTATCCCGTCAAAAGCAAGTCAGTTAGCAATCGTTGTGTTTTTTAATGCTTGACATACTAACAAAAAGTGAGTAGTATAGCCTTCATCGCTACCTGAGACCATTCAAACTATTTTTTAAAGAATGGAGGGATTACGATGTCATATCGAATCCAACTCAACATGAAGACGCAAGAATTTATCGCTATTGACTCAAGCAATGCTAAACACATTGGAAAAGGCAACACGATCGAAAAAGCGTTACAACAATTGAAGAAGTAACTAAAGGCTGCTGAACTGAACAATCAGCGGCTTTTTTTTGTGCCGTCGTTTCAAAGGCTTACGAGTCAAAATATTTGGAAGCTTTTCCTACAACAAACCATTTCTTTTCAGCAATCGTGTTTTAAGTGATAGCGTAAGGGGTTGTTGGCTACAATGCGGCCGCCAAAATTCAAAAATTCAGTAAAATAATTGCGGGCATCTATGGTATATTAAAGGTCCTTGGCAGGGGCAGGCTCGGAGATCTTTTCTGAGCCTTTTTCTTTTGCCGTTCTGCTCAATTAAACGATTTCTTGTTGAAAGAAGATGGCTCGTATATAATTCTTCAAGGAGGTGACAGCTTATCATTATATTACTTAACCTTTTAATTCTTCTCGTGACCGGTGCTTTGCTGATCGTTGTGACCACACAATTGGCTCAACCGGTCAATTGGATTGTGGATGCTATTCTAGTCATTAGTTTACTGTTAATTAATGCCGCACTTGGTGGTTGGATGACCATCTTTACGATGATATACATCCTTTACATGCTGGCAGTCATTGCTGGTGTCTGGCTTTTTCGAAAAAGGCACAGTTGATGGTTTCTAGATTAAAACGTGATTACTGAAGGCGGTGCCGTGGCTTTCAACTTTTGATTGAAACGCGTTCGCTAGCCCAGAAGCACACATATGAGAGTCTTGAAGGTGGCATGTTTAAAAAGCAGCACGGTTTGTGACATACCGGTTTCTAAACGCACGAATCTACGCGCTTGTTGTTTGTCTTGCAACTTGACGTCGTCTCTGGTAATATTAGTCCGTTGTATTTGGCACCCCTCCTATGCAACCGCACAATGTTGGGTTTTTAAGCGTAAGCACCCAACTTGGCGAGTCTTCAGGGGAAAAGCCGAAAGGCAAAACAGGAGGTGCACACAGTGTACGCAATTATCAAAACCGGCGGCAAGCAATACAAGGCAGAGGTTGGCGAAGCCATCTATGTCGAAAAACTCGACGCTGACGAAGGCAAACAAGTTACTTTTGATGAAGTCATCATGGTTGCAGGCGAAGGTGACGCCAAGATTGGCACACCAACCGTCAAAGGCGCGACCGTAACTGGCAAGGTCGAAAAACAAGGGCGCGAGAAAAAGGTTGTTACTTACAAGTACAAGCCTAAGAAGCACTCTCATCAAAAGAAGGGTCACCGTCAACCATACACGAAGGTCGTTATTGACGCGATCAACGCTTAAGAGGTCAGCATAGTTATGATCAAGGCAATTTTTCATCGAGATGAACATGGTGATATCGTCAGCTTCTCGTTGACGGGTCATGCCGATGCCGGTAAAACCGGTAAGGATATTGTATGTGCCGCTGTTTCTGCGGTGAGCATTGGTGCCGTTAACGGCATTGAAGGCTTAGCAGGGTTTGAACCTGATGTCATTGCGGATGAAGTCCATGGTGGGCATCTCCAGATGGCAATTAAAACCGCCATTACCGGCGAACAGCTACACATCAGTCAGATTCTGTTGGAAAATTTATTGCTCGAATTACAGAGCATCCAAGACCAATATCCTGATCGTTTGACGATTACTACTAAACAACTTGAACAAAATTAATCCTCGGAGGTGTACGTTATGTTAAAGATGAATCTGCAATTCTTCTCTCACCATAAAGGTGGCGGCTCAACATCCAACGGTCGTAATTCTGCTGGCCGGCGTTTGGGCAGCAAGCGTGCCGATGGCCAATTCGTTAAGGCAGGCAATATCTTGTATCGTCAGCGCGGTACCAAGATTCACCCTGGCGAAAACGTTGGTCGCGGCGGCGATGATACCTTGTTCGCGACTGCTGACGGCGTTGTAAAATTTGAACGCTTCGGCCGTGACAAGAAGAAGGTTTCAGTTTATCCGGCAGCAGCTGCTGAATAAAGACTAGACGTCCCGGTAACGGGGCGTCTTTTTTTCAGAGAAAACAAAGCATGAGTCAGTAAAGGAGCGATTTGGATGGATCGAATGACAGCATTGCAGGCGCGAATTCAGGATAAAAAACTGGATGGCTTTTTTGTTACCGATACGAAGAACGTGACTTATTTGACCGGCTTTACAGGTGAAGAAAGCACCTTGCTTGTAACCCCGCAAAAGGCTTATTTTGTGACTGATTCGCGATTTACCGAACAGTTTAAGCAGCAAGTACATAATGCTGAAATGATTTTGCATCAGGACAGCATGTTTAAGGCCGTTGGCAAGCTGGCCAATCGCTTACAATTGACTAGAATCGGTTTTGAAGCAGTTCACTTAAATTATGCCGATTATGAAGCATTTGATTTGCTCACACAAGGAACTTTAGTACCAACCCGTGACTTTGTCGAAACGCAACGCGAGATCAAGGATGCCAATGAATTGGCGTCAATCACACAAGCTATCGCTATTGCCGAAAAGGGCTATCAACATGTCATTGCTACGATCAAACCAGGCATGCGTGAAATTGATGTCGCCAATGACTTAGATTTCTTCATGCGCGGACTTGGCGCCAGCAATGTTTCTTTTGAAACGATTGTCGCTTCCGGGACGCGCTCAGCGATGCCCCATGGTGCGGCAACAGAGAAGAAAATTGAAAAAGGCGATATTGTCACGCTTGACTGGGGGTGTATCTACCACGGATACATGTCTGATTTAACCCGCACGTTTGCGGTGGGCGAACCAGATCCTAGGCTGAAGACCATTTATCAAATTGTCTATCAAACGAATCAAAAAGTGCAAAAAGCTTTAAAACCAGGTGTTCTTGGCCGAGTCATCAATGACTTAGCTCACAACACAATCAATGATGCTGGTTATGGGAAGTACTTTGGCCACGGAACAGGCCATGGCATCGGTTTATCAATTCATGAAGGGCCCGGCGCTTGGGGACCGTATCTAGACGTGCCGGCTGCTAAGGGCAATGTTGTCACGGATGAGCCTGGTATTTATGTACCGGATCTTGGCGGCGTTCGGATTGAGGACGATTTATTAGTGACTGCTGCGGGTAGTCAAAGCTTGAGTCAACCAGCACCTAGTGAGTTGTTGGTGCTGTAAGTTACGTGCCAGAAGCTGACTTGTGAGTCAAATCGGTTAGCTTATTGATTTTTGGCTAAAACGCGTTCGCAGGTGCAGAAACCTGCACATAAGGGCCCCAAGCCTAATTGACCAAAGCCCAGCCAATTAGGCTTGAGGCCGCTTATGCTCCGGTTTCTAACCGCGCCTGCTCACGCTCTGCTGTTGCAAGCATTCGCAGTGCTTGCTAGAATAGGTTTAGTTTACGACTGAATGTATGGAGGAAGTTCATGATATCTGTTAATGATTTTAAAAATGGTTTGACGATTGAGGTCGACGGTGACCTTTGGCGAATTGTCGAGTTTCAGCATGTTAAGCCAGGTAAGGGTTCAGCTTTCGTGCGTTCAACCCTTAAGAACCTGCGTACAGGTGCTGTTCAAGAAAAAACGTTCCGCTCAACTGAAAAAGTTGAAAAGGCGCAAATTGACAGCAAGAACATGCAATACTTGTATGCCGATGGGGACAATTATGTCTTCATGGATACCGATACTTATGACCAATTGACGCTTCCCGGCGACGAGATCCGCGATCAATTGAATTATTTGAAAGAAAATATGAATGTCAAAATTATCATGCATGGTAATGAAACGCTTGGAATTGAGTTGCCAAAGACTGTTGATTTAGTGGTTAAAGAAACAGAACCTGGCATTCGTGGCAACACAAGTAGCGGTGGTTCTAAACCAGCAACGATGGAAACAGGGTTGGTCGTGCAGGTACCGTTTTTCATCAATGTTGACGATGTTTTAACGATCAATACTGATGATGGCACCTACATTTCACGCGCCAACAACTAGGGCTTAGGAGGTTCTCACGATGGCTGAAGAAACAAATATCATATTAGCGAATCGCACCGATGCACAGGGGACTATTGAGATTGTTCCTGAAGTTTTGGAAGTCATCTTGGGCATCGCGGCTAGTCAAGTAGATGGTGTGTATCAAATGCGCGGCTCACTGGGTGCTTCAATTAACGCCTGGTTCGGCCGGGCTAATCATGGCAAAGGCGTCAGTGTGACGGTGACGGATGATCAGATTGCCGCTGACGTTTATGTGTATCTAGACTATGGCGTCTCGGTTCCTAAAGTGGCACTGACGATGCAGGAACGGTTACGGGAACAGCTTTTGTTCATGACAGATTTGACGCTCAGCGAGGTTAATGTCCACGTTGTTGGCATCATTCCAGAAAAAGCTGAAAAAGTTGACCCTGATAATCTGTTCAACGACGATGATACCGACACTGACGATGCAGAAAGCGCTAGCGGCAAGGATGACGAATAAGATGGAATCACGACATGCGATCCGTGAGGCTGCTTTTCAGGCGCTGTTTGCCTTGGCAACCAATCCGGAAGCTGATAAAGATGCGGTGTATGCCGAAGTTTTACCTCAAGATACCGAGGTACCGGCTTATTTAACCACGCTGGTTGAGGGTGTTTTGAGTAAACAGGCTGATTTGGATGCTGCCTTGACGCCGCAATTAAAAAAAGGCTGGACCCTCAGTCGCTTGACGAAGCCGGATTTAATCATCCTGCGATTAGGTCTATACGAAATTCGTTATGAAGAAGCGATGCCGGAAGCTGCGGCGATTAATGAGGCCATCAATTTGGCAAAGCGTTACAGCGATGATCAATCAGCCAAGTTTGTGAATGGCATTTTGGCGAACTTCATCCAAGCAACGCCGCAAGCATAAGTCAACCGGTCAAAGGCATTTGCTTTGACCGGTTTTGATTTATCTTGCTTTGGTCGTACTATGTTCGCATATTGATAAGTGACGATTGCGCGCAACAAGCGCCGATAAAATGAGGAGTGAAGCTCTTGGCAACCCGACTAGATGGCAGAGCAGTTTCAAAGAAAATACTGGCAGACCTTAAGCAAACCATTGCTCAATTGGCACAACACGATGTGACGCCGACATTGGCAGTTGTTTTGGTGGGATCAAATCCGGCCAGTGAGGTTTATGTACGTAATAAACAGCGCCGTGCAGAAGATATTGGCGTTCGTTCTTTAATGTTTCGAATGCCTGAAGCGACAACGCAGGCGGACTTGCTGGCGAAGGTTGCCGAGTTGAATCATGATCCGGATATTGATGCTATTTTGGTTCAGTTGCCGTTACCAGCAGGACTTGATGAACAGGCGGTGATTGATGCTATCGATCCTGATAAAGATGTTGACGGGTTTAGTCCGGTTAGTGTAGGGCGGTTATGGGCCAATGAACCAACTGTTGTGGCGTCCACGCCTTATGGCATCATGGCGTTGTTGGATGCTTATGATATTGATGTTGCGGGCAAACGGGTTGTGATCATTGGCCGTTCAAACATTGTCGGTCGGCCGCTGGCTGGTTTAATGGTCAATCACGATGCCACCGTCACAATTGCGCATAGTAAAACCCGTGATCTTAAACAGCTGGCAAAAGAAGCTGATATTTTGGTGGTTGCTGTTGGGGTGCCGCATTTTATTGGTGCCGATGCGGTGAAACCAGGGGCAGTGGTCATTGACGTTGGTATTTCGCGTGGAGCTGACGGTAAGGTACTTGGGGATGTTGACGAAGCCGCGGTGGCGCCGATTGCCAGCGCCATCACGCCAGTACCAGGTGGTGTGGGGCCAATGACAATTGCTTCGCTCATGGCCCAGACAGTGACCTTGGCTAAGAGGCGAGCAAATGGTTGATGCCAGTCAATATTTAAGCGTCACGGCACTCACTCAATATCTCAAACGCAAATTTGATGCGGACCCTTACCTTGCCAAAGTCTATCTGACGGGTGAAATTTCCAATTATCGCAAACGTGTAGGTAATCAGTATTTCTCACTCAAAGACGATCACGCTAAAATCGGTGCGCTGATGTTTCGTAATGCCTTCAGCAAGGTTCAATTTGACCTTGAGGAAGGTATGAAAGTCCTAGTTGTTGGGCGAGTCAGTTTATATGAACCCAGCGGCGAATATCGTTTAATTGTCGAACATCTCGAACCAGATGGTGTGGGTGCGCTTTATCAAGCTTTTGAGCAACTGAAGAAAAAGTTGGCGGCTGAAGGGCTATTTGACCGCAACCAACGACCACTGCCACTCTTTCCCAAACGGGTGGCAGTTGTGACCAGCCCAAGTGGTGCCGTCATTCAAGATATCATGACGACGGTCGCACGCCGCTATCCGATTTTGCAATTAACGCTGTTCCCGGCAGTTGTCCAAGGCGATCAAGCCGCCGATTCACTGGTGAAACGATTAAACCAGATTAAAACAATAGGTGGATTCGATGCTGTGATCATTGGCCGCGGTGGTGGTTCAATTGAAGATCTTTGGCCTTTTAACGAGGAAAAAGTTGCGCGCGCATTGGTCGACATGCCGATGCCGGTTGTCAGCTCAGTGGGGCATGAAACCGATACAACCATTACCGATTTTATTGCCGATCGACGGGCGGCAACGCCAACTGCTGCGGCGGAAATTGTAACGCCCGTGACATTGATTGATGCGCTTAATCGAATTTCTGAAGATCGGGTGCGACTGGTCAATGCCATGCATAATCGGCTCAAAAATGCCGCGATTCGAGTGCAGCGTTCTGCACAAAGTGTTGTGTTGACGCAACCGGATCGACTTTATGATCAATACGTTCAGCGAGTCGATCAATTTCAACAACGGCTACAACAGAGTATGCATAATCGCCTGCGCGATGCTGATCATCGTTTGGCAATGGCAACTTCCCAATTGGATGGCCGGCAACTGTTTATCCGATTGGTCAATTTGCAGCGGCAAGTGACTGGGGATCGTCATCGCTTGGATCAAGCGATGCGCGGTTTGGTGAAAACTAAGCGTCAGGCATTTGCTAGTGCCGTGAGTGGCCTTGATCACCTAAGTCCGTTAAAAATCTTGGGCCGCGGATTTGCTTACGTGACCGATAAACAAGGTCAGATGCTGAAAAGTCTAAGTGACTACGAGCTAGATCAAGATATTCATATTCACGTGGCTGATGGACAAGTCGGCGCACACGTCACCACAAAGGAGAAAACACATGGCTGAACCTACTTTTGAAGAGAAACTTGCACAATTGGAAAACATCGTGAATCAGCTTGAGCAGGGCGATGTACCGCTGGAAAAGGCATTAGATCAATTTAAAGCCGGTGTTAAATTGAGTCAGGACCTTGAGAAAACATTAAAAACTGCAGAAAAAACCGTTACCGAAATGGTCAGTGACGATGGGACGACGCAACCATTTTCGCCAAAGGATGATCAGCAATGAGCCCTATGTTAGCAGGATGGCGCACAGCCGTTGAACAGACGTTGGACGAGCAATTAGCTGCTGTTGCTAACCCGCATTTGCGAGCGGCAATGGTTTATTCCGTGGAGGCAGGTGGCAAGCGCCTGCGACCATTGTTGTTGTTGAGTGTCGTGGCGATGTATGACGGTGTGATTGCTGATGCATTGCCGGCTGCTGCTGCTTTGGAATATGTGCATACTTATTCATTGATTCACGATGATCTGCCGGCAATGGACGACGATGATCTGCGCCGCGGGAAGCCGACCAATCATAAGCAGTTTGGCGAAGCCTTAGCGATTTTGGCTGGGGACGCCTTATTGACCGATGCGTTTGCCATCTTGAGCCGCGAGTATCCTGAAAAAGGCGCCGCATGTGTGCAGATTCTGGCCGAAGCCGCTGGCAGCAACGGTATGGTTGGTGGCCAAGTGCTCGATATGGACGGTGAAAACGAGCAGTACCATCTCGAAACTTTGAAACGCATGCATGAAGCTAAGACTGGGGCCTTGATCCAAGCCGCAATCGCGATGGGCGGGCTGTTTGTGACCATTCCGGAGACTGACCAAACAGCACTGGCTGATTTTTCGGCCGCTTTTGGCTTAGGATTTCAAATTAAAGATGATATTAACGATGTGACCAAAACAACGGCTGAACTCGGAAAAACGGCTGACAAAGATGTCATTGAGCATAAGAACACTTTTCCCGAGTTATTGGGGTTGGACGGTGCTATCCAAGCTTTGCAGGTAGAAATTGCAAAAGCAGAGACGGCGTTAAACGAATTGACAGTTGACGCGGCGCCATTGGCTGAGATTTTGGCGGTGTTGAAAGCATGACAAAAATCAAAAAAGAACGCGTTGATGTTTTGCTAGTTGAACAAGGTTTATTTGAATCTCGTGAGCAAGCAAAGCGATCAGTGATGGCTGGTGAAGTCTATGATCAGAACAATCAGCGACTCGACAAACCAGGCGTAAAAATTGCTGGCGATGCTATTTTGCATGTGAAAGGCAAAAAAATGCCTTATGTCAGTCGCGGTGGGTTGAAGTTAGCGAAAGCCTTGAAAGTCTTCAATATTGACTTGAAGGACAAAACCGTTTTGGATATCGGGGCCTCGACCGGCGGCTTCACAGACGTTGCCTTACAAAACGGCGCCAAGATGAGTTATGCATTAGACGTTGGCTATAATCAATTGGCGTGGAAACTGCGTGAAGATCCTCGGGTCAAAGTAATGGAGCGGGTTAACTTTCGGTATAGTAAGCCGGAAGACTTCACTGATGGTCCAGTTGAGTTTGCCATGACGGATGTCAGCTTTATTTCATTAAAGCTTATTTTGCCGCCGTTAAAAGCAATTCTGATTCCCGGTGGTCATGCGGTTGCCCTCATTAAGCCGCAATTTGAGGCGGGGCCTGCTAATGTTGGCAAACACGGGATTGTTCGCGATCCGCAGGTCCACCGAGACGTGCTGAAAATGATCGTTGATTTCGCACTTGAGGCTGGATACGATGTCTTGGGATTGGATTACAGTCCGATCAAAGGCGGCGAAGGTAATATTGAATTTTTAATTCATCTGCAAAATAGTGCGCAAACGCCTGGAAAAATGGCGCCTGATGTCGATATTGAAGAAACTTTGACTGCCGCTTATGGTGATTTACATCGGCCATAATGAATATTTATGCAAAAACTTGGTATCTGTCTAGTTCGTGCGCTATGCTATTGGTAAAGCTTTTGTTTGACTAGTTTTGATCGAACAAAGCCATCTATGACAGAGGTGAGCACATGCGCAAGCGCGAACGACAGGCAACCATTCAACGATTGATTCAAGATGAACCAATCGAACGTCAGGAAGACTTGGTTGCGCGATTGAATGAGCTGCATATTCCGGTCACGCAAGCAACCATTTCGCGTGATATTAAGGACATGCAGTTGATCAAAGTGCCTGCTGGTGAAGGCCATTATCGTTACAGTATGCCGGCAGAAAAACAATTGCCAGCCACTGATAAATTGCGGCGAACGCTCATCACCGCGATGAAGTGGGGTGAGGCCATGGATAATTTTATTCATTTGGCCTTATTGCCTGGGACAGCGGCAGCAGTTGAGACTTTAATTGAACAACTGGATGATCAGCGTATTTTTGCGACCATCAGCGGGGATGCGTCTATTTTGATCATCTGCCGGTCTGCAAAATATGCAACGGCAGTGTTGGCTGAACTTGAAGCAATGGTGGGGTGAAGCGATGTTACAAGAGTTAGCGATTCATGATTTCGCCATCATTGATCATCTGGCGCTGAGTTTTCAGCCCGGTATGACCGCTTTGACAGGGGAAACAGGTGCCGGTAAGTCGATCATTATCGATGCAGTTGGCTTGTTGGCAGGTGGCCGCGGCTCAGTCGATTTTATTCGTACCGGCACCACTAAGGCCAGTTTAGAAGGTCTCTTTGATGCGCAAGAAAATCCGGCAACAGAGGCTAAGCTGCAAGCATATGGGGTCATGGATCCAGATCAAAATGACACCGTACTGTTGCAGCGCGAGATTTTTCGCACTGGCCGTAATGTTTGTCGTGTGAACGGGCATCTGGTCAATACAACGACCTTGAAGGCGATCGGCGAAACGCTGGTTGATATTCACGGGCAAAATGAACACCAACAGCTCATGCATCCAGAAACGCATCTAGGGTTATTGGATTCGTTTGCCGGCGATGACTTGCTGAAATTGCGGCAACAATACGCTGATGTTTATCACGATTATCAACGGACCTTGCGTGCCGTGAAGCAAAAACAGGCAAATGAGCAAGAATGGGCACAACGCTTGGATATGTTGAAATTTCAGGTGGGTGAGATTCAAAGTGCCAATCTGCAGCCGCATGAAGATACGGATCTTACTGCAGAACGTGAAAGGCTTGCCAATTTTCAAAAGATTAATTCAGCATTGCAGGAGAGCTATGCTTTATTGAGTGATGAAGAAGTGAATGCGCTTGATCAAATCGGTCAGGCCATGTCGAGTATGCAAAGTATTGCTGATCTTGATACGAATTTTGCTGCCATTGCTGACAATTTGCAAAGCGCCTATTACAGCTTGCAAGATGTCCAAAATGACTTGTCGAAGGAATTGGATGATCAGGAATTTGACGAAGGTCGGCTGGATGAAGTCGAAAAGCGGCTTGATCTATTTAATCAGTTAAAGCGCAAATATGGGGAATCGCTTGATGAAGTGATCGCCTATGGCAAGCGGGCCGCGACTGAATTGAACCAAATGGAACAAGCAGAAACTTCGGTTGAAGATCTTGATACGACATTGAAGGCATCCCAGAATCAGTTGCAGAAGCTGGGAACGGCTTTGTCAAAACGCCGCCATGCCGCCGCTAAGCAATTGACGAAAGCGATTCACGAGCAGTTAGCATCATTGTATATGGAAAAAACAGTTTTTTCGGTGCATTTTGCTAAGGCAAAGGATTTTCGGGCTGATGGACTGGATGAGGTTGAATTTTATATTCAAACAAATCCTGGTGAGTCAGCTAAACCGTTAGCTAAAATTGCCTCTGGCGGTGAATTGTCGCGGTTGATGTTAGCGATGAAGACGATTTTTGCGAAAACAGAAGGTGTGACGGCTATCATTTTTGATGAGGTCGATACCGGCGTTTCCGGTCGAGTTGCGCAGGCGATTGCCAATAAGATTAGCTTGATTGCTAAGTCTTCGCAGGTGTTGTGCATCACCCATTTGCCTCAGGTGGCGGCGATGGCTGATCATGAATATGTCATCAGTAAGGCGGTTCATAATGGCCGCACTACGACGCAAGTTCTGAAATTAACCGATCAGGCCCGCGTTGATGAGATTGCGCGAATGCTAGCTGGGGAGAAAATCACTAAGCTGACAGTTGAACATGCGGAAGAATTGTTGAAAATGGCAGACGAATTCAAACATGGACGCATGAGTTAAGTGACTGAATTGTCTACGACAGTACATCTGGTCAATGATTTCTTTGCTTTGCCGGTATCAGTTTTAGTTTCCAATAAGTGATCTATGCCAAACGAAAGACGCCTGATTTTCCATATTTAGGAAAATCAGGCGTCTTTATATAGCAGCTAGAAAGAAACCCTAGTGTCGTTTTAGTTGGTGGTGATGAATCCCATCTGAATTAAATGCCATTCATGCAAGCCCAAAAATTCGGATTCGATGATCAGCAGCCTGCGATGAATGGCATGATGGTAGCGCGCGACACTGCGCAACCGGCCAACACCGATCATTTAAATCGTTTAATGTAGGATACCTCCGCTTCGGTGATGATCCGATAGACGTTACTATGGTATGCTTTGACCAGATACCGTTTCTCACCCAATGGCCGAGTAATGCGACCGATAAATGGCGGCCGATCTTGATCAAAGAACAGCGCCACTTGATACTGGCGATGCATGGCCTGATCAAGGAAAAGATCAAGCTGATGGGAAGGCATTTTTGCATTTGGTGCCGCCAAATCGAAGAATTCACGATAAGATGCGACGAGATGACGGGTAACGGTTTGCAGTGCAGATGATTTGTTTTCCATGATCAAGCCTCCGAACATTTGTTTGTAATTTCATTATACGAACAAGCGTTCAAAGTTGCAACTAGTTTTTTTAAATCAGTGGATCACGCCGTTTGGGGGGAACAAGCGATGGCAACAATAGCAGTTGTTTTTGGCGGCGGTGCTGCCCACGGCGCATACCAAGCCGGTGTGTGGGCCGTATTGGGGCCGCGATTACGTCCGACATTTGTGATTGGGTCGTCAATTGGCGCCATCAATGCTGCCGGAACCGCCCGTATGCTGCCCGAGCAAGTACCACAATGGTGGCAGCATTTTTCCGAAGCAAAAGTGAATGGACCGATCTTTTTGCGGCGTCATTTTGTGCCAGTATTAGATCGAATGCTGCAAGCCCCCAAACTCGATTCGCGGGCGGTGTTAGCAGTGACAACCAGTGTCCCGGATTTTCAAGCACATGTGACCCGACTGGATGTGTTGACTGCACCTGAGGCGCGGGAGTGGTTGCTTGCTTCAAGCGCCATGCCAGGCGTTTTTTCGCCAGTTGAGCGGGCCGGGGTGAGTTATGTTGATGGCGGGGTTGTTAATGACTTGCCTGTTGACATTGCGCGGCAAATTGGTGCTGATTATGTCATCGCGATTAGCGGCGAAGGAATTGGCCGCATTGGCTCTGATCATGGCGATCTCTATCTTAAACCCAGTGAGCGGCTGCCTGGACTGTTTAATTTTCGGCCTGAAGCCATCGCTAATATGATTGCTTTGGGGCGCCGTGATGCTCAGATTGCCCTCAAACGGGCGCACTTTTCACCATTTCACCGGTGATGCAGTTGAAATCAGCCTCGAAAAAGTGCAAAATGTTCAGTAATACTTAACGAAAGAGGTTCACACATGCACGAGCGGGGAATGCTAATTGTTTTGTCCGGGCCCAGTGGTGTCGGTAAGGGAACGGTTCGGCAAGCAATGCTGGATGGTAATTATCGAGATTTTCAATATTCAATTTCAATGACGACACGGCAAATGCGGCCTGGTGAGGTTGATGGTGTCGATTATTACTTTAGGACGAAAGCCCAGTTTGAGCACGAAATTGCGACAGGTGGTATGCTGGAGTATGCGAAATATGTTGAGAATTACTACGGCACACCGTTAAAATATGTGAACGAAACTTTGGATGCCGGCCGCGATGTTCTACTGGAGATCGAGGTTAACGGTGCCATGCAGGTTCGCAAAAAATGTCCAAACGGTGTCTTCATCTTCTTGACACCACCAGATCTTAGCGAGTTGCGCCACCGGTTGAAAGGACGCGGCACGGATGATGATGTGACCATTGATAAACGGATTCGCAAAGCAGCTTCGGAAATCACCATGATGGAAAATTATGATTATGCCGTGGTGAATGATAAAGTTGATTTAGCAGTTAAGCGCATCGAACGTATTATTGAAAGCGAGCACTTGCGGGTGCCACGCGTCATTGATCGTTACAAGGGCATGTTAGCAAGTGCAGATTTGGCAAGATAGTTGTCTGTGGCTGGCTCGCATAGCGCGGGGTTCATGCCCATCTATTAGAAAAAGGAGTTTCATCTCATGATTATTTATCCTTCGATTGATAAACTATTGGAAAAGGTGCCGTCCCGTTATTCGCTAGCCGTATTGGCGGCAAAACGTGCCCATGAATTAGAATCTGGTGATTTGAAGATGTTGTCAGATTATAAGTCTGATAAAAGTGTTGGCAAAGCGCTTGAAGAAATTGCGGCTGGCGATGTCATCATTGATCCTAAGTCTAAAATGCTTGAGCGTGATGCAGAAAAATTGGATCGCAAGGATCAGGAATAAGCGATCGATCGTTCTGGCTGTCTGATGACAATGGCGTTTAAAGACGGCTGGCAATACAGGAGGCAGTGGCGCTTAAAAGTGCTCCTGCCTCTTTTTAGTGTGCGTTTGGTATAATGGTCCTAGCTTGAAGTGCGAAAGGAGTCGACATGAAGAAGCAACATATTGCCTTGTTTGTCACTGGCGGGATTGCCGCTTATAAAGTGCCATTACTGGTCCGAGCCTTAATCAAAGCAGGCCATGATGTACGGGTTGAGATGACCAAAAGTGCGGAACGATTTGTCACGCCGGAGACGTTGGCTATCGTCAGCAAGGCGGCTGTATTGACAGACGGGCATGAATTTGATCATCCTGAACATGTTGCCCATGTGGCATTGGCACATTGGGCGGATCTTGGTGTTGTGGTACCGGCAACGGCCAATACGTTGGCTAAACTGGCGAACGGCCTTGCTGATAATGTTGTGACGACGACACTGCTGGCAATGCAGGCACCAAAGTTGTTGGTCCCGGCCATGAACGACCAGATGTGGCAAAATCCGCAGACGCAAAAGAATATTGCTAGTTTGATGACTGAACAAAATTATCTCGTGCTTCCACCTGAAACTGGCTTGTTAGCGGAAGGCTATGCCGGTATCGGGAGAATGCCTGAGCCAGAACGGATTGCCTTATTCATCGAAAGTTTAGATGACCCGCGGTTACGTGGTCGCCGTATCATCGTTTCTGCCGGCGGAACCAAAGAACGACTTGATCCTGTCCGCTACCTTACAAACGACTCTTCAGGTAAGATGGGCACGGCGATTGCCAATGCCGCGGCCGGAGCTGGTGCCGAAGTGACGCTGGTCACAACGCGACAGTTACCAGTTGTTCCCGGTGTGACAGTCAAACAAGTCGAAAGTGCCCAATCCATGGCAGACACAATTGATGCCGAATTTACCGAAGCAGACGCGGTTATCATGGCAGCGGCAGTTGCTGATTATCGGTTGCCAACCGTCAGTGATCACAAGTTAAAGAAGACTGATGCGACTTCTGGACTGACGCTGAATTTGGTTCAGAATCCGGACATTTTGGCATCACTTGGCCGTAAAAAAACGCATCAGATATTGATTGGGTTTGCGGCTGAGACCAATGATCTTTTGAAAAATGCGCAACTTAAATTAACTAAGAAAAATGCTGATATGATTGTGGCCAATCACGTTGATGCGACTCACGGATTCAACACTGATACGAATGCTGTGACGTTATTGCGGCCAGAACAGGCACCAGTGACCTTGCCGGAAATGCCCAAGCCAAAAGTCGCTGCTGCTTTGATTGAGCAACTTGCAACGATGTTAGCAAAACAAAAGGGGTGAGCGCTTGGCAATTGTTGCCAAGGTGATCGTGGATGTGCCCACGATGCAAACAGATCGACCGTTTGATTATCTTGTACCTGCGCGCTTAGAAGACGCTTTGCAGGCGGGAATGCGGGTCTGGGTCCAGTTTGGCAAAGGTGCGCGAAAAGTGAGCGGCATGGTCGTGTCAGTCTCCGACCAAAGCGACTATGACGGTCAATTGAAACCATTGTTAGATGTCCTTGATCCGGCCCCGGTTTTGGATCACGAATTATTAAAGCTATCGAAGTGGTTGGCGCAAACAACGTATTCTTTTTGGATTGCGTGCATGCAGACAATGTTGCCAACTATGTTGAAAATCGATGCGGTAAAAGTTGCTGAACCGGTTAAGCTGACGGCTGATGAACAACAAAAATATTTTGGAACGGCTGACAGTCTGGCGATCGGTAGCTTGAACGCTGAACAGCAAGTTGCAGTGATGAAATTGGCGCAAGCAGGTAAAGTTGCTATTTCATATTTAAAAAAGGATCGTGCTCGGGTTAAAAAAATCTTTTACTTGATCCCGCAATTATCACTGGAGCAAGCGGCTGCCGAGCGTGAACACGTGCGTAAAAACGCCGCCAAGCAACTTAAACTGTTAACTTTAATTGGTGAATGGGCTGCTAACAATCAGCATCCTGCTTTGATGACCGTTGAACATCAATATGGCCTGACAAAGCCGGTGATTAATCAGGCAGTCGAAAAAGGCTGGCTGAAGCTTGAAGGCCACGAGACTTACCGCGATCCTTATCCGGAACTGCAGCATCAACCGTTGACGAAGCCGTTGCCGCTCACGCCAGAACAACAGACGATTGTGACGCAAATTAACGCTGCCGTTGCCGAAAGGGATCCTAAAACATTTTTGTTAGAAGGGGTCACCGGCTCTGGCAAAACAGAAATCTATTTGCAGGTGATTGCACGAGTTTTAGCCGCGGGACAGACAGCTTTGATGCTTGTGCCGGAAATTGCGTTGACGCCGCAAATGGTCAATCGCGTAAAAGGCCGTTTTGGGACGCATGTTGCCGTGATGCACTCTGGCTTGTCTGATGGCGAAAAGTATGATGAATGGCGCCGAATTGCGCGCGGCGAGGCTCAGGTCGTTGTCGGCGCACGATCGGCAGCATTTGCGCCGTTAAAAAACATCGGCGTTTTCATCATGGATGAAGAGCACGAGACCAGCTACAAACAAGATTCGGCGCCACGCTATCACGCCCGTGACGTTTTGTTAAAACGGGCACAGATTCACCATGCACCGGTTGTGTTGGGCTCAGCAACACCTTCATTGGAGTCGCGCGCTCGAGCGGAAAAGGGCGTTTATACACTGCTGCGGCTGCCGCATCGGATTAACGATCAACCATTACCGCCAGTGCATATTGTTGATATGCGGGAAGCCTTTGCGCACGGCGCGCAAGAGGACTTTTCGGGCCCGCTGCTTGACGCCTTGAGAATTCGACTACAGCGACAGGAACAAAGTGTGTTGCTCTTGAATCGGCGCGGTTATTCAAGTTTTGTGATGTGTCGCGATTGCGGCTATGTGGCAAAATGTCCGAACTGTGACATTAGTCTGACGCTGCACATGGACACACACACCTTGAAATGTCATTATTGCGGCCATGAGGAACCGATTCCACATCGTTGCCCAAACTGCGGTTCTGATAAAATTCGCTATTACGGTACTGGCACCCAAAAGGTCGAGGCGAAGTTGCAGCAGTTGCTGCCAGATGCCCGAATCTTGCGAATGGATGTTGATACCACTCGGCGCAAAGGTGGCCATGCGCGGATCTTAGATGCGTTTGGTGACCATCAGGCCGATATCTTACTGGGTACGCAAATGATCGCAAAGGGACTGGATTTTCCCGATGTGACTTTAGTTGGTGTCATTAATGCGGACACAGCGCTCGGCCTGCCGGATTTTCGGGCGAGTGAGAAGACCTTTCAGTTGCTCACACAGGTGAGTGGCCGGGCTGGTCGGGCGGACAAACCCGGTGAAGTCTTCGTTCAGACCTTCAATCCAGATCATTATGCCATTCAATACGCCAAACGGCAGGACTACGAAGGCTTTTTCCGGCAAGAGATGGCCATTCGGCATCGCGGCAATTATCCACCATATTTTTATTCAACGAAAATCGCTGTGAGCCATGTTGATGAAACACAGGCGGCTAAGGCTATCTTTTCTTTGGCAAAAGAATTACGTGAGCATCTATCCGATCAGGTCATCATGCTTGGCCCGACACCAGGACCGATTGCTCGTTTGAAAAATCGCTATATTTACCAAATCGTTCTAAAATATAAACACGAGCCGGCGTTAGCGGCAACCCTGCAGCATATTTTGGAAGAGACCCAGCAAAGCAGTCGTCACGGCTTTTTAGTCGCGATTGATCCAGAACCGTTGGCATTTGTTTAAACGTCTTAACCTGTTCCATGGCAAAATAGGCACCAACCTACCAGCAACTCATCGTTTGGAGGAAAAAATGACTTCAGTAATTTTTTTAGGTACACCCGAATTTGCTGTCCCGATTCTTGAAGGACTGATTGCCCAGCATTACGACATTCTTGCCGTGATGACGCAACCCGATCGTAAAGTTGGCCGCAAGCAGCGGCTGGCGGCTAGCCCAGTTAAACAGGCGGCGCAGAAACATGATATCCCGGTTTTGCAACCGGAAAAATTGAGTGGCAGCCCAGAGCTGGCGCAAGCCATCGCCATGGCACCAGACTTGATTGTCACGGCGGCATATGGCCAATTTTTACCAACAAAATTTTTAGAAGCAGCCAAAATTATCGCTGTGAATGTGCACGGTTCGCTGTTGCCAAAATATCGCGGTGGCGCACCGATTCAGTACAGCATTATGAATGGCGATTCAGAAACTGGCGTCACGATTATCGAAATGGTGAAGAAAATGGATGCTGGTGATATGTTTGCGCAGGCAAAACTGCCATTGACGCGTGCTGATGATACGGGAACCGTTTTTGCCAAATTGTCATTGCTCGGTCGCGATTTGTTACTAGAAACGTTGCCGAAGATCATTGCTGGCACGGCTACCCGGACCCCTCAAGATCCAGATAAAGTGACCTTTTCGCCGACTATTACCAAAGAGCAAGAGCATCTTAATATTCATCTGCCAGCCAAGGCCCTTGATCAATGGATTCGGGCGTTGCGTCCCGATGTCGGCGGGTATGTTTATTTAAATGGTCAACGGACGAAGTTGTGGGCGATTACGCCGCTATCAGCAGGATCAACGCTTCCTGCTGGCAGTATTGTTGAACGGGATAAGCATCGTTTGGTGATGGTTGCCGGCCAACAAACCACTTTCCAAGTGGATGAACTACAACCGGCTGGCAAGGCTAAACAATCAATTGCCGACTTTTTGAATGGACCGGGCCAACAATTGGTCTCAGGACAGCAGGTGATTACTGATGACCCCGAATAATCCGCGTTTATTAGCTGTTGAAACCCTGTCGCGAGTCACTGGGCAAGGTGGCTATTCAAATCTGACATTGGATCACGTGATTAATAGTCACAAGTTGACGCCGCGTGATGCTGGCTTGCTGACAAACATCGTTTATGGTGTGATCCAGCATCAGCTGACGTTGGATTTTTATCTGGCACCTTTCATCAAAGGCCGGAAACTCGACAATTGGATTCGGTGTTTGCTTGATACAGCCGTTTATCAACTGCAGTATCTTGATAAAGTACCAGCACGCGCGGTTTTTTTTGATAGTACAGAAATTGCCAAGAAACTTGGACATCAAGGAATCGCCAAATTTGTGACTGGGGTTTTGCGAAATGCTCAGCGAACTGGTTTTCCTGACCCAGCCGCAATCGCTGATCCTGTGAAGCGATTGTCAATCGAAAGCAGTACGCCGGTGTGGCTTGTTGAAAAATTGACGGCACAACTGGGTGAACCGAAAACCCGTGCCATTTTGAATGTCATCAATGTCCCAGCGCATGCTTCACTGCGCGTCAACACGACGAAAATCACCCCAGCTGCCTTGCTTGCTTCTTTAAAGCCGGAATTCCCCGATTTGAAGGAAAGTCCTTTGACCCCAATTGGCCTCATTGCACCTAGTGGCCACTTAGCAGGGACATCCGCATTTGTCAAAGGTGAGTATACGATGCAAGATGAAAGTTCGATGCTGGTGGCCCCAAGTCTAGACATCCAGCCTGGGGATGTTGTTTTGGATGCTTGTGCCGCTCCTGGCGGTAAAACCACCCACATTGCTCAGTATCTTGATCCAAAACAAGGCGGACAAGTGACGGCGCTTGATCTGCACGCCAACAAAGTGCGTTTGATCAATAAAAACGCTAAACGCTTGGGCTTGACGGACCGCATTCATGCACAGGTGCTGGATGCACGTAAGGTTGCGACAACATTTCCTGCCAATTCTTTTGACAAAATTTTGGTGGATGCCCCTTGTTCCGGATTAGGTTTAATTCGACGTAAACCGGAAATCAAGTACACAAAAACGCCTGAAGATCCGGCGCATTTACAACAAATTCAGCTAGCAATCTTAAATAGTGTGGCACCAACCTTAAAAATCGGTGGTCGCCTGACGTATAGTACATGTACAATGGTGAAAGAAGAGAATCAAGATGTGGTTGCACAATTTTTGGCGGCTCATCCTGAGTTCGAGCAAGTTTCAGTACCAACCTTGAAGCCATTGCACAAGGCGCATAACGCACCAGCGCTGCAACTGTTTCCAGATGATTATGATACAGACGGATTTTTCATTGCCAGTTTGATTCGTCGCAAATGAGGGGTATGTATGGAGTTCGCTTATCGCACTGATATTGGTCGTCGGCGACCAAATAATCAAGACTATGTCGGTATTTTTAAAAATCAATCCGAAGCGACGTTGGCCTTGGTGGCGGATGGCATGGGCGGCCATCGTGGTGGTGATGTTGCTAGTGAAATGGCAGTATCGCATTTAGGTTATGCTTTTGAGAAAACAGATACTGCCGAGATCGAGTCCATCGTCCGTTGGCTCATTTTTGAGTTGCAGCAGGAAAATGATGTGATTTTGCAAAAAGCGAAACAATATACAGATCTTTCTGGGATGGGCACAACGGTTGTGGCTGTGATTATCAGCGGTACACGATTCGTGGTGGCAAATATTGGTGATTCACGTGGCTACCTCTATCGCAATGGCCATTTAGTTCAAATTACTGAGGATCATAGTTTGGTCAATGAGTTGGTCAAACATGGGGAACTAACCCCTGAGGAAGCCAAACGCTTTCCGCAGCGTAACGTGATCACGCGCTCGCTTGGTGTCAGCAGTGATGTTGATGCTGATGTGACGATTTACGATATGGAATATGACGACTATTTGTTGTTGTGTTCTGATGGCCTCACCAACATGGTTGACAATGAAGATATCGCGGCAGTGTTGCGTCAGGACATGCCGATTGGCAGCAAGGCTCAAGAATTGATCCTCAAAGCAAATGCTGCTGGCGGACCTGACAACATCAGTGCCTTGATCATTCATCAGGATCGGAGGGAGCCGCAATGATTGAGCCGGGGACGATTTTAAATGAGCGCTACAAGCTTATCAAAACATTAGGCGAAGGCGGTATGGCCAACGTCTATTTGGCACGCGACCTGATTCTTGATCGCGATGTGGCGGTTAAGGTTCTCCGGCTTGATTTGCAAAATGACCCCGATACAGTTCGCCGCTTTCAACGAGAAGCCATGGCGACCAGTGAGCTGGTTCATCCAAATATTGTGTCGATTTATGACGTTGGTGAAAGTCAAGGTCAGCAATTTCTGGTCATGGAGTATGTCAAAGGCTCTGATTTAAAGCACTACATTGTCGAGCATTTCCCCATTCCATATCAGCGCGTGGTCGACATGATGGAACAGATCCTTTCTGCCGTTCAGACGGCGCATGATCACAATATCATTCACCGTGATTTGAAACCGCAGAATATTTTGATTGATCCGGATGGCAATGCTAAGATCACCGATTTTGGGATTGCAGTCGCGTTATCGGAGAATTCGATGACGATGACCAACTCATTATTGGGGTCGGTGCACTATCTATCACCGGAACAGGCGCGCGGCAGTATGCCAACCCGTCAAAGTGATATTTATGCGTTAGGCATTATTCTTTTTGAAATGCTGACTGGTTCTGTACCATTCGAAGGTGATTCGGCAGTTACGATTGCGTTAAAGCATTTTCAAGAAGAAATTCCGTCGGTGCGCGCGTTTGATCCGCATATCCCGCAGGCACTGGAGAATGTTGTTTTTAAGGCTACAGCCAAAAATCCGGCTAATCGCTATACCAGTGCGGATGCCATGGCTAGCGACCTCAAGACAGCGCTGAGTCCGGCACGAGCACATGAAGCAAAGTATGTGGTTCCTAAAGATGATCTGGATGAGACACGAATCATGCCAGTCATCCCCAACGGTCCCAAACCGCCGCATGACGAAGGAGGAGATGCTGACAGTCCAGCGAGTCAGCCAAGTCCGAAAGCACGACCTAAGAAAAAAAGTCGCCGTTGGTGGATTATTGGCATCGGGATACTTGTCGCCATGCTGCTGATGATTGGTATCGGCGCAGTTTTTGCCAATCAGAAAAGGGATGTGGACGTCCCCGATCTACGGGGCATGACCACAACCCAGGCAAAAACTGCCTTGACCAGCGCAGGCTTAAAAGTTGGGTCATACAAGTACACTTATTCCACGAAAGTTAGCAAGGATTTGGTGATCGATTCAGATCCAAAACGGCAGGTGAGTGTTAAGGAAGGCTCGACGGTCAAGCTGATTTTAAGCCGCGGTCAGCCGCAATTTACGCTAGAGAATTATGTTGGGCAAGATTACACAGACGTGAAGTCAGACTTGCAAAAACGCGGCGTAACCGTCAAAGAAAAACAGGTCAGCGCCAATGACGAACCGTCAGGCAAGATCGTGTCACAAAGCATTAAAGCAGGCAAAAAGGTCATTGCGGACAAAACGACGATCACATTTGGTGTTTCCGTTGCAATCAAGCCAAATACTTTTGCGCTTCGTGATTTGACGGGTTATACCGAAAAAAGTTTGCGAGATTACGCCAATGAAGTCGGACTTAAGATTGTGATTTCTCAAGCGCACTCTGATACCGTCGATACAGGCATGGTAATCAGTCAAACGCCAGCTGCTGGGACACAGGTTAAACCAGGCGACACAGTCAATGTTTCGGTCTCTCAAGGCCCAGATCCTGAAGAGACCAAAACTTGGTCGAAAACAATTTCAATTCCCTATCAAGCACCGGCCAGTTCGAGTACCGCAAGTGCCAGCAATAGCAGTGGCAGCACTAGTAGCAGTAGTAGTGCTGCGCCCGCACCCAACGGTATTCAGGTCTTCTTCGCAGATAAGACACATAACATTAGTACCATTAATCGGTCCTTTAACATCACGGCTGATGATCAAATCACCATCACGTTGCAAGTTAGCACGAAATACCCAGGCAGCTATCGGATTGTCCGGGACGGTACCGTGATTGCGCAGGAGGATAACATTACTCAATGAGTGAAGACTTAACTGGAAGAATTATTAAACAGATCAGCGGGTATTACGACATCGCTGTGAATGGGACAACTTACCGAACTCGCGGGCGCGGCAGTTTGCGCAACGACAAAATTACGCCGCTGGTGGGCGACATTGCTGCTTTTCAACCGGGAGAAGGGGATGATGAAGGCTATTTGCTGAAGGTATTACCGCGTCATAATGCGTTGGTGCGCCCACCGGTTGCCAACGTTGATCAAGCCGTTTTGATCACTTCCGCCGTGGAGCCGGACTTTTCTAAGAACCTATTGGATCGTTTTCTGGTTTATCTTGAGGGCCACGATATTCACGCGGAGATTTATCTGACCAAGACCGACTTAACAAAGCCTCAGCGATTAACGAAGATTCGTCAAGATTTAGCCGGCTATACAAAAATAGGCTATCCGGTTTTTGCACCTGACAAGCCCTTTGATCCGACAATCCTCGCGCAAGTACAAGCGAGCTTTGCCGATAAATTGACCATTTTCACTGGACAAACCGGTGCTGGTAAGTCTACTTTGTTGAATCATCTTGTGCCAGGATTGGACTTGGCAACAGCGGCCATTAGTCATGCGTTAAATCGTGGCCGGCACACGACCCGCACCACTGATCTTTATCCGATTCACGGTGGCTTAGTTGCTGATACACCTGGTTTTTCATCGCTTGGTTTACTGGACGTCACCTTAGATGATTTGCGTGACCGTTTTCCTGAGTTTGCGGCGTTAGCACCCAATTGCAAATTCCGCGGCTGTCAGCACGTTAGCGAGCCACATTGTGCCGTTAAGGCGGCACTGGCGGCTGGCGATATCATGCAAAGCCGTTATGATAACTACTTACAGTTTCGTGAAGAGTTAAGCGGCAAGCGCCCAGTTTACAAGAAGAAGTAACTTAGATTAGACAAAATGCGGACGTCAAGCTGATTAATGGCCGGATGAACGCAATATATGGAGGAGATCGTTATGAAAATTGCCCCATCGATTTTAAGTGCTGATTTTGCTCATCTTGCGCGGGATGTCGAAAAAGTTGAAAAAGCCGGTGCTGATTTACTGCATGTTGATGTTATGGACGGTCATTTTGTATCAAATCTGACTTTCGGTCCGCTGGTCGTCCAAGCATTACGTCCGGTTACCAGTCTGCCATTGGAGGTTCACTTGATGGTCAGTGACCCAGCGGCTTGGGTGGCAGATTTTGCTGAAGCTGGGGCGGATACGATTTTGGTTCACGAAGAAGCCACGGATCATCTTTATGGCGTTTTGCAGCATGTGATCGAGAAAGGCGTTCGCGCTGGGGTTGTGATCAATCCGGGCACACCATTGAGCAGTCTTGAAGAAGTTCTCCCGTTGGTTGATCAAGTGCTGGTTATGACGGTTAATCCCGGTTTTGGTGGTCAAAAATTTTTGACGCCGATGGTGGACAAGGTTGATCGATTATATCAGCTGCGTAAAGCTCGGAAACTGCATTTTGACATTGAAGTCGATGGCGGTATCAACAATCAAACCGTGAAGGCGGCAGCTGATGCCGGGACAGATATTTTTGTTGCAGGTTCGTATGTTTTTGGGTCCAAAAATGTCGGTGACGCGATGAATAGCTTGCGTGAGGCTGTTAAATGACGCACGTCAACATCATGGCAGGTGGTCCACAGGCATGCTTGCCAGCCGCTTGGGAACAATTGCCCGGTGTATGGATCGGCGTTGATCGCGGCACATTGCGACTCGTACGTGCAGGGATTCATCCTGAACTGGCAGTGGGCGACTTTGATTCCTTAACGCTTGAAGAATTGCGGCTAGTTCGTGGGCATGTCCAGAAGCTACAACAGGTGCCTTCTGAAAAAGATGACACGGATACAGAGTTGGCTGTTAAAGCGGCACTTCAGGCATCTTCATCCGGCGATGTCACCTTGGTTGGCGGGACTGGTGGACGACTAGATCATTTTTTGTCTAATCTTTTCTTACCGCTTCAACCGCGCTTTTTAGCAGATGTTGAACGCCTTCATTTATTTGATGTGCAAAATTGGGTTGATTATTACAGCCCCGGTGAGCATGAAATTAAACCGCTGCCAGGTTATCGGTACGTTGCAGTTGTCAATCTCACCCCAGTTGCCGATTTGACCATTGTCGGAGCGAAATATCCATTAAAACCATGGCGAGCGGGCTATCCTTATGTGTGGGCTTCCAATGAGTTTCTTGGCAAGCAGCCCTTCACCGTGAGTTGGACGACTGGTCAGGTGGCAATTATTTATAGTCGTGATCGGCGCGGGCAAAAATTGGATAATTAGGCATTGTTTTCTTCCTGATTTGCTTTAATGAACTACCGATCTGAGAAGTCAGCATATCAAGATCCTGAAAAAGTGCGTACCAGTCCCAACTGGCCGGAGATTGCGGCGTTTGGCATGGCAAGGAAATTTTAGCCCAAGGTTTTCCCAAATTAGTTGGCGTCCAACGAATCACCGATTGTATGAGGGATATTAGGCCAACCGCTTAAAATCCGCGTACGTTCCGGTTTCTAGGCACTCCTGCTCGCGTTTTGTCATAACGCGCTCGCAGTCGCAGAAACTTACTCGTAAGGACCTTGGGCGTAATGGCCAAAAGTCGGTCACCACACCCAAGGCCACTTACGCTCCGGTTTCTAATCGCTCCTGCTCGCGCTCAACAAAAAAAGGTCCTGACAATGAAGGATGCATCACATTCATTGTCAGGACCTTTTTAAATGTTATGGGATCAAACCCGGGTCAGTTTACCTGATTTAAGGGCACGTGCAGAAACCCATACCCGCTTTGGTTTACCATCGACAAGGATACGAACCTTGTGCAGGTTGGCTTTCCATTGGCGCCGGCTTGAATTCAAAGCGTGAGAACGCTTGTTGCCAAACGTGGTATGACGACCAGTAATAATATCTTTAGCCACAATATGACCTCCTTTTTTTCAAGGTCACCCTCGAATTTTTCACTCAACTAACTTATCATAGGCCCGCGGTTAATGCAAGAATTTTTGCAAAGTAAAATTACTTGACAGGTCAAAATAAACGCGTGATCAGACTCTAAGAAAATTGGGTGGGTAAGTACAAATAGTCCGATATTCTTTGAAAAATGTTACTGTTAACGATTGTCTCATAAAGGTAGCGACAAGACCAGAAACTGACACATAGGCACCTCAGGTTTAAGTGATCAAAATTTAGGTATTTGTGAGCTTGGAGGTTCGGAAACGCGTGAACAGGCCCAGAAACCTACGTGTAAGGACCTTGGATGCAATGGCCAAAAACCGGCCATCACAACCAAGGCCGCTTACACTTCGGTTTCTAATCGGGCTGATTCACGCTCTGCTCGCAGTCATCGCTTAGCTATGCTAAACTAGCTGGTAGAATTGTACGCGATGTGAAAATCATCGCGAATGGCTTAGGAGGAAACAGCATGGCGGTCAAAATCAAAACCAAATACGGAATCATCGACATTTCCAACAGTGTCATTGCGACGGTGGTTGGCGGTGCGGCGACGTCCATCTATGGTATCGTCGGCATGGCTAGCCGTAATCAGATTCGCGATAATCTCAATGACATTTTGAAACGCGAAAATTATTCGCGCGGTGTTGTCGTTCGTCAGACAGATAATGGCGTGAAAATCGAAGTCAACATTATCGTCAGTTATGGCACTAAAATTTCAGAAGTTTGCCGAAATGTCCAAGACAAAGTAAAATACAACCTCGAAACGATGTTGGGGGTCACGACTGATGAAGTGACCGTCATCGTCCAAGGCGTCAAGGTATTAGGCGACTGACGTACACGCACCGGTTGTTAACGGTGTGACATATTGAAGTTCTTCGAGGAGGATGTTCCGTGGCAGTAACCGAAATTACCGCGACTAAATTCCAGGATATGATCCGGGTAGCCGCACATCGCATCAATAAAAATGCTGATTTTGTGAATTCATTAAACGTTTTTCCAGTTCCGGATGGTGATACTGGCACTAATATGAACCTGACTTTTCAAACTGGCGCAAAAGCGGTGTTGGAGTCTAATGATGAGTCAGTTGGTGACTTAGCCAAGCATCTTGGCAAAGGTTTGCTGATGGGCGCGCGAGGCAATTCTGGCGTCATTAGCTCGCAACTTTTCCGTGGCTTTGCAAAAAGCGTGGCGCATAAGAAAAGTCTGACGGCTCAGGACCTAGCCGATGCGTTTGCACATGGCGTCGAGACGGCCTATAAAGCCGTCATGAAGCCGGTTGAAGGCACGATCCTGACAGTCGCCCGTGAAGCGGCTAAAGCTGGCTTAAAAGCGGCTAATGGCTCTGATGATGCTTTAGTTGTTATGCAGGCAGTTGTGAAAGGTGCTAAACGTGCCTTAGCCAAAACGCCTGATCTTTTGGCCGTCTTGAAAGAAGTCGGCGTGGTTGATTCTGGTGGACAAGGACTTGTTTTTATTTACGAGGGTTTCCAAGAAGGCTTGTCCGGTAAAATTAGTTCAGATGTTCATGACGTCACTGACGAAGAAATGAACGAAATGATTAATGCTGTGCATCATCAAAGTGCGCAAGTACAGCTTGATCCAGCCGATATCGTATACGGCTACTGTACCGAAATGATGGTCGAACTTGGTGATGGCCAAAACCTCAAACATTTTGACTACGAACCGTTCCGTAACTATTTGAATACACTCGGTGACTCGACCTTGGTTATTTCTGATGAAGAAGTGGTCAAGGTGCACGTTCATACTGAGCATCCGGGGACTGTTTTCCGTTATGGTCAGCAATTTGGTTCATTGATGAAAATCAAAGTTGATAACATGCGCTTGCAACAGGAGAGCATTATTGAACGTGAAGGCGCATTGGATCAACAAGTGGCCCAAAAGCCGTTAGCTGAAATGGGTGTCGTTGCGATTGCGGCTGGTCAAGGACTCGGAGAACTCTTCAAGAGCCTTGGCGTGACGCATGTGCTCAATGGCGGTCAGACCATGAATCCAAGCACAAACGATATTTTGGATGCGGTTAAAGCAGCGCATGCCAAGCACGTGATCGTCTTGCCTAACAATGGCAATATCTTCATGGCCGCGGAAGCAGCGGCAAAAGCGGCGACTGACGTTGAAGTTGCAGTGGTCAAAAGTAAGACGATCAACCAAGGAATGACCGCGATGCTAGGGTACAGTCCTGATGCAGATCTAGCCACTAATCAAAGTGAAATGACTGCCCAACTACCGAATGTGATCAGCGGGTCAATCACCCGAGCCATCCGTGATACGACGATCAACGGATTGGCGATCAGAGATCACGACTGGATGGGGATTATCGACGGTACGATCACAGTGACTGATAAGGATCGCGAAGCAGCAGGGATTGCGATGATTGATAAAATGATCAATGACGATAGTGAAATTGTGACCATCATCGTGGGTGCGGATGCTAATCAAACGGAAGCAAAGGCGATTGCCGATGCTGTCGGTAAGCAATATCCGGATTTGGAATTTGAAATCCATCAAGGTGATCAACCGGTTTATCCTTATTTCGTCTCAGTTGAGTAGGCTTAAACAGCTATCGCGTACAGGTGTCCCGCATGCGGGGCACCTTTTTGCGAAATTTATATAAAAGCGTGCGATTGGCGTCATTAGGCCAGATGGTCAGTAACACACTCATTAGTGGTTTGCTATATTTTGAAAAAGGAGGTGCCTTGATGGCTTTGACTGATCCCGTTACTGTTCTACCTGGTGTTGGTCCGAAACGTGAAGCTGGGCTGGCAAGCCTTGGTATTCACACCATTAGAGATCTCCTATTTTATTTTCCTTACCGCTACGATGATTTGAAAGTGAAGGATCTTGCCGAGGCAGCCGATCAGGAAAAATTGACGGTCAAGGGGATCGTTGTGACCGATCCGGTTATTAGTCGATTTGGGCCGCATCGTAGTCGCGTTAACGTGAAGCTCCAAATTGAACGTAGCGTGATTCTGGTGACGTTTTTTAATCAACCATGGTTAAAAGATCGTTTTCAGATGGGTGATGAAGCAGCAATCTTTGGAAAATGGGATGCCAAGCGTCGTAGTCTGACCGGCATGAAAATTCTCGCGACACAGTCGCAGGATCAACCGTCGATGGCGGCGATTTACACCGTCAACAAAAATGTCCGCATGGGGACATTACTCGACTTGATCAAAGCTGCCTGGGAACGCGATCAGCAAAATATCAACGATTTGGTACCTGCCAGCATTCGCGAGCATTATCGCTTAATGAGTGATGCTCAGTTGGTTCATGGCATGCATTTTCCTGATACGCCAGCAGAAGCAAAGGCGGCTCGCCGTACTGGGGTTTTCCGGGAGTTTTTCCTTTTCCAATTGCAAATTCAGGCGTTAAAACAACTGAATGCCAACAGCAGCAACGGGTTGGCGATTCCTTATGACAATCAGGCCTTGCGCGCGCTAATAGCGACATTGCCGTTTGCGCTCACGAATGCTCAAAAACGCGTGGTAAACGAAATTTGTGCCGATATGCGGCGGCCAAATCATATGAATCGACTGCTACAAGGCGATGTTGGGAGCGGTAAAACGGTTGTTGCCGCCATTGTTCTGTATGCGGCGGTGACCGCTGGTTTTCAGGCGGCTTTAATGGTGCCGACTGAAGTGTTAGCTGAGCAACATTTTGCCAAATTGACAAAGTTATTCAAAGATTTTCCAGTCAAATTAGGGTTGTTGACTGGCTCGACGTCAACCAAAAAGCGTCGCGAGCTCCTAAGTGAGTTGCGTGATGGCCGCCTGAATCTCATCATCGGCACGCACGCGTTGATTCAAAAAGGGGTCGACTTTCATGCGCTCGGTCTGGTTGTTATTGATGAACAGCATCGATTTGGGGTTAATCAGCGCAAGATCCTTCAAGAAAAAGGACAAAAGCCGGATTTGTTGTCAATGACAGCGACGCCTATTCCCCGAACACTGGCCATTACAGCCTATGGGGAAATGGATGTCTCCACGATTGATGAATTACCTGCGGGCCGCAAGCCGATCGCGACCATGTGGCTGCGCAAAAATCAGATTGACCAAGTTTATCGAATCATTCGTGAGCAGGTGCAGTCAGGCAGTCAGGTGTTTGCGATCACCCCTTTGATTGCCGAATCCGAAAAAATTGATTTGCAAAATGCCGAGCAGCTTTTTGTTGATATGCAAAAAGCGGTCGGCAATCTTGGCCCTGTTGCGTTATTGCATGGACAGATGAAGCCGGACGAGAAGGATCAGATTATGCGTGCTTTTAGCGATGGGAAGATCGCGGTTCTGGTTTCGACCACCGTCGTTGAAGTTGGAGTGGACATACCTAATGCCACTGTCATGGCAATTTTTGATGCTGATCGCTTTGGACTTTCTCAATTGCATCAGTTGCGCGGGCGTGTCGGACGTGGGCAAAAGGCAGCACAGTGTCTGCTTATCGCTGATCCCAAAAATGAGCAAGGAATTGCCCGCATGGAAATTATGACCAAGACCAACGACGGGTTCTTACTTGCCCAAAAAGATTTGGAAATGCGGGGTTCAGGTGATATTTTTGGAGATAAGCAATCTGGTTTACCAGAGTTCAAAGTCGCTGATCCAGTGGGCGATTTTCCAACCCTAGAAGCTGCGCAAAAGATTGTGGCCCAGATTTTTAAAACCGATCCACATTTGCTGCAGTCTGACCATCAGCCGCTTGCCGCTTACTTGGCGGAAAGCCGGCAGATGCTCGGTAGTTTGGATTAAAACTTGAAAGGAACGAATTGAATGAAAATTGCGATTGATGCCATGGGTGGCGACAACGCCCCAGAAGTTGTCATTGCCGGGGTCGAAAAAGCTAGAGATGCCAACAAAGAATTGACATTTCTTTTGTACGGGGATGAAGCAAAAATTAAACCGCTTATTCATCATGATGAACGGTTAACAATCATTCATACTCCGGAAAAAATTAACAGCGACGATGAACCCGTTCGTGCTATCCGCCGCAAAAAACAGGCTTCCATGGTCTTAGCCGCTCAAGCCGTTAAACAAGGCGAGGCAGACGCGATGGTTTCACTCGGCTCAACTGGAGCTTTGTTGGCGGCAGGCTTGTTTATTATCGGCCGCATTCGTGCCATTGAACGCCCCGGTTTGTTACCAACCTTGCCGACAGTTGACGGCAAAGGCTTTGTGATGCTGGACGTCGGTGCCAACGCTGAAAATCGTCCGTATCATCTGTTACAATATGCCATCATGGGCAGTTACTATGCTAAAGATGTTCGCAACGTTGAAAATCCACGAGTTGGTTTGCTGAACAATGGCACTGAAGCCAACAAAGGCGACAAAATGCATCAAGAGGCTCATGATTTATTAGCCGCGGCTCCGGGGATTAATTTTGTTGGTAACGTTGAGTCTAGTGATATCCTAAACGGTCCTGCCGATGTTGTGGTGACGGACGGTTTCACCGGTAACGCAACGCTCAAGGCAATTGAAGGCACTGTGCGTACGGTCATGCACATGCTGAAGGGAGCCATCTATGAAGGGGGCCTTTCCGGCAAATTAGGCGGTTTGTTCCTGAAGGGTAATCTCAAGTCGATGGCCTCAACCTTTGATATTTCGTCATACGGCGGCGCGGTCTTGCTGGGGCTCAAAGCACCTTTAATCAAGGCTCATGGTGCGGCAGATGCAGAGACCGTTTATTATACTTTGCTGCAAACCGCCAAAATGGTTCAAAATGGCACCGTTACGAAAGTTGCCGATTATTTTGATGCCCATCCAGAAGTTGCCGAAGCGAAAACCGCTGAGAAAGCGTAGACATTCCAGTGGCAAACAAGTACACTAAATTGGCAGATGAATGGAGGAGCAACATGAGTGAAGACGAAATTTATCAAAAAATTGCCGGCCTAATTCAGGACCATTTTCAACTGAGTCCCGATAAAATCAGCCCGACACTTAACTTTCAAAAGGATCTTGATGCGGATTCAATTGACATCGTTGAATTTGTTTTAGAGTTAGAAGATGCCTTCGGAGCAGAAATCCCCGATGACGACGCCGAAAACATCAAAACAGTTCAAGATGCCGTTGATTACATCAACGCCCATCAGAAGTGACAAAAAGCCGACCAGAGATGGACGGCTTTTTTTAAGAGTTTGCTTGGCTAGAAACCATCGTGTAATAGACCTTGATCTGGAGCGTGATGAGCGCACTTGGGCACTGTCCCTGAGACGCTGACGGATAAGGCCTTGGGGATGGCGTTTGTCTTTCAGCGAACCGAAGATGTTGGCCACAGATAAGAAGTTGCAACGTTCGACACATCAAAAGATTATTCTTTTCGAAATATTCGCTGCTACGAACTCATTGAGCGCCCACAGTTCGCTAAATTTCGGCGACCAGGGCCCAAAATGATGCCATCAAATTTTCGCTTTTGACATGGCAAAACAGCTTTAGAACGCATTTTTCGCTTGCATAACCGCTATAATTTCTTTATACTTAGAGACAATTATTTCAAAAATCTCATCTTGTTTTAATCTTGCGTCGAGGACGCAAAGGAGGAGTTCGCTTGGATAAACCTGAAGATTTGCTGCTGGATGTGCAACATCTGCACACGGGATTCAGACTCGGAGACGACTATTATGATGCGGTCGATGATGTCAGCATCACGTTACGAAAAGATGAGATCTTAGCTATTGTTGGCGAATCGGGTTCTGGTAAAAGTACTTTGGCAACCAGTATTATCGGCCTTCATGATCCGCGCAATACGAAGGTCACTGGCGATATTTTGTACAACAATCTTAATCTTGTTGGCTTGAATGAGGCCCTTTTTGACCGAATTCGTGGCAAAGATATTGGCATGATCTTTCAAGATCCATTGGCTGCTTTGAACCCATTGATGCGGATTGGTGAGCAGATTGAAGAAACACTGGTCTATCACACTAAGATGAACAAAGAAGAGCGTGAAAGTCGCGTCTTGGAATTACTGAACCAAGTTGGTATTCCCAACCCTGAGCGAACGGCACGTTCATATCCGCACGAATTGTCAGGCGGTATGCGGCAGCGGATTGTGATTGCCATTGCGATTGCCTGCAAACCACCGATTATCATCGCTGACGAACCAACAACTGCTTTGGATGTGACGATTCAGGCCCAAATCCTGGATCTGTTGGAAGACATCCAACGGGAAATGCATTCTGGCATTATTTTAATTACGCATGATCTTGGTGTTGTTGCTGAAACGGCCGATCGTGTGGCAGTTATGTATGCGGGCCAAATTGTTGAAAGTGGTTCGGTAATGGATGTTTTCAAGCATCCAACGCACCCATACACGCGCAGTTTACTTCGCTCCATGCCACAGACAGATTCAGATGACGACGAATTACATGTCATTCAAGGCGTTGTGCCATCATTGAAGAATATGCAGATAGAAGGTTGTCGGTTTGCGGCTCGGATTCCTTGGATTCCTGCATCAGCCCATGAAGAGCATCCGATCATGCACGAAGTTGGCCCTGATCACTTTGTTCAGTGTACCTGCTACAAGGACTTCTATTTCCCGGATGACGAACAAGCAGCTGAAAAAGGTGAGTAAATTATGGCAATGATTGAGGTTAGAAATCTAAAAATTCATTATCCGATTCGCTCGGGGTTTTTTAATCGGGTGACGGATCATGTTTTGGCAGTCGATGGGATCGACTTTGATATTGAACAAGGCGAAACATATGGGTTAATTGGCGAATCCGGTTCAGGAAAATCCACCGCAGGCAAAGCAATCGTGGGTTTGGAACCGGTCACGTCCGGCTCGATTATGTATCAAGGGCAGGATATTACCAAACGCAGCGTTCGGAAACATATGCAGTACAACAAAGACGTTCAAATGATTTTTCAGGACTCTTTATCTAGTTTGAATCCACGAAAGCGAATTGAGGATATTATTGCTGAACCAATTCGCAATTTTCAGAATCTTACTGGGGATGAAGAACGTCGGCGCGTCCAAGAATTGCTCGATATTGTTGGTATGCCAAGCGATGCTTTGTACAAGTATCCGCATGAGTTTTCCGGCGGCCAGCGTCAGCGAATTGGGGTTGCCCGTGCTATGGCAACGAACCCGAAGCTCATTATCGCTGACGAACCGGTCTCTGCGTTGGACTTGTCAGTTCAGGCGCAGGTGCTGAACTTCATGAAGCGGATTCAAGAGGAATACAATATTTCTTATCTGTTTATTTCCCATGACTTAGGTGTTGTGAAGCACATGTGTAAGAACATGGCGATCATGCATCGCGGCCGCTTTGTTGAAATCGGCTCGCGTGAAGATATCTACAACCATCCACAGCACATCTACACGCAACGACTGCTTTCTGCGATTCCTGACATCAACCCTGATGATCGGAAGAAGAATAAAGAGCATCGTCGTGAAGTCGAACGTGTTTTTAAAGAAGAAGAATCAAAATATTATTCTAAAGAAGGCCGCGTTTTGGATCTCCAGAAGATTTCCGACACACATTTTGTTGCGCTGCCAGATTCAACGATGAAGGGAGTGCATGATTAATGTGGAAAACAATTCTGCGACGGGTCTTAATCATGATCCCGCAATTGATCTTGTTAAGCGTCCTGGTTTTCATGCTATCAAAGATGATGCCCGGGGATCCATTGACTGGTAATTTCTCGCAAGGTCAAAGTGCTGCGCAGATGGCAGCATTACGCCAGCAATATGGTTTGAATGATCCTTGGTATATTCAGTACTTCAAATGGGTTGGCAATATGTTCCACGGTGATTTAGGACAAAGCTTCGTTTATAAACGTTCTGTTACCGGTCTGATTGGCGAACGCGCCGTGAACACCTTCTGGTTGGCCTTGATGTCAACGGTTATTCTGTACGTTATCGCTATTCCAGCCGGTGTTATTGCCGGCCGTTACGAAGGCACCAAGCGGGATTCAGCTATCTCTGTTGGCTCTTTCATTTTGATGGCGGTACCGCCATTCGTCTTTTATCTATTGGGTTTAATTTTCTTCGGGTTCTTTCTGCAGTGGTTCCCAACCGGTGGTAGTGTGTCATCCACTTATAATCCGGGCACGTTAGGGTATGTCTGGGACCGTATTTATCACATGATTCTGCCAGCCTTGGTTGCTGGGATTATCACCACACCAAGCACGATTCAGTATTTGCGAACTGGCGTTATTGATAATACGAGACAAGATTTTGTCCGGACTGCCCGTTCAAAAGGGGTGCCGGATCGCGTCATCTTCAACAAACATATTTTGCGTAATTCCTTATTGCCGATTGCGGCGTTTATGGGGAACCAAATTACCATGTTACTGGGTGGATCGGTTATTCTGGAAACAGTGTTCAGTTATCCCGGAATGGGCCAACTGTTTGTTTCTTCTATGACCAGTCGTGACTATCCAGTTGTCATCTCGCTGGTGTTGCTATTTGGTTTCTTGACGTTGTTAGGGAATTTGCTGTCAGATATCATCATGAGTATCGTGGATCCGCGGATCCGGATCGAGTAGAAGGTGGGGAAAACTTATGCAAAATAATGCAAATGAGGTGGCGGCAACCACCAAAGTTGAACAATCACCTTCTAACTTCAAGGTGATTTTGAATGAATTTCGCAAAGATAAAGTTGCTGTTGTGTCCTTATTCTTGGCTGTGTTCATTATCCTCGCTGCGTTCATCGGTTCACTGATGTTCAATGTCGGCGGTGCGACGCAAGTTAATATTTTGGATCGCTATATGGCGCCCGGAACCGGCGGCTATATCCTTGGTACAGATGAGGGTGGCCGTGACATGTTCAAGTATCTGTTTTTTGCAGCCCGAAATTCGATTACCATTGGGATTTCCGTTGCGTTGATCATTGAATTTGTAGGTGTCGTACTGGGTACAATCTCAGGCTACTTCGGCGGCTTGATTGATGCCGTGATCATGCGACTGGTCGATTTCTGGATGATCATTCCATCATTGCTGGTGATCATTGTCTTGGTCACGATTATTCCGCAGTACAACGTCATCACCATTATCTTAATTATGGCGGCGTTCTATTGGATGACGACCACTCGACTGATGCGCTCGCTGGTGCTCTCTGAAGCGCGCAGTGAGTATGTCATGGCGTCGAAAACGTCGGGAACCTCTAATTTCAAGATCATGTTCACCGGCGTCTTGCCTAACATCAGTTCCTTAATCATCACTGATTTGACCTTAACCATCGCCAGTTCCATTGGGATTGAAACCGCTCTGTCATTCTTAGGCTTTGGGTTGCCAATGGAGACGCCTAGTTTAGGGACGCTGATCGGCTATGCCTCCAACCCCGACCTGATCTTTGATCGTTGGTGGGTTTGGTTCCCAGCCGTGTTGGTCTTGCTGACACTATCCCTGTCGATCAACTTTGTGGGTCAAGCACTGCGTCGTGCAGCGGATTCACGCCAGCGTCGCGGATGAGGTTGACTTTCATTTTCTGAAAATCACTGGAGAGACACTTAGAGAAATCGAAGTGTCTCTCCTTTTTTGAAGAAAAAAAGTAAAAAATGTGCCCAAAAGTTGGTTTTTCTGTTCTAATTATGCTATCATTTAACTCACATGAAGCGTTGCTTCGTTTACATATTGCGATGACGACGCGGAAGGGGGAAAAAGTATGAAGAAGCGTTCTGTGTTCGGAATGATCACGCTCGCTACCGCTTTATCGATCACCTTGGTAGCCTGTGGCAGTAAGAGCTCGAACTCCAGCTCAAGTACAGCTAATAAAGCTGTGAAGTTCCCGGTTTCTTACAACAACTCCGCAAAGGCGATCAAAGGCGGTAATGTCAATGTGGCGGTGGTTAATGATTCACCATTTAAGGGGGTCTTTAACGAAGAGCTGTACACCGACAATTATGACAATCAATATATGAGCCCGGCAGCAGAGTCTTTATTTGCTTACAACAGCAAATTTAAGTTCAACAACACCGGAGCTGCGACCTTGAAGCAGGACAATAGTGCCAAGACGATTACCGTGACTGTGAAACCAAATGTTAAATGGTCTGATGGTCAACCAGTCGTTGCCCGTGATTTGGTTTATGCGTATGAAATCATGGCTAACAAAGCTACTAAGAGCCAACGGTATTACTGAATCCCTTCAGAACATCGAAGGCTTGACCGAATACCATGATGGTAAAGCTGATTCAATTTCTGGATTGACCATGCCCAAGGGTGATAATGGCGATACAATGGTCATTCACTTCAAGCAGATGAAGCCTTCGTTTGGTACTTCAGGGAACGGCTATTTCCTTGAAAACGCGGCTCCATATCACTATCTACATGACGTTGCTTTTGACAAGCTAGAGTCAAGCGACAAAGTTCGTAAACAGCCGCTCTTCTTTGGTCCTTATAAGATGAGCAAGATTGTTGCCGGTCAAAGTATTGAATATACGCCTAACCAGTACTATTGGAAAGGCAAGCCAACATTGGACAAGATCACTTTTGAAAATGTTTCAACTGCCTCTATTACATCAGCATTGAAGAATCATAAGTACGATGTTGTTTATAACATGCCAGCTGATAGCTACAATGATTGGAAGAGTATCGGCGGTTATGACAATCTTGGACGACAGAGCTTGGCCTATAACTATATTGGCTTTAAGTTAGGTAAATGGGACCATAGCAAGAGCGAAAACATCTATAATCCTAAGGCTAAGATGGCTAACAAGAGTTTGCGTCAGGCAATGGGTTACGCAATGAACAACGATCAAGTGGCTGCTAAGTTCTATAACGGCACGCGTTCTCGCGCAACAACCTTGATTCCGCCAGTCTTTGGTAAAGATGTTCATGCCGATATTGATGGTTATAACTTGAATATCAAGAAGGCCAACAGTTTGCTTGATAAGGCAGGTTATAAGAAGGGCAAGGATGGTTATCGAACCGATCCTGATGGCAAGAAGTTGACAATCAACTTTGCAACTATGGCTGGTGGCTCAACCGCTCAACCAATGGCACAAAACTACATCCAGCAATGGAAGAAGATTGGTCTGCGCGTCAAGTTGACAACAGGTCGTCCGATCGAATTTAACTCTTTCTACGACAAAGTTCAAAAGGATGACAAGGACGTTGATGTTTACGCAGCGGCTTGGAGTCTTTCTTCGGATCCTTCACCAATGGATCTGTACTCTCAAAAAGCACCATTCAACTACAGTCGGTTTGTTTCCGCAAAGAACACCGAATTGTTGAACGACATTGATGGCCAGAAGGCATTAAGTGCTAGCTATCGTGCCAAGGCTTTGAAAGATTGGCAGAAGTATGCGAATGACGAAGCATTTGTCATCCCGACTCTGTACCGTCAAGAAATCTATCCGGTTAACAAGCGCGTCAAGAACGCGAGTGTTGACTATGCATCAACCGCTAACTTGAATTGGGCTAAGATGACTGTTACAAGCAGCAGCCGTGCTTCTAAGTAAAAGTTAGATCTTACAGGGCACCTGCAATCGCAGGTGTCTTTTTTTGTGCGCTCTTGTATAATTAGAAGGTAATAAAAAAAGAGCGCGTGAATGCGTCCGGTTTAGCAATGGCGTGTCAGCTGCTTAGAAGTGATAGCCAGCCTCTGATAGGTACTTCTAAACTTATGACCCAAGCCGTTCACGAGCTCATGCGTGCATTTTCGAGGAGGATTTTTAATGGTTGCCTCAGAGTTTGTGAGTGAATTGCGTCAACGTTATGGGATCGAATTTCATGACCTCAGTCTATTGGATGAGGCGTTTACGCATTCCTCATATGTGAATGAACATAAAGAATTAGGTTTAAAAGACAATGAACGATTGGAATTTTTAGGCGATGCTGTCTTGGAATTGACAGTTTCAGATTATTTGTATCGCAAGTTTCCCGACAAACCCGAAGGCGATCTCACCCGAATTCGGGCAGCGGCTGTTCAGACAGCGGCCTTCTCGGCTTTTTCAAAAGAAGCGCACTTTGACCGGTATATTAAACTTGGCAAAGGTGAGGAAAAAGCTGGGGCGCGGAAACGCTTAACGTTGCTAGAAGATTTATTTGAGGCCTTCAATGGCGCCTTATACCTTGATCAAGGACGCGATGCCAACATTCGGTTTGCTCAGCAGATTATTTTCCCGAAAATTGACGCGGGTGAGTTTTCAGCCGATCAAGACCACAAAACGGCTTTACAGGAAGTTTTGCAGCAAAATGGTGATGTGGCGATTGTTTATCACTTATTAGATGAGCAGGGACCAGCCCATGAGCGGCAGTTCCACGTTGATGTCGAAGTCGATGGCCGGGTTTTGGGTACCGGTTTTGGCAAGAATAAGAAAGCGGCTGAGCAAGCTGCTGCAAAAGCTGCATTAGCCAGCTTGAAGCGGTAAGTAGAATTGGGGTCATCATGCAATTAAAGCGTTTAATCATTAATGGCTTCAAATCATTTGCAGACAAAACTGAGATTGATTTTGTGTCGGGTTTAACTGGGATTGTCGGACCTAATGGCAGTGGCAAAAGTAATATCACTGAGGCCATCCGCTGGGCCTTAGGCGAACAAAGTGCTAAAAGCTTGCGCGGCGAACGGATGGGCGATGTGATTTTTGCAGGCACTGATACGCGACCAGCGCTTAATCGTGCATCTGTCACGATGACTTTTGATAATCATGATGGTTATCTGAAAAATCAACCTGATGAAGTTTCTGTCACTCGGCGACTTTATCGAGATGGGACATCTGAATTTTTATTAAATGGTCAAGATGTTCGGCTGAAAGATATCGTGGATTTGTTCATGGATTCCGGCTTAGGGCGTGAAAGCTTTTCGTTCATTTCCCAAGGGCGGGTTGAAGCCATATTTAATAGTAAACCAGAAGAACGCCGGGGCATTATTGAAGAAGCCGCTGGCGTTTATAAATATAAACAACAGAAAACCAAGGCAGAACGAGAACTCGCCAATAACGATGATAATCTGGCGCGGATCAACGATATTATCGTGGAATTGAAGCATCAGGTGGAACCATTACGTGAGCAGGCTTCGTTGGCTAAGGACTATCAACAACAATCCGGCGAGTATCATCAGATTCATCAAACCTTATTAGCCTTAGAGATCGAACAACTAGCGACTGAACAGGAGAAAACCCAAGGTGAGGCTAAGGTCACCAAGGAAACCATCGCCGCTTTGACGGCGAAGGTTAAAGATTTGGAAGATCAGTCGGAGCGGTTAAGTGCCGTAGATCGACAGTTTGAGAACCAGCTTAATCAGTTGAATGACCAGGTCTTGAGCCGGTCGATGAAGCTTGAGAATCTTAGCGGAGAAGCCAACCTATCTAGTGAACGTTCTGCTAATGCTGAAACCACGTTGGCCGATTTAAAGGAACGACTGGCGCGTGCTCAACAAGCGTTAACAGAAGCAAATCAGCGATTGAAGGAACTTAAGACAAAAACAACTGCTGCCGCCGAAAAAGAGCAAGCAATTAAGCAAGAATTGGCTCAGCAGAAACAGGCAAACCAGGATCCAGCCAAACTGAATCAACAAGTGGAAGTAGCCCAGAATCATTATATTGATCTGTTAAAATCACAGGCCGATAACAAAAATGCTCAGGCTGCTTTACAAAAAGATCAACAGTTAGCCGCCAGCCAAAATGCTGCGCATGATCGTCGGATTTACGAACTGAGTAAACATGCACAGGATCAGGAAGCCAAGGTCACTGCATTATTGACGCAGCAGCAACAGTTGCAAGCAGAGGTTGATGAACAGCAAACAGCCGTTGAGCAGGCCAAAACTGATCGTGATCTATTGCAGCAACAACGGGCGGCCCAACAGCAAGCTTATCAAGACGAACTGGCCACCTATCAGCGCAGTCGGGCGCGATATGAAACGTTATCCGAATTGAATGATGATTATGCTGGCTTTTACAATGGGGTTCGGGTGGTTTTAAAGCATAAGGATCAACTTCCCGGAGTGATTGGTGCGGTCGCAGAATTACTTGAGGTTCCAACTGCCTATCAACAGGCGTTTGACTTAGCCTTGGGTAGCAACTTACAGGCCATTGTGACCCGTGACGAAGCGGCTGCACAACGCGCCATTAGCCTGCTCAAGCAACAACGAGCAGGTAGGGCGACTTTCCTGCCGGCTGCCGTTATGCGGCCAAGAGAGCTGCCCAGTGCGGTTCTACAGTTGGTTGAAGGTGCTGAAGGCTTTTTAGGCACTGGGTTGCAATTAGCCCAATATCCTGCAGATTTGGCACACGTCATGGCGAACTTACTCGGCAGCGTTTTGATGGTGGATACCTTGCCACATGCCATCGCGATTGCCAATACCACCCACCATCGTTATCGAATTGTCACAACAGCTGGCGACATTTTAAATCCGGGGGGTTCGTTGACTGGGGGCCAAGTCAAGCAGGGACGCCAAGCATCGCCGCTTGCTCGCAGTCAAGAGGCCCGGCATTTAAAGGTCCAACTGCAAACGCTTGTTGAAACATTAAAGGCAAAGCAAGCTGATCTGACTGCTTTGACGAAAAAAGAAAACGTGGCCCAGGCAGCTTGGCAAACGGCTTCCCAACAGGCACAGGCATTAACCGCAAAGTTGACAACAATTACGAGTCAGCACACAGCCCAAGCGGAAACCTTGCGTCAGGCGCAACGTCAGCTGGCAGCGGCGCAACAAGCAGATACGGCGCAAGCAGATCTTAGTGCCAAATTAACTGAGTTGCAGCACCAAGGTAAAAAATTGGTTCAAGATATTGCTGAAGCACAAGCAACTATTGAAAATGCTAAGGCGGCTGTTGCGGCGGCAACGGCATCCAGCACCCAGCATGCAGCAACGGTTAATGCGTTGAAGACCAAGCTAGCAGTCACAACCAATGATTTGCAGACCTTGAATGACCAGCAACGGCAATGGCAGACGCAAGCACGCGATGCGCAAGCCCAAGCGACCGATTTGCAACAACGAATTGAGCACATTACTGCGACGGCCGAAGAAACTGCTGCAAAAAAGGCCAGTCGTACCGCTACGATCGCGAATTTGCAAACTGAATTAAAGCAGCTCAAGGCGGATCAAACCAAATTAACACAACAAAAGGCGGAAAATCGTGGTAAGCTGAGTCAAATATCGGCGCGTATTACGACCACTTATGAGCAGCAACACCAAGCTATGGCAACTTCTGAGCAGCAAGCGGTTGCTTTGAATCGAGTTAAACTAGGTTTGGATGCTCGGTTGAATACTTTAGCCGAGGATTATCAGTTGACTTACGAGGCCGCTAAGGAAGCAGTGACAGCCGATCACGCGCCAATTCCTGAATTGAAAAGTAAACTCAAGCTTTTAAAGCGTGGCATTGATGAGTTGGGACCGGTGAACCTCAACGCAATTGATCAGTTTAAGGAAGTCAATGAACGCTACGAATTTCTCACCAAGCAGCAAGATGATCTTCTAGAGGCTAAGCAGCAGTTAGAAGAAACGATGCACGAATTGGATGAAACGGTCAAAACAAGATTTAAGGATATGTTTGATCAGACCAATAGTGCTTTTGAAGCAATTTTCCCGCAAATGTTTGGTGGCGGTCATGCACATTTGAGCCTTACGAATCCGGATGATTTGCTCGCAACAGGGATCGAGATTTCCGCTCAGCCGCCTGGCAAAAAACTGACTCGGCTTTCCCTTCTATCCGGTGGCGAACGGGCGCTAACGGCGATTGTTCTGTTATTTGCAATTTTAAAAGTGCGTCCGGTACCATTCTCCATCCTCGATGAAGTTGAAGCTTCGTTAGATGATGTTAATGTCAATCGATTTGGTGAATTCTTACGGCATTATGCTAGCGCCACACAATTTATTGTCATCACTCACCGGCATGGCACGATGGTTGCGGCGAATGTATTGTATGGTGTCACGATGCAAGAATCAGGTGTTAGCCGAATTATGGCTGTTAGTCTGGATCAATCACAGAAAGAAGCGATCAATTAATGGGACTTTTTGATGCGATCAAAAAGGCGTTTACCGGTGATGAACCGGAAACGCCTGAAGAAAATAAATATGATGAGGGCCTAGAAAAAAGCCGCAGCAGTTTTGGTGAAAAACTCAATGCACTGTTTGCTAATTTTCGTAGTGTCGACGAAGACTTTTTTGACAATCTTGAAGAGATGCTGATTGAGTCTGATGTCGGCTTTGAAACGGCAGTTAAGCTTAGTGACGACCTGCGTGAAGAAGTTAAGCTTAAAAATGCCAAAGACCCTAAGGCCGTTTCCCGTGTGATTGTGGAGAAGCTGGTGGATATGTATGGCGATGCTGGTAAGGATGAAGACAATGCCCTACATTTTGCTGAATCAGGGCCAAGTGTGTTCCTGTTTGTCGGCGTCAACGGTGCTGGTAAGACAACAACGGTCGGCAAGCTTGCCCACCAGCTAAAGGAAGAAGGTAAGCGGGTTCTGCTAGTTGCTGCCGATACATTCCGTGCTGGCGCCATCCAGCAATTGCAGGAATGGGGTCGCCGGGTTGATGTACCTGTCGTTGCCACGAAAGAAGGCGGCGATCCGGCCGCGGTGGTTTTTGATGGTGTCAAACGCGCCAAGGATGAGCAATTTGATGTTGTGCTTGTTGATACAGCTGGCCGATTGCAAAATAAGGTCAACTTGATGAATGAGCTTAACAAAATCAAGCGGGTCATTGTCCGCGAATTGCCGGATGCACCCCAGGAAGTCTTGCTGGTTCTGGATGCGACAACCGGTCAAAATGCACTTAATCAGGCTAAGGAGTTTAATCAAACAACTAAAATCACTGGAATTGTTTTGACAAAACTTGACGGTTCAGGGAAAGGCGGAATTGTGTTGGCAATCCGCAATGAACTGCATGTACCGGTCAAACTTGTCGGCCTTGGTGAAAAGATGGACGACTTACAAGCTTTTGATCCAACCAAATTTGTGGCCGGACTATTTAAGGGTTTGATTCAGGTCGAAGCTTAATTAAAATGAAGAATAACGAAAAAGCGCCGTGCTGGCGAAAAACCAGTACGACGCTTTTTTTATGACATTAAGCTGCTTGCACTTTCTTCTCCCGGCCAAGGATGACCTGTAGGACAATCAAGACAAGGTAACCGATGAGCAGGTAGGTGAACCATGCAGATGGCTGCACCTTACTTGCAAACCAGTATTGTTGCCATGCCGTATTACTCATGATCCAAGCGAATAACCAGCCTAGAAGGCCAAGAATCGCATTAATGATAGCAAAGAACCACAAATTGCCGTTTTCATGGTTGCTCAGGTAAACACATGAGAAGACCAAACTCCACAGTCCCCAAGCAGCGAGAGCGGCAAACACGGCCCAGTAAATAAAGGTTGAGACCATATTCTTCCCTCCAATTTTTCACATGTTCAGTGTACCACGAAACTAGGGGAAACTGGAAGAGCGCGAACAGGCGCGGTTAGAAACCGGAGCATAAGTGGCCTTGAAGCTAAATGGCTGGGTTTTGGCCATTTAGCTTCAAGGTCCTTATGTGCAGGTTTCTGCGCCTGTTCGCGCGTTTCGGAACCTCCGAGAGGATGAACCATAATTTTCCTCGTAGGACTTGTGAGTCATTAAATTCCGAACAATCGTAGGAAGGGCTAGGCTAAAACCTTCTTGCCGTGCCAAACTCCGCAATCTCCGGCCAGATGGGGTGGCGACGCGAAGCTAGAGCGGAGGCGGCGCTTCGAGCCCAAAGCCCGGTCTCGAAGTCGCCTAATAACATCAGCTCCAAAGCCCGGTCGCTGTGTTGTTTGCACGGCTGTGCCCCATCTGGCCTACGATTGCTCCGCCTTGGCACCACAGTCTTTAAAAATTGCAGTAAATACTCCACGAGAAGACTAAAACAAACAATATTTTATGGAAGCCTTTTCCTGTCTGAAAACGATGTGCCAACCTCGTTCAAGGTCCTTATGTGCAGGTTTCTACGGATGCAAATGTGTTTTTGAAGCAATTGCAAGAAAGCGATCTTTTCTCCGACCCTATTTCTTGGCTGTTATCCACCGATAGTCGAAGCTGACTTTCTACGCTAGCATTTAGCTCCGTGGCCATCAACCTAATTTTTTAAGTAATTGACCATTTTCAGCGATACCGGTATCCTTATACAAGGACCATGTTCAAGCGGCCGGGGAAACTGAGTTGCCGGCAATCATGGGATTAAAGGAATGACATGATGGAAATCGAAAAAAATTATCGCATGAACTCGCTGTTTGAGTTTTACGGGCCGTTATTGACGGACAAACAGCACGCCTATCTGGCATTATATTACGGTGATGATTACTCACTCGGCGAGATTGCAACCGAGTTTAATGTCTCGCGTCAGGCCGTGTATGACAATATTCGACGCACTGAGGCCAGCTTGGAAGAATATGAAAAGAAGTTGCATCTTTTCGCCAACTATCAAGCGCAAAATGAAGCTGTAGATACGTTAGTGAGTTATGCGCGTACACATTATCCAGACGACAAGGCATTAAGTACCTTATTAGAACGAGTCGCGGATCAAACCGCGAAATAGCAGGGGGAAATTATGGCATTTGAAGGATTATCAGAACGACTGCAGAAGGCTTTCAGCGGACTGCGGCGTAAGGGTAAGGTCAGTGAAAGTGATATTCGCGATGCAATGCGCGAAATTCGCTTGGCTTTGTTGGAAGCCGACGTCAATTTTGATGTTGTCAAAACATTTATTAAAAACGTCCGCACCAAGGCGCTTGGCGCTGAAGTGCTTGAAAGTTTAACCCCATCACAGCAGATCATTAAAATCGTCAATGACGAGTTGGTCAAGACGATGGGCGAGGCGGCAGTGCCACTGAACAAGGCACCACATATTCCGACTGTCATCATGATGGCTGGTTTGCAAGGGGCCGGAAAAACCACAACTGTCGGTAAGTTGTCCAAGTATCTGATGGACAATGACAGTGCGCGGCCATTATTGATCGCTGCTGACGTTTACCGGCCAGCAGCGATTGATCAGTTGCAGACTATCGGCAAACAGCTCAACGTGCCAGTTTTCGAAATGGGAACCGACGTTGATCCGGTCGAAATTGTTCGCCAAGGGTTGGCGACTGCCAAAGAAAATAAGAATGATTATGTACTGATCGATACTGCCGGCCGACTGCAGATTGACGAAAAGCTCATGAACGAGCTGAAAAACATCAAGGAACTAGCCCATCCTAACGACATTTTGCTTGTCGTTGATGCCATGACTGGGCAAGCCGCGGTTGATGTTGCTAAAGGCTTCAATGAGCAGCTAGATATCACCGGTGTTGTCCTGACCAAACTGGACGGGGATACTCGTGGCGGTGCCGCACTGTCCATTCGTGCCGTCACTGGCAAGCCGATCAAGTTCATTGGTCAAGGTGAAAAGATGGATGCGCTGGATGTCTTCTATCCTGATCGCATGGCCAACCGAATTTTGGGCATGGGCGACATGCTCACCTTGATTGACAAGGCACAGAAGAATTACGACGAAAAACAAGCCATGGAAATGGCTGAAAAAATTCGCGAGAATTCTTTTGACTTCAATGATTTTCTGGATCAAATGGATCAGATTAGCAAAATGGGTCCGCTGGAAGATATCATGAAAATGATCCCAGGAATGGCAAACAACAAAGCCTTGGCCAATGTCAAAATGGATCCGAAAGACATTGCCCACATGAAGGCGATAGTTTACTCGATGACACCGCAAGAACGCGAAGATCCAGATCTTCTCAATCCAAGTCGACGGCGGCGGTTGGCTGCAGGTTCTGGCCGGCCAGTGGTTGAAGTCAATCGGATGATTAAGCAGTTTAATCAAAGCAAGCAAATGATGAACCAGATGAGCAAAGGTAACATGAAGGGCCTCGACGGTCTCATGGGCGGCGGCGTTTCTGGCAAACTTGGCAAAATGGCGATGAACTCAATGGTCCGCAAACAAAAGAAGAACAAGAAACGTCGGCTGAAAAATGCCAAGCGTTTCCATTCCTAAAAATTAATTTTTTCCTGACCAACCAATTAGGAACAAGACCGTTGCCAAACGACACATTTTACCTGTGTAAAGAAAAAAGGCTTTACAGCTTAAAATATTTTTGCTATGCTATCAAGGTTGATAAATGAGCAGGAGGTGGACTTAGTGGCAGTTAAAATTCGTTTAAAGCGGATGGGTTCAAAGCGTAAGCCTTTCTACCGGATCGTTGTAGCAGACTCACGCTCCCCGCGTGACGGTCGTTTCATCGAAGCCGTGGGCTATTACAACCCGTTGACTAATCCAGTCGATTTGAAATTAAATGAAGAAGATATTTTGAACTGGCTTCAAAAAGGCGCACAACCTTCAGATACTGTACGTAACTTGCTTGGTAGCAAGGGCATCATGCAGAAGTATCACGAAGCGCGCTTTGCCAAGAAATAAAGGCGGTTATCAATGGTGGATATCGGCAGCTTGATTCAAGCAATCGTCACCCCGTTGGTTACACAACCAGAAGCCGTCAAGGTGACTGCGCATGAAACAGGTGATTACATGGCCTTTGATTTGGCTGTGGCACCTGAAGATGTCGGCCGCGTCATCGGCAAACAAGGTCGGGTTGCGCAAGCGATCCGAACCATTGTATATAGTGTCAAAAGCCCGTACAACAAGCGGGTGCGGCTCAATATTTTGGATGCATCGCATGCAGAATAAAAAGACTGACGCATACCGCGTCGGTCTTTTTATTTTGAAAGAGCGTTCGCTGGCCTGGTTAGAAACCGGAGCATAAGTGGCCATTTAGGTTCAAGGTCCTAATGTGGAGGTTTCTGGGCCAGCGAACGCGTTTAGAGGAGGAAGAACATGCCAGATTATTATGACATCGGCACCATTGTGAACACGCACGGTATTCGTGGCGAAGTACGCGTCCTTGTCACGACAGATTTCCCGGCCGATCGTTTTAAGGTTGGTAACACTGTTTATGTGGCAACATCACCCAAAACTGCCTTGACGATTCAATCCGTGCGAGAACACAAGGGGCTCACCTTGCTGACCTTTAAGGATTACACCGATATTAATCAAGTCCTGCCATTTAAAGGCAAGAAACTGCAAGTTACCGAGACAGCGTTACAACCGCTGGACGAGGGAAGTTACTATTACAAAGACATTATCGGCTTAACGGTTATTGATGAACAAGGTCAGACGCTCGGCAAAGTCAATGAAATCTTAAGCCCGGGTCCCAATGACGTATGGGTTATTCCTCGTAGCGGTAAAAGCGATATTTTACTGCCTTTCCTAAAATCCGTTGTCCAGTCCATCGACTTAGATCAGAAAGTGGCGCATGTGATCGTGCCGGAAGGGTTGATTGACGATGCAGATTGATGTTTTAAGTCTTTTTCCGAATATGTTTGAGCCGTTGCGCGAAAGCATGATCGGCAAGGCGATTGAACGCGAGCTACTTAATTTTGATGTGGTGGATTATCGCAGCTATAGTCATGACAAGCATCATCATGTTGATGACACGCCATATGGTGGCGGTGCAGGCATGTTGCTGAAACCAGAACCGCTATTTGAGGCGATGGATGGTGTCAACGAGCGTCACCCCGGTCCAAAGCGAGTCATTTTAATGGACCCGGCTGGTAAGAAGTTCAACCATCAAGCCGCTCGAGCGTTATCGCAAGAAGATCATCTCGTCTTCATCTGTGGCCACTACGAAGGCTACGATGAACGCATCCGCACGCTTGTCACCGATGAATATTCATTAGGCGATTACGTTCTCACTGGTGGTGAACTCCCTGCTATGGTCATGATTGACGCTATTGTCCGTCTCCTGCCAGGCGTTCTCGGCAATGATGAAAGTGCCCACACCGATAGCTTCGAGAACGGTCTCCTCGAGTATCCGCAATACACCCGGCCTCCAGAATACCGGGGGATGAAAGTGCCCGAAGTCCTCCAAAATGGCAATCACCAACTCATCGCTCGCTGGCGCCAAAAGGAAAGCCTTCGCCGCACCTATCTTCGCCGTCCAGATCTCTTGAAAACCATTACGCTCGATCAAACTGCTCAAAAACTCTTGCGAGAAGTTAAAACAGAAGAAGCTACTAAGGCGGCAGAAGCAAGATTGAAGAATCAATCCTGAACGTTAGCATACCGTAAAGATTTTCACCTTTACACGTCCAACCAGTCATGGTAAACTTATTGACTGTGATACGTCACACATCAACGACATTCCGCTGGTCGGGATGATTATGAATGTCGGCAAAGGAGAAATACCCATGAACCCATTGATTCAAGAAATTACCAAGAAACAGTTACGCGATGACATTCCAGACTTCCGTCCTGGTGATAACGTCCGTGTCCATGCCAAGATCGTTGAAGGCGAACGCGAACGTATACAGCTCTTCGAAGGCGTTGTTATCAAGCGTCACGGCGTTGGCATTTCCGCTACTTATACAGTACGTAAGATCTCAAATGGCGTTGGTGTGGAACGGACATTCCCGTTACATTCACCACGTGTTGAAAAGATCGAAGTTACCCGTCACGGCCAAGTGCGTCGGGCAAAGCTCTACTACCTGCGCGCATTACGTGGGAAAGCAGCTCGTATCCGCGAAAAGCGTCGTTAATACTGGAAAAAGGCCGGCAAACGGTCTTTTTTTTTGAGCGTGAGCCAGCCCGCTTAGAAACCAGTGTGTAAGTGGCCTCGGTCGTGATGGCCGGCTTTTGGTCACTGCAACTGATGTCCTTACATGCAGGTTTTTGGGCTGGCAAGCGCGTTATAGCGAAGCATGAGTAGGATGGAAAACTCGTACACGCAAAAAAGAAGCACCCACAGACTCGAGGTGAAGGCTGATGGATGATCAGCTTGTCTACATCGTCTACTATGCGGATCAGTCGGCACCGACTGAGTTGTTGAAAGCCTTCTCGTCAGAACGACGAGCCGCAGAATATGTTGCGATGTTAAAGAATGCGCCTTATCCTAAGCATGAGGCGGCGAATTATTGTTACGCCGCAGTGCAACTCAACTGATGCACGCCACTGAAATTGTAGGAGGTAGCATGATGGCAGAACAACCAAAAGAACGACTGGATCGTATCAATGAATTAGCTAAAAAAGATCGCAGTGTTGGTTTGACGCCCGAAGAGAAAATCGAGCGTCAACAATTGCGCGAGGCTTATTTAAAGGACTTTCGTGCCGGATTGCGAGATCAAATCGAGCATACTCAGGTCTTTGATAAAAAAGGCAAGGAGCTCACTAGCAAAAAAGTTCAAAAGATTCAACGTGAACACGGTTGGCGAAAAGATTAGTCTTTTCAACGTCAACCTGCTTTAGTACAATGAAGAATGAAACTTGAAGGAGGCCGCACATTGTTAATCACAGTACTTGTGGGGATCATTGCCTTACTGGTCGGCTTGGCAGGCGGTTTCTTCGGGGCACGGGCTTACATGAAGAAGTATTTTCAGGATAATCCGCCTGTGAACGAAGAAATGCTGCGCACGATGATGATGCAGATGGGTCAAAAACCATCTGCTAAGAAACTGAACCAGATGATGGCGCAAATGAAACAAGCCCAACGTAACGCTAAGTAATTGCTAAGAAAGCGCGATGACAGGAATCACTTTGTCATCGCGCTTTCGTGTCCCAGTGCGTTTGTGCTATGATGAGAGAACGTTAATTATTTTGAGATGCTGATGGGGAAACCATGAGCAAAAGGGTTAAGGAGCAGTGTCGTGGGAATCTTTAGAAAATTAGGTTGGTATTTTAAACAAGAATGGCGCCGGTATTTGCTCGGCGTTACTTTTTTGCTGCTCGTGGCCTTGGTGAATTTGATTCCGCCAAAAGTTATTGGGGATCTCGTTGATGCGATGAGCAAATCTCGGTTAACCAGCAGTCACTTGGCGTGGATGCTGGGGTTATTGCTGTTTTCCGGGGTTGCCCAGTATTTATTCCGGTTTGGCTGGCGTAATGCGATCTGGGGTGGCGCTGCGAAGCTTGAACGAACGTTACGTACGCGGCTATTTTGGCACTTTATGAAAATGGACGCCACGTTTTATCAAAAACACCGTACTGGGGATTTGATGGCGCATGCGACCAATGACCTGAACGCGGTGCAAAACGTTGCCGGGGCCGGTATTTTAACCTTGTTCGACTCCATGATTACTGGCGGCACCACCATCATTGCGATGGTGTTGGTCGTTGACTGGCGGTTGACGATTGTTGCCATTTTGCCAATGCCATTATTGGCGGTGATGGCACGAAAACTCGGCACCCGCTTGCATGCGGCTTTTTCTGAATCGCAGGCGGCTTTTTCACGTTTGAATGATAAAACGCAGGAAAGTGTCAGCGGCATTAAAGTCATTAAAACATTTGGCCAGGAAGCCGAAGATACGGCAGATTTTAATCAAATTGTCGACCATACCGTGCAAATTAATCGGCGCGTGAATATGATTGATGCCTTATTTGATCCAACGACAAGTCTGATCATGGGCTTAACCTATGTCATCACGATCATCTATGGCGGCTGGCAGGTCGTTCATGGACAAATCACGATTGGCCAACTGGTTTCCTTTGTGACGTATGTGTCAGCATTAGTGTGGCCGATGTTTGCGATTGGCCGATTGTTTAACATTCTAGAACGTGGGAATGCCAGTTATGATCGGGTCGATGAACTGTTGCAGGAAAAGTCGACTATCCTTGAAGCCAAAGACGCGATTACGACACCAGCGCATGGCGATATTCGTTATCAAATCAATAAATTTAGTTATCCGGATGATCAACAGGTCGCTTTAAGCCGTGTCCATTTTACGCTGCCTGAAGGTCACACGCTAGGGATTGTCGGCAAGGTCGGCGCCGGGAAAAGCACTATTTTTAAGTTGCTTTTACGCGAGTTTGATAACTACGATGGCGTGATTGAGTTTGGCGGCCATAATATCAAAGATTATTCACTGGACGCCTTGTTAGATTCGATCGGTTATGTGCCACAGGACAACTTCTTATTCTCGACAACAGTTGCCGATAACATTCGCTTTTCAGCGTTCGAAAAGGGACAACAGGATGTTGAGCAAGCGGCTAAAGAAAGTGCTGTTCACGAGGACATTAAAAAGTTTGCGGCTGGCTATGACACGCTGGTGGGTGAAAAAGGAGTCAGTCTGTCAGGCGGTCAAAAGCAACGGCTGTCTATCGCACGAGCAGTGATCAACGCGCCTGAACTCTTGATTCTCGATGATGCCTTGTCTGCAGTGGATGCTAAAACCGAAGAAGAAATTTTAGCCAACATGAAGCAGGATCGTGCCCATAAGACGACAATCATTGCTGCTCATCGTCTCAGCTCAGTGATGCATGCGGATGAGATTCTCGTCCTTGAAAATGGTCAGGTGATTGAGCGCGGGACTCATGAACAATTAATTACCAAGCATGGCTGGTATGCCGAAATGTGGGCAAAACAAGAAATGGAAGCAGCGGAAGAAGGTGAATCACTTGGCAAGTAAGGGTTATGAGAGTGCTTGGTCGAAAAGTATTCCGATTCGACAACAACTCAAAATTATGAAGCGGCTGATGGGGTACACGAGACCGTATAAGCGGCAGTTTATTGGCGCCATTGTGGCGGCTGCGTTGCTTGCAGGCATGAACGTTTTGCTACCATTCATTCTCCAACAGTTCATGGATCGTTATTTGGCCAATCAAAGTGCAACGGTTCAGATTCTGCTGCTGTTTGCAGCACTCTATGCATTTGGCACGCTCGTTAAAGCTGTTTTCCAATTTTTTCAGACATTTTTATTCAACATGGGCGCAGAGCGCGGCTTAGAAGATGCTCGCCGTCAGCTGTTTGCCAAACTGCACACGTTAGGTATGCGGTATTTTGATCAAACGCCAGCTGGTTCGATTGTGTCGCGTGTCACCAATGACACAATGACATTTTCCGATTTCTGGAACGTCATTTTAGCTGTTATCGTCGGGTTATTCTCAGTTATTAGCAGTTTTGCCATCATGTTTGCGGCCAATCCAAAGATAGCCTTGATGGTCGCTGCCTTTCTGCCCATTTTGCTCATAGTGGTCTGGTATTACAGCACGTACAGTTCCAAGGTTTATCGGCACATGCGTGAAAAACTGTCAGAGTTGAATACCCAACTGAACGAATCTATTGAAGGCATCGGCATCATTCAGCAGTTTCGTCAGGAAAATCGCATCAGTCAAGAATTCGAAGCGACGAATGAGGAATATTTGGACTCACGTAAGGCGATGATTCGCGTCAATTCTTTGTTGCTGTCGTCAGTGATTAACTTGTTATATTCCTTTGCGTTGATTGCGGTTTTATGGGCCTTTGGATTGATTTCGATGCATAGTTACGTGGAAGCTGGACTGATCTATGCGTTCACGACTTACACGGCAAACTTCTTTAATCCGATGGTTAATATGATGGATAACCTTTCGTTTTTGCAGGATGGCGTTGTTGCGGGTAGCCGGATTTTTCGAATTCTCGACAGTCAAGAGTATGCGCCAGCGCAGCATCCTGATGCTCATGCGCTGATCCAACAAGGCAAAATCGAATTCCGGCATGTCAGTTTTGCTTATGATGGCAAGCACGATATTTTGCATGATATCAGCTTCGTTGCCAATCCGGGGGAAACCGTGGCCTTGGTCGGGCACACCGGTTCCGGAAAAAGCTCGATTATCAACGTTATGATGCGGTTCTACGAGTTTGGTGAAGGCCAGATTTTAATTGATGACGTGGACATTCGCGACTATCCCATGCCAGAATTGCGGAAAAAATTAGGATTAGTATTGCAGGATTCATTCATGTTCTATGGCGATATCAGTAGCAACATTCGCTTGTTCAATGACAGTATTACCGATGAGCAAGTGAAACAGGCGGCTGAGTTTGTGCAAGCTGATCGCTTTATCGATAAACTACCAGGCACCTATCATGCTAAGGTTATTGAAGGTGGTACTGAGTTTTCCAGCGGCGAACGACAACTGATTTCCTTTGCCCGCACAGTGGTGACTGACCCGAAAATTCTCGTACTGGACGAAGCAACGGCCAACATTGATACGGAAACAGAGTCCGTTATTCAAGAAGGCTTGCGTCGGATTCGGCAAGGGCGAACGACAATTGCAATTGCCCATCGGCTATCAACGATTCAAGATGCCAACCTGATTTTAGTTTTGAATGCAGGTCGAATTGTTGAACGCGGCACGCATGACGAATTGTTAGCCAAGCGTGGCCGATACTATGAAATGTATCATCTGCAAATTGGCGATCATGCCGAATAAATGCAAATCATTAAAAAGATCCCCAGTACCATGTACAGGCAATTGCGCTTGCATACAGTACCGGGGATCTTTTTCAATATAAATCGAATTGACATGATTACTCATTGGTTTTGTTTTTTTGATCAATGGCTATATCCTTATTGGCCTGATCCTGCGTTGCCTTTAACAATTCAAGTTGCTGGCGGGTTTCAGTGAGTTGATTGACCATTTCACCCAGAACCTCAACGGTGAGTCGTTGGCTCTCAAATAAGTTGGGGTTGTCATCTGAAATAATGTGATCCAACTTTGAGTGTAACAGTCGGATTTCTTCTTCCGATTTTAGATTGACATGATAATCATTTTTCGCTTCTAAGCGATCATATTCGGCCGCTCGATTTTGGCTCATCATAATGAGTGGTGCTTGCAAAGCAGCGATCATGCTCAGAAATAAGTTAAGCAAAATGAAAGGAAATGGATCGAATTTCGCCCCGAAAATGCCGACCGTATTCAGGATCATCCACACAATCATAAAACCAGAAAAAATGATAATGAATGGCCAAGACCCGGCATATTTAGCAACGGCATCGGCAATTCGCTCGCCAAAAGTAATCGTCGCTTCCATGTTGTCGTAAACATTGGTCAGCTGAAAGTTGTCTTTGACCAAAGCCTGCGACATTTTTCGATTGATTTTATCATGCGCACGCGCATCTTGCCGTTGTTGGCGCCGCATGCGTTCTAGCCGATAAGTCAGAAGGTGAGGATTGCAGATGAAACTGTTCTTAGTCGCCTTCGGATAGTCGTTTCTGATGATATTGGCCAACTTAGGCTCCAAATCGCTTAAGAAAAGGCCATCGCTAATCGCATAGACTTTACCGTCCACCAAGCAGGTTGCAGTTTGAGGATTGATCAAGACTTATTTTCCTTTCTTAATTCAGCAGATTCATTCAATTCTTTTTTCGGCAACATGACCGTGGCGGATGCCATAGCTGAAGTAGATGACAAGTCCGAAGGCAAACCAGATCAGACTCATAATCCAAGTTTCGACACTTAACTGGGTCATCAATAGCAGACAAAACAGAAAAGAAATAATCGGCGTCACTGGATACCCAGGAACCTTGAAACCTTCGTTGTTAAAGGCTTGATGTCGGCGCAAGGGGATGATGCCAATTGAGACGAGGGCAAAAGCAATTAAGGTGCCGATATTGACGAGGTTGACTAGTTGCGTGAGTGGCACAAGGCCGCCCATGATCGCAATGATCAAAACCACAGTCCACAACGCATTTTCAGGCAGATGGCCTTTAACGTGACCAAACCAACGGGGTAACAGTCCGTCACGGCCGATCGCATAAATCAACCTTGATGAGCTGTAGATCATGGTGACCATCATGGTGAACATGCCAGCCAAGGCGCCTACCGAAATGATACCGCCAACGCTACGCAGATGCACGGCGCTCAAGGCAAAAGCAACTGGATCGGCCACATCTAATTTGGTGAATGGTACCATGCCGGTCAAAACAATCGCGACTAACACATACAAAATGGTGGCAATGACTAAAGTGCCGATGATGCCGCGTGGTAGCGTATGTTGCGGATTTTTGACCTCTGGTGCTGAAGCAGACACGGCGTCAAAGCCGAGATAGGCAAAGAAAACCATCGCAGCACCGGCAAGTACGCCTTTTGCACCAAATGGCAAATATGGATGCCAGTTGGCTGGCTGAACGTAAAAAAAGCCAACGACAATAAAAATGGCAATAATGACTAACTTAACTAATACCATTAAACGATTAATCGCCATGGAGGATTGCATACCGCGTGACAACATAACACCAATGATAAGAACAACAATGACCGCAATCAGATTCACATAAGTGCCGTGACTCGGCGAAAACGGACCGGCAATGGCTGCTGGCAAGGTGATGTGAAAGCCTTGTAGAAGACTAGCGAAATACGCAGAAAAACTGGTTGAAACCGCGGCAACTGCCAGCATATATTCCAAAATAAGTGCCCAGCCAATAATCCATCCAAAGACTTGACCAAACACGAGATTGCCGTAAGCATAAGCCGAGCCGGCAACTGGCAGAGCCGATGCGAATTCGGCATAACACATAGCCGCTAGCGAGCAGACGATGGCAGCCAAAATAAAAGCAATCGTGATCGCTGGTCCGCTGGTAGTCGCCGCTACTGTTCCGGGAAGAATAAAGATTCCCGTACCTATGACGGCGCCAATACCTAACGCGATCAGGTCACGCGTTGTTAAACTGCGTGTCAGTAAATGATCAGCATTGAGTGCGGCCTGAACATCAGGTTTTCGGGTCATCTGTTTCCAAAGATTCATGAATCAAGCTCACTTTCTGTATTGAATAAAAAGGAAAAAGGTTCGACTAGCGAACCTTAAACTTCTCCGTGTTCTTTTTCTTCCAGATATTTCTTCTTGTCAGGCACATACTTGTACTCTGGATTGATCGCGTAATCGAGCGCGTTAAAGTTTTCCTGCAGCTTGTCACTAAAAGCGGCAAGGGCTTCGTCGGTCAGCTTACCTTTAGGCGGTTCAACAGGTGCACCGAAGCGCACAATCGCAGGCTTACGTTTAAATAATGACCAAAAAGAACCAGGTCCTTGATAAACAGCTGGGACGATGGGGGCTTTGGCTAGCTTTGCAATGAGAATCGCGCCGCCCTTCATATCAGCTGAATAGCGAGAGCCAGTTGGGAAAATCATGAGCGCTTTGTGTTCGTCTTTTAACGCACGAACCGGTACTTTAATCGCGCTAGGACCGGGATGGGCCCGATCAACTGGAAAGGCGCCCACTTTGACTAACAGCCAGCGCATTAAAGGATTCTTGAATAATTCACTTTTGGCCATAAATGAAAAATGATGCGGCCACGAAGCCAGTGCTAGAAAAACGGGATCGAGCCACGTACGGTGCGGCGCAACCAAAACAAACGGCCCTTCAGGTAGCTGCTGTTTGTTCTGAGTTTGGGCGTGGCCATTGATGAGCCAGATTAAACCGGCAATGATATAACGCAGAAAACTATAAAACATGGCTTATTCTTCCTTCATGGATAAACTTTGTGGTAAATTATACCATTGTATAGCGCACTTCGGAGGAAAAAGGTGTTCGTGATGTCATTATTACCAGGTGAACGGGTTGATGTTCTGGCCAGTCGCAACATTAAAATCATTCAGAGTTCAGCCGTTTTTTCATTCTCACTGGATGCGGTCCTTTTGGCCAACTTCGCCCAGGTCAAGCGGCACAGCCGGGTGGTCGATCTGGCCGCCGGGAACGGTGCTGTCGGACTTTTTTTGGCAAGGGACACGGACCAGCAGGTGACCATGGTTGAATTACAGCCGCGCCTAGCTGATATGGCGAAGCGAAGTGTGGCGCTGAATCAACTTCAAAATGTGACTGTTCAAGTCGGTGATTTAGCTGATGCCACCCAAATGGTTGCCAAAGATTCAGTCGACATCGTCACCTGCAATCCACCTTATTTTAAAGTGAGTTCGCAAAGTATCACTAGTCCAAATGATCATTTAGCCTTGGCTCGGCACGAATTAACGACTGACTTCGCAACGGTTGCGCGCGTCAGTGCCGATTTACTGAAATATCAAGGCAAAGCTTTTTATGTTCATCGGCCTGAACGACTGGCCGAACTGCTGACGACTTTGACAGTGGTCGGCTTGGCGCCGAAACGGTTGCAGTTCATTCATCCACGGGAAGATCGCGAAGCAAATATGGTATTAATCGAAGCCATCAAAGCCGGCCGACCAAACGGGATTCGAATTATGCCACCATTGATCGTTCACGAAGCGGATGGCACATACTCGTCATCGGTGAGGAGGTTGCTGAATGGCGACTAAAACGTATTACTTTTACGTGTTGTTATGCGCAGATGGCAGTTTTTATGGCGGCTTCACCGACGATGTCAAAGCGCGTGTGGCCACGCATAATGCCGGGAAAGGCGCTAAATACACTGCCCAACGACTTCCGGTCCGCTTGTTGTACCACCAAGCCTTTGCGGACAAGCATGATGCACTCTCGGCAGAATGGCATTTCAAACATCAGACCCGGCATCGTAAGGAAGTCTTTTTGGAAGATCATCAGGTTGAATGGCGATAAACAGGATTGATGTCAATTAAATGATTTAACGAATGATGCAATGGTCAACTGGTGCTCAGGTTCTAGAATAGAAAGCGGAGCCAGCTCGGACTACCGGAGATTACCCACCAAGAATAGAACTGAAGCAAAGATTACCTTCTTGCGGTTGCTTCAAAAACGCGTTCTCAGGCGCAGAAACCTGATCACGATCCGAAACGCGATCACCACCCCAGAAACCGGGGTGGTTCACGCTCTTGTCAAAGTAAAGAAAAGTCTGTATAATCTTCTAAGTGCGATATGCACAAACCACATTGATGATTGATCGTGAGTGGGGTGCTTCGATTGAAGTCCACTTGCGAGGAGACGTCGTCAAGAGGAATAAAACCATAATGGAGGAACAAACGCATGGCAGTATTAAGCATGAAACAGCTTCTTGAAGCTGGTGTACATTTTGGTCATCAGACCCGTCGTTGGAACCCTAAGATGAAGCCGTATATCTTTACGGAACGTAATGGCATCTACATCATCGATCTGCAAAAGACCGTTAAGATGATCGACGACGCTTACAATTTTGTTAAAGAAGAAGCTCAAAACGGTGGTGTCTTCTTGTTCGTTGGGACCAAGAAACAGGCCCAAGACGCAATTGCTGAAGAAGCAACTCGTGCCGGTCAATACTATGTCAACCATCGTTGGTTGGGTGGTACTTTGACTAACTGGAACACGATCCAGACTCGGATCAAGCGTCTCAAGGATATCAAGAAGATGGCCACAGATGGCACCTTTGATGTTCTTCCTAAGAAGGAAGTTTCTCTTCTTAAGAAGCAACAAGATAAGCTTGAGAAGTTCTTGGGCGGTATCGAAGACATGCCTCGCATTCCAGACGTGTTGTTCATCGTTGACCCACGCAAGGAAAAGATTGCTGTTCAGGAAGCACAAAAACTGAACATTCCGATCGTTGCGATGGTTGATACTAACACCGACCCTGACGACATTGACGTGATCATTCCTTCTAACGACGATGCTATCCGTGCCGTTCGTCTGATTACTTCTAAGATGGCAGATGCTATCATAGAAGGCAATCAGGGTGAAGATCAAGACGACGCTCAGGAACAACAAGTAGCTGCCGACAAAAAGGCTGATTCCATGGAAGATATCGTGGAAGCCGTTGAAGGCGACAACAAAAGTGCAAAATAATTAATTAAACAATAGGCTGTCTGAGGGTTTCGCATACTGCAAGATCTGCAGGCAGCCTTTTTTAAATCAAGGAGGATCAGATCCATGGCTCAAATTACTGCTGCACAAGTTAAGGAATTACGCGATCGGACACAAGTCGGCATGATGGATGCTAAAAAGGCATTGGTTGCGGCTGATGGCGATATGGACAAAGCTATTGATGTTTTGCGTGAAAAGGGCTTGGCCAAGGCTGCTAAAAAGAGCGGCAATATTGCCGCTGAAGGTTTAGCCGAAATTGCGGTTAACGGTAATACCGCTGCAATTATCGAAGTTAACTCCGAAACAGACTTTGTTGCTTCTAATGATCAGTTCAAGGACTACGTTAATAATGTTGCTGCAGCGATTGCGGCTAATAAGCCAGCTGACCTTGAAGCTGCTAAGGCAACCAAGATGAGTGATGGCCAGACAGTTGACGAAGGTGCAATTGCCTTAACCACAGTTATCGGCGAAAAGATCAGCCTGCGTCGCTTCCAAGTTGTTGAAAAGACAGACAACGAACACTTTGGCAAGTATCTGCACAATGGTGGCCAAATCGCAGCCTTGACCGTTATCGAAGGCGCAGATGACGACACTGCCAAAGATGTCGCGATGCATGTTGCTGCCATCAATCCTGAATATTTGGATCGGACCAAGGTACCGGCAGAAGAATTGAAGCATCAAACCGATATCTTTACAGAAGAAACCAAAAACGAAGGCAAGCCAGAAAAGATCGTGCCACGTATCGTTGAAGGCCGTGTTAACAAGTGGCTCGGCGAAATTTCCCTTGTGGACCAAGAATTCGTCAAGGATCCTGACCAAACCGTTGCTAAGTACGTTGCTGCAAAAGGCGGCAAGGTGAAGGGCTTCGTTCGTTATGAAGTCGGCGAAGGTATTGAAAAGAAACAAGAAAACTTTGCTGATGAAGTGATGGATCAGATTAAGGGTTAATTGCTTGAAGGGACACTGTCAACTCGGCAGCGTCCCTTTTTACTTATCTTGAAAAATTAAAAACGTCCGTTCTTTTCCGCGCTATACACCGTGTGACTGCGTGTTTTTGGGGTACCCTGATCCGTGGTGAGGGAAAATAACGGTCCGCAATTCTCAATTTCAAATCAGCTTCTTTCCGCAGAAACCCTGCGACTATGGTAAAATAGTGCCAGCAACCAACGGAGGTATAGGATACATGGTCAAATATAACCGGATCGTATTAAAAATCAGCGGTGAAGCGCTGGCAGGTGAGGCTGGCTTCGGCATCAAGCCACCGGTCATTGCGACGATCGCAAAGCAAATTAAAGAAGTGCACGAACTTGGGGTTCAAATTGCCATTGTTTGTGGCGGCGGCAACATCTGGCGCGGCGAAACAGGCGCCGAAATGGGAATGGAACGTGCGCAGGCCGATTACATGGGCATGTTGGCAACGGTCATGAATGCATTAGCATTGCAGGACAACTTGGAAAGTCAAGGAGTTCCGACTCGCGTTCAAACATCCATTGAAATGCGGCAAATTGCTGAACCATATATTCGGCGCAAGGCAATCCGTCATCTAGAAAAAGGTCGCGTGGTTATTTTTGCTGGTGGTACCGGGAATCCGTACTTTAGCACGGACACAACCGCTGCCTTACGCGCCGCAGAAATTGGCGCTGATGTCATTCTGATGGCGAAAAACAATGTTGATGGGGTTTACTCTGCTGATCCGAATAAGGATACGCATGCAGTGAAGTACGAAAGTCTGACCCACATGGACATTATCAATAAGGATCTCAAAGTCATGGACTCAACAGCCAGCACCTTGTCCATGGACAACGACATCGATTTGGTCGTCTTTAACCTCAATGAGCCAGGCAACATCAAACGCGTGGTTGAAGGCCAGAAGATTGGCACAACAATCGAAGGGAGAAGCTAATGGCAAATCAAATCATTGATCAAGCAAAAGTAAATATGGGCAAAACTGAAGAATCGTTGCAACGCGAACTCGGCAATATTCGAGCAGGCCGAGCAAACGCCAGTCTGTTGAATCAGATTACGGTGGAATATTATGGTGCACCGACACCGCTCAACCAAATGGCCGCCATTACGATTCCAGAGCCGCGTGTTCTGCAAGTGAGCCCATATGACAAGTCCTCATTAAAGAACATCGAAACCGCGCTTAATGCCAGTGATCTAGGCATCAACCCAGCAAACGATGGCGATGTCATTCGTTTGGTCATTCCACAATTAACCGGCGAACGGCGTAAAGAAATTGCCAAAGAAGTCGGCAAATACTCTGAAAGCGCCAAAATCGCGATCCGCAACATTCGCCGTGAAGGTCTCGACAAACTCAAGCGCCAAGAAAAAGACGGCGACATCACCGAAGACGACTTGCATCGCTTAGAAAAAGACATGCAAAAGGCTACTGATGACGCTACCAAGCGCATCGATGAAATCGCTGCAGCTAAAGAAAAAGAAATTACTGAAGTTTAATTTCAGCGGCCAACAAAAAGGCTGGGACATAATTCTCAGTCAGTCAATAAAAAGGAACAATTTTCGATTTGAAAAATTGTTCCTTTTTGGTTTCTCATGAAATATTTACTGCGATTTTAAAGACTGTAGTGCCAAGGCGGAGCAATCGTAGGCCAGATGGGGCTCAGCCGTGCAAACAGCACAGCGACGGGCTGTGGAGCTGATGTTGTTAGGCGACTTCGAGACCGGTTTTTGGGCTCGAAGCGCCGTCTCCGCTCTAGCTCCGCGTCGCCACCCCAGCTGGCCGGAGATTGCGGAGTTTGGCACGGCAAGCATATTTTATGCCTAGAACCTTCCGACGATTAATCGGCATTCAATGGTCACAAGTTTTGCGAGGAAATTATGGCTCACCCTTTTCCTATACCCTAATGGCACCTGTTGTCCAAATCCGTGTTACTAATAAAATATCCCCACTTATACCCGCGCTAGTTCGCGCTCTGCCTCTTTTTCTGCTACAATCGTTAAAGACATTTGGTGCAAGGACACCATCGACGTTATGAGGAGGCACCGATTTTGGCCACATCCAAGGCTTCTAAAGTTAAACTTGATCCCGCGCGAATTCCGGCTCATATTGCGATCATCATGGACGGCAATGGCCGGTGGGCGAAACGCCGCTTTTTTCCGCGTGTTGCCGGTCATAAACAAGGCATGCATAATGTCAAAACGATCACCAAAGCTGCCAGTCGCTTAGGGGTTAAAGTTTTGACCTTGTATGCTTTTTCAACGGAAAACTGGAAGCGGCCGGGTTCAGAGGTCAATTACCTCATGCGCCTCCCGGTTGATTTTTTCAATGACTTCATGCCTGACTTGATCAAGGAGAATGTTAAAGTTGAGGTGATGGGCGAACTGGACGACTTGCCACCGCAAACGCGTCAAGCAAGTGAAAAAGCCATGGCTGACACCGCCAATAATACCGGCATGATTCTTAACTTTGCATTGAATTATGGCGGACGTGACGAGCTTGTCCATGCAGCACAAAAGCTCGCTAAACAAGTTCAGGAAGGCGAGTTATCTCCGGATGATATTGATGACCGTCACTTTGCCAATGCGTTGATGACCGGATTTCTTGGCGACCTAGCTGATCCGGACTTATTGATTCGCACCAGCGGCGAACTGCGAATTTCAAATTTCTTGCTTTGGCAGATTGCTTACAGTGAGTTGGTATTCGTGGATGATTATTGGCCAGACTTTTCGCCTGCAGCTCTAGAAGCAGCGATTGCTGAATATCAGGCACGGGATCGCCGATTTGGCGGGTTAAAAAAATAAAACAGCTATTTTTTGGTAATGGAGGATTTATTACGATGAAACAACGGGTCATTACGGCAGTCGTTGCCTTGGCTATCTTTATACCGATTTTGATTGCTGGTGGCGGTTGGATTGATATTGCCGGTGCAGTTTTAGCAGTGATCGCTTTGTCAGAAGTGTTTATCATGCGGAAACGAATTCTGGTTTCGGCTGATTATCTAATCGCTGCTCTTGGTGTGCTGGTGGTTGTTCTGCCTAACAGTTTTTTCCGCTGGCTGCCTGCTTTTCTTGGACGAATCGATTTAATATATATTGCGGTAGCGCTGTTGCTATTCCTGACCGTCACGACCAAGAATAAAACTACCTTTGACGACATTGGTGTGTCAGTATTGTCCTTCTTTTATATTGGCACCGGTTTTCATTATCTGATTAGTGTTCGTAATGATGCTGGCTTGGACACCTTGATGTTTGCTTTGCTGATTGTGTGGCTGACGGACACTGGGGCTTATATGATTGGCCGTAAGTTGGGCCGTCATAAGTTGTGGCCGGCTATCAGTCCTAATAAAACCATCGAAGGCAGTCTTGGCGGGATTGCACTGGCGTTGATCACTGCCGCCATCTATCTGATGTTCTTCCCGCAGTACTATACCTTCTGGCCGATGATGGGGATCGCCCTATTTTTGTCCGTTATCGGTCAGATTGGGGATCTAATCGAATCTGCTTTGAAACGCTTCTATGGCGTCAAAGATTCCGGCAAGATTCTTCCAGGGCACGGTGGGATTCTCGACCGTTTTGACAGTTTGTTGCTGGTTTTGCCGATGCTGCATCTGTTTGGCATTGTCTAACCATTAAGGAGATTTTATGACCACTATCATCGCCTTTATCGTTATCTTCTGCATTCTTGTGGTAGTTCACGAGTTTGGCCATTTTTACTTTGCAAAACGCAGCGGCATTCTAGTCCGGGAATTTTCGATCGGTATGGGCTCGAAGCTGTGGGCGTCGCACAAGAACAATACGACCTACACGCTGCGGTTGCTACCACTTGGCGGATACGTCCGCATGGCTGGCTGGCAAGATGAGGAGGACGAGATTAAGCCCGGGACGATGCTGAGCCTGATTCTTAACGATCAAGGCAAGGTTGTCCGGATTAATGCCAGTGACAAAACGACTTTGGCCGGCGGAATGCCGGTTCAAGTGAGTCGCGTCGATTTAGTTAAGGATCTGGTGATTGAAGGTTATCCAAACGGGGATGAAACAGCCTTGCAAACTTGGCAGGTTGACCACGATGCGACGATCATTGAAGAAGACGGAACCGAGGTTCAGATCGCGCCAGAAGACGTTCAGTTTCAAAACGCCCCGGTTTGGCGCCGGTTATTGGTCAACTTCGCCGGTCCGATGAATAACTTCTTACTCGCGATTCTAGCTTTTATTATTTACGGTCTGTTTTTTGGTGTTCAGGTGCTCAATACCAACCAAATCGGAACAGTTGTGCCAGGTTATCCAGCCGCAGAAGCTGGTCTTAAGTCCAATGCGACGGTGCAAACGATTGACGGTCAAAAAATGTCATCATTCACGGATCTTTCAAAGATCGTCAGTAAAAATGCCGGTAAATCAGTGACATTTACCGTGAAGGAAAACGGTAAAAGCAAGAACATCGTGATCAAGCCGAATAAAGAAGGCAAGATCGGGGTTGAAGCACACGTCGATAAGTCCCCAGCAAATGCCATTCCTTTTGGTTTTTCTCAAACTTGGAATTTGGCTGTCCGCACTTGGGACGTGCTCAAATCCATGGTGACCGGCGGTTTTTCACTCAATAAACTGGCTGGCCCGGTTGGTATTTATACCATGACGAGTCAAAGTGCCAAAGGCGGTATTCAAGGATTACTCTTCTTTATGGGTTACTTGAGTCTCGGCTTAGGGATTACCAATTTGTTGCCGATTCCAGTGCTTGATGGTGGTAAAATTCTTTTGAACCTGATCGAAATTATTCGCCGTAAGCCATTAAAACCGGAAACGGAAGGCGTTGTGACCATGATTGGCTTGGGCCTGATGGTTCTATTAATGCTAGCGGTCACAATTAACGATATCATGCGCTACTTTTAAAATATTCTAGCTTTGGAGGCTGACATGAAACAATCACGGATGTTTATTCCCACAGAAAAAGAAGTACCGAGCTCAGCGGAGGCCAAGTCGCATAAGATGATGTTGCGGTCTGGCTTTGTGCGTCAGATTCAAGCAGGCGTTTATGCTTATTTACCACTTGCGGAACGCGTTTTAGCACGGATTGAAGCCATTATTGACGATGAAATGACCAAAATCGATGCTGTTAAAATGAAAATGCCTGTTCTCTTGCCAGCTGAATTATGGGAAGAATCCGGACGTTATGAAACTTACGGTCCTAATTTATTTAAATTGAAGAATCGTCAGGACCGGAAAATGATCTTAGGCCCGACGCACGAAGAAACCTTCACCGATTTGGTCCGTAATGAATTAAAATCCTACAAGCGGATGCCATTGGTGTTGTATCAAATTCAGGATAAGTTTCGTGATGAAGATCGTCCGCGTTATGGTGTTTTACGTGGTCGGGAATTCATCATGCAAGATGCTTATTCCTTTACTAGTAATGACCAGGATTTGGATACCATTTATCGGCAGATGGAACATGCTTATACCAATATCTTTGATCGGTTAGGCTTGCGCTATCGGTCGATCATCGGTGACGGCGGTGCCATGGGTGGTAAGGATTCAAAAGAATTTTCCGCGATTGCTGATATTGGTGAAGATACGATTGTTTATTCAGATAGTTCTGACTATGCAGCGAACCTTGAAATGGCAACCAGCATGGCGTTGCCAAAACAAGGGGTCGAAGAAAAGGCAGCGCTCGAACCTGTTGATACTAAGGATGCCAAAACGATCGCTGAAGTCGCGGAATTCTTGAAGGTACCGGAAAAGAAATTGATCAAAGCTGTCCTTTTCATGGCTGATGGCGCACCGGTATTGGCCTTGGTTCGTGGTGACTATGAAGTCAATCCGACTAAGTTAAAGAATTTGTTGAATGCTGACTTTCTTGATATGGCGACTCCTGAACAAGTGCAGACCGTGATGCACGCAGAAGTCGGTAATATTGGGCCGGTGAATGTCGATAAGGATGTGCGGATCATTGCCGACAATAGTCTAAGTGACCTGACTAATCTTGTCGCCGGCGCTAATAAAGTGCACACGCATTTGCTTAACGTCAATTTTGATCGTGATGTTACCCCGGAAACCTATGCCGATATTCGATTTGTGACTGAAGGCGAAGTTTCTCCAGATGGCCAAGGTGTCCTGAAGTTTACACGCGGGATTGAAATTGGCCACATCTTCAAGTTAGGAACCCGATACACGGAAACTATGGGAGCTAATTTTCTTGACGAGAATGGCCGCAGTCAACCGATCATCATGGGTTCATATGGGATTGGCGTTTCCCGTCTGCTTTCTGCGATTGCGGAACAGCAAGCAGATGAACATGGGCTAGTTTGGCCAACTACGATTGCCCCGTTTGATATTCATCTCATTCCAGTTAATCTGAAGCGCGAAGAACAAAAGTCACTGACGGCTTCGATTGAAACAATGCTAGAAGTTGCAGGTTACAGCGTTTTGGTTGATGATCGTAACGAACGCCCAGGGGTTAAGTTCGCAGATTCTGATTTGATTGGTGTACCATTACGTGTCACGGTCGGTAAAAAAGCGGTTGACGAGATTGTTGAACTGAAACTGCGTAAAACCGGCGAGACAATCGAAGTTAAAAAAGAAGAATTGATCAGCTCGATCAAGATTCTGATGGGTCAGCTGAATAAGCAAGAACAAGATAATTGATAGACTGAGGAGACGACTGAAGCAGCTGCTTTGGTCGTTTCCTGCCATCTAAGAGGGGTGCACAATTTGGCTTTATCCCAACATGAGATGTTTGAAAAATTATTGGATCAACTCGACTTGGCGGCAGATGTCCGACAAGATCCTTCGTTGACCAGCGGCACGGTACAAAACGTGACCATTCATGAACAATCTCGGCGTTATGATTTCACTTTGGGGTTTGACGCGATCCTGCCATTTCAGACTTTCAATGCAATTGCGACCAAGTTGCCGTTAGTGTTTCAACAGATTGCTGCGACTGATTTATCGGTGGTGGTAACCCAGCCAACCATTACTGACGAGTTATTAGCTCAATATTGGCAGTACGTCGTGACCCATGCCGAAATTGGGACAGGAATTGTTCGCGAGTTATGTGAAAAACAAGTGCCAACACTTGAGAATGATCGTGCTGTGATCAAAACCGAAAATGAGCAAATTCGGCAATACTTGATTCAGCAAGGGCTCGGTAAGCTCGAAGAAACTTATCGTCAGGTTGGCTTCTCTGGCTTACGGATGCAAGCCGAAGTTGATGAGGAACAAGCAGCCCAATCGATGGCGGCTTTTCAGGCTCAAAGAGCTGAAGAAACCGCTAAAATGGCCAAGGCTGCTGCAGAAGTAGTGAAGCAGCAAGCGGCTAAACAAAAACAAGTTCAAACTGACGGCCCAGTTCAAATGGGGCGGCAGATGAAAATGACCGATGCCCCGCAACAAATGGTGACCATCACGCAAGAGGAACGTTCAGTGACGGTTGAAGGCTATGTTTTTGATGTTGAGGTTCGGGAACTGCGATCTAAGCGGCAGTTACTAATTTTCAAAGTGACTGACTATAGCTCCAGCTTCATTGCAAAAAAATTCAGCAATGGTCCAGAAGATGAAGCCATGTTTGCGCGCATTCAAAAAGGTCAGTGGCTACGCGTGCGAGGCAGTGTTCAAGAGGACAACTATTCCCGTGAGCTGACGATTAATGCACAGGATATTCAAACTGTCTCCCATCCGGACCCAACCGATGATGCTGAAGGTGAGAAACGTGTTGAATTACATCTGCACACCAATATGAGTCAAATGGACGCTATGAATCCAATTAGCGACTATGTGAAGCGGGCTAAAGAGTGGGGGCATAAGGCGATTGCTGTCACTGACCATGCAGGTTTGCAGGCTTATCCAGAGGCGCATTCAGCCGCTGTCAAAGCCGGTTTAAAAATGCTTTATGGCGTCGAGATAAACTTAGTTGATGATGGCACGCCGGTTGCTTACCGAGCAGATGAGCCGCGTGATTTAGCCAGCGCTGAATATGTGGTTTTTGACGTTGAAACCACTGGCTTATCTGCGGTTTACGACAAAGTGATTGAATTGGCTGCCGTCAAAATGAAAGACGGCAAAGTGATTGATCAATTCGAAGAAATGATCGATCCGGGTTTCCCACTTTCTGAACTGACAATTAATTTGACACATATCACTGATGACATGGTGCATGGATCGAAGTCTGAAGTCGATGTTTTCAAATTGTTTCAGCAGTTTTGCGACGGTGCCATTATGGTGGGTCATAATGTGACTTTCGATGTTGGCTTTTTGGATAATGGTTACGAGCGGCATGGATTGGCAGATATTGACAATCCGGTCATCGATACCTTGGAATTGTCGCGGATGCTGCATCCAGAACGGAAGAATCACAAACTCGATACCTTGGCGAAGCAGTACAAAGTCAGCCTAGAACATCATCATCGCGCTAATGCCGATGCCGAGGCAACTGGTTATCTGCTTTATGCTTTGGAAAAAGAAGCGGCCAAGATGTATGGCATGACGACCCTCAATCAGTTGAATGATCGGGTTGGGGCGGGGGATGCCTATAAAGCTGCCCGGCCAAGTCACGCGATTGTTTTTGCGAAAACACAAGCGGGATTGAAAAACCTTTTCAAATTAGTATCGTTGTCTAATGTTAAGTACTTCTATCGGGTGCCACGGGTGCCACGCAGTCAGCTGCAAAAACTGCGTGAAGGCTTGTTAGTCGGTTCGGCTTGTTCCAACGGCGAAGTTTTCACAGCAATGATGCAAAAAGGCGAAGCGGAGGCCCGCGCCAAAGCGTCATTTTATGATTATCTAGAAGTGCAACCATTACCTGTCTATCAACCTTTGATCGAGGCTGGTTTGATCAAAGGCGAGGCACATCTAAAAGATATTATTCAAAAAATCATCAAAATCGGATCGGAACTGGAAAAACCAGTCGTAGCGACAGGCGACGCCCATTATTTGGATCAACATGACGCGATTTATCGACAGATTCTGATTCATAGTCAAGGCGGAGCCAATCCGCTCAATCGCCACAGTTTGCCAGATGTGCATTTTCGTTCGACAAGTGAGATGCTGACCGATTTTAGTTGGCTTGGGGAAGAGAAGGCCCACGAGCTGGTAGTTGATAATTCTAACTTGATTGCCAACTGGGTTGACGATGATATTACGCCGGTGAAGGATAAGCTTTACACACCTGAAGTACCTGGGGTGGAAGAAAATCTGAAACATGACGTGATGACCACGGCGCATGAATTGTATGGCGATCCTTTGCCAGACATTGTGGCGCAGCGACTCGATAAAGAACTAAAAAGTATCATCGGTAACGGGTTCTCTGTTATTTACAACATCGCGCAACGGCTGGTTTTGAAGTCCAATAAAGACGGATACTTGGTTGGCTCTCGAGGATCAGTTGGGTCCAGTTTAGCCGCAACGATGGCCGGCATTACTGAGGTTAATCCTCTGCCGCCGCATTATCGTTGTCCTAACTGTCAATACAGCGAATTCTTCACTCATGGCGAAATCGGGTCCGGTTTTGATTTGCCAGATAAACAATGCCCTAAATGCGGCGCTGATTTGCATAAAGATGGCCACGATATTCCGTTTGAAACTTTCTTAGGCTTCCACGGTGATAAAGTGCCGGATATTGATCTGAATTTTTCGGGTGACTATCAGCCAATTGCACATAACTATATCAAAGTCATGTTCGGTGAGGATCATAGTTTCCGTGCTGGGACCATTGGCACGGTTGCAGACAAAACGGCGTATGGTTATGTTAAAGCATATGAACGTGACACGGGACAGCAACTGCGCGGTGCCGAGATTGATCGGCTGGCGCAAGGTGACACGGGGGTTAAACGTACCACTGGGCAACACCCGGCAGGTATTTTGATCGTGCCCGCTGACATGGATATTTATGATTTCACACCGATTCAGTACCCAGCTGATGATCAAAATGCTGCCTGGATGACCACGCACTTTGATTTCCATTCCATCCATGACAATATTTTGAAAATGGACGTGCTGGGGCATGATGACCCGACGATGATCCGGATGCTGCAAGATTTGTCCGGGGTTGAGCCAAAATCAATTCCAACGGACGATCCTGGCGTCATGGCGCTTTTTTCCGGCACCAAGAGTCTGGGTGTCACGCCGGAACAGATTAACTCGAAAATGGGGACGTTAGGCATTCCAGAATTTGGGACGCGTTTTGTTCGCGGAATGCTTGAGGAAACCAAGCCAACAACCTTCAGCGAACTGTTACAGATTTCCGGTTTGTCTCACGGGACCGATGTTTGGTTAGGTAACGCTGAAGAACTGATTAAGCAAGGCATTGTCACGCTTAAAGAAGTCATTGGTTGTCGTGACAACATTATGATGGACTTGATTCACTGGGGCATGGAAGATTCAATGGCCTTTAACATCATGGAACATGTGCGTAAAGGTCGCGGTATTCCAGATGATTGGCAAAAGGCAATGCGTGAAAACGAGAACGTGCCTGATTGGTATATCGAGTCCTGCTTAAAGATCAAGTACATGTTTCCGAAAGCACATGCGACCGCCTATATCTTAATGGCGCTACGAATTGCTTGGTTCAAGGTCCATTACCCGTTGATCTATTACACGGCATATTTCTCGGTTCGAGCTGAAGACTTTGATCTTGCCGCCATGAGTCATGGCAAGGAAGCAGTCAAAGCGGCCATGAAGGAGATTACCGATAAGGGCATGGATGCCTCTACCAAGGAAAAGCAGTTGCTGACGGTTTTGGAAATCGCCAATGAATGTCTCGAACGCGGCTTTAAGATTAAAATGATTGATGTCACGAAGTCGGATTCGCACAATTTCTTGATTCAGGATGATCACACGATTCTGGCACCATTCCGTGCTGTTCCGGGCCTGGGCGATAACGTTGCCAAGCAAATCGTGGCCGCTCGTGAAGAAAAACCATTCCTGTCCAAGGAAGATCTGGCTAATCGTGGTAAGGTTTCGAAAACGTTGATTGATTATATGACAACAAACCATGTCTTGGATGACTTGCCAGACGAAAACCAATTATCGCTATTTGACGGTTTATTCTAGGCTTAATGCGGTTTCATGCAAACTGTCATGAATGTTTAGAAAAAATGCGATGAATTGGCTTACAGGCTTACTAGCACAAAGGTCTGCTAGTTTGCAAGTAGTAACAATCTATGGTATTGTATCAATAGTAATGTAAGGTTCTGGCAGTGAGTGAGCAGCGATGCTCACTCTTTTTATTGGCGAACGTCACCATGTTCGCATCTGGAGACGTCAGAAGTGTTAGTCTTGAATGAGAAAGTAAAGGAGGCGGTGGCTTGAGTACGCAATCGGTTGTTGAAACCGTGACCGCTTTGGTCAAACCGATTTTGGACGACCATCATTTTTACCTCACGGATGTCGAGTTTGTGAAGGAAGGCGGCGGGTGGTACCTGCGTGTGTATATTGACAAGACAGGCGGCATTACACTGGACGAATGTGTGATGGTCAGTGAAGCCTTGTCAGAAAAGCTAGATGCCATGGATCCCGATCCAATCCCGCAGCAATATTTCCTTGAGGTTTCAAGTCCTGGTGCAGAACGGCCCTTGAAACATGAAACTGATTATGAACAAGCAGTTGGCGACTATATCCATGTCTCTTTATTCAAGAAACTGGACGGCAAGAAGGTTTTTGAAGGGACTTTAAAGGAGCTATTGCCTGACCAGTTGACATTGACGGTCAAAGATAAGAGCCGCAAGTTCGATCAGGTCATTGACCGGCAGTTGATCGCTTCAGCGCGGTTGGCGATCGAGTTCTAGTGGAGGTAAGAAAAGCATGTCAAAGGAAATGATCCAAGCACTTGACGCTCTTGAGCAAGAAAAGGGTGTCAAAAAAGAGGTCGTGATTGAAGCTTTGGAAGCCGCTTTGGTTTCTGCTTACAAGCGCAATTACAACCAAGCGCAAAATGTGGACGTCGAATTTGATCCTAAGCAAGGTGACATTCACATTTATGCGGTGAAGGAAGTTACTGACGAAGTTTTCGATTCACGGCTGGAAGTCAGCTTGAAAGAAGCGCTGGCGATTAACAAGGCTTATGAAATCGGTGACCAAATCAAATTTGAGGTCACACCAAAAGACTTCGGGCGCATCGCTGCACAAACTGCTAAGCAGGTTATTATGCAGCGGGTTCGTGAAGCTGAACGCAGTATTGTTTATGACGAATATTCACAGTATGAAGATGAGATTCTTCAAGGGGTCGTTGAGCGCCGAGATAATCGGTTCATCTACGTCAACTTGGGTAAAATCGAAGCGGTCTTAGGCCGTCAAGATCAGATGCCTAATGAGAAGTATGAAGCCCATGATCGCATCAAGGTTTATGTGACCAAGGTTGAAAACACGAGCAAGGGTCCGCAAGTTTTCGTTAGTCGAACACATCCGGGTCTGGTTAAGCGGTTGTTTGAACAGGAAGTGCCAGAAATTTTTGACGGCACGGTAGAAATTGTCAACATTGCTCGTGAAGCAGGCGATCGGACTAAAATCGCTGTGCGATCAACCAATGACGCTGTTGATGCTGTCGGCACGACTGTTGGTCCGCGTGGTGCGCGCGTTCAAGCCGTCGTTAACGAGCTTTCAGGTGAGAACATGGATGTTGTGCAATGGGAGGAAGACCCAGCGGATTACATTGCCAACGCTTTGAATCCGGCTCAGGTTATCGCGGTTCAATTCAATGATGAGGCCAATGATCGTTCCGCTACTGTGATTGTGCCGGATTACCAGTTGTCCTTGGCAATTGGTAAAAAGGGGCAAAATGCGCGACTTGCTGCCAAGCTGACCGGCTATAAGATTCACATCAAGCCTGAATCTGAAGTTGAATTCGTTGATGATGATGAATTGCCTGAAGCAGAGGCTGAAGCGGCTGCTGAAACTAACGACAACGCAGATGCAGCAACTGACGCTGAGACAACGCCTGACAGTGATGCCGCTGCAGCAGATGATGCCGACGACGCCAAAACCGCCTCAGATGCACCAGATTCAGCTGATCAAGCGCCTGTAACGCCGAGTGCAACCGATCATCCGGCGCAAGCTTAAGGAGGCGAGCCATGAAAAAGCGTAAGATTCCAATGCGCAAGGACTTGCTAAGCAATCAGATGATGCCGAAAAAAGAACTGGTTCGCATCGTGAAGAACAAAGAAAATGTTGTCGCCATCGATCCTACCGGCAAAGCTGCTGGTCGCGGTGCCTATGTGGCACTTGATCCAGCCGCTGTGAAAGCAGCAAAGGGTAAGAAGCTGATTGACGCAGCATTTGGAATCACGATTGAACCAACCTTTTATGATGACCTATTCGCGTATGTCGATCATCAAAAGGCTCGTCAAGAACTATTCGGCAAGTGACGATGCAAAAACAAGCCGTATTGAATTTATTGGGTTTGGCCCGCCGCGCCAGTCGCTTAGTCACCGGAGATAATCTGGTCTTAGGAGCGATTCGCTCGCGTGAAGCTAAATTGGTTTATGTTGCCAATGATGCTAGTGCCAACACCCGCAAGAAGTTTTCGGATAAAAGCAGCTATTATGAAGTTCCTTTGGTTACAGAGTTTTCCAAAATGGAACTTTCGCAGGCCATCGGCAGTGATCGCTCGATCATTGCCGTTGTGGATGCGGGCTTCGCTAAGAAGATGCAACAGCTGCTCACCTAAATTGCAGGGAGCGTGAAGAAATGGGCAAAAAACGCGTTTATGAATTTGCCAAAGAAATGCACGTCGATAATAAAGACGTCATCGATATCGCGAAGAACTTGGGTATCGAAGTAAAAAATCACATGTCCTCGATCGATCAAGATCAGGAAGCTAAGATCAAAGGTATGTTAAGCAAGCAGTCAGCTGGCAAAGCACCGTCATCACAGGCAGCAAAGACACCTGCTAAAGCAGCCAAGACGAGTTCAGCGGCACACAAAGAGGCTGCTAAGAAGCCAGTCGCTGCCAGTGCCAAGTCAAACGATCATGCTGATGCTGCTGAGCATTCGCAAAAAAACGCAAAACCTGCTGCTAAGCAAGAAAACAAGCCGGCGCGGTCAAATAAGACCTCTGACGGCAAAATCATCTTGAGCAAGTCAACAATTTTGCGACCACGCAGCACACAAACAGCGCATACCAACACGAATCACAATCGTGGCGGCAATACAGCCAGCGCTAACAATACGGCTAATGGCCGGAATTCAAATCGCTCAAACAACAATAATAACAACCGTTCTGCGAACAATGCTAATCGTTCCGGTAACAATAATCGGTCTAACGAACGTAACCGTAATGACCGTAATCGTCGGTTCGATAACCAACGCGTCACAGGGCCAATGCCGCGTGCTGGCCGTCCCACGGCAGCTAATGGCAATCCCCGTCCTGTGGCAGGCAACGGTGGCAAGTTTGTTAAACCAGCGTCTGAACGTCAGCAGCCAAAACGTCAGGAAGCGGTCAAACCGGCAAATGCAGCGAGTAAACGTTCTGAGCAACCTCAGACGGAACGGCCGCGCACTGAGCAGCCAGCTGCAACAACCAATCAACGCTTTACGAAACCGGCTCCAGTTCCAGCGGCGGCAGCACCAAAACCGGCAAGTGCCGGCAGCCAAGACAATCGCAATAGCCGGCGTGGCGGCGGGAACAGTAATTTTGGCCGCAGCAACAGTTATGGGAATCGTAACGGGTTTAACCGCAACAACCGGCGCAACAAGAAGAACAAGCGCCGTCAACAAAGCGCACCGAAGAAGGAAATGCCGCAGCGTAAAGAGCGGCCATTACCAGAAACACTGATTTATGAAGTTGGGATGAATGCGCAGGATCTTGGTAAGATTTTGCATCGCGAACCAGCTGAATTGATTAAGAAGCTCTTCATGTTGGGTGTGATGGTTAACCAAAACCAAAGCCTCGACAAAGATACCATCGAATTGTTGGCTACCGATTACGGGATTGACGCCCAAGAAAAGGTTCACGAAGATATTTCCGACTTGGACAAAGTGTTCGAAGAAGAAAACAAGAACCAAGACAACTTACAGCCACGGCCGCCAGTTGTTACTATCATGGGTCACGTTGATCATGGGAAGACAACCTTGCTCGATAAGCTGCGTCACACACATGTGACTGAAGGCGAAGCCGGCGGGATTACCCAGCATATCGGTGCTTATCAAGTTAAACTGCGTGATCGGTTAATTACGTTCTTGGATACACCTGGGCATGCGGCCTTCACTAACATGCGGGCGCGTGGTGCGGACATCACCGACATTGTTGTGCTGGTGGTTGCCGCTGATGATGGTGTGATGCCGCAGACGATTGAAGCGATTCATCATGCGCAGGCAGCCAAGGCACCGATCATCGTTGCAGTCAACAAGATCGATAAGCCAGGCGCTAATCCAGACCACGTCATGGAACAATTGACGGAATACGGGTTGATTCCTGAAGACTGGGGCGGCGACACGATTTTCGTCAAAATCTCAGCTAAATTTGGCAAGAACATCGATGAATTGTTGGAAATGATTTTACTTGAAGCCGATGTGCTCGAACTCAAAGCTAACCCTGATCAAAAAGCGGTTGGTACTGTGATCGAAGCACGTTTGGATAAGGGTAAGGGTCCTGTTGCTACCGTACTGGTTCAACAAGGTACGCTGCATACAGGTGATCCAATCGTTGTCGGGAATACTTTCGGCCGCGTCCGTGCCATGACTAATGATCATGGCCGGCGGGTCAAAGATGCTTTGCCATCAATGCCTGTTGAAATCACTGGTATCAACGATGTGCCACAATCGGCTGACAAGTTTGTTGTCTTTGCCGATGAACGCACCGCGCGTGCTGCTGGTGAAGAACGGGCCAAGCGGGCACAGGAAGAAGAACGTAAGAACACCAACCATGTCACGTTGGATAATCTTTTTGAAACAATGAAGGAAGGTCAGCTGAAAGAAGTTGACGTCATCATCAAGGCCGATGTGCAAGGCTCAGTTGAAGCCTTGGCTGGCAGTCTTGAGAAAATCGAAGTTAAGGGTGTTCGGGTGAATATTATTCATCAGGCCGTTGGCGCGATTAACGAAAGTGACGTTACCCTTGCAGCTGCAAGTAACGCGATCATCATTGGCTTTAACGTTCGCCCAACTGCGCTGGCAAAAGCCCAAGCAGAACAAGACGATGTTGATATTCGGTTGCACAGTGTCATTTACAAGGCGATCGAAGAAGTCGAAGCTGCGATGAAGGGTATGCTGGAACCAACCTATGAAGAAAAGGTGATCGGAACAGTGACTGTTCGCGAAACAATTCCGGTTTCTAAGGTTGGTACCGTTGTCGGTGGTTATGTCGATTCCGGCTATATTACACGCGACGCTGGTGTCCGTCTCGTTCGCGATGGCATCGTCAAGTACGAAGGTAAACTCGGCTCCCTGCGTCGCTTTAAAGACGATGTCAAGGAAGTCCGTCAAGGCTTTGAACTTGGCCTGACCATTGAGAACTACAACGACATTAAAGTCGATGATCAAATTGAAGCCTTCACAATGGAACAGGTTCCAGTGAAGTAACTAACCCAAACGTATCTCAGGATTTAATGATACCGACTGTTTTGAAGGAGGTAGGCAGATATGAAACATCGTATCGGTCGAGTTGAGACTCAGATCCAACGTGAAGTTGACGATATCTTGTTGAAAGATGTCAACGATCCGCGGGTTAAAGGCGTGACGATTACCGGAGTCAAACTGACCGGTGATCTGCAACATGCCACCATTTTCTACAGCATTCTCGATGATGCACCTGACAAAGTCGAAGCAGCCCAAACCGGTCTGGACAAGGCCAGTGGACTCATTCGCCGCGAAGTCGGGCAGCGTATCCGGTTATTCAAAGTACCGGAAATCGAGTTTGCTCAAGACAAATCCGTTCAATACGGCGCACGCATTGATCAACTGATCAATGAAGTACGACGGAAGAATCTTGAATAAGCACCATTTAAAAGAAGGATCTGACTGCTGCTAGTGGTCAGGTCTTTTTTTCTGGGTTAAGGATCTAGGCTAAAAGACCCTTGCCGTGCCAAACTCCGCAATCTCCGGCCAGCTGGGGCTGGCGACGCGTAGCTAGAGCGGAGACGGCGCTTCGAGCCCGCAAAGCCCGCGGTCTCGAAGTCGCCTAACAACATCAGCGACAAAGCCCGGTCGCTGTGTTGTTTGCACGGCTGAGCCCCATCTGGCCTACGATTGCTCCGCCTTGGCACTGGGATCTTTAAATCCCGATAAAAACTATCCATGCGAAAAAGCAAATCTTCCTCTGCAGTAGTGTATTTGTCTATCGCATAGTTTCGATTGAAGTCCCAACTTAAAAGCCAGACTTTGAACTTGGTTTTGTACGCCAGAGTTCAAAGATGTCTCCAATTCTAGTTTTTCGGACGCCACCCCAATTATCGACTCTACCTCAACTGGGATATCAGTAAGAAATTCAAACCCATACTTTACCGCCCAACAGCTTTAGGTTTTCAAGCTTGCACGGTATAATAATAATCATTGAGAAAGGAAGGATCACGATCAAGTTACTAGGTGCCTTATACGGACCATTCTTCTCAGCGCATAATTGGCAACTGGCATTTTCTGTTAGCGGCCTCGTGACCATTTTCAGCTTGATCTTGCTAGAATGCATGCTATCAGTCGACAACGCTGTCGTGCTCGCTGCACAAACCGAGCAGCTCAAGGTCGAATCAGAACGAAAAAAAGCTCTGATGTACGGTATGGGTGGTGCATACATATTCCGCTTCATTGCTATCGGACTAGGTACTTACTTATTGCAATTCTGGCCGATCAAAGCGATTGGTGCGGCGTATCTTGTCTGGATGAGTGCGAGTTATTTTTATGAAGTGCGCCATCCAAAAAATCAGAGAGGGACGCATGGGAAACGACCTCACGGGCTTTGGGGGACAGTCATTCAAATTGAGAGTCTCGATATCGTATTTTCGGTTGATTCAATTTTGGCGGCCTTGGCAGTGTCCAGCAATCCGGTGATTGTTTTGATTGGCGGTTGTCTCGGTATCTTTGCTATGCGGCTGGTGGCGCAGGTCATCACCACCTTTATTGATCGTGTTCCGGAACTTGAAACCGCAGCTTATATTCTTGTAGGTCTCATTGCCATTAAGCTAGGTCTCAGTCTGCCAATGATTGATGTGAAAACGCCAGACTGGCTTTTTTCGGTCCTAGTGGTGCTTGTTTTCATCTGGGCCGGCTGGCGACATGTCGAGCATGAAAAACATCATCATAGTATGTATAAAAAATCAAAACCATGAAAGGAACTGCCATGAACGGGATTTTGCCGTTATATAAACCCACTGGCATGACCAGTGCTGATGCGGTGTATCATGCCCGCAAGATTCTTGGTATCAAAAAAATTGGCCATTCCGGTACCCTTGATCCTAATGTGGACGGCGTGCTGCCGCTGGCGATTGGTGCAGGCACTAAAGCGGTGCCGCAATTAATGGCCAGTGGGAAAGTCTACACCGGAGAAATCACGTTAGGTTTTGCGACGACAACCGAGGATTTGGATGGGGAAGTTGTTGATAAAACGCCTTTAACGCAGCCGTTTACAGCTGATCAGTTGGATGCTGCATTGACTGCGTGGACAGGAAACATCACACAGATTCCGCCGATGTTTTCGGCGGTCAAAGTCAATGGTCGCCGGCTTTACGAATATGCGCGCGCCGGTGAAACTGTGAAGCGGCCAGAACGACAGGCCACGGTGTCACAGTTTACACGTACCGATGAACCGGTTTTTTCAGCCACTGATGGCACCCAGCGTTTTCGGTTTGAGGTCCATGTTTCTAAGGGAACCTACATTAGAACACTAGCAGTGGATGTTGGCAAAACGCTGGGAGTTGCTGCGGTGATGAGTCAATTGACGCGAGTAAAAAGCGGCGGGTTTACGTTGAAGCAGGCGGTTAGCATTGAGCAATTGAAGGCGCATGCCGCGGCAGGTACTTTAGCCGATGTGATTCAACCGATTGATATTGCTTTTGCCGATCTGCCTCAAGTTGATTTGACCGTAGAACAATTTGAGGCAATCAGTCATGGCCGCTTTTTATCGCTCGATCAGCAGACTCCGCGCGTTCGTCTGCATTTTGCAGGCGTTCTTAAGGCTATCTATCGCCGAGAAGACGATCAGTATCGGCCAGATTTAATGTTTTTAGCTAATGAAAAGAATGTGTGAAAATTTATGAAAACAATTGATATTCAGCCGCCATTGCAGGTGTCCGCGGCCCCGTCACAGCCCATCGTCTTGACCTTGGGCTTCTTTGACGGCGTCCATCGCGGCCATCAAGCGGTGATTAAAACCGGCAAGAAGATCGCTTTAGCAAAAAAGATACCGTTGGCGGTGATGACGTTCAATATTCATCCAGCCGTCGTTTATCGTGGGGTTTCCGAAACCGATATTCGGTATTTATCCACTCGTGAAGAGAAAATCAAAATTATGCAGTCACTGGGCGTGGACTATTTGTATGTGGTTCACTTTACCCCAGATTTCGCTGCGCTGACGCCGCAAGCTTTTGTCGATCAGTATTTGGTCGGTCTGAAGGCGGATACGGTAGTTGCAGGTTTTGACTATACTTATGGCAAGCGGGATGTTGCATCTATGGCTTTGTTGCCAAAATATGCTTGTGGCCGGTTTGATGTCATCAGCGTCCCCGAACTCGCTGAGAATGGTCAAAAGGTCAGTTCAACCCGAATCCGGCATGCACTTGATTCCAGTGATATTGATACGGCCAATGATTTTCTGGGTTATACCTATACAACTGCTGGTAAGGTGGTTCATGGTGAGGCGCGTGGCCGTTTACTTGGCTTCCCAACAATCAATTTGGAGACACTTGGCCAACAGCGATTACCAGGCATTGGTATTTATGCAGTGAAGGTCAAAGTTGGCACCACTTGGTATTTAGGCATGGCCTCCATTGGCCGTAATGTCACGTTTGGCGCCGATCGAGACGTGACACTTGAGATTAATTTACTTGATTTTAATCAAATGATTTATGGCGAAACCGTTCAAGTTCGCTGGTATCACTATTTACGCGGTGAAGTGAAATTTGCTGGTGCTGATGCCCTGATTGATCAATTGAAAAAAGATGAAACTGCCGTCCGAGATTATTTTGCCGCAAAGAAGGGTTAATATGGCAGGTGCTTATCTTCATATACCATTTTGTGAACATATTTGTTACTACTGCGATTTCAACAAAGTTTTCATCGAAGGCCAGCCAGTTGATGATTATGTGGCCATGCTGCTAAAAGAAATGCGGATGGTGATGGCTGAACATCCTGAAGAAAAAATTCAGACGGTTTATGTCGGTGGTGGCACGCCCAGCACGCTGACACCGACACAATTGGCTACATTGTGTCAGGGTATTCATGATATCCTACATTTTGATCAAGGGGAGTTTACTTTTGAAGCCAACCCCAATGACTTGCTCACGACCGAAAAATTGCAAGTGCTACATGATTATGGTGTCAACCGTTTGTCGATTGGCGTGCAATCGTTTAATGATGATGTATTACGCCGAATCGGCCGGATACATCGAGCAAAAGATGTTTACACTGCCATTGCTAACGCCCGTCAAGTCGGGTTTGATAATATTTCGATTGATTTGATTTTTCGACTACCTGATCAAAGCCGCGATGACTTTCTGACCAGTTTGCAAAAGGCGTTGGCACTGGATCTGCCGCATTACTCAACGTATTCCCTAATTTTGGAACGTAAAACGATCTTCTATAATCTGATGCGACAGGGCAAGTTGCGCTTGCCGACCCAAGACGTCGAGGCCGATATGTATCAAGATGCGATCGATCTCATGGAAGCACATGGCCGACATCAATATGAAATTAGTAATTTTGCAAAGGACGGGTACCAGTGTGAGCATAACTTGCTTTATTGGCGCAATGACAAGTACTTTGGCTTCGGTGCTGGCGCGTTTGGGTATCTTGGTCGTGATCGCTACCACAACTATGGTCCTATTAAGCAGTATTTAACACCATTACATGCTGACCACTTGCCGGTCCTTGAACATCATTTGGTGCCACAGTCAGAACAGATCGAAGAAGAAATGTTTCTAGGCTTGCGGACGATGCAGGGGGTCAGTGAAGCGCGGTTTTATGATCGCTACCACATGACAGTTGACGCCATTTATGGTGAAACTGTGCCGGAACTGGTCAGTCAAGGTTTGGTTGTGCGCCAAGATGGCTACATTCGCCTGACCAACAAAGGCAAGTTCCTTGGCAACGAAGTTTTTCAACGTTTCTTGATTGATGAGCCGCTTGTTTAAGTGCTAAAAGAAACGGCTGTGTTGTTAAAATGCACTTGCCATAATTTTCACTAGAAACGTTCACAATCTAGCAATCGTACCTTGACTTTGCTAACCTCGCTTGGTATATTATTCATTGTATTAGCACTCATATAAAACGAGTGCTAAAGGTGAGGTGAGAAAATGTTGACGAAACGGCAATTGCTCGTCTTAAAAGAGATCATCCGGTTGTTTACTGAAAGTGGCCAGCCGGTGGGCTCAAAGACGTTAATGCAAGAGCTGCCGGTTCACGTCAGTTCTGCGACGATCCGCAACGACATGGCAGCGCTGGAAGATGCCGGTCTGATCACCAAGACCCATAGCAGTTCAGGTCGAGTTCCTTCGACACAAGGCTATCGCTACTATCTTGATCATCTTGTTGAACCCGTGCGCGTCTCTCGCCATGATTTGGCAACGATCAAGCAGGAGCTTGGCCAGCGTTACAGCAAAATGGACGAAATTGTGGCACAAAGCGCGCAGATTCTATCAAATCTGACGAGCTACACCGCCATTAGTCTCGGTCCGGAAGTCAACAATATTAAGCTCACTGGGTTCCGACTCGTACCACTAGGTAACCATCAAGTCATGGCCATTTTGGTCACGAATAATGGTAATGTCGAAAATCAGGTGTTCACCGTCCCGCCGTCCATTTCTTCCGATGAACTTGAAAAAGCCATCAGAATTGTGAATGATCAGCTGGTCGGGTTGCCATTGGTTCAGGTAGCACAGCGGCTGAGGACGGATGTCCCGTCCATGCTAATGCAGTATTTGACCAGCCCAGACGGCTTCCTTGATATTTTTGGCAATGTCTTAAAGTCAGCTGCCTCTGAACGTTTTTATGTTGGCGGGCGGTTGAACTTGATGGATTACCTTGGCGATTCGGATATTCACGAGCTGAAAAAGATCATGTCGTTGATCGATGCGGATCACGGCGATCTGACTGAGTTGCTGGGCGGCCCGATCCGCCAAACACCGGTTCAAGTGCGACTGGGTCCGGAGTTAAAACCTATTGATCTAGCGAACCTCAGCTTGATCACTGCTAGTTATGATGTTGGTGGTCACGGTACCGGTATGATCGCCCTCTTGGGACCGACGCAAATGCCGTACTCCAAGATGATCGGCTTGCTCGACGTTTTTCGCGAAGAGCTAGCTAAACGGTTGACAGACTACTATGCCAACTTTGATCAATAATCATGTTAGCAAATAGCATCAGTTGGTGTTTTTAAGCCAACTGATGCGTTTAAAGAATAGCGTGAACTGACACGTTCAGAAATCGGCGCACAAATGCAATGGTCTTTTTTGGGCATTGTGCATGTGTTCCTTATGGACAGGCTTTTACGTCAGGAAACGCGTTAAAGGAGGATACCATGGCAGAACAAAAAGCAAAGCATGCAGCAAACGCCGCAAAGAAAGCTGAAAAGTCTGCTGATACGAAAGAGACTTCGTTAAAAGAAGATATTTTACAAGAAAGTATCGCGGATCTTAACGAACAACTTTCGAACAGTAAACATGACGGCGAGCAGTTGAAGCAAGAACGCGACGACTTTGAAGATAAATACCTGCGTGCCGCTGCAGAAATTCAAAATATGAATGCTCGCTTCGAGAAAGAGCAGCAAAAGCTGTTGAAATATGATGGGCAAAAGTTGGCTAAAGCCATTTTGCCAGTTGTTGATAATCTCGAGCGGGCGCTTGCAACCGAGGCCAAAGATGACAGTGCAGTTTCCCTGAAGAAGGGTGTTCAAATGGTTTACGATCATCTGGAACGCGCTTTGAAGGAAAACGGCATCACTGCCATTGATGGTGCCGGGGACAAGTTCGATCCCAATACCCAGCAAGCCGTTCAAACGGTCGCAGCGGATGATCAACATCCAGCTGACACAGTCGCGCAGGTATTGCAAAAGGGGTATTACCTCAAGGATCGTGTGTTGCGTCCTGCTATGGTTGTCGTTGCAAAATAATTAATCTGAAAATAAAGAAGGTATAAACTATGAGTAAAGTTATTGGTATTGATTTAGGGACTACCAACTCAGCTGTTGCGGTTCTGGAAGGTAATCAGCCAAAAATTATCACCAACCCTGAAGGCAATCGGACCACGCCATCTGTTGTTGCGTTTAAAGATGGTGAAATCCAAGTCGGTGAAGTGGCCAAGCGCCAAGCGATCACTAACCCAGACACGATTGTTTCCATTAAGCGCCATATGGGTGAAGCTAACTACAAAGTCAAGGTTGGCGATAAGGAATACACTCCTCAGGAAATTTCTGCGATGATTTTGCAATACATCAAGAAGTTCTCTGAAGATTATCTTGGTGAACCAGTTAAGGACGCCGTTATTACCGTACCGGCTTACTTTAATGATAGCCAACGGCAGGCCACCAAGGATGCCGGCAAGATTGCTGGTTTGAATGTTCAGCGGATTATCAACGAACCAACCGCTTCTGCCTTGGCTTATGGCTTGGACAAAGGCGACAAGGACGAAAAGATTCTGGTTTATGACCTTGGCGGTGGGACATTTGATGTTTCCATTCTGCAATTAGGCGACGGGGTCTTTGAAGTGCTGTCGACCAATGGTGATACCCATTTGGGCGGTGATGATTTTGATAACAAGATCATCGACTGGTTAGTTGCTGAATTTAAGAAAGACAACAATATTGATTTGTCCAAGGATAAAATGGCGATGCAACGGCTGAAGGATGCCGCTGAAAAGGCTAAGAAGGATCTGTCCGGGGTTACCCAGACACAGATCAGCTTGCCATTTATCTCTGCTGGCCCTAATGGCCCGTTGCATTTGGAACGTACCTTGACGCGGGCACAGTTTGACGAAATGACCGCTGACTTGGTTGCCAAGACCAAGATCCCAGTCGAAAATGCTTTGAAGGATGCCAAGTTGACCAACGCTGACATCGACAAGGTTATTTTAAATGGTGGTTCAACTCGGACACCAGCAGTTCAGGAAGCAGTTAAACAGTGGACTGGCAAGGACCCAGACCACAGCATTAACCCAGACGAAGCGGTTGCGCTTGGTGCTGCCATTCAAGGCGGGGTCATCTCTGGTGATGTCAAGGATGTTGTGCTGTTGGATGTAACGCCGCTGTCTCTTGGGATTGAAACCATGGGCGGTGTCTTCACCAAACTGATTGATCGTAATACCACAATCCCAACCTCAAAGAGTCAAGTCTTCTCTACTGCAGCAGATAGTCAACCAGCCGTTGATATCCACGTACTTCAAGGGGAACGGCCAATGGCAGCTGACGATAAGACACTTGGTCGCTTCGAGTTGACGGATATTCCGCCAGCACCACGTGGCGTACCTCAGATCGAAGTTAAATTCGATATTGATAAGAACGGCATTGTTCAGGTTTCTGCGAAGGATCTTGGCACCGGCAAGTCGCAAAACATCACCATCAAGAGTTCTAGCGGTTTGTCCGATGAAGAAATTGAACGGATGAAGAAGGAAGCCGAAGAAAACGCCGATGCCGACGAAAAGCGTAAAGAAGAAGTCGACTTAAAGAATGACGTCGATCAGCTGCTCTTCCAAACCGATAAGACATTGAAAGATGTTGACGGTAAGGTACCTGAAGAAGACATCAAGAAGGTCAAGGATGCTCAGGAAGCCTTGAAGAAGGCTCAACAAGAAAACAACTTGGACGACATGAAGCAAAAACGGGATGACTTGAGCAAACTGGTTCAGGATATGACCGTGAAGTTGTACGAAAATGCCCAGAAGAATCAGCAGGCGCAAGGCGGCCCAGCCAGCGGTGCAGCAACTGATGCAGGCGCAGCTCAAGGCAGCGATGATAAAAAGTCTGACGATGACACCATTAATGGTGACTACAAGGATGTTTCCGACGACGATAAGAAGTAACATGTTGTATCATGAGCAAGAAGCCGAAGCCGCGGCGCGGTTTTGGCTTTTTGTTTGAATTATGCTATGCTGAACAGGCATTTTCAGTCATGATCTGAATCGAGGAGGAACTATGGCGGATCAGAAAGATTATTATGAGACACTCGGTGTAAGCCGAGATGCCGATGATGACACCATTCGTAAAGCGTTCCGCAAGCTTTCGAAGAAATACCATCCGGATCTCAACCATGCACCAGGGGCTGAGCAGAAGTTCAAAGACATTAATGAAGCCTATCAGGTTTTGTCTGATCCCCAAAAACGGGCGGCCTATGACCAGTATGGTTCTGCTGACGGTCCGCAAGGGTTTGGCGGCGCTGGTGCTGGTCAAGGCGGATTTAGTGACTTTGGCGGCGGACAAGGCGGTTTTGGCGGATTTGACGATATCTTCAGTCAATTCTTTGGCGGTGCCGGCGGTGGTGCGCAGGCTAATCCATCCGCTCCGCGCCAAGGAGCCGATTTGCAATACCGCATGGACCTAACGTTTGAGGAAGCTATTTTTGGTAAAGACACCAAAATTTCCTATGATCGTGAAGCCGTTTGTCACACCTGCAATGGCAGCGGCGCTAAACCTGGCACCAGTCCCGTGACCTGTCATAAGTGTCACGGTAGTGGGTATATTCAGGTTCAACGCAATACCGCATTTGGCGCCATGATGACGCGGCAGGTTTGCGATGTCTGCGGCGGTACAGGTAAGGAGATCAAAGAAAAGTGCCCGACTTGTCATGGCACTGGCCACGAACAGGAACGTCACACCATCGATGTGAAAGTACCTGCTGGTGTTGAAGACGGCCAGCAAATGCGACTACAGCAGGCTGGTGAAGCTGGAACCAACGGCGGCCCTTATGGTGATCTCTATATTGTTTTCCGAGTCGCACCAAGCAAAAAGTATCAACGTGACGGTTCAGAAATCTATCTGACCATTCCGTTGAGCTTTGCCCAGGCAGCCTTAGGTGACGAGATCAAAGTCGACACCGTTCATGGTGCAGTTGAATTGAAAATTCCTGCTGGCACCCAAAGCCAGACGAAGTTCAGACTTCGCGGCAAAGGGGCACCACGCTTACGCGGCAACGGCACTGGTGATCAGATTGTCACCGTTGAAGTGCAGACGCCAAAGCATTTGAATGAGAAGCAAAAGTCAGCCTTAATGCAGTTCGCAGCCGCTAGTGGCGAGGATGTCACCCCGCACAATGGCACGCTGTTCGATCGGGTTAAGGAAGCTTTTAAAGGCGGTAAGTAAGCAAAAAGCGATCCTATATGGATCGCTTTTTTGATGGGGACATGTTTGAATCGTTACAGAATGGAATCAAGATCAAACTGACACTACCTTTAGCTGTCCGTTTCTACCGAGCTGCGCCAAGCTCTGCTATAATAGAACTCATATCACATTCGCTTAGAAAGTAGGCACTACTAAACATGAATCAAGAAGAAATGCTGGACCGCCAAAAGCATATCCGCAATTTTTCGATCATCGCCCACATTGATCACGGGAAGTCGACCCTTGCTGATCGTATTTTGGAGTTGACCGATACCATTGCCAAACGTGATATGCAGGCGCAGGTGCTAGACGATATGGCACTTGAACGTGAACGTGGCATTACCATTAAACTAAATGCGGTTGAACTGCATTACAAAGCTAAAAATGGCGAAACTTATATTTTTCATCTAATTGACACACCGGGACATGTTGACTTCAGCTATGAAGTCAGCCGCAGTCTGGCGGCCTGTGAAGGGGCCTTGCTGGTCGTGGATGCCACCCAAGGCGTCGAAGCCCAGACATTAGCCAACGTCTATTTAGCGATCGATGATGACCTTGAAATCATCCCGGTCATTAACAAGGTTGATTTACCGAGTGCCCAGCCAGATGTCGTTAAAGAGGAAATTGAAGAGATGATCGGGCTGGATGCCTCCGATGCTATTTTGGCCAGTGGTAAAACCGGCCTAGGCGTGCCTGAAATTCTTGAGCGGATTGTGACCGATGTGCCAGCACCATCTGGCGATTTGAATGCGCCATTACAAGCACTGATTTTTGACTCGGTTTATGACGATTACCGTGGCGTTGTGCTTGATGTGCGCGTCAAGGAAGGCCAAGTTAAAGTCGGCGACACCATTCAGCTGATGAGCAATGGCAAGCAATTTCAAGTGACCGAAGTCGGCGTGATGTCGCCTAAAGCGGTCAAACGTGATTTTCTAATGGTCGGAGATGTTGGCTATATCACAGCCGCGATCAAAACCATTCAGGATACTCGTGTGGGTGATACGGTGACCTTAGCGGATCGGCCAGCAGAAAAGCCGCTGAAAGGCTATCGCAAAATCACGCCAATGGTGTATTCAGGGCTTTTCCCAGTTGATAATGCCAAGTTTAACGATTTGCGTGAGGCCCTCGAAAAGCTGCAATTGAACGATGCGGCTTTGGAATTCGAACCAGAAACTTCGCAGGCGCTTGGTTTTGGCTTCCGCTGCGGGTTCTTAGGCTTGCTGCATATGGATGTCGTCCAAGAGCGACTAGAACGCGATTACGACCTTGACTTGATCATGACCGCGCCAAGTGTGGATTATGAAATCATCATGACCGATGGCACTGAAAAAACGATCGACAACCCAGCTGACATGCCAGAAGTTAGCGAAATCAAAGAAATTCGCGAACCGTATGTCAAAGCCTCAATCATGGTGCCTAATGATTATGTCGGGCCAGTCATGGAGTTATCGCAACGTAAGCGCGGCGAGTTTGTGACGATGGATTATTTAGACAAGTATCGGGTGAATGTGATTTACAACTTGCCGCTTTCAGAAATCATTTACGACTTCTTCGATGATCTCAAGAGCAGCACGAAGGGATACGCCAGTCTGGACTATGAAATCACCGGCTATCGCCAAAGTGATCTGGTTAAGATGGACATCTTGCTTAATGGCGATCCTGTCGATGCGCTCAGTACCATCGTGCACAAGGACTTTGCTTACGAACGCGGCAAGGCCATTGTTGCGCGTCTGAAAACCACGATACCGCGTCAACAGTTTGAAATTCCGATTCAGGCCGCGATTGGCAATAAAGTCATTGCCAGAAGCACTGTGAAGGCTTACCGTAAAAACGTTCTTGCAAAATGTTATGGCGGCGACATCACGCGGAAACGGAAGCTTTTAGAGAAGCAAAAGGCTGGTAAGAAGCGAATGAAATCAGTGGGGTCTGTGGAAGTTCCACAAGAAGCGTTTATGAGTATTCTGAAGATGAATGATGAGGAAAGCCAAGGTAAATAGGCAGTTCTGTTTTCATAGAAACAAAGACCTTGGTGATTTGCCCACCTCTTCTTCAAAACAAGCAAAAAGCAGGCCGTTGTGACCTGCTTTTTTTATGCCTCGTGTTGGTGGTCATCTTCATGTTCATCAACGAGTGTTTTTGCTTTGTGGGCTAACTTTCGCTCCGGTTTAAAGAGCTGATAGGCGCCATAGGAAACTAGGCCGCCGATGGCAGTGATGCTGAAAACGAGTAAGTAGAGTGTGGCATCAAGTGTGGGATGGGGGATGTCATCGAGCTTTTGCGTGACTTTCTTTTCTGTGCTCGCTGTACGATGCTTGAGATTCATTGCTTTCACCTCGTTTGAACGACTGGGTACACAGTATGAAATTCCTCGACTACGACCATGGATGATTCTGGATCAAATTGAATGCCATTTGCTTGATATTCCCGACTGAAAAAGGCTTGATGGACTTCACGCCAACTAGCTAAGGATTGATCGTCTTCTCCTTCGCGTTTAGCAATATCGGCAGTCACTTTCATAAATGGCGTCACAAAAACATTGTCCGTGAAAGTCAAGGCAACAGGCTTATCCGCCCGATTCAAGATAATATTATAGACGCCGGCGTTGGGTAGCGGATCCTGTTCAATAGTATACAGCTCAAAGCCGCTTGAAGTTGCGGTTTTCTTGCCGGTTTTAACCAATGCAGCGAGTTTATCAGCAAATTTTGCACCGCCGAGTTGGTAAGCATCTTCATAGGTGTCAGCGGGCAAATCTAGAGCAGCCTTGGCGTGGGCAAAAAAATCATCTAATTCCTGTTGGTCAGCCATGGCATTCACATCCTTTCTTTATCATCATTATCACACAATAAGCTGGCCGTTGCATGATGATGTGTTTGAAAAATCCTTGTCACTAGCTGCTATCCTGATGTTGCCGATTATCGCCATAACGTGCTCGCAATTGCAAAAGGCTTACATGTGAAAAATAAGGCCACGGTTTTGACCGTTTGCCTTAAGACCACTTACGCGCCGTTTTTTAAGTGTGGTTTGTTCGCGCTCACAAAAAAACCGGCTCCGCAAAGGATACCGGTTGTTTTATTAAAGTTGAACCGCGTCCACAACCGCAGAAACTGAAGCTGTGAAGGTCCTCCAGACTAGAAGACCTGTTCGTCGATTTTACGCATTACAATCTTAGGAACGGTAAGGCCAAGTTCATCAGCCAAAATTTTCATGGCTTCTTCGCGGGTCTTAATTTTATCCATGTCCCACATGATATTTGCAATGCGGCCATTTTCATAGTCAAAAGGCTCTTCGTAGAAGTAATCATCGTCATTGTCTTTGTGAAGTTTTGCCGAAACCTTCTTGGACAATGCCCGAGTGTAATCGCGATCGATCATTTCCGGAACGTCCTTTTCAGTGACGTAACCGACTTTCTCGATTTGGGCAGCTGCTTTATCGACGGCCTCGTCAGAAACGTTAATTTCTTTACCGACCTTTTCATTGAATTGGTCTTGAGATTTTGCCATGATGCTTCCTCCTTATCGCATGACCAACTTAAGCTGATCACACATCTTAAGTCGCTGACTGGAGTTGGGCTTATTCACAATTTAATTATATCACGTTTTCAATGAGTCGCACGGACGGCTTGCATTGAATGTCCGACACAATAACATGTCATGCCGATACGCATTCTGTTTGTGTTACTGTCAGTCAGCATCTGCCAAAGATAACTTAGGTTTACCGGTTAATTCGCTAAGCTTTCTCTGGTATACTGGATCGGTTAGAAAGGAACGAGACGATATGACGCAGTATCAATGGCAACTCGCCCCACAACCTGCAGCAGCTGATGAGCATGCTCTTAGCGAGACGTTGAATGTCCCACCATTTTTAGCGACCTTGTTGCTGCAACGCGGGATTAATGATCAGGCAGATTATGATGCGTTCGTGCACCCAGACACTAGTCGATTGCATGATCCATTCGCCTTGCATGACATGGATAAAGCCGTTGCCCGGATTTTGAAGGCAATTGAGCAAAATGAAAAAATCACGATTTATGGCGATTACGATGTTGATGGGTTGACCAGCAGTGCCATCATGCTTGAGACCTTGCAAAGTCTGGGCGCCGATCCGGATGTGTTTATTCCTGATCGCTTCACCGATGGTTATGGGCCGAATGCCGAAGTTTATGCTTATTTGCAAAAAACTGGCACACAGTTGGTAATCACCGTTGATAACGGTGTGGCTGGTGCCGCAGTCATCGATCCGGCACAGGCTGCAGGCATGGATGTGGTGGTGACCGATCATCACGAGTTGCCAGCAAAGTTGCCGCATGCGGTGGCCGTTGTTCATCCACGGCATCCAGATGGCGATTATCCGTTCGGTGATCTTTCTGGGGCTGGCGTTGCCTTTAAGGTTGCAACGGCCTTATTAGGCGAACCACCGTTAGAAAGCGTTGACTTGGCAGCTTTGGGTACCATTGCTGATCTGGTCAGCTTAACCGATGAAAACCGGGTGATTGCGCAATTAGGACTCAAAATGATCCAGACTCAGCCACGGGTCGGGCTTGCGGCTATTTTAAAGGAAGCCGGTGTTGCCCCGGAAACTGTGAATGAAACAACGGTCGGTTTTGTCATCGGACCGCGGTTGAATGCACTTGGGCGGATGGGCGACGCGAATCCCGGCGTAACGTTGCTGACGACATTTGAGGATGACGTAGCTGCTGAGTTAGCCGAACAAGTCGGCAAGCTAAATCAGGAACGACAAGGATTAGTTGCAAAGATCGCTCAGGAAGCTTTGACGATGGCACAGGCGCCGGAAAACCAAGCGGCCAAAACATTATTGCTGGCCAGCAAAGGTTGGCATGAAGGGGTCGTCGGGATTGTGGCCAGCAAGGTTGTCGAAGCAACAGGCAAGCCAACGTTAATTATGAACATTGCAGATGATGGCGAAACTGCCAAAGGCTCAGGTCGCTCGATTGAGGCTTATCATCTTTTCAAAGCTTTAGAGCCAGCAAAGGAACACATGGTCCATTTTGGCGGCCATCATATGGCTGTCGGTCTCACAGCTAAAACAACGGATTTACCAGCGATTCATGCACAGATGGAGGCGGCTGCGGCAACAATGCTGAAAACTGTTCCGAAACCAACATTGCCTATCACCACGAGGCTGGAAGATGCTGATTTGACATTGGATCACTATCAATTGATCCGTCAGTTGGCACCGTTTGGTCAAGGCAATCCCGAACCGGTTTTCTCAGTACGCCCGCAAGTTATCCAAAATGTGAAACAGATTGGTAAAGAAAACAATCACCTGCGTTTTCAAATCGACCAAGGCATCAATGTGATTGGTTTTGGCTATGGTGATGCTGCGGAAACACTGGCAACGGCACAGGCCGTTAAATTGGCAGTTCAGCTGGATCAAAACACTTGGCAAGGTCATACCAGTCTACAACTCATGTTGAAAGACTATGAAGTCAAACAGCCGCAAGTCATTGACTGGCGAATGCCAACGATTGACGGCGGCCAGTTCAAAGCCAGCCGCACGTATGTGTTTTTTGATGCGAAAGTAAAGCAACAGTTTGAGCGGCAATTTTCCTTTGGTGGGCCAACGACCATCGCTGCTCAGGTTCAAGCGCCTTTAGCGAATGCAGTTTTAGTCGACTTGCCAAAAGATGCTGCCGCGTTGCATCAGGTGATGCAGTATGTGCAGCCACCTGTTGCCGTCATGTTTTACGGCGCACCAAGCCGCTTGGTTGCTATGCCGACGCGGGCAGAATTTGGGGCCGTGTTGCGTTTTCTGAAGGCCCATCCTGGGTTCGACAAGCATCACATTCCAGCGATTGCTAAGGCGGTCCATTTAACTGTCCATCAAGTGATCTTGGCGGTTCAGGTGTTTTTTGAACTCGATTTTGTTACAATAGAGGGTGCTTTTATTTCTCCAGTCACAGCCCCGGCGAAAAAGCCGCTGCAAACGGCGAAGGCTTATGCCGCGCGCACAGCCTTTCTAGATCTGGCGCAACAGTTACAGACCATGCCGCGCGCTCAGCTTGAAACCATGTTGCTGACGGAGCATTCAGACAGTGAGGTAGAATCATGACCATCAACTTTAAAGATTACATTGCCAGTGTGCAGGATTACCCTGAACCAGGGATTATTTTTCGTGATATTTCACCTTTGATGGCAGATGGCAAAGCCTATGCTGCAGCGACAGATGAAATTGCTGCTTACGCACAGGACAAAGGCGTTGAAATGATCGTCGGCCCAGAAGCACGCGGATTCATTGTTGGCTGTCCAGTGGCGTACAAGCTGGGTATTGGCTTTGCTCCGGCGCGGAAAAAAGGGAAGTTGCCACGGCCAACCGTTAAAGCCAGCTACGATCTTGAATATGGCGAAGCCACCTTATACTTGCATAAAGATGCGATTAAACCTGGCCAACGTGTCCTAGTTTGCGACGATCTGTTGGCCACTGGCGGCACGATTGCTGCTACGATTCGCTTGGTCGAACAGCTTGGCGGCATCGTTGTCGGCACCGCCTTTTTGATTGAGCTAAGCGACTTGCACGGCCGCGACAAGATCAAAGACTATGACATGTTCACGCTGATGTCATACACTGGCGCATGATAGTGGTATTTTCAGTCAAAATGCCCTAGTATTTTAAGTGGCATCGGGATTAACGTAAGACAGAGCGTGAGCCAGTGCGGTTAGCAGCTGGCGTGTAAGCGGCCTTGGGCGTGATGGCCGTCTTTTGACCATTGCGACCAAGGTCCTTACATGCATGTAGGTTGGCTACGCAAGGTGGCGCATTTAAGCAAGAGCGTGAGCAGTCGCGCTTAGAAACCGGCGTGTAAGTGGCCTAAGGCGTGATGACCGGGTTTGGGCTCATCGCACTCGAGGTTCTTACACGCAGATTGCTGCGACTGTGATCGCGTTTAGGGGGGGATCGCGATGGCTAAACATCACAATAAGGTTGAAAAGACCTTGGTCGAAAAAATGTTGGACAAAGCGGGGATCGCTTATGTGCCTTACGAATTTCCGACTGAAGAGGTGGGCGATGTTGCTCAGCTGACAATTGACCATCTGGATGTGCCAGAACATCAGATTTATAAAACGCTGGTCTTGACCGGCAACAAAACTGGTCCGGTGGTCGGCGTCGTGCCGCTCGATCGGCATGTTGATTATAAAAAACTAAGCAAGGTCTCTGGTAACCGCAAAGTGGGCATGGTGCCGCTGAAGGATCTCATGAAAACCACAGGTTACGAGCATGGTGCTAACACACCTATTGGCATTCACGAACGGCATAAGTATCCTATTTTTATCAGTCAAGAGGCTGAGGACCAGGCAACGATCATTGTTTCCGCCGGTAAAGTGGGTCGCTCAGTTGGCATTGATCCTAAAATTTTGGCGCAATTTGTTGATGCACAATTTGCGGATATTGCCACGCAAGACTGAAGGAAGGAGATCGCGTGTATGTTTGAGACAAATCACAGTCGGTTCGCGACTTTTGGCGTCATCTCGAATCTGCCAGGTGAAATCATTGATAGCATTTGGATGATCATCGATCGAAATCTGCAAGGGGTTGTTCCGCTAAATAACTTGTTACGTTTCGATCTGCAGAATAATCAGGGGAAGCTGACCGTTCATTTTAGTGAAAGTGGCGCGGCAACGGAGATGTCAGTTGATCTGCCATTCCCGTATGATCCCAGTTTTCCCGACACAGTCATGGCTTACGACGACGGCGAGAGTCAAACTATCTTGCTGCCTGAAGAAGGACACCAGAAGTAATTAAAAATCACCTGTATGCGGAAGAGGGTGAGCCATCTTACCCTCATAGAACTTGTGATTCATTAAATTCCGAATAATCGTAGGAAGATGCTAGGCCAAAATTTCCTTGCCGTGCCAAACTCCGCAATCTCCGGCCAGCTGGGGCTGGAACGCTGTGACGGCGCTTCGAGCCCAAAGACCGGTCTCGAAGTCGCCTAACAACAAACCGTCGCTGTGTTGTTTGCACGGCTGAGCCCCATCTGGCCTACGATTGCTCCGCCTTGGCACTACGGTCCTTAAAATCATAATAAATTATCTATGAGCAGGCAAAAGCGAACAAATTTCCAAATGGAAAATTGTTCGCTTTTGCTTTGTCGACTTAGAAGTATGTCTCAACCTGTACCTGTTCTATATCCGATAACAGTCACCGAGGAGGAAAAGACAATGAGCGAAAACGAACAACTGTCAGCTACCTATGAGTTACTGCATGCAGACGCAGCATCTCCTGTTATGATTAGTTTGCCGCACAGTGGTACTTGGATCCCGGCTGACATGCGTAAGCATTTATTGCCAACGGCTGTGTTGGCCAATACCGACTGGTTCTTGCCTGCGCTTTATGACTTCCTGCCGCAAACCGGCTTCACGACGCTGATTAATCGTGTTAATCGCTATGTCGCCGATCCCAATCGTGCTGTTACCTTAGATTTAGATCACGATTATCGTTCTGCCACAATTTATCAGCGAAATACGTTCAACCATCCTCTATACGCGCGGCCGCTACCGCCAGAAACACTGCAATCACGGTTGAGAACCTATTATTGGCCGTATCGTCACGCCCTAACAATGATTTTAAAGCAAAAACAGGCAAAATTTGGCCATGCTTACTTAATTGACTTGCATAGTTTTGCCCAATATCCTCATTACCCTGGTATCAAGCCAAAAACAATCGTGTTAGGCAATGACCATGACCGAACAACTAGTAAAATTTTTCGACAAACGCTATCCGCCGCGTTTGTCGCACATGATTTCACAGTTGAAAATAACTTTCCATTTCGTGGCGGCGACATAACGCGCTACTACGGCCATCAACCTAATATCACCGCCATTCAAATTGAGCTACGATACGATCAATACATTGACCAGCGCTCATTTAGAGAAGAAGTGTTGACTCGGCATCAGACTGATTTATTTTGCAAAGCGCAAGATAGATTGCGATTTTTGCGGGACTTTCTGAAACAGTTACGATAAAGATTGCTGGAACACTAAAATTAAGGATTGAAAAAGAGAGATAACGCTGTTACCCTATAATTAATTAATGGGGTAACGGTGTTATCTCTTTTTTTGGGGGTGAGTATTTGGTAGGAATCAGTCATGATACGGACCAACGTATTTTAGAACAAGCGATGAATATGATTCGTGAAAATGGTGAAGATCAGCTATCTTTACGAAAATTGGCACGGGCCATCGGATTGACAACTGGCGCTTTCTACAAGCATTTTGCAACCAAGGACGCTCTATTGCGCGCTGTTACCCAGCTTCTGTCACAGCGAGAGGAGGCAGAGATGGCGCAAGTGCTGGGGCAAATCACCGATCCAGAAGAAAAACTTTTGGTGATGGCTGCCGAAATTTTAGAGCGGTTTGAAGCAGATCCGCATTTGATGCACTTTTTGTTTTTCAATCCAGCAGCTCGCGATGTGTTGAAAGTCGAACCTGGGCAATTCGGATTTTACGATCAAGTGATCCAACTAATAAAAGACGTACTCCGCAAACGCGGGATCACTATTGACCCCCAGATTCTTTTTATCCAGTTGTGGTCATTTATTCAAGGATACGGTTTGTTAATTGATAGTGGCATTACGAGTTATGATCCTAATCTGGTGCGTAAAACATTGAAGGATCTATTGGAGGTTTCAAATGACTAAAATTCTGATTGTTTATTGTCATCCATATGCAAAAAGCTTTAATCATGCAATTTTGGAAGCAGTCGAACATAATTTTGATCACCATCAAGTGTCCTATACGGTTATTGATCTTTATCAAGACCAATTTGTTCCTAGTTATGATGTGGCAGAACTTCGCTTGTTTCATGCTGGTAAAACCCATGATCCGCTCGTTCAGAAATATTTGCGACTCTTACAAAGGGCAGATGGTTTAGTCATCATTTCGCCAGTTTGGTGGAATGATATTCCAGCAATGTTGAAGGGGTTCATTGATAAAGTGATGAAAGAAGGCCCGGGATTAAGTCATATTGTGACTAAAACCGGCGTGAAAGGTTTACTGACTAACTTACAACATGCTTACGTTCTCACGACTTCGACTTCGCCAACATTTTACCTTCGATTATTTTGCGGCAATGCGCTGAATGGTGTTTTTGTGCATCACACACTCAAACAAATCGGGGTGCAACACGCCTACTGGTATAATTTTGGCGGCATAACAAAGTCTACTTTGAAAAAACGGCAGCGATATTTACAACAAGTAGCCGAAAAGAGCTTTCGTTTTTAGCAAATACCGTGTTTAAATCCCGTTGAAATTTTAAATTTACTGAACGCTATCCGTGAAACGCCAACAATTCAACATCCTGTTGACCTAAATAGTGGCAGACATTTTGTTTGCTATGGCATACTTGGCCGCTTTAATTAACGCAAGCAAGGGTAGCCATCAAAATAACTTGACTTGCTGCTTAAAATAACCTAAGTTCCCAATTTACCTTCTTCTGTTCGGATATTCTTTGTTATTATTCCTTTTAAGACGATAGGGGGTTCATCCGAAGCTAAAGTCAGTAGAAGCGGGGGAGAAAGTTACATTTTTCGGGCACCGGTTTTCACACTAGTTAGTTAAGCCGTCAAACAACTTGTTGCATAGCGAAGACGAGCAGGCAAAATGTATCAGTTCGTGGTTAGTGCATCAAGTTTGTTTGGCTAGTGTTCCCTTTGAATTTTGCATGATGTTATCTGTTCAATTCTATGTTAGACATTGGTCAGATAATTCTAGCGATCGGTTTGATGTTCTTAATGTTTGTCGCCGACATTAGCTTGGCGATTACTTGTTCGTGTGTTTGGGTTGAAGATTTTGGTCAAAGAATATAATCCACCGATTTTTGAACAAGTTATTTCCCAGACGAAATGATCAATTTCCACCTTTTTAACCAAGAGGAGAGCAAATATGAAGCTTGAGAATAAGACAATCCGATAAAGAGTGGGAGATTAGATGTCTGTATCTTCTTAATAGAACAATTAGATATAAATAATTTGATCACTGCTTTTGCTGGAAATAAAAACAAACTGCAAACGACGATTAAAGAGAAGCCAAGCGTTGATACTTGCCTAAGTGATGCTGCCAACATGTTTTCTAAATGAACTTAAATAGCTTCTTCGCATAGCCCGCTGGATGATTAGATTTGAATTAAATTCTGTGCAAAGAAAATGGTCGCATAACCATCACTTTGGTGGTGAGCAATAGAGACGTATTTTCGGGAAGAAAAAAGAACCGCCTGATACCACACCTTTTACTGGCGTTATATCAGACGGCTCTTATCGAAATAATAAGGAGAGTACAGGATTTGAACCTGCGCGCCGGTATTAGCCGGTTCGACGGATTTCGAGTCCGTTGCATTACCACTCTGCCAACTCTCCAAAACACAAGAACTAGTATAACAAAACAGACCACCTTTGGGAAGCTATTGTCTTAAAATGTGTGATAATTACGGTTGAATCAGAGGGTTAATCGTTGTTCAGTTGCCAGTTAAGCTGTGAGCTATGAATAAGCCGTGGTGATTTTATCAATTAGGGAGAGATCGCTATGAATGAATCCTTTAGTTTTGCTACCGTCACCCAAGCGGATTTACCGCTTATTCGGCAGATGTATCAGGCCTCTTTCAAACCCATCTCTCTGAAGTACCAGGATGACCAAACTGACCCTTTTTTGAATCATTAGTTTTCCTAGAAGAAAAGTGGTCTCGTCCTACCAATCACTTATATTTTTTTAGCCACGGAAATGTTCGCGTAGGTATGCTTCGAATCATTGTCAGTCAGGATAGGCAGATCGCACGTTTATCTCCCTTGTTAATTTTACCGCAATTTCAGGGTCGAGGTTACGCGCAGCAAATGCTACGTGACATTGAAATCTTTTATCCGAGTATCACGACATGGCATCTGGATACAATTGCTGAAGAGAAAAAGTTGGTTCATCTATACAGAAAAATGGGTTATGTTCAGGACACCACCAAGATAACGGCCATAAAACCCGGGATGACCATCATTTATTTCTATAAAACCATTAGTAAGTGAATATTTTTCTGGATTTGAAGTGTTTGGACAAAAATTTCAGCCCCCGCTTAAAGCGATATTTTTAATAGCCAACCGTTCCCGAAACACTATTATTTTAATTAAGTCGTTTTCATCTTCCGTGCATTGCCACGTTTAACCTTGTATAATACGATTATCGCTAAACAAGGGAAGGTCGACACTTGAAAATTTCCATTAAGAAAGTACCGGCACTGTATGACCTCTTATATGGTGCCTTTGCCTTGGTAATGCTAGTTGCTGCCATCATGGCGACATTGCCAAACGGCTTCTCATTGACGGGTGTTGGATCAACACTGATGCAGTGGGCCAATCATTTGTGGTGGCTGACGTTGCCTGGGATCGTCTTACATTTGCTGTCGTATTTTGCGAGTCAGAATCAACGGCTGCTTTTAATAGGCAATCTGATAGGCTTGTGTGCCTTTATTGCCTTCATTCTGATTCCGAACTACAGTGTCTTTGCAGTCATTGGTTTGGCTGTTGCCATGTTCTTAATTTTGTCAGGCGCCAAACGATCTCGTCGTGTCCATAATAATTCGGAGGTGTCGTGATGGCCTGGTTAAAGCATAAAAAAGAAGAACCGCCTGAGATTGGCATCGGCGATCATGATTTTAGTCAATTCGTGCAGGATGCTCGCCGTGATCCGCAACGGTTTAAGGCCGTACAGTCAGTTTTCAGCCGCCTGAAGCGCAAGCCGCGAAAAGATGATTCGCGGCGACCTAAGCGACATTAAATCTGGTTTGGGGTGGTAATACCTATTACAAAAGTGTTGGTTCAGCCTTGATTTGTTAAAGACTGCCAACACTTTTTTTGGTCAATAAGCCGTCAAGGGATTCGATGAGATGATATAGAAATTGTATTTAAGCAACCATCACATTTTCGCAAGGTATCAATAAGAGAAGTGAACGATGTCCCTCGTGGATAAGTTGTCTTCTTACATACCAGTGACATACGCATTAAATAATATTAGTAATAAAATTAATTATTCAGTTAGTTCCTTTTTGTTTTTAAAAATCTCATGATATGCAATGCTGATGGATAAAGCATTAGCATTGCAGAATGGCTTTAACTCGCATCAAGCTTACATTTCTTACACTTTTGTCACGCGTTAAGAAAGCCGTAAAAGCCGTTGAAAGTGTTGAATCTAGGTCACGATTTTGGCATACTATTTTTATCGAGAAGGAGTGAAACAAATATGAAAAAAGCATTCGGCGTTGTGTTCTTATTGGTCGTCATTGTCTTGGGCTTTTTCGGCTATCAGTATTGGAACAGCACCTATAATGGCGTTGAATCCTATGCAAAGGTGACACAAGGAACCAAGCATGCGTCCAAAAATAATGATGGCTCCCCTTATAAAGTTAATGGTAAACAGTATTACTATTATGATTATGAGTTCACTTGGGTGACAAAGGATGGTCAAAAACGCGAAGTTGGATATGAGTCTGGCGAATCTGCAAATCCAACTGAACTACAGCCTGGCTCTTATGTGAAAGCAACTGTTTCCGAGAAACGGGTTATCAAAGGCCCAGAAGTCGTGAATAAAAATGCGATCCCTGCCTCAGTGCTTTCTAAGCTTGAGAAACGGGAACTGGCAAAAAAGAACGAAGCAGGCTCATTATGAGCTGACTGCTTCGTTCTTTTTATTTTTTACTAAGCTTGCTCCTTGAGTTTGAGCGAACCATCCTCGACAAGCTTTGTCAGAATGCGATAGAGAAGTTCCTCAGAGAAATCGCGAGATTCCGACAGTAGGTAACTGTAGGTATCGGCTACACCAGGATCAGGTACTTTTGCTAACCACGTCTGCAGTCGTGCATTGACCTTGTCGTCGGTATAGAGTTCAGAGACGAGTGCATCTGTCTGTTGGCTGATTAATGCGCGCAATGCCAAGTTTTCTGCCATGTTCAGCTTCCTTTCTAACTTGATACCATTATACCCGGCAAAGATTTTTAGGCAAAGCTGTGCTGCCTCTTTGATTTCGCGCGCAGCTAGGCTAAGATGTTAAGCATGATGATACCATGGTTAGTAACCCAGCCAACAATTCAATCTGCGCAGCAATTGCTAGGTATGCAACTGAGTCTGGCTGGCTGCAGTGGTTTGATTGTTGAGACTGAGGCGTATTTAGGTGTAGAGGATAAAGCCGCGCATGCGTTTGGCGGTCGAAAAACACCGCGTAATCACAGTCTGTATTTACCGGCGGGCAACGTTTATGTTTATCAAATGCGCCAGTACTGCTTATTGAATATTGTGACGCGAACTGCGGAGGTGCCGGAGTGTATCTTGATTCGGGCACTGGAGCCGCAAGCTGGTATGGCGAAAATGCAGCAACGTCGGCACCAAGAAGGCGTTGGGTTGACCAATGGCCCGGGCAAGCTTTGTCAGGCATTGGCAATTGACCGTGCGCTTGACGGCAGTCGATTAAACGCTGGCGGCTTGCAGCTGACGGCGACAACATTTCAGCCGCGTCACATCACGATAGGACCGCGCATTGGCATTCCAAACAAAGAACCTTGGACAAGCGCACCTTTGCGTTTTTCCGTTCAGGGGAATCCGTTTGTATCAGGCACAGCTCGGCGAGATTAGGATTTAAAAACGAGAGGATGGCAATCATGAGCCAAATCAATATGTTAGATGCAATTGGTGACAAAATGGATGCGCTGGATTTCGATGGTGATTTAAGTCTAAACTGGGATAAAGATGCCCATGTGATTGAACTTGAAATCACGATGACAGTACAAAGCGAGTCTGGTATCGAGGTTGAAGATCAATCTGGTGAGACCGTTGACAATGGGCCAGTTGAATATCAAGATGCCATTTTATTTTATGATGAAACCCGGCTGCACGGTGAAGACTATGCAGATGATTATTTAGCTGTTTTCGGGTTTAATGGTAAGAAGGGCATTGATAAAGCCACAGTGGATGCTTTGTTTATCTATCTGCAGGATTTTTTAGACGATAGCGAAAGTGACCTCATGGATTTTGTCGACGGCACGTCTGACGATGATACTTTCGTCTTGAATTTTGACGATGCGGCATTTGAACGGATTCTGGCGGAACAGCCGGAGGAGGATAACCGCGTCTTTTTACCCTATCCCAAGTACTAGTCAGCCTGCCAAAGAAGAAAGAATATTGGCTGCAAGGACCGGTCGGCTGACTTTTCAAGCCGGTATCTGGACAGTAGCAGTTTTTGCATCAAAGAACACGTTTAAAGGAGGCAACCATGAATGATTGGACAGCGTTAACGGTCACAACCACCACTGAAGCCATTGAGGCGGTCAGCAATATTTTAATGGAGGCAGGGGCGGTTGGGATTCAAATCAAAGACGCCGCTGATTTCAAAAAAGAAACCGTGGATGCTCACGGTACCTGGTTTGACCCGAAAACGGTGCCGCATTTGGCCTCCGGAGCACAAGTGATTGGGTATTTTGATCCAGCAACATCACTTGTTGAACAACGCGATCATATTGCAACGCGGGTCCGCGGGCTTGCTCAATTCGGCCTGGATCCTGGTGCTGCAACCGTCACCTTGGCAGATGTCAGGCAGGCGGATTGGGCAAATGTCTGGAAACAGTATTACCATCCCTTACGCGTTTCGCGATTTTTGACCATCGTACCCAAGTGGGAGCATTATACGCCGCAACAAGCAGGCGAATTGCAGTTGACACTTGATCCCGGTATGGCCTTTGGCACCGGCACACACCCGACGACCCAGCTGATGCTTTCGTTATTGGAGTCCGTGATCCGCGGTGGTGAAACCATGATTGATGTCGGCACTGGCTCAGGTATTTTAGCGATTGCGGCTGAACGGCTTGGTGTCGGTGACATTTTGGCGACCGATGTGGACGAAATTGCCGTTAGAAATGCTGAGGCTAATATCAAGCTAAATCCTGTTAGCCACATTACTGTCATCGCGAATGACTTGTTGAAGGGCATTACCTTGTCAGCCGATTTGATTGTTGCCAACATTTTGGCCGAAGTGCTGGTGCCGCTGATTCCGCAAGTGCGACCACGATTAAAAGCTCATGGGCACTTCTTGCTTGCTGGCATTATTGCCAACAAGGCGACGTTAATTATTCGGACTTTAGAAGATAATGGCTTTTCAATTGCTCAGCGGCGCGAAGCCGGTGGTTGGGTCGCATTAGACGCAGTGATTAAAGAAACAGCGTGAGGTGGCACGGTTAGCAATCAAAGCAATGAGCGTTCTTAGCCGAAATGGCCGTGCTTTGACGATTCTGACCAAGGTTCTAATGTGCAGCTTTTTGCGCTAGTGCTTGCGATTCGTTTATGAGGAGGACATCAGATGCAGCGGTATTTTACCGATCAAAAACTTAAAACCGGTGACGTTGTTCAGTTAGATGCGACCATTGCCAAACATGCGATCAAAGTGCTGCGTCAGGATATTGGTGATCGGTTCGAACTCGTTGACCCCATGCACCACGCATATTTGGCAATCATTCAGCAGTCGTCGCCGCTACAGGTCGCGATTGATGAAGACATAACTAAAAAAGTTGAACTGCCACTGGCTGTGGAAGTTGTCTGTGGTGTCAGCAAAGGGGACAAATCAGAATGGATCGTTCAAAAAGCTACTGAGCTGGGTGCCGACAAAATCGGTTTTTTCAATGCCCAGTGGGGAACGGCACGGTGGCCGGCGGAACGGGTTGTTAAAAAAATCGCCCGTTTACAGGAAATTGCTAAAAATGCTGCCGAACAAAGTCATCGAAACCAGGTTCCAGATGTGACGATGTATGCTAAGCTAAATCAGGTAGGGCAGACTGCCGAGGCGAAATTGGTCGCTTATGAGGAAAGTGCCAAACAAGGTGAGCATGGTGCCTTAATCTCGGCGCTATCGCCTCGGCCTGCTTCGTTGTGTGTGGTTTTTGGTCCAGAAGGCGGCCTTGCACCAGAAGAATTATCAGTTTTAACGGGGCAGGGGTTTATTGCTGCAGGATTAGGGCCGCGCATTTTACGTGCAGAAACTGCACCGCTTTACTTGCTTAGTGCCGTGTCGGTTTTAACAGAATTACAAGCAACATCTATATAAGTGTCATTAAAGGAGAACATTTTCATATGAGTCGTATTCTCAATTGGGTCAAAGTGCCCCGCAACAGTGTTATTAGTTGGAGCATTCTGATCACCTTGATTTTACCGTGGCTATTTCCGTTATTTCATATCAGCACAGCGATTCGTGTCGGTGTTTTGTTTATTCTCATCGATATGTTCAGTGCTTGGTGGATTGGTAAGATGATTCATCGGCATCATTTGGCTTGGTGGTGGTTATTCGTTCTGCCAGTTTTATTTGCCGCCATGGTTTTTTTGCGTTATCAATGGTATGGCTATTTCTTTGTGCCGGTCTATATTTTGCTCAGTCTGCTCGCAATGGCAAAGGACTAGCATTTTTACATAGAATCGTTATAATTTAAGGGTAATCTAAGAAAAGTGAACCGTCACGCACACTGCTTTTTGAAAACGGTGTGTTGAGATAAAAGCGCGCACTGACGCGAAACAGCAAGCGTAGCGAAGCGGCGATAAGCGTGTTGCCTAAGATTCTTTTGGCAGGTGCTTATCGCCCTTCTCATAATATCAGCGTGCGCGTGCCTGTGAAGGCGTGGAATTCAGGAGGGAATAGAATGGCCGAAGAAGTTGAACTCACCCAACCGGATGTCATGAAGTTGTGTAAAGCTTACATGAACCCTGAACACTTGGCATTCGTCGAAAAGGCCTACAAGTTTGCCGCATATGTTCATAAGGATCAGGTTCGCAAATCTGGCGAGCCGTACATTATCCATCCCATTCAGGTGGCAGGGATTCTCGCTGAATTAAAAATGGATCCAGCAACAGTCGCATCTGGCTATTTGCATGATGTCGTCGAAGATACCAATATTACTTTGGGCGATATTGAAGAAGTGTTTGGTCATGATGTTGCCGTCATTGTGGATGGCGTCACCAAGTTAAGCAAAGTGACCTATGTTGCCCATAAAGATGAGCTGGCAGAAAACCATCGAAAAATGTTGCTGGCAATGGCCAAGGATCTACGGGTCATTATGGTGAAGCTGGCTGATCGGCTGCACAATATGCGGACGCTGCAACATTTGCGGCCTGATAAGCAACGACGAATTGCCAACGAAACATTGGAGATTTACGCACCCTTGGCTGATCGTTTAGGGATCAGTACCATCAAATGGGAACTCGAAGATCTATCGTTGCGATATCTCAATCCGCAACAGTACTATCGCATTGCCCACTTGATGAATAGTAAGCGGACTGAACGTGAAGCTTATATTCAGGAAGCCATCGATGAAATCGAAAAGGCCTTGGCTGATTTACACATCAAATATGAGATTTACGGTCGGCCAAAGCACATCTATTCAATTTACAAAAAAATGCGCGACAAGCATAAGCAGTTCGATGAACTCTATGATTTGTTGGCCATTCGGGTGATTACCGAGACGATCAAAGACTGTTATGCGGTTCTTGGCGCCATTCATACTAAGTGGAAGCCGATGCCTGGGCGATTCAAGGATTATATTGCGATGCCCAAGGCAAACTTGTATCAAAGTATTCATACCACGGTGATTGGACCGATGGGTAAGCCGCTTGAAGTTCAGATTCGCACCGAAGAAATGCACCATGTGGCTGAATATGGTGTTGCGGCACATTGGGCTTATAAAGAAGGCCAGACCAGCAAGGTTGAGTACGATAAGACCGGTAAGAAACTCGACATTTTCCGTGAAATTCTGGAGCTTCAAGATGAAACCAGCGATGCTGCCGATTTTATGGAAAGTGTCAAAGGCGATATCTTCACGGATCGGGTTTACGTTTTCACGCCTAAAGGTGACGTCTATGAGCTGCCTAAGGGGAGTAATCCGTTAGATTTTGGCTACCTTGTGCACACAGAGGTTGGTAATCACACGGTCGGCGCTAAGGTCAATGGCAAAATCGTACCGCTGAATTATGTTTTGAAAAACGGCGACATTGTCGAGATGTTAACGGCTAGTGGCAGTGCGCCAAGCCGCGACTGGATCAAACTGGTCTTCACTTCACGGGCTCGCAATAAAATCAAGCGCTATTTTAAACAGGCTGATAAAAGCGAGAATGCTGAAAAAGGCCGTGATATGCTGGAACGTGAACTTTTGGACGAAGGTTACGTGCCAAAAGATTTCTTGACCAAGGAAAATATGACAGGCTTGATGCAGCGCCTCAATTTTCAAACGGTTGATGAATTGATGAGTTCAATTGGTTACGGCGAATATACCCCGAAAGTCATCGCCAATCGTTTGACGGAGAAATTCCGGCATGACAAGGCTGAAAAAGACCGGAAGGCTAAAGAAGCCGAAATTCTGTCCAAGAATCAAAAGGTTACGACGGTTTCAAGCGACAAACATCAGCAGCCACAAACCCATTCTGAAGATGGCGTTGTCATCGAAGGAGTGGATAACCTGTTGGTGCATCTTGCGAAGTGTTGCATGCCTGTCCCTGGTGACGCGATCGTTGGCTATGTCACAAAGGGTCGCGGGGTCACCGTGCATCGCGCCGATTGCCCGAATGTGCAAAGTTCCGGTGAAATGGCCGGCCGGTTGATTGATGTCCGCTGGGAGAATGAAGAAGCCCAAAAGCAGCTTTTTGATACTGACTTGGAAATCTACGGTTATAATCGCAGCGGTTTACTGAGTGATGTGTTGCAGGTTCTAAATGCCCAGACCAAGGCGTTAAACAACATTAACGGCCGGGTTGACCATGACAAAATGGCTGACATTCACGTGACAGTGGGGGTACGCAATCTTGCTCATTTGGATAAATTGATGGATGCAGTCAAAAATGTGCCGGATATTTATGAAGTAAAGCGCGCCAATGGCTGATTTTAGGGCTGGTTGACGATAAAAATGCTGTTTGCTCAAGACAGGTGGTCAGAAATCTGCTACCGTATTGAGTAAGCAGCTTTTTTTGATCATGCTAAGCAAATAAAGGGGATTGAATTCATGCGCGCAGTGGTACAACGAAGTCTTGAAGCAAAAGTGACAATTGAAGGCAATACAGTCGGCACAATTGACCACGGGTTTGTGGTTTTACTCGGTGTCGGACCAACTGATACGGAAGCCGACAGTGATTATTTGGCCGAAAAAATTAGCAAGCTACGGGTGTTCAGTGATCCAGTCGGCAAAATGAACTTGGCTTTAGCTGATGTAGGTGGCCAAGTGCTATCGATTTCGCAGTTCACGTTGTATGCTGACACTCACCGCGGCAATCGGCCGAGTTTTACTGGAGCTGCTGATCCGGCATTAGGTGATCGTTTGTATCAAGCCTTCAATGCCAAACTCAAAGCTTTAGGTGTGCCTGTTGCAACTGGTGAGTTCGGTGGCGATATGCAGGTGAGCCTGACAAATGACGGGCCAGTTACGATTTTATTTGATACGGAGGCGAAATGATGCTAGTCAATGCCATCTGGGATTTTGACGGGACCTTGTATGATTCCTACCCGGGGATGATGAAAGCGTTAGGTGCTTTGGTGACAGACAACGGTGGTCACTTTGATTTAGCCGCTTTGTATCGAACAACCAAAGAGACTTCAATCAAACAATTTTTGACGACATTTGGGGCACAGATCGGCCGCAGTGTGACCGATTTGGAGGCTGATTACCACCATCGGGCTGCGGCTTATTTGCAGGATATCAAACCTTACCCGACTGCCTTAGCTGTTTTGCGAGCGATCAAGTCGCAAGGCGGGAATAATCTTTTGTTGACGCACCGCGACCACAGTGCTTGGAAAATATTGGCCAAGGATCATGCTGCTGATTTGTTTTTGGGTGGCGTGGATGCCGATTTAGATTTGCCACGCAAGCCGGCACCAGATTCAATTCAGTATCTGCTCAAACGATTTCAGCTAAATCCGGCTGTCACAGCGATGATTGGTGATCGCTCATTGGATGTTGACGCTGGCATTAACGCTGGCGTCAAAACGATCTACTTTAACGTTGACGGCTTGAACGCCGCACCGCAAGCTGATTTTCAGGTGGATCATCTGGAAGAGATCCCGCCATTATTCCGCGTTTAAAAGTTATTATCGACTCTAAAAAAGGTCCTGCATTGAAGTTGTAAACTCAATGTCAGGACCTTTTTTAGTTCATCACTGATGATTGCCTGCCTTAAAGTAGGCGTTTAGGCCATTTACAATATCGGTAGCAATCTTGGACTGATAGCTCGGATCTTTGATTTGACGGAAATCTTTATCGTTGTTGATGTAACCCATCTCGTTCAGAATAGCAGGTTGTTTATTATCACGCAGGACTTCGAAATTACCAAAGGCGACACCGCGGTTTTCCAGCGGAAGGCCGCTGAAAGCACTGTTGACGGACTTGGCCAAGGCAAGGTCTTTTTTGCTGTCGTAGTAATAGGTGGTGATCCCAGATGCTGAATTCTTGGATGGACTGGAGTCAAAATGGAAAGAGATGAAAGCATCCGCGTGAGCATTGTTGGCAGTATTTGGTCGAGGTGCTAAATCAACGAAAGTATCCGTTGTACGGGTCATAATGACATTGGCACCAGCCGCGCGTAAAGAGTTAGCAACTAAATTGGCCGTCTTAAGCGTGTATGTTTTTTCATAGTCGGTGCCATCATTGGCAATCGCACCAGTGTCGGAGCCGCCGTGACCTGGGTCAAGGACAATCGTAGCCTCTGACAGTTTTGTAGCGGCTTTTTGCGTTTGCCCGTCATTTGGTGCGCTGACGGTCCAGCTCGCAACGTAGCCAGTTTTGCCATCTGGTGCCGTGACCGCATACCAATCATCTTGTTGCTTAGAGACCGTCAGTTCGGTGCCTTTGTCTAGCTTTTCAACCGAAGGCGCATTGATACCGGCGGCATTGCGAAGGTTGGTCATCGTATTGGTTGTTACCTTCAACGCCGGCGCACTTTTCTCGTTTGCCAACGCCGTTTGCGCAGGCTGGGCTAAATTGGTGGTTTGGCCGGTTAACTGAACGCTGCTGCTGGTGATCCATGCAGCCGTGGTGTTGTACGCAATCTGAGTCCAAGCGCCTTCTTGATAAACGACCTTGACGCTGTCGCCGGCATTTAGCGAACCTAGTTGTTTTGCATTTTGACTGGCATATTCACGGACGTTAACCGGTTGATTAACCGTTGCCACTTTGGCCTGTGAAGTTGCTGCCTCACTTTGATCCACCAACCAAGAGGCAACCCAGCCGATTTTATTACCAGCTAGTCGGACTTGATACCAGGAGTTTTTCGCACCGATAATCGACAGTTCATTACCGGATTTCACTTGTCCCATAATTGAATATGCCAAACCAGGACCTAACCGCACGTTGACGGTATCTGCCTTGACAGTCATGTATTGTGTGTTGGCCATTACACTGGTTGTGGCAACACCAACGCCGAAAAGTAGCGCCACCAGAACGACCAGCGGCCATTTTTTTAATTGTCCAATTTTCTTCATGAGCCCACCATTTTCTGAAGATAGTTAATCCTATTATAGCAAATCGCATTAGAAAAAGTGGCGTAATCACGTTTAAGTTGCGTTAAGAACTAGACAACAAGACAATTCGCAGTAACCCTTACCAGTCGGATCGGACGCTTATGCCAAAAGAAACTGAGTGATTTTTTGCCGAATCGCATCATGCTTGGCCGGGTTGTATTGATATTGTGGATCGTGCCAATGATCCGGGGTGTATAACCAAACAGGTTTAGCAAGTCGCTCCGCGGATTCCGTTTTGTATCGTGGAAACACATGGGCATGTAAAAAATTATCTGTATTCCCTAAAATATCATAGTTCACTCGGACCCGGTGACAAGCGGCCAAAACCGCATCGCCTAACTGATCCATGCTTTGTAAGAATAAAGTTCTTGCTGGCTCTTCGAGATGATTGAGATCGGTAATATTCTGTTTTGGAAGGAGCACACAGTAACCGGGTAAAAATTGAACATCACCAAATACCGCAAATCCGCCGGGTAGCTCAGCCATGACCATTGGATTGGTACCATCAATGGCTGCTTGGATACGATTATCTTGCCACATAAAGACACTTCCTTGTTTTAGTAGAGTGGGCGCGAAATTAGTAATAGCGTACTGCTGCGGAGCCGAACTGGCAAAGAATTCTAATCTATACGTTTCCCAGATTATTCAGAATCTAATGAATCACAAGTCCAATAAGGAATTATGTCTCATTCTTTTTCGGTCTAAAGACTGACGCCAAGTGCAACTTATGATTGATGTTGCCATAAGTTATTAATTTTAAACTAGTTTCAGGAGGTGCATGTCTCATGTCATTATTTTTGAAAAACGTTGGTCAACGCTTTGGGGATAAACAAGCGTTGACTGGGATAACCGCGACACTTGAAGCCAATGGGGTCATTGGTTTGATTGGACCAAATGGTGCTGGCAAGTCGACTTTACTGAAACTCTTAGAACCTGTCTAGTATCTGCTGAATCTGGTAGAATTGTGGAAAACCGACTGAGGAGTTTGTCATGCCAGATTATCCAAGCAATATTTCTCGAGCGCAATTTTCGTTAATACAACCTGATTTAGAAAACTTCCGCAAGCATACAAGACCGCGTCGTTATGATCTTTATGACGTGTTCAATGCCATCCTTTACTCGCTTACTACAGGGTGTCAATGGCGTGAATTACCGCACGATTTCCCGGAATGGCATACCGTCTACCGCTATTACGATATGTGGCGAGATAAACCAGACCCGACAGCTGATTCGCTATTAGAAAGGCTTTTAAAAAAACTGTCGCTTCCTATCGTTTTGCACAGGGCCGATCGGCCCGAACGTCGTTTGTGGTTGTTGATGCTCAAAGTGTTAAAACCACTGATTTAACGAAAAATAGTGGCTACGATGGCGGCAAAAAGATTTCAGGGATTAAGCGTCATATGGCGGTTGATATTAATGGTTTACCACAAGCCATTCTCGTGACACGAGCTAATGTATCAGATCGTTCAGGTGCATTGGCTATGTTTAGTTTGGCTAGCCAAAATTTAGAGCTGGTTCAGCATGTCATGGTTGATGGTGGCTACACTGGCAATGACTTTGCGGATCAGGTGAAGCTCATTTTGAATGCTAAGACAACGGTAGCTAAACGCAACGAGTTGCATATGTTCACGGTGTTACCGCAACGATGGATCGTTGAACGTTCATGGAGTTGGCTAGACAAATGTCGGCGACTTTGGAAAAACTGTGAACGTGTCCTTAACAGCAGTCTTCAAATGGTTGTATTGGCCTTCCTGAAGATAGTTCTTAAAAGATACTAGACAGGTTCTTAGCAACATTGGCAAAACCATCCAGTGGCACGATTTTATTGGATGATGTTGACATTGTCAGGCAACCGCAAAAAATGCGTCAAGTTTTAGGCTATCTGCCACAGCAGGTGCCTTATGATGCACATGTGACCGCATTGGCCTATTTACGCTATATTGCGGCGCTTAAGGGCATTGCTCCTCGCGAGGCGGACCGGCAAATTGTCCAAACGTTAGGACTGCTGCATTTGAATCCCAGCAATTCAACCTTGCTCGGTGATTACTCAGGTGGGAGCCGTCAGCGTGTTGGGCTGACTGCTAGTCTTTTAGGTGATCCGCAAGTGGTGATTGTTGATGAACCCACTGTTGGCCTAGACCCAGTTGAACGAATTGCTGTCCGCAATTTATTGAGCAGTCTCGCGCAAACCCGAATTGTCATCATTTCGACCCATATTATTGAAGATGTTGAGGCCATTGCCAGTCAGTTATTATTGCTTACCGATGGACAATTGCATTTTCAAGGCACACCAGCACAATTTCTCGACAAAGCTTCGGGGCACGTTTGGGAATACACACTGCCGCGCAATGCGTCCTTGCCGACAAGTGAGCGAATTAGTGGTATGCAAGAAAGAAGCGATGGTATTCATATTCGCATGATTGCAGACGAGGCGCCGGTGGCGAATGCGGTCATGGTAGCGCCTAACTTAGAAGATGCGACTCTCGATTTCTTTGAAAGTCAGGCGGTGAGGAAAGGATGATGCGACTCATTGCGGTTGATTATCGGGAACGCACCCAACAATTCTCATTTCGTATTTTGGCGGTGATAGCACTTTTTGCTGCTGTCATTCTTGCACCGCGGCCAAAGGGCAATTTTCGGGTATTAGTATTGGATCCACAGTATTTTGCGCAAGCCAATAATCCCACTTGGTTACCAATCGGTGTTGCTTGCGTGTTGTCATTGTTCTTTCCACTTGTGAGCCTTGTGATCGCGCGCCAAGGTATTCATGCTGATCGGGAAAATGGTGTCCTTACATATTTGTTGACGACAAAATTATGACGGTTCCGTTATTTGGCGAGTCAATTTCTGGTTAGCTGCTGCCTATTGTTCACCATTTTAGTCTTGGTGATGCTTGGCAGCGGGCTAATGCTGTTGATCCAATATCCTGGTCAAGGGTTGAGCTTGAGTCAATTTTTGTCACCTTTTTTTAGTCTGGTGCCTGGGATCTTCTTGATTAGCGGCTTAGGGGTTTTGAGTGAGACATTGCCGGGACTGCGAGGACAACTCGGTACCACCGTGTTAGTGATAGCACTTCTGACGTTATATGCCATGATGACTACCATGACTTGGTACAGCCAACTTTTTAACTTTTCGGGTATTGCGTTCTTGATGGCCATGATCCGCCAGTCCGCCATTTCTGCCGGACATCCGCTTAACACGGTGCTGATGCTGGGCGGCAATGATCATTTGAGTCGGACGGGCACACATCAGCTAATTTTTCAGCCGCTGGCGTTAACACAAACAGAATGGTTGGCAATCGGCGGGACGGTGTTGATGAGCATCGTGTTGGTGTTACTGGCTGCCTTTTGTCTGGAGCATCGGCCACTACACCAAAAAACGAACTCAGGCAAATCAAAATTAACGGTTGATTTGCCAAGGCCAAAAGATGATCGGTTTCATTCGGCAAGGACGGCCAATTTTCGCTGGCAACAATTGCTTGGCCAACAGGCACATCGACTTTTCCATTCTCAGAACAAGTGGTGGTGGCTAGTGGCGATCGGTTTATGGCTTCTTGCTTGGGTTGTGCCAGTTGGCAGCTTGCGCGGGATGATTTTGCCGATTCAGTATTTGTGGGCCATGAGTTTCTTCAGTCAAATTGGTTGGCCTGATGATTTGAATGGTTTATCGGCATGGGAAGGTACCGTGAACCATGCGACTCGCCGCGCCATCAACAGCACTTTATGGTTAAGTGTTACCTTTTCGTTACTACTTTTGCTGCCAACCTTGCTGCGGCAGGGAATCGTTGCGTGGCCGTTACTTGGCTGGGCCATCATGTTACCGGTGGTGAGTCTCATGTTGGGTCAGTTGACCAAATCCGGCCAGTGGAGCCAACTGCTGGGGACTGTCATTTTGTTCCTAGTCGTTTGCGGCCTGACTGGACCACTACCGCTAGCGACGAGCCTAGTTGGTATGGTGACAGGTGCCGTTTATAGTTTGATTGCTGTGGGCTGCTGGATTGTGATAGAAGTACGCGCAGAGTAGCATGAAGTATTAAAAAGTGGTGATCGTCGGCCCGGTACAGATGATTGTTGACTTTGCTCGGTTAAAGCGTAATAATCCATGGCAATCATTCGACAAGGAAGGGATATGAAGCGTATGGCAGAAACATTAGGTAGCATCTTAAAACGAGCACGCATGGCCCGTCATTTGACCCAGCAAGTAGTAGCTGATGATATTTGCTCGCAGCCCATGCTTTCAGCTATAGAAAATGGCCGGTATACACCTAATGCGGACTTGCTAATTGCACTTTGTCAACGGCTCGGCATTGACCTTAACAGTTTGCAATTAGCAGATAACTACGCTGTCGGGACGGCGACACAGTTTAATCAGACAGTTGAAAAACTATGTAATCAGCATCAGTACACCGATTTGCTCAAATTTTTGAAACAAGATGATGTCATCAGTGCGATTCAATCAGATACCCAGACGCAAGCTTATTATTACTATTTGAGTGTCGCAACGTTTCAAGCATCAGATTCGCCAGACCTAGCGCAAATTAAGCAAATCCTAAAACTGGCATTAGCGAGCGCGCCTGAGAGCCAGTCGATCTTGACAAGACTCATTCAGATCACACTAGCGCTGGTTTCGGCATTAGGAAGACACGCTGATCAAGCTACAAAATGGCTGGCAAAAGCAACCGAGCAAATTGATCAAACACCTTTTGAGCCGAACGTGACAGTGATTTACTATCTCTCGGCATTGACCCAGTTTAACCTTGGACAAGATGTCAAAAGTGCAGCATCAGCTGCTCGTGGCCTTGAGGTAGCAGCCGCACACGATTCGCATTATTTGTTCGCTAATGTTTACTATTTGTTGGCCATTTTAGCGCACCGAAATGATCAGGCTGACAAACAACAGCTAGCTGAACAGCGGTCCGTTACTTTTTCGGAGCTGTTTAAGGAGCCTGTCTACAAACCGGATCATTAAATATTAGTATTCTTATTTTAAAGGAAAGGTAGTCTTGCCTATCATAAAGTCATTCAAACAAGGAGAGTGACTGATATGCAAGACTTTTTTACGAATGACTTATTGATTCACGCGAATCAGAATGCGGTGATGGCAATTTTGGCTAATCCTCGAAAATTGATTGAATGGGATCCAGAAATTCAATCAATCAGCGAAGATAAGCATGGTCATCGTTTTATCATTTTACGAACGAACAGCGCGCTGAACCCTCGAGAGCAAATGACCATTAGCGTTAAAAAGAATACTGTGATTTATCACAGCACTGGGGGGCGGGTGGCTTATGATGTGATTTTTTCACTGATTACTGAAGAAAACGGCACAGCCGTGACAGAGCAAGTTTTGCTTGATTCAGCAAGTGTTAAGGGCTTGCCGGTGAAATTGTTAGCACCCATTGCTAAACATGCTTTTATGATCAACCTGACAAACTTAGCGACTTTTGTTGAGCGTTGGGCTTTGATGGAAGACGGTGAGGCAAAATGAAGGTCATTCAACAGGTTAGTTTTGCTGGCATTGATGCAATACGTGATGTTGAAATTCCCGATCCTAAGCTATCACCAATGACGGCACTCGTTGAAACAGCTTATGTGCCAGTCTTACCGTGGGATGTGATGACTGAAAAAGGCGATTTACAGAACATGCGGCCCGTTCAGCTGCCGCTAGTGATTGGTTACGGTTTTTCGGGGGTTGTCTCAAAAGTCGGTGCATTACGTTCATCGAATTTGATTGGACAGCGGGTGATTGGCGCTAATCCTGCTGGCGCAATGCAGGAACGGATAGCCTCAAATCTGCCACCTCTACTGTTTAAAGTACCCGACAACGTTCGGTTGCGTGATGCAGCAACACTTATAGGTGGTGCTGACGCAGCTTTGATGGCTGTCAATACGATGCAAGTCAGTTCGGGAGACACTGTGCTAGTGACAGGAGCTTCTGGCGGCGTAGGGACATATTTGATTCAACTTTTGAAAATGGTCGGTGCACATGTTGAGGCACTGGCTTCACCACCAAACTTTGATTTTCTGAAAAAGCTCGGCGTTGATGACCTAGTTGATTACTCGGCTGATGTCACTACGCAGTTAGCAAATCTGCCACATGCTAATAAGGTGATCGACACAGTGGGACGACTCGATTTACTCGAGGCAATCATTGCGGCCACCCGGCATTTTGATCTGCTGTCGCTTTCAACAACGACATTTCCTGAACATACCCAAGATCAGACATTTCAGTTTGCAAATGGCTCAATTGGGTTAAACGGGTATAAAAGGTTGCTTAACTGGCTCAGCGATGGGACACTTCAGGCGCACGTCCAGACAATCTTACCTGTCGAGCAGATCAAACAAGCGCAGCATCAACTAGTTGAAGAACATTCCCATGGACGCATTTTGATCAAATTTTAAATCAAAAAGTCACCCTTAAAGGTATAAACCTGAGAGTGATTTTGGTGAAATCAGATTAACCGTACCGTCGAGTCAAAATATTGCTCCATAAAATGAATGCGCGCGGCAATTTCAGCTGCCGAGAAAGTTTCGTTTTCAGTGGTGGCGACCCACTTTTCTTCGTTATCATCCGCTCGGTGAACAACAGCAATCAACTTGCCTTCAAACGATTGCAAGGGTTCATTAATCAGGTCGGAGACAATGTAGACATCTTGCTTTTCGCCGTCGCCACCGGTAACCGTAGGCACATAGCCGTAATTAATCGGATAAGGCGCATGCGACTTGTCTGAAAAACCGATGGGGCGATCAACTTTAACAAAAACTGATTTACTTGCCATTGATATAACGCTCCTTGCCTATGCTTGAACATGACTAACATCTTTTTTCCTCAGTATTATACAATATCCACAAGCAACAGATTTGTTGAAAATGAACCGTGAAAATCTTGCCAAACGCGTTGACAAAACTTTCAGCAAACCGTATGCTTTAAGCAATAACTAAGACCTGTGACGAAGTAGGATAGATCACTTTAAGCGACCCGGAGATGGTGAAAGCCGGGAACGATCGAAAAGACACTTCTGAGGTGAACAAGTTCCGGAACGCCACCGTTATGGCAAAGAAAAAAACAAGGTGGTACCGTGTCCGCACCCTTCGAGCAATCGAGGGGTGTATTTTTTTAGAGCGCAAAAGGACGCGCTTAGAAACCGGAGTGTAAGTGGCCTTGAGCAGTAGTGACAAAAGTGCAGGTCACTACTGCTCAAGGTCCTTACACGCAGGTTTCTGCGTCCTTTTGTGCGTTTCGGAACCAGCACACTTCCCCAACTAAATCACAGTGCTTAAACCACAGGAGGCAATCCATGAATTATCAACGCCCAAAAGGCACAGCCGACATATTACCAGGCCAAAGCGAACGCTGGCAGCAAGTTGAAGCCGTAGCTCGCAAAATTTTTGCACAATACCAGTATCATGAAATCCGCACACCCATTTTTGAAAATGTGGATGTATTCTCGCGTAGCGCGGGGGACACTAGTGATATTGTTACTAAGGAAATGTATACCTTTAAAGACAAAGGTGACCGGATGATAGCTTTACGCCCTGAAGGGACTGCTGGCGTCGTTCGTGCCTATGTAGAAAATAAACTGTATGGTCCTGAACATGCTAAGCCTTATAAGGTTTACTATTTGGGTCCGATGTTTCGATATGAACGGCCTCAGAGTGGTCGGCAACGCCAATTTCATCAAATCGGGGTTGAGGCATTTGGCAGTGATTCACCGGTGTTGGATGCCGAGACGTTGGCTTTGGCAAAACAGTTGCTGGAGGCCTTAAGCGCCAAGCATCTTAAATTTGTGATCAATTCGTTGGGAGATCCAGCAACCCGCAAAGCCTTCCACGCAGCGCTGGTTGACTATTTAACACCTTTCAAAGATCAGCTTTCTGAAGACTCCAAGGTTCGTTTGGTTAAAAACCCGTTGCGGATCCTTGATAGCAAAGACAAGCATGATCAGGAAATTGTGGCCAATGCCCCATCTATTTTGGATTATTTGACACCGGAGGCACAGCAACATTTTGATCGGGTGAAAACCTTATTGCAGGGATTGGGGATTCCGTTTGAAGTGGATGCCACGATGGTGCGCGGCTTGGACTATTATAATCACACCATTTTTGAAGTCATGTCCGATGATAAGGTGTTTGGTGGCGGCTATACAACGATTTTAGCTGGTGGTCGATACAATGGCTTAGTCGAAGAACTGGGCGGTCCGGAGACACCTGGGATCGGATTTGCCATGGGTGTTGAGCGCCTGATGTTGCTAATGCAAGGCGAATTGCCAACGGCGCAGCCAGATGCGTACATTGTGACCATTGACCAAGGTGCCGATCAAGAGGCCCTGCAAATGCTGACCGCCATTCGTCAACAAGGCTTCACCGGCGAGATGGATTATATGGGACGCAAACCTAAAGGACAGTTTAAGGCTGCCAACAAAGCAAATGCCAAGCTTGTTTTGACGATTGGTGAAAGCGAACGCGCTGCAGGCACTGTTCAAATCAAAAATATGGCCACAGGCGATCAGCAAGCATTCCCCCAAGCTGATGTGCTGGCCGACTTTGGCAAAATCTATACGCAAGTAATGGAGGCAAAATAAAATGAGTAAACGAACCTGTTATGCCGGTGATGTGACCGCCGAGTATGTTGATCAAGAAGTGACACTAAAAGGCTGGGTACAAAAACGTCGCAGTCTGGGTAGTTTGATTTTCATTGACTTGCGTGACCGTGAAGGCATTGTGCAATTAGTCTTCTCTGAAGAATTTGACAAGGATGCTTTAGCTGTGGCGAATTCGGTACGCTCTGAGTACGTCATCGAAGTGCAAGGTGTGGTAAAAAAGCGTAAGCCGCAAGCTGTCAATAAAGATATGAAAACCGGGGACGTGGAAGTTGAAGTTCATACCATCACAATTTTGAACAAAGCTAAAACGCCACCATTTTATATTGAGGACGGGGTGGCCGTCACTGAGGAAACCAAGTTAAAATACCGATACCTTGATTTGCGCCGGCCGGAAATGCAGAAGAATATTTTTACGCGCGCACATATCATGCGCAGCGTGCATCATTTTTTGGACGACAACGGGTTCATTGACGTTGAAACACCGACATTGACCGCCAGCACGCCAGAAGGTGCCCGGGACTATTTGGTGCCGTCACGTGTTTATCCTGGCAGCTTCTACGCACTACCCCAGTCACCGCAATTGTTCAAACAGCTGCTGATGGGTGCTGGGTTCGATCGGTATTATCAAATTGCGCGTTGCTTCCGTGATGAAGACTTGCGTGGTGATCGTCAACCAGAATTTACCCAGATTGACCTTGAAACCAGCTTTCTAACTGCTGAAGAGATTCAGGACATCACAGAAGGCTTGATTGCCAAAGTGATGCATGATGTGAAAGGCATTGATGTCAAGTTGCCATTTGACCGAATTACTTGGCAAGATGCGATGGATAAATACGGTTCTGATAAGCCGGATCTGCGCTTTGACATGCAGATTCAGGATGTGTCTGAACTCGTCAAAGATTCTGATTTCAAAGTCTTTGCCGGCGCTGTTCAAAATGGCGGCCAAGTGCGGGCTATTGTTTTACCAGGCGGCGCTGACAAGTATTCTCGGAAAATGATTGATGCCCAGCAAGACTACATCAAGCGTTTTGGTGCCAAAGGTTTGGCTTGGCTCAAAGTCACGTCAGACGGTATCAGCGGCCCGATTGCCAAATTCTTTGGCGATGGTGCTGATCTCGTGAAAGCTGTTGGCGCTAACGCCGGTGATCTGGTGTTGTTTGTTGCTGACAAGGCCAAGGTGGTCGCAGATGCATTAGGCTATTTACGGACCCATTTTGGCCACGATCTCGGTTTGATTGACGAACAAGCATTTCGCTTTTGCTGGGTCGTTGATTGGCCGCTGTTTGAATATGATGAAGGCATCCAGCGTTGGGTACCGGCGCACCATCCGTTCACAATGCCAAATGAAGAAGACGTTCATTTGCTTGACACTGATCCGCATGCCGCACATGCTCAAAGTTACGACATCGTGCTCAACGGTTACGAATTAGGTGGCGGTTCCATTCGTATTCATAACCGCGAGATTCAGGAAAAAATGCTCAAGGCGCTCGGGTTCACCCCAGAACGAGCCCAAAAGAGTTTTGGCTTCTTGCTAAATGCCTTAGACTACGGGTTCCCGCCGCATGGTGGTCTAGCTATTGGACTCGATCGGTTTGTCATGCTGCTAACAGGCCGCGATAACATTCGCGATGTGATTGCTTTCCCGAAGAACAGCAAGGCTAGTGAACCGATGACCAGTGCGCCATATCCCGTTGCTGATGCACAATTAAAAGATCTCGGTATCGAAGTTCGGGCCGATGTTGATCCTGAAAAGGAACATGAAGGCGACGAAAACCTTACTGAGTAAACGTTACTTTAAAAAATGCCAGCCACAATTAAGTTGCTGACAATTAAAACACCTCCCGCTATAATGAAGACAGCGGGAGGTGTTTTAATTGTCAGATCAATTTGAAAAGGAAAGCAAAAAGGACTTGAAAAAGCGCTTGTCACCAGAGGCTTATGCGGTGACACAGGAAGCAGCGACAGAGCGGCCGTTTACTGGCGAGTACGACGACTTTTATCAAGATGGCATCTATGTCGACATTGTTAGTGGTGAACCGTTATTCTCATCGCAGGACAAGTACGATGCCGGCTGCGGCTGGCCGTCATTCACCAAGCCAATCAGCAAACTGGCTGAGCACCGCGACCAAAGTTTTGGCATGGAACGTGTTGAAGTGCGCAGCCCATCTGCCGAGTCGCATTTAGGCCACGTCTTCACAGACGGTCCAGCTGCAAAAGGCGGGTTGCGCTATTGCATCAACTCAGCTGCGTTGCGGTTTATTCCAGTGGCCGACTTAGAAAAAGAAGGTTACGGGGATTATCGGCAACTCTTTAAGTCTGTTCATTAAAATGTTTTAAAAAGACCATGGTAGCAATACAGGACCGCCCTTGTTATACTTGATGCGCGACTTATTACGGGTGACAGGGAGCGGTTTTTGTATGGAAGAGATTGATAAGCTGATTAGACGACACCAAAATTGGTCACGGCTATCAGCGGCTTTTTTCTATAGTATTTGTGTGGCAGTGGCGCTGAATATGTTCTGGGAACCAGGTGGGGTTTTTGCCAGCGGGGTCACTGGACTAGCGCAGTTATTGGCAACAATCGTGCGAAAGTGGTTTAATTTTTCGATTGCATTGCCTTTCGTATCGTTATCAACAACAGATCTTTTTTCAACCGGGACGCTGCTTTTCTTCCTGAACGTACCGTTGTTTGTGTTAGCATGGAAAGCCATTGGCCATCGGTTCACTTTTTTCACGTTCTTGGCGGTCATTTTTTCGACCATTATGATTCGGGTGCTCGGTGTGCTGACACCGCTTACTAAAGACCCGATTGTCTGCGGGATCTTCGGAGCGGTCGTTAACGGTCTCGGAACGGGGTTCGCCTTGCGGAATAATATTTCAACCGGTGGGATTGATATCCTCGGCATTGTTTTGCGAAAACGCACAGGCCGAACGGTTGGGACAATCAATATCATGTTCAATATTTTGATTATCTTCTTCGCCGGATTTGTCAATGACTGGCCGCATGCGCTGTATTCTGCTTTGGCGATCTTTATCAATGGCCGGGTCATGGATTCGCTTTATACGCGGCAGCAACGACTTCAAGTTATGATTGTCACGGCCCGGCCGCGACAGGTCGTGAATGAGATTCAGAATTCAATGCGGCGTGGCATCACAATTGTTCACGATGCAGAAGGTGCCTTTCATCACGAGGAAAAGACGATTCTGTTCACCATCATTTCGCGGGCAGAAATGTATGATTTAGAACAAGCCATGCGCCACAGTGATCCTTATGCATTCGTCTCGATCACGGATTCGGTCAAAATTCTGGGTCATTTTTATGAGCCGAAAACGGATTAAGACCATCAGATTTAGCCCGGAGCGATTCCGGGCTTTTTCATTGGCAAGCCGTGCCTATCGGAATCGTTCAACGTATCCGACATCGGCAGGTCACCTTGTCAAAATCAAAAACGATCAATTAATTAGGAGGGAAACATGTTAATAGGAGCTAACGTCAGTATGAAAGGGTCAAAAATGTTGCTTGGTGCCGTTGAAGAAGCCGCCAGTTATATGGCTAACACGCTTCAATTCTATACGGGGGCACCGCAAAACACGCGGCGCAAACCAACTAGCGAAATGATGATTCCTGAAGGGCTAGCAGCGATGACGGAAGACGGCATTAGTCATACTGTGATTCATGCCCCGTATATCGTTAATCTCGGCAACACCAAGAAACCGGAAAACTTTACATTTGCGGTGCAGTTCATGCGAGAAGAAGTCGCTCGAGCAGATGCTCTTCATGCCTATACCATGCCTTTTCATCCCGGTGCGCATGTCGGCGCTGGTCCGGAAGCAGCGATTCAGCAAATTATCAAAGGGCTTAATGAGATCATTGATCCTAATCAAAAAGTGACCATTGCCTTGGAAACAATGGCTGGCAAAGGCACGGAGATCGGGCGCTCTTTTGATGAATTAGCTGCCATTATTGATGGTGTGACACATAACGAAAAGCTTCGGGTAACCTTTGATACCTGTCATACCAATGATGCTGGCTATGATATCAAAAAGGACTTTGACGGTGTTCTCAACGCGTTTGATCACATCATTGGCCTTGATCGACTCAGTGTGATTCATGTGAATGACTCGAAAAATCCGCAGGGCAGTCATAAAGATCGGCATGCCAACATTGGCTTTGGCACGATCGGGTTTGACGCCTTAAACAAGATCGCTCATCACCCTGCCTTGGCCGAATTACCCAAGATACTCGAAACCCCGTATGTTGGTCCTGACAAAAAACATCAGGTACCGCCATACGGGGCAGAGATCAAATGGCTAAAAACAGGGGACTTTCAGCCCGATGAGTTACGCCACTTGATGGTTTAATGGGTTTCAGTATTATCAAATTCATCAAGACCCATGTGTTCCAAAATAAGCGTTGCTGTTTCTTCAATCGATCGGTGGGCGGTGTTGATCACCATGCAGCCGATTTTTTTGTACAGATCTTCCGCAAACTTGAGTTCTTGATTGACTTGATCGCGTGCTGAATAAGCGGTGTCGGGATTCAAGCCATAGGCAATCATTCGCTGGCGCCGGAATTCCATCAAAACAGAGGCATCCGTGGTTAAACCAACAATCTTCTTCGGGTCAACTGACCAGATCTCTTCAGGAATATGGGCGTTAGGTACCAGCGGCAAGTTGGCCACTTTAAGGTTGCGATTAGCGAGAAACAATGACAATGGTGTTTTACTCGTTCGCGAAACGCCAAGCAAAACGATATCTGCCTCGAGAAAGCCTTTCGGGTCTTTGCCGTCATCATACAGCACCGCGAATTCCATAGCTGAGATGCGGTCAAAATACCGTTCATTAAGATCATGAACAGCGCCGGGAACGTGATTTGGTTCCTCATGCGTAATTGACTTAATCCCGCTTAAAATTGGCGACATCACATCAATGGCAATCACGCCTTGATCTTTGGCATAATGCGTTGCAAGTTGAGCAAAGCCTGATGTCACGAAGGTCATGATTGCCAAGGCATTTTCCTTCTTGGCCTCATCAAGCGCGCTGTAAATCTTTTCTTCCGTATGAATAAATGGGAACCGGACATAATGTGCCTCAAAGTTGGGAAACTGTGCCGCGACAGCTTGCGCCAACCGCAAGCCAGTTTCGCCAACCGAGTCCGACATGATATATAAATTTAATTCTTGCGTCATACTGCCACCTCATTACTTAGATAACGCTATCATAGCATATTTACCAACTAAACAGGAGCGGTTAGCCGACGACCAATGGTGACAAGCGTGTCTAGACCAGTTAGCTATTTAAGGTCGACCATTTGCTGATGCTAGGGATTTTACGCCAAAAACAACTAAAAAACTTAACAGAACAGGGCAAGTTTATTCAAAAATGTAAAATCGCTTATTGACGCGTGGTTGCTAGTTTTGTATACTAATAAACGAACTATTGGCTATGATATCCGTCAGTGGTTACACAAGTGTCGGAGGGAGGGATATCACATGGCTAAGACAGTTGTTAAGAAAAACGAATCTCTCGATGACGCTCTTCGGCGCTTCAAGCGTACTGTATCCAAGTCGGGTACACTCGCTGAATACCGCAAGCGTGAGTTCTACGAGAAGCCTAGCGTACGCCGCAAGCTGAAGTCAGAAGCTGCACGTAAGCGTAAGAAGTTTTAATTAAAGGACTTGGTGAATAGTGGCTTTAATGGATGAGCTTAACGCTCAGATGAAACAAAGCATGTTAGCCAAGGACAAAGTGACGTTGAGCGTCGTCCGGATGTTGAAGACGGCTTTGGTCAATGAGAAGATTAAACTCGGCCACGACCTTTCTGAAGAGGAAGAAAAGAGCGTTCTTGCGACTGAACTTAAACAGCGCAAGGAAAGCGTTTCTGAATTTACAAAAGGCGGTCGTGATGATCTCGTTCAACAAACCGAAGCTGAAATCAAGGTCGTCGAACGTTTTTTACCAGCCCAGTTAAACAAAGCCCAAGTCGGTGACATCGTTGATGCAACTATCAAGGAAGTTGGCGCCAAGGGTAAGCAAGACTTCGGCAAAGTGATGAAGACGTTGATGCCAAAAGTCAAAGGCCAAGCAGATGGCAGTCTTGTCAGCAGCGTGGTCAAAGAAAAACTTAGTTAACGACAAAGCCGGTGCAATAGCCGGCTTTTTTATATGGGTTTTGCGGGTGAATGGCGTGCGTGGTGATCAGATAAGAGTGCTGATTTTGCTGACGAATGGGTTTCCGTTAAATATCGTCTAACTTTGGTCAGACGATTGCTTCACGCTTTGCTTGGAAACGCGCGAGCAGGCGCAGAAACCTGCATATAAGGATCTTGAGACTAAATGACCAAAGACCGGTCATTTAGTCTCAAGGCCACTTATGCTCCGGTTTCTAACCGCGCCTGCTCGCGCTCTTAAAATATGCTAAACTGAGAGCATCATTGCTTAATAAATTTGTTAGGGGGCCAATATTTGGCACAAGAAACCTCGGAGAAAATTTTCCGTCTTAGTAATCCTGACATGGCGATTAACCTTGTCGGGATCAATGACGCTAATTTGACATTGATTGAAGAAGGATTGAATGTGCAGATCTCGCCTTTTGGGGATGAGTTGCGGATTCATGGTGATACTGAAGCGGTCAGCTTGACATTACAGTTACTTGAGGCGGCTAGTAAGTTATTAGCTCAAGGCATTAAATTGTCACCGCAGGACATCGCTAGCGCCGTTGCGATGGCCAAGCGTGGGACGCTTGAGTATTTTGCTGATATGTACAGTGAAACCTTGTTGCGCGATGCCAAAGGTCAGCCAATTCGGGTCAAAAACTTTGGGCAGCGCCAGTACGTTGATGCCATTAAGCATAACGATATCACGTTTGGCATTGGGCCAGCAGGCACTGGGAAGACATTCTTGGCCGTTGTCATGGCTGTCGCCGCGATGAAGGCAGGCCAAGTTGAGCGGATCATTTTGACTAGACCGGCAGTTGAAGCCGGTGAGAGTCTGGGTTTCTTGCCAGGCGACCTCAAGGAAAAAGTTGATCCCTATTTGCGTCCGGTATATGACGCCCTTTACGCTGTTTTGGGGAAAGAACACACAGATCGGCTCATGGATCGCGGTGTGATTGAAATTGCCCCGTTAGCTTATATGCGTGGCCGAACGTTGGATAATGCGTTTGCCATCCTTGATGAGGCGCAAAATACCACCCAAGCACAAATGAAAATGTTCCTGACCCGCTTAGGTTTTGGCTCAAAGATGATCGTCAATGGGGACATCACTCAAATTGATTTGCCGAACAACGCCAAAAGCGGACTGCTTCAGGCCGAGCAATTACTCAAAGGTATCAGTCACATTGCCTTTACCCAATTTTCGGCACAGGACGTTGTGCGGCATCCGGTTGTTGCAAAGATTATTGAGGCTTATGGTCGACACGACCTGCTGTTGCAGAAGAAGACGAAGGAGTAAGGGATGGACTTAGAATTATTCGATGACGATCAACTGCTGGATGACAAGCACCATGATCTCATCAAAAAACTAGTCGCTTTTTGCGGCAAACAGCTTAAGTTGCCTGAAAATACAGAAATGTCGATCACCTTGGTTGGGGATGATGAGATTGAGCGCATCAATCGCGAGTATCGTGAAACCGACCGGGTCACGGATGTTATCAGTTTTGCGATTGAAGAGGGCGAAGACGATTTGCCGCTGCTACCTGGCATGGCAAAGAACATCGGTGATCTTTTCATTGATCCACTGACCGTTCGCCGCCATGCCGAGGATTATGGGCACAGCTTTGAGCGCGAGCTGGGTTACACCGTCGTCCACGGTTTCTTGCATCTTAATGGCTACGACCACATTAAGCCAGAAGATGAAGCCGTCATGATCCCGCTTCAAAAGAAAATCCTCGCAGCTTATGGCCTTACCAGATAAACAAGTTGGCAAGAATAAACATTTCATCCAAAGTGCCCGTCACGCGCTCGATGGGCTGAAGGTGTTTTTTGTCGACGAAAATAATTTTAAGCGCGAATTTCTGAGTGCAACTCTGGTCATTGTTGCCGGCGTTGTCTTACAAGTTTCCGCTTTTTCATGGTTCGTGTTAGTTCTGGCAATCTTGTTGGTGTTTCTTGGCGAGTTGTTGAACACGATCGTTGAAAATGTTGTTGATTTTATTGTTGGCGATCAATATGACGCGCGCGCGAAGAAGATTAAGGACATGAGTGCCGGCGCGGTGCTCATCGTGTCGTTGATTGCCGTCGTCGCCGGTATTTATGTCTTTGGGCCACCACTTTTGGCCCTTTTTAGGAGTTGGTAAGTTGTCAGTTTTGCGTACAGCTGCTTTAGCGGCTCGAGAAAATGCCTATGTTCCGTATTCTCATTTTGCTGTCGGCGCGGCTGTCCGTGTCGGTGATCGCATTTTTTCAGGGGCAAATGTCGAAAATGCTAGTTACGGTCTTAGTAACTGTGCTGAACGCAGTGCTATTTTTGCGGCAGTCAGCGCGGGCTATTCGAAGCTGGATGAATTGCTGGTGATTGCAGATACCAAGGGACCAGTGGCCCCTTGTGGCGCTTGCCGCCAAGTCATTAGCGAATTCTTTGGCCCTAATGCTGTCATCACGCTTGCCAACGTTGCCGGACAGTCAGTTCAAACGACGCCACAGGCTTTACTGCCAGGTGCGTTTTCGAAAGGAGATCTTAACGCTTGAGTGAACATCATTCTGGTTTTGTTGCGATTATCGGTCGGCCCAACGTCGGCAAGTCAACGTTTATGAACCGTATTTTAGGTGAAAAAATCGCCATTATGTCGCCAAAGGCTCAGACGACCCGTAACAAAATAAACGGTATCTACACGACTCCTGACGCGCAGATCGTATTTGTCGACACACCAGGTATTCATAAGCCGAAAAATGAGCTGGATACCTATATGGATAAAGCGGCATTGTCAACTTTGAATCAAGTTGATGCCATCTTGTTCATGGTCGAAGCGGATGAGGAAAAAGGCCCTGGTGATGGCTATATCATGCGCCAACTGGCGGAAGTGAAAAAGCCGGTTTATTTGATCATTAATAAAATTGATCTAGTAAAACCTGACGATTTATTGCCGTTGATTGAAAGCTACCAGCATGACTATGCGTTTGCCCAAGTTTTTCCGATTAGTGCAACGATGGGAAACAATGTCGACGAGCTATTGACGGCATTGACCGATGCATTGCCAGTCGGTCCGCAATACTACCCCGAAGATCAGCTCACCGATCATCCTGAGTATTTTGTTGTCGGTGAACTTATCCGCGAAAAAATTCTCGAATTAACTCGCGATGAAGTGCCGCACGCTGTTGCCGTTCAAGTTGAGCGCATGAAAGATCGGGAAGGCGGTAAATTGCAGATCGAGGCGTATATTATCGTTGAACGCGATAGTCAAAAAGGCATCATTATTGGCCGCGGTGGGCAGATGCTTAAGCAGATCGGCATTCGCGCCCGACGTGACATCGAAAACCTGTTGGGCGACAAGGTGAACCTGAAGTTATGGGTTCGCGTCCAGAAAAATTGGCGTGATAATAATGCTTATCTGAAGTCGTTAGGGTACAACACGAAGGATCTTCGATAATGGTTAGGCAGACTGAAACATTTGAGGGACTGGTTATGTCCCGCCAGAACTATCGCGAATCTGATATGCTTGTCAAAATTTTGACCGATCGATTCGGCAAAAAAATGTTTCTTTTGAACCGGGCCCGTAAGCCCGGTTTTACTTTAGGTGCTGGTATTTTACCGTTTACTCACGCTGATTATATTGGTGAAGTTCGTGAATCCGGTCTATCTTATTTGTCTGCCATCAAAAATGCGACTCAATATCGGCAAATTTCTGATGACATCACCTTAAATGCTTATGCAGCCTATATTTTTGGATTAATCGATCTTGCTTTTCCAGATGGGCGGCCAGTCGGATTCTGGTTTAACCAAATCAAACAAGCCTTGTATCTCATTGATTCTGGCCTCGATCCACAGATTATCGCCAACGTGATTGAAGTCCAGATGCTTAAAGAATATGGCGTTGAGCCTAACTGGCGCGGTTGTGTGATTGACGGTCGCGCCGATTTGCCGCTTGATTTTTCCGAAAGTTATGGCGGTTTGCTGTGCCAAAATCACTGGGATAAAGATCCGCATCGACTTCATGCTAGTCCGCGGGCGATTTTTTACCTGCGACGCTTTAGCACGCTTGATCTCAACAAAGTGGAGCGCATCAACGTCAAACCTGATACCAAAGCAGAATTACGACGAATTTTGGATGTTATCTACACTGATATGGTCGGTGTGACCCCGAAAGCCAAACGTTTTTTGGATCAGATGCATCAATGGCAGGATCGCCTGCCTGATGACTCGGAATGATGGCTGATATCAGTGGCATAATTATTTACTATCAACATATTTTTGACTGGATAACTCTCCGAAACAAACACTGAATTAATTTAATTATCGTAATATGTCGCTTTTAGATGGAATAACGATACTTATTTATTCCATATTTCTTAATTTCTTATAGAAACTATTAACTATCTTCGCCGGCTATGGTATATTCAACTCGTAAACAGTTGACTAGATCATAGCATTTTTTGGTTTGTTGAGAGGAGCGGGCGTCATGGCAAGAACCTTACCGAAAGCTGTGAAAGTATGGGTAGCAGCGAATTTATTGGCAATTGAATTTGATAATGGGCAAACACGGTATATGCGATCACATTTTATTGATCAATATATCTCTGCTTGGTCATTACCAAAAGGCAAGAAAAGACGTAGACTATTGATAGTTGACCCAACATGGGCTTGGTTTGGTGCCAATCCAGTCATTGCCGCTGATGGTAGCTTGACAATCTTTGAAACCGATCGGTACACGCCAGAAGAACTTTGGGGCAATAGCAAGTCGCAGATTTATGAAGTTTCTGGGGTGCATTAATTAGCAATCTTCTGATAAAGGAAGCCAACGGGAATTGGCTTCCTTTTTTGGACAAAGACAAATGCACGATCACTTGTTGGTCTACGGTGGTATACTATCATGTAGTAAGCGTTTTTTTAATGCAATAAATGGTCGTTGGGTTTTGCATTACGTAAAGAAGGGTGCGTTATGTCAGAAATAACACCAAAAGCCGTCAAAGTCTGGCTGGCCGCCAATATATTGGCCATTGAGTTTGATAACGGCCAGACTCGTTATATGCGTTCACATTTCATCAAAGACTACCTGGATGCTTGGTCCCCGACGCGAGGCAAAGGCAAGCGCGTCAATTTGATAATTGCCCCAACATGGGAATGGTTTGGGGCAAATCCGCAAATTGCCGAAGACGGCACCTTGACACTCTTCGACAAGGACACCTATACACCTGAAGAATTGTGGAAGAATAGCAAGGAGCGGATCGATGAAGTTTCTGGCACTTAAGGAACTTTTGTAAATGATTGTTTGTTGGTTTAACCAATAGCCCACGATTATCAGTATTTCAATCTGAAAATAGAAAGCAGAGAGTTGGCGGAGCGGCGATGGGCTCAGTCGTGCCCACCACTCTAGCTGCGCGGTCGCCACCCCGAATCGCCGCGGAGCCAACTCGGAGTATCGGGGACTGCCCACCGAGAATAGAACGAGAAATGGCAATGTCTGCAGTTGCTTCAAAAACGTGTTCGCAGGCGCAGCTCGCCTACTCACACTCTGCTTGACAGGTTTTTTCGCGATGCAATACTAATAAGGAAATTGAATCGGTGATGAGAAAAAGGGTCGCAACGAAACCTTTTGAAGCGAGTCGGGGAAAGTGTAAGCCTGATAACGGTTGTTGTGATTGGCGTTTTCGAACCAAATGATGAAGCCGCAGGTAGTTTTTTCTATCTGAAGTAGGGTGGAACCGCGCATCTAGTTATTTATCTATGTTTTCATTGTTGAATTTACTGGCTTAGGGTCCTGAGGGGTGTTTCAAATAGTCGAAAAAGTAGCTTGTTTCATGGCTGTTTTCAACATTTTATTTAGCATCTAGATAACATGAGATCACATATAATTTGGGAAAATAAAATAACACCAGCAGGCATGCTAGCCTTACCTAATGTGGTAGGGCTATTTTTGTGCCATGGATAATTGCCAGAAAGAAATTGCTGGTGGTCAATAGTGAGAGCTATACTGTTGTTGATCTATTTATTCATCAAATCTTATGGAGGGTACAAATGTTAAAGAAAATGGTAATCTTCGGTTTGCTTGCGCTTACTATGGCGGGATGTGGGTCACCATCCGCGACTGACAAGCCCGAGTCAACTAGCTCCGTTGAGATTGCTAGCAAGTACTATCATCAGCTAGATAAAAAGGAGCAGTCAATGGTGTTCTTTACTTTTAAAGCTGTTGCAGATGACTCCCAAGACGGCGGAAAGTACATCGTTGATATGAAGGTCAGAAATGGCACTAAAAGCCAGCTCAAGTTTGACCTTAGTAAGTTTATTTTAAGCACAAGTAATACTGGGACACCCATCAAATCAGTGAAGCATGGTGATCTTACTATTGCACCAATGCGAACGAAGACAGTTACAGGGTTGTTTGATTCAGCGACTGCGGCCAACTTTAATGGTGTTGGCGAGTTTTGCTACTTAAGCCGAGATTTCTTATTGGCTTATAGCTATGGGGCGGATAAGACTGCTGGTGCTACAACAGATAACCTTAAGGTGGCCTCACTGATCGTCCAAAACAAGGCTACAACTCAGAAACCATCTGAATCTGCCGTCAACACACAAAGTCAAGCTGCTACAAGTGCACCCGACAGCGAAACTAGTCAACAGACAAGCCAAGCTTCCACACAACCGACTACTCAGCAATCTCAGGCAAGCAGTGAATCAGTGCGCATTGTTAATAGTGCTGAGCAAGCCATGCAAATAGCCGCACCTTTTCTCAACACAACAGTTAACGCTCTTAGGGCAACACCTGTAGACGATGGATGGCAGGTTGGACCCAAAATGACATATGCAGATGTAATTGTCCATTACAATGGCCGGGTATTTTCACCAGCGAACCCTGCAACGGGCCAACCGGATCACTGGTTAAACTGAGATTAGTAAAAAGGTCGCATCTTTTTGGGAGTTCTTAATAATGAGAGAACGTAACAGGCAGGTACCACAGCGTAAATCTAGAAACAAGTTTTTATTCATTATTGGTATAGCTGTAATTATGGGGTTGCTTTGGGTAAAAAGTGCTGGAGACAATCCATCATATGTTGTCCCTGGCAAGATATTTGAAGTTCAATCTGCTGGTGGAGTTGGAACTGCAAATCACATGTCTATTGGCTACATAGCATTTGGCTCGCGGCAAGACAATTTTGGGTGTCTTTATATACTTGCATCTAGGAAAGACGAAGAAAAAATGAATGATAGCGGGGAACTGTCTGAAAAGCTGCATGTAGCAGGAGTCTGGACAAATCGTGATAATGGTAGCATTATAGAATGCCCCTATGGATTGCAACTAGCGCAAGCTATGGATGATCCGGATGCGTTTTATCCAGAGCTTTCAATGTCCGTATACAAAGTATCTGGGATATTCAAGAAAACACTAGAAGTCAAGCGTAAGTTCACTTCGTTTCTTCAACCTGATAAGGAATCATCAGACAATGTGAAACTCGTAGAAGTCGGAACAATCAAAGAAAACAAAAAATAAAACTTTAAAAAACAGTATCTTCATCCATTAGGCAACACTTCCTTTTGTGCCTTGCTACTAATCTAACAACCAGCTACCTAAGTGCTGCACACGTCCTATTTGTTTCTCATTTGCCATCTAAGGCGTTCTCCTAGTTGCTTGGTGTGATGGTGTGATTGTGCCTGATTGGGTAAAGATACGTCAGGTGCTTCTAAAGTGTGTCTCACAGCAGCTAAGTAGAATTAAAGGAGCTTTAAAAGGGGTGCATCATGTGACCATGGTGTGCTTATTCATTTCCATTTGTTATTAGTCAATTCATTGCTGTACCCATAGAAGACTCATATTGGCTCTCTAAGCTATTTTATCATCTCGGGCGTGTGTAATTCATACCCATTCGTCCATAAGGCGTTATATGGTATTACATGAGCATCATAAGATTGTCCACCTGTTCCACCTGATTGGGAAGTGGGCACCATTGTGATTTGAACCAGACACTATAGGATACCCATAGAAGGCTTACATTGGCTCTCTAAGACAAGTTGGCATCGATGCATTTTGTGCATCATGCATCTAAAACGGAATAGACGGGGCATAATTTGTGTTTTAAAGAGGAGACAGTAAAGGGCACAATGCTCAAATGTTCAAAAGTCGTGGTCAATCTTCTAACCCTTATTTCCGTTTTGAAATTGCTATAAACTGCTATAAACATGGGTACACACTTGTAAAAACTGATGAATAGAGTAAGCACGTGTAACCCTTTTCCATTTTGAAGGACCCATAATCCTGGTAGACACTTTTTCAATGGGTCTACACTTTCTGGTGTTGAGAAATAATCAACACTGAACGTGTAGGCCCTTTTTGGATAACGCAAAAAGACACCTACTCAGTGTCCATGCTATGCTTGTTAGCGTCGAAACCAAAAGCAAGCGAGGTTATGAGTAAATGTCCCAATACGATCCTACACTGTCCGTCCTTGGAATACCAGACCATAATATCAAAGTAGCCTTTGTTCGTCATGAATATCGCGGCAACGGGGTACGTCGCCGCCAGTATCATGTGATTGATGCCGAGCTGACTTACCGGTTAACCCGGTGCCCACTGTGTGGCTTTGAGGCCTTGCACCCTAACGGGTTTTACACGGCCCACGTGCGCGTCCTCAACGGGGTTGAAATGCCGACAGTCATTGACTTGCACAAGCAACGATGGCGCTGTCATAACTGTTACCACACAGTCAGTGCCAAGACGCCACTCGTGCAACCCAACCACACGATCGCCGCTCACATGACAGAACGAATCATGAAGTTAGCGCATGAACGGTTGCCAGTCAAAACCATCGCCCGTATTATCGGAATCTCAGCCTCCTCGGTTCAACGGATCATTGACCAAAATCTCAAACTCCGACCGGCTCGCCGGCTACCCACGCGACTCTGCTTTGATGAGTTCCGTTCCACTCATGGCATGATGTCGTTTATCTGTCTTGATGCCGATTCACATCGTCTGATTGCCTTGCTTGGTGACCGATTCAACCGCACGATTAAAAACTTCTTCATCGCTCATTATTCACTCGCTGAACGCACTCGGGTCCAGACGGTCACCATGGACATGAATGCAGCTTATCAGACGATTATTCATGAGGTTTTCCCCAAGGCCCAAGTCGTCATTGATCGGTTCCATATCATTCAACTTGCGGCTCGTGCCCTTGATCAGGTACGCGTCCAAGCGCTCAAACAGCTTGATGACAAACACAGCCGTCCTTATAAGATCATGAAGACAAACTGGCGGCTTTTTCATCAAACTGCGCCTGACGCTAAACACAAACAGTTCCTGTTTGGTTTGAATGAATACATCACGCAACAGGAGGCCATCGATATCGCACTTGATACTGAGCCCAAGCTCAAGCAAACCTACGAGACCTACTTAGCGCTTCATGATGCTTTGATGGTGAAGAAACATCCCGCGGAGCTGGCAAACCTGTTAGCTACTTACGAGCCAAACGGTACGGCAATGGACATGACGATCGCGAAGCTTAAGCGACACAAAATCGCTGTTCTCGCCGCTGTCACCAGCCCTTATTCCAACGGTCCGATCGAAGGCGTTAACCGCCTCATCAAGTCACTCAAACGATCCTGTTTTGGCTTCAAGAATCAGCTGAACTTCTTCAAACGAATCTACCAAATCACGGCATAACATGACAAAGACGGCTCCCCAAATGGAGAACCGCCTCAAATGATAAATTTATTCTTCAACACCAGTTGACGCAGAGCCAAATTAACTCAGTAACTTATAACGCCAAGATCTACTTTTAGTAAGTACGCTCTCATCAGCGGTGTAAATCTTGACTAAGCTACCTTTGTGAACACCTTTTAAAATTAAACTTGGTGTGTCATACTCCATCTCAACAACTTCTCCAGGTGCATATTGTGCATATTTTTTGTTTGGTGTTCGTTGCTGTAAAATAGAAACTTTTAAGCCAAGCGACTCTAATACATCCTTTGCTTCCTTTGCCTGCATTCCTAATACATTGGGGACTTTAACGTTGTTGTCCACGGTCTTTTCTACAGCTTCTGTAGTCTTCTGAACAATTGGAGATATTACTGCGTGTACAGTGTCGTCACTTACTAATGACTGCCTGGCCATTTTCCCAAGATTCTTTATTAATCCCATCTTGTTAACCCACTTTCTAGTGTCTTCTGTTGGTCCACTAAGCTAGCTCTTATTTTATTACTTTATGTTAGCTTTGGAAATTGTTGAAAATAGTTTCATATATATTTCACCTTAAGCGCTTTGTGTTAGCATTGGTAGCATCCATGGGTGGAAGTAGGTAATTGCTGATAGTTCCCCCTTGCCACAAAAAAGTGACTGTGGGTGGCTCTTCACCACCAATTGCATACACAGCCTAGTTATTAACCCATGATAATCACGTTGCTAATAACCAGCATCCAGTTACCACTCTAGTCCTGCCCAGAGTACCATGTGCATGAGTTTGAGATTTATTTAGCTGTTAACTGTGCGGTCTAACTCCTGAAAACACCTCTAATACACATGGCCGGATGACCTCACAGCTCGTTAAAGCTGTCAAGACGTTCCACCCCTACCATTTACCATTTAAAGTCCGGAAGGCCGTAGACACCAAGGATTTGACGATAGGGAACCTGACTGGGATTTCTTACCGGCTGGACTTTATAGCATCGGCTCCAGCTGACCACCTGACTTTATTTCAACCGTGAGCAGGTATGCTGTGACACGAACATAACAATCATGATATACTTATTTTGTCTTGACTAGACAATCAGTATAATGACCCATTGGCGTGGGTGATTATTGCGGATATTCAGTTTTGGGTATCTGTTTTGATTGCTACTTCGCATTGGCGTGCGGGGTAGTTTTTTATTGTCTTCAAGAAATTGAATCAGAGCACCAATAAAGATTCCTGCTAGAGTTGCAAAACATAAAGCCGCAAGTGTGATCTGATGAGACACAAGCCAAATAAAGATATCAACCAAATTTGCACCTTCTTTTAATGTGTAAGCTAACTACACTGTGCTATAATCTTTACATGAATCATCATAAATTGTTTTAGTGAATACGTAAACACTGTGTTCTTAATTTTATAAGAAAGGAGATTGATCTAATGCTTTTATCTGGAGAACAAATTAAGCAGCTACGGAATGCGCGGCGAATATCTCAAGTAGACTTGTCACGTGTAACCGGATTATCGGCGTCTCTAATAAGTTCATATGAAGCCGGAACACGAAATGTCACTCAAGAGGCATCTGATAAGATTGCAATTGCTTTCAATGGCATAACTCCAATCAATCCAGCAGAACGTACGCAGACTGCTGATCTTGATGATGACAAAACGCTTGTTAAAATGAACGGAATACCACTTATGCCTGCTGAAAAGGCCTTGCTAAAAGCTTTAGCGAAAGCAATGCTGGATCAGCGTAAATAGTTAGCTCTCTACATAGCCTGCTGGCGATGAAGGGACAAAATTATGGCTTCAATCAGGAGTTACAAACTTGATAGTGGAAAAAGACGGTGGAAGGTATCCGTTTATGTTGGAATTGATCCAAAGACTGGACATAAGAAGTATGTTGTAAAAGGAGGTAAGCTCACACGACAAGACGCTATTAAAGCAGGGCTGATTTGGAGAAAGCTGTTCAGAATGGTGAACTCACGGTTGCACCTAAAACTGATAAAGTTGCACGAAAGTTTAAAGATGTCTATGAAGAATGGCTAAAATCATACAAGCTCACAGTCAGGGAAAGTGCATGGTCCAAGACTCGTGACTGCTTCAATCTCCATATTTTGCCTGATCTAGGCGACATGTACATTGATAAGATCACTCCACAAGATGTCCAAACTGCGGTGAATAGATGGTTTAAACAGTCTCCAGTGGCATTTAAACGGTCCTTTGTTCATATCAACCGAATACTTACCTATGCTGAACTCAGGGACTATATCCCACACAATCCTGCAAGACGCATCATCTTACCACGTGTCCAAGACAAGATTGGCTCCACAAACGACTTCTGGGATAGACGTCAATTGGAAGTGTTTTTCAATTGTATTAACCCTGATAGGGAACTTTACAAGTATGTGCTGTTTCGTATCCTAGCTTATGCCGGTTTAAGAATTGGCGAGGCTATGGCGTTTGAATTGGGAAGACATTGATTTCAAAAAGCGACTAATTAGTGTCAACAAAACTGTTTCACTCGGTGTGCATGGGAAGCTGATTGTTAATCCGCCAAAAACCAGAGCAAGTAGGCATGATGTCCCAGTTGATTCAGAAACTATTAATTGGCTAAAGCGATGGCGAATTGAACAACCTGACTATGTATATGGCTACGTCAAGCTTTCAACTCATCACCAACTTCTGTTCACTACTAAGACAGGTAACCGTTTCCGTGTTGACAAACCGCGCATGTGGTTTAGTACCATTATTCGTAACAACAACTTGGCACCGGTTATATCGTTGCACAAGTTTCGTAAAAGCTATATCTCTAATCTTTTGATTGCCGGTGTCGCTGTCAGTACGGTCCAAAAGATGGTCGGACATACCGACCCCAGAATCACCTTGCAAATCTATGCCCGTGTCCATCAGGAACAAGAAGTGGAGGCCGCAGAGAAGCTGGCAGGGTATTTAAAAACCGGTAAAAAATAACTGCTGTAGCTCCACTGGCAAAAAGGGGTACAGACGACAGGGAAAACATGAGAGATAACATGAGGGAAAACATGGCAAAATTGCTTACAATTAGGTGCTTTCAGAAAATCTATTGACACGTTTTTCCGCGATGCTATACTAATAAGGAAATTGAATCGGTGATGAGAAAAAGGGTCGCAACGAAACCTATTGAAGCGAGTCGGGGAAAGTGTAAGCCTGATAACGGTTGTTGTGATTGGCGTTTTCGAACCAAATGATGAAGCCGCAGGTAGTTTTTTCTATCTGAAGTAGGGTGGAACCGCGCATAAGCGTCCCTACGCCATTAATTGGCGTAGGGATTTTTTCGTGTCCCGAAGCCAATCCCACTTCAATTCACCGGGAAAGAGGCAATGATGACAAAAAAAATGGACATCCAAACGATGATCCTAACCCTCCAAAAATTTTGGGGTGACAAGGGCTGTATGCTCATGCAAGCTTACGACGTGGAAAAAGGGGCGGGGACAATGAGTCCGTACACTTTCTTACGCGCCATTGGACCAGAACCATGGAATGCTGCGTATGTTGAACCGTCTCGACGTCCAGCTGACGGCCGATATGGCGAAAACCCCAACCGGTTGTTTCAGCATCATCAATTCCAAGTCGTTATGAAACCATCTCCTGAAAATATTCAAGAATATTACTTGGATTCGCTTGCTGCACTCGGCATTAATCCATTGGAACATGATATTCGGTTTGTTGAAGATAACTGGGAAAATCCATCCATGGGCTGTGCCGGTGTTGGTTGGGAAGTTTGGCTTGACGGCATGGAAGTCAGTCAGTTTACCTACTTCCAAGTCGTCGGTGGACTTGAAGTATCGCCAGTTACCAGCGAAATCACTTATGGGGTCGAACGACTTGCCTCCTATATTCAAGATGTGAACAGTGTCTTTGATCTTGAATGGGGCGACGGTGTTTTGTATGGGGATATTTTCAAGGAACCTGAATACGAACACAGCAAGTATGCTTTCGAAGTCAGCAATCAAGAGATGCTGCTGAAGTTCTTCGACGCCTATGAAAAGGAAGCTTGGCGTTTGATGGATCTCGGTCTGGTTCATCCAGCTTATGATTACATTCTTAAATGCAGCCATACCTTTAATCTTTTGGATGCCCGAGGAGCTGTCTCGGTTACTGAGCGGGCCGGTTACATGAGCCGCATTCGCAAGATGGCTCACAAAGTTGCTCGGGCATTTGTGGCTGAACGCAAGAAGCTTGGCTTCCCATTACTGCAACATCAAACGGAGGTGGAATAACATGACGCATCAATATCTGATTGAAATCGGGCTTGAGGACATGCCGGCGCATGTGGTGACGCCGAGTTTGCAACAGTTTCACGATAAAACCGTCGCTTTTTTGAAAGAAAATCATCTCGATCATGGCGCGATTGACCAGTATGCAACACCGCGGCGCCTAGCATTGCTGATTCACGACCTCGCCGACAAGCAAGAGGACGTCGAAGAAGACGTCAAAGGCCCAGCTAAGAAAATTGCGCAAGATGCAGATGGCAACTGGACCAAGGCGGCGATCGGCTTTTCTCGCGGCCAAGGCATGACCCCTGATGACATTGTCTTTAAAACGATCAAAGGTGTGGATTACGTTTATCTGCATAAGGCAATCAAGGGCAAAACAGCAGCAGCTATTTTACCAGGTATGCTGGATGTCATTAAAAGCCTGACCTTCCCAACCCGAATGAAGTGGGGCGCTTATGACTTCGAGTACATTCGGCCGATTCATTGGCTGGTCAGCTTACTGGATGATGCGATTGTCCCGATGAAGTTGCTGGATGTTGACGCTGGCAGAACCACTCAAGGGCATCGCTTCCTTGGCAGACCAGTGACTCTCGGCAATGCGGCCGACTATGTTGCGGCCTTAAAAGCACAATTTGTGATTGTTGAACCGGCAGCGCGCAAGCAATTGATTAGCGATCAGATTCACCAAATTGCCGCTGATCATCAATGGCAGATTGATCTGGATGCAGACTTGCTGGAGGAGGTCAATAATCTTGTTGAATGGCCAACTGCATTTGCTGGTAATTTTGATGAAAAGTATCTCAAAATTCCTGAAGCTGTGCTGATCACCTCAATGAAAGATAATCAACGTTACTTCTATGCCCGGGATGCGTCAGGAAAGATGGTCAATGCGTTTATTGGTGTTCGTAACGGTAATGCTGATCATTTAGCCAATGTGATTGCGGGCAATGAAAAGGTATTGACCGCGCGATTGGAAGATGCTGCTTTCTTCTATGCGGAAGATCAAAAGCGTAGCATTGCTGACGATGTTGATCGTTTGAAAGCTGTTAGTTTTCACGATAAAATCAGTTCCATGTACGACAAAATGGCTCGAACAAGGGTTATCGCCGATTTGTTGGCGGATCGTTTTGGCTTATCTGCGACTGATAAGGCTGATCTGGACCGAGCAGCTTCGATTTACAAATTCGACCTTGTCACTTCAATGGTTGGTGAGTTTCCAGAATTGCAAGGTATTATGGGCGAACATTATGCGCAATTGGCAGGTGAGAAACCAGCTGTTGCCCAGGCTATTGCTGAGCATTACGAGCCGATTTCTGCGGATGGGGCGTTGCCAGAAAGCTTAGTCGGCACCGTACTTGCCATTGCAGACAAATTCGATTCGTTAATGAGTTTCTTCGCGGTTGATCTGATTCCAAGTGGCTCAAACGATCCTTATGCGCTGCGCCGTCAAGCTTACGGGATTGTTCGAATGATCGCCAAACATGATTGGCCATTTGCCGTTGCTGAACTGCAGACGACGATTGCTGATGCCTTGAAGGCAGCAGGAAAAACCAATAATCTTGATTTTGCTGCGCATCAACAGGATTTGAATGCATTCATGATTGACCGTGCCAAACAAGTCTTGCAAGGTCAGAAGATCCGCCATGACATTGTGGATGCAGTGACAGTTCGCGCTGATGCCGATCTTGCCGGTATCTTGGATGCTGCCAAGATCCTTTCTGCGCACGCGGACGATACTGATTTCAAACCTGTCATGGAAGCACTTGGACGTGTGTTGCGGATTACCAAGAAGCAGCAGGTAAAAGTCGATGTGGATACGGCGAAGTTTGAGAATCCGAGCGAAGGTCAGTTGTATGATGCAACGGTGGCGACTGCCAAGAAGTTTGATGATGAACCGACGGAAGCCGATTATCAGGCGCTTAAGGCACTCGCAGATCCAATTAATGCGTACTTTGATGCCACAATGGTCATGGCCGACGATCAAGCCATTCGCCAAAATCGCTTGGCAGCTTTGCTTCAACTTGCCGCATTGATCAAGCAATTTGGCGATGTGAGTCAAGTCATTGTTAAGTAGCCTTGCATTCCAAGCCTAAACAGGCTATACTGTATTTTGTATTATTATGCCGATAGACTATCAAAAAGTCGCATTTCAACTCAGAAGTGCGACTTTTTACCGCTATTTCGGGTAACGTGTGTTGGGCGTCTGCAGGCTGTCAAACAGCTCTGCGGCACATGTCATGAAAGGGAGTGAGCTGACATCGCCGGAATGATTCCTGAGGCTACTGTCGACAAAGTCCTTAAAGCTGTCAATATTGCTGATTATATTGGCCAATATGTGCAATTACGCAAGACCGGGCAGAATCTGTTTGGCTTGTGTCCTTTTCACGAAGAACACACCCCATCATTTTCTGTGAATGAACCTAAGCAGATTTTTCACTGTTTTTCGTGCGGCCGCGGCGGCAATGTTTTTAAATTCGTGATGGACTATGATAACGCCACCTTCCCGGAGGCAGTTAAAAAAGTGGCGGATTTTGCTGGCATGCCACTGGATGTTCAGGTGGGTCATGCAGCACCGGTTGATCCAGAGATCAGCAAGCAACAGCATATTTTGCAAGACACGGCCGATCTATTTCATCATATTTTGATGAATACGGAGAAAGGTCAGACTGCACTTGATTATTTGCACAAACGTGGCTTAACTGATGACACAATTGAAGCTTTTCAACTGGGGTATGCGCCTGAAGAACGTAATCTGTTAGTAGCGTTTCTTAATAATCGCAAAGTCGACTATCAAGATCAGCGTGCCAGCGGTTTGTTCGTAGAGGATCAAGAAGGAAAATTGTTCGATCGGTTTAACGATCGCGTCATGTTTCCGCTAACGGACAGTCATGGTCAAGTGATTGGTTTTTCCGGGCGGATTCTAAGCAAGGACAAGACCCAAGCTAAATACTTGAACAGTCCCGAAACCAAGCTTTTCAACAAGCGTGATGTCCTATTTAATCTTCATCGTGCCAAAGCCGATTTTGGCCGTGATGGCGGCCCGATTCTTTTTGAAGGCTATATGGATGTGATCGCTGCGTACCAAGCCGGTGTAAAAACCGGGATTGCTTCCATGGGAACAAGCTTAACTACTGAGCAGGTTGACATCATTAGCCACTTAAGCAAGCGATTAACCGTGTGTTACGATGGTGATGAACCAGGGCAAAAGGCGATTGAACGTGCGGTTGCCATGTTGGCTGATCATCCGCGATTACAAACGGATGTGGTCGTTTTGCCGGACGGGATGGATCCTGATGAGTTCATTCGTGCCCGTGGTGCCGAAGCCTTCCAAGCGCAAGTCAAATCCGTATTGACGCCGACCGCGTTTATCCTGCAATTCTTAGCGCGCGGGGTTGACATGAACAATGATCAGGCTAAACTGACGTATCTGAACGCGGCTTTAAAAACCATCGGTAAGATTTCGAATCCGGTAGCGCGGGCAGTTTATGTGAAGCAGTTAGCTGACACGACTGGCGTACCTGAGAGCGCTCTGAATCAAAGCCTGCCAGCGCCGCAGCAAGCCGTGCAACAACAGTCGTCGGCTCCTGTGAGCTATCAAACCGCGCCGGTTAATCAACCAGTTCGGCCAATTGATCGTTACACTGCAGCCCAACGACAATTACTGTATTATGTTTGGCACGATGATTTAGTGATGCAGCGTTTAAAAAATACTGCTTTCACATTTCCAGTGCCACATTTTCAGACGCTCTTTACCGGATGGCTAGATTTTCTCCATGAGCAGCCTGATGGCGAGTTAGCTGGATTCCTGGATCGAGTCGATCCGGATCTGAGCGGGGTGGCGGCTTCGGTGGCGATGCAGGTTTTGCCTGAGGCGACTGAGGCAACGATTGACGAGTTGATTCAGACGATTACGTCCGCTTCAACTGTCGAACGGCTGCAGGCCATCAAGCAGGCCATCACAGAGGCACAGCGACTTGGCGATAAGCAGAAACTAGGCGAGCTAACGGTGCAGTATGTGAATCTCATGAAACTTTTGAAACAACAACAAGGCTAGGGGAGGAACTTTAATGGCTGATAAAAAAACAGCAACTGAAGTAGACAAGACCACAAAGAAGACAACGGCTAAGCCAGCAGCAAAAACTGCGGCTAAGACAACCGCTGTCAAGGCGGCGGCAAAAAAGACCACCGCGAAGAAAACTACGGTCAAGAAGACTACCGCTAGCAGCAAACGCACGACCAAAACGACAACGAAAGCATTCGACGATGCTGTCAAGGCCGTGATTAAAGATTACAAGAAGAAGAAACAAATTACTGAAGATGACCTGACCGACAAGTTGGTTAAGCCGTTTGAGCTCAAGAGTGGTGCCATTGACGATCTGATGCAAAAGATCGAGGATAATGGGATTGCTATTGTTGATGAAAATGGCGAGCCAGCAGCGATTAGCTTGAAGAAGCAAAAGAAGGTTTCCAAGAAGGAAATGAGTGACATGTCCGCACCTTCAGGGGTCAAAATCAATGACCCTGTGCGGATGTACCTGAAGGAAATCGGCCGAGTTTCCTTGCTGACAGCTGATGAAGAAGTTGCCCTTGCCTTGAAGATTGAACAAGGTGATCAAGAAGCTAAGCAACGTTTGGCTGAAGCTAACTTGCGACTGGTTGTTTCCATCGCTAAGCGTTATGTTGGTCGCGGCATGCAATTCCTGGATCTGATTCAGGAAGGGAACATGGGGCTGATGAAGGCGGTCGAGAAATTCGATTACCGGAAAGGCTTTAAGTTCTCAACGTATGCCACCTGGTGGATTCGGCAGGCTATTACCCGTGCCATCGCTGACCAAGCCCGGACAATTCGGATTCCAGTGCATATGGTTGAAACCATTAACAAATTGATTCGGATTCAACGGCAACTGCTTCAAGACCTTGGTCGTGAACCAACGCCTGAAGAAATCGGCGCGGAAATGGACATGCCAACTGAAAAGGTTCGCGAAATCCTGAAGATTGCGCAAGAACCTGTTTCCTTGGAAACGCCAATTGGTGAAGAGGATGATTCACATCTTGGCGACTTCATTGAAGACCAAGACGCCACCAGTCCTGAAGACCATGCTTCCTATGAACTGCTCAAAGAACAGTTGGAAAGTGTGCTGGATACCTTAACGGATCGTGAAGAAAATGTTTTGCGGTTGCGTTTTGGACTCGATGATGGCCGGACCCGTACCTTGGAAGAGGTCGGCAAGGTCTTTGGCGTGACCCGCGAGCGAATTCGTCAAATCGAAGCTAAGGCATTGCGGAAGCTCCGCCACCCAAGCCGTTCCAAGCAACTTAAGGATTTTCTTGAGTAATGAACGTTTGTTAGCTGATAAAGCCGTCTGCCTCATTAGTGAGGTAGGCGGCTTTTTCGTACGTCATCATGTGGCGAAGGCCCTCATTCAGATTCGAATACCGGAAATCTTTGATGTTTCTGAGGACGTAACCCGCTTTTCAGAAAAGTTAACTAACTGTTCGGCGTAGTTTGTTATAATGAAAACTGTTAACGAGATGAGGAGAAAGTATAGTCATGGATCATATTCATTTATCAAAACGGCTTCAGGCCATTAGCAGTTTTATTGAGGCAGGCGAACGGGTAGCGGATATCGGCACAGATCACGCTTTTTTGCCGATTTACTTGGTACAGCAGCAACGCATCAATTTTGCGATTGCCAGTGATATTGGAGCGGGACCGGTCGCAATTGCCAAGCAAAACGTTGCGGATGCTGGGTTAACTGCGCAGATCAGCGTCCGTCAAGCTGACGGTTTGGCAAGTATCATGCCTGACGATGCCATTTCAACGGTTGTCATTGCTGGAATGGGCGGTCAGCTGATGACGGATATTCTTGAAGCTGGCCAGCCACAACTAGACGGTACCGAAACCTTGGTACTGGCTCCTAATCGACACCAATACGATGTCCGTTTATGGCTTGATCAGCATGGTTATGGCATTATCGGCGAGGACATTGTCGAAGATGAAGGTCATATTTACGAACTGATGGCAGCTGGTCGAACGCGCCCGGATGTGCCTTATTCGGAAGCTGATTTACGCTTCGGGCCGATTTTACGGCGGCAAAAGAGTCCAACTTTTATGAAAAAAATGCACCGCGAAGCTGAGAAAACCGAGGCTGTGCTTGAAGGTTTGGCTGATGCACAGATGGTGCCGCTAGAAAAGATTCGCGAACAACAAAAAATTTTATCATTAATCAAGGAGGAATTAGACGCACATGACGAGCGGTAAACAGATTATTAATCGATTTGAAGACTTTGCCCCCCTAAGTTTGGCATGGGAACGCGATCCAAGCGGGCTGCAATTAGGTAACCCAGATAAACCAGTTAAAACCGTCCTCGTAACATTAGATGTCCGGCCGGAAGTGGTCACTGAAGCCGAGGCGATTCATGCTGATATGATCTTTTCTCATCATCCAGCGATGTTTCGACCAGTGCATAACTTGGATTTGCGGGTTCCGCAGAATGCCATGTACGCCCAAATTCTAAAGGATGACTTGCTGGTCTATGCAGCGCATACTAACCTTGATCGCGTCCAAGACGGGATGAATGACTGGCTGGCAGAAGCGTTGGGATTAAGTCAAGTTGTGCCTTTTATCAATGAAGGTGAAGGCGCCAACATGGGCCGAATTGGCTTGTTACCAGACAAAATTCGCCTTGATGCTTTTGTTGAACAAGTCAAAGCAGCCTATAACGTTAAAGGGTTGCGCGTGGTTGCCCGCGATCTAGACCGGCTAGTTCAAAAAGTGGCTATTCTCGGCGGTGATGGCGGTGATGCCTTCAACGATGCCAAGCAAGCTGGCGCCGATGTCTTTATCACTGGCGATGTGTATTACCATACCGGTCACGATATGCTAGCCGCCGACCTGCCCGTGATTGATCCCGGCCACCATATCGAGTCGATTATGAAAGGCAAAGTTGCGACTTTGATCAACGAATGGGCCGATGCAGAAGGATGGGATGTTAAAGCCATACCATCTAAACTATCGACTGATCCGTTTACTTTCATGTGATTGGGAAAAATTTTCCAGTAAATGCGATTTTTAAATGGAATTGACAAAGAGCAAACCACATAGCATAGGTGCGAAAATCTTACACTCATGCTAAAATAAAGCAAATTAACTCTCGGCTTTTGCCGCCAAAGGAGCGAATACCATGCCATTAGTTCACATTGATTTGATTGAAGGCCGTTCACCGGAGCAACTGAAAGCCCTTGTGAAAGACGTGACAGATGCCATTGTCAAAGATACTGGCGCACCCGCTGAGCATATTCACATTGTTCTTAACGAAATGGCTAAGGAACATTATTCAGTTGCCGGTGTACTTGCATCAGATAAGGCTTAACGGGTGGCTTTGAGCAATCAGTGCCGGGTCACAGAAGGGAAGGGTTCAACGATGGCAGACACCAGCGATCAGGCAGCCTCACAAGATCAGGCTTATTTTGATAAAATGAAACAGCAAATTCTTGACGCTTTGGAAACCGTCATTGACCCAGAGCTCGGTGTCGACTTAATTAACCTCGGCTTGATTTATGGGGTTGATTTAGATGAAAGCGGCAAATGTACCGTTGAAATGACATTGACAACGATGGGCTGTCCTTTGACAGACATGTTGGATGCTGATATTAAACGGGCACTGACAACGATTGACGGGATTACCAGCGTTGAAATTCATTTAGTTTGGTATCCAGCGTGGGGGCCAGAACGCCTCAGTCGGTATGCCAAAATGGCGCTGGGCATTCATTAACCGGCGTTTAGACACGGAATGCAAAAGCCGCCGTTTAAGGCGGCTTTTGACTGTCTTTCAGGCAGTCAAAGCGATGGATCACGAGGGTGAACATGGACTATTGGAGCACATTAAATCGGCTGGCCAAACAATATGCGCGCATTGGACCGCTTAAATCACAACTAACTGCCATGAAGGATTGGCAAGCATCTATTGCGGCTGGTGTCTTGCCAGCACATGCGTTACCTTGGTTGGGACTTAGCACGCCGCAAATTGATGCCGCTTTAACCCAGCCACAGGCGCAGCTGCAAGAACTGCTTCAACTAGATCATTTATTGCATAATTTCCGCCGCTACATTGCCTTTCATGATGGCATGTGGTCATTTGTTCATGAAGATCTGTTTGCGACCTGGCATCGACTTTATGGTCCTCAGCGGTACTTGGAAGTGGCAGCTGGTAATGGTTACGTGAGTGCTGGTTTGCGCGCACAAGGCGACAAAACGATCACAACCGATGCGCACACTTGGACGAAAGAAAATGTCACTGGCTGTCAGCCGCTTGTTCCAGTTAAAACCGCCACAGCCAACGCGGCGTTGTTCCTCTACGCCCAACAAGTTGATGCTGTTGTGATGGCTTGGAGCCCAGATAAGGATCCTAATGATGTCCGGTTCCTGCATATTATGCAACACTATTTTCCCACTAAACAATTATTCGTGATCGGCGAACGCAACGGTGCAACCAATAGCCGGTTATTTTGGCAAGAAGCCCGAACCGTTCCGGATCGGCGATTATTCGCGCTTAATCGTGCGTTTGGTCATTTTGATGCGATTCACGAACGAGTTTACCGATTACAATAGTCTCTGTACTGTTGGCAAATGGCTTATTTGTGCAGGACTTGAGGAGGATGACGTGAAAAAATTATTCTTGATTGATCTTTTATGGATCGGTTTAGCGATATTAGCCGGTTTAGTATGGTCACAGCATGATCAAAATGAATATGCCAGTCAGCTTGATCACCTCGGCATGTCGGAAACGGCTCAGGAATATGTCACGACAAGTTCGCGCAGCATCACCACCGCGATAAGCGAGCTCGATAAAACTGATTTCAAAGGTTATCAGGTCCAGTTTGTTGCTAAACAAGTCGTGTACGTTTATCAGCGTGGCACAGTTGCGAGCCTGCCACTCGATAGTGGTCAGTGGTTCTCGGCTGGCGATTTTGCCTCCAGTCTGCCGGTGACGGTGGTTGGCCGCGATCTTGCCGATAAACTGTATACTGGCAGTAATAATCAACGTTATTTGCAAGTGAATGGTCAATATGTCCCAGTATTGGGAACGGTGGGCACACGCAAAGGCAGCCCGCTAAATAAAGTTATCTTTCTCAACGCCTCTGCACAAACTACCAATAGTAAGCTGAAACTAAAGCAGGTCAAAATCTATGTTGACGGCGCCAGTCAGCATAGCAAGGCCTTAAAAACCGCTTTCAAAGCAAAAAATATTCATCGGGTCCACTTTAGCGATAGTAATGCTTCGACTTGGTGGCATGCTTATGGTCAAACGGCATTGTTCAGCTTATTCTTATTGTTGGGTGCAGGATTGCTGACGATGCTCATGGTGGTCTTAATGGGGCCGTTGCAAACAGCTGGTTTGGATTTGAATATGCGGGCGCGTTACTTGCGCGGCGTTTTATCTAGCTGTGGTGGTCATATTGGCGTCAGTCTTTTTCTTGGTGGCCTTTTTGCAAACTGGTGGTTCTACTTCACCACGCGAACTAATATTTGGGTCTTTCTTGTCGTTTTGACCATCGCTGCCATTTTCTTCCTCCGTTACTTGATTCACAGAAAGGATAAAGCTAGTGCAACTACCTGAAGCATTTAAGGAAAAATATACTCGTTTGCTGGGCGATGAAGCAGCTGCTTTTTTAGCGACATTTGAAGCACCTGCGGAAAGTGGCTTTCGGCGTGATCCAGCCAAGCCGTGGCCATTGGACGAGTCATTAACTGAACCAATTCCTTGGAGTCCGTGGGGTTATTATGGCAAGGTCGCCGGCAACGACATTGATCACGTTGCCGGACTTGTTTATAGTCAGGAGCCAAGTGCGCAGTTTGTCGGTACTGTTGCAGCCCCAAAGCCGGGTGAACGGGTATTAGATTTGTGTGCAGCGCCAGGCGGTAAATCGACCCAACTTGCTTGCTATTTAGGCGACACTGGGCTTTTGGTCAGCAATGAGATCAATGGTCCGCGGTCAAAAGTTTTGTCAGGCAATCTGGAACGGTGGGGTACTCGGCAGATTTTAGTAACGAATAATGATCCTGACACGTTGGCAAAAGCGTGGCCACAAATGTTTGATCGAATTTTGGTTGATGCACCTTGTTCAGGAGAAGGCATGTTTCGTAAAGATCCGGATGCAATCCAGTATTGGCATGCGGACTATCCTGCGCAATGTGCTGAGCGGCAAAAGCAGATTCTCAAAGCGGCTGTGAAGATGCTAGCACCAGGCGGCACGTTGATTTACTCGACTTGCACCTTTAGTCCTGAAGAAGATGAGCAAATCATTGCCTGGCTATTGGCCAATAACGCGTTCACGCTTACGCCGATTAAGCAATATCCGGGGATGGAAGCTGGGCGGCCAGCGTGGGCCGATGGCAATCCGGAACTGGCCAAAACAGTCCGACTGTTTCCTCACCGATTGCGTGGCGAAGGGCATTTTGTTGCTAAGCTGAAGTTAGCAGGGGCACCAGCATCACATCAACCAGCCCGTTTGCCGCTTAAACCGCTAGCCAAGCCGGCGAAGGATGAAGTTGATGCGTTTGTAGCGGCAAGCCTAACCAAGCAGCCCAGCGGCCTATTTTATCGGCATGGCGATTTTCTTTCAATTTTACCAACAACGATGATCCCGTTTGAGCACGTGAAAGTGGTGCGTGCCGGTCTGGAACTCGGAAGTTTCCGGAAGAAACGATTTGAACCAAGTCATAGTTTAGCAGCTGCTCTTAATCCGGATGATTTTCAAACTGTGATTGAGGTTGATGCGGACGGTTATGCACGTTATCGGCACGGTGAAACGTTGCCAAGCAAGGTAAGTGGCAAACGTTTTGTTCTGCTGACATTCGAGCATAAGCCATTTGCAATTGGTAAATTGGTGAATGGTACCATCAAAAATTATTATCCAAAAGGGTTGCGTGTTTGATATTTAGTAAAGAAGACTCGGTTCGGGGCATAACTCACATCCGGTGAACGAGGCTGAGCCATTATTTGCTCATCGGACTTGTGAATCATTAAATTCCGGATAGTCGTAGGAAGGTGCTAGGCTAATAGTCCCTTGCCGTGCCAAACTTCGCAATCTCCGGCCAGATGGGGTGGCGACGCGTAGCTAGAGCGGAGACGGCGCTTCGAGCCCGCAAAGCCCGCGGTCTCGAAGTAGCCTAACAACATCAGCTCCGAAAACCGGTCGCTGTGTTGTTTGCACGGCTGAGCCTCATCTGGCCTACGATTGCTCCGCCTTGGCACTACGGTCTTTAAAATCTCAGCAACTAATCTATGGATAGGTAAAAACGAACGACTTTCCGATATTAGGAAAATCGTTCGTTTTTATTTGCCGACTGAGAATTGTGTTGCAACATTATTCCCTTCGAATAAAAGTTCCAGAAGTCAATCATGACTTGGATTGTTTTAGGGTCAAATTCCCGGTAAGCCACGAGCCTGACGATAATGTTCCAAATCAGCACTTAGCACGATTGGGGCTTCTTGCAGCTCCTGCCAATTGGTGACGCCCAATAACGCGTAAAGTTGGCGCAATTGGTGCAGAAAGTTCTGAAAATAGGCCAGCGTCGCTTCATAGCCAGTTTGAATTAAGTGATGAAGCACCATACCACTCATGCCGACTGCATGAGCGCCCAGCCGCAATGCCTTCACAACATCTAATGGTGAACGAACGCCGCCAGTTGCAAGCATGGTTAGACCGAGTCCGCGCGCTTCAAGCAATGATTCAACCGTTGTCTGTCCCCAGTCTTGTAAATAAGCAAAATCGTGGCCCGAACGACGAGCATTTTCGATCGTGGCAAAGTTTGTTCCGCCGCGACCGCCAACGTCAACAAATTGAACCCCCAGCTGTTGTAAGGACTGAAGATCTTCACGAATAAAGCCATTACCGACCTCTTTTACGACGATAGGGACTTGGCTAGTCGCAATGATGCTCTTAATGTTAGCCTGCCACATAAAGTCGCGATCGCCCTCAGGCATGACCACTTCCTGAGGAGCATTGAGATGAATTTCCAGTGCATTCGCTTTTAACATTGCCACCGCCGCCTCGGCAGCAGTCGCATGATGACCGGCGCCAACATTAGCTAAAATAAACCCGTTTGGATCATGATCACGCAGCGTTGCAAAAGTCGGGACTAGTTGCGGATCACGCAATGCCACCGATTGCGATCCGCTGGCAATCGCCACCCCCAAAGCTTGGGCGAGCTGGCCTAGCTGGGCGTTTAACTTGCCGGTTTGTGGCGAGCCGCCGGTCATGGCATTGATATAAATCGGCCATTGCCAATTAAACGGGAGATCAGGTTTTAGATCCACCGCAGCCATGGTTGTTTCCGGCAAAGCTCGATGCAAAAGACGAACCTGATCGAAACCCGCATGAGCAACAGATTGAAAGTATTTTTCAGCTAGAAAAACATGTTCATCCTTGCGATGCGATTGCTGACTTTGTGTCATCAAATTGCTCCTTTGTGATGATGCTGGCATCCGGACCAAGGCGTGTGCTCAAAATCCGATCACCGAACACAGGGCGCAAGGCGGTTAATAAAATGTCCACGTAAGGTTCAGTAGTCAGAATTTTGACATTTGGTCCTGCATCCATCGTGGCAAACGCGGGAATACCCAAAGCCCGTTGTTCTTGCACTAATTGCCACGCCCGTAATGTTTCCGGCAGAAAGTAGGTGAATGGCGGTTCCTCGGCCATAATCGCCGCATGCATGCGCATACTGGACAATTCTGTCAATTTGCCGATCAGCGCTAAGTCGTCTTCAGCCAACGCGGTAATCATTGGTTCAATTAAACTTTCATTTGAGGCCACCCAGGCATCATAGTAGGGACTTGTGGCCACTGTGTTGGCCATGCCTTTTCGTGAACTGACCGCCTTTTTTTCAGCAGATACCGTGACCACAAGCATTCGTAATGGCAAACTAGGTTGAATCGCGAGTGGTTCAGCGAATGAAGAGGCGTCGTCATGGCCGCGATGCCAGATAACGGCACCACCAAAGATAGAGCGCGTTGCTGAACCTGATCCGCGGCGCGCTAATCTTGATAGTTCAGTCGGAGAAAGGTTTAGACCTGCCGCGCGGCTGGCAGCAGTGGCCAAGGCAGCAAAAGCAGAGGCTGAACTTGCCAGCCCGGCAGCAGTCGGCACGTGATTCAAGGAAGTGACTTGGGCGTACGTGCTAATTTTTCCTAAGTGCCGAACCCGATCCAAAAAGCGGCTGACCGCAACCGGGTTTTGTTCTTCACCGTTAAGCATGAAGCGATCATCATTTAGACTAGGATCAAATGTCACTGCTGTGTCAGTATAAAAGTCATTTAAAGTTAAAGAAATGCTGCTTGTGGCTGGCAGCATCAACTTGCGATTGGCTTTTCCCCAATATTTAATCAGCGCAATATTTGTGTGCGCGCGTGCATAAGTCGTCATAATAGCCTCATTTCGATTCAAAATGGTATTCCCACACTTTAGCCGCATTAGCAGCTTTAAGCGCCGTGGTAATCGCTACCGCTTGATCACTGGCTGCTAAAGCAATCATGCAACCACCCATCCCTGAGCCTGTTAATTTAGCGCCATAAGCACCGTTATCAATCGCCACGTTAATGAGACGGTCAAGGTCAGGACTGCTAACGCCAAGTGCAGACAGATCGGCCTGATCGCGATTGAACAGTTGGCCTAAGGTAATAATATCATCTTGCGCCAACGCCAATGCTGCCTGGCGAACGGTGTCACCGATATCCTTGATGAGCGGCCGGTACATTTTGGGATTCTGCTTTAAACGATCTGCCACTGCTCCAACTGCAATTTTAGTTTGTCCGGCAACGCCAGTATCGGCAATTAGCAACACACCGTTTCGTGGCATCATGATCGAGCGCGGCGCCTTACCACGGACGAACCATTGCGGCCGCTCAGCGCTAGCCGTGGCAGCATCAAGACCGCTTGGATTGCCATGCAAAGCTTTTTCAGAGACAGCGGCCCAGTTCAGTAATGTGTCGTGTGATAGCGATGTTTGAAATGCATCGTAAAAAGCGCGAACAACTGCCACAGCGGTTGCGGCAGATGAGCCCATACCGCGCTCGGAAGGCAAAGCACTCGTGATGGTTAAATGAAATCCTTGATTCTTGGCGTTAAAGAAGATCAATAAACGTCGAATAAGCATGGCAATACCGGCAAAATTGGTCAATTGACCAGCATTTAAATTTCCTGTGAAAAAAGAAGACGTCACAGTTTGTCTGCCATCCGGCTGAGGCGTGACGCGAGCTGACAAGCCGACACTCTTCACTGGCAGTGCAATGGCCGGTTCCCCATACACGACCGCGTGTTCGCCAAGCAGAATAATTTTTGCATAACTTTTTCCCGTCCCGATTTCCATATAAACACCTCGTCAATATTCTTTATTAATGATAGCGCAAACGCCCGTCAGGCACTACTTAGATATGCTAGACTAAAGCATAATGTAACAGAGCGTGAGCAGCCGCGCTTAGAAACCGGAGCATAAGCGGCCTCAAGCCTAAATGGCTGGGTTTTGGCCATTCAGGCTTGAGGTCCTTATGTGCAGGTTTCTGCGGCAGCGAACGCGTTTAGACAGAGCGTGAGCTGGCCCGGTGAGAAACCCGAGTGTAAGTGACCTTGGCCGTGATGGCCGGGTTTTGGCCATTGCTGCCAAGGTGCTTACATGCAGGTTGCTGCGCTGGGGAGCGCGTTTAAGGAGGTAGGTAGCGCATGGGGCTGCAATTCATTTTAGGAGACGCAACAACGGACCACGCTGGCACGATGGCGACAATGGTCCAAGCTAATCTGCAAGCCGATTCACAAAACCAAATTTTTTATTTAGTCCCTAATCATATCAAATTTGAAGCCGAAGTCGACTTGTTGAAACGGTTGCGGGCACAAGCAGCATCCGTCAATGGTGTATATGCGCAAAATCGAGTGCAGGTGCTGTCTTTCTCCAGACTTGCCTGGTATTTCCTTAAAAACACTGCGCTTTATCAACAGCCACGACTTGATCGGGCCAGTAACACGATGTTGGTCGCAAAGATACTCGGTGAAAGCAAGGAAGAATTAACGATTTATGCTGGCGAAGCGCATAACACTGGGTTTGTGACACAACTGGCGGATCAATTAAGCGAATTAGTGACCGGTCGTATCACAGCAGAAGATCTGAATACGACAGTAGCCGCTTTAACACCAGGCGATCGGCACCGTGCTAAATTGCGAGATCTGGGGATCATTCTGGATCATTATGAAGCGGAAATCGGCCCTTATGCCACTAATGCCAGCCTACTAAGTGGGTTGCAACAGGTGATGCGCAATCAGGACCTGAGCCACACATTCATTTATCTCAATGACTTCAACGTCTTTTCAGCTTCAGAGACTGGATTGGTCGAAACAATGATTGAAACGGCTGCTGAGGTGACCGTTAGTTTAGTGCTGGACAAGCCATATCCGGCTGCGCCGCCAGTGGCACCTAATTTATTCTTACCTGCAGGCCGGTTGTATCACCGCCTTTATCAAAAAGCCAAAACGATGAAAGTACCGATCCGGCTAGATCGTTTTGCTAAACCGCGTCCGCTAAGCGAAGGCATGAAGCACCTTGCTGATTGGTGGCAAACGAGTACCAATTTACAACCACAGGCGCCTGCACAGACAGCACAGAACAAAGAAGTTGAGTTGGCAGTGGCGACTGATCCATATCATGAATTACGGACGGTTGCCCGTCAAATCTATCAAGCCGTCCGGCAAGGTGCACGTTACCGCGATTTTCTGATTTTAGCCCGTCGCTTGGATCCATACGCAGCGGTGATTCCGGCCATCTTTGAAGAATTCAACATCCCTCAATTTACTGATCTCGAACGGCCAATGAAGGATCATCCGCTAGTCGTACTCATTGAAAGTCTTTTTGCCATACAAGACCACGATTATCAATATCAGGATGTCATGCGCCTTTTGCATACCGAGTTGTTACTACCTGAGAATATGGATATCGCGGCTTTTCGTGATGCTTTAGACACAACAGATAACCATCTTGTTCGCACTGGCATTACCGGCAAAAAACGGTGGACACAGACCGACCCATGGCGCTATTTTCAGCGCAATCCTAACGCTGACGATTCGCAACTTGATCCCGAGGCAGATAAAACTGCCCAGATTAATGCAATCAAGACTTTGGTTGCGGACACGGTTCCGCAATTGCTGCGTCAATGGCAGACTGCCAAAACTGGTCGCGAAGCCGCGGCCAGCTTATATCAATGGCTGCAAACGACTGGTGTGATTGATCAGCTGAATGTGTGGCGACAAACCGCTAACGCTGACGGTGATTTAAGTCGCAGTCAAGCCAACGAGCAGGCTTGGGATACCTTCACCCAATTGTTAAATGACTATGCGACCATTTTAGGAGAAGCTGACTTCAATCGTGATCAGTTTCGAGAACTGTTGGCGGCCGGCTTTGCTAGTGCCACCTACACGCAGATTCCGTCGACGCTGGACTCGGTGGTTATTTCCGAAACGGGTTTGGTTCGTTTGGCCAAGGCAAAACACGTTTACGTGATTGGCGCAACAAACACCGCGATGCCTGATGTGCCTAACGATAGTGGTGTCTTAAATAGCGAAGAGCGGCAACTGTTGGCGGCTCAGCTTCCAGATGACCGTTTTTTACCTGAACAAGGTCCGACCACAACCTTAGGCGATCCTTTTATCAATTATCTTGGATTTATGGCAGCTTCTGAAAAACTGACACTTAGTTACCCCATGCAAAACACGCAGGAAAGCAGTGAAAATCAAGCCTCGCCGTACTTTAGACAACTAGCCCAAGCACTGCAATTAACGCCTGCTACTTGGGCACCGGCTGGGTTGGGGACATCTCTAAAAGCAGTTCTGGGTAGTCAGCGGGCCATGCTCAGTGATTTTGTTCGCGCGGCTGGTGAAGCTCAGCATCAGAAATTGCCTTTGAGTCGAAGTTGGCAAGGCGTTTTGGCCAGTCTCAAACAAACCACACTGGCACCGTTAGCTCAGAAGCTAGCAGGCAGTTTGACCTATCAAAATGACCCTGGACGTCTTGATCCGACATTAGCAGTCCAATTGTACGGTCGGGACATGAATGTCTCGGTATCGCGATTAGAGACGTATTATCGTAATCAGTTTGAATACTTTTTGAAGTATGGTTTGCTTTTACAGCCGCGACCTGAATTTGAGTTATCGCCAGCCGATACTGGTAGTCTTTTCCATGCGGTGCTGGATCAATATCTGACTCAGTTGCGCGACGCCGGCCAGACATTGGCCGATGTCACCGCGGCAGATGTAGCGGCGGCGGTCCCGCCATTAGTCGCGGCTATCACGAAGCGCCCGGGTTATGAAATTCTTGGCAGTACCCATCGGATGGCTTATTTGACGAGTCGCTTAAGTCGGTTATTGATTCAAGTGCTGACGAACATGCGCCAGCAGCAACGCCGGACCGGGTTCCGTCCGATGCGCACTGAGTTGCAGTTTGGCCGAATTGGGGATACCAGGGGCTTACCTGGCTTGTCTTGGCCGCTGCCGCATGGTGGTCGCGTTAATGTACGCGGCAAAATTGACCGACTAGATGTCTATCGAGAATCAGATGCGCAGCGATTTATGGTTGTTGATTACAAGAGCACGCAACATCGGTTCGATGACAGTGACGCGTACTATGGCATTGCCTTACAGATGTTGACGTATGTTGAAGCAATGGCAAATGTCCCAGCTGATCCGCCATTTGTGCCAGCCGGAGCACTGTATTTTCACTTACAAGATCCTAAGTTCAAATTCAGTACCGATCTTGACCTCGATATTGATCGACTAAAAGCTTTTAAATATCTAGGTTTCTTGGTAGCTAAAGATGGGGCAGACTTGGCGGCGGTAGACAAAACCATTTCAGCAGAAACCGGTGGACGCAGCATGATGGTGCCACTTGGTTTTAAAAAAGACGGTGCCTTCAATTATAATCAGTCAAACATTCTGACACCAGAAGATCTAAGTGCCTATCTTTTGCACAATCAGGCATTGATTATTGATGCTGCCAGTCGGATTTTAGCCGGGGATATCGCTTTGGCGCCGTTTCAATATGGACAGGAATCCACCGTTATCAGCAACAGCGATTATCAAAGTATTATGCTGTTCGATCCGGCAACCGGGTTTGATCATTACAATCATGTGCCAAAGTTGAAACGCAAAGAGGTGCTTGGCCGCGTCACAACTGATCCCACACAAATTCCGCATCATCGTCAGGAGGATTCGCAAGCATGACCCAATTTACAACCTCTCAACAAGCAGCGATTACCCACGACGGGCATGACGTGCTGGTTTCCGCCTCTGCTGGTAGCGGGAAAACCACCGTGTTGGTTGAGCGAATTATTCAAAAGATTCTCAAACAGCATGCCGACATTACCCGGATGTTGATCGTGACATTTACTCGTGCGGCAACAGCCGAAATGCGAACCAAGATTCAGACGGCTTTGAAGAAGGCACTCACCGAGCGACGACATGAGCTTAGTGGTGAGGATCGGCGTCATCTTGCCAATCAAATTGCCATGGTTAATGCGGCTAAAATCAGTACGCTGGATGCCTTTAGTTTGCAAATTGTCCAAACTTACTACTATGTCATTGATCTTGATCCCGGTTTTCGGTTGCTTACGGATGAAACTGAACGCTACATGCTGCAAGAGCGCGTTTGGGACGATTTGCGTGAACAATTATATGCCAGTGACGAAGCACCTGCGTTTGAACAACTCACGGCTAATTTTAGCGGGGATCGAGATGATAGCGGTTTGCAAGACTTGATGTTTGAGTTGATCCGCCAAGCCGGTGCGACAACTGATCCCAAGGCCTATTTGGAAGGATTGGCAACGCCGTATGCACCGGAAAAATGGGAAGCGACCTTTAGCCAACAAATCTGGCCGCGAGTTAAAGGCCAATTGCTGCAAATAGCCACCAGTTTGACTCAGGCGTCAGCGTTAGCCAATCAACTGCCAAACCCAATTTGGTATCAGCAAATTCAGGCTGATCTTGCCCCATTGCAAACACTATTAGAAACAAATGCACCCACATACGATACAGTCCGCAGTGTCTTGATTTCCCATGAATTTGCTGCTTGGTCGCGCATCAGTAAAGGACTGGATGACGCAGATAAGGACACTAAAAACGCGGCAAAAGATCTACGTGATGCTGCAAAGAAAACTTGGCAGAACAAACTGGCACCAACTTTTGCCTTAGCTGCTGAGCAAATTGGCGATTTGTTGCGGGAAGCTCAACCTTTAGTGGCCACATTAGCTAATGTGGCCTTAAAGTTCGAAGACGCGTTGACCGCTGAAAAGGCCGCTCGGCATGTTCAAGACTATAGTGATATTGCGCATAATGCTTTACGCATTTTGCAACAAAAAGATCCACAAACCGGTGCACCAATTGCCGATAACTATCGCGCGAGTTTCGATGAAGTGATGGTGGATGAGTATCAGGACATTAGTCCGTTGCAGGAGGCTTTACTTGCCGCTGTCAGCACCACTACGCCAGGTGATCGATTCATGGTCGGGGATGTCAAACAGAGTATTTACGGCTTCCGACTGGCCGATCCGCAACTATTTATTCATAAATACCAAACATTTCAAGATGCACCGACCGATCCCGCCGCGCCAGAACGGATTATTTTAGCTGAGAATTTTCGTTCGACCAAAAATGTGTTGGCGTTTACCAATCTGATTTTCAGTCAAATCATGGATCCGGAAGTTGGCGATTTGAGCTATGACAACGCAGCGGCTTTAAAGTATGGTGCGCTTGATTACGGTGATGCGCATCCGGCAGTGAAAGTGTTGTTGTATAGCAAAGCAACATCTGATGAAGATTCTTCTGATGCAAGTGAGTTACCGGGAGATGCTGATGATAACGAGCCAGTGGACATTGCGACTGGCCAAACGCAGCTAGTCTTGGCCGAAATTCAGCGATTAATCAACGATCCCGATGCGCAACTATGGGATCGTCAGGCGCAGGAGTATCGGCGCATCCACTATCGCGATATCACATTACTGACGCGTCAAACCAGTCAAAACAGTCTGATTCAAACACAGTTTGCTGCAGCAGGAGTCCCATTGTTTGTGGCCGATACCAAGAATTTTTTCAAAACGACTGAATTGATGGTTATGCTGGCGCTTTTAAAAGTGATTGATAACCAAAAACAAGATATTCCGTTAGTGGCTGTGTTGCGTTCGCCGATTGTTGGTTTGTCAGCTGATCAGTTGGCACTGATTCGTTTAGCGGCAAAACAGGTGCCATATTATGATGCCGTGACAGCATTTCTACAAGCCGAACCAAAAACGCCACTTGCTCAGCGGACGCATGACATGCTGACGCACTTCTTCAACCAGCTCAGCCATTTTCGCGACTTGGCCCGAGAAAATGACTTGGTCACTTTGTTGTGGGCTATCTATCAGGATACCGGATTTCTTGACTATGTTGGCGGCACCCCAGGGGGCAGTCAGCGACAGGCAAATCTCCAAGCCTTGATTGATCGAGCCCGCACTTATGAAGCGGGTGGCTTCAAAGGGTTATTTGCCTTTATTCACTTTATTACTTTGATGCAGAAGCAGGATCAAGATTTGGCAATGCCTGCCCAAGTCGATCCAGATAATGATGCGGTGAAGTTGATGACCATTCACAAAAGCAAGGGTTTGGAATTCCCGGTTGTCTTTTTGATGCAGGCAAACAAACATTTTAATATGCGCGATCAAACCGGCACTGCCATTTTGACAAAACAAGGTATCGGTATTAAATGGCTAGATCCTGAAACTCGCGTTGAATATGAATTACCCCAGTATCAAGCTGCCAAAGCTGCACGGCAAAATCAGACCTTGGCTGAAGAGATGCGGTTGTTGTATGTTGCTCTGACGCGTGCGCAACAGCGACTTTACGTGGTTGGCGCAACGATGAGTGGCAATCAGCTGACGTCTGCTGATAAAACGGTCGAAAAATGGGCTGCGGCGGCGGAAGGTGAAGCGCGTGTTTTGGCGCCGCAAGTCCGCAGTGGGGCAACGAGCTATCTCGACTGGATCGGACCGGCCTTGATCAGACATCCACAGGCCCGTGGGTTAGCCGAAACAACTATCAAACCTGCGCTCGTCGGTGATGAAACGGAGTTTACAATTGAAATTGACGTGAATCCGCAAGTCACACCGACTGCAACTCCGGAAAAAGTTTCTGACGATTCAGGAACAATGGTCGACTTATCTGCGTGGTTTAAAAAGGCCTATCCTTTCCAAGCAGCAACAACTACGACAGGTTTTCAAAGTGTTTCAGAAATTAAACGCGCATTTGATGATCCAGATACCATTGATCTGGTCAATGCAGATCGTTTCCTCGGTCCCAAGCCACCGATGCGGGATTTAACGGCGCCAGCGTTTCTGACCGAAACCCCTAGTGGCATCAGCCCAGCAGCTATTGGGACGGCAACGCATCTATTGCTGCAGCTAGTGGATCTCGCCAAGCCGATCACCATGGCCAGCTTGAGGGCTTTGCGCGATCAATTGACCACCACGCAGGTCATTGCGGTCGATGTGGCAAAGCACATTGATTTGACGGCACTTATTCGCTTCTTTGAAACTGATTTAGGTCGGTTGTTATTGGCTAAGCCGCAGCAGGTTCATCGTGAAGTTCCGTTTTCCATGCTGCTGCCTGCTGACCAAGTTTTTGAAGCATTGGCCGATGACCCAGGCGAGGACGTCTTGATTCACGGGATTATTGATGGATACGTGAGTGATGAACAAGGCGTCACGCTGTTTGACTACAAAACTGATCATAACCCGAACACGGCCGTTTTAGTGGATCGTTATCGTGGACAGTTAAACTTATATGCACAAGCTTTGCAGGATTTACAACCCAAACCGGTGCTGCATCGCTATCTGGTCTTTTTGCGCACCGGAACCGTTGTCGATCTGGTAGCATCAGGTGCTGGTAAATAGTATGATATGAACAGTATGTTTAGACGGGAATGTTTAAAATGAATGCTGAGACCATTTTTGCTGTGGTCGATTTAGAAACAACTGGGACCAGCGTCAAAGACGGCGACCGGATGATCCAGTTTGGATGTGCCTTAATGCAGCACGGCAAAATTATCCAGACAATTTCTCAGTTGGTGAATCCGGATCGGTCGGTACCAGTGGCAATTCAGCGACTAACCGGCTTGGATCCCAATCGATTAGTCGCGGCCCCTTATTTTGAAGAAATCGCCAAAACGTTGCATCAGCTGTTGACTGATACGGTTTTTGTAGCGCACAACGTTAATTTCGATTATCCTTTTTTAAATGCGGAATTTGAGCGAGTGGGGCTGCCAAAGCTGCAATTAGCTGCGATCGACACGGTTGAATTGGCGCAAATTTTATTGCCTGAGATTAGCAGTTTTCGCTTGCCTGATTTAACAAGTTACTTACAAATTGAGCACGATAACCCGCATCAAGCCGATAGTGACGCGATTAGCACAGCTAAGTTGTTGCGCCAGCTGGCGGCTCGCTTTCAGGCCTTGCCCAGTCCGACGCAACAGGCGTTGGTTGCGCGCGGCAGTGGCTTGTTGCGGGAAACCGGCAATTATTTGAAGGCAATTGCTAAACCGTTGAAACCGTTAAAACGCGGGTTTGTTCAAGTTGGCCCGTTGGTCTTGCGCCGAGTGCCGACAGCAACTCAGGAGACGTTTGCGTCAGCAGCTTATCCGGCAACGGATCTTGAAAAACGGCACTTGCTCCAACCGCGCTATCGCTTCCGCAAGGCCCAGGCGCGGATGATGGATGCGGTTTTTGCACATGCACAAGAGGGTGGTCCCCAGCCACTTTTCATTGAGGCAGGAACCGGTCTTGGCAAAACGCTTGGATATTTGCTGCCTTATGCTTATGTAGCAACCGCCGAACATAAGTTAGTGGTTGCGACATCAACGCTTGTTTTGCAAAGCCAACTAATTCAGACGGCCATTCCGACTTTAGCCGCTGTTTTAGGCAGAGACTTGCCAGCAGTCGAGGTTAAAAGTCCGCAACATTATATTGATCTCAACAAGTTCGCGGCTAGTTTGCATCAAGAATCACCAAGTCGGCAAACGCAGCTATTGCAAATGAAATTGCTGGTTTGGTTGACACAAACAACCACAGGCGACCTCGATGAGTTGCACTTAACAACTTATCGGGCACCATTGTTCATGCAAATTCGGCATACTGGTGATTCAGGCACACCATTTATCAACCCGTATTACACACTTGATTTTTATCGGCGGCTGCGTGCTTCCATTGATCGGGCGGCTATCGTGGTTACGAATCACGCTTTTCTGTCACGCCACGCTGATTTGTTGGACCTTGAGGCGCCATTTCTGGTCGTTGACGAAGCGCAACATTTTGCTGATAATACCGCCGCTGCCTTTGCGCAACGGATCGACTTAGCGCAGATTCGGCGGCAGTTGCGACATTTGTGGCGATTGAGTGATCCCGATGAAGATCGCTCATTGGTTAACGTCTATCAAAATGATCGGCAGATGCTGCCTGTGTTGGCGCAACTTAACGCTCTAACAACAACGGCCCAAGAAACGATTGAAATCCTGCAGCACCAAATATATCGGCATTTCTTTAACGGCAAGACAACGGCTGATCAAGGGTTTGTGAGTCTGAGCTTGGATCAAGCTGCTATTAATTGGTTAGTCACGTCCCAAACAGACAATATTAAGACATTGATCAAAGTCATTGGTCGCATTCAGGTCATTGCGACTAAACTAGATGCAGATTTCAATGGCCGGCAACATTTCTTTTTGAAAAGTGACGGTCAACGATTTCAAGCCTTAGCCGCGTTGACAGTCACCCTGATCGATCAACGTGACCGCTTGAAATTACTGTTAGCGCGCTTGCCAGAACTGGTTGCCGGCCAAACTGCCGTAGCTTCTTTGACGTTGCGGCAAATGCATGATGTTAGCAGTCTTGGCCTAAGTTGGGACATTTTTCAGGTTGGATCAGCCATTCAGCAGTTGCTACAGCGGTTTACGGCACCGGTGTTTGTCGGGGCGACTTTAACCACTGACCGTTCGTTTGACTTTTTAACCGCTCAGCTTGGTTACCATGACTTACCAGAGACAGCTTTTCTAAAGTTACGCAGTCCTTTTCATTATCGTGATCAGGCAAAAGTACTTGTCGCCACGGACGCTCCTGCGGCTGGTGCGGTGAGTGCAGAAGCCTATGCCGATTATCTTGCCGCGGCGATTGAGTTGTTGGCTGATAACCGACACCAAACGATTGTATTGTTCAATTCACTGGCGACCATTGCCGCGGTTTACCAACGCCTTGCTCATCGACCGATTGCCGATCATAAAGAGTTATTGGCTCAGGGGGTGACTGGTTCGGCGGAAAAGATCGCCAAGCGTTTTGCGGTCGGTGATCAAAGTTTATTGCTCGGTGCCGCAAGCTTCTTTGAGGGGATTGATTATCCGGATCGGTTGCTCGAAATGGTGATCTTGACCCGGTTGCCGTTCGATGCGCCCGAAGCCGCTATCACCAAAGCTCGATACGAACGACTTCAGGCAGCAGGCCGCGATCCATTTACTGAGGATGCTTTGCCACGCGCAACCTTGCGATTACGCCAGAGTTTTGGGCGCCTGATCCGAACCGAAACCGATCGTGGTATCTTCGTTGTCCTCGACCCCCGATTCATCACCACACGCTACGGTCGAAAAATGCAGAAATCCTTACCAAATATTAAGCCAATGACGTTGCCACTAACTGACATGCCGGGGTACATTAAGATGTGGCTAGACAGAGCGTGAGCAGGCGCGTTTAGAAGCCGGAGCATAAGCGGCCTTGAACTTAAATGGCCAGGTTTTGGCCATTTAAGTTCAAGGTCCTTATGTGCAGGTTTCTGCGCCTGCGAACGCGTTTCAGACAGAGTGTGAGCCAGTCCGGTTAGAAACCGGAGCATAAGTGGCGTCAAGCCTAAATGGCTGGGCTTTGGCCATTTAGGCTTGAGGTCCTTACGTGCAGGTTTCTGGACTGGCGAACGCGTTTTAGCCAAAAGTTGCGAGCAGGCCATCCGTAAGCGCCAGAGCTCGATGGCCGAGAAAACTTTGATCATTACTTTCAAAGCCTGATATGCAGGCTTTTGTGCCAGCAAGTGCTTTTTTAGAAATTTTAATTACCCCACGTATCTCGTCAGCTATCAAAAATCATCTGACCATACTTCGAAAGGAGGCACCCCATGCGTCATCGTCGATTTGACTGGGTTAAGTTCTTTGTGATTACTGGATTGATTGTTTTAATTATTGGTGCCATTGGCGTCTACGCGAAAAGCCTCTCACCTTATCAACAACTACGTGGGCAAGCTGAGAAAATCGCGACAAACCGCGCAAATCTGAAAACGATTAACGGTTTTTGGTGGTATAACCGCGACAAAAGTTATCTGACTGTTGCGGGTAATACCAAGAAAAATCAAGCCGTGTACGTTGTGATTCAAGAAAAAACGGGCAAAGTCAATATTTTAAACCAGAAATCTGGCATCACTCGGCAGCAAGCGTTGCAGCAAATTAATCAAAGTGCTTCGCCAAAGAAAATCTTGAATGCTTCATTAGGAAAACGTGGGTCAGAATTCGTTTGGGATATTGGCTATCTGTCAAAGTCTGGTAAACTAAACTACGTGACGTACAGTTTTCGCAGTGGCGAACAGCTGAACGCGATCAAAAACTTATAAATAAAGTATGATTCGGCAGCGCAAACAACTGCCGGAACTGTAGGAGGCGCAGTCGTGCATTTAGCAAAAAGAATCCTCAACGTCGCACCATCAGCGACGCTTGCATTGAGCAATCAAACTAAGGCTTTGAAGGCAAAAGGAGCCGATGTCATTGATCTGTCCATTGGTCAACCTGATTTTCAGACGCCGAAAACGATTGATGAAGCGGCCATTGCGGCCATCCAAGCCGGGAATGCTAGTTTCTATACTGCCGCGACTGGGATCCCAGAATTGAAGCAGGCCATTAGCGACCGCATTTTCTCGCAAGACGGTGTGCGTTATCCAGCTAGCCAGATTGTGGCGACGACTGGGGCAAAGTTTGCGTTATATGCTTTGTTCCAAGTTTACTTAAACCCAGGCGATGAAGTTTTGATCCCGGTACCATACTGGGTTTCTTACGAGGAACAAATCAAACTTGCTAGCGGGACGCCGCATTTGGTCATGCCATCGGAAGGCCACAAAGTCAGTGTTGATGATCTTGAGGCGGCGCGGACGGACAAAACGCGTGCCTTAATTATCAACTCACCGCAAAATCCAAGCGGGGTTGTATACACGCGAACGGAACTGACATTGATTGGTAACTGGGCACTGCAACATCATATCTTGGTCATTACCGACGATATTTACCGCGATTTAATTTACAACGGCACAACCTTCACGGCAATGATCAGCATCAACCCTGACATTGTGGCCAACACCGTTTTGATCTCTGGTGTTTCCAAATCGTATGCAATGACTGGGTGGCGGATTGGTTATGCTGCCGGACCAGAAAAACTCATGCAGGCGATGGCGACCTTTATCAGCCACACCACCTCAAATCCAGCAGCTGTGTCTGAATATGCTGCAGTGGCCGCATTGACGGGCGATCAGCAGATTGTCGAAACCATGCGGCAAGCATTTGAGGAACGGCTCAACCTTTTTTATGATTTATTAGCCGAAATTCCGGGGTTTGACATGGGAGATAAACCACAAGGCGCCTTCTATTTATTCCCGAACATCAAGCGAGCGGCACAGTTGAGTCATTATGGTACCGTCGATGACTTTATCAGTGCGTTGCTTGCGGAAACCGGCGTTGCAATCGTGCCAGGCCGCGCATTTGGTATGCCTGACCATGCGCGTATCAGTTATTGCAAGGATCTAGACAGCTTACGCGAGGCCGCACGACGTATTCGAGAATTTGTGGGCAAGTAATTATTTAAATTAGAAATAGGGAGTTAACGCATGACGGAACAGATTCGCATCATTGATGCCAAAGAACATGTGAACGAAGAAGTTAAAATTGGGGCTTGGTTGACCGACAAACGCAGCTCAGGGAAAATTACCTTTTTACAGTTACGTGACGGTTCAGCTTATTTTCAAGGAGTTGTTTCAAAAGCTGATGTCCCAGAAGAGGTTTTCAGCTTAGCTAAAGAACTGCGCCAAGAGTCCAGTATGTGGATTACGGGTGTGATTCATCAAGACAGCCGCAGCCACTTTGGCTATGAAATCGAGGTTCGTAACATCGAACTGGTTGGTGATTCGCACGACTATCCAATCTCCCCGAAGGAGCACGGCATCGAATTTCTGCTTGATCATCGCCATCTATGGTTGCGTTCTAAGCGCCAATTTGCGATTCAACAAATTCGCAATGAAATGATCCGAGCAACGTTCGAGTTCTTCAATAACGAAGGGTTTATCAAAATGGATCCGCCGATTTTGACCGATTCCGCACCAGAAGGTACGACCGAACTTTTCGAAACCGATTATTTTGACAAAAAAGCTTACTTGAGTCAATCAGGTCAGCTTTATGCTGAAGCAGGGGCAATGGCTTATGGCAAAGTCTTCACCTGTGGTCCAGTTTTCCGAGCTGAAAAAAGTAAGACTCGGCGCCATTTAACCGAATTTTGGATGATTGAACCGGAAATGGCATTCTGTCACCAAGAAGAGAGTTTGAAGGTCCAAGAACGCTACGTTGCCTATCTCGTGCAGTCCGTTTTGGATAATTGCGCCTATCCGCTGCACTTGCTTGATCGCGACCCAGAAGTACTCAAGCAATACACCAAATTGCCATATCCGCGGATCACATATAAGCAGGCCATTAAAATGTTGCAAGATGCCGGTATGGACGTCAAGTATGGTGACGATTTCGGTTCACCGGAAGAAACCTACCTGTCTGATCAATTTGATCAACCGGTGTTTGTTTTGAACTATCCGAAGACGATCAAACCGTTTTATATGCTGACAGATCCGGAAGATGATCAGCAATATGTTTGTGCCGACATGCTGGCACCCGAAGGCTATGGGGAAATTATCGGTGGGTCTGAACGTGAAACCGACTATGACACACTGAAGAATGCTATCGAACATGCTGGACTTGATTTAGACGAATACGAATGGTATCTCGATCTGCGCAAGTATGGGAGCGTGCCACATTCAGGCTTCGGTCTTGGACTTGAACGGGCAATTACGTGGGTCTGCAAGCTGGATCATTTACGTGAGGCGATTCCATTCCCACGGATGATCAACCGTTTGAAACCATGATGACAATCAAAAGTCGGACGCCTGTGCGCCGGCTTTTTTTGGAGGGCAAGCACCATGACGGATTTCAAAACTTATCTTGAGGCAGGGCAGTTCAGTCTGTCGAACCTGCTGTTTGATCACTACGCCACCTTGGGGTTAACCCAAACCGAGTTCATGACTTATTTGTTCATTGATCAGTGGCAGGCAAGCCATCATCAGGCACCGGATTTGAAAGTGTTAGCTGCCCGAATGAACGTTGCCCCAAATGCGATTTATAGTGCCATTGAGACGCTTATTCAAAAACAAGCCATTGCTTTGGAAAGTGTCCCGGATGGTCATGGTCGGATGCGTGATCATTATGATCTCAGTCCAATATTGGCTAAACTGCCAACCTCAGCTGGTGGCACACCAACCCCGGCAACTTCGCAAGCAAATGTTGATGCGCAAACCAATGTATTCAACCAAATTGAGATTGAATTCGGACGACCACTATCGCCAATTGAGCAAGAGACGATTCGTGATTGGCTTACAACCGATCATTATCTACCGGAAGTCATTTTACTAGCTTTACGAGAGGCCGTATTGAACTCGGCTTATTCGCTAAAATATATGGATCGCATTTTGTTGAACTGGGAACGCCGCAATCTTAAAACGCCACAGCAGGTTCAGGCAGATATTAGACGTCATCAGGAGCTGTGACAAAGCCGCAATGACAAGCGCCAGGAAAACCTTATATGAAAATTCACCCATCATTAGCCCAAGAGGAGGCACCATTTGTGACCGATGCTGAAGCCAAACAACTATTTGATCAGATCATGGCACTTTATCCTGATCCGCAACCAACCTTGCACGCCGAGGATCCATTTCAGATTCTTGTAGCCGTCATGTTATCGGCGCAAACGACCGATGTGGCCGTCAATGCGGTCACGCCAAAGCTTTTTGTGGCTTATCCGACGCCTGCTGACATGGCTGCAGCGCCGGTTGAGGCGATCGCTGCGATCATTAGCCGGCTAGGCCTTTATCGTACTAAAGCTGCGCATTTGAAAGCTTTGAGTGATATTTTGGTTAAGGAATATGCAGGTAAGGTTCCCAACAAAGCGGCTGACTTGGTCCGTTTGCCAGGCGTTGGCAAGAAAACAGCCACCGTTGTTTTAAGTGATGCATTCAACATTCCAGGTGTGGCTGTGGATACGCATGTTAGTCGAATTGTAAAGGGGTTGGGACTCGTCCCGCAAAATGCGACACCGGTTCAGGTTCAGGCGCGACTGGAAGCCTTGATGCCCCCGTCAGAATGGATTAAACTTCATCGCAGCCTAATTCGTTTTGGCCGGGAGTATTTGCGCGCCCGTGATCCGCAAGTGCCAGCAGGGACGCAATGGGCGTTTTTAGAAACACATTATTTACCTTTAGGGGGCAAATCATGACAGATAGCATTGTGCCATCCAAACGAACCGTTCATCGGGAAAGTTGGGATCAGTATTTTTTGGAGTTAGCGGAGAAGGTCTCGGAACGATCAACCTGTGAGCGAGCCACAGTTGGGGCTGTTCTGGTGCAAGAACATCGGATCATTGCGACTGGCTATAATGGTGCCATTAGTGGCGATCCGCACTGTGATGAGGCTGGCCATTTGATGCGAGACGGCCATTGCATTCGCACAATTCATGCCGAAATGAACGCGATTATCCAGTGTGCGGCTAACGGTGTCAGTACCCATGGTGCAACTGTTTACGTAAATTTTTTTCCCTGTCTTAATTGCACCAAAGCCTTGATTCAGGCCGGTATCAAGCGCGTGGTTTATGCGCAAGATTATCGTAACGATCCATACGGCGAAGCCTTGCTAAAGCAGCATCATTTGGATGTTGTGCGCCTCAGCCAACAATAATTTCCGTAAAAATAAGCCTCATCCGCTTCTTGCATTGCCGTCGTTAGGCAGGTGCAAGAAGCGGATGAGGCTATTTTTTAGGGTTTACTGAAGCAGCTTAGTCGTTATCAGGGGTTGTTACTACCACCGCTGCCGCTACCAGAACCCGAAGGCGTGCTTGGTTCGCTTGAACTGGCACTTGGTTCTTGATTTGAAGGTTGAGAGGAGGCAGAGGCTGATACTACCGGCTCAGAGCTGGAAACTGAACTTGAGCTTTCAATACTTTCTCGTGAAGAGGAACTAACAGAACTGCTTGAGCTCGAGGAAGAGGACTCGACTGCCGCTTTGCGGCTGCTTGGGCCGTGTCCGCGGACGTAGAGTTCTTTAGTCGTATCACCAGATCCGCCGGTAATGGCCGTTCCTGGATTACTTCCCTTGAGAATATTATAAGACTCAACTGTATCAGGCTTGGTCCAATCACGATTGGTCAGACTCTGTGACGTATAAGTCATTAGTGCTTTGTATATTTCTTGTGAAATGGTCTGTTCAGCATAGTTAATCCCGTGTGAAGTCGGTTTATCATAACCGGTCCAAACCGAAATGACTCGGCTACGTGTATAACCTGTGAACCAGGCATCTTTGGCAATGCCAGTTGCGTTCAATGCGGGGTTTTGTTGGAGTTCGGCATCACTATAGTCAGTCGTCCCAGTTTTACCAGCTTGATACAGTCCAGAAATAGCCGCCGAGGTCCCGGTTCCTTTGGTCAGAACGCCTTTTAACATGTCAGTAATCATATAGGCGGTACTGGACTTCATAGCCCGGCTGCCTTGACTATTGAAGGTTTGGGTATTGCCATCAGCGGTGACAACTTTGCTAACATAGTACGGTTTATAGTACGTGCCGCCGTTGGCAAAGGCGCCATAAGCACCAGCTTCTTGAACGGTATTGACAGAAGCACCGATCGCACTTGAGAGATATTGTTCCGAACTTGGCAAATTGATCCCTAAACCACTGAGGAATTTAACCGCATTCGCCATGCCAACAGTACTAAGGGTCTTGACCGCTGGAATATTTCGTGATTGTTCAAGTGCTGTCCGCATAGAGATGCGTCCTTGGTACTTCTTGTCCCAATCATAAAGTGAAATGCTCGTGCCCGGATACGTGTACGGTTCATCGGTCATCTGCTCGTAAGTGGAGTAATTCAGATATTCGATTGCTGGTCCATAATCCATCAACGGTTTCATGGTAGACCCATTGCTACGTGTATTTTGTGCAGCACGATTATAGGCCAATCGGACGTCGCCAGTTTTTCGACCGCCGATTTGTGCGAGAACCTGACCATTGTTTGGATCGGTCATCGTGACACCGGTCTGGAAGGCATCATCAGGGAAGTTAACGTATTCGTCAGTGTTAACAATGTCATAAAGCCGACGCTGGGCGCCCATATCGATATTAGTATAAATATCCAAGTTGTCGGTATATGGATTAAGGCCGGTCTTTTTCTTAACTTCGGCAATCACTTGAGTGAGGTAAGAATCAATCACTTTGTCATTGGTTGCGGTATTAGTTTGCTGCTGTTTTGGCTTTAAGCCATCAGTGATTGGTGTTGCTTTGGCTTGTTTAGCCGCCGTCGCGGTGATCTTTTTATCACGCAACATGGCATCAATGACGGCATTGCGCCGTTGAGTTGCTTTTTGCGGATATTCATAGGGATCATAACCGGCTGGGCTTTGCGGCAGGCCTGCAATAAACGCAGTCTGCGCAAGCGTTAAATCCTTCAGTGACTTGTTAAAGTAAAACTTAGCACCCGTGCTCATGCCATATTGACCATAGTTCATGAAAACTTTGTTAATGTAATACTCTAAAATCTGATCCTTGCTATATTTTTGTTGGACCTGCATGGCCAACCAAGCTTCTTGTGCTTTACGCCGAAGGGTTTGGTCGGAGGATTTGGTACTGAAAACCGACAATTTGATCAGTTGTTGCGTTAAAGTCGAGCCGCCCTGTAAACCATCGCTAGTGCCTGTTATATTATTAAACGCTGCCCCGATGATTCGGACAGGATCAACCCCTAATTTCTCATCATAAAAGCGCCGGTCCTCAATGGAGACGACGGCATCTTTTAATTGTTGCGGGATTTCCGAGGCCTTCACATAATCCCGACTTTCCAAACCAAGTGTCGTAATTTCATTGCCAGATCGATCATAAATGGTACTGGAACCGCCTGACTCTAATTTTGCCTGAGTCACTTCTGGCGCGTCTTTAGCGTACCAGGAAAACAGGCCAACGCCGAGAATGAAAAATGCCAGGATCGCGAGCAACGTCCACTTAAGAATTCGCCGCCATAATCGTTTTGGCGGTTTAGGGGCAGATCCTTTCGTGAACTTATCTTCGCGGCGTCGGGCCATTCGCGACATATTTTGATTATCAGCCACGCACATTACCTACTTTCGTTTCAATCAACCAGTCAACCCCATCAAGAAAGGGGATGACCGGCTGTAGTTGTGGATGAAGCTCGAATCCGTTTGTGACAATATCCTTCAATGGAATCGATTTGCGACCGCCGTCTGGTTGTCGGTCCCAACAGTCAATCAGTCGACCGGCAGGGAAAACAAAGAGACGTTTCAGGGTTGCAAACCGAATGACCACAAAACAGATCCCGCTTTGTTTCAAACAGCGCCGAAAATGCTCAATCTGATGCTGATGAAAGTTTTTTAGCGGGAAGCTCGCTTTATTTTTAGTTTCCTTAGCTTCAAAGTCAAGGTAAAATCCACGATAAACACCATTATAATCTGTTGTTGACGGCGTTTTAAAATAGGCCTCGCGAATCACAGCCTGACTTCGCTTAGGGTAGTCAACTTTCACAATCTGAACTGGGGTCGGTTTCTTGTAGACGACCGCTTTATCAATACTGCGGTAATATTGATTACTGATGTTCAATTCTTCTTCCAACGTCATACCGCGTCCACCATAGATAGTTGGACGCGAAATAGCTTGTGATGAAAATTGCGTCCCGTCTTTGTATGGATTACCATTAGGGTAATGAATGGTCATGCGATCACACTCCTTGCGCTATTATACCAATATCAGCCGCTTTGGCCTAATAATCGGAGGTAAGTCATGGTTGGAAAACGATTATGGGTCACGGGGTACCGTGCCTATGAGCTCAACGTTTTTGGCAGTAATGACCCAAAACTTAAGGTACTTAAAACTTCATTAAAAAATACGCTCATGCAGTTTCTTGATGAAGGCTTGGAATGGTTAATTACTGGCGGGCAATTAGGCGTGGAGCAGTGGGCAGTCGAGGTTGCTTTAGGACTCAAACCATTGTATCCAGATTTTAAAATTGCGATGATGGTTCCATTCACAGATTTTGGCAAGCAGTGGAATGAAGATAACCAAGGTCAACTGGCGGCCCTACGTGGACAAGTGGACTTTTCTGATGCGGTTTCGCAAGCACCGTATCAACAACCAGCGCAGTTGCAGGGCTATACCCGGTTCATGACCATCCATACAGATGCAGCGCTGCTGGTTTATGATCCAGAATTTCCAGGTAAAGCTAAATGGGATTACCAAGCAGCAGAGGCGATGGCTGACCGTCGTGATTATCCAGTTCAGCTCATTACCATGGATGATTTAGAAGAAACAGCGCAAGCAATGGCAGAAGCTGAAAATGAGCATTTTCAAAATGATTGAGATATGGTAAGCTAATTAGTAGTTTGGTTCCATGAAAACAATGAGGTGTGTCGGAATGGATAGTAACAAAGAGACAAAGTTTAGCATCCAGTACGGGCCTAAGGATATTTTGGACAAGAAGTTCAAAAACAAGGTCCGCGGTTATGATCCTGATGAAGTTGACGAATTCTTGGATGGTATCATCCGCGATTACGAAGCTTTCACCAATGAGATTGATCGACTGAAGGAAGAAAATACCAAGCTGTTTAGCCGGGTCGACGAGCTGACCAAACAGCTGAGTGTTTCCAAGAATGTCAGTGCGCAGACGCCGCAAACCAATGCGGCTGCGACAAATTATGATATTCTTAAACGTCTGAGTAATCTGGAACGTCATGTGTTCGGCTCAAAGCTATCTGATAGCAGTGTTGACAATCATGATGACGGCAACCATTCCGACGTTGACCAATATTAATGATCACATGTAGGTCCTGAGTGATCGCGGTCTGCTTTTGCAGGCTGAGGAAAGTCCATGCCCGCACAAGCTGAGATGCTTGTAGTGTTCGTGCTAAGCCCAATAAGCTTAGGGGCCGTGTAAACGGCTACGGCGGCCAAACGCGCTAAGGCGTCAGCTATGCGCTAGTAGGTCTGAAAAGTGCCACAGTGACGAAACGATCAGGGAAACCTGAGCGGTGGAACGGGTAAACCCCGCGAGCGAGTAACCCAAACTTTTGGTAGGGGCGTTTTGCCAAGCAAATTGAAGCGACGGCAATACAGCGGTAACGCTGAGATAGATGATGACTGAAGGAGCTTGTGCCTGAACAAGTTCTGGAACAAAACATGGCTTATAGGGATCTACATGCAGGCACAGCCCGGGGAAACCCGGGCTGTTTTTTTAAGAGCGGAAACAAAAGCGTTTAGAAACCGGAATGTAAGTCGCCTTGACCCTAATGACCTTACGTTGGTCATTAGGGTCAAGGTCCTTACGTGCAGGTTTCTGCTTTTGTTTGCGCGTTTCGGAGAGCCAACAGAGCTTTTCCACACGGGGGTGGGCATTGTCTTGCTTCAAGAGCCCTTACACGTCAATTTCTGCGGCTTTTTGCGCGTTTAAAAGAACCACGAATTTTTTACCTTCAAATTCCTTACACAAAAATTCCTGTGATCATCACGACCACTTTCTAATCACCAATTCAAGTACCATTTTCCCCCAAACCATCTCAAAAACTTGTAAACTAAAACTAACCACTAAAAACGCTGCATGAATGAAAGGAAAACCCATATGAGATATCAACTTGTTGCCACGATGGCTGCCGGACTTGAATCTGTGACAACTAAAGAATTGAAAGCCCTTGGCATTCAAACCCGAACAGAAAATGGTAAGGTTTATTTTGAAGGCGATGATAAGACAATCGCGCTAACCAATGTTTGGTTGCGTAGTGCCGATCGAATTAAAATCGTTGTTGGTCAATTCAAGGCGCTGACTTTCGATGCGCTTTTTGAAGGCGTTAAGGCGTTACCTTGGGATCACTACCTACCGCTTGACGCAGCGTTCCCGGTTGAGGGCCGAGCGGTTCGTTCGCAATTACATTCAGAACCGGACGTTCAAGCCATCACCAAAAAAGCAATTGTTGAAAAAATGTCTGCGGTTTATCATCGCACGACGCGGTTACCGGAAACTGGCGCGACTTACCCGCTGGAAGTTTCGATTTTAAAAGATATTGCAACATTGACGCTTGATACGACTGGATCAAGTCTGTTTAAACGCGGGTATCGAATTGCCAAAGGTGAGGCGCCGTTGAAGGAAAACTTTGCGGCCGCGTTAATCATGTTGACAAACTGGCATCCGGATATGCCGTTTGTCGATCCAACCACTGGTTCCGGCACAATTGCGATTGAAGCCGCTTTGATTGGCCATAACATTGCACCGGGTCTGCAACGCCAATTTACTTTTGAGAACTTTGGCTTTTTTGACCAGCCAGTCTTACAAACCGTCAAAGATGAAGCGATGGATCAAGCTGACTTTGATCGTGAATTAGATATTCAGGCAAGCGATATTAACGGTGACATGATTGATATGGCCAAGTTGAATGCGCAACAAGCAGGCTTGCTGCATAGCATTCAGTTTAAACAATTGGCGGTTAAAGATTTTTCGACGAGCAAAGAAAACGGGGTCATTGTTGCCAATCCACCTTATGGGAAACGGCTCAACGATCAGGCCATGGTTCGACAATTATACGCAGAAATGGGCCAAGCATTTGCGCCTTTAACCACTTGGAGCAAGTACATTTTGACAAGTGACATGGGCTTTGAAAAGGCTTATGGCAGCAAGGCAACCAAGCGCCGCAAGCTGTATAATGGGACTATCCGAACCGATCTTTTCCAATATTGGGGCAAACCTAACTGGCACCATGATAGAGCGTGACCAGGGGCGGTTAGAAACCGGAGTGTAAGTGAGCGGCCTTGGCTGTGATGGCCGAACTTTGGCCATTGGAGCCAAGGTCCTTACACGCAGGTTTTTGCGCCTACGTACGCGTTTTTTGAAAAGGAGTGCGACATGATGAAGATTCTAAACAGCTTTAGTCTGAAGCCGGAGCAGCGCCAAACACTTGAAGCAGCGGGACACAGCGTCATCGATGCTGACAAGCTTGATGATGCCACGGCTCAACAAATTGACGTGGTTTATGGTTGGAATGCTGCGGCTACGCGCGTGAACTTTGACCGACTTCAGTTTGTGCAGGCGATGTCCGCTGGCGTTGATTATTTACCATTGGCTGAGTTGGCTAAACACCATGTCTTGCTGGCTAATACAAGCGGCATTCACGCCGAACCCATTGCGGAGTATGTGCTTGGCGTCTTGTTTACGATCAGTCGCTGTATTTTGCCAGCCATTCGAGCAGATCGCGACATGTGGACATTACGTCAAGAGCGACCGCCAATGACATTGCTTAAGGGCAAAACAGCAGTCATTTTTGGCACCGGTCATATTGGATCAACGATTGCGACCAAACTCCAGGCATTGGGCTTGCATACGATTGGCGTGAGTGCACATGGCCGTCCAGCTGCAGGATTTGACCAAGTGATGACGGATGTGGCGACCCATGAGGCAGCAGGGCGAGCAGATGTCGTCATCAACGCGTTACCATTAACGCCAGATACAAAACACTTTTATGATGAAGCATTCTTTGCAGCCGCTAGCAAACAACCGCTTTTCATTAACATTGGCCGTGGTCCGTCAGTTGATATGGCTGCTTTGACGCAGGCATTGAAAAACAATCAAATCAGTGCTGCTGCCTTGGATGTGGTGGATCCGGAACCACTGCCGCAAGACTCACCATTATGGGGCATGACGAACGTTTTGCTCACGCCGCATATTTCGGGCACGGTGCCGCAATTACGCGACAAAGTTTTTAAAATATTTAATGATAACCTCAAAACCTTGATATCAAGCGGCCAATTGGCAAGCCATCAAGTTGATCTCACGCGCGGATACTGAAATTTTTCGACACAACCGTTATACTGAAGCTGTAACCGATTTCAGTCACTGCATCGTCGCTGACTGATGTTCACCGCGGCTAGCAGCGATGCGCATTGAGACATCTGCGGACAGGTTTTTCGCTCGTCTGCTCTTAGATGAAGGAGGAATTGCTTATGGCACAACGCCCGGAAGAAATTACCAACTTGCTTCAAGATGCATTGCACACGCAGCATGAGGTCGCGATCAATACGATTGATCGCCATCGGCTCAAGGGACGCGTGGTCGATATTGAGGCCGCGACTGTCAAACCTTATAATGAACGCGGCGTGATCACCGTGGCAACAGGTCGGGGAGCGAAAAGGATTCAGGCGTACGCCATTAGTCAAATTAAATATAATTGAGCGATCAATCGCTGATCGATCGAAGGACAGCCTGTTAAAGGTTGTCCTTTTTGCATGAAAAAAGGCGGCACAGCATTTGGCCGTGCTGCCTTAAGTTCTAAAAACTGATGCGATTATGGTACGAGCAGGTTAACCACATCGTCCTTAGGAATATTGGTGAAGTACTCATTCGTGTTGATGGCATCTAAAGTGTCTTTAATGGCTGCTGACGTGTAAGGCTTGCCTTTTAACGCACCGGCAACATCCGCAATATCCTTAGGACCAAAGAAATCACCATAGAATTTGACGTTAGCAATTTTGCCTTCCTTGACATCGAAACGAGCATCAATCGTCCCATAGTCAAAATGCTTCCGCTTCTTGGTGGTGAATTCCGGGCTATGGCCATATACCCAATCCCAGTTGTTGTAAACATCATCGTAAATCTTTTTAATTTCGACTTCGTCTTCTGGGGTGACGTGATACTCTTTGTCTTTGATTTCAGCGATGTCATCAACGCCGAACAACCGAGTCAAAAGAATATCGCGGAATTCAGGAACAGTGAGGTTTTGATACTTTTTATCTAGATAAGGCCGCAAGTTCGTCACACGGCTCTTAACAGATTTAATGCCCTTACTCTTGATCTTGTCTTCTGGGACGTTCAAGACGTTAGGAATCACACTCATGTCAACATCCAGCATCAAAGTACCATGGGAGAACGTCTTGCCGTTACGTGTATACATAGCACTGCCAGAGAACTTTTTACCGTCGACCAGCATGTCATTACGGCCAGAAACTTCAGCGCTAGTCGCCCCTAAAGTATGAATTGCATCAACAATCGGCTGTGTGAAGGACTTGAAGTCACCAAATTCTTCAGAGTCACTGTCAACCACAAACGAGAAGCACAAGTTATTGAGATCATGATAAACTGCGCCGCCACCGGATAACCGCCGCGTCACAACAATGTTATGATCCTCCACGTATTTTTGATTCAACTCTTCAAGCGTATTCTGGTTTCGGCCCACAATCACACTCGGCTTTTCATAGTAGAACAGCAGTAACGGTTCATCAAATTGTTTCGAGTTCATGAGATATTGTTCTGTTGCCAGATTCTCACGAATATCATGAGACTTCATAATGACATAATACATTTTCAATCCTCCTGAATGATGACTGCCATTGACGACTAGCCATCGATTTGACTTCATGCTCCATTTTAGCGGGTTAATCATTAAAAAGAAAGCGATTTCGATTGTGAACAATTGACTTAATCAGTTCTTCATTGTTCTCAACTAAAAGGAATATGGCTGAAAAGCGATTCAACCGTGCACGCAAATGAGAAGTGCGTTAAGATTATGACATATCTGTTCATATTGAAAGGGGCTTTTTAATGACTAGTGAAGTGCGCTACCAAGATGATCTGTACCGGGCAGTTAACGGGGCTTGGACGGATCAGGCAGTCATTCCTGATGACAAAAGCAGTACTGGCGGTTTTCAGGACCTTGCCGATGAAGTCGAAGAAAAAATGATGGCTGATTTTTCAGCGATTGCTGACGGCAAAAAAACGACGCCAGACAAGTATTTTGCATCTGCGGTGACGCTGTACAAACAAGCCAAGGATTTCAAGACCCGAGACGCAGCGGGCTTTGCACCAGCCTTGCCGCAACTACATTTGGTTGCTGGCATTAAAGACCTTGCGGATTACAATCAACGGGCAGCCGAACTGCTTCAGGAGCATCTGATTGACCCGCCATTTAATTTCTACGTAGATGCTGACATGAAAGACACCAGCAAAAATGTGATTAATTTGATGGGTCCACGAACCATTTTGCCGGATACCACATACTACGCCAAGGGCAATCAAAACGGCGAACAATTGATGACCATTTTCAAAGATATGATGGCTAAGCTTTTAGCTTACACAGATCTTGACGCTGCTGCGCAAAAGGCAACTTTAGCTGGCGCCTTGGCCTTTGATGCAGAAATTGCGAAACATATTAAGAGTTCTGAAGAGTGGGCAGATTACCCTAAGGCCTATAACCCGATGCCGACAGCGGAGGTTGTTGAAAAACTCAAGCCATTCAAGTTTGCTGACTTCTTACAAAAGATCTTTAAACAGGTGCCAGAAACGGTCGTTGTGAATGATCCGCGGTTCTTGGATGAGTTTACGCAGTTGTTCAACGAAGCTAACTTCAGCAATTATCGCGACTGGTTGTATGTCACCCGGCTAAACAGTCTTGTTAGTCTTTTAAGCGAACCATTGCGCCAATTAGGCGGTACTTTTAGTCGTGCGCTATCCGGTGCGCCCAAAGCACCGGATCAAATCAAACACGCCTACCGATTAGCCAACGCTTTCTTTAGCGAACCAATTGGCATTTACTACGGCCGCACTTATTTTGGCGAAAAGGCGAAGGCTGATGTAACACAACTTGTCCAAAAAATGATTGCCACTTACAAACGGCGACTCAGCAACTCTGATTGGCTATCACAACCGACCAAGGACAAGGCGATTCTTAAGCTCGACAAGATGGTGCTCAAAATGGGTTATCCCGATAAACCTGAGGACGTCTACGATTTGCTGCACGTTAATCCGGATAAGTCACTGATCGATAATATCAACGCGATGCAACTTGTTGAGCTTCAGTACAACTTCGACAAGCTCACCAAGCCTGTTGATCGCACCGTCTGGAATATGCCAGGTCACTTGGTCAATGCCAGTTATGATCCTTCCAAGAACGACATCACTTTCCCAGCCGCCATTTTGCAGGCGCCGTTCTATTCCCTGAAACAAAGTGCTTCCGAAAATCTGGGCGGTATCGGCGCGGTCATTGCCCATGAAATTTCCCATGGTTTTGACAATAACGGTGCTCAATTTGACGAACTTGGCAATATGGTGAACTGGTGGCAAAAGGCTGATTATGCCCACTTTAACAAGCTCACCGAAGCCATGATCCAAGAATTTGACGGTCTTGAAACTGAAGCCGGTAAAGTTAATGGCAAACTCGTTGTTTCTGAGAACATCGCTGATGCTGGCGGCTTGGCTGCGGCTTTAGATACAGCCAAGAGAGAACCGGACGTTGATCTGCATGCCTTCTTCATCAACTGGGCAAGAATTTGGCGTTCAAAGTCTCGCCTCGAACGGCAAAAAATGCTACTAGCGGTTGATGTGCATGCACCACACGAATTGCGGGCGAACATTCAGCCACGCAATCTTGATGATTGGTACACAACTTTTGATGTCCAACCAGGTGATGGGATGTATTTGCCACCGGAAAAACGTGTTCAAATTTGGTAATCCTTTAGCATCGGCTCATTTGCAGCCGGTGCTTTTTTTGAATCAGGCTGGGATCTTTTGCAAGAGATGCGAGTGACTAGATTTAAATAAATTACCCGTGGCGAGCGTGACTTACAAAATAGTTGCGTCCTGCTGTGTGAAAGGGAATACAATTGTTGTCGGATAGGGTATAATTGTTATAGGAAGTCGTTTGCGATAAACAAGGCTGATAGGAAGTAGGGGAGTTTATGGAACTGCAGACGTTGCGCAACTTCATTGAAATTGCTGACCACGGCAGTATTACCGCGGCGGCACGAACGCTGGGCATTTCACAACCCGGACTATCGCGCCAATTAAAAGACTTGGAAAAAGAGCTCGGCGTTAAATTGCTAGTTCGTGGTAATCGACGTGTGACGCTAACTGAAGATGGTACCTATTTGTTAAACCGGGCACGTGAACTCACCGCAATTGCCGAGCGCACAAAGAATAATTTGCAAAGTAAACATGCCCTTGGTGGTGACCTTTACATTGGTGCAGGCGAAACCAGCGGCAAACGGTTGGTTCTTCATGTTGCCCAAGAATTGCGCCATCAATACCCCAGTTTGCATGTTCATGTTACCTATGGCTCCGATGAAGGGCTGGTGGCCAATCTTGAGGCCGGCATGTATGATTTCATACTGCGACCTGGCAAGCAGCAGACGCAGTATGAAAGTTTGCTACTGCCAGTTCGTGATGCTTGGGGTATTTTGATGACCAGTGATGATCCGTTAACTGATAATTTATTGATGACACCAACGGACATTGGCGACAGTGAATTAATCCTGCCGCGGGCCACGCACGCACGCAACACCTTTGAACACTGGTTAGGCCAAGGCATGGATCCGGCTTACATTGTTGGGACTTATGACCTGACCGTCGATGCGCTTGGGATGACTGCTGTCGGCTTAGGACGAGCCTTGTGTCTTGAATATTTGGCCACCCAAAGTCCTAACACATCATTGACCTTCCGACCATTAGCACCAGCATTAGCGGACCCAGTAGCGCTTGTCTGGAAACGTGATCGCGAGTTGTCCAGAATCGCGCAACGTTTTCTTAGTATGATGAAGCAAACCATTAAAGACAGTGAATGATCATCGTCCTAATCAGACCAAAACAAAAAAGCCACCGCAAAGCATTGCAGTGGCTTTTTTTGTTGCCGCGACGGCTTTATTTGTCGTGGTCTTCATCTTCAGTTGAGAACTGATAATCATCATCTTGCATCGCTTCAACTTGACCCAGCCGGTAACCATTACCAACTTGTGAGAAGAAGTCATGGTTGGCGGTAGACGTTGAAATCCCATTCATTACGATTGGGTTGACGTCATCAGCCGTGTCAGGAAAAGCCGTTTCCTGACCTAAATTCATCAAGGCTTTGTTGGCGTTATAACGCAAGAAAGTCAAAACTTCATCCGTCCAGTTGGTCTTCGCGTAAAGATCGTTAGTGTACTTTTCCTCGTTTTCATACAAATCGAACAACAAGTCGTACATCCAATCCTTCAATGTTTGTTGTTCAGCTTCCGGCAACTCGTTGAATCCGAGCTGGAATTTATAGCCGATATAAGTGCCATGAACACTTTCATCACGAATAATCAGCTTAATGATTTCTGCCACGTTAGTTAGCTTATTGTTGCCCAAGTAATACAACGGGGTAAAGAAGCCTGAATAAAACAAGAAGGTTTCCAAGAAAACACTGGCAATCTTCTTCTGCAGCGCCGAACCGTTATGATAAATATCATTAATTTTGTTGGCTTTGTATTGCAGATGCTCGTTATGATTGGTCCAATCGAAGATCTCATCGATTTCTGCTGGTGTGTTTAGCGTTGAAAAAATCGAAGAGTAACTCTTTGCATGCACACTTTCCATAAACTGAATGTTGTTCAACACAGCCGTTTCTTGCTGGGTGCGAATATTCTGCCGCAAACTTGCCATGCCGTCCTGACTCTGCAGGGTATCCAACAAGGTCAAGCCACCGAACACGTGGCCGACAACCCATTGCTCGTCATGATTGAGAGATCGCCAGTCGTCCAAGTCGTTGGACAGCGGAATCCGGGTGTCTAACCAAAATTGTTCCGTCAATTTTTCCCAAGTTGCTTTATCAACTTCGTCTTCGATCGCGTTCCAATTGATCGCAATATACTGTTTTGCCATGTTTACGCTCCCTTATGTAAAAACAGGGGAAACTCCCCCTGTTAAAAGATTATCAGATTGAGCAGCTTTCACAAGCGTTGCTGCCGATTTCTTCTTGATCATCCGTGTAAGTCCGGATGTAGTAAATCGACTTGATGCCCTTATGATGTGCGTAATTACGCAAAATATTTAAATCACGGGTGGTCATTTTATCGGTTCGGCCATCTTTCCAAGGATAAAGGCCAGCCGGAATGGTACTGCGCATGAACAACGTCATGGCCATTCCTTGATCGACATGCTGCTGGGCAGCAGCGTAAACGTCAATCACTTTACGCATATCAATATCATAGGCACTTTGATAGTAAGGCATCGTGTCATTAGAAAGGTCTGGAGCAGGGTAGTAAATCGTGCCGATCTTCTTTTCTTGCCGATCTTCAATGCGGTTAACGATCGGCTGTAATGATGCACTGGTGTCGTTGATGTAACTGATCGACCCATTTGGCGCAACAGCCATGCGGTTCTGATGGTAGAGACCATCTTTCATGACACTGGTCTTCAGCGCTTCCCAATCAGCCTGCGTCGGAATGTGAATGCCATCAAACAGCGCGCGAACCTTGTCATACTTCGGTGCCCATACTTGCTCGGTGTACTTATCGAAGTAGCTACCGTCCGCATACTTGCTGTTTTCGAAGTTGTGGAAGCTTTCGCCGCGTTCCTGGGCAATTTTATTGGATGCCTTCAGGGTGTAGTAATTCAGCAAAAGGAAGTAAATATTGGTGAAGTCCAAGCTTTCAGGCGAACCGTAGAACATATGATTCTTCGCAAAATAAGTGTGCAAGCCCATCGCACCAAGGCCAATGCTGTGAGCCTGGTGATTACCGTGCTGGACGGAAGGTACAACGTCGATGTTGCTGTGGTCCGTGACATAAGTCAAAGCACGAACCATTGCTTCGACACTGCGGCCAAAGTCGCGGCTATGCATCAGGTTGGGAATATTCGTGCTACCTAAGTTGCAAGATACATCAGTACCCAGCACTTCATATTCCTGTTTATTGTTCAACTTGGAAGGCACCTGAACCTGCATGATTTCCGAGCACAGATTACTCATGATGATTTTGCCTTCGATTGGGTTGGCGCGATTTGCCGTATCAATGTTGATAATATAAGGATAACCAGATTCCTGCTGAAGTTTGGAGATTTCGTTTTCTAGATCACGGGCCTTAATCTTGTACTTCTTAATGGCCGGATTGGCAACCATGTTGTCATATTCCTTGGTGATATCAACATAAGAGAACGGCTTCCCGTAAACCCGTTCAACCGAGTAAGGGGAGAAGAGGTACATATCGGCATTAGCCTTAATGAGGTCATAATACTTATCCGGAACGACAACGCCAAGACTGAGTGTTTTAACCCGGTACTTTTCGTCCGCGTTTTCCTTCTTGGCACCTAAGAAACTGATGATGTCAGGATGGAAAACGTTCAGATACACAACACCGGCACCTTGTCGCTGGCCCAATTGGTTGCTATAGGAAAAAGAGTCTTCCAACAGCTTCATGACTGGCAAGACGCCGCTAGCGGCACCTTCAATGCCCTTAATTGGGGCACCGGCTTCACGTAGGTTGGACAAGGTGAGGCCAACGCCGCCACCAATTCGGGATAATTCCAAGGCCGAATTGATCGCCCGGCCAATTGAATTCATGTCATCAGTGATTTGCAACAAAAAACATGAAACCAGTTCGCCACGGCGGGCCCGGCCAGCATTCAAGAAGGAAGGGGTGGCCGGTTGATAACGTTGATGAATCATTTCATCAGCAAGGTCAACTGCCAAGTCCTCGTTACCGTCTGCAAAGAAAAGTGCGTTGGCAAAAACCCGATCTTTAAAATCTTCTAAATACTGGGTACCGTCATCGGTTTTCAAGGCATACTGTGCATAGTATTTGTAGGCGGCCATGAAGGATTTGAACTGAAAATGCTGCGCTGAAAGAAATTGATCCAGTTTTTCCAAAAAAGCTGGCTGATACTTGTTCAAAAAGTCGGCTTCATAATAGTGGTTATCGACTAAATACTTCAGTCGATCAGCCAGCGAATCAAATTGCATCGTATTTGGCGCTACATTTTCGGTCAAAAATGCCTGCAACGCTTCCTTGTCTTTGTTCAACGGAATCTGGTCATTCACAGGAATGTTGATCTCGTTGTTGAGCGCGTAATAGGTGACTTGATCCGGACTAATTGTTTTTAATGACATGCTAAACCCTGCTTTCGCTGCGTTTTATAATAGCTGGTTGCGTTGTGATGCGATAAAAAAACTGGCTGATCAAACAGCCAGTTGCTTCAAGGCGTCCGGTCGGAACCCGGAGAATGAATCGAGCCCATCCGCTTCAAGAACAGGAACCTGCTGGAACCCCTTTTGTTTTAAGTAATCAATGTATTGCGGTTCTTCGTTGATGTTGTGCTCCGTGAATGGAATTTTATGGGTGTCAAGGTAGCGCTTGGTCATCCGGCATTGCGGGCAGCCATTGCGTGTGAATAAGGTGATGTTACGCATAGGTATCATCCTTTCTCGTTATCTTATGTAGCTTAGGATACTCAATATTGGGGTGTCTGTCAATTAAAAATACCATATCTTGGGGCTATTTTTTTGAATACCCCAAGTGTATGGTATTGGCTGACACTTTTGCTTACTTTTAGTATACCAAGTTCGTATGGCGAAAACCAGTCGCAACCGTCAACTATTTGTTGAAGCTGAAGAGCAACTTTGTATCAACGTCACGGTATTGACGAAAAAACCTGACCAAAAATATTTGCGATAAAAATCAGTTGAGACCGTGAAAAAAAGCTTAAAAAACCATGAGCATATCTTATCGGGTTTTTTGCTACCTTTGCTATACTGTAGCAAACGCTTTCGAGGAGGCCTTCTTTATGGTCTTTGATGAATTATTTCTCGATCGGGAAGAGCGAGATCGCATCAATATCTACAGCACGTTGTGGGAGGCCCCAGGGCACCGGCTGGATATTGCTGCCACCGCCATAACCCGTGGTGAGAGTTACCGCCAACTCCGACGCCGGATGGAAAAATTGCCGCAGACTTGGTCACGATGCAGTCAGACGCTGCACCATTACTGCGACGCGGCGATGGTAATATGATTGCACCACCATCAATCAGTCTAGATCGTTATCGTATCTTTCTATATAGGCGGTCCTTGCCGGGACAACTATTGATTCAGACGCTGAAGCGGCCTCAATTGACACTGCAGATGCTTTTGGATGAAACCGGGTTTTCACGAGCCGCCTTTTTCCGCCGAATCTCGGCTTTGCGCCTTTATTTTCGGAAAGCCGGCGTTACCATCAGCCTAAATCCTTTAGCGCTTATGGGACCGGAAGCCCGCGTTAGACAAGTTTACCGGCAATTATTGTGGCAGTTTGTCGACTTTGCCCATCCCTTGTTTTCGGAAATTTTGCCGCAGTCGCGTCAATTAATGCGCGAACTCGACAAAGCTGGTCTGATCCAATCAGATTTTTCGCGGGCACAGCTTCTATTCGCAGCTAATGTTCATCTACACCGATTGTTAGCGAATCACTCCATCGTTGGTACCCTTGATTTTGACGAATTGGCACCTCGGCCAACACTAACTGCAGCACTACCGAGTGCGTTTGATAATCTGCCGAGAAAGGCTGCTGAGGATGAAACATGGCATCTTTTTTTAACTCAGTGGCGCGTACCTCGGTTTCACTCGGAACAACAATTTGATGCCGCTACTCTAGTTGGCTATCACGCAGCGCGTAATATACCTGCATGGCAGTTAGTCGAGAAAATCCGCAACGAGTTCAGTCGAACAGTTGTCGGGATTGCCCCGACAGTAACAACAGATCTAGCGTTGGCAGGGAATCTCTTGAAGATTTTAATCAGCGAGCGCATTTTCCCCGGTGGCGCCTATATTGATCTCACGCGAACAGCGAGTCCAATGCGTGCTTTTTATCCGCGATTAGAAGCTGCCTTGGAGGCTTTTTTCGCTCGCGAAGCGCCATTGGAAAATGCATCAAAAGAGATCATTGACGGGTTCTATCAACTGCTGTGGCCATTTATGACGGACAGTGCGATTGCTGATAAGCTCAAGGTAGCACTTGATCCTTTAATGCCGCAGCCGTTATATGAAACCGTTCGTCTCAACTTGACTCAGCCTGCGTATATTCGGCTAGTGACGACTGAGCAACAGCCTGATCTTGTTATCTCGGCGCAAAATCTTGCGCCTGGAGAAGAACCTATTGTACCAGATACACCAGTCTTTTATCTTGCCAGTGATCGGTTTGAAAGCTGGTCACAACTTTATCAGGAATTATTCGCGCGTTCCCGTAAATTAATAGCCCACTGAAATAATTGATTTTTGAAATGTTCAAGTTTGCTTTGATGCCTAGCACCAGCCTGACTACTTTTGATAGCTAGTAGCACATAGCAAAGGCACTACGACCAGCTTTAAAAAATGGATTAGCAGGCGCATACTTGTTTTATTGGGAGATGACAAAATGAAACGAGACAAGCAAGCCGATGAAGCCGCCGTTGTGGATATGAATGACACGCTCATGGACTATGCGCATAAACGTCAGCCGCATGTCGACGATTTGGCCGAAGAATTGGCTACACGGGCGAAAGATAATATCAACGCGATTGACGATTATTTAAAAGATGATGGTGAGGCGCGTAAAGAGTATCAGGCGATTGCCACCGGCTATTTGCGTGATAAATATGACCTTGAAGGTGACGATCTCACCGCTGCCCGTGACGAACTTGTTCATGCCGCGATTCATTACTTAGTCGGCCACACCAAAGTCTTGGACGACTGGCAACGTTAATGAAGCTTTATATAGTAAAAACTGGCGCTTTATTCTGACATCATTCAGAATAAAGCGCCAGTTTTTACTTAAAGAATAGGTGATAATAACCGCGAGAAGTCTTGTTTAAACCGAAGCCAACTGCTTTGTTTGGCGATTAGCTCAGGCGTCAGTAAGTAACTGCGCGCCATATCAGCCTCGAAAATCTGGCCCAAGCTACTGGCCACTTTACGATCATAAATAAACGCATTAATTTCAAAATTCAGCTTAAAACTACGGATATCGAAATTTGCCGAGCCAACGCTGGCGATGGCATTGTCGACAACCACCGTTTTCGCATGCATAAAGCCGTGTTCGTAATGGTAGATTTTCACGCCAGCGCGAGTCAGATAATTCGCATAGTATTGTGTCGCGCGGAAAATGAACGGGTGATCAGGCATGTCAGGAATCATGATGCGAACATCAATCCCTGACATGGCAGCGGATACTAAAGCGTCGATCACAGTATCATCTGGCACCAAATAAGGACTTTGAATCCAAACAGATTTGGTGGCACTGGTGATTAACTTGGTGTATCCCAACTTAATTTGTTGCGTTGGGCGGTCAGGTCCGGAAGCAACGATCTGGATAGGCGTTGCACCGGCTGTCAAACTGTCGGCAGTGACACTATCGGCACTATCTTGTTCAACACTATAAGCAATTTCGTCTTTTTTGCTGACTGTTGCATTCCAATCCATGGTGAAGCGAATTTTTAAAGCGTAAATCGTATTGCCGATAATGCGCAAATGTGTGTCGCGCCAATAACCGAACTTAGGTTTGCGGGAGACGTATTGGTCACCAACATTAAACCCGCCGATATACCCGACGTGGTCGTCAATGACAACGATCTTGCGATGATCACGATAGTTCAAACGAAAGTCAGTGATGGGATGCTTGGAACTAAAGTAACTTTCGGCTTGCCCGCCAACGTCGGTCAGCCGGCGCCACCACTTTGCTGTAGCGCCCATGGAACCCCAAGCGTCATATAGGACCTTTACAACAACGCCTTCCTTAGCTTTCTTGATCAGCAGTTGCTGGAATTGATTGCCTAATTCATCATTGTAAATGGTGTAGTACTCAACATAGATATAATCTTTAGCGGCCTCAATATCGCGGAATAACGCCGCAAACTTTTTCTCGCCATCCGTGTAAAGTTGCACTTGGTTATGGGCAAGGACCGGTGCTTGCGCGGTATTCAGAAAAAAGGCGGTTAAAGCCTTGGCCGCTGGCGTGTAATCAGTCGGTGGCAATAACTTATTCCGGGCGTTTTCGTGCTTTTGTAGTGAGACAAATGCTTTTACGCCAGACTCATATTCGTGTTGAATCCGTTGCAATTTTTTCGTTGATAAGCCGCGGCCAGCAAATAAATAAAAACCAAACCCGACGATCGGTAAAAAAATAAGCACTAGCAACCACGCCCAAGTCGTTGAGATATCTCGGACCTCGCGTAGAACCGTGAAGATTGCCCCGAAGGTGTTTAAAACCAAAATAATAAGAATAAGCCAGGTAATCAGCGACATACCGCACCTCCAAGAAGAATAAGTTCATTGTACTCAAGCGAAGCGAGGCTGTCACGTTGGAGGGGCAAATAGGAGGATTTGCGAAATATTTGGGTAGGAGGAAAGAAAATGTCGATATTTGGGGTTTACTTACTTTTAGTCAGTTGGTAGAATGATACTTGCCTAGATTGCAATAATAAAGTTACCACCTAGAAAGAGGCTTGCTCACTGCTTGAACTGGGGTTTGCCAACGGAGACATTTTCTAGGTTTGTTATTGATAAGCGCTGTGGCTTGTTGAATATCGGTCTCTGAAACCTGATCAAACTGTGTTCCCTTCGGGAAATAGTAGCGAAGTTCTCGATTGAACCGTTCATTTGTGCCCCGTTCATTCGGGTGATAGGCGTGGCAAAAGTAAACCGGTATCCGATAGCGCTTTGTAAGCGCCTGATCGCAGGAAAACTCTTTACCGTGATCAACCGTCACTGATCGAACCGGACCCGGAAAGTCCACCATCAGTCTTGCAAATCCCTTGAGAACAGCATTTTGTGATAAGTTTTCAAGCTTAGTTGTCGCCATTAAACGTGTCACCCGATCGACAATGGTCAAAACAGCAGCCTTTGACCCGCGACCACCGCGAACTGTATCCATCTCTAAATGTCCTTTTTCGGTTCGCCGATTAGCTGACTCACTGCGAATCTCAATTGAGGTGCCTACTGCTTGGTTATAGCGCGACCGAAGGTCTTGTCTTCTTTTATGACGTTTACCGTGATCAAAGAGTTGGCTTGGCTGAAAATCGACTTGTCTTTGATAAATCCAGTGGTAAATCGTGTGTGGCGCACAGTGAACGGCATAACCGACCATTTCAGGGGACCAACCTAGGTTTAGCTTCTCAGTTACCATCCGCTTCAACTTAGGCGTTAAAATCGAGTGCCGACCACAACGATGCCGACAAGTATCGGCATGATCCTGAGCTATAATGGCGCAGTAATCACCTTCAGGGCAACGGTGAAGCTCATGCCTAATAGAAATACGAGAGCGGCCTAAGGTCGCGGCGATGTATTGAATCGTGTGGTGTTGCATCAGTTCTATCTGAGATCGTTCAATTAAGGTTATAATGGCCATGGGACCTGTCCTTCTCTCTAGATGGTATGTTATGCAAACACCATTTTAGCAAGAACGGACAGGTCTTTTTTCACATTTTCTGGGTGGTAACTTTAATTATGCAATCTAGGCTTGTTCTGAAATGCGTCTGCAGGCGCAGAAACCTGCGTGTAAGAATCTTGGCGGCAATGACCAAAACCTGGCCATCACCGCCAAGACTGCTTACACGCCGGTTTCTAACTGCGCCAGCGCACGCTTTAATTTATAAAAAGGTGGTTTTCTCGTGAATCAAGACTTACTGAATCTTTTAAAACAACGCCGGTCAATTTATGCACTTGGCAAAGATGTTAAACAGAATCCGGATGACTTAGTGGATTTGATTGAAACCGTCATTCAGGAGACGCCGACTGCGTTTAATTCACAAACGACGCGCGCTGTTTTTCTGTTTGGCGAGCAGCATGACAAGCTGTGGGATATTGTCGTGAAGCGGCTGGAGAGTGAAGTGCCGACTGAGCAGGCTTACGAAGCAACCAAGCAGAAAATTGCCAGCTTTAAAGCAGCTTACGGTACCATTATGTATTTCACCGATACTGACGTTGTAAAGCAATTGGAGAATAATTTCCCATTATATGCGGCAAACTTTGCGACTTGGGCAGAACAGGCGCAAGGTTCCGCACAACTTAACACATGGGTCACCTTGGCGAACAATGGCATCGGCGCGAATCTGCAGCACTATAATCCAATCATTGACGATTTAGTGCGTGAAGCCTTTGATATCCCGACCAACTGGAACTTACGGGCACAAATGCCATTTGGTTCCATTGAAGGTTCAGCAAAAGATAAAGATTACATGGATCGAAAAGATCAGTTTAAAGTTTTGAAATAAGCACCCATCAGCTTAATTTAAAATTGTCGTGATGAGACGACAAAGTTGGGATATTATTCACAACCATTAATAAAGGCAACCGTTTCCGTCTACAAGGAAATGGTTGCCTTTTCTTTTCTCAGAAACAAGCTTTTGTTGAACTTAATGATCACGGCGCCAGTACCGACGAGAGTGGCGTCTGGCAAGAAAAATTGCTTTTTGCCTCGATTGTTCTAGTCATGACGCAATTTTGCCGAAAATTTATATTTTAGTTTCAGATTGGCGCAACCCTTGCTGAGCTAACATATGGGCGCCGCGATTGGCCCGGTCAGGCAGCCAGTTTGGCAATACTAAAGGAAATTGACCGATTAAGGTCAGCAAACGGCCTGCTAGGTCGGGATAGTGCTTAGCGTATTGCTTTTCAATCGCCTGAATCACAAGCTTGGAATCACTGTAGAAGGCGACCGGTGTTGTATTTAAGCCGGCTTGGCTCAGCAGTTCAAAACCAGCGATTGCGGCTGCAAACTCGGCTTCATGATTACTCATTGCTGGCAGTGCAGCATGTTTTTGAATTTGATGGGGCAAGCCACTGACCAAGATGCCGATCCCAGCGGGTCCTGGGTTGCCTTTTGTCGCGCCATCTGTGTATAGTTTAAGCATAATTTCTCCTAAGGAAGTGTCAAAGTGCCAGAATACCGAACTCATTATCAACCTGCCTGGATCGATTTTAGCATGTTTTGGAGTATGATCGTGATCGGGATCAGCCTTGCCACGATTGTTCAGTTAGAAAGTACCAAGCCATCGCTGCTAGCCATTGGCATTGCCGTAGTGACAGTGCTTGTTGCGATCATTCAAGTGCTGCTTCATCGTCTTGTTGTCCATGAACAAGGCCTAAAACTGGTTAGTCTTTTTAAGAGTAACACCTTGGAAATGACTTGGCCGGAAATTGAGGGGTTTACGTTTGGCCATTTGACAGTTATTCTTAAAACCAAACGATATGGTCAAGTGACTTTTGTTTTGTTCGGTAAAAAAAGAAAACAAAAAGTAGTGTCGTTGATCCAAAAAGGGCTGAAAGAGTCCGCCAAATAAGGAGTGTGTTGTATGTCTGATATTGAAATTGCACAAGCCAATGAAGCGACGGCAATGTGGCCGATTACGAAAGTTGCGGCTGGTTTAGGTTTATCAGAAGATGATCTTGAACTTTATGGCAAAGCCAAAGCCAAGCTTAGTTTTAGTGCACTTAACGCCTTAAAGGATAAACCTTTTGGCAAACTTGTGCTGGTAACGTCCATCAACCCAACACCAGCTGGCGAAGGTAAGTCGACCATCACCGTTGGCTTAGGGGATGCGCTGCAACAACGCGGTAAGCATCCTGTGATTGCTTTACGCGAACCGTCTTTAGGCCCGGTAATGGGCATGAAAGGCGGTGCGACAGGCGGCGGTTATGCGCAAGTAGTTCCAATGGAAGACATTAACCTGCATTTTACAGGAGATATGCATGCACTTACCACGGCGGTGGATACCCTAGCCGCCTTGATTGACAATCATTTGCAACAAGGCAATACGCTCAATATTGATCCACGGCGGATTTTATGGAAGCGTGCTTTAGATATCAACGATCGCGCTTTGCGTCATGTTACGATCGGTTTGGGCGGTCCCACAAGCGGTGTGCCGCGCGAAGATGGCTTTGATATTACAGTTGCTAGCGAATTAATGGCAGTGTTGTGTCTGGCGGAAAACATTGCCGATCTGAAGGCACGTATCGGCCGAATTGTCATTGGATACACTTATGACCGGCAGCCGGTGACCGTGGCCGATTTGAAAGTCACCGGTGCGATTGCGATGCTATTGCGAGATGCCTTGAAACCTAACTTGGTTCAGACATTAGAACATACCCCGGCATTCATCCACGGTGGTCCATTTGCCAACATTGCGCACGGCTGTAACTCGGTTTTGGCCACGCGTACGGCTTTGCAGCTCGGGGACATCGCAATCACCGAAGCCGGCTTCGGTGCGGATCTCGGCGGTGAAAAGTTTATGGACATCAAAACACCTGTACTCGGCAAGACGCCTGATGCAGTCGTCATTGTCGCAACCGTGCGTGCCTTGAAGTATAACGGCGGGGTCGCGTTAAAGGACCTGCAAACGGAAAATGTCGAAGCCTTGGCCCAAGGCTTCGACAATCTCAAACGCCACATCCACAGTATGCAAAGTTACGGTGTGCCGGTTGTAGTTGCGATTAACCGATTCACTAGTGATACCGATGCCGAAATTCAGTTTTTAATTGATGCTTGTGCGAAACTAAACGTTAAAGCCGTCACCGCCACCGTTTGGGCTGACGGCGGACGCGGCGGATTGGCGGTTGCGGATGCTGTTTTGGCGGCACTTGATCAACCGGCGCATTTTACTCGCTTATATGATCCGCAAAGCGATGTCAAAACCAAAATCAAGACGATTGTGCAAAAGATTTATGGCGGAGCTGATGTCGATTATGAAGGCAAAGCAAACAGTGCCTTGCGCACGATCGTTAAAAACGGCTGGCAGGATTTGCCAGTCTGCATGGCTAAAACGCAATATTCGTTAACGGATAACGCCAAAACGTTGGGTGCACCGGAAGGGTTCACGATTCACGTTCGCGACATCATCCCCAAGTTAGGCGCCGGCTTCCTTGTCGTCATGACTGGCTCGGTGCTTACCATGCCCGGCTTGCCAAAAGTGCCCGCAGCCTTGAACATGGATGTTACCGACGATGGCAAGATTTCCGGCCTGTTCTAATTTTGTGTGGTTTTTAATCAGCTCATGCGTAACCGCCATTTTTAAGATGGCGGTTTTTCTTTGACCGCGGTACACTAGGAAACAAACGCTTTTACTCAGGGGGAACTTCTGTGCTTATTTATCTCATCATCGCCGCTGCGCTCGTATTAATTGATTTTCTGATTAAGGCGTGGGTTACTGCTCACATTCCATTAGGCGAAAGCCAACAACTGATTCCAGGCGTGATTGATCTCACGCACATTCGCAATACTGGCGCAGCTTTCTCCATGTTTGAAGGCAAACAATGGTTTTTCTATATCACAACCTTACTCGCATTCGGGGTTGTTGCCATGCTGTGGCGCGACAGTTTGCACAAACCGATCTATCGCCTAGGACTAACCTTGATTACTGCCGGGGCCATCGGTAATTTCATTGACCGCTTGCGGTTTCAATATGTGACAGACATGTTTCACCTTGAGTTTTTGGATCAGTGGCGCTTCAATGCCATTTTCAACTTTGCAGACATGTGCATCACGTTTGGGGTTATTTTAGTGCTAATTTTTATCCTGTTCGATCATGACAAGGCGGTGGCGTGATGACTAGCACCTTTACGATCACGACCGAGCAGGGGCGCATCGATAAGGTTATCACGGCGCATGAAACCACTCACACGCGCAGTCAGGTGCAAAAATGGTTGCAAGATGGCTTGGTGACGGTCAATGGGCAGCCAACCAAGGCCAATTACAAAGTTGCTAGCGGCGATGTGATTGCTATCTCAATTCCTGAAGCCAAGCCGCTGGAAGCTATTCCGGAGCCGATTCCGCTCGATATTGTGTATGAAGACGACCAAGTCATTGTCGTCGACAAACCGCAGGGCATGGTGGTACATCCTGCACCTGGTCATCCAGATGGCACACTGGTCAACGGTTTGTTATATCATACTGATTTGCCGGGCATCAACGGTGTCATTCGTCCCGGCATCGTGCATCGCATCGACAAGGACACCAGCGGACTACTGATGGTTGCTAAAACCGAAAAAGCGCAACTAAGTCTCTCCGCGCAATTAAAAGCCAAAACGTCGATTCGTGAGTATTTAGCACTTGTCCATGGCACGTTCAAAGAAGATGAAGGCACAATTGATGCACCATTGGGTCGTGATCCTCGCGATCGTAAACGTCAAGCTGTCGTGGCAGACGGTCGCCATGCTGTTACCCATTTCCAAGTATTAGAGCGTTTTGAACATTACACGTTCATTAAATGCATTTTAGAGACCGGCCGGACGCATCAAATTCGCGTGCACATGGCATACATTCATCACCCTGTGGCCGGGGATCCACTTTACGGGCCAAAACGCACCCTGCCCGGCAAAGGCCAATTTTTACACGCGGCTAAACTGGGATTCGTTCATCCGACAACCGGTCAATTGCTCGTCTTCGAAGCACCAGTACCGCCAATTTTTGAAAAAACCTTAGCCGATCTACGTGCAGGCATTGACAAGACCCGCAACGTTCGGTAATCTTAATGCAATCAAACAAGCACCTTTAACTAAGTCCAGTGAGGCTTAGAAGGTCCATTCCGCTGCGGCGGATTATTCAGGCTACGGTCGCCTTCTATCCCAAATTGGATTGAAGGCGACTTTTTTTGTAGAGCGCGAGCAGGAGCGCTTAGAAACCGGAGCATAAGTGGCCTCAGATCTAAATGGCCAAAGACCGGCCATTTAGATCTGAGGTCCTTATGTGCAGGTTTCTGCGACTGCGAGCGCGTTTAGGAAATGCCAGCATCGGAGCGTAACACCCGCATCACTGTTCACTTCCAAAGCACCAAAACCGCAATACATATAAGAAAGGGTGGCACATCAATGGCACAGTCAAAACAAGTTGTAGACGAGGTAACCATGAAACGTGCATTAACACGCATTAGCTACGAGATCATCGAGCAAAACAAGGGACTCAACGATCTCGTTTTAGTCGGCATCAAAACCCGCGGGATTTATTTAGCCCATCGGATCGCCAAGCGTCTCGAACAACTTGAAGGGTTACAGGTTCCGGTTGGCGAATTGGACATTCAGTTTTACCGCGATGACGTCCATAAGATTGATCATGATCATCAGCCAGATGTTGAAGGCGCACAGTTACCGGTTAATATCACCGGCAAACATGTCATTCTGGTTGATGACGTCATCTTCACCGGCCGCACCATTCGCGCTGCTTTAGATGCCTTGATGGACGAAGGCCGGCCTCGCAAGATCAGCTTGGCTGTCTTGGTTGATCGCGGACATCGCGAATTACCAATTCGTCCAGATTTTGTCGGTAAAAACATTCCGACCTCATTAGACGAACAAATTCAGGTTCAAGTTTCTGAGCTTGACGGTAAAGACGGGATCAGCATCGAAAGGATGGAGGGCTAAGATGGCATTTCACAACGACGAAGCCGTTTTAGATATCGGCGACAAGCCAAAATTCGGTCAATGGGTTGGCCTTTCTATTCAACATCTGTTTGCGATGTTCGGCTCGACAGTTCTTGTGCCGATCTTAGTTGGACTCGATCCTAGCATTGCCCTTTTTTCAAGTGGGGTTGGGACGTTAATGTATATCCTGATCACACGCGGCAAAATACCGGCTTATATGGGATCAAGCTTTTCTTTTATCACGATCATGCAGGCCTTGATGAAAGGTGCTGGCTATCCGGCCATCGCTCAAGGCACCATCGCGGTTGGGGTTGTGTATCTCATTGTGGCCTTGATCGTAGCGCGCAGCGGGTCAGCATGGATTGACCGGGCTTTGCCGCCAGTTGTGGTTGGCCCGATTGTGATGGTTATCGGCCTATCTCTTGCCGGCACTGCTGCCACTGATGCAACGATGCGGACCATCAGCGCCACCAAGAGCGTTTATGACTTACGTTACTTCGCAGTCGCAATGATCACTTTAGCCTCTGTCATTATTTATAATATGTACCTCAAAAAATTCATTAGTCTGTTGCCAATTCTACTAGGCATTATCACTGGCTATCTTGTTGCTTTGCTCTTTGGCATTGTTGATTTGACACCAGTTCAGCAGGCTGCTTGGTTCGACCTGCCTAAGTTTGAAATTCCTTTTATCAGTTATCAGCCGCAAGTTTATTGGGGCGCGATTCTCTCCATGGCACCAATTGCTTTTGTCACTATGACCGAGCATATGGGGCACATCATGGTGCTCAACAAGCTGACTAAACGTGACTTCTTCAAAGATCCTGGTTTAAACCACACCCTAGCCGGTGACGGTACCGCATCCATTATCGCCGGTCTGGTTGGCGGCCCACCTGTCACCAGTTATGGTGAAAACATCGGAGTTTTAGCGATGACCAAGGTCCATAGTATCTATGTGCTGGGCGGTGCCGGGTTCTTCGCCATCTTGTTTGCCTTCATCGGTAAGCTTAGCGCCTTGATCCGTAGCATTCCCAGTCCAGTTATTGGCGGGATCAGCTTTCTGTTGTTTGGGGTGATCGCTTCCAACGGCCTGCGCGTCTTAATTGACAACAAAGTCAACTTTGATCAGAAGCGCAACCTGATGATTGCTTCAACCATTCTCGTGATCGGCATCGGCAATGCCAGCCTACAGTTCTCCGGGTATCAATTCTCAGGACTGGCGCTGGCAACTGTGATCGGGATCTTCCTGAACTTTGTCTTACCTGAACACGCCGCTAATGAAGAAGAGGCAGAAAAAAATGACCTTATCTAATTTCACAGATACATCCTTTCAAGATTTTGTTTCCGCTGAACAAGTTGATGACAAAAGCGCCATGGCTTTGATCAATCGCGCCGAAGATTTTAAAGCTGGTCAAACCGTCCATTTTCCAGAGCCGATATACGCAGCTAACTTATTTTTTGAAAACAGCACGCGCACCCACACTAGTTTCGAGATGGCTGAACGCAAATTAGGTCTGACTGTCATCCCATTTGATCCGGCACATAGTTCGGTTTCAAAAGGCGAAACCCTTGAAGACACCATTAAAACGATTGGGGCGATCGGAGTCAACATTGCGGTGATGCGACATGCACAAGATGGCTACTATAACGATCTTTTAGGTGCATGGCCAACGACAGCGATTGTCAATGCTGGTGACGGTGCCGGCCAGCATCCTTCCCAGATGATGCTGGATCTGATGACGATTCACGAAGAATTCGGTCATTTTGACGGCTTGAGTATCGGAATTGTTGGCGATTTGAGTCACAGCCGAGTTGCGCGCAGTGATATGCAGATGCTGCATAAACTCGGAGCCACGTTGCACTTTGCCGGTCCAGAGCAATGGTACGATTCCAGTTTCGATCAATATGGTGATTTCATCACCGTGCCTGAATTGGTCAAGCAGGTGGATGTTTTGATGCTGCTGCGCGTTCAGTTGGAACGCTTCAACGCCGACCACCGTCAGGCTTTCTCAAAAGAAACCTACCATGCAAAGTACGGCATCACCGATGATCTTGCTAAGACAATGAAACCTGGCGCGATTTTCATGCATCCGGCGCCAGTCAACCGCGATGTTGAGTTAGCCAGTGATCTGGTTGATGGCCCGCAGTCACGCATTTTCACTCAGATGCAAAACGGCGTCTTCATGCGGATGGCCATGCTTGAGGCCGTCATTAATGCCCGTCATTTTGGAGAGGAGTAACCCATGCTCATCAAACACGCCCATATTGTCAGCGATACTGAATACATGGCTGACATCCAAATTACCGATCACATTATCTCGGCGATTGGTCAATCGCTGGCGCCGCGCGATCACGAACAGGTGATTGATGCAACTGGTGCCATCGTCATGCCGGGATTAATTGATGTCCATGTGCATTTTCGCGAACCCGGCTTTACTGATAAAGAGACAATCAAAACTGGCGCTGCGGCGGCTGCTCACGGCGGTTTCACAACTGTTGTCGCCATGAGCAATCTCAAACCGGTACCAGACACTGTCGAAACCTTAAAACCACTGCTTGAGAAAAATCAAACTGATGCGAAGATCACGGTTTTGCAGTTTGCACCGATTACGCATGACCTGCATTCTGATCAGGTCGTTGATATGGCAGCCTTACAAGCTGCTGGAGCGCTGGGCTTTTCCAACGACGGGGTCGGGGTTCAGGATGCCGACACCATGTATCAAGCCATGCAACAGGCTGCTAAGTTGCATGCGCCTATCGTTGCTCATATTGAAGATGCAAGTCTGATGCATGGCGGGGTGATCAATGCCGGTCCAGTTGCCAAGAAACTGAATTTACCGGGGATCATCAATCAAACCGAAAGCAGTCAGTTAGCGCGCGATCTTGAACTTGCCGCTGCAACCGGCGTGCATTACCATGCTTGCCACGTGTCGACTCGGCAAAGCGTTGACCTAATCCGCGAAGCTAAAAAACGCGGGGTAAACGTCACCGCTGAAGTCTCACCGCATCACCTGCTATTGGATGAGAATAACATTCCGGGCGACAATCCAATGTTTAAAATGAATCCGCCGTTGCGCTCACGTGCCGACCACTTAGCCTTACTTGAAGGCTTGCAAGACGGTACGCTTGATATGATTGCGACTGACCATGCACCACATACGGCTGCTGAAAAAACCGGTTCCTTCAAAACAGCGGCATTTGGCATTGTTGGGTCAGAAACGGCCTTTTCAACGCTCTATACCAAGCTGGTTAAATCAAAGATGTTCACCCTAAAACAGCTGATCGCACGCATGAGCACGATTCCGGCTGAGAAATTTGATCTGCCAGGCGGCCATATCACAGTCAGTGGACCTGCCGATTTAACCATTATGGATCTCGATACGCCTTACACCATTGACCCAGCCGACTGGTTCTCCAAAGGCAAAAATTCACCTTTTATTGGCGATAAAGTCAACGGTCAAACACTGTACACGATCAGTCAGGGGCAAATTGCTTACGCAAGAGCGTGAACCAGCTTGGGCTTCTAGCTGGCAAGCACGTTTAAAAGAGCGTCAGCCAGCCCTTAAGAAAGTATGAACAAACGCGATTAGCATTAGGCAAACGGGTTTAAGCAAAGCGCTCACCAGATCGGCTTCTGATCTAGTGAACGCCTTTAGAGGAGGACAAGCATGAAGCGCTATTTAATTCTTGAAGACGGCAGCGTTTTCCCTGGCGTCGGTTTCGGTGCGGAAACCGTTACAACGGGCGAAATCGTCTTTAACACCGGGATGAGTGGTTATCAGGAAACCATCACCGATCAAAGTTACAACGGCCAAATCATTACCTTCACCCAGCCACTGATAGGCAACGTCGGGATCAATCGTGACGATTATGAAAGTATCGATCCAACCGCAAAGGGGATTGTGGTACGCGATGTTGCCCGAGTGACCGGCAATTGGCGCAGTCAAATGACCTTAGATGAATTTCTGAAACGCAAACACATTCCTGGCATCAGTGGCGTTGATACCCGCGCCTTAACTAAGAAGATTCGTGAAGTTGGGGCAATGAAGGCTAGTATTGTCGACGCAGCCGATGAGCACGCATTCGATCAATTGAAAGCCCTCGTGTTACCTAAAAATCAAGTCCAGCAGGTTTCTACCCAACAGGCTTACCCAGCTCCTGGCACAGGCCGCAACGTGGTCGTCATTGATTTCGGACTCAAACATAGTATCTTACGCGAACTTGCCAAACGGCAGTGCAATGTTACCGTGCTGCCTGCCACCACCACCGCCTCAACAATTCTCGAATTAGCGCCAGACGGGGTGATGCTCACCAATGGCCCTGGTGATCCAAAAGACGTTCCTGAAGCACTGGACATGATTCGTGGCGTGGAAGGCAAAATTCCGCTGTTCGGTATCTGCTTAGGGCATCAACTATTCGCACTCGCCAATGGCGCCAACACTTTTAAAATGAAGTATGGCCACCGCGGTTTCAATCATCCGGTTCGTGAAATTGCCACCGGCCGAATTGATTTTACCAGTCAAAACCACGGCTATGCGGTTGATCCTGACAGCATTGATCCAGATACTTTGTTGATCACCCACGTGGAAATCAACGACGGTACAGTAGAAGGTTTGCGGCACCGATTGTATCCTGCCTTTACTGTCCAGTTCCATCCAGATGCCGCTCCTGGCCCACATGATGCCGATCATCTTTTTGATGAGTTCATGGAAATGATGGATGCATTCTCAAATCGCACGCAGAAAGGATAATCATGCCAAAACGTCAAGATATTCATAAAATCTTAGTGATCGGCTCCGGTCCAATTATTATCGGTCAGGCCGCGGAATTTGATTACTCTGGTACGCAAGCCTGCCTTGCTTTACGCGAAGAAGGTTATGAAGTGGTTTTGGTCAATTCCAATCCAGCAACCATCATGACCGACACGGAAATTGCCGATCGCGTCTATATTGAACCCTTAACAGTCGAATTTGTGAGCCAGATTCTACGTAAAGAGTTACCTGATGCGATTTTACCAACCATCGGCGGCCAAATCGGCTTGAATTTAGCGATGAAACTCAGCAACACCGGCATTTTGGATGAACTGGGTATTGAATTGCTAGGCACCAAGTTGACGGCGATTGATCAGGCCGAAGATCGCGAATTATTCAAAAACCTGATGCAAAAACTCCATGAACCAGTACCTGAATCAGCCATCGCCAATAACATTGAAGAAGCACAACAATTTGCCGATAAAATCGGGTTTCCGGTTATCATTCGACCGGCCTTCACCATGGGTGGCACCGGCGGCGGGATTGCGAACAACGAAAAGGAATTGGCAGAAATTGCGGAAAACGGCCTCAACCTAAGCCCCGTGACGCAGGTGTTGGTTGAACGCTCCATTGCCGGCTACAAAGAAGTCGAGTTTGAAGTTATGCGCGATGCAGCGGATTCTGCAATTGTCGTCTGCAACATGGAAAACTTTGATCCTGTCGGTGTCCACACCGGCGATTCGATGGTCTTTGCGCCAACCCAAACGTTGACCGATAAAGAAGTCCAGATGTTGCGCGATGCTGCGTTGAAAATCATTCGCGCGTTGAAGATCGAAGGCGGCTGCAACGTCCAATTTGCCTTGGATCGTAACAGCTTCAAGTACTACGTCATCGAAGTCAATCCGCGGGTGTCGCGCTCCAGTGCACTGGCTTCCAAAGCTACTGGTTATCCAATTGCGAAAATGGCTGCCAAGATCGCAGTTGGCCTGCACTTAGACGAAATCAAAAATCCGGTCACGAAAAAAACTTGGGCCGAATTCGAACCGGCTTTAGACTATGTTGTCACCAAATTGCCACGCTTTCCGTTTGATAAGTTTGAAAACGGTGATCGCACATTAGGCACCCAAATGAAAGCCACTGGCGAAGTCATGGCAATTGGCCGAACGCTTGAAGAAAGTCTGCTAAAAGCGGTGCGCTCATTAGAAGTTGGACTAATTCATCCAGAACGGCCAGCTTTTGCCAAGTTGAGCGACGATGAACTGAGCAAACAGATCATTCAAGCCAACGATGAACGACTTTTCTATCTCGCTGAAGCTTTCCGTCGCGACTACACCATTGAAGAAGTCGCCGAGTTATCGAAAATGAACCCATTCTTCCTCGACAAGATCAAACATATTGTGGAATTAGAGCGGGAACTGGCGGCACATAAAGCTGATCTGGGGTTGCTCGCCGAAGTAAAGCGGTACGGTTTTGCCGACGAAGAGATTGCCAAACTCTGGGGCCTGCACGCTGACCAAGTGCGACAGATGCGCAAGGAACAAAAGATACTACCAGTTTACAAAATGGTCGATACCTGCGCCGGTGAATTTGCCAGCGACACGCCGTATTACTACAGCACCTATGAAAGTAGCACCGAAAGCGTTAAAAGCGACAAGCCGAGTGTGCTCGTGATTGGCTCGGGTCCGATTCGGATTGGTCAAGGGGTGGAGTTCGATTACGCCACTGTGCACAGTGTTAAGGCCATTCAAAAAGCCGGCTATGAAGCGATTATCATGAATAGTAATCCGGAAACGGTGTCGACTGACTTTTCGATTGCTGACAAGCTGTACTTTGAACCATTAACCCTTGAAGATGTCCTCAACGTCATTGATCTGGAACAGCCAGAAGGGGTCATCGTCCAATTTGGCGGGCAGACCGCCATCAACTTGGCTGAACCGCTGGCAAACCGTGGCATTAAGATTCTTGGCACTTCAGTTGAAGACCTTAATCGGGCCGAGGATCGTGACTTGTTTGATCAGGTGATTAAATCACTTAAGTTACCACAACCAGAGGGCGGTACCGCCACGGATAAAGCCGGTGCGTTAGCGGTCGCTGATAAGATTGGCTATCCGGTTTTGGTTCGGCCTAGCTACGTGTTAGGCGGCCGGGCGATGGAAATTGTTCACGACGCAACTGAACTTGACAATTATATTGATCGGGCGGTGTCCGTTTCACATGATCATCCTGTGCTGATTGACCACTATCTAGTCGGTAAGGAATGCGAAGTGGATTGCATCTCTGATGGTGACACCGTTGTTTTGCCAGGGATCATGGAGCATATCGAACGCGCTGGCATTCATAGCGGCGATTCGATGGCTGTTTATCCGCCGCAGACCTTTAGTCAAGACATTATCGATCAAATCACCGATGCCACGATTAAATTGTCGCGGACACTAAACTGCATTGGCTTGATGAACGTTCAATTCATCATTCACGATGGTAAAGCCTACGTCATCGAAGTCAATCCGCGGGCCAGTCGAACCGTGCCGTTTTTGAGTAAAGTGACCAACATCAAACTGGCACAAGTCGCAACATTGGCAATTCTTGGTTTAAGTTTGAAGGAACAAGGTTTTGAAACAGGCTTGTTGCCGAATCAGTCAGGTATTCATGTCAAATCACCGGTGTTTAGTTTTTCGAAGTTGAATCACGTTGATAGTCTGCTTGGGCCGGAAATGAAATCGACCGGTGAAGTCATGGGCAGCGACACCACCCTTGCGAAGGCGTTGTACAAAGCTTTTGAAGCGGCTGGCATGCACTTGCCACAATTTGGCCGGGCATTGATCACGGTTAAAGACGCTGACAAGGCTGAAGCAACGGCACTAGCAAAACGATTCCGCGAAGTTGGTTATCAACTAGTGGCAACAAGCGGCACTGCTAAGGCCTTTGAGAAAACCGGTATCACAGTGTCAACGATTGAGAAACTTGACAGTGGCCAGGAGACGATTCTTGAAGACATTGCCAATCGGAAAATTCAATTAGTGATTAACACTATGAGTGCAGATAAGAAGGTTTCAAGTGACGGTTTCCGAATTAGAGAAGCTGCCATCGAACATGGCGTGCCATTGATGACCAGTCTAGACACAGCTGGAGCCATTTTGAAAGTTCTAGAATTACAAGCATTTTCAATATCGCCGATTAAAAGTTGAGCGCCTTGCCATACAAAGTGATTTTTTCAACACTATCTAGGTATGATCACCATCAAAATGCTCGTTGCGTTATTAACGCTGCTATTTTAGCTTTTATAGCATGACGGGCACGCTTTAACGCACTTGCAGTCGCAGCAGCCTACACATAAGGAGGTACCACATGGCCATTCAATTACCGGGTTTCACGATGAAAAATCCGTTAATGCCCGCGAGTGGGACGTTTGGCTTTGGCGAAGGTTACGCCAAAGAGTATGATCTCAATTTGCTAGGGGCGTTAGTCACAAAATCGACGACACTCGCACCGCGCATCGGCAATCAAGGGACTATTTTTGCCGACGGCCCTGACAGTACTTTGAATGCAGTAGGTCTAAAGAATCCCGGTTCTGATGTCGTGCTGCACGAAAAGCTGCCATGGTTGGCCACGCAGTATCCTGATTTGCCGATTATCGCTAGTATTGCTGGGGTGGATGTTGCCGAATACGCAGCAGTGGCGAAAAAATTGAGTGCCGCTCCTAATGTTAAGGCACTAGAAGTCAACATCTCCTGTCCGAATGTCAAGCAAGGCGGGATGGCGTTTGGAACAGACCCAGAAGTCGCTGCGGCCGTGACGCGTGCGGTTAAAGCCGCGAGCTCGGTGCCGATTTTCGTTAAGCTGACGCCGAATGTGACTGATATCACTGCCATTGCTAAAGCAGTCGAACAAGCGGGAGCCGATGGTCTTTCACTGATCAATACGTTTGTCGGCATGCGGCTGGATATTGCCACTGGCAAACCGCTTCTCGACAATGTGACTGGCGGCGTTTCAGGTCCGGCTTTGCTGCCAATGGCACTCCACATGGTTTATCAAGTGGCTCATGCCGTTCGCGTCCCGCTGATTGGGATGGGTGGGATCAGCTCTGGCCATGATGCAGCAGAAATGTTGGCGGCCGGTGCCACGGCACTTGCAGTTGGTTCAGCCAATTATTATCAAAAGCGAGCCATTCCGAAGATCGCGGCTGAATTGGCAGCCATACAGGAAGGACAGACAGTTTTATGACGCCTATTATCGCACTGGATTTTAAAGATAAGACCACAACTCTTGATTTTTTAAGCCAATTTCCAAAAGAAGAATATTTGTTCGTTAAAGTTGGCATGGAACTTTTCTATGCTGAAGGCCCAGCAATTATCACCGAGATTCAACAAGCCCGACCGGTGTCGATTTTTCTCGATTTAAAACTTCACGATATCCCTAACACCGTGGAAAAAGCGGCGTGGCAATTGGGTAAACTAGGTGTGGCGATGACCACTGTCCACGCAGCAGGCGGGAAAGACATGATGATCGCAGCCAAACGCGGGCTATTGGCTGGCGCAAAGGCAGCTGGTCATCCAGCACCAAAAATGCTTGCGATCACGCAGCTAACTTCTACAGATCAGACGATGCTGACAAATCAGCTTTCGATTGAGATCCCGATCAGTCAAGCGGTTCAGCATCTTGCAGCCATCGCGCAGGCAAGTAATGCCGATGGTGTGGTGGCAAGTGCTTTGGAAACACCACTCATTCGAAGTGTGACGCGACCTGATTTTCTGGTAGTCACCCCGGGAATTCGACCGTATGGTGCGGCAGTCGGCGACCAAAAACGAGTCGTGACCCCGGGCAGAGCCAAGCGTTTAGGCAGTTCAGCGATTGTTGTTGGCCGGCCGATTACGCAGGCTGATGATCCGGTGGCGGCTTATCAATCAATTAAGGAAGCGTGGGAAACAGCACATGACTAAATTAGAAACACAAATTGCCAGCGACTTACTCCGTATTCAGGCCGTCACCTTGCGTCCTGATGCACCGTTCACTTGGGCCAGCGGCATGAAAAGTCCAATTTATACCGATAATCGCTTGACCATTGGCTACCCAGACGTTCGCAGTAAAATTGCAGCTGGTTTGGCGCAGCAAATTGTGGCTCACTATCCTGATGTTACCGCGATTGGCGGCGTGGCTACTGCTGGGATTCCACATGCGGCTTTGGTCGCAAACTTGTTGAACCTACCGCTGGTTTACATTCGCAGTAAGCCTAAGGATCACGGTCAAGGGCGGCAAATCGAAGGGCATCTGCCAGCCGATGCTAAGCTGGTGGTCATCGATGATTTGCTCTCAACTGGCGGATCAGTCTTAGGCGCGGTTGCAGCCGCTCAAAAAGATGGTGCTACAGTTTTAGGCGTCGCTGCAATCTTTAGTTATCAACTAGCCGCGGTCAAAACTAATTTTGCCGATGCTGGCTTACCGTTCTTCACATTGACAAACTATACGGCTTTGATCCAAACAGCCGAGGCACAAGGCGCCATCACTAGTACGCAACTCGCTTCACTGCATCAATGGCGAGAAGATCCGGTCAAGTGGGGCGCACAGTTTCAATAAGCCGCACCAATTGAGTCCCATGTTCAAATCGAAAAAGCCAAGCACGGTTACTTCAAAAAATATTTTGAAGTAACCGTGCTTTTTTGTCCTTGCCGATGACGTGAAGCTGCATTCGTTAATTTATCGAAACCAAGTCGCATTGGTGAGCAATCTAAGCAAGCCATGAGGAAATGAGAATTTCAGAATATGATCGTTGATTCACATAGTGGCAAATAAAAAAATTATTTTGACTGATATTGGATTAATTAAGCAGTAAAATCCATTTTAAACTGATTTATTAGAAAATGATTTGATTGCATTTATATGCACAATGCGTTGAATTCAGGTTTCATCAAAATAGCTTCATGAGAATTCAGGAAAATCGAGCCGCGTTTTCTTGCTGTATCGACACCAACTGTTATACTACAGATAGGGGCAATTAAAGCTTATATACTTATTTTCATTAATTTATGAGTAAAATTTATGGAAAATAGACGTCATCCGGTTAATTGTTATACAACAGTTGTTCGCAATTTAAATGGCCACTGGCAAGATACCATTTATCAACTTTGGAGGTGAAAGGATGATCACAGTTGCTATTCCAATGGGTTCGCAACCAGACATATTAACCCTTGTAACTCGTGCTCGCAGTGAGCTCGCTTCGACCTTGGCGGACAAACTGCAATTTGTTGTGTTTGATAGCGGTTCGAACGTTGACCAAGCAGACACTTGGACGTTTCATCAGGCGCGCGATGAAGCGGACGCGGTGACGCAAGCGGTTGGTTTAGTCGCTCAAGGTAAGGCCGATATTTTACTAAAGGGCATTGTGCAAACGCATACATTACTGAAAGAACTGCTTCGTCCTGACTATCAACTGCGGCTTCAGAAAGTTTTGTCTCATGTTGCGATTATTCATCTGCCACAACTAAACCGGCCGCTTCTTTTGAGCGATGCTGGTATGAATATTGATCCCGACGAAGACAGGCTGGCCGCCATTGTCGAAAATGCAGTAGGCGTTGCGCATCAAATTGGTTTGCCAAAGCCAAAAGTTGCGCTACTCAGTGCAGCCGAGAACTTTAATCCGAAAATGCCTTCCTCAGTTTTGGCGCAGGCGGTCGCAAAACAGTTTGAAACGCGCTCAGATGCCGTGATTGCCGGCCCAATCTCGCTTGATTTGGCATTATCACCAGCATCTGTGGCGCATAAACATTATGAAGGCGTGATTCAAGGTGATGCCGATGTGTTAATTGTCCCAACCATTGATGTTGGCAATGTTTTATATAAGGCGTTGATGCTATTCACGAATGCTCGCTCAGGCGGCACGATTGTGGGGGCCAAAGTGCCGATAGTTTTAACTTCGCGCAGTGATTCCGTTGATAGTAAACTAACGGCGCTGGCATTCGCGATTGCACAACTGAAAGGCGGTGCCTCATGACCATGCATCCAAAACGCGATGTTGTCATCGTGATCAATCCTGGCTCAACTTCGTCCAAAATCGCCTTATTTAAGGCTGGTAAAATGGTCGCCGAACGCACACTTAACCACTCCTTAGCCGAGCTAAGTCAATTTGATGCCGTTATTGCACAAAAAGATTTTCGGATGCAAGCCATTCAAGAATTTTTAGCCGATCAGGACTTTTCAGCAAGCGAAGTGCTGGCAGTCGCTGGACGCGGAGGATTGTTAAAACCAATTCCGGGCGGTACGTATGCTGTCAATGAGGCGATGCTGGATGATTTAACCGCAGCCAAACGCAACGAACATGCAAGTAACCTCGGTGCAGGACTAGCACAGCAAGTCGCTGATCAATATGGCGTCAAGGCATATGTGGTGGATCCACCCGTGGTAGATGAATTGCAGCCGCTCGCTCGTATCAGTGGTTTAAAAGGAATCGAGCGACACAGTGCGGCCCATGTTTTAAATCAAAAAGCCATGGCCCGCCAAGTTTTGGCTACTATGGGCAAGACCTATGCCACAAGCCGTGTGATCGTCGCGCACATCGGCGGGGGTCTCAGCATCCATGCACATGAAAACGGCCGCATGATTGACGGCAATAACGGCATTGATGGTGAAGGACCGTACTCACCAGAACGGGCTGGTTCACTGCCGCTAGTTGATTTTGTTGCCAAGGTATTAGCTGAGCGGCTGACGCTAGACCAAGTCAATAAATTATTGGCTAGTCAAAGTGGTTTGCGCTCGTACCTAAACGATATCAGTATCAAAAACATTGTCGCTCGGATTGCTGAGGGTGACGAAACCGCTAAGTTCTACTTAGATGGCATGATCTATCAGATTAAAAAACAGATCGCCGAAATGGCGGGCGTTTTAAATGGTCAGGTTGATGTGATTATTTTGACTGGCGGCGCTGCTTATGCCACTGCTGTGACAGCCCCGCTGCAACATGATTTAGCCTGGATTGCACCGGTGGTAGTGCGACCAGGAGAAATGGAAATGCAGGCACTCTATGAGGGGGTGATGCGCGTTTTGAATCATGAAGAACCCGTCCGCGTTTATCAATCAGACGCGTCAACAATCAAAGGGGGAACTGGCAGATGACAATGAACACAGATCTGGTGGTCCTGGGTGGCGGACCCGGCGGTTATGTTGCCGCCATTCGGGCCGCACAGTTAGGCATGCAGGTCGTTTTGGTAGAGAAAGCAAAAGTCGGCGGCATTTGTTTGCACAAAGGCTGCATCCCCACCAAGTCACTGTTGCATAGCGGTGAAACACTGCGACTGATGCAATCAGCTGCGACATTTGGCGGGATCATCGAAGGCAAAGTCGGCATTGATTTTGCTAAGATTCAAGCGCGTAAAGCAACTGTTGTGGACCAGCTTTACCGCGGGGTTCAAGGATTGATGAAGAAAAATAAGATCACCGTTCTTAACGGAACTGGCGCGGTTTTAGGCCCATCGATTTTCTCACCGGTATCTGGAACTGTCTCGGTAACCTTCGATGACAAAAGCAAAGAAGACGTGATGATCGTACCTAAACACGTCATCATCGCAACTGGCTCTAGTCCAAAGACTTTGCCGAGTCTGCCAATTGACGAAAAGATGATTTTGACCTCCAACGGCATGCTCGAACTCACGGCTTTACCGAAGAAAGTCGCAATCATCGGAGGCGGTGTCATCGGCGTCGAATGGGCGTCTCTGCTTAATGACTTTGGGGTGGATGTCACCATCGTTGAATTTTTGGACCAATTGGTGATCAACGAAAGTCAAACGATTGCCCGTGAATTACAGAAACAACTCGAAAACCGCGGCATTCACATCCAACTCGGCGCCAAAGTGGAACAGGCAACGATCAAAAATAAGCAGGTGGCACTGACCATCGCTGAACAAAGCGATCCCTTAATCGTTGACAAAGTCATGGTTGCGATTGGCCGCCAGCCAAATGTTGAAGGCATTGGACTACAAAATACCTCGATTAAGTATTCGGCAAAGGGCATCACCCACAATGCGTTTTATCAAACAACGGAAGATCACATTTATGCGATTGGCGATGTCATCGATACCCTCCAGTTGGCGCATGTGGCGATGAAAGAAGGCATCATCGCGGTGGAACACATGGCCGGTCTACCAGTTGCACCGCTTAATTACAATGATGTACCGCGTTGTACGTACACCGATCCAGAAATTGCCAGTGTCGGCTATACCTCATCCAATTATCCGCAAGATCGCGACGTGAAAATTGGCCGGTTCAACTTTAATGCCAATGCTAAAGCGATCATTTTGGGCGATACAGCCGGTTTTGTCGAAGTGCTGCGAGATGTGATAACCGATGACATTATCGGCGTCAGCATCATTGGTGCCCACGCCACCGACATGATTGCCGAAATGAGTGACGCGATGTACCTCGATGCCTCTGCTACAGAGATTGGTGATGCCGTTCATCCGCATCCATCACTATCGGAAGCCATTCAAGAAGCAACTTTAGATACCCACAAGATAGCCATTCACAAATAAGAAAGCGAGTGAGTCTGATGCAAAAAATGAAAACGACAGGGAAACTGAAAACGACAGGATTGAGTCGCGAGACCATTCTTGACGTCTATAAGGCCGTCATGCGTGGCCGCCGCGTCGATGAACGTTTATGGCAACTGACCCGAATTGGTAAATTCTCGTTTAACATTTCCGGACAAGGCGCTGAAGTCGGGCAAGCTGCTATGGCGTTGGCGTTTGATTATGACAAAGATTATTTTCTGCCTTACTACCGGGATCTCACCGCAGTGCTCATGTGGGGGATGACGACAAAAGATATTATGCTGGCCGGTTTTGGGAAAGAAGCCGATCCAGCTTCACATGGTCGTCAAATGCCAAGTCATTACGGCAGCAAGGCGCATAACATTGTGAGTCACTCCTCGCCAGTCAGCACCCAGTATCCAATTTCCGCGGGGATTGCCTATGGTGCTCAGATGCGTGGTGAAGACTATGTCACCGTGGTTACCACTGGGGATGGCTCCTTTAGTCAAGGTGAATGTGCAGAAGCCATGAACATCGCAGGCGTGCACAAGATGCCAGTAGTCTTCGTCGTTGAAAATAATGGATACGCTATTTCGGTGCCAGACAAAGAACAATATGCCGTTGAAAAGTTAGCTGATCGCGGCCCGGCATTCGGTTTTAATGGGATACGAGTCAACGGCAGCGACTTTGCTGAAACCTATCTGGCTTTCAAGCAAGCAGTGACGGATGCCCGTCAAGGCAACGGTCCGACCTTGATTGAGATCATGGTTGAACGACTCACCAGTCATTCTTCCGACGATGATCAGCGAGTATACCGTAGTGCCGAAGAACTTGCCGAAATCAAAGAAAACGATCCGGTGAAGCTTTTCCAACAACAATTAATCGACGAAGGGTACCTGAACGAAGCCGACATTGATCGCATTGAAAAGGAACTTGAAACCGAGATTAACCAAGCAACCGATGAGGCAGAAGCCATGCCTGATCCAGATCCAGCCAAGATCACCGACCAGTTGTACGCAGAATAGGAGAGCGCGAACTGCCACGGGTAGGAACCGGAGTAAAAGTATCCTTGGACGTGGATGGTCGGACTTTGACCATTGCGACCAAGATACTTACACGCAGGTTTCTGGGCTGGTGAACGCGTTTAAAGGAGGATGAAGAACCATGGCTGAATTAACTTATTTAGAGGCGATCCAACAAGGTATTGACGAAGAAATGGCGAAAGATGAAAACGTCCTTATTTTCGGGGAAGATGTCGGCGGTGACAAAGGCGGGGTCTTTGGCGTCACGAAAGGCTTGGCTGCCAAGTATGGCGATAAGCGGGTTTTCAACACACCTTTAACGGAAATTGCTATTGGCGGTATGGGTGTTGGCCTTGGACTGGTTGGCTTCCGGCCAATCGCCGAATTCCAATTTGCTGATTATATTTTACCAGCTGTCAACCAGCTCAATTCCGAAGCGGCCCGCATGCGGTACCGCAGCAAAGGCGACTGGACCGTGCCGGCAGTTTTCCGCGCTCCATATGGCGGCGGCGTGCGCGGCGGCTTTTATCACTCACAATCAACGGAAAAGATCTTTGCTGGGCAACCAGGTTTGCGGGTCGTCACCCCGTCAAATCCATACGACGCAAAAGGCATGATTAAAACCGCGATTCGTAGTGACGATCCGGTGATTTTCTATGAACACAAACGTCTATATCGCTTGCTAAAAGCGGAAGTGCCGGAAACGGATTACACCGTGCCAATTGACAAGGCTAATGTGATTCGCGAAGGTGACGACTTGACCGTGATTGCATATGGGGCGGTGCTCCAACATGCCTTAACTGCTGCGGAGAAGCTGGCCGGTGAAGGCGTCAGTGCAGAAATCGTTGATGTCCGCTCACTTTATCCACTTGATCGGGAAACCTTAGTCGCAGCAGCAAAGAAAACCGGTAAAGTCTTATTAATCACCGAGGATAACAAGGAAAGCACCATCATGAGTGAAGTTGCAGCCATGATTGCCGAGGATACCCTTTTCGATCTCGATGCACCAATCAGACGGTTAGCAGGACCTGATGTGCCGGCAATGCCATATGCTGTTGGGCTGGAACGAGCATTCTTAGTTAACGAAGAACAAGTTTACAACGAAATGAAAGCGCTCGCAGCATATTGATGAAGGGGGAAAATAGCATGGCGATCGAACAAATCTTACTGCCCGGTTTAGGCGAGAGTGTTCACGAAGCGTCCATCATTAATTGGCTGGTCAAACCAGGCGATCATGTCAAAAAATACGATCCCTTAGCTGAAACCGTATCAGATAAAGTGACGACCGAAATTCCATCGAATTTTGCTGGCGTCATTAAAGCCTATCTCGTTGACCTTGATAAAGAGGTTCCAATCGGTACACCGATCATGAGCATCGAAGTTGAAGGCGCAGCAAGTGCACCTGAACCAGCTGCCGCCACCAGTTCACCGGCTGCACAACCGGCATCGCCACCAGCACCAGTACCAATTCCGGCAGCGCCAAGCAAACCTAGTGCCACTGGCGGCAAGCGTTTTTCACCAGCAGTGTTGGCTTTAGCTGAAGAAAAAGGCATCAATCTTAATGATGTCATCGGCACCGGTAACAATGGCCGAATCACACGCAAGGATGTGCTCAATTACACGCCTAGCGCCAGCGCGCCAACCTCAGCGCCTGAGCCACAACCCGTTTCGGATGCGGCTCAAGCAACCACCCAAGTGCCAACCGCACCGCCCGCATCAGCAATACCGGAAGCACCAAAGCCAGCACCTGAAACGATCAACTTTGAACCTGGGATTCATGATCAAATTGTCCCGGCTGATGGTATTCGTAAAACAATTGCTCGTCACATGGTGCAAAGTGCCACCGAAATTCCGCATGCTTGGATGTTAGTGGAAGCAGATGTGACGAACATGGTTAAACTGCGTAACCGCATGAAGGACAACTTTAAACAGCAGGAAGGCATTTCCTTATCTTACTTCCCATTCTTCATTAAAGCCGTCGTTCAAGCCTTGAAGAAACATCCGAAGATCGACACTAGCTGGCAAGACGGGAATATTGTTTATCATCAGGATTTCAATATCTCAATTGCCGTTGCAACCGATGATTATCTTTATGTACCCGTGATAAAACATGCCGACCAGCTGTCCATCACCGGGATTGCCAAAGAAATCAACCGTCTAGCGCAACTCACGCGCGCTGGGAAACTGACGTCGGCTGATATGGCAGATGGCACCTTCACCGTGAACAATACCGGATCGTTTGGCTCAGTTGCCTCTATGGGGATTATTAATTATCCGCAGGCAGCGATTATGCAAGTCGAAAGCATCAACAAGAAACTGGTCGTCACCGATGACGGCATTAAGATCGCTGACATGGTCAATCTGTGTCTGTCGCTGGATCACCGTATTCTCGACGGCCTGCAAGCCGGACGATTTATGAACGATGTCAAATTGAACTTAAGTCAATACAACATCGAGTCGGATCTTTACTAAAGCACAGTACGACATGTTTGCGTTGAGAACATTGAATTTCCACAGATTTTCAAAACAGCTGTAGAGATGTGCCATGACAGGAGGAAAAAGATCATGAAAATTACAATTGCTGGTGTCGGGGCCATGGGTGGCCGCTATGCATTGATGCTCAGTCGCGCAGGCAATGATGTCGACGGTATTGACGGCTGGGCTGACAATGTGAATGCTATCAATGAGCATGGCCTGCAGGCTAACTTCGATGGCGAACAAGTTGTTGCTAAGATCAAAGCCTATGAACAAACCAAAATTGATCCAAGTGCAGTGGCTGATCTCGTCATCCTCTTCCCGAAATCCATGCAACTAGACGGTATGATGCAGTCATTAAAGCCGGTGATCACTGACCATACTAAAATTCTGTGTTTAATGAATGGTATCGGTCATGAAGAAATCATCGAAAAATATGTCACACGCGACAATATTTTTATTGGTAATACGATGTGGACCGCCGGAATGGAAGGACCAGGCAAATTAAAGCTATTCGGCAGCGGTTCAGTCGCCTTGCGCAACGTCGAAGACGGCGAAGCAGCAACCGCGGCTGCAAAAAAGATCGTGAAATTGTTATCAGACGCTGGACTAAATGCTGAATACTCTGATAATATTCTGTATACGATCTACAAGAAAGCAACGGTCAATGGCACAATGAACGGCTTATGCACGATTCTGGACTGCAATATGAGTGAATTTGGCAGCACCTCAACCGCTGAGGACATGGTTGTCGCAATCGTCAAAGAATTCTCGGCAGTTGCCGCAAAAGAAGGCATTGATTTGAATGTGCCTGACACGGTGGACTACATCAAAACAACCTGGGATCCAAACACGATCGGCCATCATTATCCGTCCATGCATCAAGACCTGATTACCAATCACCGCTTGACTGAGATCGATTATATTAACGGTGTGATTGATCGGCGCGGTAAGAAGTACGGTATTCCGACCCCATATTGTACCTTCTTAACCCAACTAGTCCACGCCAAGGAACAGTTGCTGCACGCAAAATAATGAAGGGGTGACACATGATGGCTGATTCGACGAACAAGGAGATGACCCATGCGGCTGCAGATGCACTTGTAGACGAACAAAAGGGGAAAGCAGGCGGGCTTGTTGAAGACAACAAAACACCTGAAAAGTCCCAGAAAATGACGCCACGCGTTTTTCTTAATAAGGTTTTATCAGGAACGGCCTTGGGCGTTATTATCGGCCTCATCCCCAATGCTGTTCTATCCGGCATTCTGAAATACTTCGGCACCAACACATTTGCGGTCACGTTGACGCAAATTGCCGTGATTTTTCAACTTGCGACACCGTTGATTATTGGCGGTTTGATCGCTTTGCAATTTGAATTCAATCCAATGCAGATGATGGTAACGGCTGGTGCTTCCTTTGTTGGTTCGGGGGTTGTGAAATTTAATCCTGCCATGAAAGCCTATGTCGGTGCCGGTACCGGTGATTTAATTAATACCATGATCACCGCCTCAATTGCTGTGTTGGTTCTGATGTGGGTCAAAGATAAATTCGGCTCCACAGCAGTGGTTGCCATGCCGATCTTGGTTGGGTGCGGGGTCGCCTATATCGGGGTCTTACTGTTGCCGTTTATTGCAGCATTTACCGCAGCGATTGGCGATGTAATTAACAGTTTTACGACCTTACAGCCGATTTTCATGGCAATCTTAATTTGCTGCTCCTTCGCCACGATTATCATTAGTCCAATTTCGACTGTTGCCATTGGCCTAGCCATCCAACTGAACGGAGTTTCGGCTGGTGCAGCGGCGATGGGGGTTGCAGCAACAGCACTTGCGCTTGTCGTTTATTCATGGACCGTGAACAAATCTGGCGTGACCTTGGCAATTGCTTTAGGTGCCATGAAACTCATGATGCCGAACTTGTTCAAATATCCGATTATCTTAGTACCGTGCTTGTTCACCGCGATCATTTCGGCAATTCCAGTTGCACTGCTTTCTATCAGCGGTACGCCGCAATCTTCTGGGTTCGGGATTGTCGGCTTGGTCGGACCGCTGGCATCCATGGAGGCTGGCCTAGCGATCCCGCTGGTTGTCCTTTGCTGGATCGTGATTCCAGTTGCAGCAGCCTTGCTAAGTAAGTTATTGTTTGAAAAAATGCTCAAGCTTTTCGATAGCAATGTTGTGTTTAAGTTCCAAGGTTAAACAGCATCAAAAAAGCTCACGTTTTGCGACGTGAGCTTTTTTGGTGCCGTCAGAACAAGTTATTCAAGATGTTTATGGCCTTGCGCATCATACACGCGGTGGTCGTTAATGGCGACTTTCTTGTGGACGGCTTGGGCTAAATCAACATCTGTCATCTCGGCAATGCCAAGTAGATAAATGGTGATATCAGCCAATTCTTCCGCGATGTTGGCGTGATCGTCCTTTAATAATGCCGTCGTTAATTCAGCCATTTCATGGTAGGCCAATAACATTTCGAAATTTGTATCAGTGGTGTTCCAGCCATGTTTGATCTTGTTAGCTAATATATGCGCCTGAACGGTTTTGGATGAAGGAATGTCTGATGCTTTCATCGTTCTGATTGCCCCCTAGACACTGACATCAATTGAACGTGACGATTACTTGGTAGGCGGGTTGCGTAACTTGTCGACCAGCTCGACGTCAGGCGTGACAGCGACCGTCTTTTGCCCTTCATAAACCACAAAACCTGGCTTGGCGCCATTGGGTTTACGAATCTTTTTGACTTCGATCCAGTCCACCGGTACATTAGCACTGTCACGGGCTTTCGAAAAATAGGCGGCCAACTTAGCCGCTTCGAGCAACGTTTTCTCGCTTGGCTGATGACTATCGATGATAACATGGGAGCCTGGTATATCTTTCACGTGCAGCCAGATATCGGTTTTCTTAGCGGTGTGCAAGGTCAATTGATCATTCTGCAAGTTATTCTTGCCCACCCAAATTTTGGTGCCATCGCTGGCATAAAATTGATCAGGTTTTGCGACCTTTTGGCGTTTAGCCCCTTTTTTGTTGGTCTTTTGCTTGCGTAAATAGCCTTGCTGCTGCAGTTCGGGCCGAATATCGGCCAAATCTTTCGGGCTAGCGACGTCGATCTGGGCCATGATACCTTCAAGATAATCAATTTCTTCCTGATTTTCCTGCATTTGTTGATGGACATGGGCAACGGCATTACGCAGTTTTGTATATTTAGCGAAGTACTTCTGAGCATTTCTAGACGGCGTCAGTTGGTTGGATAGTGTGATTTTGATTGGCCGATTATCATCATAGAAATTAGGCAGCTCGATGCTGGTCATGCCGCGTTCGACCTGACTTAAATAAGTCGTCAACACTTCGCCCCGAATTCGGTAATCATCGGCCTTTTCCGTTTCCTCTAAGGTCCGCTGCAACTTACGCTGTTTTTTGCGATCTTTATCAAGGACGTTCTTGATGACGTGGATCAGGTTCCCACCTTGCTGCAAGACGCGATCGTGTTCGGCCTTTTGTTCATAATAAGCATCCAACATCGTGCTGAGGGTCGGATATTGGCTTTGCTCACCAGTCAATGACACGTAGGGGATTGCCGTGAAAACGGCCTTTTTGCCTTGTGCCGTGATGGTCGGCACGGGTGTCGCCAGTGCGGCAAAGAAACCATCCCAGCCTGCATCGCCTTGGTTGAGTCGTAACGCAAGCTCAGTAGCCGAATCTTTAGCTAAGCCTTGATAATGCTGTTGCAACAACGCTGCGCGACTTAAGGCGGGCGTGACCTCGCGTTCTAATGCGTGGTAACGCCGGTCTGGATCGTGAAAAGGATCGGTTTTGTCTTGCTTAGGCGGTTCAACGTAAGGGGCACCTGGCATCAGGGGACGATAACGATTTTGATCGGCCGACACATGCCGAATGAGATCAATAATTTTACCAGTACGTTCACTGACAAGGAAAATATTGCTGTGGCGACCCATCATTTCGATGATCAACCGCAAGCCGAGTTCATCGCCGAGTTCGTCACGGGTTGAGAACTCAAAGTGGAGCACCCGGTCATTTTGCACCTGATGCACGGCAGTTAAGGTGGCCGCATTAAAATACTTCCGCAACGTCATGGTGAATGTTGCGGGAACATCAGGGTTCGTGAATGGAATATGCGTGATCTGAACCCGCGCATATTGAGGGTTGGCTGACAGAAGGAGGGGATGATTCTTTCGTCCTGCTCGAATAGTGATCACAACTTCATTTTCATAAGGTTGTTGAATTTTAGCAACACGGCCGCCGCTTAAAGTTGCATTTAGCTCGTTGGCCATGGCATGGGTAAAGATTCCGTCAAATGACATGTTGATCCGCTCGCTTTCCAATTGTACCAATCATTTTACCGGTTTTTGGGTGGCATAGCAAAAAGCGGGTGGTGGGGGACTGCGCACCCGCTACATTTTTGTTTTTTATGGTATGATGTAGACAATCATTTTTGAAAAAGTGGGTGTCTGTACATGAAAATTGCTATCGTGACGGATAGTACCTGTTATCTGCCGCAAGCCGAAATTGACAAACATCACATCACTGTGGTGCCGATTCCGGTTATTCTTGACGGCGCGGTTTACGACGAAGGCAAGGATATCACCACCGAAGAATTCTATGCCAAATTAAAGACTGCCAAAACGTTCCCCAGCACCACGCAGCCGCCGCTGGGCGAGATGCTGAAGCTTTACGAGAATCTTGCTAATGAAGGCTATGACACTATCATCAGTATTCATCTGGCCAGCACAATTTCCGGTTTTGTGAATACATTGAAAGGTGCCGTAGATGAGGTTCAAGGCGCAAAGGTTTATGTTTATGATTCACAAATTACCGTTATTTTGATGGGTTGGCTGGTTTTGGCAGCAGCACAAATGGCCGAAGCCGGTGATGATCCTGAGGCGATCTTGGCTCGATTAGATAACTTACGCACAACCATGGGTGAGTATTTTATCGTTAATGATCTGCAAAACCTTGTTCGCGGCGGCCGACTCAGCAATGCCTCGGCTTTTATCGGTGGCATGTTAAAGATCAAGCCATTGTTAACGTTTGACGATCAAAGTCACAAGATCGTGGCAATCGAAAAAATTCGCTCCATCAAAAAGGCTTACTCTCGCGTTGAGACTTTGTTTCAAGAAGAACTTGATCGAGTTGATTATCCGGTTCGCGCGGTTGTTATCCACGCTAATGATCCAGACGAGGCCAATCGTTGGTTAGCAGATTTACAGCAGAAGTTTCCAACAGTTCCATTCGAACTATCTTACTTTGGCCCAGTTGTCGGCACCCACTTAGGTGAAAAGGCAATCGCCTTAGCTTGGATGAAGGATTTTACGAAAGCATAATCAGAAGTCGCGTTTAGGCGCGGCTTTTTCAATTGAAGGAGATGCCTATATGTTTTTTGATCAACCGCTAGCAAAAGGGAAAATTCTGAGCGAAACCCCGCATTATCATGGGCCGATTTTCGATGTTGTGACGCAACATATTAAAACGCCTGATGGCCTCACAGTTGAGCGTGACTTGATTCGCCACGCCAATGCAGTGGCCATGTTGGCTATGACCGATGATGGGCGCGTGCTAGTCAATCGCGAGTATCGAGTTGCGGTAAACAGTGAAGTCTTTGGCTTACCAGCCGGTTTGATGGACCCGGGTGAAGACTGGCAAACCGCCGCAAGCCGGGAATTGCGCGAGGAAACCGGCTACGTGACGCACGATTTGCAGTGGATGACCGCTATCCGTTCAAGTGAAGGGATGACGGATGAAACCGTCAATCTGGTGTTGGCACATCTTGACTTGGCTGATAAAACAAAACAAGACTTCGATCAAGACGAATTTGTAACTAGCCGATTAGTCCCATTTTCTGAATTAGTTGCGGGTGTCAAAGCTGGCAAAATCCGTTCGGCGCAAACAGTTTCGGCTGTGACTTATTATTTGGCATTTATCGCCAAAGATTAAAATATTGATTAGAGGTTGGGGCTGAGCCATAGTTCCTCATAGAACTTGTGAATTATTAGATTTCGAATAATTCAGGAAAAGCTCAGTGCAAAAATTTCTTTGCCGTGCCAAACTCCGCAATCTCCGGCCAGATGGAGCTGGAACGCGTGACGGCGCTTCGAGCCCGCCAAACCCACGGTCTCGAAGTCGCCTAACAACATCAGCGACAAAGCCCGGTCGCTGTGTTGTTTGCACAGCTGAGCCCCATCTGGCCTGTGATTGCTCCGCCTTGGCACTGATTTCTTCAAATTTTCAATAAAAATTATCTATGTGAAAAAGGTCAACGTTTTTCCTTTGTATGGAAATTGTGGCCTTTTTTTGATGACTTCGCGTTATGGTTTAACCTTATTATTTGCTTAAGAAAAACTACTCAGCTTAATTAAAATAACTAGATTTCTCCGTGCTTGGTCAGCAATAGAAAGCCAACGCTTTGATTCGGCGCTTACCCTATGAATATTTATGCATAATATATTTACTTTTCAAGCAATTGCGCGTACACTCGAAAGCAATTAAGAAAGCAGGTGGCGTGATGTTACGCAAAAGTATTGCCAAGCTGCCGGACTATGTTTCGGACAGTACACCGGAGCGACTCGCGAAAGCAGCGGGACTTGCCAAGCTGACGCGTTTGTCATTCAATGAAAATCCGGTTGGCACATCGCCCAAAGTGAAAGAAGCGCTCGCAAATTGGGCGTTTTCGCAAGGACGCAATTATCCTGATCCAGATGCACTGCCATTACGAACAGCCGTGGCCGAACGACTACACGTAAACCCCGACCAGCTCCTTTTTTCCAGTGGTTTGGATGAAATGATTGCCTTGATTTGCCGGACATTTTTGGAAGTCGGGGACGAAAGCCTTCAACCGTGGCCGACTTATCCGGAATATCAACTACAGGCAGCTATCGCGGGTGCCATAACGGTGAATGCTGCCGTAACGCCGGCAACCGGACTTATTGATCTTGATGATTTAGCCGCACACATTACGGCCAAAACAAAAGTGATTTGGTTGTGCAATCCGAATAACCCGACCGGTACTTATTTACCAATTTCTCAGATCGCCCAGTTTATGAAGCGGGTGCCTGCTGATGTGCTAGTAGTGGTCGATGAAGCCTATATTGATTTTGTCGCCGACGTTCCGAATCCGTCTGCGCTGTCACTGGTTACCCAATTCAACAATTTACTAGTCATGCGGACATTTTCAAAATTGTACGGTCTAGCTAATTTTCGCGTCGGGTTTAGCATCGTGCCGCAGCGAGTAATTGCTAAAATGCAGAATGTGCGCTTGCCTTACAACATTAGCGGTATTAGTCAGACGGCGGCATTAGCAGCTTGGCAGGATCAAGCCTTCACTCAAACCGTGAAACAGCAACTATTGACAGCACGGCAGCAATGGTCAGCTTTTTTTGAGGCCAACCACATTCAGCACTATGCCAGTCAGACCAACTTTATGTTGTATCAAGTCGCCGATCCCCAAGCGCTTGGCGCCTTTTTAAAACAGCATGGCTACTTGGTTCGCGACAGCATGGTACCCGGCTGGATTCGCCAAAGTTTTGGAACACCTGCGCAAGATGCAGAGATGCAACAATTACTACTGACGTTTCTTAAAACGGATACTGAGGTCCCTAATTAGTGGACTGATTATGCAAAAAAGATGTTTACTTTCAAAATAATAATTTAACCAAATATTCATAAAAAAACATCATTGATGCTGGCTGCCGCACCTTTTTATGCCACAACTTGTGGTGGCATAATCCGCGCCGAATCAAAAAAAGGTTGACAATGGCAAAATGATGGCTATTATGAAAGTCACATTAACAAACATGAAGTTGTGATTAGAACAAGTAAGCTGATCCTGATCAACAGAGAGCGTCTATTGCTGAAAAGACGCGATTAGCCAGCTGAACACACATCTATGAACTTGCCGGCTGAACTAAGTAAGCTGTCACGCATCCGTTGCGTTATCACTGCTGCCAACTGCTGTTCGCAATTGCTGACAGTTACTTGGCAGGTGAGGTTTAGGTCGCAAGAGCTAAACAAAATTGAGGTGGTACCGCGGTCAAAAATCGCCCTCGGAAACGTTTTTTCGTTTTCGAGGGCGATTTTTTTTAGGCGCGACCAGGAGCGCGTAGGTTTCTGCGACTGCGAGCGCGTTATCGCGAGCACCAAGCCAAACTTCATGTCAACGAAAGGAGCTAACTCATGTCAAATCGGCATCTGCCTATTGGCACACGCGACGAATTCGGGCCGCGGGCCATTCGCAAAGAGAATCTCATTCAAACCATTAGTCAACAATTCATTCAAGCCGGGTTCGAGCGGGTCAAAACCCCATTGTTGGAATATCGAGATGTGTTTAAACCGTTAGCTGTCAGTGGCGAACAACCTTATCAAATGCTCGATGATGCTGGCGAATCAGTGGTTATGCGGCCTGATCTGACTTTACCGCTTGCGAGATTGCTTAGTACCACGAGTATCGTGCCGCCAGTGCAATGGTGGTATGTCGGCGACATTTTTCGAGTTAAGAAAAGTCTAAGCGGTACTTATAACCAGATCACCCAAGCAGGCATTGAGCTTATTGGGTATCGCTCCCTCAAAGCCGAGTGGGCATGTCTCAGTGAAGCAGGAAAAATTTGTCGCACGCTAGGATTGACACATCTCACGTTAGAGTTATCGGATGCCCAGTTCGTTCCGCAAATCTTACGAACACTTCAACTGAATGATGCCGCGGCTGATGCATTTCAAACCGCTTTCTTTGCTAAAGAGCTAAGCACCTATCAAAACCTGATTGCGCCGCTTGCTACAAACCCGCTTTATCCATTTCTTCAACAGTGGCCATGGCTTTTTGGCGATAGCGAGACGATCTTTGCCGAATTAAAACGGTTATTGCCGTCGAATGTGATTACGGATCGCTTAGCCCCACTTCAACAAACGGTGGCCTTTCTCAAAGACCAATTTCCGGAATTGCGCGTGACGATCGATCTCACCAGCCGGCCACCACAATCTTATTACACCGGCATCTTCTTCCATGCTTACGTTGATGGCGGTCACCAATATCTTTTTAGCGGCGGTCGCTATGACAAATTGCTGGCAAGTTTTCAACAAGAATTGTTGCCAGCGGTTGGCTTAGCTTTTGACATTGATGCCGTGACTGATCAATTGCCGAATGCGCCTGACCAGCCCCTCACATTTGTCTATGGTCTGCCATCGCAATGGCAAGCCGCAGCAGCGATGGTTGCCACCACCCCGAATGCAAGACTGTGTCTGGTCGATACTTTGGCAGAGGCTCAAGCTGCAGCGACAAAACAGGATGCTAATCTGATTGATCTTTCCCCAAAGGAGGCGATCCTATGACACTCACCATTGCGCTCACTAAGGGGCGAACTGAAACGCAAGTCTTACCCTTACTCGCGGCTGCCGGGATTCACTGTGAGGCCATTCAAGCCAAAAGCAGACGGTTGATTTTTGCCGATGATCCGAATTTTCACTTTATTTTGGTTAAAGCCCCGGATGTGCTGACCTATCTCAATCATGGCACCGTCGATATTGGGATTGTCGGTTCGGATATTCTGGCTGAGCAAGGGCATCGCCAGTTTGACATGTTGGATCTCAACACTGGTCGTTGCCGCTTCATTCTTGCTTCAACCGCAGACTTTGATCCAAAGCAGACGAAACGTAAACTCATCGCGACCAAGTACCCGCACATTGCGCAACAGTATTTTCAAAAGCAAGGCGAGGACGTTGAAATCATCAAAATTGAAGGTTCTGTCGAATTAGCACCACTCACTTGTATGGCCGATGCCATCGTTGATATCACCGAAACTGGCACGACCTTACGCGAAAACCACCTCAAAGTGTTCGCCGAACTCGCGCCTGTCTCGACACATCTCGTTGTCAATCGCTTGGCCCTGAAACAAAAACGCACAGAGATTTATCAGCTTATTCAATCTTTACAAAAAGTTCGCCCTCAGGAGGCATCGTTATGAAAATTTTAACCGGCACGTTAAGCCAGCTTAAGCAACAAGTCGACATTCGGCGCACCGCCGTTGCCCAAAATACAGATGTACAAACGACTGTTCAGGCGATCATCGCGAAAGTCAGAGCAGAAGGTGACTCAGCTTTGCGTACTTATAGCAATAAGCTCGATCACGTTACCGTTAATGACTTTCAGGTTGACCAAGCGCTCATCGATGCCGCGCCCGCACAACTGCCGGCAAAACTATTGAAAGCTTTGCAGTTAGCGAAGGCCAATATCACAAGTTATCATCAAAATGAAATCGAACGCGGTTTCGTCGATACGCCAAACTCTGGCATCATTCGTGGACAAAAAATCACCCCGTTGGCTGCAGTCGGCCTCTATGTTCCCGGCGGCACAGCTGCTTATCCGTCCACCATTTTGATGACCGCTATCCCCGCTAAATTGGCCGGTGTTAAAAAGATTGTGATGGTGACACCGCCGCAGCCAGATGGCCTTAATCCAGTTGTACTAGCAGCGGCTAATCTCGCTGGCGTAGACGCTATATATCAAGTCGGTGGCGCCCAGGCAATTGCTGCTTTAGCTTATGGCACCGAAAGCATCCCCCGCGTTGATAAAATCATGGGCCCAGGCAATCGCTATGTTGCGGAAGCTAAAAAGCAGGTTTTTGGCAACGTCGCTATTGATATGATCGCTGGTCCTTCAGAAATCGGCATCATTGCCGACGAGTCCGCCGATCCGATTCGATTAGCTGCCGATCTTTTATCACAAGCCGAACATGACCCCAATGCGCGCGCGATGATGGTAACCCCAAGTGAAAAACTGGCTTCGGCAGTCAGCGAACAGATCGATATTCAGTTGCCAACCTTACCTCGAGAATTGATCGCGCGAGCAGCAATTGAAAATCAAGGATTCATTGCGATTGTAGCAACCATAAACGAAGCCTTTTCATTGATGAATACAATTGCACCCGAGCACTTAGAAGTTCAGTTGCCTCATCCGATCACGTATCTAGCTCAGATTCAAAATGCCGGATCCGTTTTTCTTGGTCAAAATGCTGCTGAGCCGGTCGGTGATTATGTCGCGGGACCCAATCACGTTTTGCCTACCGCCGGATCAGCACGGTTTTTCTCACCACTGGGGGTCTATGACTTCGTTAAGCGTACCCAATTCATTCAGTACAGCTCAGAAGCACTAGCAAGTCAGGCAGACGCGATCGTCACCTTGGCACAAGCAGAAGGGCTAGATGGCCACGCTGAAGCCATCATCAAACGTGTCTCTGCCGCAAAGGAGGTTTAACTTATGCGTACAGCTACCATTACCCGAACTACCAAGGAAACAACGATTACGATCAGTCTCAACCTTGATCAGCAAAGTGGCATTCAAATTGCTACTGGCATCGGTTTTTTTGATCACATGCTGGATGCATTTGCTAAACATGGTCGATTTGGCTTAACTGTCGATGCGCAAGGTGATTTGGATGTTGATCCGCACCACACCATTGAGGATACCGGCATCGTGTTAGGTGAATGTTTTAAGCTGGCGCTTGGCGATAAAGCCGGGATTGAGCGTTTCGGCAGTGCTTTTGTGCCAATGGATGAAAGTCTGGCCCGAGCGGTTGTCGATCTTTCTGGACGCGCGTACCTCGTTTTTGATGCCGAATTAACTAATCAGCGATTAGGCGGCTTTGATACGGAAGTCACAGAAGATTTCTTCCAGGCGGTTGCCTTTGCTGGTGAATTCAACCTGCATGCCAGCGTTCTGTATGGCCGCAATACCCATCATAAAATTGAGGCCTTATTCAAAGCACTGGGTCGTAGTTTACGGGCTGCAGTCGCCATTAATCCTGAAGTGCAAGGCATTCCCTCAACAAAGGGTGTGATTTGAATGATTGTGATTGTTGATTACGATACAGGCAACACCCGCAATGTTAAAAAAGCACTTGATTATCTGGGGGTCAACAATCAACTCTCAGCCGACCCCGCGATTATCATGGCTGCTTCCGGTTTGATTTTGCCGGGTGTCGGCGCTTTTAAAGAGGCGATGAAAGCCTTAAATCAACGACAACTGGTGCCTGTCATTCAAGCGTTTGCTGCTACTGGCAAGCCGTTGTTGGGTATCTGTTTAGGGATGCAGTTGCTATTTGATCGCAGCTTCGAGTTCGGCGAAACTGCCGGTCTTGGCCTCATTCCCGGCGAAGTCGTTGCCATCCCGACTGACTCGGGATTAGCCGTCCCGCACATGGGTTGGAACACCAACAACCTCACGCAACCCGATTTATTTGCTGCGGTGTTTGCCGATCAAGCAACTTATTTTGTCCATTCCTTCTATGCAACAACGCTGCCACAATTTACGCTGGCAACCACTGATTATGGACAACCTCTGACTAGCATTGTTCGTCGCAATAATGTACTTGGGACCCAGTTTCACCCAGAAAAAAGTGGCGCGATTGGCCTAGCCGGCTTGAAAAAGTTCAAGGAGATGACCGAAGATGAAGCTCTATCCCGCGATTGATTTGCTCAATGGCAAAAGCGTTCGCCTCACGCAAGGTGATTACGACCAAGTGAGTTTAACTGAAGACCCGCTCTATCAGGCACAGCGGCTGACAGATGCCGGATTTGCCCATTTGCATCTCGTTGATCTTGACGGCGCACGGGCACAACGTCCGATCAATCGAAGGATCATCACTCGCATTCGTGAACAAACCTCGGCTTTTATTGAACTTGGTGGCGGCATTCGAACACTGGCTGCCATGGAAATTTATCTTACGATAGGCATTGACCGGCTTATTGTAGGATCGGCAGCTGTTTCCGATCCTGATTTGGTCGAACAAGCGATTGCGAGATTCGGGTCTAATCGAATTGCGGTTGGCATTGATACCCGCGCCGGGAAAGTGGCGACAAACGGTTGGTTAACCACCAGCCAGCAGACGGCCAACGCCCTTCTAACCGCCATGCAACAACGCGGCGTCACCACATTTATCGTGACCGATATTGCCAAAGATGGGATGATGCAAGGCCCGAATGCCCAGTTACTTGCGGACTTGCAACAGGCGATGCCCCAAGCCACGATCATCGCCAGTGGCGGCATCAGTTCACTAGCTGACTTACACCGCTTGCAAACCGCTGGCATTCAAGCAGCCATCATCGGCAAAGCATGGCAAACAGGCGCTATTGAATTAGCAATGCTCAAACAAATGGAGGGTTAAGATGCTGACAAAACGCATTATCCCATGTCTAGATGTAGATCACGGTCGGGTCAAAAAAGGCATCAATTTTGTGCAGTTAAAAGATGTCGGCGATCCTGTCGCTATTGCTAAGGCTTATCAGGAGCAAGGCGCAGATGAACTGGTCTTCTTAGATATTACCGCGACCAACGAAGCGCGCGGCACCTTGGTTCAAACGGTCGAAGCAGTGGCCAATCAAGTCTTTATGCCGCTGACAGTTGGCGGGGGTATTCAATCGGTCGCGGATATGCACGCTTTGTTGCGAGCAGGTGCAGACAAAGTATCATTAAACTCAGCCGCAGTCGCCGATCCAAGTTTGCTCACAGCCGGTGCCGAAAAATTTGGTCGCCAAGCGATTGTTGCCGCGATTGATACACGTTGGCAAGCTGATCAAAATCGCTATCAGGTCACGGTTAACGGTGGCCGAACGCCAGTCGATCTCGATGCGATCACTTGGGCGAAACAAGCAGTTGCCGCAGGAGCAGGCGAATTACTCGTCACTTCGATGGATGCGGATGGCACTGAAAGTGGCTTTGATTTGCGATTGTATCAACAACTCACGGCCGCCGTTCAAGTTCCGATCATTGCGAGTGGCGGCGCCGGTTCGACAGCAGACTTTGTCCAGTTGTTTACGCAAACCACGGTGTCGGCTGGCTTGGCAGCATCTATTTTTCACTTCGGCGAATTAACTGTCCCGCAAGTGAAAACCGCTTTAAAACAAGTAAAGGTGGCGGTTCGATGATCACACTTGACTGGGAAAAAGCCAATGGCCTGATCACCACAGTCGTTCAGGATGCAACCACCAAACAAGTGTTGATGGTCGCTTATATGAATCAAGAAAGCTTGGCAAAAACGATGGCAACCGGTGAAACTTGGTTCTGGTCGCGCAGTCGCAAAACATTGTGGCATAAAGGCGCCACCAGTGGCAACATTCAAACGGTTAAAACAATTGCAGTTGACTGCGATGCGGACACCTTGCTCGTCACCGTTGATCCCGCCGGCCCAGCATGCCATACCGGCCACATCAGCTGTTTTTATCGTCATTATCCGGAAGGGAAGGATCTTACATGACCCAAGCAAAGCAAAGTATTCCAGCTCTATATGATTTCATCAAAGAACGGCAAGCAAATCCAGTTGCCGGTTCGTACACGGATTATCTTTTCACCAAAGGACTCGATAAAATTTTAAAAAAAGTCGGTGAAGAAAGCACAGAAGTGATTGTCGCCGCCAAAAATCCAGATGATCCGGCGTTTATCCTTGAAGTGGCCGACCTCACTTATCACGTCCTGGTTCTTATGGTTGAACGTGGTATCACGGTTGATCAAATTGCCACCGAATTGGCTAGTCGCGAAGGAAAGAAGAGCCGACTGCAAGAACGGTCAAAAATCGAGAAATATTAATGCCTTGAAGAGGGCATCGTTAATAGACAATGCGTGAACAGGCTAATTCCGAGCCAGCAAACGCTTTTAAGGAGGACGCCAACATGCTAAAACATACCGTCACTCATTTACAACCTTACATCCCCGAAAAACCCTTGGCAGATTTGGCGCAAGAACGCGCATTGCCGCATATTGTTAGAATGTCAGCAAACGAAAATCCTTTTGGCACTAGTGACAAGGTACAAACAGCAATCAAAAACTGGGACTTCACCCAAAGCCGTGACTATCCTGATGGCAATGCTAGCCGTTTACGATCAGCGGTCGCAGCTGAACTGGGCGTCACTGAAAGCCAACTTGTATTTGGTAATGGTTTGGATGAAATCATTGAGCTCATTGCCCGTACTTTTTTAGAGGCTGGGGATGAAGTGGTTGAGCCGTGGCCAACTTTCTCCGAATATCAGTTGCATGCCCAGATTGAAGGCGCCAAGGTTGTTAACGTACCGGTACAAGCGACGACCGGAGCATTTGATCTCGAGGCGCTGGCTCAGGCAATTACCCCCAAAACCAAACTGCTTTGGCTTTGCAATCCTAATAATCCGACAGGCACCTTGCTGTCACTGACTGAGCTAGAACAGTTCTTACAGCAAGTGCCACCAAGTGTTTTGGTTCTGATTGATGAAGCCTACATTGAATTTACAGACGATTATCCGGCTACCAGCGCACTCAAATTGTTACCAAGCTTTGCTAATCTGGTTGTCTTGAGAACTTTCTCAAAAATATACGGCTTAGCCAATTTTCGAGTCGGCTTCGCCGTTGTGCCTGAGCAACTGGCAGCGACCATGCAAACCGTCCGCCTGCCATATAATCTGAGCAGTGTGGCCCAACTAGCAGCTTTCACTGCCCTTGGCGACCAAACATTTGTCCAGACAACCCGTGGACAGGTTCGGCAGGCACGGGAGGACTGGGAACGGTTTTTAACGAAGGCTGGTCTGCCACATTATCAAAGTCAAACGAACTTCCAATTTTTTCAGGCTCCGCAAAAGCAAGCGGCCGCTTTGAAGGAACAGCTCTTGAATCACGGCTTTTTGGTTCGTGATGGCTTAAAGCCGGGATGGTTACGGATCACTTTTGGTACCACAGCGCAAAATATAGCCGTACAACAAATCATAACTGCGTTTCAGCAAGCAAAAAAATAGCGACAACGAACCCGATCCGACCCTTTTAAGCATGTGCATCACCACCAAGGAATCAAATGCTTATTGACCTACCATTTTTTCAACGTTGTTATTAGGCGCATCGTTGCGGTCACGAGATGACATTAGCGACAACTAATCATGGACTAAGCAGGGAATGTCACCGCTTCCATTTTCCACATAAAACCTATACCATTTTGAAAAACACCTAGGAAAGCGCCCACATTTGGCGTATTCTGAAGATGTCCAAAAAATCTAAGAGGTGAATTTGATGTTGGAAAACAATAATTTTGATGAAGTTGTCCTTAAACGCCACACCGCCCGTGAATTTGATCCGGAAATCACCATTAGTAAAGGCGAGTTGTTACAAATGATTACTTATGCGACAAAAGCGCCCAGTGCCTTGAATATGCAGCCAACGCGGTTTGTCGTCGCACAAAGCAATGCAGCCAAAGAAAAAATCGCCGCAGTTGCTGGCACCAATGCACCGGAAATTTTATCCGCGTCCGCTGTGGTACTTATTGGTGGCGAAACCGACTTGGGACCATTTGAGGAGGATCTCTTCAAACGGGCGGAAGCGGCTGGTTTATTGACTGATCGGGCGATTGAGCATCAAAAACCAATGATTGAAAATCTTGTTGCCACCTTTAAAGAAAACCAACAAGCATTACGCGAATTTATTATCCAAAACAGTAGTCTTGCGGCAATGTCGTTCATGTTGGCTGCCCGCGCCTATGGCTATGAAACAGGTGCCATGACAGGTTTCGATCACGAAAAAATTATTCCGGCACTTGATTTGGATCCGAATCATTTCTTGCCGACATTGCTGATTGCTGTTGGCAAACCAAAGAGTGCACCGGACTCACTGTATCGGATCCCAGCAAGCAAAATCACTGTTTTCAAATAAAGTGCTACAACATTGCGCAACTCAAAGATGATCGCCGTCAACGATTTCAGCATCAAGTGGGTGCGGGCGTCATCACAAACTACTTTGCTGGACGTTGCCAAGGTCACCAAAAAGGCCGCTTGTTTACGCGGCCTTTTTGGTATCGTCAACGCTAGTCATTGCTTTTTAGTTTGAGAAATGCCACAGCGAAACGAGTTTTCACAAAAAGGAGTTGGGTTGATTGCCCTATACCATTAAAATTAATGCACCGTTAAGTGTTCAACAGGTCCATGATTTGTATCAGCAAACACATTTCAATAAACCGATCAACGATCCGACCCGCTTGCAGACGATGATTGACGAAACACCCCTTGTTTTGAGCATGTGGGATGGCGCAAAGTTGATTGGCTTTGCGCGGTGTCTGACGGATTTTGAATATTGCTGTTACCTAAGTGATCTTTTAATTTTGCCTGCCTATGAAGGTCATCACCTTGGACGTCAGCTCATGACAACTTTGCAAGCTTATATCGGTCCGCGCGTCACGCTGTCATTGAAGGCAGCAGATTCGGCGATCGGCTTCTATGAACGCATCGGATTGCTAAAAGCCGATAACATGTTTCGAATTGGCAGGGAGGGATAACCATGATTAAAATTGCAACTAATCACGCCATTACCGCTGACCAATTCATTCATGTCCTAACAGCATCGGGCATCAACCGACCGACTGAGGATCGCGGCCGCATGCAACGCATGCTCAATAATGCCAACGTTTTATTAACAGCGTGGGACGATGAACAGTCAATCGGCGTTTTACGCGGCGTGTCAGATCGCTCCTATTGTACATTTGTGTCAGAATTAGCTGTAACGAAGGATTATCAACATCAAGGCATTGCCACCAAGTTACTTCTCCAATTACGGACAATGCAGGGGCCAAATGTCTCGATCATGCTGTTATCAGCGCCTAGTGCCATGACTTTTTATCCAAAAGTCGGCTTTGAGCCGGTGCCAACTGGGTTTAAGGTTCAACGCCGGTATTAATCGGCCGACTGAGGATGTGCCATCACGGACAGCGACCATATAAAAAAGAATGATTGGCCGTTTTTAGGAAAATCATTCTTTTTTTCTTGTCTATAATCTAATAGGACTTAAGGATCGTCATGGCAAGGCAGAGCCGTCGTAGGCCAGATATAGCTAAAAATGTCGACGTTTGGCGCCGATCTTGTTTTGAATTTTGGCCCATTAGCGCTGCTAGCGGCAACTAAAGAACAGAATGGCTTACCACGAAAGCTTACGCAGCCGGTGCCAGAACCAGTAAGCAACACCAATGAGCAACAAGCCAGTGACCACAAAAATGCGGCCAATTGGCACCTGATCTGCCAGTGGTCCGTAGACCAACATCGCTAATGGATAAATTCCTGTCGATAGGATGGCCCAAAGCGAAAATACACGACCTAACTTATCAGCAGGGACATTTTCCTGAAGATAAATGGTTTGACCGGCTTGAATCAGTGGGTAAAAAATTCCGGAAACAAACATAAACAGTAAATAGAAACTAAAGGATTGCGGCAGTCCCATCTCGGCAAAGGCAAGACCACTGCCGGCAAACCCGATGGCAATCAAGCCAAGTTGATCGCGAAAATGTTTGTGACGGGCGATATAAAGGCCGCCAAGTCCCGCGCCAATGGTCCAAAACCACTCATTAAACGTCAAATGCCAAACTTCTGATCCAAATGTCCGATTAACATACAATGTTGATAATTGTGATGAAGGGGCAACGAGGATAAACGCCAACCCAGTAAATAGCATGAAGGCCAGCAAAATCGGTGTTCGTCTGACATATTGCAACCCGGCGAGAATCCCATCGGCGCGTTTGGCTGCTCGATCATGACTGGCACTCGGTGTTGGTACGTGCACCACACTCAAAAACAGGATGGCCAACGCGGCAGATAAGGCGTCTACCACAAAAATCCAAAAAATCCCAAGGTCACTTAAAATATAACCAGCCAACAGCGGCGACATCACGAGCATGGCCGCCATCAGGATTTGATTGTAACCATTTACCCGCGTGAGATGCTTGGCAGGGACCAGTTGTGGCAACAAGGCATTCGCTGCGGGATTTTCTAAACCGTTGCCAAAACTACGAATCACAGCAATCACGAGCAGCAGCCAAAGATCTTGCGTCATAAAAGCAAAGATAGACGCAACTAATAATGTCAGTAAGGTGACAACAGCCGCCGAGAGCACAATTAACATTTTACGATTATAGCGATCGGCCAACACGCCAGCCGTGAGCGAGATTAAAATCGCTGGCAACGCGGTCGCCAGCGAGACATAGGTCATCCATGCCCCTGACGACGTTTTTAGCGCAATATCCCACAACACAGCATAGAACACGGTCGAACTGCCAAAAACAAATAAATTTTGACTGAGAAGAAACGCTGCTGTTTGCGCTTGCCAACCTAGATTTTTATGTGACACTCTCAACACCCGAAATCAGTTAGAATAGAAACTGTCCTTAGTGTAAATCAAAGTGATGTAAAAACCTATGATCTAGGCCAGACGAACTATTAGCACATTTGAATGGCAGTTTCTGACTCACAAAACAAGTTGAAGATACCCAAGGGGATGTATACGAGATGGCACAGAAAATTTTTATTGTCGAAGATGACGCGGTGATTGCCAAAACGATTAGTGATTACTTAAATCGCTGGGCGTTTGCCGTCAGCACGGTCACCAAGTTTGACCAAGTTGACGCGGAAATCTCAGCGGCGGCACCAGACTTAGTCATCATGGACATCAGTCTGCCATATTTTAATGGCTTTCACTGGCTAAGTGAGTTACGCAAACATAGTAAGGTACCTGTCATCTTTTTAACAAGTTCTGGGGATGATATGAACCTTGTCATGGCGATGAACTTAGGAGCCGATGACTTTCTGGCTAAGCCGATTGAATTGCCGGTGTTGCTGGCGAAAATTCAAGGGATGCTGCGGCGCACTTATCAATATCAGCAAATCGACACCAATTTATCGCACGGCGCCTTTACGCTCGTGCCGACCGATAATCAGCTAAAAACGGCTAAGCAGGTTGTTGCTCTGACACCGACTGAGACAAAATTGCTGAGTCTTTTGTTCAGCGCTGACGGTGAGGTGGTGTCGCGCGAAGCGATGATCGAAAAGCTGTGGGAAGGCGACGATTTCATTGATCGCAATGCCTTAGCTGTGAACATGAACCGTCTGCGCAAGAAAGTCACTTCAATTGGTTTGGCGCAACTAATCGAAACAGTGAAGGGTAAAGGGTACCGGTTGGCAAGTGAGGGGACAAAGCCATGATGAAAGCTTATTGCCGCTCGCGTTGGGCAATTTGGTTATTGCTAGCGACCTTACTGGCAACAGGTTTTTTGGCAAGCTGGTTGTTGGCCAACTCCTTTGAGATTGTCCTGAATATGTGGTTTTTTGCGACAGCGCCACTGGCAGTGATTGTGAGCATTGATTATTGGCGTTTTCGCCGTGAATGGCAGCAACTGCAAGACGATCACCCAATTGATCCTGTGCAGATCACTGATCCATTAAGCCTGGCTTATTATCAAAAAATCCAAACGCTGACGCAAAAGCTGCGCACAACCAGAGATACTGCCCACGAACAAGAACAAGAAACGCTCGACACGCTGCAGCTATGGACACATCAAATCAAAACGCCGCTGACCGCGTTAGATCTTCTATTGCAAGTCGAACCTGTTAACGCCAAAGATGCCCGACTTGAAATCAGCAAAATCGATCGGTATCTTGCGGTCATGTTGAACTATCTGAAGCTGACAACATTAAATACCGATCTTGTTTTAACTGAACTGCCACTCAAACCGTTAGTCAATGAGACCGTTCGTGACTTGGCGAAGCTGTTTATCGCCAAGGACCTGACCGTGACTGTGGGGCCATTGCCAACTGTTATTAGTGACAGTCAATGGCTGCATTTTATTTTTGAACAATTGCTAACCAATGCCATTAAATATACCCCGCACGGTTCAATCAAGATTTATGCCAAAGGCGATGCTGTCATGGTGGCCGACACTGGTATCGGGATTTTGGCCGAAGATTTACCGCGGATTTTTGAACAAGGTTATTCCGGCTACAACGGCCGCGCAAATCAGAAAGCTAGCGGGTTGGGGCTATTTTTGAGCAAACAAATCGCTGAAAAGCTTGGCCTGACGCTAACTGTCACCTCAGAAATTGGGCAAGGCAGCACATTTGCCATTCATTTTCCCCAAACGCGGTGGCAAGTGGAGTAAGCTACCTTACCAGCTTGTAAGCAACTACGAGTCACTGTAAGTAGGCATGGGGCATCATCCCCGCTAAGCTAATAAATGAAAGGGGACGATCACATGTCAACATTACTTAAATTAAAAAATATCGAAAAAACTTATACCAGTCGCGGGGCTCAGCCGGTGCGTGCCTTGACGAACATCAGTTTCACTGTTGAAGCCGGTGAATTTGTGGCAATTATGGGTGAATCAGGTTCTGGTAAAAGCACCTTGCTAAATCTGATTGCAACGCTGGACGATCCAACCGGCGGCGATATTAGTCTAAACGGACAGGATCTGAGCAACGTCAAGGAAGGTGCCCGGGCTAAGTTTCGTCGAGAACACCTCGGTTTCATCTTTCAGGATTTCGACTTGCTTGACACCTTCAATGTTCAAGACAACATCTTTCTCCCATTAGTCCTTGCCAAAAACCCTCTCGAAATCATGAGAAATCGGCTAACTAAGCTCGCACCACGACTAGGCATTGATGCCTTGCTGAAAAAATATCCTTACGAGCTTTCCGGCGGCCAGCAACAGCGCGTGGCGGCAGCACGCGCGATGATCACCGAGCCAGAAATTTTGTTGGCTGATGAACCCACTGGCGCCTTGGATTCCAAAACTTCTACAGAACTGCTTGATCTGCTCACAGATGTGAATGCCGAAAACCGGCAAACGATCCTCATGGTAACGCACAGTGCTGTGGCGGCCAGTCACAGCCGACGAGTATTATTTATTCGCGACGGTCAAATTTTTCATCAACTTTATCGTGGGGATCTCGATCAACCAGCCTTTCTAACCCGTATCAGCGAGACGATGACCGCCATGCTGACAAAGGCAGGCGATGGACAATGAAATTCTACTTTAAGCTCGCTGCAAGTAACTTGAAAGCCGATCGCCGCCTGTTTGTTCCGTTTGTCACCACCACTAGCTTCCTGATGGCCGTCAACCTAATCATGCTGAATGCTTACGCCAGTAGTGATGTCTTGTTTAAAAAGCTGGGGGCAGCCGCTGGCAAGTCACTGTTCATGTTCGGCACAGATGTCATCGTGATTATCTCTGTGATTCTCGCCATCTACGCAAACAATTTTCTGCGCAAACAGCGTATTCGTCAGTTAGGACTTTACAACATCATCGGGTTTGGCAAAGGTGAACTCGGCAAAATGATGGCAGTGGAGAAGCTGCTGCTGTTACTAACCACTTTACTGTTCGGTGGTATTCTCGGTACCGTACTTTCCCGCATCAGCTACCTTGCGCTCGCCAAAATGCTCAAAGTTGACCACAATCTTGACTTTGGGTTAAGCCAGCAAGCCTTCAGTATCGCCGGGATCATTACCATTGGCTTATTCATTGTTTTGCTGTTAGTTGATGAACTTTGGCTCATTCGCAAACGGCCAATCGAAATCGTGCGAGCACAACGAGCAGGTGAGCGGGAGCCCAAGGCAAAGTGGGTGACGCTAATTGTTAGCCTTATTGCCTTAATTGCCGGCTACTATATCGCGGTCACGACAACTAATCCACTACAAGCAATGAGTATGTTTTTTGTTGCCGTGATCTTAGTCATCTGCGGCACTTATGGACTGTTCACCGCCGGATCGGTCTTCGTCTTAAAATGGTTGCGAAACCGCAAAAATTACTATTACAAACCCAAGCATTTTATCAATGTAGCTAATTTACTCTATCGTATGCAACAAAACGGTGCTGGCCTTGCATCTATTGCCATTTTGGTGACGATGACCTTAATTACGCTCGCCAGCACGGCCACGTTGTTCTTCGGTATCAATGAAGTCGTCAATACGAATACGCCGGTTGATTTGTCATATGTTCTCAAGGCAAACGACACCACTGCACCCGGCAAGGTGGCACGGATGGCCAGCGCAAATCATGTCATCATCAAGTCGCAACACACTTTTGTTGGACCTTCCAGTACGATGGCTTTACTTGATGGCAATCGTCTTGAATCGCAGGCCAATGTCAATGGTCCGTTCAGTATGGGCAATGCGCGCTCGGTGCAATTGATGATCATTGAGAGCTACAACCGTTTTACCGGGCATCATGCCCGCGTTAAGTCAGGGGAAGTGTTGATCTATACATCCAAAAATTTTCCTAGCAAGACCATTCGCATTGGTCAAAAGACTTACAGGATCGGAAAACGTGCAGGTAGCTTTCCAAATGCACAAGCGACTTTTATCCCCAATCTTTTTATTGCCTTTCCTGAAGAGAAGCAAATGATCGACGCCATGCAGCATCTGAGAAATGCACGCTATCAAAACGCGGCTGAGGCGCAAGCTGATATCACCACAAGTCAAGATGTGATGTTGCAAGGAAGCCATGCCAATCAGCTTAAGCTCTATGAAGCGGTGGTCAAGAGTCGTATCGCTGAATCGGCCTCAGTTCAATCGAAAGCGGTGAATTACGATGAGACCATGAGTATCATGGGCAGCTTTCTTTTCCTCGGCATCATTTTCGGCGTCACCTTCATTTTGGCAACCTTATTGATCTTGTATTATAAACAGTTATCTGAAGGCTATGCCGATGCCCGCCGCTACACAATCTTACAACGCGTCGGCTTAAGCTTGCGAGAAGTGCGCGCAACCATCAACAGCCAGTTACTAATGCTGTTTTATCTGCCATTACTCGTGGCAGGGATTCATGTCGGATTTGCATTGCCATTCATTCAACGCATCATGATATTGTTTGGCTTACCGAATTGGCAGTTCTTCCTGACTGTCTCACTCATCACACTTGGTATCTTCGCGATCATCTATGTCCTCATGTACAAGCTCACCGGTAACGTGTACTATCGCATCGTCTCGCGTCGCCAAGCCACCAGTCGCAGCTAACTAAAAAAAGCGTCGAAACGCCAGTAAAAATACTGTCGCTCGACGCTTTTTTCGTTGATGCCAGCAATTAAGCCGGCTGCAATGCCTTGATTTCATCAATGATCTTCAACAGCGTTTGCTCAGCTGTTTGATAGTCCGCCATTTTATCGGCAAACTGCTCGTCAAAACCAGCCAACCCGCCAGCAGCAAAGGCATACTCATAGGCATACACCGCTTCATAGGCGGCCACAAACCGCTTTAGCAAATCATGATATTGTTCGCCGCCAAGTTGCAGCGCCATCTGAATCACTCGAAAGTCCGTATACGCCATCTCAAATTGAACTGCCCATGCCCGCATAAAATCATGTCGGGCCTGAATATGCAGGAAATGATGCTCCGTAGTCCATGCTAATCGGTTCACTGAATCTTTAACATCTAACACAATCAATCCCACCTTCCCGTTTCGATCTGACTCGATTATAGGCTGGTCTGGCGAAATAAGCTTTCAAAAGACTCGATGATCAACTTCAGTAACCATCTCTCGTCAATTAAGCTTGTTCATGCCCGCGATCGGTTGCTTTTGCGGCCGTTTCAGAAACCTCACGCAAGGCTTCTTTACCGCTTTTATCACTGAGATTGATATACAGATCTGTTGCGCTTGTGGTCGTCTGCCCAAGCTGATCCGCAACCTGCTGTACATCCTTGGTGACCGTATAAATATTGGTTCCCAAAGTGTGCCGGGCCTTATGTGGTGTTGATGGCCGACCATAATCGGTTGTATAGCGCTTGAAAAAGGCTTCGATTGTATTTTGGCGAATCCGATTGATTTTTTGGCCGACAACTGTCACAAACAGGGGAGAAGTCGGCTTTTGATAACCGATAATAGCCGCTCGCTGCGTTAAGTAAGCCTGAACATACGGATCAATCCAGTCTGCAAAATTGACGCGATCCTGAAAGTTACCTTTGCGAACAACTTGGACCGTATGCCGATCCATGTTCAAATCTTCCAGATTCATATTCACCAATTCGCTGACACGAACCCCTGAGCCAAACAGTAAGGCAATCATGGCCAAGTTGCGCACTTTTGTCGCCTCAAAATAGCGCCGCGGCTTGGCTGGCAGTTGTTGCGCATAACTTTGATCCAACCACTGTAAAAACTTAGCATCTTCACCGTCCACAAACAGCATTTCCTGTAGCTTGTGGTTTCGGTAACTCGCAGTTTCAGTATGGGTTTTAAGTTTTACCTTGTTCCAGACATTCCGATAGAAATAAGGTTCGCCATCTGCATGGGGTTCACTTTCCTCCGTCAAAAATCGATAAAGCGCCTTGATCCCGACTAAGCGCAAAGCGACACTGCGACGCGTCATTCGCTTGTTGTGGTGCGTCTTGGAAGGCCGTTCAAGCAAATACGCCATAAATGCCTGGGCATCACGCAACGACAAATGTTCTAACACGGTCAGCGGGACGGTTTGCGGTGAGGAAGCGACCGTCACACCACTGTTAATCAGCCAGTTCAGAAACTCTTGATAAAAATGTAAATACTGATACAGCGTCGAATCGGCGATCGGGATCGCTTTTTGACTCTGATAATAGTCCTGAATGTAATCCGGCAGGGCAGGTAGCATTGTATGAATTAATTTCGAATAATTTTGTGTCGACACAGATTTCACCTCGAACGTATGTTTTCTTTTAGATAATGTTAGTATACGCGAAAACAACTGTCCTTGGCGAGGGCTAGTGTTGATGAAAAATGAACGGTGGTGCTAGTTCAGCCATTGTTCTGCCATGTGAAGCAGAATTGAATAAAGTTTTAGCTTTATCCAAAGGTGAGCAAAGATGTCAGCAAACACCTGTTGGTCACACAAATTTAAGCTGGCATAATTCTGGCATGAATTCGGCTATTAAATGAGTTCACTTCGGTCAATCATTCAGCAAACTTATTTTGGCCATTGGTCATCAAAATAAATTTGCTGAATGTTACGTGACCCTCAATTGTTGTTGAGTCAATTTCAAACTACACAACTCAAAAAATCATCAAGCAACTCGAAGCCGGCTAACTGACGAGAATCTCACAACATCATGAAGCTTGAATTGATATGCACTTTTCTGGTTTTGGCTGGCATGACATTTTCAATCAAACAAATGCATGCAACTCAGCGCAAACGCAACAACCCAAGTCATAATTGATTGCCTTGGTAAAAAGTTCAATCGCCACCACCAACATCATGTCCGGACCACAAATTTTTGACAGCCATCTGAAAGAGGGGACACCCAGATTCGCAGATCAAGTGGCAAAGCCAATTATTTATATTCTAGTTTACATAATATATATTATGCGAAGTAGTGTTTGAAGAGACGGCATCGTGCCATTCTCGCAATATTTACGTTGGCGATTATTTGATTCGCAATTTCATACAGCACCTGATAGTCGCCTCATTTTTTGAACCGCTGCTTGCAGCCAAGTCTTTAAAAGCTTCTACAATCTTTGGATAAATCATTGGATATTTTTTGCTTGAGTTTTTTTCGTTAAGTCACTTGCGACGAACAACTATCAAGTTGAATTCCCGACCTCAATTTTCAAGTCAAGTGCAACGATGATAACGAATTCTTGATAGTGGTCTAGGCTGTTACGCCATGCATCGGTAGTAATCGCATGGGCGAAGATAGTTCAGAATACGTCTGGGACGATGGTTCAGTGCGGATTGGACTGCTTGAATTTCAACCAGGGTAATTGCTCTGAGAGACTTCCCTTTCGGGAAGAATTCCCTAAGCAGTCCATTGGCGTTCTCGTTTGTGCCACGCTCCCAAGGCGAGTACGGATGTGCGAAGTAAATCTGGGTTCCAACAATCTCTGATAACTTGGCAAACTCGGAACCATTGTCAAAAGTGATACTCTCAAATTCCTTGGCCCCGTAGTCGTCGATCGTGTCCTGCAAGGCTTTAAGGCAGGTGCCCGCATGATAGTCAGGAATCTTGACGATGATCTCAGTCCGGCTGTACCGTTCTGTGAGCGTCATTAATGCTGGCTCATCAGCTAAGCGAATACCTTTGACCAAGTCGCCTTCCCAATGTCCCACGCCTGTGCGGTCATTCACGGCCGCAGGACGCAACTCGATTGAGTCGCCGTATATCTTCTTATTCTTGCGCTTGTGGGCGTTCTTATAGCCTTTGATGCGGCGTCGGAGCTTCTTGGGAAGTGTCATGTTGTCTAGCTCAAGCAGCCCGGCGTCGATGTAGCGATAGACAGTTGTCGTTGAAGGGCAAGCCTTGCCCTGGTCGCGATAGAAGTGTACGAAGCTATCAACGCTGTGTACGCGCGGCTTACGAGTAAGCTCCCTGGCGAGAGCCTTGAAGAACGCACGGCCGGTCTTAAGAAAGGCGTAGTGACCGGTTCTATCGCGTTTACGGTCGTGCATGGCTTGGGCAGTTTCCGCAAGATAGACTTGATGCGAGTGACGCTTCGAGTCGAGCTGAGTTACAGATCCACGCGTGATTTCTCGTGAGATTGTCGCTTTACTGCGATGAAGCTTCTGTGCAATCACGGTCGCGGTGTCACCAGCAGCCTGAAGGGCCTGAATTGTAGCACGGTCGCTAAAACTGAGTTGTTGGTAATGCTTGTGGGTGTTAGTCTGAGAGTGGGTCATGAAGATTCCTGCTTTCTTGTTTAGCTAGCACTAACAAGAATAGGTCTTCATGGCCTTTATGGTCTAGTCGTCAGGGTGTTGCACTTGAATTGTAAACTGGGGAGTTGAATTCCCGAACTCGTCTCAGAATGCGTCTCTCAGCATGCCTCAAAACCAGCCAAAATGACCCATGACAACTTGCTGTTGATTCGACCCGCGAATTACTACACGAATTTCAAATTCACGCATCACGAGCTGCTAGTCAGCTTTATATTTAACAGATTTCGCAAAAAGATGGCTAGAGACTTTTTGCAAACAAAAAAGCCGCAACTGGCTAGCTGCGACTTTCCTTAGAACAATTGTGTGCAATTAAAGATGAAAGTTAACCTTCAAACGTGCTCTGCATTGGCGGAACGACCTGTTTTTTGCGGGAAACAACCCCAGGCAATGCCAAACGCGCGTCCTTGTCGAACTGTTCGTTGAAAGCACTGGCGATTTTATCGCGGTCAGCACCGACTGCGAAACCAGTTGAATTGCTGTCCAAGATGTCAGTGGCAATCAGCAGGAAATCGTCGTAGCCTTTCGCCTGCGCCTCTTTGGTCATGGCACTGATCAATTCGTCCTGACGTGCGTAAATGTCGTTCAGATCAACGGTATTGACCTGTCCGATGCGAATAGACTTGCCGCCCATGGTGAAACTCTTAGCATCGCCTTCGATAATGTCCATATCTGACTTGGCGGCCAAATTAGTACCTGCCTTCAGCATGGCAAGACCATATGACTGCAAATCAATTCCGGCAATCTTCGCCATTTCTGGCAAAATCTTCTTATCCTTATCGGTTGCGGTCGGCGATTTCAACAACAGCGTGTCTGAAATCAAACCAGAAGCCATCAAACCAGCCAATGTTGGCGAAATCTTGAAGCCATATTCTTGGAACATCTCAAAAATGACGGTATTGGTGCTGCCAACCGGTTCTGCTCGGTAAAACAGCGGCGCTGCCGTGTGGAAGTTAGCGATGCGATGATGGTCGACAACAGAATCAATCGTCACGTCTTCGATATCACTGACACTTTGTTGAAATTCGTTGTGATCAACCAACATGACATGATCCGTCTCGTTGGCTGCCGTCTTGATAACCCGCGGTGCCTGAACCTTAAAGTGATCAAGGACGAACTTAGTTTCATCGTTCGGTCCGCCTAATGCTACCGCCTCAACATCCGTGTTGCCTGCCTGTTTCTGAAATTCTGCCCAGCTCATGGCACTCGTAATCGCGTCGGTGTCCGGGTTCTGATGCCCAAAAATCAAAGTCGTCATCTTATCTGATCGCTCCTCAACTGAATAGTTTACTTATCAAGTTTAACACGGTTTTCACTGACCCGCGACAAGTAATCTTTTTCCTTCAGATAATCGTCAAAGGTCTGGAAGAAGTTCGAGATCCGCGGAATGTCAGCTTTCTCTTTGCGATAAACAAAAGAAATCTCAAAGCGAATGGCCGGATCAAACGCAATAGCATAGGCCTTGATTTGATCAGCGCGTGCCCGAACAAAACTGGTTGGTAAGGCCGTGTTGACCCCTGACAAGTTAACGAATTGGGTTAACTGATATGGCGTGGTGAAATGTGCGACCACGTGCGGGAAATCAACCATTTGATTCTTGTACGCCTCACGCAGAAGCTGTCCAAGGAAATAGTCGTCAGGATAAGTTGCCCAAGGTTCAGCTAAAGTATCTTTGAAATGGATTCGCTTACGGTTAGCCAAGGCGTCATCGTGGTGCAAGAACAGCAATTGTTCATCAATAATTTTCTTGCTGGCGTATGGTTTCCAGTTCTTAATGGTCTCATCTGGCAGATTCATGATAGCCAAATCAATCTGGTTGTTTTCCAAGGATTCCCAAATTTCGTGACGGGTCATCATCCGTAGCGTTACTTCAACTTCAGGATTCAGTTGATAGTAATGAGCAATGAACGCAATAAAGGCGCTATCCTCAATTGAGCTTAATAACCCAATATTGATTTTTCCGACGGTTGCACTGGTTGTTTGTTGAATTTCGTCGGTTGTCTGGTTCAAGATCTCGTAGATCTCATGGGTTGACTTTAACATGGTCTGACCAGCGTCAGATAAATGCAGTTTCTTCCCGACAGAATAAAACAGCGGTGCCCCCACCGTCCGTTCCAATTTCTTGATCTGCTGTGTTAAGGCTGGCTGGGTAATGCCAAGCAATTGGGCGGCTTGGGTGTAGTTCATGGTTTCTGCCAATTGCAGAAAATAAGTTAGTGTCTTTGAGGAAAAAATGCGCTCTTGTTTCGTTTTCATAGGGCGGCTTCCCTTTCGTTTATAATTTAATAATATCGTTCAACCATCATCATAAGTGGCAATGAAAAAAAACGCAACGAATTTGCCGCGTTTTTAATCGTTACGTTAAGTTCTAGCTAAAGATTCAGTTGCTCGCAACTGGTTTCGGACGCCAGCTTTGCCATCCGGTATAATCCTTAACGTGCAGCAGATTCTCTGCATTCTTAACGCGATCGGCAGACGGCGGTTCGATGCCTTCAAGCGGGTACGTAATGCCAAGCTCGTGATACTTTTTAACGCCTAACGTGTGATACGGAAGAATCTCAACTTTTTGGACCACGTTTTTGTCCAATGTCGCAATATAGTCCCCTAACCGTTTGAGATAAGGGTCAAAGTCAGTGCGTTCCGGGACCAGAACGTGGCGAATCCACATGTCATCACCATGCGCCGACATATACTGCACCATATCCAAAATATTCTCATTAGGAAAACCGGTGAGCTTTTTATGCTCGGCCGAATCAATGTGTTTAATATCAACTAATGAGATGTCAGTAACAGCCATCAGCTTTTCAAACTGGCCAAACCACGGTTGGTCACGCGTGAAGGGGCCGCCTGACGTATCGAGGCAAGTCGAAATTCCCAGTGCCTTAGCCTTGGTGAAGAGTTCGAGAATGAAATCGATTTGTACCAAACTCTCACCGCCACTGCAGGTAATACCCCCTTGGTCACCCCAGAATGCTTTATAGCGCTGGGCATCCGCCAAAATTTGATCGGCCGTCATTTCTTCACCAACCCCAATGTTCCAGGTGTCAGGGTTGTGACAATACTGGCAACGCATGCGACACCCTTGCATAAAGACAACGAAGCGAATACCAGGGCCATCGACCGAACCAAAACTTTCGACCGAGTGAACATACCCTTTGATCGGGCCATCATGATCCTGACCAACTTGTTCTAAGATATTTAATGGGCTTTGTGACTGATCGATGAGTTTCATCTTATTGCCTCCACTACAACATCATGTGTCGTTTTCAATTGATTTTCATTTCATTCTGCCAAAAAACGGCAACAGCATCGTTGCCGTCTTTTGGCAAAACAGGAATGGCTTCCTGTCTTGAGTTAAGCTGCTTACATTTCTTCGAAGAAGGTCCGAGCAATGACATCGTCTTGTTGTTCCTTGGTCAAATCTGCGAAGTAGACGCAGTAGCCAGAAACCCGAACGGTCAATGTTGGGTATTCTTCTGGGTGCTTCTGAGCATCAATCAGGGTCTCCTTGTTGAAGACGTTGATGTTCAAATGCATGCCGCTGTTTTCCATATAGCCGTCAACCATGTGAACCAAGGTATCCTTACGAGTTTCATCATCGTGGCCCAGTGTGTTCGGAGTAACCCCAAACGTATTACTAATGCCGTCAGTTGCGTAATGATACGGAATCTTGGCGGTGGACATCAGGGATGCCAGTGCGCCGTTCTTTTCTGCGCCATATGCCGGGTTGGCACCTGGTGAGAATGGTTCGCCTTTTTGACGACCGTTTGGTGTTGTCCCTGTATTCTTACCATAAACCACGTTGGAAGTAATGGTCAGGACACTGGTGCTCAACTTCGCGCCGCGATACAGATGATGCGTGTTCATCTTGTTATAGAAGGTCTTAACCAACCACTTAGCGATGTCATCAGCGCTATCATCGTTGTTACCATAACGTGGATAGTCATCATTGTCAGCAACGAAGTCAACTGCAACACCGTTTTCATCGCGAATTGCCTTGACATGACCATACTTGATTGCACTGATGGAATCAACCGCGTGTGACAGGCCGGAAATCCCGGTTGCGAAGGTCCGGTTCAGTTGGGTATCCTTCAATGCCAGCTGTGCAGCTTCATAATAATACTTGTCATTCATATAGTGAATCACATTCAAAGCATTGACATACGTGTCGGCCAGCCAGTCCATCATCTTGTCGAACTTATTCATGAATTCTTTGTAATCAATGTAATCGCTGGTGATCGGTGCATATTCAGGCCCTACTTGCGCTTCCTGAATTTCATCTTTCCCACCGTTGATCGCATACAGAACTGTCTTAGCTAAGTTAGCACGGGCACCAAAGTATTGAACGCCATCAGCAATTGGTTGTGCCGAGACACAGCAAGCAATACCGTAGTAATCGGTACCCCATTCGTTGCGCATCAGGTCATCATTTTCATATTGAATGGTTGAACTTTGGATGGATACTTCGGTTGCATAGCGTTTGAATCCTTCTGGCAAGCGTTCGCTCCAAAGCAAGGTGATGTTTGGTTCTGGTGCTGCGCCCATGTTGTCCAAAGTCTTCAGGAAACGGAAAGCCGTCTTGGTAACGTGGTGACGGCCATCATTGCCCATTCCTGCCAATGACAAGGTTGCCCAGATTGGATCGCCTGAGAACAGTGAGTTATATTCTTCAGTCCGGATGAAACGAACCATCCGCAATTTCATAACCAAATGATCAATCAGTTCCTGTGCCTGTTCTTCGTTCAATTTGCCTAAGCGCATATCGCGTTGGATATAAGCATCAATAACCGTATCGATCCGGCCAACGGACATTGCGGCACCGTTTTGCGTCTTAACAGCAGCCAGATAGCCAAAGTAGATCCACTGAACAGCTTCTTGCGCATTAGCTGCCGGACGCGAGATGTCATAGCCATATTCCTTGGCCATCTTCTTCATGTCGTTTAAGGCACGATATTGTTCATTGATTTCTTCACGCAGTTTGATTACATCGTCAGTCATTTCGCCGTCGCCGGTCAAGTTATAATCCTTGAACTTCTCAGCCATTAAACGATCGATCCCGTAAACAGCGATCCGTGGGAAATCAGAAACAATCCGGCCACGGCCGTATGCGTCTGGCAAGCCAGTCACGATCTTGTAATGGCGAGCCTTTCGCATATCAGGGGTATAAGCATCAAAGACACCTTGGTTATGGGTCTTACGATATTCATTGAAAATCTTGTGTTCTTGAGGATCTGTCTTGAAGCCATAAGATTCCAATGCATCTTCAGCCATTCGAATACCGCCAAATGGCATGAATGCTCGTTTGAATGGCTTGTCGGTCTGAACACCAACAATCTTTTCAAGATCTTTGTTCAAATAACCAGGTCCGTGTGAGGTGATCGTAGAAGGAATATTGTTGTCAGCATCCAAAACACCGCCATTTGCACGTTCTTGCTTCTTTAAATTTAGAACCTGATTGTTCAGGACTGTTGTCGCTTCAGTGGGGCCAGCAAGGAAACTTTCGTCCCCGTCATATTGGTTCAGGTTATGCTCGATAAAATCGCGCACATTAATTTCTTCTTGCCAGTCGCCGCCGTTAAAGCCTTCCCAATAATTAGGAACTTTGGTTTCGTCAAGCTGTTTCATAGTTGTTTGCCTCCTAAAGTGGATTACAGATGTGACAGTTCTTACAAACACAGTATAACACGCCGCCAAATCTATGCAAGCGTTTTATTGCCCATATAATAGGCGTTATATTGTTTTTTAAGTGTGCTTCGTCGCTTCTTTTCGCCCATGATTTCGTCATTTTGTTAAATTGTGCACAACTGATCTGTCCTATAATAATCAAAAATGCCACCATCTGTATTAGTACAGACAGTGGCGTCAATGATCACCATTTATTCGACTTGATCTGCTGGTTCTTCTTTGGTTTGAACAAAAACTGGCTTGCCAAGGACATCAGTGTCAATGACAAACGAACCATTCGAATAGCGGTCACCTGCTGGATGTTGTACCGGATTAAGGGTCGTTACCTTACCCGTATCGGTCAAAACATTCAGGCGGGTAGCGTCATCGACTGACATCATCGCGACAATCCGATGCGGATCACGCTTAAGCTCACGCAAGACCAGTAAACCACGACGGGCACGACTCATTTCCCCGACCTCGCTTAAGGCCATCTTTTTGAAGGCGCCACGTTGGGTCAAAATACCGACCTTAGCCGTAGTTGGATCCTTCACTAGAATGAAATTGACAACCTCATCGTCTGGCTTTAGATCCATACTTTTAACGCCGGTTGCCCGGGCACCGACAGTTGACACATCGCTTAACGGGAATGTCAGTCCGTAAGCGTGGCGGCTGACCACAAAGACATCCTGTTGCTGATCAGTCGTGAAGTATGCATTGGTGACAATCGCGGCTGGGTCTTTCAGCTTCATCGCCATCATCGGCTTACTCTTGTACGTCCGTTGCGGCTGCAAATCACTTAAGGCAGTTTGTTTGATGTACCCGTCACTTGACCCTAACACAAAACTGCCAGCGCCATCGAGTTGATCAAAAGCAAACACTGCCAAGACTTTTTCGTCAGAGCCAAGGCCAACTGTTTGACTTAAGTGTTCGCCGGTGTCTTTCCAACGCGCATCACTAATTTCATGCACTGGTCGATAAATGACATTTCCGGCATTTGTCACGATGTAAAGATGCTGCAACGTACTCAGTTCGCCAGTGAAAATGGCAAGATCATTGGCCTTCAAACCATTGTCGGCCGGATCAACCGCCTGATAACTGCGCAGTGAACTGCGTTTAACGTACCCATCACGAGAAACCTGCACCATAACGGTTTCATCAGCCACCGTCACCGTTGTCGCCACTTCAAGCGTTTCAATTTTGGCTTGAATGCTGCTGCGACGATCATCCCCGTACTCCTTGGCAATCCGCTTCAACTCGCCTTCAATCACCCGATCGCGGGCAGCGGGGCGGGCCAAAATATCTTGATACTCGGCGATTGCTTTCGCCAATTGTGCTGCTTCTTTCTGTAAAGCCGTGATATCGGTATTGGTCAATCGATACAGCTGCAAGGAAACAATCGCTTCCGCCTGAGCTTCCGAAAAATCAAACTTCTTGACTAAGTTACGCTTAGCATCTCCTTTATCCTTGGAAGCACGAATCGCGGCGATGACCTGATCCAAAATCGATAGCATTTTGATCAAGCCTTCGACAATGTGCTGTCGAGCAGCGGCCTTGTTGAGGTCAAAACGCGTTCGCCGAGTGACCACATCGCGTCGATGTTCGACGTATGCTTCCAACATGGCCTTGAGTCCTAGTAACTTCGGCTGCATGTCGGCAATAGCGACCATGTTAAAGTTGTATGCAATTTGCAGATCGGTATTTTTAAATAAATAGTTTAAGATGCCATGTGCATCGGCTTCTTTTTTTAATTCGATGACAACGCTAAGCCCAAAACGGTCGCTTTCGTCACGGACTTCGGCAATACCGTCCACTTTTTTGTTGATGCGTAATTCATCGATTTTTTTAATCATCTGCGCTTTATTGACATCATACGGAATCTCAGTGACCACGATCTTCTCACGACCGCCACGAATGGTTTCGATGTGTGTCCGAGAACGAACCACGATTTTACCGCGACCGGTTTCGTAAGCTTGCTTGATACCATCAAGCCCTTGAATAATCCCACCTGTTGGAAAATCGGGACCCTTGACGTATTGCATTAAAGTATCTAAATCAGCAGTGGGATGCTTCAGCAAGTATAAGACCGCATTGATCACTTCACGCAAGTTATGCGGCGGAATTTCGGTCGCGTAACCTGCAGAGATGCCCGTTGCACCATTCACCAGCAAATTCGGAAATCCTGCGGGCAACACAGTTGGTTCCTGTGCCGTGTCATCAAAGTTCAACACCATATCGACGGTTTCCTTATCGATATCGGCCAGCATTTCCTTGCTGATTTTGCTTAAACGCGCTTCCGTATAGCGCATTGCAGCTGGCGGATCACCATCCATGGAACCGTTATTCCCGTGCATCTGAATCAGTGGGGCCCGTAACTTCCAATCCTGGCTTAGCCGAACCATCGCTTCATAAATGGAGCTGTCGCCGTGGGGATGATAATTACCCATGACATTCCCGACACTTTTAGCCGACTTGCGGAAGCCCTTATCATACGTATTGCCATCTTGGTTCATCGCAAATAAAATGCGACGCTGAACCGGTTTGAGGCCGTCACGCACATCAGGCAGCGCCCGTTCTTGAATAATGTATTTCGAGTACCGGCCAAACCGGTCGCCCATGACCTCTTCTAAGGTCAGTTCTTGAATCTGATTGGCCAATGGCTTTTACTTTCCTTTCTTGTCCAGTTGTTTGACGATTTGCTTGGCACCAAACTGTAATTTTTCGTGATTAGCAGTCGGGGTTTCCAAAATACTGCCGTCGTCATCCATATCAAACTTGACGTTATGCTCAATCCATTCCCGACGCGGCTCAACGCGATCACCCATCAAAGTGGTCACGCGTCGTTCCGCCAGCTGAGCATCGTCAATCCGAACCCGGATCAAAGTCCGCGTCTCAGGATTCATAGTCGTTTCCCAAAGCTGATCGGCATTCATTTCCCCCAGTCCTTTAAATCGGGTCAATGTGTAACCCTTGCCCATGGCTTTGGTCTCTTTGGCCAACTCTTCATCGGTCCAAGCATAACTGATCTTGGTTTTAGCACCAGCGCCTTTTTGCAGCCGGTACAATGGTGGCAAAGCAATGTAAATTCGGCCAGCGTCAATCAGCGGCCGCATGTAGCGATAAAAGAAGGTTAGTAGCAAAATCTGAATATGCGCGCCATCAGTATCCGCATCAGTCATAATAATGATTTTGTCGTAGTTGGCCTGCTGCATATCAAAATCCGCACCGACACCAGCGCCGATGGTGTAAATCATCGTATTGATTTCTTCGTTTTTAACGATGTCCTGTAACTTGGCCTTCTGAGTATTCAGTACTTTCCCTCGCAATGGCAAGATCGCCTGAAACTTCCGGTCTCGGCCTTGTTTAGCTGAACCACCGGCAGAATCCCCTTCGACGAGATACAATTCGTTACGCTTAGGGTTCTTGGTTTGCGCCGGGGTTAATTTACCGGAAAGCAAGCCTTGATCCTTCTTGCGCTTGCGTCCCGTCCGGCTATCATCGCGTGCTTTTCGAGCCGCTTCCCGCGCATCACGGGCTTTGACGGCTTTACGAACCAACTCTTGCGACTCTTCACCGTTTTCCATCAAAAAAGTTGACAGCTTGTCATAGACAATCCCATCGACCACAGTGCGGGCTTGCGGCGTACCAAGCTTGCCCTTTGTCTGGCCCTCAAATTGCAAAATTTCTTCTGGAATGCGGACACTTAAAATACCTGCAAAACCTTCACGCACATCACTGCCTTCAAGGTTCTTGTCGCGTTCCTTCAGCAAGCCGACTTTTCGGGCAAATTCATTGAATGCTCGCGTCATGCCGCTGCGCAAGCCAATTTCATGCGTCCCGCCATCACCAGTGCGAACGTTATTAACAAACGAAATCAGGTTTTCAGAATAGCCATCGTTATATTGGCCGGCAAAATCAACCACGATACCGTCCTTTTTGCCTTCAAAATTGATCACCTGTGACAATGCGTCTTTGCCTTCATTAAGGTATTTAACAAAACTGACCAAGCCATCAGGGTAGTGATAACTGTCATGCTTGCCGGTGCGTTCATCAGTCAGATTAATCGTGATATTTTTCAGTAGAAAGGCTGATTCGCGCAAGCGTTCGGCCAAGGTATCATAACTGAAGACGGTGGTTTGAAAAATAGTCGGGTCCGGCTTGAACGTGATGGTCGTGCCATTCGGTTCGTTGACTTTTCCTAACTTCTGCAGCGTGCCATCAGGATGACCGCCATTGATGAAATGTTCTTCAAATGCGCGCTTATCCCGCACAACTCGCACGGTTAATGATTCCGATAAGGCATTGACGACGCTTGAGCCAACCCCATGCAAGCCACCAGATGTTTTGTAACTATTTTGGTTAAATTTCCCGCCGGCATGTAGCACGGTCAAAATGACTTCAATCGTCGGTTTGCCGCTCGGATGCATCCCCGTTGGCATCCCGCGACCATGATCCTGTACGGTCACAGAGTTATCGGCGTGAATCGTCACATTGATCTCATCCCCAAACCCCGCGAGCGCTTCATCGACAGAGTTGTCCACGATTTCATAGACCAAGTGATGCAAACCGCGGCCATCGGTGGAACCAATATACATCCCCGGACGCTTCCGCACAGCTTCCAAGCCATGCAGCACCTGAATGGATGAATCATTATATGCTTGCGTTGCTTTATCCATAGTAAACTCCCTTTTTTGAACAACTAAGTTATAGAATACACCACGCGTTGAGATTTCAGAAATAAAAAATAAGAGCGCGAGCCAGCCCGATTAGAAACCGGAGCATAAGCGGCCTTGGGTGCGATGGTTGGACTTTGACCATTGCACCCAAGGTCCTTACACGCAGGTTGCTGCGAGTGCGTTTAGGCATCAACACCATCAACAGCAGACCTCACCGTATTGCTCTCAGGACTCCTGTTTTCTCCTCAAAATCGACCCAGCTGGCTAATACCATCATTGTTCATTTAAATTTTATTAGCCGTGTCAATGGCCCAAAGCTCAGCAGAAAACCGCACTTCCCTAAGCATGGCACATAACTATGACTTCTTGACGTGAAATTCATCGCCCGCTGGCACCATATCTACGCTGTGCCCCGCCATGATCCTTGCACAAGACGCCACCAAATCGCGCCACAACCCGCTTCACAGGTTTTATTCGAATGTACGTTCGTTTTATTCTACTGACGTATCACTCAAAAGTCAAAAATGCTAAAATAGTTTCTAGTTTGAGAGGAGGGGCACATTTGATACTTGTGCTTTGTTTTATACTCGCGTATTTCATAGGCGCCATCCCGTTTGGTGTGGTCATTGGTAAACTCTTTTATCACACGGATATCCGCAAAGGCGGGAGTCACAATATTGGCACCACAAATGCTTATCGCATGTTAGGGCCAGTCGGCGGCTCAATTGTCTTGGTGCTGGATATCTTAAAAGGCACGTTGGCTGCCAGCTTACCCATTCTCTTTGGCATCGAGCATCATTGGCTGGTGCTGATCGTGGGTTTAGCGGCCGTATTCGGTCATACATTTTCGATCTACATTCGCTTTAGAGGCGGTAAGGCGGTGGCAACTAGCGCTGGCATTTTACTTGCATATAATCCGCCATTTTTTGTTATTGCATTTGCCATCTGGTTTAGTTTGATCTTGCTAACGTCCATGGTCAGCGTTGCCAGCACACTGGGTATGGTGTTGATCACAGCTTGGTCGCTTGTTTACCATGATTGGTTGCTGACAACTGTTGCCTGCGGGTTGCTGGTTGTCTTTTTGATCAAACATCGGGCAAACTTCAAACGCATCAAGGCCGGAGATGAAAATATGGTGCCCTTTGGCTTAGGCCAATATCTTCGTCAACACCGGGGCCGCTCCTAGTCACCTTTTGATGGCAACCAAAAAGACATCCGAAACTGGATGTCTTTTTTTCATGTACCTAATCGACAAACTGATGACACCTTAGAAAATGCTGATCATGTAACCCTTCTCAAATGCCGTGCCAGGTTCAAGTCGATTGATCCCAAGTTTGCGCGTCAGGTCGCCAGTGCTGCCAATCGTGTCGGCGATGCCCCACCAAGGTTCGATGCAGACAAAGTCGCCAGTGGTTGGATACGGACTCCAAACGCCCAGATATGGGGTATCGGTCATGGTAACGCTGACACCATGTTTCGTCTTGTCAGAAACCAAGTTGAAGGTTGTCTTACCAAGCAACGCGAAAATTAAAGCATCATGATCAAATGTTTCGTGCGTTAAGGCCAAATTGGCATCAGTTGCAGCCAAGGTCCGGTGCGTGTAATCAATGCCTTCACCAGCAACCAATGGAATCTGAACAAGCGACTTACGCGGTTTGAAGTTCAAATAATAATCGGAGAATTGAGTATCCGGCGTCATTGGGACCTTGAAGCCCGGATGGCCGCCGATGCTAAAGAACAGTGGCTCACTTTTGTCCGGATTGTCAACGTGATACGTGACATGTAGATTGTTATTTTCTAGTGCAAACGTGATGATTAAACGAAAAGCGAACGGGTACATCGCCCGCGTTTTGTCATCATCCTTCAGAACGAAGCTCGCTTTAAACGGTGTCGCAGAGAGCACCGTGAAATCACGATCACGGGCAAAACCGTGCTGGCCCATGTGGTAAGTCTTGCCTGCGTAATGATATTGATTGTCAGCCAGCGCCCCAACAATCGGGAACAAGACCGGGGCGTGGCGACCCCACACCGCAGGATCTGCTTGCCACAGACGCTCCCTGCCTGTCAGGTTATCTTTGATACTGGTCAGTTCAGCACAATGCCGACTGATTTTAACTGTCAAAAAGTCATTTGCAATCGTTACCATACATCCTCATCCTTTACCTACAACATTATTGTTAACTACAAAATATACCGCGTCATGTTTGAATCAGCCGCAATATGGCCAATCTTGTCATCCACATATTGCTGGGTGACGGTCACACTGCCCATCGCCATATCTGGACCTTCATAAAGTACGTCTTCAAGCAGTTTTTCAAGAATGGTCGCCAGTCGCCGCGCTCCAATATTATCAGTGTCGTGGTTGACCTGAGTCGCAATCTCTGCAATTCGATCAACCGCTTCCTTCGTGAAGGTAATCTTCACGCCATCTGCACCAATCAAGGCGATATACTGCTTGATCAAAGCATTGTCTGGCTCGGTCAAGATCCGCACAAAGTCTTTTTCGGTTAAGTCCTTCAATTCAACCCGAATTGGAAAACGCCCTTGAAGTTCAGCAATCAAATCACTAGGCTTAGCCTCGGCAAACGCACCTGATCCAATGAACAAGATGTGATCCGTATTGATAGGACCATACTTAGTGTTAATCTGCGATCCTTCTACAATCGGTAAAATATCTCGCTGCACACCTTCACGCGAAACTTCGCCGCTATTATGCTTGTTTCCTGCAGCAATTTTATCGATTTCGTCGATGAAAATGATCCCGTTATTCTCGGCACTTTGAATGGCGTCGTGATAGATGTCGGCATGATTGACCAGTTTGTCAGATTCCTCTTTGATGAAGATTTCGCGAGCTTCTTTGACGGTCATGGTCCGCTCAACCTTTTTCTTAGGCATTAAAGCGCCAATGGTGTCGCTTAGATCAATGCCCATCTGACCGTACATGTCACCCATGCCACCGCCTTTTTTCTCATCATTGACAGCAACGGTGATTTCATGATCTTCAAGTAATCCTTTTTCCAGTTGCTCTGCCACGCTCAAACGCTTATTGCGAATATCATCGGTCACTTCGCCGCCTGCGTCTGCATCATCGCCAGCTGGCATTTTGCCATTTTGCATCCCTTGCAACATGCTCATCATCTCGGCCATCGGATTGGTATTCTTTTCCTTACGAATGGCCGGCACTAAAATTTTAACCAAACGCTTATTGGCTTCTTTTTCGGCACGTATGCGAACCTTTGAAAATTGCTTCTCTTCTTCCATGGCAACGGCAGTTTCGGCAAGATCTCGGACCATGGATTCGACGTCACGGCCAACGTAGCCAACTTCCGTAAACTTAGTCGCTTCCACCTTCACAAATGGCGCCTCAACTATTTTCGCCAGTCGTCGTGCAATTTCGGTTTTCCCGACACCGGTTGGTCCGATCATCAGTAAGTTTTTCGGGTTAATCTCTTCTTGCATTTTTGGCGATAATTGCATTCGCCGATAACGGTTATACAAGGCAACCGCGACGGCCCGTTTTGCATCATCTTGTCCAATGACATATTGATCGAGTTTTTCAACGATCTGTTTTGGGGTTTGTACTTCTGCCATCATAAGCCTCCTGTAGATCAATGTAATTGCCGACGGTTACAAACTAAAAGCTTTCGACAATAACATTGTGGTTTGTGAAAATATCGATATTTCCTGCGATATTCACCGCTTCTTTGGCAATGTCAGCTGGTGTCATATCCGGGGCATGCCGCAGCATCGCGATTGCCGCGGCTTGCGCAAAGTTGCCGCCAGAGCCGATCGCTACCACGTCTTCATCTGGATCTATCACTTCGCCAGACCCGGATACAAGTAACAGGTCATGCTCATCCATCACGATCATCATGGCCTCAAGTTTCTGCAAGGTCGGATCCTTGCGCCAATCTTGAGCCAGCGCAACTGCGGAACGTCGCAAGTTGCCCGCATAATGCTCCAGCTTCTTTTCAAACCAGTCTTGCAGGGTGAAAGCATCTGCTACCCCGCCGGCAAATCCGATGACGACTTGATCATGATAGATCCGGCGAACTTTCTGCGCGTTGCCTTTCATGATGACCTTTTCGCCAAGGGTTACCTGACCGTCACCGGCCAAAGCGGTCACACCATCTTTTCTTACTGCTGCAATTGTTGTCATAGTCATGCTCCTTTTTAAGTGAGCGCAAGCAGAAGCGCTTAGAAACCGGAGCATAAGTGGGCTGCAAGCCTAAATGGCTGAATTTTGGCTATTTAGGCTTCCAGGTCATTATGTGCAGGTTTCTGCGACTGCGAGCGCGTTATCTGCGTATCTCGTCGGATAAAAACAGCTAAAGTAGCGATTAATCTGTTATCGCCAATGTTCTTAGCTTAAAAAACTCAGACTGCTTTTGCATCATGCTTTAGTCTTAATTATGCTTCGGATAATATTTCATATACTCATTTTTTAAATGTGCCATGGTGACATGCGTGTAGATTTGTGTGGTTGATAAACTTGCATGACCCAGTAGCTCTTGAACAGTTCGCAGGTCAGCACCATGATCCAGCATATGGGTTGCAAAACTATGCCGCAGCATGTGGGGATGAATGTTAGCTGTCAGCGTCGTCTGCTTGATGAGCTGATCCAAAATATATTCAATGCCACGCGAGGTAATCGGACGCCCATACTGGTTCACAAATACATATCGATGCTGTGCCTGACTTTTAGCCATCAAGACTTGTCGGCCATCTTTTAAATAAGTTCGTAGTGCTTGCTGAGCGTACTGTCCAAAGGGCACATACCTATCTTTGTTGCCTTTACCATGAATCAACAGTAATGCCGTATTGAAATCGACCTGATTCAATGTCAGTTTGGCACACTCGGAAACTCGAATACCGGTGCCATACAAAACTTCCAACAAAGCGCGATTACGTTGATCCAGCGGGGTTTTGCCAGCAACTGTCTTGAACAGTTCCTGAATCTCGGCTTCATAGAAAAATTGTGGTAAATGATGATGCTGCTTTTTTAATTCAACCAGCTCAAATGGGTTGCGTTTGACGACATCAATTCGTGTCAAATAACGGTAAAAGCTTCTCAAACTACTGATTTTTCGGGCAATCGATGTCCGTGCCAAATCCTGTTTGTTAAGATCAGTCAAATAAGTTTGAACGTCTAAATCATCCACATGCCGAAAGTCAGTAAACCCGCCGTTGGCCTTGAGAAACGCCTGAAATTCTCGAAGATCACTCAAATAAGCCGTCACTGTTTCCGGTGAATACTGCCGTTCAACTTCAAGATACTCCTGAAACGCTGCAATTGGCTTCATTGAATCCCTCCGATAATACATTAACATAAAATGCAGCCATTGTTGACGCTTTCAGTGCATCAACACCATCAAGCCGCCGAAATACCAATGAAAAAATCCCGGTAACCCGAGATTTTTTGCGTCCTTAAACTTGTTCAACCCGATTCATACCTGCTTGGAAAGTAGCTAAATCTTTTAATGCACGATCAGCTAACTGCTGATTGCGTTCTTTTTTATTGCGTACTTTGACTGTTAACGCTGGCATGATGCCAAAGTTCGCATTCATCGGCTGGAAGTGATGGGCGGATGTGTGAGTAATGTAATCCGCCATTGACCCCATCGCTGTAGTTTCGGGAAAAATCAGCGGGGTTTCTCCAAGCGCCATACGGGCCGCATTGGTACCCGCAATCAGACCGCTGGCGGCGCTTTCAACATAACCTTCCACCCCAGTCATCTGGCCTGCAAAGAACAGATCAGGCCGGCGTTTGGATGCATATGTTGGTTCCAAAACCACTGGGGATTTCATGAAAGTGTTGCGATGCATGACGCCATACCGGACGATTTGCACGTTTTCAAGTCCAGGGATTAGTCGGAAAACCCGTTTTTGCTCGCCCCATTTAAGATGAGTTTGGAATCCGACCATGTTATATAAACTCGCTGCAGCGTTATCTTGACGCAACTGGACAACCGCGTAAGGTTCCTTACCTGTCCGTGGATCTTCAAGGCCAACTGGCTTTAGCGGGCCAAACAACATAGTTTTAATACCGCGTTTGGCCATGACTTCAATCGGCATGCAGCCTTCAAAAACCGTCATCTTTTCAAAATCATGGCCTTCAGCAACTTCGGCCGAAACGAGCGCTTGATAGAACGTCAAGAATTCATCCTTCGTCATCGGACAATTCAAATAGGCGGCTTCGCCACGATCATAGCGCGACTTTTTATAAACAATGTCCTCGTTGATCGTATTCGCATCAAGAATCGGTGCGGCTGCGTCAAAGAACGACAAACCGGCCTCGCCGTTCAGATCAACAATTGCCTGTGCTAACCCGGGCGCTGTTAGCGGACCGGTAGCCACCACTGTGATCCCATCAGGAAATGCTGACAATTCCTCATTCACCACATGAATATGCGAATTGCTCGTCAACTTTTGGGTCACTAGCTCGCTAAATGGTTCGCGATCCACCGCCAAGGCACCGCCAGCAGGGACTGCGGTGGCGTCAGCACTTTGAATAATGATTGAATGTAACTGACGCATTTCTTCCTTTAATAGACCCACCGCATTGGTGATCTGGTTGGCGCGCAGTGAATTCGTGCAGACAAGCTCAGCAAAATTGCTCGTGTGATGAGCAGGTGTCATTTTAACGGGACGCATCTCGTATAAGTTGACATCTACACCGGCCTGAGCGATTTGCCAGGCTGCTTCTGATCCGGCTAGTCCGGCACCAATGACATTAACTGTTGGCATGAGTGATTCCTCCTTGTGGTGGCGTGGCGCAATTAGTTCGTTCAGAGAAAATGTGAGTTTTGCGGCACGTGTATTTTTGTGGCTTGCTGATGCGGTAGCGACTCAGCTTGCTATTGTGGGCAGACTGAATCTTTGAGCAAGTTTTCTAAAGGCGCGATCAGGCGCAGAAACCTCCGTGTAAGGACCTTGAAGTCTAAATGGCCAAAGTTCAGCCATTTAGACTTCAAGGCTGGTGATGCTCCGGTTCCGAAACGCGCAAACAGGCGCAGAAACCTGCACATAAGGACCTCAAGCCTAAATGGCCAAAGCCCAGCCATTTAGGCTCCGGTTTCTAAGCGCGCCTGTTCACACTCTGCCCAAGTTTACCCGAAAAAAACAGTGAGTACAAAGATAACATACTCACTGCTTTCTCAAATTATGCTTTTTGTAAGGCTTCTTTATAATCGTTATTTGGGCAGACAACTTGGGTGCCAGCTTTGCTCTTTTTCTCAACTAAGAAATGTCCGCAGACCGGGCAATCGCGGCCGACTGGTTTGTCCCATGAGACAAAGTCGCAGTCTGGATAACGCGAGCAACCATAGAAGACGCGGTTACGCTTGCTCTTACGTTCAACAACTTGACCGATATGACATTTCGGGCAGACAACCCCGATCTCTTTGACAATGGCCTTGGTGTTGCGGCAATCCGGGAATCGGGAACAGGCGTAAAACTTACCATAACGACCCATTTTGATAACCATCGGCGCACCGCAGATGTCACAGTTGAAGCCGGCTGGTTCGTCTTTGATTTGAATCTTCGCGATCCCAGTTTCGGCGTGAGCCACTTCTTTTTCAAATGGCTTATAGAACTGATCAATCACCTTAACCCAATCAGCCTCGCCGGTTTCAATCCCATCAAGTTCAGATTCGACGTTCGCCGTAAATTTGATATTCACGATGTCCGGGAAGAATTCAACGATCAAGCTGTTGACGATCTCACCTAATTCAGTCGGTTCAAACCGGCGAGCATTCAGTTTCACGTAGTAACGTTTCTGAATGGTTTCGATAGTTGGCGCATAAGTTGACGGACGACCAACGCCATTTTCTTCAAGCGCTTTGACAAGGTTTGCTTCCGAGTAACGGGCTGGTGGCTGTGTAAAGTGTTGAGCCGGATCGGTCTTCAACATTTTGACATCATCACCAACTGCAAGCGGTGGCAAAATATTGTCCTTTTGATCGCTGTCACGTGATGAGACATACAACTTGGTAAACCCTTCAAACTTAGTCTGACTACCGTTGGCGCGGAAAGTCACACCGTTTTGGTCTAACGTCACGGCCACAGTGTCAATAATCGCCGGGGTCATTTCACTGGCAACAAACCGACTCCAGATCAGCCGATAAAGTTTCATCTGATCTTTGTCCAGAACTGCCGTCAAACTATCCGGTGTCCGTAATGTGCTGGTTGGCCGAATGGCTTCGTGGGCATCTTGTGCCCCTTCCTGCAGTTTACCTTGGCGAATTTTGACAGCAGCATAAGCTTCGCCGTATTTCTCATGCAGGTAATGGCTGGTTTCAGTTTTGGCAACATTTGACACGCGAGTCGAGTCGGTCCGCATGTACGTGATCAGCCCAACGGTGCCTAACTTACCACCTAAGTTAATTCCTTCATACAGTTGCTGGGCCAACATCATGGTCTTTCGGGTGCGGAATCCCAACTTACGGTTAGCTTCCTGCTGCAAGGTACTGGTTGTGAATGGCGGGGATGGGAAGCGTTTGCGTTCTTTTTTAACAACATTCGTCACAGCAAACGGCTTAGTTTTGTCCACTTGACCCAAAATCTTTTGAACGGCCTCGTTGTTCTTTAAAGCCTGCTTTTTATTCTTCAGGCCATAGAAACTAGCACTGAACTTTTTACTACGGCCCTTTTGGAACTCAGCGTCTAATGACCAGTATTCTTCTGGCGTGAAGTTTTTGATTTCATTTTCGCGATCAATAATCAGCTTTAGCGCAACACTTTGAACGCGGCCAGCACTCAGGCCCTTTTTAACTTTCTTCCATAATAAAGGACTGATGGAATAGCCTACCAGTCGATCCAAAATCCGCCGTGCCTGCTGGGCATCTACAAGATCCATATCAATGCCACGAGGGGTTTTGAACGCATTTTTAACGGCATCTTTCGTAATTTCGTTAAAAACGACGCGATTTTTGGCTTTTGGATCCAAACCTAAAATGTGACTGACATGCCATGCAATGGCTTCTCCTTCACGATCCGGATCGGCTGCGAGATAAATCTTGCTAGCTTTTTTAGCATCTTTTTTAAGGGATTTAATCACATCGCCTTTGCCGCGAATCGAAATGTACTTTGGCTCGTAGTCGTTATCGACATCGACCCCCATCTGACTCTTAGGTAGATCGCGAATGTGCCCCAAACTTGCAACAACTTTATAGGTTCGGCCAAGATACTTTTCAATAGTCTTGGCTTTGGCTGGCGATTCAACAATGACTAACTTCTTGTCGGCCATGAACGCGCTCCTTCCGGTGGCATTGCCTAGTAGGCAAGCCCTGATTAATTTGTGCGATGCTGACGATTCGTCGTCAGTAATTGATGCGTCCTAAGGCGGCAATAGATCATCTGCCACCGGCGCGACCATCAAAGCAATCGCAACTGGTGCCAGTCTAATGGTCAATGCCACCTGCTGACTCAAAACAGTTGCTATCATAAGCTAGTCATTTTGCTCTTGTCAAATCAAAAGAAATTTTTTCTACTATAAAATAAGCAAAAATGTGCACCTCAAGGGTAAAAATTCAAGTTTTCTACCAACGTCTCTGGACCAGTCACCAACGCCGCTCCTGCCTGAATCAGCGCATTTGTACCTGCTCCCAAAGGCGCATCAATTCGATTAGGCAACGCAAAAACTTCGCGATTATGTTGCAAAGCATAGTTAGCCGTGATGAGACTGCCGCTTTTCATCTCCGCCTCAGTTACCATCACACCATGGGCAATACCGGCAATAATCCGATTGCGAGCGACAAATTGAAACCGCTGCGGGCCGGTTGCTGGTGGATACTCACTTAAAACAAGCCCAACATGCGCAATCTGCACCTGCAAATCGCGGTTCTTGGCAGGATACACCTGATCAAGGCCGTTGGCAATCACTGCAATCGTTGGCAGTCGGGCACTGAGGGCTGCCTCATGCGCCATCGCATCAGCTCCTGCTGCTAGTCCACTTGCAATCACCATTGACGGTAGTTGCGGCAATAACTGCGCCAGCGCCGTTGCTGAATAGCCGGTTGCACGCCGCGAACCAACAATCCCTAACGTTAATTGATTCAACAGACCTAACTGCCCACGATAAAAAAGCACCAACGGCGGCTGCGGAATTTCCCGCAATCGTGGTGGATAAGCAGCATCAACATACGTCATAAACGGCACATGTTTGGCAGCAATTAATTGTTGACTATACTGGTCAGTCAAACGTTTCTTGAGTTCTGCATGAAACGGTGCGAGATCGTCTTTTCCTCGGATAGCTTGTTCTAAAGCAACTGCCATCCGTGGATTCTGGCGTGTGGCAATATGCCATGCTAGTAAAAAATTGCGCAGTGTCATTGTTGGTCGTCCTCCCGCAAATAAACTACGCAAACACGACATCGACACACTCAACGAAGCACTAAGAGCGCAGTCGATCACGGACAGGCCCAAAACTGCGGCGATGAATTGGGGTAACGCCGTGCGCCGCCAATCCGGCAAGATGTGCCTTTGTCCCGTATCCCATGTTGTCCTTAAAATCATAACCAGGATAAATTTTATCGTACATCATCATAAGACGATCACGAATCACTTTAGCAACAATACTGGCCGCAGCGATGCTGATGCTGTTGGCATCGCCCTTAATTAAGCGTTTTTGCGGTAAGTCGACTGGCACGTGCATTGCGTCCACCAACAAACATTCCGGAGCGACTCGCAAATGGTCAACGGCTTGAGCCATCGCCAATTCAGTCGCATGGTAAATATTTTCACGGTCAATCGTCCGATTATCAGCCACGCCAATGCCAACTACAATCGCTTCAGTTAAAATATGCGGGTAAAGCACATTGCGTTCATGTGCGGTCAGCTGTTTCGAGTCATTCACCGGCCACTGAAAATGGTGCGGCAAAATCACCGCAGCCGTCACGACAGGGCCAGCAAGTGGTCCCCGCCCTACTTCGTCTAACCCAGCGACATACTCATAGGTTCCCCATAACTGACGCTCATACCTGCTACGATAACGTAAAGCCACCTCTTCGGCTGCTTGATGGGCCTGTCGCCGTTGATACGCTGCCAGTAATTTGCCAGCACCGATGCGACTGTCTTCTTTAAGTGCCGCCAAAATAGCCGGTGCAACTTCGTCAGCAGCCAGCAATGCTTTGTACTCACTCAGCGTCGGCATCTGTCTCACCAGGCTTCTCGAGGGTAAAGCGTCCCAATTTTCCTTGTCGTGCATCAAAAATCAAGCGCTCAGCCATCCGATCGTAAGCCTCAGCGAAACCTTGTGATTTCGTCAACTTAACCAGCAGGTCATGGGGCGCTTCATTTAAATCATCATCGGTGACATGGTATGCCTTTTTCAAAGCAGCTGGATAATGCGCCATAAAGTAAGTCAGCCCATACAAGCCAACCATGTCTTCTTGGAAAACTGCATCGGCAATTGCACCTGTAAAGGCTAACCGCATCCCAATTGTTTGTGAGGCAAACTTCGGCCAAAGAATCCCAGGGGTATCAAGCAATTGAAAGTTATCACTGGCCTTCAACCACTGTTGATTCTTCGTCACGCCTGGTTTGTTGCCGGTCACCGCGATGTTACGCCGAACCAGACGATTTAACACCGTCGACTTGCCGACATTGGGGATGCCAATACACATCGCCTTAATCATCGGATTACGAATGCCGCGCGCCTTTTTCCGAGCAATCTTTTCCGCCAACAACTTCGTCGCCAATTGCGGAATTTGCTGCAACCGCTTGGCATGCTGGGCATCAATCGCAATCGCCGCAAACCCTTGATCCTGATAATATTGGACCCACGCCGCCGTCAACGCCGGATCAGCCAAATCCTGCTTATTCAGCACCATAATGCGCGGCTTGTCAGCCACCAGCTCATCCAACATCGGATTGCGCGACGATTCCGGTGTCCGCGCATCGACAACTTCAAGCACGAGGTCGACTTGTTTAATCTTTTCTTGAACTTGTTTCCGGGCTTTGGCCATGTGACCGGGAAACCATTGAATTTGTGCCATTTGTGTAACTCCTTTAGGACTAAGACAATTAAAATCTCAGTATGAACTATTTCCTAACGACTAGCATACTGTATTTATGTGAAAAGTAACAACTGCCTGTTTTTAAACTATGATAGCCGAAAAATGTGTCGGGCCGCTCAGTCATGCACTTTTTAGTCGCTAACCATCTCACCAAGCCTCTTGCGAGTTCCTTCATCCCCAGGCAGTTGCACGCCGATAAAATCACCATTCCCCAAAAACTTAAGAAAAGTCTCAACGAAATAGAGCTCTCCGGCGTTAGGGACGCTGAGCAGCAATCGTTCTTCACCTAACTCTTCGACCTTTAGCTGATCCCACGTTTGCTTAAAAACGGGATCATCCTTCATCGCTGAATAAACTTCAAATAAGGCCTTTGAATCCCGCGTTCGACTATATAATTGGCGAAACTTTGCGGTAAGCGCACTGGCATAATTTTCCCAGTCAACCATGACAACACGAAAATGCGGATCATTGAACGTGCGAAAAAAACGCGTACACACCTCCTAAAAGGCATATACGCGCATATCATAACCTATTTGATTTTCACTTGGCTACTGCATCCACAGCCGCCTTCATCATCGGATCATCCTTTGTCAACTGTGCACTCAACTTCTGCGCGAGCGTTGCCAACGTATCCTGATCAGCCGTTCCTGTTGCGTCAAGCTTATTTGCTTGCTGGAACGTTTTGACAGCTGCTTGGGTGGCATCGTCGTATTGACTATTGACAGTGACGGAGCCGACTTTAAGTGCCGTGAGCATTTGTTGCAAGGACTTCACATCGCTGCCTTTATCGCCTGGTTTGAGCTGAGTGGCGTTGATCAAGGTGATCTTCGCCGCGGCTGGGTAGTCGACCTTGATATCAGGTGTCAGGCCTTTGTGATTGATCCAAGTGCCGTTTGGCGTTAACCATTTAGCGATGGTCAGCTTGAGTTCTTTGTTGCTGCCCATTTCGCCGACATTTTGGACGGTGCCTTTGCCGAAACTCTTTTCACCGACAAGCGGAATGTTGCTGTTTTGGTGAAGTGCTGCAGCGGTGATTTCACTGGCTGAGGCCGAATTACCATCAATTAAGACCGCCGTTTTTTCAGTGACTTTAAAGCCGTCATCGAGTTTCTTGCCAGCCTTATAGACTTCCTTGGCACCGTTGCGGTCTTCGACTTGCAGAACGGTTTGGCCGTTTTTGGAGAACATGGAGCTGATGGACAAAGCCGCACTCATCATGCCGCCTGGATTTTGCCGTAAGTCGAGGACAAAGGATTTGGCCCCTTCTTTGCGTAATTTCTTAACAGTGGCCTTGAATTGTTTGACGGTTGGTTCGCTAAAAGTCGAAATAGTAATGACGCCGACCTGTTTGTTGGCCGAAGCAAGTTGGCCAGTGACAGTGTCAACCGTGATTTTCTGCCGTTTCATCGAGAAAGTTGCTTGTTTGCTGCCGCGCTTAACGGTGACGGACACTGTGGTACCGATTTTACCGCGAATTTTGGCAACTGCCTTGCTAACGGTTTGTTTGGAGACATCTTTACCGTTGACCTTGAGCAGCACATCGCCGACTTGCATGCCTGCTTTTTTGGCGGGCGTATCAGGTAAAATGCTAGCGATGGAAAGACTGTCATGATTTTGCTGGACGGTGGCACCGATACCGCCAAATGAAGCCGAAATCGTGTCATCAAGATTGGTTTTATCGTTATTCTGCAAGTAAACGGAATATGGATCATCTAACGTTGCCAGCATACCTTTAATCGCGCCATCGGTTAATTTGGTCGTATTGACGCTTTTATAGTAGTTATTGGTAACCGTCTCATAAGCAGCAATAACGGGTGCTAGTTCCTTGGGGACACTTGTTTTCAAAACATTTTGTTGCGCTTGCTGATAAGAGAGCGCGTAACCGCCTGCGACACCACCGCCAAGTGCGACGATGACAATTATCAAAACGGCCCACCACGGTAATCTACGTTTATTGATACGAATCGCCTCCTGTGCTTTCACTCGCCTCATAGGCGCGATACGTTTCGTCAAAAACGGCCATGCTTGGCAAATAATTGCCGTTTAGTTCCAGATAATCGCTTAGTCGATGGTAATCCTTTTCTTGCTTAGGAAAGCTTTGATCCAAAAAGGCATTTTTCGCAAATTCAGCAATTTCACTATGGTCATTGGGGTTACGCAGGGTCATGAGATATTCGTAAAAAGTCCGATGCATTATTGATCCTTCCATGTTTTGTCGATAAAAGCCTGCCGTTGTGCATGTTCTAATGCATAACGGCGGGGATTCTTAGCATAAAACTGTTGGTGCTCAGGCTCAGCCGGATAAAACGGCTTGGCAGCTTCGATTTGCGTCACAATCGGATCACTGAAGCGCCCACTAGCTGCTAAGGCCGTTTTTGAAGCCTCTGCAGCTTCGCGTTGGGCATCATCCTTCACAAAAATCACCGGTCGATAATTATCGCCGCGATCCTGAAACTGACCCATAGCATCTGTCGGATCGGTTTGCTGCCAATAGATGTCCAACAACTTCGGATAGCTAATGGTGTCGGCATCGAAGGTGATTTCTACAGCTTCAGTATGTCCAGTGGTGTGAGACGAAACCTGTTCATAGGTGGGGTTGGCGACATGGCCGTCAGTGTAGCCGGACACTACATTCAAAATGCCCGGCTGCTCTTCAAAGGGTTCAACCATACACCAAAAACATCCCCCAGCAAAAATAGCTGTTTCTTTTTTCATAAAATATTCAGCTTCTTTCCAATGATCACTGATTATCCGGGAGGTAAACTGCGAACTCTAAGTCATCGTTCGTCGGATCTAGTTTAGTTGCCCGAAGCGTCATGCCATTTTGGAGTTTAAATTGGCTCAATTTTAGCACAACGTTTCCTGCCTTACTATCAAGACTGACCCAGCTAGGGATTTTATAACTATGCCCAATATAGCTCATTACGAAACTAATCGGGACTGGCAATGTACCGACGTTCAATTTCTTTGACTTTAGCAAAACATCGCCATTTTTAAGTACCAACGGATCAAAGGTCAATTGGAACTTGACATTATTGCCAAGAAATTTGAACGAACCATTCAACGCCGCCTCATTATTGCCAAGGGTGACGGCGTATTTAATTGGGCTGTCCTTCAGATAGGTTTTTAAATAATGTGCCATGATTCGGTTGGCACTACTCTTGGTGACTTTAACCGTGAAAACCGGGTCGTTTGAAATCGTCTTAGTCTCTGTGGCTGTGTTCAGTGAAACCGGCGCTAAGACGGTTTTGGTAAACCAAATTCCGCTACCCAAGATAAGGCCAATCAGGATTAAAAATGCCCATTTCCACCAGTTAATCATTGACCAGCTGATCGATTTTTGTTTGCGCTGCCGTTTCTTTTCTGTCACCCTAATCACTCCCAATCTTTCTTTGTGGCTGTTAGTTTCGTCATCAATTGTTTAGTCATTTGCGCATAACCGGCATTATTAGGATGAAAATGATCTTGCGAAAAGATCAGCGGGTTGCCATCTCCAGATGTTGCTTCCTTCAAAGCCTCTTTTGCAGAAGCCTTGTTGGCGACATTTTCCCCATTTGATAGGAACTTATCGATGTCAATGTAATAGACACGTTGGAAGCCTTGCAAGGTCTTTTGCGTTGCCTGATTCCACGCGCTCACGCTATTAGTCATCGCTGTCATTTTTGGAAAATAAACATAAAACGGATTATAGATGCCAAAAACATAAATCGGTGCCGTTGCGTTCTCCTTACGAATAGTTGTGAGTAAGGTCGTTAGATGTTTCTGAAAAGCCGTGCTACCAGCAGTGATCTCTTTTTCAGACAAGCTAAGAAAATGTTGCTGCAACACATGCATCAGATCATTGCCGCCTGCCGTCACGGTAATGATATTGGCTTGCTTCAAATCTGTACGAATCTTCGCCTGTTTATTGATGCGACTAAGAATCTGGGTGCTGGTGTTACCACTAACACCATAGTTTTTCGTCGTGACTTGATATTGGCCGGTAGCTTCCAAATCGGCCTGAGTGAGTCCAACAAAACCACCGTTATTCGTGGCATCGCCAACGCCGTATGTCAGCGAATCGCCAACCGCCGTCAGCTTGAGTTGCTTCGGCTGATCAGCCGTCAGTTTGACTTGACTGGGCGCAGCGGCAGGGCCGAATACTTGCCAGCTTAAAAAAGCCGCTATACCGGCTAGCAAAATGACGCCGAATGAAATAAGAAAACTTTTTAACTTGGCCATGGTGCCTCCTGTGTTTCTGGTCAAATGACTGGTGTTAATAGGCTATTGTACTTGAGGTTGTACAAATTAACAAAGGCGCTTCGTCTGAATGATCATTGACAATGACCAAAAACAGTCGACAAGGGCGCCCAGTTTGATTCAAAAATGGTGCCGACTTTGCTTCTCTCTAAAATCAGGGCACAAGTAGCCGCAGATGCCCGCCTAACCGTTTTAGGCATCACCAGCTGTCGGTTGACTTGATCATGCCTGAAACCGTGCATACGGCGTTTTCAAGCCACAAGTGTTCGTGCTTTAAAAAAGCCGGCGCTTCCGCCGGCCAGTTAAATTTTATTAAAAATTAATCAACGTAGTACGTAATTGCAAACGCACCTGGCCCTGTATGGGTTGCAATGACTGGATCAGTCGGTCGCACCAGAATCGGGACACTCGGTAGCACTTCTGCGATGCGCCGACCAATGTCTTCACCTAATTCCTTAGCGCCGGCCGTTGAAATACCAACACTTTTGATGTTGCTGAGTTTGGCCATTTTAGCAATTGTTTCGGCGATGAAATTATTAATCGTCTTCATCCCCCGACCTTTGCGTAAGGCTTTCAGTTCGCCATTTTGCAGTTGCAGAATGACCTTGATGTTCAAAAACGATGAAATTAAGCCTGAAACACGACTAAGCCGGCCACCTTTGACTAAATTGTCTAAATTCGTTACGCCAAGGACCAGTGTCGTGTTGTCCCGCACTTGCTCAAGCTTATCAAGAATCGTTTTCATATCTTTGCCGGCTTCGGCCATTTCAGCAGCAACTAAGACCTGAAAAGCCATCGCTCGGTCCGTGAACTGCGAGTCAATCACCGTCACTTTGCCTTTCGCAATTTGAGCCGCTTGCCGCGAAGAATTCACCGTTCCGCTGATCGTTTCAGTCATATGAATTGCCAAAACTTCGCTGCCGTCTGCTGTCAGTTTGTCGAAAACATCGGCAAACGTACCGACAGCTGGTTGCGAGGTTTTGGGCAGATTTTGCGCCGCAGCCATTTCATCCATAAAATCATCCCGTGTGATGGTTTCGCCATCAATATAAACGGTATTATCAATCATAATGGTCAGCGGTACAACCGTAATGTTATGTTGGCTGATCTCTTCTGGAGTCAGTTGAACGGAAGAATCCGTGACGATCTTGATATTTGCCATGTCTGAGCCACGCTTTCTGTTAGGTTCGTTTATCGAACTCATTATAGCAAAGTCCAGAAATATTGTCAGTACATATTATCTAGTTATCATAACTAGATTAGGTTGTATTGTGAAACGCACCATGCTAAAATCGTAAGTGAATCGAAGCGTGCCCGGCAATTCTCGTAAAGAAATCTGTACCGGTTGCACCAAGGAGGTAGAAGATGCGCGTGGCAAAATCAAAGCATTATGAATTTAATAATGAAATGTTTAGTGCGATAACCCATGCATTTGCCTTAGGGCTGGCAGTGGTTGGCACGATTGCGTTGGGTATTAAGGGCGCCAATAGTGGCAGTCAGCTTGAGTTAATCAGTTACTTAGGATTTGGGATTTCCCTCATCATCTTATATACGGCTTCAACGGCGTTCCACGGTTTCTATTTTAGCAAGGCGCGCCATGTCCTACAGGTCCTAGATCACTCCGGCGTTTTCATATTAATCGCTGGCTCCTACCTACCTTACTGTTTGGTCGCGATTGGCGGACCATTAGGGATCGGCTTGCTAATTGCCATCTGGGCGCTTTGCTTTGGCGGCATCCTCTACAAGCTGTTCTTCTTGAATCGCTTCAAGCATCTGGAAACCATGATTTACGTCATTCTCGGCTGGCTTTGCTTAATCGGCATGGTGCCACTGTGGCATCACTTAGGACCGATTGGCTTCTGGTTACTGGTTGCTGGCGGGTTAGCATACACAGGTGGCGCTATGCTGTACCTGCAAAAAGGCATCCCATACATCCACGTCATCTGGCACCTGTTTGTCATTCTCGGCAGCCTGTGCATGTACATTTCAATTTACCTTTTCGTTTAATGCTAACTATATAAAAAAGATCGGCTCGCTCCGTCAGACGGAGAAGCCGATCTTTTTTTGCACATGAGTCAATTTTAGTTAAAAAATCGAACTACAAATGCGCATAACTATTTAAGTTCCTTAAAAAATTTCTTTAGCTGCTAACCGCGTCAGATCATTTTTGCTTTTGCCAAACTTCATAAGTATGCGTCAAAGCGGGGTTTTGATCTTCGACAGTTCGGCTTGAGGTTTTAGTAAACGCATCCCAATCTAGTGGAATCATTTTAGTGTCACCTGCAAAACTGCCGGCTAGACGGGTCACGAGCAAGGTATCAACCATGTCTTTAAAGGCGCTAAAGATTTGAGCACCACCGGCGATGACTAATGCCTGATCTGCATGTTCCTTCGCATAATCAAGCACTCCAGCAACCTGATGCAAGACAATCGCACCTGGTGCCTGGTAATCAGCCTGGTGCGTCAAAACCACGTTCGTACGATCTGGTAATGGCCGTTTTGGAAAACTTTCGTACGTGCGACGCCCAACCACCATCATTTTTCCTTCAGTCTGAGTCCGGAAATAATGCAAATCGTCTGGCAAATGCCATGGCAAATGGCCGTCTTTACCGATTACACCATCCCGATCCTGCGCCCACAAAAATGCTACCATTTAAAATCCCCCTCGTTTTTGATACGTCTGATGGTACTGCAATCAGTCAAAACCGTCACTTAAACAGCTTCGATATCGCCAATAATAAGCTTTCTCGCCGACAAGGCAGCCCAAGCACGTGCTTCGCTTAAACGGCAACTGGTGCTTTAATGGCCGGATAAGGATCATAATTCAACAATTTAATATCTTGCATATCAAAATCAAAAATATCGTGTTTATCCGGATTCAAGACCAAGGTCGGTGCCTGGCGCGGTGTCCGGGTTAATTGTTCTTTGATTTGATCCAGATGATTGACATACAAGTGGGCATCGCCAAATGTGTGAATGAAGTCCCCGACTTGCAACCCGCATTCATGGGCAACAAGATGGGTCAGCAAGGCATATGAGGCAATATTAAACGGCACGCCAAGGAAAATGTCCGCAGAACGCTGATACAGTTGCAAGGAAAGTTTGCCATCATTGACATAAAACTGGAAGAGGGTGTGACAAGGCGGTAACGCCATGGTTGGCACATCTTCTGGATTCCAAGCGGATACGATCAAGCGTCGCGAGTATGGATGCGTCTTAATCTGCTCAATCACATCCCCCAGCTGGTCAATGGTGTCACCGCGACTGGTATGCCACGCCCGCCATTGCGAGCCATAAACCAATCCTAAATCACCGTATTTAGCTGCAAATGACTCGTCAGTGAGAATACGTTCGTCAAACTTGGCCATCTGTTCACGATAACTGGCGGCAAATTCAGGATCTTTTTGGCTGCGATGACCAAAATCGGTCATATCCGGACCATGATAATCGGGGCTGGCAACCCACTTCTCAAAGGCCCATTCATCCCAGATGTGATTTTTGTGCTGCAATAGGAAACGAATGTTGGTGTCGCCACGCAAGAACCAAAGTAACTCGCTTTTAATGAGACCATAGGGCACCTTTTTGGTTGTTAGTAAAGGGAACCCTTCGCTAAGGTCAAACCGCATTTGGTGACCGAAAATACTGTACGTGCCTGTATGCGTGCGATCAGGCTTGAAGTGGCCTTCATCTAATACTTTTTGGGCAAGATCGAGATATGGCTGCTCTAACATTGTCTTCTTCCCTCCAGTGGGCGTGTGTTCAAACATACTGATCCAGTTCGGCAAATCGGTCGAATTTTTTATCAATTGTTTGGTTGATCTCGTCAATTTGGGCTTGTAAGTCACCTAGTTTGACATAATCTTCGCCGTTGACTTCGGCCATAGCTGCCTTGACTTTAGCGAGTTTATCGTCCAACTCGTCAAGCTCATTTTGGAGTTTATCATACTCTATCTGCTCAGCATATGTCAGTTTTGTTTTCTTCTTTGGCGCGGCTTTTTTTGGTACAGCGTCAGCAGCTGGTGTTTTTGGTTTGGCTGCTGGCTGCTTGGTTTGTTGCTGAGCCAGATAATCAGAGAACTCGCCTACCGCTCGGTCAATCTGCGCGTTGCCATTGAAGATCAGTAATTGATCAGCCACTTTGTCCAAAAAGTAACGGTCATGTGACACGGTGATGACGGTGCCTGGAAATTGATCCAGATAATCTTCGAGTACGGTCAAGGTGGCAATATCTAGATCATTGGTCGGCTCGTCCAAAAGCAAAACATTAGGTTGACGCATGAGCACCTGTAACAAATAAAGCCGGCGTTTTTCGCCGCCTGACAAGCGACCAATCAGCGTACCATGCATACTGCGCGGAAAAAGAAACTGTTCCAGCATTTGGGTCACTGACACGCGTTGACCATCTGCTTGCACGACTTCTTCGCCAACCTCCTGCAAGTAGGTAATGATGCGTTTGTTCGGATCCAAATTGGCACTCATCTGGGTGTAGTAGCCCAAATGAACGGTCTCGCCTAATTCAATAGAACCGCTGTCCAATTTTTGTTTGCCAGCAATAATATTCAGCAATGTTGACTTGCCAGCGCCGTTTTTGCCGGTAATCCCAATGCGAGTGCCTGGTTGAACCAGCCAATTAAAGTCTTTTAGAATCGGCTGATCGTCAAACTGCAAACTGGCATGATGCATTTCGATGACTTTTTTGCCTAAGCGGGCGCTGGCGATCTGAATGGGATCCAACTGCTGGTTTGCTTCCGGTGCCGCATCTTTGGCAGCTTGCAAGGTCTCGAAACGATTAATCCGCGCTTGTTGTTTCGTTGAACGTGCCTGGGCACCAGCATGCATCCAAGCTAGTTCCTGCTTGTAAAGCTGGGTCTGCTTGTGATTAGCCGACTTTTCGGCCTCCAATTGCTCAGCCTTTTTGGCGACATAAGCCTGATAGTTGCCTTGATACTGGAATAAACGGCCGCGGTCCAATTCAAAAATCCGGTTCGTCACGCGATCAAGAAAATAACGATCATGCGTTACCACGACCAAAGCGCCGCGATAATTGCTGAGATACTTCTCAAGCCACGCGATTGAATCAAAATCCAAGTGGTTCGTCGGCTCGTCCAACAGCAATAAGTCCGGCGATTCGATCAGCACTTGGGCCAGACCGACACGCTTTTGCTGACCACCGGAAAGATCGCCAACACGCATGCTCAAATCATCAATGTGCAGCTGCGTCAAAATTGTTTTGATATCGGTTTCTGCAGACCAGGCATCTTCTTGCGTCATGCGGGCATCTGCTTTTGTATAAGCGGCAGTTTTTTCCGGATTCATAGGATCCTTGGTATATTCGGCTAGTGCCTGTTCATATTGGCGAATCGCTTGAAAAACCGGTGAATCACCATGATAAATGGCATCCATAATCGCCAAGTCAGGATCAAGATCGGGAATCTGAGCCAGATAGCTGATGCGATATTGCTTGGGTGTTTTAATTTCACCAGCATCAACTGAATCAAGTCCGGCTAATGCGCGAATAAGCGTGGTTTTCCCAGCGCCATTAACCCCAATTAAGCCAATTCGCTCGCCTTCGTTAATTAAAAAATCAATCTGATTGAATAATTGTTTGTCACCATATGCCTTACTCAGGCCTTGTGCTGTTAGCGTCTGCATGTTGTCCCTCATTTCACTCGTATCGTTGTCCATCTTAGCAAGAAGCAGCGCACAAGAAAAGGCCGACATCAATGCCGACCCGTACGTGATCACGATTAGATCCGCGGATATTCATCATCCACGGTATGTTTTTCATCGATCACAATATAAAGATGACCGTTTGCTGCAAGCTTGCTACTCTGGTACTCGTTATCAAGCCCGCTTGGATCCTTTTGCTTGAATGGGAAATAGATTTGAACGCGCTTTTTGTCTTCCGCGTTAAAGACCAAGTCCATCTTTTCAATATCTTGATACTTAGTGGCGCGACCAAACATCCCCATCTCCAGCGAACCGGTGTTGATATCGCTTGACTTGACGTGGTCAGCTTCAGGCAAAATCTCAACCTTAAAGCTCTTGCAAGGATGAATCTCTTGAATCTGACCGCCGTGAATGCGTCCGTAACTCGTGGTTACTCGACTGATCCAGACGTCCGCCAGTTCATCATGCTCAACAGTCCATTCGTCACCGTTACGAAAATGAAAAATCAATTGCTCAAAAACATGTTCTGCCATTGGAAATCCCCCTTCACTGTCATGCAGAACGGGTTGGAAACGCACTGGTGGCCAACTATGCTATTTTAAAGCCGCCCAGCTGATCAATCGTCCTGTTTGACGTTGTTGAATGTGCTTACATGCTCATCATAACACACTCACAAACGATCTTGAGACATTTCAGTTGCGATCGGCAACAACTTTTTTAGTTCATTTGGCAAAGCTCCAGCGACGACACGCTGCTCGATTTGATTGAGTGCTTTGCCCATCGCTGGCCCGGGACGGACCCCCGCTTTAATCAGATCTGCACCGGTCAGCGCTAATTCTTTTTTACTATGAATCGGTAAGGCCGCGTAAGCCTCAGCTAGCTGCTGCTGATCAAAGTCAGGCGTCAGCAGTTTTTGAACCTCGCTAGCCGTTGTCACGGCCGCTTCACCAGCTTGGTAAAGATCCCAAGCAGTCGGATTCGGCATCACCTGCAGTAGCTTGACAGTTTGCGTGACCAAGGTGATCAGCTCATTGGATTGCTTCCAGGCCTTTAGCATCACCAGCGGCTGTGTTCTTAAAAGGAAAATCAATGCCGCCCAGCCGCTTGCCAAACTGGTCAGCTGCGTATCAGGCAACTGAGAAAATTGCGTTAAGGCTGTTTCATGAGCCGCCATTTTCGGGGCGTAGGCAAACAAGCGAGTCTCAATAAAATCTTGCAAGCCAGCACGTCGATCAATCCCAGTCAGCAACCGATTAAATTCTGCGGCGACTCGTTCTACAGAAATGTGCACTAACAGTTTGGCATTATCGGCGATTGCCGCTTTGGTGGCTGGCTCAATGCCGAACCCCAATTGGCTCTCGAATCGAACTGCCCGCATCATCCGCAAAGCATCCTCATGAAACCGTTCATGAGGATTACCCACTGCCCGCAGCTGGTGGTGCTGCAAATCTTTTAGGCCGTCAAACAAATCAATGATCGTGCCATCATGCCGAACAGCTAAAGCGTTGATAGTGAAATCCCGACGCTTTAAATCTTCTGCTAAGGAGCGCACAAAAGTCACATGATCAGGCCGGCGAAAATCCTGATAGCGCGATTCGGTTCGGAAAGTTGTCACTTCATAGCCAGTCCCGTGATCAAGCACCATCACTGTGCCATGCTCGATGCCGGTATCGGCTGTCCGCTTGAAAATTCGCTTAATTTCTGCCGGATACGCCGAACTGGCAATATCCACATCGTGAATCGGCAGCCCCAGTATCGCATCACGAACACTGCCGCCAACAAAATAAGCTTCATAACCAGCAGCTTCGATTTTTTTTAAAATCGGAATCGCTGCCTTAAAATCTGGCTGGGTCAAATCTAGTCGCATTTCAAACTCCTTTTTCCAAACCGGCAACCACCATTACCACAATTAAGCCGAAATATGACATTTCTGTTAGAATAAGCTTAAATTCTTTTTTGGGAGGCGGCCTATGTCACGCACCACGCGTACTTGTTGGGATCTTTTAATGATTGTTCTTGGTTGTGCTTTATATGGGTTCGGGCTTGTTTATATTAATATTGCGAATCACTTGGCTGAAGGCGGCGTCACCGGGATTACCCTGCTAATCCGCTATTGGTGGCATCTCGATCCGGCATACAGCACAATTCTGCTGAATATTCCGTTGCTCATCGTTGGTTACAAATTTTTAGGCAAACGCGCCCTAGCTTACACTGTTTTTGGCACCTTGATGCTTTCTGCTTGGCTGTGGATCTGGCAACGGGTACCTTTAACCATCAACCTCGATCATGATCTTTTTATCTCCGGGGTTTTAGCTGGACTGTTTGGTGGTTTTGGCAGCGGCTTGATTTACCGCCATGGCGGGACCACCGGCGGCACGGATGTTGTTGCCCGGATAGTTGAACAACAGACCGGCGTGCCAATGGGACGAACCTTGTTGGTTTTCGATGCCGCTGTGCTAACGATCTCGTTGACGTATCTGAACATCGAACTCATGATGTACACTCTGCTTGGTGCCTACGTGTTCTCACAAATTGTTAACTTTACGCTGGATGGTGCTTACGCGGCAAAGGGCCTTTTAATCGTCTCTGACAAAAGCCAAGAAATCGCCACTGCCATTATGAACGAATTGGAACGTGGGACAACTTTCTTACATGCTGAAGGCGGGTTCGCCCACGATCGCAAGCAGGTCGTCTATGCTGTCGTTTCGTCAACTGAAATTGCCCAAACAAAACGGCTGATTGAGGCCATTGATCCGCACGCCTTCATCAGCATCCTTGATGTCCATGAGGCCTTGGGCGAAGGCTTCACCTACCAGAAAAAACGCCGCCGACTACTATTTGGTCATTGATTCACAACGATTAATCCGTCTCGGCGTTGAGTTCATCCAAACGGGCCTGCATCTCGTCGTCAGTAGGTACCAGTTTCAAATATCGCACTAAAGCGGCTTTCAATTCGGCGCGAGCACCAGTCGACTGGAAGAAATCAATGATATCGTGGAGAAAGTCCGGGGAATCCTGAAAGCGATTGAACGCTAAAAGGTAATTCTCACGGGCTTTTTTAATATTCTCCAACCGATCGTAGCTTTTAGCCATATTCCAATAAATTTGTGGGTCAACATCACCACTACGATCGATTTGGTCAAGAAAGTCAACATTTTCTTGATCACGCTCTTCCTGCACCAAAAAGTTGCTCCAAGCGAGCATATTACCATGATCTTCCGGATCAATCGCCAAAGCCTTTTGTAAATACGTCTCGGCTAATTTGACATTGTCTTCACTAAGCGCTAATTTGCCGCCTAAGGCATATAGCGTTGGGTTCGTATCATCGACCATGACGCCGGCCTGAACCGTGTCTAAGGCCTTGTCAGGCTGATTCTGGGCCTCATAAGCACGAGCAAGTGGCAAATACGCATTGGCGTAACTTGGATCACTGTCAATCACGGCTTGAAGATTGGTGATCGCTTTAGCCGGATCATCAAGTTGTAAATACAAGCCGCCTAATTCGAACCGGCCATTGAGATCCAGTGCATCAACACCGACATCTTCATAAGCAGCCACTGCGTCTTCATACTGCCCTGTTTGCGCTAAACTGGCCGCCAACCGTGCTTCGATGTTAACCCCAGCAAGTTCAGTTGTACCGGCCGCTAGCAGCTCGTTATAAGCACTAATGGCCTCGGCAAAATGACCCCAGTCAAAATAGAATTCGCCTAAAGCGAAGGTCACCACCGGCTCGTCTGGCGCCAATCGCTTCGCCTCAAGCAGTTTTTGCTCACTAACCTCATATAAACCAAGTGTTTGATAAACATCGGCAGCGCTCACCAGACTTTGAACATAGGCAGGATCACCTGGCTGAATGCGACTAAGATAATTCAAGGCGGCGTCTGTATCTCCGTCAGAAACTGCAATATCAGCTAAAGCCGTTGCCAGATCGCCTTGGTCAGGATATCGCCCCAGGAGCCCTTGATAAAGCCGCTTAGCCTGACCGTTGAACCCAAGCGCATACAGTTCTTCGGCAAGGTTGTATTGGGTTTCGTCGTCATCGTGGGCCAATACTTGGGTGAATAGCTGCTTCGCCGTTTCCATCTGGCCAGCTTCAATGGCATCAAGCATTTCTTTTGCGTAACTCATGGCTGCCTCCGTTGATTTTATTTTATAAAAAGCCTAAAGATTGTCGTTACTGCTAGTTTAACATTGCGTTTTGCTGATTCCGAACTGATGAGCATCAAAAGCTCTCCAGCCACACTTGACTGCGCATATCGCTACTGTCGCTCGGTCCCGCCCCTGGTCGCTGGCGAATGACGCCAAAACGCGCAAAAACCGAGTCCAGATAGACTCGGTTTTTGGTTGTTTCATCATTGCCTCAGGTGAACCGCTTATTTAACGGCGTCCTTGAGTGCTTTACCAGGCTTGAATGCTGGTACCTTGGATGCTGGGATCTTGATCTCGGCACCGGTTTGTGGGTTGCGGCCCTTACGAGCGGCACGCTCACGCACTTCGAAGTTACCAAAGCCGATCAACTGAACCTTGTCACCCTTTGAAAGGGAGTCTTGGATAGAACCGAATACTGCATCAACAGCTGCGGTTGCATCCTTCTTGGTCAAACCAGTTGCGGTTGCAACACTTTCGATCAATTCTGCTTTGTTTGCCATGAACATTTCACCTCCATATTGATTAGATGCGTTAACACCTAAACATGCCCATTCCTGACCTCTCAGGAATGAAGAAACAATGATAATATGTATCACCATTTCAGGTTTAAACATAGCATAGCAAGCCCGTTGTGACAAGGTTTTTGCCAAACTTTTTGCTGTCTGATCAAGGATCGGTTATCGAAAATCACGATTTTTGACATATTTTTTTAAATGAAAAGACAATATTCAGCCATCGCCGAACTACTTGCGTTTACGTGCGATGATGTGAATCGGTGTACCGGAAAAATCAAAGGCCTGTCGTAATTGGTTAATCAGAAATCGCTCGTACGAGAAGTGCAGCAGGTCGGGATCATTAACAAAAACCACGAAAGTTGGCGGTTTGACGGCAACTTGGGTCATGTAATAAATCCGCAAGCGTTTTCCATTAACTGTCGGTGTCGGTGTAACAGTAATGGCATCCATTAAGACATCATTTAGGACACTGCTTTGAATTCGCCGAGTTTGATTTTCTGAAACTGCTACAATCATGGCTGGCAAGCTCTGTAAACGCTGTTTCGTCTTGGCAGAAACAAAAATAATCGGCGCATAATCCAGATATTGGAACTCCTGACGAATCAGATTTTCAAAATCCTTCATCGTGTGATTATCTTTCTCAACTGTATCCCACTTGTTGACGACGATGATGATGCCACGACCGGCCTCGTGGGCATAACCGGCGACCTTTTTATCCTGTTCGCGGATACCTTCTTCGGCGTTGATGACAAACAAAACAACATCCGAACGATCAATCGCTCGTAATGCACGCATGACCGCGTATTTTTCGGTGTTCTCGTAAACCTTGCCACGTTTACGAATCCCAGCCGTGTCAATCATCGTGAAGGTTTCGTCAACTGCTTCGAACTTCGTATCAATCGCATCGCGAGTCGTGCCTTCGATTGGACTCACGATGACCCGATTTTCACCAAGAATGGCGTTAACTAAAGACGATTTACCGACATTTGGCCGACCAATCAGGCTGAACTTAATCGAATCGTCTTCAACTGACTTATCTTCGGATGGAAATGCTGCTAAAACAGCATCCAAAACATCACCAAGGCCAATCCCATGAGTCCCAGAAAGTGGATAGGGTTCGCCAAAACCTAATGAATAAAAATCGTAAATATCTTGGCGACGTTCAGGGTTATCAACCTTATTGACTGCCAGTACAACCGGCTTTTTAGCCCGATAAAGAATCTGGGCAACCCGTTCATCTGCATCAGTTACCCCGCTTTCAATATCAGCGAGAAAAAGGATGACATCGGCTTCATCGATGGCAATTTCAGCTTGATCCTTAATTTGCGCCAAAAAAGGTTCATCGCCTAAGTCGATCCCACCGGTGTCAATGACAGCAAATTCTTTACCAAGCCATTCACTCGTGCCATAGATGCGATCACGCGTGACCCCGGGCGTATCTTCCACAATCGAAACCCGCTCACCGAGAATACGGTTAAAAATGGTTGACTTGCCCACATTCGGACGGCCAACGATTGCTAATGTTGGTAAGACCATAAAACGGCCTCCTTTCTGTGACGGCGTCATGGGATTTGTTTCCCATAAAAAAAGTTGAGCCAAGGCTCAACTTTTTAGGTTCAAGATGACTACTTGTTATCATCCTGATCATCATTGCCCTTAGCAGCATCTTTCAAGGCATCGCCTAAGATGTCGCCAAGTGAGAAGCCTGAATCATCTTGCTGATATTCAGCAGGAATCGACGTGGATTGATGACGATCATTGCCACGACGAGGACGTGAAGAACGACGACGGTCACCACGGTCGCTATTGTCACGACTGCTGTTGCCGCCTTCATGAGATTCTTCTTCAGAACCTGCTGGACGTTCCTGCAAAGCCTTGATGGACAAAGCAAGACGATGTGCATCAGGGTCAACGGAAAGAACCTTGACCTGCACTTCTTGGCCTTCCTTAAGGACATCCGCTGGGGTTGCTACGTGTTCGTGAGAGATCTGGGAAATATGAACCAAACCTTCAACACCAGGGAAGACTTCAACAAAGGCACCAAAAGTGGTCAAACGTTTAACTGTACCAGTCAAAACAGAGCCGGCCGGTGCCTTTTCTTCAATGTCGTCCCAAGGTTGTGGCAACGTTGCTTTGATGGACAAGGAAATGCGGTTGCGATCAGGATCAACGTTCAGAACCTTAACCTTGATTTCTTGACCAACCTTCAGAACATCGCTTGGCTTGTCAACATGATCAAACGAAATCTCTGAAACGTGAACCAAACCATCAACGCCGCCAAGATCAACAAAGGCGCCAAAGTTGGTCAAACGAGCAACTTTACCTTCAACGGTATCGCCAGGTTGAATCTTCGCAAAGATTTCCTTGCGTGCTTCAGCCTTGCTGGCTTCAACAATCGCACGATGTGAAAGAATCAGACGATTTTCACTTGGTTCGATTTCAATGATCTTGAATTCAAGTTCCTTACCCTTGTATTGGCTAAGATCTTCAACAAAATGATCTTCAACCATGGATGCAGGAACGAAGCCACGAACACCGGCATTAACAACCAGTCCGCCTTTAACGACGCTGGTAACCGGAGCGGTGATGGTTTCACCTGCTTCATACTTAGCTTGGATTTCTTTCCAAACCTTTTGCGCTTCCAAACGGCGCTTGGACAGCAGGAACTGCCCATTCTCTTTATCTTTGCCAACCGTTGAAAGCACAACTAAATCAAGCTTGTCGCCGACTTTTGCAACATCGTGAATGTCATCGATTGGCTGAGTTGATAACTCCTTGATCGGGACCACGCCTTCGACGCCTGTTCCTTCGATCCCAACGATCAATTGTTTATCTTCAACGGCAAGAACGTCTGCCTTGACGGTATCACCAATCTTTACTGTGGTGACACTCTTAAGGGCGTCCGCCATTGTTTCGGTGTTCTCATTAACGTTATTATCACTCATGCCAAAAAATCCTCCTATGCAGCTGTATACTGGATCTATTGTACTTGAAAACGAACCAAATTACCACCTATTATTTTAAGCCCTTGACTATTTCGTCTTTACTTGGCCTATCAGGGATAAAATTCGTTCCACCACTTCATCGATGGTCATTGATGTCGTATCAATTCTGATCGCGTCAGAAGCCTGACGTAGCGGGGAAACGGCCCGATGAGAGTCCTTGCGATCGCGTTCGGCAATCTCCTGTTCGAGGGTAGCTAGTGGTGTCTCAATGCCCTTTTGAATATTTTCTTTGTAGCGTCTTTTTGCCCGTTCAGCAACTGATGCCACCATATAAATCTTCACTTCGGCGTTAGGTAAAACGGTGGTGCCAATGTCGCGACCATCCATGACAATATTGCTGGATGCAGCGATATCCCGCTGGCGTTTCACTAGTTCAGTACGTACCTTGGGTAACGCTGACACTTGCGAAACATTGTTGGTCACGTCTGGTTCGCGAATGGCTAAGGTCACATCTTCATCATTCATTAAGACGCGCTGTTCAGGGTCACCCGGTTCAAACCGAATCGTCATGTTGGCGAGATGCTGCATGATAGCCGCCTCATCGCCAAAGCCCAGCTGGTCTTTGATGGCCATGTAGGTCACGGTGCGATACATCGCGCCAGTGTCACAATAGATAAACCCTAACTCCTTGGCGACTCGTTTCGCAATGGTACTTTTCCCGGCACTGGCCGGGCCGTCGATCGCAATTTGCATACTTTCCTCCACAACACACGACCCTGCTCATGCCAATACGCATGCAGAACAGGGTCGTGTCATGATTATTTCACTTTCAAAACCGTGCCCGGTGCAATGCTGGAACCCGCACTCATACCGTTCATCTGGAGCAACTCATCTAAGGTCATTCCATGATTGACAGCGATTCGATAAAGGTTATCGCCTGCTTGAACGGTATATGAACTGCCAGCCGTGCTGGCACTTGCTTGCTCGCTAGGCTGCGCTGATGCACTGGTCTGTTCTTCTTGTTGGGAAGTAACGCTTGGTGCTTGACTAGGCTGAGTCGACGCTGCCTGTGACGAGGCCACTGAAGTCTTCGAGGCTTTGGAAGCCTTCGATGATTTCTTTGATTTTGAAACTTTACTGCTCTTTTTAGTACTTTGGATCACAACGCGATCATTAGAAAGGTTAGCTCCATTGCGGCTTTGATCACCAGAAATTTTGACATAAATAATTGGTGCCAAAACCACAAGAATTAACAAGATCGCTAAAATCCAGGTCAATTTTGAACTTCCTTGCCTTTTTTTCTTGGTGGCAATGCGGCTCAAATTACCTTGATCATCACGATCATCGTCAAACAGCGTTTCCCAAGGTTTACTTGGATCCTCACCATTGGTGCGCTTGTGATCCTCATTGTCATGTTGGTGTTCATCTTTTTCCGCCATCACGATCCCCCTCACTACTGCGCTTATTGTATCATATTGACCAGCGTCAGGGCGTCGGTTATCTAAAGATTTGGTGAAATACTGCCTGCCAAGAAGCTAATTTTGGTTGTTCTTGTGGCACTTCAGGCTGTAGTTGGCGCAATATCGTAGTGGTGATCTCGCCACAGCACAAAGCCGTATGCGGTTCAATTGGCGAATCAAAATGTTGCAGCAGAACAGCACGACGGCATTCTGATTCATTAACAAAAGCCGCCATCGCTGCGAAACTAGCCTGTTTCTCAGTTAGTCTGTGCTGTAATTGCTGCTGCGTAGCCTCTACCGAAAAGCCAGCGTCTACATACGCTTCGATCAGATTGATCTGCGGATCGTCAAAAGTGCGATACGCCTCAGGATGCGCATAGATGAGCCGAATCAATGCCGCATCTGGCAACATCCCCGCCAAAATAGCCCCGTGCTGAACATCATGATCGGTCACCAAAAGCGCCGCTAGACTCTGCTTGCCATCACGGCCGGCTCGTCCGATTGCCTGATAATAAGCTTCAAGCGATTCCGGCACATAGGTATGCACGACGAACCGTACATTTGCCTTATCGATCCCCATGCCAAACGCACTCGTCGCACAGATAATGTGCAACTGATCCGATTGAAACTGTCGCTGGATTAGATCGCGTTGGTGCCGATCCAACCCAGCATGATAAAAGGCCGCAGCATGGCCGGCTTTTTGCAATCGTATCGCTAACGTCTCACACGCGGCTCGGGTAGCACTATAAATGATCGTTGGCCCCACCACCTCGTGCAATAACTGATCCAGTCTTAAAGCCTTTTCCTTATCTGTTAAGCCGGTCTCAACGCCAAGGAAAATATTTGGTCGATCGACTGACCCAGCCAAAATTGCTGGCGATTGCATGCTTAGATGTTGGACAATGTCACGGCGAACGGGCTCCGGTGCGGTTGCGGTTAAGGCAAGAATCGCATCTGCTTGCAATTGTTGGCGAACTTGTCCCAGCTGCAAATAAGCAGGTCGAAAATCTGGCCCCCACTGTGAGATGCAATGCGCTTCATCTACCACAAATAAGCCTAGGGCCAGTCGTTTGAGCGCCATGAGCACATCAGCGCGTTGTAAAATTTCTGGTGAGACAAAAATATAGTGGTAACTTGCCAATCGTTTGAGAATTTGGGTAAAAGCAACCGGTGGCATTTGCGCTGACAAGGCAATGACCCGTTTTTCTCCAGCTGCTTGCAAACGACCAACTTGATCATTCATCAAGGCAATGAGCGGTTCAACAATTAAACTTGGCTTGTTACTGATCAAAGTCGGCAATTGATAACAGAGTGATTTCCCGCTGCCAGTAGGTAAAATTCCCAGCGTGTCATGTCCATCCAACACCGATTGGATCAAAGCCTTTTGTCCAGGTCGGAATTCTTGAAAGCCAAAATGTTGTTGAAGTTGTGCTTCAAGTTGTGACACGCGGCCACCTCCCTTGAAAACTTAGAATCTGGAACAATCGAATCTGAAAAAAAGTACTTCCAGGAATGGCTGCCAACAATGCCTGATGATCGTAGATTTGCGTCACCCGATCAAGTGCACGGTGAATTTTAAGCGGCACCAAATGCTCAATCGGCAACGTTTCACCCATAATTGCCGCGAGCAACAGATGTTCATTAATCGTGCTTTGCTTACGGTGGCTGCGATGAGCAATTGTTGGCAACGCCATGCCAGCGCGTGCTTGCGCCAAGGTCTGCTGCGCCGGTCGCGAAACGAAATCGCGGGGTCCGCCCCACAACGCCGTCCACATACTCCTAGTATTAGCGAGCTGCTGAACCAGTGCCGCTAGCGCATCGAGTCGTTCAAAGTGAGCCTGCAATGTTGCTGGCATCAGTTGTCCAGCGTAGTCATGGCCAATCATGTTAGCCGCTAACGTGTCAGCTAATTCAGTCGGCAGTCCTTGAAAAAGGTTGCTTAATGTTGTAACGGCAGCTCGATGATCGACCTGCTGATACCACTGCTTCACAACTTGCTGTGTCGCCCAATTAACACTTATTGGTTGATAAGCACGGTTCGCATAACTCGCCTCAGAAAGCACTTGCACGCCTAAGAAGAACCGCGGTGCAAACACCGGTAAGTTCATCCACGGTTGATAATGTGTCGGTAACGGTAACTGGGTAACTGCTGCTTGCTTGAGATGCTGCCCTTTTTCCGTTAAAATCAAGCCGGTTTCAGTTTCACGCAGCATTCTTTGCACTTTCAACGTCGTGATGGCCGCTGAAAAAGCTTCTTTTGACAGACTTGGATAAAGATGCAACCATTGCAGTTGTTGGTGAATCAAGGCGGCGTAAAGGATTGAAATGGTCTGCTTACCAGTTAAGAGTCCAAAAACAGCCCGCTCACGCCGCGGCTGCTCACTGAAAAATTGAATCACAAAATCGGTCAGCAAAGCTTGTCACCTCATTTCTCAACATTGCTGTTTAAGTGTTATGTATCGTATAAAGGAGTTTGAATATGGCTTTATATGGCAGAGTAGAACGTCCAGAGTGTATTGCTTGCGGCTTGTGTCAGATGTTGGCACCTGCCCTTTTTGATTACGATCAAGCTGGCATTGCTTATTATAAACCAGATCGCAACACCGGCACTGAGCCTTTAAATGATCAGGCCACGATCGACTTTCGATTGGCCTACCAACGCTGCCCGACCCACGCTATCAAACGTAGCAATCAACCGTTCAACGCGCGCCCGTTTTCCGAGACGGGGAAAGCTTAACTGCTATAGTTTCAGATTACGCGAACCAATAGGAAGATTGACGTGATTCGTCGCAAGACAATCGATTTTACGCTAAAGAAAAACATCCGTCGCTTAACAAAGCTGACGGATGTTTTTTAGTTGATTGATCAAATCATTAATGACTAGGTTGAATCTCACGCCGAGCTAACCACGGTGCCAAGGCCTTGGCGATCGCGAAGAATGCAACCGAGACCACAATTCCTTTAATTAAGTTGAATGGTACAACGCCGATTAAAACGTAACGCGTCAGCGACATACCAAGGTTAAAATTGAAGACCGCCATGTACATCGGCGTGATCACCAGCCAATTGAGCACACTCATGACAACTGTCAGGCTTGCGGTACCTAGTACCAGACCTTCAATTTGCCGCAACAAGCTGTGCTTGCCACGAATCGTGTAAACAACTGGAAGCAGGAACCCAACGCTCGCAATGAAAGCTGCCAGATCACCAATTAAATTGACGACCCCGCCGCCTGTTAAAGCAAAATGCACAAGACTCCGGATAAATGCAACGCCGATCCCGCCAGCCGGGCCATATAATAACCCACCAAGCAAAACAACCAGATCTGATAGATCAAGCTTCAGGAACGGGAAAGCAGGAATGATCGGAAATGAAAACATCATCAAAACATACCCGATCGCCGCTAACAACGCGATACCAACCAAACGGTGAACCTTGGAACTACTTGCCATAAAGCATTACCTCCGTGAGGCCGTCTTCCGGAACTTAAAAAGACCTATTCCTCCTTCAGGGGGAATAGGTCTTGATTGAATGTAGATTCAAAAAAGCCCCATCTTCTTCCATCTAGACTATCACTATCGGTACCGGAGTCACACCGGTTCCACCGCATAAGCGGGTCGCGGACTATACCGCCGGTCGGGAATTGCACCCTGCCCTGAAGACGAACCAAGATTATTTAATTAACAGCTTTACTTTAGCAAAGGCACCGGAAAAGTTCAAGCGTTTGCACTGAAAACGTTAACAATTTCACCAACTACTTATTTTCCGATTCACCCGCTAGTTTTCGCAAGGCTTGCAGTTCTTGCGGCTTGATTGGCCGATGTTCACCTGGCTGTAACCCCACCAAAGTTAAGTTGCCATACGCTTCCCGAGATAGTTTTAGAACTGGGAAGCCGACTGCTTTAAACATCTTTTTAACCTGATGATTCATGCCTTGATGAATGGTCAAAGATACGATCGCCGTTTTTTTAGCCTTATCAGTCGAGATAATGTCTACTTTAGCAGGCGCAGTCATCTTGCCATCAACCTCGACACCTGTTTTGAGCGGAGCCAAGGCAGGTCGATTCGGTACACCTTGAACCTTGGCTACATATTTTTTCTCAAGCGCGTAACGTGGATGCATCAAATGGTTGGCTAAATCGCCATCGTTTGTCATCACAAGTAAGCCGCTTGTATCGTAATCTAATCGGCCAACTGGATAAAGACGCTCAGTAATATCCTTAAAGTAATCGGTGACGACATCACGTCCCTTATTATCTTGAACAGCACTAATCACGCCGCGCGGTTTATAAAAGAGAAAGTAGCGCTTAGCCTCTTTGCCAATCGGCACGCCATCCACTTCGACTTCATCATGCGGACCAATCTTGATGCCCATTTCAGTTTCAATTTGGCCATTAACTTTGACATGGCCAGTTGCAATCAACGTTTCCGCATGTCGACGCGAAGCAATACCGGCATTTGCGATAATTTTTTGAAGCCGTTCAGTTTTGGTTGTCATGTTGTTGATTTTGCTCCATTTTCTTTTCGTCTATAGTAGCTTCCTCTTGATCATCATCGTGCCGAAATGCCGTAAACAAATCAACCTCACCTGTATCGGCAGGCGCATCAGCTAGCGGTGGTAAATCAGCAAGGCGGTTCAACCCAAAATAGTCAAGGAAAAACTGAGTTGTCGCATATAAAATTGGTCGACCAGGGGCTTCTTTTCGGCCTGCCTCTTTGATGAGTTGTCGCGCAGCCAAGGTAGTTAATGCACCTGAGCTTTGAACACCGCGAATTTCGTCAATTTCAATCCGGGTAATCGGTTGCTGGTACGCGATAATCGCGAGCACTTCTAACGCAGCCTGCGATAATCCCGCAGCTGGCGGCCCAGCAAAATATTTCTTGATTGCAGGTGCGTACGCTGGTTTGGTCAGTAAATAATACCGGTCCGCAAACTGCTGCAATTGCAGGCCACGCTGATCATCAGCAGCCAGCCGTTGTCGATACGCGTCTAATTGCTGTCGCATCGCGCTTTCGCTGATTTCTAAAATGCCGGCCAGCTCACCCAGCGTCACGCCGCTTTCGCCAGCTGTGTAAAGGATTGCTTCTAGTGCTGGCTCCATTAAGCAGCCTCCTTCAAGTTCACTGTGATTGGATCAAAAGGCGCCTCTTGTTCACAAATAACCTGATCATTTTTCATCAATTCAAGTAAAGCCAGAAAAGTCGTCACAACCTGCTCAACCGACTGAACCGACAGTAAATCAGCAAAGAGACATTGCCCGCCTTTTTGCAATGTCTGTAGCACTTCGCCGATTCGTTTTTCAACGGATACAGGTTCGGTTTCAATGTGGGCAATGGTTTGGCGAGTGGCTTGTTGTGCCTTCATCACACGCGCCATGGCCGCTTGTAAATCAACTAATTTCACCGAACCTGGCGCAAGTGGCACAGCCATTTTGGCGTCTGGCAATGTGGTTGGCTTGGCATAGGCTTGTGCGCGTTTAGCCTCGCGTGCTTTCAAATCCTTTGCCGCTTCTTGGTAGACTTGATAGGTCAATAATTGTGCCACTAAATCTGCTCGTGGATCTGGCGCCTCATCAGGAGCCATCGTTTCGGGTTCAGGTTGCGGCAACAAAAGGCGACTTTTCAAGACCATCAAATTAGCGGCCATGACAAAATAATCGCCGGCCACGTCCAGCGCCAGATCCTGCATTTGATGCAGGTAATCTAGGTATTGAGCGGTGATCTCAGCGATCGGAATGTCGTAAATGTCAACTTCATTCGTCCGAATCAAGTGCCAAAGCAAGTCTAACGGTCCGGAGAAGTCATTCAGCACGAGTGTCAGTGCCATGGTCATCCTCTTTTCGAAACTTGTTAAAGGCGGCGATTAGCGGTGCATGTTCAAGGGCACCCATCAATTTCTTGTTTGGGAAAAGTTCAGTCAGTTCAGTCAACGCGGCAAATGCCGTTGCTTGGTCACGAAAATTAGGTGAAAAGCTTAAATGCCGCACCAAAACAAAGTCAGCACTTAGTTCAATGCCAACGACACCAACAAAATCATTCTTATGTTTGTATAGATACAACGCATGGGAATCATCTTCGGTGTACATCTTGAGTTCTGTCTTTAAATGCCCGACATCTTTCAGATCCGGAATAAAAGACAACAATCCCATCGCGATCTTCTCATAGTCGTTTTTGTATTTAACCAGCATGTTTGCCTCCAAGAGATACTCTCGTAACACTCTATCATAGAAACGCGGCAGTAGCAAAGGGCAGAGCGTGAACGTATGTGTCAAGCTTTTCTCGGTTCTACGCTAATCAAGTTTAATTCTATTGTCCGATTTGGCTCCGCCAACGCTCTGCTTTCTATCTTAGTATTCGAGCTAGACTGCCCATGGCAATGCTGATGGCCACAATCTCTTAGTCATCAAACATATTCTTAGAAAGGAACACCCTGTCAAAATAGCTACCCGCGCGGATGCGTTTTATGATAGACCGCAACCAGATGTTGATTGCTTAAATGGGTGTAAATCTGGGTCGTGCTGATGTCGCTGTGGCCGAGTAGTTCTTGAACCACGCGCAGGTCAGCACCGTTTTCGAGCAACCTTGTCGCAAAGCTGTGACGAAGAGTATGCGGTGTGACATCTTTTTCAATGCCGATACTTGCAATATATGCTTTGAGGTTCTTCCAGATCCCTTGGCGAGTCATTGGGCCACCGTGAAAATTGACAAAAACGTTTTTAGGTTGTACTCGTTTGAGTAATTTGGGTCTGGCCTCTTGCAGATAGCGATCCACCCATTGTGTGGCTTGCGGACTAATGGGAACCAGTCGTTCTTTGTCTCCTTTACCAGTCACTTGAAGTAGATTCATTGCCAAATGCAATTGATCAAGACGTAAATCAACAACTTCTGAAACCCGTAACCCAGTGGCATACATCAACTCAAAAATAGCGCGATCACGTAATCCCAATGGCTTGTCGGTATCTGGTTTGGCCATCAAAGCATCGACTTCTTGACTCGACAACGTTGCTGGTAAATGTTGGGCACGTTTTGGGGTGTCAATCTTGGTCATTGGATCAGCTGAAATTGCCCCTTCACGCAATAAAAACCGATAAAACTTGCGTAAAGCAGAAATCATGCGGCTAACTGAAGCAGGTGCCTTGGTGGCATTCTGCTCCTTTAAAAAGGACTGGATGGTACCGAACTCCTCAGGAAATGTCCTTCTTTTTCGGGCCGCTAGCCAAGCCGAAAAAGTGATCAAATCCTGCTGATAGCTAGTTTGGGTGGCTTTTGCCAATCCGCGTTCAACATTTAGATAATGAATAAAATCCGCGATCAACCCATGCATGATGTTACTCCCGAGACGCCTTGGCTGCGGCCGTCAAAATCGTATACCCAGCTTCCTCTTTCACTAAGCCAGCCTTCAACAAATGGCCCAGTGCGCGCTTAAAGGCGCCTTTACTGATGCCAAAGGTTTGCTTAATCGCTTCAGGATCGCTCTTATCCGTATAAGCAATTTTTCCTGAAGGATCATGCTGCAAAACTGCCAAGATCATGCCAGCATCATCACCGATGGCCTGATAGGCACGTGGTTTTAGCGACAAATTCAGCTCGCCATTGGCACTAACCCCGATCACGCGAGCATGCAAAATTTGCCCAAGTCGCGGTTCAGCATCGCGCTCACTTGGATGGATAAAACCCAAATAAAAATCATCGGTCAAGACACGCGTTCCAGCCATCTTCAACCGATAAGCCGTGGCAGTAACATCAGCATTCATCTGCTCAGGCTTCGCGCGATTTGCAACCGCGTGGATGATACTTTCATCAGCCAGATTGCCCCACATCCGGTCTTTTTTGTCGACTGTTAAGGCAACCATTAATTGATCGCCTTTTTGCGGCCATAAACGGCTGATTTCAGGTAACTGGTCTTCACTAACCACAATATCTTTGTCTGGTAAGCCGATGTTCACAAATACCCCAAGATCCTTACGCACTTCGACTACTTTCGCAAAAGCGTAATGGTCGCGGCCAACTGTCGGAACTTTTGTGGTTAACCGAGCCTGCCCTTGCTTATTTTCATAGGCAAAACCCTCAACATCACTGCCAACTTCTGGAAGTTCAGCCAACTCACTGCGATCAATGGCCAAAGTGACGCCATCATGCTGAGCAAAGACTTCCGTGTCATTGTGATCCGTCACTTGTGCGGTGACAATACTGCCATTAAAATTCATTTATTTTTCTCCTTAAACCAGCGCCATAGTTGCCGGTCATTAATGTCCAGGAACAAGATTAAAAACGGTCAAGATAACATAGGTGAGGCCACTGGCGATCACCGGTCCAGCCGCAATGCCCTTTAAGAACACGACGCCAATAATTGTGCCAAAAACCAATGCCACAGTCATTTCCGGGCTCATTGCCAGCAGACCGACACCCTTTGCCGACAAAACAGCGACTAAAACGCCGCACCCGATCGCAATCCAGCCAGCCGGACTTTTAATGACATTAAGAAGCTCTTTAAAGCCGATCTCACCCGTTGCAATTGGCACCATGATAGCGGCTGAAATCACAGTCACGCCCCAATTGATCCCTTGCGTCTGAAGCAATTTCAAAAAGTTTTGAGTTTGCGGGATCAGCTTGAGAACCATCACAGCACTGACCCCAATTATCAGGCTTTTATTTTTGCCGACAATTGCAATTGCTAAAATACCTAGTAAAAAAAGCCAACTCTCCACAAGTGTTCCCTCCATCATGATGCTGACCAAACTGCCAGCGTTATCGCTTACGAGATTGCATACTGTTTCTTATTATAAGCCACTCGCACGCACCTGACGACCTCTGCTCATACATTTATCAGTAAGTTGCTCAAAACAGGCAACGCTACTGTTTTTTTGGAAGAAAAAAACTCCCAAATTTCCTTGAGAGTTTTTCCTAACCTTTAACAGGTCATTTTGAAGATTAAAGGGCGTTGGTAGCACCTTTGTAGATGATCCCACGACGGGAGTCAACAGTAATGATCTGGCCATCGGAGATGACGCTGGTAGCATTTTCAGCACCAACAACAACTGGGATACCCATAGCAATACCAACAACAGCTGCGTGACTGGTCAAGCCACCGGTTTCAACAACCAAGGCAGCTGCTTTTTCGATTGCTGGCAAATAATCTTTGTCAGTCGTCTTAACAACCAGAATGTCACCCTTTTGCATCTTAGCAGCAGCTTCTTGAGCATTGCTTGCGATGACTGCCTTACCAATCGTGGATTCGTCGCCGACACCTGAGCCTTGAACCAGCTTGGAGCCAATGAGTTGAACCTTCATCACGTTGGTTGTGCCAGATTCACCAACAGGAACACCGGCAGTGATCAAGATCAGATCGCCTTCCTTAGCAAAGCCAAGGTCTTGGGCCTTCTTGGTTGCCAAGTCGAACATAGCATCGGTGTTAGCAGGCTTTTCAGCAATGATTGGGTAAACGCCCCAGTTGACCATCAGGCCGCGTTGGGTCTTTTCGCTGAAGGTAATGGCAAGAATGTCAGCCTTCGGACGATACTTGGAAATCATGCGGGCAGTGTAGCCGGATTCGGTCGCAGCAACAATGGTCTTAACCCCTAAGTTGCGAGCCGTGTGTGCAACACTTTGGCCAACAGCTTCGGTGACGTTCTTGTTACTGTATTCCTTCAATGCGAAGGCATCCTGATCCATCATCGCTGCTTCGGTGTATTCGTCAATCCGAGCCATTGCAGCAACGGATTCAACCGGATAGTCACCATTAGCAGATTCGCCAGAAAGCATCGTTGCATCGGTGCCATCAAACACGGCATTGGCAACGTCGTTTACTTCGGCACGGGTAGGACGTGGGTTTTCTTGCATGGAATCCAACATTTGTGTAGCCGTGATAACCGGCTTACCCAAAGAGTTGCACTTCTTGATCAAGCGCTTTTGAACGATCGGAACATGTTCAAATGGAATTTCAACACCCATGTCGCCACGAGCAACCATTAAGCCATCGGAAACCTTCAAGATGTCATCAATGTTGTCGATGCCTTCTTGTGATTCGATCTTAGGGAAGATCTGAACATTAAGTGCGTTCTTTTCTTCAAGGAGTTCACGAATGTCTAAAACGTCTTGAGGCTTACGAACAAAGGAAGCAGCAATGAAGTTGATCCCGTTGTCCAAGCCGAAACGAATGTCATCGGAGTCTTTTTCCGTAATCCCAGGCAAGTTGATGGCAACACCAGGAGCGTTGACACCCTTCTTACCACCAAGGACACCGTCGTTTTGAACAACGGTAACGAGTTCACGGTTCTTTTCGTCCTTTTCGGTGATCTTCATGTCAATCAAGCCATCATCAAACAAAACATGGCCGCCAACGTGAGTGTCATCATAAAGGCCAGGATAGGTAACAGCAACTTTTTCCTTGGTGCCTTTCAGACTTGCATCCATGGAGATGCGAACTTTGTCACCGGTGTGAAAATCGATCTTACCATTCGGGGTATCTTCAAGAGTTGTCCGAATTTCGGCACCCTTCGTATCCAGCATGATACCAACGGTCTTACCCGTGATCTTTTCAGCTTCGTGAACCATGTTCATCCGTGCCAAATGCTCTTCATGATCACCATGTGAGAAATTGAAACGGAAAACGTTGGCACCCGCTTCAATCAACTTAACGATGATATCAGTGGTGTTACTTGCAGGTCCAAGCGTGCTGACGATCTTGGTTTTTTTCATAAGTGAAATCGCTCCTTGAAATTATTTAAACAGACGTTAATGTCGTTTGTTTACGAGATTAAAATGTTAACTCTTCCGCTAAGGTGTAGAGCGAAAGTTCTGCGTGATGCTTGGCATCAAACAAGGTCCGAACATCATGTGCCGTGATCTTGTTGTTTTCAATGCCGACAGCCAAAGCGCCTTTGCCTTGCAACAAAAGTTCAACCGCGTATGAACCCATTTGTGAAGCCAAAACGCGATCACGTGCGGACGGTGCACCGCCACGAACAATGTGTCCCAGAACTGTCGAACGTAATTGGAAATCGCCATGTGCGGCTAATTCCTTGGCAAATTGATCAGCGTGCATCACGCCTTCTGCCAAAAGAATGACCGCATGCTTTTGACCACGTTCACGAGAACTTTGCAACTTCGACGCAATTTTCTTAACGTCAAAGTCGTGTTCTGGAATGATGACATCCTCGGCACCACCGGCGACGCCCGACCAAAGGGCAATGTCCCCAGCTTCACGACCCATGACTTCAATGACAAAGGTTCGTTCATGTGAAGCCGCGGTATCGCGAAGACGGTCAACAGCTTCCACAACTGTATTAACGGCAGTGTCAAAGCCAATCGTGAAGTCCGTGTAAGGAATATCGTTGTCGATCGTTCCTGGCAGGCCAATGGTGTTGAAACCGTGACGCGTCAAAGCTAGTGCACCGTGATAAGAGCCGTCTCCGCCGATGACGACCAACGCCTCGATGCCAAACTTGTTTAATTGTTCGACCCCGCGCAACTGGCCTTCTTCTTGCGCAAATTGTGGATAACGTGCGGAATATAACATGGTCCCGCCGCGTTGAATCTTATCACCGACAGTTGATTCATTCATTTTGAAAATGTCGCCGGCAACTAACCCAGCAAATCCATAATTGATGCCATATACTTCAAGGCCTTCGTGCATCGCCTTGCGAGCAACAGCGCGGACCGCGGCGTTCATGCCAGGCGCATCCCCGCCACTGGTCAAAATACCAATGCGTTTCATTATTTCACCTCATGCATATTCTTTTGCGATTTGTCCCATCACAAATACTCATTGAGTTTACCACTTTTCAGAAACAAAGTCCCTGAAAATGAGAACATTTTACAATTTTCTCTATTCTTCTTGTCGTTTTCGCAACACCACATTAGCCGCACCAAACCGCGATTCAAGATCAGCCATCAAGCTGGTATCAGCAGTGACCCAGTATCGCTTATCTAACAAAACACTCTCCTTGCTGGTCGTGTCGACAGTGATAACCGGAATTGGTCCATGGGCAGTTTGCAATTTTTTCAGTAAATCGGTCCGGGCGTCAACATTATCCGCATCCAAGCGAATAAATAACTGTGCTTTTGGTAAGGCCTCAAGCAACGGTGCGGCATCTTGAATCCGGTTCACAATGAGTTGCAAGTCGTCATTGCGTTTTTCAACTCGCCCGTTCACTAGTACCACCATGTCGGTCTCAATTTTTTCTAATGTTGGATATAGATTGGGAAAAACCGTCAGCGAAACGGTGCCAGTCGCATCCTGTCCATCCACAAACGCCATAGGCTTCCCAGTTTTGGTCCGGATCCGCTTAATGTGTCGAACCAGAAGCAAAATATCAACCGTGCGACCTTCTGCTAAATCCACCACATTGACTAATGTGTATTGCGTTTTCAAAGGGGCATATTTGTCAACCGGATGACCAGAAAGGTAAACGCCTAAAACATTAGCCTCTTCTTCAAGCCGTTCGCCTGCCGGCATTTCCGGCACCACAATCGGTTTAGGCGCTAGCACTGAAAATAGCCCAACATCATTGCCAGCAAGTTTAACCGAGTTGATTAATTCATCTAAGTTCGCAATTGTCTGTGCCCGGTTATCATCAAAGCTATCAAAGGCACCGGCAAGAATCAATGGCTTGAAATTATCTGCCTTTAACCACTTCGGCTCGAGGCGCTGTAGTAAATCGCGAAAATCTTTAAACGGGCCATTTTTACGAGCGGTAAAAATGGCTTCGGAAAAGTCACGGCGCATCCCTTTGACAGACAAAAGTCCAAAGCGAATCTTCCCGTCGCTCAACTTAAAGCCACCATTGCTGGTGTTGATGTCAGGACCTAATAAAGCTACCTGACGCGCTTTGGCTTCTTGTACGTAAGTCCGGAGCTTCGGCAAATTATTCATACTAGCATTCATCAATGCCGCAAAAAAGGCGGCTGGATCATGCACTTTTAAATACGCTAACCAAAATGCGACCATACTATAAGCAACTGCGTGAGAACGATTGAAGCCGTAATTCGCAAATCGATCAATATAAGCATAAACCGTTTTGGCAGTCGCCTCAGGGAATCCTTGCTTGACCGCACCTTCAATGAATTTATCCTGTTCGGCTGCCAGCACTGATGATTTCTTCTTACTCATGGCCCGCCGCAACAAATCCGCCTCGCCAAGACTGAACCCGCCCATGACACTGGCCACCTGCATGACCTGCTCCTGATAAACCAAGACACCATAAGTCGGTTTCAAAATCTTCTCCAAGGCGGGATCAGGATAAGCAATCGGTTCTTGCCCATTTTTGCGGGCAATGAACGTGTCGATGTTTTCCATTGGACCTGGACGATACAAGGCGTTGACAGCCACAACATCTTCAAAATCAGTTGGCCGCAGTTTGCGCAAAACATTTTTGATACCAGCAGACTCGAATTGAAAAACGCCGTTAGTATCACCGCGGGCAAACAAAGCGAGTGTCGGTTGATCATTCAGCGGAATCTGTTTTGGATCAAACGTCCGGCCAGTATCACGGGTGACAAAATGACTGGCGGCGGCTAAAATATTGAGGTTTTTCAAACCCAGAAAATCCATTTTAAGCAGCCCAAGTGCTTCAACATCATCTTTGGGTACCTGCGTCTGTTCAAGACCATCGCCACTGGGTTGCAAGGCAACGGTGTCAGTTAGTGGTTCTTCAGAAAGCACAATCCCGGCTGCATGCGTGGAATAATGCCGCGGCAACCCCTCTAATGCTAAAGCGGTTTGAAACAGCATGCGATTTTTTGGTGAATCGGCCACCAAATTTTTCAACGGCTGACTCTGATCGTATGCTGTTTTTAAATCCATGTGCAACAAGTTTGGAATTGCTCTGCTCCAAGTATTACTTTCAAACTGACTCATGCCGAAAACGCGTGCCACATCTCTGATCGCCTGTTTCGCGCCGAACGTCCCAAAAGTAATAATCTGAGCCATGTGATTTCGGCCATATTTGTCATGGACATATTGAATCAGCTCGCCACGGCGGTTATCAGGAATGTCCAAATCAATATCAGGCATTTGCGCTCGAGCAGGATTCAGAAACCGTTCAAACAGCAGATCATAAGCAATCGGATCGACTTCTGTAATAGCCAGCGCGTAACTGACCAAGGAGCCCGCAGCTGATCCTCGCCCAGCCCCAGTCATAATATTGACCTTGTGAGCGTAATTCATCACATCCCAAACCACCAGAAAGTAATCAGCAAATCCCATTTTGATAATGACATCCAGCTCATATTGCAAACGCTGCTGATAGGTTGTCGGAATCGGCTGATCGTGAAAACGGTTAGCGAGGCCTTCTTGAGCCAGTTTGGTCAGGTAATCTTTAGACGCAAGCTGATCTGGCGTTTGATAATGAGGTAGCTGCGGCTGCTTGAACGTAATCGTCACATCCGTTTGATCCGCTATCTGAGCCGCGTTGTCAACTGCCGCCTGTAGTCCAGCAGCAACAAAAGGTGCACTTGCATCTGCTGGCGGTTTTAACCACCATGGCCCAGCATCGGTTAAAACTGGGTCACGAAAATTCAACTGACTGCCATCACCAATCGCTGCCATCACTTTTTGCGTAAAAGCATCAGTCGGATCACGATACAGTACGTTACCTAACGCCATTAGGTGAAGTTGCTGACTAGTCGCAAATGCCGGCAATGGCGTATCTAAATGAGCCTCATCCAGACCAACATACACCGCTTCCGGCTGTTTATTATCAAGCTCCTGTAAAAAAGCGACAGCTCTGTCGTGATCGTTAGCAGCAACTGCCGCCGAAAATGGTGAATCCGGTAAGGTGATGGCGACTAAGCCTGTCAAAGGCAATAAGTCCGCAAAGGCCACCGGCGAAGTTGCTAGCATAATCTGCGTGGAGATCTTAAGTAACTGATGGTAGCCCTGATTATTTTTGGCAATCACTAAAAGTTTGGCATCATCAATCGCGATCTGCATGCCTAATAGCGGCTTCAAGCCAGCCGCTTTCGCCTGTCGATAAAACTCGACTAAACCATAAACAACATTAGTGTCCGTTAAGGCAATGGCCGAATAACCGCGTGATTTTGCTGCGCTGATAAGATCCGACAGTGCCAACGGGCTGTGTAATAAGGTATAATTGCTATGAACCTGTAATTGGGTAAACGTCATCTTGCCACCTCGCTTCTATTATACCGGAAATACTCACAATTTCAGTTGAATTCGCTTGTGGTCGTGGTAAGATGACGACAGAAAAGAGGGATTCCATGCGTTATCTACCTACTATTATCTGGGGCGTGATCCTCGGCCAAGTTGTCGGCTTCCTGATCAGCGCCTTGAGCGGCGGCAGCTACGACCCGAAGACAAGCGCGATTATCAGTGTGATCTTCGTTGTCATTTTATTCTTCTTCCCGCCAATCATGCAGCATTTTGCAAAACCTGCGGAAAAACCAGAACATTAATTAAATCGTCAATGACGTCAAAGTGCCCGATTATTGCTAGACTGGCATGTCTAACAATAACCGGGCACTTTGCATGTGCTGACGTTTTTGGAATGAGTGACGCAAGCTTATTTTGTCACATACAGGTAAAGTGCTGTGGTGGAATAACCAACATCAATTTTGACGCCGTGACTCTTGATTGTGCTAATGGTCGTCGCATTGTTTTTAGACTTAGCATCCTTCGTCAATTTCTTAAATTGCGAGAAAACTGACTTGGCATCAGCACCGACCGAAGTTGTGAGTAACCCGAAGTCAGTGGCAAACGTCTGCATCTTCTTGCTGTTTTTCAAAACTGATAATGGTACCACAACGGCAAACCCCATTGCCTTGCCATCAACAATACTTGCGCGATAATCGCCGCTTGCTGATTTTAAGATTGAATGAATGCCCGTCTTCGCCGTTGCCGGCAGTTGGGATGCTTTGGTATTGGCATTGGCCTGAGCCATCAGTGTCTTCAATTGCTGTGCTTGCTGAGCCATTGCCATTTTCTCAGTTGGACTCATGGTCGCAGCGTTCTTTTGAGCATTGGCACTTGCAGCCTGTGCCTGTTTTAGCTTGGCTTGATCCGCTTTAGGTAGACTGGATACCGCCAGCATTTGATTAAACTTTGCCGCAATCGTGCTATAAGTTCCGAGCGATTGACCAGCTCTCACCGTGACATTAGTTTGCATGCTACCGGCTTTTAAGTTCACCTTTTGAGCCACATCGCTAACGGGCACATTGACCACAAACGTGCCTGAATTGACTGGCACACTGCCTTTTCCGGCATCACTTGTATAACTGACGCGATCCACACCGCGGGCCGTCCCTTTAACAATGGCGACCAGTCCGTCACGCCCATATGAGGTTTTGGTAGTGCTTAATTGTTGGCCGCAACCTGCTAGCACGAATGCCAATAAGCCGACCATGGTGTATTTCCAAATTTTCATTAAACCGAACAATCCTTTCGCTATGCACAATTCAATAACGACCAACAGCATAAGCGTTCCTTCGCTGCTTGACAAGCGAAATATGACTCACTGTCACATTGACGGTAAAACATTAAAGTTTTGGTCAGCAGTTGCCTTGATTAATGGGTGTTCCTGCAAATAATCGGCAATCAATTCGGTCATATCTTTTTGATTTTCTCGGATGACTTTATCAGGACCAAACATTTTAAAATTACCGCCACCAGCCGCACGGTATTGATTAACTGCCACATCATAAGTCTGAGTGGGCTGTACTGGCGCACCGTGATAAAGCAGCCGAGTTACTCGACTGCCCACGGGCTGATGAATATCCAAAGTATAATCAATGCCCTGATACATGTCATAATTGTAATGCTGAGGTTTTGGCCGCTCAAATCGGGGCGTCACCGTCAACTTGCCATCAGCATCTAGCGAAAAATATTCGGCGCACTGTTCCAGAGCTGCTTTTAAATCAACGCCGGTTAACCGCAACACAGCTAGCGTGTTGGGATAAATGTAATTCGTAACGACATCCCGCATGTCGATGGTTTCACCAAACCCTCGCCCTTCATTGTTAAACAGAGCGGTGCCCGAAATGTCGGTATCGGTGCTGGCCATTTGGACTTTTTGAATAAACTCAATGTACGGCACCTCATGAACCCGCGCAGCAAATGGATCCTGAATGCGCATATCTCCTTCAACATGAGCTAATGGCTGGTCTAACCAAGTTTCAACAGTTTGATTCAAATCAGCCGCTGACTGCAAAATGGTTGGGCTCGCAATTGATCCGCCTGTTTTGACTAACACGGCTTTGCTAGCAGTAACTTGGTAGCCGCTCGCTGTCTGATTTAAGTCAAGTGTGATCTTACCGATCGCTTCCCCGCGGTAACCTGGCTGGGTGATCGGCACACCGTTAACTAATCCGGCCAATTGTCGATGTTGATGACCCGTGACTAAAGCATCAATCCCCGGTACTTGGGTCAGCGCATATCCGACATTTTCGCCAGTTAATGGCTCAGTCGGCTGACCGGTCTGCAAGTTACGCTCAAAACCGCCATGATAAGCAACAATCACAACGTCCGCTTGTTGACGCAGCAATGGGACATAGTGCTTGGCAGTCGCTACCACATCTTGAAAAGCCAAGCCGGCAATATGGGCCGGTGCTTCCCAATGTGGGATGTAGTTCGTTGTCAAACCCAGAATGGCAATTTTGACCCCTGAGCGCTCAATCAATTGATAAGGCGCCCCAAATGCTGGTTGGCCATTTTCGGTGATATTAGCGTTGATGGTTGGATAGGTCAATGTTTTCAACGCTTGCCGCAAATAGTCGCTGCCGTAATTAAACTCATGATTGCCGATAATGCCGGCATCATACCCAACCTCGTTATACAGTCGCGTCAACTGATCTGGCTGCTTGCTGATCTTCGCAACGTAATAGGCCAGTGGTGATCCTTGAAGCCAATCGCCATTTTCAATCGTCACAACTGGTCCTTCAGCTGCTGCCTTCTGAGCATCAAGCACCGTTTTGGCCTTGGCTAATGAAAAAGGCAAATCCTGATCCCGTTTCACATAATTAGTTGGCAAGACAAAACCATGCGTGTCACTTGTCGATAGAATGGTTAGTTTCATTTTTTCCCTTTCTTTTCCGAATCATCAGCAGCCAGATCAATCATTTTTTCAACTAACAGTTTTTGTAAAACAGCATTAATGGCCATTGTCACAATGGCATGCTGGGTTGTCGTCATATCTGGTTTATTGACGCGGCTAATGGTTAAACCATCGCTAAAATCCGAATTTGCCTGCTCAATTGCGCTGCTAAAAGTGAGAATAAACGCATCGTAAGCTTGCGCAACCGGCCGATTGGCAAGTGAAAATTGAATACCTGCCGCAATAGCATCCAACGCAAAAACTGGCTTTAGCATCGCAATGACTAAAATATTGGCTAATTGTTCTGGACGATACTTTTTCTTAAGCGGGGCTTTAATAACCCCCTTTTTAACATAATTATTGACCATCGTGGATGTGATCTCGCCAAACCCCAGCGGCGTGACAATATCATTGACATACTGGATCACTTGATCCATATACAAGTCAAATTGGGGCAGATCAGTCCAGCGCGGAAACTGCGCCTCTTGAAGTTGCCCTAGATAATCGGCAAATTGTTCGTTATCAGCCATATGCTGCCACCTCTTTCAAGAAGAGTATACCATGTGAGCTAGACTTGATAACCATTCGTGGACCGATTGATGCTAATATTTTACCCAATGATCAAAGTACAGCCTTCATTGGTAAGGTCGCTTATGTTCCGACTTCTAGCTGCTCGTACTCACGCTCACCATAACGCGCTCACCTGCCCAGAAACCTACTCCGTTCGCCATAACGCGCTCGCCAGCCCAGAAACCTGCGTGTAAGGACCTTGAACGCAATGACCAAAGTGCGGTCATCACGTTCAGGGCCACTTACACGCCGGTTTCTAAACGGGCTGGCGAGCGCTCACACACAAAAAGCCAACACCTAAGATGTTGGCTTTTGATTATGCATTTGCGTTATCGTCGGACTTCTTAACCACTTGTGCACCCTTGTAGTAACCCTTAGGTGAAATGTGGTGGGAAATGCGGTATTCGCCGGTCGCTGCGTCGAATTGCAAGTTAGGCACATTCAACTTGATATGACCGCGGCGCATACGCTTCTTGGTCTTTGACGTTCTGCGTGCTGGAACTGCCATGAGCGGAAAACCCCTTTTTTAGTAAGATTTCTAAACAACTTTATACGGTTGATGATCAAAATGCAAGTCCAATCATCATCACGCGTGGACAGAATGCTATCTGTCACAGCAACGATAATCATACATGAAAAGGCGCGTCAAGGCAAGGGTCTTTACAGAAAAAATCAGTTGTCAGCCGGTTTAAGCTTTGACCGGTACTGTTTTTGCCTTAAATTGCAACTGATCGTCCGCAACCGTGATGACGACTTCTTGACCCGGCATCACAGTCCCGCGAATCAATTCTTTAGCCAGCGGCGTTTCAACCGCACTCGTAATTAACCGTTGCAGTGGACGGGCACCAAACGCTGGCTCATACCCTTTATGGGCCAACCACTCCTGCGCTGCCGGTGTGATATCAAGCGATATCTGTTGATCGGCCAACCGCGTGCCTAATTGCTTGAGATCCTTCACAGCGATCTTTTCAACATCTGCTAATGATAGTGGGTTGAACATGATAATATCATCAATCCGATTCAAAAATTCAGGCTTAAAGGCTTTGCCGACCAATTGCCGCACATTATCCTTGGCTTGTTGGCTAACGGTACCGTCTTCTTGCACACCGTCCAGCAAGTACTCGGAGCCTAAGTTGGACGTCATGATGATAATCGTATTTTTGAAATCGACGGTACGTCCCTGACCATCTGTCAAACGACCGTCATCTAAAACTTGTAGGAGGATATTGAAAACGTCCGGGTTAGCTTTTTCAATTTCGTCTAACAAAACAATGGTATATGGGTTGCGGCGAACTGCTTCAGTCAACTGGCCGCCTTGTTCGTAGCCGACATAACCAGGGGCCGCCCCGACTAATCGCGACACACTGGCTTTTTCCATGTATTCGGACATATCAATTCGCACCATGTGTTTTTCTGAATCAAATAAATCTTCTGCCAATGCTTTAGCAAGTTCTGTTTTGCCGACACCAGTGGGACCAAGGAACAAGAAGCTGCCAAGTGGCCGACTTGGATCTTGTAAACCGGCCCTGGATCGCAAAACAGCATCCGAGACAGCGCTGACGGCTTCATTTTGGCCAATGACGCGTTGGTGTAGATTATCTGCCAAATGCAATAACTTCTGGCGGTCACCTTCAACCAACTTCGCTACTGGAATACCGGTTTCCCGCGAAATTACCGCAGCAATTTCATTGGCTGTCACGCTTTCTTGAACTAGCCAAGATTGCGGACGATCGCTGTGTTCCATCGTCTGCAGCTCTTTTTCCAACTGTGGAATCGTGCCATGTTGCAAGCGTGCAGCAGTTTCAAGATCGTAGCGACTTTGGGCATCTTCCAATTCATGCTTAGCTTTATCAATCGCCGATTTCTTCTCGTTAAGTTGACGAATATCTTTCTTTTCTGCTTCCCACTGAGCCTTGAGCTTATTTGTTTTCTCTTTTAAGTTGGCCAATTCAGCGTCAGCATCTGCTAATCGCTTCTTGCTGGCAGGATCAGTTTCATTCTTCAGTGCTTGCTGTTCAATTTCCAACTGCATCTGTTTGCGCTCTGCCACATCCAGCTCAGTCGGGCGGGAGTTCATTTCCACGTTAATTGTGGCACAAGCTTCGTCCACCAAATCAATCGCCTTGTCAGGCAAAAACCGATCCGTGATATACCGATTGGACAAAGTAGCTGCAGCGACCAACGCGGTATCATGGATCCGAACTTTATGAAAAATTTCGAATCGTTCCTTCAGACCCCGCAAAATACTGATCGTATCTTCAACACTAGGTTCCTGAACCAGCACCCGTTGGAACCGACGCTCAAGGGCTTTATCTTTCTCGATGTTTTCCCGGTACTCGTCCAGTGTCGTGGCACCGATCAGATGCAATTCACCACGGGCCAGCATCGGCTTCAGCAAGTTACCAGCATCCATGGAGCCTTCTGCCTTACCAGCACCGACAATATTGTGAATTTCATCAATAAAAAGAATGATTTGGCCTTCACTCTTTTTGACTTCTTTTAAGACCGCCTTCAAGCGTTCCTCGAACTCACCGCGGTACTTCGCGCCGGCAACAAGACTTCCCATATCAAGTGAGATGATAGTTTTATTCTTCAGATTGTCAGGTACATCATTTTTGACGATCCGCTGGGCTAAACCTTCTACAATGGCGGTTTTGCCGACCCCCGGTTCACCAATCAAAACTGGATTGTTTTTAGTTTTGCGACTCAAAATACGAATGACATCGCGAATTTCTTCATCACGTCCGATGATGGGATCCATCTTGCCACTGCGCGCTTCTTTTACAAGATCGGTACCGTACTTTTCCAAACTCTTATAAGAGGCTTCGGCATTTTTGCTGGTTACTTTTTCACCACCGCGCAGGTTCTCAATCACCTGTCGTAATCGCTTTGCATCAACCTTGGCATCGTTCAACAAGAATTGGGTGATCGGGTTGTAGCGTTGTTGATAAAGGGCGAGCAAGACTGCTTCTGTAGAAATATAGGTATCGCCAAATTCATACTTCACGCTGTTGGCATCTGTCAGTAGCTGCGACAGGTTTTGAGACATGCTTTGTCCGTATGCGCTAGCGCCTTCAACGACAGGCTCTGCTTCCAGTGCCGCATCAATCGCAGCATTCAAGCCCTGCACATTCACACCGGCTTCACGATAAATCTGTTCAGCCAATTGATTAGGCTGCACCAGGCTTTTCATGACATGTGGGATGTCAATTTCTTGATGACGGCGAACTTGGGCAATTTGTTGTGCCGCGCCAAGTGCTTCGGCAACGGCTTGCGTAAAATTATCTGGGTTCATGAATACGGATGCCTCCCTGAAAAATATCGTCTTACATTATAGTTTTCATTTTCACAATACGACATTGGTCAGTTAAGGTCAAACTATTTTTTAAATTTCATGATGATTTAAAAAAATCGTAGGAAGCCCGTCGCTGTGTTGCTTGCACAACTGAGCCTCAGGTGGCCTAGATTGCTCCGTTTTGGCACTACGGTCTTTACAATCGCATTAAATAATCTATGTGAAGGCAAAAAGGAACAATTTTCCAATCGTACAATCGAAAAATTGTTCCTTTTATTTGTTTATTTGTCTGACTGAGAATTTTGTCACGGGCTACTCTATTGACAGCTAGGTACGACAGTTCAATCCTCAAAGGTCTATTTTTTGGTATCCGTCGCATCCGTTGACAGTTCCTCTTTTGGTGCTTGAACTGGCTTAGGGGCTGGCTTGTCAGTTTTATTGGATTTTGTCAGCTCCGTGATCCGCTGTTGCAACTCACGAATCTGTTTTTTAGCACTCGAAACAGCACTGGTTGAGATCAACCAGGTCACAACGGCACCTATCAACACGGAAACCGCAATAATCACTATCAACGGCCACTTTAGCTGAATACCGAAGAAATTAACCGAAACGTCTTGCCCATTCAACAAGGCAAAAACAATTAAAATCAATGCCAGAACTAACCCAATAATAAAACGTTGTTGACCCTTCATACGACCTACCCCTTTACTTCTTATTAAACATACCAGCAGCTAACCAATCGCCCAAATGCGGGAACAAGGTATAAAAATCTGCGCCTAGATTCATAAACCACGGTGCATTGATTTCCCGAACTGGTCGACCAAATGTCGCTACAATTCGCCGCGCTAATTTATCTGGATCCAAAACCAGCCAAGAAACGCTAGCCAAATAGTCTAACGCATTGGCTTCGCTAAAGAAATTCGTGGCAATTGGTCCCGGATTAACCGTGGTCACCTTAACACCGAATGGCTTCAGTTCAAGACGTAAGCCATTACTATACCCAAGCACCGCAAATTTGGTTGCTGAGTAGATAGCTGACTTAGGCGTCGCCATTTTTCCAGCCATTGAAGCAATGTTAATGATTTGTCCTTGCTGACGCGTGACCATATCGCGACCCAGCAACTTCGTCAGATACATCATCCCCAGCACATTCACCCGAAACATGCGCTCTACTACCTGCATATCGGTATCGAAGGCTGTTTCAAAATGACCAAACCCAGCGGCATTCACCAGAATATCAACTGGCCCAACCGTTTCGTGAATTTGATCAACGGTCGCTTCAATTGCAACTGGGTCAGCAACATCAACAGGGAAAGCATAAGCTGGTCGGCCGGAAAGCGTGCTGGCCTCTGCCTGTGCTTGACGTAATTTCTCCCGCCGCCGCGCCAAAAAGACAACGGTTGCGCCTTGCTTTGCTGCCTCAAATCCAATCGCCTTGCCTAAGCCTGACGATCCTCCAGAAATAACCACCGTCGGATGTTGGTTCATCATGATTTCCTCCTCTGTTTTGATATTCACTTGCTACCGCTGAGCTTTATGATTTAACTGTGACAGCAGGTTCCGATTGTTCACTCCGAAATGGAATGTTAATTTCCTCGAAGTCTTTGACAACATGCGTATTTGGAAAAATCTGCCGCGCCGTTTTTTCCAACATCGCTACCTCGGGACTCAGATATCGTGCCGAAATATGGTTCAGCAAGAGCCGCCCGACACCTGCACGTTTAGCCAACGCCGCTGCTTGTACATTGGTCGCATGATAATACTGCTTAGCCAATTGGCTTTCATCCGGTCCAAAGGTACTTTCGTGAACCAACACATCAGCGCCTGCTGCTAAAGGCAGCGCGCGATTGCACATGCGGGTATCCCCGAAAATGGCAACCGTTCTGCCAGGTTGCGCAGGGCCAATGAAATCGTGGCCGTCAAAAATCCGGCCATCTGGCAAGGTTACAGTTTCGCCGGCCTTCAAAGCCGCATAAACCGGTCCAGAAGGAATTTTAGCGGCACGTACCTTATCAATCAACAACTCGCCAGGATGCGGTTTTTCTTCGATCCGAAAACCAAAGCTCGTAATTCGATGATCCAAGCGATCAAAAGTGACTTTGAAAGTTTGATCTTCAAAAGCCACGCCTGGATGCTGTAATAAAACAAATTTTAACGGATAACTGAGATGACTTTGAGAAACTTTCAAACTGGTTTTTACAAAATCCTCAATGCCAGAAGGCCCGTAAATCGTCAACGGATCTGTACCGCCTTGGTTGGAGCGACTGGCCAAAAACCCTGGCAAGCCAAAAATATGGTCCCCATGCAAGTGAGTAATAAATACTTTGGCAATTTTTCGTGGTCGAATAGCGGTTTGTAAAATCTGATGTTGTGTGCCTTCCCCGGCATCAAACAACCAAACCTCATTACGCTCATCAAGTAATTTTAAGGCTAAACTGCTAACATTCCGGGACTTGGAAGGCGACCCTGCGCCTGTGCCCAAAAATTGAATTTCCATACCATACTTCCTATTCTGTCGAACTTCACTTTGTAGTCTACCACAAGTTCCTCGCCATTTTCGCGGTTTCAATGTTGGTAAGCCGAGATTTGCAAGGTTTAAAAAAGACGAAGGTGGACGGCTAACTGCAACCGCTAATAAAAAAACTGAGCGACTTGATGCCGCTCAGCCTCATGAAATCAACCGACATATTTGTCTCATCAACGCAAGCAATCAGCTGTCGGAAGCTTAATTTTTCACCTTGTCCAGAATCGTTTTCGCAACTAATGCCGCATATTGTGGATTGCCATTCGGATTCATATGAACCATGTCGTTGTAGAACCAATCAGGATGACCATTAGACTTGTCATACCAATCAATCACCGTCAGATTCTTATACTGCTTCTGGGCTGCGGCTAATTTGCTATTAACATCATTCTGCCAAGCGCGCGTTGGTACGCGTACATTAATCCAGAAGACTTGCCGATCAGGACCGATGGCTTGCATCATTTGCGCTAGCTGATCATCTGAAAATGGGCCGTTAGTTCCTAACCCAATCAGAACGATATTGCCCAGCACACCGCGGTCAGCGTAACTGCGGACCAAATCAATACTATTGATCATTTGCCGAGAAACAGCAGCGTCAATCACAGCTTTAGGGAACAGCTGTTGAAGCCCATTTTCACCGTCAAGCATGACAGAGTCGCCAATAGCAGTGAGTCCAATATCTTGTGCCTGTTGCAATTGAATCTGGGTCAAGCCGTATTGTTCATACTCACGATTGACTGGATGCGTTTTAGCTTGAGAAGCATACTTGGCTTCTAGCGCCTTGGAACTTGATTCTTCGGCCGCTTTATTCTTGTCAGCCTTCTTTTGTGCAGCAATACTGGAACGCATTGCTGCCAACCGCTTTTCTTTCTCTTTAGTGGAAACACCACGCTTCTTTAACTGCTGTGCTAAAGGCGAGTTGTCACCTTCTGCTTTAACAGAAGGCGCTTTGGCTAATCCAACACTACCAATAGCTAAGATAATCAGCGCCACATAACTAACCCACCGCGTTTTCCCCATACGAACTTTAGGATTAGCTAAGCCCTTTAGGAATGCCCAAGTCTTGTGATAATTAAAATGTGCCGCCGGTTGTTCAATGAAGCGGTAAGAAAGTTCGGTGATAACAACAATTAGCACCACTTCAATCACCGGATATAATACTGGGTGATCCGCAATGTTACGAAAACGATTCTCCCAAAAGATCATGACGGGAAACTGATACAAATACAAGCCATAACTACGGCTGCCGATATAGCTGAACAACGGATTACTTAACAATCGGTCAAAATGAGCTGCCGGATGCGCTACCACTGCCACCAAAATCGTTGTCACAATTGAGAACAATACCATTCCGCCTTCATAAAGAAAGCTGCTCTGGGCATCAATTGTGAAGACCATGACTAGTAAGCCGAGAAAGCTGGCAGTACCGAGAAGATCAAGCCCAATCACCCATTTTTTACCTAAGTGTTGCGAAAGCCGGCCACTTGGCCAAATAAAGGCCAGCGCTGCTCCGAATAGGATTGAGAATGCACGGGTATCAGTACCGTAATAAAGCCGACTTGGATCAAACGCTGCTGGCTGTACATGGGCAATGGTCATCATATACAAGATTGCCATCCAAGCGCCACTGGCAGCCGCAAGAATCAGCACAATGTTCGCAATCTGATGCCGGCTCTTAACCAATAGCAACAGCGCCAACACAAGAAAAGGCCAAATGAGATAATACTGACCTTCAATTGACAACGTCCACAAATGCGTAAATGGGGATTCCCCATTTGCATATCTGGCAAAATAGGATTGCCCGTTCAAAATCTGCCACCAATTGTACACATAAAGTAAATTGGTCAATACCATCATGTGCAAGTTATGCAGCAAGTTTTGCGAGAATAACGTGATATAGGCTGCTGTCCCAAAGAGGACGGTAATTAACCCAGGATATAGGCGTTTAAATCGTCGAATAAAAAAACTTTTAAAATCAATCCGATGATTGCGGTCAAATTCGATCAACAACCCATCCGTTATCAAATAGCCGGACACGACCATGAAGATCGGTACGCCTAAATATCCGCCCCGAAACAACTCGGGGCGTAAATGATACAAAATAACACCAATAACCCCGATTGTTCTTAAACCATCAAATCCATGAATGTACCGGCGCTTTCGTCCACGCGTCTGTTTCAATTGCGGCCCCACCATTCTGTCTAAAAATAACTTCCCCAGCCGTTCAGCCGAAGATCATTCAACGAACTCAAATGTAAAATCATCAATGGCGACTAAATCGCCGCTTTCAGCACCAGCATCACGCAAAGCATCATCAACCCCCATGCTGCGTAATTGCCGAGCAAAGCGCATCGCGCCATCTTCATGATCAAGATTGGCCATTTTAAACGCCCGCTCAATCTTGTCACCAGTGAGCACAAACGTCCCGTCACTATCGCGGGTTACTTTCAAAGCCGGCTCTGGTTGATACTTATAATCAGCCGTTTTAACCGCCGCTTGTTTCGGCTCAAAATGCGGTGCTGTTTTGAGTACTTCGGCTGTCTTGTGCATGAGTGGCGTCACGCCACGATGCGTCAGACTAGAAATTTCAAAGATATGATCCGCCGCGACGCCACGAGCAAGTAACGATGCCTTAAAATCAGCAAATCGTTCAGCTGCGCCGGGCAAGTCCATCTTGGTCGCGACCACGAGTTCAGGCCGCTTCAAAATGTTATCGTCATAAGCCCCTAATTCTTTACGAATTTGATCGTAATCATCAAGCGGCTCGCGTCCATTATCAGGATCCATCTCAACTAGGTGCAGTAGCACACGAGTGCGTTCAACATGCCGCAAGAACTGGATGCCAAGACCGACACCTTGTGAAGCTCCTTCAATCAAACCGGGCAAATCAGCCATCACAAAATCGGTACCATCATCTAATTGAACCATACCAAGATTGGGTACTAACGTCGTAAATTGATAAGCCGCAATTTTTGGCTTGGCTTGGGTTACAACCGATAACAGTGTCGATTTACCGACAGAAGGAAAACCAACCAACCCAACATCCGCAAGCACCTTCAGTTCCAATTTGATGAAACGATGCTCGCCCGGTTCGCCATTTTCGGAAATTTCCGGCGCCGTATTTTTGGGCGAAACAAAGTGCATATTACCGCGACCACCGCGGCCACCTTTAGCAACAACCAAAGTTTGACCCGGCTCAGTTAAATCGCCTAAAACCTCGCCTGTGTCAGCATCGGTAACTGTCGTACCAGCCGGCACTGCAATCCGCCGATCTTCAGCAGCGCGGCCATACATTTGCTTGCCTTGGCCATTGCCACCAGCTGACGCTTTAAAATGCCGTTGATAACGGAAATCCATTAACGTGCGCAAACCTTCATCAACGTATAAGATGATGCTGCCGCCATGACCGCCGTCACCGCCGGCCGGGCCGCCAAACGGTACAAATTTTTCGCGCCGGAACGCGACCATACCGTCGCCGCCTTTGCCCGCCTGAACCTCTACTTGAACCTGATCGACAAACATTGGCGATCTCCTTTCAGAAAAACATGTCATTTGATTATACGCGATGTTTATATTTCAGTACAGCGTAACGCATACCTCAACCATTTTAACACGTCCCAAGCCGGTACTCACCCTTCATGCACAAGAATTAGAAAACATTGACAATATGCCGCTTCAGTCGGGGTAATGACAGTTGTTGAATGTTTTTGCACGTTTTAGGTTGCTTTTGACGGTTTCATCAGTATAATGAAGAACGAGGTGAAACGAAAGTGCTTACAGAAGAACGTCGGCAATATATTCTTGCCCAATTGCAACAGCATACCGTCATCAAATCTAAGGCACTTATGGCTGCTCTTGATGCTTCTGAATCCACGATTCGCCGCGACTTGGACGAGCTAGAGGCAGCAGGTGAGCTCAAACGCATTCACGGCGGCGCCAAGCGCATCAATGGCCTCGGCGATGAACCGGATGTCGCGAGCAAATCTGCGCAGAATTTGCGCGCCAAGCAAACGATCGCGCAGGCAGCCGTTCGTCAGATTGAGCCCGATGATCTGATCTTTTTAGATGCTGGAACCACAACAGCACAATTAATTCCTTTTTTGGCCGACATTGGTGTCACAGTCATTACAACGGGGGTTGATAACGCTTCTTTGTTAGCTGATTATCAAATCTCTACACTCATGCTGGGCGGCATGGTCAAGCCCACAACCAAAGCGTTGATTGGCGCCACGACGGCTGAAGCCTTGAACCATTATCGGTTTGATGTTGCCTTTATTGGAACTAACGGCGTTCATCCTGAGTTTGGTCTCACTACGCCTGATCCAGAAGAAGCTGTGATCAAGCGATTGGCCATTCACCAAGCCAGTAAACCTGTCATTCTGGCGGATCCAAGTAAATTTGAGCAAGTCAGTTTCGTCCGCTTTGCTGATATCTCCGATGCCACGATCCTGACAAGTTCATTACAAGGACTCCCAACCAGTTATCAGCGATTTGAAAATATTAAGGAGGTTCATTCTTGATCTATTCAGTAACGCTCAACCCTTCGATTGATTATGTGATCGAGTTACCGGAACTTGAACTTGGCGCTGTCAATCGACTTACGCACGCCGTTAAATTACCAGGCGGCAAAGGCATCAATGTGAGTCGAATTTTGCAAACATTAGGCCTGCCAACAACTGCTTGGGGCTTTTTGGGCGGTTTTACCGGTACCTTTATCCAAGATCGGCTCGATGCGATTGACATGCCTTGTGACTTCACAAAAACTGCTGGTGATACACGAATCAACGTCAAACTTAAAGCAGCATCCGAAACTGAACTCAATGCAAGCGGTCCTACCATTGACGCTGCTGAAATTGCCGCCTTCAAAAATAAATTAGACAAACTTGAAGCCGGCGATGTCGTCGTCATGTCTGGCAGTTTACCAAAAGGCTTGCCTAACACTTTCTATCGGGATCTGATTCCGGTGATTCATGCCCACAAGGCTGATTTTGTCATCGACACCACTGGTCAAGCGTTACTCGACACATTGCCTGACCATCCCCTTGTCGTCAAACCTAATCACCATGAATTAGCAGCATTGTTCGGCGATCCAGAATATACAAGCACAGATGCCATCATCAAAGCTGGTCGCCGCCTACTTGGTCTTGGCGCTCAGCATGTCTTGATCTCCATGGCGGGGGCCGGGGCCTTAATGATCGACCAAGATCACGCTTGGCATGGCACCGTTCCTAAGCAGCCAGCGGTTAATTCCGTCGGCGCAGGCGATAGTATGTTAGCTGGTTTTACCGGCACATTTGCGCAGACACATGACACGTTGGAAAGCTTTAAAGTCGGCATTGCCTGCGGTTCCGCGACCGCTTTTTCTGAAGATCTTGCCACCGCTGACAAAATCGCTGAAGTGAAACAAACAATTAGTATAACTGAAGTTTAGGAGGACAAAATGGACATTCGTGATTTACTACTAAAAAATGTCATGATCATGGACCTCAAAGGAACGTCCAAAGAGGCTGTGATTGATGAAATGGTCGCTAAATACCATGAAGAAGGTATTGTGACCGACGAAAACGAGTATCGCCAAGATATTCTGAAGCGTGAAGCCGAATCAACGACTGGGATTGGCGAAGGCATTGCAATGCCGCATGCTAAAGACAGTGCGGTTACTCGAGCAACCGTTCTTTTCGCCAAAAGCGATCAGGGCGTTGACTTTAACGCCTTAGACGGCCAGCCGGTTCACTTATTCTTCATGATTGCTGCCCCTGAAGGTGCCAATAACGAACATCTGGCAGCACTTGCAGCATTATCTTCCCTGCTCATCAACCCGAAGCTCGTGGCAGATCTTAAACAAGCGAAGACACCGGATGATGTTTTAGCCTTGTTTGGTAAGGCGCAAGCTGAAAAAGAGGCTAAAGATAAAGCTGAAGAAGCCAAGGAAAAGGCTCAGGAAGAACAAGAAAAAGCTGACAAGCAAGCGGAGTTCAAGGCAGAAAAGCGCCAGGAACGGCCATTTATCGTAGCGGTCACTGCTTGCCCAACAGGGATTGCCCACACCTACATGGCTGAGGCAGCCTTGAAAGAAACAGCGGAAAAGCTCGGTGTCGATATCAAAGTCGAAACAAATGGCTCTGAAGGTATTAAGCACAAACTGACCGATTCCGATATCAATCGAGCAGCTGGTGTCATTGTCGCTGCCGACAAAAAGGTAGCAATGGATCGGTTTAACGGCAAAAAGTTGCTCAATCGGCCGGTCATTGACGGCATTAAAAAGCCTGAAGAATTGATTGAAGAAACGCTTCAAGGCAAAGGCCAAGTCTTTCATGCTGCAGGCACCGATAACAGTGATGCGGCCAGTGAAGAAGCTTCTGGCGGCACTTTATGGAATCGCATCTACAAAGACCTGATGAATGGTGTTTCAAACATGCTGCCATTTGTTGTCGGCGGTGGGATTATCATGGCGATCTCGTTCATCCTCGAACAATGGCTGGGCAAGACATCGATGTGGTTCACCTTCACCAACAACTTGGGAACCTTTGCCTTTAGCTTCTTAGTACCCGTTTTAGCGGCCTACATTGCTGAATCAATTGGCGATCGGCCTGCGTTGATGCCTGGGTTCGTCGGTGGTTATATGGCCACCGTTGCAACGGCCTCCGTTGTGAAGGCTCAAAACCCAGCTGGCTTCTTAGGCGGTCTGGTTGCTGGGTTCGCAGCTGGTTGGATGATCGTTGGCTTGAAGAAGCTGCTCAGCAAAATGCCACATTCACTTGACGGTATGCGCACGATCCTGCTCTATCCAGTCATCGGCCTTGCCATCATGGGTCTGCTGATGTTCTTCATCATCAACCCGATTTTCGCCGCTATCAATGGCGCATTGATCAGCTTCCTTGAAGGCATGGGTACTGGTAATGCGATTCTGATTGGCGTCATTCTAGCCGCCATGATGAGTATCGATATGGGCGGTCCTTTCAACAAAGCCGCTTATACATTTGCCATCGGTGTCTATCAAGCATCCGGCTTTAAAGATGGTCGGTGGATGGCCGCGGTTATGATTGGTGGCATGATTCCACCTTTGGCCATTGCGGTTGCTTCAACCTTCTTCCCGAAGAAATTCACCTTGCAAGAACGCAACGCTGGTCTTTCTAACTATGCACTTGGCCTGACCTTCATCACTGAAGGCGCGATCCCATTTGCTGCTACTGACCCGCTGCATATCATTGGCAGCTCAGTCATCGGCTCAGCTATTGCTGGCGGTTTGACCCAGTTATGGCACGTCAACGTCCCTGCTCCTCATGGTGGCGTTGTTGCCTTGCTGCTAACCAACCAGAAACTTGGCTTCATCATGTCACTTCTGATTGGGACCATCATTGCCGCCTTAATCCTCGGCTTCTGGCGGCCAGTCGCAAAAGAAAATAAATAAGTAAGCAAAAAGCTTGGCGATCAATGTCGCCAAGCTTTTTTGTGCCGTGAGACCGAACCGGAATTCCACATAAGAGCTTGTGGTGCGTTAAATTCCTAGCCAAAAAATTCGCTTGCCGTGCCAAACTCCGCAATCTCCGACCAGATGAGGTGGCGACGCGTAGCTAGAGCGGAGACGGCGCTTCGAGCCCGCAAAGCCCGCGGTCTCGAAGTCGCCTAACAACATCAGCTCCAGAGCCCGTCGCTGTGCTGTTTGCACGGCTGAGCCCCATCTGGCCTACAATTTGCTTCGCCTTGGCACTAGATCTTTAAATCTCAAGATTGTTTGTTCTTACTGATGGTTATGAACGATGTCCTAAACGCTCCTACGATTTGATTAAACCCGCCGAGCTGGTGTCGGCTCTGCCGTCAGCGACAGCTTCAATGCCTGCGCAACTTTTTTAGAAATTCCTAGCTCCTGAATATCTTCCAGGGGAGCTTCTTTAATCTTATTGATCGTCTTGAATTTCCGTAACAGCTTCAGCCGCGTCTTGGGCCCGACCCCCTTGATACCTTCTAATCGAGAGGCCAACGAGTTCTTGGCGTGCAGCTGCCGATGGAAAGTAATCGCAAAACGATGCACCTCATCCTGAATCCGTTCAAGCAGGTAAAAGCCTTGCGACTTAGGATCAAGATTAATCAGCTGATCAGCATTGCCAAATAACAATGCTGCCGTTTTATGCTTATTATTTTTGACCATCCCTGCCACGGGAATATCAAGGTTGAGTTCGTTTTCCAAAACATCCTTGGCTGCGTTCATTTCAATCTCGCCGCCATCCATCAAGATCAAATCTGGTAACGGTGCACGCTCCTTTAACAACCGGGTATAGCGCCGGCGAATGACTTCTCGCGTATTAGCCGCCTCATCTGCGCCATTATGCGTTTTGTCAGCATCCAACTTGTACTTTCGATAATTGTTCTTAGCTGGCTGGCCATCCACAAACTGCACCATCGCCGACACTGGATCAGCTCCTTGAATGTGACTGTGGTCGAATGCCTCAGCCACATGCCCCATTGGCAAGTTCAAAGCGGCCATCAGCTCTTTCATCGCGCCAATCGTGGTACGATTATCCAATTCCATTAAACGGAATTTGTCTTCAAGCTTAATTTGACTGTTCTTAGCAGCCAAGGCCATCAAGTCCCGTTTTTCACCGCGCTGTGGCGTTCTAACTGGAATCTCTAGGATATCTGCCAGTACTTTATTATCAAGCCCAGCAGGTACGAGAACTTCGCGTGGTTTCACATTATTCTTGCGGCTGTAAAACTGTAAAATAAATGATTCGAATTCTTCTTTAGCAGTGTTCACCACTGGAAAAAGTCGTGACTCACGTTTCATTAAACGTGCTTGACGAATAAAGAAGACCTGGATACTGATCCAGCCCTTATCCATATAAAAATTGAACAAATCACGCGTTGTATTGTCGTGTGAAATAATTTTCTGCTTCTCCACCGTCTGTTCAATATAATGCAGTTGATCCCGAATTTCTGCGGCTCGCTCAAATTGAAGATTTTTCGCAGCCCGCTCCATTTTAGCCGTCAAACTGGCTTTAGCCTTGCCAACGTTCCCATTCAAGAAGCGCTTAATACGTTCAATTTGGTCCGTGTATTCCTTTTCCGGAACAGTCCGGAAGCAGGCACCCAGACACTGACCCATGTGATAATACAAGCACGGTCTGCCTTGATAGCCGTTACAGCGCCGCAATGGATAAACCTTCTGGATAAAATGCATGGTTTTTTGCGCTGCATAGACATTTGGGTATGGCCCAAAGTAATAACCGCCATCTTTACGGATAGTACCAGTGATTTCAATCTTCGGATCGCGTTCATGAGTAATTTTAATGTACGGATAGCCAGTCCCTTTTTTCAACTTAATGTTGTAATACGGCTGATATTTTTGAATCAGCGTAATTTCGAGCAAAAAGGCTTCTTTGTCAGTTGAAGTCACAATGAAATCAAAATCCGCTACCTGTGACACCATCGCCGCAACTTTACCGTCGTGTGAACTCTTGAAATAAGACCGCACCCGATTTTTCAGGTTTTTGGCCTTGCCGACATAAATAATTTTGCCGTTGATATCCTTCATTTGATAACTGCCAGGCAGATCTGGCAGCAACGATAACTTGTGTTCAATGTGTGCTGAGGCCATCGTAATCTCCTTATAAAACAAATGTTCGCCTAACATTATAAAGATTCTAAAAATAGATTGCAAGCAAGCGGCTTTGATCAGTGATGGCATGACTGCCCCCACTTAGCAATGGTCACTTCACACCAAAAACACCTCAACCAGTGCCGCTTACCAGCTGCTGGGTGAGGTGTTTTTGCTTATTGGGCAAGAATCTTGGATAGGAAGTCTTGTGTCCGTTCTTCTTGCGGGTGTTCGAACAGTTGTTCTGGCGTCCCCTTTTCAAGGATTTTGCCGCCATCCATAAACCATACTTCATCGGCCACACTACGGGCGAAGCCCATTTCGTGGGTCACAACAACCATGGTCATCCCGGTTTTAGCCAAATCCTGCATAACTTTCAGAACTTCGCCAACCATTTCAGGATCCAAGGCACTGGTTGGTTCATCAAACAGCATGACATCAGGATGCATCGCTAATGCACGAGCAATAGCGACACGCTGTTGCTGACCACCGGAAAGACTGGATGGATAAGCATCTGCCTTTTCGGCTAAGCCAACTTGATCCAAGATTTCTTTGGCTGTTTTGGTTGCTTCTTCATCGGTCACAGCTTTGACTTTAAGTGGTGCGAGTTTAATGTTTTCCAAAACTGTCATATTGGGGAACAAATTAAAACTTTGGAACACCATTCCCATTTTTTCTCGGACATTATCCAGCTCTTTCTCGCTCAAACCAACTAAATCAGTACCTTCAAAAAGGATTTCCCCTTTTGTTGGTCGATTCAGTAAATTCAGGCTACGCAGGAAGGTACTTTTCCCACCACCGGAAGCACCGATAACAACGATCACATCGCCTTTGTCAATGGTTTCGGTGATATCGTTCAAAACAACATTGTCGCCAAACTTTTTGGTGAGGTGATTGATTTGGATTAAAGGTTTATGCTGCATGATTCATCTTCCTTTCAAAATGACTCAAGAGCTTGGACAGCCCGAATGTCAGAACAAAGTAGAGGACCATCGCGACAAGGATTGGTTGAACTCCCTTGTATGTCGCGGTTTGGACAACCGTTAACTGATAAATCAGATCGGTAACCCCGATAATGGAAACAATCGAGCTTTCCTTAATCAAGGAGATAAATTCGTTACCAAGCGCTGGCCAAATATTCTTGATTGCTTGTGGTAAAACAACGCTTATCATCGTCTGCCGCTCTGACAGACCGAGCGAACGGGCAGCTTCTGTTTGCCCAACTGGAATGCTATCGATCCCGCTACGGATAATTTCAGCCACATACGCCGCCGAGTTCAAGGAAACAGCAATCAACCCTGCTATTAGCGCAGGAATATCAATGAAGATCCCTATGCCGAAATAGACAAACATGACTTGAATCATCAGCGGAGTGCCACGAACGAACTCAATGTATGACACACCTATTAAATGTGACAGTTTATTCTTGCTCAACCGCAGCAAGGCGAAGATCGTGCCGAGTAGAACCCCGAAGAAAGCACCAATAGCACTAATCAACAGCGTATACTCGACCCCTTTTAGGAAGTAGGTCCAGTAATGGATCATACTGGTATCTTCAGTATTGGTTTTCATGTAACTGCCAGCAGTTTTGAGATACTGGTTAATTAAACCTTTTTGCTTAATCTCTGCCAAGCTCTTGTTGGCGGCTGCCACTAATGAATCAGAGTTCTTAGCAAACCCTATCGCGGTACCGACTGTGTCGCTTGATAAGTTGAAGTGACCGGGAATCTCAACTAACGAATCATCATTTGACGTGTAAGCCTTCGCTACCGCACCTTCAGCGACAACACCAGCTACCTTATGTGTCTTCAACGCCAAAATCAGGTCGGTGACCTTAGTCAAGCCCAATGTGGAACTCGTCTTCATCTGTGTTTTCGCTAACGTCTCTTGCAAGCTGCCATTCTGGACGCCGACTTTCTTGTTCGCAAAACTTTTATGATCTTTGTAGATCTTAGCATCCGTTTTGTTGACCAAAATGTCTTGTCCAGACTTGTAGTACGTATTTGAAAAGTCAACTGACTTCCGTCGGGCATTCGTCGGTGACATCGCCGCCAACACCATGTCGACCTTACCCGTCTGCAAGGCGACCAGAAGTGAGTTAAAGTTCATCTGTTTAATGACCAGCTTTACACCCAGATCCTTGGCAATCTTACGCGCAACTTCAACATCCATGCCAACAACTTGATTCTTGCCATTCTTGTTGACTAAAAATTCATACGGCGCATAATCAGGGCTCGTGCCCATCACCAACGTACCTTTTTGTTGAACCTTGGCCAAGCTGTCATCAGCATGGACCGTTTGCATATTCAATGTCACAACAGCCGCAAAAACAGCGACTAAAGCGATCAACCAGCGTCTCAAATGCTTCATAATACCCTCCTTGATTACAAGAGTGTACTATACACTCAAATTGATTTTTATGCAATATGCATTCATATTTTTTCAGATTTTTTTGTTCGGGCGACTTACCTAGACGCGCCCCAGTGTTGATGCTATACTTTCAGCAAGGAAAGGGGTGGCGTGCATGGCACTGAAAATCAACACACAAACCAACCTGAATGACATGTTCGATAAGTTTGCCAGTCTGCCTGGTGATAAGGAGAACGCAACCGGGCCAGATCCAAAACACCACGACAAGTTGGCCAAGAAGGCCAAAGAAAAAACAGAAAAAGAAGCAAAGAAATAGCGAAGTGCCCACGCACTTCGCTTTTTTCATACCTAGAAACCGATTATTTTTTGGCTTGTGGGTAGCGTTTCGCCAATTCCTGAAGGTTACTCGTTGCAACATCATCAAAATCAATGTCTGCCCACAAAGCAATCTGTGATAAATACCACAACACATCGCCTAGCTCATGTTGCAGCTTGACTTTATCAAGATCCTGTCCCTGAAATGTATATTTCTTGATTAAATCGATCGCTTCGCCGCTTTCACTTGCCAACCCTAATGACAGGTTAGTCAAAACGTGTTCATTGCCAGCTAAGGTGCGATTTGCTTTTTGCTGATAGTCATTGAAATTCATGCTTTATCTTCCCTCCAAGCCAGCCGTTTGTTCAAGCCAAGACCAGACAGCCTCATAACCTTCACCAGTTGTTGCCGAAAATAGAATCACATCGTCGGTCTGATTCAAATCAAGTCGCTGTTTGATCTGTTTGGCCACATGCAGCCGTTTACTTTTTGGCGTCTTATCAATTTTGGTGGCCACCACCAGTGTTCTGAGCTGATAATATTTTAAATACTGATACATACTGATGTCATCAGCAGTAGGCTCATGCCGACTGTCGACCAGCAAAACAATACCGCGCAATGGTTGCCGCGTCGTCAGATAAGTCTCAATCATGGCGGCGAACTTCGCTCGTGCGGTTTTGCTGACCTTAGCATATCCATATCCGGGTACATCAACAAAAAAGAGTCGACTATCAAGATCATAGAAATTCAATGTCTGCGTTTTACCTGGCACACCAGAAGTGCGTGCCATGGCTTTGCGCTGAATCAGTTTATTGATCAGTGATGACTTGCCGACATTACTGCGGCCCAAAAAAGCGATCTCTGGATGACCGTCCTCGGGATACTGAGCGGCCGCAACCGCACTAATAGTTAATTTGACGTCATGCACGTCCATCTCAAACGGCCTCCTCTTGCCTTTACCTCAACGTGATGTCTAAACACAACACCGCTTCAAATAGTTTAGCATATTTTACGCAGCCTCGCCGGAGAAACCGGTCGTGATTCGGGTGACACCTTATCCGCAAACACAGCCGTGGCTAACCTCAAAAGAATTTTTTAATAGTCAAAAAAAGCACCAAGCTTTTCGCTTGATGCTTTCATGACAGTTGCGTTTTAAGAAGCTTCACGGCCCTTGGTTAAGACCAGTTGTGGCTTAGCCTTACCTTCAACAGCTGACTTGGTCACGACAACTTTGTCAACATCGCTGCGGCTTGGTAAGTCAAACATGGTATCCTGCATGATGGCTTCCATAATGGACCGCAAACCACGGGCGCCAGTGTCGCGCACAATTGCCTGATGGGCAATCGCCTTTAAAGCATTCGGGGTGAATTCCAAGTCGGTATCATCCAAGCTCAGCAGCTTTTGATACTGCTTGACCAAGGCGTTCTTCGGTTCGGTCAAAATCCGTACCAGATCGTCTTCATTCAGCTTCTCAAGCGCGGCTAAAATCGGAATACGGCCAATGAATTCAGGAATAATCCCAAATTGCATCAAATCTTCTGGAATAATTTGCTGCATCAGTGACTTATCCGGATCAACTTGCTCGTTTGAATCCGTTCCAAACCCGATCGTCTTTTCACCAATCCGGTTCTTGACGATATTTTCGATACCATCAAAAGCACCGCCAACAATAAAGAGAATGTTAGTGGTATCGATCTGGATGAACTCTTGCTGCGGGTGCTTTCGGCCACCCTGCGGCGGTACGTTGGCAATCGTGCCTTCTAAGATCTTCAATAAGGCTTGCTGAACCCCTTCACCCGAAACATCACGGGTAATGGAAACATTTTCTGCCTTCTTAGCGATCTTATCGATTTCGTCAATATAGACGATCCCTTTTTCAGCACGCTCAACATCATAGTCTGCATTTTGAAGCAATTTAAGCAAGATGTTTTCAACATCTTCCCCCACATAACCAGCCTCGGTCAGTGTGGTGGCATCGGCGATTGCAAATGGCACGTTCAAAATTTTGGCTAATGTCTGGGCAAGGAAAGTCTTACCGGAACCGGTCGGCCCGATCAACGCAATATTACTTTTCTGCAGTTCGGTGTCATCTTTCGTTGCAGTCTGCATTTGGTTAACTCGTTTATAATGATTATAAACCGCAACCGACAAAGCTTTCTTCGCGGCATCTTGACCAATGACATACTCATTGAGCGTCTTCATGATCTCGACTGGCTTAGGCACTTCAAGCAGATTCTGATAGGCTTCTTCTTTAAATTCTTCATCAATGATCTCTTTGCAGAGGTCAATGCATTCATTACAAATATAAACCCCAGGGCCAGCAACGATTTTCTTCACTTGATCCTGTGACTTGCCACAAAAAGAACAAGTAACTGGACCCGTCGTTTCGACGTTGTCAAACATCTGATTCAACCCTTTCTTGATACCTTCATTCTAACAGAAGCGTCAAGTGCCGACTAGCGGAAGCACACCCACCATTTTGTCAAATAACTTGCCTTTCTTTCTGCTAAAAGAATAACGTCAAGTATACGCTAAAAACGCGTTCATACAACAAAAGAGACGATCGGGGATCGTCTCTTTTACGTGGAAACGGCAAACTATTTGTCAGCCTTGGCGTCAGAAGCTTCTTTGTCAGCATCATCTTTAGCTGATTCGACTTCTTTTGCACTGTCCGTGATGATATCAATGGCTTGTTTGACACCAATATCATGTTTGAGCATATCTTCACTCAAAGCCTTACGAACGGCCTTTTCGTCCATGTTGTATTCAGAAGCCAAGTTTTTGACTTCTTCGTTCACTTGGTCTTCGGTTGGCTGAATATCTTCGGCCTTCACGATGGCTTCAAGGACTAAGTTTGTCCGAACACGCATAGCTGCATCAGCCTCAAACTGCTTGTGCAAATCATCCTCTGATGTACCAGTTAATTGATAGTACATTTTTGGTGAGATCCCTTGGCGTTGCATGTTGCCAAGATATTGATCCATCTGATTATGCACTTCTTGCTCGATCATCGCATTTGGCACTTCTTTGATCGTCGCATTGTCAGTAGCTTCCTTGATGGCAGCTTCCTGAACGGCATTCTTTGCAGCTTCCTCACGCTGATCGGTCAATTCCTTCTTGATTTTTGCTTTCAATTCATCAAGGGTATCAACATCATCATCAAGATCCTTCGCAAAGTCGTCATCCAATGCAGGCAATTCCTTAACTTTGACTTCATGGATCGTGGTCTTGAATTCGGCTGCTTTACCAGCCAAATCAGCTGCCTTGTAGTCTTCTGGGAAGGTGACATTAACGGTCACTTCATCACCAGATTTGTGACCAACAAGTTGTTCTTCAAAGCCAGGAATGAATGAGTTTGACCCTAATTCCAAGCTATAGTTCTTGGAAGAGCCGCCGTCAAATTCCGTCCCATCAATTGTCCCGACATAGTCGATCACAACGGTATCGCCATTTTCAGCTGCTTTGTCGTCTTTAACAACGAGTTCAGCCTGCTGTTCGCGACGCTTTTCCAATTCAGCGTCAATATCCTTTGCAGAAACTTCAACGTTCTGCTTTGGCACTTCAAGACCCTTATACTGGCCAAGTGTGACTTCTGGCTTAACCGTAACGGTTGCCTTGATGACCCAAGGTTTGCCTTCGTCCATAGAATCAACGTTGATTTGCGGCTGGTCAACCGGATCAATACCGGATTCCTTAACGGCTGCTTCATAAGCGTCTGGCAGCAAGATGTTCAAAGCATCTTCATAAAGTGCAGCGTCGCCATACATCCGTTTGAACACGGTGCGGCTAACTTTGCCTTTACGGAACCCAGGAACCGTCAAGTTCTTGCGAACACGTTGAAACGCTTGGTCTAAACCTTGTTGAATTTGTGGTAAATCGATTTCAAAGGTGAGCTCACCATCATTGGTGCCCTTTTTTTTCCATTTTGCAGACATGCTGTACCTCCGACAATTAGTCTCGCAATTTCACATTGCATACTTAATGTATGATACCCGAAACCCACTTGAATGTAAATGTTGTGGCCAAAAAAGGCGACATCAGCGTCGCTTTTTTTCACATTCCCCCGCCCTGAGAGCTTTGAAGCGATAGATTCCGATTTTTAAGCTTTCCAGCTAACTGCAATTATCAAGTAAATTGCAAATCATAAAGTTCTTTATAACGACCGTTTTGCGCCATCAGTTGGTCATGAGTACCAGATTCGACAATCTCGCCATGTTCCAGTACGAGAATATTGTCCGCATGGCGGACGGTTGACAGACGGTGGGCGATCACTAATGACGTACGATCCGCCATCAACCGATCAAAACTAGCCTGCACAAATTGCTCTGACTCATTGTCTAGGGCAGCCGTGGCTTCATCCAAAATAACAATTGGCGCATTTTTCAGAAAGACTCTAGCAATGGCAATTCGCTGCTTTTAACCGCCTGATAAACGAATCCCCCGTTCACCAACTTGAGTGGCAAGACCATCAGGCAATTCGCGAATAAACGTTGCAATGTTGGCGGCTTCGGCGGCTTGCCAAATAGCCGCTTCACTAGCATTTGGTGTACCGTATTCAAGATTCTTCTTGATCGTACCATCTAATAGAATCACATCTTGCGAAACAATCGCAATCTGTTGCCGCAAGCTCTCTAAGTCAGCTTGGCGAAGATCGACCCCATCAAGCGTAATTTTTCCTTCTGTCGGATCATAAAATCGATCCAGCAAGTTCGTAATGGTCGTCTTCCCTGCACCTGAAGATCCGACCAATGCAATCACCTGTTCTTTAGCAAGTGAAAAATCAATATTCTTAAGCACAGGTACTGACGGATCATAGCTAAAGCCGACGTGATCGAATTGAATGCGATCATGAAAACGCGCTAACTTGATCGCATTTGGCGGAGATACCACCCGCGGCACCGCCGCCTGCAGTGTTTCAATCCGCTCAAAAGAAACCGTTGCTTGCTGCAATTGTTGAATCAAGCCGTTCACTTGGCGAATCGGTGCTTGAAGAATACCCAGATAAGCTGTATAGGCGACAATTAGCCCGACTGTGAATTGCCCATGCATTACCTGAAATGCACCAAATCCTAAAATGATCGCCGTACCAAGATAGTTAACGAAATCAGTAATCGGCGAAAAAGTTGCTCCAAGACGTGTTGCTGTCAGTTGATTATCGCGGTTCTGCTCATTAACGTTTTCAAAAGTATTCGCGGTTGCTTTTTCAGTTGTGAAACTCTTGATAAGCCCAATGCTCGTCAAAGCTTGTTGAATTTGGTTATTCATCACACCCGAACTGGTCCGCACCCGCCGATAAGCAGCGCGAATTCGGCGCACAAAAATATTATTCAAAACGAACAAAACAGGAAACGTAAGCAAAATCAGCGCCGTGAGCTGCCAGTTTTGAATCAGCATCAACACCAGCACGACAAAAAAGCTCAGCATACTTCCGAACAGACCCAAGGTGTTGCTTGAGATTAAACGCTGCAAGGTGTTGACATCACTGGTTAAAACAACCATTAAGTCCCCGGTTTTACTTGTCTCGAAATAATGCATGTCAAGTCCCAACGTATGCCGAAATAAAGCGTCACGCATACGGGCGATCGCGCTTAAACTAACCTGTCCAATCCAATATGTGCTGAGCGCATTCAGCAAGCCAGCCAAAGCAGTCAGGCCTAAAGCCAGAAAAATTGTGAGCACCAGTGTTGAGACAGCCCGGCTCGGAATCACGCGGTCAATGACATACTGTGACAGGCGTGGAATCGCATATTGTGCAACGGCAACGCCCACTAGCGCCACTATAATTCGAATCAATTGACGCTTCATATCCGCAAGTTGACGCCAGAAAAACGCCAACATGCGCCATGTGGTGGATCGTTTCATAGGTGGCTCCTCCTTAAACGTGTTCACTGGTGCAAATACCTGCCCATAAGCACCTTGAGTGTCATGACCTAGGCCGCTTATGCTCAGATTTCTGAACACATCAGCTCACGCTCTGTCTTTTCGTGAACATCTATCATATAACAGTCGTCATGTTTTGGCGATGAAAAAGCTTGGTCACTCATCGTATGCTAGTGAAGGTCCAGTGCCGGCGTTGACCGCGGTTGACTGGAGGCTTAATCAGTCAGGATAAATGACCATATTTGTGTTTTTGATCGCGTTTCGCCAAGTGGCTTGGTGCAGCTTTGAATTTGGATCTAACGGTACTCAGTCATGGGCCCGGATGACCTTACATTGGAGAAGCGCGTGAGAAGGCCCAGAAACCGAGCCTGCTCAGGCGTTCCTGCACGAAAAAACCCGCAAGCAAGCTTGCGGGTTCATGCGTATATTCAGAAATTAGTCAAGGATTTCGGAAACAACGCCGGCACCAACAGTACGGCCACCTTCACGGACGGTGAACTTGGTACCTTTTTCGATAGCAACCGGAGCAATCAGGTCAACTTCGAAAGTAACGTTATCGCCAGGCATAACCATTTCAACGCCATCTGGCAATTCAATCACACCGGTAACATCAGTGGTGTGGAAGTAGAACTGCGGACGATAGTTTGAGAAGAATGGCGTATGACGGCCACCTTCTTCTTTTGTCAAGATATAAACTTCACCCTTGAACTTGTTGTGCAATTGGATTGAACCTGGCTTTGCCAAAACTTGGCCACGTTCAACTTGTTCGCGGTTAACACCACGAAGCAAGACACCAACGTTATCGCCGGCTTCACCAAGATCCAAGGTCTTACGGAACATTTCAAGACCAGTAACGGTAGACTTGATAACATCTGGCTTCAAGCCGATGATTTCAACTTCGTCACCAATCTTAACCGTCCCACGATCGATACGGCCAGAAGCAACTGTACCACGACCAGTGATGGTGAAGACATCTTCAACAGGCATCAAGAAAGGCTTGTCTGTTTCACGAACAGGTGTTGGGATATATTCATCGATGGTATCCATCAATTCCATGATAACCTTTTCCTGTTCTGGATCGCCTTCAAGGGCCTTCAGAGCAGAACCACGGATAACAGGAATATCATCACCAGGATAATCGTATTCGCTGAGCAGTTCCCGGACTTCCATTTCAACCAAGTCGATCAATTCTGGATCGTCAACCAAGTCTGTCTTGTTCAGGAAAACAACGATGTAATCAACGCCGACCTGACGAGCCAACAAGATATGCTCTCGGGTCTGTGGCATTGGGCCATCAGTTGCCGCAACAACCAAGATCGCACCATCCATCTGTGCAGCACCGGTGATCATGTTCTTAACGTAGTCAGCATGCCCTGGCGCATCAATATGTGCGTAGTGGCGCTTTTCGGTTTCATATTCAACGTGGGCGGTGTTGATTGTGATGCCACGTTCCTTTTCTTCTGGAGCAGCATCGATAGAAGCGTAGTCTTGCGCTTTGGCAAGGCCCTTTTCTGACAATACCTTAGTGATAGCCGCGGTCAAAGTAGTCTTACCGTGGTCAACGTGCCCGATCGTACCAATGTTTACGTGGGGCTTTGTGCGTTCATAGTGTTCTTTTTCAGCCATGAAAAAACGAACCTCCTGTATTTTTCGTAAGAATACAGGATACCTTGTGTACCCTGATAATCCTTTACGTTTAAGTGTACTACATTTGAGCGTAAATACCAAAACAAATATCTACGCTGGAAATGAATTCCAGCAATGAGTATACATGGTCAATTTCACTTTGTAAACAGATAGCGTCAAGTTTCTTTCATTTACAGTGAAAACGTATCGTTACGCCTGTTCCGACAATTTTGCCGTTTCGGCGGTCTGCCATGCAAAAAGTTGATCAAATACCGTGCTTTTGCCTTGATGATGATCCAAATAAGCTTGGACGAATGCAGCTGGATCTGGAATCAGACGGTCAATATCGGGATAGAGAAAGGCAATTTGCACCCGCGCCATCTGAACCAATGCCGTCCCTAGTTCCTGATCATCATCGCCCAAGGCAGCTTGCAACTGCGTCAAAATGGCCGGTCCGCTTTTTTCCTCCGCCATTCCAGGCAACTCATTTGGCACAAGGGTTTCAATGCGGTCATATGCCTGATATCTGACAGGTTGGTTATAACTGATACTTGTCAACAAATCTAGCAAAGACACGCGCATCGCAACAGGAACCGTTTGATCGGCCAAATTAGGCACAGCTGCTTCAACTAACGCCGCTTTTGGCAAAATGCCAATTTGGCTGAACAAATCTTGCTGCTCCTGCCGCGAAAAGCCGCCGAGATGGCTGATTTTTCGCACCAATGAAGCAATCTGTTCACCATGGCTACTTAAAGCAAGTGCCTCGGCAGCGTCAATTTGTCGGTCAAAAGTAGCGCGCCGCACCGCATCAAAATGGCGCAACATGCCACGTGCCATGACAAAATTGAGTGTCCCTAACCAAGCATCCAACATTAACTGAACGTCTGCGTCTGTCTGCATGAAAGCTTGATAGTGTGGCAACATCACATTTAAGCTTTCGTGAAACTGCTTCAAGCCATTCAAACTTGCGGCCAACGGTTGGGCAATTGCATACGATTGATCTGCTTCATAGGCTTTTTCAAAATGAGCCGCTGCCGAAGCATAATTGCCCTTCTGCAAAGCCTGCTCGCCGATGTCAAAATGACGTTTTTCATTATCCGGTAATGAAACCATTTTTGCCATAAGAACCCTCCTGTCGTGCTGTAGAAAGCGTGTCATCACTGCAAAAATAAAAAATTCGGAAATGGTGATCCGAATTTTCTTTTTGATTATTGGCGCTTGGCGCTATTTTGATTAACTTCCATAATGACCGGCAGGATAACTGGGCGGCGTTTCGTCTGTTCAAACAGAAAACGACTAAGTTTATCGCGGACATCCTGCTTCAAATGTGTCCAGTCGAATTCTTTGTTGTCCAAGTTCTTTTGGACCGTATCAGTCACTAGTGTGCCGCTTTCGGCAAGCAGATCACGACTGGTCTTCAGATAAACGAATCCGCGACTCGTGACTTTCGGCTTTGATACGACGCGTTTTTTCTTGCGATCAATCGTCACAACTGCAATGAAAATGCCGTCTTCCGCAAGCATTTTACGATCTCGTAAAACGATATTGCCAATATCACCGACTCCGATCCCGTCAATCATGGTGTTACCTGCATTGACATGACCCGATGCAGTCATTTTACCTTTTTCATAACGTAAAATGTCGCCCATTCCAACAATAAAGATATTGGCAGTTGGGATACCGGCTTCATGCGCAATCTCCGCGTGAGCAGCCATCAGACGGTATTCGCCTTGCACTGGCACAAGATATTGAGGTTTTAACAAGTCGATCATGAGCTGAAGATCGTTTTTGTAGGCATGGCCAGATGAATGAATATCATCCCCAAGCACTTTCACATCTCCGCCAGCACGATAAATCATGTCTTTCGTACGTGCTGCCATGGTTTCCATGGCATGGGCGATGGTGGTCGTAATAAAGACTAAATCACCTTCATGAATGTGAATCAAACGATGCCGAGAAGTCGCCATGCGTTGCAAGGACTTCATCGGTTCACCCATACGACCAGTTTCCAAAATAACCGTTTTTTCTGGGGCAAGCGCTTTGAGTTCCTTGGTTTTAGCAAGGACGTCCTCATTCGGCAGCTTGATGTAGTCCATGCGAATTGCAGTCTTGACTACTTTTTCAACATCTCGGCCGGTCAAAACGACGCGTCGTCCGAGCGAAGCGGCCGCATTAATAACCTGCTGAATGCGCTGAATGTTGCTGGCAACACCGGCAACAATGATCCGGCCATCCTGATACTCGAATGTTTCTTTAATGTGATCATAAATTTCATGTTCATTAGCATTTGGATAAGGAGATTCCGCATTGGCCGAATCCGAAAGCAAGGCCAATACCTTTTTATTCCCAATCTGTGCCAAGCGCGCCCAATCAGTTTGATACATCGGTGTGGCACTGGGGTCAAATTTGAAATCACCGGTATAAACAATCTGACCTTCGCTGGTTTCAATATCGATCCCTAACGATCCGGGAATACTATGTGTTGTCCTAAAGAAGGAGACAGACACATCGCCAAAATCAATGACCGACTTCTCATCAATCACATGAAAGTCTTTGAACTTTTTAGCCTGAGCATCATGTTGCATGAATACCTTGGCCATCGCGATCGTCAATTCCGAGCCAAAAACTGGCACAGGATGTTCCACCAAAAAATATGGTAAGGCACCAACCGCATCCGCATGTCCGTGGCTCAGGAAAATCCCGGCAATCCGATCAGCATTTTCAGTTAAATAACTAAAATCAGGGATAACAACATCAATGCCAAGTAACTCATTATCAGGGTATTTTAACCCAAAATCGCATACAAAAATTTGGTCGTCAACTTCGACGGCGTACATGTTTTTTCCGTTTTCACGTACCCCACCAAGAGCGACCAGATTGATCTTCGTCATGGTTTCACCTCGTGGTTAATTTATGGAAGCGCGGCAATGATGATCACTCAAACCCGCTTCCGCCGAATAAATTCTTATACAAGTGTACCACATGACGGAAGGAAAACCTATAGAGCGCAATTGGATGCATTTCAAAGACTTCATGCCAAATGAGCCTAAGTACAGATGTTTCTTTCTAAACGTGATTCTCAAAGAAACGTTGTACAACGTGGTGATTTTGTTTGGCCGCTGCAACGGCTGTCTGATAGCCAGCATCACTCGTCTGTGCCGCATCAAGATGATAGGCCGCTACTTCATGATCCGCCATTAAAACGACTGCAACTTCTGATGAGCAACCAGCTGCTAGATGTTTGCCACGGTCGTTGGCTAGGATCGCCAACGCTGCTTGCCCGGTTACTGGGCCGAAGCCCATGCCATGAGCTTGTGGTAGGATATTTTGCACCCACGCTTTCAAATCTATCGGTTGCAAGCGATCATCCGGTACAGATAAAAACGCGGCATCACCAGCAAGCCAAAAGTCCACCGTTGTACCAGCCACTTGAGGCATGATCGTCAGTCCTGTCGGTGTTGCTGTCATTAGCAGTTCACGATTTTGTAAAATAGTGGTTACCGTTTTTTGCAACTCTGACGGCAACAACGATAAGGTTGGTGTTTTACCAATTAAGCCAATCGCAATCGCCTGCACTAATTGCTGAAGAGGCAGCGCAATGCCCTCTGCGGCGGTCTGCACTGCTCCTTTTTTAGTGATCCCCGCAGCGGCCCACTGATCAGCAGCCATTGCTGCAAAGACAACCGTTATCTGATGTGTCGCTGCTAAAACCGTGATTCTCAACAAATGATCCTCATAACGTTGACGGTATTCCGCTCCCATGATGCTTACTCCTTTGTCTGGCATTCCGGTTTTCATAACGCGCTCATAGTCGCAAATAGTCTACACCTAAAAGGCTTGAACACAATGGCGTTTCCCAGACTACATTTAAAAGCCTTTCACACGCCGCTTTCTAATCAGACTAGTTTGTAACCATCAAAAAAAGGCCGCCAAGGCGACCTTTCAAAGTTAAATTAACGACGCAGACCCAATGCTTTAATCAGATCACGGTAACGCGTAATATCTTTGTTACGTAGATATGCAAGCAAGTTACGACGATGACCGATCTTCTTCATCAAACCAACGTAACTATGATGATCCTTCTTATGAACGGACAAATGGTCATTCAAGGCCAAAATTTCTGCAGTTAAAACTGCGATTTGGACTTCGGGTGAACCCGTGTCCCCATCATGCCGTGCATACTGCTTGATGATTTCATCTTTTTGTGTTTGTTCAATTGCCATTGTGTGTACCACCTTTCTGAGTATTGCCTGAAACTGAGTAAAGCGTCGGTGGTTCGCTAAACTAAGTATCAGGTTCAAAAGTACTTACTTACTTTACCGGAGCTGCCCAATGATTGCAAGTCTTTTTGCCTATCAAGCATTTTCCCTTTACAACTTTTTATTGCATTGCCCCCAAGCCTTCTGTATAATAGCGACTGTTGAAACTTATGCAGTTTTATCATAATCCACTGTTGGAGGTGAACATCTCATGCCACAAATCAAATCTGCAATCAAGCGCGTTAAGACGCAAGAAGCTGCTCGTGTACGTAACATTGCGCAAATGAACGCAATGCGTACCGCTGTTAAGAAGTTCAAGACCGCAACCGAACAAAATGCTGACAACAGTCAGGATCTTTACAAGGCTGCTGCCCGTGCTATCGACATGGCAAACAGCAAAGGCCTGATCAAGAAGAACAAGGCCGGCCGCGACAAGAGTCGTCTTTCTGCACTACTTAACAAGTAATTAAGGCGTCATGCCAAATAAAATCCCCTCGGGTTTCTATCCGAGGGGATTTTTGCGTCTAACGATCATTTGCAATCCGCACGATGTTGCTTAACCGCGCACATGCTTGCCAGACTGCTGTCCTGTGTACTTTAGCATAAATAGTTCAAAAGCCAACGCCTTATCGATAGTTCCGGTTTTCATTGCTGTTTCAGTATCAACCAAGCCACTGTAGGCAATCGCCAGCTGCTGATAAGGTAAGCGATCCACTTGCCGCATGGCTAATTTGACCCGATATGGATGGGCCTTGAGGGTGCCAGCAATATCGCCTTGACTATACCCTTTTTTTGCTAATAATTTCACCTGCAGCAATAGGCGAAACTGGCCTAGCATCAATGCGTTCAAACGAATGGGTTCTTCACGCTGAGCCAATAAATCACGATACAGCGCCAAAGCGGCCGCAGCATTTTTGCGCAAAACATCAGTCACCAAGTCAAACACCCGATCATTGAGCTGCTTAGGTACTAGGGCTTCGACCGCTGCAACGGTCAGCGGGCTGCCATCACTGGCATAGGTCAGTAGTTTGCGAACCTCACCCATCATGATCGAATACTGGCCGTTAGTGCGCTGCACAAGGGTATCCAATGCCGGTGCATCAATGGTCACTTGGTGCTTCTTAAATGTTTGGGCTAAAGCAGCACGCGCCTCCCGTTCATCAAGCGGTGCTGCATTCACAATGAGCGCCGCCTTTTTCAATGCCTTGGTCAACCTTTTCCGTTCATCAAGTTTCTTATAAGGCGCGATGATGACCATCATCGTTGACGGTACTGGGTTCTCAAAATAAGCCTGCAAACCAGCAAGATCATGATCGACTTTGTCGGCATTTTTTTCGCCTGTCAAAAAATACGGATCGTCAATAACGACTTCCCGATAATCCCCAAAAAAGGGCATCGAGGTCGCATCATTCAAGGCTGCACCAACAGGCGTTTGCTGCATATCATAGCGGCCAAAGTTCATGGCCTGTTGATCTTCCGGAATCATGCTGGCTATCGCGTGTTGTGCCTGCTGACGCAATGCGGATTCTTCACCGAGAATCAATGTCAGCGGCGGTCGTTCGCCATTCTTAAGATGTTTGATAAAATCACGGACCTGCATTGCTGCTTTGCTCCTTTGTTGGTAACCAGCCAAAAAGCTGATCTTCCTGTTTGTTTTGCCCCGGCTCAACCCACAGCATTCCTCGCTCGCTAGTGCTAGCCCATGGAACGTTGGCCGCAGCCAACGTTGCAAGGGTTTCTGGATGGGGATGACCATACCGATTATCGACACCTGCGGAAATAAGTGCTGCTTTTAAATGCAAGCTATTGATCAATGCCGGGGTACTTGATGTTTTCGAACCATGATGGCCGACTTTTAAATAATCGGCCGTTAGCTGACGCGGCATGATATTCTTTTCTTCCGCTTCTTTTTCGGCGTCGCCAGTTAACAACCAACTGCTGTTGCCTATTTTACCATAGAGCACAATTGAATCGGCGTTTGTCTTGGTAGGATCGCCGGATGTCTGCGCTTTCGGTGATACGACCTGAAATTTAGCGGGTCCAATGCGCAACCAGTCATCAGCCGCCACGAGCTGCACATGTTGCACTTGCTTGGCAACTTTTTGAATCATTTGATGCTGAACGCTTGTCGCTGTGGTGATCAGTCGACCGACTGGCATTAGCTGAGATAACAACGGGGCATCGCCAACATGGTCCATATCCGGATGCGTCAGTAATAAGGTATCCAGCCGAGCATAGCCGCGAGCATGCAAATATGGCACAATGGCTCGTCGGACAGGTGGATTGGTCGTCTTCCCGAAAATTCGCCCACCAGTATCAATCAACAAAGCACCTTGATGAAAAGGGGTTTCAATCAAAATTGCGTCCCCTTGTCCAACGTCAAACATGACCACCCGATAATTTGGCTGATACCAACACCAGCCAAAGACAGTCACGAACCAGCAAGCCGCCGCCAACCAGCGTTTAGCAACAATCACCGTCAGCATCACGACAACACCGATAAGCGCTAACCAACTTGGAAAAGCGCCAGTGACTATTTGGCCAGGTACACGGCTTAAACTAACTAAGCCATTTTCCAACAATTGCAAACCATCGTCAAAAGTGGCTGTCAAGGTGGCGTGTGGCAAAAGCAACGCGATCGCAAGCCCTGGCATGACCCCAAGTTCAAAGATCGGCATTAACAGCCAATTAAAAAGAACCGTCAATATATTGAAGCTGAACGTGTGCCAAGCAATCACTGGCATACTGGCAAGTACCAGTCGCCAGTTGAGCTGCCACGAACGCATGGCAGGAAGCGCCACTAATAAACCGGTTAACAGGTAAGTTAGTTGACCACCCATGGTTAACAAAACCCGCGGTTGCCAAAATAAATTAACCATTAAAACGAAGCTAAATAAGTCAAGCCCGCTGAAGCCAAGTTGCAAATGATCATTCACAATACCGGCCAATCGCATCCAAACTGCACGCCACAATCCAGCACCAAGTGGCAACAGGAGTAACAACAACGGCAGCAGGACGATTAGACTCAGATCAACTAACCCTTGAGGCACTCGCAAGCGCGCCGCAAACCAGTATAAACCGGCAATAATTGCAAAAAGATGCATCCCTGAAACAGAGAAAACGTGAAAGATCCCTAAGTCAACGAAAGCTTGCCGCTGAGTCAAAAAGTCTTCATCAAGTTGGCCTAGAAATAGGCCTTTTGCATATTGACGAACTTTTGTTGGCAATTGCTCAAAATAGTCAAATAAATGAACCCGCCAACCATCAACTAGCTCTGCTATATTTTGTGGCGACCTTGACTCGAAATTCAATTGCGGTTTCACTAACTCGTAGGCTAACTGCTGTGTTTGCCAAACATAAGTCGCGTAATCAAACTCAAACTGATTTCTTGCTGGCGCTAGACGTTTTATTTGATGCTGACCGTGCAGCACGAGTGGTTGATTATTTGATTTTAGTCGGGCAGCGACGGCCTGATTGACGCTGCCGCGACCACTAACAATCACCCCATTAGCTGCTCGACCAGTAAAACTTGCGTAACCTTCTTTAAGTTTGAGTGCTGTCGCAGGGATCACAATTGATCCTTGGGGAACAGGCGGTTGCCGCCACTGCTGGGCATCAATCAAGCCACGTCCTAACCCAACGAGAATGGCCAAACTTACGACTATGACCAGATTGCGAGTCGTTTTAACGAGTAGCCAAAGTAACAATAAACAAGCTGGCAACCATCCCCCAATGCCAATCAAGATACCAGCAAGCAAACCTGCTGCCATTAAAATAAACCGACCACTCATGGGCCAACCGTTAGCTGAGGTGCTAAAGTCTCAAACGTTTTATCGCCAATGCCGTGAACCTCTTTTAATTCGGCCACATCCTTAAATCCACCATGACTATCGCGATAACTGATAATGTCAGCGGCTTTTTTCGGACCGATGCCGCTGATTGTCTGGAGTTGGCTAACATCAGCTGTGTTTAGATTCACAACTGCACGACTACCAGCAGTCGCATTTGTTTGGCCAGCAGTGCCGCCAGTGCTGGCAGTCACTGAAGCTGGCGCGGTGGCAACAGCGCCACCTTTCTCTGGAATCTGAAGACTTTCTTGATCCACCGCTAGCTTGGCTAAATTCACCTGACTGATATCAGCTTTGTCTGTGAGCCCACCAGCGGCTTTAACCACCGCATCCCAACGCGTATCAGCACGAACCGGATATAACCCCGGCTTTTGGACTGCTCCTTTGATATGCACAAATCCGCGGGTTGGTCGGCTGGTACTGCTTCTTGTTTGCCTGCTGGACGCTATAGAGGTCGACTGACCATGAACATTAGATGCATGACTGCGAGTGGTGTGAACACTAACGGCCAGCTGGGATTGTGCTGGTGCTGCCTTAGTTTGCTGCCAGAAAAAGAACCCGCCGACAAGCACCACCAGTGGTACATACCAATAAGTTTTCAACCAAAACATAAGTGTCGTCATCTCTCTCACCTCACCAACACATTACGCAGGCCAAGAAAAAAAGAACTGCCTTGGTTGGCAGTTCTTCATCATCACCATCTCTTCATGCCAATGTTCGATCAACTGGCAAGCGCTTATGATGCCGATTTTGCATAAGTTTCCATGTAACGGATGACATCTTGCAATGTTTTGACCGGGACAATCTTCATCTTGGTCTTAATCTGCTTCGCTGTTTCGACGGCTTCAGCGTAATTGTTGACGTAATTGGGATCATAATGTTTTAGCTTTTTTGTAGCTGGCTGATTGGGGGCAAAAAAGAGTTTTGCGCCTTTGGCATCGGCAGCAACCACCTTCTTATCAATCCCGCCAATTTGCCCCACATTACCATCGCTATCGATCGTCCCGGTACCGGCAATCACTGCTCCCCGCCGCAGATTCTGGTGTGTAATTTGCGTGTAAATCTGTAAGGCAAACATCGTACCGGCACTCGGTCCGCCGATGTTACCGGCATCAATAGTCACTTTCGGTTCACTTGTGACCGCTGTGTTCTCCGTCAGTGTGATACCAATACCCGCCCGTTTTGTTTGCGGTAGCCGCATCAGCTTGCCAGTTGCTTGTTTGGTCTTTCCCTTGTGCTGGTATGTCAGTGTCAGACTTGATCCGACCTTTTTAGATTTGATCGCATTGACATAGGCATCAGCGGTTGTATAGTGCTGGCCATTCAATTCGGTAATCGTGTCTCCTAACGCCAGCTTACCTTTGAATGGCGACTGCGGCAGCACGGACATGACATAAATACCCAAATGTTCCGTTTTCACTGGCATTTTGGCCGCTTTGAATGCTGCCGCAACCGCGTTATTAGCGGCACTTTTCATATAGTAGGCTTGCAGCTGATCATACTCAGCGCTACTATCATTGCCCATCAGATCCTGTTTCGACACAATATCGGTGTGCGCTTGCACCTTACTGAGCAGAAGTAATGCCGGAGATGCTGGCCCTACGACACCCACTGTCGTCAACATATAGGCACCCTTGGCATCATCTTTATTGCCACTGACTTTAACGTACGGCTTCAAAGATTCCGCTGAACCGGGCACTTCTAGATAATAATTGGTTGGGATCAAAAAGAAGACAGCCAACAAAACGACTGCTATTAACAGTCCGATAAGCCAACGCCAGCGCCGACGTTTCTGATTACTTGGTTTGATGAGCGTCACCTAGTTTCGCATACAAAGCTGCTTCGACAGGCGCAGGCACAAAACGATGAACGTCACCGCCAAAGGCCGCGACCTCTTTGATGATGGTACTGGATAAGGCATCATATTGCTTGTCTGCCAGCAAGAAAACTGTTTCGATTTCAGGATCGAGATCATGATTCACCGTCGCAATATCAGCCTCGTAACCAAAGTCCGCGACATTGCGGATACCACGAATCATAAACTGGGCACCGATTGACCGGGCAAATTCAACTGTTAATCGTTTAGGCGCTGCCATGGCTTTAACATTTGGTAGCCCAGCGGTGCTTTCACTGATCAGCGCCAATTTCTCTTCACTGGAAAAAAGCGGCTTTTTGCTCGTGTTGGTCATGGCTGCTACAACCACTTCATCAAACAACCGACTAGCTCTTTTGACGGTATCAAGATGACCGTTCGTGAAAGGATCAAAACTACCGGGAAACACTGCAATTTTTTTAGTCATTGTTTTCCTCGCTTCGCTCTAAAATTAAGACCTGCGCCACCCCATAGGTTTGGCGCCGTAGCTTGATGTAGCCGGGGATCTCATCAGGATAAGTCACATCCATACCGGTTTCAACTAAAACACGTGCGCCTGGCCGCAGCAAATTAGTCCTGATAAACGCCGCAAGTTGTGCCAATACTTGCTGTTGCGCATAGGGTGGATCCATCATGATTAAGTCAAACTGTTGGCCAGCTTCCGCAAACTGGCGGATAGCCTTATTGACCGGCTGCTTCAAAACGGTGAAGTGCTCAGGCTGTTTGGTTAGTGCAAGATTGGTTTTGATCGTTTTGATTGCGGCGTACTGCCGATCAACCAACGTCGCGTGAGCCATACCACGCGAGACTGCTTCAATGCCCAACGCACCGGTGCCAGCATATAAGTCGAGTGCCTGTCCGCCGTCAAAGTACGGTCCCAGCATGTTAAACATGGATTCCTTGACTTTATCTGCAGTTGGCCGGGTTTGGTTACCTGCCACTGCCGTCAGCCGCAATCCCCGAAATGTTCCACTAATGACGCGCATCGTTATCACCTACTGATGTCTCATCGCCAGCCGAACTTGGGCGCAAGCGACGTTTTGGCTTGGCTTTCACCTCAAGATCCTCTTCAGTCGGCTTAAATTGGCCGATGTTGCTACCGAATTCAGTCGCCAATTCTGGCCGATGGGAGGGTTCAACACGTTTGACAAATCGTAATTTACTGAGTTTGGCGCTTGTCTGAGCCAACTCGTCTTGATCCAAATAAAGATAAACATACTTCATGCGGCGCGAGACATACATAATCGTGCCATATCGACGCAGCGTTTTTAATTGTTTGAGGGAATACACCCAAACGACAAGTCCTTGCCGCTGTTTGATAGCAAACATTTTTTCACCTTCCAAACTCACTGCTTGGTCACACCGGGTTGAAGCTTGGCCAGCAGTTCCTGACTCTTAATTAAGGCGCCTGCCTCCACGTAAAGATGAGTGACGGTACCTGCAAATGGTGCATGAACCGTCGTCTCCATCTTCATGGCTTCAATGACAAACAAGGCATCCCCTTGTGCCACTTCTTGACCGGACTTAACGGCAACTGAAACAATTTTCCCTGCCATCGGTGCACCAATTTGATTACGATCAGTCGGTTCCGCCAACTGATGCCGCAACCCCGCGCTCTTCTGATGCGCATCGCGGATTTGAACTTCCTGCTTTTGACCATCAACAGTAAAGTACAGCGTCTTCATACCACTTGCATCCGCCTCGCCGATCGCGTTGAGCTGGATAATCATTGTCTTACCTGCTTTAATCGGCACAGACACGGTTTCGCCTATCCGCATTCCTTGGAAATACGATGGCGAATCCAACTTCGTCACCGGTCCAATCTGCCGTTGCTTGCGGGCGTATGCATTAAAGACATCCGGATACAGAATTGCACTCAAAACGTCTTCTGTGCTGGGTTCATTCATCCCGGCTTGTACTAACGCCGCGCGAACAGCCTTCAGGTCAGCCGGCTTCGCCAATTGCCCTGGACGTACCGTCAACGGTTTTTGCCCTTTCAGAATTTTTGCTTGGAGCGCTTTCGGAAAACCACCAACCGGCTGCCCGAGATCGCCTTTAAAGAATGCCACGACCGAGGCCGGAAAATCATATTGCTCACCATGCGCCAACACTTCATCGGGTGTCAAGTGATTTTGCAGCATGAACAACGCCATATCACCCACCACCTTTGAGGATGGCGTTACTTTGATGATATCGCCAAATAAGGTATTTACCTGGGCATACATCGTTTTAACGGCCTCAAAATCCGTTATCCCCATGCTACGCGCTTGTTGCTGCAAGTTACTATACTGGCCACCTGGCATCTGGACTGTATAAATATCCGTTAGCGGACCCGTCACACCATTACTAAAATCGGCATAGTAAGGTCTGATTGCCTGAAAATAGCGATTCAACTTCTGCGCCTTTTCAATGGCAACATCTGGCTGTCGCTGATTGCCACTTAATGCATAGTAAAGACTTTCTAGACTAGGCTGACTGGTCGTTCCGGAAAAACTGCTTTGCGCCACATCAACGATATCGACCCCAGCATTAGCAGCGGCTACATAAGTCGCGATACCGTTACCAGTGGTGTCATGTGTGTGCAAATGAATCGGCACACTGACCGCATCTTTGAGCGCCGTTACTAACTCTGTCGCCGCTTGCGGTTTCAACAAGCCGGCCATGTCTTTAATCGCAAGCATGTCGGCACCAGCTGCAACTAATTGTTTGGCCAGATCAACATAATAAGCCAGCTGATACTTAGGGTGGGCATGGCTTAGAATGTCGCCTGTGTAACACATCGTCGCCTCAGCAAGCTTGCCTGTTTGTTTGACGGTATCAATACTGAGCGTCATCTGTGGCAACCAGTTCAAACTGTCAAAAATTCGAAAAACATCAACGCCATCATCAGCTGCTTTTTGAATGAAAGCTTTAATCACATTGTCCGGATAGTTTTGATAGCCGACCGCGTTACTGCCACGGAATAACATCTGTAACAAGGTATGCGGCAAGGATGCCCGCAATTTTTTCAAACGGGTCCACGGATCCTCGTTCAAAAACCGATAAGCGACATCGAACGTCGCGCCGCCCCATACTTCCATGGAAAAAAGATTTGGCAAGCCATTGCCCATATCCTGTGCGACCGTCAACATGTCTCGAGTGCGCATCCGGGTAGCAAAAAGACTTTGATGGGCATCACGGAAAGTCGTGTCCGTTAACAGCAACTGGTTTTGTGCCTTAATCCAATCAGTAACCCCTTGCGCACCGTCAGCATGCAGCAAGGCAACTAAATCTTTTTGCGGCTTAGCAGCAGGAAAATGAACATCATAGCGCAATTCAGGGTAATATTTTTGTGCCTGTCGTTCAACACCTTTGAACCCATTAACCGTCACATCACTGATGTACCACAGTAACCGCGAAGCCGTGTCGGGCTTTGCCTGGACTTGCAAGAGTTCTGGATGGGCATCAATAAACGCGGTTTCTGCTTCACCTGTCCGGAAAGTTTCTGTCGCTAATAAGTGCTCAAGGAAAGCAACATTGGTTTTCACGCCGGTGATTTGAAATTCATGTAAAGCGCGTTGCATTTTGGCTACGGCAGCGGTGAAATTCGGTGCGTGAACGCTGGCCTTTACTAATAAGGAGTCGAAATAAGGACTGACAACTGCCCCAGCATAGGCATTCCCAACATCAAGGCGGATACCGAAGCCGCCTGGTGACCGATAAGTATTAATGGTGCCTGTGTCTGGCATGAAATTGTTTTCAGGATCCTCAGTCGTAATCCGGCACTGGATCGCCGCGCCATTTTCATGCAAATCTGCCTGCTTTGGTAAATGCAAATCAGCAAAAAGATCGGCGCCTGCTGCAATCTTTAACTGTGACTGCACAATATCCACATCGGTAATCAGTTCGGTGATCGTGTGTTCCACTTGTACCCGCGGATTAACTTCAATGAAGTAGTACTGATCGCCATCAACCAAAAATTCAACGGTACCGGCATTTTCATAGTGCAAACCTTGCATTAAATCAACAGCGCTTTGGCAAATTCGCGCCCGCAAGGCTGTTGGCAATGCCACAGCTGGGGCAATTTCAACCACTTTTTGTTGGCGGCGCTGTACTGAACAATCACGTTCGAAGAGGTGCAACAAATGGCCATGCTCATCGCCAAGAACTTGAACTTCGATATGTTTGGCGGAGGCAATGTACTTTTCAACGTACATCCGATCATCGCCAAAACTAGCTTTCGCTTCATTCACCGCATTTTGATACACGGCCTCAAGTTCAGCTTCAGAGTGAACGATTCGCATGCCTTTCCCGCCGCCGCCTGATGCTGCTTTAAGCATCACCGGAAAACCGTGTGTGGCTGTGAAATCCTGAATTTCGCTAAAATCGCGCGTTGGTTCCGGCGTGCCGGGAATAGTCGCCAAGCCTGCCTTGTGAGCAGCTTCCTTGGCCGCAACTTTATCGCCAAAAATATCGAGTAATTCCGAACGCGGGCCAACAAAAATGAGGCCGGCTGCCCGAACTTTCCGGGCAAACTCAGCATTTTCTGAAAGCAGGCCATAGCCCGGGTGAATCGCGTCCGCGCCGCTTTGCTTGGCAATTCGGATAATATCGTCCATATCCAAATAGGCAGCGATAGGCGCTTTTCCTGCTCCGACCTGATAACTTTCCTGCGCTTTGAATCGATGAATTGACAAAGCGTCCTCTTTAGCAAAAATACCGACTGTTTTAAGACCAAGCTCTTCACAGGCACGAAAAATCCGAATGGCGATTTCGCCACGATTAGCGACTAAAACTTTATGCATGCGTCTTCTCTACCTTTCGTTGCGTACGTTCACTATGATAACTGATATTTAACATAATGCCGATCGCCATTGACAGCACGATCATACTCGAACCGCCGTAACTGATAAACGGCAGCGTCACCCCGGTAACTGGCAAAACCCCAGTCACAGCACCAACGTTGAAAACGGTTTGCACCAGCATCATCGTGGCAATGCCGTACGCGATCAACGTGTGATAGGTGTTCTTGGAACGAATTCCGATCAGATAAAAACGCATGATCAGGAAAAACAGCAAACTCAATACGACAAATGTCCCAACCAAGCCAAGTTCCTCGGCAATCACGGCCAAAATAAAGTCAGTATAAGGCTCAGGCAGATAGCCTAACTTTTGGCTGCCCATGCCTAGTCCAACACCAAACAGCCCCCCGTGATTGATCGCATACAAGGAGTTAACAACCTGATTGCCAACCGTATTCGCTTTAGCAAACGGATGAATGGCGGCCACTAATCGTTGATAGCCGTAATTCTTCTCCAATCCGGGAAAATGATAATGCGACACGATGTAGTAGCCCAGTGCTGTGATCGCGATCAACATCAAGACCCACAAAAAACCGTAACGCATCGGTATCCCGCTGGACATAACCACGACCAATGTAATCAAGAAAAGAATGGCAAATCCACCGGTATCCGGTTCGACAAAAACCAGAAGCATGATCATACCAGCGACAAACAATGGCTGCCACATCTGCCTTAGCCGAAAGTCCTCTTGTTGAAAGCGATCCTCGCGCGATGTCAGCATGTGCGCCAGATAAAAAATCAAAATCATTTTAGCAAATTCTGATGGCTGTAAGCGAAACCCGCCAATCGTGATCCATGCAGCGGCTCCGTTAACGGCGCGGCCGTGCACAATGAGATAGATCAGCATCACAACTAGTCCGGTCATTAAAGTCAACAGAACCCAACGATTGTGGACCACCTTCAAGGACATATTATAAAAGAAAAACACAGTCGCGATACCGAGCAGGACAAACAGTGCTTGTTGAATCAAGTATTTCGTTTCGGCAACGCCATATTGCCGTTGAACCCAATAAGCGCTGGCAGAGTACACCATGACAATACCGATCGCACATAAAACGAGGTACGGAACTAATATGAAGTAATCCACGTGCCGTAATTTATTCATCAATGAAAACGCGGCCTTTCAAGCAATTAATGGACTAATTATAGCATATCGCCTTCACGCTCCAAGCCGTGTTCTGCGGTAATCACTAAAAACTGTTTTTTCAGGCGGTCATTTACACCAATACATGCTGATTTAACAACCGCTCAGTCGACAAGTTAAGCCTTGTCTAACAATCACAATTATTGTGATCAAGACGACGAATTGTCAACTCAAGTGCAACTTTTTACCCATGAAGACTTCTGATGGCGTCTTCCAGCCTAAGACCTTGCGTGGTCGATTATTCAGTTGTTCAATGTAAGTCTCAATTTCCTGGTCGCTCTGAAGGTCTAGGTCTGTGTTCTTGGGAAAGTATTCTCTAATCAGTCCGTTGGTGTTTTCGTTAGTTCCTCGTTGTTGAGGCGCGTGTGGGTCAGGAAAGAAGACCTTTGTATTCAGACGTTCTGCCAGCTCCCTGTACCGGGCAAACTCCCTTCCACGGTCAGGAGTCACTGTTCTTACTCGGTTAGCTGGTAAGGCACCAAGCAGCTCAATCATGACGTCTCTAACAGTGTCAGCTTTTGCATTGGCCGTTCGCTTCGAAAGCAGATAGCGTGATTTACGGTCAACTAATGTTACTAATGCAGAGTGTCCTGTTTTACCGCGTACTGTATCGCCTTCCCAGTGACCAAACCAGCTGCGATTTTCTGCCGACCGGGGTCGGTCGTGAATTGATGGCACGTCATTGAAGCGCCCCCGGCGTTCATTTATGGTGCCTTTGATTTTGCGCGTCTTGCCTCGGTGTCGAAGCAGCCTTGGTAGCCCGCGAGCACCATGGCTCTTCAATGGAACACCGAGATTATCTAGGTAGATACCTCTGTAGATAGTCGAATAGCTGATGCGAATAGGACTGCCTTCTAGTGACAAGCGACCGGCAATCTGCTCAGGCGACCAATGTAGCACCGTGATATATCGAATGACAGCGTCACGAGTCCCCGGTCGATCGAGGATCCGAGGACGCCTGCTAGCCAAGCGAACCCGCCGGTAGCGGTCCTGAGCGGTGGCTGCCGAATAGTTCCGCCAGCCGCCGTTACGTGCAATTTCACGGCTGACTGTACTCTTGGAACGACCTATCTCTTTGGCGATGGTATCAAGAGTTTTGCCTGTAGAGATACCAAGCAGTATCGATTCACGGTCTTTTAAGGTAAGATGGGTGTACGGACTCATAGTCGAGTTCTCCTTGTAGTTGGTCTTGTGGTGATTCCATTTTACAAGGACTCAGGCTATGAGTCTTTTCTATTTGACTAATTTGTTGCACTTGAATTGTAAATCCGTCACATCAAAAAAGCCGCCTTTTACAGACGACTTTTTGACCAACTTATTTACTTGGATGCGGCAATTTTCTTGCGCTTAGCCGCTTTTTGACGTTCGCCTGTGTTAAGGATCTTCTTACGCAAGCGAATGTTCTTAGGGGTAACTTCGCAGTATTCGTCATCATTCAAGAATTCAATGGATTCTTCAAGCGTCATATCTTTTGGCGTCTTGATGGCTGCTGCGTGGTCTTTCCCGGCTGCACGGGTGTTGGTCAAGTTCTTACCTTTGGTGACATTGACTGCAATGTCATTTTCACGCGAGTTTTGACCAACAATCATGCCTTCATAAACCTCGGTGCCGGCATTGATGAACAACTGGCCACGGTCTTCAACGGATTGCAGACTGTACGTCGTTGCTGAACCAGCGTTGATGGAAACCAAAGCACCTTGTGTACGGCCTGGTTCCCAATTCTTGATAACCGGAGCGTATTTTTCGAAGGTATGGTTCATGATGCCGTAACCGCCAGTAGCAGAGAGAAATTCGGTTGAGTACCCGATCAGACCACGAGAAGGCGCCAAGAATGTCAAACGGGTTTGACCGTTGCCTTCGTTCTCCATGTTCTGCATTTCGCCTTTACGTTGGCTCATCGCATCAATGACTGTCCCAGTATATTGTTCAGGAGTGTCAATTTGGACGCTTTCGAACGGTTCCATCATGACACCATCAATGTCACGATAGATAACTTCAGGACGACCTAATTGCAATTCAAAGCCTTCACGCCGCATCTCTTCAACCAAAATTGAAAGATGCAATTCGCCACGACCGGAAACCATCCAGGCACCTGCCTGATCAGTGTCGTCAACGCGCAGCGACACATCTGTCTGCAATTGCGACTTCAGACGCTCCTCAAGTTTACGAGCAGTCACATTTTTACCTTCACGGCCTGCAAATGGACTGTCATTCGCAACAAACATCATCTGCAAAGTTGGTTCATCAATCCGCAAAATCGGCAAAGCTTCTGGCGTATCAGCTGCCGTCACCGTTTCACCCACGAAGATGTCATCCATCCCAGAAACCGCGATCAAATCGCCGGCTTTAGCAGAGTTGATTTCGGTTCGGGTCAAGCCAAAGAAACCAAAGAGTTTTGTCACGCGGAAGTTCTTTTGAGAACCATCCAGCTTCATAACGGTAACATTGTCGCCGATTTTAATCTTGCCGCGGAAAATCCGACCAATCCCAATTCGACCAACGTAATCGTTGTAATCAAGCATCGCAACTTGGAACTGCAAAGGTTCGTCACTGTTGTCGATGGGTGCCGGAATGGTTTTGACGATGGTCTCAAACAACGGGGTCATGGTGTGCTTTTGCGTTGACAAATCGGAATCCATGCTGGAAGTACCATTGACAGCGGAAGCATAGACAACTGGGAATTCCAGTTGTGCATCATCAGCGCCCAATTCAATGAACAATTCGAGAACTTCATCAACGACTTCTTCAGGGCGCGCACCTGGACGATCGACCTTGTTGATGACAACGATCGGTGTCAAATGCTGTTCAAGCGCCTTTTTCAAGACAAACCGCGTTTGCGGCATTGGGCCTTCAAAAGCGTCAACGACAAGCAAAACGCCGTCAACCATCTTCATAACCCGTTCCACTTCACCACCAAAGTCAGCATGCCCCGGGGTATCGAGGATGTTGATGGTCGTATCGCCGAACTTAACTGCCGTGTTTTTACTCAGGATGGTGATCCCACGTTCTTTTTCAATGGCGTTGGTATCCATTGCCCGATCCTGTAATTGAATGTGTTGATCAAGTGTATCTGATTGTTTAAGCATTTCGTTAACCAATGTGGTCTTACCATGGTCAACGTGGGCAATGATCGCAATGTTGCGAATATCGTCACGTGTTTTCACGATTTATACTTCCTTTCTGCTGGCACTACTGGCCGCCTACCGCATTAAAAAAGTGCCAGCAACTGACACAGTTATACGATTTGAAATTATAACACACAATGACAAGTCTGTCTGGATTTTCTGAAAAGTGAAGTGCTTCACGCAATCACAGACCTTGCATTTTCTTATAAAGCGGGCTATCACGCGACCCTTTTATTAAGAAAAAAACTGGCGCCACTTAGTTTGCGCCAGAAATCATGATTTGTCTATTGGTTTAGCTTAAGCCTCTTTGCCGCCATCCGCCATCATCGTCAAAATCGTTTGATGTGCCTTTGGTGTAGCAGCAACTACAACGCCTGGTTGCTGCAAGTTGATTGGTGCGCCATCTTCACGGCTGAAAACAACGCCAAGACCCTTAGTAATCGCCATTCCAGCCGCTACGTCCCACGGCTGTAAGTAAGACACATACCCGATCTGTCGGCCCAGCGCAATTTCGATGAATTCCATTCCTGCACTGCCGCTCATTCTAGCGCCAGAACTGGTCAACGCGATATCGCCTAGATGCAACCGATTCTTAATCGTCATCGGGCCATTGACACCTAACAAGCCATCTTTAAGCGGCAAGTCTGGCAAAACCTTCACTTGTTGTCCAGCATGGGTGACGGGAATCATTGGGCCCCCGCTAAGCACTTCATTTCGCATGACGTCCATAATCGCGCCGACAACAGGTTCACCATCCTGATAAACACCAATCATAATGGCAAAATGGGCTTGTTGTTTGACGAAATTCATGGTGCCGTCTATTGGATCGACAAAGAAGACGAGACCAGCTAAATCAGTGTCATCGTGCTCATGTCCTTCTTCGCCAATGATACCGGCTTCAGGATACGCCTCTCTGATTTTGCCAATCAAAAATTGTTGATTCGCCTTGTCGACATTGGTGACCAAATCGTTGCGATTACTTTTGGTGGCAACATCTAATGGGGCGGCCATTGCGGTTAGAATTTGTTTGCGACTAGCAGCAAACCAGCTAATAATCGTTTGCCGCAACATTTCTGGATCTTGTGTCATGGTTAACTCACCCTTACCCTAATCTTTTGGCTCACGCCTTTGCGGGCCATCTGTATAACAGTATACATGGAATAACCGGACAGTGCTTCAAACTCCCGATCCAATTTGCGCTCGGTTCCTTTATCTGGCACAACTTCCTTAAATCCACGGTACGCTGCAAGCAGATTATCACGATCAACACCGTGTTCATATGCATCTTCGACTAAGGTATAAAAGGTCGTGACTTTTACTTTTTCGGCAGTTGTCCAGTCAATGTCGAGTGGATAGGCATAATTAGGTTTCATGTTTACTAGCTCCTTGTTCTATCGCCTTAATTTGATCCTGTACAGTTTGTTTCGTTTGACTCAACGCAGCTTCCTCATCATCCGAACCAGCAACTGTGGCGAGCGTCACAACGCCGCTATCATTCAAGAGGACTGGCGAACTATAAACCTGACCTGTGTCATCCTCTACATCCATCAGATGCGTCAGCGTGCCAATCAAACTATCGCCACTATACGCCGCAATAATCGGAATCACCAACCTGCCAAGCAAGACGGTCAAGGGACTCCTCAAAAAGCTTCGAACTGCATCCAAGCCATCAGTAAAAATCGTCTGATCATTTAATAAGCGCAAAACCGGCGTTGCACCAACGTAAGCTCGGCTCCAAATCAACACTGGGGCTTGTCGCGTACCTACCACATAAGCCGTCACATGTTTCGCCGGTACTGCCAACCTAGCAGCCAGAAATTGTTCAAATCGCCACGTTGCACCAAACGTACCAAGTCCAACAACCTGACTTTTATTCACTCCGGAAAAACGTTGCGCAAAATACGTGAAAAGTTCATCACGTGTCATCGCAACAATGATTCTACCTATGAAGCCTGCCGCCATCGCTGAATTGAGAACTTTGCGAATTGCCGCAATATTCGTCTCAATAAAATCATCGACATCAGGTGACCCCGTATCGGTCAAGATTAAAATATCCGCCGCTTTTAAAACTTTCGGCGTGACTTTTGCAAATGTGTTTTGACATATTTGACTTAAAGCTGTCAACCCAACCATATCAATCAATGATTCATCTGGTTCATAACAACCCACCGTCAACAGCAACTGTGATGCAATTAATGTTTCTAAAAGCCCTTGGGTCCCGATACTGGCACCGCTCACCACGACTCTTTGCATGAAAACCCTTCCCCTCCACTCCATTAGTTACATTTTAACGGAAGCAGAATCTTAAGACAAAATTAAAAAGGGGTTTAGACGCAATTGTTAACTAACTGAAATATTAGCCGTTTCTCATCTTCTTGTAAAAATTAGCTGTTGCCATGCCCACAGCATTCGCCATTAGCGATAACCAAATGACACAAAAACAGCCTGATCAAGGAGATCAGACTGCTTCATGACATCTCTATCAGATACTAAATATTGATTGGGAGTCCCAATGCAACTTCAGCGTCATCCATGATAACTTCACTCAGTGTTGGGTGCGGATGAATGGTCAAGGCAAGATCCTCAACGTTCAAACCGCCTTCAACAGCAACGGTCAGTTCGGAAATCAAATCACTAGCACCGGCGCCAGCAACTTGGCCGCCGATAACCGTACCGTTTTCATTAGTGACCAAGCGGACAAACCCTTCTGTCTGGGCAAGACTGAGGGCACGACCATTGGCAGCAAATGGGAACTTGCTGGCTTTAGCCTTGATCCCTTTATCCTTCGCCTCGGCAACTGTCATCCCAGTTGTTGCAAGTTCAGGGTCCGTGAAGCAAACGGCAGGCATCGCTTTGTAGTCAACCGCACTGGCTTTGCCGCTGATGGCCTCAGCAGCGACTTTACCTTCATAGCTAGCCTTATGCGCCAATGCTGCACCTGGCACAATGTCGCCAATCGCATAGATATTCGGTTTGTTGGTCCGGCCTTGAGCATCGACCTTGATTAAACCGCGATCAGTTGTTTCGACCCCGACAATATCGAGACCAAGATCGTCAGTATTTGGCCGCCGTCCGACCGTCACCATAACATAATCAGCTGCAATCGTCTGTTCCTTACCATCGGCCGTGTACGTCACTTTGACACCTTTGCCAGTGTCTTCAGCTTCTTTAGCCATCGCATTGGTAATAACTGTTACGCCACGTTTTTTGAAGGAATTCAGAACTAGCTGAACCATATCCTTCTCAAAGTTTGGCAGAATCGAACTTGTGCCTTCAAGAATCGTGACATGCGCGCCAAGATTAGCATACGCACTCGCCAACTCGGAGCCGATATAGCCGCCGCCAATGACGACAAATTCTTTTGGTACTTCAGGAAGATTCAGCCCCCCCGTTGAATCTAAAATGCGCTTGCCAAACTTAAAGCCTTTAATTTCGATTGGCCGGCTGCCAGTCGCAATGATCAGATTCTTGAACGTATAGGTCTGAGCTGAATCTTTTTGCATCACGCGCAGGCTATGGTCATCTTTTAAGAACGCCGTGCCCATAATCGTGTCGATCTTGTGTTTCTTGAATAGCATCGACACACCGCTTGTCAGCGTATGCACAACCTTATTTTGCTTCCATTCCTGGGTTTTCGTGAAATCAAGGTCAGCACCTTTGGCATTAATGCCAAACGTACTTGCTTCCAAAGCGTCTTGATAGCGATGACCTGCGTTGATCAAAGCTTTTGATGGGATGCAGCCGACATTCAAACAAACACCGCCAATGAACGTGCTCTCAATCACGGTCACCTTTTGACCCATTTCAGCTGCGCGAATCGCAGCAACATAACCGCCGGGGCCGGAACCAATGACGACGGTATCCAAATCGATTGCAAAATCGCCTACAACCATGCTTATCCCTCCATCAACAGCAGATCAGGATCTGCCAACAATTTGTCCATCAGATTCAAGGCGGTTTGTGCTAACGCGCCGTCAATCAAACGATGGTCATAGCTCAAACTTAATTTCAACATGTTGCCAACCACAATTTCGTTGTCTTCGTTGACATAAGGCTCCTTAGCAATTTTGCCCACTCCGAGAATCGCAACTTCAGGTTGATTGATCACTGGGGTGAACCAGCCGCCGCCAATTGACCCAACGTTACTGATGGTCATGGAGCCACCGCGCATTTCATCCGGCTTTAGTTTGCTGTCATAAGCCTTCTGGGCATTTTCACTAATTTCCTTAGCAATTTCAAACATACTCTTTGCATCGGCATTCTTGATCACAGGCACATACAAGCCGTGATCCGTATTCGTTGCAATCCCAATGTTGAAGTAATGCTTATAGACAATTTCATCCGTTGTATCATCAATGGACGCATTGAATTCTGGATATTCACGCAACACCGTCACAAGTGCTTTGACGATATACGGCAGGAAGGTTAACTTGATACCTTTATCTGCTGCGTATTGCTTGTACTTCTTGCGATGAGCCATTAACTTAGAAACTTCAACGTCATCAAAACTCGTCACATGCGGGCTACGTTGCTTAGAAGCAAGCATCGCCTTAGCAATCGCTTTCCGAGTTGGGGTCATCTTTTCACGGGTTTCAAGTTCAGCTTCATTACCACTCGAAACGTATGGTGCAACTGCTTGTGGCTTTGGTGCTGCCGGTGCAGCTGGCTTTGCTGTGGCTGGTTGCGGTTGTGCCTGAGCAGCAGGGGCTGCTGGCTGTGCAGATGCAGCTGGTGCGCCGGTCTTGAATGCATCGACATCAGCCTTGGTAATTCGGCCATGTTTGCCGGTTGCTGGCACTTGTGAGATGTCAATGCCCTGTTCGCGTGCATACTGACGCACAGATGGCATTGCTAAAATTTCCCGGTTCGGATCGGTGATGGCCGGCACGCCACCCGCTGCTGGTGCAGCTGGCGTCGCAGCCGGTGTTGCAGCAACCGGCTGCGGTGCAGCGCCAGCCTCAGTAGCAACCGATGTGTCATTATGACCCGGTGCATCAATATCAACCAGCGCTTCACCGACTGTCGCGGTTTCGCCTTCTGGTACCAGAATCTTAACAACCGTTCCGGCAACTGGAGAAGGAATTTCTTCGACACTCTTGTCGCTTTGAACTTCTAACAGCGTGTCGTCCTCTTTGATTTGATCGCCAGGCTTGACTGACCATTTAACAATTTCGCCTTCTGCCAAACCTTCGCCTAGTTCGGGTAACTTAAACTGATAAACCGATTGCGCAGGTGCAGGTTGCACAGCAGGCGTTGCTGGAGCGGGTGTCGCAGGGGCTGCTGTTGCAGTCGCAGGTGCAGCCGGTGCAGCTGCCGGTCCGGAGCCATCATCGATTTCAACCAATAGATCACCAACTGACGCGGTTTCCCCTTCTGGAACAAGAATTTTTAAAATTTTGCCGGAGACCGGGGATGGAATCTCTTCAACACTTTTATCACTTTGAACCTCAAGTAAGGTATCGTCTTCCTTGATGTCATCACCAGGTTTGACGTCCCACTTAACGATTTCGCCTTCTGCCAAACCTTCGCCAAGTTCTGGCAGTTTGAATTCAAAAGCCATGTTGGCACCTCTTCTTTCTAGAAATTAACGGTTTCCCGGACTTTAGCTTCAATATCCTTAGCATTTGGCAGCCAAATGTTTTCAGCTTGGCCAAATGGGAACGGGGTATCCGGAGCGGCAACCCGACCAATCGGTGCCTCAAGCGACAGAATCGCCCGTTCGGAAATCTCACTGATCACCGTTGATGCAACACCGGCCATGCGTTGTGCTTCTTGCACCACAACAACCTTATGTGTCTTTTTGACCGAATTGATGATCGTTTCGACATCAAGTGGCGCAATTGTCCGCAAGTCAACAATTTCAGCCTGAATCCCATCTTTGGCTAAATTATCAGCAGCTTTCAGCGCTTCGCGAACCATCGCACCATACGTGATGATCGATACATCTGAACCTTCGCGGGTCACCGCCGCTTTGTCCAACGGTACCGTGTACGTGCCCTCTGGAACATCTTGCCGGAAGGAACGATATAGTTTCATATGCTCAAGGAACAAGACAGGATCATTGCTCCGGATCGAACTAATCAGCAAACCTTTGGCATCATATGGATTGCTTGGAATAACGACACGCATACCAGGAAATTGCGCAATTAACCCTTCAAAGTTGTCACTGTGCATTTCCGGGGTGTGAACACCACCGCCAAAAGGCGCCCGAATCGTGATCGGCATTGAGCGAGTGCCGCCCATCCGGTAACGCATCCGTGACATCTGACCACCAATGCTGTCCATCGTTTCAAAAACGAATCCGAAAAACTGAATTTCAGGAATTGGCCGCCAACCGGTCAATGCCAACCCAATCGACAAACCGCCGATGCCAGATTCCGCCAGTGGGGTATCGAAAACCCGATCCTCACCGTATTTTGCTTGCAAACCATCAGTTGCACGGAAAACACCACCGTTTTTCCCGACATCTTCGCCGAATACCAAGGTCTTAGGGTCGTTCGCCAACTCAACATCAAGCGCATCCGTGATGGCTTGGATCATTGTTTTTTGTGCCATGGTTACTTCGACTCCTTTCCTTGAAATTCTGCCAGCTGTTCAGCAACATTTTGCGGTGCGGTCTCGTACGTGTCCTTTAGGAAGCGGGATACCGTCTGCTGTGGTGCCTTATCAGCTTTGTTAATTGCGTCCTTAATTTCATCCTTAACTTGATCAATTAAGGCGTCTTCCTTGTCTTTGTTCCAAAGTCCCTTATCAGTCAGGTAGTTCCGCATTCGAATTAACGGATCGCGCTTTTGCCATAACTCATCTGTCTCCTTGGAACGATAACGCGTCGGATCATCGCCAGATAACGTATGTGGCCCATAACGATAGGTCAGCGTCTCAATCAAGACAGGGCCATTACCAGCGGCGGTCCATGCCCGCGCTTCTTTTGTCACTTCATAGACAGCTAGGGCATCCATACCGTCAACTTGCACACCTGGAATACCAGCAGCAACTGCTTTTTGCGCTAAAGTCTTCGCAGCCGTCTGACTGGCCCGCGGTACAGAAATCGCAAAGCCGTTATCTTGCACAATAAAGATTGCTGGGGCTTTGAAATGACCAGCAAAGTTGACACCTTCGTAGAAATCACCTTGTGACGTGCCACCATCACCGGTATACGTGAAGGCCACTTCATCGCTGCCATTCTTCTTTAAGCCGAGTGCAACGCCGGCTGTCTGGACGTACTGCGCACCAATAATAATCTGAGGCGGTAACGCGTGAAAATCTTCTGGGTATTCATTACCGGCAACATGACCACGAGACCATAAGAATGCTTTATCCAGTGGCAAGCCATGTTGAATCAACTGTGGCAAGTCACGGTAAGCAGGTAACAACCAGTCCGTTGTTTTCATGGCCGAATGGCTGCCAATCATGCTGGCCTCTTCACCAGCGCTTGGCGCATAAAAACCTAATCGTCCTTGCCGATTCAACGCGGTTGCTCGTTGATCAAGAACCCGCTGCCAAACCATTTTGGACATCAAGTCGACCAACTGATCATCACTCAGATCGGGCATGATATCAGGATTGACGACCTTGCCCGCTTCATCCAGAATTTGGATGGTCGGCTTAAAATCGGCATCTTGATTTTCCAACAGTTTCTTGAAATCAACTGCAGCATGCTGTTTTGCCATAATCAGAACCTCTTTCCATTCCTGTTGTCATTAACGCAGGAAAACTGTACTAATGAAAATCTTTACAAACCAAGCGTAACATTGCGGTTTTATCCTTGCAAGCGTTTTATTTCAGCACTGGCGGGAATCCTTTTCCGAGCTTGTTGTGCCTCATTTTTTAACGAATGGGACTATAACAGAACCTTATAAAAAATAAGACACAAAAAGAGCACGTCGCTTCACAAGCGCGTGCCTCTTTTAATGGATTCATTCATCGTGCTTCACGAGACCGGATCTTGGTTGTGCCGAAAATCACTTGTTTTACTGTGATGTTTCATGGCGCCAACCAAGGTGGCGTGTTGGGCAAGATCGGCATGTAACCGAACCTGCTGTGCACGATTTACTTGTTTACTTCTTAACAATTCACTTGCCAGGAGTGATACAGCAATGCCGGATACCCGAAAAATCTGTTTTAGCGCAAGGACAAAACCAACTGCCGCACTCGTTACAAGTGAAGCTGGCGCATGATTTTCCGTCTTTCCGTTCAATTGTGCAAAGGCATGGTCGACAAGACCATCACGCAAAACCGCTGTGACGGTTGCTTGGGCATCGGTCGCCATCACAGCGCCAGCAATGCCTACCCCCGCTGGTACCTGCCGACCGATCAAAGCCAGCAGCCCGGCCAAATCACTTGGCAAGGAAACGTGTGCATCGGGAGCCAACGCAACGTCAACAGGCAGTTTTTCTCCTGTCGTCAACATCAGCACGTCACCGACGACAAGGTCATTTGCGCTCACTTGGCGAACCAAGCCCTCGCGTACAACCAAAACCGTCTGTTTGGGATCGCCCTGATGTCGGGTAGCAGCTGTGAGCAGATAAACGATCACAGCCATCATCATACTAAGCAACACGCCGATAACAACTGTAAGAAGCCAGTTGCGAGTGATCACACTGATCAAGCCACTGACACCGGCAGTCATGATCAACAACGGTAAGAAGAGACTTGCCTTGTTGATCGTATTAGGACGTGGTGTAACTGTTTGTTGGGCCTTTTGCGCTTCGTAGCGTGACAGGCCACTCGAAACCATCATCAACATCGACAAACTCCTTCCCGTTTCCCGAGAAGGACCGCGATGCTGCCAAATCCATTAATTTCACTTAAGAGATCGTAGCGGCAGCACAATGGGCCTTCCGGGATCAGCTAAATCGCTACTACTACCGGTACTCTTTGAAGATTGTTCCATTATGCTCACCACCTTTTCCTCAGCTTTTCATTAGGCAAAAAAATTGCACGCCGATTGAGAGCGTGCAGAAAAAGCATCCCAATCGTTTAGTTTTAGCACTATACGCCTAGAAGCGAGCTTCAGCTGCATTAGCGTAAGCCTTAATGGGCAGACGCAGTTGACTCAATTGGCATCTCTCGATGTTTCTGAGCAGCAGCATTGTTCGTATAGGAGCCTCACCTAACGGAAAGCACCGTATTTGTTTAACCTTCTATATAGTAGGGTAAAAAAAACCGAATGTCAAATGTTTCACCGAATCGAGCACAGCTGAACAATCATGGCAATTCAAAAAGGTTGTTGGTTAGAACATAAAACTTGCGAATCATCAATTAGACAAAAAACATTTTGTATTTGTCTTTGTAAGTGATACAGAGCTATTATTTTTTCTGTAGCTTTATGAATCGAAATAGCGTGAATTCCTTGAAAATGAGCAAAGCTTCAAAAATAGTTTTTTTCTTGCTTATCACCCAGACACAGAAAAAGTTTCTGCTATTGCAGCATTTAAGGCAAACCTCTTGCACGCGAAGCTTTTCAGCCTTCTGGTCCTGTGCTAATCTAGTAGAAGAAATGAACGGAGGTACAGATTGTGTATTTGATGAAGGATATCACGCGCGATGGGGCCAAGGTCCTGCGTGAAACGGCAAAGCCAGTCACGTTCCCACTTTCTGACGAGGACAAGCAACTGGCGCATGATATGATGGCTTACTTGGTCATCAGCCAAGATGAAGAACAAAACGAAAAGTATCATTTGCGTCCTGGCGTTGGACTAGCTGCGCCACAAGTTGGGCAAAGCAAGGCGATGGCTGCTGTTTTGGTTCCCGGTGACGATAATGAAATCCTCTTTAAAGAAGTTTTGATTAATCCGCGGATCATCAGCAACAGCGTTCAACATGCTGCTTTGGCTGAAGGCGAAGGTTGCCTGTCCGTTGATAAAGATGTTCCCGGATATGTCGTCCGGGCTGATCGGATTACCATCAGTTATCAAAATGAAGCCGGTGAACATAAAAAGATTCGTCTGAAGAACTATCCGGCTATCGTTTGCCAGCACGAAATCGATCACTTAAATGGCGTCCTGTTTTACGATCATATTAATAAGGAACATCCTTTCACCATCGACCCGGATGCCGTCATTATCAAGTAAAATACGTTTGTACTAAAAAGAAGGCTTAAAGCCTTCTTTTTTTGACACTATTTTTCACCCAACTTACGATTCTTTATACACAAATCGTTGTCCCTGCAACCATGCCGTTAAGTCTTCGTACTGTCGTCGTGATAAGCGGGTGTCCCGCCATGTTGTCAAAAGTGCTTTAGCTGCCGAAAAGCCATTTTCCTTCACTTCAGTTATCAGTTTTGCTTGATAGCTGGCCAAGCTGACTTCCGCATCGTGGAAAACGACGACTGGATCATCTGGGCGTCGATCTTTCTTACTCATCGCAGCGCCTAATCCTTGGGCAAAACTTTTGATCTGACGCATCAATAAATCCTGATCATCGTTCACTTGAACCCCTCCATTCGACACTTTCTAAAATTAAGCAACGCGATTCACATCGCGGACATATTCTATGGTAGCCTCATTAGCAATAAAAGCGAGATCAACATGTTGCTGCCCCTCTAGTTCAAAGTAATCCGTGATCACAAAAGGCGGTAATGCCGGATCGGAACTGGCAATATCCAATTCTTCAGCCGCTTTTTGCAAAGCGTCGGCTAATTGATGCTGATCAATGGTGGAAAAGCTCTTGGGGAAAATATAGGAGAACGCCATCACACCATGACCCCAAATGTCCGTAATTGGTTTTGAAGTCAAAGGTTCTTGGACAGGGATTTTAAGTGATGTTAAAGCAGCATCCATGACCTGATCACTTAGTCGCTGGCTATGATGAAGCAGAATTTGGATTGCTTTATTACGCCGCCAGCGCTTCCTGAGCACCCACAAAACGATGAGCACGATCAGAACTAGAACAACGATAAGCCAGACCACAACGTCCACTCCCTTCAAAAGCCAATATGTTATTGATTCTTACCTTTATTATACCCAGAACAACCACGCTATCGCCAATGTGATTCTTGCAATCGAAGGTTAGTTTGACAATAATAGCTGGTCATAAACTCGTGAGCATCATCTGGTTTGATTCCTAAGAGAGTACTAGGATCAGTGTGCCAGCCGCATTAGCACCAAAGGATAGACCTTACAATTGCCGCATAACCGCGGTCGCCAGTTCAGAAACCTACGTATAACAACCTTGAACGCAATGGCCTCAATCCGGACATCACGTTGAGGAGCACTTACACTCCGGTTTTTCTAACCGGGCTGGTTCACGCTCTGGTCTGTTCACACCGTTTCAAATATGATAGACTGTTGCTAGCTGTTGTTTTCACAACAAATCGATCGGTCATAAAGTATTTAGGAGTTGTGACAGAAATAGAACGACGAAATAGCGCAGGTATGCCTGTTTTCGGGTTCGAACGACGAGAAATATCGGCCATCCCAATAAGATAGACCATGTCTGTTGTGGTTTTCCATCTTGATGGTATGTCCTTTTTTTCGGAAGCCGTTTTGTTGCACTTCCTTTCTTTTTGTACCACGGAAGGAGTCCATCATGATCTACAAAGTCTTATATCAGAAAGACAAGATTCAAAATCCACGACGGGAAACAACCCAGACGCTTTACCTCGAGGCGCCATCTGCGGTTGAAGCGCGTGCGCTTGTTGAAAAGAACACGCCTTATAATATTGAATTCATCCAGGAATTATCCGGAAACTTCCTGGAATACGAGGAAAAGTCAGCCAACTTTAAGCTGACAACTTTCTAATTATATGAAATTAAATATTAAGAATAACGAAACCGCCGTCTTTGCTGTCGGCGGTTTAGGTGAAATTGGGAAGAACATGTACGGGGTTCAATTCCAAGATGAAATCATCGTGATTGATGCAGGGATCAAGTTCCCTGAAGATGATCTGCTTGGGATTGATTATGTCATTTCCGATTATTCCTACTTGGTTCAAAACAAAGACAAGATCAAAGCACTGGTTATTACTCACGGACATGAAGATCATATTGGTGGTATTCCCTACTTCTTACAGCAGGTACCGAATGTGCCAATTTACGCTGGTCCGTTAGCAGCAGCTTTGATTCGTGGCAAACTTGAAGAACACGGTTTGTTACGCACTACCAAATTAACTGAAATTAACGAAGACACCGTGTTGAAGTTCAAAAAACTTAGTGTTGAGTTCTTCCGCACGACCCACAGTATTCCGGATACGCTGGGCATCGCGGTTCATACACCGCAAGGCATCGTCATTCAAACCGGGGACTTCAAGTTTGATCTCACGCCGGTTGGCGATCAGCCATCCCCTAACTTCCAAAAAATGTGCCGGTTCGCCGAAGAAGGCGTGCTGGTACTGATGTCGGATTCAACCAACGCGGAAGTACCGACATTTACTAAGTCAGAACGATTTGTTGGCAAGTCAATTCGCCACATTTTTGATCGAATTGATGGTCGCATCATATTTGCCACCTTTGCGTCAAACATTTCACGGATCGCCCAAGCAGCTGATGCGGCAATGGCACACGGTCGTAAAATTGCTGTTTTTGGCCGTTCAATGGAAACTGCGATGGTCAATGGCCGCGAACTTGGCTACCTTAACATCCCTGATGACGTCTTGATTGATGCCCATCAACTTAATTCGATGCCAGCTGATAAAGTGATGATCCTCTGTACCGGTTCACAAGGCGAACCAATGGCAGCGCTGAGCCGAATTGCTAATGGCACGCATCGACAAATCAGTATTCAACCTGGGGATACCGTCATCTTCTCCAGTAATCCGATTCCCGGCAATACTGTCAGTGTTAATCACGTGATCAATCAGCTAAGTGAAGCTGGTGCCGAGGTCATCCATGGCAAGGTCAACAACGTCCACACTTCCGGTCACGGCGGTCAAGAAGACCAGAAGCTTATGTTGCGGCTAATCAAGCCAAAATTCTTTATGGCTTGCCATGGTGAATATCGGATGCAAAAGATTCATTGCGAACTTGCCCAACAATGCGGCGTCCCTGAAAAGAATTGCTACATTATGGAAAATGGCGATGTATTAGCTCTTACGCAAGATAGTGCTCGAATTGCCGGTCACTTCCCTGCTGGCGATGTTTACATTGATGGTAATGGTGTCGGCGACATCGGTAATGCTGTCATTCGCGATCGGCGCATGTTGTCTGAGGAAGGCTTGGTTGTGGTCGTTGCCACGATCAATATGCAAAAACAAGCGGTCTTAGCTGGTCCTGATCTGCTTTCTCGCGGCTTCATCTATATGCGTGAATCCGGCGAGTTGATTAATCAGGCTCAGCGGCGCGTCTATCGCACCATTAAGTCAACCTTCTCAAGCAGTGAAAAGGTGACGGAAGCTAGCTTAAAAGATGCAATCACCAGCAACTTGCAAGAATTTTTGTTCGACAAAACAGAACGACACCCGGTTATTTTACCGATGCTGATTTTGCTCTAAATTCCGGTCAGATAGCTGGCAACGTCACTCATTAACTGAAAATGATTAACAGTCACGCGACAACCACTTAGGTGCTTGTCGAGTGGCTTTTTTATTGGCATCTATTACCAAAAATCATGATTAAAATCCTGTTACCGCCTTGCTAGGTGCTGGACCGACACTTTGCTGGTTTGTAGTCATCTGCCTCTTCAAAAAATGTTCGTTTGATGACAATAAGGTCGTCACTGTTCCATTGTTTTTCGCCTTATTTTCGGTATAATTGAGTGCGTGTCTATTAGGAGGAAAGCTGATGACGGCTGTTTTTTATTATATTATCTATAATCCGGCGGCTGGCGGTGGTTCGTCGATTCCAATTTATAAACAAGTGAAGGCCGTTTTGGATCAGCGTCATTTGGCTTATGCCATCAAAACTTCCCGCTATCCCGGACATACCAACGTGATCACAAAGCAAATTGGTGATTTCAATCGACGTGAGCATCCGGTTTTGTTAGTCATTGGCGGGGATGGCACCTTGAATCAAGCGATCAATGGGTTAGCTGGCACACGCCAGTCAGAGATTCCTGTTGCTTACGTACCAGCCGGATCGGGTAATGATTTCGCCCGCGGTATCGGTATGTCTGAAGATCCGATGCATGCGCTGGAACAAGTATTACAGGCTACAGAAGCGGTCACGATTGATATCGGGCGATTTCATGAACGCACCCGCGGCGAAAGTGGCTATTTCGTGAATAATATCGGTATTGGCTTTGACGCTGCCGTTGTTAATGCTGCTAACCGCAGTGATAGTAAGCAATTGCTCAATAGGCTGCATCTTGGTAAACTCACCTACTTATTTCATGTTGTCGGTATGCTGATGACTCGCCGTCCCTTCCCGGTTGCCGTCTATGAAAAAGGCGTTCGCCATTTTTTTCATCGCGCCTATATCTGCACCACCACCAACATTCCTTATTTTGGCGGCGGCATTCGTCTTTACAAACCGGCTAACCCAACCGACGGGAAACTTGATCTCGTGATTGTTGAATGGTTTAATATCGTCTCATGGGCGTTGGCGATGATTCAACTCATGCGTGGTAAAAAACCGACAAGTCGGGCTACTCACATTTTCCACGCAGACAAGTTAACAGTTGAGACCAGTTCGCTCGAGTTTGGTCAGATGGATGGCGAGGAAATGGGAACACGGCCGTTTGAAATCGACTTCTCAATGGCCAAACAAAAATTTTGGATTGATCGCAGTATTTAAACCGATCAAAAAGCGCTGTACCGCCAGTTTTCTTCTGGTAGGTGCAGCGCTTTTTCTGTGATTGAACATGACGATCAAAAATAATCTGAAAAATAAGGTTCTTCCATTGGAATGACATTTTCCAGCAACTTAATCGCATGCTTACTAGCAAAAAGTCGTTCAATCTGGGCCAAATACGATGGCCGCCGATAACTCATCAACATGGTTGTTAGGGTTTGGATATCAGTTTTTATCTCCTCACCCACCGGCCGGTCAGTAATTTGAACTTGATTTTTTTCGTCCCAATAAACCCCAAAGGTCCCATTGTTCCACGGCGCCAAAGGATCAGTTACGACAAAATGAAACGACTCAGGCGTTTCAGCCGCAAACGGATACTGCTTCAGAAAAGCCTTCACATCCACAATCCGGGCCATAAAGTATGGTTTGATCGTCTGATAGATATCACCATCATCTAACAAAAAGTGCAACGGTTCATTTTTGTAAATGTTACCTTTAACGTGCGTCACCATTGAAAAATGAGCACTTATAAAGTTCCATAAGCCGACTCGGGCTTCTTGGTTGGTGTAAATCATTTCCTTGACGTGGAAAACCTCGTCGGCAATCCAATAAAGAACATAGCCTTGTGGTTCATCGTTGGCGTCATAATAAACACCAGCCGTACGCTCCTCCTCGTTTTCCCAACGCCAGTATTCGTCCCAATTCAACTGGTTGCGGATCATCGCCCCATGATTTTTCATGGCGAAGCGATTATACGTTTCAATCACATCAGGATCATCGATTTCCAGACGCTCAACATGTCCGGGCACATTCACCTGTTTAGGTAATTGTGTGTCTTTCACGTCAAAGGTGAGATGATCGGACATGATTTCCCATCCCTTTTTTCGGTAAAAAGGGATGCTGTAAGGATATAAATACGAAATCCACTGCTTGTGGTCACGCATATGCTGCAAGCCAAGTCGGACAAGATCGTGCATCAAACCGTGGCCGGCATACTCTGGATACGTGCCAACCCCTGTCAAACCAGCCATTTTGTATAATGTGCCGTGAATATTCACTGTGCAAGGATAAATGGCCAGTGAACTGACAAGCTCATCTTTGTGAAACCAGCCCAAAACATCCGATTTCTCTAAAACTGGACGCTTAGCTCGTTCTAACTCCCCTTCCTCATAACCGGATTGTTCCAAGTCCTTTTGAGTCACTTGAAACACATAAGTTAATAGATCGTTGAACTGCTCGAGATCCTGAGGCGTCACTGGCTTAATCACCAGTGACTTGCGTATGTTGTCCTCCATAGCTAGTTAATTCTCCTTCGTCATAAACATTTGCGGAGTGATACCATCCATCCCAATCATGGGATCGATTCGTTGAGAAGCCACCAAGGCAGGCGTTAATTGGTGGGCTGCCGGTGGTTGTTGTTTAACTTCATTATCCAAGTCAAGTGCAGTTGTGTCAATTTGCGGCTCATTGGGACTTGCTGAAATATCCTTGGCTGCTGAAGCATCAGCAACCTGAGGGGCAACGGTTTTGCCAAATACGGTCATGAGCCGATCGACCAGCCCAGTATGTCGATTAACGGCTACTTCACTGACTGCTTCCTGAAAGGCAGCCAGTTCGCCAACCAAAATCAAAAATGATTTAGCCCGCGTAATGGCGGTGTACAACAAGTTACGTCGCAACATCCGGCGGCTTTGCAAGGTTAGCGGCAAAATCACCATCGGGAACTCACTGCCTTGGGCTTTATGAATCGAAGTGGCATAAGCAAGCGTAATCTTATTAAAATCACTGCGTTTGCAAGTGATTTCATTGCCGTCGAAATCAATCGTTAATTCGTCCGTCTTGCTTTCGGCTTCCTTGCCCAAAGTAATGCCGACAATCTGACCGATTTCACCGTTAAAAACATTTTGGTTGGGATCATTGACCAGTTGCAACACCTTATCACCAATTCGATATTCCGTTTCTCCAAACTGAATTGCTTTCGTTCGGGCACTGCGTTTTGGATTCAAAATGTTTTGCAGTAACGGATTCAAACGATCAATGCCAGCGGTTCCGCGGTACATAGGTGCCAACACTTGAATATCCGCGATCGAGAATTGTTTGACTGCGGCTCGTTGCACCACTTGTCCGACAACTTCAGGTACCTGACTAGGCGCACACGCCAAAAAACTGCGATCAACTTGCGGCTTGGTAAAATCATCCGGCAACTTGCCAGCATTAACTGCATGCGCTAGCGGAATAATTGAACTATCGGCATCCTGACGATGAATATGCGTCAGCGCTGTTTGCGGCAGCACGCCGCTGCGCAATAAATCAGCGAATACTTGTCCGGGACCGACACTTGGTAACTGGTCTTTATCGCCAACCAAGACAATTTTCATTCCGGGATGTAATGCCGTTAAAAGCGTCCGGAACAAGTAAGTGTCAACCATTGACATCTCATCAATAATCAACAGGCCATTTGGTAACTCATTAGGTGCAAATTCTTGCGTGTCAACACCTAAACCGAGCAGGCGATGAATCGTACTGGCTGGCAGTTGGGTGGTTTCACTAATCCGTTTCGCTGCCCGTCCGGTTGGCGCTGCCAGCATGATTGGAAATGGCTCGTCAGTCGTATACTGATCAAGATCCAATGAAAGGTCATGCAACCGTGCATACGTCCGCACGATACCATCTGTTACTGTGGTTTTCCCAGTACCAGGTCCTCCGGTCAACAGAAAAATGGGCGACTGTAACGCCGTGACAATGGCTTTTCTTTGCGTCGCATCATACGCAATACCGGTATCCGCCTCGACCGCCGCTAATGTTTTTTCAATCTCAGCCAATTCAGGTTCGGTAGCCGTTGCTTCTGCCTCTGCCAGTCCTTTTAGTTGCCGACCAATCTGCCATTCAGCATCATATAATCGTTTCGGGAAAATGCGGTCGCCTTCTGCAATCAAGGCATTGTCTTTAGCCAGCGTCACAATTGCCTGTCCTACTGCGTCTGGCGAAACGGCAACGTTTCTCGCCCGTTCCAATAAATCAAGTGTCTGAGTGACCAATGACTTCAGCGTCACATAGGTATCACCTTCGCCATCGGTCAACCGCTGCAGGGTATCCATCACTGCACCGCCAAGACGAAGCTGCGAAGTCGGGGCAATCGCCAATTTTGCCGCAATCTGATCAGCCCGAGTAAAGCCGATACCATCAATATCGTTAATCAATTGATACGGATTGTGCTTAATCACATCTAAGGCGTCATTTTGATATTGTTGGTAAATACGACCTGCCATATTGCTAGTAAAGCCGTAATCGTTAAGACCAATAATAACCCGTTCCATGCCTTGATTCGATTTCAGATTCGTCGCCAACATATCACGCTTGGCAGCTGTCATGCCTAAGCCTGCCAAAACCTTCGGATCATCCAGAATCTTGTCAATAGCATCCATACCCAAATGATCGATAATTTTCGTTGCCGTTTTCGGACCGATCCCCGGGAACTTATCTGAGCTCAAATAATCGACCAGCCCACTTTTATTCGTCGGCTGATCCGCATGGTAATTGTCTGCTTGAAACTGCTGCCCATACTTAGGATGATCCACGACATGCCCAGTGAACGTGTAGGTCGCATCTTCCTTAATATCACCAAACGTTCCTGTCACCACAATATCTGACTCTGTCCAGGTGATAGTCGTCGCAGAGATTTCGATCAGAAGAATTTTAAAGAAATTTGTTGGATTCTGGAAAAAGATACTTTTGACCCGACCGGTGACAGTCTCCTCACGCGTGTCCATCTTGACCCTCCTGCAATCGCAAGAATCGGTTGATATCAGCGACAATGTTAGCTTTTTGATCATACCCTTTTGGATCGAGTGCCCTGGCCTTGTTCAAATAATGACTGCCATCTTTACCAGCGGCGCTCAGTGCCATGCCGTACGTGAACAGAACCTGTGGCTGTTCGGTTGCCAACAATGGTTTCAACACTCGGGCTGCTGCGTCAAACACATCGTTTGCCATCAGCAAATCAGCTGCTAAAAGGGCGGCATCGAGCTGCTTTGGCGCCAAGTCATGCGCCGTTAATGCAAACGCCAATGCCTTCGTTGGCTGGCCAGCTTGTTGGTAGCTTAAAGCCAACATGTAGGTAGCATCATTTTTCAAAGTCTGGTCGGTTCTAACCTTGGCAAACCATGAGACTGCAGCCGCAAAGTCCGCTTGAGCATACGCAAACAAGCCAGCGGTGTATTGCAATTCCAGATCCTCTGGAAAAAGCTGGCGCGCTTTGGCCAGCAATTCACCGGCCTGATCCAGCGCTTTGATACTAATCAGCATTGTTGCCAACATCGCATAGCGTTTCGGATCATCAGGGGCAGCATCAATGGCTTTGACTGCCGCTTGAATCGCCTCCTCATGCTTGCCTTGGTTGAACATGGTTAAAATTTTTGAATCCATTTGACCCTCTTATCTCGTTGTTGACAGCCGTAGCAACTCAAATCGTATCCGTTGCTTTTGGCGGTTCCGGTAAGAAACTGGTTTCATTCCAATCCAGCAAGGTAAACGGCAAGGTCGGTCCATCTGCGTGCAAAATGGTCACACTGCTATTGGTCAAACCTCCGTCTTTGCGAATATCCGCCAGTGGTGTGCCCAACAGACTTTGAATCACCGCAGCGAGTGCGGCCCCGTGGCTGACGTACAGCAAATTAGCCTCACCAGTGCGATCCATGGCCACAGTCGCCACGATCGCCGGAATAGCCCGATTAATCAGTTGTGAAAAAGATTCCCCATGTATTTTTCGTGGATCATAGGCTGCCGGTTCATGACGAAAGGCATGCAGCTCCTGAGGAAAATGCTTACCTACATCAGTAAACGTCATCCCTTCCATTTTACCGAGATTGAACTCCCGCAAAGCTGGCATAATGGTCAACGGAATTGACTCATCCAAATCTTTAATCAAGGTTTGGGCAGTTGTTCGTGCACGCTTTAATGGACTGACATAAGCATGCATAAAAGGAATTCCTTGCAAATAACCGGCCAACGCCTTAATTTGCGCATAACTCTCCGGCAATAACGGCGAGTCCCCATTAGCTCCTTGATAACGTCCTTGATTATTCCATTCTGTTTTGCCATGACGTACAAAATACAACTTCGTCACAAGTCAATCCCCTTTAGTCACAGCCAATGATTCAAAAGTCCCAATCAATGACCGTACTATCCTTTCGCATCTTAACTCTTTCATTATCGAGATTATGAAGGAAAATTTCAAGCAGAGCGTGAGCCACCCCGGTTAGAAACCGGAGTGTAAGTGGCCTTGAACGTGATGGCCCGGGTTTGGCCATTGCGGTCAAGGTCCTTACACGCAGGTTTCTGGGGTGGTGATCGCGTTTCAAGCAGAGCGTGAGCAGGCGCGGTTAGAAACCGGAGCATAAGCGGCCTTGAACGTGATGGCCCGGGTTTGGCCATTGCGATCAAGGTTCTTATGTGCAGGTTTCTGCGCCTGCGAACGCGTTTCAGACAAGAGCGTGAGCAAGCGCGGTTAGACGGAGCATAAGCGGCCTTGAACGTGATGGCCCGGGTTTGGCCATTGCGATCAAGGTCCTTATGTGCAGGTTTCTGCGCCTGCGAACGCGTTTCAAGCAGCAATCAGCCGCCGCTATGTAAAAAAGCCGACATAATCGCCGACTTTCTTTTTGCACTCAGTTTAATTAAACGTACTGTAACTCATTCGTGTGTGCGTATGCAGCATCTATGGTTCCGCCACCCAAGCACTCGTCGCCGTCATAAAAGACAACCGCCTGACCCGGTGTGATTGCGCGGACTGGCACGTCAAAGTCAACGGTGGCGGTGCCATCATCATGATAATGAAGCGTCACGCCAGTATCCCGTTGACGATAACGGAACTTGGCCGTCATGTGGGTGCCTTCTGCCGGTGCCTGACCAGTCGTCCAGTTAAGGTTAGAAGCGCTCAAACTGGTGGCCATCAAGGCTGGGTTGTCAAACCCTTGGCCGACATACAAGATGTTCTTGTCTAAATCTTTGCCTACCACAAACCATGGCTCAGAATTATCTGAGTTACCACCTATGCCGAGGCCTTGGCGTTGACCGATTGTGTAATACATCAAGCCATCGTGGGTACCCATCTCGACACCATCCACCGTCATCATTTTGCCCGGCTGAGCTGGCAGATACGTGCTCAAAAACTGCTTGAAATTGCGCTCGCCGATAAAGCAAATACCAGTCGAGTCCTTCTTCTTTGCCGTTGCCAGTCCCGCTGCCTCGGCGATTTTACGAACCTCGGGTTTCTGCAAATGACCAATTGGGAAAAGCGACTTTTTAAGCTGATCCTGTGAAAGCTGGCTCAAAAAGTACGTTTGATCCTTATTGCCATCAGCGCCGCGAAGCATGTGCACGATCCCGTTTTCGTCTGTCTTAACCTGCGCATAGTGACCCATCGCAATATAATCCGCGTTGAGCTGATCAGCGTAGTCCAAGAAAGCCTTAAATTTGATCTCCTTGTTGCACATCACGTCAGGGTTTGGTGTGCGGCCAGCCTTGTACTCATCGAGGAAGTATTGAAAAACCCGATCCCAATATTCCTTCTCAAAGTTAATCGAGTAATATGGGATGCCGATTTCACTAGCAACCTTGGCGACGTCCTCATAGTCCGTTGTTGCTGTACAGACGCCATTTTCGTCTGTGTCGTCCCAGTTCTTCATAAAGACCCCGACGACATCATAACCTTGTTGTTTCAGCAACAGCGCCGTGACACTCGAGTCCACGCCGCCGGACATGCCGACAACAACACGGATGTTGGAATTGTCCAAAACAATCACCATCATTTCATCAGATTCTGGAGATATCCGATTTGAAGGTCGAATTCCAGTAAAAACCATTATAACAGTGAATGATGAGATAGCAACTGAAAGAGCGTGAGCAGGCGCGGTTAGAAACCGGAGCATAAGTGGCCTCAAGCCTAAATGGCTGGTCTTTGGCCATTTAGACTTGAGGTCCTTATGTGCAGGTTTCTGCGCCTGCGAACGCGTTTCAGCAAGAGCGTGACCCACCCCGGTTAGAAACCGGAGTGTAAGTGGCCTTGGGTGTGATGGCCCGGGTTTGGCCATTGCATCCAAGGTCCTTACACGCAGGCTTCTGGGGTGGCGAACGCGTTTCAGCCAAAAATAACAAGCTTGCCAGTAGCGATCTAGACATAAACAGCCGCCAGTCCAAATAGCTAAGCTTTGGCTATTTAGGCTGGCGGCTGTTTACGCGGAACTGCAAACCATCATTTTCTGGTCTATGCTAGTTTAGTTTTTCTCTGATGATCCAAGCAAACAACAAGTCACCAGCTCATTCTTGTTTCAGTGCAACGTGACGCAGAACGGTCAATACAAATAAATCAAGTTTGGCGTCAATGCCTATTATTTTGTTGCCGTTCCGGCGCCTGATTGTATTGCTTCATGGCTTGGCCCGTTCGTGATTGTTTGACAGTCATGCTATTTTCAGGTGTCCCCGTATAGCGGACTTGACCACCATAGATGCCAGCGTCTGGACCCATGTCAATGAGCCAGTCTGCCTGACTAATGACCTCTAAGTTGTGTTCAACGATGATCAACGAGTTGCCATCTGCGACAAGTTCGTCAAATAGCTGAATCAACTTTTTCACATCTTGCAAATGTAGGCCAGCGGTTGGCTCATCAAGCAAGTACAAGGTACCGGTGCGGTTCAATTCGACAGCCAACTTTAAACGCTGCTTTTCGCCACCGGAAAGTGTGGTCAATGGTTGCACAAGTGTTAAATAGTCGAGGCCAACCCGTGCCATATTTCGCAAGGGTGCGGCAATAGCTGGTACATCCGCAAAAAAGCTTTGTGCTTTTGTAATCGGCATGCGCAGCACGTCAGAAATATTTTTATCATGATAAGTGTAGCTCAGCGCCTGATCATTGTAACGTCGTCCATGACATTGTTCACAAGTCTGTACAACCGGATCCATGAACGCCATATTGGTAATGGTCACGCCTTTACCTTTACAACGTGGGCAAGCGCCGCGACCGTTGTAACTAAACCAACTGCTAGCCACATGATTCGCGTCAGCAAAGACTTTGCGAATCGGATCGAGGATTGAGAGATATGTGGCAGGCGTTGAGCGGATATTAGCACCGATATCGGCTTGTGCCAAATCAATACATGGTGCGGTTAACTGATCACGTAAAGCAGATACCAACGTACTCTTCCCGGAACCAGCGACCCCGGAAATCACAGTTTCAATGCCCAGCGGTACTGCGACACTAACATCTTTTAGATTATGTCGATGAATATGCTGCAATGAAATCGTTGATGTGGCTGGCCGCGGCTGGCGAAAAGTCAATGGCTTTTTCAACAGTTTTCCTGTCAAAGTGTCACTGTCTAAAAGGGCTTGGTAGGTACCTGTAAAGGTGATATGCCCGCCCGTTGTCCCCGCTCCGGGACCCACTTCGACAATATTATCGCCAATCGCAATCAGTGCCGGATTGTGTTCAACGATTAAAATAGTGTTGCCTTTCTCCTTCAAACGCAAAATGGCACGCTTGATTAATTCAATATCATGCGGATGCAAGCCAACACTGGGCTCATCCAAAATGTAAACCATATCGACTAAGGCACTAGTCAAAAACTTGGCAATTTTAATGCGCTGGGTTTCGCCGCCCGACAATGTCTCAGTCGGTCGATCAAGGGATAGGTAGCCTAACCCAATGTCAATCAAAGAATCGATTTTTCGTAACAGCTCACGGATCACGTCCTGAACAAGTGGTTCTTGAATGCCATTCAGAAAATGGCGAACCTTGACGAGATCCATTTGCAGCACTTGAGCAATATTCGTTTGATTGATGAGACAAGTCAGAACCTCTGGCCGCAAACGTGTTCCATGGCAGGTTGGACATGGCATACGAGTGACAATTTCTGCCAACGCCGTCTTATGATGTTCAGCCTCTTTCTTACCAATAATGGACCGCCTGATTCGCGGCACAACGCCTTCGTACAAAGCTGTTTTAGGCCACTTTGTTGGCGCATGATCTAGTGTTTGCTGCGGGGCATACAATAAGGTGTCCATTTCCTGCTTTGTATAGTCGCCCAATCGTTTGTCATTATCAAATAAACCACTGTAAGCGTAGCGTTTCCACCGCCACGTGTCTGGTCCAAAACTGACAAACGTAATCGCGCCCTGATTCAACGATTTGTTCGGGTCAATTAACTTTTTAACATCAATGTCATCCACATACCCGAGTCCCTGACATGTCTTGCACATTCCCTGTGGCAGGTTAAAAGAAAAAGTGTCCGAATAGCCAATAAACGGCTTGCCAGCTCGTGAAAACAACAACCGCAACAAGGAATAAATACCCGTATAGGTGGCAAGCGTTGACCGCGCATTTTTACCAATGCGCTTCTGCTCGACAACAATTGCCACTGGTAAATGGTCGATTTGGCCGACATCCGGCTGACCATATTTAGGTAGATACTGTTGGGTAAAACTCGGAAAAGTCTCATTCAGTTCGCGGCGGGACTCAGCGGCAATGGTATCAAAAACTAAAGAAGACTTGCCTGAACCTGATCGGCCGACGAAAACACTAATCGCATCCTTAGGAATCTTTACGTTGACGTGTTGCAAATTATTTTGGTTAGCATCGTGGACCTCAATGAAGCCGTGGTCAAACATATTATCCCTCCATTTCTTCTCTTCGTTAATTTCAGCTTATCACTTTAGCGTTTCTGATAATCATAAAAACCAATTTGCTACAGATTGACATTTTTACTGTGAATAAGATCGCTTCGTAAGGCTTGATCTAATCAAAAGAAAATAAAAAAGCTGCTAAGCTGTCAGCCTTCCTGAGGCCAACATCGTGGCAGCTTAATGTTAAAACGCGGCATACATCCTATTTTGCTTCAATCACACCGCGCTCAATAAAATTATTGATCCAATATTGATATTGCTCGACATTTTCTTTTGTGGCATCGGTTTTGAAAATGTTAATCGCTTTAAGACCATTGCCCGTTGTGACATCGAGCTGGAACTTATCTAAATTCTTTGCCACCGTCATTTTCAGCTTGTTTGCCGTTGTGTACGGTGAATTTGGATCAAGCGAGCGTTGCAGTTGAAAATTGCCGTTCTTAGTTTGAACAAAGCCTAAATCTATCAAGGTAAATCGTTTCAACGCTGACCCGATTTGATAGGTTTTCGGATCGCCTTGTGCGGATCCGGTTGCTGCTAGTGCCATACAAAAACCTCCCCTAAACAGTTTCACCAGCAAAAAGGTGGTGAAACTGTTTTTATTTCAGCGCATGCGAGGAACACGCTTAACTGTTTATAAGTTTAGCATATTGGTCGCAACACTGGGGAGGTTGATAAGGATTATTAGGTGGTGAAAGACAATTTTGAGCTTTTTAACCGTTGAAACGCATGGTAACGGGTCACTCGCAAACCAAACTTATCGCGCCGATTGTTTTGCCTGAAGCCGTTGCACGATTGGTAACAAGGCATCAATAAAGGCCTGAATATCTGCTTTGGTTGTCTGCGCGCCAAATGACAAACGAATCGACTCGCCAAGCCGCGGGCTATCAGCGCCAAACATGGCAGTTAAAACGTGTGAAGGCTCAAGTGAACCAGCTGTGCAGGCAGAACCTCCAGAAACTGCAATGCCAGCCAAATCAAGGTTGGTTTGCAAAGCGTATGTTGAGATCCCCTTCAACCAGATATTGAAAACGTGATTGACATTATCTGGCCGAATATCACCATTAACTGCATAGGGAATCTCCGCATCATCCAATGCACCCATAATCTGCTGCTTAAAACCAAGATACTTTGACTGCCGCTTAGCCTTCTCATCAGACGTGATCAGACTAACCGCCGTTGCAAACCCGGCAATGCCAGCAATGTTTTCTGTACCAGCACGACGTTTCAACTCCTGCTCGCCACCTTTCAACAAAGACGGGAACTGAACCTTAGGATCGCGGTAAAGAAAACCGATGCCTTTGGGTCCGTTAATTTTGTGCGCCGAAACACTTAACATATCAATGTGTTGCGCTTGAACATCGATGTCTAGTAAGCCAAAAGCCTGGGTTGCATCTGTATGAAACCAAGCTTGATGATCGACTAGTCGCGCACCAATTTCACTGATTGGCATCCGACTGCCAACCTCATTATTGCCCATCATGATGGTTACTAAGATAGTGTCATCGTCCAAAGCCGCGTCAAAATCAGCTAAACTGATTCGGCCATTTTCGTCGACTGGCAGATAGGTCACCCGAAAGCCTTCCTTTTCCAAGGCTTTTAGCGGCTGCAAAACGGAGGGATGTTCAATAGCCGTTGTAATGATGTGCTTCCCCAAACTAGCGCGCGTATGCGCCGTTTGAGTGATCGCCGTATTGTTACTTTCTGTTGCGCCACTGGTGATCACCATATTTCCGGGCTGCGCATGGATTGCATCGGCCAAAATTTTGCGACTCTTGTCCATGACAGTATGAGCTGTTCGGCCAAACCAATGAGTCGAACTGGCATTACCAAAATCGTGCTCCATTTGGTCCATCATGGTCTGAATCACTTCTGGGGCCATGGGTGTGGTCGCCGCGTTATCAAGATAAACATGTTGCATATTAACAATCAACTCCTAAGACTGAGGTGATGCCTGTAGGTGAGCAAAAAAGCTAAGAAGCATCGCGGCACTTTGTTCGCCCGCCTTGATCACAAATTTGTCAAAATCCACTCCGGACTGCTCGTCAGCGACATCGCTCATTGCCCGGATGACAACAAACGGGGTATGGAACTCTTTGGCCACCTGACCGATAGCCGCCCCTTCCATTTCGCTTGCTAACGCCTGCGGATAGATTTTCAGAATTGCCGCAATCGCATCCTGACCGTTAACAAACTTGTCGCCTGTCACAATGAGGCCAACCTTTGACGTTAAACCGGTTGTGCTGGCTGCCGCCTGAATTTTAGCCACATAGTCTAAACCGGCTTCAAAAATTTGCGGCTGTTGTGGCAACTGCCCTGGTAAGTAACCAAAAGCCGTTGCATCCACATCATGATACGCAACCCCGCTCGAAATAACAACATCACCGATCGCCAGACCTTGACCAATACCACCGGCACTTCCGGTGTTAATCACAACATCCGGTTTAAAAGTTCCCAACAACAAAGCCGCCGTCATGGCCGCTTGAACCTTGCCAATACCAGACTGAACCAAAATCACATCAATCCCGTCAATTTGGCCCTCAAAATAATGTTGACTGGCAATCACCGTTTCATGTTGCTGAGTCTGTTTGGCCAGTAAGGTCCTGATTTCTTCTTCCATGGCACAAATAACGCCGACTTTTATCAAAATATCGCTCCGTGCTTTCTTCTATAATATGAGTGAATCAACTTTCTTCCACTGCGCTTGCGCTACAGTAGCCATTTCTGGTAAGTGCCAAGAATAGCTAGCTTACCCAAAATAGAGTACCAGAAAAACAATCACCAACAAGCCAAGGACAATCCCGATGGCCCAATTCAATCTTTTTTTGAGACTGTTGACCTTCCTGAAGGTCACCTCGTCAAAACGGGCATTCTTGATTTCGGGTTTGCCTTTGGTTTTGCGAGCATAGTCTTTTTCAACTTCAACTCGTTTGGCCTCGCGGGCGCGCGCCGCGTGTTGTTCTTTTTCCTGTGCCTCACGATATGCTTTGCGCGTGTTAACTTCCGCCATGTTGCCCTCCTTTAACGCGTTTGCCAAGCCAGAAGCCTGCGGATAAGGATCATCATTGCACTCGTCAAAAAATGACCATCACACTTACGACCTCTTATATACCAAGCCGGTTCACGCTCCTATTCCTTGCTGCTGCCAATAAAGTAAAGCCAGCAAGGTTTTGCTATCGCAGATGCGACCGTCATCGACTGCTCGCCAAGCTTCTGGCAGTGTCAACCATTCGCCTTTGACGAACTCATCCGGATCCTGATGCAATTCATTGGTTGCCAAATGCAGCTCGCTGGCCAGAAACAAAGCCATGGTCGCATCAGAAAAACCTAGTGACTGAAAGTAACTCGCCAAAGGTTGCCACTTCATCGCCGTCATGCCGGTTTCTTCATTTAATTCCCGGCGTGCAGCTGTGAGCGGTGCTTCTCCTTGATTGATTTTACCTGCTGGAATCTCTAATGTCATCTGACCGATTGTTGATCGAAACTGGCTGACAAACAGCGCCTTGTCGTCTTTTAAGGCCAAAACACCAGCAGCCGGTTGGGCGCGTACAATTTCTCGCTGTGCGGTTGTGTTGTTTGGCAACTTAACTGTGAGTTCATCCACAGCAATTAATTGCCCAGTAAAAACGCGTTGCTGAGTGATCGGTTCTTCGTCCACTTGATTTTCCCTCCTTAACTGCATTCGCAGGCGCAGAAATCTTCACATAAGGACCCCGGCCATCATGACCAAAAAATGGTCATCACCGCCTAAACCCGTTTAAGTGCTGGTTTCTAACCACGCGAGTCCATGCTGGCCTCTAAAGCTTCAAAATGGCCAAACAACCCTAATTATTAGCTTACACCAGCCAACCTACAACCGTGCATCCTTAATAAAATAATTACTAATATCCAACTTCCGGCTGATAGTCAAGCCGCGGGGGTGTGCTACACTAAATGCAAACGAAAGAGGAAGTGATCTCGTGGCCACAAGCAAACGTATTCGCATATGGCGAATTATACTCTGGGCCGCCATGGGTGCGGCAATAGGTGCACTGTCCGGACGTTGGGTGATCGCCTTGGCCATTGGTGTGGTCTTTGCCTTCGCCCGCTATATCGGTGAACTAAGCCGGCCTAAGCCAAAATCAACCAGTCTCCCGTCACTTGATCCGAAGATGGCTGAACATTATGCTGCATCCGGTTTAAGTGATGAGGAAATCAAACTTTTTAGAAAAACAATGGCAGATCTTGCCGAACAAATTCGGACTATCGAGGCACTCACAAAAGAAGTACCAAAGTTGCGTGCGCTCACATTAAATACCGATTTGGTTGACCTGCTACATGCCTATTTTGAGGCACTTGTTCAAGCACCACAACGCTTAACCGATGCCGGCACGTTCGTTTATCAGCAGGTACCTAATTTACTGGATCTGATGCAAAAATATGCCCAGATTACGCATCACGAGGTAAAGACGGCAGATACGTACGAAACCTTAGACAAAGCATTTTCGACCATGACTTCTATGGCAGGCAAAATCAAGTCAGACTATCAAGCCTTCATTAAAGATGATCTTGATGATCTCGATAGCGATGTTCGTCTTGCCAAAAAACACCTTGATCCAGATAAGGTGCATGAAACGGAGTGAATAATGTGAATGATGACAAACAAACCAATCTGACAGATGATTTATTGGCCGATCCTTTCAGCACGTCAGAAGCTTCAATGACCAACAACAATTCGGCTGAGGCTGTTCAAGCAGCGGCCACAGCGAGGCCAAAACTAAGTGCTGAACAAGAAGCAAAAGCACAAGAATTAGCCAGCAAAATCGATGTGACGAAAGGCGAAACTGTTTTGAATTATGGCGCTGATGCCCAAAAACAACTTGGCGTCTTTTCACAAAACATGTTAACTAAAGTTCAAAGTCAGGATACCGGCGCAGTCGGTGATGCCTTGACAAGTCTCATGACGAGATTGAACGAGGCTAACCCAGACGAATTAAAAGCTGAAAATAATAATATTTTCCGCAAATTATTTGGCCGTGTCAAGCGATCAATCTATGAAATCACTGCGAAGTATCAAAAGATCGGTGCTCAAATTGATACGATTGCCAATCGCCTTGAAACATCACAACGCGGGTTACTCAATGATAACAAGCTGTTAGACGAATTATATGATCAAAACAAAGCTTATTTTGATGCTCTGAATATTTATATTGAAGCGGCCAATCTTAAGTTGCGTGAACTCAATGACAAAACCATTCCTGAAGCGGTGAAAGCAGCCGAAGCAGCCAATGACCAAATGGCAATTCAGCAAGTCAATGATCTGAAACAATTCGCGTCACGTTTGGATAAACGTGCTTACGATCTGCAATTGGCTCGACAAATTACCATTCAACAAGCACCCCAGATTCGCCTGATTCAAAACACGAATCAGGCTTTGGCCGAAAAAATTCAAGCCAGCATCAACACAGCGATCCCACTGTGGAAAAATCAAGTGGCCATCGCCCTCACCTTGTTGCGGCAAAAAGATGCTGTCACGGCCCAGCGACAAGTCTCGCAAACCACCAATGACCTGTTAAAGAAGAACAGTGACATGTTGAAGATCAGTTCGATTGAAACTGCGAAGGAAAATGAACGCGGTGTTGTCGATATTGAGACGTTAACGCAAACACAAAACGACTTGATTGACACTTTGAAACAGACCTTGCAGATTCAACAAGACGGTCGGGTTAAACGCCAAAATGCCGAAAAGCAACTGGTTCAAATGGAAGGCGAACTGAAGGAACAACTGCTAAATTATACGCACGGTGATATGAGTCATCAAGGCCCCAAAGACGTCACACCAGACAACTGATCAGTAGTTATCTGCTATAAAAACATTTCGCCAATTAAAAAAGCATCCCCGCAATGAAGCTAAAAAGGCAGGGATGCTTTTTTTATGTCTTTCACTTAGACAGCTGTCTCATGACGTACCTGCCACATGCGATAGCCGGTTAAAATCACCGCTAGTATGCACAACCCCGTTGCAACCCAAAAAGAAACATGCATACCAGAAATGAAAATGTCCGGTTGCCCAGTCAGATAAGTGGTTACTTTTTTCCCAGCAGTATGACTCATGGAAGAAAACAGCACTGTGGTGGCCGTTGAGATGCCGACGACCATTCCTAAATTACGCGCCAACGCATTCATACCGCCAGCAATTCCTAAATCACGGGTCGGCACACTCGACATCACCACAGTATTATTTGGTGCTTGAAACAGCCCATTGCCAAATCCAACTAAGCCGATCATCAACGCAACAAACATAAACGATGTCTGCAAATTGAAGAAAGCATACCCAATCTGACTGGCAACAATGATCACCAACCCTACCATTGTGATGCGATAAGGACCGATGCGATCAGCAATGCTACCCGCCACCGGAGCCACAATCACTTGCACAATCGGAAAAATCATCAATAAGTACCCAGCTTTTTCTGGTGATAATCCCCGCGCATTCTGAAGATAAAACGGCGAAATGACGTTGAAGAAAAAGTTCGTGACGAAAATAAAAAACGCAGATAACAAACTCAGGGTAAACGCACTGTTTTGAAAAATCTTGAAGCTGACCAATGGATCGGTTTTATGATTTTCAATATGAACAAAGGCAGCGAACGCCACGATAGCTAATGCAAACAACCCAAGAATGAAGGGATCGGTAAAGCCGCGTTCTTGTCCCAAAAAGATCCCCATAAAAAGGGACAAAATCAAGACTAGAAACGTCACAAAACCAGCCCAATCAATCGGCACGCGCCTGCTGGGTAGATCTTTTGGCAAAACAATCGTTCCGAGGATCAAAGCGACAATTCCAATCGGAATATTGATCCAAAAAATATACCCCCAAGGCAACTGGCCTAAAATCAAACCACCAATCCCAGGACCAGCAATTGCGCCAATCGAAACAAAGGAACCGATCAGGCCCAAGGCGCGACCACGCTCATTCATTGGAAAAATCTCCGTTACGATCCCATTATTGTTCGCCATGGTCATAGATGCACCGGTAGCTTGAACAATTCGCGCAGCAAGCAACAAGGCAAGACTATTGTTGAAACCGGCAAAAAGCGAACCAATTAAGAATAGTACCATCCCAACTCGGAAAACTTTGATTTTGCCAATTGAATCACCTAGCCGGCCAAAAAACAGCAACAAACCACAGATCATCATCAGATAAATCGAAACCACCCACTCCGCTTGATTCATTGGAATATGTAAATCGCGACTCATCACTGGCAAAGCAATGTTGACAATTGACCCATCTAGCGTCGACATAATTGTAAACATTCCGATGGCAGTTAGGATCCACCACCGATTTTTCTGAACATTTTTGTCCTCAATGTAATTTTTCACGTGTTCCGCTCCTTTAATAAAGCCTATCTGCGTCATTATACGCCGAGTGTTGTCGCCATTTCAAAGGAACCGTTACAGCCTTTACAAAAGTAAAACGTATTCTTTACAGCAACGTGGCGAAGTCTTTACACAGCAACCTTATGCTTAGGTTATTCAAGTATTGGAGGGAAAAGTAATGAAGCATTCGAAATTGTTCGTCGGTTTGACCGTGGCCTTAGCCGCCACCTTAGTATTGGCAGGCTGCGGGTCCAAATCCGCCAGCAGTTCAAGCAAATCCAGCTCTGCCCCAATCAAGCAGAGCAAGATTTTGGCAGTTGGTTCAACAGCTTTACAGCCTTTGGTTGAACAGGCAGCTAAGCAATATCAAACAGACAATCCTAAAGCAGAAATCACCGTGCAAGGTGGTGGTTCAGGCGCCGGTTTGAGTCAAGTTGCAGCCGGTTCAGTTACAATCGGTAATTCAGACATTTTTGCCCAAGAAAAATCTGATTTGAAAGCTGATGATCTGGTTGACCATCAGGTAGCCGTTGTTGCGATTGCACCAGTTGTCAACAAGGACGCCGGCGTCAAAAACATCTCCACGCAGCAATTAGTTGATATTTTCCAAGGCAAGATCACTAACTGGAAAGAAGTTGGTGGTAAAGATCAGGCCATCGTATTGATTAACCGCGCACAAGGTTCCGGGACACGAGCAACGTTCGAACAGTTCGGGATCAAGACAAATAAAGTTAAAACCAGTCAGGAACAAGATTCTAGCGGTACTGTTTATCAGATGGTTTCAACAACACCGGGTGCCATCAGCTATCTCGCCTTCTCAGCAATTAAAGACGGTGTTCAAAAGCTTGCCCTTAATCATGTCCAACCAACGGACAAGAATGTGACCACCAACACTTGGAAGATTTGGGCCTATGAACATATGTACACCAAAGGCAAACCAAACGCCTCCACAGCAGCTTTCATCAATTATATTCAGTCAAAGAATGTCCAAAAGACATTGGTACCAAAGCTCGGTTACATCCCCGTTACTCAGATGACCGTTGCCCGTACGCATGACGGTAAGATCGAAGAAATCAACAAGTAATTTAAGTCTAAAAACCTGCACCACAAAAACTGAATGCTGTATACAAAAACACCGCGATTTGATCTCGCGGTGTTTTTTACTGTCTAGGATTTACGTAAGCGCCCTATCGCCAGCCGACAACGGGGCGTCAAAAAGTCTATTGCGGTGTACCATCCTCAGACCGATGAACCGTCACATTCGCTGCTTGTGGACCCCGAGGCCCTTCAACAATAACGAAATCAACCGTTTCACCGGGTGTCAGACTTTTAAATCCCGGTTCATTAATCGCCGAAAAGTGAACGAATATATCCGGTTGCCCCTCAGCTTCAATAAAGCCATAGCCTTTGTCAACGTTAAAGTTTTTAACGCGTCCTTGCATGTCTTCACCCGCCTACTTATCAAACCCGTTGGTGACAGCATCTGGGAAATTAGCCTCAACGATAGCCGCACACCGGCTGCACAATTGCGGCAACTTTGGATCTGTACCAATATCTGTACGCACCATTCGGCAGCGTGGGCAAACTTCGCCGTCAGCATGTTTTACAACAACAGCCATGTCATCAAACTGTTCGGCATTGGCCGGTGCCTTCGTAGTTGCAGGCGCAATTTCGAAGTGACTTGTGATCAAAAGCTGCATCACATTGGCATCGACGTCATCCAGCATATCACGAACAGGTTCAGAAGGATAAACTGTGACTGCAGCTTCAAGCGACTTCCCGATAACTTTGTTGTCACGAGCAAGTTCCAAAGCCTTTTGCACTTCAGAACGGAAGTCCATAAAGCCTGACCAGATATCTAATAATTGGCTTTCATCATCAAACTGTTCTGCTTCTGGCATATCAGCCAAAGCAGCATAGGCTTCTGGCTGCTTGAGATATGGCCAAACTTCTTCTGCTGTATGCGGCAGAATCGGCGTGATCAACTTAGTGAGGGCCAATAAGGCGGCAAACATCACGGTTTGCATACCACGCCGCTTAGGATCATCTTTCGCCTCGATGTACACAACATCTTTAGCGACGTCCAAATAGAAAGCACTCAGATCATTGACAAGGAAACTGCTGATAGTCTTCTCGACGGTCGCAAAATCATACACATCATAAGCTGTTTTGATTTGCTTGATGATTTGGTTTAAGCGAACCATCATGTAACGATCAACTGATCCAAGTTCATCATAAGCAACCGTATCTTTTTCAGGATCGAAGTCGCCTGTGTTAGCTACCATAAACCGCATCGTATTTCGAATCTTTCGATAAGCTTCAGAAGTTTGGGCAAAGTTATCTACAGAAACTCGCACATCAGAGGAAGAGTCAACCGTTGCGACCCACAGCCGGATGATTTCAGCCCCAAACTGCTTTTCAATCGTGGCCGGGACAATCGTGTTACCTAGGCTCTTACTCATCTTGCGTCCTTTGCCGTCCAAGGTGAAACCTTGCGACAAAATACCGCGATAAGGTGCGACACCAGTGGCAGCAACGCTGGTGATCAAACTGGAATTAAACCAGCCGCGATACTGATCAGACCCTTCCAAATACAAATCAGCTGGGAAACTGAGCTCTGGGCGAGCCGCCAAAACAGCCTGATGAGAGGAACCGGAATCGAACCACACATCCATGATGTCTTTTTCTTTGGTGAATTGACCATTCGGACTATGCGGATTCGTATAGCCTTCTGGCAACAAGTCTTTCGCCTCTCGTTCGAACCACACATTTGAGCCATATTTTCCGAACAGATCAGCAACGTGATTAATCGTCTCTTCTTCAATAATCGGTTCGCCATCTTCAGCATAGAAGATCGGCAACGGCACGCCCCATGCGCGCTGACGGGAAATAACCCAATCGCCACGATCACGAATCATATTGTACAGCCGTGTCTTGCCCCAGCTCGGCTTAAAGTCAACCGTATCAATAGCCTTTAGAATCTGATCACGGAAAGCATCAATTGACGCAAACCATTGTGTCGTTGCCCGGAAAATAACCGGCTTCTTTGTCCGCCAGTCATGCGGATAGCTATGGGTGAAGAAATCAAGCTTCAGCAGGGCGCCTTTATCAGCCAGTGCTTGGGTGATCTGCTTGTTGGCATCATCATAAAAGACACCTTCAAAACCAGGCGCATATTCATTCATGTAACCTTTGGCATCAACCACTGAGACGACAGGCAAGCCGTATTTAACCCCGACTTTGTAGTCATCTTCCCCATGACCAGGCGCTGTATGGACAAGTCCAGTCCCAGCATCCAACGTGACATGATCAGCATTCATGACAAGACTCGTGCGATCATATAAAGGATGCTGAGCAGTCATTTTATCCATATCCGTGCCCTTAAAGGTTTTCAGGATCTTCGGATTTTCCCAGCCAATTTCTTCAGCTACGCGATCAAGTAATTCGGCAGCAACCACGTACTTTTTGTCGCCAACTTGAACCTGAACGTAATCGAACCGCGGATTAACCGTAATCCCATAGTTAGCCGGAATGGTCCAAGGTGTGGTGGTCCAGATGACCAGATAGGTATCAGTGTCAAGTAAGCCCTTGCCATCCACAACTTTAAAGGCAACGTAAATGGATGGTGATTTATCATCGTGATATTCAATCTCGGCTTCAGCCAGAGTCGATTCAGATGACCATGACCAGTAAACCGGCTTCAAGCCATGATAGATGTAGCCCTTTTTCGCCATGGCACCAAAAACCCGAATTTCACTGGCTTCATAATGATGCTGCAGCGTAATGTAAGGATGTTCCCAGTCACCCATCACGCCTAGGCGTTTAAAGTCAGTGCGCTGTTTATCGATTTCCTGCATGGCAAACTGCCGACAAAGTTCACGATAATCGGTCATCGACATTTCCTTGCGCTTCACACCTTGTTTCGCTAGTTGCTGTTCAATCGGCAATCCGTGAGTATCCCAACCAGGAACGTAAGGCGCCCGGAAGCCATTCATGGATTTGTAGCGAACAATAATATCTTTACTGATCTTATTCAAGGCGTGACCCATATGAATATTGCCATTCGCAAATGGCGGGCCATCATGTAGCATAAACGTTGGCTTGCCTTCATTTAATTTTTGGCGTTGCTCATAGACGTGGTCCTCATCCCACTTTTTCTGCCAAATCGGTTCATTCTTCGGTAAACCAGCGCGCATTGGGAAACTGGTTTTACCCATGTTCAAGGTATCTTTAATTTTCACGTGACCCGCTCCTTTATTAATTGAAATCAAAAAAGCCCGCCCTAATATTAGGACGAGCAAACGTGGTACCACCTAACTTCAGGGAACAAGTCCCCCTCAGTGATTGACTAACGGTGATCAACCGGTCCCGCTTACCAACTTCGGCAGGACAACTGTGAACTGATATCGTTCAGCGGTACTTGTCAGGCTCACACCCACTTCCTGACTCGCTGCAAAGGGAACCACCAAACGACGCGTGTTCATACGTTATTGAGCATCATGATCGATTGCAGACTCAGAATCATTGGTACTGTCATTTGTCGATTCTGACTCAGCCGCCGCCGAACTAGCCGGTGTATCTGCTGCTGCTTGCGAGGCTGGTGCGCCACTTTGATCATCTGGAAAAATGATCTCAGTATAGGTACCATCAGCGCCGGAAACTGCTCCCTCTGAGTTTACGAAACCCTCGTGGGCATTGTCAAGCGAATCTTGACTCGGATCGGTCGTATCGGCAGCTTCAGGTGAACTGGAAAGCAATTCCTTCCACTCTGGACTCTTCACAACTTCAAGCTGTGACTCCAACATCACTTGCAGACGTTGGCGGAAGACCCGGCTTTGTCGCTTGAGGTCTTCAGTTTGGACAGAGATATTCTGACGTTTCAATGCGGCATCATGCAAGGTTTGTTCCGTTTGAGCTTGAGCTTGATGCAACTTCTGGTCAGCATCTGCTTTGGCCTTGCTCAAAATAGCCTGACCATCCTGCTGCGCCTGCTGCTTAATCAAATCAGCTTCCTGATGCGCGCTATTTTTAACCTTTTCAGCACTTTCCTGAGCGACAATAATCGATTGATTCAAGGCTTCCTTCATATCCGTGAAGTACTGAACCTTTTCCTTGGCATCTGCCAATTCTTTTTTCAGGCCCTCGTTGTCCTTGATCAAGCTACTATAATCTTTAACGATCTGCGCAAGGAAGTCATTGACCTCGTCCTTATCATAGCCGCGCATTTTGCTGCTAAATTCTTTATTGTGAATGTCTAGTGGACTCAAAGCCATTGATAGTCCTCCTCATCAATTCGTTTTCTGGGACAATTGTTGCACTCGGCGGTGTGACTACTTATGAATCACGGCCGCTGAGACCCTTAGTTTACCTTTTTTACTCTCTCCAAGAATCTCATCAAGCCGCAAGCGGCCAAACCCTCGAACAGAGATAATATCTGATGTTGCAATTTCAGCATCCGGTGCATCCGATTCACCAAACTTAAGACGCACCTTACCGCCTTGAATTAAGGTTTTGGCACGTTGACGCGAGATGTTAAACCCGTGGGCCACAACTGTATCCAAGCGTAAAGCACTGACTGAAAAATTGAGCGGCTCCCAGTCATTTTCCGGTGTCACATAATCCGCCAGCGGATGTTCAGTGAAATGAACACCCACGCGCCCGATTTTATCAACATTGCTTGTGACCCAATCCTGCATGTGCGCGGCCACAAAGAACTGCCAAATGTCACCATCCGTGATAATGTCACCGAAAACATCACGATCAAGGCCTGCGTTCAGTAGGGTGCCTTGCACTGTACTATGGTGCAGTTCGGCGAATTTCTCCGGATAAATGATCTGTAACAACCGAATATCAAAATCAGCCGCCGTTGCTGAGAAATAGCTCGGTGCAAAGATGATTCGTTGCCGCTCAGCGTGGGGATACCCGCCAAAATGTACGAGCTTAATATCGTCATCGGCGCTTACTAAACTGGTTGCAATCAACCGTTGACGTGGATCTGTAAAGTCTGTCAGCACTGGCCGGTACTCCGTTCGTGCGGTTTCAATTAGTTCCGCAAAATGGTCGATCAGTGCCGCTTCATCTTTTCGAAAATGCTGATAGATGGCATCCATAAGTTGTCACCCGATTACAAGCTTCTGGACTAACATGATAAATAATTTCGTCCAAGCCATTTTAATAAGTGAAAGTACAAAGAATGCTAGGATTGGTGAAAAATCAATTCCAGCCAATGGTGGGATGAATCGCTGAAAGATGCTCAGAAACGGATCAACAAATCTGCTTAAAAAGCGATCCAGTGCTGAGCCTTGAGCATTGGGAAACCAAGATATCAAAATGTAAATGAAGACCATGATGATATAAAGGTAAATTGCCCAACTGCCCACCTGGTAGATTGCATTGAGTAAATTGAACACTTGACACCTCGTTAATGTTGCGAAGAAAGGTTCAAACCGTCAGAGTCAATGGTGCTGGCTAGTGACCCATCAATTTCAAAGTTAGCAGGGGTCACGAGGAAAATCGACTCGCCCACCCGTTTAATCTCACCATTAATGGCGAACACAGTGCCTGTCAAAAAATCGACAATGCGCGTCGCATCATCGGAGCCGATGCGATCAAAGTTAATGACAACCGCCCGATTGTTCAATAAATGCGACCCGATTTCTTTGGCATCAGAGTACACTCGCGGTTCATAAACCACGATCTTCGCTGTCTTACCAGCGGGCGTTGCCATTGAAACCACCTTGTTGCTGCGATAATGATTGTCCACCGGTTGTTCTGGTGCGGGTTGTTGCGCCTGTTCGTCTTCTTGGTCTTGATAATCATCTTCATTGTCCATGGCAAAGAAGTTGCTAAATTTTTCGCCTAACTTTTCAAACGCCATGTATCGTGACCTCCTGACTATTGACGCCGACGCTTGAAGAATGGTGGCTGATCATCGCCGCCAGCATCGTCTGCGTTAGTTTGATTTTCAAAAATGTCGAAATCTTTTTTCTTAGCGTTGCTCATATCATCGCCGCTTGGTGCCTGACGCTTGCTTGGTTCACGCCGCAAGTCCCAGTTGCCAAACGGATCATCGCTTTTTGCCTGCCGATTCTCGTTGGCGTCACTATCAGCATAGGCTGGGCGATAACCGCCGCCTTGATTATCTTGATCCGTTGTACGGTTCTTAGCAACGTTGCGACGTGAAGGTTCCTGACGGGGATCTTCTTCGATCCCTGTCGCAATGACCGTCACGACGACTTCATCGCCAAGTTCCTCGTTGATGGATGTCCCGAAGATGATATTAACATCATCTTTAGCCGAGTCGGCCACAATCTGGGAAGCATCTTGAGCTTCGAACAAGCTCAAATCTGGGCCGCCAGTGATGTTTAACAGTACCTGTTTGGCACCGCTAATATTTACTTCAAGCAGTGGACTTGAGATGGCTTTTTTAGTCGCTTCAACGGTACGGTTTTCACCCGTAGCACTCCCAATCCCCATCAAAGCAGATCCTTGGTTAGCCATGACTGTTTTCACATCGGCAAAGTCCAAGTTAACGTAACCAGGGCTGGTGATCAGATCGGAAATACCTTGAACACCTTGGCGTAACACATTATCAGCAGCATGGAACGCTTCAAGCATCGGCGTCTTCTTGTCGACAATCTCAAGTAGACGGTTGTTGGCAATAATCACCAAGGTATCCACATGCTCTTTCAGTTGTGCAATGCCCTCTGTCGCATTCTTTGCGCGCTTAGGGCCTTCAAAAGTAAAGGGACGGGTAACCACGCCGACAGTCAAGGCACCTTGGTCTTTGGCAATTTTGGCAACAATCGGCGCTGCTCCTGTGCCAGAACCACCGCCCATACCAGCGGTAACAAAAATCATATCTGCACCTTGCAGCGCAGCACCGATGGCTTCTTCGCTTTCTTCAGCAGCCTTTTGCCCGATCTCCGGATTGGAACCGGCACCTAGGCCGCGGGTCAATTTAGGCCCGAGTTGGATCTTGGTTTCAGCGTTGCTGGCATTCAAAGCCTGCAAATCAGTGTTCGCCGCAATGAACTCAACACCTTTAACATCTTCGGCGATCATGCGATTAATCGCATTGCCGCCTGCACCGCCGACACCGATTACTTTAATGTTGGCGCCTTTTTCATTTTGTGCGTCCATTTGAAAATCCATTCGTGTTCCTCCTAGGATCGAGATTTATTCAAAGAAATTGCCAAAGAACCGGCGTAATGCTGAAGGCTCCTTGGATTTTGGTTTATCCGGTTGTTTTTCCTGCTTGCGCTTAAGTAATCGCTGATTGCCTTGGTCCACAGCGGCAGCCGGTTGCTCTGGCTGCTTACTTTGTGGTTGTGGACGGACATCGGCGCCATCAACCATGAATGGTGTCGGCAAGACGCTGGAGACCAGCATTTCAATATCTGTCATCTGGGCAGCATATTTGATAAGGGCAAGCCCTTCAGTAAACGATGGGTGACGCAACCCCATATCATCGGGAATAAACCGTTTGACCGGTCGGCCGAAAATGTCCTGAGCCAATTCCGTCACGCCTGGCAACGCCGTAGTGCCGCCAGTAATCACAATGCCGCCGGGTAAATCAAGCGCATTAACAGCGTCCAACGCTTTGTTCAGACGTTTAAAGATTTGCGCCACTCGCGCCTCGATAATCTCGGAAAGGTATTTTTCAGAGATCATCGCTGGCTCGTGTTTGCCAACAACCGTTACAGGAAAAGTCTCTTCCTCACTCGTTGCCAGTGAATCAGCATTGCCATATTCACGCTTGAGTTTCTCAGCGTCCGTAAAACTCGTGTTGAGGACAACTGAAATATCTTTAGTGATATACTCGCCGCCTTCTTGATCCACCGACGTAAACTTAAGCTTACGGTCATGGATCACGGCAGCGGTGCTTTGACCACCACCCATGTCAATCAAAACAGTGCCAAAATCTTGTTCACCATCGGTTAAGGCCAAACGACCAATGGCCAAAGGCGAAATCACCAAACCGCCAACTCGAAGACCCGCCTTTTCAATGGCTTTCTTCGTGTTATGAATCACGGTCTTAGGAACAGTTAACATGATGCCACGCATCTCAAGCCGAACGCCCAACATACCACGCGGATCTTTAATATCATCAAAACCATCTACGATAAACTCGGTCGGGACTAATGATAATGTTTCACGCTCTGGTGGTAAGTTGCGGACCAATGCTGCCGCTGCCACGCTGCGAACATCGTTGTCGGAAATTTCTTTATTCTCTTCACCGACCGCGATCATCCCGGAAACTTGTTCAATCTGCAGCATGTTGGCGGGAATGCCAGCAACGACCCGATCGATCTTGATATTTGCCTTGTCTTCAGCTTGGGCAACGGCCGCACGAATGACGGCAACTGCCTTATCGATATCAACGATCACCCCGCGGCTCACGCCTTCCGATCGCTGACTTCCCACACCAATAACATTCATTTGTCCCTTTACTGTTTCGGCAACAATGACTTTTATTGAGGTGGTTCCGATATCAAGTCCAACGTAAATACCTTGATTATCCATGTATCGGGAACCTCCTTGTGTAACGTTTAATAGGTTAATTTCATAATTGAATGGTGCCATTATCAGTGTAACACACTCGATTTGCCTTGAGAAAACAAACCTTACAAAATCAGTCGTTTGACGACTTTTCCGCACTTGAGTATGCCCGCCAAAATGCCCCAACTTCTAAATCGATAACACCTTTTTTCTTAACCTGTGAAACAATTGCCGGATAATACTTGATTTTGTTAGCAATTGTTCGCGAATCGGCAATCACGCGATAACCGTCGTTCATGTTCATCGAGATCTGGTAAGGATTTGCGTCACCACGACTAGCATCGATTTCGGAAATGTCTCGCTGAATGGCCTTTGGAAACTGCTGCAGCAAGGAAATCATCTGCGGCAATTCCTTCGCTGTGAAGCCTGAAAAAACAGGGTAAGTGTCAACTGGCGTCTGCGTCCCGTTCTTCAGCACTTTGCCGGTTATCAAAATCTTGTGATAAGTATGCTTCTGATAGACGTAACCGATCGTCTCATACTCGCTGGTTTTGATAACAATATGATTCAAGCCGGTAAACGTCAGACTCGCTTGTTTAATTTCTGGTAAAGAATCTTGAACACGTTGAGCGATCGCTTTTTTATGCAATATAACGCTTAACATCAAATCATCATCCGACAATTTTGTGGCATTAATCACCTGCTGATCAGGCACGGTCCGCACACCCTGCACACTCACAAGCCCAACCTTGGATAGCGGACTAGCAAAATAGCCAAAAACCCCCAGCAATATCAGCAGGGGGAGCAAAATCAACGTGAGGTTTCTAACCAGCTTACGCCGCCGTAAGTTCTGTACTTTCGGCAGATCGACATTCAATTTTGGCTTCTGGCGCCGATCATGTCGCGGCGTCTGCTGCTGGCGCGCCTGGTATTGCTGCCACGGTGTCAGCGGGTCAGGTTGCGGTTTCTTTTTTCGGGGCCAAGCCAAAGTTATCACCTACGTTTCGAAAGTAGCGTCGTCATCACTGCGATCAATTGATCACTTGCATCTGGGACACCTAATTTTTTTGATGCCTTAGCCATTGCGGCACGTTTTTCGTCATCTTCCATCAAGGTCACAACCCGACGTGGAAAATGATTGTCTAATTCATCTTCTGTAATTGTGATCGCTGCCCCTTGTTTCGTTAGACTTTGGGCATTTAAAAATTGATGATGATGAGTCACATTGGGACTGGGAATCAGAACTGCCGGAATCCCAAGCGCCGTGATTTCTGCCAAAGTCGTCGCCCCTGCCCGACTGATCAATAAACCGATATCGGGTAAAATGGATGGCATATCATCGATGTACGGGACCACCTTGATTGTCGCCGGCAAATCAGGCAATTTAGCCTTAATTTGATCGTAATGCGTCCGGCCAGTAGCAAACAGCACTTGAAAATCTGCTTTCGCCCAAATTGGCAAGGCCGCCACAACCGCATCATTAATCCGTGGCGCCCCACGAGAACCACCAAAGGCTAACAAAGTACGAATATGCGGATCAAGGCCGAAATCACGGAGCCGATCGTTCGGCTTCAAACCAGCAACTTGTTGGGCCCGCGGATTCCCTGTCACCACCACTTTATTGGCTGGAAAGGCCTTAGCAACTTCAGGAAAAACGATGGCCACGCGATCAACGAAATGACTCAGAAACTTGTTCGTCACCCCAGCCACCGAATTGGATTCATGAATCACGGTTGGGATATGCAATCGTGTCGCGGCAAATAAGATGGCACCGGAAACATAGCCACCGGTACCAACCACAATATCAGGTTGAAAATCCTGTAGCAATTTTTTTGCTTCACCCAAGCTACCAAGAAATTTCCGGACTGTTGTGAAATTACTTAACGATAGACTTCGCTTGAAGCCTTGCAAATCGAGCGTCGCAAACTTAAGTCCGGTCGCTGGTACAATCCGACTTTCCAAGCCCCTTTTCGTGCCAACGTAAAGCACATCGTCAAGTTTTCCTTCCGCTTTTAAGGCTTCAATCAACGCCAGTGCCGGATAAATGTGGCCACCAGTGCCGCCTCCAGAGATCACCAGCCGCATTTACTTATCCCCACTTTCGACTGTTGCTTTTAATTGATTGACAACTTTAATGAAATTATCGCCGCGAACTTCAAAATTAGGATATTGGTCCCAACTTGCGGCCGCTGGCGAAAGTAAGATGACATCACCAGGGCGACTGACTTCATAGGCAAGTGGCACCGCAGTCATCACATTCTCAGTCGTTTGAACTGGTACCCCGGCATCTTTAGCAATCTTGCCCATCAAGGGTGCTGTTTGACCAAAAACAACCATGCTTTTAACGTGTTTCTTAACCAGTGGTGTCAGTGCATCCATTGGCAATCCGCGATCCAAACCACCTGCCAGCCAGACAATCGGTTGGTCGAATGCATTCAAGGCAACGGTGGCTGCCTCAACGTTAGTCGCTTTTGAATCGTTGTAGACCCGGCGGCCATCAATGGTTTCTAGATATTGAATCCGATGTTTAACCCCGGAGAATGTTCGCAGCACTTCGCGAATAGCATCGTCGCCGACCCCTTCGAGTTTCACGGCAGCGATGGCAGCTAACGCATTTTCGATATTATGTAAGCCGGGGATCTGCATCTCGCTGGCCTTCATAATCCGATCGCCATCAAACGTCAGCCAACCATCGATTAACTGAGCTCGAGCGCCTTCCGCGTTCTTTCTTGAGAACGGGACGATTTGTGCCTTGCTCTGTTTCGCCAACTCATGCATTTCTGGCAAATCCCAGTTCATGATGAAATAGTCGTCTGGCGTTTGATTCATGGTAATTCGCATTTTGGCCGCAACATAATTTGCCCGGTTACCATGCCAATCCAGATGAGCTTCATAAATATTCGTTAGAACGGCAATATGTGGATGCAATGTTTTGATGCCGCACAGTTGAAAACTCGACAACTCAGCCACAATCGTATCGTCTTTGCCGACTTTTTGAGCGACTTGACTAACGGGAATGCCAATATTGCCCGCATCAAATGCATGATGTGGCCGCTGCTGATTCAACATCAAGCCAATCAGCGTGGTTGTGGTCGTTTTACCGTTTGTCCCAGTAATCCCGATCCATTGAGCTTCCGAAACCTGATAAGCCAACTCGGGTTCAGTGATAATTGGCATATGTAACGCCTCAGCCCGCTTAACCATCGGATTACTGTATGGAATGCCAGGATTTTTGACCATCAACTCGAAATGCTCGTCTAAGAGCTCAACCGGATGCCTGCCGGTAATGACCCGCATACCGTCTGCAAGCAGTTCCTGAGCGTCTTTGTTGTCGTCAAATTGTTGTTTGTCATTGACTGTCACTAAAGCGCCCAACTTATGTAATAGGCGTGCCGCATTCACGCCACTTTTCGCTAATCCCAAAACAAGCACTTTTTTATTGCGATAATCCGAAATATTCTTCACGATTTATCCTTCTTGCTTATGCCTTAATTTTAAAGAAAAAATGCTAAATAGATACCACTGCCAATTAGCCCGACCAACCAGAACATCAGATCAATTTGCCACTCAGACCAGCCCTTCATTTCAAAATGATGATGAATAGGTGACATGAGAAAGATTCTTTTGCCGGTTAACTTAAAAGAACCCACCTGCAAAATCACGCTGGCTGTTTCGGTGACATAAATAATCCCAATCAACAACAATGACCATTCGCGGTGCAGCAAGATAGCAACCACTGCCAACATGCCACCCAGCGCTAATGATCCAAGATCACCCATAAAAATCTGAGCAGGTTTGTGATTGAACATCAAGAAACCAAGCATGGCACCGATCGTCACCAAACAAACGATCAAAACATCAGTCCGACCGTCATGTGCCGCGATAATCGCGTAAGTGCCAAATGAAATTGTTGTTTGACCGGCAACCAAGCCATCCAAGCCGTCCGTCAAATTAACAGCATTACTGAAGCCTACCAACCAAACAATGACAAAAAGAACGTAGAACCAAGTGGCACTGACATTGCCGATAATTGGCACCCATAGCGTGTGATCAAAGCCTTCATGGAAATAAGCGATTAGGAAAATAATCGCACCCAGAATCTGACCGGCTAGCTTTTGCCATGCCTTAAGTCCTTCATTGCGATGATGAACCAGTTTCTCAAAATCGTCATAGAAGCCAAGCAGTCCATAGAGCACCAAAATAAACAAGGAGACCCAGACACTGAGCGTCAGTTGATGCTGCCAAATACCGACCCAAATGGCCGACACAATGATAGCAGCAATAAAAATCAAACCACCCATAGTCGGTGTTCCTGACTTTTTCTCGTGCCAGCTTGGACCCTCTTCGCGAATCACCTGACCTTCTTTTTTGTAACGCATGTAGCCGATGAACAATGGCATGAACATAATGGTAATTGCAAATGCCGAAACCATCGGGATGAGCATCTGAGCAAGTTGCATGACTATCCCCAATTCTATTGTTGTTTAAATTTAATGGTCCCGCTAGTATCGCCTAACAATGTGCCTGCAGCGATACTTTGCTGGGTCACAAAACCATCACCGACAAGTTTGAATTTCTTACCGGTCAGTTGTACAAATTTTAACACATCAGATTTTGACCAACCAGTTAAGTCAGGCATGGTCATGGCCCCGTTCGTCAAAAGTAAAACTCGGGAACCGTGCAGTGCCTTGGTACCGCTTGTTGGTAATTGTTGCACAACTTTATTACCTGTACCCACAGTTGCCACGTCGAAATTGGCTTGCTTCAAGCTATCTTGAGCCGTTGTCAATGCCGCGTTAGTGACCGCTGGAATGGTGGCCGTATTAGTATCATCAGTAACCGCACCATTAGCAGTTGTATCCAGTGCCCGCTGCATCATCGGTTTAAAAATGCTAGCCAAAATGGATTCGGCCGGTTCCGTCATTTTTTGCGGTTGTTTCATGGCCAGATAAAGGACGTACTGTGGATCAGAAGCCGGCGCAACCCCGGCAACACTGAAGGTATAGTTTGAATCACCTGTCAGATAGCCACCTTGTGGACTGGCAATTTGCCCCGTCCCGGTTTTCACAGCCAGATCAACACCGGGCATCTTGTATGCGACACCGGTGCCGTCTTCATCGTTAACAACATGCCGCATTGCATCGATGACTTGGGCCGCAGTTTCCTTTGAAATGGGTTGCCCAACGACTTCCGGTTTATAAACTTTGGTTTTGCCGTTCTGAGAGATGACTTTAGAAACAATCTGCGGTTTCAACATTTTGCCGCCATTGGAAACGGCACTGATCGCCTGCAGCATCTGCATCACATTGACCTCAATGCCTTGACCAAATGAGGTGATTGCTTGGTCAAGGGGCCGTTCAAAACTAATGTGCCCGCTAGTTTCACCCGGCAAGGTGATGCCAGTTTTCTGGCCGAAACGGAATTTATCCAAATACTGCTTCCAGATGCCAGCCCCCATTGCCTGTTCAATCTTAACCATCCCCACGTTACTCGACAGAGGGAAGGCTTTGCTTAAAGGAATGGATCCCCAGCCGCCGGTTCGCCAGTCATTAACAGTACCACCATCCAATTTGATAGATCCGGATTGATAATAATCATTTGGGTGATACTTGCCACTTTGAATCGCAGCAGCCAGCGTCACAATTTTCATGACCGAGCCTGGTTCATAATTATCTTCAACAAGCGAGTCACGCCACATGTCGCCTAAGCCTTCACCCGTTGAGGCATCAAACGTTGGTCGTTGAGTCGCTGCCAAAATCTGTCCAGTTTTGGCACTCATCAACACGGCCGTCATGCCTTTTGGTTCGTATTTATTTTGCACGTCGGTCATCAGCGTCTCTAAATAGGCCTGCAAACCACTATCGAGCGTTGTGTAGACGGTACCGCCATTAACAGGCGTTTTCAGATTCGTCTTTGCGTTAGGCAGCTTATAGCCATATGCATCGGTCTGGCTGCGACGATAACCATTCGTACCGGCTAAAACCGTATTGAATTGCTTTTCAAGCCCCATGACGCCTGTCAAGCTGGTACTTTTGCCTTGTGCCTGAGCCAGACCAATCACGTGACTCGCAAAGACGCCATTTGGATACAGTCGCGACGGTGTTTCACGAAAATGGATGCCCGGCAGTTTTTCAGCATCAATTTGTTTCTTGATCGCCAAACTCAATTTGGTGCCAGATGTGCCAAATTCAACCTGATACATATTTTTGCCTGGCGTTAGTCGCGCCAAAATTTTTGCTTCTGACATCGCCAAATAACGGCTCAGAATCTTCGCCGTTTTTGCTTTATCAACCACATAATCAGGTTTATTGTTGCTGTCTTTGCTTTGCTTGTCCAAAATCGCAAAAATGGTATAAGTATTGGAATCTTCTGCGATCACATTGCCAGTTTTATCGAGAATGGCGCCGCGCTTAGCCTGCAAGACAGTATCAGTCTGATATTGTTTTTGTCGCTGCTTCGCCAGATTGTTAGAATCAACCTCGCCAACAGTCGCCACAAAAGAAAAACGAAGAACGAACCCACCAAGGATCAGGAGTGTGACCCCGATCATCCAGATGCCGAAAATTTTACGGTTTCGGGCAGGATGTGCATTCGTTGATCGTTTTGATTTGAAAATTTTCATTTATTATCAACACGCTTTATGTTGCCGTTGATAACCTTAAAACCGTGTGCTTTGGCAAAGGCATCAAGGCGTTCTGAATTTGAAAGTTCACCAATCTCCTGCTTGAGATTCGCAGTCGTCTGGGACTGTTTGGCAATCTGCGTCTGCAAATCTTCATACTGACGCTGTGTATTGCTCAACCGATTTTGCATAAACAAACAGACTACACAAACCACGGTCGCTAAAACACCACATGCAAACATCAATGTCCTTTCAAACCCGCTAAATGCAATATGTGTGTTGGGCGCAGGTGTGGTGACAGGTTTATGTATTGGCGGTGTTTCCGGCTGCTGCACTAATGGTCTTGCTGTACTCTCAAGCATAGATTGTACCCCCTAATCGTGAATTTTTTCAATGACTCTCAATTTGGCACTATGAGCGCGGTGATTCACCGTAAGCTCCTCTTCACTTGGTAAAATCGGTTTTCGATTTACTAGGCGATAATTCGGTTGTGCAGAGGCCGGAATGACCGGCAAACCACGCGGCACATCCTGAACTGAAGAAACTTCTTTAAACATCGTTTTGACGAGTCGATCTTCTAAAGATTGGAACGTGATAACGCTGATGCGTCCCCCGACGTTGATCAACTTCAACGCTTGTTCTAAGGACGACTCAAGCGCTGATAGCTCATCATTAACCGCGATCCGAATTGCCTGAAAAACTTTTTTAGCTGGATGACCGCCTGTTCGCCGAGCCTTTGCTGGAATGCCTGCTTTAATCAACTCAACCAATTGGAAGGTCGTTGTAATCGGCTGGACTGTTCGTGCTTGCTCAATGCGCCGAGCGATTTGTTTAGAAAAATGTTCCTCGCCATATCGGGAAAAGATGCGAACCAAATCGGCATAAGGCCATTCATTGACAATTGTTTTTGCATCGAGCGTTTGACGCTGGTCCATGCGCATATCGAGTGGCGCGTCAAAGCGATAGGAAAAGCCGCGCTTTGAATCATCAAATTGTGGTGACGAAACGCCGAGATCGTATAAAATGCCATCAACTTCAGTTATTCCCAGCGTCGTTAATGCATCGGTCAAATCTCGAAAATTTCTATGTACCAAAGTGAGTTGTTTTGGCAATGTTCCAAAATCGGCTGTGACCGTTGCAATGGCCGCCTCATCTTGATCAAACGCAATTAATCGACCAGTTGTCAGCTGATTGAGAATCTGTCGAGTATGGCCGCCGCGGCCTAACGTTGCATCAACGTAAGTACCAGCAGGTTTAACCGCCAATGCCGCCGTCGCTTCTTTTAATAGAACTGTTTCATGTTTAAATTCTGTCATCGCTATAACCCAAAGTCCGTTAGATTTTCAGAAATATCATCAAAGTTTTCTTCAGCGGTTTCAGCAAACTGTTCCCACCGTTCGGCATCCCAAACTTCGATACGCGTGTTCACGCCGACTAGTACGCAATCTTTCTGCAAACCAGCATGTTTGAACAACGGTTTTGGGATGTTGATTCGTCCCTGCTTGTCGATATCACATTCCGTTGCGGCAGAAAAAAGAAATCGGGTAAAGGTTCGAGCATCTTTTTTTGTTAATGGTAAAGTTGCAAGTTTGGTCTGGAGTTTGTCCCATTCAGCAATCGGATAACCGAAAAGGCAGCCATCCATCCCACGGGTGAGCACAAAAGAGGCGCCCAGCTGATCGCGAAACTTAGCTGGAATAATTAAACGCCCTTTTGCATCAATACTGCGTTCAAATTCACCCATGAGCATGGTTGACACCTCCCTACTTTTTTCAGTCTACCACAATGACCCACTCTTCTCCACATGTAACCACTTATGAATGAAAATTGGGTTATTTAATAAGCTAATCATTTTGAAGAGCACAAAAAAGCCCGTGATCACAAGGATCACGGGCGATAATGAGTTGTGGGAGAAAAGTGGGGAATTAACCCAGAAAAAAGATTAAAACACCCGCCATCCACCAACATGTGGTGGCTAAGGCTAAAACACGGGTCAACATGCGCCAATATCGACGAACGATTAGGTCATATTCACGTACCACCTGCCAAATGACCAAAATCAAGGCAATCACCATCGTGGTAAACAAAATGACCCAAATAAAATTTGGTGTCTTGGTAAAGGTAAGTTTAAAAATAGCCCAAAAATTAACGATTGCGAGTAAACAAAACCACGAACCGCCATGAAAATCGAATTGAACGACAGCCGCAACGACGACCAGCCATACCAGAATGGGCAAACCCATCGCAAGCAACACCATGATGATTCCCTCCAAAAGCAGCAACCGTCTTCGGTGCCGCGTATTGATACATCTCTCAATTAACCCTAACCAAAGCTCCGTGGAGCGTCAAGCTTTGCAAAATAATTGCGTGGTAAAGTTGCCTGCTTTTTTGAAAAAATTTAACAAAAAATTGAATAACACCCTGTTGCTCGTCTATTAGGCTTTTAAAGAATGAAGCCCCCGATATTGCCGCAGTACTTGACCACAACTAATACTGCCTCGCCGACCTAGTCGCTAGAAAAGACCACAAAAAGCAGCGATTATCTTGCCGATACCGGCAAAAACCAGTACAATGATAGCCAGCAGAACAACAAAGGTGGTGTTTTCGGTGCAGAAAAAGAAAAAAAGCAAGTTCCAGAAGATGACCATCATCAGCGCCTGGGTCATGATCATCATTACCGTTTTAGGCGTTGTTCTGGGTGCCCTAGCAAGTTTACAATTGATCTAAACCGATCTCACCTTATACTTAAAGCCGCTGTGTGCCAGCGGCTTTTTATCTGCTCTTTTTCAACTCAGCTTCATGGCGCGGCGATTACAGAATTGGTGCTAGTAAGCGGGAGAGTTCTTCACTGAGTTGCTTAGGCCGCGTTTTTGCTTTGATCACTTTTTGCGTGTAAGGCATTGCCCGTTCCATGTCCGCTAAGAACAGCTTTTGGAAAGTCTTCCCAATCCGATGGTCGTAAATAAACGCCGCAATTTCAAAGTTCAGTTTAAACGAACGGATATCGAAGTTGGCAGTGCCAGTTGAAACGTATTTGCCGTCAACCACAATCGTTTTAGCATGTAAAAAACCTTCTTCATATAAAAATGCCTGTCCACCATTTGCCACAACCTGATTAAGATAAAATAGCGAAGCCTTGGCCATCAAGATCTGATTGGCTTTTTTGGGAATCATCACTCGAACATCCACGCCGGCATTCGCCGCAATGGTTAGCGCATCCAGCAAACTGTCATCTGGGACGAAATATGGCGATTCGATCCAAATACTTCTTTTTGCCTGATTAATGAGGCCAAGATAGCCTAGTTTGATTGCTTCAACCTGCTGCTCTGGTCCGCCAGAGACAATTTGCATCGTCGTGTTCCCAGTGACAACCGGTTCTCTAAACAGGACATCAACATTTTTTACTTTTTGTTGCTTGCTCGTTCCGTTCCAGTCCATCAAAAAGCGCGCCTGAGCCACGGCGACCGCCTTGCCCTGAATTCGTAACTGAGTATCGCGCAACATTGGCAATCCGTGGTGTTCCTTGCCGAGGTTAAAACCGCCCAGATAGGCAAGCTGTCCGTCAATAATGATCAGCTTACGATGATTACGGAAGTTGATTCGCGGATTCCAACGCCCCAGTTTCGTAGCGACAAACCGCTCAACCTGACCGCCAGCTGCCGTTAATTTTTTCCAAAAATTGTTTGGTAGGTCGTGGGAGCCAAATGTATCGTAAAGCACGCGTACGGTGACACCGGCGTGGGCTTTTTCAATTAACAAATCGCGCAACTGGTGGCCAATTGCATCAGGCCGAATAGTATAAGCTTCGATGTGAATATGTTCCGTTGCCACAGCAATATCTTCGAACAATTGCTTAAAAAAGGCTTCACGCAATGCTAAGACTTGCACATCATTGTGGGTGGTTACTAGCGCGTCATCAGCACGCAATAAGGTGCGGACCAGTTCGGATACACCGCCACTGCCAGGCGTTCCAATCAACGGTTGGCCAGCTGCCAAGGCTTGCTGCTGCTGATCAACTAAATCGTCGATGCCCAGCAAACGCTGCGTCATCAGATCTTGCATGCGATTAGCCCGTAACTTGCGGCCAAAAACAAAATAGATCAAGAAGCCGACCACCGGCAACAGTAAAAGCACCAGTAGCCATGCCCAAACTGCAGAAATATCACGATGCGAACGAAAGACCGTGATGATCGCTGTCAGTGCGTTGATGATGTAAAGAAACCCAAGGACCAACCAGATCCACATAACATTTCCTCCCCGTAACTGCCAGCAAATTTTGAGCCTACAAGTGGTTTCATTGGCGAAGGTTACTTAAGTATCATAACCTAATTAGCCCAGCTATGCCTTTAAAAAATACATTTCCATACTCACCCAAGTGGTCCCGAAGTTCCCTTTTTAGGTGCCTCTTGACGAAAAAAGGTCATGCCCTGACAATTGCCAGCGGCACAACCTCATTTTTTCTTCGCAAATACGCTGATTATTCCTCGACTTTGCCAAACCATTTTTTCTGCAACTTTGCTACGGTGCCGTCAGCTTTAAGTGCTTTCAAACCGGCATTAATCTTGCTGCGTAAGACATTGTCTGACTTGCGCATGCCAACCGCAAAGTTTTCAGGTGGAAAGTCGTCGCTGGCAATGCGATAGCTGGACGGGTCCGGTTTGTGGGCAATGTAATAGCGAGCGTAGACTTCATCCATTAAAATTCCTTGAATGCGTCCTGCATCGAGATCAATGAAAGCATCGTTAAAGGTGTCATACAGAATTGGTGTTTTGTTTGCAATGAAATTCTTCAGCAATTTTGGCTGGGCATCGAGATCAAAGGCGCCACTTGACCCAGTTTGGACACCCAAGGTTTTCCCAGCCATATCTTTGATCGTTTTGATATTACTTTTGGTCTTGGTGACTAAAATTTGGTGATTAATCAAATAATTATCAGAGAAAGCCACCTTCTCTTTTCGTTCCGGTGTCACCGAATAACCATTCCAGATCAAATCAATTGTTTGATTTTTCAGTTCGGTTTCCTTCATTGACCAATCAATCGTTTGAAAATCGACATTGATCCCATAGCGTTTGAATAACGCTTTTGCCAGATCAATGTCATAGCCAGCCAGTTGACCGTTCTTTTGACGGAATCCCATTGGAACAAAGGTGTCATCCAAACCGATGACGACTTTTTTGGTTCGTTCGATCCGTGGCCAGGAATTGCCGACGGTTTCGCGCGCACATCCACTAATGACGGTGCCTAGCAATGTGACGAGTAACATGAGTGCCAGTACGATTCGGCGTTTCATTGACCGTCACCGCCTTTGCCAACGTGATAAGTCGTGTCAGCCACGCTTTCGGCAAAGTCCATGTCATGCGTGACGACAACCTGCGTCATGCCAGAAGCTTTGAATTGGTTAACCAAGGCAGCCACATTTTCCCGCAAAAGTGGATCAAGCGCACTGGTGGGTTCATCGTAAAGCAAGATCTGCGGATTCAGTGCCAACGCCCGAGCAATAGCTACCCGCTGCTTTTGACCGCCTGACAATGAATACGGATAGGCATTTTCCTGAGCGACTAATTCAAGCCGATCTAGCAACTTCTTGGCCGTTTCATCAGCTTTCTTCTGATCAACGCCTTGCAAGGTTGGTGCAAGCGTGATGTTGCGCATAACGGATAAGTTCGGAAAAAGTTCGAAGTTTTGGAATACAACGCCAATGACGCCTTCTTTGCGTAATGCTTGCGCTGTCGTTGGCTGACCGTTCCAGATCATCGTCCCGGAATCTGCAGTTTCTAGTCCACTAATGATTCGCAACAATGTTGTCTTCCCAGCACCGCTTGGCCCAACAATGGCTAACGTTTTGCCATCTTCAATCGTCACATTGATATCCACCAGGACTGGCTGGCCATTAAATGATTTATTAATTTGTTTGAGTTCTAACATAGGTTGCCCCTCCTAGCGATAATATGAAAATGCACTTTCGATCCGTTTTTGTAAAAATGTCAGGATCAGTGTCAACAACAGATAAATGATCCCCACAAGTACCAGTGGCACCAAGGTAACATCACGAGCACTGGCGATATTACCTGCTCGCAGCAAGTCGCCCAAGCCAATGACGTACACTAGGCTGGAATCCTTCACCAAGTTGATGACTTCATTACCAATTGACGGTAAAACAATTTTGACCACTTGAGGAATCACAACGTACCGCAGCGCCTGCCAACGCGTCATGTTCAAGACGGTGCTGGCTTCGAATTGGCCTTCATCAATTGCCCCGAAGCCGCCACGGAAAATTTCGGCAAAATAGGCGGCATAATTTAAAATGAAGGCAACCAGTGCGGCGGAGAATCGATCAAATACCAATCCAATAATCGGGAGTCCGTAAAAGATAAACATTAACTGCAGCAGTAATGGCGTGCCGCGGAAAACCCACACATAACCTTCAAGCAGTCCTTTCCCTGCTTTACCCAGTATCGATTTTGGCTTTGGAATCAACCCAACCGATAGAATCAAGCCTAACGGAATGGACCCAATCAGTGTGATAGCAAAAATACCCAACGTCATTTTCACACCAGATAATAATGCCGGTAAAATCTGAAAAATATAGCTCATGGTGTTTCCTCCTCTAAATGCGTTCACTGGTGCAAAACCCCTGCTGATAAGGACCTTGGTCGCTTACGCTCGGGTTTCTAATCACACCAGTTCACGCCCTTTTCGTATTCAAGCCTAATGATATTCGTTTCAGCGCTGTGTCAGTGTGACTGATGGCGTTCGCATAGCTGGGACTGTTCGCGCCAACTCGTCAAAAAAGCGCCCCCTTGCATGCTGCTGCAAGAGGACGCTTTTGCGTGGTACCACCTCAGTTTGCTGATTGTTCACACAATCAGCCTCACGTGGTTGAAAAATCATGTCCAGGAAAGATGTCCGGTAAACAAAAAGCCGTCCTCCTACAGCAAATTGCTGTAAGAGGACGGCTTTTACCGCGGTTCCACCTCAGATTTGTTAACTGCTCACACAGCTAACCTCATGTAGTTATCTCAACCACGGCGATAACGAGCCCAACCGAGACGACCTACTTCGTTCAATCGTCCACTCGTGGATGTGTGATCAATGGATGTCTATCCGGTTCCCATCATCCCGGACTCGCTTCAAGACACGACCATTCATCGATTCCACTCAACGCTTTAATGAATTGTCACTAAATTACACCGAATCTTAATCAATGTCAACTAGTTTCTGAAAAGTTTCACCGATTTGCTGTCACGCCAGCACGTATTTCAGTCGTGACGATGGAACAGTTTTGACCAAAAGCCCTGCTTTTTTATCCGAATATCCATCAATGGAACGCTGTCGCCTAACAGCCGGCGAGCAATGTTACGATAACCCTTGCTGGCAAGATCGTCTGGATTCATCACAATCGCCTCACCCTTATTCGAGCTTGCGATCACACCATCATCGTCCACGATAATCCCGAGCAGATCGAGTCCCAGATGACTCGTAATTTCATCAATATCCATGGAACGCCCATCGGCTAACATGTTTTGGCGAATGCGATTAATGACCAAGCGCGGTTTTATTGGCATTTCACGTTGTTCAAGCAGACCAACAACACGATCTGCATCACTGACGGCAGAAATTTCTGGTGTCGTCACCACAATCGCACCATCAGCAGCCCCAGTTGCATTTCTAAACCCTTGTTCAATACCGGCTGGTGAATCAAGAATGATAAAGTCAAAATCAGGCCGTAATTGCTCAACGATTTCAACAACCTGTTCTGGCTCCAAAGCATCTTTTTCCGCGTTTTGCGCAGCCGGCAGTAAGTACAACAAGTCATCAAACCGTTTGTCCTTGATCAAAGCCTGATGTAGTTTAGCGCGACCGGTTGCCACATCGACAATGTCATAGATGATTCGGTTTGACAAACCCATCACGACGTCCAGATTTCGCAAACCAATATCAAGGTCCAACAAAACGACCCTTTTCCCTTGCAGAGCCAAAGCTGTCCCGATATTAGCAGACGATGTCGTTTTGCCGACGCCGCCTTTTCCTGATGTGACAACTAACGCAGTACCCATCTACATTGCCTCCATTTGCTTGAATAATCGCGGTCGAATGCTGGCCAGATCCGCTAATCCCGCATGTGTCATCGTATGTAACTCATTCAGATAAGCCACTGGTCGGTCAGGATCGTAATGATCTGCCACAATCTCCACGACATCAGCAATTCGAATCTGCCCCGCACCTTTCAAATCACCGACAACAACGGCACGAGCGTCGCCTTGACTGCCGGCTTGAACCACGCCGCCAACCTGACCCATCACAAAGATATTACCAGAAGCACACAAGGTAGCACCAGAATGAAGGTCGCCGAGAAAAAGCACGTCGCCCATCAAATCGATGGTTTGACCAGAACGAATAACGCCGCCGATGCGATGGGTTGTTTTGGCTGCAATCATTTCGTTAACAACCGTTTTGTCGATCACCGCACTGACAACCCCATTAATTGAAAAACGCGGAAAATCAGCAAAAATCTTTTGAATATCGGCTAATTGCTCCTCGGTCAGCAAACGGTTTCCGGTTTCAAGTCGGTAACTGACATCACCAGTTGGCGTTTCTTCGTAAAGTTTGCCTAGTAATGTTTTCAGTGTGCGCATGATCTGCTCAAAATCTGCTGTATCTTGAAGCTGCAGCGCCAGACCATCGTTACGACCTTTTAAGACGACACTGTCCACATCATCACCCCAACTATTCTTCAGCTAAATTGTCTAACAAACGGTGCAACGGCCCATATACAATGACAAACAACGCCAAGTTGACTGTCAGACCAGGGCCGAGGTGGTTTGCAATAAGCATCACGACATTTCCAGTACCGAAACCGATGAACCGATTCATGATGTAGTTCGCAATGCCATACAGTAATAACCCAATAATATAAACCATACCGACAAACACCGGTGTTCGCGGAATATACGGCCGAATCTGTCGAATGGTATAAATAACTAATGGAAACAGCAGTGCATTGACCCCTAAAATGCCAGTATAAAACGTATCAAACAAGAGTCCAATGATCGCAGCAATCCAAGTAATATACTTTTCCTCAGGGACAAATAACGTGATCATGATGAGTCCAAGTAATGTCAGCTGCGGCGTGCCCATAAAATTTGGGCGCATGATCCATTGGGCTAATACCGATGCCAGACTGCCATCAATCAACATCAGCAACAACAACAGGAGAACAACCCACCAATGACCAGTAAAGTGTTTTTCATTCAGCATCTTAGTCACCTGCAATCGTGCGCAAAATGACGGTCACCACAGTAACATCATTCAGACTGGCGGCAGGCGTTAGGTAAACACTGTTGGCCAAACCATAGTCATCTTTTTTGACGCTGGCAACTTTCCCGATGAGTAAGCCTTTCGGGGTCATACCGCCTAACCCGCTGGTGACAACATCGTCGCCTTTTTTAATATCAGTATCAGTATTCAGCTCACCCAAAATGAGATCGCCGGACTTCTCGTCGTAACCAGTAATGATCCCGTTCACTTCTTTATCGCCTTTAGTTTCAACAGCGGCAGCGATGCGATCACTAGACTTGTTAGCCGTCGACAACATCTCAACCTTGGCGTTCGTCCGATTGACTTCAACAACTCGACCAATCAGTCCCGAACCGGCCATAACCGGCATACCTTTCTTGACACCAGCAGCGCTGCCTTGATTAATCACAACCATGTTGCGCCAGTCACTTGGTGTCCGTAAAATCACCGCGGCACTAATTTGAGAATAATCGGTCAAGGTGCCGTTTAACTTCAACTGAGTTTTCAGCTGCTTGTTTTCCCGCTTAAGTGTCTGCACCTGAACCTTCGTCTGAGCTAAATTATCCAGCTGACTTTTTAGCCGTTGATTCTCCTGAAAGGTATCCAAAAGATTGTTGATGTCATCCAAGCCATTCCGAGCAAAGTCCCCAGGAATGGCAACCAAGCGGCCGCCAATGCCCACGACATCGTTGGCAATCCGTTGAATAAATGGCGGGGTGTTACGATTATTACTCGCATACATCGACCCTGCGATCAAACCAAGACTGACCAGCAACGCGATCATGAGGGCGATCAATTTTTTATTGGAAAAGAATTTCTGCATTGGTTCCTCCGTCATACTCGCGAAAAAAGGCCAGGATCAAATCATCCCAGCCTCTTGCCACACACGAACCATCTTCATTTATGGGCTGTTAACGCTTCTTTAGGACATCAATATTCTTCAATGACTCGCCAGTACCGATGGCAACACAATCCAATGGATCTTGGGCAATGAAGACCGGTACCTTGGTTTCATCCGAAATGACATCCGGCAAGTGCTTCAATAAGGCACCGCCACCTGTTAAAACAATCCCATGATCAATGACATCGGCAGCAATTTCTGGAGAAGTTTCTTCAAGCGTCTCTTTAATTGCTGTAATGATATCAAGAACATTTTCATGAATGGCACTGGCAATGTCAGTCGCTGAAATTTCGATTGTCTTCGGTAAACCACTCAACAAATCACGACCGCGAACCGTCATGCCGTCAATATCTTTTGCTTTTTCAACAGATGCTGAGCCAATCTGAATCTTCATGGCTTCAGCTGTTCGCTCACCGATTAACAGGTTGAAATTCTGCCGTAAGTGATTGATGATCGCTTCATCAAACTTGTCACCGGCCACTCGAATAGAACGACTGGACACGATACCGCCAAGTGAGATGGTCGCCACGTCAGTCGTGCCGCCGCCAATATCAACAACCATGCTGCCGGTAGGATCCATAACTGGCAAGCCAGCACCGATCGCAGCAGCATAAGGTTCCTCAATGACGAATGCATCGCGTGCACCAGCAACTTTAGCCGCATCAATCACGGCGCGTTTTTCAACTTCGGTCACACCGCTAGGCACACAAATCATGACCTGCGGATGGCTACCGTTGCCGAGCGCCTTTTGCATGAAGTATTTCAACATGGCTGCCGTTGTATCGTAGTCAGCGATGACCCCATCTTTCATTGGGCGGATCGCCACGATATTGGTCGGGGTACGACCGATCATGTCGCGAGCTTCTTCACCAACCGCAATGACTTCTTCCGTTTGGGTATTCTTCGCGACAACGGAAGGTTCGTTTAAAACGATGCCTTTACCGTCAACGTAAACCAAGGTATTTGCAGTGCCAAGATCGATCCCGATATTTTTTGATCCAAATCCAAACAAGACGTTCTCCCCTTATGCTGACTCATTTCGTATAACTCCATGCATTATAGCATATTTATTTCTGTGACAAAATGTGAAACTACCCGATTTTCATGCCAGATGGGCAATTTGAGAAAAGCTTACAACTTTGTTCCCCTGCCTAATTGAACTCCGGATCATCGCGCGCGAATGAATAATAGCGTTCCCCACCAACAATGAGATGGTCAATCAAATGCATGCCAAGCAACGCGGCGGCCAACTGAAACCGAGTCGTGGTGTCCCGATCCGCCTGACTTGGTGAGGGATCACCACTGGGATGATTGTGTACCATAATCAGGTTTGTGGCGCTCAACTTTAACGCTTCTCTAAAAACAATACGCGGATCTGCCATAGCTGAATCTACTGTACCAATTGCAGCAATCTGTTCAGTAATAATCTGATTCTTAACATCTAAAAATAAAATCAACATGGATTCCTGATTCACACCAGCAAACCGAGAAATCATCGTTTTGCCTAACTGTTCGCTATTTTTGATTTGCCCGTAGCGAACCGTCTGCCGTTGCATAGCCCGCCGCCCCAACTCCACCCCAGCTAAAATACTAGCTCGTTTGGCAGCGCCCAGTCCCCGAATATGCTCAAGCAAGCCTTGATCCCCTTCTGCCAAGCCCTGAAGTTTCGGATAAGTCGCCAAAACTTCACTCACGATCTGCTTAACCGGATAATGTTGATTCCCTGCTCGCACCACCAGCTGCAAAAGCTCAGCATCCGTCAAAGCCTGCGGACCATGCGCTAATAACCGTTCACGTGGCAATTCTGCTGCATCTGCCATGAAAATTCCCCCTGTTGGCATTTTCTCACTTCACCGATCAGTTATCGGTGTCATTAGAAAATTACGCAAACGCAGGCTGATTTTTCAACCAAGCTGGTAATTCGCTGATTGATGACAGAATCGCGGTCGCTTTTGAATCGGGTTTTTGCGCAATACCAGGAATCATGACCACTGGCAGGCCAGCCCCAACAGCCGCTTCAACACCAACATGGGTATCTTCAACGACAACAGCTGGCACATTTCCCAGCTTGACTTTCATTGCTTCGTACATCTCAGGATCAGGCTTATGCGCCTGTACATCGCTGCCAGTCAAAATCGGGTGAAACTGCCGCTGCCAGCCGGTTGCTGCCAAGACAACATCCACATAATGCCGCGGACTACTCGTCGCCAGCGCCAATGGATAACCTGTCGTTGTCAATGCCGCTAAAGTTGGCTGTACATTTGGCAAAACAAAATCTGCGCCGCCTTGAATTTGATCAAGAACATCCGCCGTCGAAAACTTTTGAAACCAAGCAGCATGTTCGGCGCCAATCATGTCGGCAATCACTTTGGCCTCGCTGGGGCCGGCTGCACCCACTAACGGCCGAAAATCAGCCTCAGTGCGATGCAATCCCAGTTGAGCGGCAGCTTTGACATTGCTTTTGAGATAAAGTGCCTCGGTGTTCACCAAGGTGCCATCAAGATCAAAAATAATGGTAGTCGTCATGGTCTCCTCCTTAAAGTCGCTCGTGACACAAAAAAACTGCTCACGCGCTGTTCTAATTGAGCTGGTCTCGGCTCTTCTGAAACGCGTTTGCAGGCGCAGAAACCTGCACATAAGGACCTTGAAGTCTAAATGGCCAAGGATCAGCCATTTAGACTTCAAGGCCGCTTATGCTCCGGTTTCTAACCGCGCCTACTCACGCTCTAAACGCGTTCGCCAGCCCCAAAACCTGCGTGTAAGGACCCTGAACGCAATGGCCAAAGCCCTGCCATCACGTTCAGGTCCGCTTACACTCCGGTTTCTACCCGGGTTGGCTCACGCTCTTAAAGTTTGTCGAACATCAGCGGCCAGATAAAGCGAGCCGGTTAAGATGATTGGCTGATCCGGATCGTCAGCAAGGCTCGCGGCCATTGCTTCTTGCCAGGAATCCTTTAATTGGCCTTCATGCAAGGCTGCATACCCAGCCTCAGGCAAAGCCCGGGCATTGCCTGGTACCGGTACGAGATACACGGTATGAAATGCCTTCGTTAGTGCATCGGCCATGGTGTGATAATCCTTGTCAGCCAAAATGCCAGCAATCACTGTCACCGGTTGCTTAAAGAGCTGGTGCAATGCGGCAATTAATCCCTTGATGCCGTCCGGATTATGGGCGCCGTCAATCACAATCAGTGGTTCGTCACTTAACTTCTCTAATCGCGCCGGCCATCGACTGGCCGCTAGCCCTTGGCGAATTTCCTGCGACTTCAACGGCCAATTCGTTGCAGAGGCATAGACTTTTGCCGTCTGAATCGCAATTGCCATATTTCGCTGTTGGTAATCACCAACCAGCGGTATATCCATGTATGTCAGCTCGCCATCCTTGTCGGCATAAGTCAATCGCTGACCCCAGCCATGCAAGCGCGCTTTGGGAACGGAAAAGTCGCGGTCAAATCGCAACCACGTGCTAGCTGTTGCTGCAACCTTTGCCGCCACAACAGCATCAGCATCTGGTACCAAATTGCCAGTCACAACCGGGACGTGCGGTTTAATGATGCCAGCTTTATGCGTGGCAATCGCAGTAATCGTATCGCCAAGCAGTTTTTGATGGTCTAAAGCTACCTCAGTCAGCACACTTACAACCGGCGTGATCACATTGGTGGAATCTGTGTCGCCACCAATTCCCACCTCAATCACTGCCAAATCCACCTGTTTTTGATCAAAATACCAAAAGGCCAGAGCCGTGATAAATTCGAATTCCGTGACCCCGAAATCTGGTGTCGCTTGCCGCAGCTGGGTCAAGGCCTGTTGTCCGACAGCGACCGCTTTAACAAGCTCAGCATCAGGAATGGGCTGATGATCAATCATCATGCGCTCATTAAACCGCATAATGAACGGTGATGTATACAAACCGACGCTCAAACCGCTTGCTTCAAGGATATGGGCAATGGCATTGGCGGCTGAGCCTTTACCATTTGTCCCAGTGACATGAATATAATGGCCTCGTTTTTGCGGGTCACCCAAGGCATGCAACAAGGTGAGAATGCGCTGATGGTCGCCAGTTTTGGCCAAGCGCGGAAACGAATGAATATACGCGACACTTTCGGTGTAGTCCATGGTTAACTTCTTTCCTCAGGGCATGAACGCGCCCGGTTTCTATGCCAGCGTGCAAGTGCTAGCTTCATAAGTTTCATGATACCAGAAATTCTGGAGAAGTTATGATGTTTACCCAGTGATTTTTGAATGATAACTAGACGCAACCTTGTGCCAAAAGCGTTTAAACGGTCAGCCGTCTATAGGCAAACAAAAAGGACTGGCCATGTTACCATGGTCAGTCCCCTTTTCAATCAATCTATTAACCAAAAGCAAACCAACGTCAATCTGATCGTTACTTTAAAGCGAAACTTGATTAAGCCTGCTGCAACTGTGCCAACCGCTGCTGTGTGCTGTTCAGCTGATCGGCAAAATTGCTGCGCTTGGTCCGTTGTTCTTCAACAACTGCCTCAGGTGCCTTGGCGAGGAAGCCTTGATTGTTCAGCTTTTTATCGATGCGATCGATTTCTTGCTGAAGCTTCTTAGCGTCCTTTGTCAACTTAGCCCGCTCTTCATCAAGATCCACCAGTTCATTTAACGGTACGAAGATTGTTGCTCCCGTGATCACGGTGCTGCCAGCCATTTTAGGCTCGGCAACATCGGTTCCTACTGTGAAAGCTTTGCTGTTAACAAACCGATCAATAAAGTCAAAGTTGTCCTCAAAAATTGGCTTCAAAGCCGGGTCAGTTAATTTGACAATAATGTCAACTTTCGTCTTGAGTGGCGCACCTGCATCCTTACGAATGCTACGGACGCCGCGAATCAAAGCGATGATTGAATCCATGGCATCAACAGCGGCCGAATTTTCAAAAGCATCATTAGCAACTGGATAACTGGCTGTTACAATTGACTGTCCTGCGTGTGGCAAAGCAAGCCATAACTTTTCAGTCACAAATGGCATGACTGGGTGCAACAGGCGCAGAATCTGGTCAAGCGCATAAGCAAGATTAACTCGCTTAGCTGCCTTCGCTTTTTCGTCATCGCCATAAAGCACTTCTTTACTCATTTCAACATACCAGTCAGCAAAAACGTTCCAAGTAAAGTTATAAAGAGTCCGACCCATTTCGCCGAATTCGAAGCGTTCAGATAGATCAGTGACCTGCTTAATCGTTTCGTTCAATTGGGCAAATAACCACTTATCAGATAAATCGAAGGTGCTTGGATCTGGTTGTTGCGGCTTCTCCAAGTCCCCGAGATTCATCATCACGAATCGGGAGATGTTCCAGATTTTGTTAATGAAGTTCCAAGCGGCTTCAACTTGTTTGTAACTAAAGCGAGTATCCTGACCAGGCTTATTCCCTGTAATCAAGAACCAGCGCAAAGCATCGGCCCCGTATTTTTCGATCACATCCATCGGGTCAATCCCATTGCCCAAGGATTTACTCATCTTGCGGCCTTGTTCGTCTCGCATCAGGCCATGGATCAAGGTGTACTTGAACGGACGCTCGCCAGTGAAATGCAACCCTTGGAAAATCATTCGAGCCACCCAAAATGGAATAATATCGTAGCCGGTAACCAATGTGTCCGTTGGATAGTAGCGTTTGTAATCCGGTGAATCGGTATCCGGCCAGCCCATCGTTGAAAATGGCCACAGAGCACTTGAGAACCAAGTATCCAAAACATCTGGATCTTGCTGCCAATTTTCAATGTCTTTTGGTGCTTCCATGCCCACATAGGTCTCGCCAGTCTGCTTGTTGTACCAAGCCGGAATTTGATGACCCCACCAAAGTTGCCGAGAAATAACCCAATCGTGAATATTTTCCATCCATTGCAAATAGGTGTGCTCAAACCGATCTGGCACGAAGGTCACCTTTTTATCAGCTTCCTGTTGTGCTTTGATGGCAGCGTCCGCTAACGGCTTCATTTTCACAAACCATTGAGTTGACAGCCGAGCTTCGACCTGAACACCGGTGCGTTCACTATGACCAACACTATGCACAATTGGCTCAACTTTCAGTAGCAGACCTTCCTTATCCAGATCCGCCACCATGGCCTTCCGAGCTTCAAAGCGATCCATGCCATTGTACTTGCCAGCATTTTCGTTCATCGTGCCATCTTCATTCATCGTGTTGATCCGCTTCAAGTCATGGCGATTTCCTACCTGAAAGTCATTAGGGTCATGTGCCGGCGTGATTTTAACCGCCCCTGTCCCAAATGCTGGATCAACATACGCATCCTCGATGATTGGAATCTTGCGATTAGCCAGCGGCAAAATCAGCTCTTTGCCAACTAAGTCCTGATAGCGTTTGTCACCAGGATGGACAGCAACGGCGGTATCGCCCATCATCGTTTCGGGACGGGTTGTGGCGATCTCAATATAACCGCTCCCGTCTGCGAACGGATATTTCACATGGTAGAAGGCGCCTTTATCATCTTCATGAATGACTTCGATATCCGACAACGCCGTACGGGCCTGTGGATCCCAGTTGACGATATATTCGCCCCGATAAATCAGGCCTTGCTTATACAACTCAACGAAGACCTTACGAACAGCCTCGTTAAGTCCCGTATCCAAGGTGAAACGCTCGCGGCTGTAATCAAGTGACAACCCCATCTTCGCCCACTGACTGTGAATCGTCTTGGCAAATTCGTCTTTCCATTCCCAAACTTTTTGAACAAATTTATCGCGCCCTAGGTCATAGCGGCTGATGCCCTCTTTACGCAACTTAGCTTCAACTTTGGCTTGGGTCGCGATTCCGGCATGATCCATTCCGGGCAGCCACAACGTATCAAAACCTTGCATCCGCTTTTCGCGAATCACAATATCCTGCAGCGTTGTGTCCCAGGCATGGCCCATGTGCAACTTACCCGTCACATTTGGCGGCGGGATGACAATCGAGTATGGCTTGGCTTTTTGATCACCGCTCGGTTTGAAAACATCCTCATCTAGCCATTCTTGATACCGGCCAGCTTCAACGGCCTTATGATCGTACTTAGGTGCTAATTCTTGCTCTTTCATTGGCTCCACCTCACATTTTTTTCTGTTCCTGCAGTAACGCGGCCCGCAAGCTGACTTACGAGAATAAAAAAAACCGCCCTAATTAAAAAAATTAGGACGAGTCAGCTCGCGGTACCACCTAAATTGGGAAACAATCCCCCACTTGGTTCAGGATAACGGCTGTCACCGGCCGCTCCCTACTCACTTCAGGACGGCAGCTCACAAGCTACAACCATAGCCTTTTTCAAGGTTTGCACCAACCACCTTGTCGCTGGAAAAAAAGACCATGGCCCTCTTGATCATTGCATTAGCTGAATTATAACTCGTTGATTTTGACGGGTCAATCGCTAGCGCTATCCTTTTCGGAAACATAGCCTGCTACGGCTCAGTTGTGCTACCCTTGCGACACTCGTTTAACCTGCTTTTGATGATCGACAAACAATAAGGCTTGCAGTTCACTGGTGAGATCAATGTAGCGAATCGTGGTTGTCGGTTTGGCAGGAACCGGTTTGGGAGCAAAGGTCAAAATGGCAGTGACGTTTTGCGCTTCTAATTGGCGCACCACTGCAGCTTGGGCCGAGCTTGGGACGCAGACAATAGCGGTGTGCATACTCGGACGCAATTTTTCAGATAAAGCGGCCAAATCATAAATCGGCACGCCGGCAATCGTTGTCCCGATTAATTGCGGATCGGTGTCAAAGCCCATCGTGATAGAAAGATCAGGGTTGCGGCGAAAATTATTCGTCAGCAAGGCACGGCCCAAATTACCACAACCCACCAACGCCATCTGTTCTTCTGAGTGGACTTCAAGCAACTCGCCAAAAACCTGTGCAAGCAAGTCAACCGAATAGCCATAGCCACTTCGGCCTAAATCGCCAAAATTAGAAAAATCACGTCGAATCGTTGCTGGGGCAATGTGCACCAATTTACTTAATCGATCAGACCGCACCCGTTTCTCGCCGGTCTGCTGCAAGTCTTTAACCGTTCGATAATACACGGGAATCCGTTTAATTGTTGCCTGTGATAACGCCTGCTTGCTGACTACCACTTTGAACACCTCCGCACGCTTTTGTTACTCTTTTCACATATTAGCTTACCAGAATTCGGCTTGCTTGGCTATCTTTTTTCAAAAGTAATGACTGGCATGAATCGTTAGGATTGTACTGATGTTATCATATCATCTGTCAGCGACCGGGCAGTTTGGTCTGTGCTTCTGACTTTATCACCACAGATAACCATAAGATGAAAACCGTCAAAAGTCTCAGCTTTTGTGAAATGTTTCCTTTATTAAATAAAAACGCCCGTTGTTTGCCATGACCACTATCATCAATAGGCAAACAACAGGCATTCTTTTTAAAGCAATTCAGCAATAACATCTTGATCTTGATTCATAAATTGATCCGATGACTTGATCTCCTGAATCTTCACGCCAGCCAGTGCGCGATCCATCAAGCCGGCGACATCAATTTTGCTTTCATAGTAACGCGCGCGATCCGTCTTTGGCTTAGTTTTCGGTGAAGGCGGCGCAAAAATCGTGCAGCAATCTTCAAATGGCATGATCGACAAATCATAAGTGTCAATTTTCTCGGCTTCGGCAATAATTTCATTCTTATCCATCGTTGCCACCGGTCGAATAATCGGCATCGTTGTCACATCATTGATTGCCGCCATCGACTCCAATGTTTGCGAGGCAACTTGACCGACCGATTCGCCATTGAAAATCGCGAGATCGCCACGCTGCTGAGCAATGGCTTCCGTTAGCCGCAACATCAATCGCCGTTGAACGGTCATGAGATAACCTTCTGGCACTTTCGCCTTGATTTCCTCTTGAATTTCCGTAAATGGCACTTCGATAAAGTAAATCCGGCCGACATATGGCGTCAACTTCGCGGTCAGTTGCTTAGCTTTGTTGAGTGCCTGCTGGCTGGTGTACGGCGGACTGAAAAAGTGAACCATCTCAATGTCCACACCCCGCTTTAACGCATAATAGCCAGCCACTGGCGAATCAATGCCGCCACTTAGCATCAAAGCTGCTTTGCCGGCAGTCCCGACTGGCAACCCACCTGCCCCTTGAATGGTCTTCGTGGACAAATAAATCGCCTCGCGCCGGACTTCAACCCGCAGAATCATGTCGGGCTGATGCATTTTAACAACCAAATCAGACCGCTTATCTGTCAGATAGTCACCCAGATCCAAATTCATGGCGTTTGTATCTAAGGCAAAATCGTGGTCACTGCGGCGCGTGTTGACCTTGTAGCTAATGCCCTTTGGCGCGGTTTCGTTCATTAATTGCAAGGCAACTGCATGTACCTTATCCATATCTTTTTCAACCGCAATACTTGGTGAAAAATTTTGAATGCCAAAAACTTGTGATAACCGAGCCATCACCTGATCACTCGGCTCCCCATTCAATTCGATATGCATCCGATCACGCTTAGGACGAATCGTAAGATTGGGAAATTCGTGCAAGGCACGGGTGACATTGCCGTTTAACCGGCCGATAAAGGCTTGACGGTTCTTGCCTTTTGTCGAAAGTTCGCCATAACGAACCATAATTTCTGAATATTGCATACTATAATCCTTTCAGTTAAACGGTCGCCTTATCAAGTTTAGCAAACTTCGCATAAATCGTATCAAATGCCTTGTTAAAAGCATCTGCCTCAGCCAAAGTATTCGCTTCATCTAAGCTAACACGAATCGCTGACGTTGCAATCCGGGAATCGGTATGCATTGCCGCGAGTGTACTGCTTTCCGTTCCTTTTTTACTGGAGCAGGCACTAGTTGTCGAAATGTAAATAGCTTGCGCCTCGAAAGCGTGGACGATTGTTTCGCCACGGACACCGGCAATCGCGAAACACAACACATGCGGGGCAAAATCAGGGGTCAATTGGCTGAACATCGTCACCTTTGGCTTTTGACTGACATGATCGTAAATTCGTTTGCGAACAGCTTGCTGACGAGCCACGTTATCCGCTTCATTGGCCAAAAGGAGCCGTAGTGACTTCGCCATTGCGGCAATCGCTGGCACATTTTCCGTGCCTGAGCGCCAGTCATTTTCCTGGCCACCGCCTGTCAGCAATGGCGCGATCATCCGGCCTTCCTTGGCATAGATGAACCCTGTGCCACGCGGAGCATGGAACTTATGCCCCGAAAAGCTCATAAAATCAATCCGTGGATCTTGCAAGGCAGCATCCAGCCCCTTGCCGACTGCCTGCACAGCATCAACGTGAAAGTGAATATTGGGATAGGCATCCAGCACGCGTGCTGCTTCAACAATCGGCTGCATACTGCCAATTTCATTGTTGACCGCCATAATCGAGACCAAAATCGTATCTTTGCGAATCGCTGCTTTGAGATCATCAATGTTGATAAACCCGCGATGATCGACCGGCAGATAGGTCACGTCAAAGCCCAATTTTTCTAGTTGCTTCATCGTATTAATGACCGCAGGATGCTCAATGCTGGTTGTAATCAGGTGCCGGCCGAATTCACGCTTCGCCATCGCCGTTCCCTTGATCACCCAATTATCGCTTTCGGTACCACCACTGGTGAAGTAAATTTCGTTTGGTTTCGCACCGATCAGCTGAGCAATCTGCGCCCGTGAACTTTGCAGAACCTCATTCGCCCGCGTACCTAATGCATGCAAGCTACTCGGATTACCAAAAAAATCCGTGCTGACTTTATTATAAGTAGCCAATGCCTCCGGCGAAATCTTCGTCGTCGCACTATTATCAAAATAAATCATCTGCCGGCCCCTTCCGTTATTGTGACTGCGTTGAATTATAGACAAAAAGTTAGTAAGTTTCAAGAGTACGAGCCAGTCCGGCAGAAACCGGAGTGTAAGTGGCCTTGGGCGTGATGGTCGCACTTTGACCATTGCGACCAAGGTCCTTACACGCAGGTTTCTGGACTGGCGAGCGCGTTTATCGGAGCCTAGATCACATCAGAAAGTTCGTACAACAAGTCCTACGAAAATTACCCACAAATTCGCACAACAACAACCTCCAAACAAAAAACCAGCCACCACCGGCTGGTTTTCCCAAATCCGAATCACTAATATAATGAAGCTTTCTTCCGCGCAAGGTACGCATCCTCAACCTTCTTATAGCTTCCGGCTTCGGTTTGCTCCAATGCCGTCGCTAAGGTATCCGCGGCTTGCTTATAATCAAATTGCATATACGACTCAGTAGCCTGATGCACTGCTTCGGCGACTGGCTTCACTGTTGTTTTATAGCGGTTGGCATACTGCATCAATTCTTCTGTCAAACCCGCAGCGTCAATCAAAGCGCTGGTAGCTTTTTTCAACGCATCAATATCACTGGCAATTTTAATCAGAAACTTCGCAATCGCATCCATGTTAATTTTCACTTGATCAAGATCATGGTTTAATTGCTCGATCTCGGCAGTGACGTGCTTGACCTGGCTCACATAATCTTGTGGCAAACCAGGTAGGTGATGCCGTAAAATTTCGTGTTTGATGTTACGCATATCCAGTTCAAAATTCTCTGCCTGCTTGTTGGCGACAATCTCGCCTTTCTTTAAGCCTGCGACCGCTTGATTAATTTGAACCTGCTGCTTCTCAATCGCTGTCAACTCATCTTTGGTGGCATCAAACCGCTCAATCACATCAGAATACACGGCCTTACCAGCTTCAATCGCATCCGTATCCTTAATATAGTTGGCATCGATCGAATCAAGCTGCGTCTTTAAATCCTTGGCAATTTTGATTTCATTGTGATTCAACGTGTAGCTCTGATTCAAATGATCCAGTTCTGTCTGCAACTCGCGATTTTGACGCAAGGCGTGATCAATAAATTGGCGCAGGTCTGGCGCAGCAGCATCGACGCGCTTTCTAGCCTGCATTTCCTTTTCCATAATTGCGTACATCTTATCAATCTCAGCTTCAATTTCGCTGTTAGCCGCTTCTGTGGCGTCCACATCAAGCGACTTAAGCGCGGTGTTAGCGTCAGCCATCTTTTCGTTAACATCCTCGACCATGCCCGGAATATCATCAGTGAAAACATAATGAGCCGTTGTCAACTGCCGATAGCCATGCTCGATTTCATTAATCTGCGCCGGGAATTCGTTCACCTGTTCATTGACAAGCGGTGGCAATTCTTTAACTTGACGCCGCAATGCCGCCATCTCTTCACTTAACTGCTTTATCTCGCTCTTGGCAGCTTGATGATCGCCATCATTATTAATCTGGTCAATTTTTTGAAAAAGTTCAGCAAGTTGTTGCAACTGTTGCTCCAAAGCCGGCTGGGCATCCCCGAAGACAAAACTTTTGGCGAGGATCGTTTTACGCGACACTTGATAATCATCACGTAACTGCAACATCTTGCTGCGATTATCCGCCTCATCATGCCGAATGTCTTGTAAGGCTTGGCTGATCAAGTCATATTGTTGGCGGGCTGTGTCAATTTTTGCTTCCAGCACCTTAGCAATTTTCTGGGCATGATCAAAGCGAAAACGCTTGGCCTGGTCCTCCAGATCAAGCAGAATCTTCTGTAGGTCAGCCAAGTCGTCATCATTCAACTGATCAAAGGCCCGTTCCCACTTGCTGAACGTTGCCAGACTATCGCCAGTTAACTTTAACTGCTCGATGCTGCGAATCTGACTCGACAGCGCACCAACGTCGATCGCTTCGACTTGCGCGTCCAAGTTCTTGATTCGAGTCTGAAAATAATGCTGCAGCCACCAGACACCGCCGGCAGCGACAACTATGATCACTACGATAACAAAGAACCAGATCATCCCTACACCCTCTGCTTTACCTATTATCATTTCAATTGCATTTTGACAGCTTCGCGGCTAAAATGCCGTTAAGCATCAAAATGTGAGAATATCCTAAGTACAAGTATCGCAAAAAAAGGCTTCAGTTAAAAGGCCTACACATCGCTTTTCATAAATTCTCTAAAAGGACTGATTAAATGACGACCCTTGATCCCATCATTGTTGACCAATTAGACGGCTTGCTAACCGGCGAAACTAACCCAATTACAGTACTTGCCAATGCCAGCGCTTTGTTAAACGACTTGATGACTGACCTCAACTGGGCAGGTTTCTACCTTTATAATGATAAAACTGGCCAGCTTGACCTCGGGCCATTCCAAGGTAAAGTCGCCTGCATGCACATTCAGCCAGGCAACGGTGTCGTTGGCACCAGCTACGCCCAAAACGCTGTGCTGCGTGTGCCAAACGTTCACGAATTTGCTGGCCACATCGCTTGCGACTCTGCCAGCAACGCTGAGATCGTTGTTCCCATCACAGTTGACAATCGGGTGGTCGCCATCATGGACATCGACTCGCCAACACTGGATCGGTTTAGTGAAAATGACGAAGCCATCCTCACTAAGTTTGGTGAGACGTTGGCGGCGCACCTTGACACTGCTGCGCTAAACACGGTATACTAGCACGCGTGTAAAATAATGCAGCAGTGGCCGGCATGGTCGGCTCCAGTCCTGCCTCGGCGTTAAGCCGGTGACAGTAGTAACCGCGGCTGCAAAGGTGAACCTTTGCAGGACTGCCCGTGTGCTAAAGCCGCAATTCGTTATTTTACTCCAAATAAAATCTTGGAGGAATATCTATATGTCTCGTTATACTGGTCCTCGCTGGAAGCAGAGCCGTCGTCTTGGCCTCTCCCTTTCCGGCACTGGTAAAGAATTAGCTCGTCGTCCTTATGCACCTGGTGATCATGGTGCCAACAACCGTCGTAAGATCTCTGAATACGGCCAACAATTGCGTGAAAAGCAAAAGTTACGTTGGATGTACGGCTTAAACGAACGCCAATTCCAGAACTTGTTCCTGCGCGCCGGCAAGATCAAAGAAGGTACCCATGGTGATAACTTCATGATCCTGCTCGAAACCCGTTTGGACAATCTGGTTTTCCGATTGGGTCTGGCTTCCAGCCGTCCGCAAGCACGCCAACTTGTTAACCACGGTCACATCACCGTTGATGGCAAGCGCGTCGATATCCCTTCTTATGAAGTAGAGCCTGGCCAAGTGATCGCTCTTCGCGAACGTTCACAAAACCTTGCTATCGTCAATGAAGCCATCGAGAACACCGTTTCCCGTCCGGCCTACGTTACCTTTGACGACACTAAGAAGACCGGTTCCCTCGTTCGTTTACCAGAACGTGGCGAACTCGAACCAGAAGTTGACGAATCACTGGTTGTTGAATACTATAACCAGAAACTTTAATACTTTTGGGCACAAATGCTGTTACACCGGCGTTTGCAGCGATCTATCTCGTGCAGTTTCGTGCACTCAGTTCAATAGGTCAAACAATTGTCGAACACGTCCATCTTGGGCGTGTTTTTTTCGATCATCAGCAAGATGTAATAGTCTTGTGAGATAATCAAACCCGAAATCTGTGTTCGCAGGCCTTGCTGTTAGAACTTCTTTCAACGTCTTCACTCCTTGTTCACCCCAGTCGTCAAAAGCTAACCGGTCCCGCCGCACCCTGAGAGCTGCGGTTGCCGAATTTTTAGCCTTGTGCTTTACTCTCACTCTTTCATTATTATCCCCTATTAAGTATCGGGGGCGTTGGCGGCGAATGAGATATCCCCAGACGAATCGGTATTTTAGTGTTCTTTGATGAATACTAAAATGCTTGTTCTCACTATAGCTAGCCAGAAACAGAATCAGGCCTATTATGCTGGACGACAAACACTAAAAATGTTTCAATGGGTTTCAACCAGACTAGTGGCTTTACGCAAAGAGTTGCTGAGGTTGTTACAAGTTTAAGACCAATTGAAATGAGGGCCAATATGAACAAAGAAAAAATAGTTGAGAGCAAAATTGGCTTGCATATCAAACAGTTGAGAAAAGCTCAGAGAATAACTCAAAAAGACCTTGCTGCTGAGATCGGTACGATCGAACAGACCATCTCTAAGATAGAACGCGGAGTGTTTACACTATCCGTAGAAACGATTATGCAATTTTGCAACGCACTTAACGTGACTCCCAATGAGTTAAGGATTGACAACCCGAGATGCAAAAATGGCATTCTAATAGACTCGAGCATCAAGAATATTCACTCAATGGTCTGGTTGACCGGATTACACTTGTACAGAACATCTTTGCAAAGGCGGAACTCGTTCATGATGACGGTGATGATCAGAAAGAACGCGCTTATCTGGATGATATTATTCAAATGTATGCTTGGCAGACAAATGATACATTGGCCATTGCTCAATAGCTCCACCGACGATACATCAACCTCTATTTGGATGAGATGCAGAGAGAAGTTCAAATGTCGATAATCCATAACTCGAAGACACCTGGATAACAGAACTAGCTAAAGGATAGAAAAATGAAAAGAGAAAAATTGCGTCCTCTTCGTATATTTATTAGCTCTGCAATGAAAAATCCCGGCAACCCAGAGAGGCGAAGAATTCTTGAATTGAGAACTTCTCTAAACGAACGATTAGCTAAATACTCGTTCATCGAGCCGTTTATTCTAGAACATGATAGTTCCTCAATTTTGGACTTAAAGACTGAATATCTAACTCAACTTGCGGACTCCAACCTTGTGATTGTACTCTTAGATTCTGAGTACCCGATACCCACTGGTGTGCAGATAGAGATTACGGCAGCTAGAAATCGCCAAATTCCAAGACTCTTTTGTATTCTACCAGCCAAGAATGACAAAGGATCAGAAATGAAACAACAGCCACTGGCTCAGGGCGAGAGCAGTTGGGTGCAGGAGCTCCCAAAAAGCGATGATTACCTAGACGAGATTGAGAACATCCTCTTCAATCAAATGGTTACCATTTATAAGGCCTTTTTCGACAAGAACTCTCCCGTCCTTGACAATGATCAATCCACTACAACTACTTTTGACGAACCGCTTGCTCTGGACTCTTCATCTCTTTTTGAAAAAGCAATGTTCAACCAGATAGGCCTTTCTAAAGAAATGATTCGAACTCTAGTTTTTCACGATAGTCGTGAAAAGAAACGAGATGCTCCAGCCTCCGCTATTGATGAAAGTGTTAGCAATCTAATCTTACGAATTTTCTTTAACAAGCGATTACCTTTTGATTGGGACAAATTAATGCTTTCTGGAATCCAGTCTGCAAACTCTAAAGTAATTTTGACTGAGGCCTTGAAGAAGGTGCTTACTGCCAGATTAAAAGCAGTTTACTTATTCTTCTCATCCAAACCAGAGGAAGCTTTAAAGACGCTCAAGGAATTGCAAAGACTGTAGAGATCAATGAAGTTCCCACATGGATGTTTCAAGACACCCTTATCGACCTCCGCAACTTACTAAATATCGAAGGCGAAGCAAAAAATCAATGGCACAGTGAAAATCCATATCAAAAACAACTTGACGAATTCCCTCAACCTTTCTATTACCCTGGAATTGACCACTCACTTGAGCGTGTCTATTCTTGGGTAAGGAAAGAAGAGAACAAGACTTTGACTGCTTCTTCTACGCAGGAAAGTTCATATGGTCCGGGGATTGCATTATATCCCGATTCACTCACTGACGCATTTGTATTAGCTGCATGCAACGGATCAATTGCACAGATCCGGCAACTGCCAAAGAATCTTAATATTATTTCTGAAATGTTATTGAAGAAATACCAAAATGTAGAGTATCTACGAGACGTGTTACAAAATCAGCTGCTTATGGGAGATTCCCATGAGAGAATGGCCCTATGGATCAAGCACTACAACTACTTAGTGGGACAGTTTTCTGAAGAGGACGCGCTTTCCCTTCTCCAATCATCCCAGTCATACCCTGTAGACACCGAAAAATTAGGTGTAGAAGCAAGTACGCTTCGCCTCGTCGGTGACTATCTGTCAGACAAAAGCTTTGATGATACATGGACAGTTCTTTACGCAAAAATAAAAGCATGGGCAACCACACCAGTCCTCATTGTGCAACCTACCATTGATATTCTGGGTCTCTTCCGAAACAGCTTTAGAATTCCACAAAATGATATTATTGCTATTTTGGAGGTTCTAACTCCTTCATCAAAGCGCTACTATGAGGAGTTAGCGGACATCATAGTTGGCGCGATAGATTATACAGCTGTTCAAATTGATCAACGCCATCGTGTCATCGCCGTTCTCTTCGCTATTGTGAAAAACTCGGATCAAACACGCTTCATGGGCAAAATCCGACTCGCAATCCTATCTGTTTTGTCTGCTTGGCCAACCGAATCAACGGAGCTAAAAAGATGCCTCATAAAAAACTATGGGACATTTTTCAACAGAGACATATTTCCTTTCATTTGGAACAACCAGAAGGAGATCGGCTGTAATGATTTTTTGAAAGAACAACTTTCCGAAATGAAATCACAAAACGAAAAGCAACATGGTAAAGTAATTGTCGGGTTCGCAAATGACCCCTTTGCCACATTAAATATATCAATAAAAAAACACGCGGGATTGAACTCCCAAATTACTGGACAGGTCTTCGAACAAATTGTCGACACACTTAACAATCCTCACCAGATTATTAGTACAAAACAGTCTGCGACTGAGCTGCTTATGACTTTGCTCTCACAGTCGAATGGTAGTCATGAAGACTTTGAGATGATAATTAAAAAAATTCAAACCAGTAAAATTACCGCCGAGCCTTCAGGTTTCTTTGAGATCAGCACGCCCACTTCTTTAATTGATGCCATCCGCTCATTTACCGATATAGCAGTTTCAGGCCTCGACACAGGAAAATTACACTTGACACTTACCCTTGACACCAGCCCGCGATACCTTCGCTTTGTTTCTGAGCTGTTGGTCGATTTTATTCCTTTGGCCCTTTACAGATCAAAACTCAGCAGCACATTACCCCCAATTTTGCAATTTCTGATTACCCATAACTCAAGGGAGAGCGAAAATGAGTTACTGATGAACATTTTTCAGTCATTAGTGTGCCTATCCAGTGATTCACAATACTCCGAAATTGCTCTTGGCCAACTCCAAAGACTGGTCTCTGACACAAATAACGTGGTAAAAAGAAATCTTGTTGTTCAAATTCATGAATCTTCCACTGTTGCTCAGAAGGCTTTGAGTTCAATCAAAGCTCAATTAATGAGTAGCTCAAATTATTCAGTTAGAGATTTGGCCATGCGTGACTTTTCATAAAGACCGGATAAAGAGGGCTTAAAACCCTCAGTGTTAAAACCAGTCAACATCCAAAATTTTAAATCGCGTCAGAATCTCATTTTCTAGGCATATGAACGCTTCTGAAGTGACTTCAAACAAGTAATCAGTTACACTATCATCAAGAAAACGCATTAAGGAGATGATGACATGAAACGCATCCACGACCTTTGAGTACCCTGAAAGGAGTGCTCATAATGAGTCGAAGCTTTAAAAAGAATCCCGTTGTTAAAGACTGGAACCAAGGCATGAAACAGGTAGCAAATCGCAATCTTCGCGCAAAAATGAAGCGTGGAGAACTTGACGATTTGCTGAGTGGCAAGAGCAATCGTTATCGGCGAGTTTACGAATCTTGGGATATTTCTGATTATGCTTTCAGAAGTGATCTTCAAGATGCCGCTCAGCCTTGGACGTTGGTGTGGGTGTACGAACGTGTTCATCTACTTGACGATTTACTACTGTGGCCGAAGAAACCAGTCAATGCTAAACCAGTTTACGAATGGGTACAGCGCGAAGTACCTGTCCGGAAAACATTTTATGATGTACCACCTCATTCGCCATTACGCCATACAGATGGGCGCGCACCATTCGCAGCGGACTTGTATGACTGGCGAAAAATATTCTTCCAAAAGTAGCGATAGCATAAAACTTTTCCCAACCTTTTGACCTATAACTACCATCGCTCAGACTTTGGGCAAAATTAAACGGACCGCTATTTCTAAGATTGCTTTTTTACCAGCAATAGAAATAGCGGTCCGTTTATTCGAGTATCATTAGCCATTACTATTTAGGATCAAATTGGCTTCTGGTTAACCCATCGCCGGATCCACCATCGTCAACTGAATCCGTTCCCGCGCCAAATCAACCGACTCAATCCAAACCTCGACAATGTCACCAATGGCAACCACGGTCTTTGGATCACGCACAAATTTGCGCGCCATCTTGGAGATATGGACGAGGCCATCGTGTTTCACACCGATGTCAACGAATGCGCCGAAGTCAACGACATTGCGGACGGTGCCTTCTAGCTTCATCCCCACTTTTAAGTCTTCCATTGTCAAGACGTCTTGTCGCAGAATAGGCGCGGCCATGTTGTCACGCAGGTCTCGGCCCGGATTTTGCAGGCTGGTGATGATATCTTTCGCAGTTTCAGCACCAACCCCTTCACTTACCAATGGCGCAATGGGTACCTCGCGAATTTTAGCGACTGCTGCTGCATCGCCTAAATCAGCGGCGGTCACACCTGCTGCCGCCAGAACTTTTTTAGCGACTGGATAACTTTCAGGATGGATGTCGGTGTTGTCTAACGGATTTTTGCCGCCGATAATGCGTAGGAATCCTACTGATTGCTCAAATGCTTTCGGTCCTAAACGTGGCACCTTTTTCAACTCTGCACGGCTGTTGTAGCGGCCGTTTTCATCGCGGTAGTGCACGATATTAGTTGCGATGGTTTTAGATAGGCCGGAAATGTGCGTCAGCAGTTGGTAACTGGCTGTGTTCAAGTTCACGCCGACCTGGTTCACAGCGCGTTCGACCACGACATCGACTTCATTGGACAGATCTTTGCTTGGCAAGTCGTGTTGATACTGACCAACACCGACCGACTCTGGATCAATTTTGACGAGTTCGGCGAGCGGATCTTGTAGGCGGCGCGCAATGCTGATGGCGCTGCGTTGTTCCACATGCAAGTCGGGAAATTCATCACGCGCTTCTTGGCTCGCAGAGTAAACTGACGCCCCTGCTTCATTCACGATCACGTAAAAAACATCACGCTTGATCTGCTTCAACGTTTCGGCGACAAATTGCTCGGATTCCCGACTAGCCGTGCCATTACCGATCGCAATCATCGTCACTTGATACTTTTCAAGCAGCGCAATGAGTTCTGGTGCGGCTTCCTGACGCTTTTTTTCTGGTGCTGGTTTATGCGGATAAATCACAGCCTTGGCCAAGAACTTACCATTTTCATCAACGATGGCCAATTTACAGCCAGTGCGGTATGCCGGGTCAAAACCTAACACAACCTTGCCTTTGATTGGTGCTTGCATCAGCAAGTTGTACAGATTTTGGCCGAAAACCTTGATGGATTTCTCTTCGGCATCAGTTGTTAATGCATTCCGTACTTCCCGCTCAATCGCTGGCCCAACAAATCGCTTGTATGCATCTTCGTAAGCGTCCTCAATAAACGCCGTTGCTTCCGTACTGGGCCGATTGTCGATAATTTTAAAATGGAAGTAATGCAGGACAGCATCAGTGTCGACTTTGACTTTAACCGTCAGAATTTTCTCTTTTTCCCCACGATTGATCGCCAACGTACGCGTTGAGGACATCTTCTTGACGGGTTCCTCGAAGTCGTAGTATTGCTGATAAACGCCTTTTTCGTCTAGTTCTTTGCCCTTCGTTTTGACTGTCGCGCTAATGGTTCCTGTGCGCATGGTAAAATTGCGCACCCAGTTACGAATCGGAGCCATTTCGCTAAAAGTCTCCGCCAAAATTTCGTGGGCACCATCTAAAACATCCTGGACGGTGGCAATTTCTTTGGCTGGATCAACGTACTTCTGGGCTTCCTGCTCAAGAGATCCGTTTGGAAAAGCAAGCAACCATTTGGCGAATGGTTCAAGGCCGCGCGACTTAGCCACCATCGCCTTGGTCTGGCGCTTCTGCTTGTATGGTAGATAGATATCTTCCACATCTTGCAGTTTGGTACTGGCTTGAATCTGCTGTTCCAGCTTGGCAGTCAGTGCTCCTTGCTCAGCGATGCTTTTAATGACGGCCGCTTTACGATCTTGCAAAGCAGTCGCACGTTTATAAGCTTCCTCAATTGCCTGAATCTGTACTTCATCAAGGCTGCCTGTCATTTCTTTACGATAACGCGCGATAAATGGTACCGTGTTGCCTTCTTGCATCAAATTCAAAACGGTATTAATCTGTCGATCGGTGATGTCGGTTAAACTTTGTTGGACTAATTGAACAGTTTGTTCTTCAATCAAGTTGTTGTTCCTCACGATTTCTAGTCAAGATAATTAGTTATTCAGCAGTCACCATTATAACAACCAGTTGCCTGATATAAAACCTCATGCCATCAGTGACCACTCTGGCTCGGTGATTCGATCACGAAAAATTCCAAAAGGCCAGTCGCTTATGACAATGATCGTCAGGTAGCGTTACGCACTCACAATGCGTGGCTAATCGACTATTTTGGCAAGAAGTCGAAAGTAAGCCGCCTCATGAAATTTCGATTCGCCAAACACGAACGACCTGCGAAGTCAGTCGTGTTGTTACCTCGCCTTCCCCCAAAGGTTCTAAAACAAGATAGCCCGATCGATCCGGGATAATTTCCATATAGATGATCTCGATAGCGACGCCGTCCTGACGCATAGCGGCTGTGGCATTTTTTCGGATCAGTTGCCGATTCTTCCCATGAATGGCAACTTGATAACGACTTCCTGAATACGTTTCAAATTCATAATATCCATCTGGAGTGGCCATGTTTAAGCCATCTTCAGGATCAAATTCAGTCCGAGACGCGTCATCGTCAAACTGTGCTGCCTTGGCGCGCAACTCTTCCAGACCTTTTTGACGTTCAAGTTTAGTCGAAAGTCGCTGCTTGATCCAAGCTTCCGGAATATGTTTGACAAGTGTTGGTTTCCCATTCAGCACACTTCTAATGTCATAAGAATGTTGCTCTCCCAACATTTCCAATGAGCCGCCAAAATCAGCAATGATATTTTCGCCTACATGTTTCTCGGTGCCGTCTGACCAGTTAACGATATCGCCAACCTTGTAAAGCATTGGTCCAAGTTTGCCGTTCACTGCAACCACCCCTAGCAATTTTTTTGCAAATTCAAGTGCCGTTTTGAAACTGCTTTGCTCTAGAAAGCCGTCTAGTCCTGTGACTGAAAACTTTCTAATAGTCATCCACGAACATCTTAAGCTTAACCTACGCTCATCTCAAAACTAAAGCCATAAAATCAGCGTTTTACCCAGCAAAATGGTTTTCGTGCGAATTTGATAGACGGCCATCGGCAACCCTTACTATTTTCCAACAGAAGCTTCCTGTTCCAACCAGTGCTCATACTGTTTGACATACCATTCATCAAAGCCGCGGTCATTCGCCAAATAAGTCGCCTTATTTGCCTTCATGATGAACCCAATCAACGCATTTCTTCTGTCAGGCAAAGGTGGCAGCTTCACTCTATTAGTCACCAAAGAATTGATAATCGATATTTTAGTTGGCCGTTGTAACCCATAGTCCACCTTTTTAAGTGATGAACCGTGTCACCATTGGGTTAAATTTTCGTTCCAACCCTGCATGATAAAGATTGGCATCTTATTGATGCTCACTTCCCCAGATCACCCAACCCATCTGGATAACTGAACATTTTTACTGGGCCGACGAGTTCGCGATTTCTAATCGCTGATTGAGGATTGGCGTTAAGTCACGTGTATATTGACGAATGAATCTGCTGGTTGACCACAACACAAAAGCCGCCCTTTTTGGACGGCCTTTCGTAATTCTATTTACCCAGAAGGTTATGATGAGATCCGGTTCTAACTAGGGTTAAAATAAGATCTTGCTGCTTAATTTTATAGATTAGCAACCAGCCGCCACGAGGGCCGTCAACATGTAGTTCACGATATCCTTTCCACTCGCTGCTTGAAGACAAGGCATGATCTGCATACTTTTTGCTTAATAGTTCAGCATTTGTACCAGCAGCTAGGAGATTAACAGCCGTCTTTAGTTCGTCCATCGGCCAATGCTTCTTGGAGAGTCGTTTTAGATCGCGCTTAAATGTAGGCGTCGGAACCAGACTATACATTCAAGTCTCTCCACATGTCATCAGGTGTGCTGTATTTTTTGAGCAGCTCTGGGTGCTTTGCTTCTTTCAGCGCCTGTAAGGTTTCAACTGGTAGACTTGTTGGGGTAAACGGGAGGGCGTGATCCTTCACCATTTTCGTCATGAACATCGTAACAGCTGCGGTCAAGTCGATGCCCATATCATTTGCTACGATTTGAGCAGCACTTTTTAATTCAGGATCAATACGAATATTCAAGCGAGTTTCTTTCTTTGTGGCTGCCATTGCTAACCACTCCTTCCTATCTAACAACTTAATTATATCACGAATTATCCCAATGTAAACACAGTGGGATAACATCATGTGAGATGAATTCAACCGAATTTCTGGCTTTTTCTTCGCACAAAAGGAAGCGTAACTGCCATCATACGTTATGAATTATTCAACAACCACTATTGTGAAACCGGTTCTGCAAGATATTTTGTACCTGGCTAGGTCAACAGCCGCTAAATAAGTAAAATTCAACCGGTCCTCAAAGATCGATCACTACGGATTGGTCATTTTATTGATCAAACTTTTAACGAAAAAACATGAACTTAATTTTTGCAGTAAACAAGGTTTGTTGAATCATTTATCAATTCATAAAGATGGATCTTGCTTAGACTGCCAATGTATACACATGCTCGGTCACAATTTCACTAATACTCGTAAGCTCTTTGAAGTTTCTGACCTTACCGACATAGTATGTTTCCATATCTTGCCCATATGGGACTTCATTACCGTGTTCATCATAAACAGTAACTTCTCCATCTTTTGTCACCTGAAAATCAGTCCATTGCGGCACGTGATTGTGGGGACTGTGGCCATGAACAATTGAGGCTTTATAACAAAGTTTGGCGCCAATTGTCTTGTATAATCCATTTGCCGCCTCATCATCTAGCGTATAAATTAGCAAAACGCCTCCTCGTGACTCTAGCTGCTTCTTTAAATGTGTCAGCAATGCTTTGGCAATCCCGACATGCTGATAATCAGGATGCACCGCCAGCGTATCAAGTGTTGTAAGCACAGTGTTTGGAGGCAAACCATATGACTCAGCCTTTGCCTCACCATGATCTAAAAAAATCGCCTCGGCAATGCCAATTACCTGCTGATCCTTGACGGCAACTAATGAGATGCCATTGTCAGCCGAAACATGCTCTTTTTCAGCCGTGATTTCGTCTTGAAACGAACTTCGCATATAGGCCAAGGCGCGACAACGAAGCCAACTTTCCAGCATTTCTGGATGATAGTTTTTGATTGTGTAAGTAACCATAGTTTCTCCTAATGTGTATAGGGCCTTTATCAAATAGCTTTTCATCAAACTTCTGTCGCTTCAAGCCACTCAGCAATCCGTTCCTCATAAACCCCCATCAACTGTTCCTGCTCAATAAACTTCCCAAAAAGTGCAATCGTCGTCATCTCTGCTTGATAGACCGGCGAGACGACCTTGCGTTGCTTGGTGCGGCGAACGTCTATTTTGCCAAGATCAGCTAACCAAAGTCGAACATCGGTTGGTTGTTGCAACGCCGCCACTTCTTCGGCTGATGTTTGCTTCAACAGCCTTGCAAACTGATCGGCCATTTGAATGCCGGCGCTGTCGAGATCACCGAGGTAGACGTAGCGCATCCCCCGCGCCTCAGGTCGTTGGATGAGTTGGACATAAACCTCGTTAAAGTCGTTGCCAGACTGTAAGATTAACGGCCAGTCGGGATGTTCTTGGTGTAGTAAAGCAAAGACGCCGTTGTTTTCGATGACAACGGCTTGTTTGTTTTTCAGTGGAAAGTCGAGCATAGGTGTGAGCTGCCAGGGATTGAGGGTCAGCGGTTGGGGCAAGTCGGTGTCAAAAATATTAGCCGAGGTAAAGGCCATACCGATGAGTCGGGCAGTCAGTTCGTTGACCTGACCCGATTTAAAGCAGTGGGTCATGACCCAGCGATAATAGGCAAAAAGTGCTGGGTCTTCCCGTGCGTCATTAAGCGTGTGCGCAGTTAATCCCATCGCAACGGCTTGCTGCCCGCGTGGCGGCAACGTTTTCCCTTGTCTGATTTGATTGAAAAGTTGATCGAGTTTGCCAGCTTCCGGCGGTGCCGGCTGCCCGGTGACCTTTTCAAAGGCGTCAATATATGAGCTCACTTCTACTACCCCACGATTCTCTGATTAGTCGTCCTTTTTCCAAATAAAGTTTTGTTGGACGCGATTAAGGTGGAATTTCCCGTCACCTTGTTGCGGGGAACCCATCACATCCCAAACGATGTTATCAACCCCATCTGCCAAGAGTTTGTTTTGCGCGCCGCTTGGCATGGTGGCGATAAAACTGAAGCCAAAATTGACAATCGTTTTCGCAAACGACTTCGCAGTTTCTGGATCCAGTTTGTCCGCAAACTCGTCAAACATCACCAAATGCGGGGCATCAGCGCGATTGGAGCGTTGTAGGACCATTTTTGGCACTATGAGCAATGGCAAGACCATGGCCTGCGCCTTTTCAGCGCCGGACCCACCGGATTGAACGAATTTGTCATCAACCACTTCAAAATCATCGTCAGCACTTTGGCGGCGGCGAATCAAGACCTTGAAGTCAGACCACTCGCGGGTATCAAGTAGTTCCTCCGCCGTCGTAAAAAAGGCTTCGTCGTCATTGGAAATTTCCGTGTTGTTCGCCAATTGATCAAGGCGCTGTTTCACTAAGGCTTCGAGATGGGGGCGTTGTTGCAGTTGGGCGTCGCAGGCTTCTTGAATTGCTTCTGGGGCAATGCCGTTGATCGGCGTCAGTTCAACTTTCAGCTTAATGTGCTGGTGACCGGCGCCTTCTGCCAAAATTTGATTGTAGGTCTCGATAACTTGATACTGCGCACTAATCGCTGCCACGTCTGCCTGAACAAAGGTCGTGTAGGCCATGTCATTGCCGCTTTTTTCTTCAGCAAGCGCCTTTTCGACAGCGGCGTGATCATCATATAGCAATTTCAGCGCTTCATTGATATCAAAAGCAACAATCGTCAAGCCGTTTTCTGAAACAGAACGTTGTTGCCGCATGGCGCTGGCTTCAGCCGGGAAACCGCGGTCAGCAAACAAAACATCCAAGGCATTCAAATCTTCACCGTGCCCATCCGATCTATGAATGAGGCGGCTAATTTGATTGGTAATGTCCGAAAAGTTGCTGCTGCGGATCCGGCTGCGATTGCTGTGGGCAAATGCCAATAGCTCGTCAACTTTCGCTAAATGCACATCGTCAGGAAGATACGGACTTAAAGTTTTCAACTTCGACACAATGTCAGTGGCGAGCAGGTGCAACTGTGCTGAGTCGGTTTCGATTGTGACGGTTAGTGTTTGGATGATCCCTTGCCGCCGATTAATTTCCGATTCAACGGCCTGAAGCTGCTGCGTGAATTTCTTTTGCTTGGCGATTGCCGCTGCCAAACGCTGTGGTAACTCAGGGTCAATTTTCAGAGCGGCGCGATCTGCCTTTAGTTTGGCAATGGTATTAGCAAGTTTAACTGCATCGAAATCAGGATCAATTGTGCCTTTTAGTTCCGCGATTCTGTCTCGCAGCGATGCTTGGGTTCGTTCGTTGCCAGCAATTTCCGTCAGCAAGTTTCTCAAGGTCGCCACTAATGGTTTGAGTTGCTTCCGGATTGCTTCCGGATTGCTTTCAACTGCGGCAAAATTGTCGCATCTTGCAACATAACTTTCAGATCAGGATGTTTGGCCAAAATGGCGGCCTGTTGATCACGTAACGGTTGGTATTGCGTATTCATTTGCGCCGCACCAGCCTCGTGAATGCTGGTGTTATCCTTTTGCAATCCTTCACGAACCCGATTACTGCCGAAACCTTGGACGCGGTCATCAATCGCAGTGCCCATTTTAGTCTGCATCTGTTTAGTAATGCCGACATCGGCGCTCAGGCGATTGATCGTTTCCTCAATACCATCATACTGAACCTTCGCGGCAGTTAACTGATGCATGTAATGACTCAATTGGTCTTCAATCACCGACCAATCGTCATCAGCCATAACGCTGGAAAAGTCATTGAGCACGCTCGTCCGCGCTAAAAGCCGTACTTTAAGCGGCGTCAGATTGTTCTGTACATGGGCATCTCGTTGGTGCGCCAACTTCGCCTGGGCTGCTGTTAAGTCAGTCAGTTGTTTCTCCAAAGTCGTTATTTTGATCTCAGTGCCGCGATATTGATCGAGTTGAGCCTGACTATTCTTAATCTGCTGATCATACTGTTCACGGCGCTTCACCAGTTGGTCCTGTTCAGCTTTGGCCTCGCGCAATACTTCTAAACTTGCCGCAATCTCGTCTGCAGCCTTTTTAAGGTCGGCCAGTTGCGCTGTATATGCAACAACCTCTTGCTTAGTATGGGTCAACTTTTCCTGATTCGTTGCATTACGGGCAAATCGTTGACTGTAAGGATCAAGTTGGATTTCTTGAATATGCCTAGATTGCATAATTAAAGTTACCACCCAGAAAATGTGAAAAAAGACCTGTCCGTTCTTGCTAAAATGGTGTTTGCATAACATACCATCTAGAGAGAAGGACAGGTCCCATGGCCATTATAACCTTAATTGAACGATCTCAGATAGAACTGATGCAACACCACACGATTCAATACATCGCCGCGACCTTAGGCCGCTCTCGTATTTCTATTAGGCATGAGCTTCACCGTTGCCCTGAAGGTGATTACTGCGCCATTATAGCTCAGGATCATGCCGATACTTGTCGGCATCGTTGTGGTCGGCACTCGATTTTAACGCCTAAGTTGAAGCGGATGGTAACTGAGAAGCTAAACCTAGGTTGGTCCCCTGAAATGGTCGGTTATGCCGTTCACTGTGCGCCACACACGATTTACCACTGGATTTATCAAAGACAAGTCGATTTTCAGCCAAGCCAACTCTTTGATCACGGTAAACGTCATAAAAGAAGACAAGACCTTCGGTCGCGCTATAACCAAGCAGTAGGCACCTCAATTGAGATTCGCAGTGAGTCAGCTAATCGGCGAACCGAAAAAGGACATTTAGAGATGGATACAGTTCGCGGTGGTCGCGGGTCAAAGGCTGCTGTTTTGACCATTGTCGATCGGGTGACACGTTTAATGGCGACAACTAAGCTTGAAAACTTATCACAAAATGCTGTTCTCAAGGGATTTGCAAGACTGATGGTGGACTTTCCGGGTCCGGTTCGATCAGTGACGGTTGATCACGGTAAAGAGTTTTCCTGCGATCAGGCGCTTACAAAGCGCTATCGGATACCGGTTTACTTTTGCCACGCCTATCACCCGAATGAACGGGGCACAAATGAACGGTTCAATCGAGAACTTCGCTACTATTTCCCGAAGGGAACACAGTTTGATCAGGTTTCAGAGACCGATATTCAACAAGCCACAGCGCTTATCAATAACAAACCTAGAAAATGTCTCCGTTGGCAAACCCCAGTTCAAGCAGTGAGCAAGCCTCTTTCTAGGTGGTAACTTTATTATTGCAATCTAGGGTGGTCACCGACTTCTAAGATAAACCGGCCGCCTTGGCGCCATTGGTCAGCGATCTCCTCTTTATGAGCAACGAGCAATGGCCAAGTTTGCGGGTTGGTTTTCGGACTCATAAACTGCTCGGCCAGCAGCACTCGACTCACCTGTTGCAGCTCATTCAAGTCGTTTGCGGGCGCGGATTGGCCCAAATGATTCACTAAGTTTTGGGCAAACTCGTTAAAGTCCGGACTGACCTCCCAATAATCGTCAATTTCCGCTGGGGTGTTCTCCTGGTCTTCCTCTAACCGATCCGGCGTGAACAAGCCAAACCGCTTCACAAACAAGCTGTCGATTAACCGCAAGATTTCGCGTTCGTCCAGCTCCGTCACTTCACTGTGCACCTGCCGCACAATTTTTTGCGTTGCAACTGCGCGATCCTCATCTTTGCCTTGCAATTCAGGCTCATTGATCACCGTTTTTACCGTTGCCAAAAGTACGTGCACCTGCGCTGAATTCAGCTTAGCGGTGCCCGCCAACAACAATAAGTTCTCCTGAAAATTGTCCGGTGCAAGACCGAGCAGATTTTTAAAATAATTGCCGATCCGTTGCTGCACAGACGGCTTTTTAAGCTCAGCGATGGCAGCACGGCTTTGTTGGGTCGCGGCTGCCAACGGCGTCGTTGTGAATACCCCGTGATCGAGCAATTCATTGATGATCAATCGATCAAGATTCGTCATGTTAGCCATAAAATCCCCCTAGGCAAACGAAAAACTGAAATCGCACGGCAACATCACGCGTAATCTTCACCGGCGACCCGCAACTGCAATGGTGGTGTGTTCGTTATTGATTGCACTGTCTGAGCATCCCGACCAAACGGGGCAAATCCAGTCAAGTCATCGTGGTAGGTCACGGCAAACAATTTGACGATCTCATCACGGGCGCTAACTGTTTTCAGGGTCAGATCATGATCAACTCGTCCGTGATTGTCATCAATCATCAACTGTTGCCGGAACTCACGCAACCCTGCTAATTGTGCCTGTTCACTCGGCGCGTCATCCGTCACTGTCGGATTGTCCGCTTCGCTCGCCGGCTTTTTAACCGCGGCATTGGCTAAATAACGGACAGGTCCCATGGTCGAGGCATCTAGCAAGTCGCTGGCATCTTCAACCTCGCGATCAACTGGCAAATGACGCGGCACGCGGGCGGGAATCTCCAGCTGCTGGTAATGAGATAACAAGGTATCTAGTTGGCGCGACAACGCCTTGATATCAATTGCTTGGCGCTTTGCATGTTCCAGTTCCTGACTCAATAAATGCACGATGCCTAGCAACGTATTAAACACAAGATAGATTGAATCCAAACTGCTATCAATGGCCGAGGAAGTCGGGCTCATACTCAAGGCAAGTCGGGTTAACTGCGCGGCCGCCCATTTTTTCGTTCGTTGTAATCGGGCAACTAAAACATCCTGCTGACCAACAGCGTGCGCCGCATCGAGATCATCGCTACCTTGCTGAGAATGAGCAATCTGGTCGGGAAAAGTCGGATCATTCGCCAATCCTTGAATCCGCGCTGCCTGTTGCAACATCAGCTGATAAGCAGGAATTGCCTTGTCGCGCAGCATCTTTTGCAAATGTCCTGCTTCCTGACTGCCGTGGTTAAAGGCAATATCATTTGCCAGCTCGTCAAGGTCGTCTTCAAGTTTGTGAATGCCCTTCATCACATCATCGTAGGCATCAAGCATATTTTTAAAATCATTATAGAGTTGCGTATCGGCGCCCGAACGAACTGGCACGCTAAGCTTTTCAACTAAAGCAACGTACTCCTGAATCCGGTTCGTGTTAGCAGAGATAGTACTTTCTGCATCAATCACGGCAAGAATGTCAATGGTCCGGACAAAAATTGTACGGTTCTGCCGAATGCGTATGGTTGTCACTTAAATTCACGCATTATCAGATCTTTTATCAGCGTTTAATCTTGTTTAACGTGCCATAGGTACGACAAACAAGCCCTGACATCTGGTGCTTTCCCCAGGGCTGTGCGCCTATTGAACGGTTACTTATGCAGCTGCTGACTTTCTTTTGCAAGCACCGCGACCGTTGGTCTCGCGATCATGATTGTAGAAGGTGTTGTAACGAGCAATGGATTCAGTGACGTCTAAAATTGATTCATAGTTGATCTGCTCCAACCGGACCCATTCTCGTTTCAATAGCGAATGGTAGGCCTCAATCCGCCCGTTATCAGCCGGTTTGCCTTTGCGCGAATATGAGTGACGCAGGTGCGCATCTGTCAATGTTGTCTCAAACAAACGACTGGTATATTGACTACCCATATCGCTATGAACCATCTTAAAAGTATAACCTTGGTGAATTAACGCTTGAATCGGTGCGACCGCGAGGTCTTGTGTCATCTGTTGACCCACTTGCCAAGCTAAGACTTTTCTCGCTTTTGGATCATACGCTGTTGCAAGGTAAACCCAGTTTTGGTTGATCAGTTGAATATAGGTGATATCGGTGGTCACGACCTCAGACAAGTCAGCTAGGTGTCGCATTAAATTAGGTTTTTGGGGCATGTCAGTGGTTGTGGTAGGCTTTTTAGAGCGTTTACGATACATTGTCGATTGAATCCCCAATTCACGCATGACTTTCCAAATCGTGCGGTCACTTAAGCGGCATTTAAGTAATTTACGAATACGTTTAGCAATCCGCACGTATCCGTAAAACTTTCGACGTTGCCAAAGAACCTGAACCAGCTCTTTAAGCTTAATTCGGCGGCGATTTCGTGACTTAGGATGCCACCTTAACCAGTCATAGTAGGTACTCGAAGGGATCCGTAACGCTCGGAGAATAACTGTGATGCGGTGCCCCCGGCTCAATTGATCTTGAATCATAAAAAGAGCGGCCTTTCGGCCGCTATGAATCAACGCTTTGCCAGCAACACCGCCGCTCGTTTTAAAATATCGAGTTCTTCCCTCAAACGGCGATTTTCTTTTTGAAGTTGCTTGAACTGTTCGTTGGTCACAGCAGTACCTTGATGATCAATGGCAATGACAGTGGCCGCCTGAACCCATTTGCGAATAGTGTCTAAGGAAGGACCGTATTCTTCATGTAGTTCTTTGAATGAGTGTCCTTTTTCATGAAGATCAATCAAGGTTTGCTTAAATTCGGGGGTGTAGCGAATAGCTGTATTGGTCATAAAATATTCCTCATCTGTCAATTATCGCACAAACTATTTTTGTCCGTAATTACAGCATAGGAGCCCACCTTCTGCATCATTTTCAGATATTCGCTACCGCTGCTCGTAATATGATACACGTAGGATTGGCGAATATGATACTGACCGCTGCGCATTCGGGCACGGACCTTACGCGGATTAACCTCGACCAACCCAGCTTGGGCCACAAGGACATCCAACACTTTTTTCAAAACATCGTCAGCGATCGGGTCTTCATCAGTGGCCGCATCCAGATATTCGTTGTTATACGTTCGAGCCAAGTAACTCAAAGTAATTGGCTCACTGCTACTACGAGCATCATGATAAAGAATCGTCAGCACAAACCAGCCGGCCAACGGATGGTGCACGCTTAAGCCGAGCTGACTAGCTAACAATAGATTACGCAAAGGACCAGTTAATGGTGCTGCCATGATGAGTCGTTCCCTTCTTGTTACCTGGTTGACTAACTTGCATTCATTATACAAGAAGAGTGACCTGCACAGTAGCAATACAGGTCGTGAATGATGAAGTCATAAATGGTAAGTTTTGAGCTCTGCAATACAAAGCGTTTCACCCACAGGTATGCACGCGTTAAGACAAAATACTTACTGCCAGTTAAATTAAATCAACTCACGGTATTAGATGCTCAATCAAAGTATCTATCAATGCTATGCCGCCATAAATCAATGCGGCTTTATGTGTTGTTAGCAAATACGTTGCCAACGACGTTCCCCCAAATATGAGTATTTCCGTTATCACCCGGCCAATTGTTGGCAACCTGTGAAGCGACATTGGGGCCATGAACCGACCCCAAAAAAGAATGCCGAGCACCGGCGCTATCACACCCACAGTTAGTTTAACCACAAGATCGTTACTATTGAACCCAGCGATGATCAATAACACAACTGTTGCAATTTCTAACAGAAAACGAATCCCATCTGCAATTGTTTTAATCATTAAGTGCCCCTATCTTTTTAAATAATGTCATCATTGCATCATCCCACGCCTGCATTTTAATGGCAGTGGTCATATCAAACGCTATGTTGCTAAGGGCAAGATCCAGCTTCGCCCGGCGTTTAAAGACTTCGCGATAACTTTGCAAAATGGCCAAGGTATCTTCGCGACAAGCCTTTGTCACTGGCGCATCGTACATTCGCAATATCATGCTGATTTCATTTAAAGACAACCCAACCGCTTTTAAATTTCGCGTGATCTGCAACTTAACCACATCATCTGGGGTATAATCGCGATAATGATTTTCACCCCTTGATGGCACAATCAAGCCAATCTTTTCATAAAACCTCAACGTATCTTTGCTAACACCGGATTGATGCGCACATGTCCTAATATTCATAAGAAAATCCCCTTTTTTCGTGTCATCAGAATAACATTGGAGTATACATCAAGGTCAAGGACTAGAAAATGATCGACAAGCTATTCCTAGATCTAATTATCATGATGTCTGTCAACAACTTTTTTAATCGTTACACCGCATCTGTAAAAACAGTGATCGCCATCTGCTTAAGCCGCTATGCAGCAAAGGAGAACCCCATGATTTTCTATTTTATTCTCAGTCTTTTTATGATTGCCGTCTTAGTAGTGATCGCGTTACAACATCTCAACACCAACCGAATCGTGGATATTCAGCTTGAGCAGCACAAGATGATGTTTCCTAGCCAAGTCCGCGGTGCCCGAATTGTCTATGTGCGCGGTATCTACCGATCTCATCCTAGCAAACGCAACTGGCGACTCGTTGCCATTGTTCTGGATATACTCGCGGCAATTGGCCTCGTAACAGCAATTGTCATGCATTACCAAGACGCATTTTCCGCTGACCTGATGACGTCACCATTCGGACTTCGACTAGCCGAAATGCTCGCGGCCTCAAACAACGAGATTCAAAACATCTTTCTTTTTGGTGGTATGGCCTTAGCGTTGATCAGTCGCATGATCTGGTTTTACCTGACGCAGTGGTTATTTCAGCTACTTGAAAAAGCGGATCAAGACCATGATAGCGATGCAACGGACCTTTATTGGACGCCGAAGCATTTATTGAAACGACAATATCAACTCCGGATCAGTCTCCAGGGAATTTTGATGGTCGGTGCCATTTTTCTGGCTTTAACTGGTGCCTTTAACTGGTTGCCAGTCGCGTCAGAGATGGCTTCACAAACGCGCCTACCAAGGACGGTATCTAGCAGCAGTGCCTCCGCCGCAAGTGCCTCGTCCGAAATCACCAATGAATCGGCCACTTCAAGTTCATGGACGCAAAATATCGACACCACCTACCCGATTGATGCTATGAAAACAGCACCACTTGCACCTGCCAGTGAGCTAGCGGGTCTGACAGACGCTGACCGGGCGGCCTTGTTCTTCACGGCTTACTGGACCCTCAACGGCTTACAACAATCCGAAGTCGCTGACTACGCAAACAGTACTAGTGAAACCTACAGTTATCATCTCGTCCCGGGATCTAGCAGCAAACTCATCGTGTTCTCTGAGTTTATCCCTTCGGTCAATCAGACAGACTATATGTTTTATGCCCTGATTGATGGTGAGCAGGTTGCCTTCTACAATATGTATCAGTCCAAAACGCCTATTACCAGTCTTGCTAGTCAATACAGCCTCACGGTTTCCGGTACCACTTTGCGGCCTAGCATGCCTGAAATACGTGACAGTGACATGAACATGCGGCAGCTCATTGGGGCCTTTAAGTCCGATAAAAGTTTCGATCAGACTAAGAAAGGCTTGCATCAAGGGGCGGATATACCGCTATAGTGCGCTACAACTAAAGCGACTACCTGCGAAGCCTCACTAAGCTTTCAGATAGCCGCTTTTTATTGATCATGCTTGGTTAAATTCAAAGATAGGCTCTTTTTCATAGGGATCATGACATTTGTCACATGCCATTCATGACATTCGCGACTACTGGCTAGCCCACCCACCGCGTAGTATCAATGATGGAGGTGGACGAAATGACCACAGTAATTCAAGCAGAACATTTAAAATTTAGCTACGGTGACAAAACAGTCCTAAAAGACATTAATTTGACGGTTCAGCCAGGTGAAATTGTCGGCTTAATTGGGGCCAATGGTGCTGGTAAAACCACATTTCTGAATATTTTACTCGGTCTTTTAGCAGGTACTGGGGAAGTCAGCGTTTTTGGTCAGCGCCCAGGTGCGCCTGATAGTAAAGTTCGTCTTGGTTCAATGCTCCAAGGTGACATGGTGATTGCAGGCACAACCGTCGGGGACCTGATGCAGCTTGCCGCGGCGCAATCACCTCGTGCACTTGACCCGGATGCTTTGTTGAATGAGTTTCATTTAAGCGATTTGAAACCACAACGGCTAGGCAGTCTTTCCGGCGGTCAGTTGCGGCGAATCACGTTCGCTGTTGCGCTCGTTGGCAATCCTGATTTGCTGTTTTTAGACGAGCCAACCGTTGGCATGGATGCGCAATCTCGCAAAGCTTTTTGGACTCAAATTGAACAACTACGGCAGCAAGGTAAAACGATGGTGATTACCAGTCACTATCTTGAAGAGATTCAGCAAGTTGCTGATCGGCTGTTGATTCTGCAAAACGGTCGCTTTGTCTTTAATGGCTCCCTCCAAGCGCTTCAAAAGCAGCATCTTGGGGCCACCATTACCTGCGAAACCGATTTGCAGCCAGCGATTTTCAATGGATTGCCAGCAGTGGATAGCATCCAACCTGTTACCCCCAAACTAATCATCCATAGCACAGATGGTGATCAAACACTCCGAGCCTTGGCACCCATGTTGGATCGGCTTCATCAAGTCAGCGTGACCCGGGAATCGCTGGAGGATATCTTTTTACAATTGACTGGGAAGGACGACGAAAAATGAAAACTTTTAAAACGCAACTCGCCTTTGATGGCAAACGATTAATTTTACGTAACTTTTCCTATATCTTCTTTTCGCTGTTAATGCCGGCTGGCTTCTATTTGCTCTTCACAAAAGTCATGGCCAGCGGCTCTTCAGCACAAATGAAGCCGTTCTATATAAGTTATATGGATAGCATGATCGTTTATAGTGTTCTGATTAGTGCCCTCTTCGGAATTGCCGCGATTCTGAAACGAGACCGTGACCAAGGGCTTGTTACTTTCTTGAGCTTATCTGCTCACGGTACCTTTCCCTACTATCTTTCAGTCGCTTTCTGGATGTTAATGATGAGTCTGTTCTCAGTTGCTGTGATGGGTAGTTTAGCTGTTGGCATTAACGGTGTTAGTCTTCATTTCGATCAATGGCTCTCGCTATTTGGTGTCGTTTTGATCGGACAATTGCCCATTATGTTGATCGGCATCGGCTTATCGTACATTCGCAGATATGAAACGCTCAGTCTTGCCAGCAACCTCATCACTTTCCCCATGGCGATTGTTAGCGGCTTGTGGTGGCCCATCAACATGTTACCTAAGTGGTTACAATCAATTGGCGAACTCACGCCCACTTATTTTGTGAATCAGCTATTAAATCAACTCACTTCCCGTGCTAAAGTAGACTTAACGAATTTGCTGGGCATTGCTGCTTGGTTTGTGGTGACTGGTTTACTGGTGGTCGTGCTCTCAAAGCATGAACAGCGAAAGGGCGTGGCCTTGGGTGAGGCGTAAGTTAATCACACGCATTAAAAATCTAGAATGGACCAGCTATATTTGGCTGGTCTATTTGCCTGCGATCATGGCTGAGTTCATCCCCGTTAAATCAGAAGCTGATTGGTTTTGGCTGGGCTTGTCTGTCCTATTTCTCATTGTCTACATACTCGTCAATGAAATTGATCGATGGCTCCCTGTCACGATACCGCTTGAATTAGGCATTACAGGGCTATTTTCGATTTTTGCTTTCAACAACTACATGCTGATCTTCCCGGGATGGCAGGTTTCTTTTATGTTGGGCTGGTATCCGCGAAAATATTTTCGGTGGTTTGCTTCAGCATACTATGTCATCATCGGTATTGGCCTGTGGCGTGCTAATTTAGCGCAACCAGGCATCTTTCAGTCATCATTTGGCGAAATCTCAGGACTCATTTTCCCGATTGCGTCGCCAATGCTGGCGTATACTTTTTCCCGATCAGTCATCCATCAGCGGCAACTCCGGCAAACGAACCGCCGGCTGCAAGTGGTCATTCAACGTGGCGAACGAGAACGGATCGCGCGGGATTTGCACGATACGCTCGGTCAGAGTTTTTCGATGATCACCTTAAAAACCGAATTGGCGAAAAAGTTACTTGTCAAAGCTCCGGAGCGAGTGGCACAGGAACTGGATGATATCGCGCAAACAAGTCGTAATGATTTGCAACTCGTACGAGCAATTGTGAATGATCTTCACCAGCAGTCCCTCAGTGAAATGTTGTTGTCCCAAGGAAACAATCTCGCTGAAGCTGATGTCATTTTGCTCACTAGCGGGGAAAACGAGGCGACTGAATGGCCAACTAAGGTTCAAAGTCAGTTTAGTGCCGTCATGACAGAAGCCATCACGAATGTCATTCGCCATGCACAAGCCCATCAAGTTGAAATCACTTTTTTTCAGACAGCCAACACCTATTCCGTAACTGTTCAAGATGACGGCAAAGCCAAAAATTATGTTCGGGCTGGTTCCAATGGTATTAGCGGCATGCGCAGTCACATGCACGAAGCTGATGGCACGTTTAGCATTGACCATAATCGCCAAGGCACCCTCGTTTCATTAACACTACCAAAGGAGGTGCGATTCTAATATGATTACCTTATATCTCGCAGAAGATCAAAGCATGTTAAACTCCGCCCTCACCCAGCTACTAGACTTGGAAGATGATTTACACGTACTAGGCAGTGCTGGTGATGGCGCAAAAGCATGGCAGGACATTCAACAACTCAAACCGGACGTTGCCGTTCTGGATATCGAGATGCCCAAGTTAACCGGACTGGACGTTGCCGATAAGATTCACGGGAGCGAGTTAGAAACAAAAGTCATTATTTTAACGACCTTCGCGCAAAAAGCCTACTTTGAACGCGCCATTGCTGCCCAAGTAAATGGTTATCTACTCAAAGACAGCCCCAGTGATGATTTGATTGACGTTATTCGAAAAGTGATGACGGGCCAAACGGTTTACGCCCCGGAATTAGTCACGAATATGGTGACGGCTGAAAGCAATCCCCTCACCGACCGCGAACTCGCTGTTTTGGCAGCAGTCGCCAGCGGCTTATCGTCAAAACAAATTGCTGCCTCGCTATTTCTCTCAGAAGGAACCGTTCGTAACTATTTGTCCGCTATTTTCAGTAAGCTCGGTGTTCATAATCGAATTGAGGCCGTGCAGATGGCTAAGAAGAATAAGTGGTTGGAATGACTGTTTTATCAAATCAAAATTGCCCGTTTCTCAACAAATTGAGAAACGGGCAATTTTGATCTGCTTTTCGTTTTAGGTAAAGCTTGAGAGGCGTGACTTATTTTTGTAACACCTTAATACGACTGAACTGTCGCCCCAATCAGTCCCGGTCCTGTATGAACCCCCAATGACGGCGAGATCTCACCAATAAAATCAACCGGTCGACCAGTCACTTCGCGCAATTTTTCTGCCAACTTTTTAACCAAAGCTGGATTTTGACCATGGGCAACTCCTAGACGATAATGAGCGCTATTTAAGCAATCTGTTTTGACTTGTTCAACCAATTTCCGAATCGCTTTATCTTCAGATCGCGCCTTAAAAAGAGGGTAGTAGACACCTTCTGGATCACATGAGATCACCGGTTTAATGTGCAAAACCGAACCGACAAGACCTGCCACTCGGCCGATTCGACCGCCGGCACTGAGGTACTTCAAGGTTGGCACGTAGAAATAAATCCGACTTTTGACGATTGAGGCACGAACTTTTGCAATCACGTCCTGAAAGGATTCCCCTGCATTGATCAATGATGCGGCATAGGCTGCTTGGATGCCACTGCCAATGCCGATGCTTTTTGTGTCAAGAATGGTTACGGTGTCAGCGGGAAAATCTTGCGCGGCCAATTGAAAGACGTTGTTCGTCACAGACAACGCGCTCGAAATTGTGATACCGAGGATTTGCTGATAACCAGCCGCGAACAGCCTATCCATCGCCTCTTTGGCAGCTTGCGGTGACGGACTTGAAGTCTGCGGCAATGTTTCTGCCGTTGCTAGCGCCGAATAAAATTCATCCGGTGTGATATCAACTGCATCAAGGTAATTATGCCCATTCATAGTAATATTCAGCGGTACGACTGCAATATTTTTATTTTCATCAAGAACACTTTGAGGGACATCAGAACCCGAATCAACGACAATTGCAATTTTTTTGGTCATGTTCTGCCTCCTTGCGGCTTTAATATCCATATTATATGGTTTCTAAGACTAGATGTAAATAGGTTCACCACATATATCTTTTTTCGTTCATGTGAATATTCAGCCATTTTGCCAACAAAAGTCGCTTCCACAGCAAAAAGAGAGTCAACCAGTCACGGTCAACTCCCTTTTGTCCTATTTCCGACGAAGTTTTGTGGTTACATCGCAATATCCCCATTCTTAGAAACTTTCATGAAGATTAGCAAGGAAATCACTGTCAACGCGGTCAAAATCGTTGATAGTGCAGCGGCAACGCCGTAATTTCCGCGAATAACTTCGGTATAAATGGCTACTGTCATTGTTCGAGTCTTGACGTTGTACAACAGAATGGATGTGGATAATTCTGAGATCATCGTGACCCATGAAAGAATGGCACCAGACACAATGCCTGACATCATCATTGGCACCGTAATCTTGAAGAAGGTATTCAGCCGACTTGATCCCAAACTTTCGGCTGCTTCTTCAATGGAGGGCGAGATCTGCTGCAGACTCGCAACTGAGGAGCGAATCGTATAAGGCAATCGCCGAACGGATAGTGACACTACCATGATGAACGCTGTTCCCGTGATAGCAAGGAAACCACTGCCGCCAACACCCGTATTAAATGATGTGATGAAGGCAATTCCAAGCACAGTGCCTGGCACAATGTAAGGGATCATACTCATACTGTCGATAAGCGATGTGAAGAAATTACGTTTACGAACAACCAGATACGAGATGAAAATGGCAAAAATGATCACAATGATCAGCGCCATCATCGGAATTCGAATCGTGTTGAAAATGGCTGACCCCATTCGATCAAAGGCGTTCGTGTAACTTCCCAGTGAGTACCCTGGTACAAAGACCATCCCCGATGTTTTCAAGAATGAGGTATAAATCAAGTAACCCTGCGGCAAGATAGCTAGTAGCACGATACCATAAACAAGAATGTAGATGAGTACCGTTCGTAACGGCCCGACTTTTTTTGCTTCAACCGGATGCAACGAGTTCATGCTGTAACTAAATCGATGCGAGACAAATTTTTGGATTAGGAAAATCGTCAGTGCAATGATAATCGCAATAATTGCCAACGCAGAAGCAAAGGCCGCATTGCCGCCCACTTCGCTGATGAACTGAGTATAAATCAGAACCGGAAATGTTCGATACCCTTCCCCGATCAACATGGGCGTCCCAAAATCAGAGAACGCCCGCATGAACACAAGTAAGGCAGCGGCCAATAGTGTTGGAATTAACAGTGGCATAATGACTTTTCGAAACCGATTGAACCCCCGACTCCCCATGCTCTCCGCGGCTTCCAAGACAGAATTGTCGATGCTCTTGAATGCGCCATTCGCATATAAGAACACAAGCGGGAACAGCTGCAATGTGAATACTAAAACAATTCCGAAAAAGCCATAGACATCAAAGTTAGGAAAGCCAAGTGTGTTGACCAGAAATTTTGTGATCACGCCATTTCGACCCAGCAGCAAGATCCACGAGTAAGCCCCGATGAATGGTGCCGACATGGAAGCGATGATAATCAATATCTGCAGAAACTTTTTCCCCTTGAATTGAAACATCGCAAAAAAGTAGGCGAGCAATGTGCCTAATAAAACTGCTGATACGGTGGCGGTTAACGACACCTTGAAACTATTGGCTAATGTCGAAAAATAATAGCTTCGTGAAAAGAAGGTCGTGAAGTTGGCTAACGAGAACTTGCCTTGCGTGAACAACGCCTGACCAAGAATCATCACAATCGGATAAACCAGAAAAAGCAGATACGTGATGAAGATGATGAACGATGAGCCTGTCCAAATATTAAACTTTTTCCGATTGGTGTTCATTTAATCCACCCCCAGCAGGTTTTGCGACCCGTCGGCGGTAAAGACGTTGATCTTTTGGGCATTGATCTTGAGCTTAATATGATCGCCTTCACCGAGATCTTCGGTCAGACTGGATTCTTCACTGACATGAATCTTCTTAGCGAACGGCAAGTCAACAAAGTATTCAGTATCCATACCGAGATAAACACTATCTGTTATCTGAGCATCGATGTCGCCATCTGCCGTTCGAATCAGTTCTTCAGGCCGGATGCTGACGTGCACTGGTTGGTCAGCAACGTTATTCAAAATCGGCAGCGGCATCCGATAACCAGTCGAAAATTCTAGTAAAGCAGTGGCCCCATCATGTTTCAAATTCGCCTGAATGATATTGGTTCGCCCAATAAATGACGCCACAAATTCATTTTTAGGCCGATGGTACAATTCTTTCGGCCGACCGACTTGCTGAATCCGGCCTTGATTCATGACGGCAATTGAATCCGAAATCGCCATGGCCTCTTCCTGATCGTGCGTGACATAAACCGTTGTGATGCCGACTTCACGCTGAATTTCTCGAATTGCCTGCCGCATATCGACGCGCAACTTGGCATCCAAGTTACTCAGCGGTTCGTCCATCAGCAGCACATCTGGATTCACTGCCAACGCACGCGCCAAGGCAACCCGTTGCTGCTGACCACCAGACAGTTGATCAGGTTTGCGATCCCGATACTCGTCTATTTGCATTAACTTCAAATATTTATCGGTTTCCGCCACAACTTTTTCTTTGGTTGCTTTCTTCTGTTTTAGGCCAAACGCAACGTTATCCCGAACTGTTAAATGTGGGAAAATTGCATAGTTTTGGAAAACCATCCCAATGTTGCGTTTGCTGGGTTCCATGTTATTAATGCGATTATCACCGAAGTAGAAATCCCCACCTTCGATCGAGTTAAAACCTGCGATCATGCGCAGCAACGTGGTCTTGCCACACCCAGATGGGCCTAACAGTGTGAAAAGTGCCCCGTCCGGCACAGTCAGGCTGAGATTTTCGATGACGGTGACATCACCATAAACCTTCTTAGCACCCTCAATACGAATTTCACTCATCTGGTTTCACCTCTACTTAGATTGAGTTTCAACAAAAATTTCGTTATATTTTTTCACAATGTCATCTTTATGCTTAATCACATAGTCGTAGTCTTCGGTAATTTTCTTGATGTCCTTATATGGCTTCATATTGCTAGACGTTTTTGCTCCAATGCGCACTGGGCGGTTCGTGGTCGTAGTGCCTAACGTATCTTGCACATTCTTGGAAACAAGGAAGTCAATGAACTTCTTGGCATTGTCCATATTCTTTGCTTTTTTGACGATAGCGGCACTTGCTGGCAAGAAGACGGTTCCTTCCTCAGGGTAAACAATCTTGACTTTAGCGCCATCGTTTAATAATTGAACGGTTGGATCTTCGTAAGAAAGTCCGACCGCCATTTCACCATCGGAAACTGTTTTGTAGACGTTGGATGAGCTTGAACTGATCTTGCCGTCTACCAAGGTGAATAAGTCTTTCACGTAATTCCATGACTTCTTACTGGTATAACCACCTTCTGCCGCTAACATATTCGTCAGTTGGGCAAACGCGGATGATGAGTTGGCTGGATCGGCTGTGGCAATCTTACCCTTTAAATCTTTATTCAAAAGATCGCCATAACCTTTAATATTCATGCCTTTGGTCAAAGTCGGATTAACGACAATGACACTGCCATCAAGGGTATATGGAGTTGAATAACCGGTCGTATTTCGATAAGCTTTTTCAACTTTATTGTTGTCCTTGGCCGTATATTTTTGGAATAAATCACCACTGGTTGCATATTGCGTGTATGAGCCGCCAAAAATAACATCAGCAACTGGTGCACCCTTTTCTGATTCAAGCTTTTTGAATAATTCACCAGTGCCCGCCTGAATCAAGTCAACTTTGACGCCATATTTTTCTTCAAATGCTGGAATCGTTGCATTGATCAAGCCTTCTGAGTTGGGTGAATACACAACAAGCTTGTCAGTCTTTTTCGCAGTCTTGCTTGTGGTTGGACTGCTATCACTCGTTTTCTTTGTGCTATTGCTACAAGCCGCCAGTCCCAATGCGGCGATGCCTAAAACCGCTAGCCCTGCCCAAACTTTCTTCATGATCTTTTTCCTCCCGTTCTTGACTAAGCGCGAACCAGCGCGAGTTTCAGCACTGGGAGCGCGTTATCGTTGACTTTCATTGCCAACTATAAGATTAGCCCATTTAAAGCGCTTTCAAAATGGGACAATTCTATCCAAAACGTAGAAAATCCTCCATCACTGGAGGACCTTCGCTTTGAAATCGGTTGTTGTCATACCGAGATACTTTTTGAAGACTTGATTGAAGTACTTATAGTCCGAGAAACCGGAGGCATCGGCGGTTTCATAAATGAGCATGCTGGGATCTTCAATCAGCTGATTGATCGCCATGCGAATACGGTAACGATTGAGATAATCGTTTAAGGTCACGCCAAGGTGATCTTTGATTTTCTTATAAATGTAGCTTTCGCTGTAACCAAGGTCGCTCGCCATCTCGGCAATCGTAAATTTGCAGGCATAGTGTTCACTAATCCACGTCAGCACTTGGGTCACAACATGGTCGCGGGAGTAGCGGACATCTTTTAGCAAATCAATTGCAATGCCATCTGTATCAGCTAATTGACCGCGTTGCAGTTGAATCTGGGTGGTGACATCGACCATACAGTTGCGCAATTCTTCCAGATCAATTGGCTTAACCAGAAAATCTCGAGCACCACTGCGAATCGCCTTTTTTGCATTTGCAAAATCATTGTAGCCAGAGAGAATCACTTTTTGATAATCTTGGGCTTTAGTGGCTTCAAACATCTGGAAAGCATCCATGATTGGCATACTAATATCGGTCAAAACAATGTCAGGCTGCAAATCCTGAATCATGGCGGTACCTTCTTGCCCATTTTCAGCATCGCCCACCACCGTAATATTGAGTTCTTGATAATCTAAAGCATCAGTTAAATATCGGCGAATTAAGTGCTCGTCTTCAACGATCAAAAGTTTGTACATATTTTTCATCTCCTTAACCACAGTCACAACGGCAGAATTGGTTTCTAACCGCTCTAGCTGAAACGCGTACACAGCCGCAGAAACCTACACATAAGGACCTCAAGTACAATGATCAAAGTGCGATCATCGCACTTGAGGCCGCTTATACTCCGGTTTCTGACCGCGGCTGTTCACGCTCTGGCAACATGAAGCGTCACTTTAGCGCCGCCGTCATCTGTGTTACTAAGCTGTATATTCGCTGTCGGATACAACATTTGTAATCGCCGAAAACTATTCGCTAGGCCATGATGCGTCTCACCTTCTACTGGCGGCATATCACTAATTAGCTTTTCTGATGAAAAACCGCCACCATTATCGATCACTGTGAACGTCACTGCGTTCTCTAACTGCTCACAGGTCACCACAATCATCAAATCGGACCGGGTTTTCATGCCGTACTTCAAGGCATTTTCAATAAGGGGCAATAGAAATAACCGCGGAACCGGCATATTTGCTAGCGATGGATCCATAGCGATCTGGTACCGCAATTTATCAAACCGGACTTGGTTAACCATCAAAAAATCTTCAAGGACATCAAGATCTGCCTCTAAAGTTGTTGGCTCACCGCTATGATCAATGCTGTAACGTAACACGCGGTTAAGCGAAAGAATCAGCTTTTCCGCCAAAGCCGGATCAAGTTTGATGGTGATTCGAATATTTTCCAACGTGTTATAGAGAAAATGTGGGTTAAACTGTGCCTCCAACATCTTCAGCTCATATTGATTCGTTTGCTTCTGAAGCTGCAACTGCTGCGTTGTCATTGCTTCTTGGCGTTCAACCATGGCATTGATACTATCTGCTAAATACTGAAACTCATCGTTGGTGGTGATTTGAATGCGCTTTTGTTTACCTTCGCGAATTTCACTCGTTTCATCAACTAATTCTGTAATGGCGGCATTAGTTTTGTCGCCAATCGCATTAGCTGCACGATTAGCCTGCCAGATTAGAAAACCCAATAGTGCTGCCACACTTAACAGACCAAATAAAATGAGCATCATCAAAGGAAACGATCGTAGAAAGGTATACAAAAAAATGTTTTCTCCGAGCTGTTGTCGGCGCATCAAGAAAATATCGTCCTGATTCACATAAAAATGGCGCTCAAACTTTTCACTATCCATTTTGCCAAAACCTGGCAGAATAAAACTCGTCGAATTAGTCGCAAAGACATTGTCATAGTTGTCAGCAATCGTAAAACTGCTACCGTATTTGATGCTCTCACCACTAAAGGCGGCACCATTTAAAACAAGCACACTGTACTGATTTCCTGCGGTTGCTGGTACTCGGGCGAAGAACAACAGAAAATGCTGATCATTTTCGCCTTTTGTCACTTTCATAAAGGCATTCGCTGGTCGATTGCGTTTAATCACTGTCTGAACGTAATTGAGTGAAATACGATTCAGAATTAGATCACTTTGAAAGATTGGCTGGGTTTGCGCATTAAGGATCAATAAAGAAGGCTGCACGCTGAGCCGGGCACTTTGTTCATAGAATTGCTGATACAAAACCCGCTCGTTATCGCGGCTTTCGAGGTAATTCGGAACCGCCCGTTTATTTAAATTACTCAACACTTGCTGTGATCGACTGGCGAGTAAATTAAAATCGCGACTCACGGTGCGCATGTCCGCGGTCACTTGATAACTTTGAATGAAAAAGACTAATCCTGACAAAACGCCCACTAAGAGAAGCGCAAGCAAAACAGCCAACGCCGAAAATCGACGCCGGATCTCTTTCACCAACTCACTCCTGAATGAATGCCCCATACTAATCCCTCGTTTTGAATGCGCTTACGCATATCAAGTTTACACGAGCCGATCTGTTCTGTCAGGCATGGCGATTTTTATTGACTTTGTTCTGGGCGATTTGGCCGCTTATTAAAGCTTCTTGACCAACACCAAACACGGATTCCAAGCATCCCATAATGTCGGGAAAACTTCCAATCGTTCAAATCCCACTGACTCGTAAAAACGGATGGTTTGATCATATTCAGGATAATGACCTTCATCAACCGTTTTTACCTGCAGGTAGTGGGCATGTTGTCTAGCGTCGGCTTCTAATGCCTCTACCAGCTGATGGCCAATCCCTTGATGATGAAAGTGTTTCTTAATGCCCATACAACTGATTTCGCCGCTTGCCTTGCTGGTTTGGCGATAATCGATAAACCCAATCGCCTGACCTTCATAGCAAGCAACCCATAAAGACAGTTTTGCAGCCTCTTCAACATAAGCGTTAGTTGCATCTGGCAAGCCAAACCATTCGGGCAAATCGGCCAAAACAGCCCGCACAATCGCTTGCTTTAGATCTGGATCTTCTTCGCGAGCGACTGTGATACCTTTATTTGTTGGCATTTATTGTCCTTTCTCCAACTGAAACTAAGTGTTTGACGAAAAAAAGCTCTGCTGCGTCAATTTCCGGGTAGGTCAGCTGGCCAAATTGCTCAAAACCAAGTGCCTTATAAAACGCCGCCCCTCGAGACGACATGGTATCGAGGTGAACAATCGGACAGCCAAAATCTTTTAAGGCATTTAATAAAGCATCAACGAGAGCCGTGCCAACACCTGCATGTCTGTTCGTTTCAGCTACCCATAGACTTTCAATATAGCCGATTTTATACATGGTGCTGTAACCGAAAATGCCGCCAATACATTGGCCATTTTCTTCCGCTAAAAAAGTAAAAGTCACACCCATTTTTTCTTGCAGTAGTGGTTTCATTTTCACATTGTAGGCGTGAAGCTTATTCTCAATGGCTTCCATCGCTAGGTCTTCAGCTACTTCAATTGAAAAATCCGGTGGTATGTCGTAGCCGATTGGCAGCGATAACGTTTTGATGAAGAAATATTCAATCACACCGGCATAGTCGTAATTAAGTTTGGCAAATTCGTGATAGCCGTTTTCACGATAAAATGCTGGTGCTTGATAATCAAAAGTTTCTAATCGCACCCGTTTGCGACCAGCAGCTTGCAAGTTTTGTTCGACAGTCGCTAACAAGACACGTCCTAGCCCCTGTCGCCGAAAGGTTTCATCTACCCAGAGCAACTCGATATAACCAATCGCATTGTCATCCGAACTCGCCGCGACACCGCCAACCACTTGGTCACCTTTTTTGATGACGTACGCAAATGACTCGTCGGCACCTGCTCCGTTGAAGGGATGCTGATGCCGATTAAATTCGTCCAGTTTTTCTTCTAAAGCCCATCCTTGATCGGCCGTCCCTGCTTTAATTTGCATTCCTTCCTCCAAAATCCCCCAAATGCCATTCCCTGCAGTAATTTTACCAAGTCGCCAAAAAAATCATAAGAAGATTCGTTTACTTATGGTTACGATTATGATTATACAGAAAACAACTGGCGAATTGAACAAATAATATAAGTCATCATTCTCTTCTAAGACATGGGCTTTGTCAGATTCCGAATAATAATTACCCATAAGAAGCAGGCCAACATTGCCGCTGTATATGGCATTGTTGGCCTGTTTGAGGGCTGTGGATGATTGCTCAATGTTTCATTGATCAATCTCTGAAGAGGTCTGAACGTAACCGGCAATAGCCTCATGATAAGCCTGCAACAAGCTATGGACGTATTGCTTGGGTGCGGTTGATTGCTTGACCTGTTGCCAAAGAATCGCGGCAACCTTTAGGCGCGGTCGAAATTGCCTAGTCGCCGGATCAGCAAAAAAGTCATGAACGAAACGATTCCATTCATATGTTTTTTCTTCGGCATTTTCCGCGAGAAATTGTTGACGAGCTTTTGAATTGCGAGTTGCCTGATAAACGTCAATTAAATCAGCGACCGTTAATGCTAATTGGGGTTGCGCTTCCGCTTGACGTTTGAGAACGGCCATAGGTTTTGTGAATGCGAACTTGCTGACATGAAAGTACGCAGCAAAAAATTGTCGCGCCTCAGCATTGAAGGAAAATCCAGAGTTGGCGAGGGGCGTCGTTACCGATAATTCCTTAACAGGTTTAGCCAGTCGTTTAACCTTGCTCGTTGGTGTGTCAAGCCGCTGCCCTGCCACCAATGCTTGCAAACGCTGATTTAATGCCGCCTTTGTACCACCAGCAGGTAACCGATGCTGTCGGCAAATTGCCATCAACTCTGTTTTGTAATGATAATGTTTGAAAAAGTCTTCATTTAAATCCAACAGTTTACTCCTTATTGTGATCGCAAAATAGGTTACTATCAGCAAAATTGATGGCTCTGTCTCACTCATTTTGAACATCAATGATCTGTAAAAGTACCGACAAGTTTACTTGAAGCATGAGTCTCGTTCAAGCAGACCTTGTCAATAGTGTCGTTCGGACACAAGAAAGACACAAGCGTCACTGCTTCACCCGCATTAACCATCAGTAACGCTGTGCGGCTTCCCTTCCACCCGCAGAACTTCCTGCACACTTGGCCGTTGTCGCATTCGCTCGTCAAAGGCCTTTAATTTTGGCAAATGATCAAATGAAAAATCAAGCCGGTGCATCCAATTTGTCATGACAAACAGATAAGGATCCGTCATTGAAAAATGCTGCCCCATTAGCCATGGTCCCTGAAACCGTGCTTCAACATAAGCTAGTCGCGGGGCAACTCGCTGCCACACCAACCGTTTGCTATCATCCGTATTAGGTAGCCAATTACCCTTCCGAAAAGGCGAAATAAAGTTTTTGTGGAGTTCTGTGGCAATATAGTTGAGCCACACCCGCTCCTGCCAGTATTCATCTGTGGCATAATTGCTACTATCATTTTGTCGGGCTTGAAAGTCAATGTACTCTAAAATCACAGCACATTCTGTTAAGTATTGTTCTGGCGCTATTTGCAAGGTCGGCACATAAGACTTGGCGTTGATTTGATCGTAATCGCCACCGCGCCAAGTTTTTTGATCTAAGTTCACCTTTTCCAACTCAAAATTAAGTCCCGCGTCAGTCAGTAGAATATGCGGCGCCATTGCACTGGTTCCTGAAGCATAAAATAATTTAAGCATGTGGTACATCTCCTTTATTCGATGAATATCGAACAAGCAAGCCAAAAATTACAGGGTCGCTAAAAACCCCGGTAAAAACCGATCAAAAACTGCCGTATTGATAGACAGATACTTGATTTGTGCTACTTGGCGCGTATTCGTCAAGCCCGCTAACCGCATAGCTCGAAAATGATATGACACTGTCGATTTACTCAAATTTAACTGGGCACTGACTTCTGAGCACGTCAATTCTCGACCAGCATGATAAAGGATACGCAAAATCTCAATTCGATGCGGTTCACCTAGAACTTTAAAAATATTCGCCATTGTTTGATCTGCTTGTTCGATATTCATAGAACAAGCGTAATTCTTTTGATCCTGAATGACAACCCCAGTGCTCTAATCAGCTAGCATCAAGGTAGCATCTCAAAAAACCACCGATCAATTCTAATTTGCGAATTGATCGGTGGTTCAGATGAATCATGCAACTTTAATAAAACGATGGTTTGTCCCACTCAGTCCCCGGTTCAACAACGCCAATATTTGCGTATTGGTATAAACTGGGCTGTCTCACGATGGCAGTCACCAACTTCGCTACCGCCTGACGCGTCACCTGAGTTCCGCGCAACGGCTGGCCTTCTGGCACGATTTCATACTTTTCGTTGCCGTTTTCGTCGTATAACCATGTCATGCGAAGATAAGTGGTATTCAAGCCGCTGTCTAAAATCACCTTTGCGGCCTGTTTGTATGGTGTGTAATCTCCCATCATCCGCGCATTCCAGTTGCCAAACTTGCCGGCAACTTCATCGTCAATCCCAAGGCCGCCTGCGACAATCAACCGTTGGACATCGGTATGTTTCATCGCTGTGACAACATTTTAATTACCAACGAGACTGGAACTTGCCAGAAAAACGATGTCTTGATTCGGCATAACCTGTTCAATATCGGCTTCTTGATTCCAGTCGCCGTCAACCAACGTCACACGCGACTCACCTGCATATTGCCCTAACCGTTGCGGTGCTCGGCGGGCAAATAGCGTCAGGTTCACAGTTTTATCTGCCAACAAATCTGGAATTAAAAAGCGTGAAATCTGACTGGCAGCACCAAGTATGAGGACGTTTATCATTCGCCATACACTTCTTTCGCCAGATTAAACGCAGACCACGCCTTTGGCCAGCCGGCGTAAAAAGCGAGATGAGTGATTTCAGCAACGACTTCCTCTTTCGTCAGGCCGTGTTCTTTTCCTAATTGTAAATGGGCTTTGAGTTGTGGAAAATCGCCACTGGTCATAAGGCAAGCAATCGTGATCATGCTGCGATCATGGGCAGACAGTTCATTCTCTTTTGCCCAAACTTCCCCAAACAAAACATCGTCATTCAATGCAGCAAACTGTGGGGCAAATTTTTCCAACTGTTTGCGTCCTGCTGTTTGTTTTGCCATCTTATTGTGCCTCCGTTAGCTGCGAATAAGCTTGATCCGAAACAGGTTCCAACCATTCACTAGTACCTTTGGTGATCGCCACATGACTAAACCAGCTGTCTTTGGTTGCGCCGTGCCAGTGCTTCACGCCTTCATGAATCGTGACCACATCACCGGGATGCAGCAATTGTGCTGGCTTACCGGCTTCCTGGTACCAGCCCTCACCGCTTGTGACCAGTAAAATCTGAAAACCATTGTGATGAATATGCCAATTGTTCCGGCAACCAGGTTCGAATGTCACGTTGGCAACAGTCACATCGATCTCATCTGCCGCGGCGACCAAACCATTCAGATAACTGTTGCCCGTAAAATACTGTTGGTAAGCGGTATTAGCTTCACCTAAGCCGAAAAGTCCGGCGTTTTGATTCTTGTCATTCATGACGAATGCCTTCTTTCAATGTTTAAGGTTATTATCGGTCCGATGACTTAAAATGTATAATGCTTATATAACATATAGTATTATGATATTTCCTTATGTATCGGAGGCCTTTTCATGGAATTACGAACATTGCGCTATCTCGTGGCGATTGCCGACGCCGGTACGATTACGGCCGCTGCCAATGCCATCCATATTTCGCAACCTGCTTTGTCGCGGCAAATGCAGGAGTTGGAAACAGAACTCGGTACAAAGCTGTTTAACCGAAAAAGTCGGGCAATAAGCTTAACCGCTAATGGGACGTATTTGGTGAATCGCGCCAGACAAATTCTCACGTTGACAGACGCTGCGGTTGCAGACATTGTCGATGACCATGCCGTCAGCGGTACGCTGGCAATTGGTCTTGGCGAGTCACGACTTAATCAGATTGTGTTAAAGGCAGCGCAACAATTGATCGCTGCTTTTCCTGATGTGACACTGCAGCTATACAGCGGCAATGCCGATGATATTAAGGAGCGGTTAGACCATGGTTTACTCGACTTTGGCGTCGTGATTGATCCGGCCGACACGTATAAATATGCCTATCGCCGTATCCCAGGTGAAAATCGCTGGGGCCTTCTCATCCCCATTTCCGATCCGCTAGCGGCGCAAACCGCTATTTCACCAGAAACGATTCGGGGTCAGGCGTTGATCGTTTCGGAACGCGAACCAGTTGTCAAAATGCTCACTGATTGGGCCGGCCACGCCTTTAACCCTAATCAAGTCGTGGCTCGCTACAACTTGATTTACAATGCTGGTCTGCTTGCTCAACTCGGTTCCGGGTATATTGTCGGTCTCAGCCATTTAATCGGCCATGATGAAATGCAGCTAGAATTCGTTCCCTTTTCGCCGACACTAACCACCAAGATGGCCTTAATCTGGACGAAAAACGTCCCAATGTCTGGCGCCGCCCAGAAATTTTTGGAAATTTTCAACCAATTAATCGAGACTGTTTAACAGGCAACTAAAAAGCGATCCGCACAAGGCCAACTAGCCAAAATGCGGATCGTTTTTAAATCTTAAAAGGTCAGTTACAGTTCCTTGTTTCGCAACATTAACGCTGATGAGCCAATCATCACAACTAATAGCGCTAAACTGACAGCGATATACGGGGGCAACGCACTAACCTTCATGCCACCGACGCCGATATTTTGGGCGACGCCGAAGAAGTCGATATATTTAATCCAGTCCCACTCACCGAGTACATGGAGCACGCCAATGATGAGGGGAAAGACCACCACCACGATCGCCGGTATCAAAATCGATCCAGTTAACACCAGCAGGAAAACACCTATACTGAAAATCACACTCACAAAGAAGGTCGCAGCCACGAAACTCAGGCTGAAGGTTCCAAACAATGTTCCCCAGCTCCCGCCTAATGGCCGTCCAGCAACAAGTCCGGCCATCAGTACGGTTAGGAAATTGACAGCGAATAGTAGCAGTAAGTCCAGTAACATCACCAAATACTTGGCTAGGACAAACGCTAACCGCGAGATACCCGAGATTAAGGTGTTTTTGTAAACCTTTTGACTGAACTCATACCCGAAAACAATGACAAAAACGCCGATAAAAACGTAAAGCAGCATCGTTTCACCCATATTCGCCACTTTAATGCCAGTCAAAACTGACCACGATTTACCCCCAACTTGGGCAAATTGACCACTGTCGCCACGCACTGTCACGCCGCCAACACTCTGTCCTAAGGTTGTCGTGGCCGCATAGATAATCGTCAGCACAAGCATGATGTACATGCCCGTTGTATGGATTTGACGATAGAAGTCGGCCCGAATTTGATTAATCATGCTTGCCCCTCCTGCTTCTCTGTTTGCCCCAGTAACTGCATGTAAAATTGTTCCAGTGACCCGGCTTGATGACTAATATCCTGAACACCCACGCCACTGGTCACAAGCAATTGGTTCACCGCCGCTGCATTAACTTCCGGTTGTCTCAACAAAAGATGATGATCGTCAATGATGTCAAAATCTTGATACCCATGTTGATCCAAGACCTGTGCTGCCAGTGCCGTATCATCAACGGTAGCCGCTAAGCCTGATTGATTGGCTTTATCCAGCTCAGCCTTGGTCAGTTGTTTGATCATCCGTCCATGATGAATAATGCCAAATCGGGTGGACACTTGATACAACTCACTTAAAATATGGCTGGAGATTAGAATGGTTGTCTGCTGCTCCTCGTTCAAGCGTTTCAATAATTGGCGAAATTCCATAATACCCGAAGGATCAAGGCCGTTAATCGGTTCATCAAGAATCAGAAAATCCGGACGCGGTAAAATCGCTAACGCCAAACCTAGTCGTTGTTTCTGTCCTAAAGAAAGATGTTTGACTTTGGTGGTTTGCTTCGCTTTGAGTCCCACAAAATCAATCGCTTCCGTGATGGCCTGTTTATCTTGAATGCCATGTTGAATTGCGCACAACCGCAAATTTTGGTAAACGGTCAACTTCTCAAACGCTGCTGGGCTTTCAATCACAGCTCCAATTCGATTAAGTGCATGTTGATAGTGACCAGCTTGCTCACCTAGTAATGTGACGGTTCCGTGCTGCATCGGTGACAAGCCGGTAATCAACCGCATTAAAGTAGTCTTACCCGCCCCGTTTTCGCCAATTAAGCCATAAATATCCCCTTTTTCAACTGTGAAACTGACCTGATCTAATGCCTGAAAACGCCCAAACTGTTTGCTAACATGTTCAATCGTTAACACTGATTGTGTCATAGCAATCTCCCTCCACCATTTTGTCACCGCTTTTTGCTTACAAAATCAGCTTAACTGGCCTTTCTTAACTGGCTATATAATGAATCCTTAATTAAACCTAAATTGTGAAAAACTGCTCTTATAGCTTACACTATTAGGAGAGAGCGTGAGCAGCCGCGGTTAGAAACCGGAGCATAAGCGGCCTCAAGTGCGATGGTCGCACTTTGACCATTGTACTTGAGGTCCTTATGTGCAGGTTTCTGCGGCTGCGAACGCGTTTAGGAGGTGTGACAGCATGGCCAAAATCTTAATTGTCGAAGATCATCAAGATATTCAAGCCTTGTTAAGAGATGTATTATCACCCTACTACGCTGTGATCCAAGCTTATGACGGTATCAGTGCCTTAGCACAATTTCATCAGGAAGCACCTGACTTGATTATTCTTGACTTAATGCTGCCAAACGTCACCGGTGAAAGTGTTTTGACGACCATTCGCAAAACGTCTAGCGTGCCAGTTTTGGTCCTTACCGCCATTCAAGACAAGCAAAAAACTGTCGCGCTTCTGCAACAAGGCGCCAATGATTATTTAACCAAACCGTTTGACATTGACGAGTTATTGGCTCGGGTTCAGGTGCAGTTGCGTCAAACGTTGCCTGCACCATCGGCTAAAACACAAGATCACTTACAGGTTGGTGAAATCACGCTGAATCTCAAACGTCATGCGGTTACTGTCAACAATCAACCGCTGACCCTGCCGAAAAAAGAGTATGCGATGCTGGCGTTGATGATGCGCGATCCCCATCAAGTTTTCGACAAACAACAATTATATGAGCAGGTGTGGGGCGAGCCGTTCATGAACGCAGATAATACGCTGAACGTGCACATTAGCAATTTACGCACCAAAATCAATGATCTGGCAAAAGATCCGAAGTATATTGTATCAATCTGGGGCATCGGCGTTCGGTTGATATAGCTAGTTAGCTACGGATCATTTTTAAGGATAACTGCTAGCAATCGAAAAATGTTTTTCAAAGGAGAAGGCTATGCTTGGTATCATCATCGGACTCAGCGTCATTTGTCTTGTATTGGCGATCACTCTTTTGTTGATCATCATCGATATCCGCCGTATCAATCGCGAACTCACCTATATTAATCACATCGAGACTAACGCTGGGGTGACAACCAATACCAATTTTCCTTTGGTTCGTAAACTCGCAGCTGGGATTAATGACAATCTGAATGCCACCCGCCAGTTGCGGCTTGAGCAAATTGCGCAAGAAAAAAAGATTCATCAGATGTTGCTGAATTTGACGCATGATATTAAAACCCCGCTGACCGTCGCAACTGGCTACGTTCAACTTCTAAATCGCGATCCGCACGCCGACGCCAAACAATCGCTGGCCCGCGTGGCACACAATTTGCGATCTGTTAATTACTACTTACATTACCTGATGGACTTCAATCTCATTCAGGAGAAATCCACGGCGTTAAAGCAAAAACCTATCAACTTATCAAAATTACTCGAAACTGAATTATTTGATTATTTTGACCAATTGACGGCCAATGGTATGCAGGTAACCCCAAAAATCGCACCCAATCTTCTTTTAACAACCGATGAGACGATGATGCGCCGAGTTTTCCAAAATCTTATTGGTAACTGGCTAAAATATGCCAAGAATCAGGCTAGTGTCACGCTCGTTCGCCAAGATGAGCAGCACTTGACCATCACCTTCACCAACAACACCGACAAACCGCTTGCGAATGCTGACCAGCTCGTTGACAGGTTCTACACAACCGATTCGGCTCGGACAACCCAAAGCGTTGGCTTGGGTCTGAGCATTGTGCAATCACTCACCACCACGCTTGGCGGGAAAATGACGCTGCAAGCAGACAGGCAACAATTTGCTGTCACGCTCACCTTTCGCGACCACAACGTCTAAGATCACGCCTTTGCCTAGTCCATTCGTGAACTGGGTTTTTAAGCTGTCATTCAAAAAGCATCAGTTCATACAAAACACTTGCTTTTTGTAAGGAGATTGCTATTCTAGTAACAGCTTACAAATTGGAGGGGCATGATTTGAAAACACAACAAAAATGGCTTGTGGTTGCTGCTGCAGCACTCACTTTTGTACTGACTGCATGCGGTACCCAATCGAGCAAGGACAGTTCTAGTTCCAGCAAGCAACAGGTCTGGCACCGAATGGAAGCCGATGTGTTGCAAACGCTTGATCCAAGTAAAGCATCTGAAGGTGTCTCTGGACAGGCTATCATTGATACCATGAACGGGTTATATAAATACTACGGTCACGACCTGCAACCAGCGATGGCGACCAAAATCGTGAAGCCGACAAATAATGGCCTCACCTACACCTTTACGTTACGCAATGCCAAGTGGAGTGACGGCACCCCGGTTACAGCCCAAGATTTCGTTTTTGCTTGGCAGCGAACCGTTGATCCAGCTACCAAGTCCACTCAGGCCAACATGTACTCTGGCATCAAGAATGCGGACGACATTCGTGCAGGCAAAAAGCCGGCAACAGATCTGGGCATCAAGGCTATTAATGATAAAACTATAGAAGTCACGCTTGAACACCCGATTCCTTACTTCAATAGCTTGTTAAATAACGTTGCGTTTTTCCCGCAACCTGCTAAGAAGGTTAAGGCATGGGGCGCCAAGTACGGTACCAAGTCGCAATATACTTTGTCGAACGGCGCTTTTAAATCCAAAGGCTGGACCGGCACTGGCGATAAATGGACAGAAGTTAAAAATACCAACTATTGGAACAAAAAGAATGTTCATTTGACGCAAATTGACGTTCAGGTAGTTAAGGATACCAATACGGCACTTGACCTATATCGCACTGGTAAACTTGACGATGCCAATTTAACCGGCCAGCTCGCTGCCCAACAAAAGGGCAAGACTGGTTATGTTGCCACTAAACGGGCCCGGACTTACTTCCTTGAATTAAATGAAAACAAGGTCCCGGCATTCAAGAATACCAAGATTCGCCAGGCCATCTCCATGGCGATCAATCGCGACTCTTTTGTTAAAAATGTGTTAGCTGACGGTTCTATTGTCGCCCGTGGCATTACCCCGGCTGATCTCAGTCAGTTGCCGGACAGCAGCACCGATTATGCGACAGCGGTCGCCAAGAACACGAAGGCCATCACAACCTACAATAAGAAGAAAGCTCAAACATTGTGGGCAGAAGGCCTGAAAGAAGTTGGCACCAAAACAGTTGATGTTGAGCTGCTAGGTGATGATGTTGATGCAGTCAAGGCAACTCAAGAATATCTTCAAGGTGCTTTGCAAGAGAATTTGCCAGGCCTCAAAATCAGTATCGCCAGTGTGCCAGCTAAGAACCGTCAGCAGCGCGCTGCCACCCACGATTTTGACATGGTCCTCAGTACTTGGGGGGCGGATTATCCAGATCCCAACACCTATCTCGATTTGTTCACGAGTAACAGTGAATACAACCATGGCCAGTGGCAAAATGCTGACTATGATAAGCTCATGGCTAAGAGTAACGGTGCGGATGCTAACAACCCGACTGCCCGCTTCAAGGACATGACTGAAGCTGAACAGTTGCTGGTCAATCAAGCCGGTGCCATCCCGCTGTATCAACTCGTTGCAGCACGCATGGTTAATCCGAAGATCCATGATCTGAAGACGAGCCCGGGCAACAGTTTCAACTTTGTTTACGCCTATCTGAAATAAGCGCTTCTTGGCGTTACGTAGCAAAACAGGCTTTCCTATAATGCGCGACTGACAAATAAAAGCGAACAACCTTCCCAAAATTTTTGGGAAAATTGTTCGCTTTTTATTTCGTCTAAACAAATCACTGCGACTTAAAGACGTCAGTGCCAAGGCGGATCAATCATAGGTCAGATGGGGCTCGGCCGAATTAATAAGCATTATCAGCATCAATCACTGGCGGCTCAATCGGTACCATTGTCCGCTGATGTTGACGATACGTGGCGATTTCTTTTACCCCGTGACGTTTAAGCATCGCTAGCGCATCAGCAAAGTTTGCCTCGTATTGCGGTCCTTCATGCGCATCACTGCCAATAGTAAACAAGTGACCACCCGCTGCTTGATACCAAGCAATCGCCTGATCATACAGTGGTGCATTGCCCCAGCGATACATTGACTTCGTATTCAACTCCAACGCCAAGTCATTTTCGACGGCAATGGTAAAAATTTGATCCAACAACGGCTTGCCCCAAGCTTCTAGCTGGTCCGGTGTGATGTCAAATCGGCGCAAGGCATAGTCAAAGTGTGCCAAGACGTCGGCATCATGAAATCGTTTGAGGCCAGCGAGCATCCGTTCAAAGTAATCTTCAAGCTGCTGTTTAGCTGGCATGGTGATCAATTGCTCATCCAGATAATCGTAATGACCATCATGATGAAAACTCAAAAGTGTCAAATCAAAGTCATGGTTGTCCAAGTACTGTCGGAATCGAGCATCGGCAGGAGCAAAATAGCCAGCTTCGATCCCAAGCAAGAATTCGTTCGGAAATTTTTCGGCCAGAGCCGCCTGCGTTGCCTTCATCCTAGCATAATCAGGCAGATTATCCCGGCCGCCATCATCAGGATTATCAAACTCTAAATGTTCTGTTGTCACGACAGGCGCCTTTGTCTGCGTTAAGTAATCACGGAGTTGGGCTTCGGAATCAAATGAATACAAGGTATGCATGTGCTGATCATAAATTGTCACGAATGAGTTCCTCCTTCTAGTGGGGTCAGTGTCCTTTACCCTACTGACAACCAATGCTAGTTAGGGTTTCGAACCATGACTTCTTATACCATAAGCATATCATAGACTGAACTTGCAATCGAAAACAGATGGCATCGCGTGAATCGACCGAGTTGCTGTGTTTGTGAACATGTTTTATGAAACAAATCAAAAACGACCTGTGTTATCCCCTAAAAATGAGGATGACACAGGTCGTTGTTTCTAACAATTTAACTGGAAATCATGCAAACTTAGAAATCGGCCCATCTGCATGTTGCGCTTGCAACGCATCAAATGCTTGCGGAGATAATTTGCCGAGATCAACAAGCTTGGTTTCAATTTGATCCAACACACTGGCACGGTCAGCTGCTGAGTGCATAAAGTCATAACGATCACGATCAATTGTAATCATAGACGAGCGCGTATAACCCTTTGCCCAATCACGATAAGCTGTGTTGACACGCCGATAGTAATCGACCAACTCCGGCTTTTCGCGAATATCTTCCATATCGCGACCACGACTTTGAATTTCGTCAATTTCGTGATCTGGATCAATTTTCAGATAAACTGCTAGATCAGGAAAACCGTTCCAAGGACTGCCATTGACATTACTTTGCATCTCTTGAGACAGTGTCACATAAACGTTGAAATCAACATCATCAATTTCACCGTGTTTATGCAACTGCGAGGCCATCACGAAGTCTGATTCAAGCGAAGAATCCATGATCGCGTTTTCTTGGGTCACAGCCTTCTTCAATTGCTGGTAACGGAACGTGAGAAATGCAATCTGCAACATCGCGCCGGTTCGCTTACGACTCTCAACGCCTGCACCATAAAATTTTTGCAACATATTGGCGATCATGCCATTACCTTCAACATCTTCATAATATGCCGGTGCCTGCATATCTTCTGACAAAACTTTTGTCAGCGACGTTTTTCCTGCACCAATACTGCCTAAAATGTAGATCACAGATCTCGCTCCTCAATTATGTTTATTATGTTGCGCCAACAACAAACATTACCACAAACACAGCTAAAGCACCACTTAGATCGTTTTTAGACCCAGCTGCTTGCGGCCCCGATTGAACCATGGACTAACCGTGAAGGCCAAAATATCATTAATGACGTAAATGCTGGCATTAATCGCCATCGCTAAACTGGCATCCCCTTGCGCAAAAGTAATGGCCCATAAAACGAGCTGAGCCACGCCACTGAACAACCACCAGAAGTATTGATTGTTGTATCGCAGGAAGCAAACAATCCCACCAGTCAATGAAATCGCAAAAGCCATACCATCAAAAATCGGCCGCGGATCATTGGTAAACTGGCCGATCAAATAGGCGCTTACCGCCCACACAATCAACGTAAAGCCAATTGACAGCATCCATTTCTGGGCATTGAATGTCTTCAAGTTGTTCTTAGTATCATCATTCCAAGTCCGAACGCTAATCAAAACTGGCAAATCAAGTGTCACCACATAGGCTAGCTGTTCAAACATTGATAGATAATTGCGGGCGATAAAGCCGACATAGATAAAACATGCGGCACTCAAAAGACCTAACCACCCATTGACTGCTTTAGTGGCATTAATGGCCAAGACGCAAAGCACACCCAAAGTTGTCCCAATAAAAGTAATGATAGTCACGGGGGTTATCTTAGCATCTACAAGGGTCATCAACTGACACCCAAAAGCAAACCAGAACAAATAATAGTTTTGCTGCGGCCACCCCTTCAACTGATGCATCAACCAACTAAAATAATTCCCAGATGTTTGCACAAACAAGACTCCCTTAAACTTTCGTTTTCGTTGCATTGACAACGACTATGCTCTATTATGCAACAAATTTTTTTAAATGTAAGTCTTGAATATACAATATATTGGTGTTAGCGAGTGTGCTCACCACTATATGTACCATTTTAGGTGAACCGCTTACACAACGCTAATCACAGCAAAAATAGCATGGGATCAGCAGAAATGATGCTTTTGGGGCATTAGCAAAGTCGCTTCTTAGAAAATCTAACGTGCCCAAAATGGCAATCATACGCCAGTTACATTGCGTGAAGCCCGATATAAACGATCAAGCAACTTCTGATCGTGTAATTCGGGCCGCTGATTCCAAGCCCATAATGCCGGGTAACCTCGCAAACCACGCCATGCATGTGGTGCATAAATCACGCCGCCTTGCGCATTGGGATCAGTTGCGGCGTACAGTGCTGGCAATGCCGCCTGATCTGGCGACTGCCGGAGAAACGGCAGCAAGCGAAAACTCAACGCACCCATTCGCATCAACCACGCAGTTTTCCTTGAGCTGATTGTTTTCAAACTTGTTGCGGCTAATCCCGGACTTGAGCCAGTCACGGTCACCGACTGTCCTGCCTCTGTCAATAGCTGATTGAGCTTAACCACCATCATCGCTTGCGCCAGCTTGGTAGTCGTATAAATCGTCCAAGGGCGATAGTCATGGCCATCAAACTGATTAAAGGTCAAATGTGGTCGACCCATGGCGATTGAGGCAACGTTAACCACACGGGCATGATCCGATCGCAATAGTAGCGGCATCAGTTCGATTGTTAAGATAAATCCGGCAAAATAATTCACTGCCCACATCAGCTCGAGACCGTCACGGGTCAAGGTACGCTTAGCGGGCATCATCACACCGGCATTATTGATTAAAATATCCAGCTTCGGAAGCATCCTCAGCAGGCGGTTGGCTAATTGTTTAGTGGCTGCTTGATCCGCCAGATCAGCGCCCATAAACGTGACATTTTGTTGACCGGTTTGCGCCCTTAACTTGGCTGCAGCAGTGACGCCTTTTGATGCCTGTTTGCCAACAATGATCACCGTTGCCCCGTGCCGCAACAAAGCAGCACTCATTGCAAACCCAACTCCGCTGGTACCACCTGTTACGACCGCATAGCTGCCGTGAAGATCAGGCATATTCTTTTGCGTCCAATGTCGTATCGGTTCCCGCATAGGCCACTACCTCCGTTTCAACAACAACTGCCATTTGACTGCAAGAATTTATGCCTTTTTACGCCGTTTCAACATCACCCGCAGGTTGCCTTGTGCACGCTGAAATTGAAGAAACTGGCGGCGCGTCCGTTCAACCATCTGGTAGCGCTTCGGATTCTTTTTATAAAAGTCTTGATGATAGTTCTCGGCTGGCCAAAAAGTCGCAACAGGTTCAATTGCAGTGATGATTGGCCGCAAATAACGCCCAGAAGCAGCCAATTCAGCCTTAGCCGCTTCCGCTATCTGGCGTTGCATATCGTCTTTGGCAAAAATCACAGGACGATATTGACTGCCGCGATCTTGAAATTGCCCCAGTGCATCAGTCGGATCAGTTAACTGAAAATAAAGCGCCACTAATGCCGCGTAGCTCATTTTGCGGGTATCAAAAATAATTTCAACGGCTTCAACATGCCCGGTATAGCCGCCGATCACTTGTTCATAAGTGGGATGTGCGCTATGCCCGCCAGTGTACCCCGAAGTGACTGCGGTGATACCAGGCAAATCGACGAATGGTTCAACCATACACCAGAAACAACCGCCAGCAAAAATGGCCCGCTCCTGAAACGGCATGTCGCGATCAAAATGAGCACTCAAATCTGTCTGCACTGCCCCTGCTGGATCACCGGTCTCTGCCCGATAAAAATCAGACACATCCGGGGTCAGGTTATCACGCATCGCCAATGGCCGCAAAGATGATTCAAGTTGGGCCCAGCCTTCCGCCACTGGTCGCCCGGCCTCTACCAAATGTTTGGCCTGGCGCAATTGTTCGCGCTCAAATGCACGCGTTCCCGGTGCAAGCATCAAGTTAGTCACCTTAGCTAAAAATACATCTTGCTCCATGTCACCAGCTCCTTTTAAATGTGCTTATCAACTTAACGACGATGAATAAGCTTGCCTATTTTTACTAAGTTATCACGGTCACAAAAACTGTGATGGCCCATATCTTAAGGACAAGTATACGCGCGAATGGCGAATTTCGATAGCGCACAACCTTTTTACTCTGATGAACCTAACCGAGCCACCTAAAATATAGACAAGTGCCATCACTAAAAACAATCTAAGATTAATTCTCAGCCAGACAAAAAGGAACAATTTCAATTAGAAAAATTGTTCCTTTTTGGTGCAATATTTATTGCGATTTTAAAGGCAGTAGTGCCAAGGCGAAGCAATCGTAGGCCAGATGGGGCTCAGCCGTGGAAACAACACAGCGACCGGGCTTTGTCGCTGATGTTGTTAGGCGACTTTGAGACCGCGCACTTTGCGAGCTCAAAGCACCGTCTCTGCTCTAGCTTCGCGTCGCAAGCCCCAGCTGGCCGGAGATTGCGGAGTTTGGCACGGCAAGGAAGTTATAGCCTAGCATCTTCCTGTGATTATTCGGAATTTAATGAATCACAAGCCCGATGAGAGCATTATGTCTCACCTACTTTTCCAATATTTTTACGATAATTCTTCTTTTAATCCCTGATCACGAAACTCAGTGTTGTCCATCCAGTCAACTTTAAATCGCCCGTTGTCATAGGTAACCTTGCTAACACTGGCATTCGTGAGTTCGGTCCGATTTGGCAAATCGCCACCATGCGCTCGTAACCACAGGAGACTGGCCGTGCCATGGCTGACGACCAACACATTGGTCTCATTCGCAGCTTCTGCGGCTGTCACAATTCGGCGCATGGCAAAATCATACCGAGAAACCACTTGTTGCGTATTCTCAGCTTGATTAGTTGCATCAGCTGCGTGTATCCCATCAGGAATCGCTTCCAGCGGCATTTTACCGCTGCGCACAAGAATGTGATAATCCGGAACACCAAAAACCTCCTGTGAAACATCTTTTAACGATCGTCCTTCAAAAACGCCATCATTTTCTTCACGCAGTCCTTTGTCGGTTTCAATTGCCAGCTTTACCTGCATGCCCAGTAAAATTTGTTGCGCAGTTTCCTGTGCTCGAAGCAGATCACTGGCAACGACTCGGTCGATCATCAAACCGCTTGCCCGCAACCCGCGGCCCAAAGCCAATGCCTGTTTACGGCCACGCGCATTGAGTTGCGAATTGGTGATACCTTGAATTAACTGGCTGACATTACCGGCTGTTTCCCCATGACGAACAATATAGAAATGAATCACGAGCTCCTCCTGTGTTTCCGTTTAAACTGCAACTGACGCTAACACCCAGCTTGGGGCATCTCCACAAATATCACGTCCTGAAATAGCCAAGACTGACAATGATTATTTACCGAAAATTTCCTCTTTCAAACGCAATCCGGTTGGTGTCGTTGCTAAGCCGCCTTCGCCTGTTTCCCGTAAGGTCGCTGGTAATTGCATCCCGACACGATTCACAGCCTCAATCACTTCATCAGCCGGAATAACACTGATGCAACCAGCCAACGCCATGTCAGCAGAAATCATCGCCTGACTGGCGCCCAGCGCGTTGCGTTTTACACACGGCACCTCAACTAACCCAGCGACTGGATCACAGACTAACCCGAGCATGTTCTGTAAGGTAATGGCAACTGCAGTCGCTGCTTGCTCCACCGTACCGCCATTAGCCGTTACCAACGCAGCTGCCGCCATTGCACTCGCAGAACCGACTTCCTCTTGGCAGCCGCCTTCTGCACCTGCAATTCCCGCATTATTGGCAATCACTAGGCCAAACGCACCAGCGGTAAAAAGAAAATCCAACTGTTGATCATGACTTAGATGCAACCGATCACGCATAGCAAGCAGAACACCAGCTAAAACGCCAGCTGATCCTGCAGTGGGTGTGGCACAAATCAAGCCCATTTTGGCATTAACCTCGTTAACAGCAACCGCATTGCGAACAGCCTCCATGATCGGCTTGCCGCTCATGAACTGACCACTGGTGACATAAGCGTCTAATTTCTTCGCCTCGCCGCCAGTCAAACCGGTAACACTTTTGACGCCAGCGATGCCTTCTTTGACGGATCGTTCCATGACTTCCAGATTGCGGCTCATAAGATGGCGAACTTGTGCCTCCGTCCGTGTCGAGTTTTCAACCTCGGTATGCACCATTAACGCAGCAACAGATGGAAACGCGTGACTTTGCTCAATCAATTCTTTGACGGTATAAAACATAGGCGACTCCTTTATCAAAACATCAGGGACAACAATTAAAAACGACTATCATTCGAAGTAAGTGACATTCACCATATGCGGCAATTGTTTCAACTTAGCCAAAATATCATCTTGATAGTCGTCTGTTTCAATAATCATGATCGCCTGCTCGCCTTTTGATTCGCGAGTCACAGTCATGGTACCGATGTTAATACCAGCATCGGAAAAGATTTTCGTCACCTGCGCGATCATCCCGGGAACGTCTTCATGAATTGTAATATAAGTTGGCTGCCCCATACTCAGAGAAATCTTAAAGCCATTGATTTCAGTAATCTGAATATTACCGCCGCCAATCGATACCCCAGTCACGGCTAGCCGGTGGTCGCCTTTTTGCAGCACGATATGCGCTGTGTTTGGATGATCAACTTTGTCGCTTTTCGGTACAAAGCTAACCTTAATGCCTTGATCATAGGCAAGCTTCATTGATTCAGGTAGATGCGGATCATCCGGCGCCATGCCTAATAATCCTGCGACCAAAGCCACATCTGTCCCGTGGCCGCGGTAAGTCTTGGCAAACGATTCATACAAGTAAATCGTGATCGTTTCTGGTGCTTCACCAAAAATATCGCGAACCACTTTTCCAATTCGGGCGGCACCTGCTGTATGGGAACTACTTGGGCCGACCATCACTGGACCGATAATATCAAACACACTATGAAATCGTACATCTGGCATGGCTTTTCTCCTTTAACATGATGCAGTTTGCTAGCTAATCCAAGTGGTGAACTAGGCAAAATAGGCGTTCGCCAAAACTTTACCAACACGCGCAGGCGAGCAACACCACAGTGTGATTCTACCACCCTAAACATGGCGGCGGACAGGTTTCGCTGAATTCTCATACAAAGCATTCAAAATGATCCATTTGCAGGCGATCACCCCGACATTAGACGTTTTGAACCAACTGATCAAACATTGGTTTAAGGGCGACAACCCGCTGTTGTATGTCCTGCCAAAGCCGCACGGGATCTGCCCAAATCGGATCATCTGCCAAATAAACTTTTCCTAGAAGGAACTCCGCCTTTTTAATCGTCTGAAATCGAGCCCCAACTGTCGCTAAATTGGCTGAAGTCAGTGGTAACATCGCCTTATCTGTATGCTCCCCTGCCACTTGCCATTTTCCCGGTAAGGTTGTTGCCATCGCGGTGATCCCCGTCAATACCCGCGACGCCGGCTTACTTTCACGTAAAACTGACAGCCACAAGAAGAGCCGATCATCCCAAAAGCCCAGCGCCAGATGCGGCACCATTTTGTAACCGCGTGAACTGGTTGAAAACGCGACCCAGGTATTCGGCGGCGGATTGCGATAGCGACGTTGATGCTTCGCAATGTGCGAATAGATCGCCTGCTGATCTGTTTGCAGCAGCGGCACAATCACCGTGGCGGCCTCAGCAAACTTGGGATCCAATTGTTCGCGAATCAAATGCATTCGTGTCGCCAGCGTTGTCGCCTTAAAAACGGCGAAATCTTCAAGTGTAAACAGAACCACAACCTCTTTTCCAAGATAAGAACATGTTACAATGAGGGCATATGAATGCGTTTAAAAGGAGGCACCATTAATGTCAGACGATAATATGCAGGAACATCTGAACAGTGCGATTTACGGTCCCCCGCAGACCAAACCCGATGAACGTCGAGCCTATATGGGCTCTTTGCGAGAACGTGTTGCTCTACAGGTCACCAATCAAGCATTGGCCGACCCCAAACGACAAGCGCAAGTGCAGCCTTTACTCAAAGACTTTCACGCTCATGGTTATAAAGCGTTGCTAAACGGGAAACTCGATAATGCCATCACAGGCCCCTATATGAAAATGCTCACGGATGCGAATGTGCCATTCACGCTGGTGGCTAATGAAACCGCGCAAACAGCCGACAAGGCCGCTGGATTGCTGATTGTTGCCGACACGGCGATTAATCAATCGAATGTTGATCTGCCACCACTTGAGCAAGATCCTGAAAAGCCGAAAAAACGTGGCTTTGATTTTTTTAAAAAGTTATAACCAACATCTGCCGAACATGACGGCAGATGTTTTATTTTTCGCTAAACAGATACGTGAGTAAAGCAGGTGCAATTGAATGCGCCGCGCCCATATCTGGTTGTTGTGGCAACGTTAAGTCGGGAATCGGATCGACACTGATGATGATAGCTTGGCCTTCAGGCTCAGCAGCATAGGCGTCATAAAGATTATCAATCACGATATCAACGGCGGCAATCGGCAATTCAAGCGCATCAGCAGCGGCAACCGCAAGTTGGTTGTAGCTTGGATCGATTTCGGTTGTAACATCATAAATATCGCCACCTGTTTGCGGGTGCGCCGCAGAAGCAAGGAAAATCTGCTGACCGCGCCGCAAGACAGTATTCATCGTAACCGATTGTAACTTCAACTGCCGATTTGCTGTTTCGTCAAGTTTGAGCTGCCGTGCATTCGGCCGCTTACCATTTTTCAACGCAATCAATTCTTTGATTGATTTACGACCATCGCCAACCACATTGGCAGCGGCATTTTCCAACACACTTACCACACGGCGACCTATAACAGTAAAATGATACGTTGTTCCCCGCCCCATCATCTCGACCAATACGCCGTGATCTTGGTTAGCAGCGTGAAAGGCTTGGGCGAATTGTTTGGCAGTCGGCGGCACCGCAAATTGCTCAACAGCAAGCCCATGACTACGCTGTTCAGGTTTCACGACGATACTTTTACGGGCAAAGCTTTGCTCAAAAGCAGCTTTAGCTTCAGGCCAACGTGTGAACTTGGCCCCTCTGGCAACAGGTAACCCAGCCGCCGCTAACACCTTTTTGGCGGCATGGCGATGTTCTGCTACCACCATGGCACTAGCAGGTGTGCGACTAGTCAACGCACCGTCAATCAACACATGGCGCTGAGTATCACTGGCAATCTGCAGAATGTTCTGTTCCCGATCCAGCAAGGTCCACTGATACCCGCCATCAATCACTGCCTGAAGCAAGGCTTGACTGTTGCCTGACAAGTTACTGAAGCCCGGCAAATCTTCTTCCATTGACAAATCTGCGTGGGCTTGCGTTGCTAACGGTGTTTGAGCTGCTGAAATATCATGATAAGCCGCCGCCGCCACCTGACCCGCAATCGTCGTTTCTGGCTTCAGGACTCGGCTTTGCATCAACTCAAAAGCTTGTTTGCGTTGCGGTGTGAGGCCGACCTGATTCAGCCAGACCGCCATGGCATCAATCGGTGCTGTCAAACTCGCGACCGGTGCCGTGGGATCGCCAGCAGCAATCTTCTGTGCTTCTGCCAAACTATGCCGGCGCACCTCAGCCGCCGCGGGCAATGGAATCGCTGGTTGACTCAAAGCAAACCAGCAACTGTCGATTAAAAAGTTCAACATTTGTTCCGTAACACCGCTCGCCGCATAAGGATCAAGTTCCACTGCAACATCCAAAGCCAATGTTCGCGCTAAGTGATCAGGGTCACTGACCTTTTGAACCAGTTGCCGTTCCTGATCCGGCGCAGGCCAAAATGCCCGGCCGTTTTTGGCCGGTGAAGCGGCAAAGAGATAAGTCAGTAACGGCAATTGTGTGATCAACCCATCAGCGACCAAATCATAAATTTGATTCCGGTACGTTACATAATCAGGGCCATTCCCTTGAAAATTTTCCGCCGTATAAAGCCGCTCAAACAACACTTCCGGCAAAACAATGCGAATGCGCTGATTATTTTCCAATCCGGTGGTGAAAACCGGCAGCTTGCCGTTTTCTGGCAGCGCTGCCCAGACGCGGCTGAGTCCCGCACGCAAATACGCCACAACTTCGCTGGGATCGTCTAAAAGCGGTGTCGTCAACTGTAACATTGTAGCCGACACCTGCTGCACCAACGCATGCCGACTCGCATTCGCCCACACTGGCAGCTGCTCGCCTTCCGCCAACACCGGCTTCACCGTCCGAATCACCCCAATCCGAGTGTCGTCCCGTAAGCCAAACAAGTTATTTTTCTGGATCAGTTGCCAATAATGATTCAACATGTGTCATTCCTTTATTTGATGATCTAGAATTAGATTAACACGCAGACAACAAGAGCGCGAGCTGGCGCGATCAGAAACCGGAGCGTAAGCATCCCCGTGCAACAACAACCGCCTATTTTCAAGTCACATCTCTATGCTAAACTAAGTCAATCATCTTAAAAGTACTTCCTATAGTTAATGTCTATTTTTAAACTGCCACACACAAGGAGGGTTCGCCTTGCAACAACCGCTTGCCTACCGCATGCGTCCACAAAATTTAGATGAAGTTGTCGGTCAACAAGACCTTGTTGGCCCAGATCGCATCATTCGTCGCATGGTCAGCGCTCATCGATTAAGCTCGATGATCCTCTATGGCCCGCCCGGTACCGGTAAAACCAGTATTGCCAGTGCCATTGCTGGCAGCACCAAGTATGCCTTCCGTATTTTAAATGCCGCTACCGATACTAAAAAGGATCTTCAAATCGTGGCTGAAGAGGCCAAAATGAGCGGAACCGTTATCTTGCTGCTAGACGAAATTCATCGGCTGGATAAAACCAAGCAAGACTTTTTACTGCCATTGTTGGAAAGTGGCCGCATCGTTTTAATTGGGGCAACCACCGAAAACCCTTATATGAACATTCAGCCAGCCATTCGCAGCCGAACTCAAATCTTTCAGGTTAAGCCACTGACGCCAGATGATATTGCAAGCGCCATCAAACGGGCTTTAGCCGATCACAAACGCGGACTTGGTGACTATCAGGTTGACTTACAGCCTGACGCACTTGATTATCTCACCCATGCAACCAATGGCGATTTACGATCAGCGTTGAACGGGCTTGAATTAGCGGTATTATCAACCCCAGCAAGCGATGACGGCACGATCACAATTGATCTAACTACCATTCAGCAAAGTCTGCAAAAGCCCGCTTTGGCTGGCGATACAAACGGCGACGCGCATTACGACATTATTTCGGCCTTTCAAAAATCCATTCGCGGCTCCGATGCTGATGCAGCTTTACATTACCTCGCTCGGCTAATCGCCATTGGTGACCTCAACAGCATTACCCGCCGACTGCTGGTCATTGCCTATGAAGACATTGGCCTTGCCAATCCAACCACTGCCAGTCGCACCTTGACCGCCATTCAAAGTGCTGAACGTCTCGGATTGCCGGAAGGTCGCATTCCGCTGGCTGATGCTGTCATTGATCTTTGCCTCGCACCTAAAAGCAACTCCGGTATCAAGGCTATTGACGAAGCTCTCGCCGATGTTGAAAACGGCAATGCCGGCCAAATCCCAGATGATTTACGCGATGCCCATTATCGCGGTGCCAAACAACTAGGCCATGGTATCGACTACAAACTGCCGCATAACTATCCCAACGGCTGGGTTGCACAGCAATATCTGCCTGACAACCTTAAAAATAAACACTACTATCAGCCTAAAGCCACCGGCAGATACGAAGCGGCACTGGCTCAGCGACTACAACAACTTAAAGACTGGCAGCGTGATGCGCAAAAGTCTAAGAAAAGGTAACGTAAGCGTTTACGCTTGCAACTACTTGCCTTCCCGTGCTACTATAACTATGAAAGTTCTAAGGTGTTCGCGCTTCCTTAACTATCAGTTGACCGAACAGTATCGAGACCTTGGGACCGGAAGAGTCTTGGACGGTGCTGCTATTTCACTTAGCGGCTAATGTCTCTGGCGTCTGGGCCCACATAGCTAGTAGCGGGTTTCAACGACCCGGGAAGAAAACGGCACCAATTAGCCTTTCACAAAAACCAAACCTGTTTTTGGCCGGCCCAGTGCCGGCTTTTTTTGTGGAAGCGTGAGCTAGCCCGGTTAGAAACCGGAGCATAAGTGGCCTCAGCCATAAATGGCTGGGTTTTGCCATTTATGGCTGAGGTCCTTATGTGCAGGTTTCTGGGCTGGCGAACGCGTTATAGAAAGCTAGCCCAGCGTCAGTTATAGCCTTCCGCAAAAGCAGCCTCAAGCGTGAGCCAGAGCGTTTAGAAGTTGGCATATAAGTGGCCCTAGGCGTGATGGTTGCACTTTGGCCAGCGCGTCCAAGGTCCTTACAGGTAGACCGAACCCGTTAATGTAAAGTGGGAACACGAGCGTCTAAAAGTCACTCAATTTTCAGAAAAATCCCCCCGCCATTCCCTGCCAGCTATGGCATAATAAAGAAAACAGATAGGAGGACTCTCGTGACTCTCTTGTTAATGGGCATTTACGCCGTAGTAACGTTTGCCTTAGCAGCCTATACATGGTCGCATCGTGAACAAAACTTTTTGATTATTAAGAAACCAACACCGGGATTAACCCGTTTTCTTAAACTATTTGCTTGCCTGTTTGTCCTTGTTGGCATTGCTGCTATCATTGGTGGTCTTTTCTTTCCGCTCTGGGCAAATCTCGTGATTTTGGTCGTTGGTGCCTTCTTAGCCATGATTTTCGTGCTAATTAGTCTGACCCAAATGAAGTTGTGAAACGCTTTTCATTTAATTCCATGATTAAATCAAGTACAATGAAGGTAGAGGTGATGAGGAATGTTACAACAATATCAACATATTTTGGTTGCGATCGATGGCTCATACGAAGCTGAGTTGGCATTCAAGAAAGCGGTTGCCGTTGCAAAACGGAATGACGCAGAATTGATTCTCATTCATATTGTCGACACCCGCGCGTTCCAGAACGTTTCCAGTTTTGACTCAGCGATGGTTGAACAAGTCACAGAAAACGCGAAGAGTACCATGGAAGGCTATGTGGATCAAGCCAAGAAGGCAGGATTGGACAAGGTCAGTTTCAGTATTGAGTATGGCGCTCCGAAGACGATCATCGCCCGTGATATCCCAAAGGCTAAGAATATCGACCTTATTATGATCGGCGCCACCGGTTTGAACGCTGTTGAACGCTTACTGATTGGGTCCGTCACTGAATATGTGACACGAAACGCACTTTGCGATGTCTTGGTTGTCCGGACCGATTTGGCCAACAAACCGGCACTGGCAAGCACTAAAAAGCCAACTGACAACAGTGATAAATAATCATTATAATTTTAATATTCAAGTAAGATAGGTCATTAAAACCTGCTTAAAAAATAAAAAAATACCTGAGACATCTGGCTCTTAAATCAGCCGATGTTTTCAGGTATTTTTTTCGTCATAGACGGCAGCATCTATGAGGATTTTTCAAGCTGTCTCAATATTTGGTTTTTGCGAGACCATTTCTGCGACTAAGCTCGTTTCCAAAGGCGTTGAGCCTGTCACTCGGGCAAATGCGATCGCAATTTGATAACTTTTAGAGGCATCGGGGTCACCCAAAAGCTTGAGCGCCCTTGCTTGTAATGCAAACAATTCATCTAGAAGGAAAAGTTTATCGTGCTTGACTGCCTCTCGAACACCCAGATCAGTGTATTTGAGGACGGCCTTAAAGTCACTGAGTTCATAATAAATTCGGGCAATGTGCCAATAAATTGTCAACTCAACATCCAGATATTTACTGTCAGACAGTGGCACGTGTTTCAACATGCGTAACGCTTGATCAATATAGACTCGAGATCGGTCAAACGTATGCTTGGCAGCATAGGCCAATCCTAACCCCAGCGTTGCTAGAATACCAAAAAGGTCACGTTCGGAGTTAACTAACGGGCTCAGGACTCGGCCAAAGAAATAAATCGCCTCATCCGGTGCATTGTTTTTGAATAGTTCGATAATTCCTTGATAATAATAGTAGCGCTTTTGGTCATCATCATTCTTGATCTTATCCAACCGAATCTTACTCAAATTCTCCGCAGCAAGTGCATATTGGTGGTGCTGAATCTGAAAATCAATACCGGTCAACAGTTGCTGAACCCGATCATGATGCTCGACAACAATGTCATCCAGCTGAATTCCTAAACGACCAATTAATCGCATCAAAATATTCATGCTTGGCACTTTATTACGCTTCTCAATCAAGCTAATTGTAGCTTGCGTGCAAATATTTGCCGCCAGCTCGGCCTGCGATAGACCCTTCAACTTGCGATAATAACGGACCTTATCCCCCAAGATCCGCAGTGTTTGCTGCTCCTTTCGCATACTTATCACTCCCCAGTGTTTCAGTTAAGTGCATCAACATAGAATTTTGGCAAGGCTTAACCCTTAACCTAGAGTCAATTATACGGATAAGTGGTTTTAAAAGCTAATAATAACAACTGATATTTATTCAATTTTTAAAAAATATCTTTTTAGATTTTGATCTTTTGTATCTAAAAGCCACGAGATATAAATTTTATAATATAAATGCAAAATAAAAATGCTTATTGATTATAAGCATTTTTATCATCAACTATTCCCATAATATCGGTTAGTTTCTTAATCCGTTGATCTGCTGCTTGCTGATTTTGAGTGAACCGGGGATCACGTAGCGGGACTGCTAAGGTATATAGACCAGCAGCTTTTGCGGCGGCAATACCAAGCGTTGAATCTTCCACCGCGATCGCTTCCTCAGCAGCCACGTCCAGCACCTGCAGCGCTGCCAAGTAGACATCAGGTGCCGGTTTAGTGCGTGTGAAGTCGGCGCCGCTAAGCAATTGATCAAAATACTGACGCAAGCCTGTCTCTGTACACATCTTTTCGATAAAGGTCAGATCTGAGGCTGATGCAATGGCAGTTTTGATATCATGCTGCTTCAACCATTGTAAAGTTGGCCGTGCACCCGGCATTACAATCTTTGCATACGGAATCGGATGGGCCTGTTTGTAGGCCACATAACCTGCTTGAAGTTGCAGAGCATCTTTCGAAGGCGCAATGATGCGCCAAACATCGGCCATATTGCGCCCTAATAACCCAGCCAACTTGCGATCATCGGCTTCAATCCCCACCTGACGTAAATAGGCCAGGCGATTTTCTAAGGCACACGGCTCTGAGTCGACAATCACGCCATCCATATCAAAAATAATAGCCTTAATCAAAGCCGTGCTCCCTTCTATTGACCATCTGAACTAAAAAAGATCCACAATTTGCTGAATATAATCGGCAATTGGCTGTGGCAAATCAGCTCGCAGGGCCAATGCTTGCAACAATCGATTGCGGTTGTACCACCGAACCCAAAAACTGTAGGATTCTTGCGGACGAACATTCACCAAGGCGTGCTGCCAATTCTTGAGACACATCAATAAAGTTTCACTGTAAAACTTATTGACGTTGGTCAGGCTGCTCAGATACAAAGCCATGCGATGATCTTCCCCAAAAACAAGCGGTGTTTCAACGCGCCGCCAAGCTTCCACAACTGCGGCCATGAGCAAAACTTTCTCAGCTCGCGGTAAGACCCCAACTTGACTCAATTCTTCCAGCATGTTGCCAATATGTGTATAGGCATGTGCCCAGCCCTTCTTCTCAACATAACCACGGCCATCTTTTTCTAACAGAATATAAACGGCGATATTCTGAACAGTCGCCAAATAATCGGCTTTAGTCAACACGTGGTAACGATTCTGATCAGCATAGATCATGCCGCTTAGAATCATCAGCGAAAAACTGCGCAAAAAGATACCATTGTTTTGCGGTTCAAAAATATGATTGAACAAAATATCCGGTGCTTGCAGCCGCTTGAAAAGCGTTTTAATTTGCTCATTGGTGAAGGCTTCCGCCTGAAACAAATCATTGAACAGGAAGAAAACGCCTTTATCCCGAACTGCAGGGTTGGTACTTGCCAAATGTGCTACCAAAAAGTCAATCTCATCATCAGTCACGCTGGGATCACTTGTTTGCTTGATCCGCTTCTGGATAGCTCTGATTTTGACAATGGCCGTCTTGTCGTCTCTAGGTATTTTAATCGGGGTAGCAGGTTCAACTGCCACGCTCTCAATCACTTTGCCCAACATATTCGGTAATGCTGTAAAAATTTCGCCTTTATTCAGCAAATCGCGTAGTTGTTGTACTGTTCGCTGAATCGTATCAAGTTGCGTCAAAATGGACCTCCTGTAAATACGTGATTGTCGTCAGAAACTAATCGCACTTTTTGCAATGTTCAACTGGCAAACGGCTTCACAACCGGCGTGCGTCGCCAACTTATAAAAGGATGGGTTGGGCTATTTTCTGAGTCGGGTGCGCCAATACCCAGCCAAAATCGGTTTGCAAAACGCGCTTAGTCACGCGCATCCCCGGTTGATTCATAATGGTGAAAGGATAGTTGTGGGCTAGGGCCTGCATCATGTATTGATTGACCAGATTTTCGCCCATTCGGCCATTAAGAAAAATTCGATAACCAGGATAACGGGTCAACACCGCATCAAGCATGGTGGTGATTCGTGCATCGCGTAACTGCTTAATCGTAATGGCCATCGCAACTCGTTCACGAAAATTACCGAGAAAAGCTCGCTTTTCGTCTGGTTTAATCGTTGGAATCCCCAGCGCCATTGTCTTGATAAAATGTTCAAGATCCTCAGCCATGGTATACCTCCTCGCGATCATGGCACACGCAATAGCATGCAAAAAATTGAGATTCAGTTTGCAAATCAGTAATTTAATTGTAGCACCCATGACGTGTGATCGCTATCAGGCTCACGACTTGTTTTGTGGGCTCATAGCTTTTATCCTGACGCTTCTTGCAATTTGGCCAAATTAACAAGCCCCTTATTCTAGCGATTTCAATACCGCTTATTTCGATACAAACTGGCAATCTTCTTTACATAGGCCTCTGGTGCCTTTTCAATGCCTTCGTGACGATCACGATAATGCCAAATCTGCCCGATACTGATACCGGTCTGCTGAGCTATTTTTGACAATGCCGTTGATTGCAAAACCTTTCTTGCTTTATCATAGTTATCCATTTGCGGCCTCCTAGATTAGTGTGGTTTTGTTGCCGCTTCTATCATAAAACAAAAAGTTAGGCTTGCCTAATATTTTATGTCGAATAAAAAAAGCTGGCTAAACGTCTATCCGCAACCTCCAGATTGCAGATAACAATTTAGCCAGCTTTTCTTCAAAAATCGACATTAGAATAAGAAGTCGATTTCAGCCTACAGACCCATCCATTTCCATACCAATCAGACGATTCAATTCAACCGCATATTCCATCGGCAGTTCTTTAGTAAATGGCTCAACAAAACCCATGATAATCATTTCAGTGGCCTTGGCTTCAGAAATACCGCGGCTCATCAAGTAGTACAACTGTTCTTCGGAAACCTTTGATACCTTCGCTTCATGTTCCATTGACACTGTGGCATTATGGATTTCATTATAAGGAATTGTATCACTTGAACTTTTTTCATCCATCAAGATCGTGTCACATTCTACGTGGCAAAAGGCATTGTCTGCCTTTTTAGTGAAGCGAACTGTGCCGCGATAATCAACCGCGCCGCCATCTTTGGCAATCGACTTGGAGACAATCGAACTGCTGGTATTCGGCGCATTATGAATCATTCGTGCGCCATTATCCTGATCAACGCCTTCACCTGCGACCGCGATACTTAACATCGTACCGTGCGCGCCTTTACCGTCAAGATACACGCTAGGATACTTCATCGTAGTTTTACTGCCAAGGTTGCCATCAACCCACTCCATAGTGGCGTTGTCGAGTGCCTGTGCGCGTTTGGTTTCAAGTGAGAAGACATTCTTGCTCCAGTTCTGAATCGTCGTATAGCGGCAGTAAGCGTCATTTTTGACGAAAACTTCAACAACCGCCGCGTGCAAACTGTCGCTGGAATAGTTAGGAGCCGTACATCCTTCCACGTAGTTAACATGCGCGCCAGGCTCAACGATGATCAGCGTCCGCTCGAATTGACCGGTGTTCTCGGCATTAATTCGGAAGTAACTTTGAATTGGCACATCTGTCTGCACGCCTTTAGGCACATAGATAAAACTGCCGCCAGACCACACAGCACCGTTCAAAGCAGCAAATTTATTGTCGCTAGGTTTAACCAGTTTGCCAAAATAATCATGCACGAGTTCCGGATACTCTTTCAAAGCTGAGTCCATGTCCATGAAAATAATGCCGAGTTTTTCGAATTCATCCCGCATGTTATGGTAAACCACTTCAGACTCGTATTGGGCGCTGGCGCCGGCCAAATATTTACGTTCAGCCTGCGGAACGCCTAACCGATCAAACGTATTTTTAATGGCGTCAGGCACGTCATCCCAGTCGCGATAGGTTCGATCCGTCGCCTTTTGAAAATAAAGCATGTTGTCCAAGTCAAGATCGGAAAGATCCGGGCCAAAATTCGGCATTGCCAGCCTTTTGTACGTTGCATAAGCACGCAACCGATAATCGAGCATCCAGTCAGGCTCATGCTTCTCCGCAGAAATAGCGCGAACCGTTTCCTCGGTTAAGCCCCGACCTGTAGAATACACCGGCTTGATATCATCCTTAAAATCTGCTGGATTGTCTTCTGGCAAAAAGTCGATATATGCCGCGACAGTTTCATTGTTTTTAGTGTTTTTTGTCTCAGTCATGGTCTTCACCTTTCTGCGTCAAAACTTGCGCCGCTGCTTTCCATGCCAAAGTGGCACATTTGATCCGTGCAGGAAATTGGTGGACGCCCTTTAAAACCGCTGCATCGCCTAAAATATCAGCGTTTGGCACATCCCCGTTAATGATCAAATCAGAAAACGTTTCGACCATTTGTTCAATGTCTGCTGGCGTTTTGCCAATGATCTGTTCCGTCATCAGGCTAGCACTGGCTTGAGAAATCGTACAGCCACTGCCAGAGAAGGCCACGTCCGTTACCCGACCGGCATCCTCTTTGATTTGAAGATGCAAGACATCACCGCAACTTGGATTGCGAACCGTAATTTCATGGTCAAAAGCTGGCAAAACCCCGTGATGTCGCGGGTGTTGTGCTTCATCCAAAATGACCGCCCGATACATCTGGTCCAGCTTAGTCAATGCCATGGAAATACCTCCTTGCCGCCTGAACTGCCTGAATCAATCGTTCAACATCGTCAGCATTGTTGTAAACGCCGAAACTAGCACGAACCGTGGCTGGCACCCCTAGTCGCGCCATCAGCGGTTGTGCACAATGATGCCCCGCACGAACCGCAATTTGCTGCTCATCTAAGAAAGTCGCAAGATCATGCGGGTGAATCCCAGTTAAGTTAAACGACACAGTCGCCAAACTTGCTTGATTACCATACACGGTCACATCTGGAATCGCTGCCAGGCCAGCGCGTAACTGATCTGCCAATTGATGTTCGTTGTCAAATGCTGCTGCATTCACAGACTGATCAAACCACGTTAAAGCAGCGCCTAATCCGATCACGCCAGCAATGTGCGGCGTGCCAGCCTCGTACTTAATTGGGCCGTCTGCCCAAGTACTGACATCATCGCGGACTTCTGAAATCATTTCACCGCCAAACTGAATCGGCGGCATGTGCTGCAATAAATCAGCGCGGCCATAGAGGACGCCAATGCCAGTTGGGCCATAAATTTTATGCCCAGAAAATGCATAGAAATCCGCCCCCATAGCTTGAACATCAACTGCCAGATGGGCTACCGCCTGCGCGCCATCAACAACGACAACAGCACCAACTGCATGGGCTTTGGCCGCAATTTTGGCAATCGGTAACGTATCACCTGCAACATTCGTCACTTGCGCCACCGCAACCACCTTCGTCTGAGGCGTGATGGCCGCTATTAAGGCAGCAATATCCACCGTGCCATCCGGCTTTACCGGCGTCACTGTGAACGTAGCCTGCTGGCGCTTGGCTAATTGCTGCCAAGGAATGAAATTACTGTGATGCTCTGCACCTGTCACAACAATTTGTGACCCAGCCGTGACGACTTGCGGCCCATAAGCACTAGCAACCAAGTTCAAGCTATCAGTGGTCCCGCGAGTAAAAATAATCTCGTCAGCACTCGCCGCACCTAAAAAGCCGGCCACTTGTTGGCGTACGTTTTCATAAGCCTCGGTGGTGTCATAAGCCAATTTATACAAGCCACGATGAACATTGGCATTATCATTGACATAGTAATTTTGAATAGCATCTAGTAAAGCTTGCGGTTTCTGAGAAGTCGCCGCCGTATCTAGATAGACCAGCTCGGGATGAGCTTTAAAAAATGGAAATTGTTCACGCATCTTCAGCCACCAGCGTTCGATCAATCGTTGCGAAGAGTTCCTTCTTCAGTCGGACATCATCAATTTCAGCCAAGCCGCCTTCAAGGAAACCGCGAATGACCAACCGTTTCGCCAATGTCGCAGATAAACCACGGCTCATGAGATAGTAAAGCTGATCAGCATTCACACGCGTCACTGAAGCCGCATGTCCTGCGGTGACGTCATTTTCGTCAATTAACAGAATCGGATTGGCATCACCTTCCGCATGTGGCGACAACATCAAGACTCGATTTTCTTGTTGGGCATCACTGCCACGTGCACCTTTGATGATGTGACCAATCCCATTGAATAATAAATGGGCACTGCCAGTAATGACGCCACGTTGGTTAATATGCCCTACTGTGTGTTGCGCTTCATTGGTTACCGAGGTCGTGTAACTGACATGTTGACTTCCTGCCGCAAGCACACCCACGTTGACGGTTGCCTCGGCGTTTTGGCCCAATAAGCGGACATCCACCCGGTTAAGGCCGGAGTTTCGCGAAAACCCTGCCAAGGTCCAATTCAATTTAGCATTGGCACCAAGCGTGGCGGTACGGTTTGCAATCACGGTCTCAGCTGTAAAACTGTCATAACTCAGCCAGCTGACTTCGGCATCGGCATCAATAACCAACACAAGCCAAACGCCTAAAACATTGCCGCCGCTCGCCCATTTTTCCTGAATCGTGACTTTAGCGCCTTTGCCGACATGAACATAAAGCAGTCCACCCGCTTGCTTAGGACCAGTCAAGACAATCGGCTCATCACCGCTTACAAAATGGGCCGGAATATCAATCGTGGTCGCGCCTTGGGGGTGTGCAAGTAACCAAGCATCCAATGACGTGACTGGGGTGAACCGTTGAACCTCACTGGAGCCTGCTGCATAGGCAACCGATTGCGGTGCGTGTAGAATCACACGATCTAGGACGGCATCAGGCTGAAGTTTTAAATACCGAGCTAAAGGAAACTTGGGCAAGTTAGGTGCCGGTAAAGTCACTGCTTCAGCCATTTTGATCACCTACTTTAAGGTGTTCGTAGCCAGTCTTCTCCAATTCTTTAGCAAGTTCTGGGCCGCCACTTTCAATAATTCGGCCACCTTTCATCACATGCACAACATCGGGAATGATGTAATCCAATAGCCGTTGATAATGCGTAATAATCATGCTGCCAAAATCTGGTCCACGCAATAAGTTGACCCCTTTGGCAACAATCCGCAGTGCATCAATATCCAAGCCGGAATCAATTTCATCCAACAAACCAAAGTGCGGGTGAATCATCATCAACTGTAGAATTTCATTGCGTTTCTTTTCACCACCGGAAAAGCCTTGGTTCAAATAACGATCCGCCATGGATTCCGGCATTTCGAGGGTCGCCATTGTGTCGTCCAATTGCTTTAAAAAGTCGGTGATGCGAATCTGATCATCTTCTGGCCGGCGTGCATTGATCGCCGCCCGAATAAACTCGGCATTGGTAACACCTGCAATTTCTTGCGGGTACTGCATCCCTAGAAAAAGCCCGGCTCGCGCGCGTTCATCAACTGCCATGTCTAAAATAGACTGACCATCAATTAAGACATCGCCTTGAGTCACTTCATAAGCAGGATTGCCCATGATCGTCTCGGCTAATGTTGATTTTCCTGTCCCGTTCGGACCCATAATGGCATGAATCTCACCAGTCGCTAACTTTAAATTAACGCCGGTCAAAATCTCCGGATGCTCAGGTTCTGCTTTAATTTTGACATGTAAATCCTTAATCTCAAGTGTGTGCACAATGATACCCCCGACTGGAATTTGACTTTTAGTTATATCGCCATTCTACGTCATAAAAAGAACAGCGGCAAACGCGTTCAAAAAAAAGCAGAACGCTATCACGAGTTCTGCCTACAAAACGAGTTTTAAATTTAATGATGGGTTTTTCGTGCGAAGAAGTCACCGATAAATTGTACCAAGAAAACGATCGCCAGAATAAAGATTAAGGAAACGATGATGACATCGTATTGGTAACGTTGGTAACCGACCGCGATCGCCAGATTCCCAAGGCCGCCGCCCCCAACTGCACCTGCCATAGCGGTTAAGCCGATGACAGAGATGATCGTCAGGACTGAAACTCGGATGAGTTCTGACAAACCTTCGCGCAGGTAAACCCGCAACACAATGCCAAGCGGCGAAACACCCATTGCTTCAGCTGCCTCGATGACGCCAGGATCAACTGTCAATAAGGCATTTTGAACCTGCCGTGCATAAAACGGTGTGGTCCCTGCAATTAAAGGAACCAAGGCTGCAGTTGGGCCGATCCCCGTCCCGACAATGGCTCGCGTCACAGGGGTCATGATTGCCAGCAAGATGATGAATGGCACCGCCCGAAAAATGTTAACCAGTTTATCGAGGATAAAATAAAACGGTTGGTTGGCTAGTAAACCATCTTCATCGGTTAGAACCAGCAGAATCCCAATGACAATCCCGAGAATGCCGGCAACAACTGCTGTCAACACGGTCATATACAACGTTTCGTTGATTGCCTGAGTCACCCCGCCGTCACCCGACCAGATAGGCACCACGTTAGGAAAATATTTTGTAAAGAACTGTCCCATCTGTCTAGGCCTCCTTCTTTAGAATGTCTTCAATCTTGACATCCTGCTGTTTCAAATACGCGATTCCGGCTTCAACTTCATCATGGTCACCGGAAAGAACCACAATTAAGTTGCCAAACGGCGTATCCTGTAAAATCTGAATGTCACCAAACAGAATGTTCGCCGTGACATGATAGCTACTAAACAGCTTAGCCACCAGCGGTTGATCGGCTGAATCACCGACGTAGGTTAATCGTAAAAGACGATCATCCGGCCCCAGATTTTTCACGGTCGGCTGCTGCATGACAGCATCAATCGCCTGATCCAGTTGCAAAGTAGTATCAATGAAGTCTTTGGTTAACTGTTGCTGAGGATTGGAAAAGACCTGCAACAAGTCACCGCGTTCAATGATTGCCCCATCATCCATGACCGCCACACGATTACAGATCTGCTTCACAGCTTCCATCTGGTGGGTAATCAGTACAATGGTCAGGCCCAGTCGTTGATTCAGCGACTGGAGCAACTCCAGAATAGAACTGGTCGTCTTTGGATCAAGTGCACTCGTTGCTTCATCCGAAATGAGAATTTCAGGATCTGACGCTAGCGCGCGGGCAATCCCGACGCGTTGCTTTTGTCCACCTGATAATTGAGCAGGATAGGAATTAGCGCGATCAGTGAGTCCAACCAGATCGAGCAACTCCGCAACTTTCTTTTGGATCGCTTGCTTCGATTTGATTCCTTTTAATGGAAAAGCAACATTGTCAGCAATAGTTCGACTGTTCATCAGATTAAAATGCTGAAAAATCATGCCGATACGTTTGCGTTCCTTGCGCAGCTGCGCCGGCGACAAGGCCAACATATCCTGGCCTAGGACGTTGACGCTGCCGCCAGTTGGGCGCTGCAGCAAGTTGATGGTCCGAACAAGTGTGGATTTGCCGGCACCAGAGTATCCGACAATGCCATAAATATCACCGCGGTTGACCGTTAAGTCCACATGATCAACGGCATGCACCGAGCGGGTTTTGCCGTGGAACTCAACGTCCACATCTTTTAAAGTCACAACTGCTTGATCTGACATGATTGTCCCCGTTTCTAACTAAAACTTATAGTTCCAAGCCGGCAAGGTTGAACCTTTGTAAACTTTCTTCAAAAGATCAGCTGTCCGCTGTGTCTGATAGGCTTTCACGATCTTCTTATAGGTCGCATTGTCCTTGTCCTTGGCTGACTTGGCAGCAATGAAGTTCACCCAAGGCTTGGACGCCTTAGTAATCTTTTCAACTGCGATTGCGTTAGCTGGCTTCAGATTAGCGGCAGCAGCAATATCATTGTTGACAACAGCAACTGCGACATCATTCAAAGAACGGGCTGTTTGAGCGGCATCCAATTCAGTAAACTTCAGATTCAGCTTATTTTCAGTGATATCGCGAATAGTCGGTGAAGCTACACCCTTTTTCAACGTCAGCAAGCCATTTTGTGCCAACAACTGTAAAGCACGGCCTTCATTGGAAGGATCGTTTGGTACCGAGATCTGATCGCCGTTCTTAACGTCCTTCAACGACTTGATCTTGTTGGAGTAAGCGCGCATCGGGCCGATGTAGGTTGCGCCGATATCAACAATCTTGGTGTTGTGTTTCTTGTTCCAGTTATCCAAGAAATTGTGATGCTGGAAGGCGTTGAGTTGAATATCGCCATCTTCCAGTGCTTGGTTAGGCTGATTATAGTCAGTGAACTGAACAAGTTTGATCGTCACACCCTGCTTCTTCAAACGTGATTGAATATCAGTCCAAATTTCTTTATCCGTGCTCATGATGCCAACTTTAACCGTGGTATTCTTCGTTGAACTAGCCGACTTGCCACAAGCTGCTAAAACAAATACTGGTAAAATCAGTGCAAACGTGAAAATTGCCTTTTTCCAAAATTTCATGAACTTTCTCCTCCTCGTTCAGGTAAACAAATGATGTGTGCAAGCGATGAAAGCATTCAAAAAGGCTCGCCTCTAAAAACAAGTTTTAGAAGCGAGCCTAGCTCGCGGTACCATTCTAATTCGACGCCATCGCGTCCTCAATAACAGGCAATCACCTGTGTGCGGATTAAAGGCCGCCAGCCATCATCGCTTAACCACTGCTCAGCGATGCCGATCAATGAGCCATCTTCGATCCAATTAACTACCCTGCTCTCAGCTACCCAGGTTTTCTGTACAGTCTGATTAGATCTACTCACTCACGTCATTCGTTTCCCGAAATGAATTAAATCGATTTTAGACGATGATTAGGTAAAATGTCAAGATAAAGTACTCAGAGCGTGAACCAGCCCGGTTAGAAACCGGAGTATAAGTGGCCACAAGTGTGATGGCCGGGGCTTTGACCATTGCACTTGTGGTCCTTATACGCAGGTTTCTGGGCTGGTGAACGCGTTTAAATCAGAGCGTTAGCAGCCGCGTTCAGAAACCGGAGCATAAGTGGCCTCAAGCCTAAATGGCTGGGCCTTGGCCATTTAGGCTTGAGGTCCTTATGTGCAGGTTTCTGCGGCTGCGAACGCGTTTTCGCAATGCGACTGATACTTTTTCTTCAGTTTTATTCCAGTAAAGCATCTCCCGTAGTCCGAGCTGGCTACGCGGCGAGGAGGGCTGGCGACCGCGAAGCTAGAGCTGTGGGCACAGCTTTGAACTCACGCAAAGCCCGCGCGATTTCAAAGTCTGGCCTTGTTGTAGGCGGTAAACCGCCAACAACAATTTCACGGCTGAGCCCCCTCTCCGCTCCGCCAACTCTCTGCTTTCTATCCTAGAATTCAACTCGGATTACCCTCAACATTGCTTACTTATATACCAACTTTCTCAACTCACCATTAAAATTTCTGCGTCCAAGCTGGAACTTCACTGCCATGATAAAGTTTCTCAATCAAGTCAGCGATGTCTTTTGTTCGGTATGCTTTGACGATCTTCTTGTAAGTAGCATTATTTTTATCTTTCTTGTTTGCAACGAAAACGTTAATCCATGGTTGGCTTTGCTTGTCGACTTTTTCAGTATAAACAGCCTTCTTGGGATCCAGTTTGGCATCGTGTGCAACGCCAGAGTTGACGACGGAAGCGGCCACGTCTGGTAAGGAACTTGCTGTCTGGGCAGCATCAACGGCCTTCAACTGAAGATCCAATTTGTTTTCGGTCACGTCTCGCGTGGTTGGCAAGGCAACCTTTTTGTTCAGTTTGATTAAACCAGCAGTTTCAAGTAACTGTAATGCGCGGCCTTCGTTAGTCGGATCGTTAGGAAGTGCGATGGTGTCACCTTTCTTGATCTGGCTAATTTTAGTGATTTTTTTGGAATAGATCGCTAGTGGTGCAATGATGGTCTGCCCGATGCTGACTAGATCAGCCTTGTGGGTTTTGTTCCAGTTATTCAGGAAATACTGATGCTGAAACAGGTTCAAATCAATATCATGATCGCGCAAGGCGGTGTTAGGCTGATTGTAATCCGAGAACTGTACGATCTTGATCGTAATGCCCTCTTTTTTAACCTTTTTAGCAACTGCTTGCAAGACGCGATTATCCGCACCAACGACCCCGATCTTCACCGTCGTTTGCTTTTGACTACTGGACGAACTGCTGCTACTTTTACCGCACCCAACCAAGACTAATCCTAAAACAAAAATGGTTGTCAAAATTTTCCAAAACCGTTTCATGTCTTCTCCTCCTAAATACGTTCGCCAACCCATCAATCTACGCATAAGTTTCCTAGTGGCCAAAATACGGCTATCACGTCCCCGCCTATTGATGCTTCGGTTTCTTACCGAGCTGACTCGCGCTCTCTAAAATAAGTGCGTCGGCCTGCAGTCCGAGGCGCATAAACTTGCCATTGATACAAGAAGACCGAAAAAAAACTCACTTCTAACAAATTATCAATCTTTGTTAGAAGTGAGCTCTGGCCCACGGTACCATTCTAATTGACCACACAAAACGTGATCCACTCAGCGGACGAATTCATCCGGGTGCAGGATAATGGGTGTCAACCATCACAGCCTCGCAATTTGCTCGGTGTGCCGCGTGTGCCAAGCCATCTTCATTTCCGCTAGCGACCCTGCTCTCAGCTCATCAGGTTTTCTGTACTGCCTCGCGGTAACTACTCACTCAGTCCGTTTACAATCAATTTCAAGTTTGTACAAGTGAGCTTATCACAATTTTTTAACTTGTCAATCATTGAATTTTAAATCAAAAAGAGTGTAAGCTGTGCTCAACAAAACTCGCGCACAAAGTCTGCAACAGCTGACTGTCGCGACAAAGGATGGTGCAATCATGACAGAACCAATTGCCCTGCTCCAAAAGCTGATTCAAATCAATTCTGTAAATGGCAACGAGCTCGCCGTCGCCAAATTGCTGCAAGCCGAACTTGAGGCTGCCGATATTCCTACCAAGCTGATCCCCTACACAGAAGACCGCGTGAATTTAATTGCCGAATTAAACCATGGTGATCGCGTTCTCGGTTTCACTGGCCACGAAGACGTTGTGAGTCCTGGAGACGAGTCAGCCTGGACGTATCCACCTTTTTCCGGCAAAATCGTTAACAATGTCATGTATGGTCGTGGCACCGATGATATGAAAAGCGGTCTGGCCGCCATGGTGCTGGCCCTGATCGCCCTCAAACAATCCGGGTTCACTCATCCGATTCGCTTGATTGCAACGGTAGGCGAAGAATACGGTGCGATGGGCGCACGTTTGCTGACAGAGCAAGGCTATGCCGATGATCTCGCTGGCTTAGTTGTTGGTGAACCCACCACTAAAATCTTAAAATACGCACATGCTGGCACCGTGAATTACGAGATTGACAGTGAAGGCGTCTCTGTCCATAGTTCTAGGCCTGAAAAAGGCGTCAATGCCATCGATGGTCTAACAACTTTTGCCGCACTGGAACACCACACCTTTGACAAGGCGCCTGCTGACCCGGATCTCGGCCCATTTCGACATTCAATCACGGTCATCAATGGCGGCGACCAAGTCAACACCATTCCAGCCCACGCTTTCCTTCGTGGCAATCTTCGCCCGACCCCATCGGCCAATATTGAGCTGGTTGTGAAAATGCTTGAAGACTTAGTGGCACATGTCAACGCCACGACCAATGCGAAACTCACGTTGAAAGTATTGCACCGTTTTCTGCCGGTTCACTCCGATAAAACAGGCCACTTGGTAACTTCGGCAAATGCTGCCATCGCGGCGGTAACTGGTAAACCAGCTGAATTAGCCGTTGCGTTTGGAGGAACCGATGCTTCCGAGTTCATCAAATCAACTAACCATTTTGATGTGATTGTCTATGGCCCCGGTGATAACCACTTCAGTCATCAAGTGAATGAACACATCGACCTGAACAGTTACACAACGGCGATCAAAATTTATCAAGAAATTGCCAAGCGCTTCTTCGAATAAGCCGCGCTAAATCACAATGTGCCATGCAAAAAGGGGTCTACACTTTCTGGTGTTGAGAAATAATCAACACTGAACGTGTAGGCCCTTTTTGGATAACGCAAAAAGACACCTACTCAGTGTCCATGCTATGCTTGTTAGCGTCGAAACCAAAAGCAAGCGAGGTTATGAGTAAATGTCCCAATACGATCCTACACTGTCCGTCCTTGGAATACCAGACCATAATATCAAAGTTGCCTTTGTTCGTCATGAATATCGCGGCAACGGGGTACGTCGCCGCCAGTATCATGTGATTGATGCCGAGCTGACTTACCGGTTAACCCGGTGCCCACTGTGTGGCTTTGAGGCCTTGCACCCTAACGGGTTTTATACGGCCCACGTGCGCGTCCTCAATGGGGTTGAAATGCCGACAGTCATTGACTTGCACAAGCAACGATGGCGCTGTCATAACTGTTACCACACAGTCAGTGCCAAGACGCCACTCGTGCAACCCAACCACACGATCGCCACTCACATGACAGAGCGAATCATGAAGTTAGCGCATGAACGGTTGCCAGTCAAAACCATCGCCCGTATTATCGGAATCTCAGCTTCCTCGGTTCAACGGATCATTGACCAAAATCTCAAACTCCGACCGGCTCGCCGGCTACCCACGCGACTCTGCTTTGATGAGTTCCGTTCCACTCATGGCATGATGTCGTTTATCTGTCTTGATGCCGATTCACATCGTCTAATTGCCTTGCTTGGTGATCGATTCAACCGCACGATTAAAAACTTTTTCATCGCTCATTATTCACTCGCTGAACGCACTCGGGTCCAGACGGTCACCATGGACATGAACGCAGCTTATCAGACGATTATTCATGAGGTTTTCCCCAAGGCCCAAGTCGTCATTGATCGGTTCCATATCATTCAACTTGCGGCTCGTGCCCTTGATCAGGTACGCGTCCAAGCGCTCAAACAGCTTGATGACAAACACAGCCGTCCTTATAAGATCATGAAGACAAACTGGCGGCTTTTTCATCAAACTGCGCCTGACGCTAAACACAAACAGTTCCTGTTTGGTTTGAATGAATACGTCACGCAACAGGAGGCCATCGATATCGCACTTGATACTGAGCCCAAGCTCAAGCAAACCTACGAGACCTACTTAGCGCTTCATGATGCTTTGATGGTGAAGAAACATCCCGCGGAACTGGCAAACCTGTTAGCTACTTACGAGCCAAACGGTACGGCAATGGACATGACGATCGCGACGCTTAAGCGACACAAAGTCGCTGTTCTCGCCGCTGTCACCAGCCCTTATTCCAACGGTCCGATCGAAGGGGTTAACCGCCTCATCAAGTCACTCAAACGATCCTGTTTTGGCTTCAAGAATCAGCTGAACTTCTTCAAACGAATCTACCAAATCACGGCATAACATGACAAAGACGGCTCCCCAAATGGAGAACCGCCTCAAATGATAAATTTATTCTTCAACACCAGTTGACGTAGAGCCGCAAAAAGCCGACCGTCATTTTAAAAATGCGGGTCGGCTTTTTGATTAGCTATTTGGTTGAAACTGTCACAACCCAGTTTTGGTTATGATCGGTTTCGTCTAACAAAGCTGGTTTATCACTCAATTCCTGATGCACGTCCACAATTGTTCCTGCTAACGGTGCCTCAAGATCTAACACGGCTTTTTCGGCTTCAACACTTAAAAAAGGTTTGCCGGTGGTAAGGCTCGCGCCAATTGTTGGCAAATCAACATACTTGATTTTGCCTAACGTTTCTTGAGCCTCTTGGGTCAAGCCGAGACGAATTTGCCCGGAAGCCAGTTCATCTTGCCAAAAATAAGTTGTTGCCATTTTGCTCTCCCCTATTCAAAATCTTCTGTGTCGCGACTGAACATGTAGCTCGTATGATGGTAGCGCATCGACAAGACCATCCCGACTGATAACATATTAGCCAACAAGAATGAACCACCTTGTGAAATAAATGGTAGCGGAATCCCCGTCAATGGTAGTAACCCGATGTTCATGCCGATGTTTTCAAATACATGGAATAGGATCATCATGATGACACCAGTCGAGATGTAAGCATAAAACTCATTTTTTGTGTCAAACGTGACCCTAATCATTTGGTAGATCAACATAAAGTATAACAGAATCAAAACCGCAGCACCTACAAAACCGAAAGCTTCGCCAATCACGGAAAAGATCATATCCGATTCTCGGACTGGGACAGGCACTGCAATGTGCATTGGCCCTTTCCCAGTCAATTGACCAGAACCGATAGCCTTCATCGATTGCCACAGCTGGTAACTGTCGCCAGTTGTACTACCAGAAGGGTTTAACCACGAATCAATTCGGGCAAATTGATATGTTTTAAAGCCGATACTACCAAGAATAGATCGACCCCATGTCTGCGTCACTAACAGAATGCCAACTGTCCCGATAATGCCAGCCACAAGTGCAATCGGCACGAGAATGCGCCAATTAATCCCGGCAACCAAGGTAACACCAGCGAAAATCGCCAGAAAAACAAGTGTCGTCCCAAAGTCATTTTGAAATTTCATGAGGACTGCTATCGGTAATGTCCACAAAACCATCCGGCCAATTAACTGCCAATCGTGTTGAATGGTATGTGAAAAAGCAGCATTGTGTTGGGTCACAACGCGACTCAACATCAAAATATAGGCAGGTTTCATCACTTCTGACGGCTGAAAACTGATCGGGCCAAGGGCAAACCAGCTTTTCGCACCTGTACTGGCTTCTGTGTTGCGGTCATAAAAAATCAATACCGCAATCATCAGAAAAATGCCAATCCCGTATAAATAAGGGGCAATGCGCCAAAGCTGCTCCGCATCAAATCGCATAACGAAGAAGATGCCGATACCGCCAATCACATACCACGCCGCCTGCATAACCGTGGCACGAACAGGATTCTGTAGCGTAGAAGTATCATGAGCGGTGGCCAGATAGATGGACACAAGCCCGATCAAAGCCAGTAACATGACTGACAGGATGATGCCATAATCAATCCGATCACCCTCTGAGTTTGATTTGATTTCGTGTGACTCCACGGGCTGCCCTCCTTTAAACACGTTCACTGACGCAGAAACGTGCACATAACAGCCTTGAAACTAAAGGGTCAAAACCCAACAGGTCGTCTCAAGGTCGCCTATGTCCCGGTTTCTGAACGTGCCAGTTCACGCTCTTGCCTAAGCGCGTTGGTTCACGTTTCGTTCTTAAAATGCCTTCGATTTTCGCAAAAGCATATTCTTTACTAGCTAAACGTTGATGATAAAACCGTTCAAATACCGATTTACCTCTAAAATCACGGAGCACTGGATGTTGCGATGCGCGCTGCCAGAGTTGTTTCAGCCTTGATGTAAATGGTATTCGGCAATCAACGCATTAACTGCGGCATCCAGTGTTTTGAACCGGTTAGGCTTAGTCGAGCCAGCTACAAATGCTGAAAATCGCGTGCCGTCCGGTTCAATAAAGCCAATCTCCCGGTCACCGATTTTTAAAACCGAAACTGTATGACCATTTCGAGTTTCATCTGCCTGTGTGACCTTGATATTTCTTTCCTTAGCCATGACGGCCTCCTAGCTTATGATTGAGATTTTGAATGTCACTAAGATCCAAGTCATTTTCGGGATGCGGATTACGCCGCAAAGTGAAAAAAGCTGGCACTGGATCAAGCCCGCCTTTAACAAAGGGGTTGCACCGTAAAATCCGGGCAATCCCCATTAAGGAACCTTTGATGGCGCCATGTTTCTGCAACGCCTGAATCATGTAGGTTGAGCATGTCGGATAATATCGGCAGCTCGGCGGCAGCAACGGGGAAATGAAGCGCTGGTAGCCCCGCACTAACCATGTCAGAACCTGTTTCATGAAACGCTCCTAACGCAGAAACTTAAAGAAGTGCACCCATGTTGATGGTAGGAACAACTTAAGCGGATTACCTTCCCCAAGAGCAAAGCCAATCAATAAGCCCAATATCAGTGCGATTAAGGCTATCATCAGCCAAATTTTAATGATGTGGAAGATGCGTTTAGGATATTGTGAGTCCATAGCTCGCTCCTAGTACTGGCGATGGTGTTCAATATTATCGAGTAAAACACCGGTCCCAAGTGCAACTGCATCTAAAGGATCGTCCGCCAACAACACTGGCACTTTCAACTCTGCAGCAAAAAGTTGTGAAATACCTTTAAGCAAGGCGCCGCCGCCTGTCAGCATAATCCCACGATCAATGATATCCGCAGACAATTCCGGTGGGGTCTTTTCAAGCACACCTTTTGCGCCTTCAATGATCGCCATCATCGTCTCATGTAAAGCTTCAGCAACTTCAACAGATGTCACCGAAACTTCGCGTGGCAAACCAGTCGCAATATCACGGCCACGGACTTCAATCGTTTCTTTCTCATCGGCTTCGTAAACGGCACCAATCTTGATTTTGATCTGTTCCGCGGTATGCTCACCAATAATTAACTTATGCTTGTTCTTCACGTAGGCAGCAATGGAGGCATCCATTTTGTCACCTGCCAAGCGCAGTGAACGACTCGTGACGATTTCGCCTAAGGATAAGACAGCAATATCACTCGTCCCACCGCCAATATCAATAACCATATTGCCTTGTGGTTGGAAAATATCCAATCCCGCTCCAACAGCCGCTACTTTTGGCTCGAACTCCAAGTAAACATGGCGGCCGCCAGACTTTTCAGCTGCCTGAATAATCGCTTTCTGTTCAATATCCGTAATATTGGTTGGTGCACAAATCAGAATATTAGGCTTTGAAAAAACACCTTTTACATTTAGTTTATTGATAAAATATTCAAGCATTGCTTCGGTAATGTCAAAGTCAGCGATGACGCCATCCTTTAACGGCCGGATCGACCGAATATTACCCGGTGTCCGTCCAACCATTTTATAGGCTTCTGTCCCCACCGCCAGCACTTTGCCGGTATGGGTATCAATGGCGACAACGGAGGGCTCATTTAAGACGATGCCTTTGCCTTTTACATTGATCAGCACATTGGCCGTCCCTAAGTCGATCCCAATATCTTTTGCCATGGGTATATATCTCTCCTCGTAAATTGACTAACTATCGCATTATACCATAGTTAAGACGAGGTTTTTACAGGAAAAGTTTAGGTAAGTTTAAAGCTGCTTGTAAGAGTGATAGAAAGAACGAACTGACTAAGAATCCTAGCGCAACCGCAATGAAGAGTAACAAGACCTGTTCCTCACGAACATGGTTGGCTTTGATGAACTGTTCAAAGCGCAAGGCATTGAGTGCACGGAACGCGAGCATGATGAAAACAAAATGCGACACGATTGTAATCGCGCCGTTTAAACCGATTGTCTGAAACATATGATCACCTCATGACGTATCTTCCCGCAGAACACGATAAGACGCAAGCAGAGCGTGAACAGGCGCGGTTAGAAACCGGAGCATAAGGGCCTTGAATCTAAATGGCTGGGCTCTGGCCATTTAGGTTCAAGGCCCTTATGTGTAGGTTTCTGCGCCTGTGAACGCGTTTCAGCAAGAGCGTGAACCAGCCCGGTTAGAAACCGGAAAATAAGCGGTCTTGATTGCAGGTTTTGCTAGCTTTCATCAAGCAGCAAACAAGCAAAAAGCAGTCCTCTCCAAGTTGGGAGAGAACTGCTTTTCATGTTTAATGACTGGTCTTGACGTTAATTCGGTTGATGGCCCGTCGCAGTGCGACTTGTGCCCGCCGAAGATCGTCTTGATTATGATCATTCTTTGCTTGAGCAATGCGCTTTTGAGCACGATCGCGCGCAGCTTGCGCACGACTGAGATCAATATCACGCTCACGCTCGGCAGAATCGGCGACGATGGAAGCAACATTTTCTGATACTTCCATAAAACCGCCGTTAACCGCAATTGAATCGTTGTGATCACTGGCGTCAACACGTTGCACGTCAACCTCACCGATCTCAAGTGGTGTCACGATTGGTTCGTGATTAGCCATAATACCCAATTCGCCTGCGACAGAATGAACAACTAACATCCTGGCGTGATGATCGTATACTAACCCATCAGGCGTCACGATGTTGACCCGAAGAACGTTGCTCGTTTCAGCCAAAACGCGTCGCCTCCTTAGTTAGCTGCAGCTTGTGCAGCCGGCTTTTCGTCAGCATCCGTATTCTGATCGTCAGGAGCAAAGCCCATCTTCTTAGCCTTTTCGACAACTTCTTCGATGCGACCGACCGAACGGAAGGCATCTTCAGGGTAATCGTCGTATTTGCCATCCAAGATAGCTTTAAAGCCTTTAACCGTTTCTTCAACCGGCACATATGAACCTGGCTGGCCAGTGAACCGTTCCGCAACGTTAAAGTTTTGTGACAAGAAGAACTGAATCCGGCGAGCACGGGCCACAACGACCTTTTCTTCGTCAGACAATTCATCCATCCCCAAAATAGAGATGATATCTTGTAACTCACGATACCGCTGCAAAACTTGTTGCACTTCGGTAGCGACTTTATAATGTTCATCACCGACAATTTCCGGCGTCAATGCACTAGAAGATGATTCCAGCGGATCAACGGCGGGATAAATCCCTTGCTCAGTCAGACGCCGTTCCAAGTTGGTCGTTGCATCCAAATGCGCAAAAGTCGTTGCCGGTGCAGGGTCAGTGTAGTCATCAGCAGGCACATAAATTGCCTGAATCGATGTAACTGAACCTTTTTTAGTCGATGTAATCCGTTCCTGCAACTGACCCATTTCTGTTGCCAGCGTTGGCTGATAACCAACAGCTGATGGAATCCGGCCAAGTAAAGCAGAAACTTCGGAACCGGCCTGAGTGAACCGGAAAATGTTGTCGATAAACAGCAGGACATCCTGACCTTCAACATCACGGAAGTATTCCGCGATCGTCAATCCGGTCAAGGCAACCCGCATCCGGGCACCAGGCGGCTCGTTCATCTGACCAAAGACCATGGCTGTATTCTCCAGAACGCCACTTTCCTTCATTTCGAAGTAAAGGTCGTTCCCTTCACGGGTTCGTTCGCCGACCCCAGTGAAAACGGAGATGCCGCCGTGTTCCTCGGCAATATTATGAATCAGTTCCTGAATCAAAACGGTTTTGCCGACACCAGCACCGCCGAAGAGTCCGACCTTCCCACCACGCAGGTAAGGTTCGAGCAAATCGATGACTTTGATGCCAGTTTCCAAGATTTCTGAACTGGTATTCAAATCTTCGAATTTTGGCGCATCACGATGGATGCTGTCGCGCCGATGATCCGGTCCAAAGGCTTCACCGCCATCGATGGAGTCGCCCAACACATTGAACACCCGACCCAGTGTGTCTTTTCCGACAGGGACTGAGATCGGACCGCCAGTATCTTGAACCGCCATGTTGCGTTGCAGACCATCGGTGGAATCCATCGCAATAGTCCGCATCACGCCATCACCAAGTTCCAATGCAACTTCCAGCACAAGCTGGGAGCCATCCTTCTTGGCAACGGTCAAGGCGTTATTGATTTCTGGCAGATCGCCATTGATTGGGAAGGCTACGTCGACAACAGGACCGATCACTTGCGCGATTTTACCAGTTGAATTTGGCATTTTCGTCCTCCTGTTGTAAATTGAGCGCGAGCTGGTGCGTTTAAGAACCAACACCAGCGGGCGCGTGATTATTCTAGTGCTGCCGCACCACCGACGATCTCAGTGATCTCTGTGGTGATCGCAGCTTGTCGGGCCCGGTTATATTGGGTCGACAGATGTGAGATCAGGTCATTGGCATTATCAGTTGCGCTACGCATAGCAGTGGTCGAAGCGGCATGTTCAGCCGTTTTGGCATCCATAATCGCGCCGAAAATCAGACTTTCCGCATATTGCGGCAAAACTGATTCCAAAACCGAGTCAAGATCTGGTTCAATCAGATACTCAACATTGGTATCGGCCACTTCACTGACATCCAAATCACTGATCGGCAACATTTTCTCTGCACGGAAAGCAGAGGTCAAAGTGTTGACGTGATGGTTGTAACAAACGTAAAGTTCATCAAACACACCATTGTCAAACATCGTCACAGCTGTTTTTACGATTTCCCGAACTTCATTAAAAGTCGGAATGTCAGAAACACCGCGATATTCATAAGCCAGATTCAGGCCGCGTGCTTTGAAGAAATCAGCACCGACACCACCGATGGCCATCATGACGTAATCGTCAGGACTTTCATGGTCATCTTTGATCATCTGCATCATGGCTTTTAAAACCGTGCTGTTGTAACTGCCAACCAGCCCGCGATCACTTGTGATCACGAGATAGCCGGTTTTCTTCACCGGCCGCTTCTGAAGCAGGCTAGCAACGGAGATGACCTGACTCTTGTCGCCCGAATCGGTATCACTTTCTGTAGCGTTGGCTAACTCAAGAAGCTGCCCAGCAGCCAAATGGGTCACAATCTGGCGAACCTTATCAGAATAAATCTGATACTTTTTAGCCCGCTTTTCGATCTGACTTAACTTGGCCCCAGAAACCATCTGCATGGCTTGCGTGATCTGACCGGTTTTCTTGGTCGATGCGATCTTGCGCTTAATGTCCATTAATGATTCAGCCATGCGGCACCTCCTTAGTCTTTCGCTGCAGCAAGTTGTTTACTCGTTTGGAATCCGCCGGCAAAAGCCTTGATTTGTGCATCAAGTTTATCGGTATCCGGTAAATTACCGGTGTCACGAATCTGCTTGAGCAAGTCAGCTGCATTGCTATCGAAGAAATCAAACAGTTCATCTTGGAAGCGAGTAATGTCTTCAATCGGAATTGGATCAAGGAAGCCATGGGTTAATGCGTAAAGAATGATAACCTGCTTTTCAACCGGTAACGGTTTGTGAACAGGCTGCTTCAGCACTTCAACCGTTCGGCGACCACGATTCAACTTAGCTTGCGTTGCTGCATCCAAATCAGAACCAAATTGCGTGAAGGCTTCCAGTTCACGGAAGGATGCCAGATCCAACCGCAATGTCCCGGCAACTTTCTTCATCGCCTTGACCTGCGCATCACCACCAACACGGGAAACAGAAGCACCAGCATCAATGGCTGGACGTGTACCCGCATAGAACAGATCGCTTTGTAAGAAGATCTGACCATCCGTGATAGAAATAACGTTAGTCGGGATGTACGCGGAAATATCGCCTGCCTGAGTTTCAATAACCGGCAACGCCGTCATAGAACCGCCGCCGAGTTTATCACTCAATTTAGCAGCACGTTCCAACAAGCGACTGTGGGTATAGAAAATATCCCCAGGATAGGCTTCACGACCAGGCGGACGACGGAGCAGCAAGGACAGCTCACGATATGAGGTTGCCTGTTTGCTCAAATCATCATACACGATCAAGACGTGCTTGCCGTTATACATGAACTCTTCACCCATCGCTGCACCGGCATAAGGCGCGATATACAGCATTGGTGCAGGTTCAGATGGGCCAGCAGTCAGCACGATGGTATAATCCATCGCACCATATTTTTTCAACGTTTCAACTTGAGCTCGAACCGTACTGTCCTTTTGCCCAATCGCAACGTACACACAGATCATGTTTTGATCTTTTTGGTTCAAAATGGTATCAATCGCAATTGATGTTTTCCCGGTTTTCCGGTCACCAATGATCAACTCACGCTGACCACGGCCAATCGGTACCAGCGCGTCAATCGCTTTCAAACCGGTTTGTAACGGTTCTGATACGGATTTGCGTTGCATAACACCTGGCGCCTTAAACTCGATCGGACGGGTTTTATCCGTCTTAATCGCGCCTAAACCGTCGACCGGCTGACCCAAAGAATTGACAACTCGCCCGATCATGGCATCCCCGACAGGAACTTCCATGATTCGGCCAGTGCGTTTCACTTGGTCGCCTTCGCGAATCTCATCGAAGTCACCTAAGATAATGATCCCGACATCGTTCGTTTCAAGGTTTAACGCCATCCCGTATGAGCCGTTGCTAAATTGGAGCAATTCGTTGGCCATGGCATTTTCCAGCCCAGTCGCACGTGCGATCCCATCACCGATGTAAGTCACAGTGCCGACTTCTTCGGCCGCCAAATCGTCCTGATATCCTTCAAGTTGTTTTTTGATCAGAGAACTGATTTCCTCAGTCTTGATGCTCATCCGGTTCACCTCTTTTACTTACTCATTAGTCTGCCAGCAGTGCAGCTTTCATCTTATCGAAACGGTGCTTGACCGTACCATCGATAACCGAACCGCGTGCTTGAATTCGCACACCGCCGATGACGCTTGGATCAACGACTTGATCCAGTTGGGTCGATTTCATGCCAAAACGCGCAGCAATGGTACTGCGCAAAGCATCAGCTTGATCTGCTGACAAAGCAACTGCAGTCGTCACAGTCGCCGCAATAATCCCGGCTTCCTCATCGTACGCTTGGTTAAACGCGCTGATGATGGCTGGTAATGCTCCGAATCGCCCATATTGCTGGGTTAACTTCAACAAGTTAGCGACCAGCGGGCTAGCATCCTTGGTTAAGGTTGTCATCAAGGCGTCCTTATCAGCTGCCGTGATTCGAGCGTTATCAAAAATAGTCAAGATCGTTGGGTTGTCGTTAAAGACAGACTGTAGCGCTTGTAACTCTTCATGGACCGTCTCCACCTGATTTTGATCTTGTGCCGCTTCCAATAAAGCTTTGGCATAGCGGGGTGCGACCATCTGATTAGTGACTGCCATTTGCATCACCTAACCGTTTAATATAGTCATCGATCAAACCTTTTTGATCGTCTGCATTGAGTTCCTTACCGATCAGTTTTTGCGCGATGGTCAAACTTAGGTCTGCCACATCATTTTTGGCACTGGCCAAAGCATCTTTACGTGCTTGATCAATGTCGGTTTGCGCATTCTTCTTCATCGTGGTGACTTCTGCGTTGGCAGCGTCGACCAATGATTGCCGCTGTTTCTCGCCATTTTCCTTGGCTTGATTCACGATCTTAACGGCATCGGCTTGGGCGTGTTGCAGTTCTTCTTGACGTTTAGCTGCTAAAGCATCTGCGTCTTTGCGTGACTTTTCAGCATAATCCAGATCTCCGGAAATTTTCTGCTGACGATCCGCCATCATTTTCGAAACTGGCTTCCAGGCCACTTTCCCGACGGCTAGCATCAGAACCAGAAATGTGACTAGTGTGAAGAGTGTGTCACCTAAAGTCATTTGTTGCCACTCCCTTCTTTATTGATGAACCAGATTAACGACTCATCAACATGAAGGCAACAACGACAGACAAGATCGGAACGGCTTCAATCAAGCCAACACCGATGAACATAGTCCCACGAAGTGTCCCAGCCATTTCCGGCTGACGAGCCATACCTTCGAGGGTTTTGCTGATAACCATCCCGTTACCGATTGAAGCACCGAAGGCAGCGATGCCGGCGGCGATTGATGCAGCGATGAATTGCATAAGAAATTTCCTCCTAATTTAGTTACTCGAACACAATTTTGTGTGATGTGTAAACCATCCCAAGCGTGACAAAAACGTACGCTTGAATACTACCAATGAAGACTGAGAACCCTTGCCACAGAACCTCAAGCAAGAATCCGGAGACGAAGCTGACGGCCCCGCCTGAGAAAGCAAACTGCCTGATGAGCAGGACTAAGACTTCGCCGGCGAAAATATTCCCATACAGCCGCATGGAGAGTGTAATGAAATTTGTAAACTCTTCAAGCAGGTTGATCGGAAGCAGGATTGCGACCGGTGACGCATACCCCTTGAGATATCCTTTGAAACCCTTGAAGACAACCCCGAAGTAATGCGAGAGGACCAGTACCATCATGGCCAACGTCATCGTGATGACAGGCGACGCGGTCGCAGAACGGAACCAAGTGTCTTTGCCGATATCGACTTCAATGAATAACCCAATTTGGTTACTAATGAAAATAAATAAGAAGAGCGTAAACGCAAATAAATTAAAAGTATAACGCTCCGAACCAGGCATGGTACCTTTGACGATACCGTTCGTAAAGTCCATGATCCATTCCAGCACATTCTGCTTGCCGCCTGGCCGCATCTTAAGGTTGCGAGACAGCCAGAATACCAGTAAGAATACCAGAACTGCCGAAACCAAAACGCCGATGTCATTCGTCAGGTTAAAGCTTAAGCCAAAAAGCTTGATCGAGGGATATTGTTCGTTCACAGAATTCACCTCCTTACTGAAGTGACGTCATATCATTTGTATCATCAAAATGATGATGCACGATTGCGGAGACTTCGATAATCGTTGTTTACTAGGGCAGACCCCTGAAACACAATCATTACTCTAACACCATTTCACCTAAAAGACAAAGCACTGAAAGCAGAAACTTTTGCCGCCATAGCGGCTTTTTCATCAGTGTTTTCATGGCTTTGGGCGGCTTTTGACCACCTATTTTTGCGGCTATGAAAATTCTTTTGAAGAAATATGAAAAAGGCACGTGCTTTTACACATGCCAAAGAATGTCATTTTGTCCCAAAAAGTCTGTCGCCTGCATCTCCAAGACCCGGCACAATATAGCCGTTTTCGTTCAAATGATCATCTAACGCTGCCGCATAGATATCGACATCTGGATTGGCCGCCTGGACGGCTTTAACACCCTCCGGCGCTGCCACCAAGACAACTAGCCGCATTGATGTGGCACCGCGCTTCTTGAGTGCCTCAATGGCCATGTTAGCTGATCCGCCAGTTGCCAGCATTGGATCGACAATGATCAAATCCCGTTGTTCAATATCCGGCGGCATTTTAACAAAGTATTCATGCGGTTTAAGGGTCTTCTCATCGCGATACATGCCAATGTGACCGACTTTTGCGGCTGGAATCAGGCGCAAAACACCATCAACCATCCCTAAACCTGCGCGCAAAATTGGGACAACCGCAAGCTTCTTGCCAGCAAGCTGTTTTTGGATAGTTTTACCCATCGGTGTCTCAATTTCGATACTTTCAAGCGGCAGATCCCGTGTGATTTCATACACCATTAATTCCGCGATTTCATTGGCGATTTCGCGGAACTCCTTGGTTCCAGCATGCTTGTCCCGAATCAGGGTCAGCTTATGCTGAATCAACGGGTGATTCAAAACTGTAAATTTGCCCATTTGGCGCCTCCTAAACGCATTCTTCATCCTAGAAACCGCTATATAAAAGTCTTAGCCGCCATGTGCTACCGTGAACATCACGTCCTAAGCCCTCTGATAGACCGGTTTCAAAAGAAGTCAATCACGTTTTCTTTGATAATCATTTGTTTGCAAACCCTAACTATGATAAAGGATGACGGGCTGTCAGTGCAAGCACTTCTTGATGAATCTGGTCCAAAGCTGGCTGATCATCACGCTGGGCAATCGCGGCACTGATCAATTCGCCAACTCGTTTGCTCTCATCTGCTGTAAAGCCGCGAGTGGTAATGGCAGCCGTACCTACTCGGATACCGCTGGTTTTAAACGGGCCATTCTGCTCTCCTGGAATTTGATTTTTGTTAGTCGTGATACCAACTTCATCCAGCAGATCTTGAACTTGGCGACCATTTACGCCATAACCCGTTACATCAATCAAGACCATGTGGTTATCAGAACCACCAGAAATCAACCGCAAATGCGGATCTTCTTCAAAACCACTCACCATCGCCTGCATGTTATCCAGAATATGCTGAGCATATGTTTTAAAAGATGGCTGCAACGCTTCGCCTAATGCAACGGCTTTTGCTGCAACCACGTGATCAAGCGGCCCGCCTTGAATACCGGGGAAAAGTGCTGAATTAATGGCCTTGCCGTATTGCGCCATAGCAAGGATCAAGCCGCCACGGGGGCCGCGCAGCGTTTTATGCGTCGTTGTTGTGACCACATCGGCGTAAGGTACCGGATTCATATGCAAACCTGCGGCAACCAACCCGGCAATATGCGCCATGTCGACCATCAAAAAGGCCCCAACATGATCGGCAATTTCGCGGAATTTTTTGAAATCAATCTCGCGGCTATAAGCCGAAGCCCCCGCCACAATCATTCGCGGTTGCACCTGTTCAGCCTGCTCACGAATCTTGGCGTAATTTAGCCGTTCTGTCTTCGGATCCAAACCATAATGGTAGAAATGATATTCCTGACCACTAAAACTAACTGGGCTGCCGTGAGTCAGATGGCCGCCATCGGTTAGATCCATTGCCAGCACTTTATCGCCATCTTCTAAAAAGGCGCGATACGTGGCCATATTTGCCTGTGAACCGGAATGCGGCTGTACATTTGCAAATTCGGCCCCAAACAATTTTTTAGCGCGATCAATGGCGAGATTCTCAACCACATCAATGTATTGATTACCACCATAATAACGATGGCCAGGATAACCTTCAGAATACTTATTCGTCAGCACTGACCCTTGTGCCGCCCGAACCGCTGGGGAAACAATGTTTTCTGAAGCGATAAGTTCAATGTTATGTTCTTGTCGTTCCTCTTCGTTATGAATTGCACCGAAAACTTCTGGATCTTGTGCCATGAAATCCATGCAAGTTCCTCCTTTAAAATGCGCCACCAAAACACCCGTTGCATTTGCTTTTATTAAAAAAACCAACTCACAAAGGCTCTGTCAGTTGGTCTCATTATAGCAAATCATCGTGCGTCTGCTAGAATATCTACTTATTTGTAGCTGAATGTTGGCGTTCTGTTTCGTTTAAACAGCTGCCATCATCCAAGATAACGATTCAGCACGACGACTAAACTTGAGTCCTCGATAGTCCAGCACTCATAAACGGTTAGCGCTATGATCCGCCGCGACTATCCTTGAAAATGCATATCGCCAGCCGATTTCAACAGCCGATTCATGTAAGCAGCACTTAATTCAGTTTTTGAAAAGGCTTGTGCTAAGACCAGCGTGACATCGGGATGTAAATCAAACCACCGTAACCCGGCAAATAAAGCGTGGGCAGCGCTTTGAACATCCTTCCCAAGTGAATAGCTTGGTATCGTCGGATACTGAGCCAAAATTGCATCAGTTGCCAACAGGCCAAACACTTGACCAGTTTGTTTAGCCCAAGCGACCGCTGCCGAAAATTGGGCTGGATCATCGACAACAACTACCTGCGCAGCTGGTGCATAATGCTTGTATTTCATTCCTGGAGCCTTAGGTGCTTCGTTTTGGCCAACATGATGTGCTGCCGTATCAACGTGTCCGATTAACGGTTCAAGTTCATCGGGTCCAATGGCTCCCGGCCGCAAAATAGCTGGTGGCGTGACCGTGAGATCAATGATTGCTGATTCAACACCGACTTGAGTTGGCCCGTCATCGAGTACACCGGCAATTTTGCCGTCAAGATCATGCAACACATGGTCAGCGGTTGTTGGACTCGGCTTGCCCGAAGTATTGGCTGATGGACCGACAATGGGTACGCCGGCTGTCGCAATCAATTTGCGCGTTAACGCGTTATCGGGGTTTCGGAAGGCAGCTGTCTGCAAGCCACCAGTCACCTTCATGGACAGCCGACCTGGCAAAATATTCAGAATAATTGTCAGTGGCCCCGGCCAAAAAGCCTCCATTAGCTTTGCTGCAAGCGGGGTAATCGTGGCATATTGTCCGACCATATCGGCGTCGGCAACCGTTACGATTAAGGGATTATCAGACGGTCGCCCTTTAGCAGCATAAACTTTTCCAACGGCCGTCACATTGGTCGCATCCGCCCCGAGACCATAAACAGTCTCGGTGGGAAAGGCCACCAACTCACCACGCTTCAGCGCAGCCGCAGCTTCCGGAATATCAGATTCGTGATAACGTTTTGACAAGATGTTGCCTCCAAATCATGTTCTTTTTAAAATAGCTCAAACTTAGTAGAAAAATTGTAGCAGATCGGTTCAAGGGTCACACCATGCGTTTTAACCTTCAGAATTGCAGCTTGGCCATACGAGGATGATCTGCCATATCGCGTCGAAAAGTCACCTGCGCCTGTGGCAGTTGCTTAGCAAAAAGTTCGCGCAATGCCGGCTCTTGGCGATAACCGAATTCTAAGTATGCCGCCCCGCCAGCTGTTAAGTGCTGAGGCAACGCTGCAACAAACTGCTCAAAAACGGCGAGGCCATGATGCCCTGCAAATAATGCTAACTTAGGTTCATAACGCAGCGTGCTTTGATCCATCACAGGCGTCTCTTCTGGGGCGATATAAGGCAAATTTGTCACAACAAAGTCATACCGTGCTGGTAGGGCTGTAAACAAGTCACTCACCGTAAACTGAACTGCCACCTGCTGTTCCTTAGCATTTTGCTTAGCGACCGCAAGTGCTTCTGGTGAAACATCGCTCAATGTCATCGTTGTTTGCGGCAACTTGCGGGCTAAGGTTAAGCCAATCGCCCCGCTGCCAGTACCAAGATCCAAGCCAGTTTGTGCTGTCCGTTGCTCTTCAGCGACCCAAGCCACAAGCTCCTCAGTTTCAAATCGCGGAATTAAAACTGCTGGCGTGACCTTAAACAACTCACCAAAAAAAGGGGCTACCCCGACAATGTATTGGGCCGGCTCAAACTGACGCAAGCGTTCGACATCCTGTTGAAATTGCTGCCAACGTGTTTCAGGCATTAGATCTTGACGATGCAAAATCAACTGACTTGGGGTGAAGTCCGCACGTGTCATCAAGACATACCGCGCACCGTCAGGATCAATTCCGTCCTTGGTCAACAACAAAGACGCCCACTTGAGCGCCTCGGCATACGTTTTAGACATTGAGCGATTCCATCTTTTGCGCCTGATCATGAACGATCAACGCATCGATAATTTCGTCGAGTTCGCCATTCATGATACGATCCAACTTATTGAGCGTTAACCCAATTCGATGATCAGTAACCCGGTTTTGCGGGTAATTGTAAGTTCTGATTCGTTCCGACCGATCACCAGTCCCAATCGCATTCTTCCGATTCTGATCATATTTTTCCTGATTCTGGGTTTCATAATAATCGTAAACACGCGAACGCAGAATCTGCATTGCGCGAGCCCGGTTTTCCTGCTGACTACGTTCATCTTGCATTGAGACCACAATGCCACTCGGAATATGGGTCATCCGCACGGCCGAACTGGTTTTGTTGACGTGCTGACCACCGGCGCCTGATGACCGATAGACATCTGTCCGAATATCTTTTGGATCAATTTTTAGATCAACTTCATCGTACTCTGGCATCACACCAACCGTTGCAGTGCTGGTATGCACGCGGCCAGCACTTTCAGTCACTGGAACGCGCTGCACACGATGCGCCCCATTTTCATACTTAAGCTTGGAGTAGACGTTGTCCCCAGTAATCATGACCACGACCTCTTTGTACCCGCCGACTTCAGTAGGAGTTGCGTCAATGATCTCGGTCTTCCAGCCTTGGCGCTCAGCGTAATGCATATACATATTCAACAAATCGCCAGCAAAAAGACTGGCTTCGTCGCCACCTGCTGCACCACGAATTTCCATAATGATATTTTTATCGTCGTTAGGATCCTTAGGCAGCATCAGTACCTTGATTTGATCTTCAAGGTCAGCCTTTTGCTTCTGCAAGTCTTCGAGGTCTTCTTTGGCCAAAGCTTCCATGTCGTCGTCTTTGCTTTCCCGCAGAACTTCTTCACTTTCTTTAATATCTGAAAGCACTTGCTTGTATTTCTTGTAAGCGGCGACCACATCCCGCATGCCGCCTTCTTCTTTGGACAAGGCAAGATAACGCTTTGTATCGCTAATCACTTCAGGGTCTGACATCAGCTCCTGAAGTTCTTCATAACGGTCCAGCAGACCATCCAACTGTTCAAAAATCTTATCCATGTTTCCTCCTAAAAATGCATTTACCGGCGTCACAATCGACACGCCTAGTCGCTAAACGCGCCAGTGCGGGCACTTATCGTCAAGCGCCATTTAAAATTTAATCGGTGGGGTCAATCTGCTTCAATGGCGGATGAAAATAATGATGTCGGCAAACTGGATAATACGACTCATTCCCACCAATCAGTACTTGTTTGCCTTCGTAGACTGGCTGGCCATCATGAATTCGTAAATTCATGATCGCTTTTTTGGCACAAAACCAGCAGATCGTTTTCATTTCTTCAATTTTGTCCGCATAGAGTAATAAATATTTTGAACCTTCAAACAGCTCATTGCGGAAATCATTTTTCAAACCGAACGCCATGACTGGAATATGTAATTCATCAACCACACGTGCTGCTTCAAAAATGTGATGTTTCTGCAGGAACTGCGCCTCATCGATCAACACACAGGCTGCCTTAGGATCAGTTGCCTTGATGATGTCGTAAAGGTTGGTTTCGTGTGTAATCGGAATTGCCGTGCGTTCTAAGCCGATTCGACTGGCAATCATACCGACGCCGGCACGATCATCCACGGCACTTGTCATCAAAATTACGCGTTTATTTTGTTCTTCATAGTTATGCGCAACCTTCAGGATTTCAATACTTTTCCCGGAGTTCATCGCACCGTAACGAAAGAAAAGCTGGGCCATATGCCGCCTCCATCTCAAATATCACAGCTCACAGTATAACGGATTTTTTGTGCAAAGAACACCACGCCCGCCGGTTTGCTTGCAACTTATGCTAAAATAGTCCCATTAAGTTGAGAGGAAGAACGCCGTGGCATTTTCTGCAAAAGCTAGCCTGGCAACTGCCATTGGTCGCAGCAGTTACTGGTTCTTACACACATTTCTAAAAGGCGGGTCGAGCCTACCAGGCCAGCTCGCCAACCGAATTGATCCCCAAGTCTTGCGGACGCTCGGTCAAAACTACGATGTTATTGTGGTGACTGGAACAAATGGCAAGACGTTGACCACCAGCCTGATTGTTAAGGTGCTTAAAAAGAAATATAAAGAAGTCTTAACGAACCCCACTGGCTCCAACATGTTGCAAGGTATCACAACGGCTTTTTTGGCCCAGCCGAAGCGCGGTCATGGCCGCGGTATCGCTGTGCTCGAAGTCGATGAGGCCAATGTTGCACCAGTTGCCGCTCAGTTAAAACCCAAGGCCTTTGTTCTCACCAATATTTTCCGCGACCAGATGGACCGTTATGGGGAATTTTATACCACCTATCAGAAAATTTTAGACGGTGTGACACGCGATCCTGAAGCGATGGTCATTGCTAATGGCGACGCTCCGATTTTCAGCTCCCGAAAGCTGCCTAATCCAGTCACCTACTATGGCTTTGAACTCACGGCAAATGGCGATCATAAAGCCCCGCCGAATACGGACGGTGTCTTGTGTCCGGTATGTCAGCACATTCTGCACTACCATGCACAAACTTACGCCAATTTGGGCAATTATTTTTGTCCGCATTGCGGCTTCAAACGCCCCGCTTTAACCCATCAAATCACCGAGGTCACCCAAATTACCCCACAAAGCAGCGACTTCATGATTGATGATCAACCATGCCACATCGACATCGGTGGCATGTATAACATCTACAACGCGCTCGCCGCCTTTGCTGTTGGCCGGGCGTTCGGTGTTACCCCGACTGAAATCAGCCAAGCTTTTGCTTATGACGAGAAGGTCTTCGGTCGTCAAGAAGTCATTCAACTTGGCAAGAAAAAATTAACCTTGATTTTGGTTAAAAACCCAGTCGGCCTCAACCAGGTCCTCAGCATGATCGAAACCGCCAAGCAGCCGTTTGGTTTTGCAATGCTGCTTAATGCCAATTATGCAGATGGCATTGATACTAGTTGGATTTGGGACGGCAATTTTGAAGAACTCGTTGCCAGTCAAAAGGCCGCCAGCTATTTGGTCGGCGGCGAACGCTACAAGGACATCGGTTTACGCCTTACAGTCGCAGGTGTGCCCGAAAAAGCGCTTGTCAGCAAGCCAGCTCTTGATGATGTCATCAGCACCTTAAAACGCTCCCCGCAAGATCAACTTTACGTTCTGGCCACCTATACAGCAATGTTGCAACTACGCAAGAAATTAAGCGATGGCGGGTACATCAAAGCAGGCTTTTAGGCCGCGTATGCTTTCTACGACAGTGTGGGAAGGAATGCTAGGCAAAGAATCCTTTGCCGTGCTAAACGCCGCAATCTCCGGCCAGATGGGGTGGCGACGCGTAGCTAGAGCAGTGACGGCGCTTCGAGCCCAAAAACCGGTTTCGAAGTCGCCTAACTAGATCAGTCGCTGTGTTGTTTGCACAGCTGGGCCCCCTCTGGCCTACGATTGCTCCGCCTTGGCACTGGGATCTTTAAATTCAACAGCAGATTGTCTATAACAAAATGAAAGACGAACGGTTTTCCGTACTCCAAATACTACGGACAATCGCTCGTCTTTTTTTGCAACTATAAATCATGTCCCAAAACTTTATCAGTTATACAGCAGGCATTGTTTTGAAATCACTTAAAAATCGGGCTATCAAAGCATCCCGCTTTGCCAAAAAAGCCGGATTTGGTTGGGGGTGAACCCGATTGGTCAAGACAACCAATGCCAATTGATCATCAGGTTGAATCAGCCAAAAAGTGCCCGTATAGCCAGTATGATAAAGCCATAGTCGGCCTTGACCATCGCGCCGCAAGTCCCATCCGAGACTTCGGCCTAAGTGATGCTTTGTCCAATCCTGTGTGAGATCAGCCGCATGCGCGGGCCAGCTTGCTGATTGGCGGTTGCCAAAAAAGTATTCGGTGAAAGTTACTAGGTCGGCCAACGAAGCAAATAAGCCAGCTGCACCGCTATGCTTACCAAGAATGGCGCTCTTGGGATCATGGACAACGCCTTGCCGCAACCCGACTGCCGGACTATACGTTGTTGGAACGCATTGTTGTGAATTAGGTTGAAAAGTAGCTTGCGGTAAGGCTAGTGGCTGTATCACTTGCCGCGTGATGAGTGTTTGAATTGGCTGATGATATACCTGTTCCAAAGCCCAGCCAACCAGCAACAAATTCACGTCGCGATAAACCACTTGACGATCCACTTCTTCGGTAACAGTCAGTTGCGTCATCAACGCCTGTTTCAGCGCCGGGGCTGGCAAGGCATTACGGTGCGGAATATAGCCTTCCAGTCCTGAAGTATGCGTGAGTGCCTGTCGAAAAGTGGTTGTGTGTGGGAAATCTGGCAAGAATCGGTGTAGCGGCATATCCGGCGAAACCAAGCCTTGGTCCCATGCTTGCAAGAACACCGTGGTAGTTCCTATCACCTTCGTCAAAGATGCCACGTCGTACAGCATATGCGGCTGCAAAGGCGCAGGTTGCGGGAACCACTGTGCTTCGCCACTGACCGCCGTCTGCACCGTTTTACCCGTCAATAATGCCACACTAAAACCCGGCATTACCCGGGCTTTTGTCCATGTCTTCAGTTCATCCGTCACTGCTTGAAAATCCATGCTGGCCTTCTCTCTGATGTACTGACCATTATCACGAATCACGCCACCCGAAACCACAGCGTTAGGCGATTAGGACCAGCAATCATCAAAAATTGATTGTCTTTATTATAATCGTAATCCGTTAAACCTGCCGCATCAAGGTTCATCAAAATGTTTTCCATAGCGTGCTGATCTGGCAAGATAAAACTCACATAATCCAAACCATACATATCCGGCGTCGGCAACGCCAACTTAGCATCCAGTCTTAAGTTAATGCCAATGTGGTGCCGATAATCCCCTGCCGCTAAAAAAACCTCATTTGGATCATGGCTAGTCTTTTCGCGAAAACCCAATCCCTGTTCAAGATAATGACTTGTCGCTGGTAAATCGGACACCCGAAATTGGACATAACCAATCGTCGTACCAGATGGCAATCGATCATATTTCCGAGCGGCATGTTCGCCAATGGTTGCCGGGTCAATCGACTGAAGCGTTTCGTCTTCCCAGTTATATTGTCGTTCTTCTTGATACTGTTCAATCGCGCGATCAATGGTGAAAGCGACCCCGTTGCCTTCAGGATCATGGGCAATGAAGCCTTCCCGATAACCTGTCTGAAAGGCGGTCGTTACAGTTTGATCCTTAGCCACAATGCGATAAGCCGCACCTAAGGCACCTGGATTCGGTAACAAAATGGCAAAATGATCCAAGCCAGTCACCGGTTGTTGTGCCTGCAGCCCTGTAATTTGATGCAATACCACTAAAACCTGTTGATTAAGCCGAGTGCCTAAATAAATCGTTGACCCATTTTGCCGTAGCAGATCTAACCGCGCAACCTGCTGATACCATTGACTCACCAACGTCAAATTCGCCACTTTAAGCGCGACAAAATCCACTCGAGTCTCTTCTGGCAATATGATTCCTGTCATTTTAATCTGCTCCTTCTTGAACACGCAAACAGCGTTAATCTCCCGCTGTTTACATAACTGAGAACAGCATAATGATTCGGTTCAATTTTTGCCAACAAAACGCTTGATTTGGTGATTCAATTCGCAAATCAACTCAAAAAGTGCTGGCCATCGCGAAAGTCGGCTTCTTCAACAAAACTAAGTTGCGAAATTCACAAATGTTTTTTAGAGTTAAGTGTGACGTCATGTAAAAACATGACATAGAAAGGCGCAAGTATTTGATGAAAATTTTGGGGATATACGGTGGTCAGGATGCTAATGGCCTCACCGCCAGCTTAGTCAAAGAAGTGCTGGCCGGCGTTGCAGCGCCCGCCACAACTGAGTTTGTCGATTTGAATCAATATCAAATTCATCCTGACAAACCTGAGACCACAAATCCAACGCTGGATAAACTCGAGGCCAAATTAAAAGCTGCTGATGTTTGGGTATTAGGTACACCAACCTATTTTGGCACTGTCGCTGGTCAATTTAAGCAACTGCTGGACTGTATGCGCCATCGCATGACGCGAATGACTCATAAAGGTGACACCTTGCCTGGGCAATTCAAGGACAAGCATTATGTCAGTGTCACCAGTTGTTTTGCCACGGGCTTGGACAATACATTCACGCACCAAACTGATGCGACCTTGGTTGCGATTGATAAAGCCATGGCAGCAGCAGGTGTCCATAAAATAACCGAACTGGTTTTACCGCATACTTGGGGGATGGCCTCACTGCCACTGGCAAAGGTCAATCAAGCCCACCAACTCGGCGAAAAATTAGGCACATTTAAGAAAAAGGATGATGAAACCGTGAAACGATACTTCTTATTATTCGGCATGATTGCTGTGATGGCGCTGGCGACGATGGGCATTCAGTTACTTTTACCTGGCATCGCCACCAACTTCTGGTGGCGCTATGTCAGCTTCGTGGTAATCTTCTTTGTTCTGTTAGCCTGCCTACTGCACTACGCCACCTTCATGCGCCACAAGCGGCGCTGAAAAGTTAAGATGTTTCAACGTTCACCATTGCCAAACAAAAGACGACTGATTTTCAATTGCGGAAAATCAGTCGTCTTTGTTTTTCATAGATAGTCAGGAAAAATTTAAAAATCCTAGTGCCAAGGCGGAGCAATCGTAGGCCAGATGGGGCTCAGCCGTGGAAACAACACAGCGACGGTCCTTGGAGCTGATGTTGTTAGGCGACTTTGAGATCGCGCTGCTTTTTGCGAGCTCAAAACGCCGTCACTGCTCTAGCTACGCGTCGCCACCCCGTCTGGCCGGAGATTGCGGCGTTTGGCACGGCAAGGAACTTTTAGCCTAGCACCCGCCTACGATTATTCGGAATTTAACGAATCACAAGTCCTACAAGGAAATTATGGCTCACGCTCGTCCCTACAAATCAGCCTTAAATAGCAACATTACCGCTAAATTGACTGTTATACAGATCAGCGTAGAAGCCGTTTTTGGCCATGAGTTCATCATGGTTGCCGGTTTCAACAATCGAACCATGATCCATCACGATGATGTTGTCAGCGTCGCGAATCGTGGAAAGTCGATGTGCAACAACAAAACTGGTGCGATTCGTCAACAGTCGGTTCATGGCATGCTGAATATGAATTTCAGTTCGGGTATCAACTGAACTGGTTGCTTCATCAAGAATCAGAATCTCAGGATCGGCGACAAACGCACGCGCAATCGTCAGCAATTGCCGTTGCCCTTGAGAAATATTTGAAGCCTCTTCATTCAGAATCGTGTTATAGCCATCTGGCAACTGCCGGACAAAGTTATCAACGTGCGCCGCCTTGGCAGCCGCAAGCACTTCATCGTCTGTCGCATCTTCTCGACCATACTTCAAATTATCCCAAATGGTACCGGTAAACAGCCACGTATCCTGAAGCACCATAGCAAAATGCGAGCGAACTGCCTCTCGCTTCATATCACGCGTGTCTGTCCCGTTCAAGCGAATCGAACCGCCACTGATGTCGTAGAAACGTTCCAGCAAGTTGATGATCGTGGTTTTGCCGGCCCCAGTTGGTCCAACAATGGCCACCATTTGCCCTGGTTTCACTTGTAAATTGTAATCCTTCAACAGCAGCATATCCGGTGTATACCCAAATTGTACGTGATCCATCACTAATTTGTTCGGATCATTTGCGACTGCTGGCACACCAGACGGCTCGTCTTGCATGTCCTGTTCGTCCAGAACAGCAAAGATTCGTTCGGCACTGGCAATCGTTGACTGAATCGTGTTAGCCAAGTTGGCCAATTGTGAAATCGGCTGAGAGAACTGTTGCATGTATTGCAGGAAAGCTTGCACATTCCCCAGTGTAATGGCACCGTTGGCAACTTCGATACCACCCATGATTGCTACAAAAACATAACCGATGTTGTTCAGGAAGATCATGAGCGGCATGATGATCCCAGAAACAAACTGGGCCTTCCAAGCCGCATTATAAAATGCTTGGTTCTGACCTTCAAAATCGCGGACTTCATCGTCTTCACGGTTGAAACTCTTGATGATGACTTGGCCGCCATAAGTTTCTTCAACTTGGTTATTCAGCAACCCTAAGGCTTTCTGCTGAGCAGCGAAGAACCTTTGTGACTTAGGCGCAACGATCCCGACCACAATCAGGCCAAGCGGAATCGTCACCAAAGCAATCAGCGTGAGTTTCCAAGAGATCGTCAACATCATCCAGATCGTCCCGACAAACATCACAGCACTTGTCACCATTTGTGTCAGACTTTGCTGCAAAGTTGAGGCGATATTGTCCATATCATTAATCGCCCGCGACATGATATCACCGTTGCTGTGCGTGTCGTAATACTTAATCGGCACAGTTTTCATCTTGTACTTCAAATCTTTTCGCAGTTGATAAACCGTGTTCTGCGAAATTCGGGTCATAATGAACTGCTGCAGGAAACTGAACAGTGCACTGCCCAAATACAAGACTAGGACGATTAAGATAATCTGTTTGATCTTGTCAAAATCAACTGGATAAGTGCCAACTGACATGCCAGCTTTTTGTTCAGCTTGCCCCTTCATGACGCCTTTAAAAATTTCAGTTGTGGCTTCCCCTAAAATTTTCGGCGTGCGAATCTGAAAGACGGTTGAGGCAATCGCCAAAACCAGTACGGCAATGATCCCAATCAGCCGATTGCGCATGTAACCAAACAAACGCGCCGTCGTGCCCCAGAAATTCTTCGGCTTTTCAACGAGACCGGCACGGCCGCCTGGACCCATCCGAGGGCCGGACGGCTGCTTCGTGGTTTCAGACTTTTTTTGATCTGCCATTATTGCTCGTCTCCTTCCCGAATCTGTGACTTGATAATCTCCTGATAAGTCGTGTTGGTGGCCTTCAACTCAGCATGTGTCCCCTTGCCGACCATCTTACCTTCATCCAACACGACAATCGTGTCCGCATCGGCGACGGTTGATACTCGCTGACCAACAATGACAACGACTTTTGTCTGGATTTTAGCATCGGCCTTTAAAGCGGCCCGCAAATTAGCATCGGTTTTAAAGTCTAGCGCAGAGAATGAATCATCAAAGACATAAACAGATGCATCCTTGACCAAAGCACGCGCAATGGCTAACCGTTGACGTTGCCCGCCAGAGAAATTACCGCCGCCTTGTTCAACTTGATAGTCCAGGCCTTCTGGATTGGCCGCGATGAAATCTTTAGCTTGGGCAATTTCAAGGGCATGCCAGATTTGATCATCGGTTGCCTCATCATTCCCATATTTCATGTTATCGCGCACCGTTCCGGTGAAAAGATTGGCTTTCTGCGGTACGAAAGCCACAGCTTCATGCAGCTTCTTCAAATCAACGGCTTTCACGTCCTCGCCGTCAACTCGAACATGCCCTTTTTCTGCATCGTAGAACCGAGGAATCAGATTGACCATCGTCGTTTTCCCACTCCCGGTTCCGCCAATAATCGCCAGCGTCTCACCACCAGTGACCTGCACATCAATATCACTCAAGGCTGGCTCTTCCGCATGGTGATAACGGAATTGGACGTGATCAAACTGCAGTGCAGGATGGGTAGTGTCTAACGACTTTGGTGAGGTTGGCGTCGTAATCCGACTATGTTGATCCAAAACTTCATTCAAACGAACCGCAGAAGCCTGCGCCCGCGGAATGAACACAAAGATCATAGAAAGCATCATGAAACTCATTAAAATCTGCATTGCATACGTCATGAACGCAATCAGATTCCCAGTTTCAAGTGCTTGTTGCGCGATCAAATGGCCGCCCCACCAAGTAATGCCAATGTTCGTGCCACTCATAATCAACGTCATCACTGGGAAAACCGCAGCGATGATTGAAAAGACCTTCACGGCATTGTGCGTGTAATCTTGGTTAACCGTTTCAAACCGATTTTGTTCAAAATCATCTTGACGGAAGGCACGAATGACCCGAACGCCAGTCAAACCTTCCCGGAAAACTAAGTTAATGTTATCGGTCTTCTTCTGCATAGCCTTAAACAACGGCACAGCAAAATACATAATAATCAATAGGAAAAAGGCTAATAATGGCAGACTAATCAAGAAAACCATGGTCAGGGTATGACTCTTTTGATAAGCCAAAAAGCTTGCCCCGATGAGCATGATTGGTGCCATGATCATCATTCGCAAGATCATCATCCAAACGTTTTGAATTTGGGTGACGTCGTTCGTTGTCCGGGTGATCAAAGAGCTTGTGCCGACCTTGTCCATCTCATCGTGAGAATAGTTAATGACCTTGCGATAGACGTCGGAACGTAATTTTTGTCCCAGTTTTTGCGATGTCTGCGACGCAAGAAAAACATTTCCCACGCTCGCAAGAATACTGAGCAAGGCAAACAGGATCATTTTCATCCCGGTTGCCCAAATGTAATCAATATCGCCTTTGGCAACCCCATTGTTAACAATATCGGCTGTCAAGTTTGGTAAGTACAGGTTGCTCATCACCTGAACAATCATGAACAGGACGGCGCCGATGACGGCCCAGCCAGACATGCGTTTTTTTGCAAGCTTAAGCATAATTTCCTCCTAACACGTGCATTAGATCGCAATTGCGGTCGACCGTCTTGCACAATTTAATGACGTTCCCCTTCACTGGCAACGCCGTACTGCAACCAGTCCAGAATTTGATTGGTGCGTTGCTTCAACTCAGCAACGGTCACCTCTTTACCTTTAGTCTGGCGTGAATAAAAATAGCCGATTGTCTGCATGAACATCCCGACAATCTGACGAATGAGCAAACTGACATCATCGTCGCTTTTGATTCGTAACTGACGACGATCAATATTTGCCAGCAAATACTGATGTATCTCATGATGCCCACGGGGCCGCTCAGCTAAAGGTGATCCGGCCATTTTTGAGGCACTGTGGAAATCCATATGCAAAAAGACATTGCGATAAAGTGCTGCATGCGGACCTTGAACCAGCGCATCAATCGTCAGCCCAAAAAATTCTGACATAGCGGCAAAAAGATCCCCGTGATGTTTGGCCATCACCTGTTGCAAAGCAGCAACTGCGCGATGCCGCACTTGTTCCAATAAATAAAAATAAAGATCGGCTTTGTCATCAAAATATTGATAATAACTACCGCGCGGAATCCCTGCATCCTTTATAATATGACTAATACTAGCATCATTAAATGGTGCGCGGGCAAACTCTTTATTAGCGGCATCCATTAGACGTTTTTGCTTTGCTTCCGGTAACCGAAAAAACGTTGGTTTCGGCATGACGGCCTCCTTTCACGGATATGACAATTTGTCATGTGACAAGCTGTCATTATAGTCGCGGTTGTTTTAAAATGCAATCAAAAAACGACAAATTCAGTCGAAGGTCTGAGGTTGTCGTTTTAACAAAATTCTTATTATTGGAACATGACTGGTTGCTGTTAAATAACCATTCAGTCCAAGAAATCACTTTGGCGACTGATCCGAGGCAGCATCGGGTGCCGTTGATGTTGCGGAGCCGCGAAGTGCCAAAATGTCGCGTTCACGAGTTAAATTAACGCCGCGCACCTGCCACTGCTTCTCTGTGATGTCAACCCGCGTCACACTGGTATTCTTCAACAGCATAAACGGCAAGTCCTCTGGCGCCAGCTGATAAATCAACGCACTCAGTAACATACCGTGCGAAACAACTAGAAGGTCACTGTTATCCGGGCTTTGGGCGATCACTTGGGTAAAAGCCTGATGGACACGAGCAATCAAATCCGGTAAGTCCTCTGCCTGATGGGTCGGATCTGCTTCTCGAATTGACCGCACGAGTCCAGCAAAACGCTCCGACCCGCGCCAAGCCCGAAAAGCGGCAGCCACCCCAAATTGACGAATCGTGCGGGTGATGACGGCGTTACCAGAATCACCTTCTAAGCCGCCAAAATAATATTCACGTAAGGCGGACAATTGAATCAGTGGCGGTTGCGGCTGATGACCAGCAATAATCCGATGAGCGGTTTCAATTGTCCTGCCGCGATCACTGGTAAAGACTTTTGCAAAAGGCACTGGCCGTAGCAACTCGCCTAATCGGTCGGCAGCGGCGCGTCCCTTAGCCGTCAACGCCGCATCTGTGATGCCTTGCAATTGTCGTGCCGCGTTCATAGGCGTTTCGCCATGTCTAACCAAATATAGCCTTATCGTCATGTCTATCACTCCTTCAGTCCGTGCACCTATGCCATCTCATCATCATTGTCGCATCGTGACTGTCCAGTGCGCATTCTCGCTTAACGCACACACTTCTCCTTTCCATGGTATCATGAAACCCGTAAGCATTTCTGAATGGAGGCCTTTTTTGTGATCAACGCAGCCATCATGATACTGGCATATGCCCATGCCCATCCGCAAAGTTATCAGGTTCGCACGGTACCTTATCAAAATGTCGCCAGTATTCTTTTAGACGACCGTGTGTTGTTTCCTGAACAATCACTCTTTTTCCCACCAAATCGGTTACGGGTTATCCGTTTGCCAGAACATTTTGCATTCAATAATCCTGAGTTAGGTGCATGGTTATTAAGCCTGCTGCCTGAATTGAGTGAAGACGCTGAGCAGGCTTCAACTAATAATATGTGGTTAACCACGAGCCACCTGACCAAGGCACGGCGCCTGCTCATTGAGGTGTCATTTGAATAATGCTGTCAAAGCCGTCTTCACCCGTGGCCTGCGCGCGGTGCTGATGGCTTTCTTCCTTTTCATCGCACGCGCTTTTTTAACTTGGCCATGGCTGTCCTTCATCATCGGCGCTTTTCTGCTTTATGGCTGTCTTTGTTTTGGCTACGCTGCCTTTTTAGCTTGGACCCAGCGCTCATAACCGGGATTAAAATGATTTAGACGAAAAAAAGATGCTGTGAACAAACAAGTATGTCTGTTCACAGCATCTTTTAATATCGCGCTTGGGTAGATAGGGATCGAACCTATGATTATGGATTCAGAGTCCACTGCGTTACCACTTCGCTACTACCCAATAACTTAACAACGAGTAATATCTTAAAAAATTTTTGCGCACTTGTCAACGTCTTTTTTTATGAAGGTGCAAAATACCTGATTCTGGCGTAAACTATTACCAATACTTAAGAAGTGAGGCGCAAGAATGAAAATTGAATCTGCATGCACCTCGATTCTGGTCGGTAAGAAGGCCAGCATCGATGGTTCAACGATGATCGCACGTAACGACGACACCTTCAGTCCCCTAACACCACAACGTTTCTATATGCACGCGGGCTGGAAAGGCGAGAAATCGCTGCACGTTAAATCACCTTTGAACGGTTTCGAAGCAGACTTGCCGGAGAACGGCTATCGCTATAATGCTGTCCCAAATGTTGAGAACGATAAACTCGGTGATTACGAGGAAAGCGGGATCAACGAACGCAATGTCGCGATGTCAGCCACCGAAAGTACTTACGGCAATGAACGGGCGTTGGGGTTTGATCCGTTGGTTAAAGATGGGCTTGATGAAGACTTGATCGTCAACATGGTGCTGCCATTCATCGAATCTGCTCGTCATGGGGTTGAGTATCTGGGTCAACTCATCAAGCAATACGGCTCTCCTGCTGGCAACTCGGTGTTGTTTTCCGACAAAGATAATGTCTGGTATATGGAAATCGTGACTGGCCATCATTGGGTTGCACAGCGCATTCCTGATGATGCCTACGCGATTGCTGCTAATCAGGTTGCTATCCAGCAAGTTGACTTTGATGATACCGACAATTTTGTCTGGAGTGAAGGTATTCAAGAATTCGTCGATGCGCATCACCTGAACACCGACAAAGAAGGTTGGAACTTCCGCCACATTTTCGGCACGATGAATGAAAAGGATCGTCACTACAACACGCCGCGTGTGTGGTATGGTCACAAAATTCTGAATCCAGAAATCGAAGCTGATCCCGAATCGGCCGAATTGCCATTCATCATGCATACCGATCACCTGATCAACCGTGAAGACATTGCCCAAATCCTCGGCAGCCATTACAACGAGACGCCATTTGATCCTTATGGTCATGGTAGTGATGCCGATCGTTTCCGTTACCGGCCAATCGGCTTGAACCGTACGCAAAATTCACACATTTTGCAGCTACGCCGTGATGTCAATGAAGGACTTGCTGCCATTATGTGGCTAGCGATTGGCATGCCGACTTTCAGCCCGTATGTACCGTTTTATTGCAACGCCAACGATACCGATCCAAGCTACTCTAAAACGCCGAAAACATTCGATATTGATGCCGATTCAGCTTACTGGCTGCATCGCCTCTTGGATGTGTTAGTCGAAGCGCATTACACCCAGTTTATTCAAGCAGATCGCGATTATTTAACTGCCCTGAATCGTGACTATCGTGAAATGATCCAAGCCACCGACGACGGTGCCAAGGATCTTGGAGATAAAGAGTTGACGCAGTATTTAACTGAAGCCAATTACAAGTTAGTTGATCACACCAAGCAAGCTACTAAAGCTTTGATTAACAACTATGTCATGGAAAGTTTAAAACTGTCGAAGTTAACGTTTAATATGGATAAAAATCTTTAAGTTATAAGCGAATGACATCAAGCGGTCCGAATCTTGCGGCCGCTTTTTTGCTGACAACTTCTTACAACCGATCCGGCATACCTCACCCAAATGGCAATCAAAAGGAGGCATTGATCGCTATGTCAAAATCTCGTATCGAAGCGTTTAGCGATGGCGTGTTTGCCATTTTAATCACTATTTTGGTGCTTGAATTTCATCCCGTTGCTGGCCGACCAGGGACGCTGTTGCACCAAGTAACCGGACAAATGCCATTATTAATCACTTACCTCACCTCTTATTTTTACGTCGGTACCTTGTGGCTTTTCCACCACGACTACTTTACTCATGTTAAGAGAACCACCACGGCGCTGAATATTTTGAATCTCATCCTGTTATTCACCGCAACGTTAATCAACTACAGCATGTCACTGGTTGCAATGGCGTTACGAACCTTGAATCATGCTGACATGCAGGTAGCGTTTATTGTCTACGACATTGTCGGTCTCTTAATTTCGCTTTCTTATTGGTTGATTTATCATTACCTAAGCACCCATCCACAACTCACCGATCATGGCATCACCAGTCCTACACAACGTATCGATCCGTTAATCAGTGGCTTAATTTATGGTAGTTCCATTTTGGTCAGTTGGCTGAACGTTTGGATCGCTGGCGTCTTGCTACTACTTGGTATCGTCTTCCATTTCATCGCTTATTTACGCATGCGCCTGCCTGCTATGCATTAAGGTTTTGGGACATGTTGCCAAGTCTCTATTCTTTTCCTTTTCTGACCCACAAAATGTGTCTGCGTTTATTTTCAATCATGAAAGCATCCCCCAAAATAGGTTTGACCGCCCGATCACACTTGACGTAACATGGCATTATTGTCTTAAACACAGGCAGCAAGCGGCTCCGTGCCTTGCAATTATTTTAAAAAGGGGGCGTTACCCTTGGTGCGCGAAATTCAGTTACGCTGGTTACTGACAGGTGCCTTACTTAGTAGCATTGGCATGAGTTTCATCTGGCCTTTAACCAGCATTTATTTGCATAATCGCCTAGACATTTCGCTAACTGTCATCGGTGTCGTTTTACTGCTAAATTCGCTTGGGAGCGTCGTCGGCAGTATCATTGGCGGACGTCTGTACGACCAAGGCGACCCCTACCGCCTTGCTTTGTTTGGGGTGGGGCTCACCGGCTTGGTCTTGATCGGTTTGACCTTGTGGCACGGCTGGCCAGCCTACAGCATTTGGCTGACCTTACTGGGCATTGGCTCAGGGTGGAACATTACGATGGTGAATTCACTCGGCACAAGCATCCGATCAAAAGACGGCCGCTATGTCTTCACGATGCTCTACTTTGCGCAAAATGTCGGTGTTGTGGTTGGCACTGCGTTGGTTGGGTTTGTTTATGATATCAGCATTACCCTACTTTTTTTGATTGCGGTTGTGTTATATGGCATTTTCTTTGGGATCGTCCTAATCAAATTCCGACCGGCGGCAAAAACAGCGCAACCGACACGAAAAGAAACGACGACCGAAACACCAAAGCCGAGTTTGCCTGGTGCAAACAAGCTGATGTTGACCACTTTCTTTTTTGCCTTGCTCATCTTTTGGCTCATGTATCAACAATGGTCATCCAATTTGTCCGTCTACATGACTGGACTAGGCATTCCGTTACGCAATTACAGTTTCCTGTGGACCTTGAATGCCGCTTTAATCGTCGTCATTCAACTCTTTTTAAACTGGTTCAACGAACACGTCAACGGCATTCAGATTATCTATCAAATTCTTTTTGGTCTCGTGATGGTTGCCATCTCATTTCTCATTCTGATCACCGCGCACACATATGCGCTTTTCATGATCGCAATGATTGCTTTGACAACTGGCGAAGCGACCGCATCCCCTGCTATTCCTGCACTCGTTAACGATCTGACTCCGCGTGAAATCAAAGGCCGCTACCAAGGTTTCGTCAATTCTTGGGGTTCCGTTGGTCGCGCACTCGGGCCATTATTCGGCGGTCTAATCATCGACTGGCTCAGCTATCGCAGTTTGTTCATCATTGCCGCAGTCGGTGTGTTTGTGCTAGTCGCTGTGCTTATCGTTGTTTGGATCCGAACTCGGCGGCGATTGGTGCGATATCAGTAATCCGAATCGAACTACTTGGAAACGCAGGCTTAAATCCATTTATCGAAAAGCTACGGCGTTGTCTGACGAATTGAATTGGGAATGCACTAGAAAATGCCTTACCACGAACCTTTTAGGAAAATAAGCGCCACTAAAAAATCAGGTCGTGGGTTCTCGCAAGTGCGAAAGTCCACGACCTGATTTTATGCAGCTTTGTTGTCTGTTGAATCCTTCAAGTTCTTAATAGCCTCTTCAACCGTCCGACCAGTTCCAAAATGGTTCTGATCATGTGCGTCAATTGCTACAAACAACTGGTTTTTAGTGTCTAATTGTAATCGATATTGCATCATGATGATCGCCTCGCTTAATCAAACTTCTGGCCTGCCAAAGCCTTCAAGCAGGCTCTACCCTTATCATAGAACTTATGTCAAGGCAGTTTCTGGATCAGTAACCGCCTTTGACAATCAATGATTGACGCACCTTATCAAATGCGTGATATTAACACAATTAATAATGAGCATGCTAAACTCAAAAAAGGAGGTAATTGCTTATGCAAATAAAAAGAAATATCAACTGGTTTCATCTCATTTTGAGCATCGTCGTCGTTGAACTTATTGGGTCCCTTTCCGGTCTACTCGCAGGTAATATCAAGGGCATCTATACATCCTTAAAGTTGCCGCCACTTTCACCACCAGCCGCTGTCTTTGGACCAGTATGGATCATCCTCTACTTATTAATTGGCGTCGCTGGTTACTTAGTCATCAAAGACACGACATCGCGTACCCAAAAAACCATCAATCTCAGTCTTTTTGGCAGTCAACTGCTTCTAAACTTCATTTGGAGCATCGTGTTTTTCGGCGGCAATAGCTATTGGCTCGGACTGATCATCATTATAGTGCTTGATTTGGTTGTCCTTGCCTGCACACTCGCCTTTCGCAATGTGAATAAACTGGCAGCCTACCTGTTTGTGCCATACTTTGTTTGGATTTTATTTGCAACCTATTTGACGTTAGGAGTGGCGATGATGAATTAGTGGCTTGCTGACCAATATTTTAAAATAACTACGCAACCAAGATACTAAAAGAAGCTAGCCACGAGGGTTAGCTTCTACACCAGTCTTCCAGACCGTGTCGAGGTCATCGGGGTACCCTCCCGATGGCCTCTTTTCAATATTTATAATGTATCAACAGTGACTTTTTTTGTCAACTTTAAGGTTAAATTTGTGTGATCTACGCTGGTTACTCTGACTGGTATATTGCGAAGCGTCTTGGTTACAGCAGTTTAAAGGAACTTCACCGCATGTACGGCCATGTCTTCACGCAAATGCAGGCCGAAGCTGACACCTAGTTGCGGGTGTCAATCGGTCAAGAGTATCTTGGAAAAAAAGGACAAAGTAGTAAAAATGCCTTCAAAAGACTGAAAACATCATCGGTCGCTACATTCCGTGCTGGACGCTAGATTCAGCGATCATTAGGGGACTTCTAAAAACTCAATGCATTTATCACCGCCCAAAACCCTTGAGGCACAATAGTTTCCACGTTTCAGGGGGATTTGCCTTTTTCCACGAATACTTGTTCGTGAAAGTCCCCGATCAATGCCCCCTAAGTTATCCCTTTTAGTCCTTTCTCCCCAAAACAAAAACCCCCGAAACACCATTCTAAAGGCATTTCGAGGATTTCATTTGTTCTTATTTGTTCTATTTCTCACCCGTACGGGATTCGAACCCGTGTTTCCGCGCTGAGAACGCGGCGTCTTAACCCCTTGACCAACGGGCAATGAGTGGCGCTTAATATCGTACCTAAATTATTCTACAGGAAAGTGCGAAAATGTCAAATACATTTTGACAGCACTTGGTGACAACTGATGCGGGTTTTCGCTTTTCCCTGTCAGTCATTTTGGCTAATGATAGATGATGCCACTCGTGTTGCTAATAAAGTTTCTTTTGAGCCGATTGATAGTCTTTGAATGCCCCGATCGTCAACTCGCGATCATGTTGGGTCAGAGCAAGCATGTCGCCTTTCAAGCCGGCATTGATGAAATCATAGATAGCGGCATCGCGAAAGCCAATTGCCGCAGCATCGTCTGCTGTGTTGCCATAGTATACCTGCTTAATGTTGGCCCAGATAATGGCGCTGAGACACATGGGACATGGCATGGCAGATGTGTAGAGTTCACAGCCGGTTAAGTCATGTGTGCCAAGTGCCTGGCCAGCTTTTCGAATCGCCGTGATCTCGCCATGGGCGGTTGGGTCGTGATCGACCAGCACTTGATTATGCGCGCGGCTGACAACTTTACCATCTTTGATGATCACACAACCAAACGGACCGCCATCGCTACCATTGACGTTTGCCTTGGCTTCTTCATTGGCCATTGCCATAAATTCTTTTCGATACATAAGCGATTCCCTCCAAAAAGACAGCACTCACCATGCCAAAAATTCACTAGCGAGCATTTTCTTGATGGCATCCGAATGATTAGATGCCTTATATCCCAAAATCCACGACAACTTAAGCCTTGATCTGATTAACCAAATCCGCAACAACTGCGTGCGCCAATTGACTAGTAGCTGGTGACACCGGGTTTTTCCCTTCTGGATCCGCCACAGCCTGAACAAAGGCCTGAACCATTGGCTGAAAACCGCGCGTTGTTAACATCGGCTGCCAATCAGGCGCGAATGTCTGCGTTGCCCCGCCACGTCCGTAAACGACGAGTTGATCAAGATTCTGCACACGCTGAACGCCACTTGGAGCCGCAACCTGAGCTTCTTCAAGATTGGTACCTGCTTGTAAGTCAATCCCGGCTTCACCGCGGATGCCCGGTGCGGTGAAAATCACACTAGCTTGCTGCAGTTTACCATCATCGCCGGTATGCAATGAATATCGGGTATTTGGTTTTTCTGGATAGCCTGCCAACATTAAGGCCGTATCTACCGGATGAATAAAGAGATCCCAGAGTGCATGTTCTGGATCGTCAGGGGCATCAATCCGATTTTTGTCAACGCGAACGCCGGTTTTATCATCGACTTCAGCCAAGTCCTGAATCATAGGCGCAAATCGTCGATTGAATCCAACCGTTAGCAGCACGTGCTGGGTATCGGCTAAATCATATAATTCATTGATTTGGCCCATATCTGTGGCAAGTGGTTTATCAACAAAAACGTTGACGCCTTTTTCCAGAAAATGTTTCACATACTGATAATGGGTTTCCGTTGGCGTGTGGATCATGACGGCATCGAGCGGTTGCGCATCCAAATCCTCTAAAGTCGTGCCCGCAATCGCGAGTCCGTCTTGTGTTGCCAATTGTTGCAATTTATCGTCGTTGCGGGTGCTCAGTACCCAGTGCACTTGATTCTGCATTTGTGTGTAAACTGGCAGATATGCTTTCTGCGCAATCGTACCAAGTCCCATGACACCAATCGTTAACATCGTTTCACCTGTTCTTTCATGACAAAATAATTTACTTTCACACTAGCACAGGCCCCTGTCAGGGTAAAGATAAGCATTCGTAATGATCCGCCTGCCTAGTCAAATGCCACTATTATTAACACAGTATACCACTGGTCCTGTCCTTCTATTTTACGCCTCTCCGTTCTTAACAACCATTCAGCGACAACTTGAAAACTTTCAAAAAGAAGTTTACGGTTATTATGTAAACTAAAATAAAGTAGCCGCTTTTGTACGCTGCTTGAGCCTACACGGATCGTCACACCAAACGCGAGATGACAATTGGTCCGCTCTTCTTTTTTCTACTCAAATTTAAGCAACGCCTAAAGCGACACAAAGTACCATTAATCATACAAGGAGGACTCGTTGTGAAACCTGCAAAAACTAAGTTTAGTGATGCCCCTGATGGCAGTATTCATCAATATGATCAGATTTTGAAATATTTTAATGATCAACCAGCCGATCAAACGAAACCGCGTGGTAATCGGATCACATTTGTCACAACCGGCATTATCGGTTTTGATGGCGGTCAAACAACGATGCTGCATCTAGGTACGCTGCTGGCCAACGCCGGTTACGATGTCTACTATTTAAGCTATGTCCCACAAAGCCAAGACGAAATGATTCAGAATGCTGAATTTAATTATCCCGGTTACAAAGGAACCTGTCTGCCAATGGGCGAACTTGAGTCCCATCGTTCCGATATTTGGGTCGCCACGTTATGGGAATCCGTTTATGTGATCAAGAACAAACCGGGGTACAAAATGTATTTTGTTCAAGATTACGAACCGTATTTCTATCCATATGGCGATCGCTATCAGATGGCGCGACGAACTTACAGTCTAGGCCTGCACATGGTATCGCTTGGTCCATGGTGTGCCCACATGATCACCATGCATTGCAAGGTTCACAGTCCTATTGATGTGATTAACTTTCCTGTCGATGTCGCACGGTATCCATTCAAGGAACGCGACATGGGACCTTATCAACAAAAGAAGCAAATCAAGCTTGCTGTCTATACCAAGTGGAGCAGCCCGCGGCGCGCACCCATCAACATTCAGATTGTCCTCGAAAATTGCCGCCAGTTACTGAGCGCCAAAGGAATCGATCTCAAAATTCAATACTTCGGTACCGGCCGCAGCAAACGATTCATCAATGGTGAAAGCCTTGGTAAGCTGACTCCCCCGGAATTAAATCGACTTTACCAAAGTGCTGATTTCGGGATCGCGCCATCTATGACCAATTTTTCGCTTGTCCCTTATGAAATGATGAGCACTGGCCTGCCACTCATTGATTTTAAGGAAGGCACAGGAAGCTACTTCTTGAAAGACGGGACCTATTTTGCCAGTCACCTTGATGAACGAGATCTGGCCAAAACGCTTGCAAATGCTTGTGCCAACCCTGACACGATCAGCAACCAAGTCCAAAATGGTCAAGCCTTTCTTAAAACGATCGGCTGGGACCGGACTGAAAAAGACATGCTGGCGATCATTGCAAACTTGTATGCTAATGTCGATGTGGTCAAATCCTAAAAAAACTGACTGTGAAGCTAGCTCGGCGCTTGTCGCCGGGCTTTTTTTCTGGGAAAATAAACCTTGGTAATGATCAACATTATTTTTTTCTACTCAGAATAGTTAATGTTGGTATTAAAAACTTTGGAGGGAACATTATGTCAACACTGGGAAATATTTTTGTGTTGCTCGGATTAGTTGGTTCCGTATGGGGCATCATTCGGCTACTTCGACAGCGCAAACATCCCCTGACCAAACGCTTGAATTTGATCATGCTGATTGGCGGCATCATTTTAGTGATTGTCGGCAGTCCGATGGCAAACACCAAGGCAGCATCCGGATCACCGCATCAATCGTCGTCAGTCAGCAAAACGAAGGCGCTGACTGCCAAACAACAAAGCCGCCTCGACGCGGAAAAGGCGCATGGCAAAATTCTGCTAGCAGTAAAAGCCAAGAAAGTAGCCGAACTAAAGGCACTTAAGAAGGAAGAAGCTAGCTTAGAATCTGAAGCAAGTTCACAGGCAGCGGCTTCCAGTGTTGCTGCCGCATCATCATCCAGAGCAGCTTCTGAGGCGGCTTCCAAGGAGGCATCGGCGAGCCAAGTTGCCGCGTCTGAACAAGCCGCCGCAGCATCATCGCAAGCAGCTGCCGCAACACAAGCAGCCAAACAAGCCGAGGAGGCACAAAAGTCAGCCGCTAACCAACAAGCCACTCAGCCACAACAACAGGCCCCCGCTAAAAGCGGAGATTTGTATACAGGTAACCAAGGCACCATCATCGGAAACAGCCGCAGCAAAATTTACCATGTGCCTGGTCAAGCTGGCTATCACATGAATTCAGCCAACGCGGTTTACTTCAATTCAGAAGCTGATGCACAAGCAGCTGGTTATCGAAAGGCCTTACGATGAGAAAAAATAAATTACTTCAACTTTTCATGCCGCTGGCCGTTGTTGTTCTTCTTCTCGGCGGTTGCAGTACAACTAATAGTCGTTCAGTAAAGTCAGCTGGCGATCCAGTTGCCAGCCAAACCAAGGCTAACAAAAAGACGCAGTCAGCTATCAGCAGCCTTGATTCAGAACTGACGGAAAAACGCAAAGAGATTACCGATCTCAAAGCCAAGTTAGCGAAAACACAACCTGCTGCAAGTGAATCATCAACAAGTGCTGCTGCCACGACAGCGTCCGATCTCGCCAATCTTGACTATACTGGCCAACAAGAAATCATTGTCAACAAAAATAATCCTGCATTCACTGATGCTGATCTATCTACTGCCAAAGGTGCTTGGGCAACTTATTCTGATCTCGATGGTCAAAATCGCGTGACAGATGCAAATGCGCTTTTAAATAAATCACTCATGCCAACAGCCAAGCGTGAACCACTCACATGGAACCCAACTGGCTGGCACAACAAGAAAACCGCGCATGGTTGGCTGTACAATCGCAGCCATCTTATTGGTTATCAATTAACCGGCGAAAACAACAACCCCAAGAACCTTATGACCGGCACGCAAACCCTTAATACACCACTCATGCTGGCTCATGAGATGGATATCGCTTATTACCTCAAACAAAGTACCAGCCATTATGTCCGCTACGAAGTCAAACCAATTTTCCGTGGCAATGAATTAGTGGCTCGTGGTGTTCAGATGCGTGCGCAAAGTATTGGTGACAATCAAGTCTATTTTAATGTTTACATTTTTAATATTGAACCTGGTTATACAATCAACTATGCTGATGGGACAAGCACTAAGAATTAAAATCTATCAGCGTCACTTAAAGCCGTTAGACGTCATAACAGTCGAAACGGCTTTTTTGATTCAGTTTTTGGAGGTCCCTGATGACAAATCAAATCTTTTTTGACGGTATCCTGCTTCTTTTAACAATCGGTGCCATCACAGAAATAACTGGTGTCGTTAAAGTCATAAAAGCAAAACGTCCGACAAAAGGTGCCAATTCTTATCAAGTTGTCATGTTATCGGCAAAAATGTTGAAAACATTTCCTGAAGAAATGAAACGGGCCCAAAAAGTCGCTTTGCTGCTTCGCCTTAACTTATTCAGTCTGAGTGCCTGCATCGGTTTACTGATTGCTGGCATCTACCAACTTAATGTCTACGCTGACCCAACCGTTTGCCGTGTAAGCGCTTGGCTAACGGTAATTGTCACCATCACTTTGATTTATCTAAGCTGTCAGTCATACACAATCTCACGTCACATGATGGAGAAGTATTTCGAAATATCACCGTCGAGCAAAGAAGACATCCTCCCCTTCTCACTTGAACAAGGTCACCGCAGTTTTATCGGTAGGATCACGGCCCTATTTGGCTTGTTAATCATGGACGCAGCATTTGTGCTGATGGTGATTTTTTAGACTTAAACACATCATTGACACCGCCCATGTACGCTGCTTTTTAAAATTGATACAATCTGAATCACTCCGTATAATAGGCACCAAGTACTGATGCAAAAAGAAGCTAGCCATGGATCGAAAACGTTTCTTGGCGACCCAGCTTCCATTATCATATGACATACACAAAAAATGGAGGATTTAAAATGAAAATCATTAATGTCAAACTTGTCGTCAAACCAGATCGTGATGCAGCATATCGGCAATTCATCGCCGCTTTGGTCCAAGGTTCACGTGCGGAACAAGGGAACCTTAGCTACGATCACTATCAAAGTCTCACCACTCCGAATGAATATGAAATTATCGAACATTGGCGAGATGCTGAAGCGGTTGAAAGTCATAATGGGACGGCGCATTTTCAAAAGTTTTTGGCTGGAATCAATGAATTTCTGACTGAGGATTTAGAAATATTGCGCATGAATGACCGTGCTTAATTTTTCAATCAAACACCATAAACGATTGTTTGGACAATGTCATCGTTAAATCCTTAACCGTGCAAAGGCTGTCTTCGTACAGAACAAGAAAGAGGCAAATCATGGACATGCCAACAATTGAAGCCTTAAAAAGGGCTCGCATTAAGTGGTTAGATGTATCGTTTTCTTATAAGGACAAGAACCACTTCATTGAGATTCGCACGCCGTTTCCAGACATGTTTCATGATAATATTTCTCTGGTTTTATACAAAGACGCTGATGGCAATTTGATGCTGAGTGATGATGGTTATACCATGGACGAACTTGGAACCTTAGGATTTGACACGAACACATCAGTTAAAAGAAAGAAGTATTTCAATGACACTCTCCTTTCCTTCGGCGTTCAATATGCCCAACTGGTGAGCTAGCTATCAAAATACCTCTCCTCTCCAAATATGCACAGGCAGAATTACAGCTTATTCAATGCATCACGCAGGTTGGCGATATGCTCGCAACTTCAAGAGATAGAACCAAAGACTTATTTCTAGAAGACGTTGTCAACTTCTTAATTAACAGCGATATTTCGGTCAATACAAATGTTAAATACACAGGTCAAAGTGGCAATAACATCAACTTTGAGATTCTGATTGGTCGAACGAAAACAACCTCCGCTAAGGCATTAAAACTAGTGAATAATCCAACTGGAAATGCCTACAAAGAACCAATCTTTTCAATTACAGATGTACGTTCATTTAATGATGAAATTAAGTTCTACTTGCTCGCAAACGATCTGGAACGTAATATTTCGCCAAGCTTTCAGTCGGCAGCAGAGGGTTACAATATCACGCTGTTGCCATGGTCTCAAAAAGCCAGTTGGATTGGTCAGTTGAGGCTGGCTTGAAGTAGCATTGCCAAAACACTTTTCTAAGACCTAATAGCACTAACGGACACGAACTAGTTCGCAACAAGCGTTCTCAACCGCTGATATTAATATGCCAACTAGATATTGGGTCAATATATGGATATAGGCTTGATTTCGCGATGTCGTTTATCACCCGCTGAAATCACACCGTGTTTTTAGTCTATACACCAAAAGAAAGCCAGTACTGGCAATCCCGCGGACACAAAAAGAGCCTCAAAATTGGTACATAAATGTTTTGACCCTTTTGGCTATTCAGTCAAAATTCAGTCACGAACATTTACAACACAATTTTGAGGCTCTCATTTTTTCCTATCCAAACGACCTCAAACCCACGCTATTAAAGCCGTGCGTTCAATTCCTTGGTCATATCCTCATAACCCGGACGGCCGAGCAATGCGAACATGTTCTTCTTGTAGGCTTCAACACCTGGCTGGTTGAATGGGTTGATCCCGTTCAGGTAGCCGGAGATTGAAACGGCAGCTTCGAAGAAATAGATCAGATAGCCTAAGGTGTAGGCATCCTGCTTTGGAATGGAGACGGTCATAACTGGCACGCCGCCATCGGTGTGGGCGAGAACAACCCCTTCATAGGCCTTGCGGTTAACGAAGGACATCTTCTTGCCAGCCAAGTAGCCAAGGCCGTCAAGGTTGTTAGCATCTTCAGGAATGGTTAGGTCGCGGTTTGGTTCTTCAACCCAGACAACGGTTTCCATCAGGTTGCGCAGACCTTCCTGAATGTATTGGCCAAGACTGTGCAGGTCAGTACTGAAGTTGGCACTTGAAGGATAGATCCCCTTCTGGTCCTTACCTTCAGATTCACCCATCAATTGCTTCCACCATTCACCAAGGTATTGCAACGTTGGTTCGTAGTTTTCCAGCAATTCAGTGGTATAGCCCTTGCGATACAAAATGTTCCGCAATGCGGCGTACTGATAAGCTTCGTTTTCCTTCAAATCAGCTGAAGCGTATGCCTTACGACCATCACCGAGACCACGCATCATTTCGTCAATGTCACCGCCTGCAACAGCGATTGGCAACAGACCAACAGCGGACATCACAGAGAACCGACCGCCGACATCATCAGGAACAACGAATTCTTCGTAGCCTTCTGCGTCTGCTTCTTGCTTCAAAGCACCCTTGGCACGATCAGTTGTCGCATAAATCCGTTCCTTTGCGCCATCTTTGCCATACTTTTCGATCAACTTTGCCTTCAGAACACGGAATGCAATTGAAGGTTCAGTCGTGGTACCAGACTTACTGATCACGTTGATCGAGAAATCACGGTCGCCAATAATGTCAAGCAAGTCCGCCAGATAAGTACCAGAGATTGAGTTACCAGCAAAATAAACTTCTGGGAACTTCAGATCAGGGTCAAGGTTACGGAAAGTCTGGGAAAGAAAATCAACCGCCATCCGTGCGCCTAAATAAGAACCGCCAATCCCAATCGCAACAAAGACTTGAGAATTGCCTTGAACTTTCTTGGCTGCTGCCTTAATCCGGGCAAATTCGTCCTTGTCATAGTTGACTGGCAAATCGATAAAGCCGCGGAAATCCTTACCAGCACCTGTTCCTTCACGCAATTCCTTGTCAGCTGCAGTCACTAACGGCTGCATCTGTTCAAGTTCATTGGCATGAACGAACTTGTCCAGCTTAGATGAATCAAATTTGATGTACGACATCGTGTGCTTCCTCCTCTAAATACATAAGTAACTGTCAAAAGTCGATATGAGAGTGGTTTCATAAAAAACGTCAATTCAATTATTAATTCGAAATAACTCATCAAGTAAACTTTTAAATTCAGTTACCCATGCTTTGTTCAAATTCACACTCTAACAAGTTAACTTTAAAATTGAATTTGTAAAAAAGCAAGCAATCGAGCAACTTCTCATCGATTACTTTGCTTTCATGATGCCAAGGACGACACCACCGAGAATCACCAGTGCCGACCCGCAGCTAACCCAGATCATTTCCTTGCGTGTTTTATGCTCGCCAAGCAGATAAATCGAGCCGAAAGTCGAAATGACAATTCCCATCTGTGACAATGAATAAGAAACCGCTAAACCAACATTGGCCATCGATAACAACATGAACACATTCCCTGTTCCCCAAAGCAGGCCTGTCAAAATATTTTTGGCAGTTGCCTTAGCAAATGGCTGATGGCCAATGCCCATTAATAACGCACCAATAATCATGCCGATGGATTGCGGCATCACAACGGCCAAAGCGCCAAGATGCCCAGCGTTGACGATAATCGTGTAACCTGCATACCCAACTGTCGATATCAGTAAGGTTCGCAGCCCCTTTGCAACGCCACTTTGTGTTGTGAAGTCGTCTGTTTGTTCGCGCCTTGATGTCAACGTTGCACCCACAATCAGCAATACCAGCGCAAGAATGCCCAAGGTCACATCACGACCATTACGCCATTCGTGGAACAACAGCGCACCGGCCAGTGTTGTCGCGACAAGCTGCATCCCTGTCGAAATGGGCATCGTCATTGAGACACCCATATATTTCATGGACTGAAACTGTTGGCCTTGTCCTAATGCCCAGAAAAGCCCAGAAACAATCCCAAGTAACCAAATTTTAGTATCTAAGACCGGACGCATGACAATCAACGTGCCGATCCCGAAAACCAGCGCGCCAAACGTCATCCCCAAAGTTTGCTGATAAGCATTGCCACCTAGTTTGCCACTGACCAAGCCAATGGAGCCCCATGCAATTGCTGGAATCAGCGCAAGTAAAAATCCCATTACGCGCCTCTTTCTATTTCAATGATTGATTTAAAAAAATTGAACACAAAAAAATATTCTAGCGGTTTTCCCACGGCAAGACAAGCACAACCTGATCTAAAGCATTTCCAAGAGACAGCTCACCTTCATGATACACAGAAAACTCATGATGAATACTAAAACGACTCATGCTTATTTACGATGATGAAACAAGCGATATAGGCTATAGCCGAAAATCGCACCGATCACATTGAAAATAACATCATCAATGTCCGCTACCCCACTGATTAGCAGAAATTGTAAGGTTTCAATACTTAACGACGTCAGCAGGCCAAACATAACCGTGCCCGCGAGACGCCGTCGATGTTTGCTCACCCAAGGAATACCAAAGCCAAGCGGCATAAACCAAGCAATATTCCCTAGTGATTGATACCAGAGATCGAAGTGACTGGCAGCATGTTGCAATTTAAGCGTTTCAACAAGTGGTCGGATATTAATCACAGATAATGGCCGATTCCAATGAAAGTGCAGTTGCCACGGATAATACACATCGCGAAAAACTGTCAAAGCAAATGAAAGCATTAAATAACCGACAAAAATGCCTAGTTTTAATTCCCGCCCAAAAGTGGTTCTTCGCTTCGTCACCAACAGCCAAAGGCAGCGCAAGGCTGCAAAGATCAATAGGTATAGAATAGTTTTGTCCAAACTAAAAACAATCAATCGAATCAAAGGAAAATGGTTGACGCGACTGAGCGAGGTTGTATTAATCCAGTTGTAAAATGGCCCCAAAAACAGCATTGTGCTACCTCCAGTTGTCATTGTAGCAAAGTGACTGAAGGATACCCACAATGTGTTACAACTTTTAAAGACTCTGTAAGAATGATGAGCATCACCCTCTGCCATTAGGAAAATGAGGTACGCTAATCATTGCATGATTTGCCATGATACCAGCGACGGAATCACGATTTAATATCATTTCATCAATATGTCGGGAGGCCGGCGCGGGACATCAAAAAGCACTAAAATAGCGTTCTCGCGTCATTGTCCCAAAGCAGCGAAGAAACCAACACATAAGGGTCTAAGCAAAATGGTAATCAGGCCTTTTGCAGTTGCTTCAGAAACACGCTCGCAAGCACAGCTCATTTTTCAGATATTGAGACACGCTTGCCACCCCCAAAACCAGGTTGGTTCAGACCCTGCTTTTGTGCTTCCTCCTTTTTGCGGGTACAATGACAAAGAACAAAGTGGAAAGGAGTTGCCGCTTTGAAACGGTTACGACTAAATCGCCTCGCACAGTGGATAAGATCAACCCGGATTGGCTTTTTAGCCTGTCTGCTTTTTTTGGTATGGGCTAAGACCATCTTTGGTTACTTTGTGGACTTTTCACTTGGCTTAAATGATCCGCTACAATACACCTTGCTATTATTAAATCCCTTAGGAACTGGGATCATTTCCCTATCGCTTGGCTTGTATCCCAAGCATGCGCGCCGCGGTTACCTCATCGGCGTCATTGTTTACATACTCAGCACTTTGCTATTACTCGCAAATGTTCTGTATTATCGTGAGTTTTCAGATTTTCTGACCATCAACACGGTCCTTGGCGTCTCTAAAGTGAGTCAGGGTCTTGGAGCTAGCTCGCTTAGCATGGTTAAACCACACGATATCATTTATGTAATTGATATTGTGCTCGTGGCCTTGGCTTATTTTAGTTACAGTATTTGGAATATCTGGCGCTATATCCACAACGAGCCTTTGCGCTGGCCGCATTTCGGTCTGACGTTGGATACCCGCCAACTTCCCTTTCACTTTCCGCAAGCGGTCACCGTCTTTGGGATCGCGCTGTTTGGGTTGATCATGGCGGTTAGTGAAATGAATCGGCCGCAACTTTTGACGCGGACTTTTGATCGGAATTATATCGTTAAGTATCTCGGCTTGGCGCCATTCACCGTTTACGATGCTGCCAAAACAGCCCAGAACAATCAGGTCCGCGCCCAAGCCGACAGTTCGAATCTTGACCCAGTATTGCAATATACGCGGTCGCATTATGCCGCTCCCAACGCCAGTTATTTTGGGACGGCCAAAGGCAAAAATGTCATTATTATTCATTTGGAAAGCTTCCAACAATTCTTGATTGGCCAAAAAATTGACGGTCAAGAAGTCACGCCTTTCCTGAATTCACTCATTAAAGAAAAAGACACACTCAGCTTTAGCAACTTCTTTCATCAAGTTGGTCTTGGTAAAACCAGTGACGCCGAAAACATGCTAGAAACCAGCACGTTTGGGATTGCCAATGGCTCTTTATTCAGCAGTCTCGGCACTGAAAATACGTTTGAAGGAGCGCCGGCCATTCTCAATCAACGAGCCGGTTATACCAGTGCTGTTTTTCATGGCGGCTCTGCTAGCTTCTGGAACCGCGACAATGTATACAAGAGTCTTGGTTATAACGACTACTTTTCCGGCAACTTTTATAATCATGACGAAAAAGCAGCGACTGAATATGGCATTAAAGATAAGTTGATGATGGCCGAGACACCAAAGTATCTGGAGCATCTGCAACAGCCTTTCTATGCCAAAATCATCACGACGAGCAACCATAATCCTTTTTATATCACCCAAGCTGATTCCGATTTTCCTGACGCCGGTACTGATGACGCCACGATCAACGGTTATTTTCGCACGGCTCATTATCTTGATGAAGCGCTCAAGGAATTCTTCAACTATTTGAAAGCAAGCGGTTTGGAAAAGAATTCGCTAGTGATGCTTTATGGGGATCATTTCGGTATTAGTAATGATCGCAATACCACTCTGGCACCGTTGCTTGGCAAGGATCCTAGCACTTGGAATGCGTTCGATGATGCTCAGTTGCAACGCGTCCCGCTGATTTTCCACATGCCTGGTCTTAAAGGCGGCGTTAATAGCACTCACGGCGGCGAGATCGACGTCTTGCCGACCTTACTTCACTTACTAGGCATTGATAGCTCGCGTTATGTCCAATTTGGCACCGATCTGCTGTCCAGTCAGCACGACAGCGTTGTTGCCTTCCGTAATCACAATTTTGTCACCTCTAAATACACCGTACTTGGCAGTAAAGTCTACGATAATACAACCGGTAAACTGCTGACATTGACGCCTGCGCTTGAAGCAACCATCGCCAAGGATCAGAAGTCAGTGGACACAAGACTCAGCCTTTCAGACGATGTCGCTAACCGCAATCTCTTACGCTTCTACGTGCCACTTGGCTTTAAACCCGTCAACCCTAACCAATATGACTACAATCAGAGTCTCAGCAATGTCTTATCAATCGAACGCAATCTAGGCAGCAAGAGCACCAGTCTCTATAGCGAAAATAATGACCAATCAACAACTGGACTTTACCAAACTGATGCTCCTGAATTAGCCGACGACACTGATCCCATCACCACCTTCCCAGATAAAGTTCAGGATCAAACTGTAGCCTCCAGCAGCAGCGAATCTAGCAGTTCGTCTGATGTGAATGTCACAACCCAACCATCTAAATAAATTCAAATAACATAGTAAATGCTCGGCTTATGTTCACACTTTGTTCAAATTCATTGCTTATACTGCTTGTGAGGTGAACGGGTAGATGCATTTCTTTGAGCGAACGTTTTCAGGATTTCGTTATCATCGCCGTTATTATATTGTGATGATGCTGTTATCAGTGGCGTTCTGCTTGATCAGCATCATGCTGATGACAAGTGAAATGATTGACCAATCTGCTCAGGCAGCTTTTTTGCAACGCTTGAACTCATTTGGGACACAAAATAGGCAGACGATTTTGCTCAGTACGCAGGTCGGACAAGCCCACATTCAAATGGTGCAGGCTGCTCAGTCGATGCTGACCAAAGTTGTTTTTGCTGACGGTCTTTTGTGGCTTGCAGGGACTGCTTGGCTATGGCGGCGTCGACGGTCTGAAACTGATGCTTTGTATTTAGTCGGAAAAAGCAGTATGTCGATCGGCTTACAATACGCCTTTGAAGCAATTTTCAGCTTTTTAATTAGCTTCATTGTTAGTATTTTTCTTGTGGTTTTATTAAATGATCAATTGATTTATTTCTTAACGACCACAAATCGTTCGGTATTTGCCCATCTGCTACAACAAAAGTATGACAGCATCGAAATGAACCACGCATTTGAGCAACTCTTTGCCCGTCACCTGACTGGTTTTACCCGTGAAACCCTCTTTTATTACGGTAGCAAAACTGATGATATGACACAGCCAACCGGTTTCCTGTCAGCACTGGGAAATGGTCTCGCCGTGATTTTCATCACCAACATAGGTTTGGTCACACCACTTTCCATGCTTCGGAAAAGGCGTGCCTTACCGCGTTAGGAGACAGCCATGTTATTTCGATCAAAACTACTTGATATCTATCGCGAAAATTTTGCCAAACTTTTTACCCCAACAACGATTCAGTATCTCTATGCCTCAAACGAGAATGACCTGATTGCCTTGCATGATCAGTACGTGCGCGATTTTATTAATGGTGGCGTCATCAAGCAAGTCGGCTTCATTAATAGCCGGCATACAGGTATCCTTGACTATCTCAGCGTGCGAAACAACCTTTGCATCAATGGGCGCTGCAAGGATTCTGATTTCTTGCCTGAATGGTTATCCACGAATTCACCGATCTTAGACCAGCCAGCTGCGACATTGAACACCATGCAACGCATTTATTTGCAATTTTATCGTGGCTTGATGGGTAAAAAACGTTACCTGCTGCTAACCAGCTCTCCTGCGATCTTTGATCCTTATGTTACCCGTGACTTCCTCACTGAAGCCAATCATGCATTGCAACAAACCAATAGTTGCTTGCTAGTTTTAACAACAGATCAATCCTTGTTAAATGCGAATCCTAACCATGCTTGGCAGGAACCGCCTGTATTGACGCTGAGTGCCCTGACAAAATGAGTCTTGTTCTCGTTGCTATCACAACTTGAACAGGACTTTTTCTATGGTCAACAGGTGGCACAAAATGCGGCCAAACAAAAACGACGAGTCTGCACTCGCCGTTTTTGTTTGATTTATTTGCTTATGCTAAACCAACTCGTTTGAAAATCTCATCAACATGCTTGAGGTGATAGTGGTAGTCGAAAGCATCGTCTAAATCGGCCTGACTTAACCGATCAGTAATTTTCGGATCAGCTTCAAGCAACGGACGGAAGGCGCGATGCTCATCCCATGCCACCGCTGTCTTGGGTTGAACCAAGTCATAGGCTTGTTCTCGGCTCAAGCCAGCTTCGATCAGCTTCAGCATCACCCGCTGGCTGTAAATCAGGCCATGCGTCAGATTCATATTGGCTTTCATTCGGTCTGGAAAAACATCCAAATTGTCCAAAATACTGGTGAATCGATGGAGAATGTAATCAAGCAGCCCGGTAGCATCTGGCAACATGATCCGTTCGGCACTGGAATGCGAGATATCGCGTTCATGCCACAACAGCACATCTTCTAAGGCTGGCGTCTCGTATCCACGAATGACGCGCGCCAAGCCAGAAACATTTTCCGAACCGATTGGATTGCGCTTGTGTGGCATAGCACTCGAGCCCTTTTGACCTTTGTTGAAATGCTCTTCGACTTCATGAACTTCGGTACGCTGCATATGCCGAATCTGCAAAGCAAATCGTTCCACCGAAGTCGCAATCAGGCCAAGTGTCTGAATGTAATGCGCATGCAGATCACGCGGCAGAATCTGAGTCGAGATTTCTTGAGCGCGAATACCCAACTGCTCTGTGACGTACGCCTCAACAGCAGGCGGTGTATTGGCAAAGGTACCGACTGCACCGCTAATCTTGCCTGCTTCAACATCACTAGCCGCGTCTTCAAATCGACGGATGTCTCGCTTCAATTCAGAATACCACGTGGCAACAACCAACCCAAAAGTAGTTGGTTCAGCGTGCACGCCATGCGTCCGCCCCATCATCACGGTATCCTTATGGGCCTTCGCCAACTTTGCTAAACTAGCCTTCAAGGCGGCCAAATCTGCACGCAGAATCTCGTTAGCCTGCTTCAACAGGTAGCCCTGTGCCGTGTCGACAACATCGGTACTGGTTAAGCCAAAATGAACCCATTTCTTCTCAGCGCCGAGGCTTTCAGAAACATCCCGCGTGAATGCCACCACGTCATGATGCGTGACCGCTTCAATCTCATGAATCCGATCAACATCAAACTTAGCATGCGCACGCAATGCTTGGACATCAGCAGCGGGAATTTCCCCTAGTTTGGACCAGGCTTCGGCAGCTAAGATTTCAACTTCCAGCCATGCAGCATAACGGTTCTTCTCTGACCAGATTGCGGCCATTTCGGGACGACTATAACGCGGAATCACAGGCTTTTTCCTCCTTCAAGTGGACAAAACAACAACAGGTATCCTTGGTTTGCGACTGCGAGCACGCGATCATTGAATGACAAAGTGGCCAGTCGCATTCACACTGGCTTTGATTGCTTTCAAATCACCCACGATCTGAATCTCGCCGGTTAGCTCGCCACCAGTCGGATAAAACGTAAATCGCCAATCAGGTTTAATTTGAATCTGAGTCAAAACCGCGTCCATATCTTCTGAACGCAGCGGAATGCCAACGCCGTCTTCGGCCAATTGCAACTCCGGCAATGGCCATCCTAGAATCGCGCGCAGATGCAGCTCATATTCAGAAATATCACTCGTATTCAGCATCAGATGTCCATATAATTTCGGCCCTGGATAAACTCGCTTCACATAAAGCGTCCCATTGCTGGCTAAGAAAAATTCAAGACTAAAGATGCCCGTATAGGCTAACTTCTCTGAAATTTTAGCAGCGATACGCCGGATCTCAACGATCACTGCTGGATCAACATCGGCGCGCACAGATGAAGCCTTCAGTTGATGACGATCAAAATAATTCTGGATGACCGGGCCGATGCGCACTTCTGATCCCGCCTTCGCAACGATCACAGCGACTTCTTTGATGTCTTGTAAGTAAGCCTCAAGAATATATGGTCGCTGTTGCAACAACTGCTGTGCCCGCGCGACGTCATCTGCCGTGGACAGCAGCAACTGCTGGTCAACGCCCATCCCCTTCTGAATCGGTTTCAGCAAGGCTGGATAACCGATTGTGTCAACAGCCTCTTTAATATCATTCGGCGTAATGACTTGGGTATAAGGCAAAATGTTCATATTCAGATCGTCCAAAAAGACTTTTTCCAAATAGCGGTCTTGGGTGACAGTCAAAATGTCGACCCCGGAAGGCAATTGGTTGGCAGTGGCTAATTCCGCCAGCAGCGAACCATCGACATTCTCATCTGTAAAAGTCATCACTGTGCTTAATTGCGTGAGTTCTTTCAGCGCTGTCCGATCAGTGGCATCGCCCACCAACGGAATATCCGCCTTTTCAAAAGCAATATCCGTTTGTGTCGGCGCCAAAACGACCGTGCGCATGCCCATCGAATTGGCCGTATTCGCCATTTGAAAAGCAGTTACACCGCCGCCGATAATGCCAATCGTTGCACCTGGACTAATAAATTGCGTCACATCTGTTCCTCGCTTTGACTTTATTTATCTGAATCGCGTTCGTTCAAGCCTTCATCAACCGACATTTCTTGCGTCCGACGTGGCGAATTGAACAGCCAGTTCAGCAAAACCGCACTCAAGCTGGTCATTAAAATGCCTGACCCAAACAGCAATTGAATTGTTTTTGGCAAAAACTGAACGATATGTGGCTGAACTGTCACGCCAAGTCCCAGACCGATCGAAATGGCAGCGACAAGCAAATTCTTATCATTGTCAAAATCAACCTGTTGCAACATCCGAATGCCTTGCACAGCCACCATGCCGAACATCACCAGCATGGCCCCGCCAAGCACCGGTGCTGGAATAATCGTGGCTAAAGCGCCAATTTTTGGCAGTAAACCAAGAATCACTAAGAAAATCGCGGAAAAAATGACTGGCTTGCGGGTCTTAATCCCTGACAATTGAACCAACCCAACGTTTTGCGAGAAAGTGGTGTATGGGAAGGTATTGAACAACCCGCCAAGCATCACGGCTAACCCTTCGGCGCGATAGCCGCGCTTCAGGTCGTCTGCTTCAATTTTACGGCCGACAATGTCCCCTAACGCGAAGAAAACGCCAGTACTTTCAACCATGGATGTCATCGAAATTAAAATCATCGTGACAATCGAGCTCCACTCAAACTGCGGTACCCCAAAGTAAAATGGCGTCGGTACGTGGAACCAGCTTGCCTCAATCACCGGCTGAAAACTAACCAACCCAAGAAAACCGCCAAGCACCGTACCAGCAATCAAGCCAACCAAAATCGCGATTGAATGCAGGAAACCTTTGCCCCAGACATTGATCGCTAAGATCAGAAGTACCGTGAAGGCCCCGACCATCAGATTGGTCATGTTACCAAAATCCTTGGCCGTTGTTGAGCCACCGCCAAGATTTTGAAAAGCAACCGGAATCAACGACAAGCCAATGACCGTGATCAACGAACCGGTCACCAACGGCGGGAACAAGAAACGCAACTTTGAAAAAGCACCGCCGATTAGGAAAACGAACAACCCAGCAACAATGATGGCCCCGTACATCGTTTGAAAATTAAACTTCTGGCCAATCATGATCAAAGGCGCCACCGCTTGGACGGCACAGCCCAAAACGACTGGCAGCTTAATCCCAAAATACTTGTTGCCAAATACTTGCAAAGCCGTTGCGATACCACACATGAAGATATCAATCGACACCAGATACGTCATCTGCTCAGACGTAAAATGCAACGAAGCACCAATCAGAATTGGTACTAACACCGAACCGGAATACATCGCCAGCAAATGCTGCAGTCCCAATGCGGCTGCTTTAGGATTCGAAATCGCTTTATTCTTCATCGTGGGCTAATCCTCCGGCGCAAAGATGACCTGACCATTTTCAAATGCATTGATGCGCGCCAATGATTCGACGCGAACGTGCTTTTCATCAAGCAACTTGCGGCCTTTTTGGAAAGTCTTCTCGATCACAATCCCCACACCGCTCAGTGTCGCACCAGCCTGTGCAATGATATCCATCAAACCTTCGACCGCCTGACCGTTGGCAAGAAAATCATCAATGATCAAAACATTGTCATCGGCTGAAAGGAACTTGCGAGAGATAGCGATCTCATTGGAGGTCTTTTTAGTGAACGAATAGACCGTAGCTGTGTAAAGATGATCTTTTAAAGTCAAGCTCTTATGCTTACGAGCAAAAACCAACGGCTTGTGAAACTCCATTGCCGTTGCAATCGCCGGCGCAATGCCAGAACTTTCAACCGTCAGAATTTTGGTGATCGGCTCATTGCTGAAGCGCCGGTAGAATTCATGACCGAGATCTGCCATTAAATCAGGATCGACCTGATGATTCAAAAAGTTATCCACCTTCAAGACATCTGTTCCTATTACTTGGCCATCCTTTTTGATCCGGTCTTCCAGTAATTTCACCACAAGCACTCCTTTTAATTGTAAATTTTCAACAAGCTTACCATAAAAATCAGTGTGGAACAACACAATCACGCTAATTCCCGAACAAACACGCGAAGCCGCTTTCATCAAAAGAATAAGTAAAATCCCCGTGATTCGGCTTTAAAAAGTCAAAATAACGAGGATTGCCGCATCACTAAAACACGAACGTTCAACTATCATATTGGGTTAGATTCCAAGTTTCAATCAAATGAATCAATTTTTGTGGATAATCAGGATCAGTAGCATAGCCATCCGTCTTCAAAGCAGCTGCCGCTGTTTTATAGTCCTTAGCGGCACGAACTGTGGCATATTGTTGTGGATTCCAATCAGTCCCATTAACGAATAACAGCGCATGATCGCGGATCGATTCACTGTCGTTGTCATACACCCGAAAACGGCCATCGACCGTGATCCATTTGTCATTGACATATTCCTGCGTGCGCAACACTTTGGTCGTGGCTGGATCGGTACCTTTGATGCCAAACAGGTTATGGTAGTCCTTCGCCAATGCACTGGTACCCCAGTTGGATTCCAAAATGGCCTGCGCTAAGGTGATGCTTGTCAAAACACCATATTGCTTTTGCATGGCCTGTGCTGTCGGCACCAAGCGCTTAATAAAGGCAACTTTTTTTGCGCGTACTGCCGCCTTTTCATCCGCAACTTCTTGTTTTTGCGTCACTTCTGTTTGTTGTTGGGCCCAGTATGAACCAACCACAAGCGTCACACCGATCGCAAAGAAACCGATGACTAGCCAAGCAGCAAGCGGAATTATTTTTAACGTAAAATGTCGGCGCCTTTTGGCCAAAAGCATTACTCCTTTGTTTTATCAGAACTTGTCAATAACAACCGTCGTCGTAACACAACCATGTCCTGCAACTGCATCCCTTCTGCATACAGCGGATGGGCATACTGATCGAAGAAATGCTTACGGATCGCGTCAAACCGGAATCCCTGGCGCATGTAAAAACGCAGATTCTCGAAATCCACATCACCAGTACCAACTAGCATATCCTGATACTCAGGCGCATACACCAGTCCGACGTGCCGTAACAAGCTCGCACCGATACCTTGACGACGGCGGGCAGGCAGTACCGCAAGATTCTTCAGTTCAATGGTGGTAGCATCCACAGGCACTACCATGGCCACGCCAACCGGCACAGTCTCGTCAATCGCTGCAAATAACGTGCCAGCGTCCAAATACCGCCGCAACATATTCGGATCCTCATCCCCAATCAATAAAAGATCCAAATAATGCAACCGAGCTTCCGGCGCAACTTTCACAAATCTTAACATGCAGCCCTTCCCCACCTTCCAAAAAATGTTTCAATTAACATGCTATGAACTAGTTTAACATGCACTTACACGCATTGAGCACCTGCCAAATGAGTTTTAGAAAAAGTCAGACAATCCGCCACTTTTATTTGATGCCGGTACGCAACATCGCTACTCACCCATTTTACCTGTATCTGTCCTCGTGCACACGCGAAAATAAAAAGCCGGTTGCATCTCTGCAACCAGCTCTGAAACTTTCATATTAGTCTTTGTTAACGTTAACCGCTTGTGGACCGCGATCGCTGTCTTCAACTTCAAAAGTGACTGCTTGGCCTTCTTCGAGGGTCTTGTAGCCGTCGCCTTGGATAGCTGAGAAGTGAACGAAAACATCGCTACCATCTTCGCGAGTGATAAAACCGTAACCCTTTTCAGCATTGAACCATTTAACTGTGCCGTGTTCCATGAGAACATTCCTCCTTGCGTCTGCTGACGCATGATAATATCGTGTATTTCTGTTTGGTACAAGTGGAAGAAAGTTCTGAAACCATGCAACCACGACCATTCAAAAAGTACATATTTAGTCTACCATCACGCCAAACGGCAAGCAAGTATAGAGCGTGAGCAGGCGCGATTAGAAACCTGCGAACGCGTTTTTGCAATGCAAACGACGTTTCTCTTCAGTTCTATTCCAGTCAAGTATCTCCCCTAGTCCGAGCTGGCTACGCGGCGAGGAGGGCTGGCGACCGCGAAGCTAGAGCTGTGGGCACAGCTTTGAACTCGCGCAAACCCCGCGCGATTTCAAAGTCTGGCCTTGTTGTAGGCGGTAAACCGCCAACAACAATTTCACGGCTGAGCCCCCTCGCCGCTCCGCCAGCTCTTGCTTTCTATCTTAGAATACCGATGACGCAACTACTCTGTTGTACTCATGATTGCTCAAATGATCAGAGAATGCCATTATTGAATTTTCGTCACTTTGAGAGACAGAATCAACTGGAATATCGTTACCTTGCTTGCGGCGATGGGACATCAGCGAAAATTGTGCTCAATATCAGCCCACTCTTCGGGTTGATAAAGTGAAAGAGATTTAGCCTCAGCATATGGGTTGTTAATTTTTGGCACTAATGAGGTACCGAGTTTTATGACTTTGACATCCATCAGATTAAACGCCCCTTTTTATTTTCCAACTTAAATGACTTAGGACATGTAGGAAACCGCAAATCAATTCTGTGATGAAATAATATTGTTAAAATTCCGCTTTAACTGCAACAAGCGGGAAAAGTCTTCTAGGAAATAGAACAAACGCGCGCGGCTTTCGAAGCTTGCGCGGTCTGTTGGCAGCGCTGATTTAGCAAAATCGCGTTGAATTTTTTTGACCATGGTGACCAATTGTGTGGCGGGGTTGTCTTCGGTCAGAACACTGGCCGTCATCGCCAAGGCATCGCTGATGACGGCTGCTTGTTCCACAGGAGTTTCGATACGGTCAAGGCTGTCTTGCATTTGCCGGAGCAACTCATATTGATTGTCGCGCATTTCAAAATAGGCTTGAAAATAATCATTGTCGGCCAGCAACTGATTGTCACTATGGCGATTAGCCCAAGCAACAGCGGCATCTAAGGTCATTTTCAAATCTGACAGATTCGCCCAATTGTCCGCACTTTTAATGTGATCCGGACCCAATTGCTGGCTCATATGATCGAGAATCTCGCGCATCTCGGCTTCGACTTGTGCCTGAAACTCAGTGATTTTGGCTTCCAGACTTGGCATGAACAAATTGGCAATCAATGCCACACCAGCGCCCACTGCGAGCAATAATAGTTCATTTTTAATCCAGAACCAGCTGCAGCTTTTCGCCATCATAAAATGAGTGACTAGCACCGCGGTCATGACGATACCGCTCTGCACCGCAAACACGTTGGTCAAAGGAATGAAAATGAGTAAGAAAAGCCCGAAAGCCAGTGCATTGTACCCCAGCACCAAAAATGCACCGATCGCAATCACAAAACCTAACACGGTCGCCAATAAGCGATACGCGACTAGCCGAAATGATGCCTTGGTCGTATTCTGGACTGATAAAATCGTAATAATCCCAGCGGCCGTCCAATATTCAAGATGCAACTCGTAAGCAATCAGCATTGCCGCTGCCGTCCCCACTGCCGTTTTAACCGTTCGCATACCTATGTGCATGGCCATCACCCTCCAGAGTCAGTTTAGCATAGAACATTCCATTTAATGAATAGTCAACACATGTACTCGTCACGCCCCGCTAGTATTTAATCGGGCTTTACGCTACCATATAAACAGAGGAGCTGCTATGAAAAAATTACTCATTTTGTTAGCCAGTCTGGCAGTCTTGATTGTTGGATGCTCGGCGACTTTAAATCCTAAAAGCCAGTTAAAAACCACAACCGCCACCGTTCAAACGCAGGTGCAGCAAGAACAAGATGCGTTAAAGACGATTGGATCAACGGTAAACGCCTTTCCTTCTGCTTTTGAAAAGGCTTACCAGGAAAATCCGCAAACTGATTTAAAAAAAGAAAATGGCCCTGTCAAAAAACTTTTGGATAGGCGTGCCGCGGCGTTTAAATCACTAGAAGCCGCCAACAGCGCTTTGGTTGGGGCAAATAATACGTTGACAAAGCTCAACAATCAGCCATCTGAGGATACACCGCAAACACAGTTGAATAACGTTCTCACAAGTCTGAAACTTGCCAAGTTAGATCACAAAACACTGGTCAGTTATTACCGCGAAATGTTAACGGCTGAGGATACCTTCTTCTCCACCACCGCAGATAGTGACACCTCACAAGATGACTTAGAAAGCCAAATTTCTCAGCTGAATCAATATTACAGTTCACTCAATCAACAAATCGATGTCATGACGGCCAATCTCACAACCGTCACCAGTCAAACAACTAAGCTAGCAAAAGCGATTAAGTCTATGCGAGATTAGCTCTGTTATAGCGGCACCGTGCGAGTTGGCACGCCAAAGTATTTTTTCAGCCATCATCAAATTAGCGCAAAACAGGAGGCTTTCCCATGCCGCAAAGTGTGGCAATTATCATTCCATGTCATAACGAGTCAGAAAATGTTCCGCTGATCTATCAGGAACTTGTTAAAACATTCCGCGACGACTTAACCGCGTTACAAGCCCAAATTTGGTTTGTCAACGACGGTTCAAGTGACGATACCCTTCAGCAGATCAAACAGTTACAAGCAAAAGACGATCAGGTTCACTTCATTGATCTTTCTCGCTCGTTTGGTAAGGAGGCGGCCATGTATGCTGGTCTCTCCACCGCAAAAGCAGACTACTATGCCGTTATGGATGCTGATCTGCAAGACCCGCCAGCGATGCTTCCTGATATGTATGCCGCCTTGCAAGACGGCTATGATATGGCTGGTGCTCAACGCATTGACCGCTCAGGCGAAGCTCGGATGCGTTCATTTTTCTCGGATTTATTCTATAAATTCATTAATAAAGTCTCGCAAACTCAAATTGTGCCAGGGGCACGGGATTTCCGCCTGATGACGAGACAGGTTGTCGAAGCTGTCATTCAAATGACCGAGCGCAACCGCTTCTCTAAAGGGCTATTCAGCTGGGTTGGGTTCAAAACAAAGTATCTGCCTTATCGCAACATCGAGCGTCAACATGGGGAGACGAGCTGGTCCTTCATGGGGCTCTTGCGATACGCGCTTGATGGCATCATCGACTTCTCTGAAGCACCGCTAACTTTCGTCTCCATCCTAGGGATTGTCAGTTTCGTTGGCTCGTTTTTAGCCTTAATCTTCATTGTTGTTCGCGCAGCTATTTACGGTGATCCGACCGCTGGCTGGCCGTCAATGGTCTCTATCTTTCTGATGATCGGCGGCCTCCAGTTGTTCGCCCTCGGCATCGTTGGCCGCTACATCGGCCGCATTTACTTAGAAACCAAACGACGCCCGATTTTTATCGCACGTGAGATCAAGTAACTGTATGTCACATAGTCAAAAGTAATTTAAAAATGATTGAGCTGGGACATAGGACATAATCCAGTGCTACTAAAGAAAAGCAAACAACTCCTTATTGCGGAAAATTGTTTGCTTTTTTTCACGGATATTTTTATTAGAATTTAAAGATACTATTGGCAAGGCGGAGCAGTCGTAGGTCAGATGGGGCTCAGCCGGGCAAACAACACAGCGACCGGGCTTTGTCGCTGATGTTGTTAGGCGACTTCGAGACCGCGGGTTTTGCGGGCTCAAAGCGCCGTCACCGCTCTAGCTCCGCGTCGCCAGCCCCATCTGGTCGGAGATTGCGGAGTTTGGCACGGCAAGAATCTCTTTTGTTTCATTATTCAGACCCAGCCGTTATCCGCTCATCCGTTGCCCGTTGCCTACGTGTTTCACGCAACAACCACCAGCCGCCAAAGCCAAACGCAGCCACTAAGGAAAGCCAGCCGGTCACATGTTGCAGCGTCGTGCCTGTATAGACAACTCGAACACGATGCGTGCCTGCTTGTGCCGTTATCGTGATCTGAGCATTTTTGCCACTTGGCCAGTAGTCAACTGTCTTACCGCTGATGGTCACATGATAACCGACGTAGCCAAATTTTGGCAGCTTCAGGGTCACCGGCTTGCTGCTGGTATAGGTAAAACGCATATCATTGTAAGTTTGGGTTGGCATCGTTAGCCGGGTCAATTGATGAGAAGCCGTTACCGAATAAGTTGTCTTTTTAAAAAAAGTCGTTGAATCAAAATCTTCTGGTGCATACTCACTCCCGCCGCCAGTTGCATCTTCATAATAAGCCGTTGCATTCTCATCGGTGATGCGATAAATGTTGGCATTAAGCATCGTCGCATTGATATTCACGGCATAACTGAAACCGACAATGCAGGTTGCCAGCACCAGCCCCCAAGCAACATGTGATGAGGCTGGACGATCCGCCACGATCAACCCAATTGCCAGACTAAGAAATAAAGTCGTCAGCTCCAAGTATCGCCAAGGAAATTGGATGACACCGAAGATCGTTTTGCTAAACAACGACCACGGGAACAAATTGGTGCTTAGAAAGATCGTCAACAGCCCTAGGCCAGCAACTACCTTAACCGCTTGATTCAATTTCCGCCAACGAATCACCAGCACAATGGCTGTCATTAACATGAAAATGCCCATGCCAGGTCGAAAGGCTTGGCCGACATTCTGCATATTACTGGTTGAGGCATACATACTCAGGGAGTTCTCAAAAAGATCACCCAAACTATAGAGGATGAAGTTCGGCCAGATCGTCGCAGACTCGCTTAACTTCAACGCAATATGATTGGACATCTCAATCATCGGCAAGTAGCTGCCCAGTCCCATCAGCAGTGTACTGAGCGCTGCCAGTATCGTGTACTTGACCATTCGCCAAGTCACGCGCCGCATGCCAACCAACACGAGAAAGCCGCCAACCAAAAATTCCAGCACCATAACCAGCGACAACATATGCGCATACATCAGACCGGTCACACCAAACGCCAGTAAAAACCAGTTATCGGTTCGTTTGACGTAAAGCTCATACATGCCCGCGGCGATGATCGGCAGGAAAATGAAGGCCAGATTTTCACCCAAGGCCCCCCGCACAAAGGCGTCTAAGGCCCGGTAGACCGCAGTCGTATACACCATGCTGAAAACAAACGCCGCCAGCGGTTTTCGCCGAATTTTCAAGAAACTAGCGTAGGCAGCCAATACTGTGGCGATGAGAATGAGGGCCTGATAACCATCATACGCACCGACCACCCCCATCCCCATCAGCCGTAGCCACACATATGGCAACAACATTAATGAAGGATAGTACGCGTCAAAAGCATAGCCAAAGTTGCGGACTGCCTCAGGAAAAACCTTGGGAAAATACTGGCCGTGCCGCACACTGGTCACATAGCTTTCCAACCGCCGCAGCTGTGGCATCGTATCGTCTTGATGAAAGATATAGGGTAGATGCAGCTGCGGCCACTGTACGAGCAAAACCAAGACCATCGCCAAAATCGGCAACAGCCAGACAGCATTTTGTGTCATAAATGTCTTCAGCTTTGCTGATGATGTCTGTGAGTGCATAAACCGTCCTCCCAAAATAACTTTCATTCTATTGTACCGTTCCCCGATGCTGTTTGTCTTACCGGAAAAGATTATTTTCATCCCGTTGACCACACCACCCGATGTCACAAGTATCACCAATTGCTACGTTTTTTTTAAAATAGCAGCCACAGCGCTTTCATTGCGCTTCCGGTCACTTTTCAGTTCAAAGACGCGTTATGATTAAGTTAATATTCAAGACTTGCTTATTTTTAAGTCAGTCATTTTTTCTGCTATCATATTGTTTATTAACTTTTGACCCTACCGAATTTTCGAAGGAGTCCCTCTCTATATGTCGCGATTTAAAAAGCATCGAACATGGCCATTATTGCTCATCAGTTTCAGCATGACCTTCACCATCAGTCTGATCGTTTTCGCCGCGTTAAAAATGGCGCCTTTTGGCTCGTCATCTATTTTGGCAAACGATTCAGCCGTTCAATATGTTGATTTCTTTACTTATCTGAAACACGCCTTAATGGGCACAGCTGGCAAAGCTTATTCTTTCTCCAACAGTCTTGGCGGCGGCATGTATGCAAATTGGACCTATTACCTGTTAAGTCCTTTCAACTTGATCTTCGTGCTTGTATCGCGCCAAGCCATTCCCGTGGCCATGTTGTTTGTGACCGCGCTTAAGTACAGCACCGCGGCACTTGCTGCGCAGGTATTGGCCAGCCATCGCTATGGCAAAAACTGGTACACCTTGGTCTTCAGCGTCAGTTACGGCCTTTCCGGCTTCCTGATTGCCAACTTTCTGAATATCATGTGGATGGACGGCGTGATTTTATTGCCGCTCGTGATTTTAGGCATTGACCGCCTCTTTGAAGAACACCGACTCATCCCCTATGTTGTGCCATTAAGCCTAAGCTTCATCACGAACTATTATATTGGTTTCATGGTCGCCATTTTCTCGGCGCTGTATTTCTGCTGGCAATGGGCGAGTCACCATCAGCCTCAACTGCTGCGCAAAATCGCGCTTTTCGTCGGCGGGTCGTTACTGAGCGGTATGATCGGCGCCATCGTCTTGATCCCCACTTATCTGGCCTTAAGTGCCTCACGTCTTTCCAGTGCTGGTGCGGATTTCACCATCAAACCACTTTTCTCGCTGATCGATCTGCCGTCAAAATTGATTCCTGGCAGTTTCAACTTTGCGCAGTTATCAAATGGCCTGCCCAATTTATACATGGGCATGATCGCCCTCTTAGGCGCTGTCTTTTACTTCTTAGCTCCAGCAATCTCGGTTCGCGAGCGTTTGATTTCCGGCGTGATGACTGTGATTCTGATGCTGTCCATTTGGCTCAACCCGCTTGTCATCATGTGGCAAGGTTTTCGCGCGCCGGTTTGGTACCTTTATCGGCATTCTTTTATTGTCATTTTTTGGTTGTTATTGCTCGGTTTACGCGGTCTCGCCAACCTGCCGTCAGTCTCACGTCTACGAATGATTATCGCCAGCGTGGTTGTCGGCGGGGTCGTCTTCATCCCAACGGCTTGGCGCATGGGCAGTCACAAGTATGTCACCTTGACCAACCTCGTCCTCGGCGGCGTCTTACTCTTAGTAGCGGCCATCTTACTGTATAGTTGGGCGCATCACCTGTTCCCACAAAAATGGGTGGTTGGCGGTCTCCTAACCTTGCTGGTGCTAGATATGGGCGCCAATGCATACGCGAGTCTCAAAGCCATCAGTTTCATCTCAAAAGCAGACTTCACCGTTACAAGCAAGGCGCTTAACGCGGCTTACACCGAAGCGAAAACACTGGCGCCAAATACTTTTTACCGGGTAAACAGTGATACCCAGCGGTCCATGGACGATCCTTATCAGTACAATTTTAACGGTATTAGCACCTTCTCATCCGTCCTCAACACTAGCACGATCAATGCGTTAACCAATGTCGGTGCCATTGGCTCAGCCGGCCGCGTGAAAAACAACGATCTGACTTGGCCGCTCGAAAGCCTGCTCGGTGTCCGGCAACTGTTGCTGGTCAATACGCAAAGCACGAAAACGACAACGCCTGAATACCAGCAGATTTCTTCTCGAATCATTGACAACCCCCGTTATGATTTACCGGCATACAAGTTGATCGGTCATAACGATTATTTCAATATTTACCAAAATCCTGATGCGCTCCCTGTGGCCACCCAGATTTATCGAAAAGTACCGACACAGGTGCAAGCTAATCCCGTACTTCAACAAAATGCCTACTTCAGCACCTTCACACCGGAAACCATCGGCGCAATTTTCACAACCACCGATTTCTCCGGCATCACCGTTGACAACGTGAAGCCGTTGACCACTTTGACAAATGCCATTGCCACCAAAAAGGATAAAAAGCTCGGCGCGACGATTACCTTAAACGTCAACCCGAGTACCGAGCAGCGTTACTTGGTCATGGGTGAAAATATGCGCAAAAACATGGCCATCAGCATCAATAATGTGCCGCTCAAAAACGATCCTGACAATGGCAGCAAAACGGTCTCATTACCTATTGACGCGGAAAAACCGACAACTGTCACCTTAACGTTCAACCGCAACATTGATCAGATTGATCTCGATCATTTTGCTTTATATACCCTCAATCGCCAACCATTCGAACAGGCGGTTGCCGCGGCAAAGCAACACGCGCCTAAGCAAGTCGTCAAAAACGGCAGCGTCACTTTAACCACCCGTCAAAACAACAGCGGCTACATCATGTTAACCATCCCCTATGAAAAAGGCTGGCAAGTTGATAACAAGCAAGTGAAAATCCAAAACTATCGCGGCTTCATCGGACTCAAAGTCCCTTCAGCAAGCCTGAAATTCACCTTGAGTTATCACACCCCTGGGATCAAAGCTGGCTGGACCGTGACAAGCCTTGGGTTAATCGGCTTAATTGCCCTCGCTTTCCTTGAATACTGGCCGCGAAACGGGAAACATGCCGTTTTGGTTAACTGGCCCGCTCGCTTTCGGAAAATGTGGCAATAACAAACTGTGCTAATCAATTCAATGCCGTGCCAAACTCCGCCATCTCCGGCCAGCTGGGGTAGCGACGCGTAGCTAGAGCGGAGACGGCGCTTTTAGCTCGCAAAAACCGCGATCTCGAAGTCGCCTAACAACATCAGCGCCAAAGCCCGTCGCTGTGCTGTTTGCACGGCTGAGCCCCATCTGGCCTACGATTGCTCCGCCTTGGCACTGGGATCTTAAATTCCGACTGCTGACAAAAAAGCTCAATTTTTCAAAGGGTAACGATTTTGTTCGAAAGCGTTCTTAAGCGATCATTCAGCCCCAAACGTGCTGAACCAGTCTTTAATATAATCACATTCATATTTATAATCTTTCCTGAATCAAAATATTAATGATTATCAGATAAAATAATAAAAATATGTGCTTTCATTCATCGAAATGGTTGCGTTTTCTATAGTCATCATGCTAAAATACATTGACCAGATAACGCATCACAAGCGCATGTTACTGCTTATGCAGGCAAGACTTGGATTATCGTTTCATCGCAAACGATTTTCTTCAGTCTGCCTGCTTTTTTGTGCCACCAAACACGCGCTTCGCAACAACTGGCACGCGTCCTTTGCAAAACTTGCGGTCAGTGGCGGCCCGCAAGTATCACACGAACGACTTATGAAAGGGGTGTCCGATGTTTCGCATCAAAAAAGTGCTCAATGTCAATGTCGTCCTCGCTGAACAGGACGGCCACGAGTATATCGCGTTTGGCAAGGGCATTGGCTATCGTCAAAAAGTGAACGCCTGTCTTCCCGACAACGCGATCTTCAAAAAATTCATGCCGCTGGATGACAGTCGCAAAAGCGAAATGATCCAATCGCTCAATAACATACCACCTGTTTACATCAGCATTACCTCACAGATTGTGACGTATGCTGAGCAGCAACTGCAGCTGTCCCTTCTTCCCAGTATCTACTACGCCTTAACAGATCATCTGGCTTTTTCAGTTCAGCGCTATCACAGCAAGCAATCACTGGGTAATCGGATTTATTGGGAAATGAAAACCTACTACCCCGAAATGTTTGCCATTGGCGAATATGGGCTGACGGTTGTCGAAGCGACCTTGCAATTGGCACTCCCACGGGAAGAAGCGGCTAACATTGCCTTCCACATCATCAATGCAACACCAGCCGCGGCCGGTAAAGCGAATATTTTGGAAGTGACCCAGCTTGTTGACAACGTCTTGCAGGCGGTGCGTGCGCTGACTGGTGGCACGATTGACACGACGAGTTTGAATTACGAACGCTTTGTCACCCATATGAAATTCTTTGCTGAGCGTTACCTTGGTGATACCATGCTCGCTGATGATGGCCAACTACTCACAAGTGTCTACACTGTGTATCCTGAAGCGGCCAAAATCGCACTTAAAGTTCAAAAAGCCATTATTGCTATCTATGACAAAGAACCGACTAAGGAAGAGTTGGCTTATCTCATTATTCATATCCACCGAGTTTTAACTAACTAGTCATCTCATGCCTTACCCCAACCATAACGCGCCCCAAGCGCAGCAACCGCGCTGGCTCGCGCTCACTATCCGAGGAGGAACACAACATGTCTGACCATCAAAAAATCACCGATCGTATCATGGCAGCGGTGGGTGGTACCAAAAATGTCAAAACACTCAATCATTGTGCGACGCGATTGCGGTTCACGCTGGCTGATAAAACCCAGTTCGATATTCAGCGACTTGAGCAAATGCCTGAAGTGCTGAGTGCCGTGAACTCAGGCGACGAATCACAGGTCGTCATCGGTGCCAATGTGACTAAATATTATGCCGAAATTACCAAAAACTATCACATCCGCGAAGCTGGTGATGGCACCAAACCCAGCGCTGATTATGAAAAGAACATTTTAAAACGGGTCCTGAATGCCATTGTCAGCATCATGGCACCAATTATCACTGTCTTGATCGCAGGCGGCATGTTCAAAGTCGTGATCGCGATTCTCGCCTTGTTCGGCCTTGATCCTAAAGGTGTTCCCTACTTAACCTTGAGCTTCATGGCCGACGCGGCCTTTTACTTTCTGCCATTCATGCTCGCCGTCAGTGCCGCCAAAAAATTCAACACCAATACTTACTTAGCCATGATGATGGCCGGCGTCCTGCTACACCCGAACTTCACCGCGATGGTCGCAGCCGGCAAACCCATCGCCTTGTTTGGCGCACCAATCCGCCTCGCTTCATACGGTGGCAGCGTCATCCCCATCATTCTGATCGTCTGGTTCATGAGCTATGTCGAACGATTCGCCGAAAAAATCGCACCGACCATTATCAAAACCATGCTCAAACCATTATTAGTCGCGCTGATAACGGCCCCCGTCGCCTTAATTGTCATTGGCCCGATCGGTAGCTTGCTAGGAGATGGCCTCTACACTGCTGTCACCTTCATTAACCAACACACCCCATGGCTGGTACCAACCGTTGTCGGTGCCTTCACCCCGCTGCTCGTGATGGTCGGGATGCACGTTTCCTTGTTGCCGCTAGCAACGCTGTCAATCACCAGGTTCGGCAGCGAAACCATCATGGGCCCCGGGATGCTCGCCAGCAATATTGCCCAAGCCGGTGCTGCAGCCGCCATCGCCTTCCGTGAAAAGCAGGCACGTGGCCGCCAGATCGCGCTTTCTGCCAGTGTGACCGCCTTGTCAGGCATCACCGAACCGGCGCTTTATGGGGTCACCTTGAAATACAAACGGGCTTTAACCTGCGTCATGGTCTCAGGCGGCTTGGCTGGCCTTTTCGCTGGACTCACTGGTCTCGTGCGCTACTCGTTTGGCTCACCCGGCATTTTCACCTTGCCAGTTTTCATCGGCAATAATCCCGCCAACTTCCGCAACGCGCTTTTCACTGTTGCCATTGCGTTCGGTCTAACCTTTGTCTCAACCTATCTCTTTGCCATTGTCGAGAAAAAGACCCCTGCCGACACGAACGAGCCAGCCATCAAGTGCCAAAGCCTGAAAAGTGTGGTTACTGGAAAACTGATTCCCCTCAAAGATGTCAATGATGATGTTTTTGCTTCCGGCTCCCTCGGCCATGGCGTTGCAATTGCTCCGGAAGACGACCTCATCGTGGCCCCAGTAGATGCTGTCGTGACCATGACCTATCCCACCGGCCACGCCATCGGCCTCACCACAGCCACCGGTCAAGAAATTTTGATTCATGTTGGGATCAACACCGTTAAAATGAACGGCCGCGGCTTTAAAACGCTGGTCAACACAGATCAACACGTCACTGCTGGCGAACCGCTTATTCAAATTGATCTGAAACTGATCGAACAGGAAGGCTTCGATCCAACGGTTATGGTGTTGTTGCTAAATACGCCAGCTGACCGGATTACCATTCAAGAAAAAGCGACTGTGACGACTGACGACCACTTGTTAAGCGTCACCCAAGCCGTTTCAGAAGCGTAAGACAGAGCGTGAACAGCCGCGGTCAGAAGCCACCTTATGTGCAGGCTTCTGAGCCAGTGAACGCGTTAAGGAGAAAAATTATGACAAACCAACAATTCCCCGAAAATTTCCTCTGGGGCGGCGCTACTGCCGCTAATCAACTTGAAGGCGCCTACCAAACTGACGGCAAAGGGCTCTCAACTAGCGACCTGCTACTAGGCGGCGATGTCAACACCCCGCGTAAAACGACCCGTGAGTTAGTCCCTGATGCCTTTTACCCAAGTCATGAAGCCATTGATCATTTTCACCGCTTCAAAGAAGACATCGCCTTGTTTGCCGAAATGGGCTTCAAGCTCTATCGGTTCTCCATTGCCTGGACGCGTATTTTCCCAACCGGATTAGAAACCGAGCCAAATGAGGCCGGTTTGGCGTTCTACGATCAAATCATTGCGGAACTCAAACGCTACAACATCGAACCTTTGATTACGATTTCCCACTTCGAATCGCCAATCGGCTTAACAAAGGCCTTCAATGGCTGGGCGGCTCGCGATATGATTGCCGCTTACGTCCGGTTTGCCAAAGTCATCATCAACCGCTATCACCAAGACGTCAAATACTGGCTAACCTTCAACGAAATTAACATGCTCACTCGTCCCATGGGTGCCTATCTGGCAGGCGGTATGTATGTGGACGATTCTGATCGCTTCATCAGTCCAGATGTCGACTCCGAACAGCTGCGCCTGCAAGCACTACACCACCAATTCGTCGCCAGTGCCTTAGTGACCAAGTTTGCCCACGAGCTCGATGCAAGCTTGAAAATTGGCTGCATGCTGGCTTATCGCATGTTGTACCCATTAACCAGCAAACCGACTGACATTGCGCTCGTCCAAACCGCGACAGAATTTAATAACTTCTACTGTGGCGACGTACAGGTAAAAGGCCGCTACGCCTACTTTGCCAAGCGCTATTGGCGTGATCACGACATCCAGCTAGATATCAGCGCTGACGATGAGACGATTCTTGCGGCTGGCACCGTTGATTTCTACACCTTCTCCTACTACCAATCCAGCACCATGACCACCACGGGTGAAGGCAAGCAAGCAGGCGGCAACTTCTTCAGCGGCGTCAAAAACCCCTATCTTGATCGTAGCGACTGGGGCTGGGAAATCGATCCACGTGGCCTGCGCACAGCACTCAATCAAATTTATGATCGCTACCATGTACCATTAATGGTCGTCGAAAACGGCTTCGGGACGCGTGACGACCTGATCGAAAAAGACGGCAGTAAAACCGTCGAAGACACCGAACGTATCAACTACTTGCAAGCCCACATAGCCGCCATGGCAGACGCGATTCAAGATGGCGTTGATCTTATCGGCTATACCTCGTGGGCACCCATTGATCTCGTCTCTGCCAGCACAGGTGAAATGGCGAAACGATATGGGTATATCTTCGTTGATAAACATGATGATGGTAGTGGTACTTTGGCGCGCTATCGAAAGCAGTCGTTTTATTGGTATCAGCAGGTTATTCAGCAAAACGGTTTGTAATAGCAACTGTTTTTAATGCAACCTTGCTTATTCTCGATTTTCCGGGACGAACAACAAAATGCAAACAGCCGCTCATTCTCTGACTTGATGCCAGAAGATAAGCGGCTGTTTTTATTGATATCCCATCATCAAAAGTGTCTTTAAAGACAACCGTTTTGTTTCAAACCATTGTGTCACTCAATGGCAACCGGCTTTTATCAAGGTGCTTTGACAAGTGTCCAAGTAGCAGTTGATTGGTAAGTACCGGGTTGAATCGATGCGGTTTGAGGAATCTTCAAAGAAGTGTCGGTTGACGTTGTTGTCGTCACATTCTGAGTTGCGCCATTGTAAAGCGTCACCGGCTGACTATCATCCTTTGCTGCCATCGTGGTTCCATCCGCAAAATGCAAGGAAAACGCAGCAGTCCCACCAGACGATCCACCAAGATTGCGTTGCGTTGTCATATTTTTAAACGGCGAAAATTGAACGTTCAAACGCCATTGACTACCACCACTAGTAATCGCCAGCACACCGGCATTATTGCCATCCCAATTTACGGAATTCACCATCTTGCTTGGCGCATATTGCATCATCACCCCACTTGCCTTGTAAAAATCGGCAATAGTTGGGTTTGTGCCTGAACTTAAAGCAAATTGCAAGTTGGGAACTGCGTGCAGTTCGGGATTTTTAGCTGTGATGGTTAGTGGCGCAATGTTTGTGTACCAAGAAAATGCACTACTTGTCCCTTTATTGAAGGTAACAACCAGCTGGTAATACAATTTTCCCTGTGGTGCCTGAACATTCTGCCATTGTAAGGTATCTGTATTTTGAACTAAATGCTCACTTGTCGATGGCGTGTATTCAGTCGTCCCTGTCTGATCCTTATAAATAAACCATCTAAAATCCGGGTTTGAAGGATATTGAACACCGTTCAATGCATCTGGTTTGACATTAAAGTTTTCTCCCCGTTGCACTGTTATTGGATAAACGCCGCCAAGGGTTGCAGATGCTGTTCCCTCAACTGTAGAGTGATCGGAATTTGTTGCTGTCGCTGTCAAGTTAATCGGTGTGCCAGAATCATTTTGCAGGACTGCATCTCTTTCATTAGCTGGTGCCTTTGTCGTAAAACTGGTTTTCTGGCCGCTTGTACTCGAAAAAACACCAAACTTAGGATCAGATGGATTCGCACGCCAGCCTATAGTTGCCGTGCTATTCGTTGGCATTGGCTGCGCGTTTAAACCAATTTGCTGGCCCCACAAAACACTTTTTTGATTTGCGGTAACCACTAAGCCTGTCGCATCAATCGGTTTAGGCACAACAGTAATCGCGAAAACATCACTATACACTGTTTTGGGACTACCGTTATTATAGGTAAGCTTCAGCTGATAATAGTAAGTCCCAGATGTTGTTGGCACTGATAACTTTGCAGTTGCATTTGTTGACGGTTGATTTGATCCAACACTCAGATTGCCACTACCTACATCTGTAAAACGATTCGGCCACCCGTTGGAATTATTGTACTGTTGGATGTAAGCTGATTCCTGAGACAACTTTTAAGAGAGGGTATAATGAATAAATCGTCTCTCAAAAGGAAGGAATTTTTACATGCCAACTCGTTACGACAAAGAATTCAAACAAAACATTATCAACCTATATAAGCAAGGCGAATCAGCTGCTCAACTGGCCAGAGAATATGGCATTGGCTATTCAACAGTTCATAAGTGGATCCAGGGCCAGGCCAAAACTCAATCCGGTAAATCGCCAGACGAAATCAAAGCGATGGAAAAGCGACTGGCTTCGCTGTCTGAGGAGAACGAAATCCTAAAAAAAGCCCTGGGCTTCCTTGCGCAGAAGTAACCAATATCTTTGATTACATTCACCAAGAAAGCCATCACCACCAGGTAACCAAGATGTGCCGAATCCTCGGTGTTTCCAGAGCTCAGTATTATCGTTATCGATCCCCCAAAACTTCAAAACGCCGGGCCGAAGATGCGGACTTGAAACAACGGATTCTGCGGATCTTTGCGGAATTTAAGCAGCGATACGGTGTTATGAAGATCCACCATGAATTGAATCTGGAACTTCAACCACTGCAGCTTCGGTGCAGTCCACGACGGATTTCCCGGCTCATGAAGGAACTGGATATCCACTCCGTTACCGTCAATAAGTGGAAAGCGGCTTCGGCTTCCAAAACCAAGGTTGAACAGCGTCCCAACTTGCTTAAGCAGGATTTCTCGACCACTGGTTTAAATCAAAAATGGACCGCTGATATGACCTATATTCAAACGAAGCGTAATGGCTGGTGTTACTTATCAACCATCATGGACCTGCACTCACGACGGATTATCGGCTATTCGTTCTCAAAAAAGATGGATACTGATTTAGTCTTAAAGACCCTTGAAAGCGCGGTTAAAAATCGAACCATTACTGGGGACCTGATTATCCATACGGATTTAGGATCACAGTATACCAGCGATAATTACAATCAACGTTTAACTGAACTACATATCCGCCACTCATACAGCCGTAAGGGTTGTCCGTATGATAATGCGCCAATGGAATCCTTTCACGCTTCCCTCAAAAAGGAATGTGTTTATCCAGTGCCGGTCTTTGAAGATTATGAAACTGCCGCTGCCGTCCTTTTTGAATATGTGCATGCTTTCTACAATAGGAAGAGAATTCATAGTTCACTGGGCTACCAGACCCCCTTACAAGTTGAAATTGCAACACTTACGAGCCAAATGGCCGCCTGATTTAATGCTTTCCAGGGTTCAAATAAGTTATTAATCGCGATTAATGATTTATTTGAGCTGTGGAAGGTAAACGCGGTCCTGAATGTCTCTTAAAATCTGTCTCAAATATTGACTTCAATCCAACCTTAGTAAAGTCACTCCAAATGATAAAGTATCTGTCACCAACATGAATTTGATAAGCATGTCCCTCACCAGCATTTGTGATAGTTGTCAGAGCTTGCTGCTTTGGACCAATCAAATCTGTACTTAGGACGTCCGGAGTGTTGACATTATCGCGATACACATCACCAGTAATAATGACGCGACTATCGCCTCAATAATGTAGTACTGATTATCCACTTTGATCTAATAATACCTCGTCAATAAAAAGCAACAGCCCGGCTTAATTTACTACTTTGGTAAAATCACTTGAAATAATCAAGTATCTGTCACCTACATGTATTTGATAAACATGAAAGCCATTTACCTTCACATAAGTGGTTAAGACTTCTTGTTGAGTGCCTGTCAACAAAAGTGCGTTCGTTGTACTGATACGTCCAACACCCACTTGGTAAACATCTTCATTACCTGTAATTTCAATTGTTTTATGAGTAAGATCCCGTGATACTAAACGAGAATCATCCTTGAATAGTTTACTGATTAAGTCGGTATCTAGGACATCCGTCGTGGTGCCGTTATCGCGATACGCATCTCCAGTAATGATGACGCGACTACCGCCGCCAATAATGTAATATTGACTGCCAACTTTGATCTGATAATACCTTTGGGAACCAGCACTCATGTAGCCAGTTACAATTGGCTGCTTCGTTTTAGTCAAATTGAATGAGTTCGTGGTGCCAACTTGGCCTCGCCCGACTTGATAGACATTTTCGTTGCTGAGAATTTCTACGGTGCCACCATTAAAGTTACGTGTCGCCAAGTGATCAACACCTAGTACTAGTTGTGCAACTCGGTCAGTGGGCAATATTTCCTCAGTTGTGCCAGCATCGCGATAAGCACTGCCATCGGTCATGTTCGGAATCGTGATCGGCTTCGATCCTGGGTATAACTGATCCAAGTCTTTCAAGATCGCGCCAACGGCATTCACATTATAGTCAGGAATGGCCGGTAAAATGCCATTTGCCAGTTCAGCCGCACCACTCGTTCCCATCAGTGCGCCCGGATCATGATTGAGACCTAATGCATGTCCCATTTCGTGACTGGTCGTTGAAACAGCTTGAACAAAACCTTTTTGTGAACTAGCAGCATCTAACGTGGTGTTAGCGATTTTGATGATATTCTGCCAAGTTTCATATACATAGCCGTCGTAGCCTGTTACCCCACCAATACCCGCCGGTAAATCTGCAGGTTCAATGACGACATCCGCATCGGCTTTAGCAACATGCGCCTCTTGATAACTCATAATCAAGTTAATCCCGACTGCCTTATTCCAATGCGCAGCAGCAGCCGCGATCACATCTTTTTGCTTCACAGCATCTGCATCATAAATCATGGTGCCATTTTTATTGATTGTCGTAATAGTCGATAGCACACTTGGTTTAGCATTTTCTGGCTCATTCTTGTAAAAATCGGCGTTTCTTGTGAACTTAACCCTTGCATCCACTTGATTGGCTGTACTAAATGCACCAAAACTTATTGCGATAATCAGTGCTGATAACAAAGTCTTCCAGAACTTTTTCATGATCCTCGCCTCCTATATGTTATTTTAACGCTATAGAAAACGGTTTCCAATATTGAACTGTTTATAATATCGATTTAATTGTCATTGCTTTACTAAATACTTGAAACCATTTTATAGCATTATTCCTGTGTCCTAAGCGCAAACAAACAGAGCTGTCTGATCGAACACTCATCTGTGTATCGTCAAACAGCTCTGTTATTGACAGTTGAACTTTTATGTTATGAATTTACTTCTTATTTGCCGGCTTCCCCACAGGCTTATTTGCCTGCAGTTTTGACGCCAAGTCAAGAATATAAGCACGCAGCTCATCCTTCACTTCTGGGTGGGTCAAGCCGTATTCGATGTTGGTCTTCACATAGCCAAACTTATTCCCAACGTCATAACGATCGCCGGTGAATTCATGGGCGAAGACACGCTGGGTTTGGTTCAAGGTGTCGATGGCATCGGTGAGTTGAATTTCGTTACCCTTACCAGGTTTTTGATTTTCGAGAATATCAAAGATCTCTGGTGTCAACAAGTAACGACCAATGATGGCCAAGTCACTTGGTGCATCGGCAACCGCTGGCTTTTCAACAAATTTCTTGACGTTGAAGAGTCCCTTTGAAACTTCTCTTTCAGGGTCAATAACGCCATAAGCTGAAACTTCGTCATGTGGCACTTTTTTAACGGCAAGGATGGATGCGTGGGTCTTATCGTATTCGTTAATCAGCTGCTTGGTCAATGGTACCTTGTCATGCATCAGGTCATCGCCGAGCATGACAACAAATGGTTCGTCGCCAACAAATGACTTCGCCAAACGAACGGCATCCCCAAGACCGCGCGGATATGGCTGGCGAACGAAGAAGAGATTAACGCCGATGTCAGTGGTGGAGTGAACCAACTCCAACAAGGCATCTTTATGTTTTTCTTTCAAATTCTGTTCCAATTCAGGAGCAGAATCGAAATGGTCCTCAATAGAACGTTTTTGTTTACCCTCAACGATCAGAATGTCTTCAATCCCGCTGGCCTTAGCCTCTTCAACGATGAACTGAATGGTTGGTTTATCAACGATTGGTAACATCTCTTTGGCTAAAGCTTTAGTTGCTGGCAGAAAGCGGGTCCCAAGCCCGGCTGCCGGAATGACTGCTTTACGAACTTTCACGTGTACACAAGTCCCTTCTCTTACTAATTTGACTACCTACTACACTATACTAGAAACCGCTTGCGAAAAGTATTGGAAATCCTGAATTCTAACAAAGAATTCACATTTTCATCGCTGAAAATAAAAAACTCGATCACCATTAGCAATCGAGTTGTCTTTAATCATTAATTTCATGCACATTAAATTTCAGAGGCTCGATATGATGGTCGCGCCAAGCCGCAAGTAGCGGTTTGATGGCTTGATGAGAATCAATCAAGACGATCCCGCAATCACCGCCACCGGCACCTGAAGATTTTGCCGCGCCGCCTGCTTGTTCAGCTAGTTCAACAAGTTGACGTAATGCTGGTGTTTGGATCGCAACCCCCGAGAAATGAGCTAATTCATCCAACAACTCACGGTTGCGGCGAATACCAGCTTGAATACTGCTCAACGAACGGTTGCGGAACCCATCAATTAATTTTTCTAAGGTTTCACGGCTAGCAGTCAAGAAGTCACGGTAAAGTTGTGGCTTCTTCGCTTTGGCCAGCGTAATTTTGTCGACCAACTGAGAAGTTGAAGCTGGTGAACCTGTCCAGCCAACCAGCAACTGCATGTCAGCCGGAGCTGTCAGCAATTCAATCGACAACTCTGGCCAATCAGTGTTAATCAGGTCGGCTAGTGACATCTGGTTTCGTGCTGCCGCCAACCACGCTTTATCAAACGAACGGTAGGCAATCCATCCCCCATAGACAGATGCTGCAATGTCACCTAAAGAGCCATTGCCCTGTACGTCTAGATGGGCAATGGCAGCCAGCTTGTAGATCTGATCCTTCGACATTTTCAAGTCGTAAAACTTGGCTAATGCCTTAATCGTGGCAACAGTCACCGCTGCTGAACTGCCTAGGCCATACTTCTTCCCATCCTTGGCGTCCAGCTGCGAATCAATATAGAGCTTATATAACGCGAGCGGTTTGTCTAACTCTCGAGCGTATTGTTCAGTCAATTTGATTGCCGAGAGAATGTAATGAAACGGATTATCCCGATTATCAAAGACCATCTCGTCGCCTTGACGCTGCCAATACAGCGAGTTTTCCTGATACTGCTCGGACACGATACTGCCGAAATGCTTCGTTGCCTCAACCGTGACGGTGACGAATTGATCTAACGCCACAATGATTGCGGGGAAGCCAGTTTCAACCACCGCGTATTCACCGGCAACATAAAGCTTGCCTGGCGCCTGCGCTGTTATCACACAATCAGAACCCTTCAATTTTTCATTTATATAGGACCCCAGAGGGAATCCGACTGTAAGTATAGCTGACCTTACGTCACAGTGACGTAAACCAACAAAAACCTTACTATTTCTAAAGAATCACCTTAATTATTTTAGCAGAGATTCAACTTTGTGCAATGGTTTCCGAATTTTCGATCATTTAGGGTTGTCAAATCGAAGGGTTCACCGATTTGTATAAGTGTAAGGCAAAAAAATGTCTTACGATGCCATGGCACCTTTTGATCCACCTAGTTGTATTTTAAATACCGCGTGACCTGACTTTGGCCAAGTCTAGTCACACAGTTGCAATTGACGATGAAAAGCGCACGCAAGCGCTGAAAACAAGGAGGAAGCAACATGCCACGAACAATCAAAGCACAAGCCATTGTCTATACGATGATCGACCCAGAGAAGGAGGATTACAAACAAGTCCGGCGCATGAACAACGTCGCGCTTGAAGCTGACGATGGTCAATTACTCGCGATCGGCAGTGCCTTCGCTAGTTTGTACCCGGGTACTCAACTGCACAGCACGGTCTTGCAACAGCAAACCGAACTGAACGCCTAAACGGAGGGCTAACTTATGAAAACACTTTCTTTCAGTTTCAAATCTTCACTTGGTAAGACCACCAGTATTCGTTTAAACAAGTACGAAGCTGACGTAACGGCGGACCAGGCCAAACAATTCGCGCAGGTTGTCGCTGATGCTAAGGCCTTCGTCAAGGATGGCGTCAACCTGTACGCGACCCCGACAGGCGCCAAGATGACCGAGACACAGGTTACTGAAATCTACCATGTTGATGAGAAGAAGGAACCACAACCTGCAGAACCACAGGCATAACTGAATAACCGCCACCTGCTGAAACCCCCATCAGCACTTTTTCGATGATCGCTAGGAAGCCGCCACTCGCAAAACACGTGAGTGGCGGCTTTTTTTGTGCGAGTCGCTTAGAAACAAAAGCGTAAGTTGCCTCAGCGCTTAGCGACTGTGTCTTAGTCATTGAACGCTGAGGTCACTCATGCGAAATATTGCTGCGGCTGTGAGTGCGTTTGTCCCTCACTAAGATTCTCTTTTCACATCTTCTGGATCATCATCCGCCTTAGCAAGCTTATTCAAGTCATCGAAGGTCGGCAAGCCCAACAGCTGCGACCATGCGCGCAATCTGCCTGTCAGGCTCGTTTTGTTGGGCTTGTCTGGATTTTCTGTCGCTAAATCGTTGACATCGCCTGCCGAGATGACATCTTGAAACTCGCGGGTATATTGCCCCAGTACCATCCCCAGCTGACGGACATAACCCCAATTTTTAACAAGCTGACGTGGTGACATTTTTGATAACACAAATAGACTCAGGGCCGCATAACGGCGCACTGCCAGCGAGGTCAATTCCGGTTTTTCGCGGGCAAGGGTCAAGAAAACAGCGCCTAGTTGATGGATCGCCTCTAGGTCGCGTTTTTGAAACTTGGCATGCACACTGCTGGTCGCATTGAACCGGTAATAATACCGAGGTTCGTCAATGAAGCCGATTTGATCAATTCGCGGCAAAAGATGGCCGATAAAGTAAGCATCCTCTAACAAATTGAAATTCGCGACAGGCACCGGCTGTTCGAATAACTCGGCACGGAATAATTTATTCCACAAATAACCGCGCAAATCCCGATCCTCTAGCCAATAGCGATACTTGTCATCGCCTTCGATTTTAAATGTCGATTCACGAAACGCGCGTGCCTTCATCTTCGTACTGCCAATGTAGTTGTAATAATTGACGACCACCATATCGACCCGTGGTGCCTTCATCCCGTCTGCCATGGTGGATAGCCACTGCGGATGAACAAGATCATCGCTATCCATAAACGTGATCAAGTCCCCGCTGGCATGATCAATCCCAATTTGCCGAGCCCGTGCTTGACCGCCATTTTGAACCCGCACAACGTGAATTCGGGGATTTTCTCGCATATAAGCCGCCAAGATAACTTTACTGGTATCCATGGACCCATCGTCTACACAAATAATCTCATAATTCGGATAATCCTGTGCCAATAAACTGTCCAAGGCCTCTGCGAGATACTTCTCTGCATTGTAGACTGGCATGATAACCGAGATCAGCGCTTCAGGATCTGCCATATACTCCCTCTTTTCGTCCTTTCCTTTAGTATAACGTGAACTGGTTTGATTAAGTACCATTCGTTTGTAAGTTGCGATAACGCGCGAATCAGCCCAGAAACCTGCGTGTAAGGACCTTGATCGCAATGGTCAAAGCCCGACCATCACGATCAAGGCCACTTACACTCCGGTTTCTAACCGGGCTGATTCGCGCTCACATACAAAACGGGGTGAGCAATCGTCATCGCCACCCCGTTTTTTCGTGCCCTATTGTTTCTGAATGATCGCGTTGGCCGCTCTTATTCAGGAAGTGTTTTAAGATCGGCCTTGGTTAACTTGTACTTCTCGTCAATGGCATCGCCTTGAGAAGTCAAAATCTTCGGGCCGTTATCTGTGATGACCAGCGTGTGCTCGTACTGGGCACACTTGCTGCCGTCAGCAGTGACGTAGTATTCCCAAGTATCGCCTGGGACTTGTTTACCCTTGATCTTCCAAGTACCTTCAGTGATCATCGGCTCGATCGTAATGGTCATGCCGGCTTTTAGTCGTAAACCATGACCTGGCACGCCATAATGCGGCACATTAGGACTTTCGTGCATGGTTGGCTGAATGCCGTGGCCAATAAGCTCACGGACATCGCCGTAGCCGTTATCATCTTCGGTGTAAGTCTGAATAGCAGCGCCAATGTCACCGATCCGATTGCCAACAACTGCTTCATCAATCCCTAAGTACAGGGACTTTTTGGTAACGTCCATCAGCTTCTGGTCAGCTTCTGACACCTTGCCAACGCCGTACGTCCAGCAAGAATCGCTGAAGTAGCCATTCCAGCTGACAACCGTGTCAACACTGACAACATCGCCATCTTTGAGTTTCAGGCCCTTACGCGGAACCGCATGCGCAACTTCATCGTTGATGCTGACACAAGTCACATACTTATAACCTTCAAAACCGACTTGTTCGGCCTTGGCGCCATGAGATTCAAAGAATTCTTTGGCGAACTTTTCAATTTCCCAGCTTGAGATGCCTGGTTTGATAATATCGCGCAGGCCAAGGTGCATACCTGCCAAAATGGCACCGGACTTTGCCATGCCTTTAATTTCTCGTGCTGATTTGATCGTGATCAAGCTTTTCTGCCTCCAATACAAGTTTAGCTCGCAATTAGTGTAGCATTAATCAGGGATAAACAACAGAAGTCTGAGAATGGTTGGTTAAACAGTGTCGGTGTCGGCTATGACATCAGGGATCTTTGGCCTTTTCGATTCACATCCCCAGAGTCGTGTCCCCTATGCTATAATCAGGCAAATGAACAAGAAAAGGCAGCCTCGCCGACGTGTAAGCCCCCGAGCGCTGTGTTTTAGGAGGAATAAGAGAAAAATGGCAAGCGCAAGGATTGTATATGCCAGTTTGACCGGCAACAACGAGGATATCGCTGGTATTATTGAAGAAGCTTTTGAGGACTTAGGGGTGGACGTGACGACAACGGAAGTTTCTCAAGCGCTGGCCAGCGATTTTGAAGATGTCGATATTTGTGTCACCGCGACTTACACCTATTCAGATGTCGGTGATGGCGAGTTGCCTGATGAAGCCGTTGACTTCTATGAAGAGTTGCAAGAACTCGATCTTAAAGGTAAGGTCTACGGTTGCTGCGGCAGCGGTGATCGCTTCTATGATGACTTTGCCACTTCAGTAGACGACTTTGACAAGGCTTTTGCCAAGACCGGAGCCACGAAGGGTGCAGAAGACGTTAAGATCGATCTCGCCCCTGAAGAAGACGATATTAAGCACCTAGAGGCCTTTACCAAACAACTTGTTGAAAAGTATCAGGCATTGCAATAAAACCGTTTAAAGCAAAAGGACTTGCGCTCTCAGATGAACGCAAGTCCTTTTTTGCTGCTCTCAGCCATGGTTGCTCACTCAATGACTAGCTTTTCGCTTCTTTTTCTTCGTGTGGTGTCCGCACGCGACGTTTGACGAAATCATGCACTTTGCCTTTACTGCCATGCAGTCGGCCAATGAAATACTCAGCGGTGAGTGCATTGATGACGGCGCCCCACAACAGCACCAGTGCGGAGAAGTTAAGCCATAACATGATCGCGATGAAGGTGCCTATCGTGCCATAGGACAGATAGCGTGTCCCAAAATATTTCATGTATAAGGAAAACGCCTGGGCAATTAACAGCCAACCGGCGACCGTAAAGGCGGTGCCTGGTAAGACTGTCCACATCCGGATTTTGACGTTCGGCAGAAAATAATTTAAAAACATAATAATGACAAAAAGCGCCGTAATCGTCACTGGCCAACGTAGGGTATTAAATGTTCGCAGCCAGTCATCGTTGAGACGAAGCAGTGGGATCAGCCATTCCAGAAACTGGCGGCCAAATGCGAAAACAATCAGAATGGCGCCCATCACAATGATGAGTGTGAAGGTCATGAGCATCGATAATAAGCGTTGAATAATAAAATTTTGCGATGACTCGACGCCGTAAATTTGATTGAAGCCCATTTTCAAACCATTCACGCCTAAACTGGCCGCCCACAAAGTCGCAACCGCCCCAATTCCCAGCAAACCGCCACTGCTGGAATCCAACAGATTGGCGATCACTGGGTCCAACCAATTCATGACATTGGATGGGATTGCCTGTGTCAAATAGGCAGCAAGGCCTTTGTATGTTAAGCCAAAATAAGGCAATGCATTGGCGACAAACAAAATCAATGGGAATAAGGACAGCAAGGTATAGTACGCCAAGGCAGCAGCACTTTGGCCGATGTTCGATTCGGTGATCCGATTGATGGCAAGTTTAACAAACACCCGCATTTTGGTGCGGCGTGGCAACGCCAAATCTGCCAATGCTGCACGCCCGGATTGAATCGCGACTTCTTGTTCGGCGGAAAGCAGCGGCGGCTTTTTTTGATGTTGTTTGCGAGCCATAATCACTTGCATCCTTTCTGTGACGCCCTGCTCTTCAGGCATGTCATTAAGTTAGGTGATTAGCGTCTTAACTTTATTTTGCCAGAGTGAGCGTCATCAGGACAAGAAAAATCTGATCTGTCAATCAGTTCCAAGATGGCTCAGGCCAGCATGTGCGTCTGAACTGCCCGCATAAAGGCTGAATAATCCGCTTTTACCTGATTCAGATACCATTTGCTCCAACGCTGAACGGCGCTGTCAAAACTTTTATCGAGATAGCCGGTAACCACTGCAGCCTGAGGCGTCTGAGCGTGTGCCATTGCCAATAGATACGTGGTGATCTGGGTGTAGTACTGAAACTCGGGGAAAGTCAGTTCCTCAAGATCCACAGACCCCTTCATATCACGGAACTGGCGGACATAATAGCTTTTATCGCCTACGTTAAACCAGCCGAGGAATGGATCAGAGGCTTTCTGCAAAATCATCTGGGATGCGATGATCCGCTGTCCCTGACTGACTTCTTGTTGTAACGTGATGCGTTCCGTATTTGGAATTAATTCAGGTCGCGGCGGCAAGGCTTCTTTGACTTGCAGCACAAGATGGCTGCCACCTAATCCGCTTAGCAAAACGAGATAGCAATTCGTGCCAAAGCTGCCGATACCCACGCTGTGATGAATGATGTCCGTAATCCGATATTCGCTCAGTAGCACCAAAATATCCGGCCGCGTGGACTTACGATACTGGGTAAAGCCGTCAAAGATCGCCTGATAAGTCGTTTTATCCAACCTGACGGAGCTTGGCGGATCGTCTTTAAACCGCATGTTACCATCGATAGTTGTGGTGTATTTTTTGATTACCGAGTCATTATTACGCTTCGTCGCCTTTTTCACAAATTTCGACAGCAACGCCGAATCTTCAGCGCCGGGGATCGCCTGCACAAGATGGTTGACTTCGGTGGACTGATAAAAACGATCCAATGCACCAACCTTGAAAAGATCCCGTAAGGTTTTACGATAAATCGATGCATCAGTCTGTACCAATTCATCTAATTTATTTGCATCAAAGCCTTGTTGGTCGCCTAACAAATAAACACTTGTCAGCAAACGCTTGATGTCAAACTCAAAGCTGTTGATCTGCGCTTCATCGAAGTCGTTGAGGTCAAAAAGCAGGTTGCGTTCTGGCGATGCGTAGAAACCGAAATTCTGTAAGTGAGCGTCACCATCAATTAACAGATTGATGCCAGACTTCTCCCCTTGCTGCAAGTCATAGGCCATCAACTCAGCAGTGCCGCGAAAAAAAGCTGCCTGCGAAGCGCCCATGCGACTATGACGCATAGGCAACAGTGATTTGGTTAAGTTTTGTTCGACACTATTAATGAACTGGACGGGGTCCCGATCAATCTTACTGACGGCAGCCAGACTTTCAATTGGTGCGGTTTTACGAATCTTTTTCCCGGTATCTTTTAAATCGTCAATGGTATATTTAGCGGCGATTCGTTCGCGTAATAGGTCTTTTAGGTCTGATGAACTTCCCATAATAAGCTCCCTTGTGGTTTTCTGTGTTGTCTTGTGAGACGGTAGACAACATCGTTAGTTTTAAAGTAGCGCATTGTGAGATGGTTTTCCAGTGATTCGGTGAAGTGGAAACTATGTAAAAGGCGGCAGCAGTGTTTGGCCCAAGGTCAGGGTTTGCACTGTTGCCGTCTTTGTTAACCGGTGGGACTCATTGTCGTTGAAAAAGCATTCGCCTTTAAACGCGTTCGCTGGCCCAGAAACCTACACATAAGGACCTCAAGGCTAAATGGCCAAAACCCAGCCATTTAGCCTTGAGGCCACTTATGTTCCGGTTTCTACCCGGGCCAGCTCACGCTCTAAAAAAACCGCTCCACATCGGAACGGTTATCCCCAATTTGCTATTAATGATCGTTAGTATCCCTGAGCGATCTTGGCGTCTTGAAACCAAGAGATGCGCGGGTCGTCTGAGAAGCGGCCGTTAACAATGAAGTCTTGCGTCACAGCCGTTAGAATATCAACCATTTGATCTCGTGTAATATCAATGAAGCCTGGTGCCATTAAATTGGCGATCCCCGTTGCAACGATCCATACCCCGCAGATCGTGTTGCGCAACTGCGCTTCGTTCAAGTGCTGTGCTGGTTCGTAAGAATCGAATACGCGCATTGCGGTGCTCATCGCATATTCGCGCATTTCATCAACACCGAAGTGATCTTCCACAAAAACGGCGCGATACAATGGCCGATTTTCAAGTGCAAAATTGATATAAGCAAGCCCCAAATCAACGACTGGATCGTTGGTAAAATGCTTTGCCATTTTCAGTGAAAGTAGTTCTTTAATTCGATCCATGACAGCCTGTTTCAGCTCAGCCATGTTTTTGAATTCTAAATAAATTGGCTGTGTTGAGCAGTTCATCTTTTTGGCGATATTCCGCGCTGTGAAACTCTTGAAGCCTTGTTCCACAACAAGGTCATACGCCGCATTGAGAATCTGATCATGCGTAATTGTTTTCTTTCGTGCCATAATGTTCCCCTTGCTTTCTTTAGTTATTTAAAACTAGCTTGCACACAACTCATTTACAAACATCTTTGGATACGCCTCCACTCCAAAAGGCAATCTAGATGTTATGCTGTTATTTTACCAGACCTCATACCAGAAAGAAACACTATTTGCAAACAAATTGACGGTTTTCTTAATTTTTTTCGAAGTATTTTTTAAAGAGAACGCCATGCTTTGTGGTGTCATTTATTTGAACATAAAGCCCGGACGTTTTTTAGAACTGTTGAGCACCTGATGATGACTGCTATGGTAGACTATTGCCAACGACGGATTTGGAGGGAACGAAAGATGACATTACCTAACTTTGACAAAAGCCTCAAACAATATGCAGAGCTCGCGGTTGATATTGGCGTCGCCGTGAAACCCGGTGACACGGTTTATTTGCAGATTGCCGTGGATCAGGCCAAACTTGCGCAGTTGATTGTGGCTGCGGCTTATGACCGTGGTGCCGCTGAAGTGCAAGTTCAGTGGCACGATGATCTGATCAAGCGGTTGGACATGGCCCACATGGCAACATCCCGCCTGTACAACATCCCCGATTTCATTAAGGGTCAGTTTGATTACTGGGTCGATCACAATGCCAAACGGATTACTGTGATCTCTGCCGATCCTGACAACCTTGCAGGACTGGATCCACAACGCATCGCTAACTATCAAAATGCCTTCAATCAAGCCTACGCCCGCCTAATGGACGCAATCAGCTCAATGAAGATTAGCTGGACCATCATCGGCGCTGCAAGTCCAAAATGGGCCGAAAAAGTTTTTCCTGATGCCGAGACCCCGGAAGAAGCGACTGATAAACTCTGGACGGCCATTTTCAAAACCACCCGAATTGATCAGCCTGATCCGGAAGCTGCTTGGAAAGCCCATGATCAACAATTGCGAACAAAAGCGGACTGGCTGAATGCTGAGCAGTTCGATCGGCTTCATTATGTCGCGCCGGGTACTGATTTGGTTGTCGGTCTGCCCAAGCACCATATTTGGAAAGGCGCTGGTGCCTATAATCCGCGCGGTGAGGAATTCATGGCCAACATGCCGACTGAGGAAGTCTTCACGGCGCCGGATTTCCGCCGCATTGATGGTACAGTTGCCTCCACTAAACCGCTAAGTTACTCCGGGAATATCCTTGAGGGGATGCATTTTACCTTTAAAAACGGTCAAGTCGTCGATGCCCATGCTGATCGTGGAGATGCGGTATTACAAAACCTGCTAAAGATCCCCGGCGCCCGCTCGCTTGGTGAAGTGTCGCTGGTCCCTGATCCATCCCCGATTTCCCAATCCGGCTTGATTTTCTTCAACACGTTATATGACGAGAACGCCTCTGATCACATGGCGCTCGGACAAGCTTATCCATTCTCCGTCAAAGACGGCGTTGCCAAGACCACCGACCAACGCACCGCGGCTGGCCTCAACCAAAGTAACACGCACGTTGATTTCATGATGGGCTCAGCTGACATGAATATTGACGGCATCAAGGCCGATGGCACCGTCGTTCCGATTTTCCGCAATGGTGACTGGGCTTAGGTATTTTTCTCCGCCGTAAATTGTCTTTTCTCCGCCAAATAAACCAAAGTGGCGGAGAAAACCTGGTAAAAAGCTAAAAAGGCCGTGACCGCATCCCCCCGCTTCAAAACGGGAAAGACGCGATCACGACCTTTTTTGATCGACACTAGCCATTCAAGCCTTGGCCTTAATCGCCTGCAGGACATCCAAAAAGATTTGGCCATACTTATCCAACTTCGCCTGCCCGACGCCTTTGACTGCCATCAACTCATCAAGACTTTGCGGCATGGCGCTGCCAATTGCCTTCAACGTCTTATCAGAGAAAATCATATAAGGCGGTAAATGCTGCTGCTCCGCCAGTTGTCGCCGAGTACTGCGCAGTTCCTGAAAGACAGTGTCGTCGACTTCGAGATGCTGCTCGGCTTTTTGCGCCGTCTTCTGGAATACTTGCGCTTGTCCGCGAAGAACCTCAGCACCTTTGGCCGTTAAGCCCAGAGTTGGGTACTGACCACCGCGGGTTTCTAAATAACCGCCAGCTGTCAGAAAATCTATGAACGTTGTAATGTCGCGTTGACGACGACTGCTCATCAGCCCATAAGTTGACAATTGATCTAAATGAAACGACAATACCCGCTGATTGTGGGCCCCCGCCAGCACTTGTGCCACAACGCCTTTGCCAAAACGTTCATGCAAGCGAACCACACAAGATAAGACCTTCTGCGCATCAACCGTAACATCCACTGATTCCCGGTCATCCAAACAATTCGAACACCGACCACATGGTTTTGTCCCGTTTTGACCGAAATAGTTCAAAATAAACTGTTGTAAACACTGATCTGTGTTCGCATACCGTTCCATCATTTTCAGCTTCTCATATTGCCGCTGTTTGTGCTCGTCATCGCCTTCGGATTGATCGATGAAGAACCGCTGAACCTGGAGATCTTGCGGCTTAAACAGCAAAATTGCCTCACTCGGCAAGCCATCACGACCAGCTCGACCGGCTTCTTGATAATACGATTCGACATCTTTGGGAATCTGGGCGTGAATGACAAACCGCACGTTGCTTTTATCAATACCCATGCCGAACGCATTCGTTGCAATCATAATTGGTTTGCGATCAAACAAAAAATCTTCCTGATTAGCAGCACGCTGCGCTTCACTCATGCCCGCGTGATATTTGGCCACAGGCAACTTCTTATGTGCCAAAAAGGTATACAAACGGTCAACTTCTTTACGGGTGCTGGCATAGATGATGCCTGCCTGATCGACATTCAGTTTCAGGTAATCTAGTAGATACCGATCTTCATCCTGATCGCGTACGACCTTGAAGCTCAGATTACTTCGCTCAAAACCAGTATTAATCATCCCGTCAGCAGGAATCGCCAGTCGCTGGCAAATATCCTGCGCAACTCGCGGTGTAGCCGTTGCGGTCAAGGCAATGACCGGTGGCTGTGAAGGCAATTGAGCCGCCACATTCGCCAGATTCAAATAACTCGGACGAAAATCGTGACCCCATTGAGAAATACAATGGGCTTCATCAATTGCAAATAACGAAATATCGGTGCTGCCAAGCCGTTGCACAAACCAATCCGTGTCAAACCGTTCTGGGGCAACATATAACAATTTAATCCGACCACTTCTTGCTTGGTCAAGGCGATCAGCAATCTCTTGATAATCAAGGGTACTATTAATGAAAGCCGCCGGAATCCCGTTATCGTTCAGCGCATCCACCTGATCCTTCATCAACGCGATGAGCGGCGACACCACGAGCGTCAATCCCGACAACAACATCGCTGGAATCTGATAACACAACGATTTCCCGCCGCCTGTTGGCATCACAACCAGCGTGCTTTCACCAGCCAAAACGCGACTGATGGCCTGATTTTGACCAGCACGAAAATGATCATAGCCAAATTTTTCCTTTAAAATTGTCTCCGCTTGCGGCGCAATCATCGTCTTCCCCCTACTAAAGAACAAAAGGCTTCACTTATAGATTATGACATCGGGCACATTTGCCCTCTCACTTGTCAACATTCATTCACAAAATGCTTGCCAGTAACCAAATCAAGATACTGAAAAGCAGCATAATCGCATCTAACAATAACACATTCAAGTTCAACAGCGACCACCAAGCAAATCCAGCTGGCCAAAACGTCAAAAAAACATAAAAAATCACGATTGTCAGCAAGAACACGATCGGGGCACTCCGCCACATGTTGCGCAGATCCTGAGCTGAAAGCGCAATGCCTGGCGTCAGCACCAAGGCAGTGACGATAAAAGCCACAAACCAAACCCAGTTGATCTGAATCAAGCCGCGCATCGCGAGCCATTTTTCATTCAGACTCGTGGCAGCAGTTAAGACTGGCCAAAGCCGGCCATCTGTCGGAAAAAAGGCCCATCGCCCCATGACCAGCAACACGGTACTGATGCCCCAGACAGGTGCACTGCTGGACAGAAATAATCCCAGTTGTGCCCAAGGCGAGCGCCGATTGTACCGCAGACTGACATGTGCTGCGCTGCCGCTAACCACATCAGCTCGCATGGAAAAGTTAGTCACTTGTAATCCGAAGAGCCGCGCAACAACCGCGTGCAACAGCTCGTGCACAAAAATACCCGGTTTCATATACCAGAGCTGCGTATTCGAACGCCCGGCCCGATTCACCATGGCTTGCACCGTCGCTGCATTCACACTGCTAATGATCAACATACCGCCAATGAAAATCAACCAGCCCGGCAAATAAACGGCTGTGAAGGCTTGCATCGCGTAATCTCCTTTTAGACAAATCCAGCTACCGCAAAAATGCGATTGCACTCATTTTTAATCTTTAAGACTTTTTAGAATGTGCAATGTGATTTCCAAAAAAGCACAGCCATCAAGACTGTGCTTCGTACTGTGCCCTATCGGAATCGAACCGATGACCTACTGCTTAGGAGGCAGTCGCTCTATCCTGCTGAGCTAAGGGCACCAGACAAAGTCAATTATGCCAAAAGCCACAGGGCAATTCAAATTCATTTGCAAATATTGACTATAAAGTGTTCAGCATGCAGCGAACAACGCCTAAGCCGTCATATACGACCGCTCAATCGAATCTAACATCCGGCCGTAATTACGGCGGCGTTTGTTGCCGACCAATAATTCGGTCACCATTTGCTTCAATTGCGCCGCCCAGTTAACCGGCTGCACGGTTTCACTGACGCGGACTTGGCTGGCATTGGCATTTAACGGCGTGATCAGGTACCGGACCTTGAACCGCGAGAAACGGGTGATAGTCAACATCGCAAATTCACGATCAATCACATTCTTAGTAACCTTAACTTTGGCCCACTCGCCATCTGGAAATTGCTTGCGATAAGCATAACCACCGAGTTCTGCCGCCGCAACCTGTTGATTGTTAGCCGCCGCAATATCAGCTTGTACGGGCGCAATAATCTTGCTATATAAAAAAGCTGCTGGTGTCTGTAATGTTTTTTCGATTTTCATGGGGATTACCTCTCTTGATTGCGAGCGCGTTATTGCCGCGGTTGCAGGCACGTCAACCGCGCTGTGCCAGCCGTTATTTACGCGCCTGCACTTGCTGATAAAGATCAATAATCTCATCGGCAAGCCGGCGAATGGTCATCGCACTCATTAGATGATCCTGACTGTGCACCATCAATAATGTCACGTCAACTTTTTCGCCTCGTGCTTCATACGTCAGCATCTGGGTCTGAGCTTGATGAGCTTGCTTCAACTTGGCATCTGCCTGCTTCAACAGCTTACGGCTGCGCTCAGCATGGCCGGCCTTGGCTTCGTCAATCGCCGTCATGGTTGCATTTTCCGCATCACCGGCAGCGCTCATCAATGTCATCATGGCAGCCATTTGTTCTGCCTTCATACTCACCATGACTGCCCCCTTATCTTCATCATACATCTGATGCTGCATTATGCGTTATCCTTGTGCTTGCCTTTATTCCGCTGATCTCGCAGGCGATGTTTCTTATGCTTGCGGCGCGGACGAACAGCTGGTTCTTGCGCCACTTCTGGCTTAACTGGCTGCTGCTTGGCGACTGGCGATGCAGGCTTTTCAACCGTCGTTGGTGCCGACGCCTCGGACACTTTTTTAGCTGGCGGCGTGTCCACAAGCTTGCCCTCAGACATATAGCCGCGATGAATATGATACTGCGGTACCAGCTTGCTGAGGTCGCGGCGATCATGATCATCCCCCAAGGTCACAACCAGACCTGCTTCACCCATCCGGCCAGTCCGCCCAGCCCGATGAATGTAAACTTCCGCGCGCTTCGGTGGTTCAAAGTTTACCACAGCCGGCAACTTAGGAATATCCAATCCGCGCCCTGCCATATCGGTCACCAGCAAGAGCGTGATTCGTCCGCGCCGAAAATCAGTCAATGCCTTCTGTCGAACCGTTTGCCGGCCTTCGCGTGACAAGACTGCAAAGCGAACCGCCTGATGACGCAAGATCCCCGCCACGCGTTCCAAGGACGAATTTTGATTGAAGAAGACCAAGGCTTTGAAGCCATCGGTATGGGCTAAGGTGCGTAACCAATCAACCTGATGCGCCCGATCCGTCTGCAAAAACAGATGCCTGACTTCGCCACGGGTTCGATCAATTGCCCGAACATCAATGATGTCTGGTGTTTTACCAAACCACTTATGCAGCTCCTTAAAATAAGGACTTGGCGTGGCCGAGAAAAAGGCCAATTGTGCTTCCGCGGGTGCTGCTGCCGCAATCTCTCGAACCTGATCAAATCCTGGATCACGCAACATTTCATCAGCTTCATCAACGACCAGCGTTTGCAACCCATCAAGTTTCAACTTACGCGACTGAATCAGTTCCAATAAGCGACCCGCCGTTGCAACAACGACTTCTGGCTTTTCTTTTAGCCTATCAAGCTGACGTTTGACATTCGCCGAGCCAATAACGCCTTGCACGGTGATACCAATATCTTTGGCGTAAGGTGTGAGCACATCACGGGTTTGAATCGCCAACTCTTGTGATGGTGCCAAAATTAAGAGTTGTAAGCCATCGCCTGGTACCATTTTTTCAAGTAGTGGTAAGCCAAAAGCTAATGTTTTCCCTGAGCCTGTTGGAGCAAGCCCAACAACATCTTCATCGGCTTTCAGCGGTTGATACACGGCGGTTTGAATCGGCGTCTGTTCAGTATAGCCGGCTGCTTGCCAGCGTTTTTGGAACGGGGTTGCAATTGTCACAATATTGTCCTCACTAAAAATCCAGATTTGCGGAGGTCCGCAGAATTGACATGACCTGATGAACCTCTTTGGCGAGCTGCCATGCCTTGTCAAAAGCGTTGCGGTCCTTGCCGACAATTGCTTTTGCAAAATAGGCTGCCTCAGCTTCCATCGGATTAGCCAACTTTTCTGTGCTCAGCACTTGATCACCGAGCTTAACGGTCTCCAGCTCAGCAGCGTTGTCCATCATCAATGTTTGCTTGCCAGAATAAATTTCTGACGGCAACTCGCTATTAGTCGTTTTACCCGTGATCAATGTCACCGCAAACTTACCATAGTCGAGACGAGCAACGCCATCGCCGTCAATCCCGCTTTTGAGAAAATGCGGCAAATAAACGGCATTCTCCGGTACACCAAACCATGCAATCGCATCATATACAAGGTAAATACCGAGGTCCATTAAAGCGCCGCCGGCAAATTCAGGATTAAACACATTCGGCAACTTGCCAGCTAAAAAGGCATCGTATTTTGACGAATACTTCATATACGTTAAGGTGGCCCCATCAACCGGTTGACTGTGGGTGAATTCATTGACGACTTCAAAGTTATGTTCATACACGTGACGCGCTGCCTCAAACAGATATAAAGAAGGTTTCTTCCGCAACGCTTCGTCCAACTTTTCAAACTCCATGGTCGTGGCAACCAATGGTTTCTCCACGATCACATGCTTATCGGCGTCTAACGCTGCCAACGCTTGAGACGCATGCAAACTATTTGGACTGGCAATGTAAACAACATCGATATCACTGCCAAGAAAAGCATCCATCGTCGTATAAGCAGTAGCTGGTGCCGTGCTGTCAATAAATGATTGCGCGCTTTCCTGATGTCGCGAATAAACAGCGGTGAGCTTATAAGCTTTCGTCGCCATCGCTGCCGCCACGAATTGCTTGGTGATCCAACCTGTTCCAATCACACCGAGTTTTAACATGGCAAATCCCCCTTTTCAGACACGCCATTCAGCTCAGAAACTGGCTGAATCGTGCTCTGTTTTTTAACGTACTGATGCACATGCCAGACACCGCGAAACCGCCTAAGCCGTGGCCTTCATAAACTGGCGGCCTTCAATTCACACGGTCAATCATCAAGCGTCATCACGCACGCTTATCCCGATTCAGTGCCGTCATTCTTTTCAAAACAAAGTATTTTTGACAAGTCTCTGAACCGCTTACCATTATTGTAACAGCCCAGTAACAGAAAAACAGCATCACTGTAATCACTAAAGGAAAAAGTCATGGTAGACTTAATGTAATGAAAAAATGGGAGGTCGAATAACATGGCGAGTTTTTTACGCGGGCTGAAACATGCACTCGCGCATCGGGGTCATCATCAGGAGTCGCAAACCAAGGCAGCCAATCCTGCATTGGCATTGGCGAAGAATTTTACGGGGAATTTTGCATTTCTCGATGAGCAAACCAACAAGACCCACTCGCTGGCGATCTCGCCACAACTGCAGATCGCAATCGACAACAAAGTGCTTCCCGGTCAAGTCGTCGGCATCACCATCCATGAGCTGACTTTTCTCGACCATTACGGCTATAAGTTGGTCATCACGGCCGACGATAATGGTCCGCAAACGATCTACGACGAGGCTGAAGATGCCACTTATGCGATTATTGTTCCGAGTGTTTAAAGTCATCAGAAGTTGATCAACAGATTTTTGCCGTGCCAAACGCTGTAATCTTTGGCTAGATGTGGCTCAATCTTGGCACTGTCATCTGTAAATTCTGCTGGGTTATCTACGAGCGATCAAAAAACGGCTGATTTTCCAATACGGAAAATCAGCCGTTTTTATTTAGTTGAATTAACCTTCACGTCTATGAAACGTTTTGGCACCTTATTGACTAGTCCAACTTTGCCAGCGCCGCTTTTGGCACCTCTGCTCGCGGGACACGCTGCCAATCAGTGACGCCTTTTTTATCATTGTATATCACTTTCAAATAAGCATTCATTTTAAGTGGTCGGTCTTGATTAGCATTGAACTTCAGCTGCTGCAAACTGCCTTTTTCATCATAGCCAGGCAAGTCGTAGGCGTAGATGGTGTATTTATTACCATCTTGATCATGGTCAGTGGCCTGTTGACCAGCGTTTGTGATCTTCGTGTAATAAGTCGTGCCACCATAATTTGTGATTTCAAAAATTTTCAAGCCGCCAAATACCAGCACAATCAGCACAACAAGGCCGATCAAAACTTTCTTCATCCAGTTTCACCTCGCAACTATTATGCCGCATTGGTGTCAAGGTTGACATGGCTTTTCGCGAACAATCAACGAACACTTTTGTCATATACAGCCACAAAAATTATGATTAGCTGACAATTCCCGTGTTTGACGTTAATTGACTATCTGCTGAGACAGTTTTAAAAAGGCCGCCCGATCCCCCATAAATACGGCAGCGCGGTAATCTGCGTGCGGTCCATTCGGCAACCGGGCGCCAGACGTATATTGCCAGAAACCGCTGCTCGTTGTCGGCTTCTTGTCGCTTACAACCCAGCGTGGTGCTTGCGGGTCGACTTTTTGGACAGCTTTTAAAATACTTGGGCTACCCATCAGCAACACTTGGCGATGATAATGTTGCTGCACCAATGTGACAAAAGTTTGTAACTGAATTGTCAGCCATTGTGTGCTTGGCTTCTTTTCAGTGTAATAGCTTAAGTAAATGCCAATCGGTAAATCACCGATATTTTGGCCGACTTGGCGCGTGAATTGGGCAGCTTGGGCTTGGGGTGTCGTTTCAAAGCTGAACCCATGGTAAATGCCGATGCTCAGTCGACTGCCAGCTGCCTGATTAAAATTCGTATTAAAATTATCATCAAAATAGCTGCTGCCTTCAGTCGCTTTGAGATAGACAAAACTGACTTTGCTGCTGCGCAAACTGTCAAAATCCTGCACCCCATCGGTTTGGTCAAGACGCACGCCCAACACGGGATAGGTCTGCGGATCAGGGCGGGGGTTGCGCTGATGCCACCAAACAAACAGTGCGCCCAAAGCGATGATTAAAACGGCCAGCAAAAATAAGCGTCTTTGATGACGTTTGCGATAGGTATCAGCATAAATGACCCGACTGCGCACAGTGTCCCCTCCTCGTATAAACGCCTTCACTGGCGCATCATCCTCCACATAAGAACCTTGGCAGCAACGACCAAGCCGCTTATGCTCCGGTTGCTACCCGCGCCAGCTCACGCTCTTTTTAAACGCGATCGCGGACCCAGAAATCTACGTGTAAGGACCTCAAGCGCAATGGCCCCAAGTGCGGCCATCATGCTTGACGCCGCTTACACGCCGGTTTCTAATCGGGTCAGCTCACGCTCTTTTTTTCCATTGTAGCAAAGTCGATCATTTTCGCGAAATTTGGTTTTATCAACGTCACAGTCTGTTAAGTAAAGGCCAATAAGAATAGAAGCGAGCAAAAACAAGAGTAATTTTATCCAACATAAGCAAATAACTTGCTTTTTGAAGTCGTCATCGTTGTCTTTCCCTCACCCGTGCTTTAGAATTAGCGTGTGATAGCGATTGCTTTGCAAAGCTGATGAGGCTTCCACCAAACGCAATCGCGGAACTGGGAAGGAGACGGATAAATGCTTGATGAACGGCTCTTAGGAACGATTTTTACGTTGCCAACTTCGGCCGCGAGTGGCGAAATCACCCTTTATGGCATTCATTATCATTATCGAGTCCAAGATGATGCAGCCGCTGGCGACAAGGTCGTTGTCAACGCTATTTCGCCGTTGTATCTCAGCGTGGTAAAACCGGAACATGCTTTGCATTATTAAGCCACGCCAAGTTCCTAATACATGTCACCCGTATCAGTAGAAATTCATAGACATCTGGTTAGATGTTTTGAAGGAGTGATTTTTATGAATAGCATTATTTTGATCTCGTTAATTGTTGTTGTCCTAGTCATTGTCGTTGCCATTCTTTTCTCCAGCGTTGCCATCATCCATACTGGTGAAGTCGGCATTGTGGAACGGTTGGGTAAATATGTGGCGACCCTAGAGCCTGGTTTTCACATGGTGCCACCGCTAATTTATCGGATTACCGAAATTGTCAACATGAAGCAAATTCCGTTGAAGGTTGACGAACAGGAAGTCATTACCAAAGATAATGTTGTCGTCCGCATTTCCGAAACATTGAAATATCATATTACCAACGTTAATGCTTATGTTTACCAAAACAAGGATTCCGTTCTTTCTATGGTGCAAGATACCCGCGCTAACTTGCGTGGTATTATCGGCAATATGGATTTAAACGATGTCTTGAACGGAACCGAAACGATTAACCAAACGCTGTTCCAGCAAATTGCTGAAACGACTGCTGGTTACGGCCTGAATGTTGATCGGGTGAACATCGATTCCATCCAAGTTGACGCCACGATTCAGGATTCCATGAACAAACTGTTGCGTGCTTCTCGTGAAAAGGAAGCCAACATCATGGAAGCTGAAGGCCACAAACAGGCTGCCATTGCCAAAGCTGAAGGTGAAAAACAATCGGCTATTCTTGAAGCCGAAGCCAACAAACAAACTCAGATTTTGCAGGCGCAAGGTCATGCTGAAAGTCAGCGACTCATTGCCGATGCCGTCAAAGATCAGATCAATTCGATTAATGCCGGCCTGATTGATAACGGCAATCTGTACTTGCAATACAAGAATGTCGAAGCACTTGAAGCGCTGGCAAAGGGCACCGCTAACACAGTTGTGCTGCCAAGCACTGCCATTGATTCTCTCGGTAGCATCCCAGCAGTCGGTACCTTATTTAACCAAAAGAAGACTACCGACAATAACTGATCCGGTCACAGCCGAATAGCACGATGACTGCTATTCGGCTTTTTTGGGCAAAAAGTCAGCTTTTTCCTTCTGCTAGACAAAATGCCGTCTTAACAGGCCGTTGTTGGCCAATGATTTGCAACTAGCTCTTGTTTTTAGGCGTTAAAAAACACTCGCTATGTTTGAAAAGCCGTGCGGCACTTTCAGAAATAGATAAAACAGCGTAACATTGATGGAAATACCCCGTGGCTAACCACGGGCAACGAGAGGTGAACCTAATGTACCAGCTTTTAACCGATTCTTGCTGCGACTTACCCTATCAAACATTACACGATCATCATGTGGATTTTGTCTCAATGCATTTTACAATTGATGGTCAGGAATACGAAGACGATCTTGGCGAAGATAAATACGATATCAATGCCTTTTACCAGCAGCTTAAGCAAAATGTGATGCCAACAACGACACAGGTCAACGTTGGCCAATTTGTGGATTTCTTCACACCTTATGTTGAAGCCAAAACACCGATTCTATACATTGGTTTCTCCAGTGGTTTAAGCGGTACGTTTGATTCTGCAACACAGGCTAAAGCGATGTTGTTAGAAAAGCATCCTGATGCCCAAATTTATTTAATCGACACATTAGCCGCTTGCGCGGGGGAAGGCCAATTTGTGTTGGACGCGATTGATAAACGCGATGCTGGCATGCCGATTGCTGAGTTAGCGCAATGGCTGACAGATCATCGGTTGCATTATCGGATGTGGTTCACCGTTGATAAGCTAGATTTTCTGTATCATGGCGGCCGCGTTTCGCGGACATCAGCAGCCCTTGGAACGATGCTGAATATTAAGCCGGTTATGGACGTCGATACTGCTGGGAAACTTCGCGTTGTGCGCAAAGTCCGCGCCCGAAAACGGTCACTGATCGACTTAACTGATGAAACACTGAAGGCTGTTAAAGCCAACCCGACGCACCGGGTCATCATTTCAACGTCAGGCGATTATGACGCCGCCAACTTCGTGAAAGACCGATTGCATGCCGCCTCACCTGAAACACCGCTGCAAGTCGGCAACATCGGCCCCACCATCGCCAGCCACACCGGCTTTGGTTGTGTCGCGGTCTTCTCGATGGCTACTGACGATCGGCAATGACTGTCTCTCAGGCTGAACGATAACTTCTGAAACCTACAATTTGTCAGAGCCCAAATAATCATAGGAAGTGCTAGGCTAAAACTTCCTTGCCATGCCAAATGCTGCAATCTTTAAATTCCAACAGACTATTTATGAGAGCGAAGAATGATTTGCCTATATATGGCAAATCATTCTTTTTTTAGTCTGTCTGGTAGCTATTCAGAATGTCCAAAAGCCAGTCAATCAAGCATGAAAAGGTGCTAATTAGGCGTACTTCAAGGTAAAATAGGACAAGATTATGGCCAAGGAGGTTTTTCCAATGTCCATTCGCCCTGCCATCACCAACGACATCTCGCCTTTATTATCACTCGTTCAAGGTTATTATCATGACAGCCCTGTCCCACTTACGATTGATGAAAGTGCCATGGCTGCTCATCTGAATCAGCTACGGACTGATGCCACATTAGGGGCTTTGCTTGTGGCTGAGTTGGACCAGCAACTGGTCGGCTTTGCGATTCTTTATCGTAGTTTTGACACCCGCACGCTCAAGCCGTTGTTGATCATCAACGATGTTTATGTCGCCCCTAAGTTTCGCCGCCACGGTTTGGCCCGACAATTGATGCAGGCTGCCTTTCAACTGGCTGATGAGCGCGGTTATGCAGGCTGCAGTTGGCAAACACGGATCAGCAATCATGGCGCCCAGCATCTGTATGATCAGCTTGGCGTCCGCGAAACTGGCTGGATTCATTATTATCGTGCTGGCAAAGATTAATCTGAAAAAAGAGACAAGTTTTCGGCTATTTACCATGCGTTTTCGCTTGATAATCGGTCGCAGCACTTGTCTCTTTTTTTAATTTTCAACTTAACGACTGTTTACGCTCGTGCAGCCGATGCAGGTTCAACCAGCCTAACAGCAGCACAGCTAGCAATAAGAGTAGCAGAGCAAAATCATAGCTGCGGTGCATGCCATAGATAAACCACTGGGGATGGCCATGCGGATAATCATGAATGTACCGACCAGCCTGCGTACTCATATTCAGGTACAACAAGCTTGTCACCAAGGCAACACCGATTGTCATCCCCAAATTACGGCCAAGTGCGGCCATGGACCCCGCCAGTCCTTGAAACTTCGGCGCGACATTGTCCATCATCATCGGATTGTTTTGAAAAGCGCCATTGGCCAATCCTGACCACGCGAGGCCAAACACGATCCAACCCAACGGCCAGTTCGGGGTTGCCGCGGCAAACAACCCCATCGGCACACACCAGAGAAACAGCGCGAAGAAAGACACCCGTTCTGCTCCAAAATGATCGCCCAGATTCCCGCCAATTGGCGCACTGATAACATTGGCCGCCGGAATTGCCATCATACAAAAGCCCGCCGTTAACGCACTCAAGCCTAATGTTTCTTCCAGATAAAACGGCATGATCACGCTATTAAAATAGCCGAGCATATAGACGATCATCGCAGTCAGAATACCAATCGTGAAACCCGGATTTTTGAAAATGGCAAACGGAATCAGCGGGTCAGATGCATATCGCTCAATCTGCACAAAAGCCACAAGAGCGACGAACGCAAGCATCCCTGGTAACAGCGTCACCCACGACAGTCCGGCTGTTTGTGCCCAGAACACCGTGATGAAAAAGCCCAAAATGATTACCGAATAACTGCCATATCCCGGCCAATCCATGTGGGCACCCGCCAAGGACGGCCGCTGCCTTGGAAAAACCAGCACGCCAATTAAAAACGCCACCAGCGCAACCGGAACATTAATCAAAAAGATCCAATGCCAGCTTAAAACAGCCAACACCCCGCCGCCAATACCGGGACCAGCGATATTGCCCAGTTGCAACAAGGCACTGTTGACCCCGAGCGCGCGACCATGCTGATTCATCGGAAAAATGGCGGTGATAATGCCAAAATTAGTCGCCATCGTCATCGCGGCACCTGTGGCTTGAATCAATCGGGCCGTTAATAACCATGGTAAGGTCATGGATAGTCCGCAAAAAAGCGAGCCTAGTGCAAACAAAATGGTCCCCAACTGAAACAACCAGATCCGACCCACGCTGTCAGACAACTTCCCCCAGAAAATAAGCAGGACACAAATCGCAATCATATAAACTGATGTGACAAGTTCGACGGTGCTCATCGGCACCTTCAGCTCCCGGGCAATGTAGGGCAAAGCAATATTGACGATGCTGGCATCCAATGTAGCCATAAAGGACACAATTGAAGTTGCAATCAAAATCAACCAACGACGGCTGGCGCTCATGGTGATCATCTCAGTTTCATTTTAGATTTAAAGACAACTAATAACTGACACACAGCGTTATGAGGCGATTTCAGGGACAAGATAGGCCTACTAATATCTGTTTCATTTAAAACAAATGTGTTTAAATGCTACCGACGCCAAATCGTGACGCGCTTTGCGGGCAGTCGATACATACCATCGGTCGGCTGTACATCGAAAGCTTGATACCACGCCTCAAAGTTTTGCACAGGGACATTAACCCGCAAGGTCGCCGGGGCATGGACATCTTGCCGCAACACCGTTTTAGCGCGCTCTGGCCGCATTTTGGTCGCCCAGGAACGAGTATAGGCAATAAAGAAGTCTTGCAGCACTTTCGGGTCAGCCGAATCCCCTAACAAGTCCAACGCCACCGCCATGCCGGCATTATCGGCGATGTTTTCGCTAACCGTCAGTCGGCCATTCACTTTGACGCCTTCATACAATAAACCGTCAAACTGATCCGCAATAGCTGTCACTAACTTGTCGAAGGCTTGTTTGTCCTCAACCGTCCACCAATTATTTAACGTGCCGTACTCATCATACAAGGCGCCATTATTATCGAACGAATGTGAAATCTCGTGACCGATGGTAGCACCGGTACCGCCAAGATTTTGCGCTCGGGTCCAGTTCAGTGAGTAGTATGGCGGCTGTAAAATTCCGGCTGGGAAGGTGATGTCATTTTTCATCGGATCGTAGCAGGCATTCACAAGGTGCCCCGGCATCCCCCAAACATTGCGATCCACTGGCTGACCCACCTGCTGAAGCCAAAAGTCTTGCGTCTGCTGGCTCAATTGCAAAATGGTCGGCAGTAAATCAGCCTCTGGCTCGACATGCAGGGTCGCGTAAAGCGGGAAAAGTTGATCTGGATAACCCATTTTAATTTTCATAGTCGCTAATTTGCGGATAGCCTTCTGCTTGGTCGCTGGGCTTAACCAAGTATTGTGTTCAAGTTGAACCTGATATTGTTGCAAAATTTCCTTGACCATCGCGGTAATATCCGCTTTCGCATCCGCGCCAAAATAAGTCTGGCCATAGTACTGACCAATTGCATCATCAAAATAGTCGTTGGCAACTCCAAAAGCATGCTTTTCCCAAGCTTCGGGCTCAGGCTGTCCAGCCAAAAAACGGTCATATTGACCAGCAAGTTGGCGGCTATCATCGCTTAAATAATCAGCACAAGCCAATAGTTCGCTAATCAGCATCCATGCTTGCCATTCTGGATAGTTTGCTTCGGTGATTAATGTCGACAGATGCGGCAGATAAGCAGGCACCACGGCGTTGACCTTCGTCGGTGTCTGCGGCATTTTAGCAGCCAAAGCTTCGGGAATGCCTAAGAAACCAGCATCTTCTACAAATTCAGTCCAGGTTAGCGGATTGTCAAAGGTGCTATCAACGGCAAAATCGACATTTGCCGGAATGAACGCAGCCAATCGGCGATCAAAGCTTTTAGCCGCCGCCACATAGTGCGCTTGTGCTGTCTGGTCAAAACCGGCCTCACCCAAAAGCGTCGCGACCATTTTCGACCATGCAGCTAAATCTGCCGCATTCTCTGCATCATCGGTTTGATACATGGCAGCGTCAGGTAAAATCGTGGCCGGACCACCAAGATTCAAAATATTGTGAGCCGCATCGTGCATATCAGCATCAACGTACGGGCTTACTGGCAACACATATTGCTCCGCTAGTAGTTTTGGCAGTGCTGCACGAAACTGGGCCAGCGTTTTAAGCCCAGCAATTTTATCCAGCCGTGCACGAACCGGTGTCATGCCGAGTTGGTTGCGTCGAACTTTATCATTAGCCTTAGCAAATAGTCGTGCGGCATTTTGCAGTGGTGAATCGGCGGCTTGTGGTGCCGCGTTTATTTTCTTCAAATCGGCTACCAACTTGATTCGAATGCTATCAGTTAGATCACTGTCAGCACTCACGACGCTTTTGTCAGGCGGGATCACCGTGGTCTGCTGCCAAGTCCCGTTGACCGCCATATATAAATCATCTTGAATACGTGGTAATGACATCAAAATTCCTCCTTTTAAGCGCATTCGTCGAACCAAAATCCGATGCTGCTCCTGCGGTTTTTAAATGCGATAATGCAAGCATAGTTTGACTAAGCAAGCGCGTCAATTGCTTGCACAATGTCCTTGAAACTTCTATCTTAAAAGCAATAAGACAGAGAGGGTGATGAGATGGCATTAGAACAATATCGGTTTGACGGTAAAGGCAAGTTTGATATGAAAGGCTTCACGACCACACCGCCAGATAGTTTTAAAAATAAAAAAGATCAAATTAAAGCAGATATTGAGAATAACATCAAAACATTATCAAAAGTGCAGCAACATTTAGCCGCGCAAAAACAGTACAGTGTTTTGATCATTTTCCAAGGCATGGATGCTGCCGGAAAAGACAGTATGATCGAGCATGTGATGTCTGGGGTTAATCCACAAGGCACTTCTGTTGTCTCGTTCAAAGTGCCGACTGAGCTGGAGCTAGATCATGATTTTTTGTGGCGAATTCACAAGGCCTTCCCCGCTGGCGGCGAATTAACAGTTTTCAACCGCTCGCAATATGAGGAAGTCCTCGTTGACCGCGTCCATCCCGAATTGTTACTCAAGGAAAACCTGCCTAGTATCGACAGTGTTCAGGACGTTTCCGATAGTCTTTGGGCTGAACGGTTCAATGATATTAAAGCTTTGGAAGCTTACGCACGGCGCAACGGGATTTTAATTTTGAAATTTTTCCTGCACCTTTCCAAGGCGGAACAAAAGAATCGATTCCTTAAGCGTATCGAGGTTCCGGAAAAGAATTGGAAGTTTTCACTGGCTGATATTAAGGAACGCCGCTACTGGGATGATTATCAAAAAGCCTATCAAGAGGCTATTCAGAACACGGCAACTAAAGCCAATCCTTGGTTCATCATTCCATCTGACGATAAATGGTATTCACGGCTGATTGTTTCGCAGATTATCAATCAAGAAGTCACCGCTTTGCCGCTAAAATATCCGGAGATTTCCGATGCTCAAAAGCAGCAGCTTGAACATGCTGTTGAGGCTTTGAAAGACTAAATAGATTCGTTTAAAACTATTTTATACAGAATAAAAAGACGCCTCGACAAAATTGAATCCTGTCAAGGCGCCTTTTTGATTATGCTTTGGCCATCGCATATTTTCTGATGGCGACTGCTGCACCATCATGATCGTTGTCAGGGACAACAGTTTTAATTGCATCTAATACCACAGGCAACCCATTGGCCAAGGTCACCCCAAGTGCAGCAGTTTTTAACATTGGCAAATCATTTTCACCATCGCCCAACGCCATCGTCTCAGTCATGGGGATGGCAAACAAGTCACTGAGTTGGCGAAGAGCGGCTTCTTTTGACACGCCTTGCCGCACAATTTCTAGATAGGTTCGTTTCGAACGGCTAGCGACCAATTGCCACTCTGGATGGGCAAGAATGATGGCTTCCGCGCGATCAACCACAGCAGGCTCACCCATGCACAGCATTTTATGCACTGGCAATCCTTCCGCCAGCATTTGTTCCATAGGCGCAGTTTCTGCGCCAAAGCCTGTGATTGCGGCTTCTTGTTGGACCCACGCATCCACCACGTTCACATACCAATGCGCGCCACTGAAAATATTCAGACTGAGTGCCAGTTTAGCTAACGCTTCGTATGCTTGGCTACCAATGCCAGCGGCCCAAGGCGTTGCGGACAGGATTTTTAAATCGCCATGTTGCGGTTTGCAAATGACGGCGCCGTTGAGACTGGCAAGTGGCACGTCGAGACCCATCTGATGTGCCAAAGCGGTCATGGCCAAAGGCGGCCGCGCAGAAGCCAGCACAAAGGTTCCGCCAGCAGCCGCGTATTCCTTGATGGCCGTTTTAACTTCATCGGTCAACTGGTGATTTGAATTCAGCAGCGTCCCGTCAATGTCACTTAAAATCAGTCGATAACGCAAATCAAAAGCCCCTCTCTTTTTCATAATCCCCTCGAACGATTCTTTTCAGCCTTCACGACTGCTGGTGGGTAACTGGGTGCAATGGATCGTTCAGGGCCGGAATACTCTGGCGAACACTGAAGGCAAAACCCAAAGCCGCCAACAAAATTAAGCCTGTGGCACCGACAAACAACAACTGATAGCTGCCGGTGCCCTCAATCACCATTGCTCCTAACAACGGACCCAATGCGCGACCAGCTGAAGCAAATCCTTGAATCAATCCCTGATAACGCCCTTGCTGTGCCAATGGCGTAAACAAGGTGACATAAGTCGAGACTGCTGGTAAGGCCAAGACTTCACCCATGGTTAAAACAATCATCGCCACGATGAACGTTATATACTGTCCTGAACCGTTCAACAAAAGCAAAAATGATCCGGCAAACAAGACAAATCCGCCAATCAAACGCAAGCGTATGTGTTGTAATAACCAGCGATCAAAAGCCGTCAAAATTGGCTGGAATAGCACAATCAGTAAGGCATTAATCGTCCACAAGAAACTATAATCCTTAATCGTCAAACCTTCGCCTAACATGAAAGCAGAAATATTACTCTGCCATTGCTCATACATTAGCCAGGTCACAAATAAGGTCACCATCAACATGACTAACCGCGGCTTGGCTGGGTTGCGCTCGCTGCTAACAGTTTGCGTGGTCGCAGTCGCAATCGCCACTTTATCAATTCGATAATGCAACAAAGCAACCACTAAAAATAAGGCAAATAAGCCAGTTGCCAAAGCGAAAACAACGCCAATACCATAAGGCAGCACAAATCCGACAATTAAAGTGCCGATAACCAACCCTAGATTCGATGTAAAGTAGAGAATATTGAACACGACACTCGGTCGTTTATTCTGAATCCGAGTCGCATAGGAATTAATCGCCGTCGTTGTGATACCGCTGCCAAGACCGGACACAACTAGCAGCAGTGGATAAGCCGGCCATCCATGGAAGAAAATCAGCATACCGGTCGCAAAAAGATTCAGGCCAATACCAGCAAGAACTGTCCCATATGGCTGCCAATGATCAAATAACCACCCACCGAAACTGTTACCGATCACCATAAACATGGAATTAGCAAAAAGAACAATCCCTGCAACCGTTAGTGGTTCACCTAAATATTCATCCTCAATTTTCAAGGCAAGTGCAACGATGATAACGAATTCTTGATAGTGGTCTAGGCTGTTACGCCATGCATCGGTAGTAATCGCATGGGCGAAGATAGTTCAGAATACGTCTGGGACGATGGTTCAGTGCGGATTGGACTGCTTGAATTTCAACCAGGGTAACTGCTCTGAGAGACTTCCCTTTCGGGAAGAATTCCCTAAGCAGTCCATTGGCGTTCTCGTTTGTGCCACGCTCCCAAGGCGAGTACGGATGTGCGAAGTAAATCTGGGTTCCAACAATCTCTGATAACTTGGCAAACTCGGAACCATTGTCAAAAGTGATACTCTCAAATTCCTTGGCCCCGTAGTCGTCGATCGTGTCCTGCAAGGCTTTAAGGCAGGTGCCCGCATGATAGTCAGGAATCTTGACGATGATCTCAGTCCGGCTGTACCGTTCTGTGAGCGTCATTAATGCTGGCTCATCAGCTAAGCGAATACCCTTGACCAAGTCGCCTTCCCAATGTCCCACGCCTGTGCGGTCATTCACGGCCGCAGGACGCAACTCGATTGAGTCGCCGTATATCTTCTTATTCTTGCGCTTGTGGGCGTTCTTATAGCCTTTGATGCGGCGTCGGAGCTTCTTGGGAAGTGTCATGTTGTCTAGCTCAAGCAGCCCGGCGTCGATGTAGCGATACACAGTTGTCGTTGAAGGGCAAGCCTTGCCCTGGTCGCGATAGAAGTGTACGAAGCTATCAACGCTGTGTACGCGCGGCTTACGAGTAAGCTCCCTGGAGAGAGCCTTGAAGAACGCACGGCCGGTCTTAAGAAAGGCGTAGTGACCGGTTCTATCGCGTTTACGGTCGTGCATGGCTTGGGCAGTTTCCGCAAGATAGACTTGACGCGAGTGACGCTTCGAGTCGAGCTGAGTTACAGATCCACGCGTGATTTCTCGTGAGATTGTCGCTTTACTGCGATGAAGCTTCTGTGCAATCACGGTCGCGGTGTCACCAGCAGCCTGAAGGGCCTGAATTGTAGCACGGTCGCTAAAACTGAGTTGTTGGTAATGCTTGTGAGTGTTAGTCTGAGAGTGGGTCATGAAGATTCCTGCTTTCTTGTTTAGCTAGCACTAACAAGAATAGGTCTTCATGGCCTTTATGGTCTAGTCGTCAGGGTGTTGCACTTGAATTGTAAACTGGGGACCTAAATATTCATGCATATAAATCGTTGTTAACGGCCAGATCAGGCTGATCCCGGTATTCGTAATCAACGAACCCAGAAATAACCATTTCATTGCTAAAGTCTTTTGCTGCACCATACTCCCCCATTTCTTGTCACTGCTACTGATCATAAGGGAAATGGCCCTATTATAGCAACTTGAATGAGCAAATATTTAGGGTGTTATCATGATTTGCCCAAAATAAAAGCCTAGTGTAAAAGTTCGAGCTGGTTCCGCGGCAATTCAGGGGTGCCGACTGCGAAGCTTGAGTGGTGGACACAACTGCAAACTCACAAAGAATCAAGATCTTGTCGTTCAGTCAGTGCTTGTGCCAAATACGAGCCTCAATCAACAATAAGATCGACATGCTGATCGTGTTCTAAAATAGAATCATGAGAGCTGGCGGAGCGGCGATGGGCTCAGTGGTGAGATTGGTCTTAGTGGAGTGGTTTTCTCCGCTTAGACCAAGGCCGAGCTTCAAGACCGCGGGCTTTGCGGGCTTGAAGTCGTGCCCACCACGTTCCAGCCCAATCGCCGCGGAGCCAGCTCGGACTAAGGCGAAATCTCAACTGAAATAGAACTGATACTGAATCAACAGATATTCATACCTGCTACAGTCAAAAAGAGGCACCCGCAGCAATCAATTGATGTGCGGGTGCCTCTTTGAGTTGCGCCATGATAGTTGTGCAGTCTTACTTCGCCAACGTCAACGCCGTAATACTCTCAATATGCTGCGTCTGCGGGAACATGTCCACTGGCTGGGTTTCCTTTGCTGTGTAGCCAAAGGCGGCTAGCAGCTGCAAATCCCGCGCCAAAGTCGCGGGGTTGCAGGACACATAGACGATCTTTGGCGGCTTCATATAACCGACAGCGTCGATGAAACTTTTATCCAGTCCTTTGCGCGGCGGATCGACCATGAGCACATCCACTGGCAGTTCGTTGTCTTTCCAGCGTTGGATGACCTCCTCCGCCTTGCCGACTTCAAAGGTGACATTATCGATGTGATTGCGCACCGCGTTTGCCCGTGCATCGCGCACAGCAGGTTCAACCACTTCGACGCCGTAAACATGTTTGGCATGACGTGCCATCGTCAAGGAAATCGTCCCGATACCTGAATAAGCATCGATCACATTTTCCTTACCAGTCAGACCAGCAGCCTCAATGGCCTTTTTGTAAAGCACCTCAGTCTGAACCGGATTAACCTGATAAAAACTGACTGGCGAGATCTGGAATTCACTGCCTAGCAACTTATCCAGCAAATAGTCCTCGCCGTAAATGGTTCGTGACTTGCGGCCTAGAATGACGTTGGTTCGTTTGTCATTCAAGTTCACAACCACACTCGTTACTTCTGGTAATGCTAAGGTGATCTCTTCGACAATATCTTTGAGATGCGGCACTTGCCAAGTTTGTGACACCAAGACAATCATCATCTGCTTCGTATAATGGCCCCGGCGCACCATGATGTTACGAATAACGCCTTTATTAGCGCGTTCATCATAAGCTGGCACATGGTATTTTCGTAAAAGATCACGCACCACCACAATGGCTTGGTCAATTTTCGGATCTTGAATCAGAAAGTCTTCAATTGGTACGAGGTCGTGGCTGTGTTTTTTATAAAAGCCAGTTTGCAGTTCGCCATTCACGGTACGAACCGGTACTTGCGCCTTGTTGCGATAGCCTAAAGGATTCGTCATCCCGATGGTCGGCAGCACCGCAATATCAAGATGCGCTTTTTTATAAAGTTCTTGAATTTGTTTCTGCTTAAATTGCAATTGTGCCGGATATGCCAAGATCGACAGTGGCGCAATCCCCGTACGGATATAAGTGCTATCTGCACCGGGAACACGATCCGGTGAGTCGCTCAATCGTTTGACAACTTTGGCAAAGCCATATTGCTTCTGCGTTTTGAGGACATGCACCTGCATTTTTTCGCCAGGCAGGGCATCTTCAATGAAAAGCGGAAAGCCGTCAACCTTGGCAACGCCCATCCCTTCATAAGTGAGATCTTGAATGGTAACTTCCAGATCTTGGTTCTTGGTTACAGCTGGTTGGGCCAAATTAGTCATCCTTTTCGTCTTGTGAGCCGATCTGTCCATCACCATCAATATCTTGATGAGAAATGGATTCGACTTCGGCCATGTAGTCCTTCTGCTTCTGCGCGTCCGTACCAAGATTCTTGGTCGGGATCTCGTCTAGATTAGCATACATGGCAATATGTTGCTTCAAATTAATAAACGTCATCGGCGCATCGCCGCCGTATTCACCATCAAGGTTAATTTTCAACGGATCGTCTCCGCCGGCCTTCACCCGCAACTTTTTAGTCTTTGTATAGATAATATTGGGATCATCCACGTGGCGACCACCATTGAAGACAAGCGCCATTAGCTTCAGCAAATTCGCCATGTTCGCTGTTTTAACAATAATTAAGGAGAACTTGCCATCACCAAGTGCAGCATCCGGCACGATCTGCTCAAAACCGCCCACAGAATTGGTAAGGCCGAGGAAAAACATGCTGGCGGGTCCATCATAAACCCCGCCATCATATTCCAGCTTCATCGGCACCGTCCGCACCGCTGGTAACATCTCGGCGCCTTTAATCACATAGGCAAAATAGCCAAAAATAGATTTAACTTCAGACGGCACAGAATAAGTGAGTTCGCTCAACAAACCACCAGCCGCGATGTTCATAAAATAATGATGATTGGCTTGGCCAATATCCATCGCAAGGGTTTGGCCTTTGAGAATCACTTGGGCCGCCTCAACCGGATCATCCCGCGAAATCCGCAAAGCACGCGCGTAGTCATTGGTCGTCCCTGCTGGAATAATCGCCATTTTGGGGCGTTTTTTAGCTGGTGCGATCCCATTAACCACTTCATTAATCGTACCATCGCCACCAGCAGCGACAATTAAGTCGAAACCCGCTTCAGTGGCACGCTTTGCTTCTTCACGTGCAGAAAAAGGCTTCGGGGTTGTTTGAAAGGTTGAACTTTCATATCCTGCCTGTTCCATGATATCCAAAATGTCGGGGACGAAGCGCTTTAAACCTTCGTTGCCGGATGTAGGGTTGTATATCAAACGCGCCCGTTTTCTCATCGGTCAATGCTCCTTAAACGTTTTAACAATACTGGACTGCAGGCCCGTTGCTGGCGGAAACAGTCTTTCTCATAATCGTGAATCGTCAATGTCTTGCTCAAAAGCTTCATTCATGAGCAACTTTTGAGCCTATTCTTCTTGGTACTTCCCATCTGCTGCCACAATAGCAAGACTAGCAATTTGCGCAATAGCCTCGGCATGTAAACAACAAAGAACATTGTCTACATGTCGAGGCTATTATCCGAACTGAATTGCTAGATAGTCAGTATCACTTATCGTTGCTTAATCTCAGCCATCAAAATCTGGTTGACCACTTTAGGGTTTGCCTGACCATGTGTTTGTTTCATGATCTGACCAACTAGGAAGCCAATTGCCCGGTCCTTACCAGCTTTGAAGTCATCGATACTTTGCTGGTTATTATCGAGAATTTCGTCAATAATCGGGGTCAATTTAGCCGGATCGGAAAGTTGGATCAGACCTTTTTCATGGACCCACTTATCCGGATCAGTATCATGTTGAATGATTTCCTTAAAGACCTTTTTGGCCATTTTACTGGAAATCGTGCCATCACCAATAAGCTTGATCATGCCTGCCAAATGCGCTGGCGTCAAGGCAACTTGCCCCAGTTCAACGTGTTGGGCATTCAAGAAACCGGAAACCTCACCCATCAGCCAGTTAGACGCTTGCTTGGCATCAGCGCCTTGCGCCACAGTTGCTTCGAAGAAATCTGACATTTCCTTCGTCTGCGTCAAGACACCGGCATCATAAGCTGGGATTCCCCAGTCTTCGATGTAACGCTGCCGCCGCTCTGCTGGCGGTTGCGGTAACGAGGCCTGAATGTCGTCAATCCATTTCTGGGAAACAGCCACTGGTGGCAGGTCTGGTTCAGGGAAGTAACGATAATCATCGGCGCCTTCCTTAACCCGCATCAGAAGCGTTTCTTTAGCATCTGGATCCCAGCGCCGGGTTTCCTGACGCACTTCACCGCCACTCAAAAGTACAGCCTGCTGCCGTTTTTCTTCAAATGCGAGGCCATCGCGAACATGCACGAAGGAGTTCAGGTTCTTGATTTCGGTCTTGGTACCAAAATGTTCCTGTCCAATTGGTCGCACTGACAAATTGGTATCAACCCGCATAGAGCCTTCTTCCATCTTAACGTCCGAAGCCCCTGTGAACTGAACGATTTGGCGCAAGGTTTCCAGATAAGCATAAGCTTCTTCTGGACTGGTGATATCCGGTTTGGAAACAATTTCGACCAGCGGTGTGCCTTGACGGTTCAAATCAACATAGGAATAACCATCGTCTTCGTGCTGGTTCTTCCCGGCATCTTCTTCAACATGCAGTTCTGCGATACCAATCTTCTTCTTCTTACCGTCAACTTCAATTTCCACCCAGCCATTGGTGCCCAAAGGCTTCTCACTTTGGGTGATTTGATAAGCTTTAGGGTTGTCAGGATAGAAATAGTTTTTCCGATCAAAATGAGTCAAACGCGTGATGTCAGCATGCAATGCCAGCCCCACCATGATGCCAAGTTGATAGGCTCCGCGATTGATGCTCGGCAAAACGCCTGGGAATCCCCAGTCAATCACGTTTGTCTGGGTGTTGGGTTCCTGACCATAAGTGACAGGTGATGGTGAGAACATTTTCGATTTGGTTTTCAACTCAACGTGGACTTCAAGCCCGATTGTTGTTTCAAAGTTCATCTTACTTGCCCCCCGGGATCTGTGCTAAGTAGTCGTTTTGTGCTTCAAAAGCCGCAGCAACTTGGAAGATCGTGCTTTCGTCAAAATGTTTGCCGATCAGCTGTAAGCCGACTGGCATGCCATCAACGAAACCAGCTGGCACGGATGCCGCCGGTAAGCCGGCAAGATTGACCGGAATTGTCAAAATGTCGTTCATGTACATGGTAACTGGATCGGTGACTTTTTCGCCAATTTTGAACGCAACGGTTGGGGTTGTCGGTCCAATAATCAGATCATAATCTTTGAAGACATCTTCAAAGTCACGGGTAATCAAAGTTCGAACCTGCCCTGCCTTTTTGAAGTATGCATCATAAAAACCGGCTGACAAACTGAAGGTGCCCAGCATGATACGTCGCTTGACTTCTGGGCCAAAACCTTCGGATCGAGAACGAACATAAACATCCTCAATATTTTTGACATCCTTGGCGCGGAAACCATAACGAATGCCATCAAAGCGCTGCAGATTGGAGCTGGCTTCGGAGCTGGCGATGATGTAGTAAGATGGCACCGCATATTGCGTATGTGGCAGTGACACTTCTGTCACCGTCGCGCCCATGTCTTCGAACTGCTTGGCAGCTGCTTTAATCTTGTCCGCAACCGCTGGGTCAACCCCTTTGCCTAAGTATTCCTTTGGCAAAGCGATCTTCATCCCCTTGATATCCTGACCGATTTTGGCGGTAAAGTCCGGTACGGGTGTGTCCGCTGTGGTGCTATCACGTTCATCATGACCAGCAATCACATTCAGCAACTGCGCAGCGTCTTTAACATGTCGAGTCAGCGTTCCGATCTGATCAAGGCTGGAACTAAAGGCAATCAAACCCCAGCGAGAAACGCGGCCGTATGTCGGTTTGACCCCGACGATGCCGTTAAAAGCAGCAGGCTGACGAATGGAACCGCCTGTATCACTGCCCAGTGCGGCAATCACTTCACCAGCTGCGACAGCTGCCGCGGAGCCGCCTGACGACCCACCGGGAACGCGCGTGTGATCCCAAGCATTTTTAGTCGTTTTAAAAGCGGAGTTTTCTGTTGACGAGCCCATTGCGAATTCGTCCATGTTGGTTTTACCAACATTGATCGCACCGGCTGCATCAAGCTTTTGCATAACGGTCGCATCATAAATCGGATTGAAGTTGGCAAGCATCTTGGACGCTGCCGTCGTGACAACGCCTTTGGTGACAATGTTGTCTTTGATAGCAATTGGCACACCGGCTAGTGGTTGATCGTCAGCAATACCGGCTGCATCTACTGCAGCAGCCTTTTCCTTGGCGCCATCAGCATTCAGCGCTAAGAAGGCATCTACTTCAGCATCCAACTGGTTGATGCCGGCCAATGTCTCGTCAACCAATTGACTGCTGGTCACCTTGCCGGAGCGTAACTGCTCATGCAATTGATCGATACTGGTTTTAAAGTAATCCACGCGCTAGTCCTCCTCTTTATCGATGATCGCTGGAACTTGGATCAAAGTGCCCTTCTTGGTTGGCACATTTTTCAACAAGTCCGCTACCGGTTCGCCTGGCTTAGCGACATCCGCTCGCATCACATTTTCCAGATGAATACTCTGAGTAGTTACCGGCACATCTTGCGTCGGAACACTTTCTAGTTGTTCAACCATATCGAGAATCTCGGAGAGCTGGCTGGTGTATTTCTCCAGTTCCGTTTCAGAAAATTGCAACTTGGCCAATCCTGCCACATGCGCAACACTGTCTTTAGAAATCATGCTATCCCCGCTTTCAGTTTCATTATCATTCGTAGTTTACCATAGATTCGGCTAATAACTCCCGAATACATGGGTATAAAAGCCTTTGTCGCCAGAACTTCGCGATACAAAGGCCTGCATGCCTTGCGTGCTCTGAATCGTGATCTCAATCGGCACGCCAGAAGGTAAATACTTGCTAGCCGCCGTTGAAATATATTGCGTAAAGCTCTGAATTTCGGTCAACCCATAAAACTGTGTGTTAACCGTAATGTTAATGCCGGCTAGATTACCACCTTCATAATGAGCCTGTGCCGTAATCCCAGCTAAAGTCGGGAAGAAGCCCTTCACTTGGTTCGTAAAATTCGAAAAGTCATTGGCCACGGTACTGTTAATCGCCTTATGATCGCTCACCACTGGCAGCACTTCATTCTGTTGATCAAGCTTCTTCCAATCGCCTAAATTGGTGCCGGTTTTACTGGTTGTCTGCTCGGTATAAACACCGCCAACGAGGCTATCTTGTTCAGCATTCTTGTAGATACCGACAATGATCGGAATATTATTCGGCACTTTACTCATGGCGCGTAAACGAGCGACGACCTTGGCAGCGATTGCTTCACCTTGTTTCTTGATCGCCTCATCGGAAATTTCGGTTTGATACTGGGCACCGTATTCCGTCTTTGTATAGTAATCAACCTTATTCATCCCAAGCGCAATTGCGATTCCGCCCAGCTTCATACTATTACCGTCTTGCACCATAAAATCCTGCTCTAAAATCTGCTGCAAATAAATCGGATTGCGGGTATCAGGATCAGTTTTGCCATTATCAACCGGATTAAGTCCGTCTTTGTTGTCCTTGGCTTCACGTTTCAGCCAACTTTTAGCGGTTGCCGTACTTAACAACTGACCTTCTTCAAAACTATATTTGTCAGTTGGAAACTGTGCTTTGGCTAGGTTTTCGAGACCACTTTCCATACTTTTAATATTGAAGTTGTTCTCGCCTTGATCATTCTGCTGCAGCGTCAAACCACGGGCGCTGCTCGTCTGATAACGTCCGTTTTTGATAACGCCTTGATACATACTATTATCAACCGTGCCGGTGGTTTGGTAACTACCGGTTTTTGTGCCACTAGTACTGCTGCTGCCACTGTCAAAATTCAACTTGCCACAGGCTGCTAACAACACCGCAGCCCCAGCCAGCAAAGTTAACGTTAAAAATTTCTTCATTGATGTTCCTCAATCCTTCAAATTCGCCAGCAATTCCGTCTCATTCATGATTGGGACATTCAAGCTTTGTGCCTTTGCCAACTTACTGCCAGCCGCGTCGCCAGCGATCAGGAGGTCCGTTTTCTTTGAAACTGAACCTGTGACCTTGGCTCCTAATCCTTCTAGCTGCTTCGTGAGTGCTGGCCGCGAAAACTCGGCAAACTTACCGGTAATCACAACGGTTTTACCTGCAACAAAACTATCTTTGACCACTGGTTTGGTCGGTCCGGTGTAACGCAGGTTAACATCAGCTTCGCGCAACTGAGTGATCAACTTTTGAACCGTTGCGGCTTTAAAATACGTCACGATCGCTTCCGCAATGGTCGGCCCGATGTTTGGCACATCTGCGATCGCCTCTTGACTGGCGGTCATCAGATGATCCAAATCGCCGAAATGTTCGGCCAGAATTCGGGCGGCTTTACCGCCAACGTGCCGAATGCCCAACCCAAAGATTAAGCGTTCTACCGAGTTTTGCCGACTGTTGTTGATCGCACTTAACAAATTATTAATTGATTTTTCTTTAAACTTATCTAATTTCGCCAGATCCGCAGCTGTGAGGTGATACAAATCAGCGACATCTTTTACCAGATGTTTGGCCTGCAACTGTGCCACAATCTTCGGGCCTAAGCCATCGATATTCATCGCGTTGCGAGACGCAAAATGGGTGAGCTGCTCTTGGACCTGTGCCGGACACATCGGGTTGATGCAACGCAAAGCTACTTCATCGTCGAGATGGACCAGTTTTTGGCCACATGACGGGCAGGCCTCTGGAATCGGCGCCGGTGGCGTATCCGCTGGACGTTTAGCAACCAGTACCCGCGAAACTTCAGGAATAATGTCGCCTGCTTTGTGCAACATGACGGTGTCGCCGATGCGAATATCTTTATCACGAATCATATCCGCGTTGTGCAACGTGGCCCGTGCCACTGTGGTTCCAGCAAGCTGAACCGGGTCCATCACGGCAGTCGGCGTGACCACACCGGTTCGACCAACTGTCCAGACAATGTCATGAATGACGGTCTCTGCTTCTTCAGGTGGGAATTTGTAGGCAATTTCCCAGCGTGGCACTTTAACGGTGTTACCTAGTTGCGCTTGCAGCGCCAAATCGTTCACTTTCAAAACGATCCCATCAATTCCATAAGGCAACGCATCACGGTCGGTGGTGTACTTCTTAATGTAGGTGTCAATCGCCTGCATGTCACCAGCCACTTCTGAACTTGGATTTGTTGTAAATCCAAGTGCCTGCATAAACGCAATCGCCTCATGCTGCGTGGTCACGTTAAACTGCTCTGGTTCAATTAACGTATAAATGAAGGTATCCAGCTCTCGAGCAGCGGTGACTTTGGCATCTAACTGTCGGAGTGATCCAGCTGCCGCGTTACGTGGATTGGCAAAAGGCGTGCCGCCCTCAGTTTCCTGCCGCGCATTCAGCTTGGCAAACGCCGCCTTAGGCATATAACATTCACCCCGTACCTCGAGTGAAAGTGGCTGCTTTAACTGCTTGGGAACTGACGCAATGGTCAACACATTTCTGGTCACATCTTCACCGACATTACCATCACCACGTGTTGAGCCTTGAACGAGTTTGCCGTTTTCATAAATCAGAGATAAAGCCAACCCGTCGATTTTCAACTCAACATTGTAATCCACCGGATGGCCGACATTGCTTTGCATGCGAGCATCCCATTCACTCAGCTCTTCGAACGAAAAAACATCGCCCATCGACAACATCGGAATTGGGTGTTGCACCTTGGCAAAGTCCGAATTAATGACATCGCCGACTTCTTGAGTTGGCGAATCAGGCGTGACTAGCTTGGGATAAGCCGCCTCGAGTGCCTGTAAATCGCGATAATGATCGTCATAGACGTTATCGGTCACAGTTGGCGCATCTTTGGTGTAATACTCAAGACGCCATTGATTCAGTTGCTTCCGAAGCTTTTCGACTTCCGCCTGAGCTTCTTCAAGTGTGAATTGTGCAGCTGGTTTTGCTAACACAGCGAGCCTCCTCTAAAAATATGCATCCCGACATTTCTGAGTCAAACTGCGAACGCTTATGATGCCACTTTGACAATCGGAGCAAAGGCAGCTAGCAGTCGTTTGATGCCGTTGTCTTTAAAAGCAATATCGAGTTCTTGATCATCGCCGGTACCGGTGACTTTCACCACGGTACCAGTCCCCCACTTGCGATGCTTCACCTTGTCGCCAGCTTCCCAACTGGTTTTGCCTGCACCTGTTGTTGGCGCGGCTTGCACAGTAACGGGTGTTGCTGTTTTTTGATCAGCGTGCCGGCTATACGGGGAGCTGAATGCGCGGTCAGTACGATTAATAAATGGAATGTCACTTTTTGGCTGGGTAGTGCCAATGACTTCCAACAAGTCAGGATTAATTTCTTCAATGAAACGGCTAGCAGGATTGTTTTGCCGTTGACCATACAGCATCCGGCCATAGGCATTGGACAGATACAGCTTCTGTTTGGCGCGGGTAATGCCGACATAAGCTAAGCGCCGTTCCTCTTCGAGCTCGCTTTCATCCATGGAAGCCCGACTCAATGGAAAGAGTCCTTCTTCCATCCCCACTAAAAAGACAACCGGAAATTCCAGTCCTTTAGCAGCGTGCAAGGTCATCAAGGTAACTTCTTGTGCATCTTCTTCAACGTCATCCTGATCCGATAACAGCGCCAATTCAGCCAGAAAATCAACGAAAATGTCGCTGTCTTCATTTTCCGGCTGATACCGGGAATCGAATCCTTGGGTCACCGAAAGCAATTCTTCTAAGTTTTCGATGCGGGTATCGGCTTCCAGATTGTGGGCCGCTCGCAGTGTTGATAAATAGCCACTATCCTCAAGAATTGCCTGCATCATCTCGGTCACGTTTAGATCTTTTCGCCGTGTACCCAGCTGCTGGATCATTTTACCGAACTTAGCTAACTGTCCGCGAGCTTTACCAGCAATCGGACTGAGTTCAGCATTCGCCGCTGCTTCCAGCAAGGACCAGTCATGCTCATTGGCAATGGCCTCTAACTTTTCAACGCTTGTGTTGCCAATACCGCGTTTTGGTTCATTGACAATTCGATTAAAACTCATATCGTCTTCCGGATTGACCACTAACCGGAAATACGCTAGCGCATCGCGAATTTCCTTGCGATCATAGAACTTATGCCCGCCAACCATTTTATATGGAATATTGGACTTCACAAACGCTTCTTCAATCGCCCGCGACTGGGCATTGGTTCGGTACAGAATCGCAAAATCACTATATTTGCGATGATTATCAGCGATCTCTGCTTCAATTCGGCGAATGACAAAAATAGCTTCATCAGTTTCGCTTTGAGCGCGGTAATAGGTAATCTTGTCGCCTTCGCGATTTTCCGTCCATAACGTTTTGGCTTGGCGATTCTGGTTGTTCTGAATCACATCATTGGCCGCACTCAAAATAGTTTTAGTTGACCGATAATTCTGCTCAAGCAAAACGACTTGCGCCTTTGGATAGTCTTTTTTGAAATCCAAAATATTCTGCATATTGGCACCACGCCAGCCATAAATACTCTGGTCGGCATCACCAACCACACATAAATTATGGTAGCCTTCTGCCAACATATGCACGAGCTGGTATTGTGCTTCGTTAGTGTCCTGATATTCGTCAACATGAATGTAGCGGAACTTACGCTGGTAGAATGCCAGTGTTTCTTTGTCTTTTTCAAAAAGCACGATGGTCTGCATGATGAGATCATCAAAGTCCAATGCCTGATCACTGCGCAGACGCTTTTGATATTCCGCATAAACCTGCGCCACAACTTTGGTGAAAGGACTGTTAGCCTGCTCATTGGCATAAGTTTGTGGATCCACGAGTTCATTTTTAGCGCTCGAAATAGCACCTAAAATGGATTTAGGATCGTAGCGCTTTGGATCAAGATTGAAATCAGCCAAAATATGCTTCACTAGCGTCAGTTGCTCAGCAGGATCAGCAATCGTAAAGGCACGGTTATAGCCCAGCTTGTCAATGTCGCGTCGTAAAATTCGGACACAGAGCGCATGGAACGTTGATACCCAAATATCGCGCGCAATCTCAGCATCAACCAACTTGCCGACCCGCTCGCGCATCTCACGGGCGGCCTTATTTGTAAACGTGATGGCAAGGATGTTCCATGGATTGACGTGCTTTTCTTCAACTAAATAAGCAATCCGATGAGTCAATACCCGTGTCTTGCCTGAACCGGCACCAGCCATAATCAGCACTGGCCCTTCAGTCGCCAACACCGCCTCAGATTGCTTATCATTCATACCCTTTAATGCGGCATCCATTACCATTTAACGAATCGTCCTTTCAGAAAAACCAAGTGAAAAATTCCTTGACCTATTGTACCAAATTTTGGGAGGGAGCGTGAGCGAGTGGTCAATCATGACCTCTTTAAAATCAGATGTACAAGGTTTCTCGTCCTATCTGACGTGAGTCTTCACCTGTGGTCCGAGCTGGCTCCGCGGCGATTGGGCTGGAACGTGGTGGGCACAGCTTTGAACCCGCAAAGTGCGCGGTTTCAAAGTCTGGCCTTGTTCTAAAACGGGAAGCCCACCCGTTTAAGAACAATGTCACCACTGAGCCCATCGCCGCTCCGCCAGCTCTCTCTTTCTATTCAAATGGCAGTAAAACGCATTGCCACCGGTCTCTGTTGTGGCTGTAGGCAATAAATCAAAGGCTACAATTCAAGCATCCTCCTCCACCCTGCCTATCAGTTCTGCTACACTAGAGAAAACAAGTTGGAGGCAGCAACGATTATGGAGACGAAATATGGGCGGCACTCTTTTTTTGATGGTGGCTTGTTGGCTTATGTCGGCTGGACGATTCTTGGCACTTTGATCACGATTTTTACACTAGGCATTTGTTATCCATGGTCTTTGACCATGCTATATGGTTGGAAAATCAATCATACCGTGATTGAGGGTCATCGGATGCACTTTTTTGGGTCGGCCGTGAGCTTGTTCGGCAATTGGATTAAATGGTTGTTGCTGACAATTATCACGTTGGGGATCTATGGCTTCTGGGTTTTTATTAAATTAGAAGACTGGAAAGCTAAGAACACGCGGTTTGTTAGCTGACGCATCGTGATTGCATTGGAGAAGGCATGTTATGAAAAAGTTTTGGTTGGGTTTTGGTCTTTTATTGCTCATTTTAGCAGCTGGCTGCGGGGTACAACATAAAGTGGCTAAATCGAGCAGTTCAGCGGCTTCGCTTCGCAGCCGCAAGTCGCCTAGTTCGCGATCCTCAGCTGCGATTAAGCAGACAAGCATGCTCGCCCGGCTGAAGGCAAAATCACAAACGACGCTCGTGTATGCACCGTTTGGCGACAGCCTCTCTGTTGGTTTGTTTGCGGATAGTAAAACAAGCCGGTTTACCACCCTTTTTGCTGACCAATTACACCGTTTGACTGACAAGACGGTGACAGAGGAAGGGATTGCAGAGGTGGGAAAAACCGCGACTAATCTTGGTGTCCCTGCTCTGCCAGCGTTGATTGCCCAGCATCCTGATTTGATTACCATCGAGTTTGGGACGAACGATGCGGTTGGCGGCGCCACACCAACGGCGCTGGCTGATTACCGCCAGGCGTTGACAACCATCGTGGCAACCTTGCAGAAGCAAACAACAGCCGAGTTGATCCTTATGACGACCTGGTCGCCAAACCATGGTCCTTATGCCGCCGCCGATTTGCAATTTGATGCTGTGGTCAAACAAATCGGTCAAACTTATCACGTTCCAGTTGCCGATCTGGCGACCATCTGGCAAAACCATGATGACGTCACAGGCCCTGCCGGTACAGCCATCACCGACTTCGCTGGTAACGGTCCGCGCGATACTTTTCACCCCAACCAGCGCGGTCATGATCAGATTGCTGCCTTACTCAAGAAAACTTTGGAGGAATAACTTATGCAAGATGTTTTAAAATTTTGTCCCAACTGCGGTCAACCAATTAAACCAACTGACGACTTTTGTCCTAACTGCGGGTTTGATTTGCGGAAAGCCCGACTTGAAGCCCAATCAACCCAAGAACCAGCATCGACGTCTCCTGCCGAGGCACCAAAAGCAACTCAGTCTGCGACAGTTGCTGCTTCAACCCAGCCAGCGCAGCAACAAGTACATAAACGCCGGCGCTGGCCATGGATCGTTGTTGGTGCGGTTGTCGTTCTTTTAGGTGCGGCTTATCTCGGCGGATCAATGTACTATGGTCAAAATCGACAAGTCGCTGAGTTGGCTGATGAAATGACTAGTGGAGATGCCGATGACATGGCTGAAGTTGCCATTGCAAACGATGGCACACCATTGACTGAAAGTGATCTTAAGCCGCTCGCCCGTTTGACTAAGAATCGGCTTTATCGCAGCACCTTGCGAACCATGATCATGGACAAGCAAACCAATGGCATGGTTCAGGTCGTCAAACAAGGCAGTTACCTGCTACTTTTCCCGAAATACAAGGTTAAGCTTGGTACCGCCAACGTCACAGTCAAAACCAACCTTGACGCCGCTGCTTTCACCATGGATGGCAATCAAATTCAACCTGAAAATCGTTCTGGCAGTTATACCATCGCCAGTCAATTACCTGGTCTGTACGCCCTCAAGCTGAGCGGTACGCACGAAGGAAGTACGAAAGACTTCAATCGTGAAGTCATCGTCCCGCTTAAAGGGCAACCGGAAGCACTGACCTTGGATGCCGCAACCGCTGCTAAGACAGTTACACCAACGCATGACGCCACAAGCGGTTCTTCAACATCTGAATCTCATGATGATGACGACGATGATGATTATGATGACAATGGTGTGACCAAAACGAACCGCCAGTATCCTTCTGATGCTTCAAAGCGCAATGATAATCATTCAACGGATGGCGTCGTCGGTCGCTGGGAATCAGGCGACACTGCCACTTTCAACTTCAACAGTGACGGTACTTATACAGCGACCAGCAATGGCACGCCAACAAATGGTAAGTGGGAAGTTGTTTATCGCGATGGCAACATCTTGAATATCAAGTTCACCAAAGATGATGGCAGCAGTGTCGTCGAACCTTTCGCATTGGACGATGGTGATTTGATTGAAACTAATCTGAAGATTAAGTGGGATCGAGACTAATGCTTGACTGAGGTGAACACCCCTTTGTTCAGAAATAAGACTGGTGCGTGCCGCCTTATTTTCTCCCAATTCCGTTATCTAATGGTGTTATACTACATGCTGTCATGTGTTTTTAATTGTTAGGGGGTCGTTGCTATGTTACATTCTGAAAAATGGCGGCCATTGATGGTCACCTTGATCGTGATCGCGGCAATTTTTGCAGCCTTCTTTGTCCTAGAGGCCTTCAGTGGCATGGGAATGGGCTTCTTCCACAGCAATATGATGTCCAACGTCTCTTCATGGGGCAGTCATATCGGCGGTTGCATGCGCTAACCGAAACAATTGCTTAACGTCGATTCAATCAAACCGTTGCGTTTTTTGACGCAGCGGTTTTTTTCTGGGCTGAAATCACGTTATGCTTGCTTATGCAAACGTATGTTCGTATAATAATTGCAGAGGTGATTTTGATGGCCTACGATTATTCCCACGAACCGCATCGAACGGTTTTCCTGATTGACAATAAATCCTTTTACGCTTCAGTTGAAAGCATTGAACGCGGGCTGAACCCTTTAAGAACCCTTCTCGTGGTCATGTCCGAACAAGAGAATACAAATGGCGGCCTCATCTTGGCAACTTCGCCAATGGCCAAAAAAATATATGGCCTTAAAAGTAACGTTAGCCGTCAACGGGACTTGCCTGTGGATAAGCATCTGATCGTGGTACCGCCACGCATGAATCTTTACATCAAAAAGAATCTAGCCATCAATGATATTTTTCGTGAGTTTGTTGCCAATGAAGACTTGTGGCCTTATTCCATTGATGAATCCATTCTCGATTTAACGCACACATGGCGACTCTTTGGCAAAACACCACGTGCAGTTGCGCAATTAATTCAACATACTATTCGGCATCGACTTGGTCTCTACACAACAGTCGGGATCGGTGACAATCCGCTTCAAGCCAAAATTGCGCTGGATGTTTATGCAAAACATGATCCTAATTTGATTGGTCAAATCTCCTATCAAACTGTACCAGATACCATTTGGCAGATCACCAATATGACAGACGTTTGGAGTATCGGTCAACGAACAGCAGCGCATCTCGCACGTATGGGCATCACGACAATGAAACAACTTGCTCACGCAAATCCGTATGCCTTAAAGCAAGAACTGGGCATCATTGGCACGCAGTTATTTGCGCTAGCATGGGGCATTGACCGCACAAAAATCAGCGAACGCGTCATCACCCGCGAACCAAGCATTGGCAACTCACAGGTTCTGCCGCGCGATTATAGCAATCAAGTTGAAATCGAAATCGTTATTAAAGAAATCGGCGAACAGGTTGCCGCACGGTTGCGGCATCATCACAAACGAGCTGGTGAAATTTCCCTAGGTATCGGCTTTTCCTATGCTGAAAGTGAAAAAGACGGGCGTGGCGGGTTTCACCAAACTAAACGAATTTTACCGACGAATCGGGACGGCGATCTTGTTGCCACACTGCAACTGATTTTTCGGCAAAACTGGCATGGTGAGGTCATTCGTAACGTTGCCGTTTATACCGGCCGCTTAGCCCCAGATACCGGCGAACAACTCAATTTCTTTGAGCCGGTTGATCAACAAATTAAAGCAACTAATTTAGAACGCACGCTAGATACTATTCGCGATCGTTTTGGCTTTAAGGGCTTGATCTACGCTAAAAGTGCAATGCATGGCGGAACGGCGATTCAACGGGCATCACTAGTAGGAGGACATAATGGCGGCAATAGCTATGACTAAAGATTTGAAGCTAATGATGGCGCGATTAACCCCCCTTTTCAAACGACGCCGTCAAACACGTTACTGGCTATCACTGGTCAATCAAACCTATACACCGGGATACAATTTTTTCATGAACGTTCAACCTAAGGATCAGCGCCAACGTTCCATTCCCTTACACAGCCTGATCAACTATGATCTGGCAGACTTAGAAACCTTCATTGGCCTGCTTCGTCAGCACACGCAACTCACGATTGAATATGTCGGCTTTGAAGAGATGCGCTGGCCTGAATCAAATCGGGTGATTCAATGGCGGCCGCGGCGTGATGAATAAACGCGTCAATTTCAAAAAGTAGCCAAGAAAAAAGAGCGCTGGCACAGCACTCTTGCGGATGGTATTTTAAATTCGTTTTGTTAATACGCAATTGAGTAGGAATGCCGCTCATCAACCACAAAGGACTCCGCCATTTCAGGGCCGTGCTGAGCAAGAATCTGATCAGCAAGATACGCCTGCAAGTCTTCGTGGAAGTAAGTCTCAAACCCAAACCCCCAGGCTGATAAAAGATGCCGCCCGCGCCGTCGACCCGCACGGAAATTTTCATAAATCGCGTGGTAAATCGTCCGTCCCGTCAACTTGACCGTCACCGGCAATACCACCCGTTCACCATGATGTTGAAAACGAACATTCACTGTTCGGAAAGTCATAAAGCGAATCACCAGCAATAAGCATGGAATCATGATACTGAGACCCACCAAGGCCACAAAAATGATACCGAGTACCAGCCCAACAGCGCTAATTGCCATGGCACCAGAAACGACCACGCTCAACCCAATGACAAACAAAATCAACAGTAGCGCGGGAAATAAAATCACACCGGTCACTAAGACCCAGAGTAATAGTTTAAATGCTATTTTCATACAGCCTCCAAATAATCATGGCGCTCATTCAACAGAAACCAGATGCACATCACTGACACCGCGAATGTCGCCAAGTTTGGTTACAAGATCATCTAACGTTCCCTGCAGTGCCGAAATATCAAATGACATCACAACACTAGCCCAATTATGGATCGGAATATTTTGGTTGATGGTCACGATACTAGCTTGCGCTTGCGACATGGTTGTCAGAACTTCTGATAAAATGCCGCGATCGTGATGCAACATCAACGAGATGACCGCTTTACGCGATGCCATTTCTGGGTCGGGTAAAAAAACATAATCTTTGTATTTATAATAGGTTCCACGGGAAATGCCGACCTGTTTGACGGCCTCGCTCACCTGCTTAACCTCGCCATTTTGGAGAAGTGCGCGCGCCGCTATGACTTTACCGACGACTTCCGGAAGCATCGAACTGTCAACAATATAAAACTGCTTCACGCTAAAACCTCCAAAACGATTGACTAAAACTAAATGTCCTTGAATAATAGACATTCGTTCAGATATGTTCATATTGTAACAGTGATTGTCATTTCTGCAAACCCACTGTCAACTTGTAAAAGGTTTGCAATAAAAAAAGTCAAGCAAAAAGACCGTTTTTACGGTCTTTTAAAAAAATAGCAGCGTTTTTGACCAGATGGATGATGACATTTTGATGAGCCTGAAAGCGTTTAAGTGAAGTGCCTTTAATCTTGATCGTTTTTGCGGTAGGCTAGGACTGTCATTGCGGGGAGTATTAGTTAATTCATACAAAGCGTGCGCGGACACGTTTAGAAACCTGAACATCCGTGACTTGAAGCTTAAATGAATGGGTCTTTGACCAGTTGGGTTTCAAATGTTTATGGACAGGTTTCTGCGCCTGCGAACGCATTTATAAGGGGGCCTTCACATGAAGGTACAGCATACATATCATCCACATCATTTCTCGTGGCATTTTGTGGTAGTCGCGGTCATCGTTGGCTTTGTCGTCTTCATTGAATGCTGGCCGCATGTTAGCGACAATACACTCATGGGAAGTGCTTTAGTCACTGGCGGTCTGTGTATTGGGTCAATCCGCATGGCTCATCATCACGACAAGGATCAGGAAAAACAAAAATAATTAAAAAAGGAGTCGCGTTTTGAACAACGCGACTCCTTTTTTTAATGTGGTGGTCTCAATGATTAATTCGCTACCTGAGTCAAAAAAGGTGCTGGATAATTGACCTTGCCGCGAACACTTGCCAAAACACCAGGCACAAGTTCCTTAATCAAATGGTCTTCAGTGACGACTGGGAAAGGCGGATCGAGTTTGTACTTGGCTGCTTTTTGAAAGCCAAGTCGGCCAAAGAATTGTCGATCGCCGACAACACTGACAAAATCACGCCGCAAATCAGTTGCTCGCATGTCGAGTTCAGTCACAATCGCGACCCCAATGCCACCGCCTTGATATTCAGGGGCAACTGCTAACGGTGCCAGCGCCACCCCTTGCATATGGGCATCTGGCGTAATGCTGGCCGCGGTCATTAGCCCGTAGCCGACCAAATGACCGTCCATCATCGCCACAACTTCAAGGGCTGAATCATAATTAGGATCACGCCGCAGTCCGGCAACTAGCTCTGCCTCACCGTTATAACCGCGATTGCTGGCATTGAATGCTGCATGTAACAAGGCATCTACATCAGCAAAATCATTTTGTTGTATTCGTCGAATGGTCATATGCGTCTCCTTTTAGTTTATTAATTCTATTATACACGTTTCCATGCAAAGCCGTCGTTGTGAGGATTTGGACGCAACCCAGTAGCTAAATTTGTTATATAATTTTGGCTAAGCAGCTAATGCATTGTAAAAGCCCTGCCAGCCATCACACGCGACAAAACTTTTGCTTAACAAAATCAGGCAATTCACGTGAGCGTGATGATCATTTCGAACGGTCCTAATGGCCTTTTTCTGGTGTATCTTGACGCTGCTTGAACTTGTCTCTTCTTCATGATGAGGTCTGCTGATCGGCTCCTGGCTGCTTTTGCTTAGGCGCTGTCGCTTCATCTGGGAAGGTCAACGTAAAGGTTGTACCTTTGCCTAGGGTCGAGTCAACATGAATGGTGCCACCGTGTTGTCCCATTAACTGATGCACAATCGCCATGCCCAAACCGGACTCACCATATTTGGTGTTTTTACGTGATGGATCGGCCTTGTAATACCGCTCCCAAATATTCTTCATCTGATCCTTGGACATACCAATACCAGTATCGCTAATGGCAAATTCAGTCTGATGATACCCCACTTTTGCTTTTATAGTGATTTGACCATTTTTAGTGAATTGGACCGCATTTTGAACAATGTTGAAAAGAATCTGAACGAACCGATCATGATCAGCATATGTCGGCAGATCTGCTGGGGCATCAATTGTGATCTTATCACCAGCCTCTTCGGATTTCTGCGCCAGCTGTTCCGCGATGTTATCAAGATCCGTGCGCGCGTTAAACGTCTGTTTGCTGAGCAAAATTTGATTTGTCCGAATTTTTTCATAATCAAGGTTCTCGTTGACAAGCCGAATCAAGCGGTTCGTTTCGTTCCGCATTAATTCGATACTCTTTCCCTTACTTTCTTCAGGGATGGCATCATAGGCCAAGCCTTCAAGTAAGCCATTGATTGTTGTCAGCGGGGTCCGCATTTCATGAGCCGCATCAGCCATAAACTGCCGGCGCCGATCTTCCTGCCGTTGAATTTCTTGCTGACTAGCTTTTAGTGAGGTCACCATGTCGCGAAAATCATCGGCCAGTTCCGCAACTTCATCATGACTGCGGCTTTTAATTTTTACTTCAACATCATAATTGCCTTCTGCCACTTGATGCGTTGCGCGCCGTAATTGATTAATCCGCCGCACCTGATAGGACGCAATGAAATAACTGATGATGAACGCCGCAAGCGTTGACAGTACGAACGCGATAAGCAAATTATGCTCAGTTTTGCTAATTGAACTTTGAATTTGCTCAACTGGCGCAAAGGCGGCAATCACAAAGAGTAATTTTTCACTCAGAAAAACCGGTTGATAATAGATCGTCATGCTTTGTGCATGGCCGCTGATTGGATTCGTCATCATCTCCGGGACGGCAACAGCCGCCCCTTGCTTTAGCTTTTTCCAATAGCTTGCCTTGATCGCTGGCATCTGACCTTTTTGGGACACAGGATATTTAGCAACGTTATTGGCATCATAAATAACAAAATGCACGTGTTGATCGCTTAAAATCTCTTCAGCATTTTGAATAAATCTGGCATTGATGACGTAAGTATTTTCATCAACCGCATTATTTTTTAAAACATCCGTGTATTGCTCTAACTGTTTAAAGCCATTTTCCCAAACCGTGTTCGTGGTAGACCGAATAAACAGAATCGAGACAATCACTAAGGTCACCATAATGACTGAGAAAAAGCCAATCAGCTGCTGGTAGAGCATTTTCATCGATCAAGCCCCGAATCATCAAACTTGTAGCCGACGCCCCAAACAGTTTGAATAATTTGCGGACCGACTTTTTCGACTTTTTGGCGTAGTTTTTTAATATGGGCATCTACAGTTCGTTCATCACCGTAATACTCATAATCCCAAACCAATTGCAGTAATTGTTCACGTGAGAAAACCTGCTTCGGACTTTTCGACAAGGTATGCAGTAAATCAAATTCCTTTGGTGTTAAGCCTTCAATTTGCTTACCATCCAAATAAGCTTCACGTGTTTTGGTACTGAGCTTGAAGTGATCGGTTTCAACATCAAAACCGTCAGGCGGCTCGCTTGTTGTCTGCTCAGCACCCACTTCGGCGCCTACCTCAGCCCGACGATGTAGGGCCTTAATACGTGCAATCAACGTAATCGGTGAAAATGGCTTGGTAACATAGTCGTCGGCACCGAGTTCCAGTCCCAACACCTGATCACTTTCAGTATCGCGCGCTGTGAGCATAATCAACGGCACAGTTTGACTGATTTTACGAATTTCTTTTGCGACCTGCATGCCGTCCATCTTTGGCAGATTGAGGTCAAGCGTAATAATATCAAAGCTGTCCGGCGCTTCCTTAAACTTAGCAAGACCTTCTTCACCATCATAGGCGTTGACGACTTCCCATTTCTCTTTTTGAAAGAACATCGCCATCATTTCGGCGACACTCGTGTTATCTTCGATCATTAATAATTTCATGATGTACCCCTCATTTCACAGATCTTTAAAGCCTTTTTTGCGTTGCGGTTTCGGTGCATCGTCTGGTGACACGTAGTCATAAGGCAGTGCATCATGGGCTTGCAAATAATGCTTTAACCGCGTCTCGGTATAGACAAATCCTGGCAGAAACAACATGACGGCCAAAAAAAGCCAAACAATAAAGAAATTGTCCCATGCCAGAAAATGGATCAACCAGCCCGCACCGGCTTCAAGTGCGCCTGTGATGATCAATGCTTGGCAAAACCAACGTTGTGCCAAGCGAAAACTTTCGGCATTCACCCCGGCAAGATAGGACGTGTAGCCCCAAAAACCAGATTGATGACGTGGTCGAAAAACAGCAAGAAGGATGCCCATCAGTAATTGCATGCATCCGGCAATAAGTAGAATCATAGACATGCCTCCATAAAAATAGCTTAAATCCGAATTTGATGCCAGTCTAAAACCAAACATTTTGACAAGCTTAATTATACCGTGGTATCATAATGTTTGCACCTTAATCGGGGGTGTAATGGTCTCGACATTGCTTTTCGCACATGCAGTGCACCTCGGAGGCTCGGCTCCGTCATCAACGGAACAGTTAATATAACTGCAAAGAACGAAAATTCTTACGCTTTAGCTGCTTAATAACCAGCTAGCGTGATCCTTCCGACTTCGCTCAAGGGTCGGGTCTGGGTCTCAAATGATTGAGCTACGGTTAATGTTGCCACCTGAGGCATTAACAAGAGACTAGTAGGTTAGCCGCCTTGTGTTAGCCTTGCTGGCTGGCGCGACATCGCGGCGAATTTTAAATAAGTCAGCTATAGGTGTAGAGCTGCATGTAGCAGGGGTGATGGACAGGAGTTCGATTCTCCTCACCTCCATTATGACATTTTCCCTTACTTCTAGTTAGTCCTAAAATGCTGGTACATCAGCGTTTTGGGGCTTTTTATTTTGGGTTGTTTGGAAAATGTGTCCTTGTCGTCACCTAGCAGACAAAAGCTTACCTTCCGTAAGTAAATATTTGCTACAATAGTGCCGTGAGTCTGAAAATGACAAGTAGGAGGAAAATCATGAACGACAAAGTAAAAGCACTTCTCAGCATTTTAGAATCTGCTGGGTTTTCGCACGACGATCTAGCAGGTACTGTTGCCGAACTGAATGACGCCGTTAACGATGGCAAATCAACGTCCATTCAATTGGTCAGTCCCGGCGCAGCTGCGCGTTACATTAAACGGATTAATGACGAAAATGTTTTTACTGCGCGCTTTCGTCATAGCGATGAACCAGATTTATTGAACAATGAATCGAACGATGAACGGATTGAGAATCCTAATCAAGATTCATGCATTGTTGTTAGTTACGATCCTGCCAAACAATAGAAAGGTGTTAATCTCTTGAGCAAAATTTTTTCTCGATCTGTTGGTGTTGTGACACTTGTCGCTGGTGCTGTTGGCATCGTTGCCGGTACCATGAGCTTGGTTACTGGTATTTTGCTGGTAAGCAAGCATCGTGACTAAAAAGGGACAAACAAGTCCGATAGATGAGCTGCAAGTCAAGAACTGATACTTGCAACTCGTTTATCGGGCTTTTTTTACTCATATTCCTGATCTGAACAGCCATTGTCAAACCAAAGCTGTTTGGCAGCACATTTAATAGGCAACTGTTTGCTTGTCGGCATCGGTCTGCTGGCTTTCACTGTGATCCAAACTTGCCACACTATCAAAGGTCAACAGTGCCGATTGATAGTCACCGATTAACTGAGCCTGTGCGCGATTGGCACCATTGAATTGGACTGGTAAGCGCACACCAACGCGCTGGAGGACATCCCCCGAAATTGGGCCTGTGTGCTGATTGACCCAATACGGTGTGTCAGATTTTGCCAATGGTACCTTCATATACTGCACGGTGCGACTGTCTGCATCAGCCAAGACTCGGAAAAAGCCAAGAACAAGGTGCTTGCGATCATGAGCGCTGAGCAACCACGCCACCTGATTCTGACCATTGGACTGTCGCGGTAACAATAGGCTAAAGTCGCCTTTCAGTACTAGCGGTTGTAAAGCGTGGTAATAGGCAATTTGAGCCTTGATCGTAGCCAATGTTCGCGCATCAAGTTTGGTCAGATCCAGTTCATAACCAAGAATCCCAAAGGCCGCCACCCGAAACCGCGTGACCAGCGGCGTTGATCGACCAACCTGTTCATTCGGCACGGCTGTCACATGATTGCTCATGCAGCTCAGTGGATAGGCCAAAGCCGTGCCTGATTGAATGGCGAGGCGTTCGATCGCATCGGAATCATCACTAGTCCAAATTTGCGGGCTGTAGAACAGAATGCCCAGATCAAAGCGGCCACCACCGCCGGCACACCCTTCAATCAATAAATGCGGGAATGCCGTTAGCAGCTTCTGATAGAGCGTGTAAACGCCTTGTACGTAACGATGGAAGAACTCGCCTTGCGGATGACCGATCTTTTCGAGATACGGTGAAAAGGCCTCTGTAATGCTGCGATTAAGATCCCACTTCACATAATCCAAGTTGGTTTCAGTGATGACCTTCTGCATCTGTTCAAAAATATTATTGACGACAGCGGGGTTGCTGAAGTCTAACACATATTGATTACGCGTAATCGAGATACGACCCTTTTTTGGTCGAACGACCCAATTCGGATGGGCTTGGAAGAATTGAGATCGCGGTGAAACCATCTCGGGTTCAAACCAAAGGCCAAACTGCAGGCCCATCGCGTGAATTTCCTGAGCAAAATGGCCGAGACCGTCGGGAAATTTATGCTTATTAGTAAACCAATCACCCAAGGAACTCAAATCATTGTCGCGCGTTCCGAACCAGCCATCATCCAGCACAAAGCAGTCCACACCGACCTGCTTGCCGAGTGCCGCTAACTTGAGCAACTTCTTCTCGTTCAAATCAAAGTAAGTCGCTTCCCAGCTGTTTAAGACGACCGGACGCTGCTTTTGACGCCATTGCGGATCAATAATATGGCGAGCAACAAAACGTTGATTGGCCTGAGCTAAGCCGGCAAGACCACCAGAGCTATAACTAAACACGGTTTCTGGCGTGGTAAAACTGGTTTTTGGATCCAACCGCCAACTAAACGATGCGGGATGAATGCCAGTTAGCAATCGAGTCTGATCCCATTCGTTGACCTCGGTGCTGTCCAGAAAGTTGCCCGAATAAATCAAGTTCGCCCCATAGGTATCGCCTGCTGCAAACGGCTGTCCCGCTGCATGTAAGGCCACAAAAGGATTCTGTTCATGACTGGAGGCACCACGTAGCGATTCAACTGAAAATGTTCCCTGAGTTAACGGTTGCGTTTGAATATGACGCTCCTTCGCCCAATTACCAGATAAATGAACAACGTCATACCGTCCTTGCGGCAAGTTCAAAACGCCACTCAGCATGCGTTGAATCATCACTGGTGCTGCCCCTTGATTGGTTAGTGTGGCGGAACGAACAATTGCCGCACTGTCGGCAAAAATCGTATATTGCAACGTTAACAACAATTGGGCCGTTTTATCTTCAAGATGAATCGTCAGCACATCGGTCAATGCCGGATTGCCGAAACTCGTCGGATGGTGCAAGTCCCGCGTTTTCGTATGCGTCAATTGATCATCTTTAAAAACAAAGTTCGGATAAATTGGCATATCATCTTGGGTCACACTCAGGCTGCCTTGGCGAAAATCACCAGTTCCGTAAACAGGATACTCTTGCTGAGCATCACCCAAGGCAAATTCCTGATCGTCCGAAAAATTGGCCATCCACGCAAACGGACTTGGGCCTTGAGACAAATAGGCTAAGTCGTTCTTAGTTAATGACAAGCGCGGACCAAAATAAAGATGCCCGAGCTGACCATTCGGCAGCAAAGCGTAAATATAACTGATTTGATCGTTGTGAAGATGAAAAGCTTGATTATTTATAACATCTATCAAAGCGTAGCCTCCTTCAAATATAACCTCTTACTTCCGTTATAGCATAACAAGCAAGTTGGTGAAGGACCTGCGCGCCACTGTCAATTGATCACTATGAAGGTTACGGTTGGCATTCACCGCAGCATACCAAGTGGCACTGAGACATTTACTGTCACTTTGGCCTCGGTTATTTAGTCGATCCGTTCATGCTCAAAAAAATCGGCACTTGGCGGACAGATTGTCCAACAAGTGCCGAGCACATTTTCTTTTTAAATGAAATAAAAATTTTTTTGCTAGTTACTGCGGGTCCCAACCAGCTATATCCTGGTCGCTGAATGCATAAGTCAGCGGCTTGCCATAAGCAGCTTCATAAGCCTGCCGCTTTTGAGCATAGTCGCGTTGCATCATTTGAAAACTGTTGTCTCTGACGGATAAGTTGCGATCCGGGTAGATCGGATCAAGTACATGCAGGACATAACTGACCTCGCGTAATTGATCATTCTCACGCGCCTTCAAATCACGAATCTCAGTGAAACACGAGATAATGGGCACCCCGGCCTCAGCCGCATAAAAATATGATCCGCGCTTGGGTGGACGAGGCTTGCGATAATTGAACCACATTTCTTGTTCTGGGTAAATTAACACCCAATGATGCCCAGAAAAGGCCTTCGTTAGCATTTGCATAAATGGTCCGTTAAGAAAACTTGGACGACCGGATAGTGGAATCGTATCGTCATAATTCATGACAAATCCCAGCAACCCTTTCATGGCCAAGTTGGTGTCTTGACTCACGATATACATCCGGTGGCGGCCAGCTAAACGGACAGCTTTGCGAATCGCCATATTTTCAAACGGACTAAAGTGGTTGCTCGTGATGACACCACCGCTTTTAATCGCCCGAATCTTTTCAACCCCAACAACTTCAACATCGCTGGTGACCCTCACTGCATAGGCATTCACCAGCAATCGGCAAATCAAAGTTTTCACTCGGAATGTCCAGCGTTGCCGCTGATGTAAATAATGATCAATAATAGCTGTTTCTTGTGCTTCCGAGAAAGTCGGGTCGTGTTCTTCCACCTTAACGTTGAATGCCTTAGCCGCCACCGCGCGACGAATATTTTCGATCACCGCGGCTCGGTCTGGTCCAACAAACTTGCCGGATTTCATAGCGCCACCTGTTCGCCATGCTTGATTGCGTTCAAGATCGTGTTATCAGTATGGCAAACTTGAACGGCGGTTTTTAGCATCGCCGCCATGCTGTCCCGATCCGATTGTTGATCAGCCGGCGTAAACGCCGCCAACTGCTGCTTCAAATCCGTTTCAAAACCAGATGCTGGCGCATAATGCCAAAAGTTTGCCGCTAACTTAGCATCGCGGTAATGCCATGGCTTGCCAAAAAGATTGTAGTGAATTAACTTGCCGCCTGATTCAGCAGCAGTCGGGACACCTGTTTGCATATTCCAAGTTTTTGGCAGGTACTTGATTCGATGCTGTGCGATCACATTGATGTAATCTTGATCCGCGGCAATCATTGTAAAATGATACGTTTTTAGCAAATGCAGAAACCGGTCGGAGAAATGTTCCTGCCGCATCTGGGCGAGATTCAAAATCAATACCCCGGAATTGATGTATTCACCTGGTTGAACACCAAAATCACGCTGAATGTATTCAATGGTTTCCGGGTATGTCATCATCACCGGATCTGCAACACCAGCGACTAAATTATCGCCTAGGTCAGTCGTAAACAATTCTGCCAAATCACCATCGGCAACCGTATCGGCATCAATATAAATTGCTTTATCATATTGCGGGAACATGTCAGCAATGAATAGCCGGAAATAAATCGTCAACGTCACATAATCGCCGCGCAGTTTATTTGTGTCGCCACTAATCTGCTGCGTGACCGCGTCCATGTCGATAAAATTAATCGTAAAATGCGGCGCTGCTAAAGCCGCAAGCCGCGTCTGATTCTTTTGAAGTAAACCACTGTTAAGAATGTTGATAACGAAATCAGTTTGCGGATCTTTATTCGTTCGAATAGATGTCAAAGCAACAGCCAGACACGGTACGTAACCGTCATCGACAGAAAAGAAAATGGGAACCGTAGTTTGTTGAGGCATTTAAGACACTTCTTTCAATTTTGGGGCCAACTGACGATAATCGTTTAATAGATCATCATATTCATGAAGGCCAAGTTGATGATGAACAGCACTGATTTGCCATGGCTTGACCGTCACAATACGAAACCGCGGCCAGAAACGGAATGAGGTGGTGAAATGTTGGAAGACAGTATCCGTTTCGACTTTATGTTGTTCATTATACTTCCGCGGCAAAATCTGCTTTGACTTTGCAATGATGTTCAGTGCACTTTGGTCTGGCATAAACAGCCAACGATGGCGGATCAGGCGCCGACAGCGAACCAGCAAGCCATCTTGCCGAATGCTAGCAAGGTTCATCAGCAAAACCCCGGAATTAATATAATCAAACCAGGTTAATTTATGATGGAACCACCATTTGCCATAATGATCCAATACACCAGCAATATCGACGTCTTTCATTGGTTCTTGATACAGGTTGCTAAACGATCGACGGCACACAATATCAGTATCAAGATACAACACACGATCTGGCAACTCAGGAATCAAATCAGCATACAAACGCAACATGCAATAAGGGGTAAACATCGTGGTCATGTTTGCTTGCGGCGGATTAGCCATAAATAAATCAGTGATGTCAATCCGCGTCAAGCGGTGCTGCGGATTCTCCTGCCGCATCAAGTCAGCCATGCGCTCAGCCGTCACCGCAGAGAATGGCTGGTAAGCATGGCCATTGACTTTTAGCTTGGCGGTTAACACATAAATATGCAATGGTTGATCGGTATGCCGCATCAATGACAAGGTAGCAATCAAAACGCCATCCGTCATCTTCTCATCACCGCAAAACATGATGTTCATCGTCATGAATCCGCCTCCTCTCGCTGCTGATAGTGAATATACGTTGCCGTACTCAAGGCGGCGCGAGTAGTCATCGCCGTTCGAACTTGCGCCTCTAACTGCTGCTGACGCGCTTTGAGCGGTAACTGTTCATCTGGCCAAAAAGGGCCATCGACATACAAGATCCAGCGTGGCTTTTGCCGCCACCGCCGGGCTTGATAAGTCATTGTGGTTGCAAATACTGGTGCGTTAGTTGTCACCGGATAATGAAAAGCACCATTTTCAAACGGCCGAATGCCGGTATAGTAAGGCCAGACATGGGCTTCAGGATAAATCATGACCACATGTCGTTGTTTGATAACGCGCCGAATGGCTTGAGCAAACGGGCGCAATTGATGTAACTTGCTTGGCACCAGCAAACCGCCACCATAAGGCACGATTCGTCCTAGAATTGGCACGCTTAGATTAGCCGGTGATGCCAACGTAAAAACCCGGCGCGACTGATTCACGCGCATGGGTGTGAAAACATCCCCAAAAGGCTGAGTGTGATTACCATAAACAAAATAACCGCGCCCGGCAGCCTGGCGAAAGGCCTTGCGATTGCGAACATGTAAGACGCTGCGGCAATACCCTTGGGCAAAAAGCCAAGAACCCGCATAAACCAAATTTGCTTTGATCCGGAACCGCCATGAAGGCTCCCAGCGATAATTATCCGGGATCTCGGTTTCTTGATCAGGTGCAGCAACAACATCGTCTGTCAAGTGGCGATATGTCACGACTTTTGCCATTGTCGGCCCCTCTCTCTATAAACCGCCATCATGATGACGGATGCGTGTTGATCTACGAACCATCAATAGCATAACGCGTTGCTAAAGTTAGTCAACCCTAAAATAAATAATTTTGAGTGAACACTCAAAATTATTTTCACTTTTATATGAGTCCTCAAGTATCTTTTCCGTTATTGAAGCGAGTGCTCACTCAATCAGATTAAATACCGTCTTTTGTTTTGTCTTCGTGAGCTTTATGATCAGCGTGCAATCGGCGCAAGGTGAATAACGTCGCAATCCAGATAACCGCAAAGATCAATGCGGACAGCATTGCCCGATCGAAAATCATAATCACAGCAGTCAGCCCTAAAAACGCCAAAATAAGATAATTCGAATAAGGATAAAATGGCATTGGAAAATCCGTTCCGCGCGGATGTTGTTTCTTATAGCGCAAGTGAGCGAGGACAATCATGCCCCAAACAAATAAAAAGCTGATTGTAGCAACACTTGAAACCAGTGCGAAAACAGACTCCGGTAAAAAAAGGTTCAAAATGACAGCCACAGCAATGGCTCCTGTTGAAATCATAATGGCCCGCGCTGGCACTTGTCGCCGAGACAGTTTAGCAGTCCAACGTGCGGACTTGCTTTTACCAGTTAATGTCAGTGAGAAGAGTAATCTGCCAGTGCTGAAAATAGATGAATTGCAGGCAGATGCTGCCGCTGTCAACACAACAAAATTAATAATGTCGGCGGCGGCTGGAATCCCGACATTACGAAAAACCTCGACAAAAGGACTATTAACGGGTGACACATCGCGCCATGGGTAGATGCACATAATGACAAACAATGCGCCAATGTAAAACAGTAAAATCCGCATCGGAATCTCATTGATCGCTTCTGGAATCACTTTATGCGGATCTTTGGTTTCACTAGCAGTCAACCCGACCATTTCGATCCCGACGAAACTAAACACCACCATTTGCAGCGACATTAGAAAACCGCTCATTCCTTTTGGAAAAAAGCCGCCGTCATTAACGAGGTTGCTTAGGCTGGCATAGCCAACAGGCGTTTTATAGTGCACAAACAGCATAAAGACGCCGAGCGCAATTAACCCAATAATGGCCACGATCTTAATCAAGGCAAACCAGAACTCCGCCTCACCAAACAGCCCAACACTAACCAGATTCATTAGCAGCAACACTGCCAGTGCAATCAGGCCCGGCAGCCATTGAGGAACTCCTGGCAACCAGAATCGAATGTAGAGACCGATTGCTGTCACTTCGGCCATGGCGACCGCCACCCAACAAATCCAGTAGGTCCAGCCAGTCACCCAACCAGCATCTTTTCCCATATATTTGCTAATAAAATCAATAAACGTATGTGAATTCACATCGGACATTAGCAATTCACCCAATGCCCGCATAATTAGAAAACAAATCCCACCTGTGATGAGATAAGCTAGTAAGATGGAAGGCCCAGCGGTGTGGATGGATTGGCCAGATCCTAGAAAAAGGCCTGTCCCAATCGTTCCGCCAATCGCAATCAGTTGCACGTGTCGGCTTTTCAAGTGACGCGCTAGTTCGGGCTTGTCATCTTTCTTGGCTTGCATGCTCATCCTCCTATAAACGTGTTAACCCGAAAAAAATCAGGTCATAACAGGTTCTGTCTTTGCAAATGCAGAAATATCCCAGCTCTTTGAATCGTATCAGAAAAAATTATACACCATTTTCAGAAAACGCCCAACTGATCACCCTGTCACGATTTGAATCTGTTCTGGTGGCATTTTATCGACCAAAAAGCTTTGTAGATCTGTTGGCGACTGGCGAAACTGCAGTTTTAAAACCATCACTTGACCGGCTTGCGCCAATAGCAGCGTCCCCCCAGCATTTGCCTGTAAAACAACGCCAGAAAGATTCTGATACAATCGAATGCTACCAAGCCCGCCAATCATCGCAGCATCAGCAAGACCCTTCTGCCAGCAGGCAAAACAGATAAACATAACGACAATAAAGGCGCCGCTGACAAGATCGTCAAAATGTTGACTTTGCTGCAAGGTCAACACCAGAGAAAAGGCTGCCACCGCAAGATACAAAAGAATACGCCAGACTTTTGGTTGCGCATGTATCCGAATTTGAATGATATCAAAGATGGTCACACCAACTGAAATAATTGCAATCAGCAGGTAGGCCACGCTTAATAATGACATATTAATTCTCCTTAAGTTTGATAACCCATTCTAACCGATTCCAGTTTAAAAAGGCAGTGGCGACCGGATCAGTAAAGTCTATTCTAACGTCCTAAATCCTGTGACAGCAGCCATACCGCCTTGCTATCACAAGATGAAAAGTGTTTTGAAATGACAAAAAAAGCTGACAAGACAAGCGTTTGTCAGCTCTCCTTTTTGGTTACTTAAAAATCAATCAATCACGCAATATTAGCAGCTGCCCAATCCTTCACTTTGTCAATAAACGCGGCAAAAGCATCGCGGTCATTTAGATCCGGAAATTGGCCTAACAAGATCTGCTTAGCACGCTTGACATCCGGACTCGGTTTCTGTAAAACCAGCAGGCTCTTCTCCGCCTTTTGGTCAGCAAAGAAATCTTCCGGCAAATTCAATAACCCTTGGAAGTAGGTCGACTTCGCCAGCCAAGCTGTCAGCCCCGCCGCTTCTTCAGAACGGAAAACCTGACTCGGCACATAAAATAAACCCAATCCTCCTGGCTTCAAGACCCGCATACTTTGCTCGATTAACAAATGATGCGCATAAGAATGTCCCTTGGCCGCCGCGGTCTCAAATTGCTTGGCGCGTTCGTCAACCAGGTAGTAACCAACTGGCAAATCAGAAACAACAACATCGATGTCTTTAAACAAAAGATTATCTAAGGCATCCTGATGAAAAAGATCAACATCTAATTGTTGCAACGTACTGCTCATGCCTGCAACTGCTAATAAGGTTTCGTCATTATCAATGCCGTAGCCTTTGACTGCCACCTGACGCGCATTGTGGAGCTGATTCATCACAGCAAATAAAAGATTCCCCGTCCCAACGGCCAGATCGGCGACTTGCATCTTTTTTGGCAGATGTTGCGCAAAAACCGTCACCATAAATGTCGCAAGACTGGCCATGGCATCAGGCGTGACTTGCTTATTGGGTTCAATGCCATCTACCTTGATTGCCTTAACAAGCACTAATTGAATGGCTTGACGAATCTCTTCCGGCTCATAGGTGGCGAGTTTGATCTGATCAAACAACGCTGTTAGCTTCTTTTTAGCTTCATCGTTGGGAACACCGTCTTCTTGCATGACGTTGCCCGACGCAAGATCCTCTCCCGCCTCAATAACAGCAGCAATAAAAGATGTTTTCAATTGTTGATGCAAAATTGTCGTGCTTTCATCCAAAACATTGTACAGCTTCTCTAGATGTTCGTGGGCCAAGATGCTTCCCCCTATCAATACGGTTTCAGGCCTAAAAAACGATGCGTGCAGGCGCTGGTCATCGCCGACACTCCGCTTACCAGTGTACCGATTGAGAAAAGCTTATTCAAGCGCGTGAATCCCTGATCTAGTTGCCTCAAGCTGTTCCTTAGTCGCTTCTTTGGTCTCACCAATCGCTGGCGGCGCTGATCGAATAGCTGATGTATCAGATTCCTTGCCAGCTGAAGTCGAGGAATCAGCCTCGCTTTTCGATTTATCAGATATCTGTTCTCGCCAATGGTTGTATGCCTCCGTAAATTGGCGCTTTTCTACCTGTTCAAGCACCTGATAACTTTCCTGCCAATCACGAAAACGTTGCATCGCGCCAACAGTCAGCATTAGAAGTAAAGCAAACAGTATCAGTGTGTTGATCAAAACACTACCGCGTATCTTCATCGATTTGCACCCCACCGTCAATCTTCTGCGAAGTCGTCAAATACAGACGATAGCGAAAGCCTTGAGCTACCTTGCTAAAATTGACCCCGGTTAGATGCGTAAATAATGGCATATGCCCATTTTCAGATCCCATCACACGAACCATACCGCGAAAATGTTTGGCCTGATAAAAATTGATCGTGTAAGCTTTCTCGGGACTTCTCACCCTTACCGACATTAAGGCCACAGACCGCAACTTGTTATCTCGTACAAACATTTGCAAGTCATGCTCTGCTTGCAATGACGTGATTAGCACATGGTCTTGAAGCGTGAACCGCGTGACATGCAATAAAACCGGTCGCCATAACAGCATGACCGCCGCAAGTAAAATCAGGCTGACCACCACTTCAATTAAAGTAAAGCCTTTAAGGCGTGAACGTATATGTTGATCGACCCTTTTGGGCATGCGCCTTTACCTCCTGCGTATTGACGGTTACTTGCCACACATCAGGTCCGACTTGAACAGTCGTCTCTCCGCCTGGTACTGGCAAATGAACAAGCGCCACCCGTGCCGCATAATAGGCCGTCGTTCGCTGTCTGGATTCAACCACAACTCGGTCATATAACCGCACTAACACCATTAACCAACCAACCGCCAGCAAGAGCACCCCCAGAGCTGCAAGATGTTCAATTAACAAAGAACCTGTTAATGTTTTGGTACTTTTTGGAATAAGAACCGCCCCCATTCAAACTGTAGGGTTATATGCCAGTAATAGCCGTCTTGACTGAGAAAATTTACGCTGCGGTTGCCTTTCAATTTACCTGATGGTTCTCTCGTCGTTTTTGTAGGAATTTTATCGTCATATTTCAAGGATGGCGGAAATGGCAAAATTCGTTTTGAACCATTAAAAAGACTAAATGTCACCTGACGTGCCTCATCATTGACAGACATGGTGCCAATTTTATGCGTGGCATATGCCTTCATCCCTAATAATCCCCATTGTTCCCGCATGGTTTCGAGAAATTTGGTTTCCTGATTTCGGCGAATCACGCTTTGCCCTAAGGGAACGGCCGCCAGTGTCAATCCTGCCAGCACAACCACAACAGCCACCACTTCAAGCATCACAAAGCCACGCAGCCGTTTCATGGAACTTTAAATTTCGGCGGATTGTCACCGCTCATCGTTGCCTTGCCTTTTTCCAAGTCCTTCGCCTGCGCATCGGTAATCACGCCTTCTCTGACTAAATCAGGAATTGTTTTAAGTGATTTCTTGTCAGCATCCGGCTCGTTATAAGCCATTTCAATTTGTGAATTCACAGTTGCCACCGTAGCTTTTAGATTCTGACCTTCAACACGTTTCATTTGCCCTTGAATTGTCAAAACCAAAGCTAACGTCAATAAAATAATGACCCCAAGTGCTGCAATCACTTCAATCAATGTAAAAGCCCGTAATCGTTTGCGTCGCATGGTCATCCTCCGAAAGATTGATAGAGTGGTAAGAGAATTTGCAAATAAACCAGTAAAATTTCGCCACCAATAAGCAAAAACAGCAATGGCTGCACCAAGTTCACCAGTCGTTCTAAACGTTGCTGCAACTGTAAAAATAGTTCCCCAGTTTACAATTCAAGTGCAACACCCTGACGACTAGACCATAAAGGCCATGAAGACCTATTCTTGTTAGTGCTAGCTAAACAAGAAAGCAGGAATCTTCATGACCCACTCTCAGACTAACACTCACAAGCATTACCAACAACTCAGTTTTAGCGACCGTGCTACAATTCAGGCCCTTCAGGCTGCTGGTGACACCGCGACCGTGATTGCACAGAAGCTTCATCGCAGTAAAGCGACAATCTCACGAGAAATCACGCGTGGATCTGTAACTCAGCTCGACTCGAAGCGTCACTCGCATCAAGTCTATCTTGCGGAAACTGCCCAAGCCATGCACGACCGTAAACGCGATAGAACCGGTCACTACGCCTTTCTTAAGACCGGCCGTGCGTTCTTCAAGGCTCTCTCCAGGGAGCTTACTCGTAAGCCGCGCGTACACAGCGTTGATAGCTTCGTACACTTCTATCGCGACCAGGGCAAGGCTTGCCCTTCAACGACAACTGTGTATCGCTACATCGACGCCGGGCTGCTTGAGCTAGACAACATGACACTTCCCAAGAAGCTCCGACGCCGCATCAAAGGCTATAAGAACGCCCACAAGCGCAAGAATAAGAAGATATACGGCGACTCAATCGAGTTGCGTCCTGCGGCCGTGAATGACCGCACAGGCGTGGGACATTGGGAAGGCGACTTGGTCAAGGGTATTCGCTTAGCTGATGAGCCAGCATTAATGACGCTCACAGAACGGTACAGCCGGACTGAGATCATCGTCAAGATTCCTGACTATCATGCGGGCACCTGCCTTAAAGCCTTGCAGGACACGATCGACGACTACGGGGCCAAGGAATTTGAGAGTATCACTTTTGACAATGGTTCCGAGTTTGCCAAGTTATCAGAGATTGTTGGAACCCAGATTTACTTCGCACATCCGTACTCGCCTTGGGAGCGTGGCACAAACGAGAACGCCAATGGACTGCTTAGGGAATTCTTCCCGAAAGGGAAGTCTCTCAGAGCAGTTACCCTGGTTGAAATTCAAGCAGTCCAATCCGCACTGAACCATCGTCCCAGACGTATTCTGAACTATCTTCGCCCATGCGATTACTACCGATGCATGGCGTAACAGCCTAGACCACTATCAAGAATTCGTTATCATCGTTGCACTTGCCTTGAAAATTGAGGCTGTAAAAATAGTTGTTCACCAAAAAGTTTTAAGCCGGTCGCCACTAAGTGATGTGTCTGGCCCATTGTCAATAAACGGGCAACTTCAGGTGGCACAAAGGCTTCGTGTAACGCATCGGCCAACTCAGCCCCTTGTTGAATCTTTTGTTGAATGCGTGCTCCTAAATCACCCAACGGACCGCCAACGGTTATCAAGTGTCGGCAAAAGTCGGCAATCTCAGCACCTGCCAGTAAGAAGTGGGCGGCTCCGGCTGTGAACTGAAACTGATAGTACACTTGCATGACGCCACGGACACCAGGCAATCGTTGTAAGAGTTGCAAGCGTTGAGCCAACGTCAGTCGATGCCACCCGAGCCATATTAGCAACCCGGCGGCTAAGCCCCCACCCATGGTCATTAACTGCGTATGCACTAAATGCGATTGTGGTAACGCCAAGGCTGGCAACACGCCAAACACAACGACCACTTGCAAGGTAACAAGCATGCCCAGTAACACAAGTGGGTAAATTAATAGTTGACCAATCCGTTGACGATTCCGCACTCGCAAGCCTAAGTAATCACCAGCCACGGCCAATGCTTTTGCCAAATCCCCGTGAACCTGTGCTAGTTGCAGTTGTTGAAAGAGGATGGGAGCTAATGCCTGATGGCCAACTGCTTCTGGCAATCCGATGCCAGAAGCCAAATCCGTTTCGATTCGTTCCCAAATTGGCCGGTATTTCGGTAAACTCACACGCAAATAAGCAAACACATCCGGCAAACTAAAACCAGCAGCAATTAACGCAGCGCTTTGACGGCAAAACCGTTCCTGAATCACCAGCGGCATGCTCACGAAACCACCTCCTGATCAGCTTGTCCTACTTGCTTGAAAACCACGACTTCCGCCACTGGGTGAATCATTGGCCGATACTGCAAACTGATCGCCGCACTCGCCGTCAATGCCGCCGCTACTAACTCATCCGGCAAGCCAAAACTGCTCAACCTTAAGGGTGTATCCGCCGCTGATCGGGCATGCACGGTCGCTAGGACAATGTGACCGCTAATCGCCGCTTCGCAAGCACTTTGCGCTGTTTGTCGATCACGAATTTCTCCAATCAGCAAGACGTCTGGTCGATGGCGCAGCGCCGCCTTCAGTAATTGCGGATAGGTCATGTCTGCCTCCGGATTGACTTGCAACTGTAAGAATTGCGGCTGATTGATCTCAACTGGATCCTCGATCGACAAGACCATTCGTGATTCCGCCAAACGCGTCGCTAACTGATAGAGTAATGTCGTTTTTCCTGACCCAGTCGGCCCAGCTAGGGTCAGCATGCCGCGTTTCTGCAGTAAAATACCCAACAGACGATCTAACAGATGACGTGCGCCTGCAGCATCTGGAATGCCTTTGATTATGCGAACTACCAGTGATTCACCACCGCGAAAGTCAGCCACTGAACTTAACCGTAAAAAAGCTGCTGATTCCCTTTGATAAAAGGCTCCCAATTGAACGCGGCGATGTTCGGCAACATTCATGCCCGCCATAAATTTCAAGTAATTAATTTCTTGCTGCCCACGTTTGCTGTCTCGCTCGGCGATTGTTACCAAGCCCGTCGGTACCCGTAGGCGAATCAAATAACCTTGCGGACTAGGCAAATAGTAAATATCGCTAGCACCCTTTTCCAGCGCAATTGTCAAAAGCTTATTCACCGATTGCATCGTTTTTCCCCCTGTATTAAAAGAGTTCGCGAGCGTCAGATATCACCCCGTCCTCTTGACTATTTTGGGCAGAAAAAAAGACGAGGATTTTCCCTCGTCTTGATCACAAGTTATCAATCGATGCATTAATCGTCTGGCCAGTCGCCAGCTGTGTAAACTTCCTGCACATCATCGTCGTCTTCCAATTGATCAATCATAGCTTGGAATTGTTCAACTTTATCTTCTGGAATCGGGGTCAGGTTTTGCGGAACCATTGTCAGTTCGTTTTGGACAAACTTGTACCCTTTTTCCTCAAGCGCGTCGCGAACCTGAGCAAATTCTTTAGGATCGGTGTAGATTTCGAATGCCTCATCTGAAGTCTGCATATCTTCTGCACCGGCTTCAAGCGCATCTTCTAGCATCTGATCTTCGTCAACATCAAGGTCATCACGGCTAATCACCAGATAACCTTTTCGATCAAACATGTATGAAACCGCACCAGCAGCTGCCATGTTCCCACCGTGTCGGGTGATCGCCACTCGTACGGTACTGGAAGTCCGGTTGCGATTATCGGTCAAAGCTTCAACCAAAATCGCCACACCACCTGGCCCATAGCCTTCATAGGTCACTTCGTCATAGTTGGCCGCATCACGATCACTTGCTTTATCTAAAGCACGCTTAATATTGTCTTTTGGCATATTGGCAGCTTTAGCTTTATCCATGACTAAACGAAGGGAAGGATTACCACTGGGGTCAGGACCACCTTGCTTTGCTGCCATGTATAATTCACGTGATAATTTCTGGAAAATTTTACCACGTTTCGAATCCTGAGCATTTTTACGGCCCTGAATGTTATGCCATTTGGAATGTCCTGACATGATAAACCCTCTTTTCGTAAGTTTAGGAGCATATGAATCGCTAAAATTATAGCAAAGATCGGCACTTTATTCAATGACGCTTCTGCCGCCATAACCATAACCACATTAAGGTCACGGCCACAGCCGCAGCAGCAGTATCGAGCATCACATCTTGGAAAAGCGGTGTCCGCCCGCCTGTCAGCATTTGATGAAACTCGTCAAATGCCGCAACACCGGTACAACTTAAGACCATCAGCGGCCAATGCAGCCAACGATTTTTCTGATACATAAACGTGCCTTGTGTCAGACCAAGACCTAATAGGAAAAAGATGCTGACATGCGCACCTTTGCGAATGAAAAATTCAACAAATTTAAAATAGCCTACCTCAGCAATTGATTGCTGTTCACCCGCATAATTAAAATGAATACCACTTAAGGCTTGCTTAAACGGTTCATTGTGTAACAAGCGTTCCAATAACGGCACCGTTGTTTGCTCTTTGTAAGTCATACTGGAACTAAAGAACAAGACAAACAAAAGGACTGCCGCCAGCCACAACCCCCAATGTTTTTTAAAAGACGTCACAAACTTCTACCTGCTTTCACTCAGACTTTTCTCATCTACGGTATAATAAAGCTATTTCGAAAGGAAGTGCCAATATGTCTTATCCAATTAACTGGAACCTCGATTCGATTTTCCCCGGTGGTATTGACTCACCGCAACTTGCCGACCGAATTAGCGATGTGACGGCCAAATTGCCTCAACTGGAGTCAAAAGTAGCCGCTTGGATCCCTGACCACGATGCTCCTGAGTTTACCGATTTCATCACACTTTGGCAACTGCTGGAAGACATTGGCAAAGGCCTAGCTACTACTAGCAGCTTCGTCGAGATGATTGCCAGCGCTGATACAGCTAATCTGAAAACCGGACCTGTTCAAGGTCAGCTCACGACACTTTATACCCGTTTTCAAAACATTAACAACCCGCTGGCCAAAAAACTCGCAGCCATGTCACAAGCAGCTTTCGATCAGCTAACGACCACGTCAGCTTTAAGCGCTAGTCGTTTTGGCTTGCAAGAGATGCGCGACCAGGCAAAGGAACTGTTAGATGATCAAACCGAAACGATGATTAACGATCTGGCAGTCGATGGTTTTACTGGCTGGAGCGATCATTACACCACCTTGAGTGGCAGTCTTAAGTTTCCAATCACACAAGATGGCAAAACCACAGAGCTTAGTGCTGGCCAAACCCAGAATAAATTCGAAGGCGATCCTGACACTAAAACGCGTGAACAAGTCTTTAACGTTTGGGAACAAACGTGGGACGATCATGCCAGTCTGTTTGGTGAGACCCTGAATCACATTGCCGGCTTCCGGCTTACGAATTATCGGTTGCATCATTATCCGGATTATCTTTTCAAACCGTTGCAATACAATCGCATGCAACGTGCCACGCTGGATCAAATGTGGCACACCATCAGCGCCAACAAACAGCCTTTTGCTGCTTACCTCACGCGCAAGGCCGAATTAACTGGTAAGCCAACAATGCCATGGTATGACCAATGGGCGCCAGTCATCGTGGGCGATTTTCAGCCAAAGACCTATACCTTCGATGAGGCCGCCGAATTTATTGTGAACAACTTTGCCAAGTTCTCACCTAAAATGGCTGCCTTTGCCAAACAGGCATTTGAAAATGGCTGGATCGAAGCTGAAGATCGGCCAGGCAAGCGCGCTGGCGGTTACATGACCAGCGTCCCAGATGTCAAAGAAAGTCGTATTTTCATGACCTTCGATGGTTCAGCATCTGGTGTTTCCACCATTGCCCACGAATTGGGCCATGCTTTCCACAGCAGTATTTTGAAAGATATGCCGCTATTGCGTCAAGATTATGCAATGAATGTTGCCGAAACTGCATCAACTTTTGCAGAATTAATCGTTGCAGATGCCACAGTCAAAGCAGCAACCTCACCGGCTGAGAAACTTAATTTGTTAGACGCTAAAATGGCCAATCCATTGGCGATGCTGTTAAATATCCATGCTCGCTTCCTGTTTGAAGACAGTTTCTATCAGGAACGGGAAAAAGGAATTGTCAGTGTGCCACGACTGAAAGAACTCATGACGACTGCACAACAACAAGCCTATGCAGGTGGTCTAAGTTCTTTTGATCCCATGTATTGGGCAGACAAACTGCATTTCTACTTCGACAACCCACCGTTCTACAACTTCCCTTACACTTTTGGTTATCTGTTCTCTAGCGGTATTTACGCAAAGGCCCAAGCATCTGATAATTTTGAAGATGATTACATTGCTTTGTTGCGGGATACGGCGAATATGACAACAGAAGCACTAGCGAAAAAACATCTCGGGGTTGACTTAACGCAACCGGATTTCTGGCAGCAAGGCATTGATTTAGCCGCCAAAGATGCGCAACAGTTTATGACTTTGAGTGAAGGTTACTTGAAATAAAGTTCTTCCCGATTTGCAGCGTGTCACTTAGCGCACAAATACTTAATTTGTGCTTATTAAAAAAGTGTTGCATCACGAGGATACCCGTGATGCAACACTTTTTTATATACATGGATCACGATCCGCTACGACGTCAGACACCAAGCTGGGGATTGAATCCACATCTTGACATGAATGACACCGATCACCAAATGAAATTCTTAGCGATTATTCAACGGTCACTGACTTAGCCAGATTACGCGGACGGTCAACATCGTAACCACGATCCGCACTAGTAAAGTAAGCCAAGAGCTGTGCCGGGATAATCGTCAAAAGCGGTGCAAGTAATGGATTGATTTCATCGACAACGATTTGGTCACCATCTTGGGCTTGACTAGCCATTGCGATATGAAGCACCTTGGCACCGCGAGCTTGCACCTCGTCCGCATTGCTGCGAGTGCGCGCTGCTGTAACCGGATCAGAAATGATTGCAACCACTGGCGTATTCTTTTCAATCAAAGCAATCGTACCATGCTTCAATTCACCAGCCGCAAAGCCTTCTGCCTGAACATAACTGATTTCCTTGAGTTTCAATGCTGCTTCCATGCTGGCATAGTAATCATCGCCACGGCCAATGTAGAAAGCATTGCGCGTGGTCTTGAACATGTCAGTTGCTAGTTCATGGATGCGATCCTTTTGGTCAATCAAAGCCTGCTGACCAGTTGCTGCCAACCCAAGTTCATGGATCACATCGAAGTCCTTAGCAGCCTGCAATCCTTTAGCCTCGCCGACTGCTTTCGATACAAGCGCTTCAACGGCGATTTGTGCCGTGTAAGCTTTGGTAGAAGCAACCGCAATTTCTGGGCCGCCATGCAACTGCAACATAAAGGTTGCTTCACGAGCAAGCGTTGAGCTGGCAACGTTTGTGATCGTTAATGTCTGATAACCGCGTTCCTTGACTGAAACAAGGACCTGACGGATATCAGCAGTTTCCCCACTTTGGGTTAGGAAAATGAACAGTGGGTGCTTGGACAACAGTGGTTGATGATAGGCAAACTCAGAAGCAACATGCACTTCTGTCGGAATACCTGCCAATTGTTCGAACAAAGGTGCACCGACTAAACCGGCATGATAACTGGTACCAGCCGCAACGATATACAAACGATCAGCTTGCTGTAAAGCTTTCAGCAAATCTTCTGGCAAAACGATGTTGCCATGATCATCGGTATACTTTTCGACCAAACGCCGCATCACGATTGGCTGTTCGTCGATTTCTTTAAGCATGAAGAATGGGTACGTACCTTTAGAAACTTCACCATCATCAACTTTAACGGTGAATGGCTTACGTTCCTCAACTTTACCGTCAATCGTTTCAATGTGGATGGCATCAGCCGTCAAGGTCACGATTTCCTGATCCTTCAGTTCAACAAACTGATCGGTTTCACTAAGCATTGCCAAGGCATCAGAAGCCACCACATTAAAGCCTTTACCACGGCCAATCAGTAATGGACTCTTGTTTTTAGCAACATACAGCACTGTTGGGTCAAGGCGATCAACCATCGAGAAAGCATAAGAACCTTGGATCATTTTCAAGGTTTTGCGCAGTGCTTCCTTAGCAGACAGACCTTCGCGGGCAAACAAGGCAATCAGCTGAACAACAACTTCGGTATCCGTATCACTCTGTAATTCAATGTCTTGCAAGTACTTCTGCTTCAGTTCGTTAGCATTGGTCACAACGCCGTTATGCACCAGATAAAACCGTTCGTCATTGGAAACATGCGGATGGGCGTTGGCTTCGGTAGGGCCGCCATTGGTTGCCCAGCGCGTATGGCCAATCCCCATAACGCCTTGAACATCAGGCGTAACCGCTTCTTCAAGATTGGAAATGTGGCCGACGCGCTTAATTAAATGATCATGGCCGGCTTGGTCATTCACGTAAATGCCGGCTGAATCATAGCCGCGGTATTCCAACTTCTCTAATCCCTTAAGCAAGATCTGCGTTGCATTCTTTTTACCGATAACGCCAACGATTCCACACATAGTCAACATCCTTTTCATTTTTGTCTAAAAATTGGTTTAGACAGATTTTTTATTGGTATTGTTGAAAGCAAAGCTAACTATAGTTTTTAAAAGGCTATATGTCAACACCATTTTTTCACTGGTATACTTGAAACATATATATTGGTCTATATTAATTTACCCAATTCTTATGCACACTGGTTTTGGAATTTTATGAACGCGCTTTCAAAACGTGCCAATTGCGAATGCTATCACCAGACAAAAAAACCGAGTTGTCGATGAGACCCGTGACAACTCGGTTAAAATAAAGTTTAAATTTTTGATAAAGACAGCAGTTAATCTTCCTTGCTGCCCATTTCTTGCTTCACCACATCCACGATTTGATCCACATAACGGGAAACCAAATCTTCGGTTTTGGCTTCGGCCATGACCCGCAACAAAGGTTCAGTGCCTGAAGGGCGAACCAGAACACGGCCATCACCGGCCATTTCTTTTTCGACGGTATCAATGGCACTTTGGATTTCTGGATAAGCTTGCCAGTTTTCCTTGTCCGCAACTTTCACATTAACCAGTTTCTGCGGATAGTCTTGAACAGGTGCGGCTAATTCAGACAACTTCTTGCCGGTTTTCTTCATGACATTTAACAAGTGAATGCCTGTCAGCATGCCATCCCCGGTATTGTGATAATCAAACAAAATGACGTGGCCAGACTGTTCGCCGCCAATATTATAGCCATCTTTGCGCATGGCTTCGACAACGTGGCGATCACCGACAGCCGTTTGCACGGACTTCATGCCATTCGCTTCTAATGCCTTATATAACCCAAGATTACTCATAACAGTGGTGACGACAGTATCCTGCTTCAGCCGGCCTTGTGACTTCATATAACTACCAAGAATGAACATAATCTTGTCGCCATCAACAATATTGCCTTGTTCATCAACTGCGATACAGCGATCACCGTCACCGTCAAACGCGAGGCCAACATCAGCACCTTTTTCGACGACAAATTTCGATAACGCCTGAGGATGCGTTGAACCAACGTTAGCATTGATATTAAGCCCATCTGGACTGATTGCCATTGTATCAAAATCGGTCTCAAGATCAGCAAAAATTCGACTAACTAACCCACTCGTTGCACCATTTGCGCCATCCAAGCACACATAAATGCCACTCAGATCATCTGCCAAGGTTTGCTCAAGAAATTGGGTGTACTTGAGTGCGCCTTCAGGATAATCGTCTACTGTACCTAATCCTTCAGCAGCCGGCCGTGGAAGTTTGTCTTCTGGCGCATCCAGTAAGGCTTCAATTTCTTCTTCAGTATCGTCAGACAATTTGTAGCCGTCCGCTCCAAAGAACTTGATGCCATTATCGGCAACCGGATTATGCGACGCCGAAATCTGGATACCAGCATCGGCGCCTTGAATCTTGATTAAATAAGCAACAGCAGGCGTTGTGATCACGCCTAAATCCAGCACTTCAATCCCAACAGAAAGCAAGCCAGCAATTAAAGCATCAGCCAACATCTGCCCTGAGATTCGTGTATCGCGAGCAACCAAAACCAATGGGCGTCGACTCGCATCTTCTTTGTGCTGCGTCAAAACATAGCCGCCTGTCCGCCCTAGCCGGAAAGCCATTTCCGGACTTAGTTCCTTGTTTGCAATACCACGAACGCCATCAGTACCAAAATACTTTGTCATCTTAATTCTTCCTCATTTCTTTCAGCCATTATTGTCGCTTGTTGATGTACTTGAGTCTGATTCACTGGCACTCGAGGTGCTTGCGGCACTCGAACTCGAAGTACTGGTGCTCGCTGTTGAACCGCCATTGTTGTTATTATCATCATTACCAGTGTTGCCAACACTAACCGTCACTTTAAGTGATTTCGGACTAGCAGCAGAAATACCATCATTCAAATCAGTTACGTTGTAAGTCCGAGTTGTCGTCGTGCTAATACCGCTGACATCGACGTCCACGGTTAATTTACTCAGCTTGTCCAAACTACTTTGGTCTCCGTATACGGTAACCTGTTTTGTGTCAGAGGACAAGACATACGTGCGTCCTGACACGGCAGTCCCAGTTTGTTTTAGCTCCACGGTAAGTTTCTTGCTAGGTTGAGAAATCGGTAAGGTTACATGAACAGTCTGCGGTGCCAACACAACATTCATCGTATTGCCGTTCTCATCAAGCGCCTGTAACAGCACCTCTTGGTCAACCGTACTCCGGGTATTGTGCGACAGCGAGACATTTGCCACAACTTGTGCGATCGAGTCAATCACGGATCGTGCGCCAGTGACATCCACTGTTCGCGTCGACAGCTTTGGCTCACCAGCTGCATACCCGGATGCGATACTGGCTTTATTATAGCGAACCTGAATCGGCATCGTCTTATTGTCCCGAACCTGAATGTCAACGGTCACGGATTTAGGCGAAATCGAATAACTCAAATCCTTGTTCAAACCTTCTGCCTTCAACCGAACACGATGCTTGCCAACACCGAGTTTGGTAAGATCAGCAATGATCCGAAAATTTTGGGTGTTGGCGGTCATCGTGACTAATGAAGCCGTTCCTGTCAATGCAACTGAAACTTTTGACGGATAACCGGTAATAAAATACTTGTCCGTGTTGGCATTTACCTGTAACGGCACTTTCACGGTCTGGGTTTTGTTGGCAACCAAGGTTGTATCATCATTTGCACTTTGTCTGGTATTGTTGATGCTTTCAACGTTGACATAAGCAAAAAGCCCAATCGCGAGAAGCAGAGCCAACAACCGATTAACCCATGGATTATCCCATAAGCGATTCATTGCTTGCCCTCCTTCTTTTTACGTGACTTAAACCGGCGCGAAAAGAAACTGACAACTGGGTTCGGATTCGGCGCCTCTTCTTTTGGCACTAATTGCGCCGTCAGAAACTTCATATAGTCATCACGCGTCAAATTACGAATCAGGTTGTTGTTATTTGTGATCGTCACTTCCCCAGTTTCTTCAGAGACAACGATCGTCAACGCATCCGTCACTTCACTGATCCCGACAGCAGCACGATGGCGCGTACCAAGTTCTTTAGGAATGAGATTGCTGTCAGATAAAGGTAAGTATGCAGCCGCAACCGCAATTCGATTGTCCCGAATGATCACCGCCCCATCATGCAACGGCGTATTCGGTATGAAAATGTTGATCAGCAGCTCTCCACTAATATCAGCATCCAAGGGAATACCTGTCTCAATGTAATCCTCCAGCCCGGTACTCTTCTGGATCGTCATTAAGGCCCCGATCCGGCGCTTGCTCATATATTGAATAGCCTTATCAAGTTCTTTGACCATCCGTACTTCGACTTCGTGCTGGTTATTATTCGACCGAAAAATCAAGGAACCGCGACCTAGGTGCTCAAGGCCACGCCGAATTTCCGGCTGAAAAATAATAACCAGTGCTGGCACACTCCAAGTAATAACCAAATCAGTTAAATAACCGACCGTCTTCAACTGAAGGAACCAAGAAATAATCTTGATCGCAGCAATGACAAAAACGCCTTTCAGAAGCTGAACCGCTTTTGTACCGCGAACAAGCATGATCAAACGATAAATGACATACCAGACGACGAGGATGTCAACCAGATTGATCAAGGTGGACCAAGTTAATAAATTTGTCAGATAGGTGCGCATCCGCGTTCCTCCATTGTGGTTTAGAATCAAACTTCTGAATAATTATACCACGAGGTGTGCACAGGCGCGGCCAGAAACGGGAGCATAAGCGGTTTCAGTCGCTATAACACAGCTTGAAGCAGCTTTTAGATGCCATCCTTTTGACAACAATCTGATTGATTTGGCTGATGACTTTTAAACTTTTAGTTGCTTTTACCCCAAAATTGGCGATAATGGCAAGTGAGTGAGCACTCACTATATTATTGAGAAAGTGACGCGATAATATGCAAACAAATCAAGCTGTTCAGGTCAGCGCCCTCACCCAAGGCTATGGTAAACAGATCGTGCTTAAGGACATCAACTTGACCTTAAATCATGGTCAAATTCTTGCTTTAATCGGTCCTAGCGGTGCTGGCAAAACCACTTTAGTCAGTACCATTATGGGTATGTTGCGCCCACGCACCGGACAAGTCAGCGTTTTAGGGCAAGCCGTGCCGAATCGTCCCCTACTCGCGAAAATCGGCTTCATGGCTCAGACTGATGCTTTATATGAAAGTTTAACCGGTGCCGAGAACCTGACATTTTTTGCCAAAATGCAAGGCGTCCCACACGCGCAGATTACCAAACAAATGGCTTATGCTGCTAATGTCGTCAATCTGCAACCGGCCTTAAAGCAACCAGTTAAGGATTATTCAGGCGGGATGAAGCGCCGATTATCGCTCGCCATCGCCCTCATCAGTCAACCGCAGTTGTTGATTTTAGATGAACCGACCGTTGGCATTGACCCTGAGCTGCGCCAACAGATTTGGCATGAATTGCATCGTCTGGCGGATCAGGGTGTCGCCATTATTTTAACGACCCACGTCATGGCTGATGCCGAAGAAGCGGACACGTTATTGATGATTCGCAACGGGACTGCCATTGCCCAAGGGACACCGGCACAATTAAAGGCAGATTATCAAACGGACTCGATTGAAGCGGTCTTTTTAGCCGCAGGGAGGCAGCAAGATGCGCATTGAAGCGTTGATTAATCGGATTTTAAAAGAAATGTTCCGTGATAAACGCACGTTAGCCCTGATGTTTATCGCGCCTTTATTTATCATGACGTTGATCTTTTTTCTTTTTCAATCCAATACGGACACCAAGGCTGATTTAGCAGTTCATGCTGTTGATTCGGCACTAACAAAGGCGATCGATACCAAACACGTTCGATTGCATCAGGTCAAAAATGACCAACCCATCGCATTAATCAAGGCTCATGATTATGCCGGTGTACTCACGCAGGATGGCGATAAGCTGACCCTGACGTTGGCCAACGCTGATCAAGGAAAAAGCGCGATTCTGAAACAAACCTTGCAAGCCGCTTCTATCAAACTAAAAATGCAAGCCGCTGCCACAGCGCTTAAGATCCAAGCAACCACCTTACAAAAGCTTGCGACAGCTCTCAAACAGGCCACGCACGGCGCAGCCCAAATTCCAGAACCCCATCAGCCAAAAACACCGAGTTACACGTTAACAACCCATTACCGATATGGCTCTGCCGACTCAACTTACTTTGACACCCTGTTGCCGATTTTAATGGGATTCATTGTCTTCTTCTTTGTCTTTTTGATTTCGGGCATCGCTTTGTTGCGCGAGCGGACCACTGGCACCTTATACCGTTTACTGGCAACGCCGGTTCGCCGCGGTGAAATCATTAGCGGTTACCTACTAGGTTATGGTATTTTCGCCATTATTCAGACATTGCTAATCGTTGGTTATTCCTTGATCGTATTCAAAATTCAAATTCTTGGCAGCATCCCCGCCATCTTTTTGATCAATTTACTATTAGCGTTCACTGCCTTGGCACTGGGCTTGTTGATTTCAACCTTTGCTGACACTGAATTTCAGATGCTGCAATTCATTCCAATTGTGGTTATTCCCCAAATTTTCTTTACGGGATTAATTCCAATTGATCACATGCTTGGGTGGCTGCAACCCATCGCTCACATCATGCCTTTATACTATGGTGCTAATGCCTTAACCGGTATTATCGCCAAAGGTCAGTCGCTTGCCGTCTTCTATCCAGATGTGGTTGCCTTGTTAGGATTCTTCCTATTATTTCTTGGATTAAATTTACTCACGATGCGGAAATACCGGCAAGTGTAAAGTCGAGCAATTTTTATTGAAGGGAAGCGATCTCGCGATGCACACACGTAATATTACCGATTTGTTTTCCGCTTCACTCGCCAAAAGCAATCTATCCGCTAAACAGCAAGCCGTTTTAAAGGCCAGTTTAGCGTTATTTGCTAGTCAAGGCTTTGATCGCACTAGCACTAAAGAAATTGCTGAAACGGCACAGGTCAGCGAAGGCACAGTTTACAAGCAGTTCAAGACGAAAGATGGGATTCTTCAGGCGCTACTAGCCCCTATGATTCGCCAAGTAATGCCAAACGTATTAACCGAGTTTGTTAATGAAGTCGGTGAACAAGATTTGCCCGACTTACACACTTTTTTAACGTTCATTGTTCATGATCGTATGCAGTTTGCCATTGCTAATCAAGCCCAGCTACGGGTTTTAGCAGCCACTGTTCTTCGTGACGCTGCCTTAGGACAAGAGCTCGCTGAGCAATTCAACCGCGAGTTATCGGGAAAAGCCGCGCGCCTTTATGCAACTTATCAGGCTAACGGACAATTGGTTGATTGGCCATTTAATCGAGTCCTACGAGCCATTTTTGGAACCGTGCTTAGTTACCTATTACCACTCATTATCGGTGAACAATCCGCTTTTGATCTCGAAACTGCCGTTCACGAAGCGGTTGAATTCTTAGAACGCGGTCTCCGCGCCTAAGCCGAAAAGTTTAATTGCTTAAAAACAGCACTTTGGGTGTTTTCCTCCGCTCAGAACGTTAGAATGAAGCTAAACATCTTTATGAAGGAGACATGCTTAAGTCATGAAAAATGAAAAGGAGACGCGGCGCAAGTTTGCAACGGATCCCGTCCCGGATCTGATGACGGATTTGCATACAACGTCAACTGGATTAACGCGGAAGGAGGCCGCCGACCGCCTAGAAAAGTATGGGGAAAACGTGATTACTAGGGAAAAGCAACAATCACAATTACTCATTTTCCTCAAAAATTTCACAAGCGTGATGGCCATTCTGTTGTGGGTCAGCGGCTTTGTCGCCATCCTGTCAGGCACCCTCGAATTAGGGATTGCCATTTGGCTGGTCAATATTATCAACGGTGTTTTCAGCTATTGGCAAGAACATGAAGCTCAAAAAGCAACTGACTCGTTAATGAAAATGCTACCGGCTTATACGCAAGTTTATCGCGATGGCAAACTGCAGCAAATTAATGCAACCAAAATGGTACCTGGGGATGTTTTCAATCTTCAGGCAGGCAATGCGGTTCCGGTTGATGCGCGCTTGATTAAGGCCACTTCGGTTCAAGTCGATCAAAGTGCCCTAACTGGTGAATCGGTACCTGAATCAAAAAAAGTTGCCTTTGATGCTGGTCAAGGTGAGTTCGCGGAATCAAACCTTGTTTATGCTGGCACTACTGTTGGCGCTGGCACGGCAACTGCTGTGGCATTTGCCACGGGGATGAATACCGAGTTTGGTCGAATTGCGGCGTTAACGCAACAACAAAAACCAAGTCTGAGTCCCTTACAATTAGAGCTAAATCGTTTAACCAAACAGATTTCACTGATTGCCATCGGTCTTGGTCTGGTATTCTTCGTTTCGGCAATCTTCTTTGTCCACTACCCTGTGGCTCAAAGTTTCATTTTCGCCTTGGGTATGATCGTAGCCTTCATCCCTGAAGGCTTGTTGCCAACAGTCACATTGTCCTTGGCTCAAGGCGTTCAACGCATGGCCAAAAAGCATGCGTTGTTAAAAGATCTGAATAGTGTTGAAACCTTAGGCGAAACCACGGTGATCTGTTCAGATAAAACCGGCACCTTAACCCAAAATCAGATGACCGTGGATCACATCTGGACACCTGCTCATTCCTTCACCGTTACTGGCCAAGGCTTCGTGAATAATGGCCAGATTCAACTGGACGGGAAACCCATTAAATATGGCACCGATGCCGATCTGGATTTGCTGATCCGCTTAGTTGCCTTCAATAATGATACTGAAGTTGAGCCGTCAAAAGGCAGTGCTCGGCCGAAAATCCTAGGTACCCCGACTGAAGCCTCACTGGTCATTTTGGCCCAAAAGTCCGGCATTGATACCAAGGCATACAGCATTAAGTATCCACGCCTGAAAGAGCTGCCGTTTGATTCAGATCGGAAGCGTATGACCACCATTCATCAACATGACGATCACACCTTATCAATTTGCACCAAAGGCTCGCTGAGCGATTTGCTGCCGCATTGTGACACTATCCAAGAAAATGGCAAAGTTCGGCCACTGACTGAAGACGATAAAAAAGCGATTGACGATGCCAACCGCAAATATGCTTCCCTCGGCCTGCGTTCCATTGCCACCGCTTATCGTGAGGTGCCTCAAGAAACAGATAAAGAAAAACAACTTGACGGCCTCACAATCGACACGGCCGAAACCAATTTGACCTTTGTTGGCTTAGCAATCATGTCCGATCCGCCACGTCCGGAAATTTACGAAGCCATCAAGAAATGTCACCGTGCCAGCATCAAAATTATTATGGTTACCGGCGACTCTTCCTTAACAGCTAAGTCCGTCGCGGTCAAAATCGGCCTCACTTCTGACAAAGCGCGGGTTGTCACCGGTGGCGAACTCGATTCAATGAGTAAAGAAGATTTAAAAAAGGCACTTGCTGGCGAAATCATTTTCGCACGGGTCGCCCCAGAGCAGAAATACAAAATCGTCTCAACCTTGCAAGAAATTGGCGAGATCGTTGCTTCTACCGGCGATGGTGTCAATGATGCCCCAGCCTTGAAAAAAGCCGACATTGGTGTTGCCATGGGCGTTACCGGCACCGATGTCGCCAAGGATGCCGCTGATATGATCCTAACCGATGACAACTTTGCCTCAATTGTTGCCGCCATTGAAGAAGGTCGAACCGTTTACAGTAACATTCAGAAATTCCTGATCTACATCTTGAATTCTAACTTGCCTGAAGCGGTACCTTCAGCCTTATTCCTGTTCTCACGTGGTGCGATTCCGCTCCCGTTGACTGTCATGCAAATTTTGACCGTCGATCTTGGCACCGACATGATGCCAGCCTTAGGTCTTGGCTCTGAGAAAGCGGAACCTGGCATCATGGACAAGCCACCGCGAGCACGCGATGCCCACCTCATGAGTAAAACCGTTCTCTGGAAGGCGTTTGCTTGGTATGGCCTGATTGCCTCAATCATTTCAAGCGGTGCCTACTTCTTCGTCAACCATCTCAATGGTTGGCCGTTGAAGGGTCTGGCAACCAGTGGCAACACTTACGTCATGGCGACTACCATGACCTTGGCCGCCATCATCTTCTGTCAGATTGCCGCAGCGATGAACTGCCGAACCGAAAATGCTTCTGTTTTCAAAGCCGGTCTTTTTGCCAACAAACTCGTTTGGTTCGGGATCGTCTTTGAAATTTTCCTATTGGCACTACTCAGCTATACCCCATTCTTACAGGAACTCTTTCACACCGGCCCACTCGCCCCAACGGATTGGATCTTCTTGGCTATTATTCCAATTCCGCTCTTCCTCATCGAAGAAGGACGCAAGTGGCTCAATCGACGCCGATTGGCTGCTAAGAAAGTCGATGTTGTTGATTAGGCAATAGTGGTTAATATGAACAAAAAGCGATCCGTCCAAAAATAGGCGGATCGCTTTTTATTGTGTGCGAAGTGGCGTGCATTAAATCGCCATAAAGCTGAAAGATCACTGCCCCTATGTTAAAAAATGTAACCAACATTTTCAGTTTCATGTTATCCTTGCTATAAGATAGAAGGCATTCTCATTGGCAGCTTAAACTATTACTGGAGGTTAAATTGATGCAAACAAATAAAGTTGTTGGTCTAAGTTTTGTTGGAGGATGGTGCGTGATGTTTGTCAGTGCAGTTGTATGGTTTGCCATTCGGAATGGTTTTATCGCTTCCATATTGCTCGATGCTTTAGGAATTGCAACACTTGGAACTGTATTTTTCGTAGTCGGTTATTGGTTGATTAGTCACAAAAATAATCACTGAAAAGACACAGCTAATACTGGCCCATTTTACCGTGACGCGTGATAGCATTAAACAATCTTATCATCCGCCTCAGCGCTTTTTCCTAACCAACGTCACCGTTTCGCCAATGGCGCAGGCCGTTAATGACAGCATAATAATGAAGAATGGACGATTGACATCCAGTACCGTAGCGGCTGCCATCAAACTAAAAGATGCCAACCAAAGGCTAAGGCAACAAACAACGTCTACCCAGCGCTCTTCATTTTTGTAAGTTCTCTTTCCCAAGCTGCCCACCTCTTAGTGATCGTATCTGAAACAAGTATCCAAGACGACTGCAAAACCGTTTATCCCTTTGTCGGTTAATGACGCTGGAGCACAATCAGATGTTTTTCATTGCAATAAGCGTACCAGATTTTGCTAGTGTGATGTGCATTTTAGAAAACGTTCTCATCTTTAAAGCCATTTTCCCTCATCGCTCTTTGTTATCAAGGCTTATTTTTTGCGAGATCATCAGTTAAATCCTTGTCGTTTAAGACTACCGAAGCAATCGAAAAAGTGACCCAAAAAAAGCCCGCAAATTAGCATTTTTAGCTAATCATAGCGGACTGTAAGCGATGAGCCTTCTCATCGGCGATACATTTTGAATTCCAAGAAAAGATCATTATAAAGCCCAACCTTAGCTGGTGGCAGATCAGAATAAATCTCCAAATGTTTCATTGTTTCATCATCTGGATAAAATTGGCGATCATTTTGCACACTCTTTGGTAGGAGCTTCTTGGCGGCTGCATTTGGTGTTGCATAACCGACATATTCGGCATTTTGAGCCGCGTTTTTGGGTTCCATCATGAAGTTTAGAAAGGCATAGATGGCCTTAAAATGCTTAGCCGTCTTAGGGATGACCAAGTTGTCAAACCAGAGATTGCTGCCTTCGCGCGGGACAACATAGTGCAGATGTTTATTGTTGGCCAACATCTCACTGGCTTCACCTGACCAGTCAACGGCAATCTTAGCCTCGTTCTCGGCCATGTACATTTTGATTTCATCAGCAACAACAGCTTTCACATTAGGCGACAGCTGATCAAGTTTTGCCTTGGCGAGCGCTAAGGTTTGCGGGTTGGTTTCATTAACCGACTTGCCCATCGAAATGAGCGCTGGTGCAAACACGTCGCGGGCCGAATCAATCAACATGATTGAATCTTTGAATTTCGGGTTCCATAGTTGATCCCAGTGTTGAACTTCACTGGCTTTGACAAACTTATCGTTGTAAATAATCCCCAGCGTTCCCCAGAAATACGGAATGCTGTATTTATTGTTGCGATCAAAATCTTTATCGATTAAACGCGGGTCCATGTTTTGCATCCCGCGTAATTTACTTTTATCGAGTGGTAGCAACAGATTGGCCTTTTTCATTTTTTCGATCATGTAGTCAGATGGTACTGTCAAATCGTAGCTTGTACCACCTTGTTGAATCTTGGTGAACATGGCTTCATTTGAATCAAAGGTTTCTTGATTAACATGATAGCCAGTTTGTTTTTCAAACTTGCTGATCAGCGCCGGATCGATGTAATCGCCCCAGTTGAAAAGGTTTAACGTGTTTTCACCCGTATCACCTTGCGATTTTTGTAATCCTTCACTCCAAACTGCTAATCCGAGACAAACAGCTAAGATGGCAATCGCAATACTAATGAGTCGTTTCATTGATCAACGCCTCGCTTTCTCGCTTGTGTTTTTGTTTGGCTCGCCGATTTTGACCTGCTTGTTGAATGAAGTAGTAACCGACTACCAGCAGTAAAGCAAAGATAAACATGACGCCTGACAACGCATTGATCTCCAAACTGATGCCTTGTCGTGCGCGAGCGTATATTTCGACTGCCAGTGTTTCAAAACCATTACCAGTGACAAAGAAGGTCACGGCAAAATCATCTAGTGAATACGTAAAGGCCATGAAAAAGCCGGAAAAAATACCCGGCGTAATATAAGGCACGATCACGCGCGTTAAAACTTGATAGTTGGACGCGCCTAAATCACGAGCAGCATCTAGTAAAGAATGGCTCATTTCCTGAAGCCGCGGTAGGATCATCAACACGACAATCGGGATAGAAAAGGCAATATGGCTCATCAAGACGGACCAGAAACCCAATGGCACTTTCAACGCGGTATAGAAGATCAGAAAACTAGCACCGATAATGACATCTGGACTCACCATAAGAATGTTGTTGAGGGATAAGACCGTGTTTTTAACAACAGGTCGACTAGTACGATCAATTGCTAATGCTCCTAACGCACCGATAATCGTAGCGATCAAACTGGATAATAGCGCGACTAGCAACGTATCCAGAACAATTTGAATCATCCGGGTGTCAGCAAACAGCTCAGCATAATGTTTCCATGTGAAGCCGCTGTAATTGCTCATGCGATCTCCCGTTGAAAACGAGTAGATAACCAAATAAAAGATCGGCACATACAAACAGATGAAGACGAAGATCAGATAAAGGTTGGACCATTTGAATTTACGCTTCATGACGCCGCGCCCCCTTCTTCTTACGTTCGCCGGTCAGGAACATGATGATGAACATGGCGACGATCAGGACAACCCCGATCGTCGAACCCATGCCCCAGTTCATCGTTGTCAGAAAATGCTCTTCAATGGCTGTCCCCAAAGTAATGACCCGGTTCCCGCCGATCAGACGCGTCAACATGAATAAACTTAAACTAGGAATGAAAACAGCTTGAACCCCGGATTTCACGCCGGAAATTGTTAACGGCCAGATCACCTTGGTGAAGGTCTGCCAGCTTTTGGCCCCTAAATCTTGGGCAGCATTGACAAGGTTTTCCGGTAATTCTTCGATTGCATTGAAAATCGGCAAGATCATGAACGGGATTTCAATATAAGCAGCAACAAAAATGAAACTAAAATCCGTGAACAGGAATTGCTGGGGCGCGATGCCAAACATTCCCAAGAAACTATTAACCCCGCCATCCTGACTGAAGATCCCGATGAAGGCGTATGCTTTCAGCAGCAAGTTAATCCAAGTCGGTAGAATAATCAGCAACAACCATAACTGTTTATGCTTGGCATAATGCAGCAAATATGCTGTTGGATAGCTGATTAACAAAGTTGCTAACGTGATCAGGAACGCATACCAGACGGAATTGATCGTCATCATAATATAAGTGCCTGATTGAAAATAGGTCTGATAATTGGCAAGGGTAAAGTGACCGCTGATGTTAAAGAAACTTTGATAAACGATTAAAACCATCGGTGCGATCACAAATAATGCCAGCCACATCACATAAGGTGTGTAGAATGCGGCGTTTGTGGTGGATTTTTTCACGATGACCCTCCTCAGTTCGAAAATCGATCAGCGCCGACCAGTGTCTATCTAATCGTCAAAACGCTTCGATGACACTGCCCCAACTGATCCTTACTGACGTTATTCCCCTTCGTAGGTTTCCAGCCGAGCGTCGAAATCTTCTTCAGATTCGTTAAGCCGCATGACATGGATGTCCTCAGGATCAAACGTCAAGCCAACCGTTTCGCCGTCTTTGGCGGGGTTGGTTGAGTGAATCAACCATTCATTCTTGAGATCGTCGTAACCCACAATTTCGTAGTAGTCACCGCGGAACAGTTGGGTGTCTACTTCAACATTGACCTTGCCTGAATTTGCTGGGGTAATGTCCAAATCTTCTGGGCGCAAAACAACTTCAACTGGTTCATTTGGACGCATTCCGGCATCGGCACATTCAAACCGTTTGCCATTGAACTCAACTAAGAAGTCCTTAATCATGTGCCCTTGAATGATGTTACTTTCACCAATGAAATCCGCCACAAAATGATTGACCGGCTCATCATAAATATCAACTGGCGTACCACTTTGTTGCACTTCACCATCGTTCATGACAAAAATTTCGTCCGACAAGGCCAACGCTTCTTCTTGGTCGTGTGTCACAAATAGGAAAGTGATCCCCAACCGTTCCTGCAATTCGCGCAATTCATATTGCATATCCTTACGCAATTTAGCGTCAAGTGCTGATAACGGTTCGTCTAGCAGCAATACTTGCGGCTCGAGGACAATCGCTCGAGCAATGGCAACTCGCTGTTGTTGACCACCGGATAATTCAGAAATTTCCCGATCAGCATAACCTTGTAATCGAACCATTTTTAAGGCATCTTCGACCTTTGTCTGAATGTCCTGCTTGCTCATCCGATGCAACCGCAACCCGAATGCAACATTGTCAAAAACGTTTAGGTGCGGGAAGAGGGCATAGTCTTGGAAAACCGTATTTACCTTGCGCTGGTTGGCAGGCACATCATTGATCCGCTTGCCATCAAACAGCACTTCACCTTCTGAGACATCCAAAAACCCCGCAATTGCACGCAAAATCGTTGTTTTACCCGATCCGGATGGCCCCAACAACGTGTAAAACTTGCCTTGTTCGATCTCAATGTTGATATCCTTCAGCACCTGCGTGTCGCCGTACCGCTTACCGACATGCTTCAGTTCAACGATAATGTTGCTCAATGACCCCAACTCCTTATAAATAAGATGCCGTCGCGACTAGCAAGCACTTACTACGACCCGTCGCGGCGTTGACCAATTGATGTTGCTTGGTTGCGTGAAAGTAAATTGTCTCGCCTTTCTTTGCAACATAAGTTTGTTCACCCAGCAGTAATTTGACACGACCACTAACAACGTAAACAAAGGTTTCTGCCGGTGAAGGCTCGAACGTTTTAAAAATGCCGTGCGCGGCAAAATCGATCATGACCGGTTCCATTTCATTTTCATTGCTTTCAGGCACCAGCCATTTCAAACGGTACCCTTTTTCTTCATCCAAATATGTGACTTGATCATCCTCGTGATAAACCAAGGAATCTTTTGGTTCCTCACGAAAAAAATCAGCCGGAGATTCACCCAAAACACTCAAAATATCAAAAAAAGTCTCAAGTGACGGTGAACTCTGGTCATGCTCCACCTGCGAAATATAGCCCTTTGTGAGATCCGTTCGCTCGCCTAACTCTTCTTGGGTCAAGTTTTTCCGGATTCGTAAGTCTCGAATTCGACTGCCAATCTCCATAAGACACCGCCTTTGTGGGTTTCGTTAAACTAAACTTTAAGTTTACTAACTCTGCCTATTATACGAGTGCCAACCAACAACGCAAGTATTTGATTTGTAATTCGTCAAAAAAGTTTCGCCGAATCCTCACAAACCGCCGACAAATACCTATGTCATGGACATCAAAAAAAACGGTACCGGCCCAGTCTCAATCGAGACAAGGACGATACCGTTGTCAATTAACGTCTGTTTTAAAAAGCAAAAACCAACTGATTTGACCCAACCAAACGCTCTTTTAGAACAGGCATGACTTGTCCGCAGCGGCCCTTAAACCTCTTCAAGTGACGTTAAGGTAGCCGCATTTTCAGTGAAATTAACATTTTGATTCAGTTTTTGCGCCATCGTCATCGTGATATACCCTTTTTCTGTCAGATCGTGGATAGCGGCCCGTTCAGCCGCAAACGCAATAGCTCGCAAGCGCCCGAGTTCCTGCTCATATTGAGTTGATTTGTGCGTGTTCAAAGCCTTCACCGAAGCAATTCGATTTCGATATTGGACAATCAAAGCATAAATAACTTGGCGGTTATAATTGTGGGCTTTGTTCTCCTTTTGTCGTAAAAACTGCGATAAATATTTAAGTCCGCCTTTTGCGGTTTCTTTTTCAATAAATAAGCGCTCGTTGAAGAATCGGTGCGAACGATTTTGCTCGCTGGCCACGGTGTACCACCAATGCGATAAGCGCAAGGCGGAACGTTCGAACAACATGCGGAAAGTTGGTCGGCCGGAGCGTTTGGCCATTGAGTCCAGATCATTCAGGCGGTGTTGCAATTGTTTGCGGGCTTTAGCGTAACTTTTGGACATAATTTTGTTGTCGCGCCATAGATCGTCTAAAGCATATAGCTCGCCTTGAACCCCGACTTTTCGCAGATCCAGTTCATCCTGAATGAGCGGTGGAATGGCAGCACCGGTATCTTCAGCGAGTTCTAACCGGCGAATCAGGTACTGATATTCCGCAATCAAGTCCAAAGCGGCTTTTTGATTCGTCTCACGGCGCTCCGACTCAACTCGGCGAACCGCCATTTGAAAGACAAAGGTTTGTGCCTGACTCAGCGAAATGATACGAATATCGTTGCTGTCATCATCATCTTGATCGCCACTGTCGTCAGTTACAATCGTGGATCCACGCGTTTGCAGTGGTGCCACTGAACGGGTAACTAACGGCAAAGCGATAATGGCGACGATTAAACTTAGCACCACCACACCAGCCGCGATGAACAACATTAAACTACGCTCCGGAAATGCATCACCGTTGCTCAAAGCTGCTGGGACGGCAAGCACCCCGACTAATGTAATCGCGCCGCGCACGCCAGAAATACCACTCAAAAGAGCTGCTCGCCATGAAGCTTTGCCTTCTTTGGAACGTTTTGCCAGCAGCATGTAACCGTAAATCCATAGCGTTCGAACAATTAAAATGCCCAGGTAAACGACAACCACAAAGCCGAGCGCCTGAAACGTGCTGACCTCATGATCAGCAATCGTGTCGGTCATCGCAACCGGCAATTCAATGCCGAGAATGAGAAAAATAATCCCGTTAAGTGTATAGACAATAATGTCCCAAGTACGTTCCGAAACAATTCTAAGTTCTGGCAAGGCAGCAATGTAACGGTTGTAGCGAGTATTACTAAGCAACCCCGCCACAACGACTGCAATGACACCCGACGCATGCATGAACTCGTCCACCACGAGATAGATGAAGAAAGGTGTTAGCACCTGCAAGATAGTATGCAAAATGACATCGTTAATCCCTTGCTGCAGCAGCCATTTGCGACTTAGGTTGATTAAACTGATTAACACCAGTCCAGCCAAGGCACCGACAATTGCCACATAAAAGAAATCCCGAACGGCGTTGCCAAGGACAAATGTACCTGTCATGGTCGCCGCAATGCCATATTTAAAACCGATCAGCCCGCTGGCATCGTTGATCAAGCTCTCGCCGCTCACCAAATGCAGCACACCTTTTGGTAGATGAACTCGCTTAGCTAGACTCTGCACCGCGATCGGATCAGTCGGGCTGAGAATCGCTGCCAAGGCAAAACTTGCGGGCAACGGCATCGGCGGAATCAAAAAGTGAATCAGATACCCACCGACCAGCATCGTGACAAACACCAGAAAAATTGCGTTTCCGATAATCGGGCCACGCAGTTCCCATAACTCGCGCCGCGGAAAATTACGCCCGTCATAAAATAGCAGCGGAGCAATGAACAACAGCATGAACCAGTCTGTCGCTAAATTGATCTCCAAATGAAAAAACAAAGCCGCGCCTAATCCCAGCGCGACTTGAATCAAGGAGACCGGGACAGCCACAATGTAGTGACTGAGCACGTTTGAGACGATGACAAGTGCCATCAAGAACAAAACGGCTTCGACTAAATGCATTGTGTCGCCCCTTTCTAAGGTCTATTTTGGTTGACTAGGTTCACCGATAATTCGAACCTCGGTTTCCAGATCAACATCAAATTTAGCTTTCACTGTTTTTTGTATAAGATGAATCATGTCTAGGTAATCCGTTGCGGTTGCATCGCCGAGGTTGATGATGAAGCCAGCATGTTTCTTTGACACCTGTGCCCCACCGATAATATGACCTTGCAGACCAGCTTTTTGGATCATTGGGCCAACAAAATGCCCCTTTGGCCGTTTAAAGACCGACCCGCAAGAAGGATATTCAAGTGGTTGTTTAGCCGCCCGACGCGCATTCAACTCATCCATTTTTGCTCGAATGACTGGTTTGTCACCCGCTTTGAGCGTAAAGGTAGCGCTTAAGACGACATCACCTGTATCCTGAACAACACTGTGCCGATAACGGAATTTCAGTTCACGGTGATCATACGTCTTTAATTCGCCTTCTCGCGTCAAAACGTCAACACTGCTGATGACGTTGCAGACTTCACCATCGTAAGCGCCTGCGTTCATGAAAACAGCGCCGCCAACACTGCCAGGAATGCCAGCAGCAAACTCAAGACCAGTCAAACCTGCTCGGTAAGCTGCTTCGGTTGTATCAATCAACCGCGCCCCCGCCTCAGCTGTCACTTGATTGCCACTGGCCGTGATGGTTTTCATTTCGGTTAAAATCAACACCAGTCCGCGAATGCCACCATCCCGGACAATTAAATTGCTGGCATTTCCAATCACCGTCAAAGGCAAGCCTTGGTCACGAGCGTCATCAACTAATGCCCGCACTTCGGCCACATTTTTGGGAAACGCCAATAAATCAGCCGGTCCCCCGGTTTTCGTAAACGTATAATGACTCAAAGGTTCATCATGCATCATGGTAATTCCTTCAAGCGTACGCGGCGCATCCACCACAACATCAGGTCCTTTCACAAATACTACTAAGCTATTTTAGCAGATAATTGCTGTTATGAACACGGGAAGGCTGTGAAGAGCTTTCCCTAGATCTTTACTGTCAGTCTTAGAAATTGAATTGAATGATACTTCTGTGTTTTGACTTCTCGTAGAAAACGCGCTCTCAGGCGCAGAAGCCTGTTCGCGCTCTGCATATCGCAATCATCTGTCAAATCTAGTAGAATGGAACCGCAATGCATCGTTAGGAGTGAATCATTTGATGAAATTAATTTCTTGGAACGTGAATGGCTTACGAGCTGTTTTAAAAAAAGACTTTATGACTATTTTTAATGAATTAGACGCCGACTGGTTCTGTTTGCAGGAAACCAAAATGCAGGCAGGCCAAGTTGAACTTGATCTGCCTGGCTATCATCAATACTTTAACTACGCTGAACGCAAAGGCTATTCTGGTACGGCCATTTTCACCAAACATGAACCGCTCAATGTCACGTATGGGATGGGCGTTCCTGAACATGATACTGAAGGCCGGATCATTACCTTAGAGTATCCAAACTTCTATTTGATGACGGTTTATACGCCGAACTCTGGTGGTGAACTGAAGCGGCTGGATTACCGCCAGCAATGGGACAAAGATTTTCTTGCCTACACGAACCAACTCGCGGCCAAAAAGCCGCTCGTTTACTGCGGCGATTTAAATGTCGCGCACCAAGAAATCGACCTTAAAAATGACAAGACCAATCACCACAACGCCGGCTTTACCGATGAAGAACGGGCTGACTTTACAAAACAGTTAGATAGCGGCTTTATCGATACATTCCGGAACTTGTATCCAGATACCGTCACTTACTCATGGTGGAGTTATCGATTCCATGCCCGCGCTAATAACGCTGGTTGGCGTATTGACTACTTTGTCAGCAGCCGTGACTTCAAACCATATATTCAGGATGCAAAAATTCTGACCGACATTATGGGCAGTGACCACTGTCCAGTTGAACTTGTCACAAAAGACTTGATTTAGGAGAAAATACGATGGACTTTATCGCCATGGATTTCGAAACCGCCAATCGCAAGCGAGCCTCAGCGTGTTCATTGGCGCTCGTGGTCGTCCAGCAAAATAAGGTGGTTGACAGTTTTTACACCCTTATTAATCCGCAGATGCAGTTTGATGCCCAAAACATTCACATTCATGGCATCACCCCTGAAATGGTTCAAGATCAGCCAACATTTGATCAAGTTTGGCCGCATATTCAAATGTTCTATACGCCAGGTCGGATCGTGACCGCTCACAATGCACCGTTTGATGTTTCGGTTATGCGACTGACACTGGATCGTTACGGCATTGCGGCGCCGCGCTATCAAGTGATTGACACGGTTAAAACCTCGCGACAATTTTTGCCGAAGTTGCCGAATCATCGGTTAGATACTGTCAGTGCCGCCTTACACATTCCGCTTGAGCATCACCACAATGCCTTAGCGGATAGTTATGCCTGTGCACGGATTTTGATCGCCGAAAATGAGCACTTTGGCGAAGCGCGGATTAAAAGCATGATGAAACTTTCAAAAGCGGGTTGATTCAGGTACGACTGGCAACCGCTCAACGTTTGACCCGACTGCGCGCTCATTAACTGCTGAATACAGCTGCCATGCAAAAAGGCGACTCCGCTGAGGAATCGCCTTTTTATTTTGCCTATTTTGCCTAATTATATTTATTTTTTAGCCACACCGCGTTCCGCCTTCCAAATGCTAAAGGAGGTCTTCATTGATTGCCACAAGCCCGAACCGGAATAGACCAAGACGTTATTCCGATAAACCGCGACCGTAAAGAAAGTAAACAAGGCGAGAAAGACGACACTAATACCGACACTGACCCATGCCTGACCCATACTTGCTCGGCCTAGCGACATCTGCGTTGGCATAACAAAAACATTCAAGAAAGGCACGTAGCTTGTTACTTGTGCCAGCGTCGAATCATTGGCTTGGGCGGCGATTGTAATGAAGTAGCCGATCATCCCCAGCATGGTAATTGGCATAACAGCTTGCTGGACTTGTTCCTGATTAGAAACAAGCGAGCCGGTTAATGCAGCCAAGACCGAATAAGTGAGTGTGCCGATGATAAAGAAAAGCGCAATCATGGCGGTTGTCCCAGAAGCTAGTATCGAAAGATCCACTTGCTTTAACAAGCCGGCAACCATTGTTTGATTTTTCAAAAATTGCCAGCCGATAACACCGGCAATCACGTAAATAACCAGTTGTGTCAGCAACAAGGCGAAAATACCCGCCAACTTGCCAAAGAATTGCGTCGTGGCACTGACAGAGGACAAAAGGATCTCCATGATTCGCGAGCCTTTTTCAGTTGCAATTTCCTGTGCCAGAATAGAACCATACACCATGGTGACCATCAGAATCAAAACCATTGAAACGAGCGCAAGGCCATGATTCATAAGTTGTGCCGTATTGGATTTGGCTACCTGCTTGCCATCCTCAATGGCAACCGTTTTCGATGTCACTGTCGGCGGTGCCGTTAAAGCCTTAACCTGAGCTGGTGTCAGCTTCATGGCTGCGGCCGTGCTGCTCAATTTCAATCCGCTCAGCGCTGCCACCAGCGTTGAAGTCTCAACTGTCTGACCGTTATCGCGAGCAACATAATGCGACTTGAAGTCATCTTTGGCATTCACCGTTAAAATGCCATCAAGATCTTCTTTGTTCAGTGCATCATTGGCTTTTTTAGCAGAAGTATACGGCTTAAAGCGTAAATCACTGGTACTTTGTTTACTCAATGCTTGGCGCACAACGCCAACGTCACTGACAACTGCGACCTGAGCAGGTGCTTGCGTTTTGGAAATATAAAAAACAATTCCAAAAGCAATCGCAAGGAAAAATAGCGGTGACAATACTAGAAAAATCCATGAACCACTTCTGGCATTTTTCTTATAGACCTGACTCATAACCACCCAAAACTTATGCATCAGCTTCACCTGCTTTCAAACGGAAGATTTCATCAAGTGTCGGTGGTTGTTGACGGAACTCTGGTATGTAGCCATTTTCCGTTGCTTTAGCAAAAATCTGGTGACCAACTGCCGGATCGGCTAAGGTCAACTCAAATTCTTGACCATGCTGCTTGATTTTCGTTACCCCGTCAAATTCACGCAAGTCATCGGCAGTCAACCCTGACTCAATGAATAGTTTGGTCCGACCAAAACTTTCGCGAATCTCACCAACCGCTCCGTTTAAGACCATCCGTCCCTGTTTCAGCATCACCAGATGATCGGAAACAGCCTCAACGTTAGCCATATCATGGCTGGAATAGATAATCGCAGCGCCATTATCTTTCAGCATCTGAATGCCAGCCATCAACAGGCTTGAGTTAACCGGATCAAGTCCCGAAAAAGGCTCATCTAGAATAACCAGCTTTGGCATATGAATCATTGTGGCAATGACCTGAACTTTTTGCTGATTCCCCTTACTTAAGTCTTTGATTTTATCGGTAGGCTTGCCTTTAACCTGAAATCGGTCCATCCATTCTGGAATCTTGGCTTTAATTTCTGACGTGCGCATACCACGCAAGCGCGCAAAATAAATAATTTGATCTTGAACCCGCATCTTTGGATATAAACCGCGCTCTTCTGGTAAATATCCAATGGTGTCATAATCTTTAGCTGTTAACGGATGACCATTCCAAGTGATGGCACCAGAGTCTGGTGTCAAAAAATTCAAAATCATCCGAAATGTTGTCGTCTTCCCCGCCCCGTTTTGGCCGATCAACCCCATGATTTCACCTGGTTTAACGGTGAAGCTCTCCTGATCAACCGCCGTCATCGTGCCGAAGGTCTTCACAAGATCCTTGACTTCTAGCATGGCCACTACTCCTTTACTTAAAACGCGCTCACAGATGCTCAAGCCTCTATGGTAAGAGCCTCAGAAGCAATGACAAACAACTGGTCATCACGCCTAAGACCAATATCTCAGCTTGCCAACGTGCCTGTTCACGTTATGAATTAGCTCACTTTCTCACGTTGTCAATAGTCTACCATGCATACTTTGGTTATCAAAGTATAACGTGTTATCAAAAGTAGATTTATTGTCCTAGTGAAAGTAGCCAGACCAAATTCTGTGACCCTCATGCACGCCATTGTCTTCGAAAAGTGTGGATAACTGCCCAGATTGTGACTTCGCCAACGAAAAGCCCAACAAACAAAGCGGCCAACTGTTCGCCAAATTTCATAACGCACCGCCTTTTCTTTGTTCTGCACCACTTTACCAAACCAAATCAAAAAAGCACGCAAATGTTCTTTGCGTGCTTGCTATCATAGGCTTTCGAGTAAATTCTCATAGTGTTGGCCAAACGGCACAAATTCGAGATGCCGCGTTGTATCTTCATTGTCATCTTTTTGAAAATGAATCATCAGATAGGTCTCTGGTTCACTTAATCCCAAAAAATCCGGCCATTCCACGACAGACACCCCATCACCTTCGAAGTACTCTTCAAGACCGAGATCCTCGGCCCCACCGTCTTCTAAGCGATACAGATCCATATGATACAGCGGTAATCGGCCATGACGATACTCGCGAACAATTGTAAATGTTGGACTTTTGACGTAATCGGTGATGCCTAAGCCCTTTGCCAAGCCCTTGGTGAAACTAGTTTTACCAGCACCCAAGTCACCATCCAGCAGCAAAACGTCTCCCGCTTGCAACTGCGGTCCCAGTGAAGCCGCAAAGGATTGCAGGGCTGCCTCACTAGTGAAGTCTTTTTTCAAACTTGTCATAGCAAGGTCTGGGCCGCTGTAATAATGGCCAACTTATAGACATCCTCTTCATTTGCCCCACGACTCAAATCAGAAACTGGCTGATTCAAACCTTGCAAAATTGGGCCAATGGCTTCAAACCCGCCGAATCGTTGCGCAATCTTATAACCAATATTACCGGATTGTAATTCAGGGAAAATGAAAACATTCGCTTCCCCAGCCACTTTGGAATCAGGGGCTTTTTGCTTGGCAACGCTTGGGACAAAAGCAGCATCAAATTGTAACTCACCATCTAAGGCCAAATCAGGTGCCAGTTCATGAGCTTTCTTAGTGGCTTCAACTACCTTATCTACTTGCAGTCCCTTAGCACTGCCTTTGGTTGAGAATGACAGCAAGGCGACGCGCGGTGGTTCGATATCAAACAAGGCAGCGGTTTTAGCTGACTCAACCGCAATTTCAGCCAGCTGATCAGCATCTGGATCAATGTTGATGGCGTTATCCGCGAATAAGTAGCGTTCGTCACGGCCACGCTGCATAATGAACGCACCACTGACCAAATGCACGCCAGGACGCGTCTTGATAATTTGCAAAGCAGGCCGGACTGTGTCAGCCGTTGAATGAACTGCGCCTGAAACCATACCGTCTGCTTCCTTCATGTAAACCAGCATCGTACCAAAATAATTGGCATCCTGAACAATTTTTTCGGCCTGTTCTGGGGTTGCCTTGCCTTTGCGACGCTCAACGAAGGCCGCAACCATTTTAGCGTGAATGTCATCGTTGGCTGGATCGTGAACTGTCAACTTGCTGAGATCCCAGCTTTTAGCAGCTGCCAATGTCTGAATCTTATCAGGATTACCTAGCACGATGGCCTGTATCAACCCGTCAGCTGCGAGCCGAACTGCTGCGCCCAAAACGCGCGGATCTTCGCCCTCCGGAAATACAATCCGTAAATTTTTGCCATTAATCTTGTCTTTTAAACTTTCAAATAGGTCCAAATCTTATCCCTCCATAAAAGCGCTTTATTCTTGTTCATCATACCGTTTTTATCGGGTCGTGACTAGTCGAAGACAATGGAAAAACAGTGTGTCTGAGCCACTTAAGGCTAGTCAATTCAGGTTAATCCGCCTTCACCGTTTCTGGTAACTGCCAATTAATCGGGGCCTCGCCCATTTTTTCTAGTGCCGCATTGGTGCGCGAAAACGGGCGACTGCCAAAGAAGCCACGAGATGCAGATAACGGGCTTGGGTGCGCTGATGCAATAATCGCGTTCTTGCTCGTATCAATCACGGCCGCCTTTTTTTTGGCCGCGTTCCCCCACAGGATGAACACAACGCCGCCGCGTGCAGACAAGGCAGCAATGGCAGCATCTGTCAACTCTTCCCAGCCATGATTCTGATGGGAATAGGCTTCGCCGGCTTGTACCGTCAAAACGGCATTCAACAATAGAACGCCTTGGTCCGCCCACGCCTTCAAATAACCATGATGGACCGGTGGATAGCCTAAATCGCTTTGCAACTCTTTATAAATGTTTTGCAGAGACGGCGGCAAAGCGACACCGGGTGCCACCGCAAAGCTCGCACCAACCGCCTGCCGCGGATTGTGGTAAGGGTCCTGGCCTAGAATGACCACCTTCACATCATGGAAAGGTGTCCATTCGAATGCCTGAAAAATATGGTGCATTTCAGGGTAAATCGTTTTTGTCGCGTATTCTTCTTTTAAGAACGCATGCAGTTGAGCATACTCAGGACTTTCAAATACCGGTTCCAGCACCGTCTGCCAGTCATTATGTATTAATGTTTTCAAGACGTGCACCTCCGCAAATAGTGTACAAGAATCACCGCGGGTTTGCTACCGGGAAACGCTTTTTCATGCTAGAATTGGAGGCGTAACCGCACCATGACAAACCGGAGGGAACAGTAAATATGATCAAACTTATCGCATCAGACATGGATGGCACACTTTTAAACGACAAAATGGAAGTTTCGGACGAAAACGCCCAAGCCATTCGTGACGCGCAAGCCGCTGGTATCGAATTTATGGTCGCAACTGGCCGCGGCGTCACCAAAGCTACACCGTTACTTGCCGCCCAAGATCTCAAACCAGCATTCATTACACTCAACGGCGCCATGGTTTTTGATGAGGCTGGCGAATTGGTGGTCACGATTCCAATTGCTAGTGACCTAAGCGATTTCATTGTCGAGACCTTGCAAAAGGACGACATCTATTTTGAAATCATCACCAACAAAGGCGTCTTTTCGGACAGCCGCGTCAAACGTATTCAAAATGTTGCCGATCTATTGGTTGATCTCAACCCAGATACAACCTACAAACTGGCGGTTGCGCTCGCAGCTGCACGGCTGGAAATCATGAACATCAATTACGTTAGTGACTATAAAGAACTGCTAGCCGACCCTACTATCCAAGTGATGAAAATCATTGCGTTTACTGGCGAGCAACGCGATATTTTGAAAGCACCAGCGAAGGTTTTTGATGCCACCGGTAAATTAAGTGTCACCTCAAGCTCCGCGAATAACATTGAGGTCAACAACATCAAAGCGCAAAAAGGTTATGCTGTTGAAGCTTTCGCTAAGCAACGCGGTATTACCATGGATGAGGTCATGACAATCGGCGATAACTTGAATGACGCCAGCATGATCAAAATGGCCAAATATGGCATGGCGATGGGAAACGCCATCCCCGAAATCACCAAGCTCGCATGGGGCAGTACTGCCACTAATAGCGAAAACGGCGTTGCTCAGGCAATTCGCAAAGCCATTCGCATTAATAAGGCGGAAAAATCAAACGCTCAATTCTAATAATCATTGGCGCAGCGATAGTTTGCTGATTTTAATTTTTTAAACACGAGCGCCGCGCCGGTTCACGCTCACCATAACGCGCTCACTGACGCAGAAACCTGCTCATAAGGGCCTTAAGCACAATGGGCAAAACCCGCCCATCGCACTTGAGCCCGCTTATGCTCCGGTTTCTAACCGCGCCAGTTCACGCTCACCATAAGGGAGGTTGGCCGATGGCGTTATATCTTGATATCAATGCTTTAAGCACGAGTAGTTTAAGTGTGGTCAAAACCGATAACGGCAAGCCGGCCTACATTCTAACTGGTCGGCACGGACTGATTAATGGTGGCTTCGATCTGAATACATTAAGCGGCGAACCGCTTGGATCCATTCGACAAAAAACGGTCAGCGTTTTCCCGCGCTATGATCTTTATATCGCCAATCGCAAGGTTGCCAGCGTCAAAAAAATGTTTGGGGTCTGGCATCAGTTCATCTTTATCTCAGATCTCAACTGGGTCGCCATGGGTAATCTTTTGAATAACCATTATCAAGTGTTTCATGGGGTCAAAACGATCTTCAGTGCTGAAGAAATTGCACCAGCAATCGTTAAGTTGACCATTCCCAATAACCGCGACATTCCAGCGGCCATTTTGTTAGCTGCTATCCTCGACCGCTTTCGCCATGTGGGTGTGGCCGATCCATTGAAGCGTTATGAATATGGGCTGGATTTCCCAGATTAAACGAAAAGAAAAGCTAAGACCATCATTCCTAGCTATGAAATAAAGACGACTGATTTTCCTCCATGGAATACCAGTCGTCTTTATTTCTCATTGCTATTTAGAGATCCTAGTGCCAAGGCGGAGCAATCGTAGACCAGATGGCGTTCAGCCGTACAACCTGACCTTGGAGCCGATGTGATTAGGCAACTTCGAGACCGGTTTTGGGACTCGAAGTGCCGTCTCCACTCTGGCTGTGCGTCGCAAACCCCATCTGGTCGGAGATTGCGGCGTTCGGCGGGCTAAGGGCTTTAGGCTAACCTATTGACTAACATTAAACTTCCTCGCCTACAACCGGCCGCAGCATATGATCATATCGATGACTGCCAATCATCAACTCGCCGTGTTTAAGAAAACCATTGCGCTCATATAACTTTTTAGCCCGCGGATTCTGCTGATCCACGTTCAGACTAACCACTTTAGCGTGCCGAGCCCGGGCAACCGTATCGACTGCGTTTAATAATTTGGTTCCGATCCCATGTCCCTGCGCTGTCTCGGCGACTGCTAGCGTATCTAAATACCACTCGCCGGCATAAGTTTCGGTGTCTGAAAAAAGCGATGAATTTGGGGTCAATCCCAGCTTAGGCAACAACGGTTTTAAAGCATCGTCGATATGGGCTTCCTGCTCATGCAAATAGCCAACAGCAATCCCTTCAATCTGACCGTCCTGATCAGCCACCAACATTTGCGGGTAACCGTACCGGTAAGTTGGCAGTAAAAAGGCTTGTTCCAAAACCGAATACAGGGTCTTCTTAGGAACCTTCATTAACTGAGGAATTTCCATCTCCGTAAACACAATATCGATCAACGGTGCTACTTGCGGCGCATCGTCCGGTTTGCTTGGACGTATTATCAAAAAAATCGCTCCTCTTTTATTGGCGCTGAATGAACCGCCAATTTGCTGACACTCATCAGCAGCGAAAGCAGTTGGTTCAAGTTGCGCCTTTTGCATGCTTTCTATTATAGCAAAAAAGGCGAACATTCGCGTTGTGATGGCAATTAAACATAATCAAAATGTTTTTGGGCGAATGAGTCCATTTTTCAGTGAATCTGGGTTAAAATGTGAGAAGAGTTGTGTTTGCCTTCTCTAGATGTAGCTAATCATGGTGAAGCAACCACAATATCTTGTTCCAAATTTTCTCTTTGCGCGTTCTTACAGCCTTTGTTGCTGGAGACCGACGAACGGAGGTGAGGAGCAGAAAACTATTTGAAGGAGCGTACTGGGTTGAAAGTTACTTTCAAGGACGTCACGATGTCCTACGATGGCAAGACAGATACCCTGAAGGATCTGAACTTTACCATTCCCGATGGCACGCTGGTTTCCCTGCTGGGTCCTTCCGGCGGCGGTAAAACCACGACCCTAAATCTCATTTCCGGATTGTTGTCCCCAACCGCTGGGCAAATCTTTTTTGGTGATACAGATGTGACTAAAAAAGATGCCTTAGCGCGTAAAGTTGGGATGGTATTTCAGAACTACAGTCTGTATCCGCATTTGTCAGTGTTGGACAATATCGCCTTTCCACTGAAAATGGCCAAGGTCAGCAAGGCTGAACGGCACGCCAAAGCCAAGGATCTTGCCAAACTGGTTCATGTTGAGGATCAGCTTGATAAGAAACCAGGGGCACTTTCTGGCGGCCAGCAACAGCGTGTCGCTATCGCACGTGCCTTAGCCAAGTCCCCTAGCCTATTGTTGCTAGATGAACCGTTGTCAAACCTTGACGCCCGGCTTCGAATTGAGATGCGCGAAGAAATTCGCCGAATTCAACGCGAAACCGGTGTTACCACGATTTTCGTGACCCATGACCAAGATGAAGCATTGCACATTTCTGATAACATCATGGTTTTGGCAAATGGTTCGATACAACAGTTCAGTTCCCCCCAAAAACTATACGAGCGACCGAACAATTTGTTCGTTGCTAAGTTTATCGGTGAGCCTGTGATCAACACCTTGCCAGCACAAGCGTTGACAACTGATCTAGCTAGCGCTGTGTCAGAAGATATTTTGAAGCAGGCAGTCACCGCAGGGATCCGTAGTGAAGCCATCATCCCTTATGATGCCGGCGACAATGTCCTAGCCAAGCTTCATGGCAAGATCACGCAAAGTTCTAAATATGGGCGGGAAGCTACAGCCGATATTACTTATAACGGCGAGCACCTGTTGTCAACAGAAATGGCTGGTGTCGCAGCTAATCAACCAGATCTGGATTTCTATCTCACCAAGTCGGGTTTCTTTCTTTTTGACCAATCCGGCGCCTTGATTTTTGGTGGTGAAAGTCATGCTGAATGAAAAAGCAAGCCTAAAATCGACCGCCAAAGCAGCGCTGTATTTGCTGCCAATGCTGGTGATTACCATCACCTTCAATATCTGGCCGATTATTAACTCATTTCTGATGAGTTTGTACACGAAGTATGATTTTTATACTGATAAGGTCAGTGCTTGGGGCTTTGATAACTTTGTTTATCTTTGGAATGATCCTGATTTTCACTTGGCTGTGCGGAATACGCTGGTTTTTGTTGTCGGCGTGGTTCCGATCACTGTCATTTTATCCTTGATCATTGCCTTATTGCTAAACCAGGTGAAGATCATCTCCGGTTTCTTCAGAACCGTCTATTTCCTTCCGTTTGTCACCAGTACTGTGGCGATTGCGATGGTTTGGAATTGGATGTTCCACAGTAACTATGGGCTGATCAACTACTTTATGGGCTGGTTTGGTATCCATCCCATTAACTGGCTGACTGATCCGCATTATGCACTGCTGGCGCTGATCATTATGAGTATTTGGAAAAGTCTGGGCTTCAACATCATTCTTTTCTTGGTCGGTCTCAACAACATTGACCACGGGTATTACGAAGCCGCTGAAATCGATGGCGCCAACGCGCGTCAGCGATTTTGGAACATCACGATCCCGATGCTATCACCAATCACTTTCTTGGTTTCAGTTAACGGGATCATCGGCAGCTTCAAGGTGTTCGATGAAATCTTCGCCTTGTTCCAAGGCACGCCCGGACCAGGTAAAGCTGATTTGACAATTGTTTACTATCTGTACCAGAAATTTTATACCGAGTACAAGTATCCAATTGCTGCTGCGTCTGGGGTTGTGCTTTTCTTCCTCATCCTGCTAGTGACACTCGTGCAGTTGTGGTATTCCCGCAAGCACGTTCATTACTAAGGAGGAGGCAAAAACATGGCTAAAAAAATCAGTAAAATTCTGCTTTACCTGATTGTCATTTTAGGCGCGATCACCATGCTGATCCCCTTCTTATGGATGATCTCCACATCACTTAAAACGGCACCGGAAACGATTGCCGTTCCACCGATCTGGATCCCTAAGGTTCTACAATGGGGTAACTACGTCAAGGCGTGGAACGAAGCACCGTTTGGACAGTATTTCATTAATAGCACGATCGTCACTGTTATCACAACGGTCGGGCAGCTCTTTACCAGTATTCTTGCCGCTTTTGCTTTCGCTCGATTGAAGTTTTACGGCAAGAACCTCTTGTTCATTATTTTCCTCGGAACCATGATGATTCCAGGTGAAATGTTAATCATCCCTAACTTCGTGACCTTGTCACACTTAGGGCAAATTGACCATTACGGCGCTTTGATTCTGCCGTGGTTGGCCAGCTTCTTCACCGTTTTTACCTTGCGTCAGACTTTCCAATCAACACCGAATCAGATCTACTACGCTGCTAAAATCGACGGTGCGTCCGATTGGAAATATTTGTGGCAAGTGCTTGTCCCAATGAGCAAGTCAACGATTACCGCGGTCACCGTTCTTCAGGTGATTGGCTCATGGAATGCCTTCATGTGGCCATTGATCGTTACGAACTCTGACAAGATGCGTACCTTGCCAGTCGGCTTGCAGGCCTTCACGACCGATGCCGGCACGCAATATCAACTTCTGATGGCCGCTTCCACATTCGTCATCATTCCAATGGTTGTTTTGTATATCTTCTTGCAGAAGTACATTATTGCTGGGATTTCTAAAGCTGGATTGAAAGGATAATCTACCAAAATGAAAAAGCAAACTTGGGTAAAAGCATTACTTGCAATGTTCACCGTCGTTCTTGTCGCTGTTTTGACGGCTTGCGGCAGTAACAGCAGCAGCAAATCGAGTTCAAGCACCAAGAGTGATTCGGGCAAACGGGTGACGATCACTTTTTGGCACGGCATGAACGGTCCTTACCAAAAGGCTCTTGATCAAATCATCAATGATTTCAATAAGAGTCAGAAACAGTATAAAGTTGTCGGCACCGCGCAAGGTAACTACACCGCCTTGCAACAAAAGATCATGGCTGCAGCAAAATCTCGCAACCTGCCAACCATTGCCCAAACAACTTACACCACTGTTCCTGACTACGTGAAAAATGGTTTTATTTCCCCGCTTGATCAATACATGCTCAAAGGCGACGACAAGATGAGCAGCAGCGACTTGAAGGACATCTACCCAGCCTTCTTGTCCAGCTCCAAGTATCAAGGCAAGTATTACAGCGTGCCATTCTCCAAGTCCACACGTATTCTTTTCTACAATGAAGCACTGATGAAGAAATACAATATTGCCAAGCCAACCAGCTGGGAAGACATCAAAAAAGATGCCGATAAACTGAAGGCAGACGGTATTGCCGCTATTGGTTTCGATAAGAGTTTTGATATGGAATTTGAAGGTCTGGCACGTCAGGCTGGCAATCCGTTAGTTTCAGCTGACCCGCTGAAAGCTAACTTGGATAGCAAGAAAACCTTAACTGCTGCTAACTTCATTATGGACATGGTTAACAGCGGCGAAGCCAAGACTGCCGGCGAAGACATTTACGGCGATAAGAACTTCACCGCTGGTAAAACACTCTTTTATGCCGGTTCAAGTGCTGGGATCACCAACATGAAGCAAAATGCACCGAAAGACTTCAAGTGGGGCACAATGCCGCTACCAAGCTACAAAGGCAAAAAGGCAACCGAACTTGCCGGTAATGATATCGTCCTCTTCAAGTCCGCATCTAGCGATAAGCAAAAAGGCGCTTGGGCATTCATGAAGTACCTGCTTTCTGAGAAGGAAACTTCCAAGTGGGCCCAATTGACTGGTTATGTGCCACTGCGTAAGTCCGCTGTTAAATCTGCTGACTTTAAGAAATATCTGAGTGCTAACCCAACTAGCCAAGCTGCAGTTGATTCTTTGGGCTTTGGCTTCCAGTCCACCGCTTTCATCGGCTTCTCAGAATATCGTAACGATCTTCTTAATGCGGTTGATGCGATGCTGACTAAGCATGAAAAACCAGATCAGGCTTTGAAGACACTTCAGGGTCAAACTGAAACCATCATCAAGACAAACAAGTAATTGTTTGCTCCGCCTTGATCTTTGCCGAATCAGCTATGTGCTGATTCGGTTTTTGTTTGCTTTTCGGTAGCCGGCGGGGTACGCTTTAGTGTTCTCAAAATGATATTGAAACAATTGGAGGTAACACTGTGACAACAATTCGCTTTTTAAATGGGTTAAACACCATCGGCGGCAACATCGTCGAATTCGCAACTAAAACCAGCCGCGTTATCATGGACTTCGGCGTGGCTGCTGATCTCAGCAACGAAACAGTCAGCTCTGCCATCGATAATGGTAAATTGCCGCATGTGCCGGAACTATTTTTTGATCAACCAGACGTTTACACACATGAGGCCATCTTTATCTCACATCTGCACATTGACCACATGGGTGCATTGCAATATTTAAAGAAACCGATTCCGATTTATCTTTCGGAACCATCCTATAAGCTCTATCAACTGTTAATCAAACTAGGCATCGAAAAGCCAGTTGCAAATCTGCATCCCCTTGCCTATGAACAGCCCATAACCATTGGTGACCTCACCGTAACAGGCTTCCACAGTGATCACGACGAGCCGGGCGTCATGGCGCTCCTAGTCGATGACGGCTCACGACGCTATGCCCATTCCGGTGATGTCCGGTTAAATGGCCCGCATGCTGAACGGGTTCATGCCTGGGCCAAGCGATTTAACCAAGAAAAGCTAAGCTTGTTTATGTTGGAAGGCACCAGCTTCTCTTTTGACACAGCTGCCCCTGTTGAAGATCAGGATCACCCCAGCATCCCATTGACCGAAATGAGCCTGCAGAAGCAATTTCAGACAGTGCTGGCGGAAAGCCCGACGCTTGTCGTCATCAATCCTTACATCCGCAATTACGAGCGTCTGGCGGGTTTTCAGGCCAGTGCACACACTGCCGGCCGTCAATTGGTGTGGGAACCTGATGACGCGGCTGTGCTGACCACCATGACCGATCAAAAACCCGATGCTATTCTTGGTCAAACAATCAGTCTGACGGACATTGCCCGTGATCCCCAACACTATGTCCTGCAAAATAGTTTTGACCATCTGGAACGACTGACTGACATGCCCATCACGACCTACATCCACAGTAACGGCGAGCCACTAGGCGATTACGACCCGCGGTTTGCGCAACTCAAAGACTGGCTAGAAGCGCATCACATCCCCTTGCAGTTCATGAATGCCTCGGGTCATGCTAGCCGTGAGGATTTAATTACTTTGGCGAAAGAAGTCAATCCTCGAACCATTGTGCCATGGCATAGCTTCCATCCGGAACGCGAAGCCGAAGCCTTGGATACCCAAACAAATGCCGCTGTGGTGCTTCCTGAAAGAGATTTGTACTATGATTTTGATGAGTTAAATGAAGAGGAGTAATCGTCAGCAGTAGTTGCTTCTTCAGTTTCTATCTAGAACTTATGATTTGTTAGATGCGGGATGATTTGGCACAAGCGTCAGACAAAAACGACTCCTGCCGTGCCAAACTCCGCAATCTCCGGCCAGATGGGGCTGGAACGCGGTGACGGCGCTTCGAGCCCAAAAACCGGTCTCGAAGTCGCCTAACAACATCAGCTCAAAAGCCCTTCGCTGTGTTGTTTGCACGGCTGAGCCCCATCTGGCCTCCGATTGCTCCGCCTTGGCACTGGAATCTTTAAACTATGACCTTTGATCTACAGTAAAACGAAAGAAGAGTGACTTTTCCGCCGCATACATGCGGTGATCGGAAAAAGTCACTCTTCTTTTTGTAGCCTTAAATAATTTTCAGCTTCTCTAATGTTGAAACAGTTGATCCACAGTCGTCTCCAAGCGTTCTGCAAGTGCGAAGGCTAAGGAGAGTGTTGGGTCGTATTTATTATTCTCGATGGCATTAATCGTTTGCCGGGTTACATTCACTGCGTCAGCCAGTTCTTGCTGGGTTAATTGTTGGCGCATTCTGAGTACGTGGATATTATTTTCCATGGAACATCAATCCAATCATGCCTAAGGTTAGCACAACAGCAACAATGACAATCGTGCCAATTAACACCCTTCCCGGTTCTTTATCAGTCTTATCTGCTCGATGTTTAAGCCACAAAAAACTAGCAATCTGGACACCCACTGCAACGTTTACCACAACAGAAATAAAATCAAATTTTCCATAATGCATCACGTGGAAAAATTCGTAAATGAATAATGTGAAAATCATGAAAGCCCAAGAGTATCTAATCGATTGATCTCTGAATTTAAGCTCCATCTCATCCATTTTCTTCATGATAATCGCCCCTTTAATGTCAAACTCTTTTGACACCTTCAGTATAATACCAACTCTTTAAGTGTCAAAACATTTTGACTTTTCAAGACACAAAAAGAGATTTCAGAGGCATTTATATTTACAAAATAAAGAGAAATGATTTTTAACAAAACTTGAAAACCATTTCTCTTTCATTTCTTATACTTAACCTGATATCACTTAAAGATCATAGTGCCGAGCCGGAGCAATTGTACGCCAGATTGGAAAGCGCTCATCAATTAGAAAAGTCGGTGCATCTCTGACCATAGCTCGCCCTAATGCCACCCGTTACCGCTGGCTGTCAGACAAGTCTGCTGGTTTATGGGCCAAAAACTCTGTCAGGCCAAGAATATCAGCCGCAGCCAGACAGCCCGACAAAGACAATGAACTCCTTATTCTTAATGTGCAGATCGAAATCTTTGACAGAATCTTGTGCGGCATTCGGGTACTTCTTATAAAGATGGTTCAAATCAATCTCAACCATGACATCATCCATCTCCTTTCTTATTCAACGCGTTTTGCCATTTTGTGAAGGCTGTCGTGATTGATTTGAGTCGCAATAAGCCTGTGTTTGCCACGAAATAATCAGCAGCTGCGAGCGCCTTGGCATCGCCGATGCCCACCGAAAACTGACCAGCAGCATTAATTGCTGCAATACCAGCAGATGCATCTTCAAAACTCACCACTTCATCTGCTTGCAATTGCAACAAGTTCTGCGCTTTGATGAAAATTTCAGGATCTGGCTTCCCGCGATGCAGACTAGCTGGATCAACAATCGCATCAAATTGATCAAATAACTTCAATTGACGCAAAATAGTCGGTGCATTTTTTGAAGCAGATGCGATTGCCAATTTTAAATGCCTTGCCTTGGCGTCCGATAAAAGTTGACTGATACCCGGCAGAATATCGGCTGGCGTCATATTGGCAATCAATTGAAGATAACGTCGATTTTTTTCATCTGCTAAGTTTTCTTTCTCAACTTCGGTATATTGCTTCTGTTGATCACCGTAATCGAGGATGATCGCTAACGAGTCCATTCGGGAACGGCCACGTAAAGCCTCATTTGCCGTAGCTGGCAGGGTAATCCCTAATTGTTTTGCCAACTCCCCCCAGGCGGCTAAATGATACTTAGCTGAATCGGTGACCACCCCGTCAAGATCAAAAATGAAGCCTTTAAGCATGGTCATCCCCCTTTTCCAAGTGCTTCAGCTCACCATTCACTTCAATATCAATTGACGGGCCGGCTAACAAGATCACGTTGACCTCCTCACTCACGTCCACTGCCAGCAAACGGCCACGATAATTGATTTTAAAGCTGAAGCGGTGCCATTCTTTTGGCAAAAATGGCTTGAATCGTAACCGGTCGTGATCATAGCGCATCCCCGCAAAGCCTTGGACGATTGATAACCAACTGCCGCTCATGGACGTAATGTGAAGCCCGTCATCAGTGTCGTTATTATAATTGTCCAGATCTAGACGCGCAGTTCGCGCATATAACGCCACGGCCTTTTCCGTTTTCCCTAATTCAGCTGCTAGGATGGCATGGATGGACGCACTTAATGAACTCTCGTGAACCGTCATCGGCTCATAGAAATCAAAATTGCGTTCTTTTTGTGCTTGGGTGAAGCGGTCATTGAGAAAATAAATGCCCTGCAAGACGTCAGCCTGTTTGATAAAAGGCGACCTTAAGATCCGATCCCATGACCAATGTTGGTTAATCGGCCGCTGGTCAGCAGGAATCGAACTGGCGGGTCGCAAATCTTTATCAAGAAAGGTATCGTGTTGAACAAAGATCCCTAATTCATCGTCAACGGGATAGTACATCCGATCAATAATATCTTGCCACTTAGCTTTTTCTTCTGCAGTCACCGCAAGTTTAGCGACCACGTCAGCATTCGCCTTGGACAGGCGCGCTAACGTGTAACTTAACGTCCACGATGCCATGGTGTTGGTATACCAGTTGTTGTTAACATTGTTTTCATATTCATTAGGACCGGTTACCCCGTGAATCATATACTGATTGGCACGTTTGCTAAAATGCACCCGGTCAGCCCAGAAACGGGCAATCCCCACCAAGACCTCAATACCATCACGGTTGACATAACTTTCATCGCCGGTATAAGACGTGTATTGATAAATCGCGAACGCAACTGCACCATTACGATGGATTTCTTCAAATGTGATCTCCCACTCGTTGTGACACTCGATGCCATTAAAGGTCACCATTGGGAACAAAGCACCGGCCAGTCCTTGCTGCTGTGCATTATGATACGCACCAGGTAATTGATCGTGGCGATATTGAAGAAGTGCTCGCGTCACATCTGGCGGCGTCACTGCCAGATACATTGGTACAATATAGGCTTCAGTATCCCAGTAAGTGGCACCGCCGTATTTTTCACCTGTAAAACCCTTAGGCCCAATGTTAAGGCGCTTATCTTCGCCATAGTACGTCATAAACAATTGCGCAATATTAAACCGAATGCCTTGTTGTGCGGCCGGATCGCCTTCAATGACCACATCACTTTGCTCCCAGCGTTGCGCCCAAAGCTGCGTATGGGCAGCCAGTTGTTCGGAAAAACTGTGTGTTTGTAATGTGGTCATCAAAGCTGCGGCTGTTTGCTGCTGATCAGAAGGCGCAACATCGCGGCTAGTAACCACAATGACATCCTTTTCCAGTTGATAAGTTTCGCCAGCTGCCAAATCAGCCACAATTTGTTCGTTTAGCCAGCCGTTGCCGGTCGTGACAACGCCTGTGACCGGTTGATGATTGACACGCAACTGTTGCTTCAATAGAACGGTGAATTGCGGTACATCGTAAGGATTTGGTTTAGTTTGCAATTGAATGGTTTTTTGAGTGGGATCCTCAGCTTGCGGTTCCCAAAACCGCTCATCATAGTTGCTATCTTCATTAGCGACACGACCTTCAAGTCCAGCATCAAATGTGATCGTTGCCTTACCGCTAAGCACAGTTGCTTTCACGTTAATCAAGGCTGCTTCCTTCACCACATTGCTCAAAAATCGTTGAAACTCAAACCGAACCTCAACCTGATCCCCTTCATAGATAAACTGCCGAGTTAACAATCCCTGATGTAAATCAAGTGCCAAATAGAAATCCCGAAAACTGTTTTTGGCCAAATCAACCGGTTGTTCATTCACTTTGATGCGAATTGGCAAAAAGCTGGGTGCATTGATTGCTTTGCCAAAGTACGCAGGATAGCCATTTTTCCACCAACCAACGCGGGTTTTATCCGGAAACCAAACACCACCGAGATAAGTTCCCGAAAGCTGATCCCCCGAGTACTGTTCCTCAAAATTCCCGCGCATGCCCATGTAGCCGTTACCAATTGCCGTCAAACTTTCTTGAAGCCGCTTGTCCTCTGGATGAAACTGATGGGTTGCAATCATCCACGGATCGACGGCAAATGTTCTTTTCATGTTCTTTTCATCTTCTCCACTTCTCCCTTGTGACCATTTTCTTTACGATAGTCATGGCAACAACCACTTAAAGGACACACTTTATTATAGATGAATGAAAGCGCTATACAATCGCAAAATGAATGTTACCGCTATCATAATTAGTTTACTACTACAACAAATCCTTTTGGAGCTAACTCATTTTGAGCAAACCTTTGATGCAAAACAGGTGCCGCCGTCAAAGGAACCGATGACGCTGTGGTATTGAAATATGCCGTCAGCGTTTCACGGCCGTGGCGCACAACCTTAATTAATCCAGAAGGTGTCACTTCTAATTTGGTCATACCACGCCCAAGGGTAGCCGCATGTTCACGACGAAAGCCGATGAGCTTCGCCACCCGTTGCCAAATTGGCTGACCTAATTTTGTCCAATCCATTGGTTTTCGATCATCAGGATCATTTTCCCCATCCATGCCCATCTCAGTTCCATAATAAAGACATGGCGTACCTGTCTGAAGAAAAGCAAAGGTCAATGCTTGCAACGCTAGATCAATGTCATCACCTGCTACCGTTAACAACCGCGGTGTATCGTGCGAATCTAACATATTTAACATCACTTGATTTGTCTGATCGCGGTAAAGCATCAATTGGTCCGTTAACAAAGCGGTCATCCCCGCAGCTGTCTGCTTACCGGTCAAAAAGTGGTCCTCTATTTGCTGCGTGAAGGCATAATTCATAACACCGGAAAATTCATCGCCATTTAACCAAGGTTGACTGCTATGCCAAACCTCGCCCAAAATATAAAAATCCGGTTTAATGGCGGTGACAGCGCTGTAAAATCTTTTCCAAAAATGATGATCAACTTCGTTCGCCACATCTAAACGCCAGGCATCAATATCAAATGCTTGAATCCAGTAAGTTGCCACTTGCAGTAGATAATCCTGAACCGCTGGATTGGCCGTATCTAACTTTGGCATTCGCGACTCAAACGCAAATGTATCGTATTGTGGCGCTCCCTCGCCTTTCAGGGGATTATGAAATGGCGTCAATGGATAATCATGAATGTGGAACCACGAAGCAAAGCGTGATTTTTTGCCATTTGCTAAGACATCCTGCCACTGCATGCTAGCAAAGCCCATGTGGTTAAACACGGCATCCAGCATGACGCGCATCCCGCGTTTATGGGCTTCATTAACCAACTTGGCAAACAGTGTCTTATCACCGAAATCCGGATCAATCGTTAAATAATCAATGGTGTCATATTTATGGTTTGAACTCGCGGTAAAGATAGGACAAAAGTACAGACCATTGACACCCAATGCTTGCAAATCATCTAAGTGATCCAAGACCCCCTGTAAATCACCACCATAGTAATCATCACGTCCAGGATGATCAGACGGTCGCCAAGGTTTCGTGCCAACAGGATCATTTGTGCTATCACCGTTGGCAAATCTTTCCGGAAAAATTTGGTACCAAACGGTTTCTTTCACCCAATCAGGCGTTTTCACCCGATCAATCTCGTGAAAATACGGCACACGAAAATAATTGCCGGTATCAATTCGCGCGGACTCTGTGTCTTTTCGCAATCCCCGATCACCAAATAACCATTTGCTACCGTCCTGTCCGGTCACTTCAAACAGGTACTGCAGACGTTGATAAGGCGCCTCCAAGGTCACTCCCCAATGATCAGCAACTTGACCTGTCCCTAGCTGACTCATCGGTTTGCGCTGATAACTCAACCGATATTGTTGATGCTGATCAAGCTCTTGCCAGTAAGGATCACCATACAAAACAACCACCTTGGCGACATCGTTTTGTGCCGTATGGAACCGCAAACGTAGCTTTTTATTGGTATATAAGAAACAATCTTCACTTTCTGGTCGATGAGACATAGCTGCTAAATTCATGGCTTAGCACGCTCCTTTTCCTGAATGAATACTGCTGCTGAATCGGCTGATAGTGTCAGTGTTTCTTCGCTCAGTGTCGCGTCACCGACGATTAGCACCGCTTGATAGTCACCGGCTGGCAATCTAAGGTTGACTGTTTTATCACTCAAAGCAACCGCCACAACGGCAATCGCCTTGTCTGTCTGGCGAAGATACACATAGCTGTCTGGCCCCGTGCTCAACAGTCGAAAACTGCCTGTTTGAAAGACTGACCGTTTCTTTAAAGCAATCAATTGCTTGTAAAATGCAAGGCTGCTGTGCGGATCATGTTGTTGTTCGGCAACATGCGTGCAGCTGCTGCGCTTGCCAACCAACCAAGGCGTGCCGCTCGTAAAGCCACTATTGGTTGTCGCATCCCACGTCATCGGCCCTCTCGCTGGCAACTTATGGGTCGCATTGACCATCGCTAACGCCGCCTCCTGGGTATACCCTGCATCCACAGCTGCTGCAATGAAACGCGGGACGCTTGGATCGGAAAAAGCTTTCGCATCAGGCAACGTGAGATTTTCAAGTCCTAGCTCTTCACCGTAATAGATGATTGGAATACCGCGTTGTAAATACATCAACACTGCCAGACTTCTCGCCTGAATCGCTGAATGGGCAACGCGCGTAGCCAGACGAGCCATATCATGATTGCCCCAATAAAGCGTCGGCAACGACACACCAGCAAGTGTTTGCTGCCAAACAACCTGTGTCTGTTTAAACTTTGCAAAATCCAAAGGTTTCGGCTGATACTGCGCTGGGATGCTGGTGTCAAGTTGCGTTGTATCTTCGGTAAAATATCGGAAAGTAATCACACTATCCATCAATTTGTTATGCTGGCTCGTGTAGTCAACAGCAAGATTGACATTTGCACTTGCCGCTTCCCCACGTATAAAGGTATTTGGAAAATCTGCCTTGATCTGAGCACAGAAGGGCCGCAACCACCGCTGAACATTGGGCAGATTAGCAAAAAACGGTTCTGCAATCACAGGCTCTTGTTGGCTTTCCGACGTTGGATAGTTTTGCGCCAGATCAACTTTGGCAATATGAATAAACGCGTCAAGCCGCAACCCATCAATTCCCTTGTTTAGCCAAAATTCAGCAACATCCCCCATCGCACGCCGAACCTCGGCATTGGCCCAATTCAAATCCGGCATGTGCTGATCAAATAAATGGAAATAGGATTGACCGGTACCGGCTGGATCAGGCGACCAAACCGAGCCGCCGAAGAAGCTTCCCCAATTATTTGGTCTTTTATGATGATGTCCAGAAAAAATATAATAATCACGATAAATACTTTTCCCCAGTTTACAATTCAAGTGCAACACCCTGACGACTAGACCATAAAGGCCATGAAGACCTATTCTTGTTAGTGCTAGCTAAACAAGAAAGCAGGAATCTTCATGACCCACTCTCAGACTAACACCCACAAGCATTACCAACAACTCAGTTTTAGCGACCGTGCTACAATTCAGGCCCTTCAGGCTGCTGGTGACACCGCGACCGTGATTGCACAGAAGCTTCATCGCAGTAAAGCGACAATCTCACGAGAAATCACGCGTGGATCTGTAACTCAGCTCGACTCGAAGCGTCACTCGCATCAAGTCTATCTTGCGGAAACTGCCCAAGCCATGCACGACCGTAAACGCGATAGAACCGGTCACTACGCCTTTCTTAAGACCGGCCGTGCGTTCTTCAAGGCTCTCGCCAGGGAGCTTACTCGTAAGCCGCGCGTACACAGCGTTGATAGCTTCGTACACTTCTATCGCGACCAGGGCAAGGCTTGCCCTTCAACGACAACTGTCTATCGCTACATCGACGCCGGGCTGCTTGAGCTAGACAACATGACACTTCCCAAGAAGCTCCGACGCCGCATCAAAGGCTATAAGAACGCCCACAAGCGCAAGAATAAGAAGATATACGGCGACTCAATCGAGTTGCGTCCTGCGGCCGTGAATGACCGCACAGGCGTGGGACATTGGGAAGGCGACTTGGTCAAAGGTATTCGCTTAGCTGATGAGCCAGCATTAATGACGCTCACAGAACGGTACAGCCGGACTGAGATCATCGTCAAGATTCCTGACTATCATGCGGGCACCTGCCTTAAAGCCTTGCAGGACACGATCGACGACTACGGGGCCAAGGAATTTGAGAGTATCACTTTTGACAATGGTTCCGAGTTTGCCAAGTTATCAGAGATTGTTGGAACCCAGATTTACTTCGCACATCCGTACTCGCCTTGGGAGCGTGGCACAAACGAGAACGCCAATGGACTGCTTAGGGAATTCTTCCCGAAAGGGAAGTCTCTCAGAGCAATTACCCTGGTTGAAATTCAAGCAGTCCAATCCGCACTGAACCATCGTCCCAGACGTATTCTGAACTATCTTCGCCCATGCGATTACTACCGATGCATGGCGTAACAGCCTAGACCACTATCAAGAATTCGTTATCATCGTTGCACTTGACTTGAAAATTGAGGCGATAAATACTTTTTACATTCCGGCTTGCATCTTGAAACCACGGGTGCTGATCTGATGTGTGGTTCAAAACAAAATCCAGGATGATACGGATACCCGCTTCATGAAGTTCATGAATCAAAGCCTGCATATCGGCCATCGTTCCCATTCGCTCATCAATCGCGTAATAGTTGGCGACATCATACCCATTATCGACTTGCGGTGATACAAACACAGGATTCAGCCAAACGGCGTTGATGCCTAAGTCCTGCAGATACGGTATGCGTTGCCGAATGCCGTTAAGATCCCCAATACCGTCGCCATCACTGTCCTGAAATGACTTCGGATAAATTTGATAAATAATCGCCTGATCATACCAAGTGCTCATGTGACCCGCCCCCTTTTCCAACTAGCATAGTGAAAGCGCACGCATGATACAAGTTAACTGCGTTTGTTACCGTTATCAAAATGAAGTGAAGAAAAGCCAACAATTTCCCAGCGGAAAATTGTTGGCCTGTTTGATAACTGTGAATGTTACCCCGACCTATCAGTAGACAAACTCATTTTGCCAGATCGGAATTCTATAATCACCTAAGTGCGTATCGTCCCGCGCAGCACTAATTTTGGCGGCACCAGTAGTTCACCTTGTTGTGCGCCTGACTGGGCGATTTTTTGCAAGAGCATCCGTGCTAATAGTTCACCAAGTTGCACCACCGGTTGTTTCACGGTGGTTAATTTTGGATTTGAAACTTGATCCAGAAAAACGCCATCAAATCCGATGACGCCAAAGTCGGTTGGAATTCGCCCACCATTTTGTTGAATCGCTCTGACCGCACCTAACGCGAGGCGATCACTTGCACAGATGAAAACAGTATTTCGCGCGAACTTTCGCCAATTTTCACTGATAAAATGTTGCGATTCGTGACTATGATTACCCATTCGATGAATCTGCGGTACTTTTTGATGTCTCTGCAAAGTATTGATATACCCTGCTTCACGCGAATATTCAAACGGTTCTCTCACATCAATACCAAGAAAAATAATCGATTGATAATTCTTGGCCAGCGCATATTCGGTTGCTTGCTGTTCGCCTAATTTATTGTCCGTATCAATAAAATCATAACCATGACGATTTTCCCCAAATAAAACAACCGGTTTCGCTAACTGATCAATCCATTGACAATCAGTCGACCGCGCACCCGTAATAATGTACCCATCGGCGTGATCCAAATCAAGATGCTCGCAATCTGTCACTAATTGCAAAGCATACTGCTGACGATCAAGTCCTCGGGCAATGCCGAATAGCAACGTCATGTAATAAGGTTCGGTCGTATCCACATCTTCAAGAATCAAAAACTTGATAACGTTAGTCCGATTATTGGCCAAAGCCTTCGCTGCAGAGTTAGGTCGATAATGCAAAATCGCCATTGCTTGTTCGACGAGTTGTTTTAACTCAGGCGTCACTTGCTCAGGATGATTGATGACACGGGACACGGTCATTTTTGAAACATTGGCTTCTTTCGCGACATCAGACAGTGTGACCACAAATGCTATCCTCCCTCCTCAACTGAAGTTCGTCGACAAAGGCATTGACCAACGACAGTCTCCTTGCCCTATTTTATATTAGTTCTTACTTAAGTAAAACCTTAGAAGGAAAAATCGCCATTTTATATAAATAAATAAGCAAAACAATGAAAAAGAAATCATTAGTCAATCAATAGTGTAATTATTTATATAACATCAACACTTTAGCTTGTTTAGAAATAAATGATAGCAAAACAAAAAGAGCATCGGGTTTCTCCCGATGCTCTTTACTGATAAAACTCAGTTGGCATAACGTCACCTAACCTGCACATCAGCGACATCATGATATTGCTGATGGACAAGCTAGAAGATCGATTTTTGATGCTCAGATCAGCATTAGCTTAATGCCACTGGGCGTTTAATACCGTGCCTTCAAAGCGCGCTGAACCTCGCGTTCCTGATCCTTGCGCTTTAAGGTTTCACGTTTGTCGTAGTTATGCTTCCCTTCAGCCACACCAATCAGAACCTTGGCATAGCCGTGTTTTAGATACATCCGCAACGGCACAAGCGTGACACCTTGGCGCGCTGTCATTTGACCTAACTTGCGAATTTCTCGTTTGTGCAAGAGCAGCTTGCGATTACGCATTGGGTCAACGTTGAATAAATTGCCCTCTTTATACGGACTAATGTGGACGTTTTCTAACCACGCCTCATTATTCCGAATTCGGGCAAAACCGTCACGTAAATTAAGTTTGCCATCACGCACGGATTTGATTTCGGTACCTGTCAGCGCAATACCGGCTTCGTAGGTATCAAGAATGTTGTAATCATGACCGGCCTTTTTATTCTGGGCGAGCAGGTTGTCAGGTTTTTGTCGATGTTTCTTCGCCATTGAACCATCCCCCTTTCAAAAGTTCCCAGCGTTATTTAGTGCCGCGCTTGGCATTATAGTGCTTGCCTTGATGTGGCGCACCAGCTGGTTTGCGTGGTCGATTGTTGTGTTGATTACGATTTGGCCCACCATGGTTATTATTGCCAAAACCAGGCTTGTTGCCATTTGGCCGACGTTCACGCCGGTCTTCTTTTTTGACGAACTTGCCCAGATCACTTGTTGGCGTATTTTCATCAGGAATCAATGAAAAGTCTACCTGTCGTTGATCAATATCAACATTATCAAGTTTAACTCGCAAAGACTGGCCAATTCGGTACGTGCGCTTGGTGCGTTCGCCAACTAAAGCCATCTGACTATCGATGAATGAATAATAATCATCGGTCATCCGCGTGATATGAACAAGCCCTTCTACGGTGTTCGGCAAAGCCACAAACATCCCAAAGCTCGTCACGCCGCTAACAACAGCATCAAATTCTTCGCCGACCTTATCAGCCATAAATTCAGCTTTCTTAAGATCGTCAACTGCACGCTCAGCGTCAATGCTCCGCCGTTCCGCCATGGATGCCTGAGCTGCAATATCTGGTAATTTCTTATTCCAGCTTGCCTTGATATCGTCGCCAGTGCCTTCAACCGCATAATCACGAATCAAGCGATGAGCGACCAAGTCAGGATAACGCCGAATTGGACTGGTAAAGTGGCAGTAATACTTTGCTGCCAAGCCAAAATGTCCAAGTGGATCTGGTGAATACCGAGCCTGTTTTAAACTCCGCAGCATTTTAACGCTCACCATTGCTTCTTCAGGCGTGCCGGTGACATCTGTCACAACATCCTGAAGTTGCTTTGGGGTGATTTCTTTGCCTTTTTTCATCGGCACGGTGATACCAAAACTAGCAATGAATTCCATGAATTCTTTAATGCGGTCGGCATCTGGTGTTTCGTGAACCCGGTATAAGAATGGTAAATGTTGCTTGTTGTAATGTTCAGCGACGGTTTCGTTAGCGGCCAGCATGAAGGATTCAATCATTCGTTCTGACACACCACGCTCACGCAGAACAATGTCTGTTGGGTGACCCATATCATCAACAATGATCTTGGCTTCGTTTTCTTCGAAGTCAATGGCACCTCGAGCATGCCGCATCTTGTAAAGAATTTGATGCAGTTGAACCATGTCTTCAAACATCGGCACAAGTTCCTGATACTCGGCCATCACTTCTGGGTCATGGTCGGTCACAATCTTGTTGACGTTGTTATAAGTCATCCGCGCATGGCTCTTGATGATGCTTTGATAAATCTCGTGATTAACCACGTGACCATCTTGATCAATTTCCATATCACAAGACATCGCCAAGCGATCAACGCCAGGATTCAACGAACAAATGCCATTAGACAGCCGGAATGGCAGCATCGGAATGACACGGTCGACCAGATACGTACTAGTCCCGCGATCAAACGCTTCTTTGTCCAACGCTGAGCCTTCTGTAACATAGTGCGACACGTCTGCAATATGCACACCAAGATGGAAGTTTCCGTTTGGCAATTTCCAAACGACAACGGCATCATCGAAGTCTTTACTGTCGTCGCCGTCAATCGTCACAACGGCTTGATCGGTGATATCTTTACGGTTCACCCGTTCTTCTGGGGTGACATGATCCGGGATATCATTAGTTTGAGTCATTACCTCATCAGGAAACTCAGTCTTGATATGGTTTTGCATCACTAATGACATAATATCCACACCGGGATCATTCTTATTTCCCAATGTTTCAACCACCATGCCATACATCAGCTTCGGATGGTGTTCATTAGGAAATTCCGTAATCTCGGTAACCGTCATGTCGCCTAATTGCGGCATGGTACCAGTGTCTTTGACATAAACCGGAAAATTCTTCAGTTTCTTCTCGTGGCTGACAACCATACCAATAAAACCAGACTTGGCCCGATCTTTGTCGGAAAATGGTTTGAATTCGCCTACAAGTGTCGTTAGGCTGCGTTCAACAACCTTAGTGATTTCGCCTTCTGGTCCACGCGTATCGTTTGGGCGTGCTTCACGGACGGTACGGACTTCAACGGTATCACCGTCCAAAGCAAAATCAGTGCTCGTTGACGGCACATAAACATCATTGTCCTGATCTTCAATCGCAACGAAACCAAACCCTTTTTCATTGCCATGGAAAATACCTGTCAACACTTTAGGCGTGCCGCCCCAAGCATAACGGCCTTCACTAATGGGATGGATTAAATTGTCATTTTCCATACCAGTTAAGGCTTGAACCAGCGTTTTAAAATCAGTGCCTTCGTTTAATTTCAAGGCACGACTCAGCGTCTGGACCGAATAATCAATCTTCGGATTTTTACGAAATGTTGCTAAAAGTTCATTACGAATATGGCCAACTGTGGTCATGCTATCCCTCGTTTTCTTGTTGCATAAATGCGATAACGTCTTGTTGTAGTGCGTGATGCGCCGAATTCACGGTGATCACATGTTTGGCATTGTCATACCAATGGAAATCTACTTGCGGTGCATTGATGAGTGCATCCCGTAGCTGATAGGCCAGCTGCCCATCAACTAATTCATCAGCACCGGCTTGGCCGATAAAGATCGGCTTATTAACTAAATACAGATCGGCGGCAACCCCAGTGGCGAAATTGTCAATCGCCGCCAGCTGGCCTGGTAAGTAAGCCAAAATCTGAGTACTTTCGTCCGGTACACCTGCCAAACGATTCATATATTGTGCGTATCTCAGAAACCCTGGCACGAGATGATGCTTGCCCGGTAAGATCGGCGATGAAAAAACGCCGCCAGCTGTGACACCGGGTAATATTTCCAAAGCTTTCATGGCGAAAATACCGCCGAGTGATAATCCAAAAACAAAAACACGGTCATACTTTGCTGTCATATGCGAAACAGCCGCGCTGGCCTCTGCCCACCAAATATCTGGGTTGCCCTTAGTCACAATATCCATTGGCTCAATGGTACCATGTCCCGTGAACAACGGCGCATACACGCCATACCCAGCCCGCTGCAAGGCCCGCCCCATGAAGTTCATGTCGTTTGGGCTGCCAGTATAGGCATGCAGCAAAACAACACCGGTATCAGTGCCCTCGTATTCGAATGGTTGCGGTTCACGAAAGATCATGATGGGTTTCATCCTTTGTGGCAAGTGGCTGGGTGGACAAGTGGAACTTCAATCTCTTGGTGAAAAGGCTCGATATTGCGGTGAAAAAACGGTTGTAGGTCTTGTCTATTGGCGGATAAAGTCAGCCTTGTCATATGGTTAGCTATTCCACCGCAGTTGCTGTCGAAACGCGTTTCCTGGCCCAGAAACCGGGCCAATGAACGCTCTGCAAAAAAAGTCTCCTGAGTACCAGGAGACTTTCGTTAATGGGCTTCCAGATATACCAGCGCGATTGCGAGGCCGAAGAAAATAACACCTAGTACAACGGTGACTTTCTCCATGAAAGCTTCGAAGCCGCGGGATTTCGTCTTCCCGAAAAGATCTGTTGCCCCACCGGACAATGCGCTTAACGCATCTTGTTGTTTGCTTGGTTGCATTAATGTTGCGATCACGATCAAAATCGAATCGATCACAAGAAATGTGGTCAATAAACTTTGCAAGTTGTTGCCTCCCTTGCGAAAAATCTCACCCTAGTAGTTTAGCATAAAAGCAACATAAAGGCGAACGCATTCTACCTAAAAGAGGCATCTTTGCTGAAATCCACCTTTTTAGCTACTTGAACCGTCTCACAGCAAGTAAAATAACTCACAATAAAAGCACGTCAACGTCCTGACAGATAACTTGCTCATGAGTTTTGGTGCGTTTTCCCCAACGCCGCCGATAGCGCATCAATCCGCCGCTTGACCCGAGCACGTTGGGTCGCATCCGTTAACAGCACCAACGTATCACCTTCACGGATCAAGGAATCACCATGTGGAATCACTTCCTGTTCGCCACGCCGGATTCCGATTAGTAATGCTTCTTTAGGCCATGGCATATCGCGGACCATTTTGCCATTCAAGGGACTGCCGAAGAAAACCGGTATTTCCAGTCGGTCGGGTCGATGAAGCTGTTGAACTGTTTTCGGCATTGTCATTTGCTCGAGTAACGCTTCATAGATCGGCGCACCGCCAAGCAAATCAACCACGAGATAAGCAGTTAACGATAGAACCGCTAACGGCATCAAATGCGTCAAATTACCAACCATCTCCGTTACCAATAGAATCGCAGTAAACGGTGCTTTTCCAATGCCAGCAAAGTAACCGGCCATTGAAAAAATGATTAAGTTCATGATATAGACGTGCGGCAATAAGCCGAGTTGATTCATGAAGACGCCATAAATGGCACCGATCACGGCACCCAAAGAAAGAATCGGCAGAAAAATGCCACCTGGTAATCCAGAACCATATGAAATCATTGAAAAAACGAAACGTACAACAAAAATTGCGATCAATACAAGCAAAGATGGCACATACTGGCCAAAACCGACAATCAAACCATTGCCACCACCAAGTAAGTTTGGTGCAAAATAGCCAACCAGAATCACCAGCAGAAACGGTACAATGCCTTGTAATGGCCGCGGTAAATGTGTCAAGTTGCGATACCACCGCGGCATCACCAACAAGATTCGCTGGTATAAGTACCCAAACAAGCCCAAAAGAATGCCTAGCAAAATTAAATGCCAATAACTCGATACAGGTAAACTACGCGAATAGCTTAAATGCAGCACCGGAACAAGTCCGAAAACATTCAGTGAAACAAAATCCGATCCAATTGCCCCAGCCAATGCCGTTAACCAAACAAGCGGTGAGAAATTATGATAAACCTCTTCTAAGACAAACAAGGTCCCAGCAATGGGTGCATTAAACGCCGCCGCCAAGCCAGCAGCGGAACCGGATGCAATTAACAATCGCCGATCAGTTCCTGATAGCTTGAACCCAGCAGCTAAACCTTGCCCGACTGAAGCGCCTAACTGAATCGACGGTCCTTCCCGTCCGAGAAACAACCCAGGCCCCAGCGCCAGAACACCGCCGACAAATTTTCGCCAGAGGATCGACCACCAGTGCATCTCCAATTCACCAGCCAATTGGCCTTCAACTTGCGGAATCCCAGAGCCAGAAATATAGGGCTCTTTCTTGAGAAGCCACGCCACGATTAACGCCAAACCAAGATTGACACCGATCAACAACGCCCATTGCCACCAGACAAACGGCGCTATTCGCAAGTGCCCATATACCAGCCGACTATAGCGCAGCCCTACTTCAATACAATAGCGAAACGCGCTGACAACAGTGCCGCTCATTAAACCAACGAGTAGTCCGAGTAGCACAAATCGCAGGCGAGTAACGTCAAATTTTTCTTTTACAGGTCGTGCCAAGTAATTCCCCTCCAGTACAACATGATCTCAGTATATACCTCTGGCTGGGAATCAAAAACGACTCAGTCACCCGAGTCAGCAAAACCAATTATTGTTTTTCTTGCCGAGCCACCCAAACCAACATTACACCGATTAACAAAGTGATAAGCGGAAATGGATATGTGGCCCATGTTTGGATCATGACGCTGGGAAAGGTCCAGGCTAACACGTTGTACAGCAAAGTTAGCACCAGTGTCAGCACATACCAGTAACGGTGCGTAGGATCCATGAACCAGCCAATCAACGCATAAATGATCAACCCGTATAAAAGCACAATCCCGATTAAAACAACTAAGGCGCCAAAAATCTGGCCAGATGCTCGCAAGCCGACATCCCACGTCATCCATAACATCGTCAATCCTAAAACAACTTCTAGCCGAGCAAACACGGTGAAAAATTTTTTCATACGATCTATCCCCTTTTAGTCAAATCTGATGACCCATCTGCTTGCAACTGGCGGTCATATTCACGGGTGATCTTCAAGCCGAACATAACGCCAGCGGCCAGTAACACGCCGATCCCTGCAACTACAAATAAAGTTGCGACACCAAAGCGATCGGCGATGGGACCAGCAAAGATCAAGCCGACCGGCCCTGGCAGACTCATTAGCGCATTCAAAATCCCCATAACCCGTCCGAGCGTCTCAGGAGCATAGCTTTGCTGATACATCGCGATCAGAGGCGTGTTGAAAAACGGCCAAGCTAAGCCAGCAACGCCATTCAAGATAAGAAACCATAAAAAGCCATTTTCAGTTCGTGGCAAAACACCACTTAATCCAAACGTCACGCCAATGACCACCATCCCCCAGACAATCGGATGAATACGATCACGAAAATGGCCAAAGACGCTAATGAGCAGGCCGCCAAGTAACGAGCCAGCAAAATAAACAACTTCAATCAACCCAGCTTGACCGACAGTGCCATGAAAATAACGCATGGTCATTAAAGGATACATACTAGCGGCTGGCATGAAGGCAAACGTCGTCAACATGCCAATTAAAGTCATATACCACAGGCCACGATTGCCTCGCAACAATTGCCACCCGACCTTGGCATCCTGCGCAACATGGACGGTTGTCCCGACCAAGCGATTTTCTGGAATACTAACGAACAACAGCAAGCTGACTCCTAGAATCGCACCTAAAACATCTAACAAAATCAAAAGCGGCATCGGCATCAGGCCAAAAAGGACAGCTCCCAGTGCCGGCGCAATAATCATGTTCGCCGAATTCACTACACCGAGTTGACCGTTCACGCGCGTCAACTGATCACCAGGGACCATGGTTGGCAAAATAGCCTGAATCGTCGGCATCTGGAATGTTTGTGCCAACGCCCGCACCAGCAACGACACAAAGATCAGCCAAACAGGAAAAAAGCCACCGAACTCGCCAACGGCACTCAAAATAAGTGCCACCATAGCGGCGACAATATCCGGTACAATCAACAACATTTTCTTGTTCAAGCGATCAATATAAGGCCCGACAAAAGGACTCAGCAAAATCGTCGGCAACATACCTAATAAAGTAGCAATGCTGAGAATCGTTGCAGAACCAGTTTTAGCCGTTAAGTGCCAAATGATCGCATACTGAACCGTCATACTGGTAATGCCAGAAAGAAATTGACCAAGCAAAAAGATAGCAATGTTTCGTTGCCAATGAGGTGGCGTCGTTTGCATAGAAAACTGTCCTTTCATTTGTGCTTATCCCTAGTATACAGAAAGGTGCACCCGACAACCGCGATTCAGTCTCACCGATTAAAAAATCCTGATTCTTTCAACCCAAGCGACCTCGCTAAAACCACGCCATTTGGTCGAAGCCACTTATGTTCCGGCTTCTAAGCGCTCCTGTTCGCGCACAATTAAACGCGCTCGCTGGCGCAGAAACCTGCATGTAAGGACCTTGAACTTACAAACTCTGGTTTCTAACCGCGCCAGCTCACGCTCCACAAAAAAAGCACGCTCCTTAACGGAAACGTGCTTTCCAAGCTGCCAACTAATTAAGCAAATTAGTCGATTGCTTTCACATTGTAGAAGGACTTGCGGCCCTTGTACAAGGATTGTGCACCCAGTTGATCTTCGATCCGCATTAACTGGTTGTACTTAGCGATACGATCTGTCCGGCTCATTGAACCAGTCTTGATCTGGCCAGCGTTGGTTGCAACAACCAAGTCAGCAATCGTTGTATCTTCAGTTTCACCGGAACGATGTGAAACAACAGCTGTGTAACCAGCTTCTTTAGCCATTTCGATGGCTTCGAAGGTTTCGGTCAATGTACCGATCTGGTTCAGCTTGATCAGGATGGAGTTAGCAACACCCATATCGATACCCTTCTTCAGGTAGTCGGTGTTGGTAACAAACAGATCATCACCAACGATTTGGACTTTGTCGCCCATCTTCTTGGTGAATGTCTGCCAGCCTTCCCAGTCGTTTTCGTCGATAGGATCTTCAACAGAAACAATTGGGTACTTGTTAATGTAACCATCAATCATGTCGGTCCATTCTTCAGTGGTGTACTTCTTGTCAGGGTTAGACCACTTGGTTGTGTATGTCTTGCTCTCGGCATCGTACATTTCTGAAGCAGCAACGTCAAAGGCCAAAGCAATGTCGTCGCCTGGCTTGTAGCCAGCCTTCTTGATTGCTTCAACAAGAAGTTCGAAGGCTTCTTCGTTATCCTTCAAGTTCGGGGCAAAGCCGCCTTCATCACCAACAGCGGTGATGTCGCCTTTACTCTTCAACAGTGCCTGTAAAGCATGGAAGGTTTCTGAACCCATCCGAACAGCTTCACGAACGCTCTTAGCGCCAACAGGCATGATCATGAATTCCTGGAAGTCAACGGTGTTGGTTGAGTGTGCACCACCATTGAGGACGTTCATCATTGGCGTTGGCAGAACGTGGGCATTCGGGCCGCCAAGATATTGATACAATGGCAGGCCAACTTCATCAGCAGCAGCACGGGCTGCAGCCAAGGAAACACCCAAGATAGCATTGGCGCCAAACTTGCCCTTGTTCGGGGTACCGTCAAGGTCAATCATGGTTTGGTCAATCAGGCGTTGTTCAGTCACGTCAAGGCCAATAACCGCCTTAGCGATTTCGTTGTTCACATGACCAACGGCCTTCAAAACACCCTTGCCGCCAAAACGATCCTTGTCACCATCACGAAGTTCAACGGCTTCGTGTTCACCGGTTGAAGCACCTGATGGTACCAACGCACGGCCAAAGCCGCCGTCTTCAGTGTACAATTCAACTTCAACAGTAGGGTTGCCACGGGAGTCTAAGACTTCGCGTGCCAATACATCAGTAATGATAGACATAAATTCTTCTCCTTTTTGCCAGAAGGCTGTTTAATAGTAGAACCCAGATTAATCTTGGTAGTTAGCCAAGGCGATGAAACTTTCAGGATCCATCGAAGCGCCACCGACTAAACCGCCATCGATATCAGGCTTAGCCATTAATTCCTTGACGTTCGCTGGTTTAACAGAGCCGCCGTAAAGAATACGAACAGCATCTGCCGTATCTTTATTATACAACTTCTCAACCGTTGCACGAATATGTGCGACAACTTCTTGTGCCTGATCGGCAGTTGCCGTCTTACCTGTCCCGATAGCCCAGATTGGTTCATAGGCTAAGACTGAAACTTTGACTTGGTCAGCACTTAAACCGGCCAAAGCAGCTTCAATCTGTGAAGCAACCCAGTCTTCGGTTTGGCCAGCTTCGCGCTGAGCCAAACTTTCGCCGCAGCAAATGATTGGCAAAAGATTGTTCTTAAAGATGGCCTTAGCCTTCTTATTGATATCTTCATCGGTTTCGTGGAAATAGCCGCGACGTTCGCTGTGACCGATAATGACGTAATCAACGTTCATTTCTTTCAAAGCTTTCGGGCTGGTTTCACCAGTGAAGGCACCTTCGTCTTCAAAGTAGCAGTTTTCAGCCGCCGTCTTCAAAGGTGTGCCTTCAGCGCCAGCAACTAAGGTGGTCAAATCAATGGCAGGTGCGCCAATGACAGTCTCAACCTTGCTTGCATCAGGCAACTTGCCTTTAACGCCGTCTAAGAATTCTTGCGTTTCCTTAGGATTTTTGTTCATTTTCCAGTTACCAGCAATGAATGGTGTACGCATGGCATATCTTCCTTTCATATGTACCGACAGACACCGTCTGCCGGTAGTGACTGTTAGATCAGCATGCCTGACAATTACTTGTCAGAAATAGCTGCGATACCTGGCAAGGTCTTGCCTTCAAGATATTCAAGGCTAGCGCCACCGCCAGTGGAAATATGGGTAATCTTAGGTGCAATACCCAATTGCTTAGCAGCAGCTGTTGAATCGCCGCCGCCGATAATTGTAGTAGCATCCTTCAAGTCGCCAAGGGCACGGCCGACTTCAAGGGTCCCTTCAGCATAGTTGCTCATTTCGAAGACACCCATTGGGCCATTCCAAACAACGGTCTTGGCACCTTGCAAAGCATCTTTGAATTCTTTGATTGTCTTCGGGCCGATATCCAAGGCCATATAGCCATCAGGAATGTCGCCGTCAACAACTTTATGTGGGGCATCGTTAGAGAATTCAGTTGCAACAACGGAATCAACCGGCAAAAGCAGCTTGTCGCCAGCCTGATCCATGATCTTCTTGGCAAGTTCGATCTTGTCTTTTTCAACCAAAGACTTACCGATGCTCATACCCTTAGCAGCATAGAAAGTATAGGTCATGCCGCCGCCGATAAGAATCTTATCAGCCTTAGGTACCAAGTTTTCGATCACGCCGATCTTATCGGAAACCTTTGCACCACCCAAGATAGCAATGAATGGGTGTTTCGGGTTGTCAACGGCATCGCCTAAGAACTTGATTTCCTTTTCCATCAAGAAGCCGGCAGCAGTTTGCTTCATGTTGGAAGCAATGCCGACGTTTGAAGCATGGCTGCGGTGTGCAGTCCCAAAGGCATCGTTAACGAATAAGTCGCCAAGACTTGCCCAGTACTTGCCAAGTTCAGGATCGTTGCCGGATTCTTTCTTGCCGTCAAGATCTTCAAACCGGGTGTTTTCCATAACAAGAACGTCGCCATCATTCATCTTGTTGATAGCATCTTCAAGTTCCTTGCCGCGAGTTGCCGGGACAAATGTCACTGGCTTCTTCAGCAATTCACTCAAACGTTCTGCAACTGGCTTCAAGGTCAGCTTAGCCTTGTCTTCTTCGGTCTTGACACGGCCGAGATGTGACAAAAGGATTGCCTTGCCACCATGATCAATAACATACTGGATGGTTGGCAATGCTGCCACGATCCGGTTATCATCACCGATAACACCATCTTTGATCGGCACGTTGAAGTCAACGCGGATCAGAACTTTTTTGTCCTTAACATCTAAGTCTGAAACAATTAATTTAGCCAAGAGAAATGACCTCCTATTTTTCCTAAAGATGACTTAACTTCAAGTAACGACCGCTTAACACCAGAAATAAGCGCTCGTTTTCAGCAGGATGCTAAAACATCCTGAGAATTGATCGCCTATTTCCAAAAAAAAGCGGAGGGAGTAAGCTCCCTCCGCTTCGGATGTTGCGGCTAGAAAAGCGTTACTCCGGATTAGAGAGTAGCAAATTTCAGCAAGGTACGGATCATCTGGCAAGTAAAGCCATATTCGTTATCGTACCAAGCAACCGTCTTAACTAATTGATAGTCACCAGCAGTTGTAACTTCGGTCTGTGTAGGATCAAAGATTGAACCTTGTGTCGTACCGATAACATCGGAAGATACGATTTCGTCTTCGTTCCAGCCAAAGCTAGGGTTGTTTTCGGTGTGCTTCTTGATAGCTTCGTTAACTTGGTCAGCAGTAACGTTCTTGGTCTTCAAGATGGAAACCAATTCGGTCAAAGAACCGTCAACAACAGAAACACGCTGTGCGTGACCCTGCAACTTGCCGTTCAATTCTGGGATAACCAAACCGATAGCCTTAGCAGCACCTGTGCTGTGAGGAATCGTGTTAGCAGCAGCGGAACGTGCAGCGCGCAGGTTGCCACCGCGAACTGGGCCGTCAAGCAACATCTGAGTTGAGGTGTAAGCATGAACGGTGGTCATGGTACCAACTTCGATGCCGAATTCCTTGTTCAGGAAGTAAGCCATTGGTGCCAAGCAGTTGGTTGTGCAAGAACCAGCAGAAACAATCTTGTCGTCTGCATTCAGAGTGTCATCGTTGACGTTGTAAACGATGGTCTTCATCTTGCCGGCTGGGGCAGAAATCAGAACACGCTTTGCGCCTGCGTCCAAATGAGCTTGTGACTTTTCAGCAGAGGTGTAGAAGCCTGTGCATTCAAGAACATAGTCAACGCCATCGTTCTTAACCCAAGGAATATTCTGGGCTTGCGGTTCTGCGTAGACACGGTATTCTTTACCGTCAACGACGATACCGTTATCGGTTGCACTAACTTCACCAGGGAAAGTACCGTGGGTTGAATCATACTTCAGCAAGTGAGCCAGCATGGTTGGGCTGGTCAGATCGTTAATTGCAACAACCTGGATGTCATTGCTCTTTGCACCCAATTCGTAAATACGACGGAATGCCAAACGACCGATACGGCCAAAACCATTAATACCAATCTTAACAGTCATGCTAAAATTTCCTCCTTTAGGAAATAAGGTTTTATTCTAACGGGTTGCCCCAGTTAAAATCGAATTAGTTGCACCGACGTCTGTTAACAGCCACGTCCGACTCGGTGCGTGTTGCATATATGCCGCAATTGCTTTGGACTTACTTTTGCCAGCAGCAACAGCGAATACATACGGTATATGATCAAGATCCGCGAGCTGTAAACCAATCTGCGGTATCTTGTAAACGACCTTGCCGCTCGCATCGTAGAAAACACCGAATGCTTCGGCAACGGCATGTTTGGCTTTCAACATGCTGATCGTGTCAGATGACATGCCACGGCGACGAGCCATGACTAAAGCGTCACCCACACTATGAATCACGACCTGAGCCTTATCAATCAGCCCTAAAACCTCTTTAACAGAAGGCTCTTTAATCAATGATTCGTAGGATTCCGAGCTAAGATTTTCCGGTACATACAACGCTCGGTAGTTGCTGTCGGTTGCTTCCGCCATCGCAGCAGCAATCGAGTTGGCCTGAATCGTCACCGCTTCGCCTAAGCCACCGCGAGCAGGGACAAACGTCAATTCACGTCCTGCAGACAACTGAAATGTCAGCTGCCTTGCAAGATGTGCCATTGTCGTTCCACCCATCACGGCAACCGTCAAGCGACCCGGCGGCAGCAGTAATTGTAAGGTCGAATTCAACGTCTTCCCCAGCTCATCAAGCACCCGACCACTTTGATCGGCATCGCCAGATACGACCAAACAATGATCGATTTGAAGCTGGGCAGCAAGTCGTTTTTCATCATCCTTAATTCCTAACAGCTGATTCATAAGATGATCAAGGCCATGAAATGTCTCTAACCCTTTTGCTGTTAGCACCATGCCAGATTTTGAGCTTTCCAACAAACCTTGACTACGCAGAAAATCCGTTTCTGTGCGCAAAGCACGTTCTGAGATCTTCATCTGTTCGGCCAACGTTCGCCGGCCAACTGGTGCCATCCAGTTAATAAATTGAAGGACCTGATAGCGTTTAGTGACAACGCCCATCAGATCAGGCGCGATCGCTTTGAGCCACGCAAGTTCAGTATGCATAAGGCACGTCCTTCTTTAATGGGTCATTTCACGTCCCTCCGAGTCGTTCGCCGACCCAGCAAGCTGAAAAAAATTAGGAACCCAACAAATGCTGTTTTCCTTTACCAACAAGACCAATTGTAGCAGGGGTTCCGCTTTATCGCAAGTCTGCGGCCCTAATCGTCCAGAAACAATCACATATTCGGCAAACTTGGAACATCTATTTTATTGATGTGAAGATTATTCGGATTTTACTAAAATCTGGTCCCCTCTTGCAGCCTTTTTTGAAAGCGAGTTTCGGGTTGTTTCTAATGGAATTTTCATGCGAGGGAAAGTGGCTCATTTCGTGTATAAAGTCACTAATAGCATACATCGTTTTTTCACTAGTGCATTTTGTTGAGTTCAATTTTCAGGCACGTAAACTCACCTTTCATAAAGGGAAAGTTGTTCATTCAAAATTTAACAATTCACGATTGGATCACGATTTCCCCTAAATAAGCATTGAGATTTGCTAAATTTAGCAATTTTGCATATGATAATTGAAAGCGGTTTCTTTGTGAGCGGAAAGGATGTTAACCGCAAAGTGACAACATTACTTGAGAAAGGGAGGCTTAGTTCTAGCTACAGCTAATTTTTGATTTCACTGCACCTTTTTAAGAAATCTTCATGGGGGAGTTCAAAATGAAGAAAAAGAAACCAATTTACAAGCGAATCTGGTTTTGGATCATTGTGGTTTTATTCATCATTGTTGGCGTGAATATGACGGGAAGTAAAACAAACAACTCAAATACCGCTGCGGAGAGTTCATCCTCTTCAGCGGCTGACAAAAGCGACCAGCAATCAAGTGTGGCGTCAGAGGCTACAAGCGAAAGTAAGACAGCAAATGTTCCGGCAGAATATCAATCTGCTTTGAATAAGGGAACTACCTACGCATCTGCAATGAACATGTCAAAAGCAGGCGTTTACGATCAATTAGTTTCGCAAAGTGGCGAAAAGTTTTCGGCCGAAGCGGCTCAATATGCAATTGATCACCTTAAAGCTGATTGGAATAAAAACGCGTTGAACAAAGCTAAGAGTTATGCCGATTCAATGCATATGTCAAAGGCAGGCATCTATGATCAACTGACCTCTCAAAGCGGTGAAAAGTTTACGGCAGAAGAAGCGAACTATGCCATTGAAAATGTCAAAGCCGATTGGAATAAAAATGCACTTGCCAAAGCAAAAACATACCAAAAGGATATGGATATGTCCCCTGATGCGGTTCGTGAGCAATTAACCTCTGAAAATGGTGAAAAATTCACCGCTGATGAAGCTAACTATGCCATTCAGAATTTAAATAAATAATTCGATTTCTTTATTGTTGCGAATTATTGACACAAAAGTTCTGCAAAAAACATGTAAGGCCATGGCTGCATCTTTTTCAAACCAAAACAAAAACCCCGATTTCTCGGGGTTTTTGCTGTCCTACCTTTTCCCATTTAACCGGGTTTCTGCGCAGCCCGGGAGTCGAACCCGGATTTCGAGAACCGGAATCTCACGTGCGATCCATTACACTAACCGCGCAAGTACCTAATTATATTACTCAATATGCCCTCGCTTTGCAAGTCTTTTCGGGGAAACAAAAGCGCGTTGCCACGATACGGCAACGCGCTTTTCTTTTTACAGCTTATTTTTGCGTATTTTTGTTGACCAAGATATCATCGATTAAGCCGTAATCCTTGGCTTCCTGAGCGCTCATATAATGATCACGCTCGGTGTCCTTCTTGATTTGCTCAATCGTTTGCCCAGTTGCGTCAGCCAAAATTTGGTTCATCTTGCGACGTGTCTTCAAGATTTCTTCAGCAGCGATTTCAATTTCGGTCTGCTGACCTTGGGCACCGCCTGAAGGTTGATGGATCAGGATGGTTGAGTTCGGCAATGCGAACCGCTTCCCCTTCGTCCCACCAGCCAGCAAAACGGACGCCATTGAGGCAGCCATCCCGATGGCGATAGTCTGCACATCTGACTTGATGAAGTTCATCGTATCCAGCATCGCCAACCCACTGGTGATAACACCACCAGGACTGTTGATGTAGAGATAGATATCCTTTTCAGAGTCTTGCGCGTCCAAGAAAAGCAGTTGCGCGATGACAGAATTGGCCATTTGATCATTGACTTCACCGGATAACATAATGATTCGGTCTTTTAATAGACGTGAGTAAATGTCGTAAGCACGTTCGCCACGACTAGTTTGTTCAACGACGGTAGGTACTAGCATGTCCTAACCTCCTGATAATCGTTATTAGCACTCTTAAAAGTACAGTGCTAAGTATACAACTAAAGTCAAATAAGGTCAAAGATTTAGATAAAAATCTTTGACCTTATTTTTTGATGTTAAGCTTCGGGAAAAGCGCCGTCGGGAATGGCACTTAAATGCTCATCAACCCGACTGACTTCTGACTTAATATGATCATACTCAGGCTTAGGAAGGTTCATTAATTCCATGCAGGAGCCAACGTGTTCAAAAATCTGATCACGGGCGTCCAGCGCCTTTTGGGTCAGGCTGACGTCAACTCGCCGCTCGTCTTCAGTGGAACGCTTGCGACTGATCCAACCATCTTTTTCAAGCCGTTTCATTAACGGCGTCAAGGTACCGCTATCCAGTTCAAGTGTTTGTCCGACTTGCTTAACCGACATTGTGCCATGTTCATATAGCGACAATAACGTGATGTACTGCGGATAGGTTAACTTGAACGGGGCTAGCGCTTGTGAATAGAAATGATTGTATTGTTTTTGTGCTTTGTAAATCGCAAAACAAAGCTGTTCGTTCAAAGTAATCGGTTTAACCATGCTGCTTCCTCCTAAAACTTACCTCTAAACGCGCGAACAGCTCGCAAAAGCCGTCCACACTGTGAAAAATGCGCTCATCTATCAATTATTAGCCACCATCAACACCGACGGGGCTCACGTCATTGCTTCAAGACAGTCATCTCAAAAAAGCAATGGCGCTTCTCTCTGGTTGCCAAGATCATCACGGCTCCTTCAAACAAGTCGTCGCCAAAGGGATACATCCAAGCTAAAAGACATCGACATGCGTCCAAAACAGTCAATCTTCAGCAAAAAAATAACTTGATGTCGGTTACATTGTACACGATTAGCTTGAGGAAACAAAGGGATTGATTTGTTGATTGTCAACACCCGATTATGATGAACGCAACCCACTTCGCATTAGTGCTCAAGCTTCTTCTGGTTGTTGATACCCTTCAGCAATCTGATTCAATTTCCGCAACCGGTGATTGACCCCAGACTTTGAAATTTGGCCGCTCGGCATCATCGCTCCAAGCTCTTGAAGCGAGACGTCAGGATGTGCTAAACGTAAAACTGCAATTTCCCGCAATTTGGCCGGTAAGTTATCTAGCCCAACATGGTTCTTTAAATAGTTAATATTCTCAATCTGCTTCTGTGCAGCGTCAATCGTTTTATTCATATTCGCATTTTCACAGTTAACTAATCGATTCACTGAATTCCGCATATCCCGCATGATCCGAACATCTTCAAACTTCAGCATGGCATTCGTGGCCCCAATAACCTGCAAGAAATCGGCAATCTTTTCTGCTTCCTTGAGATAAACAATGTAGCCGCTTCGCCGTTCTACGGTGCGAGCGTTCAGATTAAAATGATTCATCATTTTCAAAATACCAGCATTGTGATTATCGTATAAAGAATAGATTTCCAGATGATAACGCGAGGTTTCCGGGTTATTCACTGAACCACTGGCCAAAAAGGCACCGCGTAAATAAGAACGCATCCGCTGCGGTTCCTTCAACACCGAAGCTGGAACGGTTGTTGAAATCGCCATGGTATCCGGATCTAAAATTGATAGATCCGACAAGATGTCATTGACGCCTTCTGTTAGCCGCACAATGTATTGATAATTCTTCTTGAGCTTCATCTTACGGTGAACAACCAGATTAGCTTCGTGATGATAGACTTGGCGAATCAAGCTATAAATCCGACGTGCAATAGCCGGATTTTCGGTTTGAATATTTAACACAAAACGATGAGCCATCAGTGTCAGGCTGCCGTTCATACGAATCAAAGCAGACAGTTCAGCCTTAGCATGTTCTGGATGTACCTCGAGCTGTGTCAGTTCTTTTTTCACCAGACTGGCAAAACTTGCCATACCCTCACCTCCGGGTTTTGCCGCTGACCTGAAAAGCCAAGTTTAAAATCTCCTTGGCGACTTTATCACCATCATGAAAGACACCATGATCGCGCAACTTTAAAAAGTCTTCGGAAATCACGCGGCAGCCCATGTCTCGCAAGCCTTGATAGTTATGCTTAACCGGCGTGAGAATTTCGTTGTACTTTTGATGATCCAGATAATTATCGGGGACTGGTTCAATATTAACCAAAACCGTATCCACAAAGTTCTCGCCCATTTGTTCATTCAGAACCCGGACATGATCGGCATCGGTAAAATGCTGGGTTTCGCCTTTTTGGGTCATGATATTGACAATGTAAATCACTTCGGCTTGCGTCTTCTTCACCGCATCCCCCAGATTTTCAATCATCAAGTTAGGCAAAATGCTAGTGAAAAGACTGCCTGGGCCTAAAACAACAACATCAGCGTCCATAATCGCATCGATAACTTCTTTGACCGCCTCTGGTTTGCCATTGGCAGGATCTGTTTCTGAAACCGAAATATGCTTGATGTTTTTCCCAGCCGCTGTAATCTCAGCTTCACCAGACAGCTTTGTACCATCGGTGAATTCAGCATTTAAGGTTAACGGCGTGTTGCTGGCCGGATAAACGTGACCATCAACTTGCATCATTTCGCTTAGTTGCTGAACCGCTGGGAAAATGCCGCCTTTCATTTCAGACAGCGCGGCAATAATCAGATTGCCAATCGCATGCCCAGCGAAAAAAGCATCAGTTGTATTGAACCGATATTGAAAAATATCCAAATACAAACTCGGCAACTCCGATAAAGCCACTAGCACATTGCGAATATCACCAGGCGGCACTACGTTGATATAGTTGCGGATTGTCCCTGATGAACCGCCGTCATCGGCAACAGTCACAATTGCAGTCACATCTGCATCTTGCTCATGCAAACTATGCAGAATGACCGGCAAGCCTGTTCCACCGCCAATGACAACCACCTTTGGACGCCGACCGCGGATGACCCGAATAAATTTAGTTTCACGACTCATGAGCGATTCACCGTCTCCTTATGCTTCTTAATGTCTCGATGCGTGATATCAACGGCATATGCATCTGAAAACGCCTTACCAATCCGCTCGGCAAAAGCCACACTCCGATGCTGGCCGCCTGTGCAGCCAATCGCAATCGTTACGCTGGTTTTGCCTTCTGCCTTGTACTTTGGCATGATTTCAGACAATAGATCATAAAACTTGTTATAGAAACTTTCGGCATCTTCATTATCCATCACGTAATTGTAAACTTCCGGATCAAGCCCAGTCTTGGGCCGATAATCCTTAATGTAAAAAGGATTAGGCAGGAAACGGACATCCATGACAATATCAGCGTCTATTGGTAATCCGTATTTAAACCCGAATGACATGACTTCAATATGAAATGCTGGTTGACTACCGCTTTCCTTAAAGTTAAGGAAAATCTTTTCCCGTAACTGACGTGGACTTAAGGTCGTGGTATCAATCACAACCTGCGCGCGATTGCGTAATTCTGTGAGTAATGCACGTTCTTTTTTAATGCCGTCCATCAATCGGCCTTCCATGGCCAACGGATGAGAGCGACGGGTTTCCTTGTACCGAGAAACCAGCTCTTCATCAGTTGCATCCAAGAATAAGATGCGAGAATGAACATAGGCATTGTTGTCCAAATTAGCGAGCATATCGATAATCTGATCGTAAAAAGCACGACTGCGCAGATCGACAACAAGCGCGACCTTCGTGATCTTTCCGGATTCTTTTACCAATTCCCAAAACTTCGGCAACAAAGCTGGAGGCATATTATCGACGCAAAAATATCCCAGGTCTTCGAATGCCTGCATGGCAACGGTTTTACCGGCACCGGACATACCGGTGATAATGACAAGATCCAAACTTTCAGTCATAAAAGGCTCCTTTTTGATCATATTTATTCAAGTATAACATGCCGGGCGTGTCATTCCTATCGATCCCCGGTTTCTTTTCACCGCATCATCAAGCGTTGTTATTAAAAAACCTGATGCAGCGCAATGAATCAGCTGCATCAGGTTAAATAAAAGCGATGTTCATTAAATATTGCGTCGTGCAAAGGCAAGGACAATACATTCGATGCCGAATAGGACGAAAAACATCGACAATAATGTGACCAACGTGATGGCCGCAACCACTGGCTGCATGAACAGCATCAAAGACACAATCACTGCCAGAATATCCAAAACGAGGTAAAGGACAAACCAGCCAGTACCTGCAATCCGCAAATGGCCCACGTTGAATAGTGAACCAACTGAATCAACTAAGAACCAGATTGCAAACATCATGGTAATCGTTGCAACACCAAAATTACTGTTGACCAGGAAAATGACACCAATAACAAGGTCAAAAATCCCCATCAAGAGCGATACCCAAGCTAGTTTACCAGTGAGCTGGCGAAGCGTTGAATACCCTGCTAAAATCGCAATCCCACGAATAATGGCAACAACAGCAAAGATAAAGGTCACCGTTTTCAATGTTGCCAGCGGATAGCGCATGACGACAAATGCGGCGATCAGGAACAGGATACCAGTGATAAACTGCCCCCAGTCAAAACCAAAACTTTTTCGATTTAACATCTATTTCCCTACTTTCTTAATCCTATTCATCATAATATTAAGCACGAGAATGAGCAAATCAGAGTGTGAAACAAGTCGGTTTCTGGGCTGGCGACGCGTTGCTAGACCGGAGACAACGCTCCAAGCCCGCAAAGCTCGCGGTCTCGAAGTCGCCTAACAACATCAGTAACAAAACGCGGTCGCCGTGCTTTTTGTACTGCTGATCCCCATCCGGTCTACGATTGCTCCGCCTTGGTACTAGTGTCTCGAAAATTCTAATAAATTTCCCATATCAAAAAGGCAAACAATTTTTGGTGTCATTGTTTGCCCTTATTAACCGCCGTGAATGATGGTCCAACCTGGTCAGTCAATCTACTTCTTGCTTACTGCCTGCGCTTCATTCTTAGTTGATGTTTGCGCAGCTTCCTTAGTCCGTTGAGTGTCGCGAACGAGGATTGGTTTCAAGTATTGGCCAGTATAACTATCGGCCACATTGGCCACCTGTTCAGGTGTGCCGGTGGCGATGATCTGACCGCCGCCGTCTCCGCCTTCAGGGCCAAGATCAATGACCCAGTCAGCTGTTTTGACGACATCTAGATTATGCTCGATAACCAGTACGGTATTGCCTTCATCGACTAGCCGTTCCAACACTTCCAGCAGCCGCTTGATATCATCCGTATGCAGACCAGTGGTGGGTTCGTCAAGAATATAAAAATTCTTGCCGGTTGAAAGCTTCTGCAGTTCGCTTGCAAGCTTCATCCGTTGAGCCTCGCCACCAGACAAGGTGGTAGCGCTTTGTCCCAGCTTAACGTAACCAAGGCCAACATCCACGATGGTTTGCAACTTGCGCCGAATCTTTGGAATATTCTTGAAGAAGTCAGTGGCTTCTTCGACAGTCATATCAATCACTTCAGCAATATTCTTGCCCTTATACGTTACTTCGAGGGTTTCAGAGTTATACCGTTTGCCATGGCAAACTTCGCAAGGCACGTAAACATCAGGTAAAAAGTTCATTTCAATCTTGATGATCCCGTCGCCTTTACAGTTCTCACAGCGACCACCCTTAATGTTGAAACTAAAGCGGCCTTTTTTGTAACCACGTAATTTAGCTTCGTTGGTTTCGGCAAATAGCCCGCGGATGTCATCGAAAACACTCGTATAGGTAGCCGGATTGCTCCGCGGTGTGCGGCCAATTGGACTTTGGTCAATATTGATCAGCTTTTCAATATTTTTATAGCCAAGAATCTTTTTGTATGGACCCGGTTTCTCAGAATTATGATTTAACTTTTGAGCCAATGCACGCCGAAGAATCGAGTTAACCAAAGTAGATTTACCTGACCCAGAAACACCAGAAACCACGATGAATTTACCTAATGGAAAATCAACGTCGATGTTTTTTAAGTTGTGGTCAGTGGCGCCTTCCAAACGAATCACTTTGCCACTACCTTGTCGCCGTTTTAGTGGTACCGGAATAAACTTGCGCCCTGATAAATATTGGCCAGTGATTGATTTGCGCACACGTGCAACTTGTTTAGGGGTACCGGATGCCATGATGCGGCCACCGTGTTCGCCAGCCCCCGGTCCGACATCAATCAGATAATCGGCGGCGCGCATCGTATCTTCATCATGTTCGACCACAATCAACGTGTTGCCAAGATCGCGCATTTTTTTCAAGGAGGCAATCAGGCGATCGTTGTCGCGTTGATGCAAGCCGATAGATGGTTCATCAAGCACATACATGACGCCGCTCAGATTCGAACCGATTTGGGTAGCTAGGCGAATTCGCTGAGCCTCGCCGCCGGATAGTGTACCAGCACTACGACTCAATGTGAGATAACCAAGACCAACGTTGACCAAGAATGTCAAGCGGTCAACGACTTCTTTCACGATTGGTTGGGCAATGACGCTTTCGGCTTCACTAAGATGCACGGTTTTGAAAAATGGTAGGGCATCCTTGATGGCAAGATCAGAAACTTCTGCAATATCGCGACCTTCAATTTTAACAGCCAAAGCCTGCCGATTCAGCCGTTTGCCGTGACAAACCGGGCACGGCAATGCTGTCATATAACTGCGCATCTGCTGGCGAGTAAAATCACTATTCGTTTCTGCATATCGGCGGGAAATGTTATTCAGCACCCCTTCAAAAGGCACATCAACATCGCGTACACCGCCAAAGTCATTTTCATAATGAAAATGGAATAACTTGCCGTCGCTCCCATTAAGCACCACATTCCGCTCACGGTGGGTCAGCTTGTTAAAGGGTACGTCCATTCGTACTTTGAAGGTTTTCGCCGCCTGAGCCAGCAGTTCCGGATAGTACTGGGAACTGATTGGATTCCATGGCGCGATTGCCCCTTCTGCCAAAGTCATACTCGGTTCTGGCAGCACCAAATCCATGTCAACTGTCAGCTTAACACCCAACCCGTCACATTCTGGGCAAGCGCCAAAAGGAGCGTTGAATGAAAATAGTCGTGGTTCCATTTCGCCAATCGTAAAGCCACAAATCGGGCAGGCAAAATGTTCGGAAAAGCGCAGTGGTTCACCGCCAATCACGTCCACGTTGGCATACCCTTCTGACAACCGCAGAGCTGCTTCAAATGAGTCGAAAAGCCGACTGCGCGCCTCAGGCTTAACCACAATTCGGTCAATCACAATATCAATGTCATGCGACTTATTTTTATCCAGTTCATAATCAGCCGTTGCATCAACAACTTCACCATCAACACGCATCCGGACATAACCTTCACGCATGATTTTGGCGAAGACTTTTTTATGACTGCCTTTCTTGCGACGCACCACTGGTGACAGAATTTGAATCCGGGTCTTATCAGGTAAGGCTAAAACGCGATCCACCATCTGTTCAACACTTTGACTGGTAATCGGTGTACCATCATTTGGACAAATCGGATGCCCGACACGTGCCCACAGCAAGCGCAAGTAATCGTTGATTTCAGTGACTGTTCCCACAGTTGATCGGGGATTTTTTGAAGTGGTTTTCTGATCAATCGAAATCGCCGGACTTAAGCCGTCAATCGAATCGACATCCGGTTTTTCCATCTGTCCCAGAAACTGTCTGGCATATGCTGAGAGACTTTCCACGTAACGACGCTGACCTTCGGCGTAAAGCGTATCAAAAGCCAGACTGGACTTACCTGAACCAGATAGGCCGGTCATCACGACCAGTTTATTGCGGGGTATCGTCACATCAATATTCTTTAAATTGTGGGCACGAGCCCCATGGATCACAATTTTATCGTTTGCCATTCACAAAAGATCTCCTCATTTTTAGCAAGCAGTATTGGCGAAAATCACATTGCCACAACAGCTTATACGCCGACTTCTGACCGCTCACCTTAACGCGCTCGCCAGCCCAAAAACCTGCACATAAGGACCTTGAACGCAATGGCCAAAGACCGGCCATCACGTTCAAGGCCACTTATGCTCCGGTTTCTAACCGGGCTGGTTCGCGCTCACCGGATCTGTTCAAAGCAATCTTGGCTGACTTGGTACCATCGTGCAAGTGCGATCTGATTAAGACATATCAGCCTGCAATTCAAGAATTGTGTCGCGTAATGACGCTGCCTGCTCGAAATCAAGCTTCTTAGCTGCCGCCTGCATTTGTGAGCGCAGGTTTGCTACTAACTCCTTCTTATCAGCCTTGCTCATATCCTCATAATCAACTTCAGCAAAAGTCTTCTTGGCCTCGGCTTTATCATCATCTGATTGTTCATAGCTGGAAATAGCTGCCCGAATCGGTTTGATAATGGTCTTTGGCGTGATGTGATGTTCTTCGTTGAACTTCTCCTGAATCGTCCGTCGACGTTGGGTTTCATCAATGGCAGCCTTCATGGAATCTGTCACCTTATCAGCATACATGATGACTTTGCCATGCTCGTTACGTGAAGCCCGCCCAATGGTTTGAATCAAGGAACGTTCGGCACGCAAAAAGCCTTCCTTGTCAGCATCCAAGATTGCAATCAACGAAACTTCAGGGACATCGATCCCTTCACGCAAAAGGTTAATCCCAATCAGCACATCAAACTTGCCAAGTCGCAGATCACGAATAATCTGCGTCCGTTCAAGTGTCTTGATGTCACTATGCAAGTAGCGAACCTTGATGCCCATGTCTTTCAGGTAGTCAGTCAGATCTTCAGCCATTTTCTTGGTCAAGGTGGTGATGAAAACACGTTCGTGAGCATCAACCCGTTTGTTAATTTCACCAACAAGATCATCAATTTGACCCATGACCGGTCGAACCTCGATCTTCGGATCCAACAACCCGGTTGGCCGAATGATCTGCTCAGCAATATCGTCTTTAGGAACCCGATCCAGTTCATAAGGACCAGGAGTAGCACTCACATATAAAATACGATGGACATGTTGTTCAAATTCATTGATTTTCAATGGCCGGTTGTCCAAAGCACTTGGTAAACGGAAGCCGTAGTTGACCAGCATTTGCTTCCGCGCTCGATCGCCATTGTACATCCCGCGAATTTGCGGCATGGTGACATGACTTTCATCCACCATAATGTTGAAGTCTTTCGGGAAAAAGTCCAGCAGTGTATACGGTGGTTCACCAGGCTTACGGCCATCCATATGGCGTGAATAGTTTTCAATGCCGCTGGTGAAACCCATTTCCCGCATCATTTCGATATCATAGTTCGTCCGCTGCTCTAACCGTTGCGCCTCCAACAGTTTGTTTTCACTGCGCAGGACTTTCAATTGTGCCTCTAACTCAGCAGCAATGCTCTTAATCGCTCGCTGCATCTGTTCATCGCTGGTCATGAAATGCGTTGCCGGGAAAATTGCCACATGATCACGTGTCCCGATGACTTCGCCGGTCAATGCGTCGACTTCGGTAATCCGATCAATTTCGTCACCGAAAAACTCGACTCGAATCGCATGGTCATCACGACTGGCCGGGAAAATTTCAACGACATCGCCGCGAACTCGAAAGCGACCACGTTGAAAATCAATGTCGTTTCGATCAAATTGAATATCTACAAGTTGGCGTAACAGTGTATTACGATCAATCGTCATGCCAGTTCGCAATGACAGCACATGATTCTTGTATTCATGCGGATCACCTAAACCAAAGATTGACGACACTGAGGCCACCACGATGACATCATTTCGTTCCAACAACGCACTGGTGGCGCTGTGCCGCAGTTTATCAATTTCGTCGTTAATCGCACTGTCTTTTTCAATATACGTGTCGGTACTCGGGACATAGGCTTCAGGTTGATAATAATCATAGTAGGAAACAAAATACTCAACCGCGTTATGCGGGAAGAATTCCTTGAATTCACCATAAAGCTGCCCGGCCAATGTTTTGTTGTGAGACAAAATCAAGGTCGGCTTGTTCAAGTTGGCGATGATGTTGCTCATCGTAAAGGTCTTCCCAGTCCCAGTTGCACCCAACAAGATCTGTTCTTTCTTACCCTCTTCAAAGCCCTTTGTCAACTTGGCAATGGCCTGTGGCTGATCACCAGCTGGTTGGTAAGGTGAAACCAGATCAAATTTACGATCGGCTATTCGTTCGATCATCGACATGCCTCCTATAAAACAATCACATGGGCATCATTCATTCCGAATACAAGGTGAACACGTGTCAATCCGTGCAGGAAAAAGGCCCCAGTGAACGCATTTTTACATTATCCAAACAAAATTTCGTCATCAAAAAAGTTGGAATCGACATGATGCGCATTCCAACTTTTGTCTTGCTTATTATAACATAGCGAACATACTTTCGCTACTTGTTTGGTTCATGTTCTGCCATGGTTTCTTTAGTCAGTTTAGCAAGCTGATCGCGGCTGGCAAATTTTTCATCAAGCATGTCCGGCAACACTTCCTCCAAGAAGTAGCGCACGCTAGGACGATTCCGAAATTGCAGGATCGTGCTTAAGCTTTCGGAGTAGATATCCAGAAAAACCTGTTCAGGATTGCCTTTCTCGATTTCGCCAAAACCTTCGTATAGCAGATCAATTTTATCAGCAACACTCAAGATCTGCCCTTCAAGCGTTGCATCCTTGCCTTCAGAAAGACGACGACGATAGCGATCCTGAAAGTCACGGGGAATTTCATTTTTGATAAAGTTCTCCGTCATGGTCGCTTCAACATCAGCCAGCATGTGGCGCAGTGTCGGGGTAGCATACTTAACCGGCGTTTTGATGTCGCCGATAAAACGTTCAGTATAATCGTGATTCAGAGATTTCTCATAGAGCATCTGCCAATTAACCTTGTTACCAGCTAACTCCTCGACATCGCCTAGCATTTGCGCGATTTCGGCAACTTTGAAACTATGTGCCGCCACTGAATGTTCCTGATACTTAAAGAATCCCGGTGCCCGACGCAGTGTCTCTAAGTTGCTTAGTCCTTGGATAAATTGGTGCATGCCCATGATTAAATGACCTCCTGATATTCGTGGCGTGATAGTGATGGCAGTAAATTAAATTGTTAAAAGACTACCACCTTGTGAAGCCCATTGCAAGCGCAGAGCGTGATCAGGCGCGGTTAGAAACCGGAGCATAAGTGGCCTCGGACACAAATGGCTGGGCTTTGGCCATTTATGTCCGAGGTCCTTATGTGCAGGTTTCTGCGCCTGAGAACGCGTTTCAGCAAGAGCGTGAACCAGCCCGGTTAGAAACCGGAGCATAAGTGGCCTCGGACACAAATGGCTGGGCTTTGGCCATTTATGTCCGAGGTCCTTATGTGCAGGTTTCTGGGGTGGCGAACGCGTTTCAGCAAGAGCGTGAACCACCCCGGTTAGAAACCGAAGCATCAGTGCCATCAATCATTTCACTTTTGTCTTAACCCACCCGAATCAATTGATCAATATCCTGATGTCGCATAATCTGAAAACTAATCCCTGCAAAAATACTCCAGATAGCCAGTAATGCAAGTCCGGCCATCCCCATCTCTAACCAAGGAACCTGAAAAGCCATCGTAATACCGGTGTTGACAGCTTGATGCAGAATCCAGCCAAGCAGTGTCCCCAGCAAAGACCCAATCACCATACTTGTCCCAAACAGAAACCCATTCTCAAGTGCCAACATCCGAACAATTTGACCAGGTGTCGTACCGACACTTTGCAGCATGGCGAGACTTCGCCGCCGTTGCAACAGATTAGCAAAAATATGATTCACAATGTTCGCCAGACTCACAAGGGTCAGCAGGGTTAAAAAGCCATAGACCATGACTTGAATAGCAAGCTGAAAGCTGCTGCCACGCGCATCATTTTCAATTTGATCAAAAAGTGCTGCATGTGGCACTTCATGCCGTAAAGCACTGGCCACCGTCTCATGAAAATTTGGTTTAATTAGTAAGACTTGAATGGCATACGTAATGTCATCATTTTTAATTTGGAGTGCTTGGCTGATTTGACGGAACCGGCTAGCAGAAAGCACCAAACCACTTTGGTCACTGACAAGCCAATCGGTCATTTCCGCAGCAGTCTTGGTGACGACCTTCATCGGCTGCGTTAAAGTCTTTTGGCTACTTTGCTCGTTAGCAAGCTCCAAGGTTCCTGCAAAATCTTTTGGCGTGTCCCATTGCTGCTGGTGCTGCCTGTTTTTGAGTTCGTCACTAACCGACTGCCTGTGATAATCGTCGGCCGATCTTTAAAAACAGTGCCGAACGTTTGGTCACTCACCACGATCACATTCAGCCGATCATGAAATGCTTGAGGAGCGTTTTTCAAACCGACTTGAGTTGTGCCAGTCACCGTTCCGCGTTTCACCCCTGGCAGTCGCCTCGGATTAAAAGAGAAATTCGCTGATGCCAGCGATTGTGTCTTGGTGATCGTCACATCTGCCTGGCGACTAATCGTTTCATCGCTAAAAGTTAACATGCCGCGAAAGAAACTGGTAAAGCCGATAAAGATCATGAGTGACAAGGCCAGCGTTGTCATCATCGTGACTTTTGACCAGCCCAAACGCCGATAATGTTTATAAGCCAATTTAGCAATCGGCGTCGGCAAAAATCGTCCCAGCATCCCTTGCCGTAACATACGCTGACTCACCTTCCGACTTGCTGACTGCGCGCGAACTGCGGCAATCGGACTCACTTGTGCGGCGCGTTTGGCTGGTCGTCGTGCTGCTAGTAACGTGACAAGCAACATGAAAAATCCGCTGACTAAAATCGGCCACCAACTGATCGTGAGTAAGAGCTGAAAGGTGTTACCACTCGCCTTAAAAATTCGATTCAATTCATGAAAAGCGAGTGACAACCCACCTATTCCTGCAAGCAAACCCAGTAAAATCGCTGGCAATGCCAAAGTCAGTGCTTGCAGATACACCGATTGCCGGATTTGTCTCGGCGTTGCACCAATTGAGCGCAATAAGCCATAACGCTGCGTTTGTGCTTGTACACTCAGATTGATGCTGGTATAAATCAACGCCAATGACACCAAACCAATCACACTTAGCACCACGATGACAAGTAATACGAACATGGCACGGACCTTGACATCTCGCGACTCACCGGCCCGTTTCAAAGCTAATTCGTTCACTCTCTGCTGGTCGGATCCGACATGATACTGCGCTGTGAGTTTCTTCAACTTCGCGTAAAAATTGCCATAGTTGCCAAAAGCCGCTGCGACAGCATAGTTCTTCGTGCCGTCAAAATGGCCGGTGGTGACAGCGCCATCACTTGCCATGAGGCCAGCATAGCCACGGTAACTACCGACGATCTTAAGAACGACGCGCTGACCATTGCGCTGTGCCGCCACGGTTTTGCCCACTGCATAAACATCAGAAATCAAATCTTGGGCTAACATGACTTCTTGCTCATTTTGGGGTAGCCGTCCTTCCAAAAGAATGGGTTGGATTAATCGCTGCAGCGCCGGTTTCGGCAACATTAACAAAGGCGAATCTGGTTGGTTAGGTACCTGATCAGCAAAGCTGATTTGTCCTTGTCGCTGATAGCGGACACTTTCGGAAATATCGGCTTTTTTCTGAATAGCCAGTGCGGTTTCTTGGTTAACCTTCGATAAAACAAACTGTAGGCCGCCCGTATTTTGAATATTATCTTGATACATTGAATGCCGAGCCGAATTAATGCCAATCAAGGTGGCCACAGTTAAGGTCGCAGCAACTGCCATCGCCAGAATGGTTGTGAACGTGCGCGCCTTCTCCTTAATCAGTTGACGCCAAACTAAATGGGTCATCGTCCCCATGACGCTCACCGCCCTTCACGCAGCACACCGTCATTGATGGTTACAACGCGATCTGCTTGCTTAGCAATATCGGGATCATGCGTAATCACAATTAAAGTCTGACCTTGCTTGATATTCGCCTGTCGCAATAAAGTCATGATGTCTTGTGAATTGCGGCGATCCAAGTTGCCCGTTGGTTCGTCGGCTAAAATAATGGCCGGATGATTCATCAGTGCCCGGCCAATCGCCACGCGCTGCTGTTGGCCGCCTGACAGTTGATTTGGCAAAGCATCTTGCTTTTCCGTCAGGCCCAAAGTAGCCAGTAATTCTGTCAACTCAGATGTCGCGACGGTTCGACCGTCCAAGTCAGCGGGCAGCGTCATGTTCTCGACCACTGTCAAATCGGGAATCAGATTATAGAATTGATAAATCAACCCGACTTGTCGCCGCCGAAAAATCGCCAATTGGGTCTGATCCAAAGCATAAATATCTGTATCGTATAGCTGTACCCGACCACTGGTTGGTTGATCAATACCGCCCAGCAGATGTAGCAAGGTTGACTTACCCGAACCACTCGGCCCAACGATTGCCACAAATTCACCTTTTTCAATACTAAAATCAGCGTGATCTAACGCTGGTCGACTTTCCCCTGCATATTGCTTCGTCAGTTGTCGTGCTGTCAAAATGGCCACTAGTACCCCTCCTCGCGCCTGACACATCAATCTGTGTTGGCTTTCTTATGATACTCTCAGCCTATCAATGGTAAGTGACAAGTAAGTGACAAAACACGCTCAACGAAAAAATTCAAACGTGAATTGTACGCCTTCCGCGGTATTTTCAGCAGATAAGCGGCCATCGTTTTCACGCGTAATGCCAGCAGCGATCGCTAACCCAATGCCCACGTTATTGGCAGTGGCATATTGACCACGGAAAAAACGCTCAAATAAATGAGGCATATCTGCTTCAGCAATTGGCAAGCCTGTATTGATAATCTTCAGGCGGACGCGAATAGGATCAGCAATCCCAATAATCTGAATTTGACCGCCAAAAGCAGTATGTTCAACCGCATTTTTCAAGACATTGACCAACGCTTCTTTGACCAATGCCGGGTTCACATGAAGCATTAGGTCTGGTGATACCTGCCAATCAATCGTCAACTGCTTATCAGCAACCATTCGCAGCAGTGGCTTCAATGCCTCTTTCCCCAGCGCCGCTACACTCACATCTTGTCTAGTTTGGCTCAGCGTATGTGTATCCACCTTAGCTAATAAAATGAGCTGCTCAACTAACTCTGCTTGACGCGTGTGCTGCGCTAAAAGCTCCTGACGGGTGACCTCCCAATTAGCTGCGGTCATCATTTCAAGCAAATTATTATTCGCCGCTAAAGGTGTTCGCAACTGATGCGCAATATCGGTAATAGCAACACTCAGCTGATCGCGATCACGCTTCACTGCCGTGCGTTCAGCCTGCATTTGGCGGGCATATTGATAAAGTCGATTATTGAGATCGGAAAACAGTCCTTCATCATTCCGATCAATCGCATAGTTGCTTGCACCTGCCTTTGTCAGATCTAGTTGTCGCAGCGCCAAATCAAAGCGTCGACTAAACCTGACTGCCCAACGCCACACGATCCAACTGCTGATCAACGTGCCACCGACACCCATGGCAGCCAACCAAATACGAGTTTCTGGGACAAACACCATCACCATCAGTAAAACAGTCCACAGGATAGCCAGTAGCCACACTGTTAGTTTCAACACACTTTTTGTTTCCGGCAAAGCCCAATAATCATGCTTAACCATCAATAAAATACCCCATTCCCCGCACAGTCCGAATTAAGGTCGGATGTGCCGGATCATCCTCAAGCTTTTCTCGCAGGCGTTTGATGGTCACGGTTAAAGTATTATCCGCCACAAACTGCTCACGCGTGTCCCACAAGGCTGCTAGCAACTGATCTCTTGCCAAAATTTGATTGGGGTTGGCAAAAAAATAGGCCAGCAAACGATACTCGGCCGCGGTTAGCACAACCGCTGTCTCATTTTTCGTCACTTGACCAGTGGCTAAATTCAGGCTAACCGCCCCAAATTGTTGCACTGTCATCGGCAGCTGTTTAGCAATGCGAGCCTTTAAAACACGTAAACTAACCGGTTTTACCACGTAATCATCAGCAAGTCGGAGTCCTTTTAGCATCGTTAGCTCCTCGTCATTAGCCGTCAAAACAATTACCTTAGCAGTCAAATGCTTCCGCCATTGCGCTAACCAAGTCAAGCCGTCACCATCGGGCATGCTCAGATCTAAAATGATGACATCGGGCGAAATCTGCGCGACTCGTTCATTGGCTCGCGCTAACGAGGTCGCTAGCACGGCTTGACCGTCTTTGGCCAAATAGGCGCGCAGTGTCTCGCCTAATGCCGGTTCATCTTCAACGATTAAATAGTTCATCATCATGCCACCCCCGTATCATTACCTTGATTAAAGTATACCGGAGAAACATGGCTGTGGGCATGACAACGTTTTTTAAAGGACCTTGAACAATCGCTTTTAGAAACCGAAAAAGTCCGGATAGTCCCTACAGAAAACGGCGAACGCCTTGTCCCAAATTTGGGACAATACGTTCGCCGCTATCTTGCTTCACCTGCTTAATCGTCAGGATTCACACATTGATTCGTTTAAAACAAACTAAGCTTCTTCACGAAAATCATTGAGCGCCTTTTCGAAGGCATCCAATTTTTCTTGGGCGTTAGCTTCTGTGTCTGCTTTGGTACCGACATAGAACTTAACTTTCGGTTCGGTGCCGGATGGCCGGATAGCAATCCAAGTACCGTCTGCCAAAATGTACTTCAGAACGTTGCTTGATGGCATGGTCAGTTTTTCGACAGTGCCATCAGCAGATTTAGCTTCCTGACTCAGGAAGTCTTCAACCTTCGTAATCTTGACACCCGCAAAATCAGCAGGCTGTTCTTCGCGGAACTTGGTCATCAAGTTAGCCATTTGCCTCTGACCGTCAACCCCTTCAAAGTCAACACCAACGGTCTTTTCAGCATAGTAACCATACTTCTTGTACAGTTCCTGAACGCCGTCCCAAAGCGTTTTGCCTTGTGACTGATAGTAGGCGGCAACTTCAGCCAGCAGCACTGTTGACTGAATCGCATCCTTGTCGCGCACGAATGGCTTGATCAGATAGCCGTAACTTTCCTCAAAGCCAAACAGAAATTCGTGCTCGCCAGTAGCTTGAAAATGCTTGATCTGATCACCGATAAACTTGAAACCAGTCAGCACATTGATCATGTCCACGCCATAATCCTTCGCAATGGCGGTTGCCAATTCCGTCGACACGATTGACTTCACAACCGCGCCATTCTTCGGCAGTGTGCCAGCTTGCTTGCGCGCTTCCAGAATATAATGCAATAAGACCGAAGCGATTTGGTTACCCGTCAACAACTGATAATGGTCGCCGACTTTAACTGCTGTGCCCAGCCGATCAGCATCGGGATCAGTCGCGATTAAGACATCAGCGCCGATTTTTTTACCTAATGCAATTGGCAAGTCAAAGACTTGAGCGAACTCTGGGTTCGGGAATGGGGTAGTTGCAAATTCTGGATCAGCAATACTTTGCTCAGGTACCAACCGGAAGTTTTCGAAACCAGCATTACGCAAAACCATTTGCGCTGGAATCCGTCCAGTCCCGTGCAGTGGGCTATAAACCAACGACATGTTCTTGCCGACTTTGTTAATCAAATCATGGTTGATGGTGACCGTGGCCACTTCAGCATAGTAAGCTTCATCAACATCTTCACCAATCGGTTGCATCAACTTTTTGGCGCGTAGCACATGGACGTTCAGAGACTTGATAGCAAAAAGATCCGCTGCTGAACGAGCATATTTGGTGATTTTGTCGGATTCTTCCGGTGGCATCTGCCCGCCATCTGGACCGTAAATCTTATACCCATTGTACTGCTTAGGGTTATGACTAGCAGTGATCATAATGCCTGCATAGGTCTTTAAATGACGCACCGCAAAACTTAATTCCGGTGTTGGCCGCAACTGATCAAAAACATAACTCTTAATACCATGAGCACCCAAGACCCCGGCACTTTCATAAGCAAACTCTTGACTCATGTAACGGGAGTCGTAACTAATCGCAACCCCCCGGGCCTTAGTTTCATCCGACAGTGTGTCCATAAACCGGGCCAAACCTTCAGTGGCTTGCCGAACCGTGTAAATATTCATCCGACCAATCCCGGCACCAAGAACACCACGCATGCCTGCCGTGCCAAACGCCATAGGAGCAGCAAATGCCTCTTCCTTAGTCGTCTCATCATCAGCCATATTCTTAAGATCAGCTTTCAGCTCCGGATCAAGGGTCGGTTCGTCGACCCATTGTTGATACGTATCACGATAACTCACGTGATCAGCTCCCATCTGTCTATAATTAATAATTTCGGGCAATACCCTTCCCGTCCCAATCATACTATAAGTGGACGAGTGCTGGGTTGAAAACGCGCTCAAATAAGAAAATTCTTTTATTACCGATGATGCGTGCTAGCTAAAACAAGTTTCCAAGACTGCTTGTTTCTAAGTGTTTCTGCTCGCATCCACAAAAAAGAGGCCGAGCCATAATTTCCTCGTCGGACTTGTGAATCATTAAATTCCGAATAATCGTAGGACAGTGCTAGGCTAATACTTTCTTGCCGTGCCAAACTCCGCAATCTCCGGCCAGACGGGGCTGGCGACGCGGAGCTAGAGCGGAGACGGCGCTTCGAGCCCAAAAACCGGTCTCGAAGTCGCCTAACAACATCAGCTCCAGAGACCGTCGCTGTGTTGTTTGCACGGCTGAGCCCCATCTGGCCTACGATTGCTACGCCTTGGCACTAGTATCTTTAAATCCAACAAAAAATTATCCACGAAAAAAGCCAACAATTTTCCAGGGTAGAGGGAAATCGTCGGCCTTTACTTGTTGGGTATGAGTAATATCTCAACCTGTTTTCAAATCAAGCTTTAATCTCAATATTCGTATCATTCAAACTCTGGATATAGTTGAAGACGCCTTGTCCAGCTGTACCACCTTCACCAACAGCTGTGGTAATCTGCCGCAGGTCCTTGGCGCGAACATCGCCGATCGCGAAAACGCCTGGAACCTTTGTCCGCATATGCTCGTCGGTTGGAATCCAACCATGTTCATCCAGAACACCTAAATCTTGAAAGGCTTCAGTCATCGGCATAATGCCAACATAAATGAAAACCCCGGCGACTGGCAAAACATGTTCCTCGCCAGTTTCCTTATCACGGTACTTCACGCCGGTGACTTTCATATCGTCACCTTGGATTTCCTGAACCTGAGCATTCCAGACGAAATGCATCTTATCATTGGCAAATGCTCGCTTCTGGATAATCTGCTGAGCACGCAATTGATCACGGCGATGAATAACTGTGACCTTCTTGGCCATTTGTGTCAGGTAAAGGCCTTCTTCAATCGCGGAATCGCCACCACCAATAACGGCCAACTCGCGATCCTTAAAGAAGGCGCCATCGCAGACAGCACAGTATGAAACGCCACGGCCACTGTAGGCTTCTTCGCCCGGTACGCCCAACTTCTTATGCTCTGCGCCTGTCGCAATGACAATCGCTTTAGCCTCGTACTCATCCTCGTCAGTTTTCACTAGCTTGACGGCACCGCGGTTTTGAACGCTAACGACATTGCCATAGGCATACTCAGCACCAAATTGGGTGGCACCATCATACATTTTCTGACCAAGATCTGGCCCGAGGATTGACTTGAAACCCGGATAGTTTTCAACTTCAGCGGTGTTGTTCATCTGCCCGCCATAGACGCCGCGATCCAGCATCAGCACAGATAAATTGGCACGCGATGCATAAAGTGCAGCCGTCATACCACCTGGGCCGGCACCGATCACGATTACATCATATTTTTTTGCCATGGGCAGTCTCTCCTTTTGCCATATTGCTTACAATTAGTAAGCTATACTGTTTAATATACATGGTTTTATGGTTTTTGTAAACTCGCATTGTCAAAATCGAATTCCGGCTTACCAGAACGCTTCATCAAGTCAGTAATGACAGTACGAATCGGCGCGTTTTCGTAGAGCACTTGATAAATCGCGTCTGTGATTGGCATGTCAACGTCAAGTTCACGGGCCATTTGATGGGCAACTTTGGTCGTTGAGACACCTTCAACCACCATCCCCATGTTTTTCAACACATCCGGCAACTTTTCACCTTGTCCAAGTGCGTTGCCGGCTCGCCAGTTACGACTGTGGACCGAGGTACAGGTCACAATCAGATCACCGACACCAGATAAGCCGATGAAAGTCAACGGTTCGGCACCTAGCTTCACGCCGACCCGACTGATTTCAGCTAAACCGCGAGTCATCAAGGCCGCTTTGGTGTTGTCGCCATAGCCGAGACCGTGCAAGGCACCAGCGCCAATGGCAATCACGTTTTTCAGAGCGGCACCAATTTCAACGCCAATGACGTCTGTGTTGGTATACAACCGAAAATAATCATTCATGAACAGCTTCTGCACTTTTTCTGCCAACTTCAAATCATCGGAAGCGGCGGTTAACGTTGTGATATCGTGAGTGGCGACATCTTCGGCGTGACTCGGGCCGGAAATCACAACAATACCTTGAATCAATTCCTTCGGCAAGACTTCTGCGAGCACTTGCGAGATGCGCAACTCACTGCCACGTTCAAGTCCTTTAGCAGCATGAACAATAATCGGTTGTTCACCGCGCCCTTTATGAGCTTGCAGAATTGGTTTAACTTGCTCGGCCACGCTGCGAATCGCATTGGTTGGAACAACAAACAAAATGACCGCCGCTTGATCCAAGGCTTGGCCAAGGTCAGCAGTCACATGCAAAGCCGGCTGTAATGTAAACTCAGCACCAAGATAGTGTTCATTTTGATGCGTCCGCTTCATCAAGGCTACCTGATCCGGATTGTGACTCCACAAATCAACTTCATGACCATTTTCAGTTAATAAATTGGCTAGCACGGTGCCCCAAGAACCAGCACCTAACACTGCTATTTTCGTTGGCACAAAATCACTCCTATTCCACCGCTTTAAGCGGATTGCCGTCTAAATACCATGCCACATTTCCTTGCCGCCGCCGATACCAAACTAAGCCAGCCGCTGCAACAAATAAGATGATCGACAACAATTGTGAAACACGCAGCCCGGGCATGACATACAATGAGTCGGTCCGCATACCTTCAACAAAGAAACGGCCAAAGCTGTACCACATCACATAACTCAACACCACTTCGCCTTGCTTAAACCAGTGCTCATGGTGACGCACCGTCATGAGCAAAGCAAAGCCGACTAGATTCCACATGCTTTCATACAGAAAAGTCGGTTGACGATATGCCCCACCGATGTTCATCTGCTGAATGATAAATTCTGGCAAATGCAAGCCGCGTAAATAGGCTAACGTGGTCACAGCACCATGGGCTTCTTGATTCATGAAGTTGCCCCAGCGACCAATTGCCTGCGCCAACATCACAGTTGGTGCAGCAATATCGAGGACAAGCCAAACTGGCAACCATTGGACCCGACAATAAATGGCAAAAACGATGACACTGGCAATTAATGCACCGTAAATCGCAATCCCGCCATGCCAAATAGCAATGATTTCGCCGGGATGAGCGGCATAGTAAGGCCATTCAAACGCCACATAGTAAAGCCGTGCGCCGATCAAGGCAAACGGCAACGCCCACAAGATAAGATTCAAAATGTGGTCTTCCTTAATCCCGCGTTTGGGTGCTTCGCGCATCGCTAGATAAACCGCAATTAGAACGGCACTGGCAATAATGATACCGTACCAATGAACTTCCAGACCGCCTAATTGAAAAGCGATCGGATTAAGTGCTAATAACAAGTTATTTGTCCCCCGAACTGTTCTGGTCGGTTTCTTCATTATGCTCGATCAGATGATTAAGATTTTTTTCAAATGTCTTGGTGGCGTCATAGCCCATTGACTTGGCGCGGAAGTTCATGGCCGCGACTTCAATGATGATGGCCAAGTTACGCCCGACCTTGACTGGCACTGTGATTTTTGGCACTGGCACGTCAAAAATTAATTGTGTCTGTTCCCCAGAACCAAGCCGATCAAAGGTTTTGTCTGGTGTCCAATTCTCGAGATGGACGATTAATGAAATAGTAGTATCTTCACGAACAGCGCCAGCACCGAAAAGATTCATGACATCGATAATGCCCAAGCCACGAATTTCCAGCAGATGCGAAAGAATCGGCGGTGCAGCCCCGACAATGGTTTGTTCATCCTGTTGATAAACATCAACCCGATCATCGGCAATCAAGCGATGCCCACGCTGAACCAATTCCAACGCTGTTTCGGATTTGCCGACACCAGAATCGCCGGTAATCAGCACGCCGAGCCCATAAATATCGACTAGCACCCCATGCATACTGCGCCTCTCCGCCAGCTGACTATCCAAATACTCGGTAATCAGACTCGACAAACGCGTCGTCGGCAAACGCGATCCCAAAACAGGAATATGAGCCGCTGTCGCTGCGGTGATCATTTCTGCCGGCGCCTCCAACCCCCTCGATACCAAAAATGCTGGGGTATCTTCAGTTGCCATGCGCTTTAAAATCAATAAACGTTCTTCGGATGACATGTTTCGCGCAAATGAAATTTCCGTTCGACCGAACAATTGAATCCGTTCATGTGGATAGTAATTAAAATAGCCAGTCAGTTCCAAGCCGGGACGCGAAATATCACTCAAAACGACTTGCCGCTGATCAAGATACTCCTCGCCGCTGTATACCTCGAGCTTGGTTGCCTTAACCAACTGCCGCACTGTCACGCTGTCTGCCATGAAGTCCACCTTTCTTTCGCCATATTTGCTCTATTTTACCATAAGTCGATTCCCCTTATGGTCAGCAGGTTGAAACATTCGCAAAAGGTCATTCACATTGTGCGCTTCGTTGGAAGGTAACGATAAGCCTTTAGTTCATTCAAGTCACGCAAAAATGGCCTGCAGATCGCAAGCCATTTTCAATCGTCACTTTAATTTTTGCCGACAAACATCATATTCAACACGGAAATAATGACCGCCAGCAACATCGTAGCGCCGAAACCGCTGAACACAATGCCTGGTACGAACCAAGTCATCATGCTTAGCATCAAACCATTCAGCACGATCAGGAACAAACCTAGTGTCAGAATCGTGATTGGTATCGACAGAATCACTAGAATTGGTCGCAACAGACCATTCAAGACGCCGAGCACCAATGCACCGACTACCGCAACACCAAATCCTGCCACATAAAGCTGAGCCGGAAACAGTTGCGCGTAAATCAGGAAAACTGCCGTCGTTATGATGGTGCGTTTGACGAAGTTCATTAGAAATCGCTCCAGTCATCGTCATGCGACTCGGTCACATGCGTTGCATTTTTTCGGGGCCGAGATGAGTCGCGATCACGATAAGGGTGACGCGGACGCCGACGATCATAACGGTCAGACCGATCGTGCCGCGAGAAGAGCCACACAGCTAAGATGATGAGTAAGGCCGGTACAATGAGAAGTTTCAACAGGAATATCCCGATGGCAAAAACCGCCACGATGATCAAGCCAATGATAAAGAACATTAATGGAATTAATAGAAAAGGCATAAGCAATCCCCTCAGTCATTTGAATCTTTTAATTGAATGTTACCACTGGTTGTATTGAGTTTCATTTCACTACTGCCAGTCCCGGGACGCGTCAGTTCCAGACGCTTAATCCCCTTAGCTGGTTCGGCAACCTCACTCAAGCGGCTCTTGATGCTGCCAAAATGCGTCCGAACCTCGCCGTTAAGCGCAATGGAGGACGGCACGGCGACTTTAACATTGCCGTTCATCGAAGTGCCTTCAAGCGTCGTGAAGTCCGTGTGATAGGTAGCTCGCACAGTCCCGTTAACTGTCTTTAAGGCGGCCGTTGCCGGATCGGCATCAACACTGACATCGCCATTCACTGTTGTGAGCAACAAGTCATGGGTATGACCACCTTGAACCTTGATTGAGCCGTTGACACCTTCACTCTCGATCATGACACCATCAACATGAGTGAAGTTCATCTGACCATTTGTACTCTTAACATAGAAATCTTTACCGGTAATGCCAGTTAAGTCTGCACTGCCATTTAATAACCGGACAGCAACATGATCATAACTGCGCTTTGGCAATGAGATGACCAAATCAGCTTGAACCCGCTTGTTTGGCACTTGGAAGCTAAAATGATCGTCCGTGACATCAATGCGGCTCCGGTCTTTGAACGCATCCAGCGGCGATGCGGCATCCATTTTGCCGTACAACTTGATCGCAGCAGCAACTTGAATGCCTGGCTGATCCCAAGTCTTGAACTTCACGTCACCATTAGCAACTTTCACATCAAGAATCGTTGCCTGACTATCTGGAAAATCGAAAACATGGTCAAATTTTTCAGTTGCTAAACCGGGTACTGTAATGGTGACATTCTTCCAGTCAACGTTATCCAAAACATTGTTGACAGTATCCTTCACGAACCCACCCAGTTGCGTGGTTGCATCACCTAAGTTTTTGCCAAACTCAGAAAAAGCATCGCGAGCATCTTTTTGCCAATCGTCATTTAAAATCTTGTCGCCAAGCTTCTTACGCTCTAAATCATGCTTTTGGTGACGTAAGCCGGCAAGGTTCGCTTTCAGAGACTCAATTTGGCCTTTTAGTTCGGCCAACTGATCAGTCAGTTTCTGATTCTCCTGTTTCAAATCCCCGCGCTTTTGGTATTTTTCCGGGGAAAGGGCTTCGAGATCTTCCATCGTGTCCAGCACGATGATCTGTTCGTTGTTCGCATCGATTTGTTTACCAATAGTTGTAACCTGTGCGGTAGCAGCATCTAAGGCACCTGCTGCTTCAGCAATCTCAGTGTTGAGTTCTGTCAGCGCTTCATTGCGATCCGTGTCACTGGTTGCATGCTCATCATCCGTATTCGGCGTTTCCGAAGTTTCTTCGGGAGCTGTGTTATCGGCCGGGCTAGCGGCCTGCTGGGAACCTTGACGTTTCGCCAGGTTTTCCAAAAGTACCAGCGCCTCTTCGCTTGAAATAACGCCTTTTTTAACTAGGTCTAAAATTCTTTCGCGTTCATTCATGGGTTATCCCTCCAGGATTTGATTACATGATTAGTATGCACGGATTCGCGCCGGGGCGCATAGGTCCAAAGGTTGATTTTTGAACGGGTCGGAAGACGGACGCTTGAAAGTAATGCATCTATTCATCTGGTTATTGACATGAGACACATCATCAGCGCGTTCATCAAAAAGGAATCTATCCACAGTCACCAGCCAGATGGGGCTGGCAACGCTGAGCTGATGATGTTTGCACGGCTGAACCCCATCTAGCCTATGATTGCTCCGCCTTGGCACCGGGATCTTTAGATATTAGTAAGTCATCCATGAGAGATCAAAAGAGGGATGATTTTCACAAAAGTAAAAATCATCCCTCTTTCAAAATAACAATCAATGTCAATCTTTTTCAGTCACCCTTGCAAGCCAGCAAGAGCGTCATTTTCTCAGAACTTATCCTCAATAGCGTTTGAGTTCAATTCAGTAATCTTCCCTGTTTTGAGATAAACAATCCATTCACAGATATTGGTGACATAATCGCCAATTCGTTCAAGATAGGAAGAAACCAGCATGTAATCCATGGATCCGATCACCGTTTCTGGATTATCCTGCATCTGCCGAATACATTCCTTGTAGATTCGTGATGAAAAGTCATTGATCCCATGGTCTTCAAGCGCAATCTTGCGGGCGCGAGCAGAATCTTCCTTCACATACGCATCCAGAACCTGTTCTACCATCTCTTTAACCGCTTCAGCCATGCCAGCGATATCTTCCTCGATTTGAGGAACCCGGGTCTCACCCTTGACCCGAATGGTAGATTTAGCAATTGATACCGCATGATCACCCATCCGTTCCAAATCAGAGCTGGCCTTCATGACCGTCACAATCACCCGCAAATCAGTCGTAACCGGCTGCTGCAGTGCAATCAATTCGAAGCTGCGTTTTTCCAAATCTACTTCACGTTCATTGATATGCTTATCTTCATGAATCACTTCGCGGGCCAGGGCCTTGTCGTGATTGATGAATGCTTTCACGGACTTATAGATGGCCTCGTTGACCATCATCCCCATTTCCGAAAAGCGCACATGAAGATCGTTCAATTCATCAACAAAAAGTCGTCGCATACTACCCCTCCTATCCGAAGCGTCCAGTAATGTAATCTTCGGTTTCCTTTTCCTTTGGATTTAAAAACATTTGTTTTGTGTCAGCAAATTCAATCAGATTACCCGTCAAGAAGAAAGCCGTTTTATCTGAAATCCGCGAGGCCTGGTGCATACTGTGAGTTACCAGAATAATCGTATACTGATCACGCAATTCCAGCAGCATATTTTCGATCTGCGTGCTCGAAATCGGATCAAGCGCGCTTGTTGGTTCGTCTAACAAAATCACATCCGGTTTAACGGCCAACACCCGAGCGATGCAGACCCGCTGCTGCTGACCACCTGACAATGATAAGGCACTTTCATGCAAGTGATCCTTAACCTCGTCCCAAATTGCTGCCTGCTTCAAACTGGTTTCAACGGCTTCATCTAAAACGGCTTTATCCTTAATGCCTGCCAGCCGCAAACCATAGATGACATTTTCATAAATCGAAAAAGGAAATGGATTAGGTTGTTGAAAAACCATGCCGACTTGTTTTCGCAATTGAACGACATCTTCATTGGGCGAATAAATGTTATTGCCCCGCAAACTGACATTGCCAGTGATGGTGACACCCGGAATGAGATCATTCATCCGATTCAGGGTTCGCAAATACGTTGACTTACCACAGCCAGATGGCCCAATTAACGCCGTAATTTCATTCTGATTGAAGTCTAGGTCGATGCCTTTTAAAGCCTCAAATTTGCCATAAAAAAGATGAACATTTGAACTGGTAATGATTTTTTTTGCTTCAGCCATGTGTTCCTCCTAGCCGAAATGTCCGGAGACATAGTCGTTCGTCGCTTTGATCTTAGGCCGGGTAAAGATTTTGCGGGTTTCGTCATATTCGATCGCCGTTCCGCTGTAGAAGAACGCCGTGTAATCACTGATTCGGGCGGCCTGCTGCATGTTGTGTGTGACGATGATAATCGTATACTTATCCTTCAATGACATCAAGGTATCCTCAACCGCCGAAGTTGAGATCGGATCCAGCGCACTGGCTGGTTCGTCTAACAGCAAAATATCAGGCTTCATCGCAATCGCGCGGGCAATACACAAACGCTGCGCCTGCCCCCCTGAAAGTGACATGCCACTTTGATTCAAGTCATCTTTGACTTGGTCCCAAAGCGCCGCCTGCTTCAAACTGGTTTCAACTATCTCGTCGAGTTTTTGCTTGTCTTTTAATCCAAATCGACGTAAGGCAAAGGCAATGTTGTCGTAAATAGATTTGGCAAATGGATTAGGCCGCTGAAAGACCATACCAATATGCTTACGCATTTCGTAGACATCCACCGCGTCACTATTGATATCAAGGTTGCGATACATGATCTTGCCGGTGACACGTGCACCTTCAATATTATCATTCATGCGATTCAACGAGCGCAAGTAAGTCGACTTCCCTGAACCGCTGGCGCCGATTAATGCCGTAATCTTATACCGCTCAAACGGTAAAGAGACATTATGAATGGCTTCATTCTCACCATAAAAAACGCGTAGATTCTCTGTTTCGATCGCAATTTCCTGCTTGTCGCGATCGAATGGACGAATATAAGTGTCATCTAATGAATATTTTTCAAGTTCTTGCATCGTGAGCCTCCAAGCGTTTTGTCGCCAACTTTATGACCACCATCACCAACTTCACTGCAATGGCATGTGCGTATTCACATTAGGATGCGGTCATTTTTTTGAACAGGCGATTGCCAAAGTAGCGCGCACCGAGATTAAACAGCAGAACAGCTAGAACCAAGACCGCACTTGCACCGGCCGAGACGGCAACGGCATCTGGCTGAATGCCTTCCGAGTTGATCTTCCAAATATGCACGGCTAATGTTTCGGCCGGACGGAAAGGATTAAGCGGACTTGCGATGTTAGCAGGATTCCAGTCGGTAAAATCCAACGCTGGCGCACTTTGTCCAGCTGTATAAATCAGGGCCGCAGCTTCACCGAAGACACGCCCTGCGCCGAGAATCATCCCAGTAATGATACCTGGCAATGCTTCAGGAATGACAACATGCAGGACAGTTTCCCAACGTGACAAGCCAAGCGCCAGACCGGCTTCGCGCTGCTCATACTCAACTCCACGCAACGAGTCTTCCACGTTACGCGTTAACAACGGCAGGTTGAAAACCGTCAGCGCCAAGGCACCGGATAAAATTGAAAAGCCAAACTTGAACTGCAACACGAAAATCAAGAAGCCGAATAAACCAACCACCACGGAAGGTAGCGAGCTTAAGATTTCGATGGACGTCCGAATGACATCGGTCAGCCAGTTTTTCTTAGCATATTCGCTCAAGTAAATCCCTGCACCCAATGAAATTGGCGTGGAAATCAACATTGCGAGCAGCAGGAGATAAAAGGAGTTAAACAACTGGATACCGATCCCGCCGCCAGCCTCAAAGCTTTGAGCCGGACTTGTCAGAAAATGCCAGGAGATGTGAGGTAAGCCTTGAAATAGAATGTATCCAAGAAGGCTAGCCAAGATGATAATGATGATACCTGAGACGATATACAAAACCGTCGTTGCGATTTTATCAGCAACTTTTGGATTCATTTGTTCAACTCCCCTTTCTTCCCGATCCAGCGAATCAGCAGATTAAAGGCTAGCGACATGAGGAGCAGCAACAATGCCAGAGACCACAAAGCATTGTTATCTAGCGACCCCATAACTGTGTTGCCAATACCACTCGTCAAGACAGAGGTCAGTGTCGAAGCTGGAGAAACCAAATTTTTCGGTAAAAGCGCTGCGTTCCCAATCACCATCTGAACCGCCAGTGCTTCACCAAAGGCACGTGCCATCCCAAACACAATCCCAGTCAGAATTCCCGGAATCGCAGCACGTAGAACCACGCGATACGTGGTTTGCCAGCGTGTTGCACCTAATGCTAATGACGCTTCACGATAATGTCGTGGAACAGCTTTTAACGCGTCCACGGTCATGGATGTCACAGTGGGTAAAATCATGACGAACAAAACAAAAGTACCAGCTAAAATCCCGAACCCAGTACCACCAAAAATGTGGCGAATAAAAGGCACGATGACGGAGAGACCGATGAACCCATAAACAACCGATGGAATCCCAACCAGCAATTCAATCACCGGTTGCAAAATCTTCTGTCCCCATTTACGGGAAATCTCAGTCATAAAAATGCCTGCGCCAACCGCAAACGGCGTCGCAATAATTGCTGACAGGAATGTCACACCAAACGAACCGACGATCATTGGCAAGGCGCCAACTTCGGGATTGCCGTGCGCATCTTTGATTGACGGATTCCAAACACTTTTGCTTAGAAACGACCAAAGATTAATCTTGTTTTGAAAGAAGGTAGCTAGTCCTTTCGATGCCACAAAGAAGAAAATTGCCACCACCACAATCACAATTAAACTGATACAAAGCAAACTGATCAGTTTACCACGCTGCTCTAACTTAGCTGAACGCGATTTTTTGAGCATTGCTTCCCGAATTGGATCCATCTTGACCTCCTAAACGCGCTTTCTAACTAAAACCTTCCCGGCGAAGACCACAACATCGGTTTCTATCCGGATTAGATCACGCTTCTGTCCGACACCTGACACAGCCAACGGATCTGACCGTGTCTTGATAACATCACAGGTTACTGCTTGCTCACTTTGCCATTCGCGTCCCGAACCACTTTCATTTGTGTCATCGGGACGTAACCCATTTTCAAAACAAGCTTCTTCTGAATAGCTGGTGACATCACATAAGCCAAAAATTTCTTAGTGAGTCCTTTTGGCTGCCCTTTCGTATACATATGTTCGTACGACCAAATGCGCCATTGATTGGTCGTGACATTTGCATCCGTGGGTGCGACGCCATCAACTGAGAGCCCCTGAACTGTTTTATCAATGTACGAAAACGCCACATAAGAAATGGCACCTGGCGTACTGCCGACAATTTGTCGAACCATCCCGGTAGAATCCTGCTCCTGAGCGGCCATTGGCTGTTTGCCTTGCATCACCCATTTTTCAAAAGTCGCGCGTGTGCCTGAGCCTTGCGCTCGATTGACTAGAACAATCGGCACATTTTTGCCGCCCAACTGCTGCCAGTTGGTAATTTCACCAAGAAAGATTTTTTGCAGCTGTGCCATCGAGACGTTTTTAACGCCAACCTTCGGATTCACAATCGGGGCGATCCCGACAACTGCTACCTTATGATCAACCAATGCTTTGGCCTTGATACCAGCTTTTTCTTCAGCAAAAAGATCCGAATTACCAATGTCCACAGCACCTTGTTGGATCTGGCTTAAACCTGTGCCACTCCCGCCGCCTTGGACGTTGATAAAGACCCCCAAATGTTCCGTCTGATATTGTTCACCCGCCGCTTCAACCAAGGGCTGTAAGGCACTTGATCCAACTGCGGTGATCGATTCTCCCGACTGTTGACTGCTGCTGTTGCAAGCACTGATTAACAGTGGCAAAAACAGCAGGCTCAACAGGGTCACAATTTTTTTCACACGAAATCCTCCATTTCAAGCTCCAATTATTTTATCAGTTACATGTAAATGTTCATGTCATTGAATGTAAAGATTGTGTAAAGGCATGATGGCTGCAGTTTTTCATCCTCTGTGCGGGCCCTCACCCACAGGCAAAGTGACCGTAAACGTTGACCCAACCCCTACTTGGCTGTGAACCGCAACATGACCATCCATACTCTTAACCAGTTCGGCCACAATCGCTAAACCGAGACCGGTACCGCCATTGTGACGACTGCGAGCCTTATCTACTCGGTAAAAGCGTTCGAAGATCCGGGCCTGTTCCGTCTCAGAAATCCCGATCCCAGTGTCGGCAACTGCCAGTGACAGCTGATGATCGACAACCTGGGCGCTGATCGTGACATGACCAGCCAAGCGATTGTAGAAGACTGCGTTGTTCAATAAGTTGCGCACGATTTGGGTCAATTTGCGCTCGTCAGTCACGACCAATAGATCCGGGGTAATTGCCACTTCAACGCGAATTTGCTTGTCTTGAATCACTTTGGCCAAATTATGCAATGCATCATCGACCAATTTTTTCAAAGCAACCGATGCAGCCACATTTTGGTTGGAATCCGGTCGACTCAAGGTCAAAATGTCATTAATTAATTGTGTTAATCGCTTGCTCTCGTCATAAATAATCCCTAAGAACCTGTCCAAGGTCGCCGGATCATTCTTCGCACCGCCAAGCAAAGTCTCTGCAAATCCAGAAATAGCTGTGACTGGGGTCTTCAATTCATGGCTGACATTCCCGACAAAGTCCAGTTGCATTTTTTCAACCTGTCGCAAGTAAGTGACATCATATAGAATCACCAGCACCTGCAACCGACTGATGCCTTGATTCAAAGGAATAACCGAAGCATCAACGGATTTTTGCGTGGTCAAAATTGTCAGTTCCTGATGATGCGCTTTTTCATGGCGAAAAGTGTGTTCGATCATGCGCGCCAAGGCATAAGTTTTAACATCATCAAGGTAGCTGTGTCGGGGCTGCGGGATTTGATGACCTAGCAGCTGCGACATGGCGTGATTATGCAAGATGACATCTTTATCGGTGTCAATCAGCATGACTCCCAATGGCAAGTTATCAATCAACCGATCAAAACTTGATTGACGCACCGCCACTTTTTCACGGAGATGGGCTTGTTCAGCGGCCAATGCATTGATGCGGCGAGCAACTGGTACAAAAGGTGAATCAGGCGGTAAAATCACCGGATCTGGGTCTTTCTTTCGACGGATGCGATCTAGATTATGGCTCATGACTTCAATCGCTTCTTGATAACGATGTTCAGATCGAAAAAGCCAAATGAGAATGGCAGCGAGCAATGCCGCAAAGGCAAGCGTTAGGAGCCAGAATTGCTCTGGTGCAGTTGTCCAGACACTTGACTTAAAGCGGCTGACTGCCACCCACTGCCCTTTATTTTGGAATAAATACGCTTGCTCTGTTCGACCATTCACGTTGACGGTTGTTACAAACGCTGCATCCCGATTACCACGCAAGGCATCAGCCATCACTTTTTGACGCGTGGTCCGCGGATTATTGGGAATGACCGTGATGAAGGCTGCCTCTGACTCTGCCAATGCTTGCCGATTGACCCCATCATGACTCGAGGCCGCATACGTCCGGCCGACCCGCCGAAGATCACGCGCTTGTTGATGGACAATTTGTTGATTCACCGTTGTCACGAGCACAAAAAAGCCTGCCAATGATAGCAGACTAATGATGAGTGCACGCCGAATGATTCGTTTATTCATGGGGTGCCTCCATTTGGTATCCGAAACCGCGAACTGTCTTTAAATAGTCCGGATGTTTCGGATCCGTTTCAATTTTATCGCGTAAATGGCTGACCTGAATATCCACCATTCGCGTCTCTGCGGGATAATCGAATCCCCAAACCCCGTTCAATAAAGCATCTCGAGACAAGGTCTTGCCAACACGTTGAGCAAAGTAAACCAGTAGCTCAAATTCTTTTGGCGTCAACTGCAGACGTTTGCCACCCTTGCTGGCCTTATAATTTTCTGGATCAATCGCGATCTGGCCAACTGTGATCTGATCACTGTTGCCCGGTTTTTGACTGGTTTGCGGCTGACTCTGACTCCGTCGTTCAATCGCCTTGATCCGAGCAATGATCTCCCGCGGCGAAAACGGCTTAGTCACATAGTCATCTGCTCCGAGTTCTAGGCCAACAATTTTATCGGTTTCATTGTCTTTGGCAGTCAAGATCATAATCGGCGTCTGAATTTTATCTTCACGAATTTTGCGGGTAACATCCAAGCCGCTCAGACTCGGCAGCATTAAATCGAGGATGATAAAGTCAAATGGCTCGTTGCGTACTTTATCCAAAGCCTCCTGACCATCTGTCGCTGTTTCGACCTGATAGTGTTCAGCTTCCAAATTATATTGCAGCAACGTCAAAATCGCAGGTTCGTCATCAACAATCAAGATCTTCTTCATGCTGTCTCCTCCGGAAATAAAATCATACCAAGTTCGTGTGGGGCACCGGCAAAAATGGCCGTCTCAGCTAATCGCAGCTCACCATCTGCCTGTCGAAGCCGCAAGCGGCAATAGGTTGGTTCTTTTTGAATGGCATCGTAAAGCTCACGAGAATTGTTCACGGAATGGTGATTGCAGGCCAATACACGATCACCGGGTTGTAAGCCCATCTCTGCAGCCGGTGTATGCGGCACGACACCAATCAACACCACACCTTGATCGGCTAAAGTCACCGTCAGATGCACCTGCCGTCCCTGCCAAATGAAGCCGCCAACCAATACTAAACTCACCACTGCTGGAAAGACAAGACTAACCAGCAAAGGCAAGGTCATGGTGCGGGCAACAATGCCATAAACGATAAGCACGCCACCTGCGCCGCCATACCACGGCCAACTTCGCCGCCAAGCCGTCTGAGCGCGATCTCGCGGAGTCATGAAGGTCGCACCTAAAAGCAACGGCAAGCCCACAAAAGTCAAAGACTGCACTGTAACCGCCAGCAGTGGGAGGTTGCTGACGTTTTCAACAGCAACAGGTAAGATTAACGGCACCCAGAACAGTTGCCGCAACTCAAACGCCGCACTTTGCCGCTGGCGGCGGTCTTGTTGAATCACAGGCGACTCGATCTCATCGCCGCGGTTGAATCTCGCAAGTCCAGCTTGTGTTAGCCATAATAGGCCGACCAAAATAGCTAAATTAGCTGCATGCTGTTCAGCTAGCAAACCAGACTGACCAACTGCCGCCAGACTGGCAAGACCTAGCCACCAAGGGCTAAATCGCCATTTAGAAAATAGCAATGCTACTAACGTCAAGCCGCTTAATGCAAGCAAAGCAGCTAAACTGATCTGCAGTCGTCCAATAACCATTACCAGCGAGACTAGCGCACCTACGACAAGTCCGATCCAGAAGAACCGACCAATTTCTGGATGTTTGGGATGAATTGCGCGCAGATACCGGCGGCGCTCGCGATCAGTGCGATTGACAGCAAACCAAATCGTTAAACCTAGCGCTAGCCAAAACACCAAACCAACCGGATTGATAAGTAAGGCAACTACAACTGCCATCGGTAACCCTCCAATATTCACTGTGACCAGTATAGCAGAAATCGCCGGAGGCTCCCACAACGTCATAAAAATCAAAATGTGAGTAGGCACGCATAGCCGAGTATGATAGCAAAAAACTCATCCCCGTCATTAGCGAGGATGAGTTCACAAATTGCACGATTAAATTTTGAGGAAACGCCGCATTGAAATGACTGCGCCTAATGCACCGATGATGATACCAATGCCCGCCAGCATCAAATCAAGCCAAAGCAGAAATGGCATCGTGCCATATAGCGAATAACCGTTAGAGCCGCTTGATAAGCTGAAGCTGCGGTAAACAACGGCATAACCGATGTCAACAATCACAATTGGGAGCACAGCCCCGAACAATCCAGTCCAAGCGCCTTCAAGAATAAATGGCCAACGAATGTATGAATTTGTTGCCCCAACCAGGCGCATAATTCTGATTTCGTCAGAACGCGACAGAATCGTAATCCGAATGGTATTACTTATCAGGAAAACCGCCACGAACAGCAGAAGGACAGTAAAACCAAGTCCCCACTTTTGTGCTGAATCAACTGAGTTGAACAGTTTTTTCGCAGTCCGGCCGCCATAACTTGCGTCCACCACATGGTTTAGTTTTTGAGCTTGTTTGGAGACCTTGATCGTCGCCTTAGGGTTGCTTGTCTTAACCATGAAGACATCACTCAATGGGTTCTGATCGCCAGAGAACATTTTCCATTGCGAACCATACCCGCCGACAATGGTGTTCAATTCCTGCTGACGTGACCGGTAAGTCACTTTCTTGACATTATCAAGCTTTTCTAGCTGAGTCTTTAATGCATCACGTTGTTTCGTCGTAGTTTTCTTCTCGATGTAAACACGCACTTGAACGTCATTTTCAACTTGCTCTGATACATGATGCAAGTTGAAAATAAGTGCCATGAAAATACCGACCAATAGTAAGGTAACTGTAACGGCACTGACAGCGGCAACTGACATCCAGCCATTTCGCTTCAGACTGCGCAGCGAATCCTTTACATGCCGGAAAAAGATCTTAGTCTTCATTACCGTAAGTGCCTCCTTCTTCGTCACGAACCAAACGGCCGCCAGCAATTTCAAGTAAGCGATGCTGACGCTCATTTACGATGTCCTTGTTATGCGTCGCCATAATAACAGTTGTCCCGCTGGCATTGATCCGCTCAAGAATATCAACAATTTCATCTGATGTTTGTGGATCCAAATTGCCTGTCGGTTCGTCGGCGATCAATACCTTAGGCTTGTTGACGATGGCACGAGCAACTGACACACGTTGTTGTTCCCCACCGGATAATTCATCAGGAAAACGGCGCAGTTTTTGTTCGAGACCTACCAGGCCCAGTACTTCGAGGACTCGGTCCTTGATTTTTTCGTCAGGTGCTTCGATCACTTGCATCGCGTAAGCAATGTTTTCGTACACTGTTAACCGCGGTAAAAGTTTAAAATCTTGAAAGACGATACCAATATGACGTCGCAAAAATGGTACCCGGCTCGGTTTCATTGTTGCAAAATCAAAATCATCAATTTTAATCGTACCGCTGGTTGGCATTAGTTCATGGTAAAGCATTTTGACGAAAGTCGATTTCCCGGCACCGCTGGGACCGATCACATAGACGAACTCGCCATCATGAATCTCAAGATTGAGATTTTTAATGGCAGTCACGCCGTTAGCATACTGCTTCGTCACGTTCTCCATTTGAATCATGCAAATTGCTCCTTTTTCTAAGCTAGCATCAGTATAACAGGCGATTAAGTCAGCAAGGTTTCAGGCAGATTACAGTTTAATCAGGATTCTTTTGCGCAAGTTCCCATTGTAGATACGCATTGATGAATGGATTCAAATCCCCGTCCATAACCGCATTGCCATTGCCGGTTTCATAATTCGTCCGATGATCTTTCACCATCGTGTATGGGTGAAAGACGTAAGAGCGAATTTGTGAACCAAATGCGACATCTTTTTGTTCGCCTTGAATGGCCTTGGCCTTAGCACGCTTAGCTTCTTCTTCGCGCTGATACAATTTAGCCTTTAACATCGCCATCGCAGTCGCTTTGTTCTGAAACTGTGACCGTTGCGCCTGACTTGAGGTGACGATTCCGGTTGGTAGATGAATCAAGCGAACCGCACTGGAGGTTTTGTTGATATGCTGACCGCCAGCGCCGCTTGAGCGGAAAACCTCCATTTTGATGTCTTCCGGCCGCAGATCAACTTCGATTGAGTTGTCGAGTTCCGGCATCACGTCCACCGAGGCAAAGCTAGTGTGTCGCCGTCCAGCGGAATCAAATGGCGAAATCCGCACAAGTCGATGGACGCCTTTTTCACTTTTCAGCAAGCCATAAGCATTCTCGCCATTGATCAGCAGCGTTACGCTCTTGATGCCAGCTTCATCCCCAGGCTGATAATCCGCCACTTCTACTTTGAATCCGTTCTGATCGGCCCAACGCTGATACATCCGCATCAGCATTGATCCCCAATCCTGAGATTCCGTGCCGCCTGCACCAGGGTGAATTTCCAAAATGGCATTGTTGTGATCGTATGGGCCGTTCAGCAAAAGCTGCATCTCATACTTATCCAGCTTTTCCTGTAAATCTTTGATCTTTGCTTCTTCTTCTTGCTGCAAGTCCTTATCAGGCTCGTCTTGTAATAACTCAAAACCAGCCTCAAGATCTTCCAACTCATTTTCTAGTGCATAAAATCGATCATGCTTTTCTTTGAGCGCATTGTTGTTGTCAATAACCTTTTGAGCAGCCTCCGAGTCATCCCAAAAGCCGGGTTCAGCCATTCGGCCTTCATTTTCAGTAATGCGTTCGTTCAGCGCATCGAGGTCAAAGTGACCCCCTAAATTGATTAATTTTGGTCCGCATGGCGGCCAAGGTGTTGCGCATAACACTCAGTTCCATCGTGTAATCTCCCTTTTTTTAAACATAGTTGCGTTATTGTAGCGTGACCATGTGCGTCGGCGACTGCTTCAAAACACCCCAGTACCGCAAGCTGTAGCCGCGGTACCGGGGCGCTAAGCCGTTATTAACGGCGAATATTTTGTCGGATTTCAGCTTTCATGAACAGCCGAGTCACATCATCATCAATTGATGCAATCATTTCTTCAAACATCCGGTAGCCTTCTTCTTGATATTCGACTAGCGGATTCATTTGACCATAACCGCGCAATCCGATCGACTGCCGCAACTGATCCATCGCATCAATATGATCGGTCCAAGCAGAATCAACCACGCGCAAAACAACAACTTTTTCGAATTCAAGCATCTGCGCGTCATCGCCCAGCTGCTTATTCTTTTGCTGGAAGTTGGTCTCCGCCATCTCGGCCAGTAACCCGATCAACTCGTCTTGCGACTTGCCATCTAACTGGCTGCGTTTGAATTTCTCAGGATCAATCATGTTAGCAGTGACCCAAGCGTACAAGGCATCAAGGTTCCAGTCCTTCTGATCTCCTTGGGTATGAGTCTGAACAATCCGTGTAATCGTTCGATTGATCATAGCCATCAAGACAGGCTTCAACGTTTCCTGTTCATTGATGACTTGCTGCCGCTGCTTGTAAATGACCTCGCGTTGTTCACGCATCACATCATCATATTGCAGCGTATTCTTCCGCGTGTCGTAGTTATTCCCTTCGACCCGTTTCTGGGCTGACTCCACCTGCCGTGAAATCATCCGACTTTGAATCACCTGATCATCATCCGCCACCTTAAAGCGATCCAACATAGCTTTAATTCGATCAGAACCAAAGCGTTTCATCAGATCATCTTCAAGGCTCAGGTAAAACTGTGTAGAACCTGGATCGCCTTGACGCCCTGAACGGCCTCGCAACTGATTATCAATTCGACGACTTTCATGGCGTTCCGTCCCGATAACTGCCAAACCGCCAAGTTCGGTGACACCAGGTCCAAGTTTGATATCCGTACCACGCCCAGCCATGTTCGTCGCAATCGTCACAGCGCCGCGTTGGCCAGCATTCATAATGATTTCTGCTTCTTTAAAGTGATTCTTCGCGTTCAAAACGGTATGTGGAATCTTAGCTTCATCAAGTTGCTTACTAAGCCGTTCACTCGATTCAATCGCAACCGTCCCAATCAGCATCGGCTGGCCTTTTTCATGACGCGCTTTGATGTCTTCAACAACCGCGTTGAACTTAGCATCTAACGTCGGGTACAGCACGTCAGGGGAGTCAACCCGGATAACTGGCTTGTTGGTCGGAACAGAGATGACTTCCATGTTATAAATTTCTCGGAATTCTTCTTGCTCGGTCTTTGCGGTCCCAGTCATCCCGGCCAACTTTGTGTACATCCGGAAGAAGTTTTGATAAGTGATGTTAGCCATCGTCTTATTTTCGTCCTGAATTTGGACGCCTTCTTTGGCTTCAATCGCCTGATGCAAGCCGTCAGAATATCGGCGACCTTCCATTGCTCGGCCAGTAAACTGATCAACAATGAGGACTTCACCATCGGAAACCATGTAATCGATATCCTTGAGCATGATGTAATTAGCCCGCAAGGCCTGATCAATATGATGCGTTAAGGCCGTATTTTCGGTGTCATACAGATTATCCAGTCCGAAATTCTTTTCAGCCTTCCGGATGCCGCTTTCAGTTAACGAGATTGTCTTCGTTGGCCAGTCGATCTTGTAATCGGTCTCCGCTTTTAGCGTCTTGACAAACCGATCGGCACGAATGTAGAGACCGGTTGTTTTTTCTGCGCCGCCAGAAATGATCAATGGGGTTCGCGCCTCATCAATCAAAATAGAGTCAACTTCATCGACGATTGCAAAATTCAGTGGCCGCTGAACCATCTGCTCTTTGTAAACAACCATGTTGTCACGCAGATAGTCAAACCCGAGTTCACTGTTCGTGGAATAGGTAATGTCGCAATTATAAGCTTCTCGTTTTTCATCACTGTTCTTGGAATTGAGGTTTAACCCTACGCTCAAGCCAAGCCAGTTGTATAGCTCGCCCATTTCCGTGGCATCACGGGTTGACAGGTACTCATTGACCGTGACAACATGAACACCTTTACCAGTGAGTGCGTTCAAATAAACAGGCATGGTTGCGGTTAAAGTTTTCCCTTCACCGGTCTTCATCTCCGCAATGTTGCCTTCATGCAACACAATCCCGCCAATAATTTGGACTCGGAACGGGAATAGACCTAAAACACGCTTGGCACCTTCCCGCGCAGTCGCAAAGGCTTCTGGCAGAATGTCATCAAGGGTAGCACCAGCTGCGAGACGATCTTTTAATTTTGGTGTGTTTGCTTTTAATTGTTCATCAGATAATGCTGCATACTCATCTTCATATTGCTGAACCTTATCAGCAATTTTGCCTAGGCGCGCGATTTCTCGCTTATCGCTTTCGACCCATTTTCTAAGAATATTGGCCATGAATGGATTCCTCTCTGTCGAAACTTCGTTAAACTGACAGTATATCTATAGTATCTTAACATTTTCATTGGGTATTGAAAACCGAGCAGTACAAAGATCTTGCATCATCCACATCGACGAGCGCACGCCGATGCCGTTCACAATAACAACTGAATACCAGCACGATAGCGCCTCAATCTTCACTGCCTGCAAGTTCATATACCAGGCCCCAATTTGTATATTGTCATTAAACTTTAATAAAAACTTACCAGCAATAAGTCCATATGGCAAACTTTCCCAACAAAAAACAAGATCACCTTTTGCGGCGATCTTGTTTTTTGTTTTAAGAACTGCTTATTCATCGGTTTCGATCAAGCCATAACGCCCGTCACGCCGCTTATAAACAATGCTTGTGCCATTGGTGTCAGCATCTTCAAAGATAAAGAAGTTGTGCCCCAACATATCCATCTGTAGAATGGCTTCTTGCGAATCCATCGGCTTCAACGACACTCGCTTAGTACGAACAACCGTCAGATTATCATCATCTTCGGCTGGTTTCGGTTCAGCTGGTGCAGTCGCATCAATGTCGATTTGGCCAAAGCCTTTTTCACGTGACTTGCGATTGATCTTTGTCTTGAACTTGCGTACCTGCCGTTCCAGCTTGTCGGTCACGAGATCGATGCTGGCATAAAGATCCGGGCTGGTTTCTTCAGCACGCAGGGTCAAGAAAGACAACGGGATGGTCACTTCAACTTTTGCAGTTTTATCGGAATAAACCTTCAAATTGACGTGTGCCGTTGCAGTAACCGAACCTCCGAAGAACTTGTTCAGTTTGCTAATCCGCTTCTCCACGTAACTTCTGATGGCCTCGGTGACTTCGATGTTTTCGCCACGAACATTGTATGTGAGCATAAAACTTCTCCCCTTTCCTACGTGTAATAAACACTTACACGTCGATTGGTTGGGATAAAACCCTTCCAATCTTCAATTTCATTATACCCGAATGTTGTCGCCAGACACAACAAAAGCCACATTTCAGCGAATTAAAGTAAATGCGGTCACCGTGCCCTGAAATCCCGCGGCCACAAGCGCATCGCGAGCATGATACAATGTCCGTCCTGTGGTATATAAATCGTCAACCAATGTAATTTGTTTGGTTTGATTCAACTTTGCTGCTGGCACAAGTACGGTAAAGCTTTGCGGCGTTTGTAATCGTTCGCGACGATTTTTCTGCGCCTGCGGTTTGGCCGTTGGTGATTTACGTAGCCATGGCTGCAGCTGCAAACCGCCAAAAAGTCCCTGAATTGGATCAAATCCCCGCACATCATAATGTTTGGATTCGCTAGGAATGGCGATCAGTGTCCTAGCATTTTGCAATTGTGCAGCAATGAGATCTTGAAACGCATCGTGTAAGCGATAATCGCCAAGACCCTTGTACTGGTAAATCCATTGTTTCATAGCTGCGTCATAAACAAATAAAGCCCGATTATGTAACAACCGCCCTTGCTGCTCCCATTGGCGGCAATCCGCGCATATTCGTGCATCACCCGACCGGCCGCAGCCTGGACAAGTCGCTCCAGTAATCATCTTAAAGCGGGCTAAACAACTACTGCACAATCGGGGTGCTATCAACTTGCTGCCAGCTAACAACGCCTTCAACGTCGGACTACGATCAACATGGCGATCACACCCGCAACAACGCATCACCATCACCGTCCATTCATCATGACAATCTGACGTTTGGCCGCTAACAATGCTAACGTATAGCGATCCGTGAAAAAGACAACCGGATCGTCGGCACTATCGGCTGCCCGCCCGGCTCGACCAGCGATCTGTACTAGCGCCGAGGCCGTGAATGCCCGATCGGCTGCAGCCACGACCCCAACCGCACACTTGGGCACCGTTACGCCGCGTTCCAAAATTGTCGTCGTGACTAAAACCTGAATTTGCCGCTGACGAAAAGCCGTTATTTTCTCTGCCCGTAGACGGTCCGTGCTAGCAACGCCAGCTACCCTTAGCCCGTTACGTTGAACAAGCGCAGCAATTTGAGGCGCCCAGCTGATCTTAGGAACAAACAGCAAACATGACCGCCCTGTCGCCACGACATCACGCACCCACTTCACGATGGCAGGTGGCAACTGGGACGGTAATTTTTTAAAATTCATCAACCGAATCGCTGGAACTGGCAAAGGGTGCCCGTGAAATCGACGAAACAATCGACTGACCATCAACCCTTTACGCATCGCCGCCTTCAATGGCCGATCCGGCGTTGCCGTTAAATAAACAACCGGTCCACGCCGGGCACCTTGAACAGCCCGATGGAGCATGGGTGTTCCCGCCATCGGAAACGCATCGACCTCATCAACGACAATCAGATCAAAAGCCCGATGAAATCGTAATAATTGATGCACGGTGGCCAGCAACAAATCACTGTCAGTTTGATCAAAATGACCGCCATATCGAACGGCGATGGGGGTGGTTGCAAAGGCAGTTCGCAGTCGCGGCGCAAGCTCCCGAATAACATCAATTCTCGGCGAAACAATAGCCACGCGCTTGCCTTGTTGTACCATCTGTGAAATGGTCGGAAAAAGCATCTCGGTTTTGCCAGCACCTGTCACTGCCCAAATCAAATGATCAGCCCCTGCTGTAACACTCGTTTGTAAAGCTGTTGACGCTTTTTGCTGGGCAGGCGTCAATGTCCCGTGCCACGTTAATAAGCCGTCGCCAACAGGCCGGTGCGGCTGTTCAAAGCGGTAAAGCAAATCACGATTTGTTAAGCGGCCTAAACTCACGCAAGCTGAACAATAAAACCGCCCATCAGGCAATTGAACTGGCTTTCGATCACCGCAACGTTGGCAACACCAGCGCCCGTGTTCTTGAATCAACGCTGGCAGTGATGTGGCCTGTGCTATATTAGAAACGGTTAAGCGCATCAGTTCATTTTCTGTCAATTGTGCCCCAGCAAGATTCATCATGATCACCTCATAAGGAGATTACGCATGTCAGAGCAATATCTTACCATCCAACAAACCGGCAACTACACAAATACCATTAAAAAATCGCGTTTCATCACCCATCTTGCGCGTATCAAGGATGAAGACGATGCCAAGGCCGTCATTGCGCAAGTATCAAAGGAAAACGCCAAAGCTACCCACAATGTTTTTGCTTATGTTCTTGGCGATACCAATCAAATTCAACGCGCAAGCGATAATGGCGAGCCTTCTGGAACTGCCGGTGCCCCAACACTGGAGGCTTTGTTGCAGCATGACTTGCGTGATGTGGTAGCCGTCACGACTCGTTACTTTGGCGGCATTAAACTTGGTGCTGGCGGACTCATCCGGGCGTATGCAGGCAATGCCAACACGGCGATCGAAACCATCGGCATTGTGGCGCGCATCAAACAAAAAGCTGTAACTTTTACCATTCCTTACGCTGACTTTGATCCAATTCAGCATTTTTTGACAACCAATCATTTGTCAATTGCGAACACTGATTACGGGACTGCTGTTACCATCACCCTGTATCTAGATGATGAGCATTTGCAGGCGACGCTCGCGGCCCTAAATGATTTCTTGAATGGACAGTTTTCGCCTACCATTGGCGCCAGTCAATACCGCGAAGTCCCTTTACCAAGAAAGCCTAAGCTCTAAGAGGACATCTAACTGTCTAACAATAATGTCCGAACTAAAACAGCATAAAAAATACAGTACCCACCAACTTTGTGCTGGTGGGTACTGTGTTTTTTACTTGGCGTATTCCACAGTCCTTGTCTCCCGAATCACGGTGACTTTGATATGGCCTGGATACTCCAGTTCTTTTTCAATTTCATTGCGAATATCACGAGCCAAGATGACGCTCTGATCATCAGAGAGCTTTTCCGGTTGGACGATGACCCGGACTTCTCGACCTGCTTGAATAGCGAAACTATGATCCACGCCAGCATGACTGTTGGCGATTACTTCTAGTTTCTCCAAACGATGAAGATAGTTCTCAAGCGATTCCGACCGCGCGCCTGGGCGGGCAGCTGAAATCGCATCTGCTGCGGCAACCAGTACCGAAATGACACTGGTTGGTTCAACGTCACCATGATGCGATGCAATGGCGTTGATGACCGTCTTTGGTTCCTTGTACTTCGTTGCCAGCTCAACCCCGATTTCAACGTGAGATCCGTCAACTTCATGGTCAAGCGCCTTGCCTATATCATGTAATAACCCCGCGCGTTTCGCTAAGGTGACATCTTCTCCTAATTCAGCAGCCATCACACCAGTCAGTTTGGCGACCTGAATCGAATGATCCAGAACGTTCTGACCGTAACTCGTACGGAAGTGCAATCGGCCCAAAATCTTAATCAGATCGGGATGCATATTATGGATACCGACGTCGAAAATGGCTTGTTCACCAATTTCACGAATCCGGTCGTCCATTTCTTTGCGCGCCTTATCAACCATTTCCTCAATTCGTGCTGGATGGATCCGACCATCTTGAATGAGTTTTTCCAAAGCAATTCGCGCGATTTCCCGGCGAATTGGGTCAAAGCCGCTCAAAACAACGGCTTGTGGGGTATCATCAATAATCAAATCGATACCTGTCAAAGTCTCAAGTGTCCGAATATTTCGACCTTCACGGCCGATGATTCGGCCTTTCATGTCGTCATTTGGCAAGTTCACCACGGTCACTGTCGTTTCGGCAACGATGTCAGAAGCGCTGCGCTGAATCGCATCGGCGATCAACACTTTAGCTTTCTTATCCGCGGCTTCCTTAGCTTCATCTTCGCTTTCTTTGATCATCACGGCGCGTTCATGCGTCAGTTCTGATTGTGTCTGGTCAAGAATCTGCTGCCGAGCCTGTTCATGAGTCAACTCGGCGATCCGTTCAAGTTCTGTGTGCTGTTTACTGATTTCTGAAGAGATATCTTGTTCACGTTCATCTAGCTGTTGCTGCCGCTTGTTCAAATTTGCTTCCCGGTCAGCAAGACTTTGTTCCTTGCGATCTAGCGTATCGTCCCGCCGATCCAAAGTATCCTCTCGCTGATTCAGTCGATGTTCCGACTTCTGGACTTCTGTCCGCCGATCTTTCAATTCATCTTCAAGTTGGGTTCGATAGCGATGATTCTCGTCTTTTGCTTCCAGCAGTTTTTCTTTTTTTAAAGTCGCTGCTTCTTTTTTAGCGGCCTCAATAATGCCTTCTGCTGTCTGCGTCGCTCGATCCAAATTGTTCTGGTGGAGCTTCTTTTGAAGTGCAAATCCGATCAATAAACCGACCGCTAAAGCGATGACTGCTGCGAGGGTTATTGAGACCAGTGTTACTGAACTCATCATTTCACCTCCGCATCATCTAAGCGATTCAATCAAATTTTGATCAAAATCTTTGATGCTTTTTTAAATTATTACACCTCTATTAGTTTACGTGCTAGGGTGCAAGGTGTCAACCGAAGCGGGAGGCGCACAGCGGCGCCTAAAAACCAGCATTAAAGCAGTCTTAAGTCTGGGTGATGCTTTTTACGAACTGAGAAAAATAAAACATATATCAAATCTCCTTAAGACCGCTCAGATAAAAAAACTTGCGCCATCGGACTCATCACATCCGACAACAGCAAGTTGACTCATGACTCATGATTCATACTTCAGCCTGTTGATGTATTTCGGGTTGATCTTCACTGACCGAAGCCGTCTCCCGACCAGGTGCGGCTGCCATACCATAAGCCACGCGAACCTGTTGTTTAATCGTCTGCTGAAGATCAGCGTGGTTATCAAGATATGTCTTAGCGTTTTCGCGACCTTGGCCGATGCGTTCACCTTGATACGCGTACCATGACCCTGCTTTTTCAACAATATCTCTCTCAACGGCCATGTCGACAAGTTCGCCAGTTTGCGAAATGCCTTGGCCATACATGATATCCACAATTGCTGTTCGAAAAGGCGGTGCCACCTTATTCTTGACCACTTTGATTTTAGTGCGATTGCCGACGACATCTGCGCCTGTCTTGATCTGTTCCGACCGCCGGATTTCTAACCGAACAGTCGCATAAAACTTCAATGCACGACCACCTGGTGTCGTTTCCGGACTCCCAAAAATGATCCCGACTTTCTCACGAATCTGATTAATGAATAAAGCAATCGTTTTTGTCTTATTGATGGAACCGGATAACTTACGTAACGCCTGTGACATTAATCGGGCTTGCAAGCCAACATGGGCATCCCCCATATCGCCCTCAATCTCAGCCCGCGGCACCAAAGCAGCAACTGAATCAATCACCACAATATCAATGGCACCAGACGCGACTAGTTCATCAGCAATCTCCAGCCCTTGTTCGCCTGTGTCTGGCTGGGAGAGCAATAATTCGTCAATATTGACGCCCAAAGCAGTTGCGTACTTGGGATCCATCGCATTCTCGGCATCAATATAGGCGGCAGTACCGCCTTGCTTCTGCACTTCAGCAACAGCATGCAGCGCGACGGTTGTTTTGCCGGAACTTTCCGGTCCATAAATTTCGACAATTCGTCCGCGCGGAAAGCTCCCAACACCAAGTGCATCATCAACGGCAAGTGAGCCGCTAGAGACAACGGAAACGCGCGTGTCCGCCTTAGCACCCATTCGCATAATCGCGCCTTTACCAAAATTTTTTTCAATCTTTTTCAGTGCAACATCCAATGCTTTCTGGCGTTCGTCTCCTGCCATCTTGCCGCCTCCTCTTGCGTAAACCTGACGTATTAACGTGTTAAAGAATGATTCTGTTAGGCCTGCAGCGCCCTTAATGCAAGCATCATACCAGTCATCACAGCACGCTGCCGAACATCATTGCGACCGCCAGGAAAATGGTAAACATGTGCTTCAGGCAGTTGGCCGCGCCGCGCTAAACCGATCCAAACCGTACCAGCAGGCTGTCCTTCCAGCGTGTCTGGACCGGCAACGCCGGTAAAGCTGACACTTATATCCGCCGCTGCCTTACGCCGAGCATGTTCAGCCATCGCCTTGGCTGTAAATGCGCTGACAACTCCGTGTGCCGCTAATTCGCGAGCATCAATTGCCAAAAAAGCGGCCTTTGTTGCAAGTGAGTAAGTGACAAAACCGCCCTTAAAATAAGTGGATACCCCCGGCACATCGCCTAACGCTGCTTGAAATGCGCCAGCAGTCAAACTCTCAGCTGCAGTAATTTGCATATCATTTGCCGCAAGCGTCTTCACAACCTCTTTTGCCAAACTATTGTCGTCACCGTAGCCGTAAAAATATTGACCATCACGATCCATGATGGCACCGATCATTGGTTCTAACTTTGCATCAGCGTCTTTTTCGGTAGCGCCACTGGCAGTGACGCGCACCGTCACCTCATGATCCTTGATATAAGTTGCAATGGTCGGATCGGTTTGGTTGGCAATCAAGTCGTCCAGATCTGTCACTAGTTGCGATTCGCCAATGCCAAAGAAACGTAAGACCCGGCTGACCATAATTTCCGCGTGGCCGCTCCATTTTGCTAGCCGCGGCAGCAGTTCATGATCAACCATCGGAACGAATTCCTTCGGTGGTCCCGGCAATAAGACATAGGTGTGCTGCCCATTGACGATCCACGCGCCAACCGCTAAGCCAACCCGATTGACCAAAATATCGGCGCCTTCCGGATACATGGCCTGTAATTGATTATTAGGCGTCATTGGCCGCTGCTGTTGCTTGACGCGCGCCTGTAATTTAGCCATAGCGTCAGGATCTTCAACCAATTTGCGGTTCAAGTGCGCTGCCAATGTTTGCTTGGTCAGATCATCTGGTGTCGGTCCTAACCCGCCAATCAAAATAACTAAATTACTGCGACTTTCCGCCAACTTAATGGCCTCCCCAAGTCGCGGCCCGTTGTCTCCCACCACCTGTTGATGGTAGCTATCAATACCCAGTGCTGTCAGTTGCTTAGCCATATAGGCACCATTTGTGTTAGTAATCTGTCCCATCAGGATCTCTGTCCCGACAGCAATAATCTCTGCTTGCATACTTTTCCCACCTAACAATAGAATTCGTTTTTTAAGGTACTTGACCTGACATTTTTAAAAAAAGTTGCAACTAAATAGCTGTATGGTGCTTAGATACTTCTTCACTAAGGTAAGCGTGCATTTTTTGTTGGCTGATTCATGCTTTGCTCGCAACCGGGCCTGCTGGTCCAAAAGCTTGCACATAGGGATCTCCGTATTTGCTGGTGGGGGTTCCCCACCCAGCTTAGGTTAGTGGCGACTTCACGCTGCGCTCGCAAACGCGCTCGCAGTCGCAGAAACCTACGTTCAAGGCCACTTACACTCCGGTTTCTAATCGCTCCTGCTCGCGCTCTACAAAAATACCCAAGCACCTGCCTGGGTATTGGAATAACTTATTATTGATGACTTGAACCGAATGAGTCCTTGAACACACCACGGTTTTTGTAGAAGTATTCGACACCTGAGTAAATCGTGAAGAAAACGGCGACATAGAACAGGATCAGTGCAAACGGCACATTGATATTGTTAAACCATGCGTTGTTTAGCATCAAGAAAATAATGGCAAACATTTGCGCGTTTGTTTTGATTTTTCCCGGCCAAGCCGCTGCTAAGACTTCACCTTCGTTTGAAAGCAATAAGCGTAATCCGGTTACGGCTAATTCACGCCACAGGATAATCGCGGTTCCCCATGCTGGAATCTGACCATTGGCCGTCAGAAAGATGAAGGCAGTCATAACCAGCAGTTTGTCAGCCAGTGGATCGGCAAATTTACCGAAATTAGTGACCAAATGCTTGCGTCGGGCAATTTGACCGTCAGCAAAGTCGGTTAAAGAGGCCACAATAAAAATAATCAGCGCGATAAACCAGCTCAAGGCGACCTTAGTTCCTGCAAGTGTCAGATACCCAGCCGGCCAATCAAGTGCCAGCAGGATCGTGAAAACAGGAATCAGAAAAATTCGGATGAGCGTTAATTTATTCGGAAGATTCATTCTTGCGAACCCTCGCTTTCTGTTGCATCAGCCGTGAAGGTGATGGTCCGTACGATGCTGGTTCCCTTTGAGATATCAACACTCTGACCATTGAGCTTGATGGTGGTCGCAGTTGCATTGCCTGACCGCACTTGGAATGTCGTGACGTTGTCTGGCAATGTCACTTCTTGCGAATTACCTGATGTCAATGAACCTTGCCACGTCGTTGAGCCGTTCACAATTACTGAAATCCAAGCAGTGGCGCCGGTTGCACCAAGCGTTAACTTGTTACCCGTCTTCGGCAGATTCTTTAAAGTAACTGCCTGAGTAGCACCATTGGCATCCGCTACAGAAATGTCCAATTTCGAACTCTTTTTAGTACTCTTCTTGGACGACTTCTCCGCAGTCTTCGAAGAACTAGAAGCCGCTGATGTCTTGCTTGTTTTCGAAGATGTCGACGATTTCGAAGTCTTGGATGTACTACGCTTCGATGAGACCGCAACACTTTCTGAATCTGTCGGGATCGTTTGCTTGGGTCCTGATTGGTAAACCAACATGATGACATAGATCACAATGACTGCCACGACAACAATTGCAGCAATCGCAATTTGCGGTAAATAACGCCGCAAACGGTTAACCGGACTCGCTTCTTCGGCGCGGGTTGCCCGAGTCTTATTTTCAACTGATTGTGCTGCATACTCTTGGGGTTGAGGTTCCGGGATGTCCTGCTGGAATTGCGTCAGCAACGCATCCCCATCAAGGCCGACAGTGTCAGCATATTGTTTAATAAAGGCACGCACATAAAAGTCGCCTGGCAGCGCATCAAAATTACCTTCTTCGATCGCGATCAGGTAGCGTTTTTGAATCTTGGTGATCTGTTGAAGATCATCAATCGTATAGCCTTTTTGAATCCGGGCGTCCCGTAATTTTTGCCCAATTTCATCCATAAGTTTTATTCACCCGCTATTTTTTATTGACCATTTTCAGTATATCATGAAAAACCAACTGCAAGCCTTAAGAAATCCTTTGTTTCCTAGATTCGCCAGCCACCTGTAACATATAAAGTTTGTCCTGTTAGATAAGCAGCATCTTTTGCAACTAGCATAGTCACATAGTAACTAATATCTTGTGGGGTCGCAAATCGTGCAGCAGGAATTTCCTCTCGAACCTTGGTCAAGGTCGCTTGATCAAACATTTTAGTGTTCATTTTTGTTGTCACTGCACCTGGCGCGACCACATTGACCGTGATGCCCAGACTGGCCACTTCCTGAGCATAGGCTTTTGCAAAGGCACTTTGCGCGCCTTTGACAGTACTATAGGCCACTTCCATCGCTGAACCTGCGCCACCATAGACAGACCCGATAAAGACAACGCGGCCATGACCGGACTGTGCTAATTTGTGCTCGATCTTCGTTAAAAGAGCCATCGGCGTCAATAGATGCACGCGCATCAAAGTTGTTAATTCAGAAACGGTTGTATCTTTAAATAAATGATAATACGTCATCCCTGCCGCAAAAATGACCGCGTCCAAGCTAAAAAGCTGGGCCGTCAAATCATCCAAATGACGATCATCAGTTAAATCATACTGTAACGGAATAAAATCCTGATTCGGATACGCCGCTTGAAAAGTCGCAATTTGGCTGGTAACCACTTGTTCGTGTTCAAAATAGTGCAGGTACAATGACCAGCCATCGTGGGCCAACTTTTTAGCCACCGCTTGGCCAATGTCACCCGACGCACCAACAATCAAAGCTGCTCGCATCAATCTGCCTCCGGAATCATATCTAAAACGGTCAATGCTTTCGCCTGAAAAACCTGATCAATCATAGCTTGTAAATCCGCTAGCGTGATGCTGCTCAAAATCTCGGGGAAATCAAACAAACTCGCCTGGCCAAAACTCAACGCACTTAGCTGATTGGCCACACCATTCAGTCCGTTAAGGCCAGCGTAGTATTTACCCAGTGACGCCCGCTTAATTAGAGCAACCCGGTCGCGGGTCAAATCCGGCTGTGTCGCTGCGTTTAGCAACACATGTTTGATCGCATCACTTAATGCGTGCGGATCATCGGTATCACCACCGACCAAGCCATAACTAAAGCTGCGCTGGTTCGTAAAATCAAAATCAAATGAGTCATCAATCAATCCTCGGTCATACCAATCTTGATATAACTGGGAAGAATCGCCAAACAGAACTTCTAACAAGAGCCGAATGGTTAATTGGTACCGCCAGCCCTCAGCCGTTGTAGGAATCGCAACCTGCCCTTTGATGCCGACCAGCGTCTTTGGGCGACTAATTGGCATCTCCAACTGGCGATATGGCACGATATCATCCGTCTGCAAATCCGCGTGAACGCCACGCACAATCGCCTGTGGCGCCGGAAACTGTTTGGCTGCTTGATTAGCCGCAACAAAAGCCATAATGGCATCAGCATCAATATTTCCCACAACAATCAATGTCATGTTGCTTGGTTGATAGAAAACCCGATGAATCGTATACAACATTTCCGGCGTGATTTGGGCAATACTTGCCACTGTGCCAGCCACATCAACATGCGCCGGATGGTTTGGAAAAAGGTTTTCTAACAAACCGGCATAACCGCGCCACCCTGGATCATCCTGATACATTTGAATTTCTGACCCGATAATGCCTTGCTCCTTAGCAACTGATGCCTTAGAAAAAAATGGCGTTTGCACAAAATCCAGTAAAATCTGTAAGTTCTTCGTCAGCTGCGTTGTTGTAGAGAATAAAAAACTCGTTTTGGTCGCACTCGTGAATGCATTTGCTGATGCCCCAGTTTCACCAAAAAGATCAAAGGCATCATGATCTTCCTTTTCAAATAGCTTGTGCTCAAGAAAGTGGGCAATTCCGGCCGGATAAGTCACCATCTGTTTGCCATTTGGTGCAAATTGCGTATCAATCGAACCATAATCGGTTGTCATGATCGCATAGCTTTTGTGATACGCGGGGCGAGGCACAACTTGCAATCGCAGCCCGTTCGATAGCGTGGTCGTGATCACCGTTTCATCGACATCACTAAAATACTGTGTCTTCATTCGCTATCCTCCCCAGTCAAGAAATAGGTGGCCTGCAATTTCATATCTGCGGCGGCCTGTTGAACCGCTTGGCGATCAACCGCCTTAATCCGCTGAGCAAACTCATCAAAATTCTGTGGCGCATCTGGTACTAACAACTGATACAACGCCTGATTTGTCAAAAACCGTGGGCTGTCATAGGCGGCACGCTGATGATCCAAAATGCCGTCCTTCACGGCCTTCAATAGGGCGTCAGAAAAATCGCCATTGACCACTGCCGCCAACTGATCACGAATAAGATCAGCAACTTGCTGACGATCTTTTCCTTCAATCCCGGTTTGAACCAGCATCAAGCCGCGAAAATCATCGAACATGGAGCTCGCATAATAAGCCAAACTAGCCTTCTCGCGGACATTGGTGAATAGAAGTGACAAGCTCGAGCCGCCAAATAATTCCTCTGCCACTAATGTTGCTGCATATTTGGGTCCCATCAAATCAGTTTCAACATGATAAGCCAAATCAAACTTGGCCTGTTGCGCCTTCACCTTGGTTGTTTGGGTCAGCACATCTGGATGCGTCGGCAAATCAAACGCCACTGCTGGTACGGTTTGTGACCGAGCATCAAGTGGCCAATCAGCAAATAATGCTGCCACTTGCTTAGGATCAACATCCCCTAACACCGTGATGACGACCTGATCATGCTGCATCATTTCTTGATAGTAAGCAGCCAAACTGGACGCCGTCAGCGATGCAAGATCTTCCCGCGTCCCAAAACTCGGAATAGCCTGATCCTGATCGGCTCCAAAATATAGTTGCTGCACTCCCAGCGCCGCTTGGGTTTGGCGATCATCATCTAGACTGGCTAAATAATGATCCAAATTCTCCTTTTCCCGCGCAAAAGTGGCTTCGTCAAAACGACCCGCCTGCATGTTGGGTTCAAACAAGATGGTGCGTAAGAAGGCCGCTGCTTGAGGCAATAAAGGCGTATCGGTAAACCGATCATCCACGGTACTCATCGTCACGCCAATTCGATGCAACTTGCCTTCACGGGCCACGCCAATACTGAAATTAGCGCCATAGAGCGACTCGAGATGCGCTGACAAAGCTGCTTGCGTCGGATAGACAGCGCTATTCGTTTCTAACAGGCTTGTTAATAATGTTCGTTTAGTCACTGTTGCCCGTTGCAACGGTGCTAAAAATTGCACATTGATGCGGGTGGTTTTAAATTGCGTTGTCGGCAAGACAATCAACCAAACACCCGGTTTCATTTCTTTTCGCATAAAACTCCTTATGATGGCGTACCATTCGTTACTTGTTCTGGCGTCACAAAGACTTTGCGCGGTTTGCTGCCTTCACTTGGCCCAACAATTTGATTGGCTTCAAGATCATCAATCAAGCGCGCCGCTCGATTGTAACCAATTCGGAAGCGTCTTTGCAGCATTGACGTCGAGGCACTCTGCTGTGAAATGACAAACGCCTTCGCATCATCATATAGCTCATCCTCTGAATCACCGGGTTTCTCAGCCTCCGTATTTTCCGTTGGCGTCATGCTCTCCACATATGCAGGTGAAACTTGGTCAGTAATTGCCTTAACAACTCGCTCAACGTCCACAGATGGTATGAAGGCGCCTTGAATTCGCATCGGTTTAGATGCCCCAATTGGTGAAAAGAGCATGTCGCCGCGACCTAGAAGTTTTTCGGCACCGTTACTGTCTAAAATAGTTCGTGAATCGATGCCACTAGACGTTGCAAAAGCAATCCGCGAGGGAATATTCGCTTTCATTAGCCCAGTGATGACATCCACAGACGGCCGTTGTGTCGCAATGATGACGTGAATACCAGCCGCTCGTGCCATTTGAGCCAAGCGGACGATGGCAGTTTCAATTTCGTTACCTGCCACCATCATCAAATCACTCAACTCATCTATGATCACGACAATATACGGCATCTTTTGTTGGCCGCTTGTCGGATCAGCCGCCACCTTTTGATTAAATTCGGTCATATTCCGCACGCCAGCCGCAGCAAAACGTTGATACCGCTCATCCATGGCCGTTAAAATCTTGTTCAGCGCACTTGGCGCCCGTTTAGCTTCTGTCACAACCGGCGTTAATAGATGCGGCACGCCGTTGTATACCGACAATTCAACCCGTTTAGGATCTATCAACATTAAGCGAACATCACTTGGCTTCGTTCGCATTAAAATGCTAGTTAAAATGACGTTGATCATGACTGATTTACCAGAACCGGTGGCGCCGGCAATCAGCAAGTGCGGCATTTTTGTCAAATCAAAAGTCACGACTTTGCCGTTCACATCGCGACCCAATGGTAAGACTAATGGGCGATCAGGCGACTTCGGCGTTTCTGCCATGACTTGTTTGAAGCCGACCGTTGCAATGTGTTGATTTGGCACTTCAATCCCAATCAATGATTTACCAGGAATCGGTGCTTCGATTCGGATATCCTTTGCTGCCAAAGCTAAGGCCAGATCGTCCGAAAGATTGACAATCTTTGAAACCTTAACGCCGACCGCTGGCTGAATCTCGTATTGGGTAATCGATGGTCCAAGTGTGGCACTTTTAACCGCAACATGAACCCCAAAACTTTCAAAGGTTTCTTTTAGTTTAACCCGATTTGTTTTGATCGCCTTGTATTCAGCACTTTGATCAACTGGCGGAATCGTTGTCAGCATGTCAAGATCAGGCAACTGATAATTCGTGGAAGGATCGTCTGCATCAAGTCCAGATGCCGCTTCACTAGTCTCAGGTTGTGGCGCAGTCGTAGCTGACTGCGGCTTAGGTTCTGTGCGTGGCAAGGGAACCGGTTGCGTCGATTCGTGAACCGGTGCCGGCCCGTTAATCGTGAAATCATCCTGGTGATCAGGTGTTTCACTGGGTGCTTCGTTTTCGGTAACCGGCGTAGTTGTCTGTGGCTTCGCAGAAACGGTTTTTTTCTGCTGGGCAGCCGCTTTTTGCACGCGTTCTTTTTTCATAGCCGCCACGGCTGCTTGTACCTGCATCACGCCATGTTTACAAGCTTGCCCACACCGCTGCAACCAATTAAAAACCTGATTCGCACCCACACCTAGAAAAGCTAATGTGCCAACAACGATGCCTAGCCATGCAAGAATCGTTGCACCGATGCTGCTTAGTAAAGGGGCAAGTAACGCATACAAACCCGCCCCGATCAATCCCCCGCCAACACTAGAGGCCGTCGTCATTAAGCCGAAATCATTTTGAAGTAGGCGCCAGGTCGCCAACAAATAATGACTGTGCACATTCAATGTGGTCATGGTGCCTGCGCTTAACAGTACCAAGGCACAAATTAAGATAATTGCGAGGCCAACCCACACATGCCGTGCCAATTTCGGCAATCGATCTGCGAAGAGAAACCAAATCCCCATCAGGATCATCCCTGCACTGACAACTAGAAAGCTATCACCAACAACCAATCGGAAAACATTAGCAAACACGGTTCCGACAATGCCTAACCGGAAAAATGCCAAGCTGGCGAACACCACAAATAACGCACCGACCCAACTAAGGGTGTGCTGTTGTTGTTTGGTAGGTCGTTTTCTGCGCGGGCTTTTGCGTCCGCTGCGTTTCTGTGCCATCGTGATGCTCCTTTCATACCCGCCTATTATACACGAGCTGAACTCGCAAATAAAAAGCCATGATGATTCAGCGATCATTGAGCTAAAAGACAACGCCTGTCGTCAGAATGCATTCGCGCTCATCAAAAAAGCGGCTGATAACGGCCGCCTTTCATCATGACTCAACTTTGTCTTATTTTGTTTGGCCCGGTTGTTCATCACTGGCACCAAACTGAAGGTTAACCCCTTGATCCAAGGCAACTGCGGTCACTTGGTAAGTCAACGTTTCAATGGTTTCAACCAATGGCCGGCTTAGTTTGCCAAGTTCGGCTTGCGGCAATTCATTTGCCTCACCAAAATAATCCAAAACCTGCACAATCTGGGTAATTTTGCCAGAAATCTCAAAACCGGCATCGTCAGGGACAACGTCAAATGGAATCATCATCTGAAAAAGATTGCCTTTTTTCAACTCATCTTGTTTAGCAGGATCTGACCATTCAATCTGGCGCATGGCAACTTGCAAGTCGTTCTTAACCGGTGTTCCTTGCTTAACCAAATCATAGTGAAAAGATTCAACCGCGATAGGGTAACGTTTTGTTTCCATAAATACAGCCTCCTAAACGCGCTTGCCAACCGAGAAACCTTCTTGTAAGCGTCCTTTTCCATAACGGTCAAAGCCATTCACATGCCAGTTTCTACTCGAGCCAGCTCGCACACTTCTATTGTTGGGTTACTTTAATTTGTCGTGCTCGTACGTATGTGATGTTTCAAGTCCTGCAAAATGCTGCTGGCGTAAAGCTTCATAAATGACCAATGCTGCGCAATTTGACAAGTTCAACGCGCGGACGTTGTCAGTCATGGGAATACGTAAGCACTGATCGGCATGATCGCGCATGAAGCCTTCCGGTAGTCCCGTCGTCTCTTTGCCAAAAAGGAAATAATGATCCTGATCAATGTCGGCATAATCTCGGTCTGAGTATGTCTGATCAGCAAACTTAGTAATAAGGTAAAGGTGTTGGGGTTCCTTAACGGTTGCCATGAAGTCATCCAGACTATCATGATAGATGATCCGGACGCGTTGCCAATAATCCAGACCTGCACGACGCAGATGCTTATCATCTGTCTCAAATCCCAGTGGCTTGATGAGATGCAAATAGCTATTCGTTGCTGCACAGGTTCTGGCAATGTTCCCGGTATTTGCCGGAATCAGCGGTTCAAATAAAACAATATGATTCGCCATGTTATCTTCCCTTCAACGCAAGTGGTTTAAGTTTAGCACATTTAACTTGCACGAACAGGCCTTGTGGACAGGTCAATTTGTAAAAATAAGCAAGAAAAAAACGCATTGCTTCGGAGCGCACTCAGCGAAGCGATACGTTAGTGAAGTAATTTATCGCAAACTTTTATCAATTACCCAAAAGCTAGCCCTGATAAAAGTTAAAAATAAATAGCTTAAAGGAATATTAACACCAGCCATCGATGTTTACAACCCTTTTACTTGACAAGATGCGACACAGTGAGCAAATCAACATCAATATGGATACTAATCGGCGGTGCAGCAAGCATTTGGTCGCGTTGATCGGCGGGCGCCTGCCACGTTAACGGGGTCATGGCCATTAAATCGCCAAATTGAGTTGGCGCTAACGGAAAATCGTAGGTGATTGTCTCCTGACTCGCATCAGGGAAAGCTGCTAAGAACCTTTTCAAGACAGGCTCATTGTTATACACAGCCTTAGCCGTCCCGGAGTATAAGCCTTCCCGGATTTCTCGAAGATAACCCGCCCGCGGAATAATTTTCAATAGCTGACCATCAGGACGCAGCACACGTCTGAATTCACGATAATTACCTGGCGAAAAGATGTCGGTCACGGTATCAAATGCATCGTTAACGAAAGGCAGGTGGGCCAGATCCGCAACCGCAAACAGAACTGGTGCCGCTAAGCCGCCTGCTAGATTGATCGCCGGTGATGAGATATCAAAACCCACGGCAGTTTGTTGACCCGCCTCGGCCAAATACGCAGTCGGCGTGCCTTCCCCGCAGCCGACATCTAACAGTCGTTGATGTTTCGGAAGTTTGGCTGCCATAGCTGCCAAAAATGGGGTGAACAAACCAGCGTTCAACATTCGCCGTCGTGCGGCTAACATCGGCGTCGTGTATTCGGTGGCTACTTGCTGATTCAGGAAGTTCAGCGTCCCTTTGTGGCTGAAATCGCGTACATGTCCGTTGACACAAACCAACGATCCCGCTGTCACCTGTAATGGTTGTCCACAGACTGGACAAGCAAAAAGCGGTGCTTGTGCTGCTGCCAAATGAATTTTTGTTTCACGCTTACGCATGTGTTTCCCTCCTGCATCCTGCTGTTGCTTGTTGTAAACTAAAAGAAAAAGCCAAGGAGCCCGCTATGCTTGCAATTTATCGATTTGATGACAAAACCGGTCAACTGAACCAGCAATCCCGCATCAGTCCAGGGGTCTGGATCAATGTGGTTGATCCTACTCCTGCAGAACGTCAGCAACTACAGGACAAAGCTAAGCTCTCAGAAGCTTTCCTTTTGTACGGCCTTGATCCCGATGAAGGTGCCCGTTACGAATACGACGAAGATAATGATAGCCATCTGTTTATTTTCGACATGCCCATCGTCACACGGGACGCACGTAAAAAGGTGGTGTACGAAACGGCTCCGCTAGCGATCATCATCACTAATACTGCGGTGATCACCATCAACGGCGAGCCGATTCCACTCCTCAGTCTTTTTGCAGAAGGTAAAGTCAGTAACTTCGACCCTCGCCGACAAAATCGGTCCGTGCTGCAGTTCCTTTACCAGATTTCAATCAGTTACCTAACCTACCTACGTGATCTAAACAAGGCACGCGAAGCCAATGAAAATAAACTGCAACGCAGCCTCCGCAACGAAGAACTCTACGGCTTGATGGGCATTCAACGGTCACTGGTTTATTTTATGATGAGTTTGCGGACCGACCGCAACGTCCTCGAACAATTAAAACGCAGCAATCCTCTTGGTTTGGATGAAGACGACCAAGACTTTCTGGAAGACACCATCATCGAAAATCAACAAGCCATCGAAATGGCACAAATTAGCAATTCTATTATTAACGAAACGGCGGACACCTACTCGTCAATTATTAACAATAACATGAACGGCGTCATGAAGTTCCTAACTTCTTATTCAATTTTGTTAACCATTCCCACTTTGGTCTTCTCGTTTTACGGGATGAATGTTCATCTCCCTTTGGCTGATATGAAGGTGAGCTGGATTATCACCATTGCCATTTCCGTTGCCATTGCGGTAGTACTTGCCTTTCAATTTTGGCGCAACAAGTTTTTCTGAGCCTTCTGTGACGTGTTACATCCTCGTTTGCCGCATCAATTACCACTGTCGTTTTTCTAAGCCGGGCAACCGGCTTTTCTTTTCATTTATCAAAACACGAACATTAAAAAAGAATGTATGTACTTTTGATTGACTTTTACAAAACTTTCGCGTATCTTAGCACTTGGTGTTTTGAATAACACCAATAATGCTTAACAATGTTCGGCTTTTGCGAAAGGATGAATCCGATGAACAACGGCATGCAGATTTTTGATTACGAAGACATTCAAATGATTCCTAACAAGTGTGTGGTGCAATCACGTAAAGAGGTTGATACCAGCGTGAAATTTGGCCCGCATACTTTCAAGATTCCAGTCGTTCCCGCTAATATGCAAACCATCATCGATGAACCTTTGGCGATCTGGTTGGCAGAGCACGATTACTTCTATATTATGCATCGCTTCCAGCCGGAACGCCGGATGGATTTTGTTCGCGATATGAAAAAGCGCGGCTTAATCGCTTCAATCAGTGTCGGCGTCAAGGATGACGAGTTCGATTTTATCGAAGCACTGGCTGCTAATGAGCTGACTCCTGACTATATCACCATTGATGTTGCGCACGGTTATGCTCAGGTGGTCATTGACATGATTCAACATATCAAACATTATTTGCCAAATGCCTTTGTGATTGCTGGTAATGTCGGCACCCCAGAAGCTGTCCGGGAACTTGAAAACGCTGGTGCCGATGCTACCAAAGTCGGCATCGGTCCTGGCAAGGTCTGCATCACCAAATTAAAAACCGGTTTTGGTACGGGCGGCTGGCAATTAGCTGCTGTTCGTTGGTGCGCCAAAGCAGCCCGTAAACCCATCATTGCTGATGGCGGCATTCGCAATAATGGTGACATCGCCAAGTCAATCCGTTTTGGCGCCACCATGTGCATGATTGGTTCCCTTTTTGCTGGCCATGAAGAAACACCTGGCAAACACGTCAACATTGACGGCAAGGAATATCAGGAATATTACGGTTCAGCGTCCGAGTATCAAAAGGGCACCCACCACAACGTTGAAGGCAAAAAAATCTTGTTACCTGTCAAAGGCAAGATTGGTGACACGTTAAAGGAAATGCAAGAAGACTTGCAGTCAGCTGTCTCCTACGCCGGTGGCCGCGATCTCGAGTCCTTGACCAAGGTCGATTATGTCATTGTTAAAAATTCGATTTTCAATGGCGATCAATATTAAACGCTTATTTTTTGTAAGTGTTGCGAGCGGCTTAAGGCTGTGCTATGCTATGTGGGTTGAACTGTTCGAACAGACACGTCGTTAAAAAACGTTAAATACAAACCACAAATAAGGAGTGATTGCATACATGGCTAAAAAGTCAAAGATTGCCAAGGAAAAGAAGATCGAAGCAACGATTGCTAAATATGCCCCGTTGCGTGCCAAGTACAAGGCTGAGCATAATTACGCTGCCTTGCAAGCTTTACCGCGGAATGCCTCACCCGTTCGCGCGCACAGTCGCGATGAACTTGATGGTCGGCCGCATGCGTACATGCGCAAATTCAAAATGTCTCGTTTGAATTTCCGTGATCTAGCGCATAAGGGTCAAATTCCAGGTGTTCGTAAGGCATCATGGTAAAAAAAGAAGATTTCAGGCTGATAGATCGCCTGAAATCTTCTTTTTTTTGTTGACCGTAAGCAGAAGCGGTTAGAAACTGGCGCATAACTGATCCAAGAACTCGTTGTCACACTTAGTTGGCTTGCGTGATGTAAGTTAGTGTCGTCCCAACCTTAAATGTTGGTCGATGGGTCGATTTTAAATAAATTGCGTTTTGCATCGGCTTGTCTGCTGGTACAGCTTGGAACAACAGGGTAACGTGCCCAATCGCCTTCAGGTTACTGTTAGCAAGTTGACCGACATAAGTCATCTCAAACGTCTCATCATCGATTGTTAATTGGTCGCCCGCCTTGATAACCAGTTTTTCCAAAGCTGACTTGTCAGCGAACTGCTGGATCACCGCGACGTCGCGTAGTGCGTCTGTTGCTTGCGGTCCAAAGAGAATAATCATCGGATCCTTGGAACTCAATGCATCCTTACCAATAGCTGTTACTGTTGCTGTCAATTGCATGGTCGTGCCTCCGTTTGCCTGTCATTTTTAATATCATAAGTGTTTGTTATCTGAGCTTCGCTGCCAACATAAATGCGATCTCGTTAAGGCCCATGATGGCGCTGAGTTATGGGCTGTGGCAAATCGTTTGATTAAAGGTCTGAAAATTCCTTTAATGATAGCTTTATTGGCCAGCTATTTTCATTAAACGTTGACTCACGCTTTATATCATAGCATAAGCATCAGCCAAACATGCTATACTCAAATCAAATTCGAAAGGAGCAACTTGAACATGAAGCAAAGACTCTTGTTAGGCGGTTATACGCGTCACGGCGGTGCAGGCGTTTATGCCGGTACATTTGATAATGACGAAGCGCATTTGCCGACCCCTGCCCCATTCATTACTGATTTGGGTTCACCAACCTACTTAGCCGTATCTGATGACAATATTTTATATGCGGTAGACGCAGAAGGTGATCAAGGCGGTGTCGCGGCTTATGCCCTAAATGTTGATCCACCGCGCTTGATCAACAAGGTACTGCAGGCAGGTTCATCCCCGGCGCATATCTCGATTGATGCGAATCGTCAGCTGGTTTATGCCAGCAATTACCACGAAGGCCGAATCAATGTCTATCGCATTAAAAATGATCATGGTTTGGCTTTAACGGATGAAGTGAAGCATACCGGTAACGGTCCGCGACCGGAACAAGATAGTGCCCATGTTCATTTTGCTGCTGTCACCCCTGACTTTCAGCGACTAGCGGTCGTTGATCTGGGTAATGATACCTTAACAACCTATGCTGTCAGCGATGCCGGCAAACTCAGCGATCCGGTTATTTTTCACACCGAACCTGGCTTTGGCCCTCGCCATTTGGCTTTTAACCACAACAACCCGATTGCCTATTTACTAGGTGAGCTTTCAAGTCAGGTTAGCATCCTAAATTATGATGCGGCAACTGGTCAATTCAAACTCATTGCAACGTTGCCGACCATTCCGGAAGATTACACCGATCACAATGGTGCTGCTGCGATTCGACTGAGCAGTGATCAACGCTTCCTTTATGTATCCAACCGCGGTCATAATAGCATCACCGTTTTTGCCGTCAGTCCGGATGGCCGAAATCTGTCAGAATTGCAACAAATCAGTACGGCAGGCGATTTTCCTCGTGATTTCAATTTCGATCTCACTGAACACTTTATTCTCGTGGTCAACCAAAACAGTAGTAATGGCACACTCTATAGTCGCGATGCCAAAACGGGACTCTTGACCGAAATTCAACGTGATATTCCGACGCCAGAAGCCGTTAATGTTTTATTTTTATCGGCCAAGTAAGTTAAACCGTCTGTCTTATGTTTAACCATCGATACAACTTTTTATTGGCTCAGCCCCAAGACCTGTTTTGCTTGGTGGTTGGGCTTTTTTTACCTCCCAAAAAAGTTGCTGAATTACGTAAGATGACTATAAATTCCGAGTTGAACGTGGCAAGCCTTGCAAAACCTTGTATACTGTTAACATTGAGAATTGGAGGGTTATTATGTTTGACATTATCAAGGCCGTGATCATCGGTATCGTTGAAGGGTTAACGGAGTTTCTGCCGATTAGTTCAACCGGCCATATTGATCTGGTAAACCATGTCATTAAATTATCGCAGAGTCAGGATTTCATTAATATGTTCGAGTACGTGATTCAGTTTGGCGCTATTCTCGCCGTCATATTGCTTTATTTCAATAAGCTGAATCCCTTTTCCAAGCCGACAGCCAAAGCCCGCAACGCAACTTGGCAACTGTGGGCAAAAGTTATCATTGCAGTTCTGCCGTCAGTCGTTGTTGGCCTCCCGCTTAACAACTGGATGGATGAACATTTACATACACCACTCGTAGTCGCAACAACCCTGATCATTTATGGGGTGCTGTTCATCATTCTAGAAAACTACCTCAAGAATAAAAACGCGCATATCACCACTCTGGCAGACATCACTTATCAAACCGCCTTACTGATTGGTCTTTTCCAAGTCTTGTCTATCGTCCCTGGTACATCACGATCTGGCGCCACAATTCTAGGCGCCCTACTAATCGGGACTTCTCGCTACGTTGCCACCGAATTTTCCTTCTTTCTGGCAATACCGACCATGGTTGGCGTGTCGATTCTTAAAATCGGCAAATACCTGTGGCAAGGCAACGGCTTCTCTGGTGAACAATGGGCTGTTTTGATGACAGGTTCCATTGTTTCTTTCCTCGTCGCCATCGTTGCCATCAAGTGGCTGTTGAAATTTGTTCAAACGCATGACTTCAAACCGTTTGGCTGGTACCGAATCGCTTTAGGTGCGATTGTCTTATTGGTCATGTTTATCTAAGCTAGTAAATGGAGGTCCGTCATGTTAAAAGAAATTGCAGTTGAAAATTATACATCGATTCCTAAAGCAATCGCGGCCGGGGCTGATCGGATTGAGCTCAATGACAATTTAGCGGTTGGTGGCACAACTGTGTCTAAGGGCGTTATGGCAGAGAGTACAAAATATGTTCATGAACATGGCCGTAGCCTCATCACCATGATTCGTCCACGTGGCGGTAACTTTGTTTATAACGATGTTGAATTAAAAATCATGGAAGCTGATCTTTTTGAGGCACAGGCGCTTGGCGTGGATGGCGTTGCCTTTGGTGCTTTGACACCAGATGGCGCAATTGATGAAGACGCGATGACCAGCCTCATTGCTGCCAGTGCTGGCATGACCGTTGTTTTCCATATGGCTTTCGATGCCATTCCAGAAACCAAGCAGTTTGCCGCAATTGATTGGTTGGCCGATCACGATGTCGAGCGTATCTTGACCCACGGCGGTCCTTTGACCACCCCCATCACCGACACTTTGCCACGCCTGCAAGCCATCATCAACTATGCAGGTGATAAAATCAGCATCTTGCCAGGCGGCGGGATCACCAGTCAAAACGCTGCTTCAATTGGTGAGACATTAGGTGTGAAAGCTTTACATGGTACAAAACTAATCGCGTTCTAATGAACCACGCCACGGAAAGGCTAGTTATGCGGGCAACCGCCTGGATAACTAGCCTTTTTTGCTGCCATACGTTTGACGAGCGACAACCAGGGCTTTCTTTTTCCATAACGCGCGGTATGATATTCAAAGGGAAAGATGAAATGAGGGTTATGTAACATGCGAAAATTCGTCATCGGTTTACTTGCTTTTATTGGTTTTCTAACTTTGTCCGGCTGTCAAAAAACAGCCAGTCCAACTTACTTGAAAACCCCATACACACAAAATGAATTTGTCATGGGCACCACTTGTACTTTGACAATTTATGATAAAGGTAAAAAATCCGCCTTAAAAGACGGATTTGCCATGATTCATCACGTCGACGCCGAGGCAACTTTAACCCGCGGCGGTTCGGTTTTGGATAAGATCAACGATAATGCCGGAATCAAGCCGGTCAAAGTGCCTAAAGATTTTATGCCCTTACTTGAAAAAGCCTACTACTTTTCAAAAAACTCCAATGGCAGTTTCGACATGGCCATTGGAGCCGTCACCAATCTGTGGCAAATTGGCCTGCCTGGCGCGCGCGTCCCGGCACAAAGTGAGATCGACAAGGCCTTGCCACTGGTCAACTGGCGCGATGTCAAACTCGATACCAAAAATAATACCGCCTATCTGACCAAAAAGGGGATGCGGCTTGATTTTGGCGGGATTGCCAAGGGCTGGGTTGCTGACAAAGTGAAGGCCGTGCTCGCCAAAGATGGCGTCACAGCAGCGATTATTGATCTTGGCGGTAATGTCGTTGTCATGGGTCACTCACCGCTTGGTACCAATCGCGATTGGCATGTTGGGATTCAAGACCCGACCGCGCCGCGTGGCACTGCAGTGGGTACGATTCCTGAAAGCAACGAATCCATTGTGACAGCTGGCACCTATGAGCAATACCTAATCTCCAATGGCCATAAATACATTTATCTTTTCGATCCTCAGACTGGCTATCCCTATGACAACAACTTGGCCTCAGTCACGATTGTCTCGAAAAATAGTGTTGATGGCGATGCCTTATCCAATGCTGCCTTTGATAAGGGATTAAAAGGCGGTCTGCAATACATGAATGCCAAAAACAGCGATCATATTCAAGCAATTTTCATTACCAATGACAAGAAGATCTATTTAACCAATGGCCTCAAAAAGCAATTCAAGTTTGATGCCGATTCAGGTTATCACAAGGGCAACTTCTAGTTCGCTTGGAGCCGCTAATTATGTTCCTGAATCATAGTATGTTAAAAGCCAGTTCCTAATTTTCGGGAACTGGCTTTTGTCATACCTTGTTTAAATTTGTGCGGCGGCTCAATCTTGCTGCGATAATTTCAACTTCGCCGCTAACGTTGCCATATCAGCCGGAAGTGGAGCATGTAAATCAATCAGTTTATGCTTCAACGGCTGCCAGAAACGCAAATGGGCACAATGAAGTGCTTGTCTATTAAAGCCGTGCGTATCAGGACTGTATAAGCCATCACCATACAACGCATGACCAATCGCGGCAAAATGAACCCGAATTTGATGAGTCCGCCCGGTATGCAACGTGACAAGCATCATGGCCCCAGCCGTATTTTGGTCAAGTGTTCGATACTCCGTGACAGAAGCTTTGCCAGTATCGGTTACAACACGACGCATATAAAAGCCGTCACTGACGCCAATGGGCAATACGATCCAACCATGAGTTGCTAAAGGTGTTTGTGCGGTCACAATTGCCACATACTGTTTGACAAAGTCTTGACTGTGCAATTGCTGATCCAACAAGCTGTGCGCCAACCCATGCTTGGCAAAGACCATCAACCCGCTGGTGTCGCGATCCAACCGTGTCACCACATGAACGGCCTGACTTTCAGCCTTGGTTTTAATTAAATAAGCCTTGACCATATTCGCCATGCTATTATTTTGGCGCCCAACCGCTGGAATAGATGCCACCCCGGCCGGTTTATTCACTATCAGATAATCGTCATCCTCGTAACTGATGGCCAAATCATGCGAATAAGGCACCACACTGTCTGCCGCGTGCTCAGGTGCTGTCTGTACCAAAATTCTGTCCCCCGAGCGCACCGGATAAGCGGTATGCCGTTGCCGTTTGTTGACAAAAACAAATCCGCCTTGATAACGAAGTTTCTTAAGCTGTGCACGGGAAAAACCCTGTTGTTTTAAAAAAGCCGCCAATTTCAGCGGCGGTCCCTCATACTGCCATTCAAATCGCATCAGTGTTTGGCTCCGATAAAGGCGTCTTCAACACGATCCCAAAAATGCATATGCCGGTAGCGTGCAAAATGAATCCGTTCTTTCGCAATTTTATACCGAATTTGTTTGATTGTTGGTGGATTGATGACGAACTGATCCACAGTCATGACGTAATCATCGCGACCTGTCGGCTCCAATGTCACCCACTCGTCTGGTGCCGTGATAATCGGCGAACTGAGGGTACGAAAAACCCGATTATTAATGGACGCAATTTCGGTCATTTGCAACGCATCCAATCGCGGATGAATCACAGCACCGCCGTTAGACTTACTGTAAGCTGTGGATCCAGTTGGCGTCGACACACACAAGCCATCCCCGCGGAAGCTCTCAAAGAAATCGCCTTTGATATAGACTTCCGTCCGCATAGTACCGTTTAAACGCTTCAAGGTTGACTCATTCAATGCTAGATAATGAGCACTGGTCGCGTCAGCATAAGTCGCCTGAACATCCAAAAGTGGGTAGCTAACGCTTTGTCCAGAGTCTTCTTTTAAGGCGATAACTAAATCTTCAATTTCAAAATCCCGCCAGTCTGTGTAAAAACCCAAATGGCCTGTATGCACACCGATGAAGCGAATTGAGTTTAACTGATCCGCATAGCGATGAAAGGCCGAAAGGAGCGTACCATCACCGCCGATGGTAACGACCACCTCGGGATGCCGCTCATCAAGCTCAAAGTGACCGCTCTTCAAAAGCTTCGTCAGCTTTTGCGCAGCCGTGATTGAGGCAGGTATGCTATTATGGAAAACTGTCACACGCATCTTACTCATCCTTTTTATCGTCATGGTGATCCTTTGTTTTCGAATGTGGCTGTTGCCCTTTACCATAAACAAACAGATGCTGGGCTTCTTGAATTTCTTCACGAATATCTGACATCTCTTTATCCAACATAAAGGAAGCCTCCGCTGCCCGCTTGAGCCGCGCCTTCAAAGTATCCGGAAATTCGCCATTATATTTGTAATTCAGGCTGTGCTCAATCGTTGCCCAGAAGTTCATGGACATGGTTCGAATCTGGACTTCCGCCAAAATCTTTTTTTCACCATGGATGAGTTGCACTGGATATTCAATCACCACATGATAACTGCGGTAACCAGAAGGCTTCACGTTGGTCACGTAATCGCGTTCTTCCACGATGTTCATGTCTGTGCGTTGACGAAGGAGTGCCACGACTTGATAAATGTCTTCAACAAACTGACACATGATTCGCAGACCAGCAATGTCCTGCATATCCTGTTCCAAAAGTTCGTCACTGATAAAACGCCGACTTTGTTTTTCAATAATCGAACTGACCGGTTTAACCCGCCCCGTCACAAATTCGATGGGTGTGTGTTCATTGGCCTGTTGAAATTGTTTACGCATACCGCGAAATTTAATTTTCAATTCCCCGACTGCTTGTTCATACGGCATTAAGAAACTATCCCAGTCCCTTTGCATTGCTGGCCCTCCCATACTAAACTACTGATGATACGTTGCGTGAGGCTTGGCCGACAAACGACGGCTATATTCCAGCCAGACTGGTTAAGAAGTACGGCAACCCGTAGCTTTCTTGCCAGCCAAGTCACTCACGACCACCATTCTATCATATTTTTGTCTCGTCACCGTTGCCCTTTGTCTTTGGAGGCAGTTCATGTCAATTTCTCGCGAACAGGAATTTAAAACAACTTTAACAAAGACTGATTTTCTAGCGATTCTCAATCAGTTTGATTTTGAGCCGGGCTTCAGTCAAATGAATACCTATTACGATACACCGACTGGCGCCGTCAAAAAGGCAGGCCTAGGCTTGCGCATTCGTCAGTTTAAAGATCGTGCGGAACAAACCTTAAAAGTTCCTAATAAGAATCAACATCGTGATTTGGAAGAAATTACCGATCCGCTGACTTCAGTTGAAGCCCGCTCCTTGATTGATCAAGGTCAACTTAAAACCGGTCAAGTCACAACGGCACTAGCAGCCCGTGAAATTGACCCCGCAGCGGTTCATCCGCAAACCCAAGCAAAAACGACCCGCCGTGTAGCGCATCTTAAAGCAGGTTTGTTGACACTCGATCAGACTTTTTACATGGACAACACCTCTGATTTTGAGTTGGAAATGGAGTACCATGACCTGCCACAAGCTCAAGTTTTCTACGATACTTTGTTGCACCAATTCAACATTGAAAAACGGCCGGTTATCAACAAAGTTCAGCGCGCATTCATGCATGTGCACGATTCACAAGCTGATTAATTGTACCCTGCTCATTTTCTGATAAAGTAAATGTAAGAATTTGTTGTTGGCGAATTGGAGGCCGTTAACGTGATAGAAATTTTTCTTTTTTTCAATCCAATCGGGAGCGTCTGTCTGGGCACTGAACAGAAATTACTCAGACAATTGGATAAATTCCAGCAGGAAGTGCGCGTCCACTTCGTTCCCGTTCTTAATTTAGATATCATGGAACAATTTATGAAACGTGAGCAACTGAGCGTAGGTAATCTTGCTAAACGCAACCAGCTGCTCCGTGCAGCTTACAACCTTGCGTTGGATTATAAGGCTGCACAATATCAAGGCAACAAAAAAGCACGGATGCTCTTGTTGCGGCTACAACAACACGCACCTCTGGTTCAATACCAATATGATGCGGCCTTTGTGGCAAAGATGCTCGACAAATGTAAGCTGGATCAAGAAATGTTTTATGAAGATCGTCAGCGTTCCGAAGTTAAAATGGGCTTTGACTCCGATCAACGAACTGCTAACCAAATGGGTATCACTCAAACGCCTTCCCTTGTCATTGTTGACACCGATCGCAAAGTAGATGACGGCCATGCTGTTTTGATCGAACAAATCGGTGACCCAGCACTCATCCCACATCTTTGCGATCTCATCCGAACAGATCCCGCCGGTTTCTTCACCGAACGGCCCGAAAACATGGGGAGCAACTTTAGAATTTTTTAGAGCGTGAACAGACTCGGCTAGAAACCGGCCTATCAGTGGTCTGAAGTGATGACCGGTCTTCAGGCATTGTGTTCAGCGTCCTTACATGCCGGTTTCTGGGTCTACAAACACGTTTCCATAAGCGCACAAACCGTCCCATTTTCCCACCTTGCGAATCGTGATAAGCAATCAGCCTCATCAGACTTTGCCTTAAGCAAAGTCTTTTTTCATGGCCAATTTTCGCTCAAGATCGGCAAACCAAACAGGCAAACGCTGCCACTGATAACGACAACCATCTTCCTGAACAACGAAGCCTTCTGCCAGCAACACTTGCAGCCAGTGGGCACCCATCATTTTCCCGAGCGTGCCAGCTGGCAACAAAGGCGTCCAGATATTCGGCAGGGCCGCTTGCCAAAATTGACGGTTGGCAGTCGCGGTAAAAGGCTGTCCTTCAAAGATCAACAGCCATTTGAGTCGCAGTTGTAGTTCTGGAACACCAAAATGCCGTAACACATGGGCCGACTGTGAACGAACCATGGAGAGCCATTCAAATTGCGGCCCTGTTGATAAGCAGCTGCTTGCAGCGTCATCCACGGTTGCACCCGCTTTTGTAAACTGATGGCAATCTGCCGAATTTGTCGTTGCGGATAAGTCGATTCTGCCTGCCAAGTTTGAGTTGGCGGATCATCATGCTGAAAGCGCGTTAGCCAACGGCCTTCATTTCCAAACTGAATCCGTACCAACTCACCAACCGTTGTCTGTAAATGCCACAAAGTTAGCCGATGATCTTCGATGCTCAAAAACTTTCGTGCTTGTATCTTGCCTTCAGGATGCCAGTATCGATGACCCAATACCCATGTCACTTGCCAACCACGCGCATGATACATCATTGTCCGTTTTTGCAGATCTGGCACGCTTAGCGGGCTTGCTTGAAATTCCAATACCCTCGGCGGTTTACTTGCAACCAAAAGATCTGCGCGCTGGCGAATGGTTGCATCATAGTATTCCAACGTTGCCTGTTCGCCATGCTGTTTGAGCCAAGACGCCAACCACCATTTGCCAGTTAGGTGCTCTATACTCTCTGGTTCACCCTCACCCATTGGTTGACTTCGGTGAGCAAAATGGGCAGGCATTACGGTTCCGTTTTTGATGCGAACGACCTGCTTGCAAATAGGACAGTGAAAGGTTTGGTGTGTTAAATTGGCCGCCTGGGCATGACCTGTCAATGTGACACGTTGATTGTTTTTATCTAGGGCTACAAACATACGATTCACCTCATCAAAACATTACGCACCGCAACCAAAAAGCCCTGCTGCTACTGGCAATTACCAGCAACAACAAGGCCTAAGTCGGATCGTTTAAAAATGAGACGCGTTAGTTCTTAAAGCTATGGATCGGGGCTGGGATACGGCCACCACGATTAATAAACTGCTGCGCATCGCCATCGTTAATTGCCATGATCGGCGCAGTACCGAAAATACCGCCGAATTCAACGGTGTCGCCCACCTGCTTACCAGGAACTGGAATCACTCTGACTGCCGTCGTCTTGTTGTTAATCATCCCGATAGCAGCCTCGTCGGCAATCATGCCGCTAATCGTGGCGTCAGGAGTGTCGCCAGGCACCGCAACCATATCCAAGCCAACTGAACAAACCGCCGTCATCGCTTCTAGTTTTTCCAGACTGATTTGACCCTTGGCCGCTGCGGTGATCATATTAGCATCCTCAGAAACCGGAATGAAGGCACCTGATAATCCGCCGACACGTTCAGCCGCCATGATGCCGCCTTTTTTGACTGCATCGTTTAGCAACGCCAACGCTGCCGTTGTGCCTGGTGTGCCAACATGACTGAGTCCCATTGTTTCCAGAATTTGCGCCACTGAGTCACCTTTTGCCGGTGTTGGTGCCAAACTGAGGTCAACAATGTTAAACGGTACATCAAGGCGATCCGCAGCAACTTTACCGACAAATTGGCCCATCCGTGACACTTTAAAGGCGGTTTGTTTAATCGTTTCACAGATCTCTTCAAAACTTGCCGCCGGTTTGGCCGCGATCGCCCGTTCTACAACACCGGGACCGGAAACACCTGTGTTGATGGCAACATCACCTTCTGAAATCCCCCAAAAAGCACCTGCCATAAACGGATTGTCTTCAACAGCATTGCAGAATACCACCAGTTTCATCGCATTCTGCGGCTTGCGCATGGCAACCTCTTTGACGACCGTGCCCATCAACTTAACAGCGTCCATGTTCAAACCGCTGCGTGTACTGCCGATGTTCACGGACGCACAAACGCGTTCCGTGGTGTCTAACACCTCCGGCAAACTCTTCATCAATGCAGTTTCTGCTGGCGTACTACCGTTTTGAACGAGAGCGGTATAGCCCCCAATTAAATCCACACCTAAATCTTTTGCAGCTCGATCCATCGCTTGGGCAATCGGGCGAAAATCGAGGTTTTGATCCGCGCCAGCTAGCAAGCTGACCGGGGTCACGCTAATACGTTTGTTGACAATTGGAATTCCGTATTCGTCGCTAATGGCGTCAGCTACCGGCACCAGATTGGCAGCTTTTGCCATAATTTTGGCATATACTTTGTCGGCTGTGGTTTGCAGGTCACCAGTTACACAATCCAACAAGGAAATCCCCATGGTAATCGTTCGGATATCCAGATTCTCTTCACTGATCATTTCAATGGTTTCTTTAATTTGTTGAGTTTCCATCACTGGCTCCTTTAGCTCTGATAAGTACGATTGCCGATCCAACGCATATTAAAGCCGATGCATGGCATCAAAAATCTCTTGACGGGCTACTTTGATCTCAACGCCAATTTGATCACCCAAGGTCGCCAATTGACTTTTTACCGTATTGAAATTGCCATTATCTGGAATTTTAGCTAGCAGCATCATCGTAAATGCACCTTGCATGATAGTCTGTGAAACATCCAAAATATTAACATCTAAATCTGCTAAAGCAGTGGTTACTTGTGCGATGATCCCAACTTTGTCGGTACCGATAACCGTTACGATTACTTGCATAGGTGTATATGTCCTCTCTCTAAACGCTATCGTGGTCAAATGTGGCTTTATTTTACCATAATCCCGCTCTCGGTCAGTAACGTTTTTAAGTCACCAACAAGTTAATTATCAAAAAAATTTTTTGACACCACTCAAAATGACCTGCTGGTGTTACCTTGATCAATGGTAAACTAGGTACGGAGGCAGAAAATGAAAGCAGTCAAATATGTAGCAGCGTTATTTTTAATGCTGATCTTTGCAATCGTCTTGGGGCAAATTCACCCTGATCGTGATCGCCCACTCACCAATAGTTCACAGGCAACCATTTGGGTGCTCAGCGATACCCACTTTATTGCCCCAAGTCTACATGATGAAAAGACTGCTTATACCCAAATCAAACGTTCTGCAGCAGGAAAAGATATGGACTATCAGCCCGTTGCTATCAATGCTTTGGTTCAAAACGCCTTAAAAGCCCGCCCGACAGCCCTCGTCATCACCGGTGATGTCACGTTCAACGGCGAAAAAGCCAGTGCCGAAAGTATCATGCGCCGCCTACAACCACTTGTTGCCAATGGTACGAAGGTGTTGATCATCCCTGGCAATCATGATATTTACGATGGTTGGGCACGAGCCAACAAGGGCAAACGACAACTACTGACAGAACAAATCAGCCCTAGCGATTGGCGCAATATTTTTCATACCAGTTATGAGCAGGCAGTTGCGCAGGATCCGAATAGTTTGAGCTATCGCGTCAACCTTAACCGCAATTATCAATTGCTGATGCTGGACAGCAATATTTATACGATCGAACCTTCCAATCGCCCCCCGAACACTGGTGGTAAGCTCACACCGCAGACCATGAAATGGGTTCGCCAGCAATTAGCTGCTGGTCAAAAGGCCCATCGCAAGTCGATTGTTTTCATGCACCACAATCTATATGCCCACAATGAAGCGGTGAATCAAGGATTTGTTTTGGACAACAGCGATCAACTCAAAACGTTGCTGAAAGCTTACCATGTTCCGTTGCTTTTTTCCGGACACATCCATGCGCAAGACATCAGCCGCGATCCGGACGGGCAATGTCCAACGATTGAAGTTGTCAGCGGCGCATTTTCGATCAGCCCTGCCAGTTATGGGGTGGTGACGTTCACGCCTAACCGAATCACCTATCAAAAGCATGCGACTGATCCCACACCTTACTTAACCGCCAAGCAACGAAAAAATCCTGATCTGCTACATTATCAACGGTATCTGAAGCAACTCTTTCTCCAAGATGGCGAAGGTCTTGCATATGGGGATCTCATGGATAATGGCGTGACGAATCAGCATGATTTGGATGCTGCCGCAAAACTGATGGGCGTCTTGAACTGGCGCTTTTTCACAGGCGATGATCATCCCGATAAAGCTGAACTCAAGCGATTAAAAGCCGATCCGGGTTGGGCCGTTTTGGAACGCTCACCAATGCTGCGGCGATATCTTAAAGAAATCGTACAGGATCATAATATGAATGATAATCATTTAATCATCAATCACCCTTAGTGACTGTTAACTAAGACTACTCACACAAAAACACCCTGCCATCAGCAAGCGTCGCTGTCTCAGCACCAAACCTTGTATGTTTGGTAATGAGTCAACATGCCTTGCGTTAACAGGGTGTTTTGTTTTGTTTCAATTAAAGTTGCGGCTGAGCCAAGTGCTCAGTTAAACGCTGAATCGCCTCGGCAACAAGTTTGGGGTCGGTGGCTAAGTTCAAGCGAATATACGTAGCTGTTTTGGGGGAGAACCATGCGCCGTAATCAACTGCCAGTCCGCAAACATCTTCAACAAATGATTTAATTTTGGCTGGCGCAACATAGGCACCAATATCCACATAGGCAAGATAGGTGCCCTGCAAGTCCGCAACTGTAGCCTTCGGAGCGCTCTGCTTCAGACCGGTTAGCAACTGTTGGTAGTTATATCGGACAACTTGAAGCACCTTGTCTAACCACGCGCCACCGTGACGATAGGCTGCCTCACCGGCGACCTGTCCCAAAAGGCTGGTATCTACTGGATGCAACTGTTTGATGAAATCATCATAAGCCGTGCGCAACTTTTCATCCGGAATAATAATATGCGAATTCAGTAAAGCCGCAAGATTAAAGGTCTTCGACGGTGCATTCAGGACGACAAGCCGACTGCGTGCCGGACCCTCAGCTACTTGCAAAGCAGAGGTGAATTTTGGCCCACTAACTTCCAAATCGCCGTGAATCTCATCAGATACCACCGTGACATCATGGTGACTCGTGATCGCAAAAAGCCGTTCCAGTTCTTCACGGGTCCAAACTCGACCGACCGGATTATGTGGCGAGCAAAAAATCATGGCTTTAATGTTTTGCGTCGCAAGCGTTTTATCCAATTGATCAAAATCTATCCGCCAGCCATCAGCAGTTAATTGAAGATCAACCGAGACCACTTTGCGACCAAGATCCTTAATCGCATTCATGAAGGGATAATAGACAGGCTGCATGATTAAAACTGGATCGCCGGGTTCGGTCAGCCAATTGACCATGGCATACAGCGATTTAACCACACCGACACCAAAACGCATCCATTCCGGCTGCACCGTCACGCCATGGCGAGTCTTTTCCCAATCAATGAAGGCATCATAGTAGGATTGTGGCCGAATGGAATAGCCAAAAGTTCCTTCTTGAATGCGAGCGGTTAAGGCGTCAATCACCGCCTGAGGTGCTTTAAATTCGGTATCGGCAATCCACATCGGCAGGAGATCCGTGCGGCCAAATTCACCTGCCAAACCATCCCACTTCACGGCGTTACTATTGCGCCGATCAACCAAATGTGTTTCAACAAAAGCCGCTACATCAGCTGGCAATTCTTCCATCAATCATCCCTGCTTTCTTACTTTTGATGTCATTGTACGCATCACATGCATGAGTGTCCAGAGCGTGAGCAGGCCCGGTTAGAAACCTGCACATAAGTGGCCTCGGACATAAATGGCTGGACTTTGGCCATTTATGTCCGAGGTCCTTATGTGCAGGTTTCTGGGCCTGCGAACGCGTTTAGAACAGAGCGTGAACCAGACCGGGAGAGACCGGAGTGTAAGCGGCCTTGGGTGTGATGGCCGGGCTTTGGTCATTGCACCCAAGGTCCTTACACGCAGGTCTCTGGGCTGGCAAACGCGTTTAAAACAGAGCGTGAACCAGCCCCACGTGCAATTGACAAAAGTTAGCCAAGAAGCTTCTCCACTGCTGGTTCAATCGCTTCTGGTTTTGTTTTTGGTGCAAAGCGGGCGACAACTTGACCATCACGATCAACCAAAAACTTCGTAAAGTTCCATTTGATGGACTTGCCTAGTTCACCAGGGGCTTGGGTTTTAAGGTATTGAAATAGTGGAGCTGCTTCTTTGCCGTTCACCTTAATCAAATCATGCATTGGAAAACTCACACCGTATTTCAACCGGCAAGCCTCGGCCGCTGCATGACCATCAGCCAGTTCCTGTTTAAATTGATCAGAAGGAAAACCTAGCACTACCAAACCTTGATCCTTGAACTTGTCATACAATTTCTCCAAACCATCAAACTGAGGCGCGAAGCCGCATTTTGTGGCAGTGTTCACGATCAACATTGGTCGACCCTTGTATTTGCTCAAAGCATATTGCGAGCCATCTTCTAATGTGACCTCATAATCATAAATTGACATTGGTTAGCCTCCATTTCTTGGTAAAAGCTTACGCCTCATCCTACCATTTTTTGAACAGTTGTCAGTAAAAACGCCACTCATTGCCATGACCGGTGCCTAATCAACATGCTCAAAGGCCGCCAGCCTTGTCTTTTTCTTTGCCGCAAACGCCATGAGTTTCTGCCACTGAACAAATGTGCTCGTATCAGTGAATCGCAAAGCATTGTCATAGGCAGCCGCGCTAAACTGGGCCAGCTTAGTTGAATCATTCAATAACCCAATGATCGCATTTGCTAAACCATCAATGTCACCATTTTGCGTCAAAAGCCCGCTTTTACCGTTGGCCAAAATATCGGCTGGCCCATAGTGAATGTCATTTGCGATCATCGGTAATCCGTGTGCCTGTGCTTCAATCAAGGTTAGCGGAAATCCTTCGGCACTGGAAGGCAACAGTCCTAACTGTGCACGATTGTAGACGGCCGCTATGTCGCGAGTATAACCCTTAAAGAAAACGTGATCCGCGAGATGCAGCTTTTCAACCAGAGCATGTAGTTTTGGCGCCATATCACCATTGGCATAACCCCAGAGTTCAAGTTTAGCATCCGGAATGGCCTTCACAACTTGGGCAAATGCCCGAATTGAACTTGCCTGCTGTTTTTCCGGTGCCAATCGCGCAACATGCACCACCAGATGTTGTTCGCGTTGTGAAAACGGGAGGCGATTAGCCGCTACATCTGCCGCCTTAACAAAAGCAACTCGAATCGTGAAAATCGGCGTGGCCGTGCCAAACCGGGCGGCCATATCCTGCGCCTGCTGCGGTGTCGGCACAATCACAGCGTCCCAGCGATTCAAATGGGTCAAGGCACTAGCATAAAAATTATTCAGCTTCGCATGCAGCACGTCCTCATTCCCGGCAACATGGTTATTGTGCAGATGCAAAACTTTGAGCGCCGGTGTCGTCATGTGCAACAAGCCCCAGCCAGTTTCCGTCGTCCGATCGCACACGAAGACATTATAGCCGCCATCTACCTGATTCAGTTGATCATAGAAGAACCTTGTCAAATCATGAAGCCCATCAAATAAATAATCCACACCATGAAAATCAACCAATTTCCACGAAAATTTTTCTTGCTGGCTATGATTTAAATAATGCAGTTTTTCAAGCCGCGTGCGACCATGACGATCCAAATAGTGTTCTTGGAAAATTTTGCCGCCTTGATCAAAATACTGATCCAAACAATGGTTGCCTCGCGTGTCCCACCAACTCATTTTGATCGTTCGGCCGGTCACATCAAAGTATTGAACATTGCTAACCTCTTGCTCACGCCCCGCCTTTTCGCGCAAATAAACAATTCGAATGACTCGGGAACCGCGGCTGAAGATCACCTGGCGTCCTTCACGCCGGCGGGTCACGCCCGCAGTCGGCTGGCAAACGTCTGCAACCGTTACCTGCTGCCACGGTGTGCTCAGCAGGTCGCAAAAGTAATCAAACAGATTGATAAAATCAGTATCGTCAATGCCCGCATCTTTCAAAACATCGTGTAGATCTAAAGCAAATTGCCGGGTAACAATCTTTGCTGGCGTCTGGTTCGCTTTGAAAAGCTGCAACCGCTGAATTTCCGCGCCTTCAATACCAGACTTGGCATAGGCCATTTGATCATTTAAAAAATAATACATCCTGAACCTCCTTACCGTTTTGTCGGGTTAACTCTCCAGTCCAAGAAATGCTTGCCAGCGGGCGTAGACTTTTTCAGGCGCTAGCTGCTTTTGCGCCAGTGCTCTGGCATGATCGCCGAATTGTTGTGACTGCTCTGGCCGCTTTAGCAGTCTCACAATCGCTTCAGCAAGGTCATTGACGCGTCCTTGCTTGATAAGATAACCGGTTTCCTGATCAATCACACAGGCACTAGGTCCATAGGAAAAGCGATAACTCACCACTGGCAGTCCATGGGTTTGTGCTTCAACCAACGCCAACGGACCACCATCTGTCAAATTCGTATTGACCAACAAGGCATATTGCGGGTACTGATCAGCCAGAGATGACTGGTAACCCTTAAATGTCACTTGACTGCCAATCTCTAAACGATCCGCAAGCTGCCTCATCGCGGTTTGATATTGTTCATCACCGTAACCAAACAAATCAAGCGTCACGCCAGACACCTGCCGACTCGCCAAAGCGACTGCCCGAAGTAGCTGATCAAGTTGCTTATCAGGCGACAGTCGACCCACAAACAGGATTTTCTTGCTTGCAGCGGCGGCCGCCGAACGCGCTGTCAAAGCCGGATCAAATGTCACCGCTGGAATCGCCGCCACCCGAACTTTCGGAAAACGATCATGAAGATCATGTTGCTGCTGCGGCGTTTGTACAATTAAGCCATCTACTTTTTGGGGATGCTGCAGCACAGGTTGAATAAAACCATCAAGTTCGCCTTGCCGCGGTTTGTCAGGTGTTAAAACATGATTAATGGGTATGTAAACAAACTTCTTTGCGGCTGCATGCATTGCTAGTAGCGGTTGAACGCCAATCCCCGGACGATCACTGATAAAAATCGTTGTTTCTGAATCTTCAGTCGCAAGTTGATCAAGAAAATAGCTAAACAACTCTCCCAATGTATCAAACTCATGATCTTCTTTAAGGGTTTGGCCTTTTAAAACAATCCGGCTGATCTGAATCTGACCAGCATGATCACCAGCATAATAAATGTCCAGCACTGGTACACCTCGAAGATCATAGTAGCGTTCAAAGGCTAACAAGCCATCCTGTCCAAAATACTGAGTGGCCGATTTAAACCCTCGGGCGTCCCAAAGATCGCATTCCACAAGATTGCCTTGATCGTCCAAAAAGTTTTGATAATAAACATGGCCGACGGTTCCTGGAATATAACCGACCTGCCGTCGCAGCCGGTCGCCGTTCGTGACCTGACTTTGGTTAGCATCGACTGAAACTTCATCCATTGTCGGCAAATTGATCTCATCATTATGCACAGCTTTTTCCGGTCGGTCGGCGGGCACATGCTGAAAATAGTCGAACATGTTGCGCACATCCGTCTGAGCAACGCCAAGCTTGCGCAAGGTTTGGACACTCAAACGATCGTAATCACGCGTCAGAATCTTAACTGGTTGCTTAAATTGTTTGAACAAAGCCAGTCGTTTCAACGCAGCATGTTCAACACTTGAGTTCTTTGCAAGTAAGTATTCATCAAGAAAATAAATCATCCAGCGATCATCCCTTTCAACTATTGATCGTGCTTCATTTCAGGCCACATCATGTTTATACTCTTCATTCACCTTGCCGCTTGCTCAGTCGCCTCATGACGAATATAACACAGCTTCCAGACCTGATGACTTGCATCAAGGCATAAGTCATTGCTTGTTCACATTTTGCACACAAAAATAGCCCCCCTAACATCAATTAGGAAGGCTAAAACGTTGTTACACGGGCATTTCGATTTTTAACCGCCGTTAAAAATCACGAGAATGCCGCGAACAGGAATCGAACCTGCACGGGATAAATCCCACAGCGACCTGAACACTGCGCGTCTGCCAGTTCCGCCATCGCGGCAACAACATAAATGATTATAACGGAAGCAGGTAAGGCACGCAAGCAAAATCACGAACTATTTTTACAATTTGTTCCCCCTGCAGCAGCGTGCTACCCTTGATCAATGGAGGTGGCCTGATGACACATAAAACTCATCGCGCATTTGGTTGTTACGGGATTGCAACGATTGACGACAAGCTTGTCGTGATTAAGAAAAATGGGGGTCCTTATCGTCATCGCTTCGACCTTCCCGGGGGTAGCCTTGATGGCCCTGAACCGCTTGAACATGACGTCTTGCGGGAATTCACCGAAGAAACCGGATTGACAGCCACGATTGATCAACAACTAGGGGCAACCAGTTTTATCTATCCTTGGAAGTACCAACACTGGACCATCAACCAGCACATCTGCGTTTTCTATGCGCTATCCATTAACGGCGGTAAACTAGAAACAAGCGTTGCCCAATTTATGGGCCAGGATTCGCTCGGTGCCTGCGCCTTGCCACTTGATACTTTGACGTGGGCCAATGCATCGCCGCTTGTCATGTTTGCGAAAGCATTCTTAACGACCGGCCAGCCTGAATTGACGACCAAAACTTTTTCTAATTGGGAAGTTTTAAAGGAGGCGGCAAATCCGTCATGAAACAATTGACAGAGCAATTTGCACAAAGTGTGGTCCGGCCACGGGCCCGTGATACGTATAAAGGCAGTTTCGGCAAAATTCTGATTGTTGGCGGTAATGCCCACTTTGGCGGTGCTGCGATCATGAGTGCCAGTGCTGCTGTTTACGCTGGCGCCGGGTTGGTCAGTGTTGCGACTGACCCAGTTAACCGTCATGCGTTGCACGCCCGATTACCTGAGGCAATGATCCTCGATGCTACCGCGCCGGAACTTGAGACGGCTGTGCGGCAAGCAACGGTCATTGTTGTTGGTCCTGGGCTGGGCACTGATGGTACAGCCCTTACCATTTTGAAAACAGTTTTTGCTGCCGTCAATGCCAAGCAGGTCATGATCATTGATGGATCAGCGATCACTCTCGTTGCCTCTCATCACCTAGATTACCCGCAAGCCCAACTAGTTTGGACCCCTCACCAGATTGAATGGCAGCGGTTATCTGGCTTACCCCTGGCTGCCCAAACCATTGAAGCCAGCCAAAAAGCGGCCGCAAAAATACCGGGTATCATCGTCGCGAAAAGTTCCCAGACACATGTTTTCGTTGATGAAGATGTCTATGAAAACACAGCCGGTGGGCCGGCAATGGCCACAGGCGGCTCTGGTGACACGCTGACAGGCATTATTGCTGCCTTTGCGGGCCAGTTCCAGCCATTGGACAAAGCCGCTCTCGCAGCCGTTTTTGTCCATTCCCGTGTAGCTGATATTGTAGCTATGAATAGTTATGTTGCCTTACCGACTATGGTCATTCGCGAACTGCCCACCTACTTAAAGCAGCTTTCAGAATGACGAACCAATTTGTGAACAAGCAGCAAACAAAAACAGGTGATCCCTTTCCGCCACAACGACGGCTGAAGGGTCACCTGCTTTTTTGAAATCATTCTTAACCTGAACTTACGCCTTCTCAGCCGCCATTCAAAAGGAAGTCGAGAATGTTCATGCCAGAACTGGTTTCACTGCGATAAAGTTCTGTGTACCCGCATCTGGCACAAGAAATAGTCACGAATTTTTTATTTTGAACATCGAAGATTTTTGAAAAATTACCACCAGTTGCTTGAAATTGGTCGGCAACATAAGCCGTGTTTTGGCATTTGGGGCAGACGTACTGTTGTTGATCCATGACACGCACCCTTTCTAATCATGTTTGTCAAAGTAGCCATCTTGGTTCGCCTAATCAAGGCCGCTCTCTTAAACTCCTGTAACAAACAAAATCTCTCGCTTAGACAAAGCCAAACAATCACCACAGCAAAGTGCTCGGTTGCTCAACGAGTGATATTATCCAAATCGGTCCGTTCGTCATCGGTTAAAGCCTGATACTCCCCAGCAGCTAAATCGGCTGGCAATGACAATGGTCCCATAGCAATTCGCGTCAAGGCCGTCACCTCATTATCAACTGCCAACAGCATGCGCTTGACTTGATGAAACTTACCTTCCGTGATTGTAATCTGGATGCGTTTGCCATCGGTATCCGGCAAAACAACGACTTGTGCCGGGGCGGTTGTGAAGTCCTTTAAATCAATGCCGGTTTCGAGTCGCTGCTTCATGTCAGCAGTTAATGTCTTAGCCAAAGTTGCAGCATAGGTTTTGGCAATATGACGATTAGGCGAAAGCAGTGCATGACCTAAATTGCCATCGGTCGTAAGTAACAACAGACCAGTAGTGTCTTTATCCAGACGACCTACGGGATATAAACCCGGTCGGTAATCATGTGGTCGGATCAGATCCAGCACCGTTGATTGCGTTGGATCTTCTGTTGCGGTAATCACCCCGGCCGGTTTGTTCATCAAATAATCGACCTCAAGCGGCCCATCCGCTTGGGCATCGTTCACCTCGACCGCGATCCCCGGCAACACATTGTAACCAGGATCAGTGATTAAATCACCGGCCACACGTACCCGCTTGTCGCGAATAAGTGCCTTAACTTCTTTTCGACTACCAAATTGTAAATGACTCAAATATTTATCTAATCGCATAAGCTCACCGAATGTGTAAAATATCGCGAAGTCGACTAATTCGCTCACCAATGATTAAATCAGCCAAACGCGTTTTCAAAATCAAATAAACGTAAATCAAAACGCCCACCCCAACTGCAATCAGCAAGACGAACGCTGCCCCGAACTGACTCCGCGGATTGATCACCAAGGTTGATGCATTCACAATCAGGTAACAAACGGCGCACATGATCAGGGAAAAGGCCAGAATACCGACGCCGCGGCGAATGGTTTGGCGTACATGAATATTGTACATCCGATTCGTTGAATAGAGCATTAGGAGACTCGAGACCGTCATGCCTAACATTGTGGACAAAACCGGACCGTAAACATTGAAGAAGAAAATCATTGGCCACTGTACAATCACTTTAACTGCCAAGCCAATCAGCATCTCTTGAATAGCAAGACGGTTATTGAACAATCCCTGAAGAATTGCTGCCAAAACCGTAAACAAGCCCAGCATAATCGCTAAAAGTGATGAAATCTGCAACAAGCGAATGCCCAACCAGTCCATATCCCGATAGAACAAAACATACAGTGGGCGCGCGACTGCCACCATCCCCAACGCCGAAGGTATCATGACGATAAAAAACAACTGCAGTGTATTCGTGATTTGCCGGGCCAATCCCTCAACATCACCGCGCGTTTTCGCACCTGCCAATAATGGTACTACGGTAATGGCCATAGCAACTGCCAGACTAACAACGATCATAATCAGTTTATTAGCGTTTCCGGCAAACAGCGCATAAAAACGGTCAAGCTGATCTTCGCTAACGAGATAAAAAGCCTTCATCATTGGATTAAATGTGTACTGGTCAACGATGTAGTAAATATTAATCGTTGAATCCATGATGATAAATGGAATCGCCTGCCGTGCCACATCTAGAAGAATCTCATTGACACTGATCTGCAGGGAATTAGCACTTTGGGCAACCAACGCATCCAACCGTGGTTTTTGCCGGAGGAAATAAACAACTAACAGTCCAAGTCCGAAAACGGCCCCGATGAACGCGGCGAAGGTGGAGTGAATCACCGCACTCAGATAGCTGTGGTTACCCGCCACCATAATCGCGTAAGTCATCACTAACATATAAAGAATTCGCGCCACTTGTTCAATAAACTGACTGATGGCACTCGGCGCCATCTCGTTATAACCTTGGAAAAACCCGCGAATCAAACTAAGCGACGGAATTAGCAGCAACGGCCATGCCAGTGACCGAAAAACCGGTATCATGCGCGCGTCACCCGCTGCTAAAAGCGGCGAGAGCAGCCACATGGCACCACACGAGACAATCCCCATCAGCACCATGGCAAAAGTGCCGTGGTAAAAAAGACGCATCCCGGTTTTATATTCGCCCATAGCATTGTACCGGGCAACCTGTTTGGAAACAGCACCAGGAACACCAGCAGTCGAAATAATCAGAAAAAGGCTGTAAATTTGATAACCTTTTGTAAACAAAGCGTTGGCAGTTAGAAACGCTGCTCCAAGCCAAATACGCCATGGAATGACATAAATGGCCCCTAAAATCCGCGAAAAAACACTGCCGGCAGTCATCCACGCCGAGCCGCGGATCATTTTTTCCTTATCTGAACGTTGCGGTTGATTACCGCTGCCCAGCGAATTCTCCATGATAAACTCCTGTCGTGTTGCATAATCCTTTATATTTTAGGCAATCCCAGCGCGACTTGCAATCTTTCCCGGGCTTCTTTCGGGAATCAAAAGAAAACTTTGACAATTACCAGCCGCCACGTAGCAAGTAATCTCACAATCGAAACGCCAAAAATACAAAACTTTTCATACAGCTGAATCGCTAAAAAAATGGTCAACGCCCGCTTCCTTCAGGAACCATTCGTTGACCATTTTTTCTTTCAGTTAATTGGTGAAGCCAGTGCGGTTATTTTGCGACAATATTCACGATTTTTCGCGGTACGACAATAATTTTCTTAATGTCTTTGCCCGCCGTAAATTTCTGAACATTATCATTTGCCAAAGCCGCTTGTTTGATCTCATCATCTGATTCGTTGACATCCGCCGTAATCGAACCGCGCAGCTTGCCATTGACTTGGATCATCATATCGTAAGTGTCGGTTTTGATTTTGCTTTCATCATAACTTGGCCATGGCGCATAAGTCAGACTATGATCGTGACCTAGCCGTGACCAAATTTCTTCCATTAGATGCGGGGCAATCGGCGCAAGCATTTTCACGAATCCTTCAACATATTCTAGTGGCAGGTCATCATCTTTACGCGCTGAGTTGATGAAGACCATCATCTGTGAAATTGCCGTGTTGAAATGCAAAGCATCGTAGTCCTCGGTAACCTTCTTGACCGTCTCATTGTAAACCTTATCAAGTCGACCGTCATTGATCGTCGTAATCCGATCACGCAGTTTGCCTTCATCATCAATGAAAGCACTCCAGACGCGATCCAAGAACTTGCGGGCACCAGCTAACCCTTTTGTTGACCAAGCAATACCAGCATCCAGCGGCCCCATAAACATTTCGTACAGCCGCAAGGTATCGGCACCATACTCATCAACCACATCGTCTGGATTAACCACATTGCCCTTGGACTTACTCATCTTTTCATGATTATCGCCCAGAATCATCCCTTGGTTAAATAGCCGTTGGAACGGTTCTTTGTTCGGGATCGCCCCGATGTCATAAAGGAACAGATTCCAGAAACGGGCATACAGCAGGTGCAGCACAGCATGTTCAGCCCCTCCAATGTACAGATCAACTGGCATCCATGCCTTAAGTTTGTCGTAATCCGCAAGAGCTTCCTTGTTGTGAGGATCAACAAACCGCAGGAAGTACCATGAAGACCCTGCCCATTGCGGCATTGTATTGGTCTCACGCTTACCTTTCCGCCCGTTCTTGTCGACCACATTAACCCAGTCAGTCAGATTTGCCAGTGGACTCTCGCCAGTACCGCTTGGCTTGATATCAGCCTCTTCAGGTAATGTGAGGGGCAGTTCGTCTTCTGGCACCAACGTGGTTTCGCCATCTTCCCAGTGAATGACAGGAATCGGTTCACCCCAATAACGCTGGCGTGAAAAGACCCAATCACGCAGTTTGTAATTGATTTTGGCACTGCCGATACCTTTATCTTCAAGCCATTTGATCATTCGATCAATCGCGTCATGTTCATTCAAACCATCAAGGAACCCGGAGTTGATGTGCACGCCATCGCCAGTATAAGCTGCTTCATCGACATTGCCGCCTTCAATAACAGGCTTGATTTCAATACCAAACTTTTTGGCAAAAGCGTAATCACGATCATCATGCGCAGGCACGGACATGATTGCGCCAGTCCCATAAGAGGCTAAAACGTAGTCTGAAATCCAAATCGGCAGTTTTTCGCCGTTAACCGGATTAGTCGCGTAGGCCCCGGTCCAAACACCAGTCTTTTCCTTATCTAAAGCGGTACGATCAAGATCTGACTTATGGGCGGCTTCGTCAATGTACGCATCAACGACGGCCTGTTGTGCTGGGGTGGTAATTTTCTGAACTAATTCATGTTCTGGTGCCATCACGACATACGTTGCACCAAACAGCGTATCTGGACGAGTGGTAAAGACATCAAACGGCTCATGACTGTCAGTTACCCGGAAGGTGATCTGTGCCCCAGTTGATTTGCCAATCCAGTTGCGTTGCATCTGCTTAATTGATTCCGGCCAGTCAAGATCGTCCAGATCCGTCAACAGCTTTTCAGCATAGGCTGTGATTTTCAGCATCCACTGACGCATCGGCTTCCGAACAACTGGGAACCCGCCACGCTCCGTTTTGCCATCAATCACTTCTTCGTTTGCAACAACCGTCCCTAGATTCGGACTCCAGTTAACCGGTACCTCAGCTTCATATGCCAGACCATGTTTATAAAGTTGTTCAAAAATCCACTGGGTCCACTTGTAGTAATTCGGATCCGTTGTGTTGATTTCACGATTCCAGTCATATGAAAAGCCAAGGCTGTTGATTTGACGCTTAAAGGTCTCAATATTTTGTTTGGTAAAGGTCTTCGGATTGTGACCCGTGTTCAAGGCATATTGCTCAGCTGGCAAGCCGAATGCATCCCAGCCCATAGGATGAAGAACATTGAACCCTTGCATCCGTTTCATGCGTGCAACAATATCAGTTGCCGTATACCCTTCCGGATGCCCAACATGCAGGCCTTGGCCTGACGGATAAGGAAACATGTCCAACGCATAATAATTCGGCTTCTTAGGATCGGTTGTGGTATTAAATTCGTTATGCTCGGCCCAATAACGCTGCCACTTCTTATCGATCTCATGATGATCGTATGCCATTTTGTTACCTCCCACTTAATTTCAAACAAAAAGCCGCCCTATCTACATTAGGACGGCTCAGCCGCGGTACCACCTAAGTTCTGCTTTCACAGCGCTCAAAGGAGATAACGGTCCGGCCGGCTGTGGCTACTAATTTCACCCCAGCAACTTCAAAGGTCAGTTCGGTCTTTGCTTCGTCAGACTCGCACCACCGCCTGCTCTCTGTCACCCGCGCTAACTTACTACTCCTTTGTTCGTTTGATGATTGCGTCAATCATAGCAAAAACATTGCCAAGGTTCAATGGTGTTTGTGCTATTCTTATAACATTAGTCGATTTCAGAGCGTGAGCGGGCACGTTTAGAAACCGGAACATAAGTGGACTCAGACAGAAATGGCTGGACTTTGGTCATTTCTGTCTGAGGTCCTTATGTGGAGGTTTCTGCGACTGCGAACGTTTTGTAGAGGAGGCAACAAGTGCTAAAACGCCGACCCGAACCATTGTATCTTGCAGCAATTGCTTTATTTATTTTCATCACGTTATTGACGGGTATTCTAAATAACGCTGGATGGATTCATACCATTGATCAACAGGTAATTGCTGCTGTCACCCAGTTCCATCCTGTCACTTTTAAACCCTTACTCATCTTAATCACCAGTCTCGGCAATCCAGCATCCTTAGTCTTTTTAACCATGGCTTTCGCCGTGGTGTTACTGCTCAAGCGTTATCGTTACGCTGCACTTTTTGCAGCCAGCATGGGGGCCTTGATGAGCCTCGTTAACGTCGGAATCAAATATTGGGTTCGGCGACCACGACCTTTTATTGCAGATCCTCAGATTCGGGCATTGGTACATGCTGGCGGTTTTAGTTTTCCTAGCGGGCATTCTAGTGGCACGATGATCTTTTACGGTACCATGATCCTTTTGGCTTGGGCACTGCTCAAACGTCAATCCGCCAAATGGCTCATCACCTGCCTTGCCAGTGGCATGATTCTTTTAACCGGTTATTCTCGGATCTTCGTGCGCGTTCACTATCCCACAGACGTCTTTGCTGGATTTTCACTTGGCTTTGCCTTGCTGATGGTGAGTTGGTGGTATTTTAGTCCTTATCTGACAAACCGAGTTGCCAAACAATCAAAAAAGCAGACCGTTAAAAAATAGCGGACTGCTTTTTTTAATTTAGAAGGCTGACAAAAGCCATTCGTCAAGATAATGTTACGAAAAATGTTTGCCCTAGTACCACGTTATGGGCGGCATCAGACTATTTTTGTGCTTGCACTTCACGAACAGCTTGCTGAATCATTGCTTGTTCAACCGCAGCCTTAGCCTGCTTCGCTAAAGCTGTCGGATCTGCTGCTAGTTTTGGATCAGCCTTGGCCAGCGCAGCAGCTTTAGCCTTGACTGCGGCTGCCAGTGACGCTTTTTGTTCTGCAGTTGGTTGCTGCAAGGCGGCCAACTTTTTACCAAGCTGCTTGGCCTGAGCCGTTGTCAGCACTGACCAGCTTGTTGGGATGACCAATTGATTGTGCTGAGCAACCAATTGACCAGCCCCTTCATGATTGAACAACGCACCATAAAAACCGTTTTGATATTGCCACCGAGTTGTTTTGCTCGTCAACGAAGCTGTGGCATTCGCTGTCGTTGTCACCCGATTAGTTACAACAATATCAGCCTTGGTATGAACCGCTTTTTTCTTCGGATCGGTCTTATAAATGTAGACAACATGCTTGCCATCCGTGCCAATGTTTTGTTTTAGCAACATTGGCAGTTGTGCATTCGGTGAGGCGGTGTAGATGGTCTGCTCATCAGTTGTTGTTCGTTTGACCATGCCAAAATGCGCATTATCATTCAACGTAATCAGCAATAGACTACCCACCACACCAATCCCGAAGACCGCAATTAACGTGCTACGCAAACTGGAGCGTTTCATCATAATAAAGCTGAGATAAAGGCCGATCACTGTCAGGCCCAAAAACCATAGAATCATGCCTTCACCTTCTTTTCATTTTTGATCGTCACTTCTTGCGACATCGCGTGGGTATTCAAGAAGAAAGCCAAGATCCAGCCAATTAAACTGAACCCTGCTGCCAACAGAAAGGCTGCGTGGTAGCCACTAAGTGTTGCCCCAAAAAAGTCTTGCTTATACTGCAGCGGATTGGTTTTCAACAAACTGGCCGCCGGTTTGGCTAGATTGGTGACGTTTGACAGAACTGAAATCATGACAGCAGTTGTCATGGAAGTTGCCACCTGACGGACAGTGTTGTTAACCGCTGTCCCATGTCGAATCATATCAGGTGACAAGGCGTTCATCCCATTCGTCGTCAAAGGCATCATGACCATTGAAATCCCAAACATCCGCACAGCATAAATCACCGTAATAAAAATGGAAGGCGTGCTTTCTGTCAGGAAAAAGTATGGCAATGTTGCAATCGTCAGCAAGAACAAGCCTAACTGTGCAAGCCGCTTAGCCCCGATGCGATCAAACACTTGACCAGTGACCGGGCTCATTAAAGCAATCAAAATCGCCCCAGGCAACAATGTCAAACCTGACTCCAACGCACTCTTGCCGTGAATGATTTGCAAATACATTGGCAAAATCATTTCTACCCCGACCATCGCCATGTTGGCGATGGTACCTAAGACTGTGGATAAGGCAAAGATTTTGCTCTTAAACACTCGCAATTCAACAAATGGTTCTTTTAAGTGCAATTGACGGTAACCAAAGATGAAGATAAACACAATGCCGAGTGCGATTGTGCCTAAAACAATCGGATCACCCCAACCATCATTACCGACTTCAGAAAAGCCATACAGCAAGGAGCCAAACCCAATTGATGATTCAATCAAGGAAGGAATATCTAACTTAGGATCAGACAACGGTAAGACATTTTTGAAGAAAAACAATGTTGCCAAAATAACGAGACCTGCAATTGGCAGAATCATACCGAATAAGAAACGCCAGCCGAAATTGTCGATGACATAACCGGAAAGCGTTGGCCCGATGGCAGGCGCCACCCCAATCGCAATTCCAGCCATCCCCATAGCAGCGCCGCGCCGGTTCGGGGGAAAAATCGACATCATGATGTTCTGCAACAACGGCATCGTGATCCCAACGCCAAGTGCCTGAATCAATCGACCAATTAGCAAAACGCCAAAACTATTTGCAATGAAGGCAACCAATGTGCCAACAAAAAAAGTACTCATTGCACTCATGTATAACCATTTTGATGGCACCTTCGCACTCAGATATGCGGATACTGGAATCATAATCCCGTTTACCAGCATGAAGCCTGTCGACAACCACTGCACTGTCGCAGTTGAAATGTTGAAGGCCTTCATCAGCGTTGGAAACGCGGTAGATAGAATGGTCTGATTCAAAATCGTAATAAACGTCCCAACGATCAAGGTCGTGACCATCATTGGTACATTGACGTGTTTCCCGTTGATATCTTTAACGTCCATAAATTCGCCTAGTTTCTTTATAAGATTTCATGTTTTCTATATCACATAATGTAATATTGACAATAGAAAATATTACATTTAAACTTAATAAATGTCAAGGTAATAGCGTGAACAGGCGCGTTGAGAAACCAGATCATAAGTGGGCTTGGCCGTGATGGCCGGAAAATCGGTCATCACAATCATGGTCCTTATGCATCGGTTTTTGGCGCCAGTGAGCGCATTTTCAAGAGAGGATGCTATGTCATGGGACCGTTTAATGCACGTTTACGTTCACTCGATATTTCACTCGGCATAGGCGAAACCAGCCGCGTCACCGGAGCCACCCCAACGCAAATTCGATACTGGGAAAAGAAGCAGCTCATTCATTCTCGCAGGCATGACGCTAATGGCAATAAACGATACTCCTTGGCAAACATCACCTTAATCGTCATGATCAAGACAATGCTTGATGAAGGGTATACTTTAGCCAAAGCCAGTGAAGAAATCGAACGATCACATCAAAAAGCAGATATGCTACATGTCCTTATCAGCACTAGATTGCAAGATATCAAGCGCGAAGCAACGCAGACAGTGTTCAATTTTGGCCCGTTAGAAAATGACCCAGACTACGATGTCATTGCGCAAGTCACCGATAAAACAGCGAAATTGTACAAACAACCTGTCAGAAAAACCGCCACCGAAGATCATACCGATCGAGTGGTCAGTCCGTTTTAACTTCAGCTATTTATCGGCAAACGAGAGCGATATCAGCGTACAAAAAACCGGATTCTTAAATAGAATCCGGTTTTTTGTATGATATTTCAGTTGATTCAGCTTTCTTCATTCGACTCCTGAATTGTTTCTTTTGTCAGCACCCTTTTTGCTTCAAAATGATTGGCTAGAATCGCCAACGCCACGATGATAATCGAGAAAAAGTAAATGTTGTGCAGACCTTCATACAAAATTTGCCGAAGCGTTGGCAACACTGCTGCGGGTAAATTTTTGGCGGTATGTGGATTAATCAGTTCGTTGAGCATATTGCTATTCAGCCGGCTATCTGCCGCGATACCTTGAGTCAGACGCAGATTCAAAACAATCCCATAAACCGAGACCATCAGTGTTTGCCCCAACGTTCGAGACAAGGTATTGAAACTCGTTGCCACGCCAACCTGATCAGGCACCACAACGGCCTGGGCTGTTACCGTAGTAATCGTAATCACCAAACCAAAACCGAATCCTAAGGCGCCGGCAACTAGCAGAAAGACAAAATACGGTGTCGATTGCGGCACTAATGCCAGCACAAGACTGCCGCCAAGCAGCCAAATCATGGCCCCTGTCAGAATCGGCTTAGGTTGGAACCGGCCCAATAACTTGCCAGCAACAAAAGAGCCAACGACCCACATCAAAGAACTAGGGGTCACTGCAAAGCCGCCAAGGGAAGCATCCATGCCGCGAATTCCTTGAATCCACATAGGCATGTAGACTTCAAATCCAATCACGAACCCCGAAATCAAAGCGGCGATCAAATTATGAATCACAAAAGTACGATTTTCAAATAGTTTCAAGTCAATGATCGGATCGACTGCACGCCGTTCTGCCTGCCAAAAACGCCAGAAGCCCAGCGTAGCCACAATTGCCATGGCAACTAACTGCCAGATGCCGTTGGGCTCAGCTAATGTCTGAAAGCCATACATCATCGCCAACAAGGCCACCAGCAGCCAAACCGTCCCGCGCATGTCAAGCGGCTGCCGGACACTGCGCCGATCTTCCTGCAAAAAGAACCACACAAGGCCAAACGTGAAAATACCCAACGGTACGTTAATAAAGAAAATCCAGTGCCAACTTAACTGATCAACGATAAAACCGCCCAATAACGGCGCAATTACCGAAGCGATTCCCCACATCGAGCCATTAAAACCGAGCATTTTTGCTCGTTTTTCGAATGGATAAATATCGGCGATAATCGTAAATGTCACTGGCATAATAGCCCCAGCACCAATCCCTTGAATTGCGCGGAAAATAATTAGCATTTCCATGGATTGTGACAAACCGGATAGCAACGAACCAATGACAAATATCGTTAGTCCAATGAGAAAAACTGGTTTGCGACCAATTTTGTCACTCAGTTTGCCGTAAATCGGCGTCGCCATCGCATTAGTCAACAGAAAAATGGAAAAGACCCAGTTCATTAAATGAACCCCATGTAAACTGCCGATAATGGTTGGCATAGCCGTTGACACAATCGTGCCTTCAATCGCCGTCATAAATGTGCCAATAAAAATTGCCGCCGTTACGAGTGCGACATTGGTTTTCCTTTGCTTCATAAATATCCCTTCTGAGTTGCCAGGCGATGTTGTTAGTCTTGAGAAGCCCCTCATAAGCACGAAAAAACGACCCAGCCGAGAATAATTCTCGACTAAGGCCGCCTCTTTTCTCGCTAATCTCGGTACTTGAGCAAAGCCTGCACCTTATCCAAGTGCTCCCAAGGAAGATCAACATCTGTACGTCCAAAATGACCATATGCTGCCGTCTGTTCATAAATCGGCCGCTTCAGGTCTAACATTTTAATAATGCCAGCAGGCCGCAAGTCAAAGTTCTCACGGATTGCCTGTTCAATCACATCTTCTGATACTGCGCTTGTGCCAAATGTATTCACCGACACGGAAACCGGTTTGGCAACACCGATTGCGTATGCCAATTGTACTTCAACCCGTTTCGCCAAACCCGCTGCTACCACATTTTTGGCAATATAACGTGCTGCATAACTGGCCGAACGATCAACCTTCGTCGCGTCCTTACCAGAAAAGGCACCACCACCATGTCGGGCAAAACCGCCATATGTGTCAACGATAATTTTGCGTCCGGTCAAACCAGAATCGGCTTGCGGACCGCCCAGTACAAAGCGGCCAGTCGGATTGACATAAATTTTCGTGTCATCATCCATTAAAGCTTCAGGAATCACAGTGCGAATAATCTTGGCCTCGACATCGCGGCGAATTTCTTCAAGCGTGACATCCGGATCATGTTGCACGGAGACAACAACGGAATCAACCCGAATTGGATTGTCATCATCATCATATTCCACCGTGACCTGCGCCTTAGCATCTGGACGCAGATAACTAATTTCACCCTTGTGCCGTAATGAATCAGTTTTGCGCATTAACGCGTGGGCCAATGAAATCGGTAACGGCATATAGTTTTCGGTTTCGTCAATGGCAAAACCGAACATCATGCCTTGATCGCCAGCACCGATCTTGTCAAGCGGATCAGTATCAGACTCACGGGCTTCAAGACTTTCGTCAACCCCTTGAGCGATATCTGGACTCTGCTCATCCAAAGCGACCAGCACCCCGACACTATCAGGATCAAAACCTGATTCCTTGGTATAGCCGATCTTTTTAATCGTCCCGCGAACCACTGATTGAATATCAACGTAAGCCTTTGTTGATATCTCACCGACAACCAGCACCAAACCGGTTGTCACCGTCGTTTCGCAAGCAACTCGTGAATCGGGGTCCTGTTCAAGCATGGCATCCAAGATAGCATCACTGATCTGATCAGCAATTTTATCCGGATGCCCCTCCGAAACAGACTCCGACGTAAATAAATGGCGTTCCTGCATGTTTTGTTTCCCCCTTATTATTTTAGGTTACAAGGCATGTTCGTCATAGCTTTGACGAACCCCATCGGGAATGTTTTGCAACTCTAGTAGCATAACATAAAAGATGTAAAATTTCCGAAAATCTTTGTTTACCGTCTCAGGGTTTTGTAAAATGGAAGCATCATAGAAAGGATAATCAATTTGAAAAATATCAATCAAGGTGCTGGTGCAGCGGCCTTTATCGGACAAATACTCGCCTATCCGTTTCTGATCGCGCTAAGTTTGCAAATTACATGGCATTTTCAAATCATCGCGCTTTTACTCATGGGCGTTTGCTTAGCGGCTGCAATGGTCGTTAAACGTTACCCATTAGTTCTAATCATTGCCGCTATTACCGGTATCATTGGTGCCATCAATCAATGGATCTTGTTACCATTAGTTGCTGTTCAGCTCCTGTTGACATTTTTGTTGCGCACACAAAAAGTTACCAAGCAATGGGTTGGTACCATTGCTTTTGGCCAAGCAATTTTATTCCAAATCTTACTTATTTACGCGGGTTTGCATTTTCTCAGTCAGGATATGTTGCTCGACTTGGCATTACTATATGTGCCAGCACTAATCGGGTTATGGGCCAACCATTTTCCCAAGTGGACAGATATGGTCTTGTTGGCAATCACCGTCGTTATCGGTTACTGGTTACAACGACTCAACTTAATAGCTATCGGCGGTATCATCATCCTTGTCACGCTCATCAACAGCCGTCGACCATTTAAAGTACCCAGCTACCTTTACCAATTTAGCCCAGTCATTGCGACGCTGTTACTCTATCTAGCGCGCATGCACGGCTAATCAACCGTCACCACAATCAGTAGTGGCGTTTTTATTGTCAGAATCAGCCCCCTCTAATAGCTATTTAAACTAAGTCAAATCTCATGCGTTGGACGCCCCGTCCAACTTCAAAAAGGTAAAAGAAAAACACCTGCCGCAGTGGTAGGTGTTTTCATTATGGAGGATACAGGGCTCGAACCTGTGACCCTCTGCTTGTAAGGCAGACGCTCTCCCAACTGAGCTAATCCTCCATGTGTGGTGTCTATTGCTCTATTTATACTAGCGGAAGCTATTAAAAATTACAAGCTTTTCGTAAAAAATAGTCACTAAAGTCGGTTAACGATTTTGTGATGGTCAGATGTCTTAACCATCCTTTAAATCCCCACTCATGCTACTAATCATATCAGGCACAGTCAAATTTTATTTGATGTTCAAAAAAACCTCAAAACACCGAATTAACAGCGTTTTGAGGCTTCTTATGTAGCTACATCCGAATGCAAGACAACGGAGAGTAAGTGCGAAAACAAACGTATATACAATAGTGGAAAACCACATTTTGTGCATATTTTGTGCACAAAAATAAGCCTCCCTGAGCAAAGGAGGCAGAACGACAAGGTATTACAGGCTGACTAAAATATTTAGTTGCTTACGTATCTTATTTTACAGCATTATGCCCGTGCTTCAAAGCAACAAAAAGCCCTCCACCCGCGTTAGCGAGCAGAGGACTTTTTTGTTACCTGATATATCAGTATTCTTCTCCGTCCCAGCCACGTAGACCAGGAGGACCGCAAACGGCTGATTTATGCTCCAAGGCCATTGTCACAGACTGAACGGAGGCAACAGCATCTATAAGTTCATCAGTTGAATGCTTGTCTGAAGCGGAATCCAGCAACTCTGAAACGGCTCTCATTAAATCACGTCTCACATAACTTTGCTCAATAACTCGTGCTTGATCAACTTTTTCGGCCATATGCACTCACCTTATTTATATTTTTTAACTTCAGCGGCAAGCCATTACCTGATGTACAGGCTTTCGCCTGGGTAAATCAGGCTGTAGATTGATTTCCCGTTGTTAGCGGCCAGTGTGTACATACTGATGCCATACTTTCTGGAAATACTCCAGAAGCTATCACCATATTGGACTGTGTAGTACGTGTGGCTTGATACACTCGAATAGCTTGTGCCAGATACTCGGAGAACGTCTCCTGGGTGAATGACAGCGTTGATGGTCATGCCGTTGTTAGAAGCCAAAGTATACATGCTCATGCCGTACTTGTAAGCAATTAACCACCAACTGTCACCAGACTGAACCGTGTAGGTAGAGCCATAGCTTACTGATGGCACGCTGGTCGTTGTCAGCAGCTCAACATTGCTTCGGTTGATCCAGCTCATGATGCCACCAAGCAATACGTTAGATCCAGATACTTGCTGCACAGTGTACGTCTTGCCCTGAACCCAGCTAGGCATTGAGACACCGTTCGCCCAACGGGTTGTGCCGAAGTTTACCTTAACACTATCGCCAGCTTTTATCTGGCTAAGTGTGGTGTTGTTAGCTTGCTGACCGGCGTTGGTTGCCGGTGTATTGGTTGATGGGTTGACGTAGGTCTTACCGCTGTCAGTTGTCGTGCTACCGTTGTAGCCTGAATCAGTGATGCCGGTTAGATCAACGTTGCCATCAAGGCCGCCAGCGCGATAAGTTGAAGTGAACTGGAAGATGCCTACATTATCAAAGCTCGGGAAGTAGCCATAGTTCGGAACAGTGGTGACGTTGTAGTCTGGATATTCCGCAAGCCATAGCTGATAGTGGCTAGCAATCTGTGACAAGTCAATATGGCTCATCAAGAAACTCTTATAGCCGTATAGCATTGGTGTGTAACCAGCATCGCGGATATAGTCGAGTGCCCACAGCAAAGTTGACGTGTTGGTCGACCCAGCTTCGTAATCAAGCGCAACAATCGACCCTTTTGGCGTCTGAATCTCTGGCAAGAAATGATCTAGCACCTGCTTGGCCAAATTGGTGTTGTCGATATTCTGCCACCAAATATAGGTGTGTGCCCGCTTACCAGCCGCAATCAACGATGCAACCTGCGTCTTATACGTGGTTTGCTCGTACGTGCCGTAGCCGCTATAGCCACCGATTTGAGAGATCCCGAACTTGTCAGTGGAATAACCAAAGACACCGTTATCTCCTTGGTACCGGCTCCAGTCGACACCTTGATCTCCCTTGGCCGCATTCACCTGCGATGGCAGGGCAAAAGAAATAGCCGCCAAGAAGGCGACTACCAAGGTAATTAGTTTAGTTTTAAATTTCATGGTGCCCTCCTTATTGCTGTGGAGCAACAGATGCCGGTGCCAGTTGAGCCTTAACTGCGTCTGCGGCAGCTTGAGCTGCGGCCGCTACTTTGTCTTGATTAGATGCTTCCTGATCAACTGTTTTTTGTGGATAGGTTTCTGCTAGGCTGTCTTTCAAATTCGCATAAGATTGTTCAACTGCATTGGCAATTGTCTGCTCGTATGTGCTGGTGAAGCCAAGCGATTTTAAGCCGTCTTTCACAGCTTGAATGGCAGTCGATTTCTTGACCGCACCATCAATCGCCTGTGTCACACCGAGCTGTTCTGCTGCTGTTACCGCTGCGTTTGCCAATGGGCCTAATACCTTTACTAAGGTGAGTGCCTGTTTGTTAGCCAGCAACTGTTTTGAAATCCAAGCCCCAATGATTGGGACTGCCGCTACTGCAAGTGATACCAAAAGTTCTGTCCAATTATTCATGATTATTTTCCTTTCTGAGACGCTCATTCTCACGTCTCAAACGGTCATTATCTGCGCGTAATCTGTCATTCATATCCTCAAGCTCATCATGCCTGTTCTTCCGTTTACCCTCGCGGTAGGTCATGAAGGCAATAACGGCCGATGCTATACCGGCAAGATACGGGGCAAAATCAACTATTGCTTTGGTTATCGCTGCTGTCACGGCTGTCACTCCTTCGTGCCAGAATCAGCACGAAGGCTGTTATGATCGCATTGCTGATCCAACTTGTGTAGATTCCAGTTGAGATTGAGGTCAGTAATTGCAGTATTGTCAAGAACGACATTAAAAAGCTGGTAGTCGTAAGCAACAGACGATTGATTACTGCTAACTGTGTTTCCCATAGCACCCAACCCCCAATTACGAGTCCATCAATGACAAACAAAAACCCCACAATGTCATCATTTAACCAGTCAGTGTAATGTGGGGGCCAGATGAAATAATGGTCATTGATGATTAAAAACAAGCCAATGGCAACTATGCCAATGGCGAGTACTGTGTGCATCGGGTGATCTCTGATTTTATTTAACATTGTCATCACTTCCTTCCACAAAAATAGCCGCTAGCTTTTGCTGGCGACATAGTCACTGCCTGTAATTTGCTTGTATTGATCTGGGGTGATCATTACCGGTACATAAGGTGTTAAATCAATCCCCCAACTGTAAAACAGTACACACTGATCATAATAAGTCACTTGATTTCACCGCCTTCATCTGCGCTACGTCAAGAGCAAGCGCAGCAAGCATTTGCTGTTCTGGTGACGCCTCAGGTTTAGGTATGTCAGCATCTGGGTCATAGCCAGCATCTGGAACAACCTTGCCATCAACAATACTTGCATGGTTCTCATACAAGCCAACAGCATCGTCAACTTCAATAACCTCAAATCCTTCATCGGTCGGCCCTACTGGTCTGTTTTCATCAGCATTTGCCCAGTTAAGCAGCCGATTATTGCTATCCGTCCACACTTTGATTTTCATAATTGCCTCCTAGCCAAAAAATGAATCACCCGTCGGATAATCGTCCTGAGTTAGATACGACACCGAGCCACCATAACTACCAGAAGCTTTGGAAATGTTGCTATACCAGCCGACCGTTCCTCCGCTTGGCGTGCTTGAATACATAGCTGTAGATTGTCCGGGATCTGAAAAGCTCAAGCAGCTTGCAACAATATTGTTTGTCAATAAAGGTTTGTAACCGGGTCTAATATCTGCGAGTCTCAAATAATTGTACTGATTAGCTATTGTGTGAATTTGAAAGTTGACGGTCACCAAATTTCCACGTCGCGTGTAGTAAATATATGCGTAATCAATATCAATATTTCTTAGCGCGGTTGTATTGACGTAGAAAAATGTCACGTTGTCTTTTGAAGTGAATTCAGACTGAATATATTTTTTTGTAGCGGCACTGGGGTCACTGATCAGCGTTTGTAACTGAAGTGCACCACGTTGGAGTGCAACTGACGATATGTTTCCCTTTTGGTCAGGTGTCGTGATGTAGTTGAACATACCGTTAGGGCTCAAAAGAGATTTGTAGTATTGACCATTGGGATTGCCATTATTGTCTTCAATGTTGCCCAATATACTTAGGTTCGCATCTTTTAGTTCAAGATTGCCAGAACTCTTGGCACCGTCAATCTGAACATGGCTGAAAGGCGAATTAATGTCAGGAGAATTAAAGGTTGAGCTGTCAACCTCAATCGATTGCAGTTTTTTGATGCTAAGCACTGCTTGCTGAATACTTTGATCAATCCAAGTTGACCCATCGTAGTATTGCAATGCTGTGGCATCGTTAAGTGTTGTCCCATGCCACCATAGGTCGCCTTTCTTGGGACTAGCGGGCGTGCCCAACTGAATGTATGTGTATGGCACATCCTTGCTTCCGGGAACACCTTGAACACCTTGAGGGCCCTGTGGCCCTTGAGGGCCTTGCGGACCTTGAGGACCAGTATCACCCTTCTGTCCAGTTTGACCCGTCTCACCAATCTTGCCCACTGAGTATCCTGCTTCTGTAGTGCCGTCGGTGTACGTCCATGTGTACTTAGTCCAAACATAATAGCCGGGGGAAGCTGCAGGAATCGTTGTTGTCCAGCCAGTTGTTGGAGCTACTGTACCGCTGGTATTTGATGCGTATTGGATAAGCGTTGATTTGATGCCTACGCCATCCTTACCCGGTAGGCCATCTGCACCACTGTCACCTTTTGGACCTTGTGGCCCTTGCACTAGTTGCCAACTATAAACATCCGGATTCGTGCTGTCAGCCTGTGTGAAGTCTGTATAACTACCGATGTACTTGCGAGAACCGGGAGTATCGAGCGAAAAGTTCGTTGTACCATCACCGCTATCGGCATAGGCAATATGAAAGTACGGTGTTTTGCCATCGGCACCGGCTTTACCGGGCACCCCATCTTTACCATCAGCACCGTCCGCACCCTTAATCAGTGACCAGCTATAGTCACTTGGATTAGTGCTGTCTCCAGATGTGAAGTCGCTATAGAAGCCAATGTACTTGCGGTTAGAATCAGTGGTTGAGAAGTCGGTCTTGCCATCTTGGCTGTTTGCGTAAGCAAAGTGGGCATAGGCAGTACGACCATCGGCACCCTTAGCACCGGGTAAACCTTGATCACCTTTTGGCCCTTGATCACCGTCTTCACCTTTAAAAAGCGCCCAATTGTAATCAGCCGGATTGGTGCTATCAGCAAGTATGAAATCGCTGTACGTACCCATATACTTTTTGCCATCGCCACCGGATACCGTGAACCCACTTTGGCCGCTTACATCATTCGCCCAAGCGGTGTGAAAATAGCTTGTACGGCCATCTGCACCCTTTGCACCCGGAACACCGTCAGCACCATCTTTGCCCTGAATCAATGCCCACTTGCCGGCGTAATCAGCCGGATTGTCGCTTGGGACGGATGTCTTATTTGACCAAACGATTGCCATATACTTCTTACCACTTGGGAAGGCACTCATATTTGTTCCTTGATCATCATCGGCATAGCGGAGCCAAGGATAGTATTGAACGGTTTTTGAGATATTCGACATCTGGTTGGCAAGCTCACTGAGCCGTTCGTCAAAACTGACAGTCTCGTGTGCAAACTCACCCAGAGTCAACTGGACTGAATGGTTAGCACGGCTCCGCTGAATGCTCAACACCTTGGCAGACAGGAATAGTTGTTGATTTTCATCAGCAATGTGGACGGTTTGATTCAGTGGTACGTATGGTGAGTTAACCAAATCAATATCATAGGTTTCATTCGGATGGTTATACTTTTTCAAGTCTGCCAAAGCCGCTTGCAAAAGTGCCGCCTGCGATTTTGAATCAAACGTTTTAACCCGATTCCAGTCAGACTGTGTTGGGTTAGGGTTGCTGTTGCTTAACAAACGTGAATATTTCTGCACAGCAATGGTATCGTGCAAGAACCCGTACTGATCAAGCACAAACTGTCCCGTTGGATCAGTCCAGTTGTAACCGATCAAGTTAATTGGATCCTTATTAGTTGATCCATCCGTACTTTCTGGCACCGCTCCATAAGCCTTAATCGATGTTTCCATGTCATAGGTATCGCGGTGCGTGACGATGTTGTTGATGTCCTTATTCATTTCAAAAGAGATCAAACTATCGCCGGCCGTTTCATGCCGAATGTTAATGACACGCTTAACCAAGTTGGTTCCAACAAACTCAAAGCCAAAGCTAAGCACTGCGTCAAAGTCTTTTGCCACGGCAATAATGCGAGCCAACGATGATTCTTCACTAGTCCACTCGAGTGTTCGAACATTGTCAGGAAATTCGTTGATGCCAATCTCCCAGCCAGAATCATTTGTGAACCTTGTAATGTATTCAGCAATCGTATATGGTTTGTCGGCCTTGAAGGCGCCAACGGTTTCGTTAATTAAATCATTACCAGCATCGCTAGCAACAATTGAGTGAATATGGCCTAGTGAATCATGCTCAACCGATTCGATCACCATTTGGTGACCGTTGCCTTCTTCATCCTGATAAAGAATGAAGTTGGTTTCTTTGGCCATCTCATTGACTGCTTGTTCCTGATCAGTCGTAAATTTAATATCAAGAGAAAGCTCGACCGCAGGACGATTGTCAACACTTTGTGTTTCTATATCGTTGTCAATTCGCCATTCGCCTTTGCCATCAGTCGACCCAACACCCAAAATGTTTGATTTTCGATCTGCAAAGTAATACTCCATTTATAGCCAGGCCTCCCTTATCTCGACTTCACATGCAAATGGTTGTGCCCAGCTCGAGGGCGTGATAGTAATCTCAGTATCACCGGGTGGCAGTTCAAATCGTTCCCACTGATTGCCGATCGTGTGCATAGTCGGGTCAAGAGAACCATTCAAGTACGTCTTAGCGTTCGCCACATCAATCTTGAGAACATCACCATCGCTAAAGCGATTCTTGATATTCGTATACCAGCTAACGTTTTGCCATTTGACGGTGGACGCAATCAGATACATGGTCGATTCGCCCCACGTCTTGTCACGCATGAACCACGTTGAGAATTGCTTGGTCTCAACATCGGCAGCGTCCGCAAAGGTAAACTGGCGGGTAATAGTCGTCTCTCGTCCTTGATTGCCAACCCATGGTGACACTCGGAAAACAACTGAATTACCAAATTTCTGTAATTCCAACTGAATGAACTTGTCGTTAGTGAAAATACTACGATCAAGCTGTTCATTGACGACTAGTTGGCCTTTGTAGTAGCACATCCACCAAAGCTGATCGGACAATGCGCTATTATCCTTCAGTATCATCTGAAAAATTGGCTTACCGTCACTCTCTAACGTTGTTTCGAGCGCACCTACCTGCGCTACCCCAGTTTGGAAGCGTGTCATAACGTCCCATGTGAGATTGCTCTTGAAGTTACCGTTATGTGTCTGAGCAAGGTTGTGTTTGATTGAAGGACCGTTCCAATACTTGTGGTCGCCAGTAATACTGGGCCAATTAGGCTCAACCTTCCAGCCATCATAATCGTCATGAGTCCAAATCGCATTGCCAATCTGTTCATTAGGCATACTAGGATCACCACCCCAATAGGGATTGTTTGTGGCGGCTTGATTATCCATATGTGAGCCTTGCACGGCTGCCAAATCAAGTGCTACTTCGCTTTCTTCGGTGGTGAAACCATCAATTTCTTGCGTGCCAAATTGGAGAATACCGGGGCGATCATTAACAATCCCAACCATGCCGTTATCAGCGTGCATAGTTGCCGTAATAACTGGCTCAACAGGATAAGTGCCACCATTGTGAACTGTGATGGTGTCGGTATAGTATTCAGGATCAGCCGGGTTAGGTGACCATGGAGAAGCTGTGGTGCCTAGCTCAAGCTTCTCTTGCCGCCAAGTAATATCATGCGCAGCAGTTTGTTGAACAACAAATCTTTTTGGGAAAAACATGATTGTGTCAAGCGATATATTTGGCACAGTAAATGTTACTGAAGAGTAGCCTGATGTTCCAGCTTTGATTGTATTACCATAGTATTCTCCCTTACCTGTATTTTGATAGCGTAGAGCTACAAGTATTGACAAGTCACAGTCTGTTGCTGTCAGAAATGCCGAGTAGGTATAAGTCTTCCCAATCATAGCTAACACGTCATTACCAGTGAATGCACCATTTGTGGCTCCAACAGTATTACCCCAGCCTGTCTGTGATTGGGTTTTATCTGAATTACTTGTTCCTGTCAACAAGTTCAATGGTGAACCGTTCCATTTAGGATCCTTGTTGTCAAACGTCTTCGTGGCTACCGAGTGGGCGATGCCATCGGGAACCAGAAAATTAATAGTACCAGTGCCAAGAAAATAAGCTCGGTCCATGTCGATCTTGCCGTCAACTTTTGCATACCAAAATTCATCAGGGCGATCATCAATGATTAGCTTCTGAACATCCGTGCTATAAAGTAGTGGCGCTAACTGCCGTTCAAATTCACGACGAGATAGCGCCACAAAATCATAAGTTACTGGAATGATTCTAGACTTAAGACGACTATTGATAAGCATCTCACCATCGCTAATTCCAACAGACTTGGAAGTGTTTTCAATCTCTGATGTAATTCCCCTAGCAGCACTAAACTGCAGAACAGAACTACCAATCTTATGTCCTCCAAATATCAAGTTCGCCAATTAATAAACACCCCTTCCATGTCTTTCTCTGATTGTGTTTTGCTTATCCAGCTCATTAATTGTTGGGTACAACCATTTGCCAATTTCGCGGTTATTTTCTAGCACTACTTTGCCTTCAGTACGTTGTGTATGATTAATCTTATAAGTTGTTAATTCGATCAGTCTTGCTAGCAAATCCTCAACACGACTATTGCTACCACTAGAAATGCTGGTAACAAAGGTTTGCGGATTCAATTGGTTTATTCTATTAGCAGCGCCTCCGAAGTCTGTGGTGCCACCAGCAAAACGTGGAATCGAGTAGTTTCTTGCGGACTGCATGGCAGTTTCAATTTTCGTATGCCGAGGAAGTGGTAAGGTAACGTCTCGCCCATATGCCACAAATTTTGCTCCATTTGGTAGCGTGACGACCTCTTGATAACGAGTGCCAGATGCGTCGTTAATAGTTGCTAATCCACCGGTAAAGTTTTGAGTGCCTCGTGCAAACTTGCCACTGTTCAAAAGTCGTTGTACAGCGGGATCAACATCTGCACTAATCCTGAATGTTTTTGTGATGGTAGCATCGCCACCGAATGCAGCAACTGCATTGACGCCAATTTGTGACGCTTCTGATACTCCACTTGCATCCCCGTTAAATAATCTCATTAATGGATCTTTGCTATTGAACAGCAGAATGCTGCTTTGCCCTTTTGATGACTCGCTATTAACGCTCGACGAATCGCCTTTAAATGGCTTCAGCACTGGGTTAGTTCCATTAAATAAAATGATACTGCTTTGACCAGAATTAGACGCACCATTAACAGACGATGAATTACCATTGAAAAGCTTTAGACCCGGCAATACCTCGTTATACTTAACAATGCTTGATTGCCCAGAAGAAGACTCTGTCTTAACGCCACTGGAATTCCCATTAAAAAGCTTTAAGCCAGGTAGAACTTCGTTGTATTTCTGAATGCCCCCTTTGGCTTCTTCTGTTTTTACAAGCACATCAGTATTATTTGCTTTTAGCCCTTTTTCGTTGGGGTTCTTAAACAAATTGTATTGATCAATTGCAACTCCAGCTTTTTCTAATTTAGTACGAGCATCGGAATCGTTCATCAACAGGCTTTTAGTAGAGTTTGGAAGGCTGTTCCAAAGACCGTATTTAACAACCATATCGGCTAAGTCGGATTTGCCTTTGGTCTGCATAATAGCAGTTTTTTCTTCTATTGATAGGCCATTCCACTCTCCGGTTTTAATCATGGCCTGGACTAAGCCTGCAGAAGCTTTATCTTTAACGATTGCTTCTAGCTGGCCAAGAGTTAATCGATTCCAGTCATTTGCTTTATCAATAGCAGCCACCAAAGAGCTGGTATCGCCCTTTGCTACAGCCTGGATTTCTTTTGGTGTAAGTGTATTCCACAAATTTAGCTGATCGATAATATCAGCGATGTCTTGCTTACCAAAAGAAACTAGGGTTGCGTATTTCTGCGTATTTGGAAGCTTGTTCCAAACTCCCATGTCAAAAAGGATGTCTTCAAGATCTTTCTTGCCTTTAGCATTGACAATCGCTTCTTGAACTTTTAAGTCGAGCTTCTGCCACTCGCCGGTTTGCTGAAGTGAAGATACTAATGGCGCTGTTGCTTTATCTTTAACGATTGCTTCTTGCTGTTTCAAGGTGAGATTGTTCCAGTCTCCACTCTTGACTAAAGCATTTACTAAAGGCGTGTAATCGCCCTTCACAATTGCTTGCTGATCCTTAAGCGACAGACTATTCCAGGAAACAAACTTATCCATAATATCAGCAAGCTGTTCACGCCCCTGAGTACGGATAATTGCATTCTTTTCGGGAACGCTCAATTTCTGCCATTGTTTAGAAGAAGCAAGTGCTTCAACAATCATTTGCTTGGCATTAGAGGTGATCTTGGCATTCTTTAAATCGAATTTAAGTTGCTGCCAACCTTTTTTAGTGCTGGCCGTATCTTTCAACACTTCAGGAAGATTTGTCTTCACCTTCCCAGTCTTGGGATCAAAAACAAGACTATTCCAGTGATCACCGGCCTCTTGAGCAGCTTTACCAAATCCTTCAGTCGCGGCAGCAAAATCTCGGTTACTCTTAACCCCTTTGGCCATAGACTTCTCATAACTATTCATAGCAGATTCGGCTTGTGAGCTTGTCAGATGGAAGTCAGTTTGAAGTTCCGCTAGCATTTCCGAGCGCGATGTTCCTTGTGCTTTCATGGCTTGAATTGCGCCAGCATAGATGACTTTCATTTTGCTCTGGTGATCTTTTTCTAAGCCTTCAAGTGCCGTGTTACGCATGGCAGCATCATTCTTGTACTCGGTGTTGATCTTGTCCTGTGCCGCCTTATAGGCACTGTTTTCTTTGTTAGAGGCGTTCCACATATCTTGATACTGCTCTAGGGCAGCACTCTTAGACATTCTAGTTCTCTCACCAAGAACAGCCTTGAGCACATTATTCTGTTGCGATCCAGAAATCTGTAGCGTCTTGACAGCCAGTGCGGCATTTTTACGACGGTAGTTATCCAACAGTTGATACTGGTCAGCCGTCATCTGTGCTCCGCTCTTGTTAAACGATGCAGTAATGGCTTGGGCCTTTTCGTTGTTGCTTTCCATCTCTTTGATTCGCTTAGCGTTAGCGGCTTTTTCCTTAGCGGCCTGCTTTTCAATGTTTTCTGCGGCTTCACCGCCGAGGCTCTTAGCCAATTTCTTCGCTGCTGTCTCAGACTGATCAGCGGCTTCTTTTGCAGCTTTTGTTAAATCGTCGAACCCTTTAGAGATCGTCTTAGCATTCTGGGTGACTGTGTGGTTTGTATCATCAAAAGCACCAGAAATTGCCCCAGAGGCATCTTTCATTTTGGAAGCAGATCGGTCGGCATCGGTGCCAATATCAGTGCCCCATCGTGAAGTTCTGTCAGCAGACTCAAGAGCCTTTTTGCCCCACAATTCCCAGATGGCTACACCGGCACCGACGACTGCTGTCACACCTAAAACAACTGGGACGATTGGCCCCAATGCCGCTAGCAATCCTGTTCCGCTCGCTGCGGCTCCGCCCATGGCTGCTCCCATTCCAGAAGTGCCTTCTGCCGCCGCTGCTGCGGCTGGTGCAACCTTCAATGCTTCAAAGGCTGTCTTACTAAAGCCAGACTTGAGCACGTCCATTGCAGTTCCGCCGAGCTTTGCGGCTGCAGATGCTCGCCCAATGACTCCCGCAATTCCAGATATTCCTTTGCTCAAAGCAGTAACAGGCTTAAGAGCCCCACCAATCAGAGAACTCACTGGCCCTACAACTGCCGCAAACGCTGCAAATTTGATAATGGTTTGTTGCGTGCCACTGTCCATTTTTGTAAAGGCATTGACAACATCGGTTGCTGTTTTGATAAGAGGAGTCAGCGTCGGTAGAAGTTTTTGACCTACTTCAATCCCTAAAACATGAATCGACTCTTGAAATCTCTTCAATTTGGCGGCATCCGTATTGTTTAACTGGTTAGCAATTTTGGCAGTTGTTCCGCTAGCATGCTCAGCTTCACTGGTATATTTGCGTAGCTCACCGCCACCTGCACCAATTAAGGCATTCATGCCGGCTTGCGCTTCAGTGCCAAAAGCCAACGCTACTGCAGAAGCACGTTGCTGGTCCGTCCACCCCTTAGTGTTATTCTTGATTTTGTCAAGAATCTCTGGAAGAGTTAAAGTTCCTTTTTTGAAATCAGCAACAGATATGCCTAATTCATTAAAGCCTTGAAGATTTTGCTTAGAGGGCTTCAACAGTCTTGTTAAAGCACCACGTAACGCTGTGCCAGCAACTGAGCCTTCAATCCCTTTGTTGCTCATAATACCAATAGCAGCCGCTGTTTCTTCGAGTGAAATACCAGCAGCATGAGCAGAAGGCCCGACATACGTCATTGCCTCGCCCATATCTTGGAACCCTGCTGCAGTAGCATTAGCAACATAGGTAAGAGTATCTGTAACGCGAGAAGTGTTTTTAAGCATGCCCGTTGTTGATTCTGTCTTTAGACCAAATTGCTCCAAAACGGATGTAGAAACATGCATAACATCGTTGAAGTCATCGCCAGACGCTTTTGCCGCATTGAGAACTGCAGGCATTGCGCCTAATGTTTGCGCAGCGGTATAGCCACGTTTGATCATTTCTGACATGCCGTCGTTAATTGCAGCCGTGGAAACGCCATATTCAACCGACCACTTTTTAGATGCTGATGCTAGTTGATCAAGTTGCGCACGATACTTGGCAGTAATCGCACCCCCATTTGTTAGCAAGGGCCCCATTGCTTGAATTTGGCTGTTGAAATCAATAGCAGATTTAGCTGCTGCTACAAATCCAATGGCAATTGGAGCAGTTACTGCCTTGGTCATCGTTGATCCGAAACTAGTTAGCTTAGAGCTTGCCTTTTCAGTGACAGACGCAAACTTTGATGCACCGCTTGATACTTTAGTCCAGCCGTCACTTTGCAGCGCAATCTCTTTGCGTAAGGCCGCCATTCGGTTCTCGTTTTGTGCAGCCGCGGCAGCAGTCCGATTATACTGTGATGCAGCATTAGCTTGCAGCTTTGTAGCACGATTAATTTCTTCCTGCGATGCAGTCTCACTTTTATTAAGTTTTTCAACCGCTTTCGAATTTTCATCATACTGTTCTCGCTGTTTCTGAAGCTGAGCTTGGTAGTTCTTTGACTGGCGGCTCAATGTGTCATAGGTTGAGCGCATGTTGTTGATAGACTTTTCAGAGCCCTTAAACGCAGCATCTTGAGCACGCAACTCAGCAGCAGTTGCTTTAATTGAAGAATTCAAAACTCGCTGGCTTACTTGAAACGGATCAATGTTCAAACTAACAGTAGCCGCAATTTGTCCGAGATTTCCTAACATGTTTTACCTCCTTTCATAGAACTAGAAAAGGAACGGAAAGGCCTTGTCAATCGTGGTCTCCCGTTCCTCGTAAATCTGGTTAAGTTTTTCAATATCGCGGAGCGTCATAGCATCAACGTCAGCTAATCGGTAGCCTTCAGAGAGCCTTGCTTTGTAGAAGTCGTCAAGGTTGCTAATGGCTTCTTTGACGTCCGCTTCGGTGATTTTTTTGCTGTGTCCTTCTTATCCTCTTCACCGTCGCTTAGAGAATCACCAATGGCATCATTGATTGAATCCAACGATTTCAAAGAAATAGAGGAGCCATCAATAACATCATCGGTAGTAAACTGGTTTTTCCAGAAATCAACCGCAAATTTGGCTAAGTTTTTCTCGTTCTCGTCGTAATCATCGTTTGAAGGGCCATCTTTACGGTTTAGCATGCGCAGCTGTTGTTGCTGCACTTTTAAGGCGTTCGTAGTATCACGTAATGTTGGCTCTCCATTTCGTGTGAACACGCACGTTTCGCCTTTGATATTTAGTTTAATTTGATATGCCATGCTTAATCTCCTTAGGTATAAGCCGCCCGCTGTTCGCGTATTGTGCATTTACAAGGCGACGAGTTCATTGCTAAGCCACAGTTACAGTTGCGGTGGCAGTTTTACCACCATCGTCAGTTGTTACTGTTACGGTTGCAGACCCTGCCTTTACACCAGCCACAGTTCCATCACTGGAAACGGTGGCAACTGTGGGATCTGACGTTTTGAAAGTAACTTGTTTATTTGCGGCATCAGCCGGATTAATTTGCACTTTTAGCACTGTAGATGCGCCAACCGCAAGGTTAATCGAACTGTTTTCAAAGCTGACACCGACTACGCTTTTGGGGCAATAGTCGCATCTTCAGCAGTCTTAGGGAAAACATATCCATGGAACTTATCAAAATCGAATCCATCGTTGTCTTCACGACCAATCAACACAACATTGCCAGTGTCTTGGTCACCACGAGGAATAAATGAGCCTTCGATGCTGTCAGCGCTCGGATCTGGTGTGCCGTCAACAGTCTTGGTATCAACGCCCGGAAGTGAGAACATTCCCTTGAGCATACCAACCCAAACGTACTTGCCATTTGAAAGCTTCGTGCGGAACAAAGTTGCGGCGTAATTAGGGCTAAGGTTCTTTGGATATACTTCAACCCCATTAACAACCTTAATGCCAAATAAATCAGACTTCATAACGGAATCAACATCGTACATTTCGATTGTTTCGGTTGCTTCTGTGATACCACCAGAAAGAATCAAGTACGGGCCATCATCAGCGGACAGCGTCTTTTGCTCTGTTTTAATATCCAATTTCACACTAGATAAGCCTTGCATCTTTCGTGTGCTTAGTACAAAGTCGTCATCACCGACAACCCCGTATTCAAAGGCCGAAGCCCCAAATTTTGCTAACTTCTTATTAGTTGTTACAGCAGTATCTGCCATATTTAAAATCCTCCTTTAGGAAAATAAAAAGGACTAGCCAATCGGCAGTCCTTGAAACTGAAAGTATCCTGTTGTCATGCGAAGGGCTGGGGTATCACCATCAACGTAGGAGTTGCGATAATACCTTTCCCAGCCAGCCGCATGTAGTGCTTGATATATCTGTGTTTCAATTTTTTCTTGTTGATCCCAGTCCGTTATACCCACCCAAAAATCTACTTGTACTTTCGGATACTCTAGAATCCTAGAATCGTCAGCATAGTCAGCAGCATCACCTGGTAAAGAAGTGATTCTTACCCATGGAGCTAGACTCTCGGGAGTTTCACTAGTCTGGTTATTGAAGTCTGGAGTGCCTATATTCACCTTGTCAGCAATATCCAAAGTGTGTGACAGGATGTCATAAACACGTTTTTCAGGTGCCATTACATCCCGCCTTTCTTCAAGTGGCTTAGGAAGGCAGCGATAACAACTGGCCGCATGACTTCTTGGGTTTCTTCAATGAAATGTTGCGGGTCCTGCATTGAGGTCCCCGAGTTTGGAAAGTGAGCACGCCAGCCGGTATCTTTACCATATCCAACGTCTACTTCTGTTAAACCGCTCGTTTCACGGACACTTGAAAGCTTGATGTCATCTTTCAGATGTCCGCTCATATCAGTTTCACCGGTCCACTCAGGCGTTTTGCTTTTTAGCCTGTCGGCAAACTTTTGTGCGCCATCTCGGACAGCCGCTCGAGCTTCTTTTGCAACCCCAAATTGAAGTTTGTTAAGATTAGCGAGTAGTTCAGCATCCCCTGTGACTTTTACGCCCATCAGCTCACCGCCTTTGCCGTAATCGTTGTCAGATCGCGCCTCTCGTAATCAGGATCAAGCCCTGTGATTTGATATTCATTACCACGCCATTGAATTCTCCAAGTTGGTTGGATTTCCTCTGTGGTTAAAAACCGCACTAAAAAAGTCGGGCTGTCTTTGCGGGTGCCCAACTTCGTCTGTGGATCATTTGCTTCTCTGATTGGTACCTTAGGAACTTCCGCCCAAACCGTCATATGCTTAACGAGCACGCCATCAACCGGAACTCCGTTAACCTTTTTTGACTCATAGCTGACGAACGCAATTCTCTCAGTCATTCGATTAGTTCGCATCAGAATCACCATCCTCTTCCGGCAATTCTGAACGAAGCTGATTGATGATATTTGTGGTTGATGTTTGCAACGGAAAGCGCATGACTTCAGCACCCATACCTCGGTAGTCATAGTCTTCCTTCACTTGCTTCATGAGCGCTGTGAAGAAACGATCCCGAGTTTCTGGATTGCTTAGAAATTGTTCCGGATTTGATCCAAAACTAATAGCCGAACTGATTTCACCACAAGCGTCATGCACCAATTGCATAATCATTGGGTCTTCGATTGTCTGATCAACTTTCAAGTACATTTTCAGAACCTGAAACTGTTCATCGGTCAGTGGGCTTTTGTCAAGCGTAGTATCTGCCAAGAGTAATCACCTACCCAGCGTTAACAGTAACGGCAAGTGTTGAGCTGATGCCATTAGTGCTAAATGTGATTGTCGCTGCACCCGCTGCCAGATTGGTAATGGTGTAAATACCATCGGCCTTCTTAACAACCGTAGCGACTCTTTCATCGCTCGACACAGCTTCGACTGCTTGAGGAGCGCCATCAGGAGTGACTGTCACCGTGATATCTTTTGTGGCACCGACACCACCCGTGAACGTTTTCTGGCTCAAAGTCACTCCGTCAGGCGTTACGCTTTTGGGGTATATGTGAGGAAGTACCCTGCTTTTTCGTCAGCAACAGATACACCAAAGCGCATTCCTGCTTGCAAGAACTGGCCGTGAATCTGGTCATCCGTCCAACGCACCATGAAGTCTGCGCGGTTAGCAAACAGAATTGCCCGCTTGATGTCACCCAAAAAGGCGTGTGCTTCGCCTGCTGCCCCAAACGTGTCGTCAGATACAACAGCAATCGGCATACCAAGAACGCTCTTGCCAGACGGGGTCAAGATGCTGTCTTGCAGCAAGTAGCGGCCATTGCCATCTTTAACTGTGTCCAAGAAGTTGTAAAAGCTCTGGGATGCGATGATTGCACGAGAGTACGCAGGGTCCAAATCCACGTTGTTGATATGCTTCAAATCATCAATGCTAGAGATCGTCTTGGCAGTGAAGCCTTTCAGCAGAGTTGCAACGGCACTGTTGGTCGTGTTGACCTTAATTTGTTGTGCGTTCTGGGCAATCAACCCAACCAAATCAATTGCGGAGTCGTCAATAGATTCCTGTGAAACCGGAAGAGCCTGACGATACGTTTCAACAGACCAGTCGATCGATTTGAAGTCCGGTTTTGCCATTGCTGGGTTCTTTTCCAACTCGGCGACAGTGACCATCTTGGTTGTGGCATTTGCAACTGTTGGGTAAGTACCCTTTTGTGTGGAGGCTTGGAATACGTTCGTGAAAGGCTTCAGGTCAACAATAGTCTGCAATTCACGCTGTGGTGTATTGCTAATAGTTTCTGGAATGGTCAAGGCAGCATCTGCAGCCTTGACACCGGCATTTACAGCATCACTGGCATCGGTAGGAGCGGCACGAAAAATTGCAAATTCACCAGCTTCTGTCTTTTCAAAATTGACGCCATCAGTATTACGACCACGAGTATGCAAATAAGCATTCAGTGCATCGCGATAGCTATGCTCTTCCGGATGATTGGGCTTCTTCCCACTCGGCTGTTCATTGCCTTTCAACGCAGCCTCGTATAAGTCACGTTTTTCTTCAAGATCTTTGATCTCTTTGTCAGCTTTATCATACTTGGCACGAACGCCTTCTGCCTTCTTCAGGTTTTCCTCGGAATCTTCACCTTCAAGTAAAGAACGAAGTTCTGTCTTCATAGCTGGCAACGCTGAACGCTTTTCATCAAGTTGCTTTTTAACAGCAGCTAATTTTTCATCTAAAGTCATCTAGTGACCCTCCTTATTTTTTGTATAAAAATAGGCACCGATTATTCGATGCCTTTGAGCAAGTTCTCTTTATTCAATTGATAAAGCATCTTACGCCGCTTAAGCTCCCATTCTGGCGGCTGATCTAGCGCTTTTATCTGTTCCAACGATCGTGCTCCGACCTTTACCTCAGTATCCGGATATGCTGGCGTGGTTACTGGAGAGACATCGAACAAATGATCAATATTGTTGATAGTGCGGTCATACTTCACACCACGTTCATTAGATTTTTGCCACTTCTGTGCATCTTTGTCTGGTGCAATCGTGAATGCAAAACTTGATTGGCTGATAATTCCCCGACGAACATTTTCTAGCAAATCACGCCCAAGCTGTGTATCTGGAGGTGTCAACGTATATTTGAGCCCCGTTTCATCAACCGTCAGCTCTAAATTGACACCCGTGCGGCCTAACACTTGGTTCTGGTCATGATTAAATAGCGCAACAACGTTACTCATGTCCGCATTGTCCAGTGCGTGTGGGTCAATGTGTTCGCGGAAACTCAGCTCACCACTTCCCATAATCTCGGATTGTCTGTCGAACTTAAGGGCATAGCCCTCAATAACGGCAGGATGATCATCATCACCATCACGAATTTGCATTGGTGCCGCTGCCATTCTGATTTCCTTTGGCATTAGTATCACCTCCCTTCAATTCTGCTGCATGCTCAGCTTGATAAGCTTCCTTTTGATCAAGGAACACTGTGTTAAGTGTCGACTGAATACGATCCATGTTCGGGTCTTTTAACGGTTTCTTTCCAAGCTCCGCACGTCCCTCGTTTCCAGTCCACAGTCCGCCATTAACTGCTGTATTTACGTCAGCAATCGGCAATCCGTTTACTGATTTTGTGTCGAATCCTATGCAATATTGGTGCCGTTGCGCGTCATCAAGCAGCTTTAGTTCAAACTCACTTGTAATCGGTTCAAAGTAAAATGGAAGATCATTGCGAATATAGTCATCAGCAAGCTGTTTAACTGACTGATTGGGACTATTTTGGGCTAATCGATACGCTGGCACCCGCAAAGCCTTCGCAATCTGCGCTGTTGAATAGTTATTGCTGTTAATCAGATTAAGAACGTTGGTATCAACTTCCAACGGCTGATAATCCATCGTTGCGTCAACTATAATTGGTGATCCAGCATCAGCGCCTGCCTGTGCTCTTTCAAAATCTTCACGAATCTTCTGACGTGCTTCGGCGGACAGGCGACTCTCCTTTGCTTTGATAATTGAGCCTTTCAAGCCGCTCTTGAAGAACTTCTGTAACGTTGAAACGCCTGACTCCTGCAGTCCAATTTCATCACCAAGCGACAACAGCGGTGAGCGCCCCATGATTGTGTCGTATGAGAAAAACTTCCAGTGAATGACGTCCTCAAATCCACATATTTTTTGCATGCTAGAATTGTAAGGCGTGAAACGGTAGATGATGTTATCAGGGTCGCTTGTGTCCACCTGCGTCTGTGATGGAGCATAGAACTCAAACATAGCTGGTTCTTTGGTTATCGGATCGCGCACAATACGCGAATAAGCGTTGCCAGTCAAAATTGCATTGACCATCATGGAAAATTTCCACTGATAAGCCGACAGCCGCTTGTTTACCTTTGTATTCATCAAGTATTCAATATTGGCTAGGTCAACAACCTCATCGGTTGAGCTGTCCGTGATTACTAGCGGAAAACGACTAACATCACCCGAAACAATCGATACAGCCGTAAGCACGTCAGAGTTCCGTAAGGCAGAAATGCCAAGATACCCGCCTCGAAATGATGGAATTACCCCAGAATCAAGCAAATGATCTGCCCAGTGAGGGTCCACTTCGGTTGCTAATCCTCGAAATAGCTTCATTAATCTCACCTCCCTTCGTTATCAGGAAGCAGCAGAATAAAGGCGAGAACAAACAGCAAGCCGCCGCAAACCATGAATCCAGTAGGCCTATTGATCAAAAAAGCCCCATATCCAGCTAAAATGAAACCCAAAACAGTGGCAATTCCAGCCATATTTGCGCCAAGAATTCTGAAAAAGTTAGCTAGTTTTCCATTCACATTCTCACCTCCTAAAAGCCAAAGTCGTCACTAAACACGCGGTCGTCGTCCAAATAGTTGTCCAAGTCTTCCTTGAAAGCGATGGCATAAGCATCAAGCGTGGCATCAATCATGTCTATTTTGTTAGCATACTTATTCTTATTAATACGGACGCCGTTGTTGTCAGACATTATAACCGCGTTCATTGCGGCGGCCTGCATAATGCGATTATCTGAATGCTTTATGCGACCACTGATAACATCATCGCGGAACTGCTTAGTTGGCATTGACAGTGTCAGCGTTCCTTGTCGCACCTGTACCATCGGCCACTCAGGATGATTCTTCTCAATTGCCGTTAGCATTGGTCCAAATTGATAAGGGTCGTACATGATACCTTGAACATCTAAGTCATTACGTTCAATGAAGTCTTCGAGCCATTCATATACCCGATCGTTGTCAATGATACCTGACTCTAAGCTGCTGATCTCGCCTTCGCCGTGTTGTTCAGCAGCCAAGTAGTCAATCCGATCTGTCTTGATTTTGTTATCGATGCCACCTTTTGAAGCAACAAATGCATAACCGTCAAGCCACCACCAGCCATCCTGGGGAATTAGCCAAGAAATGGCGAATAGATCGCTTGTACGACCGACATCAATTCCAATCCATGCTCTTTGCCCGCGAATATCGGGCTTGTCGGTCAGCTCTGCCGCTTTCCAAGCATCGAAATCTAGATAACTGTCTTCTGTAGCCTGTCGCCAAATATTAAAGTTTTTGACTAATTTAGCGTTTAGACTGCCATCAGCACGAGCTTGAGCTAACTTAGTCGTCAGATAATCACTGATTTGGCCGTTTAAGGTATCAACGTCAAGTAGCGGATTCGATTTGATCCAAGAATTGGGGTCATCAACCTCTTGTACGTTGTCTTGTTCAGCAATAAATGCAAAATAGCGTTCTGCCTTTTCTTCACCGGACAACACCTTTTTGGCATACGGATAATTTTGTTGAAACATCGGCACGTTCATGTCGAATCCAGCCGTTGAAATGATGAACGTCAGATAACTAGGCAGTAACACCTGCCCTGAGGCAAGGGTTTCAATCATATCTGTTGTTTTAGCGTTGGCATATTCGTCAACCACCGCAACGTGGGGTTCATAGCCATCGACAAGTCCTGTATCACGAGAGAATGAACGAATTGTTGATCCGTCGTCTAAATTGACAAGTTCGTCTCGCGTAATCTTAACCATTCGTTTGATACCAGGGTCTTTCCGCATGAGTGCACGTAGTCGGTCTTTGACCATTCCGAATACAATGCCGGCCTGCTTGCGATCATTAGCAGCGGTATATAATTGCCGTTTGTTGGCTGGATTCTTTCCGAACAGAAACTCATACAGAATGACGCCAGAAATCAAAAGCGACTTACCGTTTTTTCGTGCCATCGAAATGAACACATCGGTAAATCGCCTTATATTTGAATCATCTTTATCAACCCAGCCATATATACTGCCAATAATGAATTTCTGAAACGGTGCTAATGGTTGTGGTTTCCCACTTTTTGGTTCTGGCAGAATTTCCATAAATTTAACAGCCTTTCCCGCTAGATTTGGATCATAACGCCATCGCCAATCTGTTCGTTTCAAGTCTTCTTGATGGCGTTTCACCGCGAGATTAACTGCCTTAGAAGTAATAAGACGACCGTCCAGCACACGCTTTATGAAATTAGGCATTGGATCCTTAAATTTTGACAACCAACATCACCTCCATCACAGTCAGCCAAAAGTATCAATGATTGAATCATTTTTCTGTGCTTCGGTCTTAGGCATGCTCATCTGCATCCGGCTGTTGACATTAAGACCAAGATCACTGGCTAGACTTTTAATATTTGCCGTTGCTTTATTCAATATGCCAACGTATGCATAATACTCATCTTGATCTCCATTCTTTAAAGCCAGCTTCATGTTGACCGAAGTGTTTTTATAAACGGAATACCATGTGCAATAGTTTTCCAACTCGGCGCGATCGAGATTTCTAAGTGGTAAGGTCCCCAAAGATTCGATGATTCGCTTGTATTCTTGTTTTGCGACTGGGTCAAGATGATTAGGCGGTGTTACCTGAAGCTTTGGAATGCCATCTTTGGCCATCAATTCCGCATGTAACTTGGCTTCCTGCCGTTCTTTGGTCAAATCACCCTTCGACATTTGCAATACTTTGTATTTTCCAGCCATTTCCCACTTCACCTCCTAATATCTATATAAAATGGGTCTTATTGACCTCCTACCCCCTAAAAATCGTTACAATTTGGGGTGCAAAAAAGAGGCCGACCGTTCTTCCGTTCCAAAAAATGTAACCCCCGATAAAAATGGAAGGGGGGTCTAGCCGTTTCCAGCCCGTGAAGTCGCCCGATAAATTATCGAAAATTTGTTTTTTAACTTTTTATTTCTTTGAATTTTTTAAATTTGTTTTGTGATTTCAATTCATCAAGTTTGTTCATTGCTTTGATGAGTTGACTAACATCTCGACCTTGCTTAGACAGTCTCTGCATGCATGTGTCTCGGTCAGTGTCGATGAGTATGTGTTCGACCTCTCGACTAGCAAGCAACGTGTCTAGCTTCTCATCTGGATATGTCATGACTAACCATACATGGTCAAAGGTCTGCTCTGCTTTAAGCTTCCGTAGTATCAGCTCATAGATTAGTTGCACATAATCATTGGCGTCTATATTGCCCTGATGTAATGGCAGGCCTGTTAACGCCGTCATGAGATGGTCGTAATTATAGACGAGGTCATGCTGTCCTTGATGTCGCTTGACGTACGTTGACTTGCCACTTGCTGGATAGCCAACGATTACTGTAGTCTTCATGGCTCGATGCTGTCCCTTCTTACGCTTGGTTGTCTCACGTCTCGTCTTCCAATAGTGGCAGTCCCTGCATAAAGCCTGCAGATTATCCGCGTTCGTGCGGTCTTCCCAGTCATCTTCGCTTGGAACAATATGATCAACTAATGAGGCTTGCAGGCCACAGCGTTGGCATAAACTGTTGTCTCTAATCAATATCTGCTCACGCAGCTGCTTCCATTCATTACTGTGATAGAACTTAAGGTAGTCCGACTGCTGCTCATTCCGCACACGGTTGTACTGCCTATCCGCCTCCGATCTAACACGAGCATTGGCATCAACCAATTGTGGTCTGCCATTTATAAAGGCAAGCTTCTTACTTGGCATGGATATCATTCTTAAAGAGATCAGGTCCCATCGCAGACCCCTGAGCGATTCCTTCGCGGTGATCCCCCTTTAAATATTCGATTTTATAAGCACGGATAACATGATCTGTTGCCGCTAGATCTTTTGTATGCCAGTCAAGTGAAACGCTCACGAGCCCTGTATCTGATCTATCAATCCGTTTGCCATCAATCCAAACATGTGGCACATCATTAATATCATCGAATTCGATGCGAACATGCGGAGTGCTTGCACACTGCGACGACTGTTCCTGCTTTTGCTGAAAGTCGTTCAGTGCTTTGTCTAGCTCTGCAATGAATGGCTCACTGAATCCTGCATGATCTGGTAGCTCAACGCTTTCGATCTCAGGCAACTTAGCATCACATAGACCATACGCAGTTAAGGTTGGCGAAACTTCCGGTGTTGCGTCAGCCTTGATGTTTTCGACCGCGTTCTTGATCTTGTCAAGTTTGGCCATAAGTATATTCGTGTTTGCATCAATCGTAACGTTTATCTTGTCGGTTCTTTTTTTACCTGAGAAGTGTTCTTTCAGTCGCTTAACTACTTTAAGCATGTGTAATTCCTCCTAAGACACTATGATTGTCGAATAGGAACCGTTACCGTCAATATTTAGACTAGTAACATCCCATCCTGATTTCGTTAGCAAACTGATTACTTCATTAACGACTGCTGGATTGTACTTGGCAACGCTAATTGAGATTGGGGATGTAGTATTAATTCCTTGATTAATGGCATCGTTCACATCAGCAATCAGACTGTCTTTGTATTTCTTAGTTGCATTGGCACGAGTTGGCAGTGATCCTTCCATTTTTGGTAGCACTGGTGCTGGTGGAGGCAACTGACGGTGAGACAATTGCCTACTTTGGCCTTTAATATTATTTGAGAGCATATGTTTCCCTCCGTGTATTGTTTCCCTTGATAGCTCTTCAATGATTTTTTGCTCGGTGCGGCTAACGTAGCCATAGCTAACACGTTTCATACCTGACATGACTTACACCGCCAACTCGAAGGAAAAACCTCCGTGATATTTGCGCTTGCCACGAAGACACTTAGATACAGCGCTTCGGTCTAGTCCAAGAAGTTCCGCGGCTTTTCTGGCACTTTCAAAGAAATAGCGATGTCCCGATCCACTTACCGCATAGATTGGACGCTCGTTTGCCTTTGCCGCGCGTTCGGTGCGAGTACCGTAATTGGTATTATATAACGCTGTACACCACTCAAGATTTTCAACTAAGTTGTTGCCTTTGTCCTCGTCTATGTGATTGACTTCTGGCAAGTTGTCGGGATTGTCTAAAAATGCTGCGGCTACCAAGCGATGAATGAACACTTGCTTTATGCTTCTGTCCCAATATAAATTGACCTTGAGGTACCCATTTCTATTTGGAAAGCTGGCGATCACCTTCCCTTTTAAGCGGCGTCCTTGCAAATCTACGCGGTCAAGGCTTCTCACCCTGCCTAAGTTGCTTATCTGATATAGCCCCTCATAGTTCTTAATGTCTTTCCAGATTTCCTTTTCGCTCATGATAATCACCTCTCAAACGTAATATATGGCTGTCGTGTTGTGATCCGAATATTCGACCAGCTCAAACGTTTTGTGGGCAACAACCCCGAGGTCATCAGTCCAGCGGTCATTAGGTTTTCTCGTCGATACTTGACGCTGAACGAATCCGCCTAGGTCTTTGCTCATTTCTGAATGGAGATGCCCCGTAAATAGCTCGCGGTTCTGTGCTGTGCCTAACATGAAGCCGAACTCATCAAGATACTTCGCAAGGTAGTTGTTCTTGCCCTTGTCTCCGTGAGTGGCACCAATGAAGTTGCGGCCTAGCATTGCGCCTTTGTAATGCTTCAGTGATATATCCCAAGTGATGTTCGGCTGGTTGCTGTAGGCACGTTTCAATAGACGTGCGAACATGTATCCAACTGACGGATCGTGATTTCCGGCACAATACATGACCTCACACTCATTGGCGTTCTTAATGATTGCTTCAATCAGTGTCTCGAAGTATTGCTCCATTTCGTTCACAGTCTCGCCTAGGTCAGTTGTTTCGAGCTGTGTGCCCTTTGCTGTGGTTGAGTTGATATTGTCCACGTGAGCTAGATCACCGCCCAGAATGAGCAATATCTTTGCGTAGTGGCCGCGTTCAATGATCTCTAGCTGACACTTCAATGATTCGGCATAGACATCAAACGTGTGACCATTGAAATGTGTATCAAATGCAGGAATGACTAGATAGCGATCTGATTCCACAAAAATAGGAGCCTTTGCTTGATACGGCTCCTTGTGTGTGATGATGTCATTCATCAATGATTCGTATTGTTCAGCCTCAACTAGCGGCCTAATTTGTATCTTGCTCTGGAAGAGCGTTGCTTCAGGCTTCTGCTTCCAGTAATTGCTTGTAGCACGTACAAGCTCCCACTTGGCGTAATCATACCCGTGAGCTTCCAAAACCTCTCTAGGCGTCATTTTGTGACCCCTGACTACTTTCAGGATAGTCTCGCTGGATTGTGTTCCGTCTGAATCGTATTCATTCTTTAGTGGCGTTTGGAATTCGATGCCAAGCCGTCTTGCTTTGCCTTGAAGAGCATCATAGCTAATCCCGAGCTTATCTGCCGCCTCGCGTCTGGTAAAGCCTTCAGAGGCGAGCTTCCTAATGTCACCGATCTGTTCATCTGTCCATTGCATCTACTCGCCTCCTGAAATATAATAATTGTGAGCCACATGCAATCATGTGCTGCTCTTTTCATTTTTATTCCTCAGGCTCTCGGACTCGTCCCCGAGAGCTTTTTTATGTGCCTATTATAAGTATTGTGTTACAATGACTTAGTGAGTTCATTCTCACACTTCAAAAGTGATTGGCCTTCGTTTTCCCAGAGCGAGGGCTTTTTTTGTTGCACAAAAATAGCACCTCACCGTTTGGCGGAGTGCTAGAAACGCAAGTGACATCACGATACTAATTCGCTAAGCAAAAAATTGCCGGTTTCTGTTAATTCTTCCATCATAATTTCTTTATTGTGGTCATGTCCTGGAGTCGCATCGTTACCGTAAATTAGTTTTGCTAGTCCATTAAACTCCATATCAACTATCGCTGCTTGAATTGAGGAAATTGAAATGCCCGAAAACACATTGACCTTAGCAAATTCTGAAGCTACTTCAGCGACACTAACTCCTTGAACTATTCCAGACACCGCCGCAAAGCTTCTGTTGCTTGGAATAACGGGCCAAAATTGCCTGTTCTTAATAAGAATCAATGCCTGAGGAGAGCACTTTGAAATTATGTTAAGAACAGTTTTTGACCGGGAAAAAGTTTTCCTTATATCTTCGCTGTCTGTTACTTTTGCCAAATATGCAGAAAGAATTTGAAGCAAATCTTCATCTGCTGAGGAGCTATCTAGAATAGATGATATCTTTGAATAGATTGCAACCCCATACGGACTAGTCACCAAGTCAGAAAGCTTTTCTAACGCAAGCTGTTGATCATCTGACTTCTGCAAATATTCCGCAAAAAGTTTGACTTTTTTTGCATCATTTAGTTTTTCTTTGAGCTTATTTCCTGTATCAACAATATCAAGCACTAGGCTTCCCCACTTACCGTCAAAAAAATCAGTAGTAAGGTTTTTGCCTTTTTCCTTAGCTGTTTTTGCCACAGCATCTTTCACCTCTTCGGTTCCCAAGCGTTGGGCTTCTATCCTGTCTGAAAGAGATTTTCTCTCGGCCATAAACGCTTTTTCAGGATTTGCTATTAATTCTTTTAATTCTTCACCATTTATCATCCTATATCACCTCAAAAAAATAGTACTCCAGCACGAACTGGAATACTACATTGAGGTGATATCTGTGTTTCATATGTCTGCTGCTCGCTCTCCCAGTGTCAGATGGGGTCATCGCAAGCTGTGTCCGGTCGCTAAACTGGACAATGTGGCATGCGGGAATCGAACCCGCCTGACTATCACGGTCAGTCCTCATTGCCACGCCTTGCCACAGCTTTATCATCACTATGGCTCGGAGGAAAAACGCGGTGTCTCAGGTTTCTCACCTTTGGCACAATACAATCATATGACGGAAAAACAGTTGAAATGTCTCACAAAGGTCTCATCTCGATTTCAACCAATGGACAAATCTCAGCGAATGCGATTAGCGCTTCTCGTTTTGTTCGATAATACTGGGCTTTTGATAAAAACAGCTTGTCCATTATTTGCTGGTCAGTATATCGTTTGGTTAAGTAAGAACTTGTTAGTATAAACCGATGAGTCGCTGAGTTCAGAGATTCAATAGCACCTTCACAGCACGCTATATAGTACAGCTCGTCAGCATGCGATACGAGCTTTTCCTCGGCTTTGTTGCCATAGCTAGGTGACTTGGGCATGCCGTCCATCACGGGGCTTCTGAGCGCTATTTTGGTGCGTTGAGCGAGCCGCTTGTGATGCCAGTAGTTCCCCAAGACCTCTTTGGCGTTTTCAATTGTTTTGTCATGATCAATTGGGCTAAAATATCTCGTTGCTCGCACCACTGCGTCCACTCCTTATGGTATAATTGATTTTGTAAAAGTTTGGGGGATAAGCGTGCCGTGATGGTGCGCTTTTGTTATACTGTCTTCGGAGGCCTACTCCTTTTAAATGATTCCATTTGCTGTCAATCACGTGTACGTTTGGCCTCCGGCGCGTCCCTAATCAGGCGCGCTTTTTTATTTGCTTTCAGGAGGCCGAATGAGCTCCCACGGATCAATCCCAGCTCCATATGCGATTTTGTCCAAAGTGTTGAGTGAAACACTGCCCTTCCCAGAGATTGCATATTGAAGCGTGGTGATGGGTATTCCGATCTCTTTTGCATATTCAGACTGTGTCTTGCCAAGCTCATATATATTGTCCCTAATGTTTTTGGCCAATGCTTGTTTGCTATCCAAATTATTCGCCTCCGTCCTCATTTTCGGTGTACCAGTCGTCACTGCTTAATAGCCAATAGCTTATTTCCCTGGCTTGCTTGTAGATTGGGTCAACACGTGTAGTCATCGCGTCAGTCGTCCATTTAGACCAGGCAATGTCGTGTAGTAGCTTAGTTGCAAGCTCGGCCTTGGCACACAGCTCGCCTTGAAGATAAGCGTCAACGTCCTTACTTTTACTCATGTTGTGCCTCCAGCAGCTCCGGATTCTCCCTGAACTTAATCTCTCGGTTCATTTCTCCGCCTCCAATTTCACGATTTCTCCATGTTCCACATTGCTAAATACATCCTGGCTTTCCTTCCGCAGCGACGCTTGGTGTATGTCTTCATGGTGATGTACTCCTACTCAAATTCGATTGCTGGTGTGTTCAGGTGCTCAATCAAGCCAAGGCGTTCCAACCGCTCATGGTTGAGGCGCTCGCAGTATAAATCTGCTTCGTACTGAGACCTGAATTCCTTGATTTTGGTTTCGCCATTGCGGCCCACAATCTTGAATTTCATTTTTTTATCAATCCTCTCCAGTTGGCTCATTTCTTCAAAATGTTTACTCATTTCTCTGCCTCCAATTTCACGATTTCGCCGGTTTCCTCAACGCGCCAGACACCTAGCATCCATGCACGGGCGAATGTATCTTCATTTTCAGGATCTTGGGCCATCCACCAGTCAGAAAGCATATTAATCGAGCTGGCAGCGAACATATATCGCAAGCTAGACCTATCCGCTTTAGCTTGTTTCAAACGATCTGATACTTCTTCCGGAATCACCGGCATATCATCTGGCAAGGCGGCGTCATATTCTGAAAGATATTGATACCTTTTCAAGTCGTAGTTAATGCTTTGTTCAATTCCACGCATCACGAAAAAATCAAGAGCCTTTTTTAGCACGTCCCGCTTCGTCTCATTGCTCATAGTCAGTCACCTCATGGCCATTAATTAATGGTGAAAATGCCATGGCGCCATAATCTATTCCACCTTCATGATAAATAGTCGGCTCAAGTTTCCCAGATTCACCTAAAGTAAGCATAATCTTTGGCTTCATCGCCTTTAGAATAAGGCCACGATCGTTTTCACTGATAGGGACGTCTGGAGCGTTAACAAACCTGATGAAGCCGTCATGCTCATTAATCATCCACAATCGTTCAATATAATCAGTGTTTACATAGTCACCGCTGTCTAGCTTAATCATCATCGTCAGTCACCTCTTCTTTCTCGCAGTCCTGCAAGCCGTAATGCTCGATCTCTGATTCAGTGAACGTGCCACGAAGTTCTTTATCCGCTGGGAAAATCGTCAACAAATCTGTATCGCCGGACTTGTAATACCAAACCTCTTTGGTATGTGGCACCTTGACGTTGTATTTCTTCTCTTTTGCCATGGTGTAGCCGTTGACGTAAGCATTAATAAGCAGCCTTTCCTCGCCGTTATAAGCATCAGTATGGCCAGAAATATGGGTTGCCGGGATGCCACTTACACGCGCTTCCTCAACGATTCCGGCTTGCTCTTTGGTTATGACTACCTTTTCAGGCTCCTCAACCAAAGTGACAACGTGACCACCCTGCTCATCAGCCACTTGTTCAGCCTGATCCTTGCTAGGCGTTATAGGGGAATCTGAGATATCTAATGCCCAGAAACCGGAATTATCAAAAAATTCCCAGTATTTGCCTTCATCGTTCTTTACCGCGTACAGTTTTTCTTCGCTCATTTTTCGTCCTCTCTCCCGTAAATATTCTTAACAAGTGCCACAGCTTTCAGATTGGCATATTCGTTTACGTTACCGTCCACATAATCGCCCATAGAAAGCAGCTTTTCTGCACGTTTTAGTGCTTCTTCGTAATTCATCTTTTTTTGCTTTGGTTCTACGGGAACTAGCTTGTAGTCCACATCTTCGTACATGACACCTACAACCTTGCCAGTCTTTTTGCTGATGTAGATGTCATCGAACGTGTCGTCTCCTGTTTTCATTGGTCGGCCTCCTCACAGCCACATAGCAGCCCCTATGACTCATTTCGCACTGACTGACTTCACAGCCTGATCTGAATAGTCCTTGATGCTCTGTGCGTCTTTGATGGCCTGTGATAAGTCATTGTTTGCCTGTTTGGCGGCTTCTAACTGTGATGTAAGGTCATTGATGGTCTGCTGTTTAGCATCGACCTCAGGCTGCTGCTGGCGTGGTTCAGGCTGATATACAGAAACATCTAGGCCTCTGACAGGAACTAACCACTTCATTTCAACCTCTACAGGGTCATTCGCCTCAGCTTTGAAGTGGATCTTTTCAACCTGTCCAACCTCAATGCCATTCACAAAAACTTTGCCGTTTTGAATTCGTATGCTATTCATCATGATTTTTCTCCTTAATCGATTTCTTCGACTTCAACTCTCGGGTTAGCTTTGTCAATAAAGAACCGATCTCGCAGTTCTACAATGTGATCCCAATTATCGTTTTCTAAAAATTCAGCCTTTTGCATGCCGTCGAAGATAAACTTATGCTGAAACGCGATGTTGTCCGGGTCTGTTCGCTTGTCATACCAGTACCAGTCGAAGCTTAGAGGTTTCCCCCATTGAAATTTCACGCCCTGATTCATCGCTTTTCTCACAGCCAACATTACCGTTTCCGTTGCTTGTTTCTTGACTTTTGCTCCGCCGAACATGTTCCCTCGTTCAATCTTGATGTACTGGTTAAGAGTCATGAGGGGCAAAGGAATAATGATCCTGTTCATGCTGGCTTCACGTCCTTCAGATAGTATTGACGTTGCTTGCCATCAACCATCTCAACCGTTGTGATTAGCTCTTTGGGTGCGTTGCCATCAAAAGCAACTGGCTTGTTGATGTCTTGACTTGCACCTCTGGCGTTGTATCGCTCGATTCTGATGATTCGTGCCACACCGCCAAGATCACGCACGCCCATGAATATCCGATCAGGCACCGCAACCAGATCACCGACCATCATTTTTGTTTTAATTGCTTGCATTTGAAGATTCCTCCTGTAGTTCCTTGTATTCTTCCTTGCTAATTGGCTGTTTTAGCTTTTCTGGCGATATCCCCATGGCTTTAGCTATCTTTGTAAGTGTGATCATCATTACCTCTTTGCCACTAAGAAAACTAGCAACTGTGATGCGACTCACGCCAGCAATAAAAGCAAAACGGTATATTGGCAAACTGGGATGATCGTCAAGAAAGTTGCGAAGTCGTTCACGTGCCCAATCTTGGCCTGCATTGTTAGTTTCGTCCTAATGCTCAATCATGCTTTTGCCTCCTCAAAATTTTTGCTTCGGTAAGTTCACATTTAGCTTCTTCAGATATCCTCGCCAAATATCGTATGTGTTTTGACAATAAGCTCGCGTTACTGGATCAGTTTCTTTTGTTGGTAAATATTCACTAGTTTCTCCATAATATTCTGACTCAGCCGTCTCTAAGGCATCTGTCAAGGTAACGTACGCCCATTGGTACCAAAACTTCTTCATATCAGCATCGGCTTGTTGCGCCTTTTTTAGATATTCCATGGCTTCATCAAGCTGCAGAATGATGAACAGCGAGTATTGATAATGTCCCTCCTGCATGTACTCATTGAACTCTTTAAGGGTCATGGTTGGATAAGTCATTTCAATACGCCACCTTAAACTGCAACTTTGGTGCGAAAAAACGAAAATCAATGTTGCCAAGTGCTCCTTCACGATTTTTGGCAATTGTTAAAGTCACAGTACGGATATCTGATCTTTCGTTCTGCCGATCACTGTTCCAAAGGAATCCAACCGCATTGCTATCTTGTTCAATTGATCCCGACTCTCTTAAATCTGAGAGTACCGGTTGCTTGTCCTGACGATTCTCAATACCTCGTGACAATTGACTAAGCAAAACAATCGGGATACCAAGCTCGTTGGTCAGCACTTTGAATTGACGGGTGATCTCTTCGATTTGCAGACGGCGATCGGCTTGGCTACGAACACCAATCAACCCGAGATAGTCAACGATCGCAAGGTATCCTTTATCTGCATCAGCGGCTCGCTGCCGCATTGTTTTGACGATCTGCGGTAATTCCACCTGCTTGTCGTAAAGCTGCAAGTGATAGTCTTTAAGGAAGTTTCCCGCCTTTTCAACCTCAACCTTCTCAGCATCGCTTAGACTTTTCTGCGGGTTGATGAATTTACCAGCACTAATGCCAGTCTTGCAGGCCAACAAGCGGTTATAGTTTTCTGAATTTGACATTTCAAGTGAAAACATATCAACCGTCAATTCCGGTTGCTGTTTCAAAGCCTCAATGATGAGATTGACCGCGAATGCTGATTTACCGACACCAGGGCGCGCACCAATCGTCAACAAACGTCCCGGCATCAAACCACCACCCAGAATATTGTTAAGAGTGAAGTACGTTTTAATCCCATTGTCAGTAGCACCGTGTATCATTTTGTCTTCCATGGCCGCTGCCAAATCTGCAATGCTACTTTCAGTTACCGTCTGACTGGCAGCAGTAGCATTCTGTGAGGCAACCATCATCGCGGTAAGATTGTCCTCGCTTGGTTCTTCCGAGTATGCTTGTGCTGTTTGAATGAGCTGACTACGGAAATAATTCCGTTTTAGCTTGCCTACCCACCAGTCAAAACGTGAGGTGCCAAAATCGCTGGTCATAATGTATTGCCAATCTGCTACTGACATCACGCCAGGATGAGCTGTATCAAAACCATCCTGTAATTCCAGCGTGTCCACATCGCCTGGCAGCTTGTTCATGTAGGCAACTACTGCAGCGTATTGCTGGCTATTAAACCATTTAGGATCAATCCATTCAGACTTGATTAGTTCCGGCTTCGTATATAAGCCATACATGACATGCGGTTCAGGATTGCTAGGGTCATAAAGCTTTTTCGTCAAGCTTGTTGCCTCCCTTCATCGTATTCAGCAATGTAACGTTTAGCATCTTCTGGATTGATCGGAATACCCTGCGCTTTGATTTCTTCAAGCACTCGGTCAGGACTGTTGTAGTCGATATACATTGCAATAGCAGTTTTCTTGGGATCGAACTTAGGCTTTCTAGCTTCCTGCTCATCTCGTTCTTCCTTTACGACCTCAAGGTAATCGTTCCATGCCTCTTGGTTGAAGAAAGTACTACCGTCTTTGACAAACCGCTTCTCTGTGCCTTTGCTCTTGATTAGCTGTCGATAAGCCACAATGCATCCTGAATTTGTCTGTTGGTAGCAGGGTTCTTCTTTCTACTCATTACCCGTTTGTACGCAGCTAGTGCCGGCTTCTTGCCGATCTTCTTTGGATACAGTTTCCAGAGCTTTTCAAAGTCACTCTCTAACGTGCTGGATGCACGTATGTTTTTATTAATACTTGTATTATTCTCTTGCCCGTTTTTGGGCATAGGGTATACCCGTTTTTGGCTATAGGTATTACCATTTTTGGGCATAGGGTCTGTACGAATTTTGATATACCTTTTTTCAATTTCTTTGGTACCGTCTTTGTATTTGACATGACGTTCAATATATCCGCTGTCTTCTAAAGCACGTAGCCATCTTTGTATAGTGGTTTGACCTACCTCGTACAAAGTCATAAAGTATTGATCGCTCGCCCAACAAGAGCCGCTCTTACTGCTGAGTGCCGTGATCTCGCCATACAAGATCTTGGCTCCTTGTGGTAGCTGTTTGTCATAGCGCACACCTGCTGGAATGATGGCATAGTAACTGGGGCTTTCATTCATGATCGTCACCACCTTCATGGAAGCATTGATCGGCAATGTTTTGGCGAACATCCATTAAGTCTGCTTCGAATTTGATCATATCGAGTGATGTTTGACCCAAGATATCCATGTATTTTTTAAAGTTGTCTTTTAGGAACAGCCGGTCTTGAATCTTCTCACCATCGGTCATGTGAGGATCATCATCCCTGAACAGATCGCACTTGGTTTCTGCCCATTCTCTCAAATAATCCAAAAGGTACTGATCAGTTTTTACTTTGTATGCAAGTGATTCAAGACGGTCAAGTTGCTTGCCAATTTCTCTGGCCATTGTTTTACCTCATTTCTTTCTGTGATATAATGAGGTCACTCAATGTGAAACCTCATTTTTGGCCGTTAAGTGTTCTAGCGCTTAGCGGTTTTTGTTTTGCCCATTATTTCGTTGATTAAGCTGATGGCGGTTTGCAAGCCGTCTTCTCGTCCCATGGCATAAGCTCGCGTCTGATCCGTTCCTTGACGGTAATTATGGCCAACCAGACGTGCGTTCTCAGCCTGGATAGACAAGTAGGAGATAAGTGGACCTAGCTTAGCTATAGCTGCTTCATTCAATCCACTGCCTCCAATTTCCGCTGTGGCCTAAGCAGTGACCAACGATCACGCCGAAGCCACCAGCAATTAGTAAATAGCCAATCATTGTTTTTCCTTCTCTCTAAGTGACCTTGAAATCTCTGGGAACCATTTATCTAAGAAGTCGAGCCATGGTTTCGGATGAAACAGATACCCCTTTTTGCCAGGCGGTGGATATGAAACCACGGTATCTTGCAAGAACTTGTGGAAGCGTGGGACGTTCAAGATATTGTTAACTACCCACGTGTTGTTATGTCCTTCGACATAGCTTGTTGCGGTGGTGAGCGTCCACATGCCTCGTGCTGCTAGCTTGCGTTTTAGCTCTTGGTTCTCCTTAATCATCTCTGCCAGTTCTTCTTCATCTACCGCTAAATACTTTTTGCTTGAAATCTGATCATCTTCAACAACATGCAACAGTGGCATGGCATTTCCTCCTTTCCTGTGATCGCCTCCTGACGGATAATGGAACCCGAAAGGAGATGATTTTTGATGATAACTAAACTCGCTTTACAACTTGTCATACCAAATTGGACTGTTTGGTCTCCCATTGCTATATCACTGGTATCCCTAGTTTTTGCTATTGCGTCGTTTGGCTTAGCCTTTAAAGGTTATCAACGTGGAAAGCCAAAAATTAAAGTGAGTCAAACAATAAAAAAGGGATCGTCTATGCTAATTGAGCCTTCTTGGTCTGGTGACGATGACCCGGATATTTACACAGATCGCCGCTATCGAGTACTTATGGAAGTATCAATTCGCAATCAAAGCTCTAACCCCATTGCAATAAGCACGTTTACGTTGAACAATCACTTTACATACGGTCCATATGCGTTGCCGGGATCAAGATACGAAGTTGAAGAAAGAGCCGCGAAGCATTCATATGGATCCTTAATTACGTACGGTGGAAATTCAAAAATATTTGGATGGACAGTCGGCAATCAATGGATAAGACCGGTTGTCCACCTGAAACCTTTTGATATTGTTAAGGGATATATTTTTTGGCCTGTTTATGAAGATGACCTTAAATTCATTCATTTGAACGGGAAGAACACGTTAACTATAGAAACGACATTCAAAAACTTTGATATTAACGTAGAAATACCTGAATTTATACAACGAGATTCTGAACTTTCTCCACGGAACACGTGGAGAAAAGAAGGACCTTTCAATTAGCTTTTTACAGCCATAATTATTTCCGCAATCAGCATCACTAGTTGTGCTCCCAGGCAAACTGCATAAAAAACGATTAGAGCGATCACACTACCCGTGATGGCAAAAATAGTTAGAGATACAATTACTGTTGCAAGCACAGCCACAATCCCGATGACAACTAATGCAATGAGCATTTTTTCTGACATTTAGACAGCCTCCTTAGATTTTTACAGCCATAACTATTCCTGCTTCTTAATGCTGATAGACATCCGCTAAAGAAATCTTTTGTCATAAACCACACTGCTGTAAGAGCAGAGACAGCATTGCAAGAAATATAGCGACGACTGCAAGGATACGGTTCAAGTCTTCCTCATTCACTTGTGTTTTCTTCTTTCTTTTTTCTCTATCGGGACCGATAATGTTGGTGGAAAGGAGGTGACTAAAATGGCATATGAAATTGTTAAAGTTCACACAGAGCCGTATAACAGTGAGCACGAATCAGATATCACCAAGGTCAAATTGGCTAATTACGAGGAGCTTTCCGTTGCAGATGTTGTCGACAACATCGATGAGGGATCTGCATACTACTTCACCGCAAAGAATGGCCGCAAACCAGAAGTCGAGTCCGTCCACCCGACTGGACGTGATCCGTACATTCGTACCAAAGCTAATGATGTTACTAGCGATAACCTTCTAAGCCTTGATCGTTTCTAGTTCCAAACCCCTTCTCACTTTGAAGGGGTGTTTTTAATTACAGCAAATGTAAATTCTGAAACTTCTAGCTTTCCAGATGTGAAACCGTCAGTATCAAGTTCGTGGTTGCTGTTTCGAGTTTCTACTACCTGGAATTTTCCAGAAAGAACGCCCTGTACTAAATCTGCTAATTGTTTGTTCATGTTAATATCCTCCTTGTAATCTTTGCTTAATGTCGTTTTTGGTGCTTCAAAGTTCGATGTTGCTTGGTTGGGTTTCATGTTGTTTCCTTCTTTCTTTTGGCCTCCCCTTGGCAGATAATCAAGTTATCTGGTGATGGAAGGAGGTGATATAAATGGACTTGCCATACAAAAAAGCATTTGCTCCTACCAGTGGCAATATTGGCGCGGTGTTTTCTTCGAAAGATGTAGCAATTAAAAGTGCCTACTCATTCAAAGATGGAAATGAATTCTTTATGATTCGTAATCTTATTGTTGATGGTAAAGAAGAGGTCCTCGTTGAAAGAGCGTCCAACGTTCTTACCGTATGGAGCACTCTTCCTTTAGGAGACGAAAGCAAAGGTTCCTACAGTGTGGGTTAATTCTTCGTCCTCAATAACGATTGTCACCAGGTCTCCCGGTTTTACTGCTGGGGGAAATGGATAACTAGTGCGCCAAGTGTAAAGAGTTACCCCCGTGCTGCCCATATCAGTGCGGGGCTTTTTGTTTTCTTCGTTCATACCGTCATCCCCTTTTGCAGAAGCTTGTTGATAAAATACTGCTGGCCTTTGCCGGTCACCTTTGGGGTCTTCTGAACTGTTACATGGCCGTCCGAGTGACTGATCGCAGTCTCCTTGACCTCAAACAGGCCTAGCTCCATCGCACGCTGTGTCGGCGAGTTATAGTCGGCACCAATCCGTTTGATCAGATAGCCTTGCTCACGCAGCCATGCGAACAACCGCTTCGCACCAATGTCAACGCCGTTCTGTTTGATCACCTTGGCAAGATCACCGACCAAGATGGTTGTGTGACTTGTGGCCACCGCGTCTGCAAACAACGCTTTAGGCTTCATTGTTTCGTTATCAGCCGTAAGTGCCGCTGTTTTGGCTTGTTCGTCCTTTAGCTGCGTTGCCAGATTGATAATGAAGTCTGGATTATAGATGGCCTTCTCAATCGTTTCAGGCGTCATGTACGCACCATGCTTGCGGATTGATGGGAGGACTTCATGCGTTACCCAACGGTTAAAACGTTTGGCCGCTGGTTTTCGACTAGCACCAATCAGTTTGTATAGCCCCGGTTCGCTGATGAAATTTGTCTCGCCTGATAAGCCTCCTAAGTTAAACTTAGTCACCTCATCGCCGTCTAATGATTTCAACGCTACCGTTGTGTTTGTTAGTTTCAGCGCATTCGTAACATCCGGTGCTGAAAACCAGATAATGCCGTTGGAGCTGACAGTCCGAATTTGGTTATCTTCGAACTGAAATAGTTGTAGTTCGTTCATACCGTCATCCCCTTAGGTCGCGTTATTGCGACTTTTTTCTTTAAAAAAATATCAATTGCTTCCTGATCGCTAAGAGGGATGAATTGCATCATTTTGAATATTTCTTGTGCCGTGAAGTCTTTTCCACCCCGCTGCATTTTCCGAAATAATGTGCTTCTTGCGATCCCTAATGCTAAAGCTAGAGAATCTTGAGTGACGTGTCGTTCTGTCATAAGTCCCTTTAAACGATCCAAATTCACATTAACCATATATGATTCTCCTTTCTGTCGCATTCCTGCGACTTGATGAACTAAGCATAAATCGCTTATAAGCAAGTGTCAATATAAAAATCGCAAATATGCGACTTTTGTTGTTGCAAATTTGCGACGTCGGTTTATAATTGTAGCCATACAGGAGGTGCCACATATGAACGTTGGAGAACGAATGAAAACTATTCGTAAACAAAAAGGCATTAGCGCAGATTCTCTTGCCGCCAAAATTGGCGTCTCTAGATCAACGGTTTTTCGATATGAAAAAGGAGACATCGAAAAGGTTCCAATTGAAGTAGTTGCAAAGGTAGCGAATGCCCTCGATATTAAACCAGAAGTTTTAATGGGTCTGAAAGCTGACACCGTTGTGGATAAGATTCATGACACGGTGGTTCAACTCCACCCCGAACGTCAGCAGAAAGTTTACACGTACGCGGAAAAGCAGCTCAATGAGCAGCAGAATCCAGACAACGTTGTCAGCTTAGATGAAGCGCTTGTAGAACGTAATCTCGATGAACCAGAGTTCAATGTTGAGGTTGATGGTATTGTGGCCGCTGGATATGGTGCCTTTAATGATGATCGCGATGAACCAATGGACACAGTTAAGATCCCGGATAGTGCCATTCCGTCTCACTACGATTACTGCTTCAAAGTTGTCGGCGACAGTATGCATCCTACCTATGATGATGGTGAGTTTGTCTTTGTTCAAAAAACACAAGATGTTACTAACGGCATGATCGCGGTAGTTGATATTGATGACATGACATTCATCAAAAAACTGATATTCGAGCAAGATCGTCTGTGCCTTCGGTCATTGAACGATGACGTAGATGAAGAAACTGGCGAACGTATCTACCCGGACTTCTACGCTGACGACACAGACAATATTGAAGTGATTGGTAAAGTTGTCGGATCATACGCATTCAAATAATCTTACGTCCAAACCCTGATCGACGTTAAAAGCTGAATTTTTTGGAGGGAGAAATATGGCTTACACTTGCGGTGTGGATGGCATTAAAATTGGGTCTTTTACTGGGAAGGTTGAGCTAAGCGATGGTATTTGGGTATGCGTACCACACTGGAAACAAGCGGGCTTTAGTACTCTAGAAGCAACTAAATATGGACAACAGCTCACAATTGATAGATTCAAAGAGATTTTAGAAAGTGGCCGTTCAGGGAAAGAATATTTAACAAGCGAAAACAAAACGTCATTTCAACTATCAACCAACGCTTTAATTCAACCAAATGAAATTGGCAAGTTGCAGATAGCCATAGCTCGCGACTGGGAATCTAACGAGGAGGTACTTATAGCTCTTAAAGGCGCATTCAAAGAATATTTGATTGTGACAAGGTCATATCTTTACATTTTTAAGTCAGGCTTTATGACCGGTCATTTTGTCGGCCAGAACCGATTTAAAATGCCGATTGCAAACATCACAAACGTCGAAGTTGATACTCATTTATTGACTGGATACTTTGAAGTAGCAGCAGGAGGAGTTCAAAATCTACCACGAAATTATTGGTCTACTGACTCAAAAACTGATCCTGCTAAATCTCCAAACACAATATCTTTAAACAGCAATTTATTCGATGACTTTAGAAAAGCATCAGACCTGATAAACGAATTGATTATGGACATCAAGTTATCCCCCTCAACAAGCGTTCAATCATTTTCAAAGTTGGATACTCCAGATGAACTTAGAAAATATAAGTCTCTTTTAGATGATGGCATTATTAATGAACAAGAATTCAACGCTAAGAAGAAACAGCTTCTGGGACTGTAGTTTTTTCCTCAACACAAGCTGAACCATATGGCAATCTTACGTCCAAACCCTGATCGACGTTAAAAGCTGAATTTTTTGGAGGGATTCATTATGAAAAAGAAATTGTCAGTACAACATTTTTTGCTGGTGCTGGGCACAGTTTTGGTAGCTGCAATCGCCATATTCATCACTCCTCCGACTCTGGCACAAGCTAAAGCCGCTGAGGCAACATTGATTCCTGGCACATATACCGTTGGAGAGGAGCTCAAGTCTGGGCGATACACGGTCAGTTCTACTTCAGGCACGGGTAACTTTCTCAACCAGCCGAAGAAATCAAACGGACAAGACGTCAATGAGATTTTGGGATCAGATGAGTCTGCAACCACATCTGCCGTAACAGCCACCTTTAAAAAAGGCGACCAGGTTGAGATTTCCGGCATGACATCAGCACACTTTGTGCCCGTAACATCGCGTAATAAGAAAAATACCAGCAGCCTCGGCACGGGATATTGGACTGTTGGTAAGGATATCAAGAAAGGCAAATATACGGTGTCCCCAGCAGCAGGCGCATCCGGTAACTTCTTTGTTCAACCTAAGAATCTATTTGGCACAGACATCAATGAAGTTTTAGGATCCGATTCATCCGCTGGTCAGGTGCCAAAGGTAAACGTCAATTTGAAAAAGGGTGACACCGTGATTATCGGAGGAATGCCATCCGTCTCATTCACAAAACGATAAGAAACTACAATCATGATAATTGATAATACACAAAGTAGTTACTTCCCCCACGCAAGCGGCGTCCCCGTGCAAGCCGGAGAGTGGGGCTGGATACAAAATAAAAAGCGCCTACCCCACCGACCAAAGTGAATGGGTAGACGCCTAACAGAACGTGACTGCATGATTAGGTGCAATAGCACCCGGCTGTATTGTAGCACAAGGAGGTGTAAATGATGGCCAGCATTAGTAAACGTGGCAAAAAATGGCAATATCGTGTCTCTTACAAGGATAATGATGGAACACGCAAGTATGTCAACAAGGGTGGCTTCCCCTCAAAAAAGGCTGCTGATATAGCGGCAATCGAAGTCGAACGTCAGCATAATCGCGGTGCAAATTTGGATCTTAACAAGATAACGTTAATCGACTACTGGGACAAATGGATTGAGCTGTACAAATCTGGTAAGCATTCTCGTATCACCGAAGCCCGGTATAAAACAATTCGTAAACAGTTATTAGCCTATTGGGGCGAAAGCCGTGAACTAAAATCAATTTCAAAATCAGACTGGCAGGGATTTATCAATGAGTTTGGCAAAAAAAGGGCTAAAGATACAGTCAGCAAATTGAATGGCTATGTTCGCTCAATGGCTGATTCTGCCGTCGATGACCAAATAATATATACTAACTTCACTCATAACGTTGTCCTCACTGGTAATGAAGGCCAAGCAGGAATCATCAAATATTTGCAAGTAAAGGATTTGCGCAAGCTCGTCAATTACTGCCTAGAATTTGCAGACTACGAGCATATTGCTTACTACATCATCGCAACCGGGGCACTGACCGGAGCTAGGTATTCTGAAGTTCTCGGGCTCACGTGGGATCATGTTGATCTTAAAAAGCGCGTTGTACACATTACCAGAACGTGGGATCACAGATATGGGAGCGGCTTTGCTGCTACTAAGAACAAATCAAGTGTACGTGACATCGACATCACGAGAGAACTTGCAGACTTGCTTTTACGTCTCAAGAAAGAACAGCAAGAGGTCTACCTTGCTCAGGGATATCGTGATAGCAAACAACTATTATTTCGTAGCATACGGCATAACATGCTATCGAGCACGGCAATTAATAAGGATCTAAGGACGATCGAGAAGAATCTCGACATTTACCCCGCGATTACTTTCCATGGGCTTAGACACACTCACGTTTCCTATTTGATTGCCAATCACGTTGACATTAACTATATTTCAAAAAGACTTGGGCATGCCAATACAATGATCACTCAAAAAGTCTACGCTCATCTTCTTGAAGATCAAAGAAAAGAGCAGGTATCCCAGACGCTACAAGCACTTTCGATACTTTAGCTTGTGCACATTTTGTGCACCGGAGGAAAAAAACAACCGAAAATAAAAGGAAACAAAAATCCCGGAATGCCTTTATAACAGCATTCCGGGAAGCTATAGAAAGCATCTAGAAGCATAAAAACGGAGAGTAAGGGATTCGAACCCTTGATACAGGTAAAACCCGTATACATGGTTTCCAACCATGCTCCTTCAGCCTCTCGGACAACTCTCCATAAAAAACTCCGGTTGTCAGGCTCGAACTGACGACAACCTGATTAACAGTCAGGTGCTCTACCAACTGAGCTAAACCGGAATAAAAAAAGCGTGGCAGCTTCCTACCCTCGCAGGCAGTTTCCCACCAACTACTCTCGGCGTGAAGAAGCTTAACTTCTGTGTTCGGCATGGGAACAGGTGTATCCTTCTTGCTATCGCCACCACACTTATGAGAACTTTGCGCTCTCAAAACTGGCTATCATTGTTTAATTGCTGCCTTGAACTTAACGTACTTGTCATCGAAACGTGTTCGCAGTCGCAGAAACCTGCACATAAGGACCCTGACCGCAATGGCCAAAGCCCGGCCATCACGCTCAGGCCCGCTTATGCTCCGGTTTCTAACCGCTCCTGCTCACACTCTTACTTGGTTAAGTCCTCGACCGATTAGTACTGGTCCGCTCCATGCATCGCTGCACTTCCACTTCCAGCCTATCTACCTGATCATCTCTCAGGGGTCTTACTTCCATATAGGAATGGGAAATCTCATCTCGAGGGGGGCTTCACACTTAGATGCTTTCAGCGTTTATCCCTGCCGTTCATAGCTACCCAGCGATGCGCCTGGCGGCACAACTGGTACACCAGCGGAACGTCCATCCCGGTCCTCTCGTACTAAGGACAGCTCCTCTCAAATTTCCTGCGCCCGCGACGGATAGGGACCGAACTGTCTCACGACGTTCTGAACCCAGCTCGCGTACCGCTTTAATGGGCGAACAGCCCAACCCTTGGGACCGACTACAGCCCCAGGATGCGATGAGCCGACATCGAGGTGCCAAACCTCCCCGTCGATGTGGACTCTTGGGGGAGATAAGCCTGTTATCCCCAGGGTAGCTTTTATCCGTTGAGCGATGGCCCTTCCATACGGAACCACCGGATCACTAAGCCCGACTTTCGTCCCTGCTCGACTTGTCAGTCTCGCAGTCAAGCTCCCTTATACCTTTACACTCTGCGAATGATTTCCAACCATTCTGAGGGAACCTTTGGGCGCCTCCGTTACATTTTAGGAGGCGACCGCCCCAGTCAAACTGCCTACCTGACACTGTCTCCCGCCACGATTAGTGGCGCGGGTTAGAGTGTTCATACAGCTAGGGTAGTATCCCACCAACGCCTCCATCGAAACTAGCGTTCCGATCTCTACGGCTCCTACCTATCCTGTACAAGCGGTACAAACACTCAATATCAAGCTACAGTAAAGCTCCATGGGGTCTTTCCGTCCTGTCGCGGGTAACCCGCATCTTCACGGGTACTATAATTTCACCGAGTCTCTCGTTGAGACAGTGCCCAAATCATTACGCCTTTCGTGCGGGTCGGAACTTACCCGACAAGGAATTTCGCTACCTTAGGACCGTTATAGTTACGGCCGCCGTTTACTGGGGCTTCAATTCTGGGCTTCGCTTGCGCTAACTCATCCTCTTAACCTTCCAGCACCGGGCAGGCGTCAGCCCCTATACATCATCTTACGATTTAGCAGAGACCTGTGTTTTTGATAAACAGTTGTTTGGGCCTATTCACTGCGGCTGACCTTGCGGTCAGCACCCCTTCTTCCGAAGTTACGGGGTCATTTTGCCGAGTTCCTTAACGAGAGTTCGCTCGCTCACCTGAGGATACTCTCCTCGACTACCTGTGTCGGTTTGCGGTACGGGTAGTTTATTTCTCACTAGAAGCTTTTCTTGGCAGTGTGACATCAGGAACTTCGCTACTATAATTTCGCTCCCCATCACAGCTTGTCCTTAAGACTGCAAGCATTTCACTCGCTGTCAGACTTGCTGCTTGGGCGCACATTTCCAGTCGTGCGCTTTCCTTAGCCTCCTGCGTCCCTCCATCGCTTAAACAAAATAAACTAGTGCAGGAATCTCAACCTGCTTGTCATCGACTACGCCTCTCGGCCTCGCCTTAGATCCCGACTAACCCTGGGAGGACGAGCCTTCCCCAGGAAACCTTAGTCATACGGTGGATCAGATTCTCACTGATCTTTCGCTACTCATGCCGGCATTCTCACTTCTAAGCGCTCCAGCCGTCCTCACGATCGACCTTCAACGCCCTTAGAACGCTCTCCTACCGCGCACCCTTACGGGTGCACCCACAGTTTCGGTATTATGCTTAGCCCCGGTATATTTTCGGCGCAGTGCCACTCGACTAGTGAGCTATTACGCACTCTTTAAATGGTGGCTGCTTCTGAGCCAACATCCTAGTTGTCTGTGCAACGCCACATCCTTTTCCACTTAGCATAAATTTAGGGACCTTAACTGGTGATCTGGGCTGTTCCCCTTTCGACAATGGACCTTATCGCTCACTGTCTGACTCCCGGAGTAAGATCGATGGTATTCGGAGTTTATCTGAATTCAGTAACCCTTGATGGGCCCCTAGTTCAAACAGTGCTCTACCTCCATGATCCATCCTCCGAGGCTAACCCTAAAGCTATTTCGGAGAGAACCAGCTATCTCCAAGTTCGTTTGGAATTTCACCGCTACCCACAACTCATCCCAGCATTTTTCAACATACATGGGTTCGGTCCTCCAGTGTGTTTCACCACACCTTCAACCTGGTCATGGGTAGGTCACTTGGTTTCGGGTCTACATCTGCTTACTCATTCGCCCTGTTCAGACTCGCTTTCGCTACGGCTCCGACTTTTCATCTTAACCTCGCAAGCAAACGTAACTCGCCGGTTCATTCTACAAAAGGCACGCCATTACCCATTAACGGGCTTTGACTAATTGTAGGCACACGGTTTCAGGAACTGTTTCACTCCCCTTCCGGGGTGCTTTTCACCTTTCCCTCACGGTACTGGTTCACTATCGGTCACTAGGGAGTATTTAGCCTTGGGAGATGGTCCTCCCGGATTCCGACGGAATTTCACGTGTTCCGCCGTACTCAGGATCCTGGACGGAGGGTTCGACGTTTCGCTTACAGGGCTTTCACCTTCTGTGGCGCAGCTTTCCAGCTGACTTCGACTACGTCGGACTTTGGTAACTCCAATGTCCAGTCCTACAACCCCGAGAAGCAAGCTTCTCGGTTTGGGCTCTTCCCACTTCGCTCGCCGCTACTATGGGAATCGAGTTTTCTTTCTCTTCCTGCGGGTACTGAGATGTTTCAGTTCCCCGCGTCTGCCGCCGGCCAGCTATGTATTCACTGACAAGCAATACACTGATGTGTACTGGGTTCCCCCATTCGGAAATCTCCGGATCAAAGCTTACTTATAGCTCCCCGAAGCATATCGGTATTAGTTCCGTCCTTCATCGGCTCCTAGTGCCAAGGCATCCACCGTGCGCCCTTTGTAACTTAACCTGTACTGACTTGCGTCAGCGGTTATGCGATGCGAATTTCTTTTTCAGAAACTCATACAAATACGCTGTGTTCTCGGCAATTTAAAACAATTAATACAATGATATCCAGTTTTCAAAGAACAAAGTAGCCGACTTTCGTCGGTCATTGGCCTTTCGGCCAATGGAGGATAACGGGATCGAACCGATGACCTCCTGCTTGCAAAGCAGGCGCTCTCCCAGCTGAGCTAATCCCCCATAAGGGTTGTTCAATTAACAAGCGTACGCTTGATGGGCCTAGATGGACTTGAACCATCGACCTCACGCTTATCAAGCGTGCGCTCTAACCAACTGAGCTATAGGCCCGATAGGCGTGAAGAGGTTATCCTCTCAAAACTAAACAAAGTTTCGTGTGTGCAGGTTTCCGTCAGACTTTCAGTCTGTTTCCTTAGAAAGGAGGTGATCCAGCCGCAGGTTCTCCTACGGCTACCTTGTTACGACTTCACCCTAATCATTTGTCCCACCTTAGACGGCTCGCTCCCTAAAAGGGTTACGCCACCGGCTTCGGGTGTTACAAACTCTCATGGTGTGACGGGCGGTGTGTACAAGGCCCGGGAACGTATTCACCGCGGCGTGCTGATCCGCGATTACTAGCGATTCCGACTTCGTGTAGGCGAGTTGCAGCCTACAGTCCGAACTGAGAATGGCTTTAAGAGATTAGCTTGACCTCGCGGTCTCGCAACTCGTTGTACCATCCATTGTAGCACGTGTGTAGCCCAGGTCATAAGGGGCATGATGATTTGACGTCATCCCCACCTTCCTCCGGTTTGTCACCGGCAGTCTTACTAGAGTGCCCAACTAAATGCTGGCAACTAGTCATAAGGGTTGCGCTCGTTGCGGGACTTAACCCAACATCTCACGACACGAGCTGACGACAACCATGCACCACCTGTCATTTTGCCCCCGAAGGGGAAACCTGATCTCTCAGGTGATCAAAAGATGTCAAGACCTGGTAAGGTTCTTCGCGTTGCTTCGAATTAAACCACATGCTCCACCGCTTGTGCGGGCCCCCGTCAATTCCTTTGAGTTTCAACCTTGCGGTCGTACTCCCCAGGCGGAATGCTTAATGCGTTAGCTGCGGCACTGAAGGGCGGAAACCCTCCAACACCTAGCATTCATCGTTTACGGCATGGACTACCAGGGTATCTAATCCTGTTCGCTACCCATGCTTTCGAGCCTCAGCGTCAGTTACAGACCAGACAGCCGCCTTCGCCACTGGTGTTCTTCCATATATCTACGCATTTCACCGCTACACATGGAGTTCCACTGTCCTCTTCTGCACTCAAGTTTCCCAGTTTCCGATGCGCTTCCTCGGTTAAGCCGAGGGCTTTCACATCAGACTTAAAAAACCGCCTGCGCTCGCTTTACGCCCAATAAATCCGGATAACGCTTGCCACCTACGTATTACCGCGGCTGCTGGCACGTAGTTAGCCGTGGCTTTCTGGTTGGATACCGTCACGCCGACAACAGTTACTCTGCCGACCATTCTTCTCCAACAACAGAGTTTTACGACCCGAAAGCCTTCTTCACTCACGCGGCGTTGCTCCATCAGACTTGCGTCCATTGTGGAAGATTCCCTACTGCTGCCTCCCGTAGGAGTTTGGGCCGTGTCTCAGTCCCAATGTGGCCGATCAACCTCTCAGTTCGGCTACGTATCATCGCCTTGGTGAGCCATTACCTCACCAACTAGCTAATACGCCGCGGGTCCATCCAAAAGCGATAGCTTACGCCATCTTTCAGCCAAGAACCATGCGGTTCTTGGATCTATGCGGTATTAGCATCTGTTTCCAAATGTTATCCCCCACTTAAGGGCAGGTTACCCACGTGTTACTCACCCGTCCGCCACTCGTTCCATGTTGAATCTCGGTGCAAGCACCGATCATCAACGAGAACTCGTTCGACTTGCATGTATTAGGCACGCCGCCAGCGTTCATCCTGAGCCAGGATCAAACTCTCATATAAATATGAGCTGTTCGAATAGCTCGATTTGTTGTTCTAGCGAATTGACTTCGCAAATGTTACTTTTTGCCTCGGTACCAAAGTACCAAGGACCCTGCACATTTAAACGAAACTTTGTTCAGTTTTCAAAGGACGACCTTGTCAAAAGACAACTTTGATAGATTATCATGACCAGCGTTACATGTCAACATTTTTATTAAATATCCTGTTAAATGGAAGATGCAAGCGCTTCTACCTTACCCTTTTTAGAAAAGGAATTGCTTTTTGACAGCAATAATATAATACCAGCAACTCAGACGGTGTGCAAGTATTTTTTTGAGTTTCCAGCAAAACCACGCGATGCTCCTGTCCATACGGCCTAATTGATTGTTGCGTGATATTGCTTAACCTACCCAACAAAAAGCGGTACATACGACTTAATCGCCGTAATGCACCGCCTTATTGGACTCAATTACTTCATACCTAATTTCACTTGGCAATCAGGGCAAATACCGTAAACTTCGAGGTGATGGCCACTCACTTTAAAGCCGGTTTTCTTAGCCGCCACTGCTTCAACATCTGTAACGCCTGGATAACTGAAATCAAAGATTCTGCCGCAGTTTGTACAAATGGCGTGATAATGTGGCTCAATGGGAAAATCAAAATGAGTGGCCGCATCATTAGACGACATTTCTTCAACTAGATTAAGATCAACCAAAAGCCGTAGATTATTATATACGGTTGCAACACTCATATGCGGAAACTGCGGCGACAGTTTCGCATAAATCATTTCCGCAGTCGGATGTGCCGTACTGTCAATCATGTACGAAATAATCGCTTCACGCTGCGGGGTGACCCGAATCTGCTTCGCTTTGAGCAAGTTAATTGTTTTGTTGTAAACCGCCTGATTCATAGCCAGCCTCCTATTTGTAACTATTATCATCTAGTAAAATTGTACGCTCTTTTCTAATCTAGCACAACTGTTTACTTACAAAAGTTCAGAATGAGCAGCTTCAGGTCAGTAATCCCATTCGCTACAGCACATTTTGTGGACACAGAAAAAGCAGCGCTCGCCGCTGAACGCTGCTTTCAATGAATTCGATTGCTACTTTGACTCGCTACTGCTGCTATCGCTATCGTCTTTAAGTTCGGGTGCATCGGTCTTATACTCATCGGCAACTGACTTACCTTTGTTTTCCGCTTTTAGACTCGTGCCCTTCTTTTGCGCGGCTTTCAACTTTTTCTTTGTATCTGTCAGCTTATATGAAAAGTCACTTCGATCAACCTTCTTAAAGCCGGCCGGTGTATAGAATCGCAACAAATCGCCGTTAATGACGCGATCAGACAGAGAAAGTTCGGTGGTCACTCGATTAGTGGACGCATCAACACTTTCCTTCTGGCTTTCTGATAACTTGTCGATTTTCTTACCAGTCGTGGTATTGAAATATTGACTACCAACCTTTGTAAAGTCTGGCGTGACAAAGTCGCCGTTTCGGAAGGCCACGGTTTGCGGATGATCCGCGGATAACAAGTCGGACCCAAATTGAACTGTATCGTTATCTTTCACACCTAACAGGTTCAATATTGTTGGCAGTGCGTCAATCTCACCACCGTACGTATGATTAATACCACCTTTTAAGCCTGGCATGTGAATCATAAATGGTACTCGCTGGTACATGGCGTTGTTATAATCATTGAAACCAGAAATGTTCGTAAGCTTAGCCATGGCTTTTTTATGGTTATTCGAAATACCATAGTGATCACCGTAAAGAACAATCATTGATTTGTCATACAGACCAGTTTCCTTCAACCAATTGAAAAACTCACCCAGTGCTTCATCAAGATAACGGGCAGTTTGAACATAGCCATCAACGGTATCGTCGCCAGTATCCGTCTTCTCGATGGTTTGATTGGCTTTATCCAAAGTATACGGATAGTGATTTGTGACCGTGATCATTTTGGCATAGAACGGTTGTGGTAATTGCTCAATGTACTGAGCTGAGTCTTTGAGGAAAATCTTATCCTTTAGCCCATAGCCGACATCGTAGTTCTTCCCACTTGAAAAATAATTTTTCGAGAAGAAGTAGTCATAGCCCCAAGACTTATAGGTGTTGTCTCGGTTCCAAAAACTCGGCACATCGCCGTGGAATGATGCTGTTGTGTAACCTTGCTGATCCAAAATTGCTGGCGCTGCCTGGAAAGTATTGGTTGTGCCATCGGTAACCATGGCTGCCCCTTCAGGTAAACCAAACAGTGAGTTTTCCATCATCATCTCAGCATCGGCAGTTTTCCCTTGGCCAACTTGATTAAAGAAATTGTCAAAGGATAACGTATCAGATTCATGATAGAGCTTATTTAGATTAGGCGTCACTTCCTGCCCATCCCATTTGAAGTCAATCATAAACTGCTGAAGGCTTTCCAAATGGATCACAAAAACGTTCTTCCCTTTGGCAACACCAGTATATTGCGCATTAGGTGTGACTCTGTTCTTATTAAGATAATTCAAAACAGATTTCACATCGCTTGAATCAGCGTTTGCTTTCGTGGCACTGTTTTGTGCTGTTTTGACCCCATCAACAACTGTATAGGCATTAAGGCCTAAATACTTAACAATATAGTTATTGTCAAAGGTACGCGTCAGTAAGCCTGAACGGTCACTATAAGCCACACTGAGATTAGCTGCGAACATCGCGACAGCTAAAACCGAAACCCCGAGCGCAAAGCGTTTCTTAATCGGCCGAATGTCCATCCGAATGACTTTAAAAACAAGCAACAGAATCAAAATGAGGACGTCAGCGAAAACAATAAAATCTGTTGGTTGCACAATACCCATGATGCCTTTATTGAGGTTATTGGACACGGCGCCTGACCCTTTGATCAATGCAAATGTCAGAAAGTCCGAAAATTCTCGATAGTAAAGGACATTGGCAAAAAGCCACACCGATGTAAGTGCATCAATAATCAGCATCGTAATGTACGATTTACGCCCTGACATGTATAGTGCGATGCCAAAAAGGAACAGTGTGGTTGGAATCGGGTTGATCGCCAAGATCAGATGTTGAAAGCTGCCGGTGACGCCCAGATTGAATTTTGATTGATATGCCCAGTATGTCTTCGCCCAAAAAAGGACGATGGCAAGCACAAAAAACCCGAGCCGGGTATTAAAAAATCCCCTGAGTTTACTGCCAAGCTGGTTCATGTGGAGCCTCCAAGTCATTGTTTAATGTCAAAAGTATAGCACATTCGCTAGGATAACCGCTTGTTTTGAAAAAGACAAACTTTCTGGACCTATTTGGGCCAATCCATGGTGATTTTAAAGAAGCCTTTAAATTCGGATCAGGTTTTGACGGCTACTGAATACCATTTCCAAGCGCTTCTGATCATGTGCTACACAAAAAGCGAACCTTGTCAGTTCGCTTTTGTCGTTGATCAAGCTGGTGCTTGATCGCTGGTGCTGTCACTTGTGCCATCGTCTTCATCAAAATCCATCAAATCATAGATTTCCATGGCTGCAAGATCGATATTATCAAACTGAAAGGTTTGGTGAGTGCCTAATTCTTCAAGTTCATAAGTTTCGGTCTTGGGATCGTATGTCACGAGGCCCTTTTCATCACCATTTTTTTCGAAGCGGCGCGACTGGGTCTCGCCATCGCCTGCCTGCATGGCTTCTAGGCGCTTGATGATGGCCACGAGCTGTGATTGTTTCATAAAATGGCCTCCTATAAACGCGATCACCACCTTGCGAGCCAACATGCCAATTATTGGCACTGACACATCGAATCTCATCTGGGCGGGATCACGCGCTGTTTATTTTTCCTATTTCAAGAAATAGCTTAGCATAAACCACGGCCTCTGTGGGAGAAATCTCTCTTTGAATTGCAGTTTTATTGCATTGCAACTATGAGGGAAAATGGACTATGCTATTTGCAACCTACATACTAAGGAGATCGCCCATGAAGTTGCAACCATTAAATAAACAATTAGCCGACATCGACGTTAGTGAAATCCGGCAATTTGACGAAAGCGTCAGCAAGATTCCCGGTATTTTGAAGTTAACGTTAGGTGAACCCGATTTCAATACGCCTGAGCACGTTAAACAGGCTGGCATTGAAGCTATTCAGGAAAATTATTCTCATTATACCGGAATGGTGGGTGATCCAGAACTGCGGGAAGCTGCGCAACACTTTTTCAAAACAAAATATGATACTGATTACGCTGCTGAAGATGAAATCCTTGTCACCGTGGGCGCTACCGAGGCTTTGGCAACTGCCATTACAACCATCAGCGATCCAGGTGATGCCATGCTGGTGCCGTCACCGATTTATCCGGGGTACATCCCTTTGCTTACGTTGAATCATGTGACACCGATCTATATGGACACTAGCAAAACCAACTTTGTCTTGACCCCAGCGCTGATCGAAGCAACGATTGCTGCTCATCCTGATGCCAAAATAAAAGGCATCATTTTAAACTATCCAAGCAATCCGACTGGCGTCACTTATCGTGCGTCTGAGGTTAAAGCGATTGCCGCAACTGCTGCTGAACATGATCTTTATATTATTTGCGATGAGATCTATTCCGAACTAACTTATGGTGACTCACATGTTTCCATGGGCAGTTATGCTTACGACCGAACTTTTGTCGTGAATGGTCTGTCAAAATCACATGCCATGACCGGCTGGCGAATCGGTTTTTTGATGGGTCCGCGAGTTTTGATCGCAGAGGCGAAAAAAGTGCACCAGTATCTCGTCACCGCGGCAACCACCATTGCACAACGCGCTGGCATTGAAGCTTTGACGAACGGACAAGATGATGCACAGGTTATGAAAGCCGCCTATGCCAAGCGCCGCGATTTTGTCTATCAGGCGCTTCTGGACATGGGCTTCGATGTTGCTCGGCCGGATGGCGCCTTCTATCTTTTTGCCAAAATCCCGATCGAACTGGGGCTTGATTCGCGACAATTCACGCAATCGCTTGCCACAGAGCAGAAACTTGCGCTGATCTCAGGTACCGCGTTTGGCCCTGGTGGCGAAGGTTATATTCGCATCAGCTATGCGGCTTCCATGGCTGACCTCAAGGAGGCAGTCAAACGTTTACAAGCATTCATAGCTGCGCATAAAGCCGCCTAGTTTTGAAGACAATAGATAAAAGCGCTTGGTTATCAGATCAAAATTGGTCTGATTACCAAGCGCTTTTTATTTATCGACATGTAGCTTACGGATAAAGTATCGCCATCACAGCAGCAACGTCTGCCGATGTAAATGCGACCTTACCGGCTTCTGCCAGCCATGTTAAAAAAATATTCACCCACGAAGCATATCGTGCCAAAATTCGCTGCTCCTGTTTTGGGGTGGCCCAGCTAGTCTCCAAAGCAGGTCTCAGGGCAACAGCAATTTCGTTGATTTGCCACGCCTTAATGTGATGCTGATTTTGAGCCATCACCAATTCAACGATGCCGGTCAAGATATGCTTAATCTCGGCGTCTCTGATCCCTAACAAAGGCGCATAACGTTTGCTTTGTCTAAAGGCAGGCCAATACTGGTTCAGTTCTTCGCTTGCTGACGACATTTCGCCCTCCCTGAGCTTTGACTTTTCTCAGTCGCTCACGTACGTTTGCTTTTTGGCGGGAATGCCATGGCAATGATGCCGCAGATCATCCCCAGGTAATAGGTCAAGAACCGCCATAACAGCATCCCTAGAATCAATTTTGAAGGCGACGCAACATAAGTCGCAAACAAGGTTTTAAAGCTATACTCGGCCCCGCCAGCACCGCCTGGAATCGGAAACAGGCTGACAATCATCACAATCATCACGTGCAACACGATGACCTCAACGATACTAACATGACTTACGCCAAGCGACAGGAGCACAAAGTACGGCACCGCATAGTAAAGCAGCAATTGCACAAGTGTCAACAAGCAAGCCTTGATGACCCGCTTCTTTTCGCGTTTCAAGTGCAAACTCTCTGCGTAAAAAGTGTCAATTTTATGATCAAGGTTGCTTTGCATGGCAAGTTTTTTCTCAGGTTTGACAAACCAGCCAATCGGTATCATCACCAAATTCACTAATTTTTTTGTGAACTTATAGTAATACATCACCATGAGCAAGCCTACGATGACAACCACATGAATCACAAAACCAAAAACGATGAACAAAGCAAGCGCCCCAAAATGTTTGGACACCTGATCAAACCCGATGAATAGTGTCAGGACAAAGTTAATCAGGACCATGAATTGATACACGACAAACTTCATCAACAACACGGAACTTGCCCGGCCAGCTTCAACGCCACTTTGCATCAAAGCAAATAATTGGGCTGGCTGACCACCAGAAGCCATCGGCGTAATTGCATTAAACAATTGTTCAACCAACGGCACACGCAAAGCGGTTTTAAAGTCTAAATCATCAGCTTCACTTCGAATAAAGATCTGAACCACAAAGGTTTCAATGATCCACGACCCAAACATGAGCAAAAAAGCCACCAGCAGCCACTTGAGATCAAGCGTCAATAGTTCGTGGATTAATTGTGCGCCGTTCAGATCACGAGCTTCATAAATAAAAATACCGGCGCCAATCAAAATCATGATTAAGACAGCCAGTTTGTTCTTCCGTGTCATATAACTCCTCGGCTAGTGCTTCCCCCGTGCAGCTTGATGAAGATAGAAATCGTGCCAGACTTTTTCAAGTCGGCTTTCATCGTAAACTTCAGCAGCTTGTCGACTCTTAGTTGCATAAGTTGCCAAAAGATCATGATCATCCGCAAGTGCCCGCAATCGAGACTGCATATCGTCAACATCAACAGCCGTGATGGCATAAGGTGTGATGATTTGGTGATACAGCTCAAGATCCCGCACCATCACTGGCGTTCCCGTTGCAAAAGCCTCAAGGACGGACATTGGGAACAGCTCTTCATAAGAAGGCAATAAGAAAACATCGGCCATATTGTAATAGTCAATCATTGTCTCCCGTGGCATAATCCCGGTAAAATCCAAGTTTGCCGGGGCTTCTGCTACGGCCTTCTTCAAATGGTCGTAGCCTTCAGTAATGCGGCCAAAAGAGAAACCACCTGCCCAAACAAAACGAAATTCAGGATTATGTTTTGCTAATTTGATAAAGTCGCTGACACCCTTACGATCCTGCACCTGACCCGCGCCAAAAATGACAAAATCATCAGGTTTAAAGCCATTGGCATGTCGCAAAGCCTGCCGCTTTTCAGTGGATACTGGATGAAACGTTCGTTGCGATACGAAATTAGGAATATAAGTCACTTTGTCGCGACTGATCCCATAAGCTTCTAACTTAGGAATAAAATTCGGGTTCACCACCACTAACTGATCCATTCGCTTATAAAAAGCCAACGTATACTTATCAAGCGTCCACCGCGCCACTCGCGGCAACTTCAGACTCGCATCCAGTGTACTCGGCACAAAGTGGACAAAGCCAATCTTGCGACCCCGTTTTTTGGAGAAAGTAGATAAATAAAATTTAGGATCAATCGTATGATAATGGCTGATGTCACTACGCGTATAACGATTGACGTTAACTTCAAATTCATTTGAAAAATCGTGTTTCAGCAAGCCCATCAGTTCTGTGTAGACTGCGCCAACTCCTTGTCCTGCAACCTTATTGGCAGAGGAAAACATATTAATAACAATCATATTTAACCTTTCATGGTCCGTTTACTGGAATCTTCATCGGTCCATGGTGCAGCTTCATCGGCCTCATTAGGCGAATAGTGTGACAAAATGTCTTGATAGAAATCCAAAACCCGATCGCCAAATCGATCTGCAGAAATTGCCGCTAACTTTTCTTGACGCGGCTTAGCATCATCGTAAGCATTTGGATGTTTCAAGTAATTCACGACCTGATGCACCATTTCAGTCTCAGTTGAAAATGTTGTCCCTAACGCCGGATCATCCAAAAGTTGATCCGTATAATCCCCTGTCAAGGCAACCACTTTGCGATCCGCCGCCATCGCTTCGATATAAGTTAACCCCTGTGACTCGGAGTCACTTGCCGATACAAACACATCGCCAACCCGGTAATAGTCACCAACATCATCATGGTCAATTTCACCGGTGAATCGGACATGCTCCTTGAGACCCAGCTCAGCGACTTGCGCCTCTAAGTCTTCACGCGCAGGCCCATCGCCAACAATTAACAGCACCGCTTGGGGCACCTGTTCCAGAATTTTAGGCATGGCACTGATCACCTTATCAATTCGCTTTTCATACGCGACCCGACTGAGTGAGACCAAAACCGGGACATGCGCCAACCCGAGCTTGTCACGTAAATGCGGATCTTTTTGCTGGGCAAACTGAGTCAAATCAACCCCAGTTGGAATGATTTTGATCTCAGTTTTGACGCCATATCGCCGCAGCGTATCATAAACGCGTTCAGAAGGCGCAACAACGCCACTGACATGATAAAGAAACGCCCGCGTAAACTGCTTCACATGATAAGGCTTCAGCAAATGACCATTCAGGACATAATGCAGATAATCCTCATACATAGTGTGATAAGTATGGATTGTCGGAATTTTCAACTGCTTGGCGACAAATTTGCCGATATACCCCATCGAAAATTCAGTTTGTGTATGAACAATGTCCAAGTTCAATTCCTTCGCCACTGCGTAAGCATGAAAAAGCCCACGAACCGCAATTCGCCGATCCGTGAATGAGACAAACGGTACACTGGTAAATCGGAATAAATTAGGTTCAACGGCGTCGTCCGGCACATGCGGATCAGTCGTTGTAAAAATATAAACCTGATGGCCCTTACGCTCCAGATCGTCCTTCAAGGTCTTGATGGACGTCGCGACGCCACTGACTTGTGGAAAGTAGCTATCTGTAAAAATCCCGATATTCACCTAATCCCCTCCAGACGTCATTTGTTTAGTATAAGTATAAAGATAGGCATAGCTAAATGCAATTTTCCCTCAAACCTTTAAAATTATCTTACCTTGTCGCCATCACACCATCATCAGGCAAAAGTCGTAAGTTATGCCATCTAGCATTTTATCAAACGAGCCTTCACCACCGGCGGCTCAAAGCATCTGCGGCAATGGTCAAGAATCAGAATGTCTTCCATCATACCAAAAAACACGTCGATGATCATGTTTCTGACCAGAGACGTGTTTTTTCTAATACTAGTTGCTACTGCCGCGGCATTTTAACTTTGTCATTCACCCTTGCAGCGCGTCGGAAATATTTAGAGAAAATGTGACTATTAATTCCCCAAGCATAAAAGCCCAAAGCACCAACGATAATGACAACAAAATCTAAAGGATAGTGAATCCAATTCAAACCATTAAACTCACTGCTGCCAATAAGTGAGATGAGTGACAGGAATAGCAAATATACCAGCATCCAAGCTGCCGCCTTCAATTGCTTAAGCGTGCTTGCCCAGCCTGATCGCCATTCATAGAACAAATAGAAAGGAATACCCAAGAAAATAACGCCGATCACTTCAACCGTTGTCGGCCATTTTGCCCAGTAAGCCGCTAATGAGGTTAGCACAAATGACAATGGTGCCATCACCCGCAAGAGGCTCGACTTCACTGGCCGCTTAAAATCTGGGGCCATGTCACGCAAGGAGATGACCGTAATAGGACCTGTCAGGTAAGCAATCAACGTTGCCGTGGAGATGACGCTAGTTAACGTACCCCAAGATGGAAAAATCGAAACCATAACCATGCTAAGCAACGCATTCACCACCATCGCCACTCGTGGTGTACCATACTTTTCATCAAGTTTCCCAAGAAATTTGGGAATATGGTTGTTGCTGACCATCGCCTGCAACGCCCGCCCAGATGAAGCAACAAATGAAACGCCAGTCCCAAACGGGGAAACAAAGGCATCCATATATAACAAAACTGATAACCAGTGAATGCCCAGCAGAATCGCCAAGTCAGCAAATGGGGAGTTGAGATTCAACCCTTGCCAACCATGTGCTGCTAATAGCTTCGGCGAAATTGTCGTGATAAAAACGCTTTGCAATAAAATGTAAATGACCGCACTAATCAGTAACGAAATTGCAATTCCGCGCCCAATATTTTTTTGCGGTTTCTTAACATCGCTTCCCATGTTGATGACGGTTTGAAACGCGTTAAAGGAAAAAATAATCCCAGAAACTGAAGTGGCCGCAAAGATAGGTGCGCTCCCATAAGGCATGAAGGTCGCTAAAGAATGCCCATAATTGCCGGGATGGAAGCTTGAAAGTGCCAACAGCGTGATCGTCAGCAAAGGCACCCCAATTTTGAAGATCGAGATGAAGCTCGTGAATCGTGTCAGTAATGAGACTGACCAATAGTTAAGTAACGTAAAAATAATGATGAAAGCAAACACCACCAGCAACCCCTGCGATGTGATACGCCCATCAGCCAAAAAACCGTGCGTAAAGCTAGCCCACTGCCACGGCCATGATGCCATATATTGCACGGCAGCCACTGCTTCAATCGGCAGCAACGTCACTAGCGAGATCCAGTTGGCCCAAGAGGCGATAAAGCCAACTAAAGAACCGTGCGAGTACTGAGCATATTTGCTCATTCCGCCTGATTCAGGAAACATGGTCCCAAGCTCAATGTAATTATAAGCAATGATGCCAATAATCAAGCCGCCAATCACCCAAGACAGAATCGCCGCCGGACCAGCTACTGCTGCTGCTTCCCAAGAACCAAAGAGCCAGCCTGAACCAATCAAGGAACCCAAAGCTAGCATAACTAACTGAAATAGACCAATTTTATTATTTTCTCTATTTGAAGAAATTATCGAATACCTCCCTAAAAAAGTGACTTGTTTAATATAACGCATGTCATGATCAATGTAAGATTGATTATTCTTTATAAATTCGCTATTTTCCCGATGGTATCGCATATGAAGGCGCCAACATTATTTTTTAAAAATTGCCGTTCTAAGATATCTAAAGCTGCCTTCACGCCATTAAAATATCATCATTTTTTGTCATACCATTTTTCAAATCATGCTTGTAATAACACGCTCTCCGACCACCGAATCACCAATTAACAATAGGTCATTCTACTGGCCCCTTTCTATTCCTTTAAAGATGTCGTGACTCTTAAAAAAATCGTGAAAAAAATACTAAAATAATGTTGTCAATATTGCCCCAACATATGCCTTTGGTTGTAAGCATTCTGTTCCCCTAAAAAATATTCATGAACGATTGTTCGCTATTCAATTGGAAACGCTTTATTGTAGAATGAAAAAGCTAGTAAGTCGGGGGAGGAGGAGATATGAAAGCCACAGAGTTAACATTAATCAATGAAGCAATCACAAACTCAACTGCATTCAGCCAATTGTTTAAGCAATATCGACCGCTAGTCCTAACGGTGTTAAGACCGTACCATCTCAGGGATTTTTCACATGAAGACTGGTTACAAGAGGCCAGGATTGCGATGCTCAAAGCAATTACTCGATATGATGGCTCTAGCGGATCCCAATTTGGTCCCTACTATCGAATGGTATTGCAGTCACACCTGCGTTCAGTCTTGCGGAAACACTTTGCGCATAAACGCCGCATCGACGCGACCGCAATCCCAGTTGAAGACAGCGCACTTGAATCTCTTCAAGAACGTCTGGCTCTCAGATCGTATGAAGATGGTCTACTCATGCGAATCGAGTTTGCACAGTTTCTGGCACGGTTGTCACCTTTGGAATATGAGGCCTTCGAGGCAGCTGTCATCAGTCAGACAGACAGTTCTGAAGATCCTTTGCTGCAGCGTCATCGTCGCGCATTGGAACGGTCTCGGATCAAGATATTGAAGTTCTCTCGCGAAGAATAGCAAGTCAACTGGCAGCAATCGTCAAAAAGGACAGTATCAGATAACGAAAAAAGACTCAGGAGCATCTTACTTTTACGTAGGATGAAGAAACGCTGGGTCTTTTTTTCGTGTGTCAGAAATCATACAATTTTCATGCAAAAACAGCGGCTCCATGATTTGTGCCAAATTGTACACTTTTTTAAATCGGGTGTGATCAAAAATGTATTGGGAACATCTTTGTTTGTGGCACAGATTTTCAAGGCAAAAAAAAAACCTTCCTAGGAAGGTTTGTGATACCGGTGATCGGGGTCGAACCGATACTCCATCGCTGGAACGGGATTTTGAATCCCGCGCGTCTGCCAATTCCGCCACACCGGCATAATATTAAATGATAATACACTCTCTTGGCGATTGCCGCAAGATAAGGCGGTGATCGGAATCGAACCGACGATCAAGGTTTTGCAGACCCATGCCTTACCGCTTGGCTACACCGCCATATTTCAATTAAGTGCCTTTCCCCTATGGCAGTTGGAGAAATTGGGGTAGCTGGATTCGAACCAGCGCATGACGGAGTCAAAGTCCGTTGCCTTACCACTTGGCTATACCCCAGTAAAAAGGGCGGTATGTGGGGATCGAACCCACGTATGCCGGTGCCACAAACCGGTGTGTTAACCGCTTCACCAATACCGCCATTATAAAAGCAGGGATAGTAGGAGTTGAACCCACACTGACGGTTTTGGAGACCGTAGTTCTACCATTAAACTATATCCCTATAAAATGGAGGAGATAGGATTCGAACCTATGAACCCGAAGGAGCGGATTTACAGTCCGCCGCGTTTAGCCTCTTCGCTACTCCTCCATAATGGCGCGGGACGGAATCGAACCGCCGACACATGCAGCTTCAATGCATTGCTCTACCGACTGAGCTACCGAGCCATTTGGAACTAAACTTTTGTATTTTTCTCTCAATTGAGAGAGACGGTTCCAACGGGACTCGAACCCGTGATCTCCTGCGTGACAGGCAGGCGTCCTAACCAACTAGACCATGGAACCATATAAATTGCGGGAGCAGGATTTGAACCTGCGACCTTCGGGTTATGAGCCCGACGAGCTACCGAACTGCTCCATCCCGCGATAATTATAAAGGAGAATGAGGGATTCGAACCCTCGCGTGGACTTACGCCCACCTGACGGTTTTCAAGACCGTTCCCTTCAGCCAGACTTGGGTAATTCTCCATCTAAACATGACCCGTACGGGATTTGAACCCATGTTACCGCCGTGAAAGGGCGGTGTCTTAACCACTTGACCAACGGGCCACAACGGAGAAGGAGGGATTTGAACCCTCGCACCAGTTTCCCGGTCTACACCCTTAGCAGGGGCGCCTCTTCAGCCACTTGAGTACTTCTCCATGTGTATATGAAACTATAAATGGAACAATGGGCCTAGGTGGACTTGAACCACCGACCTCACGCTTATCAAGCGTGCGCTCTAACCAACTGAGCTATAGGCCCATGATCATAACCGCAGCGGGTGACGAGAATCGAACTCGCGACAACAGCTTGGAAGGCTGTGGTTTTACCACTAAACTACACCCGCATAAAAATGATTATGAATATGGCGCGGGACAGAATCGAACTGCCGACACATGCAGCTTCAATGCATTGCTCTACCGACTGAGCTACCGAGCCGCAAACGGTCCCAACGGGACTCGAACCCGTGATCTCCTGCGTGACAGGCAGGCGTCCTAACCAACTAGACCATGGAACCATATAAATTGCGGGAGCAGGATTTGAACCTGCGACCTTCGGGTTATGAGCCCGACGAGCTACCGAACTGCTCCATCCCGCGATAACAATAACATATCGATTATACCGAACAGCGACCACCCTGTAAAGATGGACCTTGTAGGGCTCGAACCTACGACCGGACGGTTATGAGCCGTCTGCTCTAACCAACTGAGCTAAAGGTCCAAGCTCAATCGCGGCGGGGGGGATCGAACCCTCGACCTCCCGGGTATGAACCGGACGCTCTAGCCAGCTGAGCTACACCGCGAAAAACTAAGGGACAAAAATGTCCAATCGGGAAAACAGGATTCGAACCTGCGACCCCCTGGTCCCAAACCAGGTGCTCTACCAAGCTGAGCTATTTCCCGATAATGCACCCAGTAGGAGTCGAACCTACAACCTTCTGATTCGTAGTCAGACACTCTATCCAATTGCGCTATGGGTGCAAATCATGATAATGCCGAGGATAGGTTTGACCAAGCACACCCTCGGCACTGTGCTTGGAAAGCGGAAGACGGGATTCGAACCCGCGACCCCCACCATGGCAAGGTGATGTTCTACCACTGAACTACTTCCGCATGAAACATGGTGCTATCAAATTATTGGTACCATGCCGACTAAAGGATTCGAACCTTCGACCCCCTGTTTACAAGACAGATGCTCTACCAACTGAGCTAAGTCGGCGAAAAATCGACTTGAGCCGCCATTTAAAACCAATAATTCTCTGAGCCGTGACAGGCTCGAACTGTCGACCCACTGATTAAAAGTCAGTTGCTCTACCAACTGAGCTAACGGCTCAATGGAGGATACAGGGCTCGAACCTGTGACCCTCTGCTTGTAAGGCAGACGCTCTCCCAACTGAGCTAATCCTCCATATGTAAGCGTGGCAGCTTCCTACCCTCGCAGGCAGTTTCCCACCAACTACTCTCGGCGTGAAGAAGCTTAACTTCTGTGTTCGGCATGGGAACAGGTGTATCCTTCTTGCTATCGCCACCACACTTATGAGAACTTTGCGCTCTCAAAACTGGCTATCATTGTTTAATTGCTGCCTTGAACTTAACGTACTTGTCATCGAAATGTGTTCGCAGTCGCAGAAACCTGCGCCTGCTTGCACGCTTACTTGGTTAAGTCCTCGACCGATTAGTACTGGTCCGCTCCATGCATCGCTGCACTTCCACTTCCAGCCTATCTACCTGATCATCTCTCAGGGGTCTTACTTCCATATAGGAATGGGAAATCTCATCTCGAGGGGGGCTTCACACTTAGATGCTTTCAGCGTTTATCCCTGCCGTTCATAGCTACCCAGCGATGCGCCTGGCGGCACAACTGGTACACCAGCGGAACGTCCATCCCGGTCCTCTCGTACTAAGGACAGCTCCTCTCAAATTTCCTGCGCCCGCGACGGATAGGGACCGAACTGTCTCACGACGTTCTGAACCCAGCTCGCGTACCGCTTTAATGGGCGAACAGCCCAACCCTTGGGACCGACTACAGCCCCAGGATGCGATGAGCCGACATCGAGGTGCCAAACCTCCCCGTCGATGTGGACTCTTGGGGGAGATAAGCCTGTTATCCCCAGGGTAGCTTTTATCCGTTGAGCGATGGCCCTTCCATACGGAACCACCGGATCACTAAGCCCGACTTTCGTCCCTGCTCGACTTGTCAGTCTCGCAGTCAAGCTCCCTTATACCTTTACACTCTGCGAATGATTTCCAACCATTCTGAGGGAACCTTTGGGCGCCTCCGTTACATTTTAGGAGGCGACCGCCCCAGTCAAACTGCCTACCTGACACTGTCTCCCGCCACGATTAGTGGCGCGGGTTAGAGTGTTCATACAGCTAGGGTAGTATCCCACCAACGCCTCCATCGAAACTAGCGTTCCGATCTCTACGGCTCCTACCTATCCTGTACAAGCGGTACAAACACTCAATATCAAGCTACAGTAAAGCTCCATGGGGTCTTTCCGTCCTGTCGCGGGTAACCCGCATCTTCACGGGTACTATAATTTCACCGAGTCTCTCGTTGAGACAGTGCCCAAATCATTACGCCTTTCGTGCGGGTCGGAACTTACCCGACAAGGAATTTCGCTACCTTAGGACCGTTATAGTTACGGCCGCCGTTTACTGGGGCTTCAATTCTGGGCTTCGCTTGCGCTAACTCATCCTCTTAACCTTCCAGCACCGGGCAGGCGTCAGCCCCTATACATCATCTTACGATTTAGCAGAGACCTGTGTTTTTGATAAACAGTTGTTTGGGCCTATTCACTGCGGCTGACCTTGCGGTCAGCACCCCTTCTTCCGAAGTTACGGGGTCATTTTGCCGAGTTCCTTAACGAGAGTTCGCTCGCTCACCTGAGGATACTCTCCTCGACTACCTGTGTCGGTTTGCGGTACGGGTAGTTTATTTCTCACTAGAAGCTTTTCTTGGCAGTGTGACATCAGGAACTTCGCTACTATAATTTCGCTCCCCATCACAGCTTGTCCTTAAGACTGCAAGCATTTCACTCGCTGTCAGACTTGCTGCTTGGGCGCACATTTCCAGTCGTGCGCTTTCCTTAGCCTCCTGCGTCCCTCCATCGCTTAAACAAAATAAACTAGTGCAGGAATCTCAACCTGCTTGTCATCGACTACGCCTCTCGGCCTCGCCTTAGATCCCGACTAACCCTGGGAGGACGAGCCTTCCCCAGGAAACCTTAGTCATACGGTGGATCAGATTCTCACTGATCTTTCGCTACTCATGCCGGCATTCTCACTTCTAAGCGCTCCAGCCGTCCTCACGATCGACCTTCAACGCCCTTAGAACGCTCTCCTACCGCGCACCCTTACGGGTGCACCCACAGTTTCGGTATTATGCTTAGCCCCGGTATATTTTCGGCGCAGTGCCACTCGACTAGTGAGCTATTACGCACTCTTTAAATGGTGGCTGCTTCTGAGCCAACATCCTAGTTGTCTGTGCAACGCCACATCCTTTTCCACTTAGCATAAATTTAGGGACCTTAACTGGTGATCTGGGCTGTTCCCCTTTCGACAATGGACCTTATCGCTCACTGTCTGACTCCCGGAGTAAGATCGATGGTATTCGGAGTTTATCTGAATTCAGTAACCCTTGATGGGCCCCTAGTTCAAACAGTGCTCTACCTCCATGATCCATCCTCCGAGGCTAACCCTAAAGCTATTTCGGAGAGAACCAGCTATCTCCAAGTTCGTTTGGAATTTCACCGCTACCCACAACTCATCCCAGCATTTTTCAACATACATGGGTTCGGTCCTCCAGTGTGTTTCACCACACCTTCAACCTGGTCATGGGTAGGTCACTTGGTTTCGGGTCTACATCTGCTTACTCATTCGCCCTGTTCAGACTCGCTTTCGCTACGGCTCCGACTTTTCATCTTAACCTCGCAAGCAAACGTAACTCGCCGGTTCATTCTACAAAAGGCACGCCATTACCCATTAACGGGCTTTGACTAATTGTAGGCACACGGTTTCAGGAACTGTTTCACTCCCCTTCCGGGGTGCTTTTCACCTTTCCCTCACGGTACTGGTTCACTATCGGTCACTAGGGAGTATTTAGCCTTGGGAGATGGTCCTCCCGGATTCCGACGGAATTTCACGTGTTCCGCCGTACTCAGGATCCTGGACGGAGGGTTCGACGTTTCGCTTACAGGGCTTTCACCTTCTGTGGCGCAGCTTTCCAGCTGACTTCGACTACGTCGGACTTTGGTAACTCCAATGTCCAGTCCTACAACCCCGAGAAGCAAGCTTCTCGGTTTGGGCTCTTCCCACTTCGCTCGCCGCTACTATGGGAATCGAGTTTTCTTTCTCTTCCTGCGGGTACTGAGATGTTTCAGTTCCCCGCGTCTGCCGCCGGCCAGCTATGTATTCACTGACAAGCAATACACTGATGTGTACTGGGTTCCCCCATTCGGAAATCTCCGGATCAAAGCTTACTTATAGCTCCCCGAAGCATATCGGTATTAGTTCCGTCCTTCATCGGCTCCTAGTGCCAAGGCATCCACCGTGCGCCCTTTGTAACTTAACCTGTACTGACTTGCGTCAGCGGTTATGCGATGCGAATTTCTTTTTCAGAAACTCATACAAATACGCTGTGTTCTCGGCAATTTAAAACAATTAATACAATGATATCCAGTTTTCAAAGAACAAAGTCGCACCCGTTAGGGTGCTTGAGGGTGATCCCCTCAAAACTAAACAAAGTTTCGTGTGTGCAGGTTTCCGTCAGACTTTCAGTCTGTTTCCTTAGAAAGGAGGTGATCCAGCCGCAGGTTCTCCTACGGCTACCTTGTTACGACTTCACCCTAATCATTTGTCCCACCTTAGACGGCTCGCTCCCTAAAAGGGTTACGCCACCGGCTTCGGGTGTTACAAACTCTCATGGTGTGACGGGCGGTGTGTACAAGGCCCGGGAACGTATTCACCGCGGCGTGCTGATCCGCGATTACTAGCGATTCCGACTTCGTGTAGGCGAGTTGCAGCCTACAGTCCGAACTGAGAATGGCTTTAAGAGATTAGCTTGACCTCGCGGTCTCGCAACTCGTTGTACCATCCATTGTAGCACGTGTGTAGCCCAGGTCATAAGGGGCATGATGATTTGACGTCATCCCCACCTTCCTCCGGTTTGTCACCGGCAGTCTTACTAGAGTGCCCAACTAAATGCTGGCAACTAGTCATAAGGGTTGCGCTCGTTGCGGGACTTAACCCAACATCTCACGACACGAGCTGACGACAACCATGCACCACCTGTCATTTTGCCCCCGAAGGGGAAACCTGATCTCTCAGGTGATCAAAAGATGTCAAGACCTGGTAAGGTTCTTCGCGTTGCTTCGAATTAAACCACATGCTCCACCGCTTGTGCGGGCCCCCGTCAATTCCTTTGAGTTTCAACCTTGCGGTCGTACTCCCCAGGCGGAATGCTTAATGCGTTAGCTGCGGCACTGAAGGGCGGAAACCCTCCAACACCTAGCATTCATCGTTTACGGCATGGACTACCAGGGTATCTAATCCTGTTCGCTACCCATGCTTTCGAGCCTCAGCGTCAGTTACAGACCAGACAGCCGCCTTCGCCACTGGTGTTCTTCCATATATCTACGCATTTCACCGCTACACATGGAGTTCCACTGTCCTCTTCTGCACTCAAGTTTCCCAGTTTCCGATGCGCTTCCTCGGTTAAGCCGAGGGCTTTCACATCAGACTTAAAAAACCGCCTGCGCTCGCTTTACGCCCAATAAATCCGGATAACGCTTGCCACCTACGTATTACCGCGGCTGCTGGCACGTAGTTAGCCGTGGCTTTCTGGTTGGATACCGTCACGCCGGCAACAGTTACTCTGCCGACCATTCTTCTCCAACAACAGAGTTTTACGACCCGAAAGCCTTCTTCACTCACGCGGCGTTGCTCCATCAGACTTGCGTCCATTGTGGAAGATTCCCTACTGCTGCCTCCCGTAGGAGTTTGGGCCGTGTCTCAGTCCCAATGTGGCCGATCAACCTCTCAGTTCGGCTACGTATCATCGCCTTGGTGAGCCGTTACCTCACCAACTAGCTAATACGCCGCGGGTCCATCCAAAAGCGATAGCTTACGCCATCTTTCAGCCAAGAACCATGCGGTTCTTGGATCTATGCGGTATTAGCATCTGTTTCCAAATGTTATCCCCCACTTAAGGGCAGGTTACCCACGTGTTACTCACCCGTCCGCCACTCGTTCCATGTTGAATCTCGGTGCAAGCACCGATCATCAACGAGAACTCGTTCGACTTGCATGTATTAGGCACGCCGCCAGCGTTCATCCTGAGCCAGGATCAAACTCTCATATAAATATGAGCTGTTCGAATAGCTCGATTTGTTGTTCTAGCGAATTGACTTCGCAAATGTTACTTTTTGCCTCGGTACCAAAGTACCAAGGACCCTGCACATTTAAACGAAACTTTGTTCAGTTTTCAAAGGACGACCTTGTCAAAAGACAACTTTGATAGATTATCATGACCAGCGTTACATGTCAACGTCTTTTTAAACATTGAATATTTATTCATCTGTTCTCGACGTCGCACATTGCGCAAGCCATCAACTTGATCTAATTAAGTATATCCGCTAAAGATCAGCGCCTTTTGTTTTGACAACAACAAGTATCATACCAGCACTTTAACGATGTAGTCAATAAAAAATTCATGCAAATTGAAACATTTTAAAATACCGAAAGATCGCGAACGTTTTCTCCAGAATTGCATAAAAATTCAGCATTTCTGCGAACATTATTCTATTCATCGTGACAAAAGTTCAGAAAAAAGAACCGGCTCATTTGTGAGCCGGTTCTTCGTCTAAATGATCAAGTGCTTCAGCGACCCACCCGTCTAACCGAGCGGCAATCGGTGCAAAGCCTGTGTGAAATTTACGACTGGTCCAATAATGCTTGCGGCGACGCTTTTTACTCATTCTAGGCGACGCTTGTAAGGCACGTAAGGATAAACTGATTTTTTGGGTATATTCGTCGATGTCCAAAATCACAACTTCAACTCGCTGGCCGACGGTAAAAATATCGCTGGTGTCCTTGACATAACCATGCTGGCATTCTGAGATGTGCACTAAACCTTGCGTGTGCTCATCAAGCATGACAAACGCGCCATAAGGTTGAACGCCTGTCACTTTGCCAGTCAAGATATCTCCTATGCGATATTCCATTCTGACACTTCATTTCATTGGATTTCTCTTTGAGTATACCCTAAAAATCATTGCCGACCAATATTAGTCTTCAATCGTAACCTGATCAATCGTGACCGGTTCAACCGGCTTATCATTAGCACCTGTTTTGACTTTACTAATCTTCTCAACCACGGACAGGCCACTTAGGACTTGGCCAAAGACTGTGTGGCGATGATCGAGCCACGGTGTACCGCCTTGTTTATACGCTTCAATGATGGGTTCTGGGAATCCAGCCTCACTTAGTTGCGCCTGCATGCTCGGGTCTAAATGCGCATTAGTCACAATGAAGAATTGGCTGCCATTCGTATTTGGACCAGCATTGGCCATTGAAAGTGCACCTTTCAAATTGAATAGCTGATTTGAAAATTCATCATTAAAGGGCTTCCCCCAGAGACTTTCACCGCCCATGCCGGTACCGGTGGGGTCGCCGCCTTGAATCATGAAATCATCAATAATCCGGTGAAAGATCAAACCGTCGTAATAATGTTTTTTGGCAAGGCCTACAAAGTTTTCAACTGTCTTTGGCGCCTGTTCAGGGAAAAGTGCGATTTCAAAGCGACCTTCGCTTGTTTCAAAAATCGCTTTTGGTCCCTTAAAGTCTTTGAGTTCTAATTGTGGGTAATCCATGATCAATCTCCTTTACAAGTTAACGTTCTTGTACTAGGCGTAGTATACCAGCCCAGCCCCTGAGCGCAAACTACACAGGCTTGCTGATGCAACGATCGTCTATTAAAAAGGCTGCTTACGGGCTAATCACACTTGACAGACCGGTGTTCAGCCTATTTTGGTACTTATCGTGAAAATATGGTAGTGTATGGACGTCATACTATATAGAAACGGAGCATTGCAAATGTCAGTGCAGCATGTATATGAAATCACGGTAATCGGCGGCGGCCCGGTTGGGATGTTCGCCGCTTTTTATGCGGGTTTGCGCCAGGCAGACGTTTTGTTATTGGAGAGTCTTGACGAGCTTGGCGGCCAAACAGGCAACTTATACCCTGCCAAAATTCTCTATGATATTGGCGGATTCCCGCATGTTAGTGGCAAAGACCTTGTCACGCAGCTCAAAACTCAGCTCGTGCATTTTCATCCTGAAGTCAAGACCGCTACGGAAGTACAGACGATCGATCAAGATCCAGATGGCTTTTTCACATTGCATACAAGTCAAGGCGATTTCCGCAGTAAAACTGTGATCGTGGCAACCGGTGGTGGTGCTTTTACGCCGCGCAAGTTAGCTGTTGACTATGATCCGGCATTGGAAGGCAAAAAACTGTTCTACTTCGTGCAGGATTTGGAAACTTTTCGGGATCAGGAAGTGGCCGTGGCTGGTGGTGGTGATTCTGCAATTGATTGGGCACTGGCACTTGAACCGGTTGCCAAACATGTCAGTCTGATTCACCGTCGTGCCAAATTTCGCGGCTTGGAAGCCAGTGTTGCTGCACTTGAAAAAAGCAGTGTGACAATCCAGACGCCTTACCTGATCGAATCAGTCACCCCTCAAGATGATCAGTTAGCGATTCAATTGAAGGAAGTTCGCGGCGAGGCACAGCCAACGCTCACCGTCGACAAGCTGTTGATCAATTATGGATTTGTCACCGACAAACACCACCTACAGGCTTGGCAACTTGACACGGATCGTAATGGTATACTGGTGGACACACAAATGCAGACGAGTCGTCCCGGCATTTTTGCAATTGGCGATGCTGTCAGCTATGCTGGCAAGTTGCCGTTGATTGCCAGCGGTTTTGGAGAAGCGCCAACCGCTATCAATGAGGCCTTAAGCCGCTTATATCCAGATCGACGTCAGGCCTTGCACAGTACTCAGTTGTATCATTAACGCTCATCTGCGCAATTTACCCATCAAGGAGCAAAAACATGACGAATGAAGAAAAATTGTATGACCGCACGATTCAACTGTTACATGAACGCGGGGTTCGGATATCCGATATTGGCGAACTTGTAATGTTCCTGCAAGAACGCTTCATCCCCAAGCTGACACTCGAAGAAGCCACACAAAATGTGCGCATTGTTCTACGCAAACGTGAAGTTCAAAATGCTGTGATGACTGGTATTGCTTTGGACAAGGCAGCAGAAGCTAACAGTTTGGAAGAACCGTTGCAAAAAATCATCGCTGAAGATGAAGGTTTATATGGCGTTGACGAGGTGCTTGCCTTCTCGATTGTCAATGTATATGGTTCGATTGGTTTTACCAATTACGGTTATATTGATCGCATCAAGCCAGGGATCTTAGCTAAGCTGAACGCCCATGAGCCTGGCATTATCCACACCTTTTTAGATGATATCGTGGGAGCCACTGCTGCTGCTGCAGCAAGTCGACTTGCTCATTCACATCCAGAAATTGAAGACGACATTTATTGATGTTTTGGTAAAATTCTGTCAGGATTCATGAAATTTTCACATCAATCCGTATAATAAGCTGTAATTCATTAAAGGAGTTCACAAGATGACCCAACTGTTCGACTTCATCATGCATATTGATGAGCATCTGATTACCATCGTTAATAGCTTCGGCCCTTGGACCTACGCCATCCTTTTTGCGATGGTCTTCATCGAAACAGGTGTCGTTATTTTCCCCTTCCTGCCTGGTGATTCATTGCTATTTGCTGCAAGCGCGTTGGCTGCAAATGCCGCGTATAACCTGAATGTGTGGATTCTCTTCGCCGTCTTTCTGGCTGCTGCGGTTATTGGCGACACCGTCAATTATGAAATTGGCAAGCGCGTTGGTTCGGCAGCATCCACTGGCAATGGCTGGTTTGGACGGCTGATCAATCGCGACAAACTGAAGCAGGCGGAGGCTTTCTTCGACAAGCACGGCGGTAAGACGATTGCCATCGCCCGCTTTATGCCGCTGATTCGGACATTTGCGCCGTTTGTTTCCGGCGGCTCCCGAATGCATTACGGCAAGTTTATCCATTACAATCTGTTAGGCGGTTTCCTCTGGGTCACCATGTGCGTTTTCGGCGGTTTCTACTTCGGCAATGTCACCTTCGTGAAAGAACACTTTTCGTTGGTTGCCATCGGTATCGTGATCATTTCCCTTCTACCGATGGTCATTGCTGCCATTAAAACCCGGACAGCTAAAGCTACTGAACGCTGAGCAAAATGATTTGCATCAAAAAAACGCATCGCCTGTCACGTGGTAAATTCCACGTGACAAGCGATGCGTTTTTGCTTGCGCTGCCAATCATGCCACCTTCGCATCTTGACGCCCGCGCCAAATGCCCCAGATCATGACAGCTTCAAACAAAGCAAATGCTGTCAGAAAACACAACATGAAGAATCCTTCAGGCAAAACGTTGATGATCGGATCAGTCGCCGGGTCAAACAGCCAGTCGCTATTGCGAAAAAGGACTTCATGAAACGTGATGAAAAATTGGTCGAAGTTTACCGCTAATATAGCCGTCAACACAACAGGTACCACGGCCCCAATCATAAACGGACGAACCAACAAATATCTTTTTCTGGCAATGCGAAGTTGATGCAACCAGCGTACCGCAAATGGGACCGTGACCACAGCAACCCCTATATCGAAGAGAAAGAGGTGGCGAACGTCCGCAAAATGAATGGCGCCATGTACGCTTGTGGGGAAATCATTCATATGCAGAGTACCAACCCACGGTAAATTTAAGTAAGCCATCAGCTGCAAATAATTCTGATAAAGCCGGCCAAGGGACATCACGGCAATCTGCGGTAGATCATCCATGTGTGCATAAACTGGAAAAGTGATCAGCGTACTTAAAATCGTCATGAACACAAGGACACTAATGATGGCTAGCCACAACGCCACCCATTGAGCAATACGCTTCATGGAGGTTAAACCTCCCAATCCGTCAAGGCATCAATCTGATGTGTGGGCTGATGGACTTGCTTGGAAACATAATCACGGGTAGAAACGCCGGTATACACTAAAATCGTATCAATACCAGCATTCAGCCCTGCCTTAATGTCCGTGTTGTAATTATCGCCAACCATGGCAACCGCTTCTTTAGGTAAGCCCATTTTTTTCAAGGCTTTCTCCATAATCGTTGGTTCGGGTTTGCCAATGTAAAAAGCCCGCTGCTGTGTGCTGCGCTCCACTAGCGCGATCAATGAGCCCGCGCCTGGAACCAAACCGCGCTCATTCGGGAGATTGGTGTCAGCATTCGTCCCAATAAACTTTGCCCCGCGTTTAATCGCCAGTGTTGCCAGTTCAAACTTATGATAAGTCACATCATAGTCAAGGCCGACGACCACATAATCCGGATCAACTTCATTTAATCGTAATCCAGTATCCAGCAACGCCTGCTTGAGGCCTAACTCGCCAATGATATAAATAGACTTACCCGTCACATCGCCATGATTAAGGTCGGTCAGATACGCTGCAGTTGCTAGTGCCGGGGTGTATACCTGCGCCGGTTGGACATGAATATCATGATTCTCTGCTAAGTTTTTGACCACATCTTCTGGACTTTTGGTCGTGTTGTTAGTTAAAAATAAAAACGGGATTTGTGCCGCCTGTAGTCGTTCAACGAAATCCTTTGCAGCGGGAATCCGCTCCTTACCGCGATAGATAGTGCCATCAAGATCGATCATATAGCCTTTATACTTCAAGTTCGTCCCTACTTCTTATTAGTCTCACGCCGCCGAATCGTAAAATGTCGCTTGCGTGGTTGTGTCTGATTGATAGTTTTAGCCTGATCGCCGCGAATTTTGGTTGGTCGGGTTGTTTTTTCCGTATACGGTTTTTCCGCTTTTGCTGACCGTGGCTTATGCTTATTGTTTTGGCTGTTGCGCCGATTTGTTGGGGGTGTCTGGCGATGCACTGGTTTGATCGTTTCTGATCTCTGCCCCGCCTCACGATGTCCCTGACGACGATGCGGCTGCCCTTTTGTCACTGACTTGTCTAAACACGCCAAAACAAAGTAAGCACAGCCAAAATTACAATATTCATACAAATAATCTTCAAGTGTGCCGATGAGCTGGTCTTTGCTGACACCGCGTCGATCATCTTTATAGAATCCGCGTAAACGCAGCTGATCATAGCCCCAATCACCAACGATATAATCATACTTATCAAGAATTTCGTTGTAGCGTTCGTTCAAACGCGCAACATCAAAAGCATTTCGGTGATCCTTAACAAGGCGATAGCGGCGACCATCAATCGTTAGTAAATCACCGTTAACAATGACCACCCGCGAATCTTTATCAGCTTCTGGGGTCAATGCGGCATCGATTTGTTGCATAAGCGGTTCATGTTCGCCCATGTGCTCACCTCCTTATGTGTGCTGATGCTTCGCAAAGTATATCACGAAATCATAATGGATATTTTTGAGCTAAGTACTCGCCCACCACATTCCGTAATAGCTTAGGAAAAAGCAATTCATTGCTGCCCATAATCTCAATGGTTGGAAAGAATGGAATGAACAGAAAATTGTCCACCGTCACAAACGTATATTGTTGTTCTGGCACCAACGGTTTCCCATGCCATAGAACAACCCGTTTTTCACGATTAACGCTAATCCCCCGGTAACCAATGTCACCAAAAATCTTTCCACGAAAACTCATGCCGATCATATGAAAATGTCGCAGGAACATTCGATTCTTTTCCATTTCCATGATTAAGCGCCACAGTTCCTTACCACTCAGCGTTACTTTTAACAGATGCATGGGATGCGGCAAACAGGTTAATAAATCCGCTTGGGTTACAACACCCGGACCCAGCGGCATAAGGAAAAGTCCGGCATTTAAAATCGCCGCGTCCACCTGAGCGCCATCAGCCAATGCTTCTAAACCTAAATCCAGTAATGGTGAAGGCCCATCATATTTGATCGATAGCTGTTTGGGCAACCGCGCCACCTGATGCTGCTTGAGCAAAGCAATTCCTTTGCTCTCATAGCCCTGTATCTCACGCGGGTCAGCAGCTGCCGCTTGCATGAGCTCAGTTTTAAATGTCTCGGCCTGACGGGTGATAATTTGATGCTGATCATCCAGCGTCAGCGTCACTTTGCCGACATAATGGCCATACTTTTCTGCAGCTGTTAATAAGGTGGTGCCATGTAACTCACCGTCTGCCAATAAATGATGCGTATGGCCTCCGATCACGACATCAATCTCTGGATACTGTTTTGCTAAGTGCCGATCAGCCTCAATTCCTAAATGTGACAGCACAATTAACACGTCATAGGTACCTGATAATTGCTTCAAAATATCCGGAAATACATCCGCCACGGTTTTAACTTGCCAGCCATTTGGTCGATATGTCAGAAAAAATGGCGCCGTGAATCCGACAATCGCAATGCGTGTACCAGCACGCGTTTGCGTTCGCACAAACGGTTTAGCCCATGTCGGTCGGCTGCCGTCAACCTCGAATAAATTAGCCAGTGCCACTGGAAAGTTCGCATGATCGTATAAATGTTCCAGCACATCATGCGGGTTACCGACACCTTCATTATTGCCGATGGTTGCTGCATCGTAACCAATTTCATTCAGCAATTGCACATTGATCTGACCTTGCGTAGCTTCCGTTAAGGGCGCTGAGCGATCCATCGCATCCCCGTCATCAAATGCCAACACACTCGCGCCTTCTGCTTGTTCTGCAGCGCGTGTTCCCAACATAAACCGCCGAATCTTCGGCCAATTTTCAAAATGAGAATGCAGATCATTGGTATGCAGGATCACTAACTTTTCCACGAGAAACCTCCCTGTGCCGGCAAAAATAAATACTCTAACTGGTGAATCACCGGCGCGCTTTCTTATTTTTATCCTATGCTCTGATAAGCGGGCGGTCAAACAAACGGTTGTTCATCGATTTTGGGCTAACGCCTGGGCCTTAAGCCGATAAATTTCATGCACTTCAGCAGCGGACAGCGGTGTCCCAAATGGCAGGTGTGGCATCAACAAATCGCGTTCCGGTGCATCTACCCCGACATTAATATTCTCAGCGAGATTGACGCTGTTGTGATGAATATGGCCATGTAAATTCAGTGTTTGTTTGACAATCCCCATCATCAACGGGTAGTGCGTCATAATGAATTGTGTATGGTCGTCCTTAATAATGGTGCCAACATCATGAAACGTGAATTTTGGCTGTCCATTCACACCAGGATCATTTCGATGAAGAAACTTGAACAGTGACTCATAATCATGGTTCCCTTTAATGAAGACAATTCGACCGTTCAGCTGTTTTAATATACCAAGCACTTCTGGTGGTTGCGGAAAATGCTCAGGATTCATCGCGATATCGCCTAAATGATAGACAATATCCCGATCCCCCACGCGAGCATTCCAAGCATTGATCATTGCCGTGTCCATAGCCTCAACAGAGGGGAAAAGTCGCGGTGCAAAATCGTTTTGGCCTAATAGATCGGCGTGAAAAAAATGAGTGTCTGCAATGAAATACTGCATATTATTCCTTTCTGCGATGCGCATGACGAGTTGTCACAACCCAAGTTGTCATCGGTACCGTCAAAACAACGGCAATGACCGAAATCAAGACTTGCAACAACTCCCCAACAAAGATTTTATTATTGATGATTTGGCTGAACGGATAGCGCAAAGATGCAAACCAAATGAACAATGATGAAAACCCGCCAAAAAAACCAAAGAACAATGTATTTAACGCCGTGCCAATAATCTCATGCCCCATCTGTTTGATGCCGGCATCACTTGCTTGATCCTTGATTTCATCCATCCCCGCCGCTACGGCAATGGCCGCCTCCGCGATGGCTCCCAGCGTGCCTAATAAGGTTGTTGCAATCAAAATATGCGGAAAACTAACCCCGATGTAAACAGAGAAGCCTTCAAGACTTTCTGAATCTTCTGGTCCAAAGCCAGCTGTCTGACTGAGCGTCATAGTCAAAATAATGAGCCCCACAAGCAACGTCATGATTAGCAACGCGGAAACAAACGCTGGACCCGCAACCGCTACATGACTCGTGCTCAAGAAAATGGTGCTGGCTAAAATAATCAATCCGAATACCACAGCGAGAATAATTGGATTGAACCCGCTCGCCATCAAAATCACGACTAAAATCATAAGCAAAGCATTGACCGTCAGCGCAAAGAAATTGGCTAGGCCTTGTTTGCCCCCAATCAAGAGCATCATGACTAGTAGCAATAGTGCCAAGGCAAGAATTGCATTCATGCTGCCACCTTCTTTATTTTAGCCATAAACGCGGCTAAACCGCTCGTCATTGGCACCGCTAGGACAATTCCGAAGGCACTAATTAAACTTTGGGCAAACCCAAGCCCCATCACCCAAATGACTGTTTGTGCAATCGAGTTATTATTACGAATCCATAGCACTGATTCCACAAAAGTATCAGCAATAAAGATCATAAAGAGCACTGAAATTAGCGGTCCCATGACATTCCGGCCGATTGCCATACCTGCCTGAAACCGTTCTTTGGCGCTGTCATGCAACTGAAAAATCGCCACTGAAATGTCACTTGCTTCATCAAGAACAGCGCCTAATGAACCAATAACAATCTGAGCGAAGAACAGCAATTGCGGCATTTGCGTCGCATATTTCACTTCTTCCAGATGCACACCGTTATAATTTGTCAACGTCAGTACACCATAGCCTAGCGCCACAGCAAGGCCAGTTGCCAGTAACGATCCCAGTGAAATCGTGACGGCAATCGGCTTAAAACCAACAATGAAAACCGCAGTCAGAATTGTAAATACGACTGCTAGACCAACAAACAACCACCACGCCTGCCATTGCTTACTGCCAATTTCCCACGTTACCGCGATAAAAAAGATCACCGTGTTCAAAAGAATACTAATACTTGTTAACCAAGCGCGACGCCCCATAACCAAAAAAATTAGGCCAAATGTCAAAACAAGCAACGCCGCAAGGATGGCATCGCGTTTGATGTTGTTGAGCGTATAGACGCCCTTATCGACATCTAAAAAGATTTGTTCACCTGGCCGCAACTGATTGTCTAAACCGCCGCTGAACGAGTACGTATTATGAATGGTGACGCTTTGCCCGCGTTTTGCTGTGTTCAGTAAACGCACTTTAACCTGTTGCTTGGTTAGCCGATCATGATTCTGATCCTCATCATCATGACTGGTCGTTTTAATGACTTGAACTGATTCGACACGACCGACTGGTTTGGCGTAAAGACTGCTATCAAACTGCATGCCAATAAAAACCGCAATTGCCGCAACGAACGGAATAAGCCATTTACCAAAATACTTCACGCTGACGCCTCCTCACATTCACGCGGCCAAAATCAACCTAGTGAATGCCCTACTTTCATATGCCCTACATTATATAAGTGGCGTCAACGTGACGCAAAATGCGGCGTGTATCAAACTAACCGAAAATCAAGCCAACTACCTGACGATTCGCGATGGTGCTCACCTAGTTAGCGCAGTAGGTGAGACTAAAGCCACCGCACCGCTGCTAGCATCACCCAAGCCAACGTTACCAGTGTGAATGCCAGTGTTTGTTAGGTTTTGTTTAAATTGTTACTGTCGCTGACGATCCAGCGATATCACCACTCATCCAACATGGTTCTGCTTCAGAATCTCGTGGTAAGCCTGGCGTACCGGCCCTTCTGGTTTGTCCCACTCTTCCCAGCTCGTCAAATCAGCTGACGGGAATTCATAATGATCGTTGATGTACTGTTCGTAAGCTGTCACAGCAGTTGAATGAGGAATGTTTAGTTGAACGATCCGCACACGTTTAATAAGCCCCTTCATAGCCGCCTTTTCCGCCCGACCGTTCATCATGACGTTACCTAGTTCAAAATAGCGACTACCGTCATTCCGTGTGATTTCTTGAATTAAATCGAAAACTTGAAATTTATCAGCCATGTTCTTCGTACTCCTTTATCAATTTAGCCACTGCTTGTCGTGTTCTAAAAATTGTCCCGGCTACTTTGTGGTGCTATGTTTATGGTATGATGTTTTTTTCTGGAAAGGAGCAGCCTGTATGGGCAAGCGACTCACGCTGGCAGTGCTATTGCTGCCTTTATTCCTTCTGCTTTCGGGTTTCACGCTGATCGGCCATCGCGGCGATCCGTTGAATTATCCGGAAGAGACTTACCAAAGTTTTGACAGTGCTTTTAATAATGGCGCCGACTATGTCGAACTGGATGTGCATGAAAGTGCTGACGGTGTCGTGGCGATTCAACACGACTCAACGATTCAACGAATGACCGGCGCTAATTTGGCAATTGCCACAACGAACTTTGCTCAACTTCAGCAATATCATACCAAAAATGGCGAGCCGATTCACAGCTTGGAAGATCTCTTCATTCATGAGCAACAAACCAACCATAAATTTCTAATTGAGACCAAAATCGTAAAGGGAGAACCTCATCCCCATCTCGAAGACAAAATAGCGGCATTAATCCAAAAGTATCACATGGAAAATCGTGTGATGTTTCACTCATTTTCCGCTGCAAGCTTAAAAAGGCTTCAAGCCGTTTTGCCCAATGTGCCCCGTATCCTTATTGTTGGCTCACTTAAACGAATCAATTTTGATGTCTTAACCTACGTAGATGGTATCAACCTGAGTTCGGACTTAGTGACACCGCAACTTGTGACCCAACTTCACGATCTTGGCAAAAAAGTCTACATCTGGGACGAGATGAACGAAAATCGCTCATTATGGACTTGGCTGGTGAATCTCAACATTGACGGTATCGTCACCAACTATACGGCTCTAGGGCATGAATTTCAGGCATTGAAGGCCGCTGCAGTGACAACCGATATTAACGATCTTGGTGCCAACTCCAGTACCACGCCCTTACCCATTTACGAAAATCCATATCAGCCGACGTTGCGCCATGAACAATTAGCGCCTGAAACCCCTGTGATGATTTCCAGCATGATCACGATTGCTGGCAACACCTATTATCAAATTGGCGACAATGCTTTCGTTCCAGCGACAACTGTCAATCTTGCGCCGCAAGCCGGATGGGCTAGCCTCTTCATTAATCAAAATGCTGTTGTCACCGGAAAAAAATTTCGCGTGCCAGTATACGCTGATCCGTTGCATCAACAAGATGTCATTGCTCACATCGCTAACCATACGCGTCATCACATCACAGCGGCACGGTATGAAGGCAATCACCTCTATGTAAAGATCAAAACCGGTTGGCTAAACGCCCAAGATTTGCAACTGTTGCCAGATGCTGAAAATATGACTACCTGGATGAGTCAATATCGCAGTATTCCTGCTGCACAAAAGCCACTTGTCCACTGGGCATTAGGCGACACGGCCTTTGACACACCACTGTTGAATGCTAGCGTCGTTGGCATCGGTTAATCGCCGAACCACGCTCAATCATAAGCCGTTCATCAATTGTGACTATCAACCCTCACAATTTGATGAACGGCTTATTAGTTTCCCATGATTAAACATGCTATCCTAAAGACAATGACAGTAAGAAAGTAGGTTAACCTCATGACGATTAATTGGCAGCAAGAAGCAGAGAAGTTAGAACCGCAACTCCTTTCAGACTTGACAACCCTTTTGAAAATCAACTCTGAGCGCGATACGGACCATCAAACAAAGGCGTACCCACTTGGCCCGGGACCGGCCAAAGCACTGGAAGCCTTTTTGACAATTGCCGAACGCGATGGTTTCAAAACACTTAATGTTGATAACGTTGCCGGTCGCATTGAGCTTGGCAGCGGTGACGAGATCTTTGGTTTGTTTGGCCATGTGGATGTTGTGCCAGCAGGTCCAGGTTGGCAAACTGATCCATTCGTACCCGTTATCAAGGACGGTAAAATTTATGGGCGTGGCACTAGCGATGATAAAGGACCAAGCATCGCAGCTTATTATGCCTTAAAGTTGATTCGTGATCTTGGCCTGCCAATCAATAAAAAGATCCACTTTATCATCGGCACCGATGAAGAATCCGAATGGGTCGGGATTCATCGCTATCTGGAAACCCAGCCGGCACCGGATTTTGGCTTCTCACCAGATGCTGAATTTCCAATCATCAACGGTGAAAAAGGCATTGCCAGTTTCAAAATCGATCAAAAGCCAATTGCCGCTGCACCAGCTGAGTTAACGCTCACCAACTTCTCGGCCGGGATTCGGCCAAACATGGTGCCGCAAGTCGCAACTGCGACCATCACCGGCGATTTACCAGAAACTTTTGCCACACAAGCAACCGCTTGGGCGGATGAGGCTGGCGTCAAACTTACCCTTACTTTGGGTAATCCAACAACCATTGAAGTTGTCGGCAAAGGTGCACATGCACAGGAGCCAAAAGATGGCAAAAATGCTGGCACTTACTTGGCCAATCTACTGGCAGACTTGCCATTTGATCCAGCCGGTAAAGCTTATCTCCTGATGGTCGCTAAATACTTGCACAACGACTCACGAGGCAAGCTGTTAGGCATCAATTATACCGACAAGCTGATGGGCGAATTGACCGCCAGCCCAGACATCTTCACCTTTACTCAAGATGGCGAACAAAGTGTGCTTGTGAATGTCCGTTATCCGCAAGGGACAGATGCTGACACCATTCGTGATCAGATTGAGACGACATTAGGCGCCGACAAGGTCACCGTAAGCATCAGTGGTCATGCCCAAGGCCCTCACTATGTGCCAGGGGATGATCCATTGGTGAAAACACTTCTCCAAACATTCACTGATCACACCGGGATCCCAGGACATGAGCAAGTGATCGGAGGCGGAACTTATGGTCGTATCATTAAGCGCGGCGTTGCATTCGGTGCCCAAATGCCAGGTCAAGAAAATGTGATGCATCAAGCTAACGAATACATGCCGATTAAGGATATCATCACGGCTGTTGCCATTTATGCCGATGCCATCAGTCGCCTGGTCAAGTAATCTCTGGGCGTCATTTTATCGACATTCAGTTCATGCAAGGCCGTCTTAGTTTTAAACTAGGTCGGCCTTGTTGGCGTTAACCGTTATCAAAACGTCTGAAAGGAAGCAATTTATGTTTGAACCTGATGCTTTAAACCCATGGTTAGATGATCCCCGTTTGCGTGCCGCTGTCACCACAGCAGGTACCGTCACATCCACAAATGTCATTTTAAAAAAGTCCGTTCAAAACGGCGGCCCCTTGCCACAGATTTTAATTGCCGACCAGCAAACCGCTGGCGTTGGACGGCATGGTAAACATTTTGCAAGCCCAGCTGATGCTGGACTTTACATCAGCTATGCGTTTCATCCACAAATTAACCGTGCCCTAATCACACCTGCTGCTGGTGTTGCGCTTCAACAAGCAATCGCCGATCAGTTTGGCATCAGCACTCAGATTAAGTGGGTAAACGATCTACAGAAAGCTGGTAAGAAAGTCGCGGGTATTTTAGCCGAAGCGTTGTTGGAACAAAATGCTGTCATTTTGGGAACCGGCGTCGATCTTTTCCCTGCTGCCAGCGGTCCTTTGCCAAATGATCAGCCGATGACAACCATTTTGCGCGAGGTCCCTGCAAATGATCCGCGTCCCGAGCTTGCTGGTCGTTATTTGACCCACTTGATGCGGCTTTTTGCCAATCCCGAGACCATCATGCCAGCGTACCGCAAACGAGCAGCATGGGTTGGTCGCCGCATCACGGTCAGCGGCACACAAAATCCGCTGACCGGGACGATCAGCGGATTCGATGATAACGGCGCTTTACTATTAAAAACAGATCTTGGCACATTGGTGGTCTCAAGCGGCACCATCCGACTCGTTGAAACAGTCTAAGTCACCTCAGTTAAGCGCCAATAGCTTCGTCAAATCGCTAAATTCGTTGAGTTGATAAGTCGGTGTGATGTGATCGCGATTTGGCTGAAAATGTGGATTAAACCAAATCGAATCAATTTTGCCATTGATCCCACCTTGAATGTCTGAGGTCAGCGAGTCGCCCATGATCAATGTCTCACGCCGGTCAAACCGCGGGATGCGTTTGGCAACATAGTCAAAAAAGGCCACGGTCGGCTTCGGGCTGCCCACGCTATCAGAAACAAAAATATCTTCAAAGTAATCAATCAGACCGCTCGATGCCAAGCGTTCACGTTGCACAGGCTCGATACCGTTGCTGACAATAAACAGCCGATAATCCTGCAACGCATCCAAGGTGTCCAGAACTCGCGGCAGCAAAATGGCCTCTTGATCCAAAAAATGATGATAGGTGCGTTCTGCCAAATGCGGATCAGCCTCAATGTGATGATGGCGAAAGAGTTTGGCAAACCGCACATCAAATAATTCTGGCCGCGTGATGCGCCCCGCTTCGTAGTCACGCCATAGACTGGCATTAATTTTCAGATAACTTGCCTCAATCCGCGGCGAGTAAGTCAAATTGAGTCTGGCAAACATCTTTGCCAGACTTTTTAGTTCACCTGCTTTAAAATCCAGTAACGTGTCATCAACATCAAACAAAATTATCCGATACATACTAAGCTCCTATTCTCGTCTTAAAGCTACATGCTATCAGTTTTACACACCTGATGAGACGTGACAAGCTGTTTGCGAAGTCAGCGCTTAGGCTTCGCCACTGCGTCAAAGATGTGCTCACTAGCCTTGGAATCTGCAGACAACGACCCCGTCAAAAACCGGTCATCACGCCTCAAGCAGCTTACACCCCGGTTTTAGGCTAGGTCGGTTCACACGCCTCAACAAATCCCCGGTTAGAATCCGCTTAATATTTAAGGTATACTAAGGCGTACTAGACCATAATTTAAGGTGGGACAAGCATTTGAAGAAGTTCTTTGATCGAGTCAAAACGCTCGGGACTCGATTTCGCCACTGGTTCACTGCGTTTGTGACCCGGCGTCCTGATTCCGAAGCAGAGACAACAAACTTAACTGGCAAGGAGGCCGTTGTCTTTTACGGCAACGTCACCTTACAAAGTATTAAAACCATTGTTTATTACTTACTCGGCGTGCTCGGTATTGCGACTGTCTTTGGCCTCGGTTTATTCGGCGGCTATTTCGTTTCAATTATCGATGCCACCCCGATTCCGACCGAAGCTGCCATGAAGGCCACCCTTTCCAATACAAGCCGCACTTCCAGCATGTATTTTGCTCACAATGTCAAACTCAGCAATGTTAAAAGCGATTTGGTCTCAACCAAGGTTGATTTGAATGAAATGTCGCCTTGGCTGACAAAAGCCATTGTCGCCACTGAAGATGAAGACTTCTATCGGCATGATGGCGTTGTACCCAAAGCGGTCATTCGTGCTTTTTTCTCTGATTTAACTGGCATGGGCAATCAAACCGGTGGCTCAACATTGACACAACAAGTGGTCAAAATGATGTTTCTAAGCTCAGAAACGACCTTTAAACGTAAAGCGGCAGAAATTATGCTCGCCCGACGTTTAAATAATCATTTTAGCAAGGATCAAATTCTAGCCACGTATTTGAATGTGGCCACACTTGGTCGTAACAATAAAGGTCAAAACATAGCTGGGGTTGAGGCAGCTGCCCAAGGCCTATTCGGCGTCTCGGCGAAGGACATCAACCTGCCAGAAGCAGCGTTTATTGCCGGCCTGCCACAAAGTCCGTTTATTTACACCCCGTATACCGCTTCTGGCGCCCTTAAAAGCAATCTCAAAGATGGTGTGGATCGTCAGCAGACCGTTCTATTCCGGATGTATCGAGCTGGGGTCATTAGTCATAAACAATATGTCGACGCCAAGGCATTTGATATCAAAGGTGCTTTTCTCCAGCATGAGAATGCTGAAGAAGACGACAATCAATATGGCTACGTGTACAACATGGTGTTAAGCGAAGCCGAATCATTACTTGCTGAGCAGTTGGCTAAAAACGATGGCCATTCCGCCGCCGAATTGGCGAAAGACAACGCCTTAAACAACGACTATCTGCGGCAAGCTGCTAATCTTTTTTCATCGAAAAATTATCAGATTAAAAGCACGATTAACAAAGATGTTTACGACCGGATGCAATTTGTGATGAAGGCAACACGCAGCACATTTGGTCAGACTTATACCAGCACACAAATTAATCCGAAGACTGGCGAAACCGAAACCATTAAACATCCAGTCCAAAATGGTTCGGTCGTCTTGGACAATCAAACCGGGGCTGTTTTAGGCTTCGTTGGCGGAGTCTCTGGTGAACTCAATCACATCTATACATTGCGTTCGCCAGGATCAACGATTAAGCCTTTGCTAGTTTACGCGCCGGCCGTTGACCAAAAAATCATCGGCTCGCAAACAGCGTTGGCTGATTTTAAAACCGATCTCGGCAACAATTACAGCGTGACAGACTACGGCGGTCAGATTCAGAATCGCTTTATTCCTGCCACCGAAGCGCTTGCCCAATCCTACAACATCCCAGCAGTCAACTTATATAAACACATCAAGCCGACCGTTAATGTTAAGGACTATATGGATAAAATGGGCATCGATACCCTCACCAAAAATGACTATAGTCAGCTTGGACTCGCTTTGGGCGGGACTGATTACGGGGTTGATGTCAAAGAACAAGCCAGCGCATTTTCAACCTTTGCCAACCAAGGTGAGCACGTACCAGCCTACGTGATTTCGGAGATTGTCGATCCGTCTGGTCATCCAATCTATCAACATAAGGTTAAGAAAACTAAAGTCTTCTCTAAGGGCACGACCTACATCATGAATCAAATGTTGAAAAACGTGATTGATTCCGGAACTGCGGAAAGCCTCAATTATCAACTCCACTTCAACACTGATAACCTGATCGGGAAAACAGGGACGAGCAATGATTTCCGGGACATCTGGTTTATTGGCTCGACACCTGGGGTAACAATCGCCAGTTGGATGGGCTATGACAATAATGATGGCACAACTTATTCACTAGATGAGACTGGCTCCATGACCAATGAAGCCTATTGGGCTAAATTAACCAACGCAGTTTACCAGACGATTCCTAAACAATTTAAGGTTAATCAGAAACTGGCACGCCCGGATACGGTTAAATCAGTGACTGTCGATAAACAAACTGGGCAACCCGCTGGCACCTTGACTTTTGACGGAAACACCTACCGAACTGGCGGCTCAACCGTCACCAGCCTTTACAATGATTGGCAGCCAACCACGAAAAATGATTTTGCCATCGGTGGCAGTAAAGCTAATTATCAGTTGTTCTTCGACCATCTTGATGGCAAACAAAATGGCTATGGTCAGGTTTCCGATGCCAACGGCAATTCAACTGAAGCCAAAAAAGAACATCAAGAAACCCCGATCACGCCAACTGAAGATACTCAGACGACACCTAGCAGTGCTCCTAGCGTGACAGTGCCATCAAGTCAGCAAAACCAACAAGGGACATCTGAAAACCAGCCAAGCGAACCACAAACCACCGGGACTGGCGGCACGAATGGCGCCACCGGCACTGGTGGGACTGGCGGTACTGGGACGACCACAGAAACTGGCACGACAACCGGCACAGGTACAACGACTGGTGGCGGTACGAATACTGGTGGCACTAATAATACCAATCAACAACAGACCCCACCTGCAACAACGACTGGCGGCGGTCAGTAACAACACGATCACGAGTTTTCGTTTCAACGCAAGAAAAAAGGCCTCCAAGTAATTTGCTTGGAGGCCTTTTTCTTTGTCCTAACGACTTTACATGTCAGCTAAACAGCTCACAAAAGCTGGCATTATTTCGTTGAGCCACGCTTCAAAATATCGAAGCCAAGCATAACGGTCTTTTCCTCGATCTCTTCTTTATTCATCATCTTGGTCAGCAAGCGCATAGCAACCGCACCAATATCATACAATGGCTGATCAATCGAAGTAAGTTGTGGCCGAGTCATTTCCGTCAGTTTGGTGTTATTGCTGGTGATAATTTCAAAGTCGTCCGGCACCTTAACGCCCTTATCAATTGCGTCATCCAAAAGGCCAACTGCTAACTCGTCATCACCTGCAATAACCGCCGTTGCCCCAACTTTCTGCAACTTATCAAACAAGGCCAAACCAGCTTGGTAGCTTGGCTCATTTTCAAAAATCAGGCTTTCGTCATAAGCAACACCGGCCTTTTCCAGAGCCTGTTTGTAACCCTTGAGCCGGAACTGCCCATTGATCGGATGCGTCAATGAACCGGTCGCCAGAGCAACCCGCTTGTTGCCACTTTCCAATAACTGACGCGTGGCTTCTTCGACAGCAGCCACGTAATCGATGTTGACACTGCCAACCTGTTCGTCAGGATCGATTGAGCCAGCAAGCACAACAGGGGTCTTACTGCGTGAGAATTCAGCACGAATTGAGTCAGTCAATTCATGGCCCATGAAAATCAAACCATCCACTTGTTTAGCCAACAATGTGTTTAACACCGTGACTTCTTTTTGATTGTTTTCATCAGAGTTCGCCAAGATGATATTGTACTTGTACATCGTGGCAACATCATCAATCCCACGTGCCAAGCTTGAGAAGAACATGTTCGTGACATCTGGGATAATTACCCCGACAGTTGTCGTCTTCTTGCTTGCCAGACCACGAGCAACTGCATTCGGCCGATAATCAAGCCGTTCGATCACTTCCAAAACCTTCTTGCGAGTAGCTGGTTTCACATTTGGGTTACCATTAACGACTCGAGACACTGTCGCCATTGAGACATTAGCCTCGCGTGCGACATCATAAATTGTAATTGTTTGCTTTTCCAATTGATTTTCTCCTTAGTCGTGAAAAGATGAAATCACGAAGTTCTATTTACATTCCAAAGTAACAGAATAGAAATAGCAATGCAAGCGTTTTACTGAATTTTACATGAAATTTTCACAACCGCCTTTTTCAGAAAGCCCATCAAGCTAGTCACGTGATATACTAAAAGTTAAAGTTTTAAGTTGTGCTATTTTACCACGATGCTTGATTGGCGCACGACTTTTAAGCCAGATCGCGAGCTAATCCGGTTAAAAAGTGCACCGCGTCTGCATGGTACTGCGCCAGTGAACACGTTGAGGAGGAAAAAATATGAATGAACATTTAGCTGCTTTGCAAGCTTGGGTTGCAAAAGAAGGGTTGGACCTGGCCTATATTAGCGACCCAATCAATATCAACTACTACACAGGCTTTTTTCAAGATCCTGAGGAACGCATCACAGCGTTGATTGTCACCCCTGACAACGATCCTTTCCTATTCACCCCTCAGCTGACGATTGAAGAGGTCAAAAAAGCTGGCTGGCCGTACCAAGTCTTCGGTTATCTTGATCACGAAGATCCATTTGCCATCATGGCTAATCACATCAAAGCGGTGACAGCGAACCCGACAAAATGGGCAATTGAAAAAGATAATCTAGCTGTCTTCAAATTTGAAGCTCTCATGAAACAATTTCCGGATGCTACCTTCCCAGTTGACGCATCCCGGTTCATTGAGAACCAGCGACTCATTAAGACACCGTCAGAAATCAAACAGATGGAAGCAGCTGGTGCTCAGGCAGATCGCGCCTTTCAGGCCGGCTTTAACGCGATCAAAGCTGGCGCGACAGAACAAGAAGTGGCAGCTGAAATCGATTATGCCATGATGAAGGAAGGCGTCATGCACATGAGCTTTGGTACCATTGTGCAGGCCGGCGTCGACGCTGCCAATCCGCATGGTGAACCAATGGGCACCAAGCTTCAACCAAACGAGTTGGTTTTGTTCGACCTTGGGACTGACAACCATGGCTATATGTCAGATGCCACCCGTACTGTTGCATTTGGTCAGGTCACCGGCAAGCCGCGGGAAATTTTCGATGTCTGTTTAGAGGCCAATTTAACCGCAATGGCGGCTGTCAAGCCTGGTTTGAAAGCATCCGAGCTCGATAAGATTGCCCGCGACATCATTACTAAGGCTGGTTATGGCGATTACTTTAACCATCGGCTTGGTCATGGGATTGGCATGTCGACACATGAATTTCCATCAATCATGGAAGGAAACGATATGCTGTTGCAGCCAGGAATGTGTTTCTCAATCGAACCGGGCATCTATGTACCTGGTGTTGCTGGCGTTCGGATTGAGGACTGTGTCCACGTCACCGAAACCGGCTGCGAACCATTTACCCACACCTCAAAGGAATTCACGGTCATTAACGGCTAGGACAGGTCTAAAAAACTGCACTATAGTCGTATTCATATGCCACAAAAAAAGCTGCCCGGAAAGATTCCGGACGGCTTTTTTAGCGGCATCAGACTACCTCTGCTCCACTTGTTCATATAGCATCCCCGCCTGCCGCAAAGCTGCTTTGATTTTGGGCATATCGCGCTCATTTTTAACGCTAATCGTATGCAAATGAATGCCACCGGTCAATTCTGACAACAGTCGGCCATGATAGCGCGACAACCGACTCATAAACAGTTTCATGTCAGCCACTGTCCGGATGTTTAACTGGCCGCGCAATTGTCCATAAAGCGGATGCTCAACCAAAACATCCTCGATCCATCCGCCATTTTCAAGAATCAACTGTAACTCTTCGGCAGTTTGTGCCGGCGTATGTTTGCAAGGCAACAAAAACTCATGGGCGGCCGGTCGAGAAAACATATACCCTCGTGGCGTTGCAATAATCGGCTCACCTTGTGCGCGCAACAACGCAATGTCGCCAACAATTGTCTGGCGGCTCACGGCAAACTGCCGGGCAAAACTTGAGGCACTAAGCGGCTCAGCGGCTGTACTTAAAGCAGCCTTGATCTGCGCTTGACGTTCACTATTCAGCATATTCTCTCCTTTAAAAAAGATCTATAGACGGTGCTGCGACCTTGGCAACCAAGTCGTCGTTTGGTTGCTGCAAAAGGCCCCAACCTGCCTGATCTATGAAGTACCACCGATTATGGCAAATTGACAATAACTGATGCGAAAAGCGACAAACGTCTTGCTCCAATCATAGGAACAATCCGTTTGTCGCCTTTTTTTCATCAATTGTGACTAAGTGATGCATGTCTGTTACTTATCATTTGTCGCAGATGCTTGCGGTTCATCAGGTGCGACACTGCTAGCCGGTGCGGTATCAGTTGACGCTGGTGCAACTGCTTCTGGTTCTACTGGTTCTGGCACTTCATCGGTGCGAGTGTCACTGCCCTCGTCATCATCTTTAGCTTGCGCAAAAGCACTTTTACCGTCAAGAACAATGTCATCAAAGTCTGCTGATGAGTCCACATCTGTTGCCGTATTCAGTTGATCACGCAATTGCTCGGTGGCAGCATCATAGTTTGCCAATGCTTTAGAACCATCAGCATCGTCGCCTTTACGCTTCAATTCATCAACAAAATCTGTGGCACTTTGTTTCCAGTCAGCGCTAGCTTCTTTGGCATAATCGAAATAATCAACTGCCCGATCTGCCAAGTCTTCAGAAGCATGCTTCACACGCCGCTTCAATTCATCGCTTGTTTGTGGTGTTAATAAATAAGTGGTGGCTAAGGCACTAGCGGCACCGAATACAAATCCAAGCAAAAAATGTCCTTTTTTAGCCATGATTCTTCCCCCTGCTATTGATCGTTATGTTTTTTCTTCGTCAACATTGAAAACGCCTTGGCACTCATACGAGCCGCAACGGTCGCCTTGGCTCCGTTCTTGGCACCATGCGCAACACGCTCAGTTAAATTGCGCGTTGATTGATTCAAATCGGAGACACTCTCACCAAGTTCGCCGATCGCAGTAAAGACGGGGTCAATTGCCGCCACCTTACCGTTCACGTCCTCAAGCAGGGTGTTGCTCTTAGCCAAAAGACCTTCAACTTCCTTCGTCAAAATGCCAAGCTCTCCGTTGATCGTGTTCAACGTCTTATTCGTCTCGGCAACCGTGCCCTTAACTTCTTTCGTCACACCAGAAACACGAACCGCAATAATCGCAATTGCAAGTGCAATAATCAGAAACGCAATAGCCGCGATAATCCAAGCAATCTCTCCACCTGACATCCAACACCCTCCTATTTCAAACCAGTTGATTAAAACAATCATAACATCGTGACAAGAACGGTGCAAAAAAATTAAGAGCGCAAACCGGCGCGCTTAGAAACTGGAACGTAAGTGGCCTTGGGCGTGATGACCGGTTTGGGGTCATTGCGTCCAAGGTTCTTACGTGGAAGTTTCTGCGCCGGTTTGCGCGTTTTGGCGAGCAGCCCCGTTCAGAAACCGGAGTGTAAGTGGCCTTGGGCGTGATGACCGGTTTGGGGTCATTGCGTCCAAGGTTCTTACGTGGAAGTTTCTGCGCCGGTTTGCGCGTTTTGGAAAACCTTACCGCCCACTCAAACCAAATCTCCCAGCACACACCCACCGATTCTGGTAAAATAGTGCCAATGTAAAGGAGGCAGTCACGTGATACACATGATCGTCACAGCAACAACCGTCAACGAGCAAACCAACGTTTGGCTGAAATATTTTACAACCATCGATTGGGATAAAATCGTAGGCACTTTTATCGACAAAGTGCTGTCGTTGCTGTTTTTCACCGTCTTATTTTTAATTTTGTACCGGCTCGGCCGCTTTGCGCTCAATCGCACCTTTAAAAGCTATCAACGACGGGCACATCTGACAGGCACCCGGGTCAAAACAATTCATGCGTTATCGGTGAATGTTTTTTTCTATCTGGTACTCTTCTTCTACCTTTACGCCATCTTATCGATTCTCGGCGTACCAGTGGGGACACTGTTAGCCGGTGCTGGGGTTGTGGGTTTGGCAGTTGGTTTTGGGGCACAGGGATTTGTAAACGACGTCGTGACCGGCTTCTTCATCCTTTTAGAAGCACAATTTGATGTCGGGGATGTCGTCAAACTCGGCACCATCTCCGGTACCGTGACCAATGTCGGTTTGCGGACGACGGTGGTGAAGAGTTCCGATGGGACTGTCAATTTCATTCCCAATCGCAACATCACCATCGTCAGCAACCTTTCGCGAAGCAATATGCAGGTGCTGATTAAATTGCCGCTTGCCCCAAGTGCTGATCTCGATCTAGTTCGGAAAACCATTGAACGTGTGAATCAAGATTTGGTACCGAAATTTACAACCATTACCGAGGAGCCTGACATTCTTGGGCTAACTGAAGAAAAGAATGGTGCTTTCACCTATCAGGTTCTTTTTTACGCCGAAAATGGCGAACAAGTGAGCCTGCAACGCACTTTCTTAGGCGCCTACGTTGCTGCCTTGAATTCTGCAGGCATAAAAGTTGTCACACCGCCGTTAAACTTGCAAAGTGGTTCATGAACCACCGTGCCATTGTCACGTTATCATCAAGCGGCTTAACCCAATTCAAAAGGAGATGTTATGCTAAATTTCGTTAAAGGTGCCATTATTGGCATCGCACTTGTCATTCCAGGACTTTCTGGCAGTATTTTTGCTGTGGTCGTTGGCCTCTATGACCGATTGTTAAATGCGGTCAACCATTTTCGCGATGATCCAAAAAAAAATATGCGGTTTTTGACACCGATCGGGTTGGGTGCTGTGATCGGTATCCTGCTTTCCACTAAGGCGGTTCTGGTCGTCACCACCCGCTGGCCGCTGCCAAGCTATGGCTTCTTTATTGGTTTAGTGCTGGGTATCGGTCCGTTCATTTACCGTAAACTGACAACCAAAAAGTTTTCATGGTGGTACTTACTACTAGTGGTCTTTGGCTTCGTTGCCATATACGGGCTGGCTAAGCTTGGTGGTACTGACCCTGAGAATCTGATTGCCATTAAACGTTTGACAAGTTTCAGCAATGCTGGCGTCATGGCTTTTGCCGGTGTTTTTGCAGTTTCACTGATGGCAATTCCCGGTATTTCTGGTTCAGTCATGTTGATGGTGATTGATCAATACGGTACGGTTTACAATGCTGTGGGTCAGTTGGGTGATGCTGCTCGTGCTGCTGCATCCGGCAACTGGCCCGCGTTTCATACGGCGATGGGATCAGTTGCCTTGTTGCTCCCGTTCATGATTGGGGCTGCAGCAGGTCTGATAGCAGTAGCTAAATTGATGGCCTACTTATTGGCCCATTTTGAAGCACAAGTCTACTACGCAGTTTGCGGCATTGTCTTGGCAGCAGTCGTAATTCTTATCGAAGCTGGTATCGCCCCTTATTGGCCAGCCACCGATCACTTCGGCGCCATCGCCATGGTTGTCATTAGCCTCGTCATCGGCGTGCTCGCCACCATTTTCTTAGACAAACCAGATGCTGACGAGAAAAAATAAGTTTGGCATCACGACTGTCACTGAATGTGCTCGCTGATATAAAAAAGCGTCGCCCTGCTTTTAGCAATGCGACGTTTTTTCTAAGTTAAGATTCTTTAGGTACCGTAACTGTTAAGGGTTCTAATTGAAAATTCTTATCTATGTTGTGACCAATATTATTGATCCCCTTCATAACTTCACGACGGGTGACGATGCCAGTAAAGTAACCATCTTGGACAACCGGAATGAATGGGTTATCGACGAGCAAATGTAGGACATTTTCCAAGTCGTAGGGATCATCAATGGTCGCGACCTCTGTCTGCATCACATCTTTGACTGTCATTGTATCTAGTGAATTAAAACTCATGTGATCAAGGCCAAGCATGGTCTCGGTAATCATTGGCAGTGAGATGAGCCCTTTGAATTTTGAATCATGATCGAGGACGGGAATTTTCGCATACCGCACCTTGGTCAATACCAAAAAGGCATGACTCAAAGGATTGTTTTCAGACACAGTTGCAACCATGTCGGCTGAAATCATGAAGTGATGCCGATTTTCGATCAGCATATTGGCAATGACTGGATTTAACATATGAGCAACTCCTTTATTGACAGTCCTATTTTACCTGAGTACGCCTAAAAATTCAGCTTCAGGCAACTTCTTTATTTCATCTTAACGCTTACGTTACTCGCTGCCATCCGTCAAAAGACGGACAATTGGTTAATTGATTCAACCATCTTTCGAGCGAATTCGTCCGATAATGCGCAAAGCAGCGCATTCGCAGGCACAGAAACCTGCCCACGCTTACTAGTCGTTTAAATGGACGGTTCCCCAAAAAGTTGGTACACTATTTTCAGCTATATTTATACTTTCATAAGCTTTTGGGTATTATTTTAACTACTTGGAGGAAACAAATGACATACGATCTAGGCGTGCGTTTAGCCGCCGAATTTATTGGCACCGCGATTATGGTGCTACTGGGAAATGGCTCTGTAGCCAACGTTGATTTAAAAGGGACAAAAGGTAACGGCTCTGACTGGTTGCTCATTGCCGTGGGCTACGGTGCTGGGGTGATGATTCCTGCGATGATGTTTGGCGCGATTTCAGGCAATCACATCAATCCCGCCTTTACCCTTGGACTCGCTGCATCTGGCATGTTCCCATGGTCAGAAGTCTTGCCATATATTGCGGTACAGATGGCTGGTGCCATGTTCGGTCAGTTATTGGTGGTTGCGGCCTACAAACCGCATTATGATCTCACAACCAATACACAGCATGTTTTAGGCACCTTCAGCACGATCAGCGCCACCAAGAGCAAGCTTAACGGTTTCGTCAACGAGTTCATCGGGTCCTATATTCTTTTTATCGGTGCCCTCGGAATTACCAAGGCTCCTTTTTTCCAAAATAATCTGGGTACTGCCCACATGGGACTGGGTTTTCTGGTCGCGACCTTGGTTGCCTCGCTAGGTGGACCAACTGGGCCAGCCTTGAACCCGGCCCGTGACCTCGGTCCCCGCATTCTCCATGCACTGCTGCCGCTTAAACATAAAGGTAGCTCCGACTGGGGATACTCATGGGTACCGGTTGTTGCTCCGATTTTAGCAGCCATCCTAGCCGTCTTTACCTACAAAGTTCTATTCATCAAAGGCTAGCCAAAAAGATCTCACCTGCAGATCACTGTCAATTGACAGCGTCCTGCTAGTGAGATCTTTTTTTAATCGTGCTTCCTTGAAAAATCACGACTTAATTCTGGCACGATTGCCCCATCACGCTTCAAAAAATCAACATGAACGTTATCCGCAGTAAATTCAACAGTGGCATAAGTTCCGCCAAGGTTGGCAAACTGGCCACGCGGCTGGCTGATAGAACCGGGATTAAGAATCACAATCCCCGCATGTTCCTCCACACCCAACTGATGGGTATGCCCGAAAATGATCAGATCAGCATGAACCCCTTCGCCCGCAGCGATGAGTTTATCTAGGCCAAAATTAACCCCAAAACGATGTCCATGGGCCATGAAGACTGTCACACCTTGAATGGTGGTCGTGATTTGCATGGGAAAATTAGGATCATAGTCCATGTTGCCTTCAACTGCCTCGTACTGCTGAAAAAGGCCATCATCAGCGGCTAATTCTGAGTCACCGGCATAGAAATAGCCATCAAGATGCGGCTGTTGTTTCAACAAAGCTGTGAGAATCTCTCGATCACCGTGGGTATCGCTAACTGCTAAAATTTTCATCCGTTTGCCTCCAACCATGTTTGCCAAACATCTTCAAGTGCCCTCATTGCGTTCCCGCGATGACTAATTTGATTTTTTTCTTCAGCGGTCATTTCCGCCATTGTCTTCCCTAACGCTGGAACAAAAAAGAATGGATCATAGCCAAAACCATCTGTGCCACGTGGGATCGCAGTGATTAGTCCGCTCACATCACCATGTACCACCAAGTCTGCTTCCGGATGATCCGGTTTAGCAAGCACCAAGGTAGTATGAAAAGTCGCTGTTCGATCATCTTCCGGGACATCTGCCAAGGCTGCCAATAGTTTGGCATTGTTAGCTGCATCGTTGTGACCATCGCCTGCATAACGGGCTGAGCGAATACCAGGTTGCCCGTCTAAAGCATCGACCATCAACCCAGAATCATCTGCAATCACCGGCAACTGCAAATCTTTGGCATACTGATCGGCTTTTTGTCGGGCGTTCTCCTCAAATGTTGTGCCAGTTTCGTCAACTGTTGGCACGCTTGGAAAGTCGGCTAGACTCTTCACCGTGATGCCAGCAGGTTCAAACATTGTTTTAAATTCTTTAATCTTTCCTTGATTTTTGCTGGCAACGACAATCGTTTTACCCTTTGCTTCAGGCACTGTATCCATAGCGTGGTCTGCCTCAGCCTCAATGTTGACATGTTTGGCGTGCATCGGCGCCGTCAGTTCAAGCCAAGCTTCGCCAAGTTCGTCAAACATTGATGGTGCCCCGGTTGTGTAATATTCGTGAGTTGGGGTGTCGCCGCTGTTGTTTGCTAGATCAAAATAATCAAGTAGCATGGAAACATCATTCACAGTCTCGGCGCCGGAATCAATTAAGGTCACTTGATCACCCATCACATTTTGAATCAACGGGCGCAGAATCGGGTAATGTGTACAACCTAAAATTAACGTGTCAATGTCTTCATGCAGCAATGGTTGCAAGGTGTCAGCCACCACCCGTTTAGCAATGGGTGAGTGGGCTTCGTTACTTTCCACCAATGAGACAAATTTAGGGGCCGCCAGACTAGTTAGTCGAATCTTCGGCGCCTTTGCGCGTAAAGCCTTCACATAAGCACCGCTTTTAACGGTGCCTTCTGTGGCGATAATCCCGATGTGACCAGTTTGCGTCGCCTTCAGTGCCGCCCGACTGCCGGGTTTGATCACACCGATGACTGGTATGTCTAAGTTAGCCTTAATTAAGGGTAATGCCGCTGCGGTGGCAGTATTGCAGGCAATGACGAGCATTTTAATATGCTTTTTAAGCAAGAAATTGACCATCTGCCAAGTAAACGCCTGTACTTGTTCGGCAGGTCGCGGGCCATATGGCAAACGAGCCTGATCGCCCAGATAAACACTGCTTTCAGCTGGCAGCTGATGCAACGCCTCTTTAACGACTGTCAGCCCGCCGACACCAGAATCAATAAAGCCGATTGGTTGCTTGTTCATGAAATATTCTCCTTTTGAAACAGGTTTGCAGGGATGGCAAGCAAAGTAGTTCATGTTGCCAAAATGTCTGCATAGGATTCTCTTTAAAATGTTCTGCCTCACGGGCTTTGGGTGAAGCTGTAGAGGTGTGAGACAGATCGTTTTTAGCCGCATTTCTAGGTCCGAGAGTTTGCGTGTAAGGACCTTGGTCGCAAAATGGCCCTCGGGGATCCGCTAAAACGCGTTCGCAGGCGCAGGAACCTGCACATAAGGACCTTGAAGCTAAATGGCCGCTTATGCTCCGGTTTCTAACCGCGCCTGCTCACGCTCTCTGAAACTTTATTGTGAGTTTTCTTGTTAAAAATTGCAAGCGTTGAGAAAATCATGTTTTGCTTTGAATTTTCCGCTATACTAGACGAATAGAAACAGGAGGCACAACATGGCAAAATCTGACTATACCACCCTGCTGAACCTTCCAGGCTCGGTTTCGTTCTTTGCGTTGACAGCGATGCGTGATCTCATGCTGCCGAATATGCTTGGCGAGGAACAGCACAACATCCTTTATTGGGCTGGGCGCGATTTGGCTGCTAAGTTGCCTGTCGATGAGACAGCCATTCCGCAACTGTTCACGCAGGTTGGCTTTGGCGCGCTCACCCCGCTCAAACAAAAGCGGCAGGAACGGCAATATTTACTCGCTGGTGACGTTGTGTCAACGCGAATTCGTACATATGAAGATCCTGATTTTCAATTAGAAGCAGGGTTCTTGGCGCAAACACTGCAACAAGTTTTAGGTTTTGCAGTCGAAGGCGGTAGTGCGATTCAACGTCGCGAGCAAAACGTTGTTCTGACCGTTGTGATGGATAATCAAGATACCCAACCGCGAGCTGAACATCTGATTGACTTGGAAACTGATCACCAACCAACCAAAAAATAGGCTAAAAGACTCGTATCATAATTGACTGTCCTATTTTTGGGTTTGCATGCTTACTGCTCAATCAAAAGGAGTCTAAACGCAAGCAGTTGCTTACGTTTAGACTCCTTTTTGAGTATGATGCTTTTTGAATCTCGACAAGTTTTAGTTCAAGCCATTAGCACTACGCTGCTGCCACCGCGTTGTGTAAAAGTCATCATTCAGCTTGTAGTGCACGGGTGCAGCCTTGGTGGTTTTGAGAAATGGCCGGACAGTTTGATCCATCTTCAGCCAGCCACGCCAGCCAATGTGAATCGTGTCTTCCATGAAGTATGGCTGAGCACCATCTTGACTCAAATCAAGAACGTGATTAAAACCTTGGGACTTCAGTTGATACTTTAACTTGGTAACCGTGTTTTGAATCATCCCGAGATCCAGACCAGTATAAGCGGCCCACTTGGCATTGATCGGCGGAATGACGAACAGTACCTCCATGTGCTTTTTTGCATACGTGTTCAATACCAACTGTAGATCTGAATACTCAGGTGATTTCACATAGCTCCATGTTGCCTGAGAGCCTTTTAATTTAGGCAAATTACGCTTAACCCGTTTGGTGTAGAAATCATTTTTCAACTCAAACGCGTTGTTCGTCGTTTCGTTCATCCCATCCTGTGTTGCCAGACCATCCAATACATCAGCATCGTAAGTACCTGGTAGCGTCTTGGCTGCTTTGGTTAACTTAGGTTGATTATTATCCAAGAACAGCTGAGAGAATAAAATATCCTGATGGTCAGACATGGGTTCCTTGATTTGTTTCAAATACCAGTACTGACTGTCAGATAACTTCTGCCCTGCCGCAATATTCTTCAAAGCATCATTGGCGATGCGATCAGAGTCAGCGGATGGAAATTGTAACAATCGACTAGCAGCATAACGATCAGCCTCTGAGTTAGGATTCGCTGATAACAAGAAGGTTGTCATTTGTGCAGGCGAAAAGAAGTAATCAAACTGCGCCTTGCGAACCCCGCCAGGAACGAACCATTGCGGTGACAACACCATGACTGCCTTTTTCCCATTCACATGTTGTAACGCATTGATCGACAAGAAGTGCGTGAGATCCTGCGTGCCAGCCATCCCCATCAAGAATGGCCGATAGTTGCGATGATACTTTTGTGCCAGGACAGAAGGATGAAATGCATCCATCCGCGACAGCTCGGATGACCCGATAAACGGAACATAGTTTTCGGCCATGGCTTCATTTTTGATATTCTCGCCTTTAAGCACGTTGGCCGACATAGAGCTGGCCGCTTGTCTAATCGTTGCTTGGCTGCTGCGGCCAAACTTAAATGGCACGAGCATCAACGCAGCGACCAGGATCACAGCGATCAGCAGCGGGCCAAGTCCGCGCCAAAGGATCTTCCCGATCGGTTTTTTCATTGTGCTTGTTCGACCTTTGCGATGATTTTGTTAGGGGTATCCCATTGACTACGATCAAATTCAGAAACAGGTGCTTCTACGCCGAACTGGCTTTGCAGTGCCAACAACAGTTGTACCGTCCCCATTGAATCTAACAAGCCGGTTTCAAACAGATTCAGATCCAAATTTGTCTTCACATCATCAGAACCGGTTAAATCTGCCAAAATATCTAAAACACCATTTTTAATTGCTTCGTCAGCCATTATTAAGTACCTCTTTCTTTTTAATCCGCGACTTGTCGTCACAGCGACAAGCCTGTACCAACGTTACCTTAATGGAACCAGAGTGTGTCTAGGAATCCTGAGAAAATCAGGAATGAGAAGCAGACAGCATTAGCGGTCATGAAGATCGCAAAGTAATGCGTTGCTTTGTTGTGCGGGAAGAAGTCTTTGTGCTTCTTCTTGAACCGCAGCCAAGCGTCTGTCAAGTTGATCAACATCGCATGGAATAGTCCATACGTGATGTAATACCAAGTTTCCCCATGCCAGATACCCATAATCAGGAACAACACCAGATAGCCGACAAAGGCTGTCCAGATCCGTGATTTAATCAACTTATGCTTCATCATAAAGAAGACAAAACGCATGTAGATATAATCCCGGAACCAGAAACTTAGGCTCATATGCCAACGATTCCAAAAATCCTTAATGTTGTATGACATCCACGGTTTATTGAAGTTCATTGGCGTTTCGATCCCCATCAAATACGAGATCGCAACGGCGAATAAACTATAACCAGCAAAGTCAAAGAACAGATAGAAAGAGTAAGCATACATCACACCTACGACCGGCCAGCTTAAGCCTAGAAATGCGCCGGTACGACTGACCATGGCCATATGTTCAACCGATGGGAGCCATAAAGTTCCAAAAATGTACCCAAGAATGAACTTGTACAAAAATCCAAGCATCAAATAATGCATTGCCTTAGTAACTAACTGGGCATAATGCTCTGGATCAGGGACACGATCATAGTCTTTGATAAACCGGCGATACCGGTCAATTGGACCACTGGAAATTGTTGGGAAGAACAGTAGAAACTGAATGAATTTCCACATGTTCAAATCTTTGATTGACCCATCCCGAATTTCCATGATGGTACCGACAACCCGAAATGTCAGATAACTGATGCCCAAAAATCCAAGAATGGAACCATGATGTTGGAACAACGGTGTAAATTTGACAACGACTAATTGGGCAATGCCCAAAATGACGCTGAGATAAAAGACTGCCGTTGAGTTTTTTGATCCTTCTCGCGTACGATACTTGAAGTAGGCATAGACCAAGAGCAGATTGAAAACAACATATCCCAACAGTGCTTTACCTTGCGGCCACTTATCGGCATCAAAGATCATCACCAGAAAAACGATTGAGAAAAGACTCTCGTACCAGTGCATCCGGAAACCCTTGAACATGCCAATGATAACTGGCAGTAAAGCAATGATGAGATAAACAAAGTATTGCGGATTCTCATATGGTTGTAAGTTCAGCATTAATGATTTACCTCTGCAATCAGCGCTTTCCGATCGACTTTGCCGTTGGCTGTCAGCGGTAATTTGTCACGATAGATAATGCGCTGCGGGATCATATATTCCATCACCATTTTGCCTAGCTCAGCTTTTACTGCCTGAGTGAGCTTCATATCGCTTTCGAAGTCATTGGGCTTCGCCACTGCAAAAGCAATCAGTTGAGCAACCTTATGATCCTTGTTGTAGCGCGGTACCGTTGAAGCTTGTTTGATGTAGGAAACCTGATTCAAGTTATGATCAACATCTTCAAGCTCGATTCGATAGCCATGCAGCTTAACCTGAAAGTCAGTTCGGCCACGATAGAAAATCATGCCATCCTCAGTCATCGTGGCTAAATCGCCTGACCGATAGCCGCGTTGACTGCCAACATTGAAGAAAGCTTTGGCCGTTTTCTCAGGATTGTTAAGATACCCCTTTGAAACACTTGGTCCAACAATCATCAATTCGCCTTCGGTACCCGCTGACACTTGATTGCCTTGCTCATCGACAACGAAAATTTCCGTATCCGGTTTAGCAAAACCAATTGGCAAACGCGGATATTGATCCACAATGTCCTGCGTAATTGCCATTCCTGTGACCGCCACAGTCGTTTCGGTTGGGCCATATGTGTTATACACGGTTGCCTTTGGAAAACGGGTGATCAACTCCTGCGCCGTTTTATTGACCAATTCTTCACCACAGAACAGGAAATGTGTCAAATCAGGGTAATTATCTTGATTGAAATTAGGATCAAGCAAAGCAATTTCGGCAAACGACGGGGTTGATACCCACTCATTCAAACCTAGCTTAGGTAAGGTTGCGAACAACGTTTTGAAATTGTCCGTTACTTCCTTTGGCAATGCCTTAAGCGTACCGCCCAAAACCAATGTCGGGTACAAATCCATGACACTCAAGTCAAAAGAATAGGGTGGCTGTGACATGGCCACAACGCCTTCCTTGAGACCAAAATCGGAAATGTTCCAGTTCACGTAACTCAACAAGTTATCATGACTGATCTGAACACCTTTAGGTTTGCCGGTTGTGCCGCTTGTGAAAATAATATAATAATTGTCATCGCCAACGACCGCATGTTGCAATGAACTAATGGGTGCATGCGTCTTCTCAGCTTCATGCAACTCTGGTGCGCGAATAATCTGAACATCCGGAACTGCAATCGGCAAAGGCGCTACTTCGATGATAGCCGGTGTATGGGCGACATCCTGCACCTGCGTGATCCGCTCATTGGGGCTATGGGTATCAATCGGAATGTATGCATGCCCAGACTTGGAAAGGCCCAAGAAAACCTCGACCATATCGAAAGTCTGACCGCCGTAAACAATGATCGGCTCATGCTCAGGCAAGGTTTCAGCAAAAAAGCCTGCCAAGCGATCGCTACCTTCTTTTAATTGTGCGTAAGTGTACTGTGTGCCTTCATAATCGTAAGCAACGCGCGTTGGATGTTCCGCGGCGACCCGATCGATCGCAGTAATCACATTATCGATCATATTGGCTCTCCTCCTCTTTAGACGCGTTCACTGGCGCTCCGGTTTCTAGTCGCGCCAGTTCACGCTTTTAGAACTCGTTATAAATGAATTTACTGTTATTAATCCCGCTGTAGCCGTAGAGATAAATCAAGACCAACAGGATAAGAAAATACGTAATGGTCCAAAAAATAAATCGAAAAGTGGGATTCTCCCACATAGCTTTTAATTTTGCGAACATGATGCCACCCCACGTTTTTATTTACACATTCATTATAGGTTTTCAGAAAAAATGGCGCCAACGAATTGCGTAACAATGAGCTAACAGTTTCGTAATATGAGAAGCGTGAGCCACCGCGGTTAGAAACCGAAGCATAAGCGGCCTTGGGCGTGATGGCCGGTCTTGGGCCATTGCGTCCAAGGTCCTTATGCGTAGGTTTCTGCGGTGGCGAACGCGTTATGGAGCCTAAGCTATCCCTTTTTGAAACTGGTATGTAAAGCAATTATGCTGCCACCGTCCCAAATACCCACACAATGACTTAGAAAAATTTTAACATAACTATTGATATCCTAGTTATTTTTAGACCAATTCATCAGCATCAAGAAAATCTTCAATATTTTAAGTTTTGAAATTAACGCCTGTCAGCTTCATCTTAAGCGACATCCCATTCAACATGTTTTAGTGCAAAAAAACACGCATCGACCAGTAGCGTCGATGCGTGTCTGTTCACTTATTCATTAAGCCGTATATTTGTTCAAGGTTGACTCCAACTGATCCTTGGTTTGATAGCCAACAAGCTTCTCAACAACCTCGCCATCTTTTTTGATGACCAAGGTTGGAATGGCCATAATGCCAAAAGACTTTGGTGTCTCTGGATTGGCGTCGACGTCCATTTTCACGAATTTAACGTCATCGCGACTTTCTGCCAATTTGTCGATGACCGGACTCTGCATCCGGCAAGGGCCGCACCAAGTCGCCCAAAAATCTGTTAGGGTGACGCCAGTGTCGGTCTCCGTCTTGTAGTTTGAATCTGTTACTGCTTGAACCATGAACGGATCCCTCCTCTTACTTTTTGTAACTAAATCATAGCACAATGAAGTGTAAAAAACTACCTGCTACTTAAAGTTTACGATGGTAGCTCCTGAACCACCGGCATTTTGTGGTGCAAAGCCATACGTTTTAACCTGCCGATTGCGTTTAAGATACTGGGTCACCCCGTTGCGAATCGCGCCAGTGCCCAGTCCGTGAATAATCGTCACAGATGGATAACCGGCCAATAAGGCGGCATCAATGTATTGATCCAAATCCGCCATCGCCTGATCATACCGCTCGCCGCGCAAATCCAGCGTGGTCGATGGGCCGCTCATCCCGCCGCCACTTACTTTGACAACCGGCCGTTGCGCCGCTGATTGCTTACTTGGCTTGATTTTTTCCAGCTCATCAGTTGGTACCTTCATTTTTAAAATGCCTAGTTGAACCTGCCAATGCTTCTTATCGAATTGCTCCAGCAAGGTACCAGTTTGATCGTAACTTGCCACTTTAACCTCATCCCCAACATGCAATGCCTGTTTCTCACGTTCCCGGCGCAAGATGCGATTTTTCTGAAGCGGCTCGTCTTGATGCAATTGTTTAAGCGCCGTTTTGGCAGCAATCAATTGATTCTCTTTCACGGTTCCCGGATTCGTCAATTGCATTTGGCGCAGTTGCTTGATGATTTTATCGGCCTTCGTTTGGGTCTTGTCAACCAACGTGTTGGCCTTGTCCTTAGCCTGCTGCAACTGGGCATCGCGTTCCGTTGTGAACTTCTTGTAGGCTGCCGCTAGCTCGTCATGGACAGACTGTGCATCGGCAAGTTGACGACGAGCGGCTTCATAAGCGGTTTCCGCTGCCTTTCGCTGTTTTTCCAAGTCGCTGATCATATTATTCAGCTCATGGCTGTCCGAGCTGATCATTGACTTAGCACGCTCAACGATGACGCTCGGCAGCCCCAAACGTGCAGAAATATCAAACGCATTTGAGCGCCCAGGTACCCCGACCAAAAGGCGATAAGTCGGCTGCAGCGTTTTGCTGTCAAATTCCATCGATGCGTTAATCGTCTTTGCTGTATTGTACCCATATAACTTCAATTCCGGATAATGGGTCGTGGCAACTACATACGCGCCAACTTCACCCACTGCGTCCAAGATCGCGATTGCCAGCGCCGCACCTTCTTGCGGATCAGTGCCGGCGCCAAGTTCATCAAACAGCACTAAACTATTCTGTGACAATTGTTTGAGAATATGAACAATATTGTCCATATGTGCAGAAAAAGTCGACAAATTTTGCTCAATGGATTGTTCATCGCCAATATCTGCAAAGACTTCATCGAAAATGCCGATACGACTTTCATCATCAGCTGGAATAAACAATCCGGACTGCCCCATCAACTGCAACAGTCCTAATGTTTTGAGGGTGATTGTTTTCCCACCGGTATTCGGGCCGGTGATAACCATAGCTTGGTACTTGTCGCCCAACGGAATATCGTTGCCAACCACCTTATGCGGATCGATCAAGGGGTGCCGAGCATCACGCAACAATACGTCATTATCAGCCGACACTAACGGCTCTGTCGCTTTTTCCGCCTTGGCTAATCTCGCCTTCGCATTGATGAAGTCAAAATGCCCAAGAACCGCCGCATTCGCCTTGATTTGACCGGTATAAGGCGCTAATTCATTAGACAATTCGGCTAAGATGCGGTTAATCTCAGCTACCTCGGCCAGTTGTGCCTCACGCAGTCGATTATTCAAGGCGACAATTGCTTGCGGTTCAATAAACAAGGTTTGGCCGGTCGCACTTTGATCATGGACAACACCGCCAAATTTGGCGCGATACTCAGCCTTAACCGGAATCACGTACCGATCATCCCGAATCGTCACAATCGGGTCACTTAAATACTTTGATTGGGCGCCGCGAGTATAATTTGTCATTTTACCGCGGATCTCGCCTTCAATACTTTTGATCTGTTCACGAACACCATGCAGCTGAGGACTAGCCTCATCGGTCAATGTCCCATCAGGATCAACGGCTGTCTTCAAGCGCCGTGATAATTGCGGTAACACGGTTAACGATTCTTGAAGTGTGTAAAGCTGGCGAAAATCAATCTGATCCTGTAAATCAGTCAAAAATTTATCAATGGCACTCACCGTTTGCAAGACACGGCTGATGCTGGCTAGTTCTTGACCATTCAAAACGGCCCCAATGTCGACTCGTTTAAGCGCCGGATCAATATTCTCGAGTTGCGGCACCGGAATACCGCCTTTTAATCGCAACGCCGATGCGCCGTCTGCGGTTTCATCTAGTGCCTGTTGTACGGCGACTGGATCGGTCAGCGGCTGCATGGCCTGCACCAGCCGGCGGCCATTTGCTGTCACGACCTGACCCAACAATGCTTGCTGAATCTTGTCGTATTCAAGGGTTTTTAAAATCTTTTCATTCATAAATAATTGCTCCTATAACCAAGAAGCGCTCAAAGACGTGATAAATCGTCCCTGAGCGTCGTCAACATTCATAGCCATAAAGCATTCACAAATTGTGTTAGCCCTGGCGAATATTTGATCATGACCTTGGCAACGATGGCATGGTCTAAGCCATGTTGAATACCGGCAATCGGAATCAATGCCAGCAAGGCTAAAATCAAAAACAGAAAAATGTAACCAATCACTAAATTAGCACAGCCGCCAATAATGGCACTGCGTCGATGACCCATTGCGGCATATGTCAAGTCGTGAAACCACAATGCCCCTACTCGAGTTAATAACCAGCCAAACGTCAGCACGACTAAAAAAGCAAAGCCGCGATAAAATGCGGTATCAAGCGTCAAGCCGACTTTATCTGAATAAAATGCAAACTGACCGGCATTCGTAGCAGACGGGTAAGGCACTACCAAAGTAAAATGCGCCCCCAGTGGCCGAGCAAGTGCAGTTGCAGCAAGAAAGCTCAACCCATAACCGGCCACATGCAACCACTGCAACGCCGCACCACGACGCGCGCCGCTATAATAGAAATAAGCCAAAATTAAAATAATCGATAATGAAATCAACACGGTCCCCCACTACTCTTCCTGCTCATGATCATCCTGTTGCGCCGCCAACAGTTTGACCTGATCGGAAACAGAATTGAAGGCAACTAAAATGGCTTGTTCCTCGGCCGATAGATCTGGCGCAAGTGTTTTAACTTGCGCCAGCCGTTCATTCAGCAACTTCGTGACCGTTATAAAATGTTGTTCGGACCCTGGTCCGATAATCGTGTACGTTTTATCACCGATCACGGCTTTAAAACGACGCTTTTCTTCGCTCATTGCGTGAATGCCTCCACTCTCTCAAAGTGTATTCTACCATAGCCGGCAAGTAGGGTAAGGGGTTGATTGCGACACAGCTCAATTTATCTGTTTTGCCAGCGAATATTAAGTGGGGTTCATATGCTCGCCAGTTCAAAACCGGGCCGGCTTTAACTCCCTTTTTAGGCTGCTGGCAATTTACGCTTCGCTCGTAAACGCGCTCGCCAGCCCATAAACCTGCGTGTAAGGACCCTGAGCGCAATGGCCAAAGCCCGGCCATCACGTTCAGGTCCGCTTACACTCCGGTTTCTAACCGGTCTGGCTCGCACTCTACAAAAAGACCACCAATATTCTGGTGGTCTTACATGCCGTGAGTTAAGACTTAATCTTTCAGATTCGAATCGTCGTCGGCCAAGAAAGTGTTCAAAACTTCCTCAACCATATCCCATTCAGCATCGTCTTCAATCGGGAAAAGATCGCCCGAGCTGGCATCACCATTTTCGTCGGGGGTAAATGAGAAAGCCTGAATTTCGACTTCCTGATCGTCACTTTCACTCGCCGGATACAGCAATACGTAACTCTTGCCATAATCTTCCGAATCAAATGTGAACAAGACCTGATACAATTCTTCATTGCCTTTTTCGTCAATCAGCGTAATCTGCTGATCGTCTTCGCCGGGCGTTACATGTTCATTATTTGCCATCTTGTTTCTCCTTCAACACGGGCGGAGGTCATGCCATCACTTGCCCTGATTATTGCTTGGTCAAGGGACCTTTTGCATCCAGATAATTCTGGAGAATCATCTGAGCAGCTAATTTATCGATCACCTGCTTTTGCCGTTTGCGACTGGCATCAGCTTCTTCAATCAACATGCGGGAAGCCTCAACTGTTGTGAGTCGCTCGTCAATGAAATCAACTGGCAACCCAAACGTTGTTTTCAACAGTTCACCGTAAGCTTGTGACTTTTCCGCACGCGGTCCAATCGAGTTGTTCATGTTTTTAGGCAACCCCAATACAAACGCCGTTACCTCATATTGCTTCACAAGCTCCTTGAGGCGGGCGATGCCGAACTGCTCCTTGTCTTCGTTGATCCGAATAATTTCCAAACCTTGAGCTGTCCAGCCCAAAGGATCACTGACCGCGACCCCAACGGTTCGGGAACCGACGTCCAACCCCATCAAGCGCATTAAGCTTGCTCCTTGCCAAGATAGTTTCGAACAAGCTCTTCAATGATCTCATCGCGCTCATGTTTCCGGATTAGATTACGCGCATCATTGTACCGTGGAATATAGGCCGGGTCCCCAGAAATCAGATACCCCACAATCTGGTTGATCGGATTATACCCCTTTTCTTCAAGAGCCTTGTAAACTGTCTCCAGCGTTTCGTGAACATTCTTCGGATTGTTATCTCGAAAATCAAAATGAACGGTTTGATCTAATGTGCTCATTCTTACACCTCTATTCTATCCGCTTCACAGACCATTTTACTTGAAATACAAGCAAATGTACAATTCCTGAGCAATAGTAAGTGAATAAATGCTATTTTTTGTTCTGCGCGGCTACCAATCGTCGTTATCGACTAATTTAATGGCCTATTTGATTTTGTGCAATGGTCCGTAAAAAAATAGGTGTTGAAACACGCGGATCAACTGAATATATGATTTTGATGCCATCATGTTGTTCGGCAACCAGATAGTGTTCATTTGGTCCAAAAAAGCCAGTCAACGACAACCGCAACCTATTCATACTCCCCGCCTCGATGAAATCGTTTTCTTAAGTTTAACATGACCGCTCAACTTTGCGTGATTGACTTCACCAATCTCAGAAAAAAGGTCAAGTAAAAGCGGCAAGTTTTCGAAATTTCCAAAAACTTGCCGCTTCATTATCGATGGTGACCATCTGGCCTAATCAGCTAAGCCTTTTGGCTAATCACTGTCTTTGCTTCAGACAACGCCGCAGGAATGCCAGCTGGGTTCTTGCCGCCAGCCTGCGCCATGTCTGGACGACCACCGCCACCGCCGCCAACTTTTGGTGCAATGGCCTTGATCAAATCGCCCGCTTTAAAGCCTGCTTGGTTAGCCGTGTCATTGACAGCAACCAACAAGTTGGCCTTGCCGCTAACTTCGGTACCCAGTACCAAAATGTCAGATGCCTGCTTGGCTTTCCATTTATCCGCCAACTGTCGGAGTTCATTCATTCCTGCCACCTGAACCTGTTTGGCAATCAGTTTCAAACCGCCGACTTCCTCAGGATGATCAAAAATACCTGCCGCCGCTTGGGCTGCCAACTTGGCCTGTAAGCCAGCCACTGTCTTTTGTTCGGCTTTTAAATCCGCCTGTAATTGGGTCACTTTGCTTGGAACATTTTTGACTTGGTCAATCTTTAGATTCTCAGCAGTTTCGCTCAACCAATCCTGTTGCTGGGTCAAATATTCGTAAGCTTCTTTTGACGTGACCGCTTCGACCCGACGAATCCCGGCGCCAATCCCAGACTCACTTGTAATCTTGAATAAGCCGAGTGCATTGGAGTTGGTTGGATGAGTCCCGCCATCGAATTCGGTGTTGTAATCGCCAATCTTGACAATCCGCACGACAGAACCATATTTGTCGCCAAACATCGCAATCGCACCAAGTTTTTTGGCCTCTTCAATTGGCATTTCTTTCCAAGTAATCGGTAAAGCGTCCCAAATTTTCTGGTTCACAATCGTTTCAACTTGGCGTAGTTGCTTAGGCGTTACTTGACCAAAATTCGTAAAGTCGAAACGCAAGTAATCCGGTTCAACCAAAGAGCCAGCCTGATGTGTGTGCTCACCCAGAACATCACGCAAAGCTTGGTCCAGCAAGTGAGTTGCCGTGTGATTGAGTGATACTTTCTTACGGCGCAACGGATCAACACTTAGCCAGTATTGCTGGCCTCTTTCCAGTTTGCCCTTCACCGTAACGGTGTGCAGATTTTGGCCATTTGGCGCATGCTGCACATCGCTCACGTCAGCTAACACCGTGCCGTCTTGGGCCTTGATTTCGCCGTGGTCCGCCACTTGGCCACCCATTTCAGCATAGAATGGGGTCTCGTCAAAAATCAGTTGGGCGGTACCTTCACTGACACTATCTTGCAGTTGATCATTCACCACAATAATCTGCAAGGAGGCGTGCTTATGATCCAATTCGGTCCAGCCAGTAAATTTGCTTGGCGTAGTGATGCTCATCAGCACTTTATCTTGACTGCCCATGGACTGTCGATCACCGCGCGCTTTGCGGGCCCGATCACGCTGCGCAGCCATGTTTTTCTTGAAGCCAGCCATGTCGACTTGCAAACCTTCATCTTGAGCATATTCGTTGGTCATTTCAACTGGGAAGCCATAGGTGTCAAAGAGTTTAAACGCATCTGCTCCAGGAATTTCTTTCTTACCGTCTTGTTTCAAGTCAGCAATGATCTGATTGAGCAAGGTCACGCCGGCGTCCAAAGTCTGGCGGAAGCGTGCTTCTTCAGATTCAATGACCTTTTGAATAAACTGCTGGTTGGCCAGAATCTGTGGGTAATAACTCTTCATGATCTCACCAACAACCGGCACTAATTGATATAGAAAATCATGATCAATGCCCAGCTTTTTACCATTCAGAACCGCCCGACGAATTAATCGACGTAAAACATAGCCGCGGCCTTCATTGCTTGGTAAGGCGCCATCGCCGATCGCAAAGGTCACTGTTCGCGCATGGTCGGCAATGATTTTAAAAGAGACATCATCCTGCGCACTGACACCATAGCGCTTGCCAGCACTCATTTTCTCGGTTGCTTTGATGATTGGCATGAACAAATCGGTTTCAAAAATCGTGGGTGTGCCTTGAATAACCGCCACCAGTCGCTCCAAACCCATGCCAGTATCAATGTTCTTATGCGGTTGTTCCACAAATCGGCCATCTGGCAAATGATTCAACTCAGAAAAGACGATGTTCCAGATTTCGACATAACGCGAATTTTCGCCACCAGGATAATTTTCTGGATCATCTTCAGCCACATTATTGAATTGTTGGCCACGATCATAGAAAATTTCGGAATCGGGACCAGAAGGACCTTCACCGATATCCCAGAAATTGTCTTCCGCCTCCACAATATGATCGTCAGGCACCCCAGTTTTCTGCCAAAGTTCTTTCGTGACCTTATCTTTTGGATAGACGGTGACGTATAACCGTTTAGGATCAAATCCAAACCATTTTGGACTCGTGAGCAGTTCCCACGCCCAAGGAATGACTTCTTTTTTGAAGTAGTCGCCAACAGAAAAGTTGCCAAGCATTTCAAAGAACGTCAAATGACGAGCAGTTTTGCCGACATTTTCAATATCGTTCGTCCGAATTGATTTTTGGGCATTGGTGATCCGGGGATTGTCAGGCACTACTGATCCGTCAAAATATTTTTTCAGGGTTGCCACGCCGGAATTAATCCAAAGCAGAGTTGGATCATCAACGGGAATAAGTGATGCACTCGGTTCGACTGCATGGCCCTTGCTCTTAAAGAAATCCAGAAACATTTGGCGAATTTCACCACTGGACATTTTTTTCATCAAAAAGTTCCTCCTTGTTTGGTGTCCGTTATAACGCGCTCGCCGTCGCAGAAGCCTGCACATAAGGACCTTGACCCCAAATGGCCAGGCCCAGGCCATTTGGGGTCAAGCCCGCTTATGCTCCGGCTTCTAAACGCTCCTGCTCGCGCTCACAAAATAAAAAGCACCATTGCTGCCAAGGGCGCTTGCACGCGGTACCACCTTGGTTGCAATGATGCGAGTCATTACCACTTCATTAATTGTCGTTTAACTAATATCAGGGAGCACATCTTAGCCTGACGCGACCGTTCTCAGCTGTGCGGTCGTTTCTGTCTCGTGCAGGGTTCAACGCATGTCCTAACGAAAACTCATTATAGCTTTTCTGAAAAAAAGGGTCAACTTGTTGTTGATTATTGTCTCATCCTGATTGTTTAGCGCGCATTCAAACGCCAACGAGTACAGATTCTCAATCCATCGTAATTGTCGCCACGCGCCGATATAAAGCCGTGCCCATGTTCCCTTCGCCTGCCAACTGATAAAACGGCGACAGTGCCAAAGCTTCTTTTGCGGTTGGTTGCGCGGATAGTGGTGTGCTTTTTTGCATCGCTTCTTGGATTAGCTCACTGCCGGATCGCGTAACCGGAACAGTTAGGCCGAAGCGATTGGGAAGGTAGCGTGGCATGTCGGCTGGCAGGGTATTGCCGAATGAAAATAGGCTGGTGACACCCCCGCCTTGCAAGTATTCATATTGATCTTGGGTTGGCAGGCGGAAGCCGAAGTAACTAAGTGCTTTTTGCAGCTCAGATTTTTGCCAGTTTTTGCTGATGCTGACCTGATAATGGTGCGCACTGGCAAGTCGCAGGATCACCGATCCGCTAGTCAAAGTTGCTGGCCAGCCGGATTGAGAAAACGGATCAAGACTGCCATGGCGGTCCAGCAAGGCCAGCACTTGAGCACGAACAGCCGCGTAGGCCATATGATTGCCCTTAAAAATACGTGTCGTTAAACTGACTCGGCCTAAAATCTCTTCGCTCGCTGGCATTGCTCTCGTTGCCACGAGCATCGCTGGTATATCAACTTGTCGTTCAGGCGAAAGCTGATGGCTCAGGTCTTGCATGGTTAGTCCGCTTTGCCCCAAATAATCAGCTAACTGCCCTTGTTGATCAGCCGCAAAACCTAAGCTAACATTAGGCATCCCCGGGACCAACCGTAACCATTCCCCGCCAATCATTGCCTCGAACGTATGCAAAGTTTGGCCAAAAAAAGTCACCGTCAACGGCCGAATATCGTCAACGGACAATAACGGACTTAGAAAGTATCGTGTGAGTTGCTGAAAAATAAACTTCTGCCGCGCTTCATCCAGCGTGTTCCAGGTCGGCAGGGTCAGGTCGTTGACTGCCATATGCTCACCCTCGTTTGCGGTTCTTGCGTTTTTCTGCTAACAGCGCTTGGCGCCGAGCAATTTTGGTATTTCGTTTGCGTTCTAATAACACCGCAGTTCGAATCTTTTTACGATAATTCGGCATGTGCTTTTGCTTTGCCTTTTTCACCAAACCGCGAATGGCAAGACTGGTGTCTTCTTGCTTCGGTTTGCGGTGAACTCGACGATTGCGGTCATAAGTGTCGACAAGCTCACCGTTTTTGATCATTTTCGGCGCAAACTTAATGCCCATATGCTCTAATTCGGCAATTTGATCTTCCTGTCCCGGTTCGTACAGTGTCACCGCTGTACCAGCCATGCCATTCCGACCGGTTCGGCCCACTCGGTGAATAAAGAACTCGTTGTCGCGCGGAATCTCGGCATTGATGACCATTGAGACCCCCTTGATATCGATACCCCGAGCAGCAAGATCAGTGGCGACCACATACTGATATTTGAGGTCGGCAACATCCTTCATCACGCGCCGACGTTCTCGCGGCTGAATGCCACCATGAATCTTAGCCACCTTCAAACCTTGATGCTTCAAGAAGTCATGGATAGCATCCACGCTGGTTTTGGTGTTAGCAAAAATCAGCACTAAAAAGGGATGCCCCATCGTGACAAGCTGATAGATTAACTCATTTTTATCGCGCCCTTTTGCCGCAATCAAAATGTTTTCAACCGTGTCAGCAATCACCGACTGCGGTTTCAATTCAATCGTCGTTGGATTGTCCATGTACTTGCGCAAGAATGGTTCCAGTTTTTGCGGAATAGTCGCCGAAAAAACAGCCATTTGCAGATGATCTGGAAAACTCGAGGCAATCGCATCAACCGTTTCGAGGAAGCCCATATCCAGCGTCATGTCAGCTTCGTCGACTACAAAATGACGGACAGACGATGGCACTAAATCATAGCCTTTGATCATGTCCAAGATTCGACCTGGCGTTCCGATAGCCACATGTGGTTGATGATTTTGCAACTTGTCGATCTGCTTTTGCTTGTCCATTCCCCCGACTAAACGGTTAATCCGAATCGCGGGCTCAGTTTGTATGAGTTGCTGGGCAACCGCATAAATTTGATTGGCTAACTCACGTGAAGGGGCAGTGATCACGACCTGAGTCGCATCTTCGGTAGGATCTACCATACTGAGTAAGGGTACCAAAAAGGCGTGAGTTTTCCCGCTACCGGTCTGGCTTTGTCCAACAATGTTTTCACCACGCAAAAGCGCCGGAATAACTTTTTGTTGAATGGGTGTCGGGGCGGTGATGGCCATTGCATTGAGACCATCGATAACAAAAGGTTTTAGTTGAAATTGTTTGAATTGATTCTCCATAATGCCTACTTTCCTGAGGTCGAATATTCTTTGACCAGTTGATCGAGTTGCGTCTCGATTTGAATCAGTTCGTCAAAATTAGCTGCCTTAGCGCCGCTTGCTAATGGATGACCACCGCCATTGTGTGCTTTGGCAAGTGTGTTGATGATGGGACCTTTTGAACGCAGATGAACGCGGTAACCGCCTTCTGCCTGTTCAATAAATTCTGCCCAAGCAATGACGGTATCCAGTCGGCCGGGTGTGCCGACAACAGCGCTTACCTGATCATCAGCCAGTTTCAGCTCGTTGATCGCGGTCCGTGGTACCGTCACACTGGCGGCACCTGCTGGGGTAATTTTCAGATGATCGACAACATAGCCTTGCAACCGTGCTTGTGCCAACGTCACCGTGTTCATCCGATTATTAATGGCTGTTGGATCAAAATCCTTTTTAATCAACTCAGCCGCGACCTGCAACGTATGCGGGGTCGTATTGTTAAATAAAAATCGGCCGGTGTCGCCAACAATCCCAGCGTACATTAGGCGAGCAGCCTTATCGCTGAGTTTCAAAACACCGTTGCTGGCGGCGATTAAATCGTAAATCAGTTCAGAGGCAGAGCTAGCGTTGTTATCGACCCAAACAAGATCGCCATACGCATCATCGTTCGGATGATGATCGATTTTGATCAGCATTTTCCCCTTGTTGAAGCGCTCATCAGAAACTCGCGGCGTATCGGCAGTATCGGTCACAATCACGAGAGCATCCTTGTAAACGTCATCAGTAATGGTTTGTTCCTGTGCCAACCAGCTCAAATTGCCAGTGTCACTACCAACCTGATACACTTTCTTATCCGGAAAACTAGCGCGAATGGTTTCTGCTAAGCCAACTTGGGAACCCAACGCATCTGGATCTGGGTTCACATGACGATGGATAATGATTGGATCGTTTGCCTTGATGGCGTTAATAATATCGGTTTGAATCATCAAAAATCAATTCCTTTCTAATAGCTGGCAGGTCACAATCGCTTTAGCAACCTGAACCCCGTCGCTTAAGACATCAACATCCAGCGTCGCATCATGCCTAGTCATCTCAAGTTCACGTAACAAGACGGTGACCACACTTTCTAACTGGATGGGTCGAAATGTTGTTAAATTCAGTCCTTCGACCAACACGTTTCGCCGCCCCGTGTCATGCAAATAACGGGTAGTGCAACCGTTAATGGCTTCAGCCAGCACCCCAAAACTCATAGTGCCAAGCGAATTGGTCATGGCCGGCACGGTTTTCAACTCGTAACCGCCAACGTAAGGCGGTTGCGGTGTGATGGCGGTCAGTTGAGCGCTGACCTGATCGGCAATGGTATTGGATAGTTCGCGACTGTGGGCAATGCCTGTGAGACTTGAAAAAACCGCGTTGCGGGTCACAATTCCCAACAGATTCCAGCTATCATCCACCACCGGCATGGCCGTTAAACCGGTATCCTGCATGGTATGCCCCACAGCAGTCACACTAAGGTAAGGTTTGACAGTTTGCGGATCCTTCTGCATCAACCGTTCAATCGGCACCGTCGGCTTCTTACCGCCAACCAGCGATGGCCGCATGACGCCAACCAATCGCCCATTGCGCGTCACGACCGGCAATGGATATCGCGGATCGGGCAACAGCAAATAATCACCGACCGTCGCCTCAACACCAATGGTTTGAATTTGGGCCAACGGCGTATAAATGGCAGCTACTGTCAAAATATCCTGTTTGATCGCCTGATCTGACAAAGCTCGATTGATCATGGTTGCAACTGTAAAGGTATCATAAGCAGTTTGCAACACAGGCAACTGCTGATCATCCGCCAAGGCGATAATCGCCGCACTAGTTTCGAATCCCCCGGTGATCAACACCGCAGCACCATCTTCTAGTGCCAGCCGTTGTGCATCTTCACGGTTTCCGACAATCATCAACGAGTTACGCGTGATGTAAGGCCGCATGGCAGCTGGTGTCATCGCCCCGATCACGAATTTGTCCAATTTCTTGTCCATACCGGCCTGCCCGCCTAAAACTTTGGCGTCAATCAAATCAACCAGTGTTTTGAATGTCACAGATTCAATTGGATTTAACGGTTTTTGTTCAATCCGAATCGTGCCGACACGCGCAATTGTCGAGACAAAGCCGGTATTCTCGGCTTCCTTAATAGCTCGATAAGCGGTTCCTTCGCTGACTTTCAAATGCTTCGCGATTGACCGAACGGAAATCTTCTTGCCAACCGCCAAGTTTGCGATATAATCCAAAATCTGCTCATGCTTTGTCGCCATACCATCACCCCACTGCAATCTATCGTTAGTATACCATAGGTTACGGCTGTACTATGACAGACGAAGCGCGAGCCAACCCGGTTTCTGGGTTGGCGAGCGCGTTATGGGAAAAACGTGCGCTAAACCGCATTAATTAGCTCAAGTAGCGCATGCCGCTACTTGAGCCCCTACAGCAAGCACCCCTTCGCTGTCTGTCTTCACAACGGTAAGTCCAAATTCTCATACTGCTTCGGATCCAACCCGGTCACGGTAATCCCAAGTAACCGGATGGCCAAGTTCGACATGGCAACACTGCCCCAGAGCTGCCACGCTGCATCGAAAATGGCTTGTTCGCCTTCGAAGTAGTGATCTTGGGTTAGCCGCTTTGTTTGCGTGATGAAGTCCACATCGCGCACCTTAAGCACCACGGTTTTGCCGTGCATAGCTTTTTGATTCAACGATGTCACGACCATCCCTGCCAGATTGTGTAACTGTGTCTGAACCGCCTCGGCGTCAGTTAGAGGCGTGCCATAGGTTCGTTCTTTGCCAATTGACTTCGCCGTCCGAACAGCAACAGGACGATTGTCAAGGCCACGAGCATGTTGATAAAGCACAAATCCCATTTTGCCAAACATCCGGATCAAATCATCTTGCGATAAGGCCCGTAAAGACTTGCCATCAGTGACACCTAAGTCGGTTAACTTCGGCAACGTTTTCTTACCAACCCCGCGAAACTGCTTGATCGGCAGCCGATCCAAAAATAATAAGGCTTGTTCTGGCAAAACCAGTGTACGACCAACCGGTTTATTGTAATCAGAGGCTTGCTTGGCGATAAATTTATTGTAGGAAATGCCAATGGAACTTGTGAGCTGCGTTGCCTGACTAATTTGATCTTGCAGCCACAATGCCAAGGCGATCGTACTCGGGAACATCTTGTTGGCCGTGACATCAAGATAAGCTTCATCGAACGCCACTGGTTCAATTAGATCGGTCACTTGATGAAACAAGGCGTGAATTTGCGCGGACACTGCTTTATATTTTGGAAAATCCGGCGTCTTAAACACCAGTTTTGAACGAGGCACAAGTTGCAAGGCTTCGTTGGCCGGCATTGCCGAATGAACGCCATAACGTCTGGCGACATAGTTGGCCGTTGTCACAACACCTTTGCCGCCAGTTGTACGCGGATCCCGGGCAATTACCAAGGCTTTACTACGCAATTGCGGATTATCGCGCATCTCAATTGAAGCATAAAAGGCGTCCATATCCAGATGAATGATTTTCCGGGAAGTATCGTTTTGTAATGGTAATTCAAATAACGCCATGAGCTTCCCCTTCCTCGTATCAACTGTTCTGTTATTCTTTCTGTCGCGCTAGTTCACGTTCAGCTTTAACGATCAAGACCGATTCTACTCGGACCACCTATAACGCGCTCGTCAGCCCAGAAACCCGGGCTGACTCGCGTTCACTAAAAAAAGGACCCTGACCGCCTTTTCGGGTCACAGTCCCTTTTGTTTATCTGTGAAAGCCTAGTCCGCCAGTTTAATTCGGCGTGGTTGCCAGAACCATTGGCGGCCATCACGAGCTAACAAATCAAACGCTGCTTGCGGACCCATCGTGGCAGCCGGATATGTCGGCATTTCTGTTTCCTGTGACCAAGCTGCTTGAATCGCATCGATGAACCGCCAAGATGCCGATAACTCTGACCAATGAGTAAAGTTTGTCTGATCGCCTTCAAGCACATTATTGATTAATCGTTCATATGCTTCTGGAGCAGCAGCGGCGGCTTCCGGATCATGACGATACCGCAACTCATCGGGTTCAATATTAAAGCCTGTGCCAAGGGCCTTACCATTCAATTGCAACGAATAGCCTTCACTTGGCTCGATATAAATGGTCAAGCTGTCTGGTTGACTTCCGGTTTCTCGGTTGAATAACGGACTTGCGACCGGTTTAAATGTCAGTGTCAGCTGGGTTGACTTCCGAGTTAACCGTTTACCAGTGCGAATATAAACCGGCACACCCTCCCATTGCGGCATATCTAACATAATTTTGCCTGCGACAAAAGTGGCTGTTTGTGAATTTGCTGCCACGCCTTCTTCTTGCCGATAACCCAGCACTTGGTCGCCATCTACTTCGGCGCTTGCATATTGCGCACGCACAAAATTTTCTTTAGCAGTTGCAAGATCATAAGGCTTCAAAGCGGCAAACACTTGATCCTTGGCCGTCAAAATGTCGTTAGCCGTAAAAGTCTTTGGTTTTGGCATTGTCAGATAAGACAGCACCTGCATCACATGGTTTTGCACCATATCACGCAACGCGCCGGCCTTTTCATAATAACCAGCGCGTTCCTCAACCCCGACCGCCTCGGAAAGTGTGATTTGAATATTGTCGATGTAATCCTTGTTCCAGACTCCTTCAAAAATGGCATTATCAAACCGAAAAGCCAACAGATTCTGAATCATTTCTTTGCCAAGATAATGGTCAATTCGGAAAATCTGATCATCATCGAAGGTTGCAGTTAACGAATCGTTTAGTTCTTTAGCACTGGCATAATCATGACCAAACGGTTTTTCGATAATTAATCGGTTGAAACCGCGCTCCGTCAGCAAATGTTCCGATTTCAGATGGCTCGCAATTGTTTCGAAGAAATCTGGTGCCATGGCCATGTAAAAGATGCGATTGCCACCAGTCACATACTGATCGTCCAATTTTGCAGCAAGATTTTTCAAGGTAATGTAATGATCTGCATCGGTTACATCATGACTCTGATAAAAGAAATGCTGGGCAAAGGCTTTTGCTTGGTCACGATCCACATCATCGCCAGCGACGGCGTTTTCAACAACCTCGTGATAATGATCATCAGTCCACGGACGCCGCGCTGTGCCGATCACCGCAAAATGCTCAGCGAGGACACCACGACGGTAAAGATTAAACAGTGCGGGATACAACTTGCGTGAGGCTAGATCTCCTGAACCTCCAAAAATAATAATCACAGCACGTGACTCTTCTGGCATGTATACGACCCTGCTTTCTCTAGACTTAATTACAATTCGACAAAAATGTGATCAGCACGATCTGCATCGACCGCCAATTCTTTTCCGGTACGGGCTAACTTGATGATCACGGCATCTAAGGTTTTCGCAGTCACCGTGAATTCATCATCCAGCCTCAGGTCAATTTTAACCGTGTAATCAATCAACGAAACTTCATCAATCACGCGTTCAATATGCCCACTTTGCCCAACATCTAACGTGCCTAATGTCACCCGACTTTGTTGGAGATAGTGGCCATTGGCATCCGGAATAACACCGCCGTGCGGACAATAGCGAGGTTCGCCCAACATGGCTGACAACCGTTTGGCCATTTCCGGCGTTAAGGCATGTTCCAGTTTTTCTGCTTCTTGATGGACCGCATCAGCTGGATATTTAAGGCACTGAACCAGAAACACTTCCCAGAGCCGATGATTACGCACCAAAATGGCCGCCTTTTTCCGGCCAGCTGATGTCAGCTGGATACCTTGATAAGGCGTGTGCGCAACCAGTTTTTCTTCGCCCAGTTTGTTGATCATCTCACTGACCGAAGCAGCAGAAACATGCATACCGGCAACGATTTGTTTATTAGAGACCAGCTGTGTATCGCCGCCAATCTCAAAAATCAATTTAAGATAATCCTCTTTATTCGGTGTCATTTTACATCCTTACTTTTAATTTGCAGTCACTGTACTCCATTATGCCATGAGTCACACAAAAAAACACGCCAATTTACTGACGTGTTTTTCGTGATCGGCTCAAATAATGTCGCCATTGAATTCTCTGCGCCGATCATTGTGAAATGATTAGCAGCAAACATCTTAGAAAGTGGATTCGGTGCCTTCATATTCATCAAGGATGATATGCTTCAAGTCGCCGATTAACGGTTCCTGCGGGTTGGTAACGGTGCAGTTATCTTCATAAGCCAGTTCGGCAAGACGATCAACTTGCTTGTCGAGATCAGCCTTTTTAACGCCTTGTTCCTTCAAACTGAGCTTGACGCCAACACTGTGAGCCAGCTTGATGAAGGCCTGAACATAGCTTTCAACCAATTCATCAGTTGTCTTGCCAGGAAGGCCGAGGTAGCGAGCGATTTCTGCGTAGTCTTCGTTAGCGCGGAAGTAGCTATACTTCGCCCAGATAGCGCGCTTCTTCGGTTGACTCGCATTGAAGCGAATAACATGTGGCATCGTGATCGCGATGCAACGACCGTGAGGCAGATGGAACGCTTGCCCAATCTTATGCGCAATGCTGTGGTTAATGCCCAACAGTGCGTTGGCAAAGGCCATCCCAGCAATGGTTGAAGCGTCATGCATCTTTGACTTTGCTTCGACGTCGCCATGATAACTCTTTTCCAGATTTTCGAAGACCAACTTGATTGCTTCCAAACTCAGGCCCTTAGTGTAATGAGTGGCCATGGTTGAAACATAACTTTCGGTTGCGTGGCAGAGCACATCCAAACCGGAATCAGCGACAACCACTGGCGGTACGGATTCGATGAACTGACTGTCCACAATCGCGATGTCTGGCGTCAATGCATAGTCAGCTAACGGATACTTGATGCCAGCCTTGGAATCGGTGATAACCGCAAAAGGTGTTACTTCTGAACCAGTCCCAGAAGTTGTTGGAATGCAGACAAGCTTTGTCTTATTCAGATTCGGGAAGGTGTAAGTCCGCTTCCGGATATCCAAGAATTTCTGCTTAGCGCCGAAGAAATCAGCATCCCCGGCATCGTTGAACAAGCACATCCCTTTGGCAGCATCCATAACAGACCCGCCGCCGATAGCAATGACGGTATCCGGTCCAAATGAGCGCATGATATCGGTCCCCTTGAAGACCGTGTCAGTTGATGGATCAGGTTCAACATCGACAAAAGTCTGAACTTGAACAGGATTTTCACGCCGAGCCAGAACATCTTCAACGATCTTGACGAAGCCTAACTTTTCCATGCTTCGATCAGCAACGATGAAGGCCCGTTTGATGCCTTCCATGTGTTCGAGGTAACGAACAGAATTCTTTTCAAAATAGATCTTTGGTGGCAATTTCATCCACTGCATGTTATTGCGGCGTTTTGCCATTGTCTTGATGTTAAGCAAGTCGACCGTCCCCACGTTATGCGAAATTGAGTTACCACCGTATGAGCCGCAGCCCAGTGTCAAACTTGGAATCATTTCGTTGTAAAGATCGCCAATCCCGCCGACAGAAGATGGTGTGTTGATCAAAATCCGGCAAGCTTGCATAGCATCGGCATACTTCAAAGCTAACTCATCATCAGCCGTGTGAATGACTGCCGTATGACCCAAACCGCCGATATCAAGCATGGTTTCACATTTCTTGAAGGCATCTTCATGACCATCTGCTTTGACCATGGCCAGTACTGGACTTAGTTTTTCACGAGACAGTGGATACTTTTCGCCAACACCTTTCAATTCAGCAATCAGAATCGTGGTGTTATCAGGAATCGTGATCCCCGCCCATTCAGCAATCTGCTTAGGACTTTGACCAACGATTCGCGGATTGACACTTTGCTTTTCAAGATTAATGACGGTACTTTCGAACTTCTTCATGTCCTTCTGTTTAACGAAGTAAGCACCTTGGGCTTCAAATTCCTTCTTCACATCATCGTAAATGCTGGAATCAATAATCACGCCTTGTTCGGAAGCACAGATCATGCCATTATCAAAACTCTTTGAAAGTACTAAGTCATTGACAGCTTGTTTGATGTTAGCGCTGGCTTCAATGTAAGCTGGCGCATTCCCGGCCCCAACACCCAGTGCTGGCTTGCCTGATGAATAGGCGGACTTAACCATGCCAGGACCGCCCGTTGCCAAAATCGTGGCGATACCAGGGTGATCCATCAAAGCTTTAGTCGCATCCATACTTGGTACAGGGATATATTGCAAAGCACCCTTTGGTAAGCCTGCTTTTTCGGCTTCATCACGGATGACCTCCAACGCACGCGCTGAAGACTTTTGGGCACCCGGATGGAAGGCGAAAATGATTGGATTACGGGTTTTAATGGCAATTTCGGATTTGAACATGGTCGTTGAAGTTGGGTTCGTCACTGGGGTCACACCAGCGATAACACCAATTGGTTCAGCAATCGATACCAAGCCGCGTTGCTTGTCTTCATTGATCACACCAACGGTCTTGTTGTTCTTGATTGAATGCCAAATTTCTTCAGTGGCGAACATGTTCTTGATCGCTTTATCTTCCCACACGCCTCGGCCCGTCTCGTCAACAGCGAGTTTTGCCAATTCCATATGATGATCCAAACCAGCGATTGCCATCCGATGAACGATGTGATCGATCTTTTCTTGATCGAAAGTTTTCATGATCTTCAAAGCGGCATGCGCATTCGCAACCAATTCGTCAACCATACTCTTAACATCAACTTCGGTAGCAGTCTTCGCAGTATTCTTTAACATGAGCTTACCTCCAAGTGTTTTGCGGAATTTTTTGTTAACCATTTCACAAGAACATCATAACCGGTCTTTGTGATTTTGTAAACAATTTTGGTGAATTTTTTCACGAAAAATCGACTTGCTCACTGATATTGTTGTGTTCATTGACTTTAATTGCTTATTTCACTTTGTATTTTTTTGAACTATTAAGGCAAATTTGCAGTTTTTTTCTGACTTAGAGGTCTTTTAAAGTCATTTATCAAAAAAGAACGCGGTGTTTTGACATCTCCCCGTGATAGGCGCCAATCCGCTCTTAAAACGCAAAAAAAGAGAAGGCTAAACACCTTCCCTTACGTCACCTATATTGAATTCTCTATCAGATGACGAATCTATTTGTCGTCTTCTGCCTTGCTATCACTTTTGGCATCGGTTTGATCGTCAGCCTTTGGTGCAGCCTCTTCAACTGGTTTAGCTTCGCGTTGTTCATCAGTATTATGTGCTTCTTCAGCCTTTGTCACGGTAGCGGCTGGTGCAGGCGCTGCAGGACGAGTTGCTGTGCCGCGAACAGCACTCAAGTTAAAGGTCAAATAGATGCCGTCAGAATCAATGACAACCGTCCCAGCTTGCTGGTCGATTGAATCAATGACACCGTGCAACCCACCGATCGTGATGATGGGGTCGCCTTTTTTAAGCTGATTCAACATTTCTTGACGCTTTTGCTGTTGTTTCTTTTGCGGACGAACCATGCCAAAATACATGAAGCCCACGAAAATCAGCAGCATAATGATCATTGTCATATTACCATTCAATTTAGGCACCTCTTATTTTTATTTTGTCAACAAACAGTGTAACAGAATTAGGCGGTCTACTCCAAATAATCTAAAAATTCTTTGCTTTTTCCTTGTTGTATCCGTAAGCTTCAAAGAAATCTTCACGGAAAGCCAGCAAATCATCATTGGCAATCGCTTCACGCACTTGCTGCATCAAGTGCAGTAAGAAGTAGAGATTATGGTAGGTCGTCAACCGAATACCGAAAGCTTCACCAACATGGATCAGATGGCGAATATAGGCGCGGCTATAGTTACGACACGTGTAGCAATCGCAATTAGGATCCAACGGTCCAAAGTCATGCGCATATTTCGCATTTTTAATGACGAGCCGGCCACGGCTGGTCATGCAAGTACCATTTCGGGCAATCCGAGTTGGTAAGACGCAGTCAAACATATCAATGCCACGCAAGGCGCCATCAATCAGCGCATCCGCAGAGCCGACACCCATCAAATAGCGCGGTTTGTTTTCCGGCAGCAGCGGGGTAGTGAAATCAAGGACATGGTTCATCTCATCTTTTGATTCACCAACAGACAAGCCACCAATCGAATAACCAGGAAAATCCATGCTAACAAGATCCTTAGCACTTTGCTCGCGCAAGTCTTTGAATCCGGCACCTTGCACAATACCAAAAAGCGCCTGCCAATCAGGATTCTTGTGAGCCTGCAAGCCACGTTCAGCCCAACGACTGGTTCGAGCAACACTCTTTTTAACATAATCATAGCTTTCAAAAAACGGCGGACATTCATCCAAACTCATCATGATGTCAGGTCCCAACGCGTTTTCAATTGCGATCGCCTTTTCTGGGGACAGGAACATCTTGGCACCATTCAAATGATTTTTGAAAGTGACACCTTCTTCAGTAATATGTCTAGTGTCGGCTAGCGAAAAGACTTGAAAGCCACCTGAGTCAGTCAGGATACCTTTGTGCCAGTTCATAAACTTGTGCAAACCGCCCGCTTCTTCAATCAGTTCTGGCCCCGGCCGTAACCACAGATGATACGTGTTCGCCAAGATAACAGTGGCCCCCATCGTATCCAATTCTTCAGGCGCCATTGTTTTCACGCTCGCCTGTGTGCCAACAGGCATAAACATTGGGGTTGGAAATGTGCCGTGCGGCGTGATCAATTCACCCAACCGCGCACCGCTATGCTTGTCCTGATGAATCAGACGATACTTAACTGCTGGTTCCATACATTCTCCTCATTCATGGCAATGCCCTCGCAGCACCGCCGCTTGATTTTCTCGTGACGTCAGTTTAACAGAGTTACTTGTTATTTAAAAGTAAGTGCATGCATATCATGATTGACTTAACCTTCAAGAAAGTCCGAGCTTTCCGCTTTTCTCATACCATCTTCCCTGTTAGAATGAAGTTAAGGACGGGATCACCGTTACCGTAGTTTTCGCACTTCCCGGGTTTTGACCCGGCCATTGTGATCGCCTATGAATACGTTGTTCCACGCAGCGATGCGTTAAAAGAAAAATCGAGACATGTCTGTTGGTATGTGTTGATGTGATCCCGTCCGTTAAAAAATCGGCTTGCTTAAATGCAAGCCGATTTTTTAGTGAGCGCGAATAAGTTGCTGCGTCGGTAAACACGCTAAAGTGAGCAGAAACTAGCTTCGTGATTAGTAAATGAACATCGCATCGCCAAAGCTGAAGAAGCGATATTTTTCGTCGATCGCATGCTTATACGCATTTAAAATTGTATCGCGCCCGGTGAACGCTGCCACGAGCATAACTAACGTTGACTTTGGCAAATGGAAGTTGGTGATAAACGCATCAACAACCTTCCACTGATACCCTGGCTTGATAAAAATGTCAGTCCAACCCGAATCTGCCTTGATGGCACCATCAAATTTGGTACCGATGGCCTCGAGGGTGCGAATGGATGTCGTACCGGTAGCAATAATTCGACCGCCATTGTCGCGAACATCATTCAAAGTTGCTGCTGCTTCTGGAGTCAACCGATAAAATTCACTGTGCATTGTATGTGCTTCGATGTTTTCCTCAACTACTGGCCGGAAAGTACCCAAGCCAACATGCAACGTCAAGTAAACCAACTTGACGCCCTTTTCTTGCACTTTTTTCAGCAAGTCTTTGGTCCAGTGAAGACCGGCTGTTGGTGCCGCTGCAGAGCCTAGCTCTTTAGAATAAACAGTTTGATACATTTCTGGATCTTCAAGCTTTTCCTTGATGTAAGGCGGCAATGGCGTCTCGCCTAACTTATCGAGGATTTCCATAAAGATGCCGTCATAGTCAAAGTGAATCATTCGACCGCCATGTTCGAGTTCCTTGGTAACTCTGGCCTTTAGTAAGCCATCGCCAAAATCAATCACCGTGCCAACCGGAGCCTTGCGCGCAGGCTTCATCAAGGTTTCCCAATCATCACCAGACGTGTTGTTAAGCAATAACACTTCCATATGGGCACCAGTCTCTGGCTTAACCCCATACAATCGCGCTGGCATCACCCGCGTATCATTCATGACCAACGCATCACCTGGCTTGAAATAATCAAGAATGTCGTAAAAATGCTTATCTTGCATCTCACCAGTTTCAGAATTTAATACCAACAGCCGACTGGCATCACGTTCCTTCAAAGGTGTCTGCGCAATCAATTCATGCGGCAGGTCATAATCGAAATCCGATAGCTGATAATGTTTGTCTTCTACTTTGTGATAACGTTTGTTCTCTTGCACCATATTCGCTTCCATTCATTTTAATCAGTGAGCGCGAGCCAGCGCGGTTAGCAACCGGAATGTAAGCGGCCTTGGACGTGATGGTCGCTTTTTGACCATTGCGACCAAGGTCCTTACATGCAGGTTGCTGCGCTGGGGAGCGCGTTATAGTTGAGCGCGAGCCAGCGCGGTTAGCATGTTGCCTAATGTTGCTCAGCCGACATCCCCATATGTGCAAATCCGGCTGGCGTCACCATGCGGCCACGCGGCGTTCGTTTCAAATACCCGATCTGTAACAGATAAGGCTCATACATTTCCTCAATCGTTGCCATTTCCTCGCCGATGTTAGCGGCAATCGTTGAGAGTCCAACGGGGCCGCCTTCGTAATCACGAATCATGAACATCAACAGTTTGCGATCAATTTGGTCTAAGCCTTGCTGATCGACTTGCAGCTGGTCAAGCGCATGGTCAACCATTTGTATATCAACTGGACTCTGCCCCGCAACTTCGGCAAAATCACGGATACGTTTGAGCAGCCGATTAGCAACCCGCGGTGTTCCCCGCGACCGTCGGGCAATTTCATGAGCACCTTCAGCATCAATCGCCATATCGAAAATTGTTGCTGATCGTTTGACGATCTCACTGAGGTCATCAGCAGAATAATACGCCATATGTTCACTGATGCCAAATCGATCACGTAACGGAGCGGAAAGCATGCCAGCGCGCGTTGTCGCCCCAATTAAGGTGAAGGGAGGAAGCGGGAAATGCACAGGGTGGGCGGTTGGCCCTTGACCAACCACAATATCAATATAAAAATCTTCCATCGCTGAATAAAGCATTTCTTCGACAATTTTTGGTAGACGGTGAATTTCATCAATGAACAAGACATCACCGGGATGCAATTCATTCAGCAGTGCCACTAAATCACCCGGTTTTTCGATAGCAGGCCCTGATGTCGTGCGAATATTGACGCCCAGTTCATTGGCAATCACCAAAGCCAACGTCGTTTTTCCCAAACCAGGCGGTCCATAGAGCAGAACATGATCCAATGACTCTTCGCGCTGTTTGGCAGCCGTGATATAGACTTCCAACTGATGTTTGACGCGATCCTGACCAATATACTGCGCGAGCATCCGGGGACGTAAACTTTTTTCGATCTGTGCTTCATTCGAATCGTCAACGTCGCCAGAAACCAAGCGATCCTTGTCTGCGTCTGCCAAAAGCCCACTTCCTCTCTAGTTAACATGCTATTAAAAGCACGGGAAAAATTTTATCGTGATTCAAAAGCCGCTTCCGTTGTCGTCAACGGTCAGCTTCAGTATAATCAAGCCTAAGCCTTGCCGCTTAATAGCCGCAAGCCTTCGCGTAAATAGGCATCAGTTGTCTTGGCACTGAATGCCTTCAGTGTGTCAGTGAGACCATCAACGGTGCGTTGCGGGTAGCCCAATGCCACGAGTGCCGCTAACGCATCTGCAAGTTCCGAATCAACGTCACTGGCAACTGGTGCAATCGCTGCTGCCGCTGGTTGTCCATCTGTTGTGATTTTACCTTTGAGATCAAGGATAATCTGGGCAGCTGTTTTCTTACCGATCCCAGGAAACTTAGTCAAAAACTTCACATCATCTTGAGCAATCGCAGTCGCCAAGCCGCCGCTAGACACGTTCGCCAAAATGGCCAACGCTGACTTCGGGCCAATGCCTGTGACCGTCAATAGCTGGTTAAAGGTACGCTTATCCGCAGCACCTTCGAATCCATAAAGTGTCTGGTCGTTGTCGCGAATGATCAGCTGCACATAAACACGTTTTTGCTCGCCAGCTTCAAAATGATAAGGATTGGCTACCAGCAGACGGAACCCGATGCCATGCACATCGATGACGATGTAAGCCGGGGTCACCGCCTGAATAATGCCTTCAAAATACTCGTACATAAGCTCTCCATTCAGTACGTATGTTTGGTATGCTTGATTCATTGTAGCATAGATGTTTTCCTGATGATGAACTGTTCTGAGGCCAAAAATAGATGAATCCAAAAAATGTGCGTCGTCTGATTAATTTTGCCACCATCGTTGTTGTTATCTTATTAGCAGCAGTAGCCATTTACTGGTATGACTTAGGTATTCTTTCAAACATCAATGCTCTGCAGGCTTACATTGCTCGCCTCGGAATAGCCGGCGCTTTATTTTTTATGCTCATTCAAGTCATTCAGGTTGTCATCCCGATCATTCCTGGCGGTGTCAGTACGGCGGCTGGCGTGATTTTGTTTGGCCCATGGACAGGCTTTTTTTACAACTACATCGGTATTGCAATTGGCTCGTTTATCAATTTCCATCTTGCTCGGCGATTTGGTAAGCCGCTGCTTACTTATCTGATCTCTGAAAAAACCTATAACAAATACATCGGCTATACCAAAAATCAGCAACGCTTTGATCGCTTTTTCACGCTTGCTATCATTTTACCGGTTGCTCCTGACGACGTTTTGTGTCTGCTTGCCGGGTTAACTAAAATGACCTTTAAAAAGTTTTTTTGGATCATTATTTTAGGCAAACCTATCACGATCCTCGCCTACAGTATGAGTTTGATTTATGGCGGGCAATGGCTAATCCACTTATTTCAATAATCCTTCGAACATGAAAATGGCACTGTCAAACTCATTTAGCGAGTTGTAGCAGTGCCATTTTTATGCGGCAATTTTGAGCTGGTGGGATTGAAACCAAGCCTCAGACAACCTGACGCGTGTACGGGTCATTTGAAATGCCGCGGCTCAAAATTAACTTCGCCCACTCCTTTGCTGAAAACAGGCTGTGATCCTTGTAATTGCCACAACTCTTGATGTCAACACCAGGGACGTCATCCCAAGTAATGTCATTGGCAATGGCCTCTAAGCTTGACTTCAAAGCCTTGGCCACTTCGGTTGTGCTGTGCTCACCCCAAGTAATCAAGTGGAAACCGGTGCGGCAGCCGAATGGTGAACAATCAATAACGCCGTCCATCCGATCGCGCAATAACGATGCCAGCAAGTGTTCAATCGTGTGCAAGCCAGCCGTATCAATGGCTGCTGTGTTTGGTTGTACCAACCGCAAATCATAGTTTGAAATTACATCACCCTTTGCACCATGCTCTGTCGTAATCAACCGAACATAAGGTGCTTTAACAGCTGTGTGATCCAAGGTGAAACTTTCAACTTTTGCCATAATATAGAAATCTCCCTTTTAGTTTTGATGACACATTTATCATATAACACAACAGTGGTATCTGTTAAAAAAATCTGAGCGCGAGCAGGAGCGCTCAGAAGCCGAAACATAAGTGAAAAAACAATCTAAGCATCCGCCCAAACTCGCTTGGCAATTTTTTGAACCAGAGCCAGTTTCGCCCACTGGTCATCTTCAGTAACCTTGTTACCTTCTTCGGTTGAAGCAAAACCGCATTGAGTGGACAACGCCAGATTCGTCAGCGGTACGTACTCAGTCGCAGCGTTAATTCTCTTGATAACGGCATCCTCATCTTCCAATTCAGGAAACTTCGAAGTAATCAGGCCTAGGACAATGCGCTTATTAGTATCGCCGTGCCACAACTTTGTTAACGGTTCAAAAGACCCCGAACGCTGATTATCATACTCTAGGAATAAGCCGTCATACGGCAAATCACCGATGTAATCTGCCACATATTGATACCCGCCGGAAAACAGGAATGTCGACTGGAAATTGCCGCGACAGATATGCGACGTCACGGTCAAGTCTTCTGGCAGTTTCACCAAAACCGCCTTGATCACGCGGTGTGCCAATTTAGCGAGGTCAATAAACCGCTGATGCGCCTTGGGATCATTTTCAGTATCTTTTAGATTCTGAATCAAGTAGGCCCAGTTAGTATCGTCAATTTGAAGATAGCGGGCACCTAAATCATAGAAATGTTGAATCGTATCCACATAGGCTTGGACAACGTCAGCCAAATAATCATCAAATCTGTCATAATATTTTGCCCAGTTATCGCTGCGATGGTCACGAAAGAGCAATGCAGGACTCGGGATGGTCTGTTTGGGGAGAACCCCTTCTGGCACAATGCTCTGCAAATACTTAAAGGCGGCAAAAAATGGGTGATCAGGATTGAAGCTGACTTTCCCAGCAAGATGCACATTAGCTGCTGCGTTAATGCCGCCTTTGAAGTCGTGTTCATACTGCCAACTATCATCTTTTTCAAAACCGTTCAAGCCCCATAAAAAGTCTAGATGCCAATAACGGCGGGAGAACTCACCATCCGTCACAGCTTTGAAACCAAGTTCAACTTGTCGTTTGACAATACGCTCAATGGCTGCGTGTTGAATGTTGAGTTCCTGATCTTGTTTAATTTCACCGATCGCAAGTTGTTGATGCGCCGCTTTTAAGCGTTCAGGCCGAAGCAAGCTGCCGACTAAATCGGCCCGGAAAGGAGCTTTTATTTGAACTTTTTCTGTCATGATGGTGGTCCTCCTTATTTTTCGTCGACAGACGCAGTGATGGCTTTTGCGGAAAGAATGTTGGGAGGGGGCGGTGCTTACGATGGCTTGGAAAGTGGGTTTGGGCTGGCTCGCGCTCACAAAAAAAAGCCGCCCCTTGACCATTTCTGATCAAGGGGCGACTTTGCGCGTTACCACCCTTATTCGCACTGGTTTTGATGCCAATGCCTCAACGGTACCAATTTTGATACCCGGCATGGTAACGGGTGCGCCCGTTTCAGTGGCGTGAACCGCTGAAAAGCTGTTTGGAGCTCATCTTCCCTGATTAACTGATCGCCTGCTTTCACTGTTCAGGCTCGCTTGTGATCTGCGCTTCAGGTACTCTTCTCCGCAAAGCAATCTGTCTGTCTAAGTTGGCATTATCATAACACCGCCAATCAAACTGTCAAGAATAACTTCTGTCATGTTCTGTTTCTGGTATGCTTTTGGTAGTTACTTTTTTGGAGGTGTCTCATGGGAACAACTTTTTATGCTTACAGCGTCTTAACTCGCCAAACTACTTGGCAAAGTACCTTCCGTTACATCATCATCATGGCAGGAGCTGTTGTGATTGTCGCCTATCTCATCTATTTTTTGCGCCACAAACACACAAACAAATATCGCGATCTATTGATTTTAGTTGCGTTGATTGAACTATTAACCATCGGCATTCAAATTCGTGATCTGCAAGCGAGCCGCACCGCAACCGCTGATTCACAGGCAGTCGCGACACTGTTGCGCAGTGTTGCCAAGCAAAAACAGGTGGGTGTGCAACAAGTCTATGCTAACAGCAACACAGTTCACACTGGCATGCTCGTCACCATCGGTAAGTCAACGAAAACCATGTTTACGGTGACGATCAATGCGGACAACAATAGCTACCAGCTCGATAAAACCACCTTGATTGTGCCTCAAGCAAACTTTGTGACTAAGTAGGAGGCTGTCATGCAACTTTTTAGAGATCCATATTTCATCACGGCAATGAAACTCTTGCTAGGCTTTATTGTGTTCGTTGCCCAAATCAAGCTCACCGGCAAAGGTAACCTTGCCCCAGCAACGATTGTTGATCAAATGCAGAATTACGTCCTTGGCGGTATTATCGGCGGGGTGATTTACAATACTGATATCGGCTTGCTCCAATTTGTAAACGTACTGCTGATTTGGACACTCATTGTTTTCAGTTCGAAATACTTAACTAACCATAACCGTTGGATCAAGCGTCTGATTGACGGCGAGCCTTTATTGGTCGTGCAGCATGGCAAAATTCGTGTAGAGACGGCGACTCAAGTCGGTCTTTCGGCAAATGATTTGGCTTACAAATTACGAACTGCTGGCGTAAACGATCTTCGCGATGTTCGGCAAGCCTATCTAGAACAAAATGGTCAGCTTAATGTCATCCTCAAAGGCGATGAAACCATCAAATACCCGTTGATTCTAGATGGCCAGATTGATCCCGCCGCACTTGATGCCATTGATCATGATGAAGACTGGCTGAAAGCACAGCTACAGGAGCAAGGCTATGAAACTGGCGACGTTTACATGGCCAACTATCTTAGTGGCAAAGTCGTTGTCACGCCGTACGACCCTAACAAAAACTAGCGCATGCCCTCACCAAATAAAATTATCAACCGCCTTAGCCACCTGCGGATTTTCATGAAGCGCACTATGCTGCGCTTTTTTGCCAACAAATTCTTTTTCTTGATAACTGGCGGTGCGCCCTTCAACTAAGTACTGCAATGAGCGCGATGAATTGTTTGCGACACGACCGTCTGAGTCTGAACCATCATCCACATCGCCATAAATATTCAAAACCTTTACATTTTTTGGAAAACGATCGCGCATTCTGGCTAACGTGGCATAATTCTCATCCGGCGGCGTCGGATAACCGTTTGGAGCAAGTTTAATACGATGAGGCTCATCGCCCATGCCGATAATACCGTCAAAATGGCCAGCAATCGCCACGTAAGCCCGCATTTTTGGCAATTTAGGGTGATCTGAGTTTTGAGTTGCATAGAACATCACTGCCATATTGCCCATCGAATGGGCCACAAAGTTGACCTGGCGAACGCCGTAACGTTGATAAAGTTCGCGATTAATGGTCGTCAACCAACCCGCTAGCTTGGCGTAATCCGGATTGACATTATCCTGAAAAATCACCTGAACAATCGGCTTGCTGACATGCCGTGCATTTCCTTGCCAGCTAACTTTACCATTTTTAGCGACAGTGGCCGTGAGCACCTTAGTTGCGCCAGACTGCTCAGCATGTCGAATCAAGGTATTAGTCGAGCCAGCACCCCCTGAATAGCCATGCAAGTATAGCGTTGCGGTTTGACCAATCGTCGTTTTCTCTGTCGTCGGTGTATCGGTGGGTTGTTCCTGATACCAGTACCAACCCGCTCCAGCGATAACCACAACCGCCGCAAATACGATAACAACCCAGCGTTTTATTTTCATAAAGCACTCCTTTCAGCCGTTAATAAGTCATCGTCCTCAGCCTGAGCGCGCGGGAAAAAGTGGCTCACACCCGCAACAAGCAAACCGATGATAATCGTCCATCCTGCGACGCGCTGCCATAATGGCGAGTAAGCCAGAATCAGATCACGTGTCAGTTGTTGATTAATCGCAATGCGTGATACGACAGCACCTAAGAAAGGATTCGCGGTGACAAACATGGCCATGAATCCGCCAATATATCCCATGACATAGGTCGAACGACCAGTTACTGCTAAGAAACGCCGCCATGAATGAGCGGTTTTGATCATAATGAGCAAAACAAAGGCCATCAGGATCGCCGCGACAATCACAGCTGTTTGCGTCATCAAAACCAGCAATGGATAAACTAATCCCCAGCCTTGTGCCATCACGTGTAAATTAATTTCGCGCTCAAGCGTTGTTTTCAAGCTGGCGAGTACTTTTTTTTGATCAAAATTTTGATGCTGCACAGTCGCTGCCGTTTGTAAGCGACTTGTGACACTCTCTTCAATGGTCGTCAACGAAACATGTGGCTGATGTAGTGAACTGGCCGCCACCATATTCTTAGCCAGTCTCTGGGTATCATCTGTAGTGACGAGCACTGTTCTTTTATCCAATGATGCCCCACTTTTCGCTGCAGCTGTTAACAACTGCTGATTCAACGTTTGCGTCAATTGATCTAGGCCTTTACTCTTGACGATAACCGCCTCGGTCCGCACTGGTGAGCCAATTGTGAGCATCATCCCTGTACTAAAAGCTTCGACAAATAATAATACCCAAAAAATCATCGTGAATAGTGCAAACCAGCTTCGTGAAACGGCTCGCCATTGTTGTGTTTTCGTGATAATCCCCTCTTTGTAAACGCGTAAAACTCCTACCAGCACAGAAACTAGACTGGTTTGCGCGCTATCTTTTGGCTTTATTATACACGAAGGTTTGTCGATGCTTGTATGCATGACTAGGTTTGGACTACACTATATATAGTGTTGTGCAGCTTAAAAAAGCGGACGCAGCGACGTATAGGAACTGTTGAACTGATGAATTTGGTTTCTTAACTGATTGGTCCGAGCACTTATTCAATCCCATCAGCTAGTCATCTGTGTCTTGTTTGACTATGAGCACATCTTAAAGGAGGTTCACAAGAATGAATTACACCTTAAACGACGGCAACGTCCTACCAGCAATCGGTTTTGGCACCTACAAACTTAATGGTGCTACTGGCGTTCGAGCAATGGTGGGAGCCGTCAATGTCGGCTATCGCATGTTGGATGCCGCTTTTAACTACGAAAATGAAGGTGCCGTTGGTGAGGCCGTTCGCCAAAGCGGCATTCCGCGCAGTCAGTTAACGATTGCTTCAAAACTGCCAGGTCGTCATCATCGTTATCAAGAAGCCATCGATACCATCGAAGAAAGTCTTTATCGTGCTGGTTTGGATTATTACGATCTCTATTTAATTCACTGGCCAAATCCTAAAGAGGATCTTTACGTGGAAGCTTGGCAGGCCTTGATTCAGGCACAACGGTTTGGATTGGTTCGCTCAATTGGCGTTTCAAACTTTTTGCCTGAGCATATTGATCGGCTAATTAAAGAAACCGACGTGACGCCAGCTGTTAATCAAATTGAGTTGCATCCTTACTTCAACCAACAAGCGCAACGTGAGTATGACGCAGAGCACAATATCCAAACAGTTGCTTGGAGTCCATTGGGTCGCGGCGCGGTTTTACAGGAACCAAGCATCAAAAAGATTGCTGCGGCACACGGTAAAAATGTCGGTCAGGTTATCTTACGCTGGGATCTGCAACATCAGATCTTACCGATTCCAAAGTCCGCACACCTTGCCCGTCAACGCACCAATCTTGATGTGTTTGACTTTACACTAACGAACGAAGAAATGGCCGCCATTGACAGTCTGACAAAACCGGATGGTCGGCTCAAGGATCAAGATCCGGCAGTTTATCAAGAATTCTAACGCCGCAAAAAAGAGCCGTGGTGCAAGCACTTGGCTGCTGTACCGCGACTCTTTTTAGCTGTTCTTCGTTTGGCATATCGGCAAAAAGCAAGCGACTGCAAAGGCTTGTGCCATGCTCACAATCATGAAAAGAGGCCATCACAATGACTGAACCTATCCACGTTTTATTTATTTCTATTTCTGGCAATACTCGGGCTTTTGCCCATCGCTTGGCAGCCTATGCACAAACGCAACATGATCAGGATGCTGCTAATCCAACAATTGTGCTGAAAGAAATTTCTGATGCCACACAAAGTGACGGTGAAACCAAACCATTTTTTGTCATGGTGCCGACTTATCTTGACGGCGGTAATGGTATTGATAACGGCGTCAAGGAGTTGATGACCACTGCCATGGGTGACTATCTGGCAGAAGGCGAAAACGCTGATCAATGCATTGGCATCATTGGTTCCGGCAATCGTAACTTTAACGAACAATACTGTCTCACGGCTAAACGCTATGCCAAAGAATTCGATGCGCCCTTCTTGGCCGATTACGAATTACGCGGAACCCCAAGTGATGCTGAGAAAATCTACGCGATTTTAAAGCGGGTTGCTGCCACCAATGCCGCCCAGTAACGTTGCGCTTCACCAGTTTGCGTTAAACCAGCCAACAACTCGCTTGCTGTAGGCTTGCTGATGATCAGGAAAACTCTTCGCGTGCCCTGCCCCTTTAACGACCCACAAGGCCTTCTTCGATTTTGTGGCTGCTCGGTAGTTTTGATACACCATGCTGGTTGGTACAAACTTATCCTTGCTGCCGTGAATAAACAAAATGGGGCGGGTATTTTTGTGCAACGCGGTGATGGCACTGGCATCAAATACGTTATAACCGGCTTTGATCGTGGCTGTCAGTGCCACTGACGGAATCAGCGGCCATTTAGGCAGATTGAACATTGCTTTGGCTTGATAAGTCAGTTCATCAATAATACTGGTATAGCCACAATCTTCGACAATACTTTTGACTTGGGATGGCAATTTTTCGCCACTCAGATACATCACTGTTGCGCCGCCCATGGAGACGCCATACAACGCGATTTGACTTTGCTGGCCCTGTTTCTTGATGATTTGATTGATCCACTTCAAATAATCCAGCCGATCTGGCCAGCCGTACCCGATGTAGTTCCCTTGCGATTGTCCATGGCCGCGATCATCTGGGGCCAAAACATTAAACCCTGCATCATGAAACATTTTGATTTGCGGCGCCATGAATTCTTTGGTGTTCATGTACCCGTGAGCGACCACCACCGTTTTGTTCGTTGGTTTCGCCGCTGGCACATAGTCGGCAACCAGGTTCAAATCGGCACCAGCCGCCTTTTCGGTCCACGTTTCCTTATGAACGCTTTTAAGCCACGCCTTACCGTCCTTGACAATTCGACTTTCGCCACCACTCAAAAAAGATTTTTTTGATGGCACAAATGCATATTGGTAGAAATACAGACTGGCGCCAACTAATCCCATAAGCAGAACACCGAAGATTGATAACAGCCCAATCAGCCAAGCTTTTTTATGTTTTCGCACACTAATAGCCTCCATAAGTAGTTAAAGCCCTTTACATAACTAAAAAGTGTACCGCAACTTTTAATAATTTCAAGTTACAGTTGCGGTATGATTTGTTAAGATAAACTTTGGAGGAAGAAAGATGACTGATGAATCTTTGCTACAGGCATATGTGGATGCCTATTTTTCAACATTCAAAAGTATTAATGAGCTAATCTCGGCACCGATGGCAAAATACCATCTTAGTTTTGAACAATTTCGGATTCTATCTGATATTGCCCATGATCCCGATATTAGCCTGACTGCCATTGTCGCCAAACGAGGCGTCACGAAACCGGCCGTGGCCCGCCAACTGCGCGTACTGCGCAATCTCAATTACGTGACCCAGACCAAGTTTGCAGCTGACCGTCGGCGTAACACTCTACGATTAACGCCGCTTGGAAAACAAGTTGAGGCGGAGATCACTAAAACTGCTACTGATCGCTTCGATCAGTGGGTTACTGCACTTGGCGAGGACAAAGCCAAACAGTTTGTTGACTTGCTCAATGAAATTGGTGAGAAACTGATTCATCCCCAACAAACTTCTGAGGACAATCAATAATTCGGTATCTCGTGCCAGACAAAAAAGACGTGCCATTTACAGGCACGTCTTTTTTGTCTGGTTCCTTAATCAAGCTTGATTAGGGCACTATTTTGCGTTGATCTTTGCTAGCTTCGCCAGTCCTGCAGGAATATCTGCAGGTTGATCAACTAAGACTTTGGCACCGGCTTCTTTTAGTTCTTTAGCAGAACCAAAGCCGTACGTCACACCCAGCAATTGAACATGATTGGCCTTGCCACCAATCATATCATTGGCCCGATCACCAATCATGACACTTTGATCGAGCGCAACTTGACTGTCTTTTAGCGCATAGGTCAAAATATCGGTTTTCGTGACCCGGGTTTCCTCATCGTCACTTGCACCGTACGCACCAGCAAAATATTGGTCCAACGAAAAGTGCTTTACAAGGCGATGCAGCATTGTTTCTGGCTTAGCAGAGGCAATGTAAAGTTGGTTGTCTTGTTGCTTGAGCTTTGCCATCGTGTCCAGAAAATTAGGATACAATTCAACCTGATAAAGGCCTTCCTCTTCGTAATAATGATGGAAAGCATCAATGGCCCGCTTAACTTCAATGTCATCAAGTTCTGGCCAAACCTTGGGAAGCATATCAATCAGCGCTGGTCCGATAAATTGCGTGTAGGCCGAATTGTCCAGCGGCCGCAATCCGCGATCCTGAACCATATATTTTAATCCTGCAACGATACCGACTTCCGAATCAGCAACGGTGCCATCAAAGTCAAAAAACAAATTAGCCATTTGAATCCCCCTCATAAACGCGGCCGCCAGTCCCGCAATGATTGCCCAGTCAACACATTTTTAAGAACTCGCACGCACGCTCGGCTTTATGTCGCGTTAAATAGACGCGCATCTTTATTATACAGGTTCCTGTTCACGCCGTAGCGCATCTTTCAAGATAATTGGGGCAATCAATGTCGTCAGGACAATCACAACAATAACCGCCGAGTAATATTCAGCGTCCATGAGTTTGGCCTCGAACCCAATTTGGGCGACAATCAATGCCATCTCGCCACGAGAAACCATGCCGGCACCCACGACATTACTCTGTAGCCAACTCGCACCGGCCAAACGATCACCAACCCCACAGCCGACCCATTTTGTGACTAAGGCTAATAAGGTCAAAATCGCAATAAACCCTAGATCGCGGCCAAAGGTATCAAACCGCATATTCAAGCCGACACTGACAAAGAACACCGGAATAAACACGGCATACCCAATCGCACTCAAACTACCATCCACTTCATGGCGATGACGTGTCTGGCCTACTGCCACGCCAGCGAAGAAAGCGCCGATAACGGCGGACATTCCTACAAGATCAGCCAGATAGGCCATACCGAGGCAAATGAGCAGAGACATAATGGTCACAGCCGACGACGGAAACATTTTTTCTGCCAAACCCATTAAGTATGGCGCAGCCCACCTGACAACCAAATAAATGCCGACAAAGTAGAGCAACTGTTCAATGATTTGCACCCAGAAAGGCAAACTCGCGGTCTTTTGCTCACCAAGGACTGCTACCGTGAAACTTAAAATGAGGACAGTGAGAATATCATCAACCACCGCCGCACCGAGAATGGTCGCACCATTTCGGCCTTCTAGGGCATGTAGCTCTTTTAAAACCTCAACAGAGATCGAAACAGAAGTAGCGGCAAAGGTAATGCCTAAGAATAGACTGCTTGTCATGTTGAAGCCCCAACTGCGTCCAAAAACGAACACAACAGCCACCGGTACAATGACGCCGATCATGGCGACCAACATGCCTGGTTTGAAGTATTTTTTTAATAAATCAAGGTCACTTTCCAAGCCAGCAAGAAACATCAAAATAATGACACCAATCTCCGCAAATAATGAAATCGTGTGACTTGGTGCCAACCAGCCCAATAACGCCGGTCCAATCAAAATACCAGCCAATAATTCCCCAATGACAGCGGGCATATTCAACAATCGGCTTAAATGCGCTAAAACAAGCGTTGTGACTAAGATCAGTGCCAAGTTGCCAATGTCCTGCATGTCGATCTCCTCCATTTCGTGTCTTTCTGTTAGTGTGCCAAACGAACCTCATAAGCATTGCGTTCAGGAACCGGTTCATCCATGTAAACAATGCCGCGATATTCGAAGCCCATTCCGGTGATGGCATGCTGCATGATCACATTTTGGGCATGCGTATCCACGCGCAGGTCATAGACACCGCGTCGATAGGCTTCACTCATAATATTACTAAAGAAAACTTTACTTAATTGATGACCACGAATGCTGCCATCAAGCGCAAATCGATGAACTGCCAAATAGGGCACATCGGCCAACCAACCAGCACCATCAATTTTGAGATAATGCGGATCAGGCCCTTCCACCAAAGCGGCTATGCCGGCAACCTGCCCATCAACGACCAAAACTCGCCCGATGCCTGTCGCTACATCTTGTTCAACCGCAGCCTGATCGGGATAGGTTCCTTGCCATTGTGAAATACCTTGTTCGCCTAAAAATTGCCGAGCAGAAGCAATAATCTTCATCATCGCGGGAATATCTTCTCGGGTAGCAGTACGCATCAACATAACTGGCATCAACATCATCTCCTAAATTATCGTGCACCCATTGTCCCGCATCTTGTCGCCCGTTTCAATGACGGCGCATAAAAGTGCGCGGCAGTTTTTGTGGTTAGTAATATGTAAAAAAATGGGCAAAAAATTTTTTTACATACGGCTCTGGACACGGCGATAAACATGTTCACAGGTGAAAAATCAACACGTAAAGCTGCGCATACTTAAGCAAAAAAGCCTGAGCAATAGATAATTGCTCAGGCTTTTGGTCTATTCATGTATCAAATCAACCTAATGCCGACGATGGGCGTGACGATTTTTACCAGCCGGTTTCTCCAAATATTCTGGAGCAAAAACATCCTGCTCGCCGCGATGTTCTGGCGCCAGCCGCCAATTACGCCGACCATGATGATGTTTATGCATCTCCAGCTTCAAGCTCAACTGCTTCGTGCGCTCTTTTTCGGCACGCAGTTTCTGGTGACCCCGAATGATAGCAATCCCGCCACCAAGTGTCAGAGCAATTGGAATCAAGTGAACAACTGCCAATGGAATGATTAAATCCGGCTGTTGTTCCAATGCCCGATCAAACGCTCGTACAGGTTCGAACAAGCTTGTTTTTAATTCATCATATTCAGACATGCAAGCACCTCCATATTTTGAAAAACTTACCTTACCATTCTTATTATAACGTTATTTAGAATGAAAAGCCGTCTTCGTGTCGGTTTTGACCAGCCAATCACCTAAATGACTGAAATAGTCAGTGGGGTTATCCAGCATTTGTCCATGACCAGCATTCGGCGTGACATGTAAGGTAGCGTCTGGGATTGTCTTCGCCATGCGTTCCGCGGCTGCCAGCGGCATCGTTTCATGACCGCCGAACGTCAGGTAGGTGGGTACGGCGATACGGTGGATATCTGCACGCCGATCCCAATCTTTAAGCGCACCCACCATCACAAATTCATTGTCGCCTTGAAAATAATTGTAAACTGGCGTGGCCAGCGTACTGATTAAGTGACGCGGCTGGGGATCTTTTGCATGATGCAAGTAGTGTTCGCCTAGCTCACTTACAAGCGCCTGATATTTTGCATCATCGAACGCGTGCTGCTGTTCAATTTGCTGCATGTAAGCGACATCTTCTTTTGAAAACATAGTTTCCCGAATCCGATTGATGTTCACAATATATTCGTCAAGATTGTCAATCATCGAACTCAGAATGACTCCGTTAAGATGCTCTGGATATTTCAATGCATATTCAATTGCCAGCACACCGCCCCACGATTGACCAAGCAGATAAAAGTGGTCAATCCCAAGCTGCTGTCGAACCTGCTCCACTTCGCTCAGATAGTAATCAATGTTCAGAAACTGCTGACGATTTGCCGGATCGGAGAAATCCGGCTGGTCGGAGTAAAATGACCCCAACTGATCATAACGGGTCACGCGCACACCATAAGGCGCTAGCCGCTCAGCAAAATTTTCAAAGACTTCATTGGTGCCGCCTGGGCCACCATGCAAGGTCATGAGATGGATATCACCTTTCCCTTGCGTCTGTGTCCACAAATGGTACCCACTCGATAACGTGATGAATTGCGTCCCGTCTGGATTAAGTTTTGGCATACAACCGCTTCTTTCTTGTCGTTTGTCTTCCATTATGCGAGTTTCGTGGTTGATGAACAACATTAAGCCACTTCGCAATCTTATAAGACTCTTCAAAGTTTAATAAAAACAGGTCGCTTATTCGTCATCTACCGGGATTGATTGGTAAAATGAATGAAAAGTATTGGAGGGCATGCGATGGCTGAGCAGAACATTTTGCCGGATCAGGGATTATCAACAAAGCAAGTTGAAGAGCGGTTTGCCGCGGGTCAACATAACTTGCCGTTAAAACCATTAACGCGATCAATTAGCCAAATTATCAAAGTAAATACGTTCACCTTATTTAACTTGGTGAACGTGGTTTTAGGTGCTTTGATTGTGACAACGGGCAGTTATAAGAACTTACTCTTTCTCGGTGTCGCGATCATCAACACAGCGATCGGGACCATTCAAGAAATTCAGGCGAAGCACCAGATTGATAAAATGTCAATTTTGGCAGCTGCTCGAGCCATCGTCATTCGTGATGGCAAAACACAAAAAATCGAGCTTGAACAATTGGTTATGGATGACATGGTGCACCTGAAACGCGGTGATCAGATTCCTGTCGATGGTGTGGTTGTCGCAACGAATGGTCTCGAAAGTGACGAGAGTCCTTTAACTGGTGAGTCTCGACCCATCACTAAAAAAGTGGGCGACAAGCTGCTTTCTGGCGCATTTATCGTTTCCGGTCAGGCAACCATGCAGGTCACCGCAGTTGGCGCCGCAACTTTTGCGGCAAAGCTTGCTTTGGCAGCCAAAGCCGAAAAAGGTAGCAAAAGTCAACTGTTGGCAACGATCAATCGCATCATTCGCGTGTTAACTTATGTGCTTATCCCGATTGGCGCAATTCTTTTCACCGTCTCGATGATCCGCCGAGGCAACTATAATCGGGCTATTTTAACAACCAGTGCCGCCATGATCGGCATGATTCCTGAAGGTCTGGTTTTGCTAACAAATGTGGCACTAGCCGTATCCGCCCGCAATCTTGCCGTTAAACGAGTTCTCGTTCGCGCCTTGCCGGCCATTGAAGCACTCGCACGAGTTGATACTATCTGTCTTGACAAAACCGGTACTATCACGAGTGGCAAACTTAAAGTCGCCGAAACATTGCCGATGATTGGGCAAACTGAAGCGACAGTCACCAAAGCCGCCGCCGCTATTGTTTATGCTCTAAATGACGACAACGAAACAGCAATGGCCATCAAAGCCGCCTTCCAAAACGATACCAATCAGCAAGTCACGCAGACAATGCCCTTCTCCTCTGCGCGTAAGTGGTCGGGTGCCGTTGTTGATGGTCAAGTATTGTTTATGGGCGCCCCGCAGTTCACATTCGGCGATCAATTACCAACACCGATTGCAAATCAAATTAAGGATGCAGCTGCTAAGGGCTACCGGGTTTTAGCCATTGGCACAGCAACCAAATTAGTGCATCCGTTGGTTAATCCCCAACTGCTCGGTCTGATTTTGATCACGGATGAATTGCGGCCAACTGCCATTAATACGTTCGACTTCTTCAAAACGCAAGGGGTGGCTTTAAAAGTCATCTCAGGTGATGATCCGATCACGGTCGCCAACATTGCCAAGCAAGCTCGCCTTGAAGGAGCTGATCAAAGTGTGGACATGAGCACCATTGCAGACAACGCAACCGCCAAAGATTATCAAACACTTGTGAAACGCTATAACGTTTTTGGCCGGGTCACACCTGAACAGAAGAAATCTTTAATCATGGCCTATCAAGCTTTGGGGCACACCGTTGCCATGACTGGTGACGGTGTGAATGACGTCTTGGCATTGCGTCAAAGCGACTGCAGTATCGCAATGGCATCTGGTGCCGATGCTGCCAGCTCTATTGCGGATTTCGTTTTGTTAGATTCAAACTTCGATGCCATGACCGGCGTTCTAAACGAAGGCCGCCGAGTCATCAACAACATTGAACGCGTGGCATCCATGTATTTGGTCAAAACGATGTATTCAGTCATCCTAGCCACTATTTTTGTCTTCTTGCCACTTGATTATCCGATTGTACCGATTAACCTCACACCGGTTTCTGCTATCGGGGTTGCCATTCCTTCCTTCTTCCTGACTTTGGAACCAAACTTCGAACGCGTGACTGGTCAATTTATGCAGAAGGTCATGACCATTGCCGCACCTGCTGCCATTAGTGTCGTCATCTACACATTACTGCTGACATGGATGGAGTCTTTCTTCCACTTGAGTTTTGAGTCTACTTCATCAATGGTAGCCATGTTGATTGGCACTATTTCATTGAATGTTCTGCTCGTCGTTGCCCGACCTTTCAACCGACTCAAGGTTGGCCTACTGGGTGGTCTCAGCATTGCCCTGTTTCTTGTCTTCTTCGTCTTCAGCTCAATTTTTTCACTTGTCAATCTCTGGCAGTGGCAGCTCGCGTTAATTTATTTGCCACTCATGATCTCAACTGTTCCGTTTTACTTGTTAATTCAAGAATTTCTTGGTCGCCGTGTTTTGTCAAAAATCAATTGGCGATGAAAACGATGAAAATGCCCAACGACCTTTTTTGTTCGACGGTGACTCGTGTATACTGAGATTGCAGGAATTTTCTGAAAATAGTTAAGGAAACGAGGCACACACACATGGCAGAAGAACAAACTTTAGTCTTGGTCAAACCGGATGGTGTTGCAAACGGACATATTGGGGATGTGATCACGCGGATTGAACACCGCGGCTTCACAATTGATGCACTGAAAGTCACACATGCAACGGCAGATCAGTTACATCAGCATTACGCAGCACTTGTTGGTGAGCCTTTCTTTCCAAGAATCGAACGCTTCATGACGGGCGGTCCGATGGTGGCAATGATCGTGAGCGGCTTCAATGTGATCGAAGCGGTGCGTAAAATGACAGGCGCCACGAATCCCGCCGAAGCAGCGCCCGGCACGATTCGTGGAGATTTTGGCCGTGAATGGGCCGACAAAACTATTCGCAACGTCATTCACAGTTCCGATAGTGAGACAAGTGCCCGACGTGAAATTCCAATCTGGTTCCCTGATCGTCAATACGCCCCTCATCAGCCAGAAAAATAGGGTCAATAATTGAAAGAAGTGAGGATCATGGTTAAACGACAGACGTTAACTTTGATCACCGGTGCCGATAAAGGGATAGGCTTTGAAACCGCAATGGCGCTTGGTAAACGCGGTCAGCATTTGCTTGTCGGTGCGCGCAATCAGGCACGCGGTGAACAGGCTATTAACAAGTTGCACACAGCTGGCGTATCGGCAGAATTGGTCATCTTAGATGTGACCCAAGCCGGCACCATTGCGACGGCCGCGAAACAAATTGAAGCCTCACATGGCTATCTCAATGTTCTGATCAATAATGCTGGTATTGCCCTAGATGCCCATCAACCACCTTCACAATTGCCTGTGATGACAATGCGTCAAGACTTTGAGGTCAACTTTTTCGGCTTAGTCAGTGTCACACAGGCGATGATCCCGTTGTTAAAAAAGGGTGCTCCCGCTAAAATTATCAACGTTAGCAGCAACATGGGTTCACTCGGTTTGGCTAGCGATCCTGACAGTCGCTTCTTTCAGGTGAATTCACTTGGATATCAAGCCTCAAAAGCAGCGGTGAACTTCGCCACCATTGATTTTGCCAAAGAGTTACAGCCAGATCACATTAGTGTCAACTCAGTCAATCCTGGGTGGACTCGCACAGATTTTGGTGGTAATCGCAGCGGCGAACAAACGGTTGCAGAAGGTGCTGCCCAAATCGTCAAACTCGCCGCTGACGATAGCCCTGATTTGAATATGACATTTACAGAAACCGCGGGTAAATTGCCATGGTAATGTAAAAAGAGTCCCTTGCCGTGCTAAATTCCGCAATTTCCGGTTAGATCCGGCTTGCAACACATAGCTAGAACGGAGACGGTGCTTCGAGCCCCATCTGGCCTACGATTGTTCAGCGTTGGCACTGGCATCTTTAGATCCTAACAAGTTATCCATATGACGCAGTAAAAGAGGCATGATTTCCCCAAGTCAGAAAATCATGCCTCTTTTTCGGCTCTACGCCAACTGGTGTTGAAGAATAAATTTATCATTTGAGGCGGTTCTCCATTTGGGGAGCCGTCTTTGTCATGTTATGCCGTGATTTGGTAGATTCGTTTGAAGAAGTTCAGCTGATTCTTGAAGCCAAAACAGGATCGTTTGAGTGACTTGATGAGGCGGTTAACCCCTTCGATCGGACCGTTGGAATAAGGGCTGGTGACAGCGGCGAGAACAGCGACTTTGTGTCGCTTAAGCGTCGCGATCGTCATGTCCATTGCCGTACCGTTTGGCTCGTAAGTAGCTAACAGGTTTGCCAGTTCCGTGGGATGTTTCTTCACCATCAAGGCATCATGAAGCGCTAAGTAGGTCTCGTAGGTTTGCTTGAGCTTGGGCTCAGTATCAAGTGCGATATCGATGGCCTCCTGTTGCGTGACGTATTCATTCAAACCAAACAGGAACTGTTTGTGTTTAGCGTCAGGCGCAGTTTGATGAAAAAGCCGCCAGTTTGTCTTCATGATCTTATAAGGACGGCTGTGTTTGTCATCAAGCTGTTTGAGCGCTTGGACGCGTACCTGATCAAGGGCACGAGCCGCAAGTTGAATGATATGGAACCGATCAATGACGACTTGGGCCTTGGGGAAAACCTCATGAATAATCGTCTGATAAGCTGCATTCATGTCCATGGTGACCGTCTGGACCCGAGTGCGTTCAGCGAGTGAATAATGAGCGATGAAGAAGTTTTTAATCGTGCGGTTGAATCGATCACCAAGCAAGGCAATCAGACGATGTGAATCGGCATCAAGACAGATAAACGACATCATGCCATGAGTAGAACGGAACTCATCAAAGCAGAGTCGCGTGGGCAGCCGGCGAGCCGGTCGGAGTTTGAGATTTTGGTCAATGATCCGTTGAACCGAGGAGGCTGAGATTCCGATAATACGGGCGATGGTTTTGACTGGCAACCGTTCATGCGCTAACTTCATGATTCGCTCTGTCATGTGAGCGGCGATCGTGTGGTTGGGTTGCACGAGTGGCGTCTTGGCACTGACTGTGTGGTAACAGTTATGACAGCGCCATCGTTGCTTGTGCAAGTCAATGACTGTCGGCATTTCAACCCCATTGAGGACGCGCACGTGGGCCGTATAAAACCCGTTAGGGTGCAAGGCCTCAAAGCCACACAGTGGGCACCGGGTTAACCGGTAAGTCAGCTCGGCATCAATCACATGATACTGGCGGCGACGTACCCCGTTGCCGCGATATTCATGACGAACAAAGGCAACTTTGATATTATGGTCTGGTATTCCAAGGACGGACAGTGTAGGATCGTATTGGGACATTTACTCATAACCTCGCTTGCTTTTGGTTTCGACGCTAACAAGCATAGCATGGACACTGAGTAGGTGTCTTTTTGCGTTATCCAAAAAGGGCCTACACGTTCAGTGTTGATTATTTCTCAACACCAGAAAGTGTAGACCCTCTTTTTCGTTACTATGAATGATGTCTCAACTTCTCGTTTGATGATCAATCAGGCTTAATAATAAGTCCGCCGATTACCGAAATTCAATTTAGCGATGATGGTGTTCGGTTCGGTTTGATCAGGTGATTGCAGCCACAAGCCGCGAGAAGAGAGTTCTTTGAATAAATAGTTAGTTGCCGCAATTTCTTCAGCCGCTGGATCGTCAATCTTGGCGCCGGCTTGGTGCGCCTTAGCGATGGCCACATCTAATGACAGCGTCACCGTATCTGCGAAAGTATCATTCAACGTTGTATACAGTTCATTAATCTGATCATCCAAATAGGCTTCTAACGCCTTGAAGAATGCTGCATGATCAGCTTTGCGATCAAAATAGCGCGCCACGAGCTGATTATTGTCGATTCCCATATATATATAACACATCCTTTTTAATGATTTTACCACGAGTCGCTTTTTGTGGATATGCGTTTCCATCTACCCCATGCGATTCCACAGAACAAAATCATGCAGACCAATGCTATACTTTACCCATTAAGCGAAGGAGGTTTTTTCGATGAGTGAAACCGCACTGCCAAAACGTCAAGAGGTTGATCCAAAACTGACTTGGGATTTAACGCCGATTTTTGCTGATGAGTTTGCTTACACCGAAGCCATTAAGCAAGTACGCGCTTTGACCAAGGATTTTGTCCATCTATATCAAGGAAAGTTGACCGAACCGGCCATCATTGTTGATGCCCTGGGCGACTATGGCTCGATTATCGAACTTGATAGTAAAATTGGACACTGGGCATTTATGCCGTATTCGACAGATACCACTGATCCTAAACTCCGTGATCGCCAAATCAAAGCCACGGCTTTAGATGGTGAAATTGGTGGTCAATTGAGCTTCTTTCAAGCAGAACTAACCCAGTTACCTGAAGAGGTCCTTGATGCCGTTGTTGCCAAGGCACCTGACTATGCTGGCTTTTTCCGCCAAATCAAAATTGCTAAAAAAGGCGCTTTGGCTCCTGCTGCTGAGAAGGTCTTAGCCGAGTTATCACCTGTTTTCCAAGCGCCTAGCAATATTCGCGACCAAACGATTTTCGGCGATATGGATTTTGGCACCTTCACGGCTCACGGTAAAACCTATCCGCTGTCATTCGTGATGTATGAAGAAAATTATCAGAAGCATCCTGATACCGAAGTGCGGCGTGCAGCCTATGCAATGTTCAACCAGACATTGCGTCGGTATCAAAACACGATGGCGGCTGGTTATCTAGCACAAGTCACTCGTGAAAAAATCACTGCCACCATGCGCGGCTATGATTCCGTCATCGATTATTTGCTGGCCGATCAGGAAGTCAGTCGGGCCATGTTCGACCGCCAAATCGACGTGATTATGCACGATCTGGCACCGATCATGCGCAAATATATCACCCACGTAAAGGAATTGTGGGGACTTGATCATATCGGTTATACCGACCTTCAGATCGATATCGATCCTGCCTATTCTCCAACGATTACGCTTGATCAGGCCAAGCAAGACATCGAACAGGCGACCGCCATCATGGGCCATGATTATCAAGCGCAAATGATGCAGGCGTTCACCGATCACTGGATTGATTTCCCTGCCAATCAAGGCAAGGACTCCGGTGCTTACACCGCGGGTCCCTATGGCGTTCACCCTTATGTTGAAATGACGTGGAGTAATTCCCTGCCTGCGGTTTACACCTTAATTCATGAACTTGGGCACACGGCACAAATGGTTCGCTCTGAAAAAGCACACAATATTCTCGATGCTGATTTCAATGACTATTTAGTGGAGAGCCCTTCGACCTTCAATGAGCTCCTATTAACCCACTATCTTGATCAAACGGCTAAAGATCCGCAGATGAAACGCTTCGCCTTGTCCCGCCTACTCAACGACACCTACTTCCATAACTTTGTCACCCACTTACTTGAAGCTGCGTTCCAGCGCAAAGTTTACCAACGCATTGACGCCGGCGACAGTTTCGATGCAGCGGCGTTGAATGCCATCAAACGTCAAGTGCTCACTGATTTCTGGGGACCGGCTGTTGAACTAGAAGAAGGCGCCGAGCTCACATGGATGCGACAAAGCCATTACTATATGGGATTGTATTCCTACTCGTACTCCGCTGGTCTCATGGTTGCTACTCAGGCATTCCAAGCCATCGAACAACAAGGCCAACCTGCCGTTGACCGCTGGTTGCATTACTTAAGCTTAGGCGACTCACTCAATCCAGTCGCTGCTGCTCGGGTAGCCGGTGTCGATGTCACCACAGATGCCGCCTTGAAGCAAACCATTGCCTTCCTCGGTAGAACAGTGGATGAGATTATTTCACTGAGTCATGAAATCAATGGCTAATGACAAAAACTGCATCACACATTTAGCACCACAATTTCTAAGTAGCCCCTCATCATGAAAGGCTGGGAAAAGCCATCACCGCTAAATTGTGCCATTCCGGCGCAATGAACGGTTGATCGCTAATTTCCAGTCTTTTTCTTCGTTGTAAACGGTTTCGCGTTTATTGCTGACTAGCAAGCTCGTCAAGTCGAATCACCTGATCATATTGTTTTTGCCATGTCTCGCTAATATGATGTGCGACCTCAATGAGCGTCCCAGGACTTTTCAAAAGATGAGCATGTAATTGATCGCTTAAATGCTCATCCAAGGCTGATGTCGCTTCGTCTGCCAATAGAATTGGCCGGTGACGTAACAGGGCGCGGGCAATCTCTAATCGTTGCGCCTGTCCACCTGACAGATTGTGGCCTTCATCGCCAACTTGATAGTCCCACCCTTTCTCTGCGATGAGTGGTGTCAAACCGGAGTCAGTAGCTGCCTGATCCAAAGCCTCTTGCGAAAAACGTTCACCAAGCGTCAGATTAAAGCGAATCGTGTCATCAAACATAAACGGTGTTTGCTTAATGAGGCCAAACAATTGCCGCAATTGATGCGTATTTTTTGCGGTCACTAGGGTCTTACCGATCCAATACTGACCGGCTGCTACTGGCAACTCCCCAGCGAGCAGCCGGAGCAGCGTTGACTTGCCATATCCGGAGGGAGCCATCACTAAAATTTTTTGACCTGGTGTGATCGTCAAATTGAGTCCGTTTAGAATCTTGTGGCCGTCAATCGCCACCTCTGCGTGCTTAAGCATCATCGCCCCAGTCCTGATCAGCAATGAGGATTCAACTGTTGGTGCATGATTCGCCGCATTTATTTTTGCGATAAGCGGCTGTGCTGTCTGCCACTTGTTCACAGCACCAATCATCACAACGAGCGGATTTCGCATGTCATTTGAGAGCTGCACGATACCCATAAACAATGCTAATCTTGACGCGCCGCTAATGACGCGATAAATACCAACTCCAAATGGCAGTAAAACGCCGAAACAAAGTGCTAATAACATCCCCAACGAATCCATGCTACTAGTCAAAATATTTAACAACCGCAGACTGTTTTCAAGCTGATCGGCTAGTTGATGGATGCGACCTTTAACAACCCCTTCTGCTTGATAAACGCTGATTGTATCGCGCCCGCTCAAATAATTTTTAAGCCCTGACGTCCAGTTACCATTAGCCTCAGACCAATCTGACGCTGCTGTGCGCAAGCGTCCTTGGGCGACTTTTGAAGCAACTAACGGCACCAGATTCCCTAGGAAAAAGATCAATGCCGTCAACCAGTCAAACGCAAACGCGCCAATCATTGCCCCAACAAACGTGATAAGTTGCCCGACCACTGTCAGTTCACTGGTCACGCCATTGGTTTCGATCATTTTAAGGTCATTGGTCATAAACGACAGATCTGAGCCTTGCGAACTTGATAAATCCGGATGATCAATCAATTGCCGTGTCATCACTTTCTTGATAGTCAAGTTCACTTGGCGAATAATGGCGGCCTGTAGCAACATTGTGGCCCATGTCGCCACAGCAGCTCCGGAAAAGACCAATAAACTTGGCAGCAATGTTTGTAATAATAACGTTGCGGATTTCGCCGTCGCCGCTTGGATCATAGCTGTTAAGCTTGCTGCAACCCCCACATTCATCGCACTCATCAAAACACTCGTCCCAACAAATAGAATCAATTGCCATTTGCGCCCATATCGCCATGTCATCATCTTACATTTCCCCCTTTGGCCTAACCTTGGCGACTTGGTGTTGACCAATAAGTCGCTTTAGTACTTGCTGTTCAATATAGTCAGGTATAGGCTGAGAGAAACAATAAATGTCATATATGAAAGGCAACCTGTCATGAAGATTGGTCAATTGCTTCGTACCATTCGCACCAACAAAAGTATGAGTCTTGCACAAGTCGCCGATGCACAAATCAGCAGTTCCTATCTTTCTAAGATAGAACGCGACCAAAGTGACATTACAGTCACAAAGTTAGCTCACTTGCTCGAACGACTTAGCACCACGCCGGAAGAGTTTCTATTTTTGGTAACTGCTGGGAGAGAGCACGACTATGCCACCCGAGACAGATTACTGGGAACTTATTTTGGCCAGACTTTGGAACTGTCCGCCGACCCAAAAGACTTCCCTAAAGCGATTCAAGTAATGAAGGAGGAAATTAGCCGTGCTCAAGCCGCTTTAGACCGACACCCTAATCTTAAGCAACAATTGGCAGTCAATGCGCGCGTCGTCATTCTTGCAACTTTTCAATCACTCGTCGTTGATAAAGCCCATCAGTTGCCCATCAGACCTGATTTAACCCATGCCACCGAGCAATACTTGCAACGTATTGAGAATTGGGGTGAATTCGACATTTATCTCTTCATCATCTTTAGCATTGCCATGCCGCCTGTAACGCAACGGCGATTATTGACGCTCGCCTTAAAAAGAAGCCGCCACTACAGTCACTACCGCAGTGCCCCAAAGTTGATATTCCATTTACTAGACAATCAGATAACGCTTGAATTCCTGCGCCAAAATTATGACATGGTCGCGACTTATTTAAACCAGTTAAAGGTCGAACTGGTTGAGCAGCAAGATGCAGAATTCGCCTTACGTGCCAAATTTCGCACTGGGGAATTACAGGTTCGTTATGGTCAGCGGAATACAGGAGCAGCAATGTTAAACGAAGCCGTGCAAATTGCCAATACACTCAAGTTGTCAAAGCTTGCTGACTATTTTAATTACGCTCGACGAATCATCTTAAATGAGTCGGCTACATCTGCTTACAAATACTTTGGCATCTATATCGATTAAGTACCCCAGCCAAAAAAAGCCGCTCAAGTGACGGCTTTTTTTTACGATTTTATCGATCATAAATTTGCCTGATCCAACAAGCGCACCACTGCCCTCAAAAGAGGTTGAATGGTTTCATGAATTGCCGGGCAATGACTGGCGCCTAATTGTTTTAAAGCAAGGCTCGTCTGGATACGCCGAAAAAGGTTCATTTGACTTAGCTTGGGTTGGCCTTGTAAGTAATAAAAATCGATAGGCATGACGCAGCGGTTCTGATACTGTAGCTTGATTTGCTTAATTGCCACTTGTTCCCGTCGGATAATCCCGCTACCAAAGACTATCAACTGATCAGGTAAAGACTGGTGAAATTCGCGGTAGAAGGCCTTTAGACCCAAGACTTTTTCACCTACGAGATGGCCGCCATAGATGATAATTTTGCGTTTTTGCAGGTCTGCAGTGGTGACAAATTGCACGTCAATTAATTCACAATGCAGTGCCTGGGCAATGCCAAGGGCAAACCGTTGCGTGAACCCTGTCTCCGAAGCGTAAACAACCAATGCTTGTTCCATTCGACCACCTCCTTCTCGCACCTGAAGTGCCGGTTATTTGCTCGCTAACATTTCCGATTACGTCAATTGTAAAAATCTGGCATGATTTTGCTTATTGTTAATGTACATAAATAATTATATTCGCGTCAATATATATGCTAATGAATTTTAGCAAATTTAATTGTTTGAATTTCGTTTCATCCAAATGCATGCTACACTGATGGCATTCAGAATCGTGGTACACTGATACTGAACTTGAACGATTCCACATTAACGATATAAGGAGTGAGCCCTTTGGAAATAACCCGTCATGGCGAAGCATTAACAACGAATGGTACACCAATCGAACTCGGCGAGCAGTTGCCGACGTTCACCGTTACTAATGCACAGGCAAAACCCGTTACTACGCAGGATTTAAGCAAGCGATTAACGTTAATCAGCGTTGTCCCAGACATCAACACACGCGTTTGCAGTATCTCAACCAAACATTTCAATGAAGATATGGATGCGTTTGATCATACTGACTTCTATACAATTTCAACCAATACCCCACAAGAACAACAGTCGTGGTGTGCCGCTGAAGGCGTGAAAAAAATGCAGTTGTTGTCTGATCAAAATGGCGACTTTGGCAAGGCTATGGGCTTGTTTGTGGCCGATAATCACACCGATGCTCGCAGCGTTTGGATCGTGGACGGCACCGGCACTGTCAAATATCGTGAACTAATCACCGAACAGACACATGAGCCTGATTACACAAGCGCTTTAGCCTATCTAGAAGCTCATCAACATTAATCGCACAAAAAAAGAAGCCATGATCGGCTTCTTTTTTCGTACGTTTAAGCTAAGCCCTGAACGAGCATCATCAAAATTGGCACGACAACCACAAACAAGACGGTAGATGTTGTGACCACGTTTGTCGCATACTCAACATCGGCATGCGCCTCAGTAGCAAGAATTGGCAATACAGCCAATCCAGGCGCAGCAGCTTGAATGATCAAAGTTTGCGCTTCAAGACCTGGTACGTTGAACCCAGCATGCATCCCCAGCAGAATCAAACCAGCGATTAATGCAGGCGCAATGACAAAACGACCAATCAAAGCCACGATGGTATCGCGGTCAAAGCGGATCGCTTTCAGACCGGCATCGGCCAAAATAATCCCGATGTAAATCAACGACAACGGTGTGACCAAACTGCCCACATAATCAAGGGCATTCACTGCAAAGCTTAACCAACCGACGTGAATAAACGGAATCTTCAACAACAGGAAAACCAGAGCGACTAAGAATCCGACTAACGGTGCTGGCAACAACTTTTTCCAGTTGAAGCCAGTACTGCTTTTTTCTGATTTCTTCTGGGTTGGATCGTCCCACGCCATGATGAAGGCCCCGACAGTCCATGTCGACACGGTGTTCACCACATAATACATGAGAAAATAAGGAACGGCCTTATCGCCAAACAAGGCGAGGTTAAGTGGCAGACCAATGAAAATGGTGTTCGCGTTCACAAACATGTTGATGAACGTCCCGCGCCGACCCGGGCGCACTTTTAATAACCAAACCAGTAAGAAAGCGATCAGGTAGCCTAAAATGACGGCACCAAAGCCATAAACAAGGCCTGATGATAGACTCACCAACTTATCCAACGTTAGGCGTTGCAAGACCGAGATGAAAATCGATGCTGGCAAGGCGATTTTCATTAACAAATCAGAAATTGTTTTACCAAATTGATCATCAAAGCGTCCTTGCCGCCGCAACACATAACCTACGACGATCAGCAAAACAATCGTCAGAACACTTTGAATGGATGTACTTAATGCAGTCAACGTTTATTCCCCCAAGTCCATTTCGAGTGAATCCGGCAGTGGCCGGTATTCTGGTTGCCATGTCATATTTGCAACCGCTTGTTTAGCATCTTTGATCGGCTTTTGGTTCAGGCCATGCTTCACCGCATCTTCAGCAACCGCAATTGCCACAGTCTGACTGAACTGATCCAGCTTGGAAACTGGCGGCAATACCGCTGCACCAGGTTCATCAGGGTCAACAATACCGCCTAAGCTGTGCGCTGCTGCTGAGATCATGGAATCTGTCAAAAATTTGGCTGTTGAAGCAATGGTGCCTAAGCCAAGGCCCGGATAAACCAAAGCATTATTTGCTTGACCAATCGCATAGCTGACACCTTGATAGTCAACTTTAGCCGCTGGTACACCAGTTGCGATCAGACCACGGCCATCTGTCCACTTGATCAAATCGTCAGCCTTGGCTTCCGCAAGCTTGGTCGGATTGGACAACGGGAAAATAATCGGACGTTCCGTATGCGCAGCCATTTCTTTAACAATGCTTTCAGTAAAGGTTCCAGGCACGGTTGATGTCCCAACTAGGACAGTTGGATGGACAGCCTTGACAACGGCTTCAAGATTCGTCAACGCATCGGCATTTGCAAATTCGCTGCGTTTGCGAGCAAATGGCTTCTGTTCTGGTGTCAAGTCAGACATGTCATCAAAAAGTAAGCCTTGTTTATCAACCAAGTAAAAATGCTTTTTGGCTTCTTCAGGACTTAAGCCTTCTTCGATAAAGGCTTCATATACCCGCGAGGTAATGCCGGCACCGGCTGTTCCGGCACCAAAGCTCAGATAAACTTGATCGGTCAGCTTCTGTTTAGAAATATTCATCGCACCAAGCAAACCAGCCAACACAATGATCCCTGTTCCTTGGATATCGTCGTTAAACGTGGTGATCTGGTCTTTGTATTCATTTAAAATATCGGCAGCATTACTGCGACCAAAGTCTTCAAAATGCAGATACAAATTAGGGAATAGCTTCTCTGCCGTGGTGACAAATTGATCAACAAAGCTACGATACTTCGGGCCATATACCCGCTTATGCCGATTGCCCAAGTAAAGATCATCATTCAATAGTGCTTCATTATTGGTGCCAACATCCAGCACAACCGGGAGAACTTGACTCGGATCAATGCCAGCAGCAGCGGTATAAACCATAAGCTTGCCGACAGAAATATCTACGCCTTGGGTGCCCCAGTCGCCGATTTCCAAGATGCCTTCAGCATCACTAACGACTAACAAGCGAATATCACGGCCATTGGCACTATGCTTCAGCGCGCTTTCGATATGATCAGGATCGTCAATCGACAGATAAGTGGCGTTTTGCGGATTGACAAACAGCGCACTGTAATTTTCGATCGTATCGGCAATCGTTGGATCGTACACGATCGGCATGAATTCATTGATATGCTCGGAAAAAAGCTTATAGAACAGCACATGGTTCTCATTAAAAAGCGTCATCAAGAACTGACGCTTAGCCAGATCAGTCGGCTTGGTCGTTAACTGAGCATAAGCTTGCTTAACTTGTTGGTCCAAGGTCTGGACAGCTGGTGGCAACAAACCATTCAAGCCATACTGATTCCGTTCTGCTTGAGTAAAGGCGGTACCCTTATTTAAAAACGGATCGTTAATAATTTGCTCTGGTGTATATTTCAAAATCAACACTCCTTCTAAGTGAGCGCGAGCAAGAGCGCTTAGAAGCTGGAGCATAAGTGGGCTTGAGTCAAAATGGCTCGATCTTGGCCATTTTGACTCAAGGTCCATATGCACAAGCTTCTGCGACTGCGAGCGCGTTATAGTTGAGCGCGAGCAGAAGCGCTTAGAAACCGGAACATAAGTGGGCTTGAACCCAAATGGCCCGATCTTGGCCATTTTGACTCAAGGTCCTTATGCGCAGCTTCTGCGACTGCGAGCGCGTTATAGTTGAGCGCGAGCCAGCGCGGTTAGCAACCAGCCATTGCTCGGGCTTTCTTCTTTACAGCAGGTCACATTACACGCCGACAAATCTTATAGTCAAACCCAGCAGGAGTGATAAAATATTTTTATATGCTTTAATCAAAGAATTGGTCTTCTATTCCCCATCAACCGTTTCATGGAGGTAACACTTTGAACACACGCGATTTTGAATATTTTCTGGCGCTAACGCAGACCCGCAACTTTTCACAAACAGCAGAGCAGTTTGCCGTCAGTCAACCAACGATTACGACCGCCATCAAGCGCCTCGAAGACAGTTTTCAAGCGCAACTCATTATTCGTGATCGGCGTCATCACGACATTGGTGTCACGTCAGCTGGCAAACAGTTAGCAGCACACGCCCAAGTGATCCTTCAGCAGTTGACCTTGGCGCAGCAGGAAATTGCGTGGGATCAGACCAACAAAATTCGATTTGGCTTGCCACCAATTATTGGTAACTACTTCTTTCCAAAAATTGCACCGCAGCTTATTGCCGCCGGCTTAATGCCACAATTGCAAACAGTTGAAGCAGGATCCGCCGCCTTACTAAACCAAATCAAACAAGGCGATCTTGATTTTGCCTTACTTGGCGCCAGTGGACCATTACAGGAGCCAGATTTGACGATCAGCCAAATCGGCACGGCGCCATTTGTCATTATTACCCCTGAATCAGATCCGTTGGCCCAAAAAGACAAGGTTCGATTCGCGGAACTGGCGATGCAAAAATTCGTGACGCTCAGTGAAGCCTTCGTCCACACTCGCGCCTTCACATGGTTTCAACAACAGTCGGCATTCATCCCCAACGTGGTCTATCAAACCGGTGATGTGCAACTTCTTAAGCAAATGGTGGCGCAAAATGTCGGTATCGGTTTTTTGACAAATCTCGCCATCAATCCTGATGACCATCTTGCGGCTGTCAAACTCACTGATCCAAAACAGCCGGTTTTCACCATTTCCATTGTCCGCCGCAAAGACCGCGTTTTGACACCGGCAATGCAGCGCTTTAATCAAATCCTTGCGGCAAACTAACGCTGTCATGTCAGTCGTGAAAACGGACTAATTCGTCTGCAACATCGTGCCTCACCAACCCAGAAAGCTCCGCATAAGGATCTAGTTCGCAAGGATTAAGGCCGGCCATCACGTTCCTCGTACTTGCGCCGGTTTCTACTCAGGCTGACGGACGCACACAAAATCCCCGTGACGATAGCGATACGTCACGGGGATTTGTACACCCACTTTCAAAGTACCTAATGCTAAAAGTAATCCTGACGCCACAACCACCATGCCGCCAAGCCGCACAAGATGGCTGTGCCGCCGATTAACCACCAAAAAGCCCAGTAAGCGTTGGCAAACGGTAAGCGAACGTTCATGCCATATATACCACCCACAATGGTTGGAATCGTCAAAATAATTGTGATGCTAGTTAACACCTTCATAATCAAGTTTAAATTATTCGAAACAATGGCACTCACGGCAGTTGAATACTGCGTCAGCAACTTCTCGGTGATCCGAACCATCGTTTGAGCCTCGACCACTTCAACTTCAACATCATGCAACCGCCGTAAGTACCCATTCGTATTAAAAAAGCGCTCGCCGTCGCGTAAGGCTTTAAGCAGCGTACCAGAATGATCCAAGGCCGCATCAAAGAACACCAGCCCTTTTTGCATGGCCATCAACTGATAAAGTTGCGTGTTTTTGGCCGCCTTACCTAAGCTGCGCTCAATTTGCTTGGTTTCATCATTCAGCTTGTCCATTGCAATCACGAATTGATGCAGCACCAACCACAGGACTTCCAGTGCAAACTCTTCAGGCTTAGGAGAAAGTTTTTGTTGAGCCAAATCATCGAAAGCTTGTAAGGGATCGTGGGTAATCGTGATCACACGATCATTCAGTAGAATCATGGTCATAGGTACCGTATTGTATTGATCAAACCCCGTTTCACTGGTCGTTTCAACTGGGTAACGCAAAACAATCAACCCTGGTACCTGATCTGCCGGATTTAAGCCCTCCACTCGTGCATTTTCATGTTGATCGGTTGCTGCCGCCAGATAGGTTGCTGGCAGCCCGTATGTCGTCGCCAGCGTCTGTAGTTCTTGAGGCAACGGCGCCGAAACTCGAATCCAGTTGGCCTGATCGTCTGTGGTTACCTGCATATTTCCTCGTGGCTGGATCTGATAACGCGTAATCATTTCAACACCTCTTGGCCGTATTAAAGCGCGTTTACTGGCGCAGAGGCCGTTCTGTATGCACCCTTGTCCGCGATGCCAATCCCGTACAAAATGCTCACACGCGGATTGCTACACGCGCCAGTTCACGTTCTCTTTTATTATAACGTATCTATCCTCCCATTCGGCCACTAGTTGCCAAGGCTGGTAGAATAGTCAGTGAGGTGATGATTTTGAAAGTAACACTTGAACGCATCTACCAAAAACCGCAAGCATCCGGATTCCGTGTCCTTGTTGACCGAGTTTGGCCACGGGGCATCAGCAAAGTTAACGCTGCTTTGGATTTATGGGCCAAAACCATTGCGCCGTCCACTGAGTTGCGGAAGTGGTTTGGTCACGACCCTGAAAAGTACCCTGAATTCAAGAAGCGGTACTTAGCTGAGTTAGCAGCTAATCCTGACCTGCCAGACTTCATCAAAACATTGAAGCAACATGAACAAGAGCCAGTCATTATGCTCTATGGTGCCAAGGACGAAACGCATAACCAAGCCGTTGTTCTAAGCGAACTACTCAAAACAAAGTGAGGTCACTATGCCAAGCAAAGCCGAATTCCGCCCGCTTCAGTTAAAACGTCTGAAAGCCGTCCAGAAAGCGACTCAGGCTGCCAGTGCAGCGCTTTTGGCCGCACTAGTTCAAACACCTATGTGGCAACGTGCTCACAGCATCGGTGTTACCGTAAGCGGACCGTTTGAAGTCCCAACCGAGCCAATTATTCAGGCGGCCCACGACGCCAATAAAGCCGTCTACTTACCACGGGTCATGCCCAAGCGGCAAATGGTTTTCCTACCTGATCCTGGCAAAAACAAGCTGATCACCAGTGCTTTTGGTATCCCGGAGCCGCCTTATCAAGCCGATCAGATTCATGCCGCCCCTGATCTCATTTTGGTGCCTGGCATTGGCTTTTCGCTGGCTGACAAGTACCGCATCGGTTTCGGTGGCGGCTATTATGATCGCTTTCTGACAACTTATCGCGGCAACACGATCACACTGGTACCACCCGTGATGGCGTTTCCGCAAGTGGCTTGGCCTGTGGAGCCGTTTGATGTTCCAATTCAAACCTTGATTCTTGCTAATGGGGATGTCATTGTGTAACGGTTAGGTTAAGCATTTGGTAAAAGATTGCCTTTCTACTGGACATTCCTTATATTAAAATAAACCTTTTTCATCTTATTTCAGGAGGCACAATATGCGACGTGAACGTATTCGCAAGAATCGTCGAACGCTTTATCTCACGCTCACCGGTATTGGTGCCGCGGTTATTTTTGTAGCTGTTTTTATGTGGCTCGTTCTTCGCGGTGCTAAAGTTCAAGGACCGGTGACATCTTCCAGCAGCAGTGTTTCACCTTCAGTCACCGTCACACACCCATTTAACAGCGGTACTTATAAGGCTTCGGGCACGGTCATCGATCTAGACCGTGATCAACATGACTTAACCGTCTATGTTAAGCTGACAGATGACCAAACCTACACTCGCCTGCTCATTCTCGATCCTCATGGGCATCCATTTGTCGTCAACGACACCGGCAGTTTTAAGCGTAAAAATGGCAAACTAACATTGACATCCGAACACGCTAATGTTTATGAATATGCAAGTGCGACGACGTACAAGAACAATAAGCCGACTGCCGTTCGCCAGTATTCAGTCGATGGCGCGACCGGCACTGTTCGAAGCTACACCAAGACGCTCACATTCGAGTTGAACAACACGATTACGCTGAAAAACAAAACACCGCACAGTTATCGCTATGTTGAGACCAATTTGCCACTAAGCAAATCGAAGAAAAAGCTAACCAGTCTGGCTAAATTCAAAACCACGCAAGAAACAGCCAACGCACAGTCAAGCACTGTCAGCAGTGCACCGGTCATCGTTAGCCAACCAAGCGAGCCACCATCATCAGCGGCGCCAGCGCCTTCTGTTCAGCCGAGTGTGGAAAGTCAACAGAGCACGGTTGATAATAGCGGTAGCAATCATAATGGAAATAACAATAACGGTCAAAACGAGTCCCAAACTGACGGCAATTCGAACGCATCTAGTGAACAACCATCCCCGTCACCAGACAGCAGCTCGTCAGCTTCAAACAGTAATCCCAGTTAATTGATTCCCTTAAAAAATCTTACTGACACCCGATTTTTCAGGTGTCAGTTTTTATATGATCAATGACATCCTTGTGATGACTTTAAAAAACATGCCATGACTGACATCAATGATGCCAAATGATGGTTCCACTTTGACGCCGCCAACTGCCTGCGCTAAACTTGCAACCATAGTGGGAAAAATCAAGTTGATGACCACACCCAAATGCGACCCACTCAATTTAACGCACCTGCCGCGTTACCAACTTTCTGGAGGACCACGATGTTCAACCTTGCTGCCGCCGACTTATCCGCGCGTGATCAATATAAATTGCTGGCTGGCAGTATGATCCCGCGGCCAATCGCTTGGATTACCACGCAAAACACGACTGGCCTCATTAACCTAGCGCCTTTTTCATTTACGACCGGGATTTCAAACCAACTGCCACTGTTGTCAGTAGCAGTTTTACGTGATCGGGGTCAGGCAAAAGATACCGCTGCAAATCTATTGGCGCGCCACGAGGCCGTTGTTCACATCGTGAGTGCAGATCTCACGAAGGCCATGAATCAAACAGCTGCCCGCTTAGCACCTGATCAAAGCGAGTTGTCGTTGATTGACCTGCCGTTAGTTGCAAGTACGGACATTCAGGTGCCGGGGTTGCAGGCAGCGCGTGTTCGATTTGAAACCAAGCTTTATCAATACGTGCCGATTCGTAACGCTGATGGTGACATTTTGACTGATCTTTTCATTTTAGAAGTGCACCGATTCCATTTTGCCGATACGGTTCTTGATCCGACAACGCTTCACATTGATCCCACCGCTTTGGCGCCGATTGCCCGCCTCGCCGGGCCGACATACGCCGAGCTTGGACGCACCTTTACACTGCGGCGGCCAAAATAATTTTATAAAGGAGTGTCAGTATTTGACCGCATTTATTTCCAGTGTTTTTGGTGTTCTTGAAATTTTGATTCTAATCGCAATCGGCTATTTTCTGACAGCACGCGGGTGGTTTAATGACCATTCAAGTAAAATCATTGCCAAAGTTGTCACCCAAGTTGCTTTGCCAGCCTACATGATTGTCACGATCGCTTCAAAATTCACGGCGCCAATGTTGCTGCGACTCTTGCCAGATTTGTTTTTCCCAGTCCTTTCCATGATGATCCTATTTGCCCTATCATTTCTGGTTTGCTACTTATTGAAGGTGCCACATGCACGTAAGGGTACCTTTAAGTCAATGTTTTTTAACTCCAACACAGTTTTTATCGGCTTGCCTGTCAACTTAGCCTTATTTGGGCCAAGTAGTCTGCCATATGTGTTGGTCTACTACATGGCCAACACCACCATTTTTTGGACCATCGGCGTTTACCTTATTCAAGGTGACGGCCCGCGCCCAGCTAAATTTGATTTGAAAAAGGTACTTGGGAAAGTGTTCTCACCGCCGTTGCTCGGTTTTATGTTAGGGATTGTGCTTGTGCTTTTAAAAATCAAATTGCCGACTTTCTTGATGGCCGATCTGACTTATATCGGTGCCTTAACTGTTCCTGGCTCCATGTTCTTCATTGGCATCGCTTTGCATCAAGCAGGCTGGGGTAAATTAAGAATCAGCAAAGAAGCTTTGGGTATTTTCAGTGGCCGCTTCCTCTTTGCACCGTTACTCATGACGGCGCTTGTCGCCTTCGCCCCTGTCCCAACTTTGATGAAACAAATCTTTATTTTGCAATCTTGCATGCCGGTCATGACCAATGCGCCTGTTGTTGCCAAACTGTACGATGCGGATTCCGATTACGCTGCTATCATGGTCACCGAAACAACGCTGCTTTCGATGATCGTGATCCCAATCGTGATGACTTGCATCCAGTTCATTCACTAGGAGTTGCTGTCGAATGAAAAAGCGCTATCTGCTACTAGCAGCAATCTTGATCTTATCAGGCTGCTCACAAACTACCTCAACCCCCAAAAAGACAACATCATCATCGAGCGCAACATCACAATCGCACACGGTCAAAAAAACTGTTCCGAAAGCGACCTTAGGTACATTGGTTGGCCATGCGTTCGTCCAAACAAAAGATGCGACCAAAGCAATTCGAGTCACCTCATCCACCAGCGGCTACTATCTTGAAACATTAGCCAATCGAGATGGTGTCTTTGAAAGTACTGATAGTGGTATTTTTGCTGCTGATTTGACCCTCAAAGGCCGAATCTTCACCTTCACTGGTAAAGCGCAGCCGCAAGCCTCTGCTAATACGATACAATTTCAATTAACAAAAACCGGTAACTTAAAGCAGTTGCCCGATGGTCCCGTTTATAAAAAGGTGCCACAAGACGATCTCGATCGCCTCGCCCAACAAAACCAATAAAGTGTCTGAGCAAAAAGACATCAGCCGTGATCCTATATTTTGTGGGATCACAGCTGATGTCTCTTTTGTTGATGGTACATTTTAATTGGATTTAAGTTGCCAGCCTAGTCATTCACGACTTCAAATGGTTAAACTAATGCAGGCCGATATAAACTCACAACGATGCCAAGAATCGTTACATCCGGGAAGAACATATCATCCATACTGTCATTTTCAGGATGTAACCGAATGCCGTTCTTTTCTTTATAAAATCGCTTGACAGTGGCTTCATCTTCCTCAGTCATTGCAACAACAATCTGCCCATTCTCGGCGTCATTCTGCTTCTTGACAATAATCTGGTCACCATCTAAAATGCCGATTTTGATCATTGAATTACCTTGAACTCGCAACATGAATAATTCGTCAGCGGCATACGGAAGATCGTCTGGTACCGGAAAATAATCATCGATATTTTCGATGGCCGTAATCGGGACCCCTGCAGCAACTGTGCCGACGATCGGAATACCGTGATCCTGAACGCCAATGAAGTCACGTCCGGCTGAGGTCACTTCAAGCGTCCGCGGCTTCGCTGGATCCTTAGCAATAAGTCCCGCCGCCAACAATTTCTCCAAGTACGCTGCCACCGTGCTTGACGAACTTAGACCGACTGATTTGCCGATTTCGCGAACCGTGGGCGGGTACCCATGATCCTCGATTGCATCATAGATTGATTGTAAAATTTGTTTCCAACGTTTCTGACTTGCTTGTGTTGGCATCCGCTCACCGCCTCAGTTCTAATTGATTACACAAAGCATACCAAAGCGAACGAACGTTTGCAATGATTTTATGCCTAAATAGCAAAAAAGTCCACAGATAAAAAGCATCTGTGGACCTCATCCTTAAATTAATTATGCAATAATGGCATCTTATGCATCTGACGCCGATCACATCTGCTTTTGATGACCGCGTAGAAGAAACTCAAGAAAATATCAAGCGCGATTAACAAAATGCCGGCTGTCGCAAAGTTGCTGAATAACAGCAAGGTTGCCACGAGGGTCAGAGTAATTAATGTCCATTTTGCGCCCCGTAGGATTGTCATGTGGGGTCACTCCTCTCCGTATCGGATAAACCGACATATACTCACCGTTTTGGTTGTGACTCTAATCATACCCAATTTTTGAGTTTTGTAAAGCCTTTGTATACATAAAATTTACATTTGATGCCTTTATTTAGGGTTTTTAAAGATTTGTAACGATTATTCCATGTTGTTTGTAAATTTTATGTAATCTTTTTTAACATCAAATCAATCCGCTTTTAACACGGCTATCCTCGAAATATGACCATGAGTCGAGTATCATTAATGGTACAGAGCGTGAACAGGCACGTTTAGAAATCGGAGCATAAGTGGCCTCCAACCTAAATGGCCGGGCTTGGGTCATTTAGGTTGGAGGTTCCTTATGTGCAGGTTTCTGTGCCTGTGAACGCGTTTTAATGAGCGTAAACAGGCCCTGCCGCAAATCTGGCTAGTCGCTCTCATCGTTTGTTATTGTCATGAAGCTTATACATCCAACAGGTATCACAATTGTAGAGGAGGGTACCCCCTTGAAACATACCGACTCGTGGCTCTATCGCCGCTTTCTTAATAGCAAGTTTATGATCCTGCTAGTTGACTTGTTACTGGCATTGCTCGTGATTTTCGTTTTCACTAAAATTGCGTGGGTTTTCCAGCCAGTACTGGATTTTCTCGGGATTATCGCGCCACCGTTTATCTTTGCCGGCATTCTCTTCTACCTTACTGTCCCGATTATTAATCGATTAGAAAAATTCGGACTTCATCGTGGCTGGGCAATTGGCCTGTTATTCATTGTGCTGATCGGTTTGTTGGCGTGGGGATTGTTGCGTTTCATTCCGGCAGTAAGCAATCAAATTACCAGTATTGTCCATTCAGCGCCGCAAATCTTTGATGAAATTGGCAAATGGTTGGATAATCTGAATGACCAGCAGAATATTCTCTCACAGCATGATCTCAATGAGATTGCAGCAGAAGTGCAAAGTTTCTTCACTGGTAAACAAGGTGCCTTCGTAACCGGCACAATTTCTCAACTGCAGAACTTAATTGGCATTGTTGGTAATGTCGTCATCACCATTTCAACAGCGCCAATCATTCTTTTCTTCATGTTAAAAGACGGCGACAAATTTACGCCGATGGTACTTCATATCGTGCCAACTAAACTTCGCCGGTCAGTCAAGCAAATGTTGCATGAGATGAATGAAAAGGTCGGTTCTTATGTCCAAGGTCAAATCACCGTTGCCTTATGCGTTGCAGTGATGTTCATGGTCGGCTATTCAGTGATCGGTTTACGTTATGGCCTTATCTTCGGCTTATTGGCATGCCCACTGAATTTGATCCCATACTTTGGCTCAGCCTTGGCGATGATTCCGCCGCTCATCATGGGTGCCCTAACCTCCCCGCGAATGATTTTAGCTGTCATCATCGTCTTTTTCATTGAATGGCTCATCGAAACACAAGTCATCTCACCGCTTGTGATGGGGAGTAAACTTGAATTACATCCCATCACCATTGTCGTCGTGTTGTTAACAGCAGGTAATCTATTCGGCTTAGTCGGCGTTATTCTTGGCATTCCAGGATTCGCCGTGTTGAAGATCGTGGTCACCCGCTTCTTCAGTTGGTATCAACAGGTTTCCGGGCTCTATGAAGCCGAGCATGCCACAGATGACACGAAGCAAAAAGGAGTTCCTCATGAATAATTTTAATGTTTTTCTGATCGGCCTTGACGTCATCCTGATGGCGCTTGCCGGTTACTATCTTTATTGGCAAAGTAAAATTCAAGTTGCTTCACGTTACGCTGTCACCCAGCTGATGTGGGCAGTTTTCCTAGGCTTTTGGTTTATGACCACTCGGGTCAACAATTTGCCTTACATTGTCTTCATCTCAATCTTTTTGGTTTTGTCGATCATGGCTGGTACCGGTGGATTGGCGCCAACGCGCTTAATCGCGAATGGTATTCTGGCGCGCGTTATTCCTTACGCGAACATGTCCAGCATCACGTTGACGCCGGTTAGTTTGCCTAATGGTCAGGAATGGGTTGTTGCCGTTTTCGCTCTTAGCAAACGGCGCATGGTTCGCCTGACTTTCCAAGCAAGTCTTCAAAACTTTATGACGGAACTCACGAAAGTTTTGCCAAAAACAGTGCCTGTGACTGTCCAACGCATGAACTAGCGGCGCAATAACAAATAGCGTTTGCCACAAGTTGTTACCATCAGCAAGTATCGACAAAAAACTCCCTGAAAATTTTCAGGGAGTTTTCATTTACTTTCACTAGGCTTATACCCTATTCATCTGACTCTTTTAGCAACTTACTCATCGATTTTTCTAATGGCCAGCAATGCGACAATCGCCAGAGCGACCCCTGCTCCTGCCACCAACATCTGCCATGGTGCCGTGGTATCTAAGAAGAAATAATCAATCAGGGTCAACATCAATGCCGCAAAAAGTAGATCGACCCAGAATCGGCGCCAGCGCGTGGTCGCTGCCGTGTCTAAAATCAGGACAATGCCAATCAATGCTGACAAAACAAGTCCAAAAGAAATCGTGGCAATCGTGCCAATGGTATCTGTTGGCCGCATCGTATACCAGGCAAAGAGCGCAAATCCTACTGCTGCCAACAGCAAGACAATGACAACACCGATCAATTCGCGCTTAGTACCAAGTTTTTTCACTATGCAGCCTCCTTAAATGTGATCTTCGACTTAGAAACACTGCCGCGTCACACGCTGTCTTCATCATGGTAACCGGTAGTATGACAATCAATGGTTCATAACCTGCAGATTCATCAACCGCCAACTGTGCCAACACCATACTGTTCCTTGCAATATCTTGCACATTTTACCAAAAAAAAACCGGAACTTCCAACTATTCGTGGAAAAAGGTTACAATCACAGTAGGTCTTTATTTACAGAAAGGGCGATTTCGATGACACAAAATCTTGCAATTGGCTTTACAGAAGGGTTGCCAATCACGGCACCCAACAGTCTTCAACAGTTCACGCTGCCAATGCCGCAGCCCCAGTCAGGCGAAGTGATCGTGGCTGTTGCCGGGGTCTCCGTCAATCCTGTTGATACGAAACGCCGACAAGTTGCTGGAAAGCATCAAACACCGCAAATTCAAGGCTATGATGCAGTCGGGACGATTACACAGATCGGTGCCAATGTCACCGGCTTCAAGCCTGGTGATCGCGTCATCTATGCTGGAACAACACACCGTCCCGGCAGTAATCAGCAATATCAGGCAGTTGATGCCCGCTTACTCGCTGCCGCGCCAGCTGATGCCCCAGATGCCGATCTTGCTGCGCTGCCACTTGTCGGTTTAACCGCATGGGAATTACTCTTCGAAAAAATGGGCTTTATCCCCGAATTCAACGCTAATAAAGGACAACACTTGTTAGTCATCAACGGTGCTGGCGGCGTTGGCTCCATGCTTTGTCAATTAGCTCGTTGGAGCGGTTTAACCGTCCTAGCAACTAGCAGTCCAAAAAATCATCCTTGGCTGCTTGATCACGGCGTTGCAACACCACTGGATTACCATCAGGATTTGATTGCCCAAGTCCAACATGCCGGCTTGCAAACAGTCGACGGTATCGCGTTGCTTTATCAACCAGAACCTTACTTGGCAGCAGCCAGTCAACTGATTCGTGCCTTTGGCCACATAGGCTGTATTGTTGGCCCACAAACTGGTTTGGATTTGGCCGTTGTTAAAGATAAGGCTGCCAGTTTTGATTATGAGTACATGTTTGCCAAAACCGACTTTGATTATCATGTGGCTTCTCAAGGTGCTATTCTGAGCCGTCTAGTCTCACTCTATCAGGACCATCAAATCAAGGCATCAGTGACCAAGCATTTTGACACCATCTCGGTTGACACCCTTAAGACTGCGACCGCTCTAGTTGAAGGTGGCCATGAAGTGGGCAAGGTTGTTTTGACTGGCCCGTTTGCTTAATACCACTCACGACCATCAAACAAAGCTAAACTGCCGATAACCATCACAAGCAGTTTAGCTTTATTTGCGGAAACCTAAGGCGTGCTGTAAGGCGATCTTGGCACCTTCAGAGTTCAGCTGACCCGGATCATAAATGATCGTGCCGTTACCCATGTAATAGTGAAATTGCTGTAACACGGTACGATTGGTCACCGTGCGCAAGCGCAACTCATCATTAACAGCATCAAGAAGTTGTTCGCTCCATGTTTTGCTCATCATTTCCGGAATATCCCGCTCAGTGACGTAACCCTTATCCATAATCGCATCCGCACCTTCTTGCTTTTGAGTTCGCGTCACGGTGTTCTCCGATTGTTCTGCCATCGTAATCCTCCTTAATCTGCTTGTTTTCAGAAAATTTTTAGAGCCGCTTATCCGCGGTCTGTCGCCTTCTTGATTCTATCACACCCAGACACATGCCTTGGGTTTAGACTAATTTAGTGTTATGGTTATTTTTATCCAAAAAGGAGGCGTTATGAATGCGCGTTGACACCGGAAAGTATCCTGAAGGGGTTGACCCCGTTCGAGTGAAACGACTCAAGTTATTGAGTAAAGTCGCGACATTCACCTGTATTTTAATGTATGTTTCTTATATTCCCGAAATCATCGCCAACTTCTCCGGGAATCCGGTTAATCCGATTCAACCACTGGTTGCGATGATCAATGCCACTTTGTGGACCTTCTATGGTTGGACTAAAACATACAAAGACTGGCCGATTATCATCTCAAATATGCCCGGTATTCTGTTCGGGCTGGTGACTTTCATCACAGTTTTCATCCACTAATAAGCCGCTATTCGACAACACCTTCATCTTAGATGAGGGTGTTTTTTACTTTACCTGATAGAGTAATCGTGCTAGTATTACTTCAACAGATGCAGTACTGATGTAAAGCACTCTGAAATGTGCTTTGCATCAGTCCATAACGATAGAGGGAGGTCATGCTGTGATTAGCAGTGACGCCATGCGTGGGTATAATGATGCGCTCATTCTTGCGATTTTACAGCAAGGCGATTCCTACGGCTATAAAATTGGCAAAGAAATTCGTGAGCGCACAGATGGTCAATACCTCATTCGAGAAACAACCCTTTACGCCGTCTTTAACCGACTTAGCAAAAATGGCTACATCGATGATTACCCAGGGGATGTCACCAATGGCAAGCCCCGCACTTATTATCGCATTACCCCAAGCGGCCGTAATTTTCTTGCTGTTAAAGCAGCCGAATGGGAACGTGTCAAAACCGTTGTCGATCCATTCTTAAAACAGCCGCTAACGAATCTTTAACCTTGGAGGAATCGCCCATGGATACCATCACCACCTACCTAGATAGTCTTTTTGCTTCCTTACCTGATAATGACAAAACCCGACAAGCCAAAGCCGATATGCTCGCTAACATGCGTGATTATTACCGTGATTTGTTGCGCGAAGGTAAAAGCGAAGAAGCCGCTATTGGTGCTGTCATCAGCGCATTTGGCTCAATTGACGAGCTACGGGCTGATCTGGGAATGCCAGCACAAGCAACGGCGACAACAACACAGGCGGACCCCACCGATGCTGAGGAAGAAGCCGATGAAGATGCGATTACTGAAACCGAACTTCGCAGCTTCTGGCACATGGCTGATCAGTTTGCCACCCAAATTGCCCTTGGTGTTTTGCTTTGCGCCGTCAGTATCGCCTTGCCTGCCTACACAGGCGGGGGCCGCTGGGAAGGATTCGGTGGGATTGGCATGTTTCTGCTTGCTGCACTTGCAGTTGGTCTGTTCATCTGGGGCGGCACCGTCTTCAGCCAGCAAAAAAAGCAGCTTAATGACCGGCCGATCACAGCCAGTGCCAAACAGCTAGTCAACAAGACCACCGGGGAATACACCCGGCAATTTGCCGCTGGGTTGATTGCCGGTATTATGATCTGCATCGGCTCTCTCATCCCACCCATCATTTCTGCCTACATTCCTGGTTTTATCAGTGAAAATGCTGGCGGAGCGCTATTTCTAGCAATTGCTGGCCTAGGCAGCTACCTGATCATTTATGTCTCCATCAATTATTCTCAGCTAAAACGTTATGCTTACGCGACAACTGCGGCAAACTCAACTGCTTGGTACCATGGTACTGATGACGATGCCGCTAATTATTGGGAACAGCCACACAAGCATCATCAGAACACCCGAGCACGCCAAGATATAGCACTTTTTCACCAAGTCTATTGGCCGACCGTGCTTATCATCTATCTTCTTGTCAGCTTTCTACTCCACGGATGGGCATACTCTTGGCTCATTTTCATCATTGGCGGTGTCATGCAAAACATCATTACTGCCGTCATCGCACGCCGGGACTATTCAGAATAAAGCGTTTCGATTCATTGTGCAAGTCCGTCACGGCAGCTTTTCTTCTCTGATATTCACAAGCATGCCTCTTTACAGCAGACCGGAAGTTCAGTACAATGAATCTTGTGTTTTGGGTCCATAGCTCAGTTGGGAGAGCGCCTGCTTCGCATGTAGGAGGTCGACGGTTCAAGTCCGTTTGGATCCATTTTATATCAGCTTTCATGGCAGGTCTTTAGCTCAGTTGGGAGAGCGCCTGCATGGCATGCAGGAGATCGACGGTTCAAGTCTGTTAAGCTAACTCTATGAAATTCACTGAAGTTCATACCAGCCTTCGAACGCTGATATATCAACCTTTTAAACTTTAACAACTCCATAGAGAATCACCAAAGCGAATAGAAAATGTACCAAAAATGCACCACTTTTACAAGACAGAGTGCGGGCGGGGTGCCACTTCATTATGAGGTGGCTTTTTTGATTCTTTTAGTAGTGATGTATACTTGCACAAAAAGAGGGGCATTTGAAATGGATGATACTTTGTTTGTACTAGGGAATGGATTTGATATACATTCTTGTTTACCAACCCGTTTTTGCCAATTTCGAAAATTTGTTTGTGAGAGAGCGGACATTAATCCGGGAAGGGTTTATAACGACATGGATAAACTTTTTCCAGAAAGCATGAATTTCCAACAAGATCCTAAAGGTGGGCTAAATGGTCCCTATATGAAGATTTGGATATACTTGTTAGATAGCGCCTCTAAGGAATGTTCAGCTTATGATCCCGATAAATATTGCCCCAGTTTACAATTCAAGTGCAACACCCTGACGACTAGACCATAAAGGCCATGAAGACCTATTCTTGTTAGTGCTAGCTAAACAAGAAAGCAGGAATCTTCATGACCCACTCTCAGACTAACACCCACAAGCATTACCAACAACTCAGTTTTAGCGACCGTGCTACAATTCAGGCCCTTCAGGCTGCTGGTGACACCGCGACCGTGATTGCACAGAAGCTTCATCGCAGTAAAGCGACAATCTCACGAGAAATCACGCGTGGATCTGTAACTCAGCTCGACTCGAAGCGTCACTCGCATCAAGTCTATCTTGCGGAAACTGCCCAAGCCATGCACGACCGTAAACGCGATAGAACCGGTCACTACGCCTTTCTTAAGACCGGCCGTGCGTTCTTCAAGGCTCTCGCCAGGGAGCTTACTCGTAAGCCGCGCGTACACAGCGTTGATAGCTTCGTACACTTCTATCGCGACCAGGGCAAGGCTTGCCCTTCAACGACAACTGTCTATCGCTACATCGACGCCGGGCTGCTTGAGCTAGACAACATGACACTTCCCAAGAAGCTCCGACGCCGCATCAAAGGCTATAAGAACGCCCACAAGCGCAAGAATAAGAAGATATACGGCGACTCAATCGAGTTGCGTCCTGCGGCCGTGAATGACCGCACAGGCGTGGGACATTGGGAAGGCGACTTGGTCAAAGGTATTCGCTTAGCTGATGAGCCAGCATTAATGACGCTCACAGAACGGTACAGCCGGACTGAGATCATCGTCAAGATTCCTGACTATCATGCGGGCACCTGCCTTAAAGCCTTGCAGGACACGATCGACGACTACGGGGCCAAGGAATTTGAGAGTATCACTTTTGACAATGGTTCCGAGTTTGCCAAGTTATCAGAGATTGTTGGAACCCAGATTTACTTCGCACATCCGTACTCGCCTTGGGAGCGTGGCACAAACGAGAACGCCAATGGACTGCTTAGGGAATTCTTCCCGAAAGGGAAGTCTCTCAGAGCAATTACCCTGGTTGAAATTCAAGCAGTCCAATCCGCACTGAACCATCGTCCCAGACGTATTCTGAACTATCTTCGCCCATGCGATTACTACCGATGCATGGCGTAACAGCCTAGACCACTATCAAGAATTCGTTATCATCGTTGCACTTGACTTGAAAATTGAGGCCCGATAAATATTGGGCTGATTTTGAAGAAGACTTAGGTGGGTTGCCATACGAAGACGTGCTGGATCAGCCAGAAATCCAATTCGATAGCGAAGGGGATGAAGATCCTTTCCAAACTGGGGAGGCAAGTCAATCAATGGAGCAATACATATCCGTAAATATGTTGACCAAAGAGTTACGAGAATGGATTGAGAACGTTGAAGAAACTAGTCCTGAGATTGATAAAAATCTAGCTGAAAGATTTAAAGGCCATAATAATATGTTTCTTTCATTTAATTATACTAACACATTAGAAAAATGGTATGAAATAGATTATACACAGGTTACGCATATCCATGGATTTGTTGACAATGAAACACAGGTTCCTGATACTATTATTTTTGGACATAAAGATAACGATAGTTATAATATGCCTGCTCCGAGTGAAGAGTATATGTCAGACATTGACCAAGAAACCTTGAAACCTGTTCTTGATATCATTAGTAAACACGAATATTTCTATAAAAAGATCATGGCAAGCAATCTTAAGAGCCTGTTCTTTTATGGATTTAGTTTTTCAGAAGTAGATAGTCCTTATATTGAAAAAATACTTAAATCAATTACTACATCAAAACCAATTATATAGTGGCTGTTCAAAAACGCGTAGTGACTGATACTAGTGATTTTAAGACGTTACTGTCTTATAATAAATACATACAAAATGTCGGTTTTCGGACATTTCCCATGCATTTATGAAATTCACTCGGAGGTTTTATCCATGGTTTATCGTCAAAGTCCCCACCAACTCTCTTTTGAATCCTTTGGTTGCGGTCTGAGTACACCGCTCAGTCCAAATAATGAGTGGGTGCGCTTAGCCGATATTTTTCCGTGGAAAGAACTCGATGAGGCATACCAATTGGAGTTTTCCAAGAAAAGTACTGGGCGCGCGGCTAAACCATTTCGGATGCTTTATGGCGCTGGACTGATTCAGAATCGAATGAAACTAACCGATCGCGGTGTGGTCGACGCAATTCGAGATACGCCGGCTTATCAGTATTTCATCGGGCTCTCGGAATATCGTGCAGAGAAGCCCTTCGCATACACCAGCTTGTGTACCTTCCGTAAACGGATTGCGGATATCTCTGAACTGGTCAGAAACATTATCAATGATTGGCTTCGTGCCAAGATCGAAGCCTTGGTGCCATTCAAGGTTGACGTGATGATCACGGATGCCACAGCGATTCCGGTGAAGATCCGCTATCCCCAAGATACCTCGCTGCTCAATCAAGCCCGCAAGAATCTTGAAGACATGGCCATTGACATGGCGCATCAACTGAATGTCCCTAATCCACGCATGTATAAGCGTGAAGCCAAACAAGTTTGGACGGCTTTCTCACGCCATCCAAAGAGCCAAAAGCAATCCGTTCACAAGCAAGTTAAAGCGCAACTTCAATACGTCCGTCGCGACTTGCGCTACATCAATGAATTCATTGATGCAGGGGCAATCTTAACCGCCAAACAAGCAGTACGCTTGGGTGTCATCCGAATCTTGTTTGACCAACAATGGTATATGTTTGAACACAAGATTCACCATGTCGCAGACCGGATTGTTAGTCTCCAACAGCCTTATATTCGACCGATCCAGCGTGGTAAGGCGAAAGCCAAAGTTGAGTTTGGGGCCAAGATTGACGCATCGTTAAGTGAGGGCATCGTTGATATTGAGCGTTTCGAATTCAGGGCTTTCAATGAGAGTAAAGACTTTGAAGCGACCTTGGATCATTACTTCGACTTGCATGGCCATTACCCAGATGAGGTGTTGGCAGACACGCTTTATCGCAACCGCGACAATCGAAAGTTGTGTAAGGACCTAGGCATCACCCTGTGCGGACCTAAACTTGGCGCAAAGCCCAAACACATTGATGCCAAGAAACGCCGCCAGGATACGGACGCAGAGAATCGACGCGGGGCCATTGAACGCCGATTCGCCTTTCTCAAAGGGTCAGTAGGCTTGGACTTAGTCAATACCCGAACAGCTGAGTCATTGGCCGTTAAAATCGATCAGGCAATGGTATTAAGCAATGCGCTGACATTCTTGAGAGTGTTTGCTATACCAATTTTAATTTTAACCACGAACGAAGGGCAAACCTATCGTTTCCGGTACAAATTTACTACTAGCATTGAGAATATGGTGGCCTAGTTGAACAGCCACTATATATATAAACAAAATGTCATTCGAAGCAGGAATATATTATTTAAAGCATGTGTGTGCTAAATTAGGATTAAATGCAGTGTTCTACAAAATTTCGGATTAAAGAACATGTTATGGCTAAGAATTTTGGCCTTTGAGTAGTTCTCATTACTATACATTGACAGTATAAGGATCTCAAGCGACTAAATGTTTCTCGCTTCTATTTCAAGCAAGTAGCAATTTGATATCTGGTCAACAAGGCCCGAAATTCGGACTCTGTTAGCTATTTAGATATTGTCGAAACAGTCATTGAACTACGGAGGGAGTCGCGAATCACGACCCCCTTTTTACATGATTATCACAGTTCGCGACAACCGTTCCTCAAGGTAACACTTTTAGTTTGGTGATCCAGTGTGCACCAGAATCCGTCTCTCAGCACACAAAAAACGGGCATCTCTGCCCGCCAATTGAAAACGACAAGTCACGTAGTCAGCTTCTCAAGCAGAACGATCTGCTAAACAAGAAACTGGCTATTTTTATGACCAAAGAGGTTAGTGTAATGATGATACTGTACTGCCTGGATTTCAGCGAGGCAAAAAGTAACCTGGTCTATAAAATGCGCCACCGGTTAGCTATGCCGTGCGTCGGTTAAAACGGATCTACCCGCTTATCGCCGAGGACTATCTTAATTAGATCATAACCTGTTGGTTATCGATACTATACGTCTGCTGCAAACAGCCCTCTTAACTGCTGGATCATGCTAACCACTAAATACGGTGGCTCTTGACTTGCTGTGGTAACTGCTCCACGATTCTGATACCAGAATTCGGTCAACATGGCCACAGCAATGTCAAATTGTGAGTACGCTTGTAACGCATCAATTGCCGCTGTGCTGTCAACGGCATTGTGAACATAGTCTTGCGCCGCTGTCAGGTAGTTGCTGATCAAACTATCGTCAGTATCAGTCTGCACACGCAGGCTATTTTTAATGTCATCAGTAGTGACAGTCATGTGCTCATCTCCTATATAAAAATAGGGGCGTACCCTGAGGCACACCCCCACTAAATTATGCGCTTAGGCCTTTACCGGTGTGATGTCAACAATTCGAACAGCGTCTGGATCAACCACTTCATAGTCGTTGCGGATGACAACCGCCAAACCTTGACTATAACTGTCGAACCGTTCGAACTGGGTGTTGACTTCGTTCTTTTGGGCTAAGAAAATCGCTTGGGAAAAGTCCCCGATGATGATCCGATAGGTGCCCGCCTTATCAGTCGGCAATACTTTGTTAGCAATCACGATCACTGGTGCCCCAAACAGTTGCTTGCCTGATGGTGCAGTGATTGAAGGTTGTAACAAGTATCGGCCCTCGCTGTCTTTCAGTGTATCAAGGTAGTTGAAAGCATCCTGATTGACGATAACAGACAAGGACAGTGCTGGATCTAACTCAACATTGAAGGTTTGCTTGATGTCATCGAGACCAGTACCCGTGATGTGCTTGAAGTTATCGTTGGTGCCCGTCTTGCCAGTCAGAACACTGATAATGTTGCTATTGTCCGTGTTTTGTACCAGCTTCTTGAGTTGATTCTTAACCTCGGCAACAATATCAACTTCACTGTCTTCTACCAGTTCATTAGACAGATAGATCTTGCCAGCACGGGTAGCAACCTTGTAGTCAACACCACGGAATAGGGTTGCATCGATCTCTGGCACGTCTGCGAGTTCTTCCTTGGTGGCTAAGACACCATTGTTAGTGAGGGCAATTGGGTAGGTGCCAACCGGGGTCCCGACCTGCTTCACAGTGACGTATTTAGCCAGATCATAATCGGATTCCTTTAGATTCCAGACATCTTCGATGACTTCTTTAGGAACGACTGTACCAGCAGTGGTTGTCGTTAAACCGTCACGTTGCTCACCCATGCTGCGGATGTAATCTTCATACGCGCGGGACTCAGTGTGTTCTTTGTTGTCGATAATTGTTTTTTCGGTCATGGTTTTATCTCCCTTTTCTGGTTGTTCAGTATTAGTTTTTAGCCACTCAGTGTAGCTGCGTTTGTCCACTTGGACGTTGGTATCGTCATATGCTGGAATAGCCACCAGTGAGACGTCGAACAGACTCTTCACTTGCTTGATGGTACGAATGACTTGTCCGCTGTCGTCTTTAGTGAACGTGTCACCGTCTGGCGCAGCATTGAAAGTAAAACTCATGGCTGACAGATTACCAGCTTGGACGTTGTTATAAGCATCATTGGCTGTGGTCGTATCGGGCAAAGTTGCTTCAAATTGCAAGCCTTTATCATCCACGTTTAAGGTCAAGGTGCCAGCCTTAGTACTGGCTAAGACTTGGCTAAAATCATGGTTTGAAATCATATAGACGTCTGATAGATCCATATTGTCGAATGCGTGCGGATCAACGACTTCTTTAAAACCACCAAGATCCTTACTTGGACTATTGAAAACTACTGCATAACCACTTAGTTTCTTTGACCCGCTAGTGGTGTCGTCCTGTTGCTGTGTGTCTGGATCGTCTTGGTCTTGACTGTCGTCTGCTGTGGCAGGATCAGCGGTAGTTAGATCAGCGTCAGGATTCAGGCGTTTTTCTACGTCATCTTGATTCATTAGACGCACTTCCTTTCTGTTTATCTTGATAAGTGACAAGGTTGCTTAGTGGCGTGTAGTTCAGACTGGCCATAATCTCATCTCCACCGGGAATTGATGGCAGGTTTAACTTGGCTCGTGCTTCATTAGTGGTCAGAACACCGCCTTGCAGCCCCTTAACTGCTAGTTCTTGCATCGTGGCTGGGTCTGCACTGAACAGCTTGTCAGTGTTGAAACTGAATCGATTATCGCCAGTCGAAAGCTTAGCGTCCATCTCACTAGTGAAGCAGGTAAAATACTGAATCACGTGTTTTGCAGATAGATCAAATTCGACTGTACGGCATTAGAGTGCTCGCTTTCGATACCCAGCCGATCCAGTGGTAACCCGAACGCTTTGGCAATCTGTTTCGTTGTCCAATCGCTAAAATTGACTAGATTCAGCACGTCAGTATTAACTTCGAGTTGCTTGTAATCCATATCATTATCTAAAATGATGGTCTTGAGGGCATTATCACCACTGTTGGCAGCTTCAAATTTATTACGGATGTTTTCTTTGGCCTTGGTGTCTAGCTGGATCTTGTTGACTTTAAGAATGCCTGTCCCTTGGACACCGGTGTTAAAGAATCCCTTCAGTAACGCATGTCCAGACTTTTGTACCCCAACCTCATCACGGAGGCTATACAGTGGTGATAGTCCTTTGTAACCGTCTTGTGTGAAGTGTAAGACCTCACTGGCATTTAAACGCTGTGAACGACCGCTGTCAGGCGTGTATTCGTAACTGATAATGCCGGTCGTATCATCTTGTTTAACCACCATTTGACTGTTGGTGACTAACTCGAAGCCAGTGACTTGTCCGCTAGGATTTTTAGTAACCCGTGCAAAGCTGTTACCATTCAGCAGCATGTTAGCAGCTAGGGCAAACTTGAACCCCCACGCGGTCATGTGGTCATTGGGTGCTTTGTTAAGGAGCACGCTGATGCGCTTGTCACTGTATTCAATCGGATTGGTTGCAAGATCACTGGCAATCACGCGCACCGCCGTAAACACATCCGAATTACGTAAAGCACCAATCCCCACATATAAGCCGCTGTCATTGCTGGTCATGCTGACAAGCGCAGCTAGGAACGGTTCGCTTAAGAAACGCTGTTGGCTGGTCAAAAAGTGAGACGGCCAGACGTATTGGTGTTATCGTTGGAACTTATTCAAACTGGGAATATGGGAACCGATTCCCAGCTCAAGAGAATATTAAAAAAATTTTTAAGACATATGGTATTTCTCCTACTTTGTTAATATTTGGAGATCCTTATAGCAATGATGATTATTATTTTGTAGCCAAGGGACGTATTTTAAAGTTTAGTGAGGATGCTCCTGACGAAGATCTATATACTGCTCAAGATGGGGAAGAAATAAAGATCGGCAATAGTAACAGAGATCTTTTTGTCGGCATTCAAAGGGGGTCTGAAGATGCTGCTCTTTACGACACGAAGCAGGGTATAAGAAATACTAGAATGGATTATAAAAGTCACCACGCGTTTTCAGATATTATTTCAAATGCTCGACTTCTGACAATTCCTTACATTCCTATTGATGAAAAAAGGAAGTATAAAGAAAACATCGTCAAAGCCGTTGATATACTTTTGCACCAATCTAATTAAACAGCTACTCTACTGCTTCCTTACATACCCCGCCCGCAAGCTGGTACGGAGGGAAAAAAATGGCAACAATCAAACGTTACAAAAATAGCAGCGGAGATACACGATATGAAATCTTTGTCTCTGCTGGTACTGATGAACTAACTGGAAAGAAGCGCCGAATTCATAAACGAGGCTTCAGAGACAAAAAAGAAGCCGCCCTAGCAGCATCCAGATTTACCTTAGACGCTGATGCAGGCAGTTTATCGACTATTAGAAGCATGACGTTCAAAGCTGTTTATCTTGAGTGGGACGCAGCATATAAGAATACCGTTCGAGAAAGCACGTACGAGCGCACCTATATACAAGTTAAGAAACACGTTTTACCGCTTTTTGGTAATAAACCGATTAATAAGATCACCACAGCGCAGCTACAGCAAGCCGTTAACCAATGGTCAAAACAAGTCACTAGGAACTACCGAAGATGGCTTACAACTACCAGTCGTATTCTTCGCTTTGCCTTACGCCGTGGTTACATTAATAAAAACCCGGCTGACCTTGTCATCATTCCAAAAGAGAAGGAACAAATTGGTGATGTTGCTGCGAACTTTTGGGATAAGCAAGCCTAGATTGCATAATTAAAGTTACCACCCAGAAAATGTGAAAAAAGACCTGTCCGTTCTTGCTAAAATGGTGTTTGCATAACATACCATCTAGAGAGAAGGACAGGTCCCATGGCCATTATAACCTTAATTGAACGATCTCAGATAGAACTGATGCAACACCACACGATTCAATACATCGCCGCGACCTTAGGCCGCTCTCGTATTTCTATTAGGCATGAGCTTCACCGTTGCCCTGAAGGTGATTACTGCGCCATTATAGCTCAGGATCATGCCGATACTTGTCGGCATCGTTGTGGTCGGCACTCGATTTTAACGCCTAAGTTGAAGCGGATGGTAACTGAGAAGCTAAACCTAGGTTGGTCCCCTGAAATGGTCGGTTATGCCGTTCACTGTGCGCCACACACGATTTACCACTGGATTTATCAAAGACAAGTCGATTTTCAGCCAAGCCAACTCTTTGATCACGGTAAACGTCATAAAAGAAGACAAGACCTTCGGTCGCGCTATAACCAAGCAGTAGGCACCTCAATTGAGATTCGCAGTGAGTCAGCTAATCGGCGAACCGAAAAAGGACATTTAGAGATGGATACAGTTCGCGGTGGTCGCGGGTCAAAGGCTGCTGTTTTGACCATTGTCGATCGGGTGACACGTTTAATGGCGACAACTAAGCTTGAAAACTTATCACAAAATGCTGTTCTCAAGGGATTTGCAAGACTGATGGTGGACTTTCCGGGTCCGGTTCGATCAGTGACGGTTGATCACGGTAAAGAGTTTTCCTGCGATCAGGCGCTTACAAAGCGCTATCGGATACCGGTTTACTTTTGCCACGCCTATCACCCGAATGAACGGGGCACAAATGAACGGTTCAATCGAGAACTTCGCTACTATTTCCCGAAGGGAACACAGTTTGATCAGGTTTCAGAGACCGATATTCAACAAGCCACAGCGCTTATCAATAACAAACCTAGAAAATGTCTCCGTTGGCAAACCCCAGTTCAAGCAGTGAGCAAGCCTCTTTCTAGGTGGTAACTTTATTATTGCAATCTAGGCAAGAGTTAACAAGGTTCTTTAGTTATATTGATGCAAAGCAAGAACCACAGAAGACTTCGCTTTTCAGAATACTAGCCTTTGGTGGCCTTCGACGTGGTGAATGTCTAGCACTGACTTGGAAAGATATTAGCTTTACCGACAGCACAATAACAGTTAACAAGACACTATCGCAAGGCATGAACGGCCGTCAGCTTGTTCAGCCACCGAAGACACGGAAAAGCAGACGTACTATAACCATGGATAGCAAAACAATGTCTGCATTGAAGCACTGGCGACTTGTTCAGCTACAAAAGTATATGGCTTTAGGATTTAACACCAATAAACCCGATCAACTAGTATTTTCAAACCGCAAGAATAAGCACCTGCTGTTACACAAACCTGCTGATTGGCTTAAATCGATTGAGGATGCTCACAAGATTAAACACCGCATTACAATTCATGGCTTCAGGCATTCACACGCAAGCGCCCTGTTTTCTGCCGGGGCCACTGTCAAAGAGGTTCAGGAAAGGCTAGGCCACTCGGATGTTAAAACCACTCTCAATATCTACACTCATGTAACAAAGAGTCAGAATAAAGAGGCAGTTAACAAGCTAGTCGCATATCTCAATTTTTGACCAAAGTGCACCAAAAAGTGCACCACGCAAGTTTTAATGGCAGCCCAAAGCCGCACTATCGCTGATATAACGGACTCATACCAGGAAGGGGGTTCAATCCCGTTAAGATCCATGAGTGATTTTCTTCTGGCAATTAGCTTCACCGAACATCAAACTTGCGCTCATAGCCTAAAAGGAATAGTCAACATTTCTTGCTGGGCAGGCAGTGTTGATTTCGAAAAACGCCAGCGACAGTTAGACAATTTAGTCTACTGTCGCTGGCATTTTTTGTTGTTAGCATTTACCAAAACAATAATCATCTTTTCCCTGAAACAAAAAAATGCCCAACCCTTATCAGGTGGACATTTTCTCTGATTATGCAAAAGTAGTTTTAATCTGCATCTGCTTGACATCAGCCATCGTTTGACAACCGGTTAGTTGCATAGCGATGTTGATTTCCATCTTCATGTGATCGGCTACCGCCTTGACACCTTCCCAGCCGCCGAGGGCTAAGCCATAACTGAATGGCCGGCCGATGCCGACAAGATCGGCGCCGAGGGCCAAGGCCTTCAGGACATGGGTGCCGCGTTGAACGCCACCATCAAAGATAATTGGTACGCGATGATCAACTGCAGCCGCAATTGCTGGTAAGGCTTCAATCGCACCTGGCGCACCATCTAGTTGGCGGCCACCGTGGTTGGAAACATAGATGCCAGCTGCACCAGCTGTGATCGCCGCAACCGCATCATCAGGATGCTGAATGCCTTTGACAATAATTGGCAGCCCTGAATAAGAGGCCAACTTATCGATGGTTGCAAGATCCAGTTTCTGCATGGATTCTTTAAACAAACCGCCAGCGCCAACTCCCTGCTGCCCAGTATTGTAACCTTCAAGATTAGCTAAGCGGCCTTTGAGATGACAATGATTCATCACGTCTTTTTCCCGATAGCCGCCAAGTGTCGAATCGGCTGTCAGAATGATCGCCAATGCGCCTGCTTGTTTTGCCTGATCTAACAGATATTGGCAATACGACCAATCTTTTGGCATGTAAAGTTGGAACATATAAGAGCCTGTTTAGTGTCTTTTGAGCATGAAGCGAAGAAAGGCTAACGTTATCATCATTGTACTAGTGTGAAGCTTGCGTTCGCAGTTTTTCCAGAGGCGACGGCATTTTTCTAGCCAGCCAAAGCTTCGCTCAATCACCCAACGTTGTGGGGTTACATGGCCATGCTTTAAATCACTTTGCTTGGCAATGATGACATCTGCACCGATGCTATTGCCAACTAAGCTGGCAAACTTATCTCCCGTATAGCCGCCGTCAACCATGATTCGCTGGACAAGGTCAAATTGATCTGCATGTAACATCAATAGCGAACTAGCAGCGTCACGATCAGATACGTCACCAGTGGTGACGTGAATTCCTTGGGGCAATCCTTGATTATCAACAGCTAATGTCCGTTTGATACCTTTAATCTTTTTGCCGCCATCATAACCTGAATTCTCTGCTGTGTCCGTGTTTTTAACACTTTGAGCATCCAGTATCAGGAACGAAGTTCTAGTTGACCGGCCTTGGCTAAATCGTAGGAAAGCGACAGTTTTTTTAAAACCCTGGTTAATAGGGCCATCTCGATTGGGTTCTCTTGTTTTGTCCAAAGCACCCAGTAATAATAAACAGTTTGCCACTTTGGAAAATCACTCGGGAGATCACGCCAAGTACACCCATTTTTCATGGTATACAGCATTGCACAAAAGACATCGTACAAATCAATTTGTCTTGGTGCAGTATGTTTCCGTGCATCTTCAAGATCAGCTCGAATGAGGTTAAATTGGTCACGCGTAATATCGCTACCATATCGATGGGTAAAAGTTCGCATAGTTAGCTCCAGTTTTTGTGCAAAGCATACCTGAAATTTAGCTATTCCGTAAAGACACTAAACAGGCTCTAAGGGGCACCGTCGCTGACTGCAGCAGTTTCCGCAATTGTCTTGGAAGCAAAGGTGCTTTGCGACATCATAATACCGGCCTCTTTTGCGCCTTTTGCTAAGCCCAATTCACCGCTTGGATGTGCTAGCGTGTTCCCGGCGATCGGCGCAGTTAACAGCGGTGACGCCAGTTTTGCTCCCATAAAGGTCGTACTTTGATCCGGCTTCTCCACTCCTTGGAGCACGCGCGGGAGCATTTGTACATCTGTAAAAGCGGTGGTGTTGCGGCGCATGGTGTAACCATCGTCAGAGCCTTCGCTGATATAGCCAAATTCGCCACGGCCAAGAATTTTCTCCGCACGCGCCTCCAAACTGGCTAAATCCAACACATCAATCGCATCAACTTTGCCGAATGGATCGGTCTCTACTGCATCGACCATCGTAAACTTCCTCTCTATTTCTAAAAAATTAAACGTGCCCACTCATCTCGGACAGTTTGTGCCGTCATATTAGTCCAAATAGTCAATCAGCTGCTTCACATCATAGCGATCAGTATGAATCGGCTTCTCAGCTGCCTTACCAATAGCCACTGCCATAACTGGCACAAAGCGTTTTGGATCAAGCCCCAATGTTGGAATAATCGTCTTGAAGTCGTAACCGGACCACGGATTGGCATCAAAGCCATGTGCCCGCGCCGTCAGCAGCAGTTGCATGCCAACCATGGCGCCATCGATGGTGGCATCTAATGTCAGAAATTCAGGTGAAGCATTTTCATATAATGGCAGGAAGGTATTGAAAATCTGGTCCAACTTTTCCTTGCTGATTTTGCCGTCTTCATAAACCTTGGTCCAAACATCACGATAAACTTCATGAGACTGCGTATCGCCGGCGATGAAGATGATGGCAGAACTGGAATCGATCTGCGGATAGTTGAATTTCATGGCAGTCTTTTTCAATTTTTCTTTGCCTTCTGGTGTATCAATAATGACAAAGTGCCACGACTGCAAGTTGCAGGCAGATGGCGCGGTGGTAGCTTCTTTAATCATTTCCTGAAGCTCGTCGCGACTGATTTTAACTGATGGATCGAACACCCGAACTGAATGACGATCAAACATCACGTCTGCGAAGTCATTATTAGTTAATTTTTTTGTTGCTACTGTTTCTGTCATTTTTATTTGCCTCATTTCTTAATATCAATATTAACCGTTTTCAATCAAATAATATAGGTTGTTGCCAGCGGATTCATCATGCTGCGATCGTAGCGACCGGTGATCAAATAAGGGGCGGTTTTATCGGCATCGACTTGTTCCAGATGCAAAGTGTTGAACATGGTCGAAGTCGCAAAATGATACCACATCGCACCAAGCGGCTTGAGCACTGGCAATTCACCGAATGGATCATCTTCAGTTGATGCAAGTTGAATCGACAGTTTCCCTGGCTCAACTCGATCAGCCAACGACTTCATCTGCGTGGCGACCAGCTCAACATTTTCAAAGTGGTTCGCACCTTGTTTATCCTGTACAAGATCATGGGTGAAGAAAAAACTGTTCATTTCGGATTCTTTGTTTAAGGCAAATTGGCTGCCAAATGTTTGCAAAATGGAAGGATCATTGACATCCCCAGCTTCCCAATCAACCGAAAGCAGCGTCTTGCCGTGACGTTCCACCGTGGCACTGGCACTGTTGTCATTGCGCCGCAGTTCGATGTGATCGGCGAGCTTCTTAGGAATACCTGCACCTTCACGACCTGCCACCAAGCCGGCTTCAGCACCAGGGCCATGCAGGAGCAAGGTTAGTGGATAGGAACCCATCATTTTGTCTTTGTAGCTAACAAGGGCAAATAGCGTTTGTTCCAGATAAGGTCCGCCAAACGACGGCTTACCCATGTGGACGACGTAGCCGCACACAACTGGTGCAACCAACTTCAACGGTGCCGGAATCAATTTGGCCAAGGCGTCTGGATCCGTGGCATAGGCAAAACTGATCCCTTCTTGATCATTCATACTTGGTAAATTCAGAAAGTTCTTCACGTCTTCTTGACTCACAACATAACTCGACATTTTTGACACTCCTTCTCTGTGAACGCTCGCCAGCGCGGTTGAGGCACTGATTCGCGTGTTATCGAAAGTAACTAACTACATAATCCCATCCATCACATGGACATCTGGTGCACCATTTTTGACGATCCGATTGACCCGATCCAAAATCAATGGGTTGAACTGTGGGTGGGTCAAAATGTAGAACTGATCTTCTTCAAGTGCTTTGAAAACCGTCGCCGCAATCGTATCAAGTGGCATACCGTTGGTGATCACATATTTGGCAAACTGTTGACCTTTCAGGAAAGCCTCGCTTTGATAGTAAGGATCACTTGGATCGCTGTATTGCTTTGGCCGATGTTCTTCAGTGTGATAAAGATCCGTCTGAACAAAACCTGGGCACATCACATGCATTTCAATATCAGCACCGGCCCGCTGCAGGTCATAAGCAGTTGCTTCACTCATACCGACGCTAGCAAACTTGCTGGCGTGATATGCAGGCATGCCTGGGGTATCGACCAAGCCAGCGATCGAAGCGACGTTTAAAATCGCCCCATGCGTTTTTTGCGCCATCATAATTGGAATAATCCGCTTCATCGCATAAACCTGACTCATCACATTGACGTGCATGATCCATTCCCAATCACGGGTTGGTAATTCCCACATACGTCCTGGCAAAGCAATCCCTGCATCATTGATCAGCAGATCGATTTGCTTAAATGTTTGAAGTGTCTGATCAATAGCTGCGTTGACTTCGTCTTCTTTGGTAACATCAGTCGGAATCATCACAGCATCCGCCCCTGTTGCCACAACGATTTGATAAGTTTCATTCAAAGCCGGCTTGTCGATATCGACTAAGGCGAGCTTCATCCCCCGTTTTGCCCCTTCTTCAGCAATGACCCGACCAAATCCGTGGGCGGCCCCGGTGATGAACATGACCTTGTCCTTAAAATCCTTCATAATTGCTTGCCTCCTATGTGGCGTGAATCCACACACGCAGTCATTCATGTGTGTGCTTATTCACAATTTCGAATACGCCTTTACGATAGCGCTTTCAAAACGTATGATGAAGGTACAGTTTGCACATGAATGAACAAATAAATTTGTATGTTTTTGCTAATTGACACGTGCCACCTTCACGTCACCTTCGAGGATAAATAATGAAATTAAATACTTTGCTCCAACGACTTGACCAAACAGTCCCATTAGCCTTTGATACCAGTCTCCAAAACCCCGAAATAACAAGTCTGCAATTTGACGATGATATGACTCTTTCGCCACATCCGACCTCACTGTATCTTGCTGTATCTGCTGATCAAACGATTACTTTGACAGGATCTGTTGGCAAGACTGCACAACTGTCCCTGTGTGCTCAAACGCAGCTAAAAAACGAGTCGCAACTTGCTCAACTATTCGATCGGGCTGGTTGTCTTTTGACGTCCGAAACAAGTTTACAAGCACAGGTTAATCAGCTTGCTATTAAAGCGATCACAGAGGACTTCGACACGATTCTTAATCAAGCCGCTCGGACATTAGGTAATCCCTTGATTGTTCTTGATCTTGTCGGGCAACCTGTGGCGCAATCCACGCAAGCGCCGGCCATTAGTGACTTGACAGCGCCAGCTATTACCTCTGTCCAGGTCCAACAGGCATTGAAAAAATTCAGACCCGCTAAAGACTTGATCCCGCAAGTTATTCTCATTCAGCAATCCCAGCTGCCCTTGCTGCTTTTATGTCTGCCATTGGCATATCGCAACAATGCCCTAGGCTACCTCGTCATGCCGGCCTGCGTCAGACCGCTCACCGCTGAACAAACTGCCTTCTTCAAAGCCGAAGCCAAAATTATCACCAGCTCCTTGATCAAAAACCGGATGATGCCGACCGCCGCCTCAAAACGCGATCAACTGCTCACCATGCTGCTTACCGAACAACAAAGTGGTACCTTTGCCGCTCAGTTTGCGAAAGAACATGCAACATTGCCAACAAGCATGGTTTTGATTAAAGGTGAGCCGCGTGCTGGACAATCTTTGGCAGCGTTGAAAGAGCGACTAAAGTATTTATTAACCCCGCTTTTCTCACAAACTTTGATCACACTTTATCATCATCAATGTCTAGCCTTAGTTTCTGTCGCTTGCCAACTTACAACAACCCTGAATTTAAAGCTGATTTAGCGACCATTGCCGATCGTGCCAACTGTCGTTTGATCGTTTCGAATCAATATACGCGGCCTGAAGATACCATCGCTGCCTATGCCGTCTGCAGTCGTACTGCGAAGCTTAAATCTCAACCAACTCACGTCACCATGTGTGAGGATGCCTTCTTTGACTTAATGCTGGCACAGGTCGATCATGCCGAAATTTTGCCATTTTTCATCAATCCGGCGGTTAAGGCATTGATGGATCATGATGCTGAGAATAAAACTGAGTTGTTGCCGACAATGGACGCTTATCTTGAATCTGGTGAAAACCTCACCCACACTGCCAGGCAACTTTTCATTCACTTAAACACGTTGCGCTACCGGCTCAAGCACATCAGTGACATTACTGGAATTGATTTAAAAGATGCTGAAACTTGTTTCAAACTTGGCGCGAGTTTTAAGGTGCGTCGATATTTGAATCACAATAAACTCACTTTCACCCGATAATTTGGTGGCTTTAACGTCATTTTCCCTGCGAGACAAATCAGTTGCTTTTAACGCCAAATCAGCCTATGTTAACGGCGAAAGGAGCTGATCCTATGCAAATTCATTTTGATGAAGGTGCCACTGAAAAAATCCAACCGCATCTGGGCGATGACAAAAAGTTGCTGCTTACGTTTGAAGATGGGGTGGGTCCTTATTCGCAGCATGCGATGATCCATATGCAGGTCCAGTTCTCACTTAACGTCGTAAAAGCTAGCGATCCGGCAACGGATTATGACACTGAAATTGACAGTAACCTTGGGCCAATTCTGATCAAGGGTTATTCGCAAGAAGATTTGAATGCCCACATGAATGTCCACTTTAACAAAACGCTGAATACCTTAGTTTTGAGTGGTGACGGCGGTGATATTGATACCAATATGGGCTTTATTGACTTCACCGAAGCCAATGGTGTTCGAAATAACCCTGCTCGCTAACTGCTATTTTCAAGAAACGTAATCTCGGTGCATTCTTAACAACTCGTAACAGAAAAGCCGCGTCAAAAATCAATTGTGATTTTTGACGCGGCTTTTTCTATGTTCTTTGGTTTGATCAACGCATACGCGGCTTATTTGGGAAGGTCGCGATGAAAAGTGCGCCATGAGGATGGACATCCTTGACTTCAATATGCCCGTGATGCATGGTCACAATCCACCGAGCAATTGCTAAACCAAGTCCACTACCACCTGTTTGGCGACTACGCGAGGCATCTTCTCGATAAAAACGTTCAAAAACGCGAGCTTTATCAGCATCCGCAATACTCGGCCCAGAATTGCCAACCTGCAACTGCCAATCACGTGGTGTCTGTGTCACTTCAACCCAGATAGAATCACCCGCCTGTGTATATTTAAAGGCATTGTCCAGTAAAATCACTAACAGTTGTTTCATCCTCGCCGTGTCAAACAGTGCACGACCGGCCTTGGGTAACGTTGTTGTGAAGGACTTCTGCTGACTGACAGCAATATCTTGATAAGAAGACAGCTGTGGTTCAAAGGCCTTTTCAAAAGGTTGATCAACCAATTCAATTTCGATGGTGTTGCTATCGGCTTTGGCAATTGTTAGCAGATCATCGGTCAGCTGACGCAAGCGTTTCGTCTCACCTAACGAAGTCGCAATTGCCTCACTTTCGTCAATGATGGTCGCTTGTGGTTTCGTCAGCAGGGCTTCCTGTTTGCTTTGAATCACGGCAAGTGGCGCCCGCAACTCGTGTGCTGCGTCGGCAACGAAATCCTGCTGTCGCTGCCATGACCGGACAATTGGCCGCATAGCACGTGTGGACAACCAGTATGACAAGCCGAGTGCCAATGCCCAAAAAAGAATAATGGTGACAATCAGAACCTGCCGAAATGATCGAATCGCTGCTTCCTGTGCATCGGTATTTTGCAAAATTAACACATAGTGACCGGCATACTGAGGATCTGCGCTGTATTTAGGTGCTTTGATTAATAGCGTCCGGAATGTTCCAGTTGATGTGGTCAATGTCTGTAACTTGTTTTGCGCTGATCGATCCAGTTTTAAATTTTTAAAGTAAGCATAAAACCGCTCACCAAGCATGGCTTGATTAATGATGCGGCCTTTTTGATTAAAGACCACCATGTTGGTCCGGAAAGGTGCTGGGTGAGTGACTCTCGTACCGGGTTGCTGCGGACCAAGCTTTGTCGTTTCTTCGTTTGGATTAAGAATCATTGCTTGTTGCTGCTCTAAGGTGTGATCAATGTCTTGATAAATTGAGCGCTCATATAAGAAAAAAACAATGATACCTAATACCACAAACAAGCCCGCAAAGCTCAACAGTTGCCCGATGAATAAGCGACGTTGCTGATGTTTAATACCTTTTTCTGCGTTCATTCACTGCCCTCCGGCTCCTGAAAAATATAGCCAACGTTGCGAATCGTTTTGATCCAATGCTCAACTTTTAGCGGTTTTAATTTTTTGCGCAGGTTGGACATGTAAACCTCCACCACGCTGACAGCTGTTTCAGAATCAAATCCCCACAAACGATCAAAAATCTGATCTTTGGTGATGATTGTTTTCTGATTTTGTAATAGATAAACCAACAGATCGAATTCTTTACCGTTCAAGGCCACTGGTTGATCGTTGATGAGCACCTCATGACTCGTCACATGTACCACAAAAGGACCAGCAGTTAAGCCGTCATCGTCAAAGAAGTGACCAATTCGCTTTAACAACGCCTTCAAACGCATAATGAGTTCTTCACGATGAAACGGCTTCGTCAGATAATCATCTCCGCCAAGTTCAAACCCGTGCAATTTATCGGTCAGCGCATCTTTGGCTGTCAAAATCAATACAGGTGTTTTAATTTGCTTTGCCCGCAACTTCTTGAGTACGTCAAAACCATTTAATTCTGGCAACATAATGTCCAAAATAATGGCATCAAAAATACCTTCCTCGGCCAAATACAGACCATCAGCACCGTTTAAGGCGGCTTCTGGGTCGGCAAATGCGCGGATAAAATCAGTAATACTCTCGTTTAAATCCGGATCGTCTTCGATCACAAGAATTCTCGGTTTAACTGTCATGTTCTGCCCCACTTATTTGTTGGTAACCTTATATCTGCTGGTCTGACCATATCATGATAACCATAAAGCCATCTTAAGAAATAGAATGCCCGACTTTAAGGTTAATTTATGCTGTAACTCTCATAATGATCCCATTCACCAAGAAGGGAGCGGTTTGATGCGTCAAAAGCTGAAACAATTCATCGGCTTCGGCTTGGTCGGTGGGGTCAACACCATTTTAACTTATCTCATTTACTTGACATTATATCAGCTGATCAACCCGACAGCCGCCATGGGGGTTGGCTACGGGCTGACATCCATTTTTGGCCTATTTCTTAATGACACATGGGTGTTCAAGGCAAAGGATCGACGCCAACTCAAAACGGTGGCACCGCGTTATTATCTCTCCTATGGCCTGACCTTCATTCTAAGTTTAGTTTTGACAAGTTTTTGGAATGATTTCTTACGACTGCCCAAGCCGCTTGCACCTATGTTCGCATTGATGATCACTGTCCCAACGAACTTCCTTTTAAGCAAGTTCTGGGTATTTCGAGAAAAGGGAGTTGCTGCACATGAAAAAAATTAAACAGTGGACCGTTGATTGGTGGTTTATTGGCATTCTGATCCTAGCCGCCTTTCTATATGCTTGGAATATTTGGGAAGCCGGTAACGCTAACGACTACTACACCGCCGCTATTACCAGTATGATTCAAAGCTGGCATAACTTCTGGTATGGTGCCTTCGATCCCGCCGGCTTCATCACCGTTGATAAACCGCCAGTTGCCTTGTGGTTCATGGCTATTTCGGCAAAAATTTTTGGCGTACATGGTTGGTCCGTTGTTTTGCCATCCATTCTTTTCGGGATTGGCAGCGTCGCCTTGATCTACAACATGATCAAACCGCGCTTTAACATTTGGGCAGCACGGCTTGCTGCGTTGGCGTTAACGCTGACACCGATCGTTGTTGCTGATTCACGAACGAATAATATGGATGCAACCCTTCAGTTCTTCCTCTTACTCGCCAGTTGGTGCCTCATGAAGGCCATTAGCAATCGCAAACCATGGCTCGTTGTTGTGAGTTTCGCGCTGATCGGCGTCTCTTTTAACATCAAGATGCTACAGGCATTTATGATTTTGCCGGCTTTGCTCTTATTCTTCTGGCTGGCTTCCAATCAGAAACTTTGGCGGCGCCTAGGCACCTTGGCTATTGCCTTGGTTGCTATGGCCGTCACCACCCTCGCTTGGCCAATACAGGTGGATTCAACCGCCACTAGTCAACGGCCTTACGTTGGCAGTTCGGAAACTAACTCTGAATTGGAGCTGGCTTTTGGCTACAACGGCACTGAACGATTACTCGGACAAACCACAGGAACTGGTGCTGCCTTCCCTGGTATGGGTACCAAATCCAAGACCGGCTCCACTGGCACTGCTGGCACCCCGCCAACCGGTGCTAAAGGCACGGCGCCGGGTGGCACGACTGCTAGGAAACCAACTGGAACGCCTGGTGCCGGCAACACAGGCAAAACACCACCTGCCGGAACAAAAATGCCCGGCACTAAGACTGGCGCGGCTGGGAAGCAACCCGCTGTGACGACCGAAAGAGGCGCTGGTACAGGTCGCAAAATGCCTGCCAACTTCAAAAAAGGGACGTTTAAGGGCGGTACACGTGGTCGTCAAGGCAGTCAACGTGGCGGTGCTGGTGGTGCTTTCTCCATCGGGACAGTCGGTCCATTACGCCTATTGCAATCTGATTTAGGTCCACAAATCAGTTGGCTTCTGCCAGCTGCAATCATTGGCTTCATCAGTGCCTTTGCCTACTATTTGGACCGCAAACGGAAATGGTACCAGACAACCATTCAACAAAATCACTTGCTCTTTTGGCTTGGTTGGCTCATCCCCGTTGCTGGCTTCTTCTCCATCGCCAGCTTCTTCCATCCTTATTACATGATCATGTTGGCACCACCAATTGCCGCCTTATTCGGCATCGGAACTGTCACTATGTTCAAACAATTCAAAACCGATCTGAAACATTGGCAAGCATGGCTTTTGCCAATCGCAATCGTGGTCACCACAGGCTTGCAGGCTTGGTATGTCAGTCTCTATTATCAATGGCAGCCATTCTTAGTCATCGCTGGCGGCCTGCTCGGTTTGATACTTCTGTTCATCGGCCGCACTAAAGCATGGTGTAAAACAGCGTTAGGCGTTGCCATCGCAGCAATCATGGCCGCACCAGCATTCTGGTCCTTAACGCCAACAATAGCTGGTTCCTCGGCTGGTATTCCTTCTGCCGGTCCATCACTGCTCTCCTCTAGCGGTAACGGTGGACTCGGCAACGGCACAGCAGATTCTGGCTTGTTAAAGTATGTTGAAAAACATCAAGGCAATGCCAAATACCTGTTTGCAACCAGCAACGCCAGCACTGCAGCCCCGTATATCATCAAATCTGGCAAAGCGGTCATGGCCATTGGCGGCTTTAACGGGACTGATCCAGCTATTACCTTGAAACAGTTCAAAGCGCTTGTTAAAAAGGGCGATATGAAGTATTACCTTTCCTCTGGCCGCTCAGGCAATTCGAAGATTGAAGCTTGGGTCACCAAAGTCGGCAAAAAGGTTGCCGCAAGTCAATATGGCGGCACTTCATCGTCCAGCACGCAAGGCTTTGGCAGCCGAGGCGGCATGGGCGGTGGCACCTTGTATGAACTCGATGCCAGCATGGTGAAATAAAGCGTCTTGATCTCTCTATGAAAGAAGTCCCCGATATGCGACAAGAAAAGAATCCATTCATTTCGATTGTGTTGCCGGTTTATAACGAAAGTGCTGGCATCGGCGAAACTTTAACGGTTTTGGCAAATTACGTTCGTGCACGGCCGGAACGATACGAGTTAATTTTCGTCAATGACGGCTCAACAGACGACAGTGCTGATCAAATCAGGGCCGCCATGGCCAAAAATCCGGCGATTCGGTTAGTCGATTTCTCCCGCAACTTCGGCCATCAGCTAGCAATCACTGCCGGCATTCGCTATGCCAGCGGCGATGCAGTGGTGGTCATGGACGCCGATCTGCAAGACCCGCCGCGTGTTATCCCAGAAATGTTAGCCCGCTGGCGTGAAGGCTATGACGTCGTTTACGGTAAGCGGCGCAAACGCAGTGGTGAAACGTGGTTTAAGAAGTTGACTGCCGAAATGTTTTATCGCTTACTCAAGGCTGTCACTAGCATCAACATTCCTGTCGATACCGGCGACTTCCGTTTGATGGATCGGCGTGTTGTCAATGTTCTCAAGCAGATGAATGAACAGGACCCATATGTACGCGGGATGGTCACTTGGGTCGGCTACAAACAAATTGCCGTTGAGTACGATCGTCAAGAACGGGAAGCCGGTGAAACGCACTATCCACTGAGAAAAATGCTGCACTTAGCTATGGATGGGATCACTAGTTTTTCCACAGTACCGTTAACTTTAGCTAGCTGGCTAAGCGGCTTCTTCTTGATCATCGCGGTTGCGCTCTTTGGGCTTAGTTTGGCACTAGGCCACCTCACTAGCTTAACCTGGGTCATGATCATCACCTTGCTAGTTGGCGCTGGTATTACCTTCACCATTGGCATGCTCGGCACCTACATCGCGAGGATGTTCGCTGAAAGCCGCCATCGACCGCTCTATATCGTTGCCGACACATACGGCTTCAAAACCCAAACGACGCAACATACAAGTTATCCTTATCACGCATTACAAAACTAGCCACAAGCGCCACTATTTAAAATCAAGAAAGCCGCTAACCTGTTGTTTGAATGACGACATCAGGCTAGCGGCTTTTTTGAGCACAAAAGAATAAGCTAAATGCCATAAATATGTTTGAACTAGCTGATGGTGCTCATGTCTAAACTCATTTTAAATTTTACAACACTAATATTTTTATGTTACGGTTATTATAAGTAAGTAATGATCGTGTCTCTGACAAATTGAAAGGAATGAACTCATGACAACAACGACCAAGCACTTGACGCGCTTAACGCCAAGCGATCTGGCCGCTGAATTAACGACGAACACCAAAACCGGCCTGACTGCTAAAGAAGCAGCTGCACGTTTGCAGCAAAATGGCCGCAATCAGCTCACCGCGGCTAAAAAGCCTAGCTTGTTCCGGCAAATCGGCCATCACCTCAGCGATATCACCTCACTAATTTTGCTTTTTGCCGTTGGTCTCTCTGCCTATCTGGCCTTGACGACTGACAGTGACTGGACCAAAACCATTGTTATTGGCGCCATCGTCATTCTCAATGTTGTGATCGCTTTGTACCAAGAACACAGCGCTGAAAAAGCACTCGCTGCCTTGAAAGCCATGACGATTCAAACCGTCACCGTTGTTCGTGAAGGCAAGACGCAAACCATTCAGGCCGCCGAGCTTGTTCCAGGCGATTTGATTCTCCTCAAGGCCGGCGATGCGGTTCCTGCAGACGCCAGAATCATTCAAAGCCAAGAACTTGAAGCGGATGAAGCAATTTTAACTGGCGAAAGTCTGGGCGTGACCAAAACGTCAGAAGCCTTGGCCACTGCTCCTGATGATCTTGGGGATGCTGCCAATTATATTTTCTCTGGCACAGCCATTACCAGCGGCAAGGCAACTGCGATTGTGACGGCTACCGGCATGGACACCGAACTGGGAAAAATTGCTGCACTGCTCAATCAGACAAAAAAGCAGACGACGCCACTGGCCAAACGGTTAAACACCCTTGGCAAGCGGCTATCCTTCGTTGCTATCTTGGGCGGTATCATCACCATTTTGCTAGCAACCTTGCTTCATCAGGAGGGCTTTACAGATAGCTTGATGCTTGGTGTCAGCCTCGCCATTGCTGCAGTTCCAGAAACCTTGCCCGTCATCGTCACCCTCAGTTTGGCTCATGGCGTTCAGAAGATGGCCAAGCGCCACGCGATTATTCGCCAAGTCACCGCTGTTGAAACCATTGGGAACGTGAACGTGATTGCCTCAGACAAAACTGGGACCCTCACGCAGAATCGCATGACAGTTACCCATTTCTGGCCTTATGGCAAAGAAATTCATAAAGTCGCCAACACAAAGTTGTCAGCCAATGACACCCGCTTTTTCAAGTATCTCGGTCTTGCAACCAACGCACACTTAACTGCTGATGATGAACCAGATATCGGCGATGCGACTGAACTGGCAATTGTTCGGCTACTTGATCATTACGATCTGAGTCGGACCGAGGCTGAGCAAACCTATCCGCGTGTGGCTGAAGCGCCGTTTTCATCTGACAAGAAAACCATGGCGACTTTGCATCGCACGCCGGATGGCCACTATCTAGCGATTATTAAAGGAGCAATTGACCGAATTAACTTTGCGCCTGAAAACTGGGAGCAAACTGCCACCGCAATCCATGACCAAATGACGGCACAAGCATTGCGGGTACTGGCGGCTGGCTATCAACAATTTGAAACCGATCCTGGGGAAAACTGGGAAACACAGCTAACCGCCGTACAACCGTTGGGATTGATTGGTATCATTGATCCGCCGCGCCCTGAAGTGCCCGCTGCCATTCGCGCTGCTAAACAGGCCGGCATTACAACGGTTATGATCACTGGGGATCATCTCGGTACGGCCAAAGCCATTGCTAAAGACATTGGCATCCTTGAAAGCGGCCAACAAGCGATCACCGGCCATGACCTCAGCCAAATGAGCGACGAGGATCTGGCGGCCAATATTGCTGATATCCGCGTGTTCGCGCGGACTACCCCGAGTGATAAAATTCGAATCGTCAAAGCTTGGCAAAAACAAGATGCGGTGGTCGCCATGACCGGTGACGGCGTCAATGATGCGCCAGCGCTCAAAGCTGCCGACGTCGGCATTGCCATGGGCATCACTGGGACAGATGTGGCCAAAAATGCTGCCGATATGGTTTTGACCGACGATAACTTTGCTACGATTATCGATGCTGTCGCACAAGGTCGAACCGTCTATCAAAATATTTTAAAAGCCGTTGAATTTCTGATTTCGGTTAATTTTGCCCAAATTTTCACGATGCTACTGGCCGTCCTCGTTGGCTGGGGTGCTGTGATGACACCTGAGCAGCTACTCATCGTCAACGTCCTTGCTGATGGTATTCCCGGCTTCTTCCTTAGCCGAGAGTTGGCTGAACCTGGCATGATGCACTTGAAACCCATTCCAAAAGCAGCCAGTATTTTCAGCAATGGCCTCGGCAAACGTGTGGCCGTGCGGACGACCACCTATGTTGGCTTGATTCTTGGCATCTACTTCGTTGGCCGTTTCGTGGTCAGCCCCGATGTGCCAGGTATCGGCATGACCATGCTATTTCTGACATTAGCCATCGGTTCGATGCTGGACATTTTTCCCATCAAAACCCGTGGTCGGCTTAACTGGTCAGCGATGACTGTCAATCCGATCCTGACTGGTAGCCTTTTACTGACGATGACAGTCATCGTTGCCTTAGCAACCATTGCGCCATTGCAACAAATTTTTCAGCTAGCGCCACTAACAGCCGGACAATGGTCCATCGTCCTCGGTGCCATCTGGCTGCCAATGTTGGTTGTTGAAACTTACAAGCGCCGTCAACATCGGCACGAATTAGCGCCATGGCGTCAGGCCACCTTATCAGATTCGGCAGAATAACGTTGGTTTTGCGATATCATCGTTATCTGATATGCTTTAGTTAACTAATGAGCATGGCAATTCAACACCATCAATAGGTGGAAGAATACCATCCAAGGAGGCTTGTTCTATGCAAACATTTCAAGCATTGGTTCACGATGGGCAAAAGGCAACTTTTCAAACCCTGCACGAAGATGACTTACCAGCAGGCTATTTATTGATCAAGGTCGCTTATTCAGATATTAACTACAAAGATGCGCTTGCCTATCAACCGCAGAATCAAATTATTCGAGATTATCCACAGATTCTCGGGATTGATTTAAGTGGGACTGTGGTAGCCAGTCAAGATGCCAATTTTAAAGTAGGCGATCAAGTGTTGGCCACCGGTCATGGTCTAGGGGTCAGTCAAGGCGGTGGTTACGCTGAATATGCCCGCATTCCGGCTTCTTGGGCAATCACGCTGCCATCAGCCATGACACTTGCTAGCGCCATGAGTTTTGGCACGGCGGGTTTGACCGCTGCCTTATGTGTCGCTGCTTTGACCGCGCACGGCATGACGCCTGAGCATGCACCGCAGATTCTTGTTGGTGGCGTAACGGGCGGTGTCGGCAGTGTTGCCATGCGCTTATTAGAGCAAGCAGGCTTCACGAATCGAATCGGTATTGTGCGGACACCAGATCAGCAAAAACAGGTGATGTCACTTGGCGCCACGGCAACATTAGCACTTGACGAGCTGCCCAAGGGAAAGGCTTTGAGTAAGCAACGCTTTGACTTTGCCATTGATCCGCTCGGTGGATCGTTCACAACCAGTTTGCTGCCAAGTATGCGTTATGGCGGCGCAATCGCGTTATGTGGCAATGCTGCAGGAACTGCCTTGCCGCTGACCGTCTTCCCCTTCATTTTGCGCAATGTCAGCTTGCTCGGTGTGGATTCCGTCAATGCCCCTGCTGCGGCCCGAGCAGCCGCATGGGAGACATTGGACAAATTGGCGCCAATGCCTGTCGATACGGTCAAACTAGCTGACTTGCCACAAACCTTGACGAAACACTTTAACCACCACACAACCCGGACGATTGTGGACATGGGCTAATGGAAAAGTGCCAGCTGCTGAGTATCTGTATTTGCTGGCAGCAGTTATGAATTAACCACTAATTTCGGACATGCTTGATTTTTTAACCATCAAAGTTGCGCTTCAACCAAACACGGTTGAAAGACAACTGATAGCCACCAAAAGACGACTGATTTTCCAATGGCGGAAATCAGTCGTCTTTTGTTTTCTCATAGAGGATCTATTCATTAACTTCTTTTAGGCCAGCTTTAACTCAACAAAACAGCATCATCGGCAAACTCTTGTCCACTGCGTTCTTTAAACATCGTCAATAAGTCTTCGACGGTCAGGTGCTGTTTTTCCTCGCCACGGACATCAACAGCAATTTCACCATGATCCAGCATGATTAGGCGATCACCATATTTCAGTGCACTGGCCATGTTGTGTGTGATCATCAAAGTTGTCGTATGTTGCGCGCGAACCATTTTATCAGTCAAAGCCATGACGGTAGCGCTTGTCTGCGGATCGAGCGCTGCTGTGTGTTCGTCAAGCAATAACAACGCCGGTTCTTTTAAAGTAGCCATCAGCAAGGTTACTGCCTGTCGTTGACCGCCAGAAAGCAAGCCCATTTCGGCACCCAGGCGATTCTCAAGGCCCAATCCAAGGGTCGCCAATTTTTCCTTAAAATGTTGGCGATCACTCCGTTTGACCCCACTGGCCCAAAAGTTACGCCAAGAGCCGCGTTTTTCGGCCAATGCCAAATTCTGTTCGATTGTCAGCAACGAGGCGGTGCCGGAACGCGGATCCTGAAAGACTCGAGCAATTACCTTCGCCCGCTTAGCAACATTTTGATAGGTCACGTCCTTACCGTTAATCAAAATCTGCCCCTGACTAACCGGGAGCGTACCAGCGATACTGTTCAGCAACGTTGATTTACCTGCGCCGTTGCCACCAATAATCGCGACGAACTCCCCGCGTTCAAGACTGAGATCAATGCCTTTCAGCGCGTGATTCTCGTTCACGGTTCCTTGTTCAAAATACTGATGAAGTCCATGCACTTCAAGTACGGCCATGGCTAAACCTCCTTTTGCTGATCACCAGCATGTGTGCTCATCGAATCGGTTTTTGCTGCTTGCATCTGTGCCTGAACGATGCGAGCTTGACGCCGATTACCGTGACGAATTGTCATGAGTTGCAATTTCTTTTTCAGTAACGGCAATGACAGGAAGATCGTTAACATCAAGGCGTAGAAGAAACGCAGGTAGTTCGGGTCGACACCAAGATCCAGCACAACCGCAATAATCAGGCGGTAGATCACAGCGCCGACAATGATCATCAACAACCGCGCCCATAACGGCACGCCGCGCAATAGGATTTCCGAAATAATGATGGCTGCCAAAGCAATGACGATGGTCCCAATCCCCATCGACAAATCCGCATAGCCATTGGTTTGCGCCATGAGACTGCCTGATAAAGCAATAAGGCCATTGCTCAGCATGTAGATGATAATTTTCATCGCATCATTGTTGATCCCGTTGGCCGCCGCCATGTTCTGGTTGTTGCCGACTGCCGCAGCAGCTAAGCCCATCTCGGTATGGAAAAAGAAAACCAGAATACCAATCACGATGGCGACCACAATGGCACCGATGATGATGCCAGTGGTCGTGGCATCACCACTGTCAACCAGATTGAAAACCGTCTTAACAGTCCCAATCAAACTGATATTAGCCTTGCCCATGATGAAGAGGTTCACCGAATACAACCCGGTCATGGTCAAAATACCAGTGAGCAAGTCTGGAATATGCAACTTGGTGGTTAAAAAGCCTGAAACTGCACCAGCTGCAGCGCCTCCGGCAAAACCCATGAGCGTCGCCGCAATCGGCCCCACCCCCGTGACAATTGCATGAGCAGTAATCGCAGCGCCCAAGGGAAAACTGCCTTCAGCCGTCATGTCAGCAATGTCTAATATTCGAAAAGTCAGGTACACGCCAATCGCCATGACCGACCATAGTAATCCTTGGGCAATACTTGATGTCACGATGTCCATAATGAAAAGCTCCTTTGTTAAGTGAGCGCGAGCCAGCCCGGGTAGAAAGCGGAGTGTAAGCGGCCTTGGGCGTGATGGTCGCTCTTTGACCATTGCGACCGAGGTCCTTACACGCAGGCTTCTGGGCTGGTGAGCGCGTTATGGTAGAAGCGCGAGTCAGCCCGGGTGCTGCGACTGCCAGCGCGTTATGACACGAAATCGATTATTCAGCTTGCTTCAAGGCAGCCTCTGTCAAACCAAATTGTTTCATCCGGGTCGGATCAGTGACCAATCGAGTTTTAGCCGGTTTTTCAACAGGCAGATCGCTGACTTTCTTCCCCTTCAAAATTTGAACAGCCAGTTTGCCAGTCTGCCGGCCTAGATCTTCGTAATTAATCCCTACTGTCGCCACCCCGGCTAATTTCACCATCGTCGCATCAGCAGTGACGACCGGAATGTTTTCTTTCGTGCTGATTTTGCCAATGGTCGGCATTGAGGCCGCCATCGTGTTATCGGTTGGAATGTACACAACATCACTTTGTTTCATCAGTGCAGTGGCACTTTGTTCAACATCGTTGGTGGTCGCGGCGGTTTTTTCAACGGCGGTTAACCCCAGTTTCTTGATTGCTGCCTTCGCAAGCTTGATCTGAACTTGAGAGTTTTCTTCGGCGGCGTTGAATAATAAGCCAACTTTTTTGGCCTTAGGAAAGGCTTTGTGTAAAAAGTTGATCTGACCAGCGACATCTACCATGTCCGTAACGCCTGTAGCGTTTTTGTCCGGCTTGGCTGTTGTGGTCACAAGACCAGCCGCTTTTGGATCCGTGATCGCCGTGAACAACAATGGGGTCTTGCTGTCTGCCTTCTGCAGGGCTTGGGCAGCCGGTGTAGCGATCGCCAAGTTGAGATCGTTTTTATCACGTTGCAAGCGCTGGCTCATCGTCTGAAGATTAGATTGATCGCCTTGGGCATTCACGTAGTCCAACTTGATCTTCTTGCCTTTGTAACCGGCTTTGGCCAGTTCTTCAGTGAAGCCTTTGCGGGCCGCGGTCAACGCTTGCTGGTCAATCAACTGTAAAATGCCGATTTTAACCTGACTCTTGTCAGCCGCTGCACTGGTTGATTTTCCACAACCGGCTAAAACCATGATAGTGAGTGCTGCTGCCGCAATAGCGGCCATTCGTTTGATCTTCATTTTTCTTCCTCCTGGGATGTACGGGTTAAGGTGATGGTGCTTCACACTTTGTGCAAACGCGCTCACTGGCGCAGAAACCTACATGTAAGGACCTTGGTCGCAGTGGTCAAAATACGACTATCACGACCAAGGCCGCTTACACTCCGGTTTCTACCCGAGCTGACTCGCGCTCTTACAAAAATAGCCAGCCACTGGATTTTTCGTCCATGTGGCTGGCCATTGTTTTTTCCCGGAAAAAGAAAAGGCCACATGGATGAATTCGTCCATGTGGCGGTTAATTGCAAGTTAAACACTTACGGCCATCATGGATACAAACCTGATTGGCTTGTATCCATGAGATACAAACCATTATCCGAAATAGCCGTAATAATAAGAATGATTAAGTTGTGTTGTTTTGACTCGATCCATGATCAACACTCCTTCATGCAGAGATGTTCTCTCTGACTTGTCTCAAAGCGTATACTCATATTCTCATCTTGTCAACACAAACAAAAAACTTACATTCGGCTATTTCAGTTTTTGTATGGGGAAGAATGTCAAAGAACGTTACTATAGCAGTTATTCTGGTAATTTAACCGTTTGTTTGACGGCTTTTAACATGGCTTCATTGCGAACCGTTTCGACTTTTGCCGGTTTCTCAACAGGTAATGTTTTAACTGTTTTACCTTTAAGCAGTTTAATAGCCATTTTGGCCGTCTGCTTACCAAGGTCGCGGTAGTTGATGCCTTTGGTGATCGTGCCGCCGTCTTGAACCATGGTCGAAGCGGCTGGGACGACTGGTATTTGCTGAGCCTTGGCAACTTTGCCAATGGTCGGCATAGCGGCAGCCATAACGTTATCGGCCGGTAAATAAAGGGCATTGACGCTTTTGGCTAAACTCTCGGCGGCCTGTTGCACATCGTTAGTTGTCGCCGCTGTACGAACTTGGTAACGCAAACCGAGTTGTTTCAGCCGAGCTTTGGCTTGTTTGATCTGATAAACCGAATTTGGTTCGCCAGCGTTATACATGAGGCCGACAGTTTTTGCTTCTGGGAAAGTTTGATGAAGCAGGTCAATTTGTTTGGCTACCGCAACTAAATCTGTCACGCCGGTTGCATTTTTATCTGGTTTTGCGGGATTGGTGACCAATCCGGCTGACTTAGGATCCGTGATGGCGGTGAATAACATCGGTGTCTTTTTGTCAGCTTGTTGGAGTGCTTGTGCTGCAGGGGTCGCAATCGCAAGATTCACATCATTCTTATCACTTGCCAAACGATCACTCATCGTTTTCAGATTAGCTTGGTCGCCTTGGGCATTGACGTAATCAATTTTGACGCGATCACCACTGTACCCGGCTTTGGCCAACTCGGCCACAAAGCCTTTCCTAGCCTCAGTCAAGGCACTTTGATCAATCAACTGCAAAATACCGATCTTAACGGTTTTGGAACTGGCGGCGTTACTTTTCTTGCCGCAGCCGATCAACGTTAAGCCAACCAGTGCTGCAGTGGCAATAACAAGTAGTCGATGCTTTTTCATAAAAATTCCTCCTGTGAGCGCGAGCCAGCGCGGTTGCTGCGCTGGCGAGCGCGTTATCGATAAGTGACGAGTGACAATTCAGCCATCCGGAACGGTCAACATAGTCGTATGATGCAAAAAAGACCAGCCGCTGGTTTTCACCATGCGACTGGCCCCGAGATTTTTCGGTATAGAAAAGCCGCATGGATAATTGTTCATCCATGCGGCGTTGTGTGCACATTTAATGTGACGGCCTTATGGATGCAAACCACTGCTTGCGCGGTTTGCATCTCACTGCAAACCGCTATCCGAAAAAGCCGCCGAAAAAGTTATTAAGTTGTGTTTGCCGTACTAAGTTCATGGTCAACACTCCTTTAAACACGCGTTCGCAGTCGCAGAAATCACGTCTGCTGACACGCTATCTGTTTGGTACGAGAATCAGCATACCGAATCCAATCGTCATTCGTCAAGAAAAATTTTTAATGATTTTACAATACATCTGTTATCTAAAAATCATTTTCACATACTGATGATTGGCCGCAGCTACGAGTCGATCAACCATGCTTAACTTTAATGCACCGCTGGCCTGTTGCGCCAAGCGAATGAGTGGCGTGTCCAATACGATTGCCTGCTGGAACTTCGCCTCGGGTCCTTGCTTGTCGATATAATCTTTAGTTCGAATTTTGACCGTGATCCACGCCACTATCCGCAGCAACAATGAGTGTTTCTTCATTTCTCGCGGTGTATTGAGTCGAGTGAATTCGCCTGGTACAAATTCATGTGGTGCCGGTACTTTCTGGTCTGTCAACTGTTCAAAATCTTGAACACTAGGTTTCCCGGAAAGCGTTGTATACCAATTTGGAATCGTTGCAAAGTTATTAAAAGTTTCCCCTGTGAAGCTAACTGGTAAGACAGCATCAATATTAGTGACACTGGTACCAACAGCAATCGCCTTTTGAGCTTCAGGCAAGACCCATGTTTGTGTCTGTTCACGCCACTCCTTAAAGGCTTGTGCCTTCAGCTCGAGAGCAACATTAACGGTTTGTCCAGCTTTGACAAAAACCTTTTTGAATGCCTTTAATGATTTTTCCGGTCGTAATGGTCGTGGTTGTTGTTCTTGAACATAGACCTGGACCACTTCCGCACCATCAACCTTTCCAGTGTTGGTCACTTGCAGGCTAATGGTCAGTGGCTGATCATCGGTTACGTGATCACTTGAGAGCTGAATGTTTTTCAAGGCAAACGATGTGTAGCTCAAACCAAAACCAAATGGAAAGGCGACTGGCACTTTTGCTTTGTCGTAATAACGGTAGCCAACATATGTGCTTTCAACATACGGCACCGACCGAGGGTTTTTATCATAGACATCCTCTGAGGGCACGTCTTGGTATTTTAGCGGATAACTTTCAGCTAGCTTGCCGCTTGGATTGACAGCACCTGTCAAAACGTTGGCAGCTGCGGCCCCGATACGTTCACCGCCAAGTGACAGGTTAACGACAGCTTTGACTTGATCCACCCACGGAAGCTCAACCGGTGCACCGGCAACTAACAGGACAATCACGTTTGGATTAACTGCGGTCACTGCCTGCAATAAATCGTTTTGAACTTTTGGTAAAGCCATATTTTGGCGATCAAAGCCCTCCGACTCATAATTGTCGGGTAGCCCAGCAACAAAAACGACTTTGTCATGGTTGCGTGCCAAGGCTAATGCCTCGGCAGTCGCCTGCGAATCATCCTGATCGTCAAGTCGATAGCCAGCCGCATAATCAAATGACACCTTTTTTTGCTTAAGGCCATCCAAAACTGAAACGATCTCGGAAGCATTAATATGCGAAGACCCTGCCCCTTGGAAGCGTGTAGCTTTAGCCAGCTCACCAATGACCGCGACTGTATCAGTAGCCTGTAATGGTAACAAGGCGGCCTCATTTTTCAGCAGAACAATCGCACTTTCCGCAATTTTTTGCGCCAATTGTCCATTTGCTTGCAGTAATTGCTCTCGCGATCCCTGAAATTTGGGCCGTTGTTTGCGGGCAATTTCGGCAATCTTAGTCACCGCTCGATCTAAGCTGGCCAATTTCAGTGTGCCTTGTTGATAAGCCTGCAGCGCCTCACCATCAAATAAATGATCGTCGCCTGGCATTTCTAAATCCGTACCGGCATTAAGCGCCGCAACCTTATCATTCAACGCTCCCCAATCCGTGATCACTGCCCCGCCAAACCCAAATTGTTGCCGCAACACTTGGGTCATCAAATACAGATTATCACTTGCATAGGTGCCATTAATTTTGTTGTAGGAACACATGACCGCTTCTGGGTGGCTTTCTGTGACAGCAATACGAAAAGCCTCAAGATAGATTTCATGCAAGGCGGTCGGATCCACCAGCGAATCAGATGAAAGCCGGTCATTTTCCTGATTATTCGCTGCAAAATGTTTGAGACATGCAGCAATTCCTTGCGACTGGATACCATTAATCCACGCAGCGCCAAGTTTTCCGGCCAAGAATGGATCTTCACTAAAATACTCAAAGTTCCGACCGCAAAGTGGATTGCGTTTCATATTAACGCCGGGACCAAGTACCATATCGACGCCTAAACTTTGCGCTTCTAATCCAATCGCCTTACCCATTGCTTGAATGAGATCAGGATCCCACGCAGCTGCGCTAGCACTAGCTGTTGGAAAACTGGTACTAGGAACACTATCATTGATTCCGAGATGATCCGCTGCCAGTGCCTGATACCGCAGCCCATGGGGACCATCACTCATCCGAAAACTTGGTATACCTTTATCGGCAAGATGCTCAGAGGTCCAGAAATCTTTTCCAGAAGTTAGTTTCACTTTTTCTTCAGCTGTGATCTTCGCCAGATGAAAGTTAGATACTACCACCCCCATCAAAATTACCTCTTTTCCGGCAAAATTTTTGCCATGTTTTTTGGAACACTTATTATACCTTAAGATAACGATATTAACGCTTAAAACGGTCGCAATTCATTCATTTAAGTTTCGCCCGAGAAATCAAGGCTTCAATCACAACAGCTTTTGTCAATTTATATAAACATATTTTCAACTAATTGACATTTTGACCATTTAAAATTCAATAACATTTGCTCACAATATCAAAAAGTAGCAAAGAACATTAAAAAACCACATTCAAAATTTTTCTTCCAGAACGTCATAAAAAATTCACAATTACAGATTATTCTTTTCTATGTAGCAAGGAAGTTTACCCCCTTCTTACTACTACCCCAACCCAACTTTTTTTCATTTTTACTCCTCCAAAGTAAAAAGAAGTCGGCACCACCCCCAATGGTGTTGACAGGAAACCCCGCGTACCCCCAATACGCGGGTTTTTTTTGTGTAGCGCGAAAGCAGGTTTCTGCGACTGCGAACGCGTTTGCGAGGACCTGCAAAATTGGCGGAGTTTTGGTTGTTTAGGTTCAATGTCCTTATGTGCAGATTTCTGGGCTAATTTACCCGTTTCAGCGAAAGCAGGCTCGCTTACCGTCTTTAATAGTCCACCAAGCAAAAATGGCAAAAGGCAACTTTGACCTTCCTAACATCGCCTCGGGAAGTTGCAAAGTTGCCTTTTTTAATCGCTGCACAAGCATCTAATCCGCATCGCGGACAACGATTCGATCTCGAATTGCTGTTGGATGTTCCAACTGATCCAGAATTGCCAAGGCCATGTTGCCGGTCGTAATGTGGCTTTGTCCATCTTCGCCCACCAGCAATGTATCCTTGCCGGCAACATAACTCGTTGCTGGTCCACTTGGAAAGGCTTCGCTTGGTGAAATGCCAATCCAGTTCACATTCGCGTTCATTTGTAAAAACTGATATTCGTAATATTGGTAAAGGGCGCCATCATACCATGGTTGACTTGCGGCACTTTCTGGAAAGTCAAGAATCATGGGGTGATCCGCACCCGGCATCGCCAAGCTAGCACTTCCCAAAATAAAGACAGCCAGTGTATCGCTGTTGCGCAAGAGACTAACTAAGTGCGTGGCAAAGTCCAGATGTAAATAACCACGGCCCGAACCCCACGGCACACTCAAAGCATCTACCACTGCATCAACGCTTTCCAAGTCGGCTTCAGTCAATACCAACGGTTCCTTCACCAACGTGGCAACCGTTGCACCAAGCCGATCAGCGGCCTTCTGCGGATCACGCACAACTGCCAGCACCTCATGTCCGCGTCGCCGAGCTTCAGCGACAATGGCACTGCCCGCGCGACCAGTAGCACCCAAAACAGCAATTTTCATTTTGCCTACCTCATTTCATATTGAGCGCAGGTCAATCCGCCTACATGCAACTTGCTGGATTGACGAGCGCGTTTTATAGGAAGCAACGACCTCTCGTCCATATTCTAGCATGTATCCAGCATTTACGGCTGAATCTGCCTTCTGGGCTTGAAAAAGACAAGAAAACTTCCTTATATTGCCAGTTATGCGGTACACTTAAATCATTAGTATAGAATGTGAGAGGATATTAAATGTCAATTGAAGCTAGCCTTACTTATCAAAAGAAATTCTTCAACGATTTTACCGATGCTTGGCATAAAAAGTCACGTTATCGCCTTTATCAGGGACTGGATGCAACCGCTGAAAATCTGCGGCTAGACATCGAAGAAACGCCTGGTTATATTTTGGCTTATGACAAAAACGCACAGGCGGAACTGCATGATTTTCTGCAGATCGGTCTTATTGATTTTCTGCGCCAGCACATCCCCTTTTTTGAAGTTAATGATCAAGGAACCGTCTACTTTGGTAATTGGTACCACCGACGCGAGTTTGGCCATATTAACGTCATCTTGCGAGCAATCACGCAGTCAGCTGACGAACAGCGCCGAATCCTACCACAACTCGAAGCTTTTTCTGACGATCCCGACCATTATCTAGACCGCCAGTTGGATGCGATGCGCAAAGAGGTTTACCGTGACGTCGATTCATTGCACACCCAAATCGACAACTTGGAAGCCGAAAACGCCCCAGAGCGCGGCCAAGCAACCCAAGGCAACAGCGGTTTCCGCGGCTTGTTGAAAAACTTTATTGATCCGAGTGATGATGACCAAGCATCGCCTTCACAACCTTCAGGAGATGCCTCGCGACTGAAAGCACAGTTCGACAAGGAAAAGCTTACCGCCGATGATATTTTCGACAAGCGCAAACGCGAACTCGAAGTTTCCGCAGCCATCACGCGCTATGAATTCCAAGCAGTGATGGGGACTTACAGCTCAGTCGCTGAATTTGAAAATATCTTAGCTAACTTGAAGGATGATTTCATGCAGTCATTAAAGCTTGAAGGAGGGCGCACGCATGCTTAATCTTAATGATGCACATTTGGCTGCCCTGATTACAAAACCACTCACTGTTGCTCAGGCACGCCAACAAATTGGCACAGCATATCAGCAAGAAGCCGATCGTTTAGCAAACTCGCCATTGTGGGAATCAAATGATGAGGCATTGACCGCCTTATTGGCAAGCTACACGAATCTCTTGGGCAATAAATTATATCAGGCATTGCAAAACTTGACGTCAATCCCTACCCCATTTTTGCAGACATTGTGGCTGCAGGATACAACGGCAGATGCTCACCACAGCGAAATTGCGGTGATTCAGACGACGCAGGACGACAACAACACATTGTTAACGATTGTGGATCCCTTGAGTGACGATGCCAAATTAAAAGCGGTCAACCTACCGACACTTTTGCAGATCACCGCTGCTGACAGCAATGCCATGACCTACGATGCCGAAACCGTTAAGGCACTGTCTGCCTTAGCCAAGGCGCTCAATCAAGGCGGCTATCGCTTCACCACTGTTGATGAAACTGTCTTGCAACCCGTTAACGGACTAAGTTTCAAGACACGGTTTGATAACCTCAAACCACTCGTTGCAAAAAAGGCAGTCATCAAAGCCGGCGACTTTAGCATTGGTACGTCATTAGATCAGGATGCAAAAGTACTTGGGTATCAAGTCCTAGACGAAGATGGCCACGACTGGCAAGATCTTGGCTCTGAAGAAGTCAAAAATGACCGCTTTGAGTGGGCATCAACCACTGTGCCGCAAGAATTGGTCAATCACCGTCTCAAGCTCATTATTCGTGTTTCGGCAGGCAGTAATTCACCAGCATTGGATGAATTATTCGTCATTGCATCCAACAACGCTATCCTCATGCGACAAGGTGCCAAAGCTGGCGTTTACGAGTTGCCACTACCAAATCAAAAGATCTTTACAGTGATGATCAATCCGGCTAATAATATGGTTTATCTGAAGTATCCTGATCCAGAAACGCAGATCATCGAACTTAACCATCAGTATCCATTTATCGGCGAATGGCTTAAAGCTGTCTTGCCGCAAAAACGGGCGTTTAATTAGTAACAGTATTGGCGAGTCATGACAGTCTTTTATCAGGAAGAGCGTAAACTGATGCGGTTAGAATCCGGAGCATAAGCGACCTCAAGCGCATTGACTGAGCTTTGGCCAGTGTGCTTCAGATCCTGATGTGCCGGCTTCTGCACCAGTGAACACGTTTACGAGGAGGGAATCACGTGGCTAATGAGTTTCCACAAGTGATGACAATCGGCGGTACGGACAGTGACGGCAGTGCCGGTGTCCAAGCCGATTTGCATAGTTTCTTCATGCGCGGCGTTTATGGTGCTACTATTTTAACCGCGGCTGTTGCAGGCAATTCTTACGGGATTCAGGATAGTATGGTCATGCCATTACCGTTCATTGATGCCCAGTTCAAGTCACTCGCTGCTGATTTGCATATTCGCGCTGCTAAAACGGGCATGCTTGCCGATCGCGCACTGGTGCAAAATATTATCAAAAACTGGCAGCAATATGATTTCGGTGCCTTAGTTGTCGATCCCGTTATTATCACTAAACACGGCGCGATGTTGCTAGAACAAGACGCTTATGATGCTGTCAAAAATGAACTGATCCCCCTAGCAACGGTGGTCACCCCCAATCATTACGAGGCCGAGCATCTGACCGGTATGAAACTCGACACCGACGCTCAGACTGAAGCGGCCGCACATCAACTACAAGACTCCGGTGCCAAGAACATTGTTTTAAAAGGTGCCCATGATGATCCTACGCAACCAACTGTGCGTGATTTTGTTTTGCTGGAAAGCGGCAAGTCATTCTGGTTAAGCGAACCTTATCATGCAACCGACCGGGTTAACGGTACAGGTGACACGCTTTCCGCCGTCATCACCGCAGAAATTGGCAAAGGCAACTCAGTTGAGGAAGCCATTCGCATTGCTAAGCGTTTCACCAATCAAGCCATTGGTCATCCAATTGCAGTCGGTCATCAGTACGGCCCGATCAATCACTGGGCCAATAAGATTGTCTACCCACAATTCTAATTAAGACAACAAAAGCGATCAGCTCATTTTAAAAAGAGCTGATCGCTTTTTCATGGCGCCATCGATTCAGATTAATTATATGCAACCTGCTCATCGCCAACTTCACCGAAGTTTTCGTCAAGCGGCACCCGGTAAAGTACCGGTACTTCTCCTTGATAGCCTTCCAAATAAACCTCGCGATGCCGATCATCAAATTTCGGAACGAGATGGTCGCGATTGATCACTGTTTGAATACGCGCAATCGCAGGTGCTTCATCCGTCAGTGGTGTTGAATTAAAGCTTTGAATTTCAAACCCTTCTGCCAACTGTTCTAAGTGAAGCTGCTGGGCAATGGCTGGTTCAAAATGCAGCTGTGTCAGTGCAGCCTCAAACTGGTCTTCATGAATAAACAACGGTTGCTTCAACCACAGTCGAAAAATGTGGCGCTTACTGATTTTATCGCCCCCTGACCAAACCGCCTGCAATGGATAGGGATGGTAAGCTTTAAAGTTCGGAATATCAATGCCAGCATCTGGTCCTTCGCTGATCCGCTCAGCAATTTGGGTGACCGCTGCTGCCAATGACGTGAAGGCTTGATCCGTCACCCGATCTGGTGCCACCCCCATCGCTGTGATATAGCTGCGCGTTGTCAACTTCACAAAACTAGGTTCCTCAGACCGCGAATACTCGTCACGTTCAACTTCCCGCCAATCAAACTTGTGCATCATTTTTTCCTCCTTCAACGTGTTCTCCAGCCCAGAAAGGCGACGACTTCAGCCTTAAATCGCGTATAGGCCAGTTTCTAAGCACGCATGTTAAGCGTTGTCAGATCCTTTTGCACAGAGTGTAGCCATCTACTCGGTGGAATACAATTATTCTGCCTATCAGCCAGCAAAAGATCTAGGCAAAGAAAAAAAGCATTCCCCACCTTTTAGATGTCGAATGCTTTTTTAGTGATTAGGCACGTGGTCGCGTAAAGAGTTGCAAAATGCCCATGACAACGAGTAAGCCACCAAAGAATGAGAAGACCATCATGACAGTTCTGAACGGATTCAAGGCCATAATGAAGCCCATGATGAGCAACACCACACCATAAATGACGGTCGGCCAAACCGAGACGTTCACAAATTGTTGTCGATTTCGAGCACTTAAAATTTTATTGACGCCATAAATCATCAAGACAATGCCCAGCAGCAATGGCCCGAGACTCATCAGTGGCCGAACGATGACCGGCACCATCAGCGCCAATAACAGGTAAAAGCCCCCTGTAAAAAGAGATGTACCGTAAGTGCCTGATGCTTTGCGGGCTGAAAAGCCGTCAATCAGCTTTGGAATTGCCGCAATAATCAAGACTGCAGCTACGATCCAGAGAAAACTGCGATAGACTTGGCGCGGTGCGATTAAAATCCAGGCACCGATTAAAATCATCAGCAAACCGCGCAGCCATGACCAACGTTGAAGACGATCAAACATTGTTTGCATTTTTTAGGCTCCTTTGTTTTGCTAACTTAACCATAGCATACGGTGAGTTATTTCCCCTCCGTCGTCAGACTGAACTTTCACCATTGTTCGTGATTCCAACTGCGGCCATCGATTTCACCTTCAAGACTTTCACGGCGTTTTGCCTGCTGGGTGACGAATGCCTGTAGTGCCTTAAAAAAGGCGGCATTTTCATAAGATGTTGCCTGTTTTTCCTGCACTGCAGCAGCGTTCACTAGCCATTGTTCATCTGTTGTCATTCCGACTCGCCTGCCTTTAATTCGTGTAATGTCAAACGTAAGCGATCAATGTCATCCGTCTGCGCTGCTAATTGATCCGCCAACAATTGTGTATCAGCGTTGCCACTCAATCGATCAATAAACCACTGTGCTTGTTCATCTGGTCGGTCAGGATGGTCAAGCGTCAAATATTGCTGATAACGCACCAATAATTGTTGATGCTCAAGATCTGTTTGATTGGCAAATTGGGCAATTGTCAAAGGCGGCAATAACGTCAAGCCGGTTTTAGCCGCCAAGGCCGCGTATGGTGTCAAAAATTGGCTGATGCTAAAACCAACGCTACCGCCAAGCTGATAGGCGGTCGCCGGTTGACTGAATGTCACGACAAAACCAAGTGATTTGCCGTGTAGCAATCCACCTCGCGCATCATAAACAAACTGTTTCAGCCAAACATCTGTCAGCCACTGATGTAAGCTTGCCGGCGCCATATACCAATAAAGCGGAAACTGAAAAATAAGGCGATCAGCAGACGTGATTGCTTGCTGCTCCGCCGTCACATCAAAGGGTAGCCGACTATCTAAATGATGCCACACGACTTGTGACAAAGAAGCGGCACTCGCCTTTAGAAACTGCTGAGTGTCGCTTTTTTCAATTTCAGGATGACTCACAACGACTAATGTTTCCACGATTATCCTTTCAACAAATACTGCGCAAAGAACGCAACGGTACCCTGCCACGCTTCATCAAGATAGCCTTCAGCATGCTGACCGCCCGGAATCGACTGCAAGGTTACAGGTAAGCCAAGCTTTTCAGCGGCATGTGCCAATTGATAGATGCCGCTAATCGGAATAATCTCTTCCTGCGAATTAGCCAGATACAAAGGTCCAGCCTGAGCGGTCAAACGGTCAAACGGTTCAACTTCAGGGAACTTTGTTTCATCTGAATCAACATAATTCAAAATGAACCATTTGTAAAATGGATCATTACGACCACCTTGGTCAATTTTCGCACTTGCCGTTTTCACAAAATCGGTTTTCGTATCCGGCTGGGCAACGACTGCTGGATGATCTGCGAACCACTGACGAATGTCGAAGATGCCCGACCAAGAAACTGTCGGTACCCCTTCGGCTAACCCAACGTCAACTGACAGCGAACCACCTGCACTGGACCCAAAAACGCCAAGTTGCAACCCTTTAGTATGCTCCCGCAACCATGAAAAGGCTGCTAAAACGTCATCACGAGCTGCTGGGAAGAAGGCTTCAGGTGCAAGCCGGTAATTTGGAACCGCCACCGTATAACCAAGTGCGGCAAACCGTTCAGCCATCTCGCCTTCTTTATTCTTCTCACCGCGAAACCAACCGCCACCGTGAATGTCGAGGATCGCCGCCCCATTTGACTTCTCTGGTTCATAAAAATCAAGCTTCTGTAATGCTGCGTCACCGTAAGCGATATCTCTTGTTACATTAACTGTCAAAACGCTCACCTCTCCAATCAAATTTGCACTCAGTATAACCCGCTCAACGGCGAAATGTAAGCAATTGACTCAGGGCGTGAAGCGGAGTGGTTAGCTCGGCATAGCCGAGCTGCGCCTGTTCGCACGTTTCAGCCAGCGGGTGAGACGGCCCAGTTTCTGAGCTGATGAACATGTTTCAAAATCACTAAGCCACTCACTCAATACCAATTTCTAATTCATCCCCAGCGCTGCATTCAACTTCTTCTGCACCGTCGGCAACGCCAGCTCACTAAAATGATCCGCTTTCACCCACCGTGCTGGTAAAAAGCTGAGATCGCTCGCCGCAGTCTCGACCCCAATCAACGTCAATTGCCATTGCTGATGCGTAAAAGTATGCTTAACCGTTTTCGCGCCAAGATCCGCAAACGTCAGCTGCATCCCTGACGATGCCGCAAACAACGTGCTGACCTCATCTAACTGCGCACTCATCATGGTACTTTCAAGATCTGCCATGTCAACGAGCGGAAACATCCACAAATCAGCCAGCAAGCCAGTACTTGGCCGCTGTTCAAGTAAATAGCCTTTCTCCGAGCAAATGACTAACGCAAAGTAACGATGCAACACCGGTCGTGGCTTTTTCGTTTTAACCGGATAAGCCGAAACCACCCCATCTCGATAACTGGCATCAAAATCTCGCACAGGAGAATGTGCAGGGTCTGGGTGATTCGCCGACATGTAACTTGAGCCAAGATCCATGACGGCCTGATTAAAATCACCAGGTCGATCTTTTGGCATCAGTGGCTGAATCAAGTCAAAAAAGAGCTGACGCGTTTGTGGCCGGGCAATATCCGCATCCACTTTAAACAACCGAGCGAAAACTCGAAAAGCGTTACCGTCAATGGCAGGTACAGGTTCCCCGAAACTAATTGACGCAATCGCTCCGGCTGTGTAAGGCCCGATGCCAGACAATGTCTGCAGTGTTTCTGAGGTCTGCGGCCAAACGCCGCCATAATCGGCAACAATCTGCTTGGCTGCCTGTTGCAGACGGCGTGCGCGGGAATAATAACCCAAGCCCTCCCACGCCTTCAGAACCTCTGCTTCTGGCGCCTTCGCTAAGGCTCCCACGGTCGGGAATTGATTCATAAACCGTTCATAATAAGGAATCACCGTCTGCACTTGCGTTTGCTGCAGCATGAGCTCACTAACCATGACATGATAAGGATCATGATCCTCGCGCCACGGCAATTGACGCGCATGTTGATCATACCAATTCAATAAGGCCTTTTGAAAAGCCGCCACTTTTTCCGGCGGCCAGTTCATTAATTTGTTTGTCATCATAACCACTAGCTTACCATGGACTTGAAAAACGGGAAATATTGAACTGCTTTAGTTGGTGAGTGGGAATCCTTGTTGCAAGCTGAAACGCGCGAGCAAGGTCGAGAAGCCTGTGCATAAGGACCTCGAACCTAAACGACCAAAGCCCTGTCGTTTAGGTTCGAGGCCACTTATGTTCCGGTTTCTAATCGCGCCTTTTCGCGCTCTACAAAAAAATCACCCCAACGACCATACGTATCGCTGGGATGACTTTAACGACTCAATGATCACTGCAACTGCGGCAATTCTCATCGATTTTTGTTTGCTTACTCATGGGTTCTGCCCACTAACGGCAGAAGTGCCGCTTCTATTCATGCTTGCAATGCAGTCCGTAAATCTTGGGTCAGCTGATGACGAACATTATTGAATTTCAATGTTGTGACCAGACTCCTTAGATTCAGTCAGCTTAGGCATGGTGATATTGAGGACACCATCCTGATAGGCTGCCTTGATGTTGCTTGCATCAACGTTTGGTAGTTGATAGCTCCGACTCATTGTGCCGTAGTTACGTTCAGACATCATGACGTTGCCGTTCTTATCAGCGTGGTCGGTGATATCGTCCTTATGAACGTTAATACTCAAAACACCATCGTGGTAGTTCATCTTGATGTTGTTCTTATCAATCCCAGGTACATCCACATGAACTTCGTAAGCGTCCTTGGTCTCCTTAACATCAGTTAGTAATCCGTTGACGGCCGTGCTGGTGATGGCAGGTGTTGCCCAATCCATCCAGTCAGATACCGGGCCGAAGAACCGGCGTGCTAAGTTGTCAAAGAACGGATCATTCACATTGTTCATCAACTCATTATTACGACGATTCAAAACTTCATTAGCCATAACAGATAGCTTCCTTTCAATATAGAGACTTTGGCGATTCGGGAGAAACACATTTGCTCTGAAGCTCTTGTTCCTTCTCCCTCGCTCCACCTATAGTTATACCACAAACTAGCACTTGTGAACGCTAAGTGCTAATATTTTTTGAAAAAAGCTGATTAATCGGCTTCTTTGCATACTCTCACATGCGTTATAGCTTTTAATTTCTTTGTAGACCATTATTAAAAAAGTCTTAGTATTGCGGCAACTGCTCAATGGACACGACTAGTATGCGGCGTCATGGGTAAAAGCGCTAGCTTAATGGCGATAAATACCGTTCTTGCCATCATAGACAGTTACTGTCACTGGGGCGCAAAAGTTGCAGATCCGGCTGTCTCTAAAATGAATATTGGGCTATAGGTCTTTGAAAACGCGCAAACCGATCCAGAAACCTACGCATAAGGACTTCGAACCTAAACGACCAAAGCCCTGCCTGATATTGCTGAACTCCGAAACGCGCAAACCGGCCCAGAAACCTACGCATAAGGACCCCGAACCTAAACGACCAAAGCCCTGTCGTTTAGGTTCGGGGCCACTTATGTTTTGGTTTCTGGGCCGGTTTGCGCTCTGCAAAAAAAAGCCCTGAACAGTTAACTGTTCAGGACCAGCGACTCAACTAACATTAATTTTCGCTTTCAAGGCGTTCTGCTTCTTCGTCAATCGTTTCGAAGCCAGACTTCTTTGACTTCTTTTCGGGATGGTCTTGGCGCTCCTTTTCAACTTTAGCGATCAAAGCTTTTTTCTGTTCTTTGCTCAATGATGCCATGTGATGTCGCCTCTTTTTGGTGTGAGTTCGTAGGATTGACCCTTACAATCTCTGTTATACCACTTTCACGTAGACTTGGCACACTCAATTTAAAAGTGCTAAGCCGAGTGAAGGATCTTTAAGCGACTGCGGCCCGTACCTGCTGGCTCAACTTGCAACTGATCGGGAATATTATCCCGCAGCTCGGTCACATGTGAAATGATGCCAATTAGCCGCGATTCGCCTTCTAATGATTCTAACGCATTCATCGCCACATCAAGACTATTGGCATCAAGGCTGCCGAAGCCTTCATCAACAAACAATGCATCAATATTAATCCCGCCGCTTTCCTGCTGAATCACTTCACCTAAAGCCAGCGCCAAGCTAAGGGCAGCGATGAAGCTTTCACCGCCTGATAGCGTCTGCACAGCTCGTTTCTCACCAACCTGATCATCGTAAACATCAATTTCCAACCCAGAGTGGATCTTCTGCGTCCCCAAGCTGGTATGCAAAACAAATTGATACCGGTTATTGGACAAAACCTGCAGACGGCTATTGGCCACATTCAGAATTTCTTGCAAATAAGCCTGCAAAACGTATCGCTCCAGACTGAGTTTCTTGGGACCATTGCCATTCATCACAGTGGCCAGTGTTTGTAAATCCGCATAGGCTGCAAGCGCCGTTTGATTGGCCGTAAAGATAGTGGCCGCTTGTTTGGCCAATTTTTCAGCAGCATCATGCGTCTGACTAATCTTAATCAAAGCCGTTTGGTCGTTTGTTGCTGTCGTTTCCGCTGCTGTTGCTTCGGCCTCAAGCTGATCAAGCTGTGGCTGTGCTTGGGTACCAATAGTTTTATTGGCGGCATCTAATAACGTTTGTTGCTTGAGCTGTGTATGCTCATAAGTCTGAACCTGTTCGTTCAATAGCGGTAATTGTGATACCCGCAGTTGCAACTCGGCGAACCGTTGCTTGCCATCAGCACCAAAATACTGCGTGACTGCTATCGTAAAGGTTGCTTTTGCTTCCGCCTGTTCCTTGGTCAAAGCAGTCACTTGTGCCGCGGCGTGTTTCTCGTCTGCTTGCAACCCGGCTAATTGCCGATCCAAAGCATTGACCCTTGCCTGCGCCTCCTGAAGTTGAGCCTGATACGTTGTAATGGTTGTCTGCAGGGTTGTAGCTTGAGCAGCGACCGTCGCCAAATCCGTCGCTTCCGCGGGCAGGTTCTTTTGCATGGTCTTCAACGCACTTTGCGCTTCAGCCGCATCAATTCTAGCCGTGTTCAAACTAGCTTCGCATTGCTGAACTTTTGTCGTACCGGTAGTGATGGCCTTGTCACTCTTTTTTAGCGCAACTTGCAAAGCAGCGTGCTCCGTTTGCGCTTCCGTTAACTGGTGCTCGTTAGTTGCCGCCAGTGTTTTCAACGCCGTTAATTGTTGTAAAATACCAGTTTTATCCGCAACGCCTGCAATCAGTTTGGCCTGTTCTTGCCAATGCTCAGTAAAAGCCTGCATTGCCTGTGTGGTTTTGGCCTTCGCAGTTTTCAGTTGGGTTTCAAGATTCGCCAATTGTGTCTCGACCATAGTTTTTCTTGCGGCAGCCTTTTGCCGTTCCTGATCGGCTTGTTTCAACGCTGCTTCGCTCACCAATGGTTCGTCAACCACAAGCGCCGGGTGCGGATGGCTAGTACTGCCGCAAACAGGACATGGACTGTCAGGCTCGAGCTTAGCAGCCAAATGTGCAATTTGTTGGCGAATCTGAGTCTGCTGAAGCTTGTTCAAATGCGAGGCTGTGGCTGCTACCTGCGTTTCGGCTTGTTCCAGCGTAACTTTGGTTTTTTTGATGGCCATAGACAACTGTGCAACATCAGCTTGGGCTTCCTGATAATTAGCAGCCTGTGGCACTAAGGCAGCCAATAAGTTGCGCTGAGTATTGACCGTGGTTATCAGCTCATCCAAGCGCAAGTTATCCAGACTTGTTTGCTGCTGTGTTTTAACGGTTTGGGCGTCTGTCAACTGCTGTTGTGCGTGCGCCAACGCAAGCTCAGCCTCATTAACAATCGCTGCTTGTTTAATCACCTGTTTATTTTGTTCGGCGATGGCTGTCAACTGTTGCTGAACAGCCTGTAAACTATTCAGTTGTTTCTTTTGGGCCTCAATCTGGTCTGATTTGGCCTGCAAGCGTGCTAAAGCTTGCTTGTCCAGAGAAAATTTCTGTTCGGTCGTCGTTACAGCTGCTTGCGTTTGTTCAGACTGCACAATTGCCGCTTTAAGATCTTGTCCAGCCTTTTGAACACGTTGAGCAGCATTTTCATGTTGCTGTACCCATGTCAATTGTTCAATTTGTTTTAATTGCTTCTGATGGGTTTGTTTTTGCTCCGCCAGTTTTGCTAAAGCTGTGGCGGCTTGTTCTCGCTCTGTAAAAGCCTGCGCCAATTGTTGCCCCTGTTGCAGTGCCGTTTGTGCTTCCTGATATCGTTGGTGACTTTGCGCCGCGGTCGCTTGTCTTGCTGTCACAACTTTCGCTTGACTCGCCACCGTTGCTCTCATCAATGACAGCTTATCCGCCATCGTAGCATGCTCGTCAGGAGCCGTCTCGAAGTCAAACTGCGACATCAAAACGTCTAACATCCGCTCTTGGTCCTGAATGGCTGCTCCCTTGGCCTTCATCTGCGCCAACATAGCGGTTTGCCAACGTTGAATCAACTGAGTACCGAACAAGTCACGCAGTAGATCTTCTTTCGCATTGCTATCAGCATCTAAGAACCGGCGAAAATCGCCTTGTGGCAACAAAACAATCTGTCGAAACTGCGAAGCATCAAGGTGTAAAACGGCGTCTAGCTGTTCCTGAACTTGATTTTTCTTACGGTACTCAGCCACCTGTTTTTCATCTGAAGAGATAGCTAGCAACACCTTAGCTTTGACTTCGGTTAGTCCATCGCCGCGTTTTTTACTTTGCAATTGCGGCGGTTGGCGCTCGATTAAATAATGTTTGCCATCATGATCAAAGGTGAGTGTCACCTTTGTTAAATCGCTGTTACCTGCAAAATTTGAGCGCATTTGCTCACCGTCACGCTCACCTGACGTTTCACCATACAAGGCATAAATCAAAGCATCAAAAATCGTGGTTTTACCACTGCCGGTCGGCCCGCTGATCAAGAATAAGGGACTGGTGCGAAAATCGTCAAAATCAACGACTGCATCTGCATACGGACCAAAAAATTGCATGTGTAATTGTTTAAGTTGCATTATGCCTGCTCCTTTTTAGCCGTCGTCAACCCTGCCTTCGCCCACTTAATCTGGGCGGCCGACAAATCATCTTGTGTCATATCTTTAAAAAAAGTCTGCAGCAAACTCATCGGATCCAAATCACGCTGCCGCTCTTGCAAAGGCTTGACGGCATTCACGCCGTTCTCACGGCGCAGGCTAATAATCCGCGGATAAATCTGGCGTAATTGCGCCATGACATTCGGAATTACTTGCGTATCGGTCAAATCAATCCCAATATAGGCGTCTCGATCCTGCTGCTGATAGTATGCTGGAGCCGTCAAGTCGGCATAACTAGCTTTTAACTCGATTAAATCGTGCTTAGGCTTCAACGGCACAAACTCACGATCCATGGTCTCAGTATCGACAATATAGACCCCTTTTTCTTGATGGGCCTCGCTGACCGCGTATTTTAACAAAGCACCGCTATATTGAATCTTTGGTTCACCATGCAAAGCATGATGGTTGTGCAGATGCCCTAGTGCCACATAATCAAATGCTGCCAAATCATCCAGCGGTACCGCGTCCAATCCACCAACATTAACTTTCGTTTCCGAAGCACTATGGTCACTTCCAGCAGCGAAAAAATGACTAACCAGAATATGACGCATATTTGGCTTAAATAAAGTCTTCATTTTCACGACAATCGGGCGAATTGCCTGAGCCACATTCGTGATTGTCTTATCTTGAAAATAGTCACGAACAGCAAAGGGTTCAAAATACGGCAGCAAAAAGAATTGGACGCCATCCAACTCAATGGGTGCAAAAGCTTCGGCTACTTGGGTATTAACAAACATTTTAGTAGCTGCATACCATGCTCGACCTGTGCGCAGGCGTACCGCCGAGTCATGGTTGCCTGAAATGACCAACAACGGATAGCCGTGGTCACGATTCAACTTAATCAACATGTTATCCAGAACGGAAACAGCAGCTTCGCTTGGCAAGGCGCGGTCATAGAGATCCCCCGCAATGACAATGGCATCAACTTTATGCTGCTCAGCCGTTTCCACCAGCTGCTCAAACACAGCTTGTTGATCCTCAAGCAAATCAAAATCATTTAGTTTTTTGCCAATATGCCAATCGGCTGTGTGTAAGAATCTCATCGTTACGCCTTTCCTTGTTATCGCTTACTTGCTACAATTATCTTTATTGGGAGGAATATCATGAACACTTTTATCTTCGACATCGATGGTACGCTGCTCGACAATGTAGAGGCGTATTTGTATGGCTTACAAAAAACATTACGCCGCCATGGCCGAGAGGTCCCCATTCATGAATTAACCTGGACCAATGGGCGTGCGGGCGTTGACAGCCTCGCGGAACTCGGATTCAGTGCCGCAGAAATTCCTGAAGTCCATGAGCAATGGCGAGAAGATTCGAAGGAATTCCTCACCGACATTGCTTGGTTTCCCGGTATGCAGCATGCGCTCAATCAGCTCAAACAAACCTACAAGCTTGGCCTAGTGACGTCAAAAGACAAGACGCAGTTCATTGAAGAAGACAAAAAGTTTCATTTTAGTCCTTACTTCGACGCGATCGTGGTTGCTGGCGAGGCCAAACGCAACAAACCCTTTGGCGATCCCATCACCCTCGCACGTGAACGTTTGGGCAGTGAGCCAGCATCAACGATCTACATTGGTGATACACCGACTGATGCACAGGCAGCTGCCGACGCCAAGGTTGCTTTTGCACTTGCAGGTTGGACCACGCCGCCAAGTAATGAAGTAATGCCTCGGGTTGCGGTGCTACAACAGGCAAGTGATTTGCTGACTTTGCCAACCTTAGCTTGACGTGTTGTTCCTATTATATACTACGTTAAAATGACGTTTATCCACAATTTCCAACCAAAAACCGCCAAAGGGTGCGTGCGCACATGCAACTATTGGCGGTTTTTTTAAACTTATTTTTTGAATTTATGCCATGAATTTCTCATCTATACCAGCTAAAAAGCCATCCGACACAGGTCACCCAGCATAAGCATTTTTGTGAAACCGTTCGTGAAAACAGATTTCTGTGTGTGTATGTTGTTTTCTGTTTGGTTAAATGTCGCATTATATTTGTTTGTTCATTGTAAACCGTTTTCTTGTGATCTCTATCAATTATCATCAAGGCAAATGAAATCTTAATAGACATCGTATTTATAGGCTTGACGAATATTGAACTCGGTGGTAACTTGAACAATGTAATAAGAAACAAAATCAAACAACAATGAACACACGTGCGAGGTGAGGATATGTTAAAAGACGAGCGCTTACTGACAATACGTAATTTAGTTGACCGCAAGGGTATTGTAACTGTCAACGAAATCGGGGAAAGCCTTGGTGTTTCAACGATGACGGTGCGACGGGATTTGGAAGAGCTTGCCGACCAAAAAGAGTTAGTCCGCATTCATGGCGGCGCCCAAAGTACCAACTTTAAACCGCTGACTGAATTATCCCGAAATGAAAAGCGATCAATTCATGTGAATGAAAAGCGAAAAATCGCCGCAACAATTGCCGCACTGATCATACCAGGTGACACGATCTATATCGGCCCTGGGACCACGAACGAAATGATTGCACAATATCTCAAAAAACCCGATGTGCGCATCATCACCAATAGTCTCCCTGTTTTTCAAAGTTTTCAGGATCGCGCGGATTTCTTTTCACTGCAACTAATTGGCGGACGGCTTCGGGCTCGATCTGGCGCATTTATCGGCAGCTTAGCAAACGAAATGCTAGCACATCTCACCACCACGAAAGCATTTATCAGTGTCAACGGTATTGCGGACAATCATATCAGCAATGCTAGCCCCGAAGAAGGCCAGACACAACGTATTGCCTTAGACAATGCGGGCATGAAACTTGTGGTCGCAGATCATTTCAAGTTGAATCGGCAAGACTTCTATAGCTTCTATGATCTTGATCAGACAGATGGCTTGATTACCGATCCGGGCATCAGTCGCGATGATCTTCAACATTACAACACGTTCACACATGTCATCACAGATAAAACAAATAAAGGAGAATAAGAACATGGATGTCATTATTGGCGCAGACAAAGATGGATTCGCAATGAAGGAACAAGTTAAAAAGTATTTAGAGGATCATCAGTATCGGGTTAAGGATATGACCCCAGAACCTGCTGAAGATTTTGTTGATTCATCTTTGGCTGTTACAAAGGAACTGTTGAGCGGCGATGCACATAAAGCCATCATGTTTGACCGTTACGGCGTTGGCTCAGCAATGGCTTCAAACAAGGTTAAGGGCATGGTCACCGCGGTTGTCGAAGAAGAAAACACCGCCCATATGACCGCCGAACACAATGGCGCCAAGGCAATTGCTATTGGCACTGGCATCACAGGTTATGATCGTGCACTTGTGATCATCCAACGTTATCTGGACACCGAATATGCAGGCGGCCGTCACCAAATCCGCCTCGACATGCTTGAAAAAATGATTTAGTCCCCTTGCCCTCAGCCTAAAAGAAGAAAGGAAGCTTCACACTTATGATTATTGCTATTGGTAACGATCACATCGTCACGATGCAGAAAATTGAAATTTCGAACATGTTAAAAGATATGGGCTATACCGTCATTGATGAAGGTACCTATGACACCCATCGTACCCACTATCCTATTTACGGTAAGAAAGTTGCCGAAGATGTTGCTGACGGCCGCGCTGACTTAGGCATCGTGATGTGCGGTACTGGTATCGGTATTTCAACCGCCGCTGACAAAAACGAGGGCATCCGGGCAGCTATGTGTGATGACGTGACCTCGGCTGTTTATGCACGTGATCAATTAAATGCCAATGTATTGGGCATCGGTGGTGCCACAGTTGGTATCCATATGATCCAAGATATTGTCAAAGCTTATCTGGATGCCACCTATAAAGAAACCCCTGAGAACAAGAAAATCATCGATAAAATTGATAACATTGCTAAGCCAAATCCAGAACAAAAAGACAATCCACACTTCTTCGATACTGAACTCGAAAAGTGGGCTGAAGGCGTCTACCACGACTAATTATCACTTCGACACTATTTCTTAGGAGGAATTTCTACATGACTGTCACCCTTACTGCTGGCCAATACAAACATTTGCAACAATTGTCCGATGACAACAACGTCATCTCTGCTCTGGCCATTGATCAACGCGGTTCCTTGAAAAAGATGCTTGCAGCAGCGGCTAACAAGCCAGCGGATGAAACCACCATTGTTGATTTCAAAAAGGCTGTTTCCGAAGAATTAACCAAGTATGCCAGCTCCATTCTGCTTGACCCGGAATATGGTCTGCCGGCTGCCAAAGTTCGTGCCCCTCAAGCTGGCCTGCTGCTTTCATATGAAAAGACCGGTTATGATGCTACCGAACCTGGCCGTTTTCCAGATCTGATTGATGATCAAAGTGCGTTGCGCATTAAGAATGAAGGCGGCGATGCCGTTAAATTCTTGCTTTATATCGATCCAGACGAACCTGACGCCATCAATGATCGCAAGTATGCTTTCGTTGAACGCGTTGGTGCCGAAGCAAAGGCTAACGATTTGCCATTGTTCTTGGAACTGGTTTCCTACGATGGCACCCTCAATGAAACTGGGACGGCTGCATGGGCAAAGGTGAAGCCAGATAAGGTGATCAAGATCACCAAGGAATTCAGCAAACCACAGTACAATGTCTCTGTTCTAAAAGTCGAGGTTCCAGTTGATCAGAAGTTTGTCGAAGGCTTCACAGATGAAGGCATGACCCCGGTTTACACCAAGGAGGAGGCTGCCAAGTATTATAAAGCCCAATCCGACGCCACCGACCTGCCATTCATTTTCCTGTCTGCCGGCGTTTCAAACGAATTGTTCCTCGAAGAACTGAAATTTGCAAAGCAAGCAGGTTCAACCTTCAACGGTGTTCTCTGCGGCCGGGCAACTTGGAAACCAGGCGTGAAACCATTTGCTGCTGAAGGCGAAGCTGCTGGTAAAGCATGGCTGCAAACTGAAGGCAAAGCAAACATCGATCGCTTAAACAAGGTCTTAGCTGAAACGGCAACTCCTTGGACGGACAAGGTCGAACACGCCTAATTCGCGTGAAGACGATAAAAGCCGACTCCTCAGGGAATCGGCTTTTATAACGTCTTCCGTGATTAGGTTTGTATCCGACCCAGCTCATCATCACATTTTTGGAGGAAAATACTTATGATTTTAACAGTGACTTTAAACCCATCCGTTGACGTCTCCTACCCGCTCGAACATCTCAAAATCGACACCGTCAATCGGGTGAAAACGGTACGGAAAACTGCTGGCGGTAAGGGATTGAATGTATCTCGCGTCATTCATATGTTAAATCACGAGATTACAGCAACCGGCTTTATTGGCGGCTATTTTGGCAAGTGGTTGGAAAATCAGCTTGATCGCGACGGCATTGACCATGACTTCTTCCCGATTGATGCCGAAACCCGCAGTTCGATTGCTATGTTACATGATGGCGGCGAACAGACTGAAATTCTGGAAGCCGGACCAACAATTGCTGCCGAAGATGCCGAGAAATTTCTCAGCCATTTTGACAGCCTGTTAGACAAAAGTGATTTGATCACCATCTCCGGTTCCATGCCGCAAGGATTACCGGCTGATTATTACACCCAGATGATTGCCCATGCAGGTCAAAAAAACGTCAAAGTGCTTCTGGATACATCAGGTGCCACTTTAAAATCCGCTTTAGAAGCACCTGTGAAACCGTTGCTGATTAAGCCAAACGAAGAAGAACTTGGCGGCCTGCTCAACCGTGATGTCGACAAAACCGACTACACGGCCTTGAAACACGATCTGATGGACCCGATTTTTGATGGTGTCGATTGGATCGTCGTGTCCCTAGGTGCGGCTGGTGCCTTCGTAAAACATTTGGATAAGTTCTATCACGCTGCCATTCCAAAGATTAAGGTTGTCAATCCTGTGGGCTCCGGCGACTCAACATTGGCTGGCTTAGCCATGGGCATTCATGATGGCAAATCGGATGAAGACATCATGAAAACGGCGATGACAACCGGGATGTTGAACACCATGGAAGCAGAAACCGGCTTCGTCAATCCAGCTAAGTTTGACGAGTATTTTGCCAAAGTCACAATTGAATCCTATTAACATTCAGAAAGAAGTCCATCTATGTCAACCATTGATCAGCTCAGAACCCTGAATCCAGATAAAACCATCCACAGCTTAGATGAGGCTGCATTTGCCGACTATGGCGTCACTTACGCACAGTATGACGTCAGTGAGCTCAAAACCTTCATGGATCAGCACGTCACCATCCCCGCCCCTAGCGAAGCCAATCTCTATATCCCGTCAAATCCCGACATGGAAAGGATTCCCGTCGTCCAGCAAATTGGGCGCGATGTCTACGCTGGCCTGCCAATTGAAGCAGGCGAATGTGCCGGCCACGCCGACGCTTTGACTGCGGTTGAATTTCATCAAGGCAGTGAAGTGAACGTTTTCTTCACCGATGTTGTCATGGTGATCGGCAAACGCGGTCAGATGCATGATGGCCAATTCAATGCCGAAAAAGACGCGAAGCTTTTTTTCGTACCGGCTGGAACCGTTGTGGAATTCTTCAGCGACACGCTTCACTACAGCCCTTGCGAAGCGCATGCCAGCGGCTTCAAGTTTATCGTGATGCTCGTGCGCGGCAGCAACCAACCATTGCCAGCCGACTATCACACTGATAACAAGCTAATCGTTAAGCAAAATAAGTTTCAAGTCGTCCATGCAAGTCGGACAGACAAGATCAAGCAAGGTATTCAAGTTGGCGTCACCGGCGAACTCGTTCAGGTGAAGCATTTAGACTAAGTTACAGTGGCCGAATGCGCCTATGTTAACAACTCAGACAGCATCCAAAATGTGCCCTGTCACTTTAACGTGTCCACCAGCCCACGTTGACATCGCACTCACGCCCTTCATCGAAAGAACGTGGTTAGTCCCCCATTGAGAATGGAGCAAGACTGTAATTCGATTTATTAGACTGTAACAGCTTTATATTTTTCAAGTAAACAGAAGCCCCGATTGCGTTTTGTGGATGCAGTGGGAGCTTTTTTATTTTTCTTTGCTTTTAGTTCTCCATGCTTTACCACTTCAATGCAAGTGATGCCTATTAACCCGCAACCTTATTTAGCCTCAATAATACGAGCTGTGTTGCCTGTTCGATATTGTTAATTTTAGTTCTTTTTTGACTAGTGTTAGCGCTTTAGCTGCGGTATAATAGAGTTATTCAAAAGCCAATGGAGGTAATCTGATGACGGCACGTAGAAAAACTTACTTACTGTGGTTGGCCCTTGTGACATTCGTAGCAATCATAAACGGTATTTTTAAAAACTCATTGACACAAGTATTAGTGATGGTCACCGCCTGCTATGCCCTCTATCAGCTACTCAAAATGGACCATGTCTTTGATCGTAAAAAGCGTCGTGAGAATCGGGCAAGCCGGTAAATCAATTCAGCCATTTTTATTCAATCATCACGTAAAGTTGCGAAGGCCATCGCGACTTTTTTTGTGCCTCTTTAAAATGTCCTTCTACTTGTTTCTCAAAAAGTAATAACGTCTATTTACCATTGATGAAACAAAAAGAGCCCCATCAAAAACGATGGAGGCTCTTTATGCATCTCATGATGAAGCTGTAAGTTAAAAGATTTAAGAATTTTAGTCCACGGATCCTGCAGCACCGTGTGTTGCAACGAACTTAACGTCGTCAGCAACTTCTTTACCTTCATCAGAGTACTTCTGATTCCGCTTCATCATTTCATGACGATACCAGAAGAATAATGCGGTGTATGCAATCAGTGCTAGGGCAGCGTAAAGCACCATCATCATTTCGCCTTTAGAAGCTTTACCAACAAGCACAGCGATGAATTGTTCGATTGGACCTTCCTTAGTTGAGGAAGAGAAGAGCCCTGTTGCCGGAATACCAGGTGCGTGCAATGCACGCGCTGTGTGTGTGATAAATGGTGCCGAGAGAGTGCCTGCCCAAAGGAAGAGCGGCAGTTCAATCGCACCGATAACGATCATCCGAATAATCTTACCGCGAGTCACAACCAGCAGGGCTGGGGTAACACCCATGGCAATGATCCCACCTAAAGGCAGAATACGGTTGCCAGGCAATATCAATGCTTCAAGTAACATGATTGGTGCCAAAACGTTAGCAGCAGCCCAGATTTCAGCGCGGCCCGCCAAGAATGGCCAGTCAAGTCCGATATTCAACATACGTCCGCCAAGACGCTTATTGGCAAAATCAGTAACACCTTGTGACAGCGGTTCAACAGCAGCGATGAACCAAGAACCGATAATACTAAACAGCTCCAAGCAGGTAGCAGCCATAAAGGCCAGTGTCGCAATTGACTTAACGCTCTGGTGGGAGATCAAACCAATAAAGATCCCAAGATAAATCCCAATGGCAAAACGACTGCCCCAGAAACCAATCTTTTCGTTCAATTTAGCAGCATCAAAATCATATTTATCTAACCATGGGAACAGTTTGTCAAACAACTTATCAAACACCATGATGACTGGATTCATCATGTAGTTTAAATGCGTGGTTGTCATTGGATTTTCCCAATCGTCCAGTAAGTCGTTGAAAGTTGGTTTCATGAGATCAGAATTGATGATCTTCAAAATACCGATAAAGATAACCAAAATGGTAGCAATAAAGAGGTTAGCCCCGAAATAAATAGCCAGTAAACCAGTAAATGATAAGTGCCAGATATCAAAAATATCAACATCCAACGTATTTGTCCGATTCAAGAATAACAAAATCAAGTTGACGATGACCAGAATTGCCAAGAAGAATAATGTATACGGCGAACCCCAAGTAATTGTTGCGAGTGGCGCCCAACCTAAGTCAGTAATTGAAAGATTGATCCCTGTAGACTTAACGAAAGCATTTAACGCCGGCTGGTAGGTGGTTGTCAATAAACCGATAACACTCCCGATCGCGGTAATCGCAATCGCAAGTTTGATGCCGCCTTCCAACGCATGAAAGAAGTTAACACCAACCGCCCAAGCAATTAAGGTCAGCACGATCAGCATAATCGGTGCTGCCCCTAAATCAATAACTGGCTTGAAGACCGCATTGGCCAAATCAATAATGGTTTGCATGAATTTTCTCACTCCTTATATGTATCTGACGGTTCATCGCCATCAGACCATGAGACTATTTCAGATTTTCCTTCTTGATAACGCCTTCAATTTTGTCGTAAACAGGTTTCGCCATTGCTGGCATCCGATACAAGATTGGACCTGCGTTAATAACTGGAATTGCCGGTGTAAAGCCTAAATCGGTCTTTGCAATTGGAGTGAAAATGTCATAATTCTTCATCATGTCTTCATTAACATCCTTGACCATCACGGCATCTGCCTGAACGCTATAGCCGCGCTTCTTAAATTCCTTTTCAATTGCATCTTTGATCTGGTGACTAGAATTAACACCCGCACCACAAGCTGCCAAAATCTTGACTGTCATAACAAACTTCCTCCTTATTTTTTAAAACTGGTTGCCAAAACGTTGTAAATTGTTGCCGCATCGTCTGCTCCGAATAATTTAGCTAATGTTTCAGCAGAAGATGTTGTCAGAAAATCCATGATCTGTGCCAAGACGTTGGCCTGGCCCTCGGGATCATTATTCAAAATCATGAACAGAAAGCTAACTTTGAGTTTTTGATCTGGCGCAATCATATTGGCAAATTCGATCGGGTTTTTGAGGCGGATCGGAACAATTTTTCTAACATTGACGAATTCGCCTTCTGTATGCGGAATCGCTACATTCGGATATTCAGCGTTCACAACGCTCATATCGATGCCTGTCGGATAGTTCTTTTCCCGTTCGCTTAGATGTTCATAAAAGTCCGGTTTAACGGCACCGGCTACTAGTAATTGATCGGAAACTTGCTTAAAGACTGTATCCTGATCATCACCATCCTCGACAAATGCTAACGCTGCATCAAAAAGGTCATTCTCAACCGTCTTAGCCATTCTCTCAGCTCCTGTTAATTAATGTTTGTTTCTGTTCACTATTTATTATATTCAAACGCTTTCAGTAGTCAAGAAAATCTTTGAAAGGTTGGCAAATTAATTTATAAGACATCAGCCTCCTCCTCATCCTCGTTGCTACAAACTTTTAGACCAGCAACATGACTTTGCAAAGTCGAAATCGCTATCAATAATATTTCTCTTGGATATAACATAAAAGAACAAATCTAAACAAATAGCCAGCAATTAGATTGCCGGCTATTTGTTTTGGAACCTATTTATTTATATATATTGCAATTTTTATCGACTACATTGTTTTTTCGGGGTACTGAATGTTGATTGCTTTTTTTCTGATAATTAACAAGCTTAAGGAAACAAGCGCCATGCCAATCAGCCAACTTGGCCAAAAAGGTACGACCCAAGCGTCTTGGCTGAGACCACCGAACAAGAACGTATTTTTTAAAATGGGCGCTCCTTGAACGGTGAACTGTAGATGCCATATGACATAGAATGACGCGCAAAGAAGTGTAAACCAGCAAATTATTCTGAAAACTTTTCCTTGTCTCGAACTGTAACGTAAAATCTCACCATACAACCGAAATGCACCCACAAATAGAACTGTGAAAACTAGTAACCCCAGTGTTACTAAGGATCGTTCAACAACCGACAAGCCGTTTAGCCCAATTATCGGCGTCCAGAAAGTTGCGATAAAGACGATTGTAATTGCAAATACCCATATTGGTACGACCGCTCGCAGCACCGGTTGAAGCGTATGAGTTTGGTCATTTAGTCTGACAACCCGATAGATCGCGTACCACGTGAGAAAAAGAATGAACCAGAAAATGAACTGTAACCAGTCAGCTGTTACAACACCATCTACTCGAAACATCTGCGGTACAAGTGGTGGAAAGGGGATTGGTACTTCATTTTTTGCAGTCGGAGTGTTATACAGCATGAATGCTATAGCAAGCAAAAACCAGATGGCGCCTAGAACGATGCCTTGTAGTGCAATTGGTAGGCGTTGCAATTTCATTTTCATGAGAAAGTCTCCTTCCCTAATTGCCGCCCAATTAACATTTTTACGCGTTCAATATTAGTTACGTAAACGGTTCATAGCGCTATCTAAATTATAGATGAAAGCGTTTATTTTCACAAAAAGCGTGTTTTTTTAAGGCTTGATTGTTCATCTTGGATAGTTGGTTCGCCCGACTAGGTTGTACGCTTGTCAGCAGTTAGACCCCCTCAATCTTTTTGCTGAGTTGTGTGAGCACGGCCGGTCTCTCTATTTTAGTGAGAATCATCCGTCATTCGAAGTCGACGAAAAGTGTGCCACCAAATAACCGCCGTTAATAGTAAACCTAAAAACCAGCTTGGCCAAAATGGCAGTGTTAACCATGTACGTCGTCCTAGATCGTCCAAGCTAAAGGAGCTGCTGGCAAACGTAAATTGAAAGTGGCTCATAATAAATCCAGCTCCAAGGAAAAGCACTGCCCAAAATAGAACCTTAATGACATTATGTACCCGGCCAACCGGCACCCAGAAGTTTAACCAAAGCATGTAAGAACTAAATAAAGTAATATCAAGAAACAGTATTGCAATCGTGAGTACTTGTCGATCAAAACTCGAAAAACGAGTCATCCCTGTTTGTGGTAGCCAAAGATTTAATAAGAAAAATACTACGATTGTCACCAACCAGATGGGCCACAAATTCTGAAGTACATAAAGGCCTTCTTTAGTGTCACAGTTTCTACTTTTAATATGCTTGACGACATAAAGACTCACACCGGCCGTCACTGCACACGCAAACGGGAACCATTGAGCGGTCACCTCACCTTGCATATGAATCAAATTCGGTGCAAGCCAATAGGCGGTTGTTTGAAAATCCTGATCGCTTGTTGGCCAGCGATATAGCATCACGCCAATCCCGACCATTAGCCAAATCAACGTTAAGAAAAGTCCTTGTTGATAGACCGGCAACTTAAGAAACTTTGTCTTCATGCTATCGACTCCTTTTGTCACATTGCATGTCTTTTGACCGCGTAACCATTTATGTATTAACTTGAAACTATTTGTTCACAATGCTAACCAAAAAAGCAGCTTAACACAAGAACTTCTAAACTTTTCTCGTTGCGTCAAAAAAGCCTTCCAATGATTTGGAAGGCTTCTTTCTTTATAAAGATTAGGTTCGTTCAGAACATCCCGAGGCATTAAAAAGTTAAGCTGCCTATTCAAACGCCCAACTATTCACCAACGTAAATGGTTCGCCCGGCAATAATGTGATCGCCGAAAGATCATCGCCGCTGACCGGAGCAAATTGGCATTCAAGAGCCACGCCATCAAATTGATCAATGTTGTGAGGAATACCGGTACCGTCAAAGTGGTTGGCGGTGTACACGACGACGGACGGCGCAGTGGTTGCCATGGTCATAGTATGTTTGTCAGTCTGGAGTTTGGCCGCGAGGGTTTGACCGTGTTTCAGTAGGAATGGGTGATTAATGCCCCGTTCTGCAGTGATTTGCGCTGCTCGAGTGTGAATGACATCGCCAAGCTTTTGCCCTTGCCGAAAATCAAAGACCGTTCCGGCAACTGGCTGCCAGCCTTGATCTGGCAGATGGTCTGCATCAAGCGGTTTGTAATCGTCGGCTGGAATCGTCAGCGTGGTGGCATCAATTTTGTTTGGCTGGTCAATCGCAAAATAGGTATGGTTAGTTGGATTGAAGAGCGTTTCTTCATCACTAACTGCATCCAGACGATAGTGCAAGGTATTCGTATTCTCCAAGGTATAAGTCACTTGCAGCTTGACGTTGCCCGGATAGCCATTATGCCCTGCTGGATCAACAAAGGTAAAACTAGCACTAGCTGTGGTAGCTGTCTGGTCAATACGGAAGTTATAAACTTGCCGATCCAGACCGTCATCCCCGCCGTGAATGTGATTCTTACCTTCGTTCATTGGCAGATCAATTTTCACATCCCCATGCTGCCAAACATGACCACGAATCCGGCCGACCACTCGACCGACCGTACCGCCGAGAAAATTGCGCTCTTTTGCGTAATCTTCCCGACTTGGCAGCGACAGAATCATGTTGTGCAAGCCATCAGCTTCTGGTAACAACACTTTTTCCAAGGTTGCACCATAATTCAACAACTTCACAACCATGCCTTGATCATTGGTCAAGGTCAGCTCATACAAATTATGGCCTTGATACTGACCGCATGGTTCAACTGAAACGTCCATCTTGTCCTCCTTTATAAACGAGCGTAAGCCAGCGCGGTTAGAAACCAAAGCATCAGCCGATCTCAAGTATGATGACCCGCTTTTGGTCATTGCACTTGAGGTCATTATGGACAGGTTTCTTCGCGGGGGAACACGTTATGATACCGTTCCTACAAGCTGCTGGCTCGCATAATAAGCTCACTTTTGAAGTTAACCTGACGTGGTACGCGTTTCGGATCTTTGATGCGTGCCTGCAATAGTTCGACCGCGGTTTGGCCCATTTGGTCAGTGGCAGCATGCACCGTAGAAAGTGGCGGGGTCGTGAACTTGGCGACCGCCACATCGTTGAAGCTGATCACAGAGACGCGTTGCGGCACCTCGATCTTAGCCTCGTTCAAAGCGCGCAACGCACCGACTGCCATCGTGTCGTTGGCCACAATGAAACCGTGCGGTAAGGTGTCACCGAGTTTGGTGATCGCTTGTTTCATCAGTTCGTAACCTGAATCAGGCGTGAACGCGCCAATAAAACGAAACGCTGGCTGCATCAAATTCTCTGCGTACATCACCCGATCAAACGCGGCTGTCCGCACGTCCTGAAACTGCTCGCGTCCGCTGCGACTCGTTTCAACGCCACCGAGAAACCCGATGTCGTTGATCCCTACCGATTGAAAATGATGAATAATTTGCTCGATAGGACCAGCATAATCGCTGGTGACCGAGTCGCAGTCAAATGCCAACATATTTTGATCCACGAAAACAACTGGTTGCGCCAAGGCTTTGATCGTTGCCACTTCGCCAGCGTCGTACTTACCCAACGCAATCACACCTTGGACGTTTTGTGTCGTCTCAGCTGCCAACTGCTCCAAATGCAAGCTCTGCAAATGATAGCCAGCTGAGGCCGCCCGAGCCTCAATAGCATATTGAATCTGTAAATAATACAGATCATTCAACTCTTCTTGCTCGCTGCGCCATTGAATCAAGGCAACGGTGGTTTGCGGGGACACACGTTTACGTCGACGTGGTTTGTACGCCAGCTTTTCGGCTGTTTTCAACACGCGTTGGCGCGTTTCGGGCGTGACAGCCAACGTCGTATCATAATTTAAAATACGCGAGACAGTCGCAATTGAAACCCCTGCCGCCTTCGCAATATCTGTAATCGTGGTCATCGTTTTCTCCGTTTCCATTGACTCCTTGCCGGCTTCAGCAACGTAGCCTGTTGCTACAGTTCCCGACAGAAGCGAGCAAATGCTTTTTGACCAACTTCATCGCGTTTGAACACACCAGCATCTTCTAAGACCCGGGCAAATACACGACCAACCGCTGCCTGCATTTGTATCTCTGCATTTGCTGGCGTCCAATCATATTTTGCTTTCAGTTGGTCGGCCCATGCTTGATGCATTGGTTTCATCGTGTTGGCTTCACCCAAAAGATATTTCTGGACTTCAGCTAACTCCGACTTCAATCGTGCCGGTAAAATGGCACGTCCCATCACTTCGATCAAGCCAATGTTTTCCTTCTTGATATGTTGCACGTCCTGATGCGGATGGAAAATACCATCCGGATGCTCTGCACTAGTTTGATTGTCGCGCAGCACTAAATCCAGCTGGAATTCCGAACCAACACGCCGAGCAATTGGGGTCACCGTATGATGCGGTTTGCCATCAACAAATGCGCGGACGTCAACTGTTTCATCGGTATACTGATTCCAAACCTGCCGAACATGTTCGGCTGCATTTATCAACTCGTCCGAATCAGCACTCACTAAGCGAATAACACTCATCGGCCACTTGACGATGCCAGCGAAAACATGCGGATGCCCGCTAATTTCAACCTGCGTCTCAATTGGTGCTTTGGCCATTGGAAATGTATGGCGACCGCCTTGGTAATGTTCATGCGTCAGCATCGAACCGCCGACAATTGGCAAGTCAGCATTTGAGCCAACAAAATAAGTTGGAAACATTGAAACGATGGACAACAAGTTGCTGAAGGTACTTTGGTCTATCACCATGGGTTCATGGATAGCATCCAGAAAAATCGCGTGCTCGTTGAAGTAAGCATATGGCGAATATTGGAATCCCCATGTTTTACCGCCAAGCAAAAAGCGAATAATGCGATGATTGGTTCGCGCCGCAAAGTCAGTTCGACCGGCATACCCTTCCGTTTGTAAACACAAGGCACACGCCGGATAGCCAGACTGGGCGGCATGTGCCGCAGCAGCAATGTCTTTCGGATCTTTTTCCGGTTTAGACAGGTTGATGGTGATTTCGAGGTCGCCATATTCAGTTTTAGCTGGAAAAACAACGTTCTTAGCAATCGCTCGCGTTTGAATATAATTATTCGCGCGACTCAAAGCAAAGAACCAGTCTGTTGCAACCCGTGGTCCCGCCTGATACTTATCCCAAAACAGTTGATTGATCCGACTTGGTGTCGGGGTAGCAAGGTCCATCAGCTGCGCTTCCAAAATCTGACGTGCTGCCTGTGAATCTGGAATTTTACCATTCTCCTGCGCAGCTTTCACCATCAGATCAAGGTTCGTCAATGGATCAGCATCACCAGACAGGTCAAGGGCAGCATCTCCGATCAAGTTCAACAATTTGTTGGTCAGATAGACTGCATCCATCTGGGTGTAATCGGGATTGAGTTTCACAATGGTACCAACGTGATTGCTAATCGCGGTCAATTCCGGTCACCAAATCCTTCTGGGTGATTTTCGTGCCAGTTCCATGCGGTTTCGATAATCTTGTCAATATCGTCATAGTTTGGCTTCCAGCCTAAAATGTCACGAGCCTTTTCTGAGCTAGCAATCAAAGTGCTTGGATCACCGGCACGCCGCGGGCCCATCGTGGCTGGAATCTCTTGGCCAGTCACCTTACGCGCTGCATTTAGAATTTCAAGGTTGGAGAAACCATGCGCAGAACCAATGTTGAACGCGGATGACTTATTGCCGGCATCCAGATACTTCAAGGCCAAAATGTGGGCATCAGCAAGATCGACCACATGAACATAGTCACGCACATTGGTACCATCCTTGGTTGGATAGTCGTCACCATAAATTTGCAAACCAGTTCGCGTACCTGCTGCAACCTGCAAGATAATTGGCACAATATGCGTTTCTGGATGATGGTCTTCACCGATGGAACCGTCTGGCATTGCACCCGCAACATTGAAGTAACGCAAAGCCACGAACTTCAGTCCATAAGCCACATCAGCCCAATGCATGATCTTTTCCATGGCCAACTTGCTTTCACCGTATGGATTGGTCGGTACTTGCGGATCAGTTTCTTTAATTGGGACCTGCTTAGGTTCGCCATAAGTTGCTGCCGTTGATGAGAAGACAATTTTCTTGATGCCGAATTGATTCATGGCTTCAAGCAAGGTGATCATGCCGCCAGTGTTGTTATCAAAATACTTCAACGGATCTTTCATGGATTCCGGCACAATTGAGAACGCCGCAAAATGGACAATCCCGTCAATCTTTTCCTGACTGAACACTTGGCTCAGAAAATGATAGTCGCGGATATCGCCTTGATAAAAACGGGCGCGTGGATCAACCGCCTTACGATGCCCAGTAATCAAGTTATCCAAAACCACAACATCCTCGCCGGCAGCGAGTAATTGTTTTACCGTATGTGAACCGATGTAACCAGCGCCGCCTAAAACTGCAATTGTCATAATAAAATATCTCCCTTTTTTAAAACGTGTTCGTCAGACTAGAAATCGGTCTGGCTCACGCTCTACTTTATAACACTTTTTCTATTTTAGCAGAGTTAGTTCAGTTGCTTAGCACCATCGGCAATATCGGCCACATAGAAATGGGCGTCATAGCCAATCTTTTCTCGATAGGCCTTACCAACGTTGTCAATAAAGTCTTCAACATCAGCACTGTTGACAATCGCAATGGCGCAACCGCCAAAGCCAGCACCGGTCATGCGAGCACCGAGCACACCCCGTTGCTTCAAGGCATTGGTCACAAGGGTATCAAGCTCGATGCCAGTGACTTCGTAGTCAAAAGCCAACGAAACTCCAGAAGCAGAGACTAGTTTGCCAAAGGTCTTCAAATCGCCATCTTGCAGTGCTTTCGAAGCCTTCAATGTCCGCTGATTTTCAAAGACGGCGTGGCGCGCGCGTTTGATCAGGATTGGATCGTAAATGAGATAAGTATTCTCGTCGAATTCGTCTTCACTCAGTTGGCCCAGACTTTTAACTTCAATACCTTTTTGTAGCATTGCCAGTGCTTTTTCGCATTCACTGCGGCGTTCGTTGTACTTGGAATCAGCCAACTCACGACGCTTGTTGGTATTCATGATGACAATCACGTTATCGCCCATCTCAACTGGCAGGTACTCGTATTTCATCGTGTTTGTATCCAACAGCGTTGCTTGATTTGCGCGACCCATTTCAATCGCGAACTGATCCATCACACCGGAGTTCACGCCGATATAGTCGTTTTCGACTTTAACGCCGAACTGAACCAGCTCCAACGGTTCAAAGCCGCCATCAAAAAGATTGTTCAGAATCGTTCCGACCAGCATTTCCAGAGAAGCAGAACTTGATAACCCAGCGCCATCAGGTAAGTTGCCGTTGATGTAAACATTGAGGCCATGCGTGAAGTTCGCACCCGCCGTCTTCATCACCCGCGCCATACCTTGGAAGTAATCTGTCCACAAGCCGCGCTTATCTTGGAAAAGATCCGAGAATGGGATGTCAATAATGCCAACCTTTGGGAAGTTGGCCGAGTATAACCGAAAAGCGTTGTCCTCATTGGTGCCAACCGCTGCATAAGTGCCCAGCGAAATGGCACACGGGAAAACGTGGCCACCATTGTAATCGGTATGTTCACCAATTAAATTAATGCGTCCTGGTGCGAAGAAGGTGTGCTCCGTCTGCTTACCAAATTGTTCCGTAAAACCTTTCGTGACATCTGTACTATTCACCGTCAATACCTCCTAATTGAAGTTAAGCTTATTTATCCGCTGCTGATTTTTGTAACCGTTTTTATTTTACTAAAAATAATGACGGATTGGAAGCGCTATAGCCAAATTTTTTTGTTTTGTTTTATCGATCCTCTAACAACTGTCGAATTCAAAGCTTTTTTCTTTTACTAAAACATTTGAGCGTTTTGCATTCCGCTTTGCTATCCCGCTCAGTACTTAACGGACACTAAGCCAAACTGGTCATCAATTGTCGCCGAAACCAGAAATAGAAAAACTAGGCGCTGTATGTGCCACGCGCCTAGTTTTTGGGTTACTTCTGTTCAATTATTGAGGACGCGCTAACAGCAAAGTTCGTCATTTGGAGGAAATGCTGATCGATTCGACTATCATTTTATCGAGAAATGATGATGACTCATTTACTGCTTGTTCTCAAGTTCTTTGATCCGCTTAAACATGCGAATCATGTAGCGTGTTTCATCAATGAGCAACATGGTTGTCATCAACGTATCTTGACCATGAACCATGATAAAGGTGACATCCATTTCAGCACCGCCAGCTTCTTGACTTAGAAGCTGGGTCTGTTGGTTGTGGGCTTCATTGATATCCTGTTGGGCCTTCTCAACCAATTCGTTTGCCTTATCGAAATCGCCTGCTTCAGCGGCATCAAGTGCATGCACAGCAGCCGTTCGAGCATCGCCTGCATACGCCACAAGTGCAAAACCAACCATTGAAATTTCTTCTTTAGTAGCCATCATTTTCCCTCCGATTCAATCCTTGCTGTCTAAATAGCCAAAAACTTTTTAATCCGGAATGATGTGGGTCTCACTCACAGACTTAAACCACTCGGCACTTTGTTTGATATAACGATTTTGTGTTGGAAAATCAACGAAGAACAGACCATATCGTTTACTGTAACCGTTTGTCCAAGAAAACTGATCTTGAAGTGACCAGATGAAGTAACCTTTGACATTTGCGCCATCATGGATAGCATCAGCCATTGCGGACAGATATTTCTTTACATAATCAATCCGTTTTGGATCTTCAATCACGGTGTCAGGGGTCGCATTTTCTGGCAAGCTTTCTTTAAGACCAATACCATTTTCTGTCACGTAGGTCACTGGCACCAACGGATAGTCATTATGAATCCGCATCAGTATGTCATACATTCCTCGTGGATAAATCGACCAATCCCAATCTGTCGTCTCAATGCCATCTGGGAGTTTTTCCTCGCCAACGCCTTGCAGCCGCGCGACCGAAGAGCCTTTGGTGCCGTCGCCATTATGAATGGTCTCTGATTTGCCATGATAGGCACGCAACCACTTGCTGAAATAATTATTGACCCCAACAAAGTCTAACTGATGGGCCGCTTCATCAATAGCCTTCATTTCCTGCGGTGTCGATTGAAACATCGGTTGATGATTGGCATCCAGAATTTCCTTCACGAGCGCCAAAGTTTCTTGGTGATATTCGCCAGCTAATGTGCCATCCAGATACAATCGATTTTCCAAAGCGTCCTGCAACTCGGCGGCATGGTGATCCACAGCGCTATCACTGTAGGGATAAACAGTTTGCAACGCATGAACAATTCCAATTTGGCCACCTAATTGCATTGACTTATATAGATTAACGATACGGGCATGCGCCACCATTTGATTGTGTTCAGCTTGGAACGTCTTATCAAAACGTCCAGACTCGGCAGGCGGGAATGTCCCGCTTGTATATTGTTGAACGGCCATTGAGGTCGGTTCATTAATGGTGATCCAATACTTCACTTCGGAAAATTCTTCAAAGCAAAACTTCGCATAAGCCACAAAGTCGTCCAACATCTCTTGACTCAACCAATCACCGGCTTCGTGCAAGCGTTCGGGCGTATCAAAATGATGTAGCGTAACAAACGGTTCGATATGATGGGCGGCACAATCCGCGAAGAGCTTGTGGTAAAAAGCAACCCCGCGTGGCTCAACTTCCCCGGCACCATCCGGAAAAATTCGCGACCAGGCAATTGACACCCGAATCACTTGATGGCCGTATTTTTCCGCTAATGCCAAATCTTCATCATAACGATGATAAAAATCCGCTGCCGGGTCGGGCTTGAACCGCCCCTGTTTATCCAGAAAATCGTCCCAAAGCACGCGACCTTTACCGTCTTCCTTGGTGGCTCCTTCGACTTGATAGGCGGCGGTTGCCCCGCCCATTACAAAATCTTGAGGTAGCTGTTTACTCATTGCTTAATAACCTCCTGTTAAGTGTCTCAAAGATTGGATTCAACAAAATCAAGTGCCTTGTCACCATTGTTGGTTAATTCAATGTATTGCCGACCAGTTGTTGTGACCAGCTTGACGCCATACTTATCGGTGATCTTTTTTAAATTACCTTTCATGCTTTCCATTTGCGGCGCAAGGATGACCATGTTCATATCTTTGATCAAATCCATATCCTGTCCATAAGCGCGGGCGGCGGCCGAGAGCTTTAAACCGCGTTCCTTAGACAGTTTGTTTAGCGCGTTGGCAAGAATACCGCTTGTTCCACCACCAGCACACAACACTAAAACATTAACTTCATTTTGTTTGAAATAGGCTTCGCCGTGGGCAGATGGGGCTGTTTCAGGCAACACATGGGTCGCATCGTCGTCTGTGGCAGTCGCAACAGTCAAACCAGTCGGGATAGAAGGTGACACTGTGTCACTCGCCTGAACAGCCATGCCGTCGTCTTCAATGACCTCTTCCTTAGCTTTTTCTTCAGCTAAGAGTGTGCTGTCATAAACGCGAATGAATGGGAAGTATATCGCAACGTCCAGAACCAACGTCAGTAGAACAAAGGCGAAAGCCAACGGGGCAAACCCAGTCGAAATCAAAATCCCAATCGGTCCCGGAACTGTCCATGGCATGGTGTACATCATACTGTTCATGCCAAGTACACTCACAAAGAATTTGAATAAGCAAACGTTCACGATCGGGGTTGCTAAGAACGGAATGAAGAAAATGGGATTCATGATAATCGGCATTCCAAACAAAACAGGTTCATTGACCCCGAAAGTGCATGGCACAAAGGAAACCTTACCAACGGCTTTTAATTGCGCTGATCGGGCCGCAAACAGCATGATGAAAGGTACCACCAATGTTGCTCCGGTTCCACCAAAATTCATGACGTAGTCCATCGTGTTCATGGCCAAAACGTGCGAGACATGTTGCCCTGCCTGATATTGCTGCAAGTTAGCTGCTGTATTCGCAATCATAATCGGGACAACAGCCGGCTGAACAATTGATGGGCCTTGGACACCACAGAACCAGAAGAAAGCCATCGCGCCAGCAATCAGGGCTAAGCCTAGATAAGAATCGCTGGCTTGGAAAAGCGGCGAAAGTACTTGAATGATCCAGCGTGGCAATACAGTACCCGTTGCCGCTTTGAAGCCAACACCGAAAAGCCAGAAGGCTGTCACAGAAAGGCCCATCGGGATAAGGTCTTTAAATGACTGGGCGATATTACCTGGTACCTGCTCTGGTAATTTAATCGTGACATTGTTCTTAATACAGACGTAGTAAATATTTGGCACGATCAACCCAACGATATAAGCGCAGATCAATCCCTGAGTCCCCATGTAAGTCAGGTCAACACCGGTTTTAAGCGGCAAGATCGACAAAATGACAAAAGAAATTTCAGACGCCACAATGACGGCCACTGGATTAATTTGATTTGTTTTCGGTAATTCAAGGTTCTTGCTGTCAGTCAAGTTTTTAGCAGTCGTTCCCGCCACAAACAGTGCCAGCAAGCCCATGGAATAGTTATAAGCAACCATCAACGTATTCGTTACGTTGTCTGGCCAGTAAAACCCCCAAGCGTTCGGAACATAAGCAACCATCATAAAGATACTTGAGAAGATGATGATCGGCATACATGCGATAAAGCCATCACGAATCGCGGAAATATATTTGTTAGCAGCGATGGCTTCAAAAACCGGTTTTAATTTATCAAAAACCTTATTCATGAGTCTTTTCCTCCTGAGCGCTTGGAAGCCAAAGCATAAGCGTGCTTCCTAGATTGCATAATTAAAGTTACCACCCAGAAAATGTGAAAAAAGACCTGTCCGTTCTTGCTAAAATGGTGTTTGCATAACATACCATCTAGAGAGAAGGACAGGTCCCATGGCCATTATAACCTTAATTGAACGATCTCAGATAGAACTGATGCAACACCACACGATTCAATACATCGCCGCGACCTTAGGCCGCTCTCGTATTTCTATTAGGCATGAGCTTCACCGTTGCCCTGAAGGTGATTACTGCGCCATTATAGCTCAGGATCATGCCGATACTTGTCGGCATCGTTGTGGTCGGCACTCGATTTTAACGCCTAAGTTGAAGCGGATGGTAACTGAGAAGCTAAACCTAGGTTGGTCCCCTGAAATGGTCGGTTATGCCGTTCACTGTGCGCCACACACGATTTACCACTGGATTTATCAAAGACAAGTCGATTTTCAGCCAAGCCAACTCTTTGATCACGGTAAACGTCATAAAAGAAGACAAGACCTTCGGTCGCGCTATAACCAAGCAGTAGGCACCTCAATTGAGATTCGCAGTGAGTCAGCTAATCGGCGAACCGAAAAAGGACATTTAGAGATGGATACAGTTCGCGGTGGTCGCGGGTCAAAGGCTGCTGTTTTGACCATTGTCGATCGGGTGACACGTTTAATGGCGACAACTAAGCTTGAAAACTTATCACAAAATGCTGTTCTCAAGGGATTTGCAAGACTGATGGTGGACTTTCCGGGTCCGGTTCGATCAGTGACGGTTGATCACGGTAAAGAGTTTTCCTGCGATCAGGCGCTTACAAAGCGCTATCGGATACCGGTTTACTTTTGCCACGCCTATCACCCGAATGAACGGGGCACAAATGAACGGTTCAATCGAGAACTTCGCTACTATTTCCCGAAGGGAACACAGTTTGATCAGGTTTCAGAGACCGATATTCAACAAGCCACAGCGCTTATCAATAACAAACCTAGAAAATGTCTCCGTTGGCAAACCCCAGTTCAAGCAGTGAGCAAGCCTCTTTCTAGGTGGTAACTTTATTATTGCAATCTAGGGCTTGAAGCATACTGGCCCAATCTTTGGTAGATTGCTTCAAAGCCCTTATGTGTAGGCTTCTACGACTGCGAGCGCGTTATAATGAATCGTTTTGTGAATGATTCTGGGCTGGTGCTTCGTTTATCAATCGCTGAATGTGGATGATGAAGTAAAGTCGTTCGTCCTCACTCATACTGCGATAGAGTTGATCCTTAATTTCATCGAAAATTTCTGAGGCAATCTTGTAAGACTGCGGATAGTTTTGCTTAAGTTCAGTGGCAACCTCAGGGACAATGGTAACGGCATATGTATCAACACGCTGCAGTCGGTCGATGAGATACTGGAGATGAATCATAAATCGGTCATAGTAGTTGCCATTTGAATGAGAGCGAGTAATGTGATGACGCTTCAACACTTCTTGTACAAGTTGACTAAGTGAGGCTTCATTGCTTTTACCAAAAACCTGCTCGCCATCGTCTTCGCCGGAAGCGTTGATAAAGTGCAACGCCAGATTTTTTATTTCCGACTGTGGAAACTGAACGCCAAGGTTCGTGGCAATGATTTGCAGTGCCTGTTTAGCCACCGCATATTCGGCCGGATATTGAATATGAAAATCTGGTACCATTGTTTCTTGATAAGTCCCTGCCTGATAGCGTTTATATGCCTCGTAAATATGATCACTCAAGGTAATGTAGATATAATCAAGCACTTTCAGTCGATATTGTTTCTGGGCAACATCAATAATTTCATAGGTAGTCGTCACCACGTCAATCGGAATATTTTTTAAGAGAAAGTACAAATTTTGTCGGGAAGTCTCGTTCGCTAGATAAAAGATCTTCTCTATCTGCTTTGTCGGAATAACATCTCCTCGCCTCTTCTGAAAAGCGATGCCACGTCCCCTTACAACGGCTTGGCCGCGGTTGTCTAGATCAACCAAGGCCACGTTGTTGTTAAAAATCTGAGCTATTTTTGGCAAGTTGTCATCACCTCCCAGTGCAAAGAAAAAACCACAAATCACGCGCTGCGATCAGCACTGCGATTTGTGGTCTCGCCTAATTAAATAGTCACAATCCACATTGAATATTCCTATCAACAAACAAAGTGTACCATATCTGAACAGAATGTAAACGTTTTATTTTATTTTTGTAGCATCTTTAGTTTTGCTGTTCTTTTTTCTTTTTCAACAGTGTCCATCCAGCAAGCCATCGTCAGTTTTTTAGGACAATTATCTGTGTTGCCTTTTGTTCTTTAATGATCAGTGCTAGTCATGTCTCTACAAACGAATCACTTTATTTGACGCCTCCGTTAATTTGACGATAATGATCAAAACGAGCTTCAAGGAGGCAATTACGTCGAACTTAGATTTAACCATCGTTGTGCCAACTTACAATTTAGGTCATTATCTGCCTGAGACATTAAAAAGTATCCAGCAACAAACAATTGATTTTGAAATTTGGCTCATCGACGATGCCTCTACTGATGGTACCGCTCAGACAGTGGCTGATTTTGTTAAAGGTATCCCTAATTTTCACGCGACCGGTTTTAATGACCATCGTGGCATCGGTGCTGCGCGAAACTTTGGCATTGATCATGCCACTGGTCAAGCTGTGGCGTTTGTCGACGGTGACGATTTAATCGCGCCGACCTTTGCCGAAACGTTATCACACGGGTTCACATCGGGTGTTGTGGCCACTGCGGTTGGTTATGATTGGTGGCATCGCAGCCGCGGCGGGCCCAATCGCTTTCAATTGTTGTCACAGCGTGAAATGTTTGATCAAGTCTCACGCCACGGCTCCGAAGTGGGCGGTTATATTTGGAACAAGGCTTTCTCTCGTGATGCTTTAACTGCCGGTAATATTCGCTATGATGAACAATTACGCATTGCTGAGGACTATTACTTCACGGCGGATTTTGTCGCGCATACGCCTGGCAAATATGCTTATAATCCAACCATTTTGTACACGAAGGTTAATCGCCCGAATAGCACGATGCACAATTTTTCTTGGGCTGATCGCCGTCAGGAAGACCAGATTTTTGAGCGGATCCATCGCATGCGCCAGCTCATCCAATAGCAGGTCAGATGATCCTAAGCAAAATACGCGCGGCTGATGAAAACGTTCATCGGCCACGCGTTTTTTTATTCAAGATATCTCATTTGCAGCACAACCTCCATTTCCATCTCATTTACAGAATTTTGATCGGTTTTTTAACTTTTTAAAATAACTAATGATACACATAAGTTTAAAGTTGGCAGAATGGCACGAGGTACGGTATAACTGTTTCTGGAAACGTTTTCATTGTGTACAATATTATTTCACAGGGGGTAGTTATTTGTGACAAGTGATCAGAAGTACATTCTGGCGATTGATGAGGGTACCACGAGTACACGGACCATCATCATCGATCACAATGGTCAAAAAGTTGTTGATGCACAGCGGGAATTTCCGCAGTATTTTCCGCATCCGGGATGGGTCGAGCATAATGCCAATGAAATTTGGAATGCCGCTTTGTCGACCATCGCGACGGCGTTTATTGAATCACAGATTCAGCCACGCCAAATTGTCGGAATCGGGATTACCAATCAACGGGAAACCACGGTTGTATGGGACAAACAGACCGGGTTGCCAATCTACAACGCCATCGTCTGGCAGTCGCGGCAAACTAGCGAGATCGCTGACAAACTTAAGGCAGATGGCCACAGCGATATGATTCATGATTCAACCGGTTTGCTAATTGATTCGTATTTCTCAGCGACTAAGATTCGCTGGATTTTGGATCATGTGCCTGGCGCGCAAGAACGGGCGGAAAAAGGCGAACTGCTTTTCGGCACCATCGATACTTGGCTTTCTTGGAAGCTGTCCGGCGGCGCCATTCATGTCACCGACTATACCAACGCCTCACGAACCATGTTGTTCAACATCCATAAACTAGCCTGGGATGACGAGATTCTCCAATTGTTGAATATTCCTAAGCAAATGCTACCGGAAGTTCGCAGCAATTCAGAAATTTACGGCAATGCAGCAGCCTACCATTTCTTCGGCAGTACCGTGCCGATTGCCGGCATGGTTGGTGACCAACAAGCAGCACTTTTTGGTCAGCTGGCGCTTGAGCCGGGTATGGTGAAAAACACCTATGGCACAGGTGCATTCATTGTGATGAATACCGGCGAAAAACCGACCTTGTCCAACAACAACCTGCTCACCACCATCGGCTATGGACTTGATGGCAAGGTGACCTATGCACTTGAAGGTTCCGTTTTCGTTGCCGGCAGTGCGATTCAATGGTTGCGGGACGCCATGAAGTTGGTCGAGCGTTCAAGCGACTCCGAAGCCGCCGCACGAGCTTCTAAGAGTCAAAATGAAGTTTATGTTGTCCCAGCCTTCACAGGCTTAGGTGCGCCTTATTGGGATTCTGATGCTCGCGGTGCTATTTTTGGCATCACTCGTGGCACGACTCGCGAAGATTTCATCAAAGCAACCTTGCAATCTCTTGCTTATCAGTCACGTGATGTCGTGGATACCATGAATAAAGACACTGGTATCCCGATCCAAGCTTTGCGCGTTGACGGCGGCGCAGCTAACAACGATTACCTGATGCAATTCCAAGCAGATATTTTAGGCATTCCGATTGAACGAGCAGCCAATTTGGAAACGACGGCGATGGGCGCTGCCTTCCTCGCTGGTTTGGCGACTGGCTTCTGGAACAATACCGATGAACTGCAAAGTATCGTGAAGCTTGGCAAACGTTTTGAACCAACAATGGGCGCGCTTGATCGCGACCACCTTTATGAAGGCTGGCAGCAAGCTGTTGCTGCAACCCAAATGTATAAGCACAAGGCGAAGAAAGCCTGATCTGTCAACCAAAAAATGATCGAGACTGACTCGATCCGTAATGAAGGAGAACAAAATGGTATTTTCCAACGAAACGCGCAAACAAACGATTCATCAGTTAAAGCATACCGAGCTCGACTTGCTCATCGTCGGTGGCGGCATTACCGGCGCTGGGGTGGCGATTCAAGCAGCTGCCAGCGGGATCAAAACCGGTTTGATTGAGATGCAGGACTTTGCGGAAGGCACCAGTTCGCGTTCGACCAAATTGGTACACGGCGGTATTCGCTATCTTAAATCTTTTGATGTTGGCGTTGTCGCTGACACTGTTAAGGAACGCGCCGTCGTGCAAGGGATCGCGCCGCATATCCCGCGGCCATTCCCAATGCTGTTGCCAATTTATCAAGAATCCGGCAGTACGTTTGACATGTTCAGCGTCAAAATTGCCATGGATCTCTATGATCGATTGGCTGGTGTTGAAGGTTCTCAGTACGCCAATTATACCGTGACAAAAGATGAAGTCCTTCAACGTGAACCACAATTGTCCGCTGATAACCTGCAAGGCGGTGGCGTTTATCTCGATTTCGTCAACAACGATGCGCGCCTTGTGATCGAAAACATCAAAGAAGCTGACGAACTTGGCTGCTTGATGGCCAGTCATGTTAAAGCGGTCGGCATGCTGCACAATGACGCTGGTCAAGTGGTTGGGCTGCATGTTAAAGACTTGTTGGACGACACTGAATTCGATATCCATGCCAAACTGGTCATCAACACAACCGGTCCATGGGCTCCATGGGCTGATAAGTTCAATGCACTTGACGATCACGAAAAACACGCGCCAACTTTGCGGCCAACCAAAGGTGTTCATCTAGTCGTTGACGGTTCTCGCTTGCCAGTTCCGCAACCAACTTACATGGATACTGGCTTAAACGATGGTCGGATGTTCTTCGTGGTTCCGCGAGAAGGCAAAACGTATTTTGGTACCACTGATACAGATTATACCGGCGATTATGAACATCCCCGCGTTGAGCAAGAAGATGTCGATTATCTGCTGAAAGTCGTCAATAAACGCTTCCCCGAAAGCCATATGACGATCGACGATATTGAAGCTAGTTGGGCTGGGTTGCGACCACTGATCAACGACAACGGCAGTTCCGATTATAACGGCGGCGGTGCTAACAGCGGCAAGGTTTCAGACGATTCATTTGCGGCCTTGATCGAGGTTGTGAACGCTTATGAAGACGATCAGGCGACCCGCGCCGATGTTGAACGTGCTATTTCCAAACTGGAAACAGCACACGCCGAAGCCGGATTAAGCCCATCCCAAGTTTCTCGCGGCAGTTCGCTTGACCAGGCGACAGACGGGCTCATCACCCTTTCCGGCGGTAAAATTACGGACTATCGGAAAATGGCCGCTGGTGCCCTCGCACTGATTCGCCGTATTCTGGTCGACCGTTTCAACGTTGACGCGCCAGCAGTCGATTCCAAAAAGCTGCAAGTTTCCGGCGGACATTTTGATCCGACCAATGTTGAAGAAACCATGGCCTTCTACATTCGGATTGGCGTTGATGCTGGTTTATCGGAAAAAGAAGCCCAAGATCTGGCTAACCGCTTCGGTTCCAATACCAGCCGAGTGCTCACTTACGCTGTCGATGGCCCTGCGCCAGGATTAAGTCTGAAGGAAACCATGAGTCTGCGTTATTCACTCAATGAAGAAATGACGCTCACACCGGTTGATTATCTCTTGCGCCGAACCAATGCCCTACTTTTCCACGCTGAAACACTGGCTGAGTTGAAACAGCCGGTTGTTGACGAAATGGCGCAAACACTGGGATGGGACGACTCGGTGAAAGCCCAACAACTGGCCGCCTTGAATGCTGCCATTGCCGACAGTCAACTGGCCTATCTAAAAACGGCACCAGCACCGGTTCATCCTGAATAGAAAGAGGAATCAACATGTGGACACAAACATTAGGTGAATTTATCGGCACCTTCATCCTGATTCTCCTTGGTGACGGCGTGGTGGCTGGCGTGTCACTCAACCAATCAAAAGCAAAGGATGCTGGCTGGGTTGCCATCACCCTTGGTTGGGGACTGGCTGTCACCATGGGCGTTTATACCGCCGCTTTCCTTGGCCCGGCCCATCTCAATCCGGCGGTGACCATTGCTTTTGCCGCCATCGGTCAATTTTCTTGGTCATGGGTGCTGCCGTTTGTCGCTGCCCAAATGCTTGGTGCTTTCTTAGGAGCCGCCGTTGTCTGGCTGCATTACTATCCACATTGGACGAAGACCAATGACCAAGCAACCATCTTAGGCGTTTTTGCGACTGGCCCAGCCATTCGCAACTATACCGCTAACTTCTTGTCTGAATTCATCGGCACTGCTGTCTTGATTTTTGGCCTATTAGCTTTTGCGCAAGGCAAATGGACAGCAGGTTTAGCTCCGATGGGCGTTGGTATCTTGATCACTGCAATCGGATTGTCACTTGGGGGGACAACCGGTTACGCAATTAACCCGGCGCGGGATCTCGGCCCACGCTTGGCGCACGCCATCCTGCCGATTGCACATAAAGGCGGCTCTGATTGGGGTTACTCGTGGGTACCTGTTCTCGGTCCTTTAGCTGGCGGCGTTGTTGGCGCACTCATTTTCGTGACATTACCATAAGTTCAATCACTCATTAAATTATTCAAGCAAACGGCTACTTAAAAAGCTGAGATCGCGGCGGAGCGTTTCCGCGATCTCAGCCTTTTTGTGACTACACAGTAGCACCTGAAAATCAAAACGTAAGTGATCTTATGATTTGTCAAATCCTAAATAATCCAGAAAAGAGCTGGGCTAACAAATCCCCGCCGTGCCAAACTCCGCAATCTCCGGCCAGCTGGGGCTGGAACGCTGTGACGGCGCTTCGAGCCCAAAAACGGGTCTCGAAGTCGCCTAACAACATCAGCGACAAAACCCGGTCGCTGTGTTGTTTGCACGGCTGAGCCCCATCTGGCCTCCGATTGCTCCGCCTTCATCCTTATATCCGGATAAGTTATGCACGAGATCTAGGACGACAAAAACCTTTTGCGATAATCTGTTCGCATTTATTTGAGGGCTGTGAATGATGGCCTGACTTTTTCAAGGTCGGTATGTGTAGACTCCTGCGAGCGCGTCACATTAATTCATTCTACTTCATCAAGTCTGCAACCTGCGCCTGTAATGCCGGCACCACATCGGTCATAAACCATGGATTACGGTTAACCCACCCATAGTTTAGAGGCGAAGGATGGACGATCGGAAAATAGTCAGGCAAATACGCCCGGAAATTTTTGACAGTGGCAGTCAGCGTTTTTTCGCGATGCTTTCCTAAATAATATTTTTGGGCGTAGGCGCCAATCACAATTGTAAGTTGAATCTTTGGCATTAAGGCTAACAAAGAAGGATGCCACTTGGCCGCGAAATCTTTACGCGGTGGCAAGTCACCTGACTTACCTTTGCCGGGATAATAAAAATCTAAGGGCAAAACTGCAATTTTACCGCTGTGATAAAACTGATCCTTGGTGACGCCCATCCAAGTTCGCAAGCGGTCACCACTCGGATCATTCCAGTATGTTTTTGTCGTTTGTGCTTTTCGTCCTGGTGCCTGACTGGCGATGAGGATCGTTGCTTCAGGTTCAATATGATATAGCGGATCCCATCCTTGGGCGGTAAAGTCAGCGTTATCGGGATTCTGACGAATAGCCTCAAATATTTTATCTGCATCTGTCACGCTTGAATCCCTCCTTTAACAAACTTAGGCCATGCTTTGCTACGTTCAAAATCCGCAGCCAACTGCCGCGCATCGTGAATTAAGGACGTTGGATAGTCCATGGTTGCCAACAGTGCTATGGCATTATGCGAAGTGGCCGGGCCTTGATAGAGCAAATAGTCAAAGACAACGCCATACTCCTTCGTCACTTTCTCTTGAAAATGCCAGTTGACGCATTGATCGCCCATAATGTCCGTCAATTCGTTATCGTGTGTCGCAACCACGACCAGACTCGGATATTGCTTTAGCCAATTAATGACACTCGCTGAAGCGGCAATTCGTTCGACGGTGTTCGTCCCTTTTAAAATTTCGTCGATAAAACCATAGACGCGCTTCTTTTTAGCAACGGCATTGAGCAGCCGCCGAATTGCTTTAATTTCTGCAACAAAATAGCTATCGCCTTCACTCAGATCATCACGCACCGCCATAGCCGTGATGACCTCTCCCGGCTCCATCGTGAAACTTGTCGCTGTCACGGTATTGATCGTTTGTGCCAAAATGGCATTGATCGCAATACTTTTGACGTAGGTCGACTTACCGGAAGCATTGGCGCCGGTGATCAACGCATTTTTCTGCCAGTCAACTGGGTTGGCAACGGGATGTTTCAACAAGGGATGGGCTAAGTCAGTAGCGGTCATGCCGCCTTTAGCAAAAACTGGCTGCGTTGTAGTCGCTTCCGCCGCGCGAAAATTAGCAATGGCAATGGCCAACTCTAAATCGCCCAGCCGTTGCCACAGGGCTAGCGCCTCAGCATGGTGGCTGCTTAAGCGATCGAGCACTGTGTTGTAGGCAATAAAGCTCAGCATGAACATAATGCTAAGATACTCAGTTAAAATGTCGCCCATGCTGCCGGTCTTGGTCCGGAAGACAAACGCAAATCGCGTGATGCCGCGCATTGGTTTAACTGCTTGTCGCAATGCTGCTTGAGTCGGTTGGCTAATTTTGGCGAGACGTTCTGCTGTGATAATCGTCCGGACAAGGCGTAATTTCGGCATCAAGGCCTTCACGTTTCAAAATGTAGTAGAACACGTTGACCAGCAAACTGACCACCATCAAGGTCACCCCAATTGCCGGCCACAATAGCGTCAACAAGACACCGATAAATGGAAAACCGCCCATTACTTTGAATCGCCATGCATTCGGCAAGGCTTTTTTGGTGGTTGTCCGTAGATAAAGTTGGCTATTGTTCGCCGGCTCGATGCCCAGTCCGGCAAACGCCATTTGCACTTTCAATCGGCTGTCAGGATGATCTTGAAAAAAGGCAATCAACGCCTCGTCAACAGCTGGTTTACCTAAATCATAAGCCCGCAATTGTGCATAGACCCGTTCAGCGCCAACACTACTTTGGGTGACGTTCAGCTGTTCAAACACGTCTAACATATCAAGATCCTGCCAAGTCAGGTCGTCAACTTGGCAATCGTGATTAACTTGGGCTTCATGATCAAGATAGGCGGCTTTTAAATAGCGCTCACCTTTTGGCCGTTTTTCAGGGAAAGTGCCCCAGTCAGCTAGCAATTGGCGCTTGAGTTTTTGCTGTCGCTGCCAGGTTAACAAACCATTGAGGACAATCATCGCAACAATAAAGCCGGTGACGCTGAGAAGAATCGTAATGGGTTGTGACATATTGATCACTGCTTTCTTAGCTGATGTGACCAGATTGGTGAGACTTTCAATAACAACTTGCGCGGGTCACACACACTTATCTTGTCGGTTACTTATGCTGATATTATCTATCAGATGGGTTTGAAAAACAAAATTGAAGTAGAGATGAGCAAGAATTCTAAAATTCAAACAATTATGATGTGCTAGATTCCAAACAATGCAGAAAAGCTCTATGCAAGAGTCCCCTACCGTGCAAACACCGGAATCTCCGGCCAGCTGGGCTGGCGATGCGCAGCTAGAGCGGAGACGGCGCTTCGACCCCATCTGGCCTACGATTGCTCTGCCTTGGCACTGGGATTTTTATAAATTCCAATAAGTTATCCATGAGCAAACAAACAGGCGAACAATTTCCCTGACTGCGGAAAATTGTTCGCCTGTACAGTAACTGCGTATGATGTCACAAGCTGTAACGCTCAAGGTGATATCGGCAATTACGCCTTTGACTTCTTTTTATCAGCCGGATAAATATCGGCTACCTGGGCCTGAGCGGTTTCGTGTTGCGTGAATTCATCATAGCTTGTGTCCGCACGGTCAACAACACCGAGTGGCCCAACCTCGATAATATGATCAGCAATGGTTTGAATGAACTGATGGTCATGACTGGTGAAGATTAATGAGCCTTTGAAGTCGATCAAGGCATCGTTCAAACTGGTGATGCTTTCCAGATCAAGATGGTTGGTTGGATCATCCATGATGAGGACGTTTGCCTTGCTTAGCATCATTTTAGCCAAGTACGAACGGACCTTTTCGCCACCAGACAAGACATTCAGTTGCTTGAGCACTTCATCCCCAGAAAAGAGCATCCGACCGAGGAAGCCACGCAAGAACGTGTTATCTTGTTCGTCTTGTGGCGCAAACTGCCGCAACCAATCGAGAATGTTCAGATCATCATGATCAAATTCAGGATTCAAGTCTTTTGGCATAGCGGCACGGCTGGTGGTGACACCCCATGTGATGGTGCCGGTGTCAGGTTTAAGCTCACCTGCCAGCAGCTGCATCAGCACAGTGGCAGTCACGTCATTGCGGCTGATGATCCCTGTTTTGTCACCTGGCCGCAAAATGAAGCTGACATTTTTCAGTACTTCATGACCATCAATTGTCTTGGAAACATGCTCGACCCGTAACAAATCGTTACCGATTTCGCGTTCTGGTTCGAACTTGATGTACGGATATTTCCGTGTGCTAGGCCGAATATCATCTAACGTAATTTTTTCAAGCTGCTTTTTACGTGAAGTGGCTTGCTTTGACTTTGAAGCGTTGGCGGAAAAACGCGCCACGAATTCCTGAAGCTGCTTGATCTGCTCTTCTTTTTTAGCATTCGCCTGACTTTGCAGTTGCAAGGCCAGTTCAGAACTCTGCTTCCAGAAATCGTAGTTGCCGACATAAAGTTCGATCTTACCGAAGTCAACATCACACATCATGGTGCAGACCGCATTCAGGAAATGCCGGTCATGAGAGACAACCAAAACGGTGTGTTCATAGTCAGCTAAAAAGTTCTCAAGCCAGTTAATCGCTTGCGGATCAAGCCCGTTGGTTGGTTCGTCGAGCAGCAGAACGTCGGGTTTGCCAAACAACGCTTGAGCGAGCAACACCTTGACCTTCTCCCCTTCAGGCAGATCAGCCATGAGTTTCTGGTGCTCACTTTCCGCAATGCCCAGTGACCGCAACAGCTGAGACGCGTCGCTTTCAGCGTTCCAGCCGTCCATTTCGGCAAACTCGCCTTCCAGCTCGGCTGCCTTATTCCCGTCAGCTTCAGAGAAGTCTGGCTTAGCATACAAAGCATCTTTTTCCGTCATCACCTGATAAAGTCGTTCCCAACCTTGCAAAACAGTGTTCATCACCGTTTGATTGTCGAACGCAAAGTGATCCTGACGCAGACTGCTCATCCGCTCATTCGGCGACAAACTAACCGTCCCGGTCGTTGGGGTCAGTTCACCTTGGATGATTTTAAGAAAAGTCGATTTTCCCGCGCCGTTTGCGCCAATAATGCCATAGCAATTACCGGGCGTGAATTTCAAATTAACGTCTTCGTATAGCTTACGGTCGGAGAACGTCATCGATACATTGTTTACTGTGAGCAATTTTATACCTCGCTTAAAAGATTTCTACATATATTAGCAGATATTTGGGGGTTTCACAAATGCATTATTCGGCTTTTGGAATTCTTAACATGGTCAGTCACTTGGCGAAGGACATTATGGGCCAACGATAATTGATAAAAATAAGGAATCGGTTCAGCATCGGCGTATTTTGTTATTAAGCGAACTGAAAGACGCCAGCTCACATGGTGGAAGAATATGCTATCCTCAGACTATTCAGAACAATTTACCCGCGTTATCCGATCCCAGTTTCCGGTTGATATGGAACTAATCTATTTGGAGGCAACATGAATAACCTCATCACATTCAGTCTCATTCTCGCTGGCATGCTGCTGCTTTTGCTGCGAAAAGGCACAAAGCGGCAACGGCGGGCGAATCGGCGGTTGGCGACGACATTGCTGTTGTTTGGCTTAGCCAGCGGCGGTTATACCTACACGCAGCAACACACTTCACTGCTGGGGACACCGCCGCAATCAAGTTCAGTTAGCAACAGTGTGCCGGCAACGGATGGCACCTCGCGCCAGCCGGTCACGCAACTGGCGCAGCTCAATTACAACAACACTGCCGAGATTACCGTCAACAATAACGAGCCTGGTTTTACGAAAGCAGAACTTGCCACTGATGAAGGCCCGTGGACAACATTTAGCAATCTCGATAGTCTCAACCGTGCTGGTACTGCCAATGCTTTACTGAATCAAGCTATCATGCCAACTGCCAAGCGCGAGCCGCTGACTTGGAATCCAACTGGGTGGCACAACAAGAAAGTGCATGGCGAATGGCTGTACAACCGCAGCCATTTAATTGGTTTTCAGCTTTCCGGTGAAAATAATAATCCGAAAAATTTGATGACTGGGACGCGGCAGTTAAATTCGCCGTTGATGCAGGCCCATGAAGATGATATGGCACATTATTTGAAACAGTCACGCCAGCATTTTATTCGTTATGAAGTGACCCCGATCTTTCGCGGTGATGAACTGTTACCACGCGGTGTGGCGATGCGTGCGCAAAGTATCGGCGACAACACGATTCATTTTAATGTCTACATCTTCAACGTTCAGCCTGGTGTGACCCTCAACTATGCAGACGGTACTAGCCAACTTAATTAGCGATTGCCTAGAATTCAATCGAAATAATATTCGGATTGTCGGCATAAAACGTCAGCAGGCGCCGCATGTCTTCATTGGCTTTACTCTCCACATGCAGGTTCATTTTAACTTCGTCGCCTTCATGTTTAATGGACACATTCAGGACCTTGATATGGTACTTGCCTAATGTTTCGCGTAAATGTACCATGTCAAAGCCTTCGCTGCGGACCCGAATTGTCAAAATGCCGTTATCACCGCTGGGCAGCCAGCGATAGTGATGATGGAGCAGGACTTGAATGCAGAGCACTAGGACAGTTGCGGCCAAGCCGATGAGGTACAGCTTCGCCCCAATTGCCATCCCCACAGCCGCTGTCGTCCAAACCCCGGCAGCTGTCGTTAAACCATTCACGTTATTGTGGCGAACCAAAATGGCGCCAGCGCCTAAAAAGCTGACGCCACTAACAATCTGAGCCGCGACACGTGAAGGATCCAATGCCATATTTTTCAAATCTAAAATATCAAAAAAGCCGTATTTTGAAACAATCATAATCAAGGCCGCACCCAACGCCACAATCATATGTGTGCGGATACCGGCATTTTTGAAGCGATTCTTGCGTTCATAGCCAATGGCAAAGCCGCAAAGTGCAGCCACCACCAGTCGAATGACAAGTTCGGCTTGATCTGCTACTGAAATTATCAAACAATCACAACCTTTGTTCTTACTTTACCACCGAATGCCTAGGTTAAAAACATCGCGAAATCGTTGCAATCAGCCACCGCTATGGTAGACTATAGTAGGTTAGAATGATTCTAATTTGGAGGCGTAACGATGACCATAAATTTACGTGATGTACAGGATGTCTATAAGGATGCCGGGTCTGACATTATTTTTGCTACGCTTGACCTTAAGCGCGAAGATGCCGCAGCCGACAAAGCCATGATTGCCGACTTAGCAGAGCACTTACCAGCATTCATCAATAGCATGAACATTCGCTACCCAGATGCAAAATTGGCGGTTGCATTTGGCTTGTCGCGAAAAGCTTGGGATTATCTTTTCCCAGCAGCACCGGTGCCTAAAGAGTTGGAGGAATTCCAACCAGTTGTCGGGCCAAAATATACCGCAGTGGCAACCCCAGCTGATCTGTTCTTCCACATTCGCTCGCAGAATTCAGCCGTTCCGTTCGAACTCATGTCAGAGATCATGACCATCATTGACGATCAGACTGTGACACTCGATGATACCCATGGCTTCCGCTATTTCGAAGGCCGAGCGATCATTGGCTTTGTCGACGGCACGGAAAATCCAAGCGCACTCGACACGCCAGAGTATGCGGTGATCGGCGATGAAGATCCCACATTTGAAAACGGCTCCTATGCTTTTGCGCAAAAATACCAACACAATATGAAAGCATGGAACGATTTGACGACGGAGGACCAGGAAAAAGCCATCGGTCGAAAGAAATTCAACGATATTGAGTTAGCTGACGAAAAGAAGCTGCCAAATGCCCACAATGTGGTTTCTCAGGATAATGACGGCGGCGTTGAACATAAAATTGTGCGCATGAATGTCCCGTTCAGTAATCCGGCCAAAAACGAAAACGGAACCTACTTCATTGGCTATGCCCGTCATTGGACGGTCACCAAGCGTATGTTGCAAGGCATGTTTGACAATTCTGATCGGCTGCTTGATTTTTCGACGCCAGAAACTGGCGAATTGTTCTTCATTCCGTCCAAATCTGTGCTCGGTCAAATCGCAGACGGCGAACTTTAATGAACGTGTTTGTTTAGGAACACAGGGAAAACTGCTACACTGAGCGCTACCAAACACCACCATCTTGGGTTTGGCATGGTCGCAATCAGTAGCCGCTTTTCCCTGTGTTTTTGCATGGCGCCTGCGCCAGTTTCCAAACATTGCCTTCACTTATATTCATTTAAAAACCAATTTTTTCGCATAGACCAATGGCATATTTTTCTGTTTGCCATAAAATCGTCAAGTTTTCATGTCACATAAGCTAACGCGTCTTCAGTTTTTTTACCGCTTCGAAAATCCTTTGATAGCAGTCTTTCTCCTTTCAGCACCAGATTTGCTCTAGGCCAATAGATCGACCGAATCGCTAAGTTATTAAAAATGCCATGCTACAATACCGCCATCAATGGTAATGAGGTGGAAGAGATGAATTTAGCTGATACTGGGTTTGTAATTATTGCGAGTACATTAGTCTGGTTTATGACGCCAGGACTGGCTTTTTTCTATGGTGGACTGGTTTCCAAACGCAACGTGATTAATACGATGCTGTCGGTTTTCTACATCACCGGGATTGCGATCCTACTTTGGGTCGCTGTCGGCTATGAGCTCAGTTTTAATGGCGATCTTTTCGGTGTCATCGGTCAGGTTCATCATTTCTTTTTGAGTGATCTTTCGCTTGGCGCGGTGACCACGGCGAAAATTCCAACCGGTGTGTATGTGCTGTTCCAAATGATGTTTGCCATCATCACGCCGGCCTTGTTTGTTGGCGCTGTCGTTGGTCGGATGCATTTTAGGTTTCTGACTTGTTTTATCGTCTTGTGGTCATTGCTGGTTTATTACCCGCTTGTCCACTTGATCTGGAGTCCGCACGGTTTATTGGCCGGTCTGGGTGTGCTTGATTTTGCAGGCGGCACAGTGATCCACATCAATGCTGGCATTACCGCCTTGACGCTATCCGCCTTTCTAGGCCGCCGCACGGATGAACATATCACACCTTATAATCGGCCTTGGGTGCTTCTAGGCACGGCCATTTTATGGATCGGCTGGTATGGATTCAACGCCGGCTCTGCACTCGGTGTTAATCAAGCGGCGATGACGGCAGCATTAACGACTTCGGTTGGCGCCGCCGCGGCGTTGGTCACATGGATGTGTCTGGACATCTGGCAAACCGGCCATCCAACGCTGATCGGAACTTGTACCGGTGCCTTGTGTGGGCTTGTCGGGATCACCCCGGCCACTGGCTATGTCACGAGTTTTGGGGCAGCATGCATTGGCGTTGCGGCAACGTTGACAAGCTACTGGTTTATCAGCAAAATCAAGCCACGGCTAGGCATTGATGATACTTTAGACGCCTTTGGCTGCCATGGGGTCGCTGGGATTGTCGGCAGTATTTTGACTGGTGTGTTCGCCAGCAAACAGGTCGCCCCCGACATTGCGCACGCTGGCTTGGCTTATGGCGGTGGATGGCAGCTGCTCCTAATCCAGCTTGTCGGCACCGCCATCGTGATCGTCTTAGTTGGTGCTATGGTCAGTCTAATCACTGTAGTTCTCAAACAATTCGTCAGCATTCGGGTCTCCCCTGCTGCTGAAAAAATGGGGCTGGATTACAGCGAACACGATGAACCAGTTGATGAAACTGTCGCTGCCAGTTGGGCCCGCGGTACTTATGTCAGTCAAAATCCTGATGAATTTAAAGGCCAGTTACATGGTTTTGATCCCCAGCCGCGAAGAGAAAATCGGTAATCTACTGATGGCCGGTTCGTTCATTTCCACCATGTGTCACCTTCATAGCGACCTAGCTGCGTAAGAGGTTTCCACCCCTAAGCGGCTAGGTCGTTTTAATTGTTTTTTCTTTCTTATCATGGGTAAAATGCCGATATATAGAGGCTTAACGTGAACCAACGCAGAAGAAACCGGCGTGTAAGCTGCCTCAGGTGCAGGCAACTGCGCTGGTGAGCACGTTAATGAGGAGGGAACAAGATGCTTGGATATGGTTTTAGTCATGCTGGCGGACCGGAAGTGATCGATGCCATCGATTTGGCCACACCAGCGCCGGGACCACGGGAAATTCAAATCAAGTCCCAAGCGATCGGTCTGAATAATCGTGATCGCATTGCTCGTCAAATGGGTGGCAGTGGCTTAACCGTGCCGGGATATGATGTTGCTGGCATTGTCAGTGCTGTCGGCGATCAGGTAACGCAATTTGCACTTGGTGATCGCGTCGTTGCGCGCACCACCAGTGCTTACGCAGAAATTGTGACGGCCGCAGCTGACATGAGTGTGTTACTGCCTGAGTCCATCACGCCTGAAAACGGTGTGGCTCTGATCACCCCCGGCGTGACCGGTTATCGAATGGTCGAACTAGGTCATGTTAACGATGGCGACACCGTCATCGTGAAAGGCGCCTCTGGCGGTGTCGGTTCCGCGGCGATCCAATTAGCCGTTGCCCGCGGTGCTTCGGTGATTGGTATCGCCGCCAGCCGCCATGAAGTTGATGTGAATCAACTCGGGGTTAAACATTTTGTCGCTTATGACCGCGGGAATCCTGTCAAGGAACTTGCCAAAACCGCCGACGTCGTGATTAATGCCGCCATGGACGGGATCGGTGGTGATGATGATGTCGCCATGGCCAAGGACAATGGGCTGATCGTATCTGTCAGTCATCACGAACCGCTCCTCAACCGCGGCATCCGTTTCATTCATACCCGACCGCTTGGCGGCTCCGAAGTCGGCCAAGCACTCAAAGTCTTGATTAATCTTATGTCTCAAGGCAAATTAACCGTCAAAGTCGGCTATGTATTGCCTTTTACCCGCGAAGGCTTTGTGAAAGGCCACCAATTGCTGGATGAGCCGCATGAAGGCCGAATTGTGATTCAAGTAACGCCCTGATCGCGTCTGTTTTCTAGCACGAGCAGCTAACGGGAAAAACTTCTTTAAGAGGCAAACTAGTGCTCAGGTTTTTTCTAAAAATGTTGACCTGATGACACTAGCTAACGGTTTTGTCACGCTAAGCGTTTTAGCTTGTTGTCACCATAAGCCGGTGGTAGTCTGATAAGCAGCAAGATAGCTCGCCACTGATTTGTTACGTCAACTTTTATGAAGGAGATTCTCTCATGGCACAAGAAATCTTAATCACAACCACCGAAAACATTCCCGGCAAAAAATATGAAGTGATCGGCGAAGTTTTCGGCTTAACAACACAGTCAAAGAATGTTATCAGCAACATTGGTGCAGGCTTGAAGAACATTGTCGGCGGTGAAATCAAAGCCTACAGTGATATGCTCCATGAGTCACGGGAAAAAGCGATCGAGCGGTTACGCGACGAAGCCCAAAAAGCTGGTGGCGATGCAGTTGTCATGATGCGGTTTGACTCCGGATCAATTGGCGGTGACATGCAAAGTGTTGTGGCATATGGCACGGCTGTGAAATTTCTCAACTAAAAAGCATCCCTTCTTCAGCCGAATAACTGCCCATCATGTGCGCCAGAAGTCAGTAGGATTTGCTGAGCAAAATTGGCTCTAGAGAAAAGTTCATCTCTAGTTTTGATTTTCTTAGTCTCTGTCTGCTAAATGACTTCTGGTGCATTTCGTTTTTAACAGCAGAAGTTTCGACTGCCCACCGCCAATTCATTTTTTGAAAGGATTGTCACGATGTCAATTTTGAATTATGCCAAGCAGTCTTCGTGGCCAAATAGTTTCGGCTTCCAGCAATCACCGATTGATCTTCGTCAAGCGACAACCACTGCCGACACCGACATGACGATTCTCACACCATGGATGACCGATCAAGAAATTGATGACCAGGTCACCATTCGGCTCGCTGGCCAAGGAACGACTCGGATTAATGAAACCACTTGGACTTTTGTGCAGGCCCATTTTCACGTGCCAGCGGAGCATATCGTTGCTGAGAAAACGGTGGCGGAGCTCCATTTTGTCCATCAATCGGCCATTGGTGCGCTTTGTGTCGTGGCGGTTTTAGTGCCAGTTGGTCAAGCTAACCCGATCATGGCCGATGTGCTCGATCATTTTCAACCACATGTCACGCAGCCAATCAACTTTGACCTGACTCGCTTACTGCCAAAACAAGGCACGGTTTTTCACTACCTCGGCTCACTCACCACCCCGCCGTTAACCGAAGGCGTGACTTGGTATGTCATTGAGCAAACCGAGATCACAATGAGTTCGAATCAGGTCGCCCGCTATCAGCAGTTTTTTGAACCGAATAATCGCCATGTGCAAGCGATCAATCGGCGACCAATTTTCCGAGGCGTTTTCAAGCAACTGAAGCGTCCAGCAGGAGATGACCCTCTTCATGGCTAAATCAGCAAAACGCTGGCGGCGAGTAAGCATATCGATACTGGTAACTTTGCTTCTCGCTAGCGGCGGCTATTGGCTTTGGTGGCAACTGGGCAGCCGCGCAATTCACCAGCAAGCCTATCGTCATACGGGTATCGTCACAGTTTTTGTCCCTGGTTATGGCAGTAACAGCCTCACCTTCGGGCCAATGGTTCAACGCTTCAAGCAGGATAAGGCATCCGATCAAGTCACTACGATTCATGTCAGTGCTGACGGCAAACGCACGATCACTGGAGCCGACCGCTACAATGGCAAAAATCCGCTCATCAACGTTGTTTTTGCCGATGCTAAGTCACCACAAAAGGAAGTCCGGCAACTCACCGACTTGCTGCACTGGCTTCGCGTCCAGCGTCATGTGACTCGTGTGAATCTGGTAGGTCATTCAATGGGCAGCAATCTGAGCTTTAATTACATGACGACACCGCATGCCAATCTTCAGCCGCAAGTGATCAATTATGTCTCGTTTGCGAGCGAGTTCTATCGTGATCCAACGACCCAGATTCGGGCGTTACCGAAAACATTGCATATCTTAGTGATTGGCGGACAGGTCTTCGGGGCAAAAGGTGACTGGGCCGTCAGCCTTGCTGGTGTCAAACGTTTAGCCGCCAAATTTAAGGCGGCTGGCTTATCCACCACCCTCTTTGTTTATACTGGCACACCAGTTGGCGCTTATCACTCGACGCTGCACCAAAATCCTTATGTGGATGCTGAAATCTTGCGCTTTTTATTTACCTGAGTAGCTAAAAACTATCTGCAGCTTGTGGCTTGATTCTCACAAGCTGTTTTTTGTTGCCTCGATAAAATCGCATTCCCAACTCATTCGTAAATTGCCAAGAAAAAATTCTATTTTTCATTTGCTATTTTCAACCACTTGCCAAGCATTTTGCACCACTTACCGCCTTTCTCAAGACACTTGGCACAATCGTCGTTATGCTAAGGCCAACAAATCGAAAGCAGGTGACATCAATGGCCATTCTTGAAGCAAAGGGTCTGACCAAAACATTTGGTCCGAAAGTAGCAGTGAACGGCATTAATTTGACGGTTGACCGTGGGCAATTCGTGGCCTTCTTAGGTCCTAACGGGGCAGGTAAATCGACGACAATCGGCATGCTGACAGGCTTGATTCAACCGACCAGTGGCACCATTACCGTCGCCGATCACACACCTGGGCAAGTGGCCTATCGTCAACAGATTGGGGTTGTCTTTCAGGATAGTGTCCTTGATCGCCAACTAACAGTTAATGAAAATCTACGATTGCGGGCGCGCATGTATCAACACCCAGATACTGCTTGGTTCGATCAACTGATTAAGCAATTTGACCTGGCACCTATTTTGAATCAGACATATGGGACATTGTCAGGTGGTCAGCGACGCCGAACCGATATTGCCCGCGCCCTTTTGAATCATCCCCAAATTTTATTTTTAGACGAACCGTCAACTGGATTAGATATTCAGACGCGCCAAACGATTTGGTCAGCGCTGGCTGCTTTACGCGTCCAAACGCAATTGACCGTCATTTTAACAACCCATTATTTGGAGGAAACGGAAAATGCTGACTTCGTTTACGTCATTGATCGTGGCGAAATCATTGCAGCAGATACCGTTGTTGACCTGAAAAATCGCTATGCTGCTCATCAACTGACAATTCAAACAACAGCTGCCGATCGCGTCAAAACAGTCGCCAATCAAGCCGGATTGCGGGCCAATATCGTTGCAAACGAGGTGCACGTCAATATCCATCATCCGCAACAGGCTATTGCCTTACTGACGGAACTCACCGATACGATCACCGACTTTGAGTTCCATCCAGCTGATATGAATACGATCTTCGTCACATTAACCGGAAAGGAGATTCGCTAATGCTAGCTTTTATTAAACGTAATCTATTGTTGTTTTTTCGCAATCGCGCCGGCGTTTTTTTCTCAGTTTTGGGCGCACTGATTGCCTTCGTTCTCTATTTGGTTTTTCTCAAAAAGAATATGACCGGACTGTGGCCTATCAGTCATCCTGAAAAGCTGCTTGATCCCTGGCTAATCGGCGGCACGCTTACCATCACGGCAGTTACGACCACGCAAGATGGCTTAGCAAGAATGATTGTTGATCGTGAGAATGGTAATTTAAGCGACTACCTGTTGACCGAAGCTTCTTATCTGCGCATTCAATTTGGCTATCTGGCCAGTGCCGTCATCATCGGCACCATCATGCAGCTGCTCATGTTCGGCGCCATGTCAGGCGCCTTCGCCCTGCTTGATCATGTCGTTATTCCATGGCAACTAACTGGCAAAATCATTGCTCTCGCATTGTTCAGCAGTGTGGTTTGGACAAGTTTTAATTTACTTATTTTGAGCTTTGTTTCCCGCGTGACCACCATGAGCGGCATTGCAACCATTGTCGGTACTGCAGCAGGCTTCTTCGCTGGGGTTTACATGCCAATCGGGGCAGTTCCCAGCGGCGCACAAGCCTTGATGAAAATGACCCCCTTCCCATACAACGCCGCTGCTTATCGCCAGATTCTGTTGCAACAGCCGTTAGCCACGACCTTCACTGGCAAGCAAGAGGCTGCAAGGTCCAGTTTTGAAAAAATGTTGGGTGTTCGCATTGACGTCAACGGCTTGCTTTCTAGCAGCCACACTTACCTGATTCTGATTGGTTTTACGCTTGGTGTGAGCATCCTTATTTTCCTTCTTGCCAGATTCAGTCGAAAGGCCGCCCTCGCCCGCGTATAATGAAACGTAATCGTGCGATACGCTGGCGTCATGCGGAAGGAGACTGAGCCTATGAAAGTTTCATTTGATCAAGATCCTGACTTGAATCCGGATGATATTGAGGTGCTCATCAAGGCTGCGCGGCTTTCACCGGCTGTGTTGCAGCTCTTGCAACAAATTCAACAATTATCAGACAATCGACCAACCCTTCCGCTAACTGTTGGTGACCGCGTTGTGGTACTGGCCGTTAATGACATCGTGGCAATCGAAGTCTACGGTGACGAGCTCACGGTCCACACGATGACCAAGGTCTATACTTCGCGTGGCCAGCTAAAAGCCATTCGCGCTAAGCTTGATCCTCAGCTTTTTATTCAGGTAGCCAAAAGTACCATTCTGAATATCAATTATTTGACATCACTGGAAGCTTCTTTTTCCGGTAATATGACCGCCTTCATGAGTAATCAGCAAAAATTGACGGTCAGTCGTAAATTTCTTCCTGACTTGAAACGTTTATTAGGATTGTGAGGTGGCCCTTATGAGAATCGCAAAGCAGTTATTGACCGAGGCCGTCATTGGCATCATGATCGGCGCAACCGTTTATCTGACCACTTTGATGTTGCATTTAGACACGATTAATCCAACACCGCGCTCTATCGCTGGACTGTTCATCATGAGTGCCGTCATTGGCATCCTATCTTCGATTTTCGATCTTGACTGGCTCAGTTTACCAGTTGCATATGGCACCCATTTCATCAGCACCTTTTTGATCGTCCTTGCAACGAACTACCTGATGGGCTGGCAATTCTTGATTGGCTCTGCCTTAACCAGCTTCATCATTTCGTTCATCGTCATCTACACCTTCATTTGGATCGCCCTATACCTCTCTTGGCGCGTGACGGCTAGAAAAATGACCCGCATTTTAAAAAAGCGATTGAAGAAGTGAGTTGTCGTTGTGTCACTAACGCATAATCTGTTTAAAGTGTCGGTTATTCTATTCTGGTTAGGTTGTTCCCGGTAGTTCCGCGGTCGCCACCCCCGAATCACCGCGTAGCCAGCTCAGGCTATCGGAACCAACATCATTAGCATAGCAATAAAGATGCTCAACCCAATGAAAAAGAATACTTACAAGCCATCCTTATTGTCAGCATACCCGCCGTTGTAGAAAACGCGCTCACAGTCGCAGAAACTTCCGTGTAAGGACCTTGAAGCAAAAGGACCAAAAACCGGCCCTTTCACTTCAAGGCCACTTACACTACAGTTTCTAAGCGCTCCTGCTCGCGCTCTCAGACCAATGAGCGGTTATTTTTTTGCATTGGTGCTAAAATAGAAAGGTCAAATAAGGTCAATCAAGGAAGTGATCATTTTTGAACCAGGTTGTTATCTTTGGCATCATGTTGGCAATCGTCATTTTAGGCAACATCTTGGCACGGCACGTTCCTAAGATCCCGTTGCCATTCTTCTTGATCGGCCTTGGGGCGGCATTAGCCGTTATGCCTTCTCTTCGTAATTTCACACTTGATCCATCGGTCTTCTCCTTTGCGATCATTGCCCCGCTGTTGTTTAACGAAGGTCAAAATGCTTCACGTATTCAAATTGGCCGCTCTTTAACCAATATCGTGTCGTTGGCAGTTGGCCTCGTGCTGGTTTCGGTCATTATCTTAGGCTTTGGCGTTCATGCGTTGTTCCCAATTATTCCGTTAAGTTTGGCCTTCGCACTCATTGCCATCGTCACGCCAACAGATGCATCAGCGGTCAGCGCCGTTGCCCAAACCAATCCTTTGAGCGACAGCCAAATGCAACTATTGTCCAATGAAAGTCTGTTCAACGATGCAGCCGGCATTGTCGCATTCGATCTGGCACTGACTGCCTATGTTTCCGGACAATTTTCACCAACAGACGCCTTGCTCGATTTTCTCTTCGTCTTCTTCGGCGGTATCCTGGTCGGGGCAGTCTTAGGTATGCTGATCGTGAATTTGCGGGCCTGGCTGATTCATATCGGCGACGATGAGCCGTTGATCATGGTCGGTATTCAGTTACTGACGCCATTGTTGGTTTATTTTCTAGCCGAAGAACTTGGCCTGTCTGGGATTCTGGCGGTTGTTGCTTCTGGGATTGCGCAAGGTGTAGAGCGCGATCGTTTGCGACTAACCAGTGCCCGCATGCAAATCGTCAGCGCCAATGTCTGGGAAATGGTAGCGGCCATTCTTTCCGGACTCGTCTTCGTTTTGCTCGGCCTCTCGCTGCCCAATGTCATCGTTAGCGCCTTGCGCGGACAAGCTGGCTTGTTCAGTTTGCTTGTGGGTATTGGCATTTTCATTTACGCAGCCAAGTCACTGGTTCGCCTACTATGGAGTCGAACCTTGCTGCGAACTGGTAAAAAACACCGCTGGCGCAACGCCGTCATTATGATGCTGGGTGGTGCGAATGGGACCATCACCTTATCTTTGGCGTTTTCAATGCCACAAATTGTTAATGGTCACAGTTTTCCGCTCCGGCAAGGCTTGATTCTGATCGCGGCAACTGTCATTTTACTCAGTCTGATTGTGCCGGTACTGGTTCTACCATTCTGCGTGCCTAAGCAGCCAAAACGCAATCGCCAATATGTTTGGTTGCGCCGAATGTTATCAGCTGGCATTGATGCCATGCGGGATGAATCCGTTCATCATAGCGAAGCCCAAATCGTTGCAGACGCGTTGTCTCAGGAAATGATTCTGAACGATAAACCTTCGCGAAGAATGCAACGGGATATCTTTGATACCACCATAAAAGTTGAGAAAAGAACCATTGAAGCTTTACGGGTCAATGGGACCATCACGCATGACGAAGCGCACTATTACAATCGCTTTATTGATTTAAATGATTTCACAGCAGATCAGCGAACGTGGAAAAATCTTTTTCTCCGCTTACGGTTCACCTTTAATATGGGACGTATGTATAAAGGTCTAGACGAAGCGCAAAATGCTTTTTTAACCACACTGCTTAACCTTGAGCCGATTTTTTGGAAACGGCAATTTACTGAGCACGGTGAAGATCTATTACCTATCGAGCAGGCCGGCTATGATGCGGTGATGAAGTACTTGGCAAGTGCCGAAAATAGTCAAAATCGTAGTGCCATCAACATCGTTCGCCGCTTCTATCGTGATCGGCATCGCCGGGTTCATACGGATTCTTTCGATGGTGATGTGCTATATGCCATGTTCCTAAAGGCATTCCATGCTGAATTTGAGTTCATTCAAGGTGCTTTTGCTGAAGGCAAACTCAACCGGGAGATCATGCAACGGTTGCAGACACGCATTACTTTTGACGAAATTACGTACCTACAAAACCAGAATAGTTTCATTGCTTAAAAAGATCACACTAAGTAACAACACTTGATAATCTAAAAAAGGGTACTGCAACGGTTAAATTGCAGTACCCTTTTTGTCATTTAAAACCCAATTAATGCTTGGCTTTATCGTCAGAATCAAGTGCCATTTCCAGTTCGTCAGCGGCAGTCTTCGTCACGCTTTCGATCTTTGCAAGCACCCGGCCATATGGTTTTGGATCCTTGTTGATATACCGTAATAGTCCTGCCATCCGCGCTGTCATGTCATACCAGCTTTGGTTTGGCATACCGGAGATTTGACCGACCCGGGCATTTGGCAAAACATCGATGAGTTGCTCGACCGCATTTTTGACAACCGGCAACGCACCGCGTACCTGATCGGAATCGGCGTAAGTGGCATCAAAGATCAGTTGCATGAAGCGATCAGGTTGTGAATGTTTTGATGGTGTTGCAGCTCGTTCGGCGCGCACACCCATCACAACCTGTTGCAAGCCAAGTAACGTCAATCGGACTAATTGATCGTGTTGCGAAACGCCCAACTCAGGCATTGGCGAGATCCCAATGAGGCTCAGTTCGTCATTACTAAGCCGCAGAGCAGCATTGGCAACAAAGTCTGACAGTTGCAAGCCGAGATGCTCGCGAGAATCTGCAAACTCAAACCGAACCTTGATTGGTCGTTCCAAGGAAAGCGTCAAGTAGCGACTCACAATATCAGCGCCCATCACCAGCTGATTACCTTCCAATTCATTCCGATGATCGATCATGATCACAATACTATCAAAAGTAGTGTCAACATCACGCAACACGTGAATCGTGGCGCCGATGTATGGATACAGATATTCCATTGACGGGGCGAAATCAGGATACGTCGTTTTCTGTGAAAAGACGGTATACATCCCCATGTTTTCATGGTCGGCTGCTTTGATCAGCTGTGTTAAGGCATCAACCTGTTTACCGCGGGCTTTAACTTCATCCCCTGGTTCCCAGCCATAGGGATAGAGCGCATTACGGAAACCAATGAGACTGTCGTCGTCGCCTTCTGGGAAAATAGCCGCGATCCCCATGTGCATGGTACGCGGATCTGGACGGTGCTCTTCAAAACTTTCATCAATAAAGAGTTGCAACTGTTTGCCAGCTACCAACGGTGCTTCATCATGAGTACCATAATTAGTATGCATGTTGGTACTGTTCGTTGCCTGTTGACTGGTCGTATCGCTGGTACTGCTGCTTGCAGTATTAGCTGAATTGTATTTGCCGTTACGGTCATTTGAGGTTGATCGAATCACACTTGGTGTATGCGTTTCAACGTGATTAACCACTGCTGGCACATGGCGATTGTTGGTCGACGCTTTGGCTGTCATTGACTGTGAGGCACTTGATGCCGCCGGCTGAGTCATTGGCTGCCAGTTTTGAGGATCAGCGTTGGCTGCGAATCGATTTTGGCGCGTGCGGTTAGGCTGGCGATTACCATTTGGCTTATTGCGATTGTTGCGCGTATAGCCATTATCACGCCGGGCAGGTTCGTGATCGGTTCTATTCACATTGCGCCGTGGGGCCGTTACTGTCCGCTTCTTGATGTGACGCTCTGTCTGATTGTCGTGACGCTGCTCAGTCGATTGCTGACTTGAAGATGAGCTAGCCGATACAGATGACCGATTAGCTTCAGTCTGACGTTTCTTAGCCTCAGCTTCTGCTTCCTGTGTCGCAACATCCGGCTGCTGGCGAATCGTGAAGCGATGCTGCCGCGTCGGATTTTTTTTCTGAACAGGCGTCTGTTTCGGTGTTTGCTCGTTGTTGTTGTGCTCTTGCTGATTGTTGGGGCGCTGGTTTTGCCGTGACGTGACAGTTGAACGCGTCACCCGTTTGGCAGTGCGCCGTGCCGGTTTTGAACTTGCTGCTGCTTCAGTTTGTGGTGCAGTCGGCGTTTGGCTAGTTGCTTGCGACTGCTGATTGGCTGCCCGCTTAGTTTGAACACGCGAGGCTTTTGGTGTTGTCGCTGATTTACTTGCTGACACTTGTTCAGCCGATTTAGTTTGTTTGGCTTTTGCAGCTGGCTGCTTCGCTGTCGCGGCTGGTTTAACCTGTTTACTTGCAGCTGGTTTCTTAGGTGCCGTCTTCTTAGCTGGTGCCTTCGTAGCGGTTTTGTGAGCTTCTGCTGGCACCTTGCCAGACTTAATGATGCTTTCAATCTTAGCCGCGGTCTTGCGGCTCACGCTTTGGCCGCGCAGTGCTTTACGCAAAGTCGGCACGGAAACACCCATCGCTGCGGATGTCGCATTGGTGTTCAACTTGTGTTTTGCCATATAGGCATTTAATGATGCAGTGAATTTGTTTTTGTTATCCAAAATATTTCCTCATATCCTACTTTATTGAATGATCCGTCACTAGTTTACCGCAAAAGCCGATAACGGACATAGTGACTTGAATGTCAAGAAGCGTGTTAACGGTGATGCCTATTTCATGTCTACGTTTCATAGCCACCTGTTTGCGCCGGTTAGACTTTTCTTGTATAGTCATTACTTGTATTTCTCAAGACGAAAGAAGCGAAAATAACCATGCAACGAAAACTCAGCAGCCGTCACATGCAAATGATTGCGCTTGGCGGTACCATCGGCGTTGGCCTTTTCATGGGAGCAGGCGCCACGATTAAATGGACAGGGCCATCTGTTCTGATCGCCTACATCATTGCCGGCTTATTCCTTTACATGATCATGCGTGCATTGGTCGAGATGCTTTATATTGATCCGGCAACTGGTTCATTTGCCAAGTTTGCCAGTGAATACATGCATCCGATTTTTGGCTATCTCACTGCTTGGAGCAACATTTTCCAATTTGTTGTTGTTGGTATGTCCGAAATGATCGCAATTGGCGAATATTTCAAATTCTGGTGGCCCGGGTTGCCGGGTTGGCTGCCGGGGTTAGTGGCCATCACCTTCCTTGTACTAGCAAATCTAATTTCGGTGCGAATGTTTGGCGAATTGGAATTCTGGTTTGCCTTGATTAAAGTCGTGACGATCGTTTTGATGATCATTGCCGGCCTTGGCGTCATTTTATTTGGGATTGGTAATGGCGGCCATCCGGTTGGTATCAGCAATCTCTGGACCCACGGCGGGTTTTTCACCGGCGGGTTTAAAGGCTTCTGTTTTGCCTTGTCAATCGTCCTCGGCTCCTACCAAGGCGTTGAGCTGCTTGGTATCACAGCAGGTGAAGCTGAGAATCCGCGACCGACCATCGTTAAAGCAGTGAAAGACACGATTGGTCGAATTCTGATTTTCTACGTTGGTGCGATTTTCGTGATCGTCGCCATTTACCCTTGGAATCAGCTCAGCACGTTAGGGTCGCCGTTTGTTCAGACATTTGCCAAAATCGGCATCACATTTGCCGCTTCACTCATTAATTTTGTGGTGATTACCGCTGCCTTATCTGGCTCCAATTCTGGCATTTACTCAGCCAGCCGAATGTTATACACCTTAGCTGATGCCAAACAACTGCCACGAATTTTCACCAAACTAAATCGTCATGGGGTACCTTTTTATCCGGTCATCGCCGTGGGCGGCGGGATTTTACTGGGCGTCATTTTGAATGCCTTACTGCCTTACATTGCACCAGCCGCGAAAAATGTTTTCGTGCTAGTTTATAGTTCCAGCGTCTTGCCTGGTATGGTGCCGTGGATCGTCATCTTAGTCAGCGAAATTCGCTTTCGCAAAGTCCACGCTGATCAGATGGCCAACCATCCTTTCAAAATGCCATTCGCGCCTTATAGCAATTATCTCACACTTATTTTCCTCGCGTTCACTTTATTTTTCATGCTACTAAACCCAGAAACAAGTGTTTCATTATTAGTAGGTGTCGTCTTTCTTGGTTTGGTCGTGCTGCATTACTTGTTGTATCAACGTCGAAAGCCTGCGACGCAACCTGTTAAAGCTAATCGGCAATAGCAAATTTCAGCAACTAATTGATATGGAGAAGCGTGAAAACTGTCTCGTGACCTGCAAAAAAATGCACGTTCATGCGTAGGTAACACGCTTTTTTTATCTTCTTTCACAGGCTCTATTTAAAGCGGTCATTTTTTTCACAACTTGTATAATAGATGTGTTGAAAGAAAGGAGTCGGATCATGAAAACAATCAAGATTGGTGGCGTCAATGTCCCGATCATGGGTATGGGTACTTGGTACTTAGGCGAAGGCAATGCGGCACAAAGTGAACAGGAAGCTGCTGCCTTAAAGTATGGACTGAATCATGGTTTGACCGTGATTGATACCGCGGAGATGTATGGCAACGGGGCGGCTGAGTCACTGATTGGCAGTTTTCTTGGTGATTATGATCGCGCTAACATCTATCTGATCTCAAAGTTCTATCCGTCACACGCAGACAAGCGACAGATGCGAACAGCCCTAAAAAATAGTCTTAAACGATTGCGAACTGATTATCTCGACCTATATCTGCTTCACTGGCGCGGGTCAACCCCGTTAGCAGAAACTCTCGAAGGCCTGCAGGATTTGCAAAAAGAAGGTTTAATTAAGCAATATGGTGTGTCGAACTTTGACGTTGATGACATGGATCAATTAACGCTGGAACCGGGCGGCGACCAAATTGCGGCTAATGAAGTGCTTTATAACTTACAATCGCGCGGTATTGAATATGATCTGCTGCCACAGCAAAAGCAGGCCAACATTACCACGATTGGTTACTCGCCATTTGGGTCAGGCAGTGGCAAGTCAATTAAACTGCCACCGGAACTAAGAACTTTGGCCACAGAGAAAAACATTTCAACCCATCAACTGATGCTTGCATGGGTGCTGCGTCATGGCGATGTGCTCACGATCCCTCGTTCAGGTGAAGCAAGCCACATGGCGGAAAATATCGCCGCGGCAGATGTTACTTTTTCACCAGACGAATTGGCGTTGTTCGATCAAACTTTCCCGGCACCGCGGCATCATATCCCGCTTCAAATGATTTAACGATGGCAACAGCGCGGTTGATGCAAGCAGCCGCGTTTTTTTATGGCCGCAGACAGAACTGCTTTAAATCCCTGATGCATGGGTTTCTGCGACTGTAACCGGGTTATTCTAGAAACTCACCGCACTAAACTTTTTAGCATTCCTGCCTGCAACGGCTTTCTTGCTGTCATAAAAAACGTTATACTAATAGCAATCATTTTCCATGAAAGGATATTTGTTTTGAAAATTTTTGTTGTCGGTGCCCACGGCCAAATCGGCCAGTTGCTGGTCCACAAACTGCTTGATCGTGGTGATACAGTTACAGGCGGTTATCGTGATCCAATCGCTCAGACACCTGATCCCGAGAAAAACTTTCGCGCCGTGGAACTCGATCTTTCATGGCCGGTTGATCGCTTAGCTGACCTTTATGCTGGTCATGACGCAATTGTCTTCGCAGCAGGCTCCCGCGGTCAAGATCTTCTCGGCGTTGATCTAGATGGTGCTGTCAAAACGATGAAAGCTGCTGAACGCGCTGATATTAGTCGATTCATCATGCTCAGCGCCCTTGATGCTGAAGATCCGGACAAATGGCCAGACCAGTTGCACGATTATTACATCGCCAAGTACTACGCTGACGAATGGCTCATTCACAACACGGATCTGGATTACGTCATCGTCCAGCCAACCGCGCTCACCAACGATCCTGCAAAAGGCAGTATCACCTTGCAGCCGCAACGACCATCAACTATTTCGCGCGCAGATGTCGCGGACGTCCTAGTGGCAGCCTTAGACAGCAATCGCCATCGAGACACAGTGAAGATTGCAAGCGGTAATGAAGCGATTGTGAAAGCATTACATGTTTGACGACAGTAGCTTCACGTGGTAATTTAAAGCCAAGTTAAATTCGAAAGTGAGGTTTCGTCCATTGAAGTAAGCCAATTGTTGAAAATGTCCAAGTCCTGTCATCATCAACGGGATTAGTACGGACTTTTTGACAATTGGGCTTGATCAAGGACGGCACCCCCGTTTATTTTGGTCAGTCCCAAAGTGTTATTGGACTGGCTTTTTTGTTGCATACAAGCCAACGCAGTTATGCTGCCAAATAACCCAATAGCAAGGCTGATGCCGCTAACTTTCAACACTTTTCAGCCATAAAAAGTCATACCGATTCACGTTCTGATCACGCAGGCACATCCCCGAAAGGACGTGGCTGTATGTCTACGATTCAAATTAAACAGCTCAATTTTGCTTATGACGGTCAAGCACCGCTTTTTACGAACACAACCTTTGACCTTGATACCAACTGGCATCTCGGATTGGTCGGTCGCAACGGTCGAGGCAAAACCACTTTGTTGCGAATTTTACAACAAGCACTCCCCTACAGTGGCACGGTGACTGTTCCCTTGCAGTTGCAATATTTCCCTCAAACGCTGGATGAAACCCAACTGACGCTGACTGCCGCACAAGCCATCACCGATGTTGCGCAATGGCAACTCGAACGTGAACTAAATCTGCTCCAAGCTGATCCTAACATTCTCTGGCGCCCATTTGTCGATTTATCTGGTGGTGAGCAAACAAATGTGCGTCTCGCCTTACTGTTCATTCAAGACAATGGTTTCGCGCTCATTGACGAGCCAACCAATGACCTCGACCTGCGCAGCCGCCGACAAGTCGCCGCCTATCTCCAACAAAAAACCGGCTTTATTGTCGTCAGCCATGATCGTGATTTTTTGGACAGCATCACCGACCACACGCTAGCAATCCAGCGGCAGCAAATTACCCTCTATCAAGGCAATTTCTCCACCTTCATGACCGAAAAAGAGCGGCAAGATCAAACTGAACTGGCCAAAAATGGTCAACTTAAAACTGAAATTACCCGACTTAAACGAACGGCTCATGATAAAAAAGTTTGGGCGGAAAATAAAGAAAAGAGTATCTATGGTAATCCGCACATCAAGGACAGCGGTCATAATGCTGGTCGCGGGTTTATTAGCGCTCGAGCTGCACGGACGATGAAAAAAAGTAAAAATCTCGAACACCGGATGACTAAAGAAATCGATGAGAAGGAAAGTCTTCTGAAGAACCTAGAAAAGGTTGATCCACTCACCATGCTGCCGGTATCGACCCATCACCATCAACTTGTGGTCGCTGAAAAGGTCCAAGTCGGATTCGATCAACCCCTTTTCCAGCCGATCTCTTTTACTTTGACCCGCGGCGATCGGATTGCCATTGTTGGTGACAATGGCAGCGGCAAGTCGACCTTGATCCGCGCCTTGCTGCAGCAGTTCACCGGCATGCAGTCAGGGCACCTCACCTTGGCCCCCGTCAGTCTTAGTCTTGTTCGCCAACAATACACCGATAACCGCGGTACATTAGTCGACTTTGCCAAACAGCACCAGCTTAGCCGTGAAACCTTGCTTAACAACTTGCGCAAACTCGGCATGCCGCGAGCCGACTTTAACACGCCGATTGAGCATCTGAGCATGGGCCAACAGAAAAAAGTCGAACTAGCGCGATCACTAGCCACCCCGGGAGCTTTGTACATTTGGGACGAGCCGCTCAATTATTTGGACACTTACAACCAAGACCAGCTGGTCGCCGCCATCAAGCATTATCAACCGACGATGCTTTTTGTCGAGCACGATGAGCATTTTATCGAGCAAGTTGCGACAAAAATCATTCGCCTGCAACCATGACTGACTGAACTTTTATGGCGACACTAGCGATAACTGCTTAGTTTTTTTGACAAAACAAAACCCATTGAAAATGTTTGTTATCCGTTCCAAAACGCCTTGGTACGTAGCGATTCAGGCGTTGCAAACGAGACTCAATGCCCCCATGTAAAGCGGTTCCATGTTATACTCACGGTGATAGCTATAAGAAAGGATGAATAGCATGGCAGAACGTTCTTTGTATCATACCTATGTCCGCAACGAAAATGGTTTAGTCGGTGAAAGTTATGTTGAAGGTAATCAAGGCTTAGCGTTGGGTGTTTCTAGCTCCTTGATTGATGCCCCTGGGACCAACCCGGAGCAGTTCATTGCTTTTGCCTTGTCTACCTGTTTTAATGCGACCATCCGCATCGTGCAGCATCGCGAAGGCACTGCTGAAGATTCCCAGCTCCGTACTCGTGTGGACATCACCCGTGACAAGATTGGCTACAAATTCATCGTAGACGCACAAATCTTGATGCCGAGCCACACCCGCGAAGAAGCACAAAAGATTGTCACCCAGGCACTGGACGAATGCCCAGTTGCCAAACTTTTGAAAGAAAATGAAAATGTCAGCTTCCGCATCGTTGATGATTTCACAGACGAGCCGACACTAGGCGAGTAAGTCATCAGCGCCACAACTTTTTCTCAAAGATAATAAAGAAGGTACCGGCGTTTAGGCTGATACCTTTTTTGTTTTTTCGTCAAGAAGCGCGGTCACTCGACTATTGAATGCAACAATGCGCTAGCGTATGGACTAATTGGAGGTTATTAAAATGTCAAAATCATCTTTGTGGGTCCGCAAACATCATCTTGTTTTGGCACTTAGCCTGCTACTGGGCAGTGTGGTTTTCCTTGCTATCGGTTTATGGGCAACGATTTTACTGCTGTTAACCGTCCAACCAACTGTTTCATTAATTCTCGTCCTGCTTGGCGGCTGGCTTGTACTTGGCGGGATCGCCGCCAGCGCCATCACCTTGTGGCAAATCATCCGTTCACCGCAGCAGGTCACCAACGGCGTTCGTTGCTTGCAATGGCTCCTAGGCGGCATAACCATCATCATTGCGATCATCAGCTTAACCTTCAGCTACCTATGGGCTGAAAGCGGCGATGCACCAGGATTAATCTTCATAGGCTTGTTTGTCGCTGCGATGCCGTTTGCTTGTTGGATGCTTGTTAGTGTGTGGCAATTAACCTTGAAGCAGCAAGCGTGAGAGCCTGCCTAGAATGAAATCAGGTGGCTTGGACTACTACAAGGACCAGCGCCGCAATAATGCTGTCGCAGTCGCAAAAGCCTGAATATAGGCGATCCTGTTTGCGCTCATAAAAAAAGACCCAATCGGTTTCCCGATTGGATCTCCTTTAACGAACCAAGAATTAAAGCTTGGTAACGTTAGCAGCCTGAGGGCCACGATCAGATTGTTCTACATCGTAGGAAACAGCCTGACCTTCGTCAAGACTCTTGTAGCCTTCGCCATTGATGGCGCTGAAATGTACAAAGACGTCTTGGCCGTCTTCACCAGTGATGAAGCCGTAACCCTTATCAGCGTTGAACCATTTAACTGTACCTTTTTGCATGAAAATGAATCTCCTTTTCAAAACTAACAACAACAGACAACCGTAATCCTAAAAAGGAAATTCACGTAACATGATGTTTCCCGTTCAAGTATTACCATGTACAGAGTATAACACGTTCGGAAAAAAACACCTAATTATTTCGTGTTTTTTTCTAATTAATGTCTAAATATACCTACATGCCTTGATAATACATCGCGTCAGCCACTTTCAGAAAGCCGGCAATATTGGCGCCGGCCTCATAATCACCGGCCATACCATATTCAGCGGCAGCATCCGCGCTAGCTTTAAAAATATGCTGCATGATGTCATGCAGTTGGCCATCGACTTTTTCAAAACTGTCACTGAGGCGCCGCGAATTTTGACTCATCTCGAGTGCGGAAACGGCTACCCCGCCAGCATTGGCCGCTTTTGCCGGGCCGTACAAAATACCGGCATCGGTGTAGGCAGCAATCGCCTCTGGGTCGCTTGGCATATTTGCACCTTCTGCCACCGCGATGACGCCAGCAGCCTTAAAACGCGCAGCCTGAGTGCCATCAATCTCATTTTGGGTAGCGCAAGGCAGAGCTAAATCATACTGAAGATCCGCGTCCCAAACCGAGCCTTCATAATAATGGGAGTCAGCAACCCGATCTGCGTAAGCTTTTATGCGCCCACGTTCCACTTCCTTAATCTGCTTAACGACCGCGACATCAATACCATTTTCGTCTACGATATAGCCGTTTGAATCAGAAACCGTGATCACCTTGACCCCAAGCTCCTCAGCTTTCTGCGTGGCGTAAATGGCGACATTCCCGGCGCCTGAAATCACCGCCCGCTTGCCAGCCAAAGATTCACCGTTGGCCTTCAATAACTCGTCTGTATAGTAAATCAAGCCATAGCCGGTCGCCTCTGTCCGCGCCAGCGATCCGCCATAACTCAACCCCTTGCCAGTCAGAACGCCGCGTTGTGCGCCTTTAAGCCGCTTGTACTGACCATAAAGATAACCGATCTCGCGCGCACCCACGCCAATATCGCCCGCCGGCACATCTAAGTCCGGTCCGATATACTTACTGAGTTCCGTCATAAAGCTTTGGCAAAAACGCATCACTTCAGCATCTGACTTACCTTTCGGATCAAAATCGGCGCCGCCTTTCGCCCCACCGATCGGCAATGTCGTCAGACTGTTTTTAAAGATTTGTTCAAAGCCCAAGAACTTGACGATGCTCAAATTCACGGAAGGATGCAGGCGCAAACCGCCTTTGTATGGTCCGATTGCCGAATTAAATTGGACGCGGAAGCCGCGATTGATCTGGATTTGGCCTTTATCGTCCTGCCACGGTATGGCAAATTGAATCGCTCGTTCTGGTTCAACGATGCGTCCGAGAATATTAGCTTTCATATATTCAGGATGTTTTTCGAGAACCGGTGTGATGGTTTTTAAAAAAGCTGATGCTGCTTCAAAAAATTCTGGTTGGTTCGGATCGCGTTGTTTGAGGGTTATGAGAATGGACTGTACGTAAGATGCTGCTGACATGAGGGACCACCTTTCTGGAAGAAAATGTAACAAGCGTTGTTTCAAGACTAACAGAAAGATGGCAGCTTGATAAGAAAGTTATCTTGATATTAAAAATATTCCCAGTCGTTTATCAAGCCCTGCATGCAGACCTCTGTTACAATGAAATCGGATACATGCAACAGCTTTGGCGGCAATCGATTTTATGGCGCGTCGTAATCGGCTTCATAACTGCTCACTCATAGTCGTTTGTCGCAGTTTTGGGTACCTGTCGTCAAGATCTTCATGAGGAGGAATTTGAGATGCGGAACAACGGCAATATTATTTTAATTGGTGATGGCGCGATTGGATCAAGTTATGCGTTCAACTGTCTCACCACCGGCGTCGGCCAGAGTCTTGGTATTATTGATGTTAACGAAAAACGCGTGCAAGGTGACGTCGAAGACCTTTCTGATGCCCTACCTTACACGTCACAGAAGAATATTTATGCGGCCAGCTATGAAGATTGCAAATATGCCGATATTATCGTCATCACAGCCGGAATTGCCCAAAAGCCAGGTCAGACACGCCTACAACTTTTGGCGATCAACGCAAAGATCATGAAAGAAATCACACATAACATTATGGCAAGCGGGTTCAATGGGTTTATTCTAGTCGCATCCAATCCAGTCGATGTCCTTGCCGAATTAGTCTTGCAAGAATCCGGCTTGCCACGTAATCAGGTGCTGGGATCAGGGACGGCGCTTGATTCAGCTCGCTTACGGTCTGAGATCGGCCTGCGTTATAACGTGGACGCCCGGATTGTGCACGGCTACATCATGGGTGAACACGGCGATTCTGAATTTCCAGTTTGGGACTACACCAACATTGGCGGCAAACCGATTCTTGATTGGATTCCTAAGGATCGCCAGGATAAAGATCTGCCTGATATTAGCGAGCGCGTCAAAACGGCTGCTTATGGCATCATTGAGAAAAAAGGTGCCACTTTCTACGGCATTGCTGCCTCATTAACCCGTTTAACCAGCGCCTTCTTGAATGATGATCGCGCAGCATTCGCAATGTCCGTCCATTTGGAAGGCGAATACGGCTTGTCAGGTGTTTCCATCGGTGTACCGGTAATCCTCGGCGCTAATGGCTTGGAACGCATCATTGAGCTGGATTTGAACCCAGAAGATCATAAGCGGTTAGCAGATTCTGCAGCTATTTTGAAAGAAAATCTGAAGAAGGCTCAAGAAGCTTAAGCTCGTCAGGTTAAGCGCTCAGCTTAACGGTGTCTCTCCAGACGAGTATCACTAAGCCACCGTACCAAAAAACCGCTGTCCGAGACCGCCCGTCACAACGCGGGCAATCTCAGGCAGCGGCTTTTTTAATCTTTTTCTTGTCCTAACGCAGCAGTTTCTTGCTCAACCGCTGATCCCTTTGTCAGAGCCGAGTGACGCATGCCGTACAGGAAATAAATGGCACAGCCGATCAGGAACCAGACACCGGAATACAGTTTGGCTTGAATGTCGAGCCCAAGGAAAACGATAAGTGATCCCAGAAAGGCAACTGCTGGCAAAACTGGATACAGTGGCATCCGGAAGCGCGGTTTGGCGATATCTTGGCCTTCACGCGGACGCAATCGATAGATTCCCAGTGTCACGAACATAAAGGCTATCAAGGTGCCAGCCGAAATCAGTTGGGCCAAAAAGGCAAACGGAAAGAAAGCGCCGATCAAAACGCCGATGGTAATCAAAACAGCCAAGGCATGATTAGGCAGCTTACGACTGTTCAGCTTACCCAGTTTTTGCGGCAGCATGCCATCACGGCCAAAACTGTAAAGCAAGCGCGACCCAGCCATGGACATCCCGATCAAAGCCGTGAACATTCCTAAGACCGCAATGCTTTCAACCACAACGGCAACGACTGCATGGCCAGAATGACGCAATGCCCAGCCAACGGGCTCCGCGTTATTGGCATAATCCTGATATGGGAACATACCTAACAACACAAGACCAACCGAAACGAACAAGAACACTGCAATCAGTAACGAACCTAGAATACCGCGTGGCATCGTTTTCTCTGGGTCAATGGCTTCCGCAGAATTAGCAGCGATGGAATCAAAGCCAATATAAGCAAGGAAAATCATTGAAACTCCGGCATAGATCCCCTGCCAACCACCAAATGGTGTGCCGTCAGCATTGAGATGATAAGCAGGAAAGAATGGATGGAAGTTTTCAGGGTGAATCGCAGTCAAGCCGACCACCAAGAAAAGCAGGATTGCCAGCACCTTCATGACAACCAAGATGTTTTCAACGCGCGCAGCACTTGATACCCCCCGCGACAGTAACAAGCCGACCAGCACCATGACGACCACTGCAACGAGATCGACCATGCCACCATCGGTCCCAACCGGATTTGCCAAGGCTTTAGGAAAATTCACGCCAATGATTGCCAGCAGCCCGCGGAAATTAGCTGAAAGTCCTGACGCCACAAACGCCACTGCGATAAAATATTCCGCCAATAAAGCCCAGCCGGCAATCCAGCCAAAAAATTCGCCGAAAACAACATTGATCCAAGAATAAGCCGAACCGGCAAATGGCATCGCCGCTGACATTTCCGCGTAGGCAAACGCAACCAGCCCTGCGACTATCGCGGCTACTAAGAAAGAAATCGACACAGCGGGACCAGCATGTTTTGCCGCCACCACCCCTGGTAATGTAAAAATCGAAGCCGACACAATCGTCCCGACCCCTAACGCAAGAAAATCGCGGACGCGTAAAACGCGCGGTAAATGTGAATCCTTATCTTCATAAACACTTGGATCTTCTTTTCTAATCAATCGTTGCCAAACTTGCCCCATCGGTAACCTCCATGGCACTGCTCATCAAGCAGTCAGTCTCTCACATATTTAAAAAACGTATGAGAAATAGGTTAGCACATTTCAGCTTGGCTGGAAAGCGCTGTGAGTTTAAAGACATTCGTTATTGTCCAATGTGAGTTTAAAGACACTCGTTATCATTTTGTCTGAAATTAGCCGGACATAAAAAGAATCGCGAAAAAATCGCGATTCTTTTTATCAAACTAAACTTGTTCACTTTCTTCAGCTTCATTGGCCTTTTCAGGTGTGACAACTTCTGCCGTTCCCTTGCCTGCCGCTTTGACCTTAGCTCGAATATCAACCGGATGTCCTTCACGGCGATCGTCGGCATACTCGGCAGTCGCGGTGAACAGCAAGTCAGACGCGGAGTTAACAGCCGTTTCAACTGAATCTTGAACCACGCCGATGATAAAACCGATACCGACAACCTGCATGGCAATATCATTTGAAATGCCAAACAATGAAGCCGCCATTGGAATTAACAACAGTGAGCCACCTGCGATCCCGGAAACCCCGGTAGCCGAGATGGCAGACAAGAAACATAGCAGCAAGGCCAGGAAAATGCTGACATGTACACCCATGGTATTGGCGGTTGCCAATGTCATGATCGACACCGTAATCGCTGCACCACCAGAATTTGCCGAGCCACCAAGCGGAATTGAGATCGCATAACTTTCTTCATTTAATCCGAGATCTTTTGATGCCTTCAAGTTGATGGGAATATTGACAGCGCCGCTTCTTGTAAAGAATGCCGGAATGCCACTGACTTTCAGCGTCCAAAAAGTCAACGGATACGGATTTTGCCGGGTCATCAACCAAACCATGAATGGGTACACGACTAAGTAAACAAATACCATCGTGGCAACCAGCAGCATGAGCAGCTGACCATATGCCATGACCCCTTTGACACCAGTTTTGCTCAAGGACTCATGTAACAACCCGACAATCCCAAACGGTGCGAACTGAATGACATTTTGAGCGACAGCGCTGACAGTATCGGCCAATTCCGTGACCACCTTTTTGGTCACAGCACTGGTCAATCGTAAACCGGAACCGATCAGTAAGGACCAGAAAAGAATAGCTAGGTAATTACCTTCAACCAATGCAGAGATTGGATTGGCAACGGCATTGGTTAGTAAGCTCGTCACAACAGTCCCCAGATCTTTCGGTGCACTTTCGGCGATCTTCATCGCACCGGGCAACACCAATTTGATCGGAAAAAGATACGAGACCGCCACGGCAGCAATTGATGAAAACAACGTGGCACTGAGATAAAGCACAATAACGGTGCCAAAGTGGTTCTTCGCACCTGAGCGATACTTAGAGATCGCCGACATAATTAATAGAAAGACCAGTAGTGGTGCAATCGCTTTTAAAGCGCCAACGAATAATTTACCGAGAACATCAATAAAGGACCAGGAGGGCACCATTACCCCTAACACTGCCCCAACAATGATCCCAATGACAATTTTTAAGATCAACGAAACATCTTTGTAACGTTTATACATCTTGGCCCCTCCTTCATCTAAAATTAACTTTTCATGAGAGCACCTCTTAGTTTGCCTTATTTTTACAACAACTGCAAGCAATTTAATTCAAATAGGATCACTTTTTAAAGCAAGAACAGGAAAATTGAATAACGCGCTTAATTAAAAGCGCTTATCCACCATTGCCATGATTTGCTCATTTTTAACTAAGCGTTAGTACCATGTATCGTCATACGAGCACCTTGCTCTTCGGCATGCCTTGAAATCGAAAAAAGCACAATGTCCGCTGACATCGTGCTTTTTTAATCAATTGTTGCCGCTCACGCACACATGGAAACCGTAAGTGTTGGTGAACACGCCATTATTCAACTGTTTTGCCTAAACGCTTTTTCTTTGGCGCCGTTTTTGCTTGATTGGCGTCAGCATCTTTATAACCAAAGAAGTAAACCAGTAGGAAGGCAGCCACAAGCGTCACAATGGAAGCAATCCAGAAATTCCATAGGTTGTTCGGATTGTTTGCCCAACCCGGAGCAGCAAAAGAAGGGAATCCTAAGAAACTGCCAGTAAAGCCATACATATTAACCCCAAGAAGTCCATTAACGAGACCGCCGATTGCTGCACCAATGCTTGCAAAAATGAAGACTCGACCATACTTCAAGTTAACCCCGTACATAGCAGGTTCGGTAATCCCACAGCAAGCGCTAATAAATGCCGAAAGCGATAACCCTTTGAGGGCCGGGTTATGTTTTGTCTTCACCCAAACAGCCAACGCACCTGCACCTTGCGCGATCATAGAAATGGAAACAATTCCGTTTAGTACAGACTCAGGATGTGCTGAGGATAATTGTGCTGTAATGATCGGAATAACCGCCCAATGCAGGCCGAAAATAACTAGCACTTGATAGAAACCAGCAATAATGGCGTCCGAAATCATTGGTGTCAAACTCAGCAAAGCCTGAATGCCAGCCGTAATCGCCCCTGACGCCACGGTAATTAGCGGACCAACAACAAGCACAACGGTCATCCCGACTAAAAAGATCTCAACCAAAGGGCTGAAAATCATTCTAAGTACAAGTGGCATCCAGCTCTTGATCCATGGCTCAAGCTTTGCTGCCATCCATGCAGCAAAAATCATTGGGAAAATGGAATAGGTGTAATTGGCAATGTGTACTGGTAATCCGAAGAAGTTGGCGTTGATACCCATGCCCAGCAAAGTGCCGCTAACTTTACCTGTAGTTGCAATTTGCGCAATCGAGGGATAAATCAGGAATGCCCCGATAATGCCGACAATAACCGGATCTGACCCAAGTTTCTGTGCCGCTGTGAATCCAACGATAACTGGAAGAAAGTAGAAAGTGGCATCTCCCATCGCATTAATAATCTCATAAGTCGGGTTTTTAACTGATAAACCGCCCCAAGTGGTCAAAATATTCAAAATACCTTTTAGCATACCACTGGCCGCTAACAGTCCAATAACTGGAATCATGGACCCAGTGATTGTACCAATCAACGCTTGTAGTCCATGCTTAACCCTGCCCCATCCGCTAGTATCTTGAGCTTCCAGCTGGGTTTCTTGGATTGCTTGCGCAGTACCTTCAGCATTTGAGTAGCCGGGTCCCAATTGTTTAATCACTTCATCATACACATCAGTAACCGCTTGCCCAATGACCACCTGATACTGGCCATTTGCACGCGCAACATCAATTACGCCGGGAATATTCTTAACGGTGTCAACATCCGGTAACTGTTCATCCTTCAGATAAAAACGTAACCGCGTAATGCAATGAATCAGGCTATTCACATTCTGCGAACCACCAACATCGGCAATAATCTGCCGAGCGGTTGCGGCATATTTGCTTTCGTTCTTTGGCGCAGCAGCGGCTGTTGCGGCCATTGGCTTTGGCGTCATCACGGCAACTTCTTCACCGCGGTTCACTTCACCAGCATTGACGTCGAGATGATCGAGGACTTCTTTGCTGTTGGTAATCGCAACAATGACGGTTGTCTTTTTCCCAGCTTTCTTAATCGCATCCAAATCCATCGATCCGATGAGATCACCTGCTTTGACACGGGCGTCCATAGCCGTATCAATTTCGAATGGTGCGCCTTTAAGCTCGACTGTGTCGATTCCCAAATGAACCAATAATTCTGCGCCGTTATCGGCTTTGATGCCAATCGCATGTTTGGTGTCCGCGATCATCATAATCCGACCGTCAACTGGTGCGGCAATCTGACCATCAGTCGGATCGATGCCAAAACCGTCACCCATCATTTTCTGTGAAAAAACCGGATCAGAAACATCGGTAATTGCCATGGCCAAGCCGGAGACCGGTGCCATGAGCTGCAACTTTTTCGTATCTGCCATTTCTTGTTCCCCCTTTTATCAACACGCTTGCTGGCACGAAAACCCAGCTGCGCTTTGTCTTAAGTGCCTTCTTCTAGCGAACCAGCCAAATCACGCTTTCTGCAATAACCCAATCGTCGCGTATGGCGGCAATGTCATGGTTGCGGTTGGCGTCAATGTAGCTTCGTTCGTGATTAATACTTTTGCAGTTTGAAACTTTTCGGGTAGCGGTACGGTCATTGTCTTGTCGCTGAAATTATTCAGCACCAGCAATTGTTGTGTGCCATATGTTCTTATATAGGCATACAACCGATCAATTTCAGTTCCAAACGGCGTGTAGCTACCGTCACTGATCACTGGATACTGTTTACGCAATGCGATCAGCTGCTGATAAAATTTAAAAATTTCACCATGTGCAAGCTCAGCCTGCACATTAATTGCAGCTTGATTTGTTGGTCGCAACCAAGGCGTGCCAGTGGTAAAGCCTGCATGGTCCGAGGCATCCCATTGCATTGGCGTTCGGCTATTATCTCGGGCTTTCGCCAAAATAATGCCGAATGCTTCTTTTTCAGACATGCCTTTTCCCAGCAGTGCTGCATAAGCATTCTTAGCTTCCACATCCACATAATCTGCCATGCTGGTGTAATCAGGATCAGTCATCCCAATCTCCTCGCCCATATAGATATAAGGTGTGCCGCGGCTCAAATGAATCGCCGCTGCCAGCAATTCCGCGCTTTTAACCCGATATTGCCCGACATCGCCAAATCGATTGATGGCCCGCGGTTGATCGTGGTTGTTCCAAAACAGTGCCTGCCAACCACCACCTTGATCAAGTCCCTGACCCCAAGTGTGGAGAATATCGCGCAAGGCGTTGAAATCATATGGCACCTTGCTCCACTTTTCACCGTTCTTGTAGTCTGTTTTAAGATGATGGAATTGAAAAACCATTGAAAGTTCATGGTTGTCCGGTTTGGTATAAGCAATCGAATTGGCAATTGTGGTGGAACTCATTTCGCCAACCGTCACACGATTATCATCTTGACCGAAGCTGTTTGCTGCCAGCTCCTTCAAATAGTCCTGAACAATCGGTGTATCGGTATACAACGTTTTGCTGGCCACACTTGGCGGTGCATCAACAAGCTTATCGGCTTTACCAATAACATTGAGAACATCGAACCGAAAACCATGGACACCTTTTGCTCGCCAAAAATTGATAATGGCAGCAGCTTCTTGTCGAACCGCTGGATTGTGCCAATTCAAATCTGCTTGGCGTCGTTCATATAAATGCAAATAATAATTGCCTGTATCGCCAAACGGTGCCCAAGCTGGGCCGCCAAACTTGCTTTCCCAATTTGTTGGCAAACTGCCATCCGGCTTTGGTGGTCGAATGTAATAGTATGCCTGATAATGTTTGTCACCTGCTAAAGCCTTTTGAAACCAAGCATGCTCTGTGCTGGTATGGTTCAGCACCATGTCCAGCATGATGTCGATACCTGCCGCCTTAAGTTTTTTGGCCAATTCGTCAAAATCGGCCATGGTCCCAAAGCGTGGATCAATTTGACGATAATCTGCAACGTCATAACCATTGTCATACTGCGGTGAAACAAAAAATGGATTAAACCAAATCATGTCGACATGTAATGACTTGAGGTAATCGATCTTGTCGATAATGCCGCGCAGATCGCCAACCCCATCGCCATTGCTGTCATAAAAAGACTTGGGGTATAGCTGATAAATGACTTTATTATGAAATCCCATGGTGACTCCCTTTCCTGAAAAGCGTTTGCTGAGCTTGAGACCTAAACACAAAGGCTTTCAAAACCACTTAAATTTTGAGTCTCAACATATCAGATCACGCTATGCTTGAAACGCGTTCGCAGGCGCAGAAACCTGCATGTAAGGACCTTGAACGCAATAGCCAAACCCAGGCCATCACGTTCAAGGCCGCTTACATTCCGGTTTCTAAACGCGCCTGCTCACGCTCTATGGTCGTGCGCGCCGGGCGAAGTCGTGGAACTTGAAGCGATCTGCCCGGTGCCGTGACTCTGTGTATTGAAATTTTCTAGTGTCTGCCAAACTACTGCAACTGCGAACAACTACAACCATGGCACCTTCAGGAAGATTTAGATAACGACGATCTTCTTCAGTTGCCGTTTCAACCGTGATCTCTTTTGTGGCATAAGCAATTTCCAAGCCAATTTGTCCTTCGAGATACGCATACAACGAATCCCTTGCCACCGACTCCGGAATCGGCGGCACGACTCTTGGATCCAAATAATCGATATCAATGATATCCGGCTCTTTTTCCAAGTAACGCACTCGCTTCAGCAAACGCATCTGCTTGACTTCAACATCCGGATCAACATCTTTAAAGGACTTGGCCGGAAGTGCGGCAAAATGATTGGCCAACACCACGGTTCTTGTCTGCAAGTGAAGCTGCTTAGCCAATTCGGCATAACTGACGACACCTGACACCGGGAAGACATATTCTTGGCGATTGATCACGATTGATCCTCTGCCTTTCTGCGATTGAATGAAGCCATCATCTTTGAGCAGCCGCAAAGCTTTACGTACCGTGTCGCGCGATGCCTGATACATATCCTGCAGCGTATTCTCGCTCGGCAATAATGAACCAGTCGTATAAATTTCGGCCTCGATCTTATCTTTCAAATCCTGATAGATCACATCATACTTCCGCATGCCTTCTCCTCCAGAAATCGCTTTCACTTGCAAACTTTATTTTACCTGTACGTACAGGTATGTCAACTAATAATGTTTAAACGTTTTTAAATACTTCGCGTTATGAATCATTAATGTTGATATACCGGGATTTTAGCGTGCAAAAAAAATCCATACATCTGTATGGATTTTTCCAGAGCTTATTCATTTATAAACTTCATTGTTATAGACCAATACAACCGTCAATTTCCCCAATCATTCGTTGATCACGAGCAGCCTTTTTCGAGGCTGTCACAGTATTAGCCAATCAATGTTCCCTTTCGAGTGAATCCGTCACCTTTTCATCACGAGCCACAACGCTGAACTGCCGGCGAATGCGAATCGAGAGAATAAAAGCAACCAATTCAAGCGCAACGAAGAAAATCAAACTGTAAGTATAGCTGTGGAAGTATTGATCGCTAAGGCTAAGCAGGGTCGGTCCAACAACTCCAGCAACTGCCCACGCCGTCAAGACATAGCCGTGAATAGCGCCTAACTGTTTCGTACCAAAAACATCGCCAAGGTAGGCTGGAATGACAGAGAACCCTGCACCGTAGCAGGACATGATCAGGCATAAGGCGATCCCGAAGAGCAATGGTGAGCTGAATACCAGAATGCCAGCCAACATAGCGACATCCACCGTAAAAATCAGTGTGTACGTCAGCGGACGGCCAATCAGATCCGAGAGTGTTGCCCAAGCCAGTCGACCAAAACCGTTAAACAAACCTACGACCCCGACCATCATCGCTGCCGTAGCCGCAGACATGCCGGTTTGCTGTTGCGCCATCGGTGACGCAACAGCAACCAGTCCGATCCCACAGGTAATGTTGATGAAAAACATCAGCCACAGGTAGCGGAATGAACGCGTTTTGACTGCCTGATTGGCTGTCATGGCAGTACCGGTCAAACTGACACTTTTAGCAATATCAGCAGCCGGAACCTCACCCGGACGTGGCTTCCGGATAACCTGCGCTGCTGTGAGCATAATAAGTAAATATGCGGTGCCGAGCACATACATCGTTGGCACCAGTCCAATCCCAGCAATCAAGTTCTGAGCAATCGGACCGGTCAGCATCGCAGCAAAACCGAAGCCCATAATGGCCATGCCGGTTGCGAGCCCGCGCTTGTCTGGAAACCAAGCAATGATGGTTGAAACCGGGGTCACGTAACCCGCACCTAATCCCAAACCACCAACAACACCATACCCAATGTAAAGTAACGGCAAAGACTCAAGTTGCACCGCCAGTCCTGTCAACAGAATGCCGGAGCCATATAGCAACGCCGCAACTGTCCCTGTCAGTCGCGGACCAAATCGCTCAACCAGCCGACCCATAAAGGCAGCGCTCATCCCCAAGAAGAAGATCGCGATACTAAACGCAACTGTCACCGATGACAACGCCCAACCGGTTTGTTTGGCAATCGGTCCCGTGAAAACACTCCATGCATACACGGAACCAATCATCAGGTGAAGCAAAATGCCGGCGATAGCGACCAGATATCTACGCTTACTCATTCGTTACCTCCATCATCCCAATATTTATCAGAACCGTCCTACCCATCGTTCTGATATAAAAAGGATAACATATATTATTGAGGCTAGGAAGCCATTGCAACCGTTTCACAAACGAATAAAAATAAAAAAGACTCCGATTTTATTCGGAATCTTTTTACAAGTTATTCAAACACCATTTGATTGTGGTAAAGCTCGGCATAGAAGCCATTTTGCGCGAGTAATTGCTCATGACTCCCTTCCTCAATGATGTTGCCATCACGCAAGACAACGATTTTGTCGGCATTCAAAATGGTCTTTAACCGATGGGCAATGACAAAACTCGTTCGCCCTTGAATGACGTTATCCATTGCCGCTTGAATTTTGGCTTCCGTAACGGTATCAACATTACTTGTCGCCTCATCGAGAATTAACAACCGCGGATTGGTCAAAATAGTTCGCGCAATCGACATCAACTGCTTTTGTCCTGCCGAGAAAACACTTTGTTCATCTGAAACAAAGGTATCGTAGCCTTCTGGCAAGCTCACAATGAAATCGTGGATGTTAGCCTGTTTAGCCGCTGCTTCCACCCGCGCTTGATCAGCATCGGGATCGCCGAAGCGAATATTATCGCGAATTGTGCCGGAAAAGAGTTGCGGGTCTTGCAAGACAATACCGACATTTTGTCGTAATGAGGCGAGCTTGAATTCGCGAACGTCGACGCCGTCAAATGTAATCGCCCCTGAGTCAACATCATAGAAGCGATTCAGCAAATTCATAACCGTTGTTTTACCGCTACCGGTTGGGCCAACCAAGGCAACCATTTCGCCCTTATCCACCTTGATGGTCACGCCATGCAAAATTTCTTTGCCAGGGATATAGCTAAAATGAACATTGTCGATCAGTAACTCATGCTTGAGTCCGTCAAGCGTTTTCCCTTCTGGCGGATCCACTTCATCAGGTTGCTCCCGCACTTCAGTAATCCGTCGGGCGCCAGTGATGGCGAGCTGAATCATGTTGAATAGACTGGTCAACTGGACAATTGGCTGATAATACTGCTGCGCATAATTGACGAACACAACTACCAAGGCCAGCGCCGCGCCTTGACTCAAAGAACCATTCAGTGCCAACCAAGAACCAGCAAAAATGACAATCGCGGTGTTCAACAATGACAAGCCCATCAACAATGGATTTAAAATACCGCTCCAGATCTGGCCGCGCAGGTTGGACTTACGCACCGCCGCATTATACGGCTGGAAACCGGCGACACTTTCCTGTTGCAAGCCATTAGTGATCAACATTTTTTGGCCTGTAATCTGCTCGTTGATATAACCGTTTAGGCGGCCAATATCATCTTGTTGGCGATCAACTGAGACACTCGCTTGATGCATGACGAAGGCCGACAGCCCAACTGCAACGGGTGTTGATGCCATTGTGATCCAGGCCAACGTCGCATTTTGGGTGAACATCATCCAGATAATCCCGATAAACTGGGCACCGCTTAAGAAGATTTCAATCAACGCCTGATTCATGGCGTTGAAAATATTATCCAGATCACTTGTAAACCGCGATAAAATATCGCCGTCACTGTGACTGTCGAAATAATTCACTTTCATCCGTTGCATTTTTCGGAATAATCCGACCCGCATGGTACCAGTCGAGTAGCCACTGATTTTAGACAACAATAGGCTTGAGATAAGGATGCTAGTGGCATCAATGATGTAAAGCAAGACGAAAATCGCCAAGGTATGGTTAAATGTCGTAAATGTTGCTTGTGCCCTAGTTGCTGGGTTCATCCACTGCTGAACATAGGTTGCCAGTTCTTCGATCGCTCGTCCCATGTAAGTCGGTGCGACCACAATTGCCCAGGTCGAGATGCCAACCAAAATCGTCGTGATCAAAAACTCAATCCAATAAGGTTTCAGATAATGCGCATAAAATTTACCTGCATTTTTCAAGTCTTTCATTTAATCACACCCCCTCTTCCAATGCCTTTTGGGTGGCATAGATCTCGCCGTAAACATCGTTATGTTGAACTAAATCATGATGTGTGCCACTGCCGACTAAACGGCCTTCATCAAGCACTAAGATACGATCTGCCTTGATGATAGAACTGATCTTTTCGGCAATGATAATCGTCGTCGTATCACCCAGCTCGTGTGCCAGTGCCTCTTGAACCAATTTCTCTGAATGGGCATCTAAAGCCGAGGTCGCATCATCCAAAATCAAAATTTTCGGCTGGCCGATCACGCCACGGGTAATTGACAGACGCTGCTTTTGACCACCGGAAAAGTTAGAGGATCGCTCCTCAACTTCGGCGTTGTAAGTGCGTGGCAAGCGTTCAATAAATTCAGCCGACTGAGCGATTCTTGCCGCCCAGCGCATCGCATCTAGATTGACGTTAGGATTCCCCTGCTGCAAGTTTTCCGCAATTGTACCGGAAAAAAGCGTTGATCGCTGCAAGACGAAGCCAACCGTTTTCCGCAAATCGGCTTCGGTGACAGCACGGACATCGTGACCGCCAACCTTGACAATCCCGGTATCTGGATCAAACAGTCTGGGAATTAACTGTGCTAATGTGGTTTTACCACTCCCAGTTGCGCCAACAATACCGATCATTTCACCAGATTTCACCTTGAAACTGATGTCAGAAATGGTTGGCTTTTCATCACCAGGATAGGTGAACGTCACGTCATCAAATTCAACCGCGCCATCTAAGTCACGGTGCGGGCCAGAGACGAATGTCATACTCGGCTTTGTGTCCATGACTTCTTGAATACGTTTGAGTGAAACCAACGCACGTGAAGCAAATGTCAACATGAAGCCACCATTGATAATGGCAAACAGAATCTGCATCAAATAGTTAATAAAGCTTGTAATTGCCGCCAGATTGCTAGGATGACTAGTAATGTCCTGTCCGATCAGCCAAATACTACCAGCCATGGCTAAATTAGCCACAAGGAAGAACGCCGGCATTAGCAGGGCGAACAAGTTCCCGATCTTGACGCTGACATCCCGCATTTCATCACTGGACTCAGCAAATGTCTTGATCTGATTCGCGCCTTGAACAAACGACTTCACCACGCGCATGCCCATCAGATTTTCTCGGGCTAACGTGTTGACGCGCTCAATTAATTGTTGCATCCGGCCAAAGTATTTGCCCATATGACTGAACGAGAAAAAGCTGACGCCAAAAACTAAAATCATCATCACCGCAATAACCCACCACAATTCGGGCAGTGTCATAATCGCGAGAATGACCGCGCCAACGAATAAAATCGGGATTCGCGTGACTTGTTGAAAGAAGCCCATGATGATTTGCTGAACTTGGTTGATATCGTTGGTCATTCGAACAACCAAGTTCGATGGCGAAAACTTTTCAACATCCGCGTACGCCAAACTCTGAATCTTAGCATATTCGTCTGCACGCAAATCCGTTGCCACGCCCAGCGCAACCCGCGCCGCGTAAATCGTGTTGACGATCCCGCCAATAATCCCGATGATCGCCAGTCCGATCAAATACAGACCATTAATCCAGACTGTCTGCTTATCATTTTTCATGATGGCATTCATGATTACCTGCAACAAATGCGGCTGCCACAACGTTGCAAAGGCCACAATCAAGATCGCCAAAACCGACCAGATCACGTCCCACCGATATTTTTTGATGTACGGAAACAATACCCTCATGATGTCTTTCTCCTTCTATAACTTGTTTTAATAGCTTACCGCAATTTGGAAAACAAGTCAGTGAAAAAGTTTAAGAGCGTGAGCAGGCGCGTTTAGAAACCGGAGCATAAGCGGCCTCAAGTGCAATGACCGCACTTTGGTCATTGTGCTTGAGGTCCTTATGTGCAGGTTTCTGCGCCTGTGATCGCGTTTCGAAGCAGAGCGTGAGCCACCCCGGTTAGAAACCGGAGCATAGGGCAACATAAAGCCTACATTTAGCTTTCTATGCCGAGCTGGCTACGCGGCGATTGGGCTGGAACGCACTGGGCACGACTTCAAGCCCGCAAAACCCGCGGTCTTGAAGCTCGGCCTTTGTCTAGGCGGAGAAAACCACTCCGCCAAGACAAATTTCAGTGCTGAGCCCATCGCCGCTCCGCCAGCTCTCTTCTTTTAGTTCAAGCGTTTAAATCGTCTGCTATTGCCGCGAAAAAAGGGTTCGCAGTCGCACTTCGCTACGCCGAACTAACCGCTACTTCTCACGCTCTTCGAACAAAGTTCTTGACAATAACAAGCTTCGTCAGTAAACTAGCTTCAACATTGAAATGCGGAAAGATGAGTAGTTGTTAGTTTCTTGCTTAGAGAGTGTCCATTTGGTGAAAGGACATCAAGAAACGGCAGCGAATATGGTCTTGGTGATGCAGGAACGCTGAGCGATTGCGAGGCGGTCATGGGGACGCCCATTATTGCGTTAGGTCTCACAGCTATTTGCTGTCGGACTGATTGAGGAAAGTCGTGTGAACGGCTTTCAAACCAAGGTGGTACCACGGTAAGCCGTCCTTGGCGCAGACAATTTGTCTGCGCTGAGGGCGGCTTTTTTGACATTCACGATTTTCTCGCTAAACAACCTTTCGTGAACCCAAACAAGCACCGCACCTTTCCGCAACTAAATTTCCGCTATAACGCGTTCGTCAGACCAGCAACCGGTCTGGCTCGCGCTCACTAACTGAGGAGGATTTCTTTTATGACAACAACAATCATCGGCTACCCACGCATTGGCGAACATCGCGAGCTTAAATTTGCGACCCAGAAGTATTTCAAACATCAAATCACAGCACAGGAATTACAGGAACAAGTGAAAGCCCTGCGGCAGCATAATTGGGAAACTGTTCAAGCGGCCGGCATTAACCAGATTCCGACTGGCGATTTTTCCTTCTTCGATAACACCTTGGATGTTGCCAACTTGTTGAATATCGTGCCAAAGCGATATCAAGCGCTGGGTCTGTCGCCGCTGGACACCTATTTTGCCCAGGCGCGCGGTTATCAAGGCGAGGCTGGTGATGTCAAAGCTTTGGCAATGAAAAAATGGTTCAACACCAACTATCATTATCTGGTTCCTGAATTCGATCAGGACACACAAATTAAAGTGACAGACTGGCAACTATTTGACCAGTTTGAAGAAGCAAAAGCATTAGGTATCAATGCGCGCCCGACCTTGGTTGGTCCATACACGTTACTAAAGCTATCACGGTTCATTGATGTCACCCCAGATGATTTTGTAACAGATTTAATTGCTGCATACACCGACATTATCGGACGCTTGCATGCTGCTGGTGCTGAGTGGATTCAGGTGGACGAGCCGGCCTTGGTCTATGACCAGACGGACGCTGACCTCGCCTTGTTCGAACGGCTGTACACCCCACTTCTGGCTCAAAAGCAAAGCGCCAAAGTGTTAGTCCAAACGTATTTTGGCGATTTGACCGACTCATTTGATCGCATCAGAAAGTTGCCATTTGACGGTTTTGGGCTTGATTTTGTTGAAGGCCATGCCAACCTTGATCTTCTGAAAACGCAAGGCTTCCCTGCAGATGCAACTCTTTTTGCCGGTATCATTAATGGCAAGAACATCTGGCGCACACATTATGCCGATGCCTTAGCAACCATTAAAACGCTGGCAAAGATCACAGATAAGCTGGTGTTAAGCACCTCAACCTCCTTGTTGCATGTGCCATACACCTTACGCAATGAAACTCATTTAAAGCCTGAGGAAAAACAATACCTCGCATTTGCTGAAGAAAAGCTCAGTGAACTGCACGAATTGGATGCTATCTTCGAAACCGGTGCTGATCACAAAGCCTATCAAGCCAACGTCGCTTTGTTCAGCAAGCCCCGGTACGCAGAAAATAAGGCATTGAATGAAAAGATTGCTGCCTTAACTCCGGCCGACTACACGCGGACGCCGGAACGGAAAACCCGGTTGGCGATTCAAGCTAAGGCGTTCAAGCTGCCGCTATTGCCAACAACAACGATCGGCTCGTTCCCGCAAACCGCTGAAGTACGACGCAATCGGGCAAAACTTCGCCGGCATGAAATCACTGAAGAACAATACACCGCCTTCAATCACAAAGAAGAAATCGAATGGATCAGATTCCAAGAGGAAATCGGCCTTGATGTTCTTGTTCATGGTGAATTTGAACGAAATGACATGGTTGAATATTTTGGTGAAAACTTTGGCGGCTTCCGCTTCACGGACAACGGCTGGGTGCAAAGTTATGGTACGCGCGGTGTGAAACCACCCATTATCTGGGGTGATGTTTATCGCACCAAGCCGATCACCGTTGCTGAAACTGTGTTTGCCCAAAGTCAAACCGACCACCTCGTTAAGGGGATGCTCACCGGTCCAGTCACCATCTACAACTGGTCCTTCCCGCGTGAAGATCTGAGCCAAAAGACGAGCGTTGAACAAATTGCATTGGCTTTGGAAGATGAAGTACTTGATCTTGAAAAGCATGGCATCAAGATTATCCAAATTGACGAACCGGCTTTGCGAGAAAACTTGCCGTTGCGCAAGAAAGATTGGTACCCGAAGTATCTCGATTGGGCAGTACCAGCTTTTCGATTAGTCGGCAGCAAGGTCAAGCCTGAAACACAGATTCACACCCATATGTGCTATTCGCAGTTCGGTGATATCATCAAGGCGATTGACGACCTCGATGCCGATGTCATCTCGTTTGAAGCGGCCCGTTCCGACTTCAGTCTCTTGGACATCCTTAAGGCAACCCATTTTCAGACTCATGTTGGTCCTGGTGTTTATGACATCCATTCCCCACGGATTCCTTCAAAGGACGAAATTGTGCACATCATCCACGAAATTCTGAAACGTCTGCCTGCCGATCATGTTTGGATCAATCCTGACTGTGGCCTCAAGACTCGTGATGTCCCAGAAACCAAGGCCAGCCTCATCAACATGGTGGCAGCGGCTAAACAAGTACGTAAGGAACTCACTCATGAAAATCAACCAGTGCTTTAAAGATCATCAAGTCATCTCATTTGAAGTTTTCCCCCCGCGCAAAAATGCGAGCAATATTGCTTTGACTCCGATTCTCAACACCCTCGATGCGGTCAAAGAAGCCGATCCTGACTTCGTTTCCGTAACCTTCGGCGCCAATGGCAACAAGCCTCACATGGGGACACTCGAAGTTGCCAAACTGATTAAAGATGAGTTTGATATGGAACCCGTGGCCCATCTGCCAGCCGCTCAACTCACCCGAGAACAGGTAGATGCAGAACTGCGCGGTTTTCAAGATGCTGGCATTGACAACATCCTTGCTTTACGCGGTGATATACCCAAAAGCGGCCGCGTTAGTAACGATTTTCCCTATGCCTGTGATCTGATCGAACACATTCACCAAGTTGGCGACTTCAACGTAGTAGCAGCCTGCTATCCAGAAAAACATCCTGAATCTCCTGATGTGGTCAGTGATATTCACCATCTCAAAGAAAAAGTCGACTCCGGTGCAAGCCAACTGATCAGTCAACTTTTCTTCGACAATCAGGTTTTTTATCGATTTCGCGAACGAGCACAATTAGCCGGGATCAACGTGCCTATCGAAGCCGGCATTATGCCAGTGATCAATGAACACCAGATCGAACGGATGGCCACCATGGCCGGTGTCAACTTGCCACCAAAATTTGTCGCAATGATGCAGCATTTTTCTGGCAATAAAGAAGCGATGCGTGATGCTGGTATTGCCTACGCGATTGATCAAATTGTCGATTTGCTGGTGCATGGCGTTGATGGGATTCATATCTACACGATGGACAATCCAACCGTCGTCAAGCGCATTGCTGCTGCGACTCAGACGATTCGGAATGCTTAATTCAGCTTGATTCTTTCTATTAAATGGTCACGGCACGATGCCGGGGCCATTTTGTTTTATGGAAGCGACTGCTTTTGGGTTCGTGTTTAAAGGAGGGCGTGATGGGTCTCATAACGCCTTGGTCAGACCAGAAACCTACGTATAAGGACCTCAATCCTAAGTGGCCAAAGATCGGTCTACTTGTGCGACTCCGAAACGCGTTCGCCAGACCAGAAACCTACGTGTAAGGACCCTGAACGCAATGACCCCTAGATTGCATAATTAAAGTTACCACCCAGAAAATGTGAAAAAAGACCTGTCCGTTCTTGCTAAAATGGTGTTTGCATAACATACCATCTAGAGAGAAGGACAGGTCCCATGGCCATTATAACCTTAATTGAACGATCTCAGATAGAACTGATGCAACACCACACGATTCAATACATCGCCGCGACCTTAGGCCGCTCTCGTATTTCTATTAGGCATGAGCTTCACCGTTGCCCTGAAGGTGATTACTGCGCCATTATAGCTCAGGATCATGCCGATACTTGTCGGCATCGTTGTGGTCGGCACTCGATTTTAACGCCTAAGTTGAAGCGGATGGTAACTGAGAAGCTAAACCTAGGTTGGTCCCCTGAAATGGTCGGTTATGCCGTTCACTGTGCGCCACACACGATTTACCACTGGATTTATCAAAGACAAGTCGATTTTCAGCCAAGCCAACTCTTTGATCACGGTAAACGTCATAAAAGAAGACAAGACCTTCGGTCGCGCTATAACCAAGCAGTAGGCACCTCAATTGAGATTCGCAGTGAGTCAGCTAATCGGCGAACCGAAAAAGGACATTTAGAGATGGATACAGTTCGCGGTGGGCGCGGGTCAAAGGCTGCTGTTTTGACCATTGTCGATCGGGTCACACGTTTAATGGCGACAACTAAGCTTGAAAACTTATCACAAAATGCTGTTCTCAAGGGATTTGCAAGACTTATGGTGGACTTTCCGGGTCCGGTTCGATCAGTGACGGTTGATCACGGTAAAGAGTTTTCCTGCGATCAGGCGCTTACAAAGCGCTATCGGATACCGGTTTACTTTTGCCACGCCTATCACCCGAATGAACGGGGCACAAATGAACGGTTCAATCGAGAACTTCGCTACTATTTCCCGAAGGAAACACAGTTTGATCAGGTTTCAGAGACCGATATTCAACAAGCCACAGCGCTTATCAATAACAAACCTAGAAAATGTCTCCGTTGGCAAACCCCAGTTCAAGCAGTGAGCAAGCCTCTTTCTAGGTGGTAACTTTATTATTGCAATCTAGGGACCAAAAACCGGTCATCACGTTCAGGCCCACTTACACTCCGGTTTCTAACCGGTCTGGCTCACGCTCTTGTTGACAAGACACCTAAAATTGCGCATTCTCATTATTAACAACTATCTTTTCAGAAAGGATTCGTGCTGTGAACACAAAAAGTCTGATCATCAGTCAAGATCTTTGTGGTGTGGGTCAAGTCTCGATGAGCGTGGCGCTGCCGTTAGCGGCTGGGCTGGGGTTGACGCCGTATGTTTTGCCTACCGCACTGCTGTCTAGTCACACTGGCGGACTAGGCGCCAATACTTATCTTGATCTTAGCTCCGAAATGCCGGGGATTCTCAAGCACTGGCAACAACTGCAACTGCAGCCTGATGGCATTTACCTTGGTTATCTTGGTCAAAAGGCGGCCGACCAATGGGATCGTTGGCTGCCTAAATTTCATGCCCCGCTCGTGTTGATCGATCCCGTCATGGCCGATAACGGCAAACTTTACAAGGGATTTGATGCTGCTTATGTGGCGACCATGCAACAGTTGGCGCACCGGGCAACTGTCTTGACGCCCAACATCACCGAAGCTCAGCTGCTTTTGGATGAAAAGCCGACAACGCTCACCGATCCTTCTGCCGTCACGGCTTTGGCGAAACGCCTGCATGCCCAATTTGACAGCGCCGTTCTCATCACCGGCGTGCCTTTTCACAAACAAATTGCGGTGGTCGGCATCGATGCATCCGGTACCACGCTGGCCTTGGCTCAGCCAAAAGAAACGGGCCATTGTTTTGGCACTGGCGATCTTTTTGCTGCTGCCTTGGCAACGGGTTTGTTAAAAGGTCAAAACTTGCGGCAAGCGGCCGCAACTGGCATGGTTGCCGCCCGGCTTGCGATCAAGGCCACACTTGCCACTGATGCCGATCCAAAGTACGGCCTGAATCTGGCTGGCGTTATTCCTGCGCTAAGCAAACAACTGCCATAAACTGCCACATACCATGCATTACTATCAATATTTTGGAGGCGATTACGATGCAAACATCCCATAATACGTTAAAGAATATTATTTTCACCGGTCTATTTGCTGCCATTATCTTTATTGGCATTTCACTCTTACGGATTCCAATTCCGGCAATGGTTGGTCGGCCATTCATCCACTTTGGTAATCCTTTAATGGTGCTTGCCATTCTTTTCCTAGGTGGCCGCTTAGGTGGTTTGGCCGCTGTCATCGGCTTGGGCGGGTTTGATCTGCTGAACGGCTATGCGGCTACCTCATGGTTGACTGCCCTTGAAGCCATTGTGATGGCCATCGTTGTCAGCGCTTTGGTCAAAGCCTTTAAGCATAACGATCAACCGCGCAATATCATCATAATTGGTATTCTCGCAGGCCTGACAAAAATCGTCACTTCTTATCTTACCGGGGTTGTTGAGGCGCTTATGGTCGGTAGCGTTTTCAAGGCAGCCGTGGTCGGTGCCTTCCTGAGTTTGCCTGCCACCGTGATCAATTCAATTGCAACGGCTATTATCGTGCCAGTATTATATTTTATTCTTCGGCCACTCTTTCGTCAGTTCACAAACTGACCGATTTTTCGTTTTTTATTTGGCTCTCGTTTGGCCTAGTCCATTAAATTAGCGAACCTCTTAACATCGCGTTGTCTCTCGTGATGTTTTTTATTGTCGCCAAAAAGCGTTATTCAAAAGTTGTTTCTCTATACAACAATAATCTTTTCTGTCATAATCGGCCCAAAGAAGTATGCAGACAAGCGCGTTTCATTTCTTGCTGGCACCTTTTTTAGACGCGTACCTACTCAACCCTACAAGAGGAGGCCTATCATGGCAGAACCAATCGTAACACTCAGCCACATCCAGAAAAGTTTCGGATCCAAGGATGTTTTAAAAGATCTCAACTTTACGATTACTCCAGGAAGCATTGTTGGTTACATCGGTCCTAATGGTGCAGGGAAAAGCACGACAGTTAAAATGATGCTCGGTTTGATGCAACCAGACGGCGGCACCATTGAGCTGTTTGGTCAGCCAATCAAACCCAACGACCCAAGTTATAAACGGCGGATTGGCTATGTACCTGAAAGTGCTGACGTGTTTGACGCCTTGACTGCTCGTGAATATTTAAGCTTGATTGGCCAACTTTACGGACTCAGCGCTGCCGATGCTGAACAAAAGGCCTTTGCACTGGCGGATCTTGTGAATTTGCGGGAGGCTTTTGATCGGCGCATTTCATCATATTCAAAGGGGATGCGCCAACTGATTTTGATTATCGCCAGCCTGCTACACAATCCCGACATTCTTTTTTGGGACGAGCCGTTAAACGGCTTGGATGCCAACACCGTGCTTGTCATTGAAGAAGTGCTACAGGATTTGCGGGATCGTGGTAAAACTATTTTTTATTCCAGCCATATTCTCGATGTTGTTCAGAAGTTGTCAGACCGTATCATCGTGCTGAATGACGGTATGGTCGTTGCTGACGGCCCCTTCAAGTCCATTGCCAAGGAAGCCGACACCAACCTGCAACAGCTCTTCAACGATCTAACCGGCTTTGCCGAACACGGTCAAAAGGCACAAAGTTTCGTGGATATCGTGACTGGCGGTGAATCCCATGAAACTATTTAAAAAGACGTCCCTAGACACCGCTGATCCAACTGATACAGCCGCGTTGCCTTTGCCGAAAGCATTTGCATGGATCGCGCGCTTTAGGCCCTTATTGGAAAAACGTGGTATTCAGTTTGATCAATTGCGGCTAATCCTTGCGACTAAGGGTCTCTTGGCCGCTCGTGAATCTAGCGGCTTAGGCAGTATGTTCAATAAACGCAAACGTGGCCAAGACGCAAGCATCAAAACCGCCTTTTTATGGAATCTCTTCTTTGGCCTGATTTTAGGGCTGCTTATGTTTCTCCCGACCTCAATTCTCACGACCTTTACCCTTTTCATGACGATTCAACTACTCACGAGTTTTCTCGCTATTTTGACCACTTACTCAAGCCTGATTCTTGATCCCCGCGACCGAAGTGTTTTTGCCTCCCGAGGCGTCAATGATCAAACATTAAGTTTTGCGCGGTTGATCAATATTTGCTTCTATCTGGGCATGACGTTGCTGGCAATGGGCGGGCCTGGACTCGTCATGGCCGGTATCCATTATGGCCCAATCGTGGCACTTGGCGGTCTCATCGGTTTGCTGCTGAGCGGCGTGTTAAGTCTGGTCATGGCGCTTTTTGTTTACTTGCTAGTCTTGCGCTTTTTTGATGGCGAACGATTGCGCAACATGCTAAATTTAGTGCAGATCTTACTGATGATTGGTATCTACGTTGGTGGTCAGCTGCCTAACTTGCTGCCGCGTTCCATGTCGCTTTTCGGCATGTCCATCAGCGGTCAGTTTAATTGGCTTTTCTTACCAGCTGTCCCCGCTTGGTTCGTTGGTCTGCCCATGTTGTTTGCAGGACAGGTAACGGTATTAAGTCTGACGCTCACCGCGTTAAGTGTCGTCGTCCCAATCGCCTTGACCCTTATCTTTCTACATTTTTCTGGTGTGTTTGAAGCCTATCTAGAAAAATTGAACCAAGGCGATGCCCGCACGCGTAAACTTGGTTGGTGGTTCCGCGGCGTGAGTGCTCTGCTGACTCGTCCTGGTGAAGAACGGACATACTTCACTTTAGGGTGGCGTGTGCTAGGCAGCGAACGCGATTATAAACTGCGGGTCTATCCGCAGTTAGCTTATGGCATTATTCTACCGCTGATCTTTGTTGGCGGTGGACTGCGCGACATGCCATTTAGCTCGGCGAAGCATTTTATTGCCTACGCTGGCATCGGCGTCATTGTGGCGTTGGCTCCCGCTTTGGTTAATCTGCGGTTTTCGAGTCAACCTCAAGCCATGGCAATTTTCCAGTATGTGCCTTTTACGACCCACGGCTTGTTACTGCGCGGGGTAGTCAAGGCCATGTTCGCCCGACTATTCTTACCACCGCTATTGTTCATTACCATTTTGACTACTGCGCTTGGCGGCTTTGATGCCTTGTTGGCCAGCATTGCCGTGATCATTTTCACCTATGGCATGACGTTAATGATGGGATGGCCGCTGGTTGGCAGTCAATTTCCATTTGCTAGTGTGTATTCAGCTAATGCCAACTTCAGCGGTGGCGCGCTTGGCTTTGCCAGTATCTTTTTTGGCGTCATCATCGCCATGATTGTGATCGGCATCGGCGGGTTCCTCGGTGGTTGGCTTTTCCCGCTCGGTCTCATTGTCTTAGGATTAACGCTAGGCATGCTGCTTGGGCATTTCTATCGAACCAACCTGCGCTACGAATTAAAAATTAAGACGACTCAGGAATGAGTCAAAGAGGCAGTCATTCTTCAATGAATGGCTGCCTCTTTTTAGGCACTTGCATCGCAACTTCAAGACACGCCATCAGGAAGCTTGATCGATATTGCACGAACTAGCCAACCCTAGTTTTTTTGCGTAGAATGGCTTGGACAGTCTTACTTCGAAAGGATCCCGCCATGCCACGCACTGAAGCTCATCTCGCTCGCCATACCAACCAAAAACTAAAAGGTGTTTCTTTCGCCGTTATTGGGGCTATTTTTTGGGGTGCCAGCGGTATTTTCACTCAAACACTATTTACCGATGCGGGAGTAAAGCCGCTGTGGCTGGTTGGCATTCGCTTGTTTTTCGCTGGTCTCCTACTTTTGCTTTGGAGCGGCGTGCAAGAACCGCGGATGTTCCTTGCAATTTGGAAAAACCGCCACGATGCTATACTAATGATCGTGTTCGCCTTTTTGGGCATGGTACCGTCACAACTAACCTACTTTTTAGCGATTAATGCAGGTAATGCTGCAACAGCAACGATTTTGCAGTTCCTGGGGCCGGTTTTCATCTTGCTTTATGTGGCTTTTGCAACTCACCAAATGCCGCGGCGAATTGACTTTGTCAGTATCACTTTGGCGCTAATTGGCACCTATTTGCTGGTTACCCGCGGTCATCTGACAGGGTTAAGTCTTGCGCCGGCCGCTGTTTTCTGGGGCATTATGGCAGGTGTCAGTCAGGCGCTATACACGTTGCTTCCGCGCACGTTACTGGCCAAATATGACGCTCGAGCGGTCACCGGTTGGTCTATGCTCTTGGGGAGCTTGCCATTTTTACCGCAATACGTGCTGCATCCCAATCCGCTACTAACTTTACCTGATTTTGGTGCCATTGCCTTCGTGATCGTATTCGGCACGATGTTCGCTTACTTGCTGGTGTTGGGCAGCCTCAACTACATCCCGCCAGTCGCCACGGGCATGTTGAGTGCCTTCGAACCCTTGACTGCCACCACTCTAGCCGTCACCCGCTTGCACATCGCGTTCGGACCGGCCGAGTGGCTAGGCGGCATCTTAATCATTTTGAACACACTCCTTCAAGCATTGCCGTTTAACAAAATTCACCACGTTCAGCAACGATTAACTCGGCAATTTTCACAGAAAACTAAATCATAGCCAATAAAAAATGGTTCCGAAACATAAGTCAGTCTTATGTTTCAGAACCATTTTTGTTGTTTCTCAAGCAACTTACTATTTCGGCGCATTCGTCAACAGCCAAGTAGCCGTGGCCTGATATTGGCCAGCCTTAGCAGTCGCTGTTGGTTCAATGCCTAAGTAGGCCGCTACATTACCGGTTTGAGTGCCTAGCGACCAATCTGTCCCACCAGCCGCCATATTTTTCACCGGTGTCGCGTTGTTATTATCCTTGATAGCCGCAATTTGCGTTGCCTGATCAGTCAGAACCAACCTTGCCTTGCCGCCTAATTTGTTCCCATTATCGCCTAGCACATAGCTATTATCAGTTAATGTAAAAGGCGATAGTTGCATCGTCAAATGCCAGCCTTGCTTGGTTGGCCGCGTATCTTTCACGCTCAACACCTTGCCTGTCGAATTGGTCGGTTCGCGGCCTTGCTGATTCGTCAGCCACTGATCTGCATTCGCCTGATCCCAATTAGTGGCCGTTGGCATTGGCAGTCCCTTTACCATCTCCATCACGGTCGGATTACGATAACCGGTTTGACCATTCTTCAATTCGAAGACAAAACTCGGCACTTTCTCTAACACGAGTTCACCTGTTTCGGGATCAAGAATATAAGCGAGAAAATCTTTGCCCGCAGGTGTCTTCAGATCATAAGTCTGGCCATCCCCTGTGATGGTCCCAATTGGTTTGTCCTGAACCGGTGTCGTTTCCAGCAGGCCATGATGTTTGACTTTGGCCGGCAGTGAAAACTTCACCGTTGCCGTTGCTCCTTTTGGAATCTGGGGCATATTGGTGACAGCAATCTGATTGCCATCTGGTTGACCCTTTCCTTGGGCCTGATAATCCGAATTACCTATCGTGACTTTGATGGGCAACGTATCGCCCGGTTTGGCGGGCGTCCCATCAGCCTTCAGATAGTCAAAATATTTTCCTTTTGGCACGTTCATCGTTGCTGTTCCGCTTTCCGGCCAGGTTGCCTGACTGGTTGCCTTCACGTTCACGGTGTAATCATAGTGCAGCACATCGTCCACTTTTAGATGAGTTGTTGCCTCTACCGTTTCGGCTCCGCGCATCAAGGCGACTGTGCCATTTACGGTCGCGGCTTCAGGCATGGCACCGATTGCGACGACATGCGGTTCAAAAACGTTACTTGTCGTGCCGGTAAAACCTAGATACAACTTTCTCGGCGCGGGATCGGTTGAACCTTGTGAAAAGTATTTTTGAATATCATTTTTGGTCCACTTAATCACCTCTGTGGCATAGTCTGGATCTTTTGTGCGAGTGATCGTCATTTTTGCGGTTAATGTGCCGCCACCGAGGTTATCTTTTTTCCAATCGAGTTGCAGTTTATGCCATTTACCATTGGCAGGCGTTTCATACAAATTCTTCTGTGTTCCCAGTCCAAAGCGGTATTGTTCAGATGGATTGTCGATCTTAAAATACAGCCAAGTCATCCAATAAGGATAGTCAATTCGGTACATATTTGCTTGTCCTGGATAACCAGTACCAAAGTAATAAGACTTAAAATCACTCAGTTGTTCATAACCGCCGGGATCCCCTGTCCCATTTTTTTGTGTATCCACCACCATGGCAAAACTATTGGGTAACGCTGTATCGGCGACTTCTTGCGGCTTACTATTAGGCGGAAGATGGTCAACCCCCCAAACGCCTAACGACCCAGTATCAACCTTTGTGGGGGCCGCTGGTTTCGCAGCAAGCACAAAGGCCATGCCTTCTCCACTTTTTGGCTTGTTGCCCATATAAAAGTACATCGTATACGAACTATCTTTATCCAAATCAAACATCGGCGCCTTACTCCAAATTGCTCCCGACCGATTTGCTTGATCCTTGTTAATCTCAAGCCCGACTGCATGTCCGCTGGTCGGATCCGTCAATAAACTTGAGTCACCCATCGTTGGTGAAAAGAGGCCGTCCACGTCACCAAATGACGGCGGTGCTGGATAGCCTGAAGTCGTCGGCCACGTGACGGCCGCGCCAACACTCGTCACAGGCGCCAGCAGGGTACACAACAGCATGCCGAGACAAGCTAGCAGATGGCATCGTTTTTTCATCAGAACGCCTCCTTTCGCAAGTAGTCCGGTTGCAGGTGCCATCGCACTTGAAGTTCAATTGCACCGTATTTTTTTGCTACAGACCTCAGCAAGCAACCATGTCCACCCATCTCACTTCTGGCTCCTCCAAAAGTTAATCCTTACCATGGCCTAACCTTTTGGTGCATTGCTCAGTGTCCAAGTAATAGCGCCTTGATACCTGCCTTTGGCAATAGTGACGTTGGTGTTCGTTGCAACTAACGTCAATGCCGTTCCGGTACCAATTGTGGTCTGGTTATTGCCTTGTCCTTGTCCTGACTTAGTACCCGCCTCAGCATCGGCCTGCCAAACAACAGTTGAACTCACAGAGGTGTTGTCTTTGGCAAAATTCAGCCGCGGCACATTGCTGCCGGCAGGATTAATCGGGTTGATATCGGGATTGCTCGCGGTAAGCTGTGACCCAACCAAATCAACATACCCCGCTAAGAAATGCCCTTTGCCATCCGTCAGCGCGTCCATTTTTGCTTCAAGCCGCCACCCAGCCCCGGTGCCCCGATAATCGGCAATTTGTAATAGTCCAGTCGCATTGCCGTCATTGGCATTCGTTGCCGTCTTAATCGGTCCCGGATTCACCAGATTGCTTTTCAACGGATGCCGCTGAAAGGAGCCACTCACGATTTCATGAACAGAAATACCGCCAAAATTCAAATCCGGCACCTGCTGAATCATGATATTGCCAGCATCAACCGTCAATTGAGCACTGGACTTTTTTGGGCCTAGATCATCTGCGGCCATAACCGACTGGTGCGGTCCGACGAAACCTGCAAGCATCAGGGTGACAAAAGCGATGGCGAAATTAGTCACGATTTTCATCATCGTCCCCCCTGTCTTTTCGTTTAAGCCGCAGTTGAAGACGCAAACTGCTCATCATCAGGAGTGCAAAACCGATCAGCGGATACCAGGTTTGTCCGCCTTCGCTGGTCTGTGGCAAACGATCAACCTGTTGGCGTGGCGGTACCGAAGGCTCTTCCTTTGGTTTTGATACTTCTGTTCCTGGTGCATTATGATCCTTGTCGGGTTTTGGCCGATCGTCAATCACGACGACTTCACCGATGGAGGTCGCCGCTCGCACTTGGTGAGCGGCCATGATCCCTTCACCGAGGACGCCGAACACAATGATCAAACTGATCAAAAAGCGCCATATACTTCGTGTCATCGGTCTCCCCCTTTTCCCTACATTTGCCATTCCGAAAACTTCATCTGATCAACCCAGTAGCAGCGCAGCACCCGTAGTCGATTCAAAGCGCGTTTCTTCAAAAAGGGGTCAGCGTGCGATCGCTGCCCCCTTTCTGGTGATATGCGATCCATTAAGACGGTGCGTTGGTCAGCGTCCAAGTGATAGCCGTTTGATACTTGCCACCGTATGCAGCCGTGTTTTGAGATAGTTTCAACACGGTATCTGCCGAAGTAAAGACACCTGTGTTGCGGCCTTGGCCTTGACCACTTGCGGCATTCCATACCTGCACCCCGCTGCCTTCCAAGACCAACTCAGCCTGACTAATAGCAGTTGGATTATTATCAGTCTCGTCGGTTTTCGCAACCCCAGCTAGCAAAAGACTACCAGCCAGTTTTTGTCCAGCCGCATTCTTGAGTTCGCCCGCCTGAGCTTCCAACTTCCAACCGGCACCGGTGCCGCGATAATCAGTGATATTTAACAAACCTTGATTATTCCCATCGCTGGCATTTCCTGCTGGTTCGTTCTTAACCGGTTTGTCAGTAACTGTGTTGCTTGTGAGCGGCAATGTTTGCTGCCCAGTTGCCAGTTGCTCAACACTGACACTCTTGAACTTCAGATCTGGCACCTTGACCAATGACAAAATATCCTTAGACCCATCAGGATTGTCCGGATTGTTAGGATCAGGATTATCTGGATCAACCCCAACTCGAACTTCACCAACAGAGGTTTTCTTGATTGGTTCGTCTGCGGCAAAGACACTTGTGATTGGCAGCATGACCCCTGCAAGTGTCATTGCTATTAAACCAGCAGACATGTAGTTAACTCTTTTCATTATTTTATCCTCCTGTTTTTTAAATATGTTTTAAGGCCTTATTACAATACTAATAGTATACGAATATTTTTTATATATCAACTATACAGTCCACATATAACCATAATTATCTATTAAGTAAACGTATTCAACGTTATTTTTCTCGTTTCCGTTTCATTAGATATGCTATGCGTTCCAACATAACAGATGATCCAAATTAATAATTACTCGTTATTTACACAGTGATAATAAATTTTCAAACGGTGGCTCCATCTCAAAAATGGCCATTTATTAAACTTATAAATCACGATTGCAAGTCCCGTATTATCAGCCTTTAATCAATAATTCGAATTAATAATATGATTTTTTGACCTCATGGGCGTTTTAGGATAGTATGCTACTTTTTTACAGTTTTTCAGGCTTATAAAACTTCTAGTTTGCACTGAAACATTTGATCTAGTCACGAAAGATTGACCATGGCAAGCAATTTCCCTTTGCTTTGCTACTTGGACGATCTTCACACTCGCAACTTTATTCTGGGCAAATCAAAAAGCCGCTTCTCCGAAAAGAAGCGACTTCCTTATATAGCTCATTAAACAGTCAGCTGACACCTGTTAATGGCATTAGCCTAATCTGCTGAATCCGGCGATCAAAACATGAATTGGCATCTCGGAAATCACGGCCAAAACCGCTACCGCCATGGTGATGAGTGTGTGCGAAACCATCCGATTCTTCTTCATCCTAAGACCCCTTTGTCTGTGCTCATGACTGACTTGCCTTTAATCTAAGAGATAAGCACATCATATTCTCATGAGTGTTTCATTTCAAGGAGATCTTGAATTTTTTGACTTATTTCGCTATTACTGCGGGGCGTTTGCTAACGTCCATGTTGCAGTGGAACTGTACTTGCCCGCATGTACAGAAGGCGTTCTCTGTACAGACAGCAGTGCTTGCGTACTGGATGCGGCATCACCAAGTGACCAATTTGGTTCGGTCGTCCCTGCCTGCATTACCTTCACAACACTATCTTGGTTATTATCCTTAATCCTAGTCACTTCGAAATCTGTTTGGCTATTGACATCAAACAGCACCATCTCAGCTTTCCCACCGCCCTTATCGCCATTATCGCCAAGAACATAATCATCAGCATGTGTGAATGGTGACAGTTTCATCGACAAACGCCAGCCTGGTTTATCTGGACGTGTGTCTTTGACTTCAAGGTACTTGCCAGGTGCAGAGACATTCTGTGAGTTATTGATGAGCCATTTATCGGGTGCTATTTCTGAGCTAGAATTCAGTTTGCCTTGACCAGGAATCCCTGCAATAACATCTGCTACTTCCGGATCAACTGGCTCCGGTTCCCCCACTTTAAGTTTTTGAAAATAAAAGTTTGGCACAACCAGTAAGGACAGTTCGCCTGGATCAAAGGCGGCAATACTATATTTAACGCTGTCGGAATTATCAACCGTGTTTGTTAATTTGTAACTATTACTTGGTGCACCACCTGTTAGATTACCTGCAGCATGAGTCACATACTTAATGGTGGTAGCGTTATGCTTTTGCACCTGCACAGGCAGGCTAAATTTAACAAGCGATTCTGTGTTGTTAGGAAATTCAGGCATATCGGTAATAACGGCCGAGAGATTGTCGCTTTGAACAATCGCATGTGCTGTCTTCGTCTCAGAACCGATCGTCACATTAACTGCCAAATTATCGCCGGGTTTTGCTGGAGCTCCGCCTGAATTCAAGTAATCGAGATATTCTCCTTTTGGCAAGACGATATTTGTAGCCTTCCACGGACGACCATCAATATTATTCACATCAAGCGCGTACTCATACATCAACTTATCGCCGATGTTTAAGGGTTTATCAAAAGTGACAGGATCATTACCTTGTTTCAAGGTAACCGTTCCGCTAACTGTATTGAAGTCAGCTAAGCTCTTGATGCCAACAACGTGGGGCTCTGATGCGGCCCCCGTCGCGCTCGTGAAACCCAAGAAAAGTTTCGTGCTGCCGAAGATTGACTGGATTTGTGCATTCGTCCAAGGAATCGAGTAACTGATATTTGTACCTTTTAACTGATACGTCAAGGTGCCACCATTAGCAGATTTTGCCCAGCTAACAACTAAGTTAGACCAGCTTCCATTAGTGACCCGATTGCTCAGGTAATCAGCGCGGTTTTTAAGTCCTGTTCCGGAATCCGTAAAAACCAACTCTGTCCGCCAAAACGGACCACCAATCTTATACATACCCGCCTGACCAGGATAACCAGAACCGATATACTGATCAGTTGACCCAAAGATTGGATAATTGATGGCCTTGTCCATCCCGCTTCTCAATGAGTCAAAGGTTTTTTTTGTGTCAACAACAACGGCAAAACTGTTTTGGGTTCCTGTTGCGGCTACAGAAGCGGAACTAGCACCGCTTGACATTTCTGGCAAACCCCAAATCCCCAATGATGCACCACCATTTCCTGATTTTGTGGGTTTGGTACCGGCCAACGCAAAAGCAAGCCCGTCTGCACCACCAGTTTTATTACCTAAATAAATTTGCATGTCCAATGTGAATTTATCTTTGCTTAGATCAACAAAAGGCGTCTTGCTCCAAACAGAACCGACCTGCTTGCTTGATCCGCATTCAGTTCAAAGCCGACTTCATCTGTGCCGCTTTTAATTGGGCTCGAATCTGTCGACACCCGATCAAAAAGACCATTCAATCGGGTAAAACTTCCTGTTGCTGGAGCGGGATACGTGCCACTCGGCCAAGTTGCCTCCGCTGCAGCCACTGACTGCAGCGGACCAAGCACCATGCCGAAGATCACCGTGAGGCAAATCATGATAAAGGTTTTCTTTTTCATTTTTTACCTCCCTGCCGTGATCGGCCGCGTAGTAACACGATGCCTAAAATGACAATAATCAGAAGTTCAACCCCAATGACCACGTACCAAAGTTGAACAGCATTGCCGGTTTGCGGCAGATAGCCTGTATGGGTTAGCGGCGTGGCTTGACCATGCTGATCAGTGGTTTGATGATAAACCGGTTCTGGCTTTGGTGTCGGATCAGGGGTTGGCGTTGGGTTAGGATCAGGGTTCGTTGACGGAAGTTCACCAACAAGTTCAACTTGTGCAACAGAAGTGTCTGCCTGAACTTGCTGCGCCTTCGCGCCAACGCCGACCATGAGACTCATTGTCATGAGCAGCATGATCCAAAAACTAGGCTTGTTTCGTCTCATCGGTCTCCCTCCTTTTGCGTCGTTGGCGCCAAATTAACCACAGCAGGATCAAGATCACAAGCGCCAGTATGATCGCAATGATAATCCATAGCCAAGGGGTTTGTGGGGCACGTCCCAGTTTTTCTTCAATGACATCCGCCTGCTGCTGCGTAATCGTAAAGTTCCGGCGCCAATGCCAAGTTTTGTCAGCACCTTTGACTGTTAAATCAAGCGTATAGGTGCCCGGTGCCAGTGCCTCTTTGGAGAAAATGGCGTAGTCAAAATGCGAGTTTGGGGCAAATGACCACCCTTTTTCCGAACGTGTCAGGTAAGGGTCTTTTGAGCCTTGCCGATAAACTTTGCCATCAAGTGTTATCTCGCCAAATAAACGAGGTTTGATATTCTGAATGGTGGCTAAGACGCTGGCCTGATTATCCTGAGTGCCCGGTTTGACATCCATCAGCTTCAATTCTGGTGCCACCTTGGCCTCCGAAGTCTGCAAAACAACTCCGACAAGCATGGCGAACTTGTTGTTAATCGCCATGCCACTGCCGCCGCTTTTATGCACCGTGGGATCTTCAACGTATAAACTGCCGAGAATTTGACCGGTGAAACCCTTTTCAGGAATCTTCACATCAAACGTGACTGGCACTTGTGCCTCAGCACCAACATCAATTGTTTTAGGTGCTTCGGTCAGCCCGGAAAAAGTGTACTCAGCGGACTTGTCTGTGTGTTTATTTGGGTAATAGCCTAACGTACCATTACTTTGAGTGAACGCACTGACCGCACTGACCTTCAACTTTTTAGCACTTTTTGTTGTGTTCTTAACATAAATCAACAGCCGCTGGGTCTCGCCGGGTTTTACCAGCAAATTAAAATAGGTTGATTGATCAATTTGATTTTGCGGCAACGCCGGGCTGATAGTAAAGCCAGCGCCTTCAGCTGCCTGAACCTGATGGGCACCGCCGAACCACAACAAGCTCAGAATTGCCAACAGGCTGAAAATGATTTTCTTTTTCATGGTTCCGCCCCCACAGTCATGAAAAGGGCAGCGAATGACCGCTGCCCCTTAGTTTAGGTGCCATAGATTACTTAGGTGCGTCGGCTAAAGTCCAGGTGATGGCCGCTTGGTATTGTCCTGCTGTTGGTGTCAAATTCTGTTTCAGTTTAAGGGTCGTGCCACCCGCATTTTTGATGACAGCAGTGTTTTTCCCCTGTCCCTGACCATCGTCTGTGCCAGTGGCAGCATTAGCTTTCCAGACAGACACTGCAGCGCCGCCAATGACTAATTCTGGAAGAGCGGCGCCTGGGTTAATCGCATTAAGGCTTACATTATCAGTCTTAATATCGGTCCCTTTAAGGATCATTGAACCCGCCAATGCCTTACCACCTGCATTTTTCATATCGCCAAGTTGCGCTGTCAGCTCCCAACCAACGTTCGTACCGCGGTTATCGGTGACGCTTAAATCACCGGTTGCATTACCGTCCTTGGGATCAGCGGCAGTTTTAACGGGACCAACTGGAACGGTATTATCAACAAGCGGTTGGCTAACCTCACCAGCAATTAACTTATCAATCTCAATAGTTCCAAAGTTTAGATCTGGCACTTGATCTAAGGTAATTGGTCCACCCTGAATGTTAACTTCAGCTACAGATGCTTTGTTAATATCAGCAGCGAAAACTTGGCCAGTTGGCAACAGGAGTCCAGCAATTGTTAATGCGGAAATTCCGGCTGCAATATAGTTAACTTTTTTCATCACTTTTTGCCTCCATATCGTTATTGAAATTCATTTATCTCTCTCTATGCTACTCATAATACAGGATTGAGCGAGAAGAATCAATGAATTAGAGCTGGCGCAGATCCCTTTAATATCGGGTTTTGTATATGACTTGGCTTCAATTTTCTCCTACTGATAGTATTATGGCATATAAATAGCTCTTTATGCACCACATTAGCACTTGTGATTTACTTAGTTATTTATATAGTGGTTGTTAGCGGTTTCACATTTTTGCTTTAATCACTCTGCGCTTTCCATTCAAGTCATATTTAAAATTAAAAAATCATTTTTCTTAAAAACTCGTTAACTGACCCAATAATGATCAATATAATTAACTCGATAGGCTTGCAGGTTTCAGCTAATATTGATTTATCAAATAAGTTTATTTATTCAATCAGCTTCAACATTGTGAAGAAAACTTCTTGTGCCATTTTTACGCAAATCGGACAAAAGCATTTTTTGATTAAATTTCAATTAGTTATTGACAAGAAAACAATCCATGCTAAACTGAAAATCAAATATAAATGCAACGCGAAAGACAAGTACCCGTGTCTGTGAATACAGCGAGCTTCGGTTGGTGTGAGGAAGCATTCATGATATGGCGAATATCCCTTTCAAGCAGGACACCGAACTTCAGTAACGTGTCATGGGGGCACCCATTACAGTGCTAGCATATCGTCATTGGACCGTATGCGATGAAGACCAAGGCGCAGCTGGCTTTGGTGAATTAAGGTGGTACCGCGCAAAGTCGCCCTTAGAAAAATCTAAGGGCGACTTTTTTGTGTGAGCATGAGTCAACCCGGTTAGAAATCGGAGTGTAAGCGGCCTTGGGCGTGATGGTCGGACTTTGACCATTGCGACCAAGGTCCTTACACGCAGGTTTCTGGGCTGACGAACGCGTTATAGCGGAGCGCGAGCAGAAGCGCTTCCTCAAGCTTGAATTTTCGCCTAGCAAACATGTAACTCAAACCATTGAAGGGTGTGATGCAATTGGAATCTGACATTAGCCACATTAGCTGCCAAATTAATGAATCAATGATACATCTAAAAACACTGGAGGAACTCAAATGGAATTATCTGAAAAGAAGCTCAAAACCCGCGATTATGTCGTCATTGTATCACTTTTGTTCGGTCTCTTCTTCGGCGCTGGCAATTTAATTTTTCCACTGCACCTCGGTCAACTCGCTGGTGCCAACTGGTTTCCAGCAATGCTTGGCTTCTTAGTCACAGCGGTTGCATTGCCGCTGCTCGGTGTGTTGGCGATTGCCGCTACGCATGCAGAAGGTGTGTATGATATTGGTCGTCCACTTGGCCGCTTTTTCGCTCTTGCTTTCATGGTTTTAATTCACGCTACCATTGGCCCGATGTTCGGTACACCGCGGACCGCAACCGTGTCCTTTACAACCGGCGTCTTGCCGATGCTGCCAAAAGAGTGGGCGCAGGTTGGTCTGCTGGTCTTCTCGGCCTTATTCTTTGCCGCCGCCTTTTTCCTATCCTACAAGGAACGCAAAATCACAACGGCTGTTGGCAAAATTCTCAATCCAGTTTTCCTTGTCTTGCTATTCTTCGTCTTCTTTATTGGTTTCTCCCATCCAATGGGAAATCCAGCAACCCAAACTGTCACAGCAGCTTATAAAAATGCTAGCTTCATGAATGGTTTCCTACAAGGGTACAACACGATGGATGCTTTGGCTGCCTTAGCCTTTGGCGTTACCGTGGTCACAGCAGTTCGCGGTCTCGGCTTAAAAAATGATGACGATGTGGCCAAGTCGACTGCAAAAGCCGGCGTGATGGCAACTAGCTGGATTGGTCTGATCTATGTTGCCTTAATCCTGCTCGGCAGCATGTCATTGGCTCACTTCAAACTTAGCCCTGAAGGTGGGACTGCTTTTAACCAAGTTGTAACCTATTACTTCGGTGCTGCTGGTCATGCGGTTCTGGCAACATTGTTGACGTTGACCTGTCTCACCACTGCAGTTGGCTTGGTTGCTGCGTTTGCGCAAGATTTCCACCGTCATTTTCCAAAGGTCAGTTATCGTGTCTGGTTGGCACTGACCAGTTTTCTATCCTTCTTAACGGCGAACTTTGGTTTGGAGCAAATCATCGCTTGGTCTGTCCCGATGCTGATGTTCCTCTATCCTTTCTCAATGGTATTGATTCTCCTTTCCGTTTTCGGCAAGGCATTCCATCATGATCCACTGGTGTATCGGTTCGTTGTCGGCTTCACCGCAGTCCCAGCCGTTCTCGACATGTTTGCTGCCTTTCCAGCCTTTGTCAGTCAAAGTGCGCTTGGTCTGGCATTGCACAGTTTCCAATTACATTTCCTGCCGTTTGCTGGCATGGGCCTTGGCTGGTTAGTTCCGGCTGGTGTTGGTCTGGCTGTCGGCCTCGTGGCGCACGCGGTCAAAGTTCGAAAAGCCGTTGCTGTCGCCAGATTAGGTGCCGAAGAAAATTAAAAGTGACCAAAACAATAGCCGATCAACCCAAAAGCCGGAAATGCCTGACAATCGCGCATACCGCTTGATCAGCTGTTATTTCTGAAAAGTCTATGCCTCTTCGTGTTTGTAACGAATACTGAAGAGATAGGCTTTTTTTACGGTCATCAAGTTTTGGGGCCATTCAAAAAACGTGTCAGTGCCATCAAAAAACGGGCTCCCCTCTGACTAAGAAGAACCCGTTGACAAATTTAGTCGCCTTTCATTCACCATCACGGAACTATTTAAGTAAGTTAATCTGGGAAAACAAGATGTGTCAACAACACTTGATCGATCAAGTTGATCATCTTGCCAAAAACCTGATTGAACGGCGACAGGCTATCTAGTTGAAGGGACTTCCCAAAAACAGGCGAAGAAAACGTCTTGCTGAGTTCCCTTTTCGTTGCGATAAATGTCGATTGCACAACGTCAAAATTCGGCTGCGGCATCCCCAGCACTAAATTTTGAATCAGATTTGTTGGGCATTGCTGTCGCATCTGAACAGTCTCAATCAACGCCTGCCAAATAATCTCAAAAGCATTCTGCGGCTGCTTATGGGCTGAACCGATAAAAGAAGTCACACTCTCCGGGACCACAGATATTGTGCGGCCTGATTTCACATTATCATGTGTTGCCGCTTGCGCTGCAGCAACAATTGCCTGTTCATCCCGCTCTTTACTCGTCGGTGCTTTAGACGAGCTTGCTTCTGTCGCATTAACTTCTTGTGCCGTTTTAATCATTGGTTCAGAAACTGACGGGTGTGCATCACGATCATCTTGCTGCGCGGTTGCTGACGATGTAACATTCCCGTTTGTGACAGGTGCTTGACTGCCCACAGTTTCCGCACCTGTGTCCGATGTTGCTGCCCCATTTTGCTGACTCGATGAAACCGATGAACTATCCGCACTGCTGGTATTGCCCGCCTTTTGATCATCATCGCTTGAAACCGTGACAATTGGTACTTCAACCTTGTTGTCAGCAAGCGGTGGTACGATCGCTGATTTTGATGCTCCATGATCCGGCGCAGAATCAGTGTCGCATTTCGATGTCGCTGATTGAATCACAATCGGCACTGTTGCTGCGGAAGCTGATGCCTGATTAGCAATCACCGCTGATACACCCAAGCCAAGCATGGCAGCTAACCCGTAAACCCATGCTTTTTTCATATTGCCCTCCTTGAAGCCTTAAAGCGTTTCAATTATTCACTCTGCGTTAAATATACCGCACTTATTTTGGAAAGTCACTGGACTTTAGGCGGAGAGCGTAAGCAGGCGCGGTTAGAAACCGGAGCATAAGTGGCCTCAAGTGCGATGACCGTACTTTGTCATTGTGCTTGAGGTCCTTATGTGCAGGTTTCTGCGCCTGTGCACGCGTTTAAAAGAGCGTAAGCAGCCGCGGTTAGAAACCGGAGCATAAGTGGCCTCAAGTGCGATGACCGTACTTTATCATTGTGCTTGAGGTCCTTATGTGCAGGTTTCTGCGCCTGTGCACGCGTTTAAAAGAGCGTAAACAGCCGCGGTTAGAAACCTTCTACACTCACTATTGACAACAATCGTTTTTTAGCCTAATGTGATGTCAATATCACACAGACGAAAAGATGAGTAACCAGTCGAAGGTCCGCAGCGAGTTGTCATTTGGTGAAAGACAATGATCGGGCACTGGCGAAGATGGTCTTTTGAAGCATTCAGTTGCGAACACATCTTGCAAGCAACTGACGGGCACTCCCGTTACTGAGTCAGGGTATAACGCAAACTTGCGAAGTACTTAGAGAGAATCGATTTCGATCGGTTAATCAAGGTGGTAACGCGGAAAATCCGTCCTTGTCTATTGTCACAATAGACTTGGGCGGATTTTTTTGTAGAGCGATCACAGGCACGTTTATGGGCAGGTTTCTACGCCTGTGATCGCATTTCTGAGCACGATCAGGGACGCGCGCAACCCACTTCAATCAACCTATCACGCCTGTGTGAGTCGATTCAAGGAGGAAAAAGTATGTGGAAAATTGTTGCCGATGCCGTTCCACAAATGGCGGCGGCGGGAATCAAATACACGATCCCTATCGCGCTAGTTTCATTCGCGATTGGCCTCATCATTGCATTGATCACGGCACTGACGCGCATCTCGGTACGAAAAGGCTTTTGGATCACCTTTGCAAAAGGCTTCGCTTCATTTTATGTTTGGCTTTTCCGTTCAACCCCGTTGCTGGTGCAGTTGTTCATTGTCTTCTTTGGGCTACCAAGTCTGATCATTCCGGGCATTTTTCCTCACGGTATCAAACTCGATCCAGTGGTTGCCGGTATCATCACCTTTTCGTTGAACACGGGGGCTTATTGTGCTGAAACAATTCGAGCGGCGCTGCTGTCGATTGATCACGGTCAATGGGAGGCTGCCTACTCAGTCGGCTTGCCGCGGCGCTTGGTTCTGCGTGAAATTATCATTCCGCAAGCACTACGCACGGCCGTCCCGCCACTATCAAACAGTTTTATCAGTCTCGTCAAGGACACCTCACTGGCGGCTTCGATCACTATCGTCGAAATGTTTCAGGTGAGTCAGCAGATCGCTGCTGAGAACTATCAGCCATTATTGATGTATTCACTGGTCGCTTTGCTTTATGCCGTTGTCTGCACCGTCTTAACTTGGGGACAGCGCTATCTTGAAAAAGTCACGTCACGCTATACCAGCAATGTGCAGACAACGCAGCTGTAACTAAAAACACCATTATGGAAGGAAGATTCTAATGTTAAAGAAAAAGTTGTGGGTCTTATTACCAATTGTTGCCCTTTCCGCGTTCGTTTTGGCAGCTTGCTCTAGCAGTAAAGCTGACAGCAGTAAAACAAGCACGGTCACGAGCGAACTTATCAATAAAAATGAGTTGACCATCGGCCTCGAAGGCACTTATGCGCCCTTCTCTTATCGCAAAGATGGCAAGCTGCAAGGCTTCGAAGTCGATCTTGGCAAGGCTCTAGCCAAGAAAGTCGGCGTCAAAGCCAAGTTTGTTCCTACCCAATGGGATTCCCTGATCGCTGGCCTTGGAAGTCAAAAGTTCGACCTCGTGCTCAATAACATCAGTGAAACACCCCAGCGTAAGATAGTTTACAACTTCACCACACCGTACATGTACTCCCGATATGCTTTGATCACTCGCAGCGATGAAACCCCGATTAAGGGTTTGAACGACATCAAAGGCAAGACTTTTGTTGAAGGCACTGGCACCCCAAATGCTGCCCTAGCTAAAAAATACGGTGCCAACATTACACCTTCTGGCGACTTCACTGTTTCGCTCAATCTGGTTAAGGAAAATCGCGCAGATGGCACCATCAACGCCACCGCCGCCTGGTATGCCTACGCTAAGAGCAATTCCACAACCGGTTTAAAGAGCCAGACACTTAAAGATAGCGATGTGAAGCCTGACGAAGTGGCTGGAATGATCAGTAAGAAATCGCCTAACTTGCAGAAAGCCTTATCCAAAGGCATTCAGGAACTTAGAAGCGATGGCACTTTAAAGAAATTGTCTGAGAAATACTTTGGCGCTGATTTAACCACTAAATAATCGCTTTGCGTTACCTATTAACTATTGGCTAAAAGTCGCGACTATATGTAGGCCGTGACGCGACATAAGTTGTCAACCAATCATATGAGGAGGTCGGGCATATGACCCAATTCAATACCAAACTAGTTCATGGTCCACAATTGCAAACAGATAAAGCTGGTGCAATCGTACCGCCAGTTTATCAAAGCGCCATGTACCGCTTTGCGCCTGATGGTGGCACTAGCGATTGGGACTATGCCCGCAGCAGCAATCCAACCCGCGACTATCTTGAACGTCAAATCGCTACTCTCGAGAATGGCGATGCAGGGTTTGCCTTTTCCAGCGGGGTTGCAGCGATTGCGACGGTTCTCGCGATTTTCCCGGATGGCAGCCACTTTATTATCGGTGATTCACTATACAGCGGAACAGATCGGTTGCTCAATCAGTATTTTGCTCAACATGGCCTGACCTTCACACCGGTTGACCCGCGCGATCTAACGGCAGTTGAAGCAGCCGTTCGGCCTGAGACCAAAGCGATTTTCTTCGAGACGTTCTCCAATCCATTGCTCAAAGTCAGCAGCGTTAAAGCTATTAGCGCTCTTGCCAAAGCCCACAACCTGCTCACGATTGTCGATAACACGTTCCTCACCCCTTATTATCAACGGCCACTTGATCTCGGTGCCGACATCGTCCTGCATAGCGCCACGAAATACATCGGCGGCCACGGCGACCTCATCGCTGGCTTAGTGGTCTCAGCCAGTCCGGAAATCAGTGAAAAGATTGGCTTCTTGCAAAATACCATCGGCGCGATTCTTGCACCGCTCGACTGTAGTCTTGTCTGTCGCGGCATCGCCACGCTCGCTGTCCGGCTGGATCGCGAAACCAGCAATGCCCAGGCGGTTGCTGAATTTCTTGAACAACATCCCGACGTCGCGCATGTTTATTACCCCGGTCTCAAAAGCGACCCCGGCTATGCCTTAGCCCAACAAGAAACCACCGGTGCCAGCGGCCTCCTATCCATCAAACTGGCCGACAACATTGACCCCATCAAGTTCGTCAACAGCACCAAGGTCTTCGACTTCGCCGACTCCCTCGGCACCGTCTCCAGTTTAGTCAAATTACCATGGTTCAAACTGCCCGAAGAAAAACGGTCCACCTCAGGCCTGACACCGCAACATGTCCGAATTGCGATTGGGTTGGAAGATCAGCAGGATTTGATTGATGATCTGGCGCAGGCATTGACGGCTGCGGAGAAATAATGAGACACCAAAAAATCGTTGCAAGCATCATCGCTGCAACGATTTTTTGTGTCAGGACGTTCTTTAAAGAATGCCTCCACCGGGCATAACTGATAGCTATGTATCAACATTTGAGGTATCCTTGTCCCCTTTTTGTCCCCTTTGACTGACAAATCTAGAAGCATCCAGAAGCAAGTTATTAAATCGTGTTTCAACGGCCTTGCTGTGGCTGATAATTTAGCGCACAAAAGCAATCAAAACGCAAACCCCATCCATATAGGATGGGGCGGAGTTGGCAAGGAATTGCTTTTATCTGGAAGACCCGCCGAGGGGGGCAGGTTCCTAACAGTATGCAGTCCGTATGCGCGATTATTCTTGGGGTGGGTAGCAGCTTAGCTTGCCAACTCCTAAGGAGCTTTTTACTCCTAGCTATTGGAGTTTTGCTCCTTCACCGTCAGTATCGCATGGCTATGCTGGGTATGCAAACAATTTGCTCATAGTAAGTTACCTAATCCGGCATATGTAAACCTTTTGCCTTTTTGAGTCGATTCTGTCAACTCTGTGCACAAAAATAAGCCTCCCTGAGCAAGGGAGGCAGAACGACAAGGTATTACAGGCTGACTAAAATATTTAGTTGCTTACGTATTGGATGTAAGCTGATTCCTGAGACAACTTTTAAGAGAGGGTATAATGAATAAATCATCTCTCAAAAGGAAGGAATTTTTACATGCCAACTCGTTACGACAAAGAATTCAAACAAAACATTATCAACCTATATAAGCAAGGCGAATCAGCTGCCCAACTGGCCAGAGAATATGGCATTGGCTATTCAACAGTTCATAAATGGATCCAGGGCCAGGCCAAAACTCAATCCGGTAAATCGCCAGACGAAATCAAAGCGATGGAAAAGCGACTGGCTTCGCTGTCCGAGGAGAACGAAATCCTAAAAAAAGCCCTGGGCTTCCTTGCGCAGAAGTAACCAATATCTTTGATTACATTCACCAAGAAAGCCATCACCACCAGGTAACCAAGATGTGCCGAATCCTCGGTGTTTCCAGAGCTCAGTATTATCGTTATCGATCCCCAAACCTTCAAAACGCCGGGCCGAAGATGCGGACTTGAAACAACGGATTCTGCGGATCTTTGCGGAATTTAAGCAGCGATACGGTGTTATGAAGATCCACCATGAATTGAATCTGGAACTTCAACCACTGCAGCTTCGGTGCAGTCCACGACGGATTTCCCGGCTCATGAAGGAACTGGATATCCACTCCGTTACCGTCAATAAGTGGAAAGCGGCTTCGGCTTCCAAAACCAAGGTTGAACAGCGTCCCAACTTGCTTAAGCAGGATTTCTCGACCACTGGTTTAAATCAAAAATGGACCGCTGATATGACCTATATTCAAACGAAGCGTAATCGCTGGTGTTACTTATCAACCATCATGGACCTGCACTCACGACGGATTATCGGCTATTCGTTCTCAAAAAAGATGGATACTGATTTAGTCTTAAAGACCCTTGAAAGCGCGGTTAAAAATCGAACCATTACTGGGGACCTGATTATCCATACGGATTTAGGATCACAGTATACCAGCGATGATTACAATCAACGTTTAACTGAACTACATATCCGCCACTCATACAGCCGTAAGGGTTGTCCGTATGATAATGCGCCAATGGAATCCTTTCACGCTTCCCTCAAAAAGGAATGTGTTTATCCAGTGCCGGTCTTTGAAGATTATGAAACTGCCGCTGCCGTCCTTTTTGAATATGTGCACGCTTTCTACAATAGGAAGAGAATTCATAGTTCACTGGGCTACCAGACCCCCTTACAAGTTGAAATTGCAACACTTACGAGCCAAATGGCCGCCTGACTTAATGCTTTCCAGGGTTCAAATAAGTTATTAATCGCAATTAATGATTTATTTGAGCTGTGGAAGGTAAACGCGGTTCTGAATGTCTCTTAAAATCTGTCTCAAATATTGACTTCAATCCAAAATATTTTACACAAACTGATACTACAAGATGAGGAAAAAGGAGAGCGCCTAATGGGTACCGTTTTTCGCCGTACCATCAGCGACAAAATTTTTATTACTGCTTTAGTTTGCGCAGGACTGAGTTTTTTGATTGGGACGCCACAATTTACCGATATTAACTGGAACACGATTGGAACGCTCTTATCACTTATGATTGGAGTTCAGTTATTACGAACCATGCATATTTTAGATGCATTAAGTGACTGGCTTTTAGTCAAATCACAACATACTCGACAGATGACGCAATTTTTTATTTTACTGGCATTCGGTGGATCAATGATTTTGACCAATGACATTGCTATTCTAACTTTAGTTCCCACTTTTATGACATTAAATCGTCATCAGAAGGGAGCAATTGCTTACCCATTGACTCTAATCGTGATGGCGGCAAATCTTGGAAGTTCATTTACACCTATTGGGAATCCTCAAAATTTGTTCCTTGTGACATCTTATCACATTGATATATTAACCTTTTTCAAATTATCGGCTCCTCTGATGATTGCCAGTCTGATTCTTCTGGTAGCGTTAAGCTTGTGGGTACCACGAAAGTCCTTAACGATGGTTCCCGCAAAATCAACTACCATTCATGTTAGTCAAATTGGTATTGCAACTTCCCTGATTGGGTTTATTATGCTCGGAATTTTTAACTTGATACCAATTTCATTAGTTATTATTGTTACTATTATTGTTGGTTTGAGAATTGATTGGCACGTCTTTCAACATGTTGATTACGCTTTGCTCTTAACATTCGTCTGCTTTTTCCTTTTTGTTAGTGCTATTAGTCACAACTCCTATATTACTCTCTGGTTAAATCAGCTAATGCAAACACCGCAGAGCGTTTATATTGCTAGCCTAATGACTAGCCAAGCGATTAGTAACGTTCCAGCCGCTATCTTACTGGCCAATTTTACAAAGTACTTACCAGCCTTATTCCTAGGTGTTAACATAGGTGGATTGGGATCAATTGTGGCCTCCCTTGCAAATTTGCTTGCAGTAAAACAATTATTGCTGTTTAGCGAAGAACAGTCATTGTGGCATTTCCTTAAAGTGTTCACTGTGTTAAATCTGATTGGTTTATTAATTTTGGGTGTTTTTGGATGGCTTTACTTGTTAATGTGAGCACGGTAGCCACCATAAACAATTAAAGTTTCTTGAAAGGTGCTCTTTCAATCTGAAGTTGAAGTCTCTTAACCAAGCAAACTAGACACAAAACTCATGAAGGTCCATTCACGAGTTTAGCGTAAGCTTTTCAATCTACTTCAGTAGAACGCTCTGATGCTTTACGTATAATGACATAAAATGGAGGTAAAATATGAATTGGCAAAAAGTTTGGGCAGTCAACAAATATTGGGTAATGCCTCAATTTTCAAGTCAAGTGCAACGATGATAACGAATTCTTGATAGTGGTCTAGGCTGTTACGCCATGCATCGGTAGTAATCGCATGGGCGAAGATAGTTCAGAATACGTCTGGGACGATGGTTCAGTGCGGATTGGACTGCTTGAATTTCAACCAGGGTAACTGCTCTGAGAGACTTCCCTTTCGGGAAGAATTCCCTAAGCAGTCCATTGGCGTTCTCGTTTGTGCCACGCTCCCAAGGCGAGTACGGATGTGCGAAGTAAATCTGGGTTCCAACAATCTCTGATAACTTGGCAAACTCGGAACCATTGTCAAAAGTGATACTCTCAAATTCCTTGGCCCCGTAGTCGTCGATCGTGTCCTGCAAGGCTTTAAGGCAGGTGCCCGCATGATAGTCAGGAATCTTGACGATGATCTCAGTCCGGCTGTACCGTTCTGTGAGCGTCATTAATGCTGGCTCATCGGCTAAGCGAATACCTTTGACCAAGTCGCCTTCCCATTGTCCCACGCCTGTGCGGTCATTCACGGCCGCAGGACGCAACTCGATTGAGTCGCCGTATATCTTCTTATTCTTGCGCTTGTGGGCGTTCTTATAGCCTTTGATGCGGCGTCGGAGCTTCTTGGGAAGTGTCATGTTGTCTAGCTCAAGCAGCCCGGCGTCGATGTAGCGATACACAGTTGTCGTTGAAGGGCAAGCCTTGCCCTGGTCGCGATAGAAGTGTACGAAGCTATCAACGCTGTGTACGCGCGGCTTACGAGTAAGCTCCCTGGCGAGAGCCTTGAAGAACGCACGGCCGGTCTTAAGAAAGGCGTAGTGACCGGTTCTATCGCGTTTACGGTCGTGCATGGCTTGGGCAGTTTCCGCAAGATAGACTTGATGCGAGTGACGCTTCGAGTCGAGCTGAGTTACAGATCAACGCGTGATTTCTCGTGAGATTGTCGCTTTACTGCGATGAAGCTTCTGTGCAATCACGGTCGCGGTGTCACCAGCAGCCTGAAGGGCCTGAATTGTAACACGGTCGCTAAAACTGAGTTGTTGGTAATGCTTGTGGGTGTTAATCTGAGAGTGGGTCATGAAGATTCCTGCTTTCTTGTTTAGCTAGCACTAACAAGAATAGGTCTTCATGGCCTTTATGGTCTAGTCGTCAGGGTGTTGCACTTGAATTGTAAACTGGGGAATATTGGGTAATGTCTAAATCACAGCAACAATATGATTACATTCGTTTACTGGCGAAGAATAATCAATGGACGCCACAAAAGACACAAGAACTAGGGAACATCATTGACTCACTTGAATCGGTTTCGCCAACAAAACAAACATTAACAACAACGTATCAACATATTTGGGGATATTTCAAAAAAAATGTACCGATGAAGAGTTACATCAGTATTTAAGATTATTAGATAATTTGCAACCGAACAATGATAAACTAGGACCTTTTTTGGCCCAATTAACTAACAAGTACCAAATTGATTACCTTCAAAAGTCTAGAATTGAGAGCGTAAAATATCTTGTGTAAATGCATAAAAGATTTCTGAATTGTATAGAAATAGGGAATGCCTTCCCTTATGATATTTAGTAACCACAGAAAACATCACAGGAGGCATTCCCCATGAATGAACTTACCACAGAAATTATCGCTGCACTAGCCCAAAAGCAAGATTTGGACGAAGTTTTTCGTCACCACCTCGAAATTGCGATTAACCAGCTGCTTCAAACCGAATTGGCAGAGTTTTTGGGTTACGAACGCTACTCATACGCTGGGATTAACACTGGTAATAACCGCAACGGCAGTTATGAGCGCTCGTTTGATACGAAGTACGGCCAACTTAACTTAACCATTCCTCGAGATCGCAATGGCCGGTTTGAAAATCATACCTTGCCAGCCTACGGTCGGCACAGTGATAATTTAGAAACAACGGTCATTCAGTTGTATACCAAGGGAATTACCACTGCTGAAATTGCCGAACTCATTGAGAAAATGTACGGTGCTCACTACTCCAAAGCCACGGTTTCCAACATGACTAAAGCCGTCAATGAACAGGTTCAAGCTTTCCAGCAACGTCGACTGGCTTCACAATATGCGGCCATCTTCTTAGATGCCACTTACTTGCCGTTAAAGCGGGATACCGTTCAAAAAGAAGCCGTTCATATTGCAATTGGCATTCGTCCAGATGGTACGAAAGAAGTGCTGAACTACCAAGTGGCGCCAACGGAATCGACTGGAATCTGGACTGAACTGCTGGGAACCTTGATCAAGCAGGGCGTTAAAGATGTGCTGTTGTTTGTGGCCGATGGGTTAGTTGGTTTGGATGAAGGCTTGAATCGGCATTTCCCTAAAGCCAAACGACAACGTTGCCTGGTTCATGTTGGGCGGAATCTGATGAACAAAGTTCGCGTAAAAGACCGCAAGGCCGTGATCAGTGACTTTAAACAAGTTCATCGGGCCGCCAACCGTGAAGCAGCCGAACTGAAACTGAATGAGTTCGCCAACAACTGGCATCAGACCTATCCCAAATTAATCAAAGATCTGCTTAAAATGCCGAATTTACTCACTTTCATGGACTTTCCACCAGCTATCCGGCAATCACTATACTCCACTAACCTGATTGAGAACTTTAATAAGCATCTCAAGCGCACCACCCACCACAAAGAACAATTTCCAACGGAAGATTCACTGGATCGCTTCCTGGTTTCTCAGTTTAATGTTTATAACGAGAAGTCTCTGAAGCGGATCCACCGAGGGTTCCAAGGACTCCAGGACACCTTGGAAGCATCATTTATTTAAGTTAGATACATATTATATGTACGAAGGCATTTCATTTACACAAACTTCTTGACACTCCCCTAGAATTATAATTGAGCTTAACGAAAGAAAAGACTAGTCTGTTTTTACAAAGTAAATTTTAAATTCTCCCAAAATTACAGACTCATTATATAATACAGGACAACAGATGAAATTTAAGGCTTAGCGTAAAGTTTAAGTGGGTAAATTATCAGAAACAAAAAGGGAGCGATCCCTACTCATGCTAGAATGTTAATGACAAATCAACCAGCTAGCAATTAGGAGGAATCACTCTTGAACTCTATCTTACAACAAATCATCACAGAAATGATGACATCATTTGGAAACTCTGCCTTTGATTTACTGACAGGAAAGTTAGACTTTGCCAATCTAGTCATCGAAACTCAAAAAAGTTTTGGAAAGACTCTTTGTCAATTACTTGGTGTCATGCTGGAACAACAAGATCAGGTTTTGGCGGATTCTTCCTACCGGAAGCAGTTTTTTAAAATCAAGGATATGCGTGAACGCCATGTCGATACCAGCATTGGCACTGTATCTTTTCGCCGTCGGTACTATGAAGATGTTCGTACCAATGAACGCATCTTTTTGCTTGATGAGCAGATCGGCCTTGAAAAAAGTAGTCGGCTCGGTCTCGACCTCAAGGCCAAGTTATTAGAACCTGTCTAGTATCTGCTGAATCTGGTAGAATTGTGGAAAACCGACTGAGGAGTTTGTCATGCCAGATTATCCAAGCAATATTTCTCGAGCGCAATTTGCGTTAATACAACCTGATTTAGAAAACTTCCGTAAGCATACAAGACCGCGTCGTTATGATCTTTATGACGTATTCAATGCCATCCTTTACTCGCTTACTACAGGGTGTCAATGGCGTGAATTACCGCACGATTTCCCGGAATGGCATACCGTCTACCGCTATTACGATATGTGGCGAGATAAACCAGACCCGACAGCTAATTCGCTATTAGAAAGGCTTTTAAAAAAACTGTCGCTTCCTATCGTTTTGCACAGGGCCGATCGGCCCGAACGTCGTTTGTGATTGTTGATGCTCAAAGTGTTAAAACCACTGATTTAACGAAAAATAGTGGCTACGATGGCGGCAAAAAGATTTCAGGGATTAAGCGTCATATGGCGGTTGATATTAATCGTTTACCACAAGCCATTCTCGTGACACGAGCTAATGTATCAGATCGTTCAGGTGCATTAGCTATGCTTAGTTTGGCTAGCCAAAATTTAGAGCTGGTTCAGCATGTCATGGTTGATGGTGGCTACACTGGCAATGACTTTGCGGATCAGGTGAAGCTCATTTTGAATGCTAAGACGACGGTAGCTAGACGCAACGAGTTGCATATGTTCACGGTGTTACCGCAACGATGGATCGTTGAACGTTCATGGAGTTGGCTAGACAAATGTCGGCGACTTTGGAAAAACTGTGAACGTGCCCTTAACAGCAGTCTTCAAATGGTTGTATTGGCCTTCCTGAAGATAGTTCTTAAAAGATACTAGACAGGTTCTCAGAACTGCTCATTGCTGCACTTGTCTGTTTCTTGTCAGACTCAATTGTGTCTTGGCTAATTGCCGCTTGTCCGCTCGCATCGTTCTGGTGTGAGGATGGATCGGATTTTGGCGCCGCACGGTCATGTTCGGTGATGTTTGTCTCACCGTTGTCGGCTACAGGGACAACGGCGCTTCCGACCTGGGTCAGCATCAACATCGCCAACATGACGATATGGATCAACTTCTTAGGCATCTGTGCGCCTCCTTCCATTGTTTCCGGCGTCTCTCTTCTTCCAACACCAGCTTAACAAGTTGACCCCGCGCAAAGGAATGATAATGTTCGTTATTTAACAATATATTTTTAACGGTGCATACTTATTGACATTATAGGTATTAATCTGTACATATAATGTAAAAAGCTCTATTTATAGGTAAATAAGGTCTTCAAACCCAAAAATAGCCTTGAAACAGCAGGCGTATTGCCAGTAAGTTTCAAGACTACTTATAGGTTATTTATTCAACTAATTAGTTTAAGCTTTGATGATTTTTCCAACTGCAATTGGTAAAGTAACGTGGGCATCGTAGTTCATGACAGTTCCTTGAACAGTAGCCGGTAGCTTCAAGGTATCCGGCACACCATGAATATAAATGACCCTTTTATCAAGCTGCAAATCGTCACTGCCAAAAGCGGCTTTAAACGCTGTCTGCAATTCCTTTAGATCAACGAGTTTGTCATAAGCATAGTGACCTTCTGCATCAGCCACTGGGTAACTGTCATTTGGCACATGCATCTTGGCCGGTTCAGCGTCAAATGGCACCATCGTTGTACCGGAAACCGGTTCTGTTTCTGGCAGATCAACGAAACCGTCACCATTAGCATCTTGTGCCGCTGTGGCGATTTCTGCTGGCTTACCATCCGGGAATCCGTGGAAATGTTCCCAATGCTGCACATTAGCAGGTGTATCAAACATATCGATATGAATCTTCATTTGCGCACCATCAATCGTGAACGTCGCGGCACCGTGCGGCGCGGTGCCAATCTTCTCAGCGTTCAATGGCACGATTTCTGCTGTATACTTTTCAGCCATGCAAACCACTCCTTTTAGATTTAGACTCAGTTTCAGTATAGTGCTAACTGGAACGACTCACAATCTATTGCATTTCAAAAGTGAGGTTGCAAGATTATTTGGCCAATTGCAATAACCGTTGGCGCAAAAAGGTAATAATATCACACCGCACCGGTGTTAGTTAGCAAATCAAAAACTATTATTTAGAATATAATTCGGACTTATTTTCTTGCTTCTATTGCTCGTTCAATCCGCCCCTCATCATAAAGCCGCAATACAAAATACATCCCCACATAAATAACCAACGGAATCCAAACATAATTCAAATTAATCATGGTGAGAGTTGCGGCATTCTGGGTTCGATTGGCAACGTAACCCGAAAAGTGAAACAAACCAGCTGTAATCAAGCCGCCAACACCAAGGCCGACGTTAACGCCAAAGTCATCCGTTGAAGCCAGAATTCCCTCGGCTTGGATCCCCATGCTGGCACCATAACGGATTGTGTCAGCAATCATGATTGAGACGAGGCCGATAATGATCCCATTGCCAATCGAGTTAATCAAGACACCGCCAAACAAGAACCACAGTATTTTGGTATAAACCCCAACCGCAATCACGGCTTGACCAACCAGCGCCATTAGAATACCGCGAAGCATCGTTTGCTTCTTACTGCGAACCTCGGTAATTCGAATGATCAGCAATACCCCGATTAACGCTGCCAGGGTAAAACTGTTAGCTAGTGGTACCAGGTTTTCGTTTCCCACCGTATATTTAAAATAGTAAATGGTTGTCTGATTCTTAATTGCCGTCACCAGCCAGTACATGAGAATCACGATTGACATAACGATCCATGGCTGATTATGTTTCAACATTTTTAGGACAGTTGTTAACGGTTGATGGGCAATTTCAGGATTCGCGAACCGTTCGCGAACATGGACAAACGTGTTGATAATCAAAAGAAATGAAATCAGGCTAAACACGAAGATTGTACCCAAGAACCCTTTTTGCTGATTACCGTGGCCGAAGAACGCAACCAAGGGTAATGTGAATACAGCCACCACAATTTGAACCGAACTGCCAAAGAATTGACGAATGACACCCAACAACGTCAACTCACGAGTATTCTGCGACATCGTTGGTAAGATTGACGTGATTGGCAGATTAACAGCCGTATACAGAAATCCAAGGCCTAAATACGTCACATATGCCCAGATTAATTTACCATTATACGAAAAGTTAGGCGTCACAAAGGTGAGAACCGCAAAAATAACGTAAGGTAACGAATACCAGAGGAAGAACGGTCGGCTCTTGCCAAACCGTGAATGTGTGTGATCAATCATGATCCCGATGACAAAACTTTCAACAACGTCAGCTACCCGCGCCACGACAAATAAAATGGCCACCGCGCTTGGTGTCAGTCCATAAACATCCGTGTAAAAGAATAGCAAATAGGTCGTCATCATTTGAAAGACTAAATTATCGGCGGCATCACTTAAGCCGTAACTAATTCGTTCGGGCCACCGTGTTACCCATTTCGTCGTGCTTTTCATCCCATCATCGCCTTTAGCGAAATTGTTAATCAACTTTATCGTACTCTAAAATTAGTTCTCATGATATAGATTGTACACAATTTGGATGTAAGCTGATTCCTGAGACAACTTTTAAGTAGTGGCTGGTGAAAGCAGCATAACTGCAAGCTTTATTGGCATTAAAGAATAGTAAAGATTATAATTAGTGCAAAGTAAACATGGGATAACGCCTGTTTTCCTTGCACTTTTTATTTTTCCTGGAGGAAACCATCATGGCTTAGCGACATCGTGCTACCCAATTGTCATTTCAATCCTTTAACAACGGCCTTGGTGTGCCACTTTCTTCCGACAATGAGTGGGTTCAATTAGCCGACATGCTCCCGTGGCAACAGCTCGATGAAGCCTATCAACTTCTTTTTACTGAGATGGGTGGGCGCGCTGCTAAACCCTTTCGTCTGCTTTACGGTGCCAGTTTGATCAAGCAAGCAGAACATCTAACCGACCGTTCGGTCGTAACCGCTATTCGTGATACCCCGGCTCACCAGTACTTTATCGGGCTAGACACCTACACAACCGACCTGCCGTTCAACCACTCAACCTTGGTTTATTTTAGACGACGCATGGGTCAAATAACGGAACTAGTGCGAAATATCATCAGTGATACCTTGCGCGAACAAATCCAAAGCTTATTGCCAGATGATGAGCTCCCTGTCTTGATCACAGACGCTACTGCGGTGCCAATTGAAATTCGTTTTCCACAAGATACTTCGCTGCTAAATCAAGCTCGGCTCAATCTAGAAGAAATGTTATTAGACATGGCTCATCAGTTGCAAATCAAGCCTCCACGAACCTACAAACGTGAAGCAAAAGCTAAGTGGACCGCTTTTGCTAGAAAACCGCGGCGTTGGGCTAAGGAAACACGCAAGCAGATCAAAGTACAGCTCCAGTATGTCCGACGTGATCTACGTTATATCGATGTGCTGTTGGCCCACGGTGCCTCTCTTAACGAAAGGCAAACCAAACGATTGGCTGTGATTCGTGAACTTTTTGACCAGCAAATGTTCATGTATGAAAATCGGACCCATCGGGTCCCAGGACGGATTGTTAGCTTGGCACAACCGTGGATTCGTCCGATTAACCGTGGTAAAGCCAAACAACGAACCGAATTGGTCCCAAGATTGATGCCTCAATTGCCGATGGCATGATCGATATCGAACGATTTGATTTTAAGGCGTTCAATGAAAGCCAAGATTTAGCAACAACCATCGATCATTATTTCGACGTGCATGGTTATTATCCCGATGAAATCTTAGCTGACACACTTTATCGTACCCGCGAGAATCGTCAGCTCTGTCAACGACTAGGCATTAGGTTGTCGGGACCACGTTTAGGACGTAAGCCTAAAAAGATGGATGCTAAGCAGCGGCAAGTTGATCGTGACGCAGAGAAGCGGCGCGGGAAAATTGAACGCGGTTTTGCCTTCATGAAAGGCCCTTTGGGCCTTTCATTGGTGCGGACTAAAACGGTAGCCAGCATCGCAGTGACGATTGATATTGCGATCAATCTAGCCAATCTAAAGATGCTACTAAGGCTTTTTAATGGACCAATTTTGATTTTTGTAAAATATAAGCAGGAATCCATCTTAATTCACTATCAAATTCACGTTTCAGGTAGCCGGAATGTTGCCTAATTCACCAGCCACTAAGTAAAGAAAATAGGGACCCTTTCAGTTAACATGTGCTAACCAAAAGGGGGCCCTATTTTCTTTTAATACCGTATTTCACACGGTATCGAATAAAGGTCGTCCGTTTAATACCTGTATTTCGGGACACATCAATGTCACTCATGCCAGCTCGATAAAGCTTAAAAGCATGTTGCAAACGGGGATCATCTTTGGCATATTGGGGTTTGCGCCCATGATATTTACCCTGCTGCTTAGCTAAGGCAATCCCTTGTTGCTGGCGCTCAATGATTCGCTTACGTTCACTTTCGGCCTGATACTTATAGAGTTCAATAATCAAGTTGGTCATCAGTTGACGTAAATTTGGGTCAGCAATCCCTGTCATGGACGGTAAATTCAACACATCTAGGGTGGCACCCTTATTTTGAATGGAGTTCATGATCTTAGTCAAATCATGGTTGTTTCTGCCTAAGCGATCTAATTCAGTGACCATTACAATATCACCCTCACGAATATAGGCCAGCATTTTTTGCAGTTCTGGCCGATTAGTGTTAGCCCCACTTAATTTATCCGTAAATAATTTATCAACGTCTTTTAAAGGCGCTAACTGTCGATCTAAATGTTGCTCCTTGGAACTCACACGCGCATAACCGATTTTAGCCATTTCCAATTCTCCTTTTGGACAGTTCTAATGAACACTTGTAATTCCTAGTATAGCACAGAAATAAAAAAGGCCACTAGGGTATACCCTAGTGGCTAAAAGCAAATAAACTTGGCATTATGAAAGAAGGTCCCCTATGCAACCCACAATCGGTAGTATCCTCAAACAGCAACGGCAGTCGCAAAAGTTGTCGCAAGTCCAGCCAACGTTTGATCAACTCAATGATAACCCCGACCACCACAGGGCCGACAACGACTGTGAATAGATTCTTCAACAAAGACAACACCCCCTTTGGAGGCAGCTGCCTAGAGATGATTGTCGCATGACACTTGACAAGACACAAATTAAAATTAAAAGATGAATCGATTTATTATCCTGTTATTTCAAACAGAACCCTTGTTGATGCAAGGCATCGAGTAGTTCGCTGCGCTTTTTCGGCGTATGGGCGGCACCGTTAGCTAACAAATGGGAGAAGGTTTCTTCGCGCTGATTGGTATCGCGGGTCGCATAGTAATGCTGAATCACGTGGTCGTAATCTGTTAGTTGCGTTTTCCAGTCGTCAGGTAAGTGATAAGTATTGTCGAAGCTCATTAAGCTTTGCGGCATGCGCGGCTTGAAGTTTGGTTTTTGATCGGGATAGCCGACAATCACGCCACAAATCGGGAAGGTGAGGTTCGGTAGGTGAAGCAGGGAGATCAATTGTTTTGGATCATTGAGGATACTGCCTAAAATCACGGTTCCTAACCCTTGATTTTCAGCGGCATCGACGAGGTTTTCTGCCGCCAATAAAGTATCCGATGCGGCTTGGATAAATTTATCCGTTGAGCTGAGTTGGTTAGGGTGGTCGGCGCATAGGTCTGCGCGGTATTGATCCGCCACGAAAATCAATAATTCACCATTGCCATTGCCATCGACATAAGTTTGGTGGCTGATGGCGGCGATTTGTGAACGCAGTGCGGAATCGGTGATATGAATAATGCTAAAAGACTGCAAGAAATGTGAGGTTGCAGTATGTTGGGCCACAGTGATCAGGCGGTTCAAGCATTGCGGGTCAACTTGTTGCGTGGAAAATTTGCGAATGGTTCGATGATCTAAAAACATGTAATCGCCTCCAAAATAATTATAGTCGAAGTTTTAGCTAATGTAAGGAAAGAATTCGTGGTCTTGCAATACCGTCGTCAGCAAGGTAAGCTCAAGGCAAATTTAAGGAGGCCCAATGCCATGGCGATCACCATCACTCGTGTTACTGAGGCAAATGCTGAAGATTTATTATCCCAAATTGCAAGAACAAGTTAGCCGGGGTGTTGAGACACTCCCAAGAACAGCCTGTTATCTTATGAGTGGTTCATTGTTTAGCTTACGTGTTGTGCTGAACGCCGAGTCCGGCGCACTTCGGTCTCAAAACACTCCTGGGGGCTACGGTAGTCTAGCTTTCTCCGGGGAAGCCCGTTAAGACGGTCTTGGGTAGCCAGCACCTGGCTGGGACTAACATCATCCAGCGACTCGCCTTTTGGGTAGTCACGTCTAATCATGCGATTGTGGGCCTCGTTGGAGCCGCGATCGCATGAGGTGTATGAATGCGCGTAGAAGATGTCTGTATCTGTGTCCTCAAAGGCCTTATTCAGAGTCGAGAACTCCGGGCCATTGTCTGCGGTAATCGTGCGCAGACAGTCACCCCACTCAAGCTTGATTTCTCGTAACGCAAACTCCACAGAGTCCGAGTCTCGGCCGTCGATCAGTCGGAGAAGTTGGCAACGAGTCTTCCGCTCAATCAGGCTAAGGATGACGCTCTCACGGCCATTGCGTTTCCCGACAACGGTATCCATCTCCCAATGTCCGAACTGCTTGCGGCGTTCGACAGCCTTAGGACGCTCCTCAATACTGCGGCCGGCTAGGCGCTTATGCTTAGTGCTCTTGTGTTGCTTGGTCCGCCGATTTGCGTTCTCCACGAGATCGATGTTCCGAATTTCTAAGCGTTGATCATCGATGTAGCGATATAAAGTGGTTGTGCACACCATCTCCTCAGGGGTGAATAGCTTGGCTCGCCGTGCGGCGCCAACGGCTGCATCAGGCGACCAGTGTTCAGTCTTGGCCTGATTAGCATACCAGGCCAGGAAGTGGCTTGTAGCGGCGAATTTATCCGGCCTATGACAATTCAGACGTGCGGTCTCATAGCGCGTCTGAGCAGCTTCAGGACTATATTCCGTATGATAGATCAGTTTGCCATTAATGCGCTTAGCCCGCTTGACAGTCCCTCGGTCAATCTCATTATTGATGGTTTGATGGCAGACGCCAATTTTGGCAGCAATTTCGCGTTTGGAGGTGCCGGGGGCGTAAAGTTCTGCAATTCTACCGCGTTCCATTTGAGACAAATGATGACCTGGTTGACGACGTGTGATATCCTGTTCATGCATCAGGACAATACCTCTTTCATTGTTTGTGTTGGAACTTCAATGATACAGGATATCTGTTCTTGATGTTTTTTATTGTCCCAAATTTGTAATAAAAGTGGCTAACTTGATTTTAAAACGCGCGGATGAAAATTTTTGAAAGCTCACAATAAATTTCCTTTATGTAATGATCGGCAAGAATATATAAGTTAATACCTAGGGCTAGGGGTGAAATCTCACGGTCATAATAGGGGCTGCGAACATATAATGCCTTCAGAACGGTCATCACGCAGTGTCCGCGGCACAGGTGCACCTGAACAACAAATGGCCTTTCGGCCACTACGAATCAACATCTGGTCAACACCACTGCTCGTTTTAAAATACCATTCTCCTGGAGAAAACAATGGTCTTTATGAAGTTGCTTAAGCTGATCATTAGCCATAGCACCTACTATTGACGTATGAACCCATTTGCAAATGGAAGGCCTGTTTTGAGTTGAACAACTCGCACAAACTCCACTCTGAAGGGAAGGGGCTGACTAAAGGATCCTTTTTGCAATGTCAAAATATGCATAAATCCACACGGTCGATGAGCCTTCGTCCTCAGTATGAGTAAGACATAAGTTAAAGGCGCCATCTGCATTCTTTTGCTCAATCAAGTTACGAATATCCTTAATTACTTTTTGCAATGCTTTTTCATAGGCTCCACCCATTGTGAGAATAGCTAGTCCGCTTTCCGTGACATAATCGTTTTCTATAAATTGGAAACCCAAGGGAATGTCCCCGGAAGACAATGGCTTTATCTTATTTTTAGGATATTTGAGCTGACTAAGCGTTATCAGTGCAATTGCTGTTTCGTTATTTTCTAGGTTTAGTGTCTCAATAAGCGCTTTGTTCTGGTTCTCCAGTGCATGGTTATTCGTACTTTCTTGCGGTTCACTGATTGGTATTGGTTCAGGTTTGGCTAGCATAACTCTTTCTTTATTCAAAAAACGATTTATTTCATTTGTGAAAGTGGTTTCCAGAAAGCTTTTGTCCTCTTTCGAGTCAAAGTATAGTTTTAAATTTGCTTTTGGTTGAAAGGACAAAAACTGTTTGCCACTAAACAATCCTTCCGTCTTAAATTTAGGGGATTCTATGACGATGAGCCGCACATAACTGAGACTATCCTCTATTATTTGCTCTCCTAAAATTACTTTCCATATATGATGTGCCGTTAAAAGAAAAATAGTATTAACTTGGTCAGACACCGTTTGAAAAAAGGCCACTGTAGCTACTTCATTAAATGAAAAATCATCTGGTATGGAGTTAACGTTTTGTTTAACCATATGATGATAGTCATCCATTTCCCGTGAAAACTTGTTCAGATTATTTATACGATCCACAATGTTTTGAAGATGAGATAGTCGTCCATTAGCCTTGATATCAGGTGATAGCGTTAATCGTATAGACATTTATAAACATCCTTTCTTATCAATCCGTAATACTGAAATTAGTGATTAATTTGGTTCTGGTACAAATTCTTTCATTTGCTTCGCGTATACTAAACTAGTGAATAGATTAAAATTGGCGGGGAAGGACTATTTTTATGTTGGAGCTGTCGTTTGAAAAAGAAGTCGTTAAAACCTTAACAACCGGGAACAATCAATGGGTGGAGCGAAAAGATCTATATGGTGCCACTCCTGATCAATTATGGGCTAATTTTCGAGATAAGTTAAACAACAATAATTATGCTAAATTGCAAGGGCAGCCATTAACTGATACTGAATTTAATCAAGTTAAACGTGCTATTGAAGTACGGACGCCTTACGAAGCGGCTAAATTACTAGCTGCCGAAAACGGCATTGGTAAAGTTGAAATCGAACGTGATGATGCCAAATTGGGGACCGTCACCCTGGAATTGTTTTGGAAAGCGGACGTCGCTGGTGGTAAATCTAGTTATGAAGTGGTCCGACAAGCAGTACGACCACGGTTAGCTGGTACTCAAGATGTCGATCCTGATCGCCGGTTTGACGTAACCCTATTGATTAATGGGTTACCCTTAATTCAATTGGAACTAAAAAAAGCCACGGTTGAACTTAACCAGGCTTTTAATCAAATTGAAAAATACGCGCAAGAAGGTAAATATACGGGGATTTACTCGCTGCTGCAAATGTTTGTGATTATGACGCCGGATAGTACGGCGTATTTTGCGAATGCCGAACCGGATCATTTCAATAAAGCCTTTTTGTTCAATTGGCGAACGCGGGATAATCACCCCGTGGAAAACGGCTTAGCGTTTACGCGCCAAGTCCTTAATATTCCCATGGCCCACAAAATGGTCAGTGAATATACGGTCATCGACCAAGAACGTCAGAGCTTAATTCTCTTACGGCCTTATCAGATTTATGCGATTGAAGCCGTGATGCACCGGATTCATGACCATCAAGATGGCTTTGTTTGGCATACCACGGGTTCTGGTAAAACACTCACCTCATATAAAACCGCTAAATTAGCGGCGCAAGATCCCGGTGTCGATAAGGTCATCTTCTTAGTTGACCGGCGGGATTTAGACGAACAGACAACCAGCAACTTTAGTGCCTATGCCGCCAATGACGATATTGCCATTAACGAAGCCCAAAATACCGGTGATTTAATGCGTAAATTGCAACAAAATGACGGTAAGGTCTTGGTCACCTCGATTCAAAAACTTCATCGGGCGGTCAAAAAAACGCAAGCCCAGCTGGCAACCGGTAAGCAATCCCGCTTTAGTAAGACTTTAAAGCAACGGGTAATCTTCTTTGTTGACGAAGCCCACCGGTCGCAGTTTGGTAAGATGCAAAAGGAAATCCGAGCAGCGTTTATCAATAGTAACTGGTATGGTTACACCGGCACCCCCATCTTTAATGAAAATAAAAAACAGCTCAAGGGTGATCTAGCGGTCACGACTGAGGAGCTATTTGGTAAAGTCTGTCACGTTTATAACTTGCGAGATGCCTTAGAGGACCAAGCCGTGTTACCGTTTAACGTGGAACACGTAACGACGATTGGGAAAGACACGTTAATAATCCGGGCCCTCGAAAAAGAAACTCAGCGCGTCAAAGCACGTCGCGATAAGCAAGGCCGCCTGCTGAGTACAGCTGATGAAGCAAAAATTCAAGCCAAGATTCAAGCGATGTCAGTCAAGGACTTGGAAGAAACGTATTTAACTCCGGCTGACTTTGAGACTGATGAACATATCCAACAAGTTGTTCAATATATTTTACAAAAAGGCCCACGTAAAACCAGCTTGGGGCATGGCAACTACAATGCGATTTTAACCACCAGCTCCATTGAAATGGCGCAACGCTATTATCAAGCCTTTAAAGCCGCGAAAAAGACTACTCACAATCAGCTAGATCCTGATTGGCCCCGAATTGCGATTACTTATTCATTAAGTGAAAACGAAGATCAGAGTGCGCAAAAACATGACCAAATGGCCACCATTTTAAAAGATTATAATCGGCAGTATCACACTAATTTTGATTTAGCCGATTTGAATCTCTACAACGAAGATGTCGCAAAACGGGCCGCCCGGCGTGAGGCGGTCTTTGCTCATTTGCAACCCGATCAGGAAATTAATTTAGTGATTGTGGTGCGACGGTTATTAACGGGTTTTGATGCCCCTCGGCTAAACACGCTCTTTGTTGACCGCACCTTAGCTTATCAAGAACTCATTCAAGCCTACTCACGCACCAACCGGCTCCAAAACCGGGAATTAAAACAAGAAGGCCAAATTGTGACCTTTCGGGTGCCGGCAATCATGGAAGCGAATGAACGTGAAGCTTATAAGTTATATAGTGGCGAAGGCTCTTTTAATGTCATCATTCGTCCCACTTATCAGCAGGCCGTCTTAAAATTTCAAAAGGCTGTGGTGGATTTAAAAGCCATTGCTCCAACGCCGACGGCTGCCGATGACCTTAAAGGAACTACTGCCAAGGTACAGTTTGTGAAAGCCTTTCGCCAAGTGAATCAACAATTGAATTCCTTATCCATGTACAACGATTTCACTTGGGAGAACAGCGAAAAGACTTTTGGTATTGCTCAGCCCGAAGTAGAATCCTATACGGGTAAATATCTGCGGATTAAAGCGGCGGTTACTAACCAAGAGCCTGAGAAAGTCCCCGAAGAGTTGGCCGCTTTAGACTTTTCCTTAGCCGTTGGTTCAGTCGTCTTGGTGGATTATGATTATTTGACGCAATTAATTCAAGATTGGATTGATGAACAGCAACAGTACACGACACCTGATCAAGCCCAAGCCCATATGACCGATTACCTGCAAAATAGTGCCAAAGTACAGGCTAGTTTGAATAAATTAGCGGAAACGCAACCGCAACAGGCTCAATTAATTCGCGAAGCCATGCCTTATATTGAGCAACAAATGCAACAGTCTCAGCAACAGAGTGACCAAAATCAAGCGCCAGTAGCGTTGAATGCTCGGGAGTTGGTGGCCGCTTATGCCCAGAAACAATTGGTCCAAAAAACGACGGCTTTTGCCCACACGTGGGGCCTAGATCAAGCAACCCTATTACGGGTGGCACGTGAACACACCGTGGGTACTGATGAATGGCATCATGAACAAGAATTAACGCAGTCAGCGAATTTAGCAGCGGCCTTACAAGCTCAAACAGCCGCTGGGCCGAAGATTCCAGCTATTTTGCCACTATACCGGATTAAGTCCCAGGCCGCTTGGCGGCAGTTTATTGAACACGATTTAGCAATTTATCTACAAAAATAAGTGAGGTTAAACAATGTCAGAAAAAACAACTCAAGCTAGTCAACTTGAAAGCGCCCTATGGAATGCGGCCGATGTCTTACGCGGGAAAATGGACGCTTCTGAATATAAAAATTATTTATTGGGGTTAATTTTTTATCGGTTTCTATCCGAGAAAACCTTAACGACTTTTAGTGATTGGGCAGGCGAAACCGAAAATGTCACTCAGAAATATGCTCAGTATATGGATCCTCAGTTCGAGTTGGAAGGCGTCTCGGTGCAGCCCAGTTTAGTGGAGTATTTGCAAAACACGCTCGGCTATTTAATTCAACCACAAGCGTTGTACACCACCCTGATTGGCAAGATTCAAGCCCATACTTTTGCGTTAGACGATTTATCTCAAGCACTTCATGATCTGGAACAGTCGACGCAAAATCTGTCTTCAGCGCAAGACTTTTCGGGCTTGTTTGCCGATGTGGATTTAAGTAGTAATAAATTAGGCAGTTCTTTACAACAACGTAACCAAACTATTAGTGATACTATGTTGGCTTTAAATGCAATTGATCTTGTCCACCATCAAGGCGACGTCCTAGGTGACGCCTATGAATACTTAATCGCGCAATTTGCCAGTGATTCCGGTAAAAAAGCGGGTGAATTTTATACCCCACGGCAGGTGTCCGACATTATTGCCCAGATTGTGACTTATCAGCGCAATGCAGGTGACAAACAAGTTCGAACTATTTATGATCCAGCGGTTGGTTCCGGTTCACTGCTATTAAATGTCGGACAGCACGTGCAAGACCCCAATTTAGTGAGTTATCACGGCCAAGAATTGAACACCACGACCTATAACCTGGCCCGTATGAACCTCATGTTACATGGGGTCTCGTATGACGATATGCATTTACGCAATGGCGACACGTTAAGTAAAGATTGGCCGGTTGACGAACCTTACTTATTTGATGCGGTCGTTATGAACCCGCCCTACTCGGCGCACTGGGATAATAGTGACAAACGTTTGTCTGATCCCCGCTTCCGCGACTATGGCGTCTTACCGCCTAAATCTAAAGCCGACTTTGCCTTTCTGCTACACGGCTTTTATCATTTGCAGGAGCACGGAACTATGGGCATTGTCTTACCCCATGGCGTGCTATTTCGGGGGGCTAAGGAAGGTAAGATTCGCCAAAAACTCCTGCTGGATAACCGGATTGATGCCATTATTGGACTACCCGCCAATATTTTTCATTCCACCAGTATTCCAACGTTGATCATGATTTTAAAGAAACACAAAACCACTGACGACGTCTTATTTATTGATGCGTCCCGGGAATTTGAAAAGGACAAGAATCAAAATAAGCTAACGGCAGTGAATATTCAAAAAATTGTGACCACTTATCAAAACCGGCAGGATGTCGATAAATATGCCCATGTGGCCTCACCGGCAGAAATCAAAGCGAATGATTATAATTTAAATATTCCGCGCTACGTTGATACGTTTGAGCCGGAACCCGAGATTGATCTGAACCAAGTCAAAGCTGATCTAAAGCAACTGGACGAGGAAATCAGTCAGAATGAACAAATCTTTAATGAATTAGCTAGCCAGTTAGTGACCACCCAGGTTAATGACCAGTCAAAACCGGAGGCCCACAAATGAAAGATCAACAAGCTAGTTACCCGCAGTTAAGATTTAAAGGGTTTACTGATCCTTGGGAAGAGCGTAAGTTATCTAGCATCTCAGAGCGTGTTACTAGAAAAAACAAAAATAATGAGTCGACTCTTCCGCTAACAATATCTGCACAAGATGGTTTGGTAGATCAAAATGATTTTTTCAATAAGCAAGTAGCGAGTCGTGATGTTACTGGATATTTTTTAGTTAAAAATGGTGAGTTTGCATATAATAAAAGTTATTCAAATGGATATCCATGGGGCGCTATTAAGCGTTTAGATAAGTATGATATGGGCGTTCTATCGACACTTTATATAGTCTTTAGACCTACGAAAATCAATTCTCAGTTTCTAGTTTCATATTACGATACCACTAGATGGTACCGGGAGGTTTCTAAGAATGCGGCAGAAGGGGCTCGTAATCATGGGTTACTAAATATTGCACCTACTGATTTTTTTAATACTCTACTAGTTGTTCCTAAGATAGTAGATGAACAACAAAAAATCGGCTCATTTTTCAAACAGTTAGACGACACTATCACTCTTCATCAGCGTAAGTTAGCTAAGCTTAAGGAACTTAAACAGGGCTATTTGCAGAAATTGTTCCCCAGAAATGGTAGCAAGTTCCCGCAATTAAGATTTGCAGGGTTTGCTGACGCTTGGGAACAGCGTAAGCTTTCTGACATTGCAACCTTAAATGCTCGGATTGGGTGGCAGAATTTGCGTACATCAGAGTTTCTCGAGTCCGGAGATTATATGTTAATCACAGGAACAAATTTTCACGACGGTACGGTTGATTATTCGACGGTCCACTATGTAGAAAAAAATCGGTATGAGCAAGATACAAAGATACAAGTCGAAAATGGCAGTATCCTTATAACAAAGGATGGGACCTTGGGCAAAGTAGCCCTTGTTCAAGGCCTCAACATGCCAGCAACATTAAATGCAGGAGTCTTCAATGTCAAGATAAAGGATCCAGAGACAATTGACGTTGATTATGTTTATCAATACTTGGCAGCCCCGTTTCTAATGAAGTATGCCAATGCCAAGTCGACCGGTGGAACAATCAAGCACCTCAATCAGAACATCTTGATTGATTTTCCTGTTCTGCTCCCAAGAAAGAGAGAACAAGTTAAGCTCGCTGAGCTTCTGAATGGATTGGACAACACTATCACTCTTCATCAGCGTAAGCTTGAAAAACTCCAGGAACTAAAAAAAGGGTATCTACAAAAGATGTTTTGCTGAGCTTAATTTGATCAAATTTAGGATCCTATGAAACCCCATGACTTAATTTTTATTGTGCTTGGTCAACACTTAATTCACCTGTATAATGGATTACGCAGGAAGTTTTAAGGGCGGTGGCTGTCTTTTCCCTTGCGAGGTGAGGCCCATGGGAACATGGAATAATCTTCAGGAAGGTTTCACAGTCAATGAGCGTCTTCCAGACACTCTCGTTGATGTTGCTATTTGCAATGTTTATTTTAGCGTTGCTAACGTACATCGACAAAAGGAACAAATAAAAAAGCCACCCTGCGTAACTTTGGCCAGTTACAGGGTAGCTTAATGCTGTCTTATTAACTTCGCCACCGCCTTTGAAGCGGCTTGCATGGGAAGTCCTGTTCTAGCGGGGCTTCCCTTTTTCTGTCTACATTATAGCATGACTATAATGGATTTTCGACTATTTTTAATCAGCTTTCTAGCAGTTTTTAGGGAACACACGTTTGCCCTCTGTGCTACAATACAGGTAAAAGCTAACGGAAGTGATGAAATTGTTTACTCATGATGAACCGCATGGCGTGTTCTTCTTAATTGATAACAAGTCCTTTTATGCTAGTTGCGAAGCCGTTTCCCGGGGGCTAAATCCCTTAAAAGTCCCATTAGTGGTCCTTAGTGAAGCTGAAAATACCAATGGCGGACTCATTTTAGCCACGTCACCCGAAGCTAAGCACTTATTTCATCTTAAAGCCAACGTCTCCCGTAAACGTGACTTACCCAATGACCCCAGGTTGTGGGTCGTGCCACCGCGCATGAACCTTTATATTCAACGTAATTTGCAGATCAATCAGATCTTTCATCAATTTACTACTGAAAAAGAGGTTTGGCCGTATTCAATTGATGAAAGCATTCTTGATATGACCCATACTTGGCGGCTGTTTGGCAATTCCGTTCGCGAAGTGGCACGCTTGATTCAAAAGACAGTTCGGCAAAAGCTAGGCTTGTATACCACCGTGGGAATTGGTGACAATCCGGTGCAAGCTAAATTAGCCTTAGACCTTTACGCTAAACATAATCATGAATTGATCGGTGAAATCCATTACGAAACTGTGCCGGATAAAATTTGGTCAATTACTGAATTAACGGACGTTTGGGGGATTGGTCCCCGTATGGCGAAACGTTTGAACCGCCTTCACATTCACAATATGTATGAGCTAGCCCATACCAACCCTTATTTACTCAAACAGCAGCTTGGCGTCATTGGTAGCCAGTTATTTGCTACGGCCTGGGGAATTGATCGCGCGCAAGTTACGGAACCAACTAAGGTTAAAGAAGCTAGCCTGGGTAATTCGCAAGTATTGCCACGAGATTATTTTAACCAAGTCGAAATTGAAACCGTCATTAAAGAAATTGGGGAACAGGTGGCGGCGCGGCTTCGGCACCACCATAAACTGGCGGGGTGTCTATCGCTAAGCATTGGGTTTTCCTATGCCGCAGCTGAAGCAGATGGTCGCGGTGGCTTTCACCAAGCTTTAAAAATTGACCCGACTAACGACAATCAAGTTTTGACGCAACAATTATTGTGGTTATTCCGTCAGAATTGGGACGGTCAAGCTGTCCGGAATATTGGCGTTTATAGCAGTAAACTAAGTGCCAACTCCGGCCAACAACTTAATTTATTTGAAACACCGCGCAACCAAATTCGCCGTAGCCGGTTAAACCAGGTGATTGATGAAATTCACCGGCAATTTGGGTTCACCAAACTAGTTTACGCGACCAGTTTATTAAAGGGGGGCACCGCTATCAAGCGGGCTTCACTAGTGGGCGGACATAATGGAGGTAATAGCTATGAATAGCGATATAGAGATTATTAAGGGGCGATTAACCCTATTGTTTAAGCGGTGTCCCCAAACCCGCTATTGGTTAATGTTGACTAATGATACCTACGATCAGACCTATAATCTGTTTTTTAACAGTCAACGGGCTAACGAGCGCTTGCAATCCGTTCCCTTACATAAATTAGCACACTATGATTTAGCTGATTTAGAAAAGCTGTTAAAAGCATTACGACAAGATATAAAGCTAACGATCGAATTTGTCGGCTTTACAGGAGAACGGTGGCCGGCAAGTCAAAAGCTGATTCAACGAAAGCGGGTGCCCCTTGAATAACCAAGACTTTGATTTAGGCACGGTTAAGCATTTTTTTGAACACGATTATCATGACCGGGGCATGATGAAATGGCAGGGGTTCTATTTATCTGATCATACTGCCGCTTTAAACCAACAGAACCAGCAGTTGAATGCAGTATACGTTCCAAGACCGCAACAATCCTTAGCAGTAATTACCGAGGTATTGGCGGACGCATATCAGCGTCAGCAACCAGTGACCATTCAATTAAAAACGGTTGACCAAAACAACCGTCATTTGCCAGATATCACCACCTTGATCCGTGGCTACAATGCCAATGATATTGTGATTGACGCTGATCGGTTTATCCCACTACAAGAAATTCGCAATGTGGCCTTTAAAAATACGGAGAAGCTATAAAATTCTAGCTCTCCGTATTTTTCTTAACACTTTATTTGCTGGCTCTGTTTTTTCTAATTGCTTTATTTTAGACAGTTTTACTTCAATGTAGGCAAAAGAATTCACAGACCATTGCCATTAATTGATAACGTTTTTCAGATCTCCTGATAAATATGCTTTTATATTATCAACAGTCATATGCAACAACCGTTCTCTTGTCTCATATGGTGCCCAAGCAATATGTGGGGTAATATAACAATTTTTGGCCTGTAATAATGGGCTATCACTAGCAATGGGCTCCCCTTTAACAACATCAGTGGCGTAGGCATAAATTTTGCCTTCATTCAAGGCATTCTTGATGTCCGCTTCATTAGCCAATTTGCCTCGGGCCGTATTCAATATAATAACCCCAGTTTTCATTTTGGCAATCGTATCATTATTAATTAAATCAATTGTTTCTGGTGTTTGGATCACATGCAGACTAAGCACATCAGATTGCCTTAATAGTTCATCAAATGAAACCTGCTGAATCCATGATTCAGGAACCTTTTTAGGACGATGATTATAGAAAATAACTTTCATAGAAAAAGCGTGTCCTATTTTAGCAACTTTTTGCGCAATATGGCCATAACCGATTATTCCTAAAGTTTTCCCTTTTAATTCTAATAGCGGTTTTTCCCAAAAAGTAAAATCACGAGCCTGTGCCCACCGGTTTTCATGAACAAGCTGATTATGCAATCCAACTTGGCTAGTCACTTCTAATAATAACGAGAAAGTAAATTGTGCCACTGCATCACTTGCATATGTGGGAATGTTAGTCACCACAACCTTGTTCTGGTGTGCGCTCTCAATATCAACGACATCATAACCGGTTCCCATGATTCCGATATACTTCAATCGTGATGTTTTGCTAATCACTTCATGATCTAGGGGTGTTTTGTGTGTAATGACGATATCAGCATATTTAATTCGTTTTATGATTTCAGCGTTATCGTTAACTGGGGTACGATCATATAAAGTGCAGTCGCCTAATTCTTGCAAGCTTTTCCAATTTAAATCTTTGTTTAGTTCATATCCATCTAAAAGAACAATTTTCATAGTGTTAAATCCCCCTATCTTTTCAATGTTTTAGCTACATTATGTTCTGGTTGTTTAATTGCCGGGTTTTGTTCAGAAAATGCTTTCAGTTGTTTTTGCGTTCGATTACTGATTTCATGGTGTACATCATTTAATTTATTTTGTAGTTCTGATTTTTGTTGTGGATTAGTTGCTTGCTGAACTTGTTGTTGCAAGCCTTGATAGGACTTATTAAGATCATGGGCTGATAGCTTTTTTAGATCATGCGCAGGCTCTTTTGGGGCTTCTTGTAAGCCTAATTGTTTGGTTAAGCCATCGCTAAGCTCAATCACTTTGTTGCTCACTTGCTGGATCTCACTTAAAGCGCTATGGATTACGGCTTTATCTTTGGCCCAGGTGGCCACGTAACCGAGTGAGTAGTTGCTGGTATCAACGCCAATATTTTGCATGGCAACATATGCGACCGCTTCGGCTTGCGTTTCTTGATAGGCTCGCGGGCGATCTTTAAAGGCTGATTTTAACCCATATAACTGACTATGCGCATATTCATGATATAACGTCTTCAATTTTAAAGCATTATCGGGCTCATCGCCACCAATGACGATTTCATTAGAACCTGTCTAGTATCTTTTAAGAACTATCTTCAGGAAGGCCAATACAACCATTTGAAGACTGCTGTTAAGGGCACGTTCACAGTTTTTCCAAAGTCGCCGACATTTATCTAGCCAACTCCATGAACGTTCAACGATCCATCGTTTCGGTAACACCGTGAACATATGCAACTCGTTGCGTTTAGCTACCGTCGTCTTAGCATTCAAAATGAGCTTCACCTGATCCGCAAAGTCATTGCCAGTGTAGCCACCATCAACCATGACATGCTGAACCAGCTCTAAATTTTGGCTAGCCAAACTAAACATAGCCAATGCACCTGAACGATCTGATACATTAGCTCGTGTCACGAGAATGGCTTGTGGTAAACCATTAATATCAACCGCCATATGACGCTTAATCCCTGAAATCTTTTTGCCGCCATCGTAGCCACTATTTTTCGTTAAATCAGTGGTTTTAACACTTTGAGCATCAACAATCACAAACGACGTTCGGGCCGATCGGCCCTGTGCAAAGCGATAGGAAGCAACAGTTTTTTTAAAAGCCTTTCTAATAGCGAATCAGCTGTCGGGTCTGGTTTATCTCGCCACATATCGTAATAGCGGTAGACAGTGTGCCATTCCGGGAAATCGTGCGGTAATTCACGCCATTGACACCCTGTAGTAAGCGAGTAAAGGATGGCATTGAATACGTCATAAAGATCATAACGACGCGGTCTTGTATGCTTGCGGAAGTTTTCTAAATCAGGTTGTATTAACGCAAATTGCGCTCGAGAAATATTGCTTGGATAATCTGGCATGACAAACTCCTCAGTCGGTTTTCCACAATTCTACCAGATTCAGCAGATACTAGACAGGTTCTTAGTATCAACGCCGATATGATGTTTAATGTCAGCCTTCTTTTTGTCACCATCGTAGCCTTTGCACTCGGCTGGATGAATATTGCGAGTACTTTGGGCTTCAATGATTAAAAATGACGTTCTAGCTGAACACTCTTGATCAGTCGATGTTACGCAACAGTTTTCTTGAAACTCGATTGAACTTAGTGAGTTCATCAAGGCTGGCAGGCTCTTTCTACGCCAACAAGTAATAGTAAACGGTTTGCCATTTAGGAAGATCAGATGGTAAGTAACGCCAAATACAGCTATTTTTCAGGGTATAAAGTATGGCACAGAAAACATCGTAAAGGTCTATTTGACGATATTTGGTGCGTTTTCGGGTATTTCCATAATCTGAACGTATCAGCTTGAACTGTTGACAGTTAATGTCACTGCTGTAGGAGGCTAAATGTTTGCATTGGCGATAACTCTCCGTTTTTTAAACTAGACTACCTGAAATTGTAGACCCCAAAAATCAACTGCTCTTTGCTGTATAATTTAGTAAAGTTTAAAATGTAAAGATATCATAAATTGATAGTGTAATATTGTGCTATTAAATACCAAGGACGGCGGCTATGAACACATTTTTTGAGCAGATTGCGAGGCATTACGAAACTCTAAGTAGCAACGAACAACTGGTCATCGATTTTGTAATGAGAGATCACAACATCGATCGATTAAAGATTAAGACGATTACGGATGCACTTTTTGTCTCAAGTGCAACCGTGATGCGTGCCGCACGAAAGTTAGGATACAGCAACTTTTCTCAACTGAAATACTCGGCCGCGATGACGCAAGACGAACAGGCAGCCCCACTACCTTCTGAAGATTTTGATACGATTACGGGAAGAATCACGAGTGAGTTTGATAAGACGCTGCAGATGTTGAGCGAAGAGAATGTCGCAGAGTTCGTCGAGCACCTCAATCATGCGCGGCGAATCTTTTGCGTCGGGAGCGGATCTTCCGTCAGCGTCGTGGGTGATTTTACACGCAAGTTGAAGCTGCTTGATTATTGGATCAATGACTTTAATGAACTTTATTCGATCCGAGATATTGCAGGTTTGGCCGAAGCTGACGATGTAATTGTGATCCTTTCACTTGGTGGAGGGAACCATCTTGTGAACCAGTTTTTGGTTCGGGCTAAGGCAACTGGAGCAAAAATTATTTCAATTACTGGAATTGGCGCAGATTCAGTGGCGAAGTTCTCCGATTGCAACATCCTTGTCTACCAAGAAGCGGTGCCGCGTAAGAGAATGCGATCGCGATTAATGCTTAATGTGGCTATCGATATTATCTTTGAGTATATACTGTCTCATCCGCATGGACATAAATAACTCACATAGTCAAAAAAAACTGTTGAGGGCGCTTTTGTGAAAGCGCCTTCTTTTTTAATGCTTAATGCTACGATAACTGTGAAATCGTGTTATACATGAATAATAGGGGGCTATACTATGGCACCATCAAAAGCGCGTAGAAATTGGACTAAAGGATTTGAGATGTTTGGGCGATCGTTCCTTTTACCTGTCTCGGTTCTTCCAGCTGCGGGGATTCTTCAAGGATTAGGTTCTGCATTTACAAATGCCGATACTATCAAGATGTATCCCTGGATGCAAAATCAAGTATTCCAGTTCGTGATGGGCTTTCTTAGTAAGATGGGTTCTGCTGCCTTTAACAACCTACCATTGATTTTTGCGGTTGGCGTGGCAGTTGGTTTGGCAAAACACGAAAAAGGTTCAGCCGCAGTTTCAGGTTTACTGGGCTTTTTAACACTCCATACGATATTAAATTTCCTTCTTTCTACAACCGGCCAATTGGTTAACACAGCAGGGCTGACGGACACGGTTGCTAAGCTGGCCTTAGCCGATAAGATGCAAACCACAGTTTTAGGCATCCAAACGATGGACTTAAACGTCTTTGGCGGTATCATCACTGGGGTCATTGTCTACTTTGTCCATAAGCGGGCAATCAAAATGCACGTTCCGAAGGTCTTAGACTTCTTTTCCGGACCACGACTAGTGCCTATTCTCATCATGCCAGTAATGTCTATAGCTGCGGTTGCTTTCTTCTTCGTTTGGCCGACAGTTCAGGCAGGAATTGCCGCACTATCAGTATTGATTCTTAAATCCGGATCGATTGGGACCTTCTTGTATGGGGTCGTGGAACGATTACTCTTACCCTTCGGTTTACACCACGGATTGAACTGGCCGGTTCGAACCACTGAGCTCGGAGGTATCTTTTATATTGGTGGACAAGAGTACCAGGGAACAATTGCTGCATACATGGCTGCACTTGCTCATGGTGGTGCAATCAATCCAATGATTACCAGATTTTCCAGTGGCAAGTTTGTTTACAATATGTTTGGGCTCACTGGGGCGGCTTTAGCTATGTATACCTGCGCGAAGCCAGAAAACAAGAAAAAAGTTGGTTCCTTGCTGTTTGCAGCTGCTGCGACGGCCTTTCTGACAGGGGTAACTGAACCAATCGAATTCACATTCCTGTTTGTTGCCCCGGCACTGTATGGCATTCATGCGGTACTGGCAGGAACGACCATGGCAGTTACTTCAGCCTTGGGCGCACGGTTCCTGACACCAACGGGGCACGGTTTGATCAACTACATTATTTATGGTGTGCTTCAGGGACCGCGGACGCACTGGTGGATCATGCCAATAGTCGGAGTTTTCTGCTTTGTCATGTACTACTTTGTCTTTCGGTTCGCAATTATCAAATTTGACTTTAAAACGCCGGGACGTGAAGACGATGGTAGCGAGATTGTTCTTCATGGTAAGGATGAGACCCGTAAGAAAATGGGCGTGCACACGCTAAAAGATAATCAACCAGCCGTATCGGTTGCATCTGCTAAAAGTGGCAAAATGACAGATCACGACCAAGCAGTGGCGCTGATTAGGGCGCACGGTGGTCCTGATAACATTGAAGCGGTTGATGCCTGCATCACACGACTAAGAATCAACGTTAAGGACAAGAGTCTCGTCGATTCGAAGACAATTGTTAATGATCTTGGGGCGATGGGGTTCAATCAGTCTGGTATGCAGAACCAGTCGATTTATGGCGGTCACGCGAACGTTTTGAAGATGGAGATACAGGATATCCTTGGTATGACAGAATAGGAATGATTAGCAATGGATAAAAATGCGATCGTAATAACTGACCTAGATGGAACCTTTGTCTATGATTCACATACAATCAGACCAATCGACAGGATAGCGTTCCACAAGTTACAAGAACGCTTCTACGTTGGCATCGCTACAGGTCGATCACCGAAAGAGATTGCCTTTGTTGAACGTGTCGGGAACCTACATGCAGACTATAAGATCTGTTTTAATGGGGCAATCGTCGAGGATGGTAATGGAAAGAGAATAGTGGATCGACCAATTCCTCAGACTGCATTGCGAGCGGTGATGCAATATCTCAAAGCAACAGCGCTGACGTTCGATGCCCTTGATGGAGAGCGAAGAATTGGTAATTATACAACTAACGATAAGGGAAGATTGTGGGGAATGAATTTGATCTGCTTAGCAGAGCCGCATGAAGCTGTAGCTGCGGAGCGTATCTATAAAATCAATGTAAGGCCAGGAAGTGTACACTTTTATCAGGTGCTTTCTGAGATGCAAGAACACTTTCCAGAGCTTGGTCTCTATGAAAGCGATGGGAAACGGATCGAAGTAACGGCTAAGAACACTAATAAAGGCGAAGCAATCAAAACACTAAAGATGGGATTTTCTGGAAACGTCGTTGGTGTGGGAGATTCTGGCAACGATGTCCCTATGTTTGAAGCAGCTGACCAAGCGTATTGCATTAATCAGGCACCACAAGCAGTTAAGAGTCACGCAGATGTGGTGTTGAACCACTTCGCAGATTTACTCGATTACCAAGACGCAATCAATGCATGACAGGAGGTGTAATGATGTTTAATTTATTTGGAAAGAAAAGGGTACCCTTGGCGCTTGCAGCCACTGCCAATGGAAGAGTCAAGCCTCTTTCTGAAGTGACCGATCCGGTTTTTGCTAGCGGCATCATGGGAGCAGGTTATGGGATCGACCCCGCCAGTGATCGTATCGTCTCACCAGTTTCAGGTAAGGTGACGATGATAGCGAACACGTTGCATGGTATTGGGATCCATACTGAAGAAGGTTTGGATGTCCTGATTCACATGGGGATCGACACAGTTGAATTAAAAGGTGTGCCCTTCACCATCTCTGTGAAAGTGGGCGAGCGTGTTCAGTCTGGACAGGATCTTGCAACGATGCAGCGATCGATCGTCGAGGCTTCGGGAAAAAGTACAACGATTATTGTTGTGGTGACCAACAGTAAAGATTTAGAACTGGCGGTCGAAGTGAATGATGGCGCGATTGAGGCAGGTGAAGTGGCAGCGGTTATTGAACTGCTGTAATAGAACGCACTTTTTAAATATTGGTTCCAGGCCAGGGCTATCCACTACTAGTTCTGGCCATTTTTATGTACTGTAGGTTAAGAACCTGTCTAGTATCTGCTGAATCTGGTAGAATTGTGGAAAACCGACTGAGGAGTTTGTCATGCCAGATTATCCAAGCAATATTTCTCGAGCGCAATTTGCGTTAATACAACCTGATTTAGAAAACTTCCGCAAGCATACAAGACCGCGTCGTTATGATCTTTATGACGTATTCAATGCCATCCTTTACTCGCTTACTACAGGGTGTCAATGGCGTGAATTACCGCACGATTTCCCGGAATGGCACACTGTCTACCGCTATTACGATATGTGGCGAGATAAACCAGACCCGACAGCTGATTCGCTATTAGAAAGGCTTTTAAAAAAACTGTTGCTTCCTATCGCTTTGCACAGGGCCGATCGGCCCGAACGTCGTTTGTGATTGTTGATGCTCAAAGTGTTAAAACCACTGATTTAACGAAAAATAGTGGCTACGATGGCGGCAAAAAGATTTCAGGGATTAAGCGTCATATGGCGGTTGATATTAATGGTTTACCACAAGCCATTCTCGTGACACGAGCTAATGTATCAGATCGTTCAGGTGCATTGGCTATGTTTAGTTTGGCTAGCCAAAATTTAGAGCTGGTTCAGCATGTCATGGTTGATGGTGGCTACACTGGCAATGACTTTGCGGATCAGGTGAAGCTCATTTTGAATGCTAAGACGACGGTAGCTAAACGCAACGAGTTGCATATGTTCACGGTGTTACCGAAACGATGGATCGTTGAACGTTCATGGAGTTGGCTAGATAAATGTCGGCGACTTTGGAAAAACTGTGAACGTGCCCTTAACAGCAGTCTTCAAATGGTTGTATTGGCCTTCCTGAAGATAGTTCTTAAAAGATACTAGACAGGTTCTCAGCATCGGACAAACAGGCACCTCCCTTCACTTAGATTTTGGACGTCTTTCATAGGCGACCACCTCTTTGTGATTGGATTTGCCAACCGTCATTAACTTTTCTGCTAATAATATTATAGCACATAAACGGCTATATTCCTAGAGCCACAAGGGATATGGCCGTTTTGGTGTCCGCGGGTCTGCGAGCTTTTTGGCTTAACGTTAGTCGGCCAAGGCCGAGGAGCGTGGGGCGCCTGCCCCGCCCACGCGCTCTAGGCAACGTACTACGTCGTCTCATATAGCCAATCAAGTTTCTGTTAGGTAACGGACGAGGGAAACCACCTCGTCTTGTTACGTCGAGACAAGGGACGCCAAAAAGCTCGCAGACCCGATAATAGAAAACTATCGCTCCAGCGCTTGATCATAATGCTTGGGTGCAATTCTAAGATTGGCCGTCACTGCCCTTTCTTTTGCTGCTGCTATTTTTTGATCCAAGGTCAAACCTTTGCTCTTTGAACGCTCATGGATTTGTAGTCGATCATTCCAATCCTTTGGAACGTCCTGAACCACCTGAAAATCTCCGTTTTGGTATTGCCGCGCAACTCCTTTGATTCGGCCGACTAGGTTGTTACGAGCCGTTGATGCTAAATCAGGGGCATGTTGCTTAAAGTAGGCTTGCCAATCGATACCGTTCGATTGTAGATACGGCTTGAGCTGTGTGGCAATTTCAGGTAAGTCTGCAAAAGAGCCTTTGGTAAGGGCATCCTGATAATGATAGCCGTTTGCTATACCGTGACCGGGCTGTAAATTGACGGCGACTTTCAGATACGCCATCAAAGCGACGGTAGGAATGGCTGCCTGCTTTGCAGCACTGACAACTGGTGCTAGACACTCGTGTGGAATTGCTTGGTCAGCTGGGATTAGACTCGTATACGGCACACTCGCTAAAGCATGTTCAGCCCGCATCTGGTCATAAAAGACATGACCACTCGGGTCATTGTCGACCCCAAAAGCAATCTCTGACGGCCCATGACCAGTTTTCTCGCAGAAATAAATCAGCCCTTGTTTGACCGTATTTGGCTTCAAGCCGTCCATCGACATCAACGTGACGTGATTCAAGCCACGATGCAGTGACCAATAACTCAGGGCATCAATCGGCGCCTCAAACATTAAAAGCCGTTCAGGCTTGCCTAGTGACAAATTGAAGCCAAAGTTTTCTTGTGAGTTTTTGGCAATTTGCTTGAAGGTACCCCGTTTACCCAAATGCTCATGGTCAATTCTCGTGCCTTGTACCGTTGCCCCTACGATTTTGTCATTCCTTGACCAGACAAAGATGGCATTGCCATGCTCGTCTTGTTGGATAAAGCCTTTGCGATGCAGTAAGTCCACAATTTGTGGATCAAGTTTCCGAACCGTCGTTAGATACTTAGTGGCCTGCTCAAAGTTAGGACTATTTTTAAAGTTGTATTGAAACGGCTCACGAACCTTATGCGTGATAGTTTCAGCTCGCTCTAAAGCTGCATGATTCAGATACGCAACTGCCTCGCGAAAACTGCTGATGCCTAAATAATGCTGCACAAAATCTAATGCACCGCCACCAACATCGCGACTATTCCAACGGAAGAGATTCTTCTTGTCATTAATGACTAATGAGTCATGTTCGACCCCACGCCAATAGCCATTGGACTGTTGCACTAGGGCAATGCCATTCGCTTCGGCAATCGCCACAATGGCAACGTGATTCGCGTGGTCAATCGTTGCTTTACTGAGTCGTTTCTGTTTGTTTGTGACCATCTCGGTTAACTCCTTTCTGCATCAAAAAAGGACGCCTAGGCGTCCTATCGTTCAATATCATGATGATGTTGCTGTTCTTGCCCTTCCTGGGACGGTTCACCTTGTAAATTGTTCATTAATTCAGCAATGTCCTCCCACTTGTTGACCATGATGGTTTGCTGCTTGAGACTTTGTTCTAATGACCGTAGGGTTTTTTCTTGGTCTGTGATGACACTCGCCATTTCTTCGTTAATCAGTAGTGGGTTAAAGTCTTGGTTTTGCAAATGTAGCACGGCGGTTTGATACATATTTATTTCATGTTGGTACTTCCTAGTGAGCCGGTGTTGCTCATTTGGTGAAACGTCCTCTAATTTGTCAATAATTGGTTGATATTGGTTGCGGGTAAAGATGAACTTTGCTAAGTCGTTGTAGGTGGTAATCTTATCGTGAAGCATTTCAATTTTCTGCTGCACGTCATGGAGCTGCGCTTTGACCGTTGTTACCTGCCGGCCTAATGACTGACGGTCAGTGATATGGTTGGCTCTCAATTCACCAAGCGTGGTTGACAAGCGCTTCACGTCAGCTTGCTGAGCTTGCATATATTGACGTTGCCGATTGGCTATTAACCAACGTCCTAACACCGGCTGCGTTGACTTTAATGCAGGTTTCAACGCGGCTCCTGTCAAACTAACTGATTTTGGTTCTGGATCGTTCAACGTAGCAAAGGGCGTTGCATTGTAGTGCCAGCGATTGCCAATTTGCACGGTGTACTGGTGATGCAACCGGTCATAATTTACGGCGTCATTAGGGATAAAGACCCGTTCATAACCGGCATCAGGTAGCGTAATCGTTAGTCCCTTGTCAGAGTGACCAAAGACAGCTTGAGGAGGAACTTTTACCAGTTCAGGATTCAATCCTTGATCAAGATCAATCGCGTGTATCAATGCCTCACCACGGATTGAAACAGCGCGTGGCCGTTTTCCTGATTGATCCGTTAATGTGTAGTAATAATTGGCTTGTAGCGCAACTTGCAAATGATCAGAATCACCGCGCAATTCGTAACGATTCAAGTGAACTGTTAGCTGTCCTTCATTAGGCACTTCTAGTTGAACCAAAGCCCCCTTTTCATCAACACTTAGCACCTGATCCTCAGACAAGTCCATTAAGGTTTCGGTGTTGGTCATCTTCGACTTGGTTTGTTCCTGATACTCGGCTAAAACATCAGGAGCTGCCACCTTTGTTTTGAGAGCATTGGGGTCATGCCAATGCTCATTCATATAGTTTAGTTGGTAGGCAGGGGGTAGAAGTTCCGCGGGCATTTTAGTACCATCATGAAATGTGAATTGATAGCTACCATTGCGCTGCCGTTTGAGGGTAACATCATGTTCCTGTTGCAGCATGAAAGTTAAATCATCAAGGCTGTCACACATACCATAGACATCATCAATTAAGGCCATCAATCGTAGTTGATTGTCAGCATTCTCAGCAGTGGTTGTTTTAATACCTTCCGACGTGTATGAACCAATATCAGATAGACTTTTGTCGCGAATATTGCGCTGCTGGTCAGGCAACCGATACCCCCTATCTTGACCACGCTTCGTTGTCGTGATTTCTAGCTGTTCACATAGCTGGTCAAACATTTCCGGTGATGTTGCACGAGACGCAACAAATCGCAGTCGGCGACGCAACTCCGCACGGAATGATTGGTGAACATCCTTATCGTGAACAAAGCCATTTTTATCGAGTTGTTCATCACGTCTTAAGGACACGGACAACCCATGCTCAGCGGTCAAACGATTACTGATTTCCTTGATCCGATTAGCCGTGATGTAAGGTTGACTCCGGAACTTCTTTAAGGTTGTCATCGAGTATGCGTTAAAGATGATGTGATTGTGAATATGATCTTTGTCAACGTGAGTCGCAATGACAAACTGGTAATCGTTGCCAAGCAGTTCGCGCATGAGTTGTAAACCGATCTCGTGAGCCTCCTCCGGAGTGACGTGATCGTCTGGCGAGAAAGACTGAATCAAGTGGTAGCTTTTGGCTGCTTGATGTAGACGCTGACCACCAACGTGACGACCACCAACGCGCTCGTAGTTACCGTTGTATTCGTGCGACATATTAGCTAACATTTCAAACTCAAACGCAGCAAATGGAGGAGCACAATGGACGCCTTCGACCAACTCACCATCACGAGTTTTGAGTGGGTCACTGATGTACTTGATTGCATCCTTGGTTGAACGGTTAATCGGGTGTATTTTCGTGATTGCCATTTAAGACCACCCGTTCATAACGTTGGACAAGATCAAGACGATGCAACAAGTTGTCATTGATGACTGTAAAGAGGTCGTAGACTTCATTTTTAACCTCGGCCATATCTTCTCCTGTCACCTTTTCAGTTTCGTTTGCACGATGAGCAATTTGATTTAAGTTATTACCGATTCTCGATAACTGCTCGAGCATCTTTTTCGTGTTCGTGAACTCAACATGAACCATCTTGCTAGTTAGCAACGAGTTGCGTGCAAAAGTTGTAAAGGGCGGGTTGCCTGACTTGGTAATTCGGAGAGTTAAGAAGTTGAGTTCATCGTGTGACAATGTCACATACTTACGTTCTGGACGTGATCTGTTACCTGCATAGTTTCCCATTTTCGATTCACTCCTTGGTTGTCATTTATCAGTGACGCAGCTTCGAAATTGAAGGTTAAAAAAGAGCACAATCTGTGAATTCCAGATTTTGCTTTTTTGATGTTTTTCTACTGTCGCGAGATTTGCAAGTGTACGTACACTTGCGATAAATTGACTCATCATCAGCTCCGCTGATAGTCAATTTTGTTTTGGGGGCACGCCCCCAATCCCCCGTTATTTTGAAGGGGTCTGCGACACCCTCCAAAATCAAAGTTCAAACCCTTCTAAGTTCTTATTTTGGCCTAGCCATTTCTGATATTCTTCGACCGAAAGGTCGCTTAATTTTCGGATCGTTTCGTCGTAACATTCGAGGGTAAATTCTTTCTCAATTGGATCTGTGATACCCGTCAGGTCATTAGAAATATCATCACGTACTGTTTTAACCTTTTGTAGAATTGCCGGTGGTGTATCTTCGCTCACAGACTTGCGATGAAGCAAGATAATGTCACGATCAAATTCGTTCATTTCATCAATGGTTTTCATGTTGGTAATTCCTTTCTTGGGTGATCAAGGGCTGGAGAAAAGCAAGGGCTGGAGTGTCCTCTTGAGTGAGAGTATTCAACAAATGGGTTAGCGTGTTTTCTCCTGCGTTGCTTGCACCAGCCCTTGCTCTTTTTTTGCGATGTTTTCCGTTGTCGCAATGGTTTTAGCGCGTTCTATTTTTTGATCAAGCGTCAACGGTTTCTCACGAATCTTTTCAAGGTTTTGATCGACGGTTTTATTGAATTTTTCGGCGGTGGATTGGATACGCGTTAAGCTTTTGGAGAGCTGGGAAAATCCTTATCTTTCGACCAAACAGCAAGGTAAGGGAACGTGTAATCACTCGTGTCAATTCCCAAATGTTGACAAACGATAAACGCGGTACTTTCAGCTTCCAATTCCATGGTTGAACGATCCAATTTTAACTTGGGATCACAATGTAATTCACTGTGCGCGAGTTCATGAATCAGCGTCTTAATGGTTTGCTTCTCGCTCATACCGGAACGCAATTGGATTTCTTTTTTGCGTGGGCGAGTAACACCCTTGGTTTCGCTGCTTGGCATCTCATGGCTAAAGCCCACATGAAAGTCAGTTGCTTGAACAAGTTTGCTATAAATAGTGGCATAATTTGGTACTTCACCAGTCAGCTCATGTGTGAACATTTTGATAGGCTCACCGCTGGTCTGAGAGTAATCAAAGACAGCCGCCGGTCGGCAGAATACCCTGGTCTCTTTTATGCGTTTGATGGTGCCATCAGGTTGCCGAATTCTCTTTTCGTACTTGTGTTCACCACCCGCCAATATCCTGATACCTTTTTCGTGTTGATTAACTTGTCGATGGTACTGATTTTTCCATGTGTGATACCCCGCAACAAAAGTGGCATGTGGGTTCTGTAAATAGATGAGTAACTGGTTTCTGACACTGTATTGATGAAACCCGCTGATGAACTTTAAATACTCTCGATACTCGTCAGTAGAGAAGACTTTTTTGGCGCCATCTTGCGCCAACGCCAGTAACTCTTTGGTACTCTTTGGTGGTTGTTTTTCTTGGCTTGATGTTGGCATCTTTATCACGCTTTCCTTTACGAATTTGGGTTGTTACTTTCTCCTAATGTGTTCAGAGCATGTTCAAACGTTTTAACGGTTTGCTTAGCTTGCTGACGCTTGTCTGCAGGTTGTTTCGGATCGCTTGCAATCTTGTTAAAAGCATCAATACCAGCCGCATACTTTTTCCCGACTTCAATCGCTTGGCTAATGGTTGAGTCCTTTAGTTTGTCGTTGATTTTTTGAGCTTTGTCGAAGTCCTTTTGCCGCACATACCCCAGCGCAATCACCTCTGATAGTGTTTTGCTCTTGAGCTGCTCGTTAATCAGCTCAGCGGCATCGAATTGCTTAGTGTGAACATAGGCAATGGCGAGTTTGGCTTGGCGCTCCTGAGATAGCGTCACACGATTACTCATCGCGATGACCTTTGAATAATCGTGTTGCAGGTAAGCAAGATCAAACAGTGTCTCAGCTTTTGGGTAGATACGTTGAAACTTAGCGAGTTGCTTCACGTTACTTTGATCTGTGAGGGTTTTACGCACATCGTCCCGTCGATTTGGATACAACTTGCCGGCTTGAAGATAATCCCCCTTCTTAATCAGGGAGGTGTAGCTTGGGGGGGCGTTGTACGCATCAACGACTAGTTTTGTTCCAAACAAAAAACCGCCTGCTATTATCAGCAAAACGGCAATGGTTATCAGGTGTTTGAGAAACGATCGGCTAACCCTTGTTAATGAAATTGAAGGTAATTTGATGGCATTTTGTTTCGGTTTTTTGGCAACGGTTCTATGTGATTGGTTACGTGTCCTTTTTGGGGTTGTATCAGCCGCTAACGAGTCGGTAGAAACAGGTTCAGATGCAGAATCCGGTTCAGTTTCATTCGCTACTGAAACGTCTGTTGCTGGTGGTGAAGTTACCTCTTGCCGCTGAGAAATTAAGTCTGTGATCAGATCTTCAATTTTCCCTTCAATCGGTAGCTTAATCTTGACGGAAAAGGCAACTTGGTCACGGTGATAGGCCGTGATTTGGCAGCTACCATGTTGCGCTAAATCAAACAGGTGATCACTAGCCGCTTGTAACTGTGCTAGCCCATCATCAAACGGTTGCGGGTCGGTAGCTAACGCGATCCCCTCTTGATTGGTAATCTTGATGGTGTCAGTCTCTTTATCTTTTTTCCGACCCACATCAGTCCCTCCCTTCCATGCCTCTTGTACGATCATTAATGAAACCTAGGGGCTTCATCATGGGTTTCTTTTTTAAGTAGCTTCGCAATGTCTTCATAAGTTAGATGGCTCTCAGATAACAACGCGTCAACCTTATCGGCTTTTAAGACTTTGAGATCACGCCTTGCGGCCGTCAATTGTTGCTGCACCTTTTTTTGCTGCTCTTCTAGTTCTTTGATCCGGTTCTCTTTACTCTTGATTCGCTTTTCCAGACTCGTACTTGCCATTATTGATCGCTCCTTTATTAGTCATGACTTGCCTGTGATTGATTGAGACGATATAGCGTGCACCCAATTATCTTTTGCTGCTTCATCGGCAAGCGCAGCACTAAATCGTTTTTTATTCTGTTGCCGTCGCTGGTGATAGTGTATGCTACCCGTGCCATTGCAATTGTTTCGGAACCTGCTTGTGTATAAGTGACCTCGCGATGCTGGTACGTAACCTTATAAGACAGATCCGGACCAACACCCGCTTTACCAATATTAGCCGGTGGTACGATTTGATCTGCTATTGCTTTGGTCGATAGCTTCTCAATTTGATCGTGTCGTTTTTGTTGATCCGCACGATATCCAACAACTAAATCCGCAAAAACAAGGACTCTTTTATCTACCTTTTTTGATTCACCGCCTGTTATTGCGTTCAAATGCGTTTTTGTTTCTTGTAAGACGCTTTGACTGTCCGACCAACGATACCAGCCTAAGACCATCAAAGCCGTCATTAGCACGGCATACAGTGGTAATAGCCAGTGACGCCATTTGTGTCCTTCCATCGTCTTCCTCCTTTTACCGTGGGTGAATATAGGTGTAAGCTCCCACGTTTCCTAACGTTTGCAAATTTGGCCCTGGTTGCTGCTTGAAGCCCGTTCCTCCCTGAGAGATGGTAATTGTCCCTTTATCCGAATCAACTGATTCTACATACGCCACATGCCCGTATACCGGGTCTGCCTGCCAATTACCAACCATTTGGCCTGCGGCAAAACTGACCAATGCCCCTTGTTGAGGGGTATGATCGACGCTGAATCCTGCGGCGGCTGCTGAGCTACCCCAGTCAGCACCATTGCCCCAGTTATTAGCAGCCCATCCGGATCTGGCTTTTGCCCACCACGTACACTGACCTACAGGATAAGAATTACCACCATTATGCAGCGTGATATTACCGATTGAGTCACCACTCTTGAATCCAAAAATGGCTAAAAGTTTGTTGACGTTGGGTACCCAGTTAAGATTCAGATTGTTAGGGTCATTAATGGCGCCAATAGGTGCATAGGCGGCGCCTAACTTCTGGACAGTATTCAAACCACGGGTAACAACTAAGTTATGCAACGTGTTCCGGGTGGCATCAATACCAGCTTCTAGCGATGGATAGGCAATGATCGTACCACCACTCATTTGACCACTAGGATTATTTGCACCACGAACCGCAGCACTTGTTCCCCATGAGGATTCTGTCCCCATAATTGCGGCAATAAGCGCCGGATTAACGCCAGCCTTTTTAGCTGCGTCGATTGAGTAACTTTCCTTGTCGACCAAAACACCGTTAGAAAAATACTTAACCCACGCGGCATGAAACTTGTTGGCGTCAAAGTCTTGACCCGTTAAATTGCCACCACTGGTCACCAAGCCATAAGTCGTGGCATACGTGTATTTCACATTTGGTAAAGCAAAGGCAGGATTTAATTCTTCCTCAATAGGTGGCAAAGGTGCTGAACTTACCACAACGGTTGAACTGGAAGCGGAGGAAGAGTTCTTTGAAGATAAACCTGGTGCCTGAGAGACGCTTTCTAAGGTGCTCGACGATGATGGTGTTGATGAAGACTCGTCTGGAGCGCTCTGCTGCGTGATTTTGATAAGCTGAAGAGTGATGTTCTTTTCGCTAGTTCCGATTTGATCTCCTTTCTTGATTTCCTGGTTTGGTTTAACCGTCACGGTTTTGAGCCCACCGGTCACGGTTCGTTTACCATCAGTTGCGATCGTCACACTTCCATTTGAACAGGCAGTCACTGTGCCGGACATCACGGCCACAATCTTTTTTCCAGTCTCGCTTGAAATCCGAATGTGATTAGACATGTTCTTTTGTCCGCCACGCATTCGCCAGGCGTACCGGTCGTTGACCATGATCGTTGCATTCTGATCTTCAAAGGGCGATCCTAGAATCTCTTGCGTTCGATATTGACCCACTTGACCCATTGCATCTAGCCGATCTTTATCATCTTGTGAGAGTGCTTTAGGATGGTTCTTCTCCCACTCATCAAAGCTAGACAAATTGACGGTCACAGTTTTTGAATCAACTGTGACCGACATCATTTGATCATGTAATTTTTTTATCTTTTGTTTGAACGCATCGTCGACTGTAAAGTCATCATATTTAATCGACAAGTAGGCCAACTCACGGTCAAAGTCCGAGATTAGTTCAATCCCATCTGTTGTTGCTTCCTGACCATTGATAATCAGTGAACGTCCGTTTCCGTCCGTGTTAGCCATACTGTCAATGACCTTCTTAGTGGCATCAGTGTCCAACTCCGTAATGTAACTGTAGGCGTCAGTTAAGGGCTTAGAATCGGCTGTCGTCGACATCGTAGGCACCAACCAGCCAAACATGGAACTCATCAAGGCGATCAGACCAAACACAAGTCCCACTAATAGGAGAATAGCCATCGACTTGATCACGACTGGTAGCATCAGAATGGCCTTTAACAGATGCCTGATTGAACTAATAGGATGACGCCACGAGAAGGTAGCACCCTTTAAAGCACGCTGCTTCATCATTTTTCTGACGGATTTACGGCTGTATGAAGTTTGAACTGGCTTACCTAACTTTTTTGCTAGTCGCTTGCCTTTACGATTCCTATGGCGCTTCAACCGGGCTTTTAAGCGGCTCCCTCCTTGCGTTGTCTTTGACAACGTTTGGTAGGTTGGATCGTTTTGCTCTTCATTTTGCTGACCATTGGTAGCTGCCAGTACGGTACTCTTCTTAGCCGTTTCAATCGCGCCATGTTGAAGCGCTTCTCTACTACGGTGCCGAAAGCGTTTGACCCAACTAGTCTGTTTCTTTTTATGCTTAGCGTTTTGTGCTAAAAGGCCACGCCTAAACTGCCCTTTTTTTCGGACAAAACGTTTGCCACCAAAGCCGCCAACGCTTTGTATGCGATATTTGTTACCGCGCAAGGCTTTCTTAAACCGGCTCGGATCACTACTGACTAAAGCGTCTTTAGGGTCATGATGCTGCTTATTAAGCAGCATGTCTTTCCAATTATTCGCCACTCACCTCGCCCCCATCCTCATGCAGTTTCTTGCGGGAAATATATTGCTCCATGTCCTCTGGTTTCGTGGACATAATCTTATAAAGCTTGGTCTTTTTCGGAAAGTCATTCTCAAATGGAATGACGGCGTCACCCGCAATCATCAAGCCATGGCCGGAGTCGGCATTGGTGATATAGCCTTCCTCCTGTTCAGACAGATGCAGCATTTCTGTGAGCTGATCACGGTCATTGGCAGCTTGGTCAAGCAAAAGCACAAATTCACTGTTAGACAACATGCGGCGGGCATTATCACTCAGTAGCAAGGTTTCAACGTTTTGCGTAATCCCAGTAGGCAACGCGCCCCATTTACGGGCACGCGACCACAGTTCAAAGAAGTAGTTAGATGCAAATTCATTGCTCAAGAGCAGCTGCATTTCATCAACGTAAATCCACGTCCGTTTGCCTGAGTTCCGGTTCTTTGTAATCCGGTTCCAGATTTGGTCAAGCACAATCAACATACCCATTGACCGCAGGTTCTTACCTAAATCCTTGACGTCATAGACAACCACTGAATTGTCGTTGTCTACGTTCGTTTGATGCGCAAAAACAGACAACGACCCTTCAATATATGGCTCAAGCTCAAGCGCAATTTGCTTTCCCTCTTCTTCGGGCTGTTGTTTAAGGGTATTTGATAGATCAACCATCGTTGGCATCGCTGTATGCTGCTCAAAATAGCGTTGATATGGGCTCCTATGCTGTAATTACGGACAAAAATAGTTTGTGCGATAATTGACAGATGAGGAATATTTTATGACCAATACAGCTATTCGCTACACCCCCGAATTTAAGCAAACCTTGATTGATCTTCATGAAAAAGGACACTCATTCAAAGAACTACATGAAGAATACGGTCCTTCCTTAGACACTATTCGCAAATGGGTTCAGGCGGCCACTGTCATTGCCATTGATCATCAAGGTACTGCTGTGACCAACGAACAGTTCAAGCAACTTCAAAAAGAAAATCGCCGTTTGAGGGAAGAACTCGATATTTTAAAACGAGCGGCGGTGTTGCTGGCAAAGCGTTGATTCATAGCGGCCGAAAGGCCGCTCTTTTTATGATTCAAGATCAATTGAGCCGGGGGCACCGCATCACAGTTATTCTCCGAGCGTTACGGATCCCTTCGAGTACCTACTATGACTGGTTAAGGTGGCATCCTAAGTCACGAAATCGCCGCCGAATTAAGCTTAAAGAGCTGGTTCAGGTTCTTTGGCAACGTCGAAAGTTTTACGGATACGTGCGGATTGCTAAACGTATTCGTAAATTACTTAAATGCCGCTTAAGTGACCGCACGATTTGGAAAGTCATGCGTGAATTGGGGATTCAATCGACAATGTATCGTAAACGCTCTAAAAAGCCTACCACAACCACTGACATGCCCCAAAAACCTAATTTAATGCGACACCTAGCTGACTTGTCTGAGGTCGTGACCACCGATATCACCTATATTCAACTGATCAACCAAAACTGGGTTTACCTTGCAACAGCGTATGATCCAAAAGCGAGAAAAGTCTTAGCTTGGCAAGTGGGTCAACAGATGACACAAGACCTCGCGGTCGCACCGATTCAAGCGTTAATTCACCAAGGTTATACTTTTAAGATGGTTCATAGCGATATGGGTAGTCAATATACCAGTCGTTTGTTTGAGACAACATTGACAGATGCGCACCTGCGTCACTCATATTCGCGCAAAGGCAAACCGGCTGATAACGGGCGGATTGAGGCCTACCATTCGCTATTGAAACGAGAATGGGTCCGGTTGGAGCAGATCAACTATGAATCAATTTTAGACGTCACTGAATCCATTGCTCGTTACAACACCTTCTACAATCATGATCGCGAGACCAACGGTCGCGGTGCTTGCAAAAGAAAGTCAGCAGCTGCATAAGTAACCGTTCAATAGGCGCACAGCCCTGGGGAAAGCACCAGATGTCAGGGCTTGTTTGTCGTACCTATGGCACGTTAAACAAGATTAAACGCTGATAAAAGATCTGATAATGCGTGAATTTAAGTGACAACCATACGCATTCGGCAGAACCGTACAATTTTTGTCCGGACCATTGACATTCTTGCCAGTCTTTTCTATTTGACTAGTTTGTTGCACTTGAATTGTAAATCCGTCGCATAAAAATAGCACCTCACCGTTTGGCGGAGTGCTCGTGTAAATAAAAAGACGCCGAAGCGTCAAAGCCAAATAATATCAACTTTCCCACCCGAAATCTCTGGGCATTGATCCCCGGCCGAGTCTAAAAACTCGGGTAGTTTAATTACCAGAGGACCATTCTTTAAATCTTCCGTTGATTCCGTCTATCCTCGCCCCCATCTTATGTGTATTAACTGATTTTCCCGAATCGATTTCTGCCACATAATCTTGCAATTTGCTTTGAACTATAACTATGTCACTATATGTTCTAATCTCGATTTTGTTGGTAATCGAGATGAACTCCTTAGTGACGGCATCTGGATTCACACCTGGAGGAGTCATAGTAAAGAACTTTTGCTCATTTTCCTCAGGCAAGTACTCACGTTGAATATAACCTGCGTCAGTTTGTCCAAATGCCAAAGCCATGATTTTGTTACCATTAACTCCGCAAATAACAACAATTTGATTTACGCAATTTCCATCTATGTCTTTTGCCTCCTTTAACGTTTCCTTAACAAACTGTTGGATCACATTTACGTAAAGTTGCCAGTTTAACTGAGCTCCGTTGCTTTGAACATGTAATCGCTTTATGAAGTCCTTTATTATGTCAGCAACTTGAGCGTTTCCTGTAGTTGCAATCAAAATGTTTGATTCGGCTAACATAAATTTTTTATAGTTTTCCCCAACCGTTTTTGCTCCTTGAGACATTCTTCCATCTGCCACAATTGAGCAAAAGTCTTTAGTCAAAAATCCAGAAATAAAGCTCATTTCTAATCACCTCAAAAAAATAGTACCCCAGCGTGAACTGGAATACTACATTGTGGTGATATCTGTGCTTCATATGTCTGCTGCTCGCTCTCCCAGTGTCAGATGGGGTCATCGCAAGCTGTGTCCGGTCGCTAAACTGGACAATGAGGCCGGTGGGATTTGGTCCCACAACATCTCGTTTCTTCGGCCTCGTTCTATGCCAAGCCGCTAGACATAGACGACAAATGCCATATCACACATTTGGGTATCCTAGCATTAGTCTTTTAACGCACCTCCTGATATTTTAAGCGGCACTTCTTTATCAGGTCGGGTTGCCAAAGTTCAGATTTTACGCCTTAGAGCCTGTTTAGTGTCTTTTGAGCATGAAGCGAAGAAAGGCTAACGTTATCATCATTGTACTAGTGTGAAGCTTGCGTTCGCAGTTTTTCCAGAGGCGACGGCATTTTTCTAGCCAGCCAAAGCTTCGCTCAATCACCCAACGTTGTGGGGTTACATGGCCATGCTTTAAATCACTTTGCTTGGCAATGATGACATCTGCACCGATGCTATTGCCAACTAAGCTGGCAAACTTATCTCCCGTATAGCCGCCGTCAACCATGATTCGCTGGACAAGGTCAAATTGATCTGCATGTAACATCAATAGCGAACTAGCAGCGTCACGATCAGATACGTCACCAGTGGTGACGTGAATTCCTTGGGGCAATCCTTGATTATCAACAGCTAATGTCCGTTTGATACCTTTAATCTTTTTGCCGCCATCATAACCTGAATTCTCTGCTGTGTCCGTGTTTTTAACACTTTGAGCATCCAGTATCAGGAACGAAGTTCTAGTTGACCGGCCTTGGCTAAATCGTAGGAAAGCGACAGTTTTTTTAAAACCCTGGTTAATAGGGCCATCTCGATTGGGTTCTCTTGTTTTGTCCAAAGCACCCAGTAATAATAAACAGTTTGCCACTTTGGAAAATCACTCGGGAGATCACGCCAAGTACACCCATTTTTCATGGTATACAGCATTGCACAAAAGACATCGTACAAATCAATTTGTCTTGGTGCAGTATGTTTCCGTGCATCTTCAAGATCAGCTCGAATGAGGTTAAATTGGTCACGCGTAATATCGCTACCATATCGATGGGTAAAAGTTCGCATAGTTAGCTCCAGTTTTTGTGCAAAGCATACCTGAAATTTAGCTATTCCGTAAAGACACTAAACAGGCTCTTAGTTTGGCAATGTGGCATGCGGGAATCGAAACCGCCTGACTATCTCAGCCAGTCCATTTGCCACGCCTTGCCACAGCTTTATCATCACTGAGGCTCGGAGGAAAAACGCGGTGTCTCAGGTTTCTCACCTTTGGCACAATAACATAATAAGGCAGAAAAGCGTGTTTTTTGTTGCATCATTGTTGCACGGATGTTGCATCTAGTTTCACTAGCGGACATATTTCAGCAAAAGCATAGAGAGCTTCTTGTGTTTGTCGCCAAAGGGTCGTTCGGTCAACATGCAAGTGAGCGGCTAACTGAAGGCTGGATTTACGTGTCGTCTTTGGAGTCAGATAGCTCTCAACTAAAATGATCCGGTAGTCTTCATTCTCTATAGATTCAATAGCGCCTTCACAGCACGCTATATAGTACAGCTCGTCAGCGTGCGATACGAGCTTGTCCTCGGCTTTATTTCCATAGCTAGGTGACTTAGGCATGCCGTCCATCACGGGACTTCTGAGCGCTATTTTGGTGCGTTGAGCGAGCCGCTTGTGATGCCAGTAGTTCCCCAAGACCTCTTTGGCGTTTTCAATTGTTTTATCATGATCAATTGGGCTAAAATATCTCGTTGCTCGCACCACTGCGTCCACTCCTTATGGTATGATTTGGTTGGGTTTGTAGGATAAGCGTGCCTTCGTGGTGCGCTTTTGTTTTTTGTGATATACCTGCTGTTCAAATAATTCGATTTGTTAGACTGAGTCGTCCTGTTAATCCAGGGCGACTTTTGCTATACTACCTTTGGAGATGCTTTCTTATGCGTGTTAACCTTATAAGTTGGGGGAACAATCTGATTCAAGCACCTCCCGCGCGTTGCTTATGTGACGCGCTTTTTGGTATACTGCATACGGAGGCCAACTCCTTTTAAATGATTCCATTTGCTATCAATCACGTGTACGTTTGGCCTCCAGAGCGCGTCAACACCCGGCGCGCTTTTTTGATGCTTTTAAATGTACTTTCAACATGTGCGTTTGCTATACTGTCATTGGAGGCCAACTCCTAATCTTTGATTTCATTTACTCTCAATCGTACGTCTGGCCTCCAGCGCGTCCCTCATCAGGCGCGCTTTTTATTTACATTGAATCAGGATTATTCCTGCTAATATTTAAGTTCGTTTGGATCGTCAATGTTGATTGGCAAGGTTAATACAATCCCGCCAGAAACTTCTGCAGCAGCTTCAGCGTCATGCCTTAGCACAAATAGTTTAGATGAATCAATTTCGATTGATGTATTAAATTCCTTGCTACATTTGCTGAAGTAAGATACATATTGCTTTTTGCCAATTCTGACGATGAAGACCGTGCTGCCAATTTGAACCGTCTTGCTGCGCCTATTGCTAACAAAATGATCAAAAAGCAGCCAAAAGAAGTATGCACATATGACTACAGTAATAACCGCGCAAATAAGTAGCTTTATTAATAACGAATTCATTTCATTTTCCTCTTTCCCAGTTAGCCCACGCCCATATTGAAGCAACTGCGATGAGCAAGATGACGGCAATCATTGCTTTGCTTCCAGCCTACGTCCGCACATCGGACAATAATTGATTGCAATCGGTTCATCAACCTCAGCATTATCAAATCCGACTGCGGTGCAGGTGTGTATTGCCGCATCATTTATTTTTTCAGGATGAACTCCGTCCCAACAGTTCCCACCAGACATACCTATTCGCAGAAAACTACCATCTTCTGCTTCAATAGGTTTATGCGGCTCTTGGCAATACTGACAGCTTTTCTGTTTCTTGGTTAAGGGGGTCGAATTCGACTCCCTTTCCACTTTATTAGCCATGTTATGTCTCCTTACGCAAGTACTGTCACGTGCTTGCTAAATTTTACAAGCTTCTCACTAAGGTATTCGGCAACAAGATCAATTGCTGTGTTCCGCCACGCATCACCGTCAGCACTAAAGAGCGCCAATTTTGGACCTTCATGCATCCGAAAGACAAAATCACTTTCCTGTTGCTCAACTTCCAGAAATGTACGATATGGCCGTAGTGAGATTGGATTCGGGACACCACCTTGCCAACGGATGCCACACCACTGCGTGCGGTTGCAACTTGGCTTACACCGTCATCAACCATCGTCTGTGCAGATTCGTCTTTAAGATTACCAACAAATTTAAGCAACACTTTGCCATCCTCAGTGGTCATGAACTGTGCCTGCAGTGCGATGATGAATGATTCCGAATCCAGCCATTGACCGTATGGGTAGCAGGGATGCATTGCCTTGGCCTTGATCAAGACTTCCCGGTTGCCAAAATCATCGAGCTCTCCTAATACGAATACGCTGTTCTCATCGACTACTTGCACAATTAAGGGACTGGCAGAACGTTCGCTGACCTTCCCGATATAATCGACAACTGCAGTCAATGTGTGAACTTGTAACGCTTCGTTTGCTCCATCATTTGGTCTAAATTCCCTTATATCACCGTTACCATTAATCAAAAATTGACGATTTTTTGTTTCGATAATTCGTTTACCATTTGCAGTAACTGCCTGTTCTGCTGTGAATTTAAGTGCATCTGCTTCTGTTGTCATATTAGTTGGCCTCCTTGGCGTTCTTGATTTTTCGGAAATCAATCGGTGCGTCTGTTACCTTATCGTCTTTAATTGGGATACCTTTGTCGTCTTTTAGCGTACTATCATCTGGGTCGAAGTATTCCTGCCCTCGTGTACCTGACTTTAACTCGTTCATTTCCATATATCCGTCCTCGCCACGTCCAAGCAATACATTGGTGGTGACACTGATGTCTGGTACTAGCGTTGTTTTGACATCGGTTGTAAGCTTAACGACTCCGCTATCGTCAGGCTTAAAGTTAAGCGCAATGGTAACTTTTCGTGCTTTGCTCTGATCAGTATTAGGATCAAGAATGTTATTGGTAACCTGGGCCAATGCCTTTGTCAACTTTTCTTTAATGGCCCCATCAGCCAGTTCGTTCAGATTCAAATTTAATTTATCCATAGTATTTCCTCCTACTTTTTCTTTGCTAAATTCAAGCTTGTTCTCCTCAAAATAGCTTTCCGTCTCGTGACTCCAATGCCTTGATAACTCCAAATGTCCTTAAACAGTCATCTAGCGCGTTGTGAGTACGGTTTACTGGTATGCCTAGAACATTCGCCAGTCCTTGCAGCGGAGGCGTAGCATTAAAGCTATACCGCTTTTCAACGATGTCTGCGATGTCGATAAACTTCCAGTTCTTGGGGATGCCATGTGACCCCTTTTTAAATGTTTCTCTGATGCGGCCCGCATCGCCTTCAATCGACCAGCCCACAATGTCAATCGTAGTTCTCATCCAGGCCACGTAGTCACGCACTGTTTGCTGCAGGCTTGGTAAAGCTAAATAGTCGCTGTATCGCATGTTACTTGTCCTAATGATGTGAAGCTGATCAAATTTATCTGGTGATGGAATGAATCGGTTGAACTGATCTGCAATGTGCAGACCGTCTCGAATTCTGACTGCTGATATTTGAATTGCTCGATTACTGGTTGAGTTAAACTCCGTGTCCATAATCACGTATTCTTTCATCAAGGCAACGCCTCTTTTCGCTGATCTAGGATTCCTTTAACGCCAAAGCTATTTCCTTGGCCGTGCTTGGCCATACGGGACATAGTTCGCTCGCCGTACCTCTTATTCAGATCTTGTCCGTGCAAATTGGTTGTCACGATAGTTGCTTTGTCTTCCCGCATTCTGAAAACATCATCAGCCGTCTGGCGTTCAAAATCACTACCACGCTCGGAGCCTAGATCATCGATCACAACCACATCAGCCTTGCCAATCTCATGCATAATTTTCTCGTTCTTCATTCGCACATCTTGTGCATTAGCACTCATGCCAGACTTGAGTCTCTGCATTAAAGCGTTCCAGTCAATAAAAAGGCATGTTTTGCGATAACCGGTCTTGGCCTGAGTATCAATTAATATGCCGTTAGCAATATGTGACTTGCCAACTCCTGTGTCACCGATAATCAATGCGTGTACAACCTCGTTACGGCATATTTTGTTAGACAAACCGACAGCGAAGAGTTTCAACTGCTGCTGTCCAAGGCTGCCATCTGTATGGAAGTTGTTGAAATCCTTTGCAATAATCGCGTCTGTACTAAATACCGAATAAGCTAGGTAGTATCCAACGGTGCGGTTCTTGCGGGCCTCTTTTTCCATATCTGGCGTGACGTTTTTAGGCTCCGTGGGTGGCTGTTTATAGCCACAATTCATGCACACTCCGGCCATTTTTTTACCGGTTACTTTGCTCAATCCCTTCGGGCGATACAAGAGGCTGCCACAATCGGGACAACGTTCAGCAAATGTTTCGATCGCTGCTAAACGTCCTTGATTAGTTTCAAGATTGCTCATCACACGCCTCTTCTCTACCAAGGTAAGTCTTCATCTTGGACATCCCCTTGGTTTTGATAAACGTCTGTAGATGCTTGCCGTGAAGTTGATTTTGACTTTTGGCGTTGTGTTCGTTGGGCTTCATAGGCCGTCACTGCCTCTAAACTAGTAAGCCTTAAGGATTCCCAATTTTTTAAAATGGCATTGACATAGCTATAACGACGCACGTTATTGTCAATTGCGTTGCTCATGGCCTGTTTGACTACCTGAACTGCCTGCTCGTCAGTTGAGCCAATCTTCTTGAAATCATCTACCCAGTACATGAGGTCTTCACGGTTCTTTGGGCTGATAAAACCAAAACCGTTTTTCTCCCAAAAATTAATGAGCTCCGGTTCCCCTAATGTTGTTGTATTATTAATACTTGTATTATTTTCTGGACAGTTTTCTGACCGGGGGTGGGTCAATTTTCTGACCGAGGGGGGTAAGTTTTCTGACCGAGGGGCTAAACTAATAAATCTTTGTTCAACCTCCTTACTTCCACTTTTATATTTGATGACTCTGCGGATATATGAATTGTCTTCGAGACACTTTAGCCAACTTTTGATAGTGCCGATGCTAACCGAATAGAGCTTTGCGAAATAGTCATTCGATGCCCAGCAGTAACCGTTCTTATTGGTGAGTGCCGTGATCTCGCCATACAAGAGCTTGGCTCCTTGTGGCAGCTGTTTGTCATAGCGCACACCTGCTGGGATGATTGCATAGTAACCAGGCTTCTCATTCATGATCGACACCGCCTTCATGAAAGCATTGATCGGCAATGTTTTGGCGAACATCCATTAAGTCTGCTTCGAATTTGATCATATCGAGTGATGTTTGACCCAAGATATCCATGTATTTTTTAAAGTTGTCTTTTAGGAACAGCCGGTCTTGAATCTTCTCACCATCGGTCATGTGAGGATCATCATCCCTGAATAGATCGCACTTGGTTTCTGCCCATTCTCTCAAATAATCCAAAAGGTACTGATCAGTTCTTACTTTGTATGCAAGTGATTCAAGACGGTCAAGTTGCTTGCCAATTTCTCTGGCCATTGTTTTACCTCATTTCTTTCTGTGATATAATGAGGTCAATCAATGTGAAACCTCATTTTTGGCCGTTAAGTGTGCTAGCGCTTAGCGGTTTTTGTTTTGCCAATTATTTCGTTGATTAAGCTGTGAATAGAGCATATTGTTTGCTCCCTTTTGTGCGATAATCACGAAGAGGTGATTAGAATGAATAAATACGAACTCTTTTCCAGCGTCGTACAAGCTCTGACTTCGATAGTGGCTGTTGTTCTATCAACAATTGCTTTAATACGAAGTTCTAAATCAGAACGTGATGCAAACAAGCCGTACATCGTTTCTTTTCTTAAAGTTGTCAGATCTTCGCAAACTACAATAATTTACCTAATGATCAAGAACTTTGGCCGAACAGGAGCAACAATCTTATCAGTCAAGGCTGATCCGGCTATTGACAGTGGGCAACTAAAGTTTGAAAACAACCCTTTTGAATTATTTTCTAATCAGCTGATAGCACCCGACCAGACCTATGCAGCCGTTATTTCAGTCAAAAACTCAGAAATTGAGTTAAAAACCAGAAAGTTTTCTTTGTCCATAACTTATTCAGATGAGTTTGGTAAAAAAGAAACAAAAGACTTTTTGCTTAACGCTGATGTGGCCACGTCCTTCGACCACATCACGCCGGTACCAACAAAAACAGATGAAGTAGCGAAATCCATTTACATAACGAGCGCGGAAAGACTATTTAATCAGTTTTAATTCAGCGTATTGATCAAGATCTATCAAGTCTAAAATTGCTTTTGCTTCCGCAAGATTGCTCGTATGCCTACTCAAAGTCGCCACAATACCATCAACTGCCATTTGAACATCATTGGCCGAAACACTAATACCATCGCCAAATATTGGAGAATATTTTTTGTTCAATTTGGTCTCCGGGCTATTCAATCCACTTCCTCCAATTTCCGCTGTGGCCTAAGCAGTGGCCAACGATCACGCCGAAGCCACCAGCAATTAGTAAATAACCAATCATTATTTACCCTTCTCTCTAAGCGACCTTGAAATCTCTGGGAACCATTTGTCTAAGAAGTCGAGCCATGGTTTCGGATGAAACAGATACCCCTTTTTGCCAGGCGGTGGATATGAAACCACGGTATCTTGCAAGAACTTGTGGAAGCGTGGGACGTTCAAGATATTGTTAACTACCCACGTGTTGTTATGTCCTTCGACATAGCTTGTTGCGGTGGTGAGCGTCCACATGCCTCGTGCTGCTAGCTTGCGTTTTAACTCTTGGTTCTCCTCAATCATCTTTGCCAGTTCTTCTTCTTCAACCGCTAAATACTTTTTGCTTGAAATCTGATCATCTTCAACAACCTGCAACAACGGCATGGCATTTTCTCCTTTCCTGTGATCGCCTCCTGACGGATAATGAAACCGAAAGGAGGTGAATCTTCATGGTGCAAGTCCCTTATTATGACAATCCGGGCGGAGCTCTAGCTGTTACAGTCGAACTTCCGCACGCTGCGAACGTTTACTTGGTGGATCAAGCAAACTTCAACGCTCACCAACGTGGTGACCACTTTACATATTTCGGAGGTCACTATGATGAGTCCCCAGTTACAATTCGGGTTTCTGGAGCTGGCCGTTGGTATCTGATTGCCGAAAATGGGTCAGGCGAACAATACCGTTACACCTGGTCTAAATAGTTGCGTTGTTCTGATAGTGAGACTTCACACGTGCTACAACTGATTCAAAGTTGGCAAATGTGAAGCCTTTTTGTTTGAGAAGATCAATGACCATTCCAGTTACTTGGTCTTCAACATCTTTGTCCTGTACTTTAACGACATTGGTTAACTTTTCCTTTGGGCGTTCATTCATTTAGATAGCCTCCTGTTGTTGGTCCTCCAATAATGAAATCTCGCGTGCTTTCATGAGAGTTGCTGTTGATGGCGTCCAATTCTGGATAAAGTCATCAGCCTTATCGAAGTCTTTCTTACGTAACTGTGTACGTGTCTTGATTCCGATGTAGTCATTTAGTCCGTGGTTAATATCTCGATAAAAGAGGCTGCGCTGTTTTGCGTTGAGTTTGCAGTGATGTACGTCCAGATAATTTGCAACAGCTCGATTGACTTGTTTGCTGATGTAGTTATATTCACCTGGTGCCAGCAAAGCCTTCTCTTCCAGATCAGTTACACGACCATCAAGCTTTTCAATCCGTTTTACAGTTCGAGTAGCAACTTCCGTGGTTAAAGCAAGCTTTTCTTCTGGCGTCTGTGGAAGCCGTGTTTTCGGATTAAAGTAGTTCTCCTCCAGACTGTCGAACATATCCCAAGCCTGCTCTGCACCAAGCATTTTTGAGTGACGTGCGGCGCCGCGGCGAGTCCAGAGATATAGAGCACTTGCATTTTTCCCAACGAACCCACAATTTGTCGGTTCGTTCTTGAATGCCCGAAGTTGCTCCCCTTTCAGCTTGAAGAAGTGCTTTCCTTCAATGAACTTATTCGAGTTTCGTTTAAAGTTCATTTGAACGACTCCAACAGTCGTTCCGTACAATTCTGCAAGTTGTTCGGTGGTCAGTACACGCTGGCCGTTTTGTTCAATTGGTTGTGGTTCATTCAATGCGTTTCCTTCTTTCATGAATTTTCATAGTTTGCTGCCCTCCGTCAGTGGGATAATAGTTCATAAGGAGCGAATGTAATGTCCAAACCAATTGATGCCGTAGCTGTTGAAAATATATCTAAAATCTTGGGAGAATATACGACTGGGCCCAAAATCACCAAAATGTTTTCTTTGCTTGGATTTTTCGATTATGATCTTCAAAGACAAACTGACAATCAATGGTTCAAAGCGTCTACCAAATGGCGTCGTTTAGACGAAACAATTAGGCACGAGTGTAATGCTTCACACAATAGTCGCCCCTTTTTTAGAGCCATCCAGTACATTGCTCGACCTCAAGACTTTATTTCAAAGCCAGAAGAATGGGGCCGCCTACGATATGAGATAAATGAATGCCTTATTTTTTATGGTTATTGTTTGGATGACAGTGGAAGAATCGCATCAGCAAAAACCGCGACTACGTTTTCTGAAGCCCAGCTACGCTTAAAAACTCTTAGCGCTCGACTTACAGAACTCAATGTTCACCCTCTAGTGATGAAATTCTGCAACGAACAATTTCTTCAAGGCGACTACTTTCACGCCATCTTCGAAGCAAGCAAGGGTGTCGTTAATCGAATTCAGCAACTTTCAGGCATACAAAAAGATGGCAATAGTTTGGTAAGCACCGTGTTTTCGGACAAGCAACCAATACTCGTTATTAAGGGCAACATGCTTGCAACGGAAACCGACAGAGACATATATTCCGGATTACGTAACCTTCTTAGAACCGTAATATTTCTTTATCGAAATCCCAAAGCCCACACCCCTAAGATTTACGATCCCTCCAGTGTCGATGATGCTGTCCAAGCGTTTGTTATCATGTCCGCAGCACAGACAATGCTTGATTCAGTTGTTAATGTCAGAGACTTCCTCTAGCCTTGTTGCCACCAGAAGGCCCAATACCGCCATCCCAAGGATGCTAACTTGGAATGTGGCTTTTGGGTTTCTTTTTTGTAGTTCTTGACTAACAGCAGACTCAAATAGATCTAACGTTTTGGACGTAACCACTGGAAGCTCATTGCGAATTGCATCAATCGGCTTGATCATTTATCTTCCTCCCTATTCCACATGAAGTTTGATTAGCCCGTTCATACCGTCATCTTCTTTTGCTGTGACTGCTTATATTTGACATATTCAATAGCTCGCTTCCAACGGTCTTTGTCGATCTGATTAGCAGTTAATCCCTGACCGTCAGTCATCTTTTTAACCAGAATTGCCATTACCTGATCACTGATACCGAGAAATTTCGCAATGTCGAGCTGTGACAAATTCAAATGTAATAAGTAGCCTTTCCAGTCATTACGATTAGCAGTCCAATTGAGCTGAACGTTTACCATGTACTCACCTCCCTTACATTTAAAGAATCAATCAAGTTGTTGCATTAATTTATCACGAGTGGTAAATTAATGGCATAGCAAATAAGACAGATGATCTACTTATCCACCGTTATCGCCAAAGACATGGATGGATTAGCTTGTTGATGTTTGCTTAATTACTTGATGAATTCATAGTAAACCACACGTGATAAATTGTAAACCACTTGTGATAAATAATTCGTCATGACCGGGAGAACTCGTCTCATGAGTACTTACGACAGAATAAAAACACTAGCTTCAAATCGAGGGTGGTCACTCCAAAAATTAGCTCTGAAAGCAGGTATAGGCATTAACAGCATCTATCGATGGAAAAAGATGACCCCATCTACCGAGAATGTTCAGAAAGTTGCTGATGTTCTTCAAGTTTCTGTGGATTATTTACTTGGCAATACGGATAACCCCAATCCTGACAATGAAGGTTCTAAACCTGTTGATCTGTCAGGAACAAACATCTTTACCTATCAAGGACAGCCTGTTCGCCAAGACGATTGGGAAATCATTCAAGCTATTTTGGAACGACGCAATAATAGCAGCAAAAAGCGTGATCGTCATGAATGATCATATAGAGGACTTGTTGAATCAGGTGATTGACTATGCTTGGGATCACAATATAGGCTGCTCGACTATCCCCTTACACGAGGACCAAGGCCCTTTGGTTGATACAGAAGCTCGCCTAATTATTCTTAACAACAAATGGCCGAATGCAAATGAGTTGCCATTTCAAGCAGCTCATGAATGTGCACATATTCTCAACGGGGATAACGGTAAGCTTCGATACACAAATCAATACACTAAAAGCCGTACAGAGAATGGAGCCAACCAACGTGCGCTATCAATTATCGTTCCAATGTATTTCGCAGACATTCCAGAAGAATCAGCAAACATTGACCAATTCATGAATGATTTAGCGATACCGCAATGGTTAGAGGATTCTGCCGTTCAATGCATTGAACGGTTTTATGAAAACTACTGACTGTTCATTGTTGAATTAGCTTGCAACCAACTGGTAAAAGCAGATGATATCAGTATAATCGGAAAAGTCATTAATTAATTGTAGAAAGATGTTGATGTTGGATTATGACAAAAATATGCACATTATTAGATACTCAAGACTCTCAGATTTCTGAATGAATGAATCTGTTACCGGAAGACCAGGTTGATGCAGGGCAAGCATATGATGGTCTCGGCAACTCCGAAATTATTGATACTGCTTTTGAAAATAAGATATGGCAACTAAGTAAGTTTGCTGCCTTAAATCAACCAGTTTCAGTCGATATTGATGGGAAAGTATATGCCGAAATTAGGCAAACTAAGTACTTCATTGGAAAGATACCGAACGACAAAGTCAAAACATTCTCAGCCTTGTATCTAAATGACAAAGTGGAACTGTGGGTATCTATACACGGGGGGACATATAAACAAACAAGTACACGAATCGATGGTTCTATTACTGTCAAAACTTATAGAGACCCAGTAACTTTAAAACTTATCGCCGAAGATCAGCAACCAGCTAAGACGCTCAACAATAATTCCGGTGAAGAATGGTCTGAAGTCGGCAAAAAAATGTACGCAGCAAAAAGAAAGCCTTATTGCCTGAATTGTAAACATCAGCTTAAAGGCGAGCGCTTTTGCCCCAACTGCGGGGCTAAAATAATTTATCCAGGTGAACATCAGAACGGTATGCCAATCAATTCATGGGAAAAAGTTGCCAATGGTGCTGATAAGTTTTCACAATCAGTTGACAAAACCGGGAAATTTTTTAGCGACTTCGGTTGTGCGATGACTTTAGGATGCACAATACCAATTATTATAATAATTATACTGTTCGGTCTTATTTAGTCCCTTCCCCAACGCAAGCGGCGTCTCCGTGCAAGCCGGAGAGTGGGGCTTGTGCCACATACCAAGTAAAGGATGTGAGTCATCATGCTAAAAAAGATAGTTGCCATCTTACTCATTGTTTTGTTGGCTGGCGCAACAACCGCTTGCGCTAGTGATCAAGACGATGATCAAAATGTCGAGCAGTTTAACTGAGTGTTGGCTGGATACAAAAAACCCCCGGCCGCTGTGGTCGAGGAGCAATTAGATTATGTGGAGGAAAAGAAATTGCAAAAAGACAACTCAGATAAAGCTAAAAGTTTGCCAGATAAAAAATCCGGCCTCTTTTTTGACAGAAATGTACAAAATCGTTCAATCAAATTAGTTCACAAAGACCCTGTTCCCCCCAAACCAAAGATGCCGGATTCGGCATCTTCTAAGAATAAGGATTGATTCCGATAATATAAATTTTCAATTGTCGGTCGAAGTCAATGATTTGTTCACTGTTTTGTGGAGACTCATCATATTTTTTCTGTGCCAATTTCACGGTCCAATCCTGTCCATATGTCATCAACCCGATTTGTTGAGTTGGGTCGTCGCTTCCAGGTAGGCGATTGGCGTAACCACTAGAGATAAGCTTGTCGTTAAAGTCGAAAATGATGACAAGCTTTTCCTCACTGTATTCTTTATTTTTTAATGCCTCAACTAGCGGCGACCCTGGCAATACGGTGGCAACGTGAAATTGTTCTTGTATCCATATCAGGCATGAATTTCCTAGCTTAATTAAGAAATAGTAAGTGAAGGCTAATGGAACAGACAAAATCAGCGTAACTACGAAAAGGCCAAATTCACTCCAGAAGCTGTGACCAACTGTTCCCCAGATTTGCTGGTAAATTGCGAGGCCACCAGCAGCATTCAGCATAGATATCAGAATCAAAGCGATAGTACGATCTGCCTGTCTTGCTGGCAAATCGAAATGAATAGCATCTAGCTTATCGAGCCATATGAAAGTCAAGAACCCAGGGATACCCGCTAAGATTAGTTGTTGCATTTCCATGATTTATACTCACCTAATTTCTTTTTGCATGAATTTCATTCACTTAATTATATCACGAAAAGCCACACAGATTGTAGGGGGTAAAGCCTATGAAACCAATTACAGTAATCTCTTATAAGTTTGGCGAAAAAACTTGGAAAAATTTTGAAGGAGAACCGATCAAAAAATATGAGCACTCAGTTCTCCTAGACATTTCAGACACCGAAGTCTTCACTGATAAAGAAAAAACAGAACTAAACGACAAGATCGTTGTCCCCTTTTCTAGAATTAGAGAAAAACGATTCATCAAAGATATTCCGCTCAGTAACGTAAACGAGGCACTTAACAAGAAAAAAGCAGGCAGGAAATAGCGCAAAAAGCGCCTACCCCACCGACCAAAGTGAACGGGTAGACGCCTAACAAATACTCGGAGTCATAAGGCTCTTTGTATACTCGATTTTACCAGAAAAGGAGGCAATTCGCATGGCAACATTTAGGAAACGCGGCAAATATTGGGAATACCGGGTTAAGTATACGGACTCCGCCGGTAAACAGCTGGTTGCTTCACACGGCGGGTATCGGCTTAAATCATCTGCGCAAGATGCTGCGGAAGCTGTAGAAGATGACCTCAAACGTGGTGGCGATCCATCAAAACAAGACGTTCTGTTACTTGATTATTGGGATCAATGGGCTGAAGCATACCGAATCAATGGCAAGTCAATCAACACTGTATACCGTTACAAACTTTTCAGAAAGCACCTAAAGAGCCGATTTGATGGCCGAAAGCTTAATTCTATTCGACCTATCGAATGGCAGAAATTTATTAACGATTTTGCTGCTGGCAAAGATCGCAAGGAGAAAACCACACGAAAGCGGCCACGTGAGCGTTCGAAAGATATCGTTACCAAGATGAACAGCTATGTTCGTGGGATGGTAAAAGCGGCAATCAATGAACGCATTCTATTTTCTGATTTTACCTTTGGAACGAAGACATCAGGCGTGCGCTCTAGTGGGAAAGTAAAGGTGCTAGACAGCCGTGATTTCGCTAAGGTTAAAGCAATTGCTATTGAACGGGCTTCGTACCGCAATATCGGGGCGCTTGCTGTTTATATTGGCTCGATGACTGGCATGCGAATATCTGAAGTGTTGGCTTTAACTTGGCCTGACATCGATACTAAGCTCTGCGTCATTCACGTTACGCGTTCTTGGGATCATTTGTATGGAACAGGATTCAAACCAACTAAAACTGATTCGTCAGTTCGCGACATTGAGATATCGCCCAGCGTCATTGAGCTTCTTAATAAGATCCATCAGGAACAAGCAGCATCTTATCTTCGTACTGGATATCGTGACGAAGACCAGATGATTATGCGTGATCCACGTCACAACGTGATTACAGACAGCGCATGTAACAAAGCCCTGCACGTCATTCAGAACAAAGCTGGGATCCCTGAAGATAAGCAGATCACCTTTCACGGGTTGCGTCATAGCCACGTCAGCTACTTGATCAGCAAAGGCGTCGACATCTATTATATTTCAAAGCGGTTGGGTCATTCAGACGTGACTATTACGATGAAAGTCTATGGTCATTTGTTAGACTCACAGAGAAAACAAGAAGCACATAAGGCCGTGTTATTCATGGATCAGCTATGATTGTGTTTGTCCCCTTTTTGTCCCCCGAAAAATAAAAACAAAGTAACTCTAAAGATACCTAAATTGCTGTAAATGCTGATACATAAGCTTTTTAAAAAGCTAAAATAACCTAAAGAAAGCTAAATAATGCCTCCACCGGGATTCGAACCCGGATCTGTGGTTTCGAGGACCATTATGCTATCCGTTGCACCATGGAGACTTATAACTCCCATTATAGCCATTCTCGAATAATTTGCATCGTCCTATTGCTTCGAAATTTTCAAAGCAGTAAACTTTGAAAATTAAGTTCTACCTTTATAATCCTGAATAAGAGGCCCCCTATGTCACAAATAATACTACTCATTGCTGCATTGTTTTTCTTCACTCGTCATGTCTTTCGTTTCGAAAGAATCTCACGGTTAACATTAGTTATCATACCCGCTTATACCTTAGTGACCGGTATATTATTAGTTTCTCACAAGCGGCCTACCTTTTTGGCACTTGGGGTAACCATCTTGATTGGTGCCATTCTGGGCTGGTTTCAAACAACTGGTCTAAAAATCCACGTTTCTCAAAAACATGATGTCAATGGCCTTCCTATCATTGAAATTCGCCACGGATGGCAATATTTGGTAGGCTGGATCGTGATCTTTATTTATGGTCTTGGGTTTGCGTTGCTATCAGGATGGCATGTGGATGTTTTATCGGAACTTAGTGAGGAGATTGAAAAAGATCTTTTCGTATGGAAGAACTTTTCCTCAAGCACATGGAACATCATGATCATGTCAGCCACAGCTAGTCTGGTCTATACATGGCGACTGTTGCAGAAAGAGCCAAAAATTCAAGCCGTCATTTTCAAAGGAACCCGTCTTGATCATCATGACTAAAGTAAAGAAAGAATCACGGACTGATGCCCATGATCATCAGTTGATGCATACTTGCATTTAATTAGTTTATCAAATGGTCCATATAATTTTTATCCATATAAAAGTGGCCCGATAGCTGACCTTTGTCAGATACCGAGCCACTTTCATTTCATGTTCTATTTCATCAATGCCAGCTGCAAAATTGTACCTTTAATCTTCGAACTTAAACAAGTCCGTTGACAAGTATCGTTCACCATTATCCGGCGCGACTGTTACCACGCTCTTGCCTTTGCCAAGTTTCTTAGCAATTTCAATGGCACCGAAAATATTGGCGCCGGCAGAGATACCTGGCAGGAAGCCTTCTTCATGGCTAACGTGACGAGCCATGTCGATGGCTTGGTCGCTGGTGACTTCAATAATGTCTTGGTATAGGTTGGTATCCAAAACGTCTGGGATGAAGCCAGCGGAGATACCTTGGATCTTATGCTTGCCGCCGTGCCCTTCTTTGAGCATTGGTGACTCAGCTGCTTCAAGTGCATAAATTTGCACCTGCGGGTTGATTTTCCGCAACGCCCGGCCAACTCCGGTCAACGTGCCACCTGTGCCGACGCCAGCAACGAAGGCGTCTGGGGTGCCGCCATCAAAAGAACGGATGATTTCTTGACCGGTGGTGCGCTCGTGCACATCCGGATTAGCCGGATTTTGGAACTGCATCGGCAAGAAGTAACCATTTTCCTTGCTGAGTGCCTGAGCTTTTTTAATCGCACCCGGCATGCCATCCGCCCCTGGTGTCAGAATCAATTCGGCGCCATAGCCCCGCATTAACGCACGACGTTCAACACTCATCGTTTCTGGCATCGTGATGATCAGGTGGTAGCCTTTAGCCGCGGCGACCAAGGCCAAGCCGATGCCAGTGTTGCCAGATGTTGGTTCAACAATGGTGCCGCCTGGCTTCAAAACGCCCTTGTATTCGGCATCTTCAATCATGGCCAAGGCAATTCGGTCTTTGACAGAACCGCCGGGATTAAAGAATTCAAGCTTCACATAAACATCTCCTGCATCTTCTGGGACGACACGATTTAGCTTAAGCAAAGGGGTGTTGCCAATCAAACCGGTAATATTATCTGCTGCTGTCACCATATTAAAAGCCTCCATATTAGTTGATTGATTTTCCTAATGATTGTCATTGCGATGATCCGCGACATGTTGAATCCAATTGTCAAAAATCGTTCGTTGCGTTTTCTTCCAATTGAACTTGGGATGATCGTAATCATTTTTGTGATGATAATAATGTTTAGCGCGAACATAGTCGATCTCTGGATGAGCAGCGACTTCACGCTTGTATTCTGAATCCAATCCCCATCGATCGTATTCGATGTGTGAAAAGACGAAAGTTTGCGTATCAGTCGGTTCAGTCACCATGAAGAGTTTGCCCTTCGTCGTCGTCGCGTTAATCGTGAGCCGCGGGTCGGCATGAATACCGCGGACATCCATTTCGGCATAGCGTGCATGCGGCGACTTGAAGTCATTTTTGAGTCCCTTCAAAAGTGGGTGCGGCTCAAGAATGGTTTGCGGATAAACGCCAAAAAGTTTATGCGGCAAGATTAGCTTGCTGATGCCAAAAAAGTAATTCAATGCCACCATCCCACCCCAGCAAAGATAGAGCTGATTAGGGACATGCTGACTTAACGTTTTCAACAAGGTTCGAACTTCGGCGATGTAATGCACTTGATCAAATTCCAAGGTTTCAATCGGCGAACCGGTGATGATGAACCCATCCATCGTCGCCACCTCATGAATGTCCAGCGGATCGAGGATTGAACTGACCGCTTCCGGCACCGTCCGTCCGGCGTAATGGGTCATGGGGTAGTAAAAATGCAAATCGACCGGTATGTCAGTGTGCGTCAAAACATGCTGTAGCCGAGTTTTGGTGTCAGCCTTATCATGCATGACGTTCAAAATACCGATCTTGAGTGGCGATTTTTCCAAGGTTCACCTCCTATTCCCTCATAATGACTAATTAACCTTAAAAGAAACTTTGCGTGTGACCGTGGGTAAGAAACCCCACATGTGGTCATTTGCCCGGACACATCAGGTGGATACCCTGACCGTTCGACTGGTGCCAACATCGTTTGAATTCAATGAGGTATTTCATAGTATCCTCCCTTTCAGTACTTATATACTAACTAAATGTAAGGCCAATAACAACCTTTGACGTTGATATATTCGCGAATACTTTTTATTCAATTAGCAGGTGACCGCATGCCCACTCAGTCAGCTTAGAAAACGCTGGCACATGGCCACGGAATGCAAAAAGCCCTGATGCCAGTGGCACACTGACATCGGGGCTTTTTTACAAGATTATCTTTTTTTTTGATTTGTCGAAATGACGATTTTAAGCGCGTGGCTGACTGCTTGAATTCGTCTTCTTGTTTACGAGTGCGCGACTGCCGCCGGTTCACCAAACACCGTCTCGCGAATATAATCAACTGGCATTTGTAGGCCTGTCCACAGATGGAAGGCGGCGGCGCCTTGATTGATCAGCATGTTAATGCCGTTATACACGTGGTTCACACCGGCTTCTTTAGCGAGCTGCATAAGTTTGGTTTCGCGCGGTGCATAGACCGTATCAAACACGATCGTCTCTGGCGTAAACCAATCGCCATCAGGCACATTACTAATAGTTTCTAGCGGCTTCATCCCCGCGGGTGTCGCATCAACATAGATCACTGAATCCGAAATGCTAGCCTTTAACGCCGGTTGATCATCGAGTGCAAACAATGTCGCATGGCCTTGCGTTTGGTCATTAATGATGGCCACATTACGTTCGGCATTTTGCCACGAAGCATCACGACGATTAAAAATATTGATTTCCCGGACACCGTCCAAAGCTGCTTGAATCGCAATCGCTGTCCCCGCACCGCCAGCTCCTGCCAGTGTCATTTTCTCGCCGCGAATATCCAAGCCATCGTTGCTCAGTGCTTGCATGAAGCCTGTGCCATCGGTGATATGGCCGGTCAGCACCCCGTGGTCATTGACAATGGTATTTACGGCACCGATCAATTTTGCGGCCGGCGATAGTTTGTCCAACAACGGTATGGCCTTTTGCTTATTCGGCATCGACAAATTACCACCCAGAAAATGCAGGCTGCGCATAGCTTGCAAGGCGTGTGCCAATTCAGGTGCATCAACATCAAAGGACAGGTAAGCATCATTTAACCCAAGTTTTTCAAATGTTGCGTTATACATTGCCGGCGACATCGAGTGGCCAGCAGGATGCGCCAGTAAGCCAGCTAAAACGGTGTGACCGTCAATTTCATCTTTTAATGACATGTTCCGAACTCCTTTTTGCTAATGGACTTGTGAAACTGCTAGGACGTGCTTTTCCTGCGTCTTCACGACCAGTGCTAAACCGATGCCGACAATCGTGATGACAATATTCAAAAGAATGATCATCCGTGGTGCCGCATCGCCAAAGGCCTTGGTCAACCCGGCAGCGGCGGATAACACCGCATAGTTGGCAATACTTGAGGCAATCATGACCAGCGAAGTCGCTGTGCCTTTATGACTGGGGAAGAAACTGATAGTCGTTGAGGTGGCAAGTTGCAACACACCGCCAGCCGCGGCATAACCAATCACAAAACTACCAATGTAAAGAATGACCGGCGTCTGCACAAAGTAGCACAAGGCTAACATGACCACCGCAATCGTCGGATACAGGATCAAAACGGTGCTTTCTTTTAAACCGGCTTTGATCAGACGAGCCGTCAGCAACACCGCAATCCCAGCACCAACGGCGTATAACGATTGCAGCGTTGCTGGATTTTTAACCCCGTAAGCCGCCCCTAGTTCCTGGTTGCAATTCAACCAAACCATGAAGGTGGTCGAACTGGTGAAACCAATTAAAATAGCCGCCACAGACCCAATTGAAAAATGCATTTTTTCAGGCGTGCCAGCTGCATTCAGCTCTGGTTTTTCCCGCTTAGGAAATGGGAAAACGATAATGGCAATGGCATCCGCAGCCAGCGCCACGCCGCAGATGATGAAGATCGTCCGAAATGACAGGCCAGCCGCCGCAACGCCGCCAATGAAGAACGGCAAGATAAACTGCGCGGTGACCACAGCGAATTTTGTCAGAAGATTGGCAATCGACGCCGATTCCGGAAACATTTCCATGAGACTCGGGGAAACACAGGTGTCCAAAAATGAGTTCGCCATCCCATTAAGAATACCGATGAGATAAGCCGCCCAGAAACTATTGACCGTGATGATGCCGATGAAGAAGATCACATACAACCCGATCCCAATCGTCCCAGAAACCTTCCGGCCAAAATGATCCGACACTGGCCCGGCAAACGGATAGGCAATCAAGCGACCTAACCCGAACTCCGCAATCACTGACACGACCATGCTGACGTCAACGGTGCCATTGCTCAGTTGTTGCGCACCCCAATTCGAAGCAAACTGCGCCTTATACTGACTTAGAATGGAAGATGCAATCCCCAGCATCGCATAGGAAAAATACAGTGCCAGTGCACCCGGCAAAAAATGATTACGTTTGGTTTTCATCGTTCAAGTTGCCTCCGTTTTTAAACGTGTTCCCTACACCAGAGACCGGTCTGGTTCACGCTCTTTTTTAAACGCGTTCTCTGGCGCAGAAACCTGCACATAAGGAACTCAAGCCTAAATGGCCAAAATGGCCAAAGACCAGCCATTTAGGCTTGAGGCCGCTTATGCTCCAGTTTCTGTGCGCGCCAGTTCACGCTCTTCCTAAACGCGTTCTCCAGACCAGAAACCTGCGTGTAAGGACCCTGAACGTAATGCCCAAAACCCGGCCATCACGTTCAGGCCCGCTTACACTCCGGTTTCTAACCGGTCTGGTTCACGCTCTTCTTCAAATGCCTGATATGCCTTCACCGGCATGTCCTGACCAGTCCACAATTGATATCCGGCTGCGCCTTGCCAAAGTAGCATGCCTTTACCCGGTGCTGTTTTTGCGCCAACTTTTTCAGCATCTTCAATCAACTTTGTCTTCAAAGGATTGTATACCGTGTCAGCCACCACCAAATCTGCGCGTAGGAAACTCGGATCAACAAGGGAAACCCCATCGTCTGGTTTCATGCCGACAGTAGTTGCGTTGACAAGAATATCGGCGTCCGCAATCGCCGCTTTGAGCCTGTCAGTATTTTCCAACTGAACCACATCTACTTTGACAGCAGGTGCTGCCTCGGCCAACTTTTTGGCGGTCGATTCAGCACGTGAATAGAATTCATCCTGCCGATTAAAGATGGTAATCTGTTTTGCACCATCTAGCGCCGCTTGGACTTGAATGGCAGTCGCGGCGCCACCAGCACCTAATACCACCAAATGCTTGCCTTTGATATCAATCTCGTGTTCCTGCAAATTCCGAACAAATCCGATGCCATCCGTGATGTGACCGATCAATTTGCCATCATCATTCACAACGACATTCACCGCACCAATGATCTTGGCAGCTGGCGATAACTCGTCCATCAAAGTTGCTGCTACATTTTTACACGGCATCGTGACGTTGCCGCCGCACATTTTGAAAAGGCGCATGGCATTCAATGCTTCTGGCATCTGCTCCTTGGTCACGTCAAACGCCACATAAGCTGCATCAATTTTTTGTTTTTGAAAACTGAAGTTATACATTGCTGGCGAGCCAGAATGGCCAACCGGACTGCCCAGCAAGCACAACAAACCAGTCGCTCCAGAAATCCACGTCTCCATGTTCAGTGCCTCCATTAAGTTCATATTTTCACGAGCATTTTGAAAAGAAGAACCTGACCCAAGGTGCGATCAAGTTGCTTCTATCAATATTGCAAATTACTTGGCAGCTTGGTGCGCTTTAATTGCGTATTCACGCCGACCACCCGGCTTCGGAATCATATCTTGCATCATGATGCCCAGCCCGCCATCAACTCGCAGTTCATCACCGTTTGTGTAATCGGAACGGTCACTGCTCAAGTAAAGGACAGCATTGGCGATGTCATCCAAGTTGCCAATCCGGCGACTGGCAACTAAGTGCTCACGGCCGTCCAACACGTTAGGATCCTTGTAAAAATCAGCCGACATCGGGGTCTTCACCAAACATGGCATGACACAGTTGCTGCGAATCCCGAACTGGCCCCATTCAGCGGCCATTTGTTTCGATAACATATTAACCGCGGCTTTGGTTGTGCTGTAAGCCCCGCTGTATGTCTCTGGAAAATCAGCCGCAACCGTTGAAATATGCACCATCGTCCCATGATGTTGGGCAATCATTTGCCGACCAAATCGTTGTGACATCAAGAAATAACCAGTCAAATTAATATTCACAGCCGTCTTCCACTCATCCAAACGCAAATCCTCAAACGGTGAAAAACGCAAGATAGCGGCCGTGTTCACGAGAATGTCCACTTTGCCAAACTCAGCCACAACCGCTTGCACCGCAGCATCGACTTCATCTTCATCTGTGGTGTCAGTTGCCACTGCTAATGTTTGCACGCCATATTGATCAGCTAATTTTTTAGCTGCTGTCTGAATCGCATCTTTCTTAATATCAACCAAGACAAGCTTCGCCCCAGGCAAGAATGTCAATGGTCCGGACAAAAATTGTACGGTTCTGCCGAATGCGTATGGTTGTCACTTAAATTCACGCATTATCAGATCTTTTATCAGCGTTTAATCTTGTTTAACGTGCCATAGGTACGACAAACAAGCCCTGACATCTGGTGCTTTCCCCAGGGCTGTGCGCCTATTGAACGGTTACTTATGCAGCTGCTGACTTTCTTTTGCAAGCACCGCGACCGTTGGTCTCGCGATCATGATTGTAGAAGGTGTTGTAACGAGCAATGGATTCAGTGACGTCTAAAATTGATTCATAGTTGATCTGCTCCAACCGGACCCATTCTCGTTTCAATAGCGAATGGTAGGCCTCAATCCGCCCGTTATCAGCCGGTTTGCCTTTGCGCGAATATGAGTGACGCAGGTGCGCATCTGTCAATGTTGTCTCAAACAAACGACTGGTATATTGACTACCCATATCGCTATGAACCATCTTAAAAGTATAACCTTGGTGAATTAACGCTTGAATCGGTGCGACCGCGAGGTCTTGTGTCATCTGTTGACCCACTTGCCAAGCTAAGACTTTTCTCGCTTTTGGATCATACGCTGTTGCAAGGTAAACCCAGTTTTGGTTGATCAGTTGAATATAGGTGATATCGGTGGTCACGACCTCAGACAAGTCAGCTAGGTGTCGCATTAAATTAGGTTTTTGGGGCATGTCAGTGGTTGTGGTAGGCTTTTTAGAGCGTTTACGATACATTGTCGATTGAATCCCCAATTCACGCATGACTTTCCAAATCGTGCGGTCACTTAAGCGGCATTTAAGTAATTTACGAATACGTTTAGCAATCCGCACGTATCCGTAAAACTTTCGACGTTGCCAAAGAACCTGAACCAGCTCTTTAAGCTTAATTCGGCGGCGATTTCGTGACTTAGGATGCCACCTTAACCAGTCATAGTAGGTACTCGAAGGGATCCGTAACGCTCGGAGAATAACTGTGATGCGGTGCCCCCGGCTCAATTGATCTTGAATCATAAAAAGAGCGGCCTTTCGGCCGCTATGAATCAACGCTTTGCCAGCAACACCGCCGCTCGTTTTAAAATATCGAGTTCTTCCCTCAAACGGCGATTTTCTTTTTGAAGTTGCTTGAACTGTTCGTTGGTCACAGCAGTACCTTGATGATCAATGGCAATGACAGTGGCCGCCTGAACCCATTTGCGAATAGTGTCTAAGGAAGGACCGTATTCTTCATGTAGTTCTTTGAATGAGTGTCCTTTTTCATGAAGATCAATCAAGGTTTGCTTAAATTCGGGGGTGTAGCGAATAGCTGTATTGGTCATAAAATATTCCTCATCTGTCAATTATCGCACAAACTATTTTTGTCCGTAATTACAGCATAGGAGCCCCATGCTCTGCAAAGGCTTCGCAAAAATGAGTGCCCATCCCGCCAACAGCACCAGTGACAACGACAACTTTGTCTTTCAAACCTAACCAATCAGCCATAAAAATTACGCTCCTTTTAGTGTGTCGCAACAGTTTCCTTCAAAATTTCCGGCCATGCCGCCTGCAAGGTTTTCACCGTGGTGTCGTAAGTATATTTGGCAACCCAGTCAATCCCTTTGGCCATGTAGTGATCAGAAATAACTTCAACGCCAATCACTTTTGGATCCACGCCAGCCTCTTTAATCATCTTGATAAACTTTTCAGTCCGATCTTCAAACCCAGTTCCCGGTGCTAAGCGATCGTGCATCGACTCGTCACGCAAAATGGACTTTGCATATGGCCGCTTGTAAGCATCATCAAGTTGAATTGAGATAACGCGCTTAGCTTGTTCCTTCGTCAGCAAGTCGAACGGCTGGTCTGCTCGAACCCAGTGCCACATGTCTAACAACATCATCACATTCGGAGCACCGGCGCCTTGGAGAATCGCCCAAGTCTTTTTCAAATCTGGCATGCCGCTATATGGCATCGGTTCGAGGGCAATGATGAGATTACCAGCCAAAGCTGCGCGATGTGCCAGTTCCTGCAACTTCTTGGCCGTGAAGTCAACTGGATAGCTTTCCATCAAACCGGTGTTGATATGTTCAACGTCAAACAAGTGACACATATGGAAACAGGTTTGCTCCTTATATTTTTGCTCGTATGTCCGCGGTTCTTCACACCATTGCACGATGTATTCAACCTCGGTGCACTTGATATGATACTGATCAAGAATGTCGAGAATCCCTTGATCTGTTAAACCTTCATTCAGCGCATCGACGTAGGTTTCGGCGCGTAAGCCGATGCCATCGTACCCAGCTTTTGCGGCTGCTTTAACGCGATCTTCGAATTTGCATTGGTCGCCTAATGTCCATGAACTAACGGTAATTGGATGAGTAAGTGTCATGATAGTGCCTCCCAAAATGATTTGTGATTAATTTTTCAATCTTGTTTACAAATTGAATTGTATACGGTTGCACAAGCGACTTCTAATTCATTATAATGAGGGTGCTTATAGCTGGAGGCTATCGTTCCGGTTAAGCCTTCATAGGAGGACCAAAATGAACCTTTTTCATCTGCGATATTTTGTTACATTAGCCAAATCACAGAACTATACCCGTGCTGCCCGCCAGTTAAACATCACCCAGCCCAGCCTGAGCAATGCCATTCATGGTCTTGAAGCCGAACTGGGTCTTGCCTTGTTTGTTCGACAAGGACGCAACGTTGTTTTAACTTCGGAAGGCCGCGAGTTCAGTCGCATTGTGGATCACTCGCTAACCATCCTCGATAGCGGCATTGAACAGTTGCAACACCAAAACAACGAGCAAACGGTGATTAAACTGGCCGCCTTACGTACCCTCAGCACACGCTGGGTCCCTGGCATGGTACGCGAATTCTTACAAAACAGCCAGCAAGATGTCCGTTTTGAATTCACGAACGAAAACGGGCTATCACCACAAATTATTCAAGGTTTACGCGCTAAACATTATGATATTTGCTTTTGCTCAAAAGTTGACGAGCAAGAGGATATTGCCTATTTTCCAATTGCTTCTCAGGCACTCGTCGTGATCACTCCGACTGATCATCCCTTGGCTACTCGCAACCAGATTGAGCTTAGTGAAACCTTGGCTTTCGATCAAGTCACCTTCTCCAAAAGAAGCGGCCTCGCGCCCATCATCCGCCAGCTTTTTGCCGAATGCGGCGGCCAACCACACAGTGTGTACGCCATTGAAGAGGATGAAGCCGTCGCGGGTCTCGTTGCAAACGGCTTCGGCATCGCCGTTGTCCCCAATATGCCACTTCTTAAAACGCTACCCGTTAAAATCATTCCGCTTAGTTTTCCAACTTGGCAGCGTATTTTTTATATGGCAACTTTAAAAGATCACTACCAATCCCCAGCCGCCAAAGACTTCATTGACTTTGTTCATACCCATCATGCGGACATTCGCCAGTAAAGTGTGCCTGATGCATCAGGTCAATAGTCTGGCGCTATTAATCGTTAAAGGCTGCGGTGCACTAATCAAGTTCGCGCCATTTTAGCTGAAAGCCAAAACTAACAAGATCAGACCATGCTAAATGCCTGTCGCTGTTCTAAAATGGAAGTGTTCAAGACATTTTCAAGGAGGTCATTGCATGCGTACACAAACAAAAACATCTGTCATGAAGCTTGCCGCGGTTGGCGCCGTTGCCGGTTTAGTATCAGGACTTGTCAAATTAGGCTGGGAAAATATTTTGCCGCCGCGGACACCTGAACGTGACGCGACCAATCCGCCGCAAACATTCCTGCAGCAACACGGTCTCACCGCAGCACAAACCCATGCAACTTACACTTATTCAGACCATCAGATTCCCTGGGTCAGCCTCCTCATACACTTCGGCTTCTCATCAAGCCTTGGTACGCTTTATGCTGTTGCCGGCCATTACGTACCGCTTTTTAAACTTGGCTATGGCAGTATGTGGGGCCTGGGCGTTTGGGCAGGTGCCCATTTGTGGGCAATGCCGGCACTAAAGATTGTGCCCGCCGCTAAAGATCAACCGGTTGAGGAACACTTATCCGAAGCAGTCGGTCACATGGTTTGGAACACGGTCAATCAGATCGTCATCAGTGACATGTTGCGCGAAAAAAGCGGCAATTAAGTGATGCATTCAGCTTCAAAGTAAAAGCGTTAACTAAAAAGTCTATGCTGACAACCGAATCTTCGGCATGCCAACACAGACTTTTTTACTATGATCAATTTTTATTTACTAAAGTAACCGGGCTTCATCCCGTCGCGCAATGAACGGCAAAATAAGTCCCAATGCCAGGAAAATAACTGGCGTAATGATGTTTAAGCCCATCTGGAACCACCAAGTCCCTGGATCGTTGAGATAATTGATTTTCGGCAACATTCCCAACAAGCAGGCCAAAGCGGTAAAAAGAAAACACCATCCGCCAATAATCATGCCCACATGTTTGTTTTTAACAAACATGTACTCTGCTTGGAATTTTTCCAAATGCTTATTAAGCAAATAATAGGCAAGGAAAACCCACAAGTAGCGTAACGGCATCACGACTGAGTTTAGATTTAACAACCACTTATACAGCTCGTTCATATTGCCGATACCAAGCGCTGGCACAATGATCAGCAAACTGACTAAAATCCCGGTCAGCCAGTAACCATTGATCGGCGTGCCTTTTTTATTCAGATGACTCAGCTTCTTTGGAATAAAATGCGGATCAGCATCACTTAGCAGCATTTTCAGCGGCGCGTCAATCGAAAAAGCTAAGGCTGAAATGGAAGCGAGCGCGTTGGCGATGGCATAGAGAATGACGAAAATATTGCCAACATGATAATAACTGCCCAGCATCGCGAAGGCGGTATACGGTCCATTGGCCATCAAATCAGTCGGAATGTGGTTGCTGTTAAACAACATGCCCATGCCAAATGACCCGAGCAAGGCACAAAAGGCAACCATCCCGGCAAGCACCAGCATCCCTGTTGGAAATTCCTTGGCCGCATGTTTCGTGTTATTGACGTACGGAGAAATTTTTTCCGCGCCGCCAACCGCAAAGACCAGCATCGAAATGGTGGTGAAGTAATTCAGATCAAACTTTGGCAAGTACGTGTGAATATCGCCCATATCCGGTGTGGCCACATGCACGCCTTTGACCATGAGCGGTGCAGTGACAGCCAAAATGATAAACAAAATCGACATCAAGAACATCGCCGTACCGGCCATACTGCCAATGCGATTCAAAGTGGTTAACCCACGTGATGACAGCCATAAAAATAGCAAGAAGAGTGCTAAACAAATTAAGGATACGGTCATTGAAGAGACGGTATTCACGAAATTGCCGTTGCCTTTAAACAACCAGCTCAACGCAATCAGAATGGCTTGCGGCTTTTGAGCTAAGTATGGAATATGAACAACCCAATAGGTCCAAGCAGCATAATAGGCCAACCTGACCGTACCGGTTTCTTTGATCCACGAGCTAACCCCACCGGCTTGATCCTTAAAGGTGGAGCCGAGTTGACCAACAATCAAAGCATATGGCACAAAGTAAATCGCCATGATCAAAATCCAGCTTGTTACGACGGAAAGGCCCTGCTGAGCGTAGTTGTTGAACACATTGCCTAAGCCCCAGACTGAGACGAATGCAATTAACGCCACGTTATACCAGCGCAGTTTTTTCTTTGTATCTGCCACTAAAAATCCCTCCAAACAGCCGCCTGTCCATCAATCAACAGCGACTCATTTTTCAGTGTACCGGTTTAACCCGTTTTCTTTCCCGTGAAATTGTATAGATGAGGATTAGATTTTTCTTAAATCAGCGTTGTGAAATAGCCATCTTAAGCTGTGAAAAATGTGAAATGAGGGTTAGGCTTTATCCTTATTGCCCATAATCGCAGGAAGATCACTGGGCGAAAGATTCCGTGTCGTGCCAAACTCCGCAATCTACGGCCAGATGGGGCTGGAACGCTGTGACGGCGCTTCGAGCCCCATCTGGCCTACGACTGCTCCGCCTTGGCACTGGTGTCTTCATACCCCATCAAATTATTCATGAAACAGAAAATTCAAACAACTTATGATATTTTTCGCAATACTACCCAATACGGATAGTTATTCGCCCTTATTCGTCAGTTATAAGTTATGTTCCTGCATGTCACACAGAAAAACCGTCACCTATTTTCAAAGTGACGGTTTGCAGATATTGGATTAAAAATCTTTACTTAACAGCTTCTGCCACAGCAGCTTGCACAGCCTGCTGCTCAGCTTGAATCAGGCTGACGCGACTGGCAATCACACTGGTGTCCATGGTGATCTCCCGCGTCAGACCCGGTGTTTGCAGCTTTGGTTCAAAGAAGGCCTTGAACTCCGTCAATCGTTCCGGTGTGCGGAAAACGCCGGCGATCACAGTGATGTAGGTCGTGAATTCCATATCGCCGCCAACGGTTTTTTCAAGCCACTGCCACTCATTACGGAGCCAATCCCAAGCAGCTTGCTCGCCAGCATGGTTATTCAGAACCCCGCGGAACCATGAACGCAGATCCTGTGGCTTAATCGTGTCGGCATCCTCAAACTTATCAACCAATTTGGCAATTTGCGTTGGATCAGTTGTACTGGTCAACGCTGCCAGAATATCAGCTTTATAACTGGAATCTGTCGTTTGCGTGTAGGCTTTGAGCAGCTGATCAAATAAGTCTGCATTGCCAAAATGCTTCACTTCATTTTCCAAAACGAACATCCGGATGTCAGCTGGCAAAGCAACCAATTGTGCTTGATTAGCTGTAAACAACTCATGTCCTTGCGCAATCGCGTCTGGATTCTTAGCATATAACGCCATGCTCAGGATGTATGGACGGGTCAACTGATCATCAATGCTTTCATCAGCTTTCGGCGTCCATCCAAGGCGATCAAGCTGACCAGCACTGAGCTTGTCAAAGAATGCCTGTAACTGCTTTTCAGCGTCTGAATCAGGTGCTACAAACTTCTTCAAGTCGCCAGCTACGCGGAACAAAGCATCCATGACAATCGCGCTGTGGCTCGCAGCAAACCGCGGCAGCAATGGCACAATATTGCCGTATGAATTCTTACGACCCTCAGCTAGCAGCCGCAGGTCTTGGATAATCTGCCGCTGGTCAATCGCATTCAGCTGATCCACATTGGCTAGAATATCGGTCATCAATTGTTCATCGTACTGAACAATGAAATGCGAGTTGTTGCCAACATTGACGCGGAATGGTTTGCCATTTTCCTTGCGTAATTGCGCATAGTCGCCAAGCGTAACCTTTTTCTCGGCAAAGATTTGGGGTGCCACAGCATAGTTGCTATTCAGCGGGATCTGCCACTGGCGGCCGACATCTTTGCCAGCACCAATGAAGAATTGCTGTTGCGACAAGGTCAGCTTGCCGTCCACCACAGCTGCAGTGACAACTGGATAGCCCGGTTGCTCCAACCATGACTGCATAATTTTGCCAACGTCCAGATGCGACGCCTTACCTAATGCCGTCCATAAATCAGCACCGGCTGCGTTGCCAAACTTGTGAGCTTCAAAGTAAGCTTTTAAGCCAGCCCGAAGCGCATCGTCGCCAATCAGAGCTCGCACCATGACAAGCATCCGCGCACCTTTTGCATAAACAATGGCGCTGTCAAACAAGGAATCGATTTCGGCGGGATCTTCCACCTGCACGTGAACCGATTGCACGCCATCTGTTGCATCACGTTGCAAGGCCATTGGTGCTTCAAGGGTTTGGAAAGCTTCCCAAATATGCCAATCAGGCTGCAAGGCATCCACTGCGACATATTCCATCATGTTGGCGAAACTTTCATTCAACCACAAATCATCCCACCACTTCATGGTTACCAAATCGCCAAACCATTGATGGGCCAATTCGTGCGCAATCACCGTTGCCACACGTTGCTTGGTTTCGAGGGAGGTATTGTCCGGATCAATCGTCAGCAACGCTTCACGATAGGTGACCAATCCCCAGTTTTCCATCGCGCCAGCCGAAAAGTCCGGTAGTGCCAACTGCCAAGAATGCGGCAATGGGTATGGGGTTTGATAAAAGTCTTCATAGAATTCAATCGACCGTTTGGCAATGTCCAAAGCAAAGTCTAACTCGTTTGGTTTGTGAGCCTTGGTAGCAAAAACGCCAATCTTCACACCACTCTTAGTCGTGGTTTGTTTATTTTGCAGATCGCCAAAAGCAAACGCGATCAGATAAGTCGACATCCGCACGGTGGTGTCAAAGTAATGCACACCATTTTCTTCGCGAATTTCCGGCATATTGCTGATGATCGTCTCACCCGGCTGTTCGTCGAATTTGATAGCCAAATCAAATGTCGCCTTGGCCTCAGGTTCATCAACGCTTGGAAAAGCCTGACGGGCAGCGGTTGTCTCAAATTGTGTCCCAATAATCTGCTTTTTGACTCCATCAACTTCGTAATAAGACGGATAGATCCCCATCATGGTATCCGTCAATGGTGCCGTGTAGTCAATCGTCAGCGTCACCTTTCCGGATTGGGGCAAAGTGATGCGAATCGCTTCTGCAGGATCATCAATCGTAAACGGTACATCCTGACCATCGGCCTGAAGGGCACTCACCTTCAGATACTTTTGATGAAGGGCGATCGTGGTTTGCTTCGCCTCACCAGTAATCGTTGTTTTCCCGGTAATCGTTTTGTTTGCCCGGTTAATAGCCAAGTAAAGCTCATAATGTGCCGGTTGAAATGCCTGATAAAAATGCGTTGCTTCAGTCATAATTTCCTCCTCGAATTGTAAGATTACGCTCATTATACGCCAAGCCAGACGGTTACGGGGTTGCCAAGTATCGAAAAGCTCACGGTGTTGGTTGAAATCGGCAGACTTATTTCTTTTCGCCAAAAATCGGTTCAGCGACTTAAAAAAATTACATGCGTGAAAATACGGTTATTGAACTTGCGTGTCAGGCCATTTCTCAACTGATCGTGTCCGCAGATATTAACGATAATTCAATTTTTAAATGCTGCTAAATAACCTTTAAGTTCCTCAGTTATTTAGAAATTCAATTGTCGATTAAAAGTCAATTAATATAATGCGAATTGTTTATTTTAACAACTAGCTAACATACTAAAACCAATTTATTTTATTTTTCTAATGGTTGACATTAGTTTTATCTCAGGATAAATTACAGACATGAGAGAAAATGAGCAAGACACTCGCTTCTCTAGAGCTGCTACAACGCACTTTTCAAGATTTTGTTTTAATGACTACCGGAGGAAATAACGTGTACAAGCTGAATCCCTTTTCACAGGAAAAACGCCGCTATAAGATGTATAAGGCGGGACGGCATTGGATTTATAGTGCCATTGCTGTTTTAGGCGGAGCTGGCATTCTGATGTTTCAGCCAACGCAAACCGTTTTTGCTGATGAAGCATCACCGACCGCCAGCGCGACGACGCTTGCCAAACCGCATACCGAAATCAAAGACAAACAGCCCGTTACCGCATCACTGACTCCTACTGATAACCCCCAGCCCAGCGTTGACAAGCCAGCAGTCCCCGCAATTGAAACTCAGCCAACATCAGCGGCCAATCAAGTCGAAGCGCCTTCAACAAAACCGGCTGACCATTCGAAGGCAGCGTCTGACAGCCATGCCGCATCGATCGTATCAGCAACACCAACCCCTACGCCAAAAACTGCACCTGTTGTAACCGATAAAGTTAAAGTTACTGTACCTGTTGAAACACCAGCGTCACCAGTCATGGCGCCAACCGCTTCTCCGCGATCTGCGGTCCAAACAAAGCCAACACCTGCGCCAGCCAAACCACCGATTAATCAGGCCGTTTTAACCAAAGGGAATGTGCAACCGCTTTGGGATGAAAATATTAAAGGACAAGGCATGGTTGCCGCCGTCATTGATAGCGCCATTGAACCGCATGATATGTTGCGACTAAACGACAACACGACGGCCAAGATTTCAAAAGAAACCATTGCCGACTTTGCTGCTAGTCACGGCTATGGTACCTATCTCAATGACAAGCTGCCTTTTTTCTATGACTACACCACCAATAGCAATACTAATCTGCATTTAGATAATCATATTCAAGGTGAACAAGTAGCCGGCATTATCGCCGGGAATGGACAAGAAAGACCAGATGGCCGCTATATCCTCGGGGTCGCGCCGGAAGCACAGATCCTAAGCATGAAGGTTTTGGGCCAAGCAAAATCACTGACCACAAATAACGTTGCCCGTGCAGTGTATGACGCGGTCTCGCTAGGTGCAGATGTGATTTATCTATCGCTGGCCAAGATTGTCGATGTTGAAGATCCCACTGCTGAAGATCAAGCGGCGATTCAATTTGCTACCGATCATGGCGTCCTTGTCATCAAAACCACAAGTAACAACGGTAATGCCATGGCGATTCACGGCACCTCCGTCCCCGGCGGCACTACGGCTGGTTATATCACGACAAATGATAGCACGCTTTCGCTGACAGGTGGCGGCCTTAGTGCCCTCACTGTTGCTTCGGAAAATTCAGCACTGGGAACTAAATCCGCCATGGCGTATAACTCGTCTTGGGGACCAACTACTGACTATAAACTTAAACCAGATCTCACGACACCTGGTGAAAAATCCGTCTCGATTGGCAAAAACAACACGCTAGCGACCAAGAGCGGCACCGCGGCTGCCAGTGCTTATGCAGCAGGTGCTGGCTTACTCGTTATGCAGCATCTCAAGCAAACAACTAAGCTAACTGGTGTTGAACTCGTCAAAGCTGTCAAATTAGCGCTCATGAATGCTGCTACCCCTATGATGGATCATGACTATCCGGGCAACTTTGTCTCACCACGACGTCAAGGGGCTGGTCAAATTGATGTCGCCAAAGCCAGCGGTTTAACGGTGACGGCAGAAGGTACTGATCAAACCGGTTCCGTTTCCTTGCAACAATTCGAGGCAGCACCAACGTTTACTATCACGTTGACCAACCACGGCACAACCGATCAAACTTATACGGTTGTGCCCGGCCATCCCCTCACGCAAACCTTTGACACCGCCCACACTAATGGCATTTATGCTGTTGCCTTGCCAGGTGCGACGCTAACAACCGCAACGCCAACTTTCACTTTGAAAGCAGGCGCGTCACAAACTGTGGCCTTCACGTTGACCCTAGATCAAACTGTCCGGCTGCATCAAGTCATTGAAGGCTTCATCTCCTTCAAAGCTGCGGACGACAATCAATCCATTTCCATGCCTTACATGGGTTTTTATGGCTCAACCAATGCAGAAGTCGTCTTTGATAATGCTGCTAATGAAGGTCGAAGTACTTTTAAAGGCAGCTATTTGCTTGATGAAAATAATTACCCACTGGGCATTGCCGATCCGCTCACCTTAAGCGACATTGTTAACAGCGGTAGTTATAGCGTTAATTGGGAAACCGTTGCCGCCTCTGCAAAAGACAATAAAGTGGCATTTTCTCCCAATAACGATGGGGTTTCAGATGCCGTCATCCCGCGTATTTTTGTTAAACAAAATCTTCAACAGGTCGCCGCCCAAATTCTAGACACAGACGGTCATCTTGTCCGGGTCATTGATCTTGAAAATGACACCGCTAAGTCACATTACGTGCAAGATACTAACTATAATACGGATTTGACCCTGTCTGATAGCATGCGGCGCCATCCTGATGGTTTCAAATGGGACGGTAAAGTTTATGATCGAGCAACAGGCAAGTTGGTGACTGCCGAAGATGGTCGCTATGTTTACCAGTTTGTTGGCACCACCTACACTGCTGGGATAAGAAATCGGCAAGGTATTAATCTCCCAGTTGCGATTGATACCGTCAAACCGACGATCACGGACTTCACTTATGACAATGGCGACATCACCTTCAATTACGAAGATCAAGGTGTCGGCTTCACCCAATATAGCGCCGCAGTATTGGCCATCGGATTGCGAACCTATGAAGTCCCTCTTGGCAATGATGGAACTAAAAACACCGGTACCGTGACCTATCAGCTAAGCGACGATCAACTTGACGCGCTGGAAGCAGGCGATGGCAAACTGACGCTGACAATCACCGATTTGGCCGGCAACAGCAGCCGTCAGACGATTCAAGCAGTTGCCGGCGAGTATCTGCCAGAAGTGGACACCACGCCGACGCCACAAGTTCGCTGGTCAATTCCGATTGTTCATGGTAACGGACTCAGAATGGATGCCAATTATGAAATCAGAACCAAAGATGACAAGTACACGGTTCAAGTGATGGTGCCTAAAGATGGTGATTATCTTGTCGTTTTAAAAGATAGTGTCACCGGCAATGTCTATGTTGAAAGAAGCAACCAAACCACCGGCATCGCTACTTTCGATGTTGAAAACCCCAACTTCTATGCCAACCTAGACGTTTATGCGCTTTATGAGCCACAATTCGGAACCTTCATCAAATCACCGGCTATTCCTTCGCTGTTGGTTTTCCACGATCCTGACGCTGGCGCTTATAGCAATGACAACACCAAAACTGAAAGCTTTGATGACGAAGCAACGGCCAAAAACGCTGCAACGCGATTAAGCAGTGCCGAACCATTGCCGGGGCGGAAATTCTCGGACAACTTGCTAAGCGCCATGCCAACAAGCGGTTTGATGTTTACCGATCTGAACGACAACAGCTTGACTTTAGTAGGTGTCGACAAAGCCAGTCATTGCTATGATGCCGAGCATCAACTGCTTCACATCAGAGGAAAAATTAAAGATCCTTCGCATACCGACTTGCAGATTTTTGCCACGCCGAATCCGAGTGACCCGCAAAATCGGGCAATCCTCGCAGCAGATGGTTCGTTTGACGTCACAATTCCTTTCAAATCAACTGAAGAAAAGAACGTCGGTTATGCCTTAACGACCATTAACGCAACTGGTCAGAAAGTGACCACTGACGGCTTCCTTCAAATCATTTTAGATACAACACCACCAACATTGACCGTGAGTGACACAGATGGCATGACCGTTGACGCAAACGGGGTTTACACCGCCGAAACCAGTGCCGATATTTTTACCCTTGAAGGCACCATTGACGATAACGTTGATGGCTATCGGCTTTACAGTAACGGCAGCAATGTCCTCACCCAGCATGCTCGTGCTGGCTTCAACATCCATCAACCGGCGGCAACAGCTGAGGCAGGCGCAAACAGAACGAACCCATATGACCCGGTGCCGTTTAAGCGCGGATATATTTTGCCCGTTGGTACGAGCATTGTCAGGTTGGAAGCCGTCGATCAAGTCGGCAACCGCACCGTCAAAGTGTTCAAGATCAAGAAAGTTGCTGTAACGGAAAATTCTGAACCGACTGAGTCTGATCTCGAAGATCAAACGGTGACGGATAGTCCTGAAATTTCAAGCACGGAATCGGCTAATGACGACGACGGCGCGACTGATGCTAGTGCTGAAATGGCTTCTGATGATACGCGGGATCCTCAAAGTGAAGATCGTGAAGTCAAAGATTCCGCGGGGGATGCCTTTGTAGAACATGTCGTTGACGAAGATTTAGTTGAAAAAGCTAAAGATGACTTAGTCCCGGATGGCGGCAACGACCGTGAAGAAACCTCTTTCTCGGAAGCGGTCCTTAGTGATGCCAAAATGTCTAAAGACAACGTGACTTCAAACGAGGACAACGATGCTACAAGTGATATTTCTTCGCAGGAAACCCTTAGCGAAACCAAAGCATCTAAAGGTGAAGTGGTCCCCAATGATGATAAGGCAATTGAAGACACCAATGATGTGAAACCAGCTGTTGACAGTATCGAAGACGCTCAAGGTAATGTCTCTTTTGATGACGCTACCACCCCTAAAAATGATTCATCTTCAGTAGTGACTGACACTGAAGTCAAAGATACCCTCGTGAAAACAGCGGTTCTCAATGACAAAGCACCTCAAGATAGCAGCGATATCAACGAAGAAAAAGCTGCTAAACCTGAGACTTCTTCGCAAGCGGTCATTCATGAAGCTCATGATTCAGTAGCCGACACAGACTCAAGCGACAAAGTTAACGCCAGTCATACCGTTCTAACGGCAACCGCAAACGAGAAGATCGACATTGGAGTTGCCTTCGCTTTTGTTTTAACAGAAAATGGGAAGAAAAAAATGCCTAGTAAAGAGGGCATTAAATCGGCAATTACAGAACTGACCACTGACCCAAAAGCTAAGATAGCATTTAAAGACGACAAAAATAATGAAAAGGAAGTCAGTGCGCACGCTGCCATCAAAACCGAGCGAAAGGATTCCTTTGAATCAACCGCTAATGGTGGCGACAAGGATGCTCCAAAGATCACTGTACCAAATGCTACCACTGACAATGACCTAGCCACCAAAATCAACGCAGCCCCAACACCTGCCATGAGTACCAGAAACGACGCTCAATCCGGTGTCAGCTCCAAGTTGCCACAAATGGCGAATTCGCATCGTAATGCCTTGCAAATTCTAGGGGTCATCATCAGCCTGATGACAACGCTAGGGATAGTTGTCACTGATAAGAAGAAACGCGAGAAAAACAAGGTCAATTCTTAAACAAGGGAAAGCCGTTCACAAAAACTATTGTGTTCAGTATTCCTTCAACCTCAGCCAAGAGAAAATGCTAATTGCTGGAAACAGCACTTAGCATTTTTTCGTAACAGTGAACCTGATATTGAACCCAATTTTTGATTGAAGGCATTGATTTTTATTCTGTCTGATTGAAAGTTTTTAAAGTTCGCGCAACGCCTGTAATAAAGCAAGCGTCTGTTCATCGTGATACGCATATGGTATCCATCTATATCACACAAATAATTTAGTTGATTCGTTTATTTTATGATTATCCATCGTTAAATAAATCTAGCCATTTCGTTAAACACCCATCTGAATATTTTTATAATTGTTTAATTATTCACCTCCTACAGTAATAACTAAATAAAACGTTAAACCGGGTTAATTTTCTACGCCTTATGATTGACATTAGTTTTATAACGGGTTAAATTACAAACAAGGATTCAATGGATCACTTATTGACACACATATCGCTGATGGCGCCGGTTACAAACGACTGCTTTAAATACCATTGGAGGAAATAAAAATGAACAGAGTCAAGCCATTTTCACAGGAAAAGCGCCGCTACAAAATGTATAAGTCAGGGCGACACTGGGTCTACAGTGCCATCGTGACTTTTGGTGCAGCGAGTTTTCTGATGATGCAACCTGCTCAAGGTGTTTCTGCTGATGCCACTACCCCACCAACGACAACCCAAACAAAATCTAATCAAGCAGCGCCAGACGCGGCATCGGCTGACTCACCCGTCAGCAAGCCAGCATCCACGACCACTGGACAAGTAACGTCCTCAGCCGACACCCCAACAACAACAGATGCAAGTTCCGCGCCTACAGCCACTGCGAAACCTGCTACACCAGCACCAGTAGCGTCACAGGCTAAACCAGAAGCATCAGCTAAGGCAAAACAACCTACTCAAACGACATCGGTCACCCCCTCCACCCCGACAACAACCAATACCAAAACTGCTCAAAAAACAGTTAGCCAGCCCGCACAAAAGGCGCCAGCAGCCCCAGCAAAACCAGCTCCAATTGCAAAACCAGCCCCAACATCCAACCCAGAAAACAAAGCCAGTCTAACTAAAGGCAATGTTCAACCGCTCTGGGATCAAAATATCAAGGGTCAAGGCATGGTGGCAGCCGTTATTGATCAAGGTGTTGAGCCACATCCAGACTTTCGACTCAGCGATGCCAAAACGGCTGCACTTTCAGAGGATCAAGTCAAAGCATTCACTGCAAGTCATGGCTATGGCGATTATGTCAATGAAAAGATCCCATTCTTTTACGATTACACCAATAACGTCAACGAAAATCTAAAATTTGACACGAGTAATCACGGTCAACATCTCGCTGGTATCATCGCTGCTAATGGTCAACCTAGTGATTCAAAGAAATATGTAACTGGAATTGCGCCGGAAGCCCAACTTCTCAGTATGAAAATACTAGGCAAGTCCAGTTCTGACTCACTCAATAATGCCGCGCGGGCCATCTATGATGCAGTGGACTTAGGTGCGAATGCCATCAATATCTCCTTTGGCATGGGCGTCGATGTTGATGATCCTACCGCTGAAGGACAGGCAGCCATTAAATTTGCAACCGATCATGGTGTTTTTGTGACAGTAGCTACCGGCAATAATGGTCACGCCGGTGGTATTTACGACAAGTCCGCTTCAAATGGAATCACAACCAGTTATCACCCTGCCAATGCTTCAACTTTGACTACACCTAGCGCAACGCCATCAGCTATGGCGGTTGCTGCCGGAAACGATGTTCTGGATCCTAAGGCCGCTTTGATATCCGCTTCTTCATGGGGACCAACAGCATCCTACAAATTAAAACCCGATATCACAGCACCTGGTGAAAAAGTTGCCTCTACCTTACTGAATGATGGACTTGGAAAAGTGAGCGGCACTTCACAGGCAAATGCCTATGTTACCGGTGCCAGCTTACTGGTGATGCAAAATCTGAAACGCAGTACAAACTTAACTGGTGCGCAACTCGTAAAGGCAGTGAAACTAGCCTTGATGAATGCCGCTAACCCAATACTCGATATCAATTACCCTGGACAAATCATCTCTCCTCGACGTCAAGGTGCAGGTCAAATCGATGTTGCGAAAGCTGCAAATTTGACGGTCAGTGCAGAAGGCACCGATGATGCCGGTTCTGTTTCATTACAACAATTCACCGGTAGCAAATCATTCGTCATTACGTTGGAAAATCGCGGTACCGATCAGCAAACGTACACGCTTGATCTTGGCCAACCTGCTACCGAAGTGATTGACACCGCCAACAACAAAACCGTTCATGATCGCACATTGCCTGGTGCCACCCTCACAACTGCTACGCCAACTTTCACGCTTGATGCCGGGGCATCCAAAAAGATCACCTTTACCCTTTCGCTTGATGACACGGTTAAATTAAATCAAGTGGTAGAAGGCTTTATCAAATTCAAAGCCGCCGATGACCGTCAATCCATTTCGGTTCCTTACATGGGATATTACGGTTCCACCAATGATGAGGCCGTGTTCGACAAGCCCGCAAACGAAGAAGGCAGTATCTTTAAAGGTGGCTACCTTGTCGATAACAACCACAATCCATTAGGCATTACCGATCCAACATCGCTGAGCGAGCTAGTCAATAACCCGACGAATGGTTTCACTTGGCAAACGATTGGGGCCAAAGTTCAGAACACCAAAGTCGCTTTTTCACCAAATGGCGATGGCATTTCTGACACCATCACCCCCTATGTCTTCACCAAGCAAAATCTTAAACAAGTGATTGCACAGATTTTAGATCAAGATGACAAAGTAATGCGGGTCATTGATCAAGAAACTGACACCACCAAGTCTTTCCTTGAGGTCGGCAGCACTACCAATGCTGATCTTGCCAAATCAATCTCAATGTTTCTGAATCCTGATAAGCTCAAATGGGACGGTCAAGTCTATGATCAAACCACCGGTAAAATGGTGCCTGCAAAGGATGGTATTTACACCTATCGTCTGATCGGTATGACCTATACACCAGGCGAAAATAACATGCAAACCATGAGCTTACCAGTGGCCGTCGATACGATTAAACCAACGCTGTCCAATTTGGCTTACTCAGACGGCAAGCTAACGGCTGACTATAGCGACCAAGGCGTGGGTTTCACCGCGTATAGTCAAGCCAAACTCACCATTGGTTCCGCAACCTATGGTGTTCCTTTAAATCACGACAATCAATCAACCTCAGGAACGGTAAGTTATCAGCTCAGCGATGAACAGCTTGTCCTTCTGAAAAAAGGAGATGGCAAGCTCATGCTGACCATCACAGACCTCGCAGGTAATCGTTCTGAAGCTTCCATTCAAGCAATCAATGGTGAAAATAAGGAAGTTGATCCGCCATTCATTTGGCCGCAAGTACGCTGGTCGCTTCCAATTGGCACTGATAACATCATCCGACCAGATGGCCTCTACCAAGCGGCAACCAAAGACAGCATCTATACGGTTCAAGCGATGGTGCCCGCGGGACAAGATTTTATCGTCACCGCGACTGACAGTAAAAGTGGACGCGATTATTTAGGAAATCTTGATAAAACGACCGGGACAGTCACTTTTAAAGTTGATGCGACTGGGTATCCTTATGCCCGCCTTAGCATCACTGCATTAGCCCGAGATGGGTTTGGTGATTTCATTCAATCACCTAGTATTGCTGAGTTCGTCATCTTCACTTCCAAAAAATACACTGGATACTCTAACGAAAAGACTAAAACCGACCCGTTTGATGACGAAGCTACCGTGATGGGCCGTGCCAAGGTGATTTCGGGTGCCGACTATTCAAAACCAATCACCACAAAGGGAAAGTTCATCAACGGCATTGCTTTCCTTGACCTGAACAACAACAAACGAACATTGGTAGGCATTGACAGCGCCAGCACTTTCTATGACGCCAAGCTTAAGACCCTCACGCTTCGTGGCAAGGTATCTGATCCGAAAAACAGTAAGTTACGCATTTTTGTCACCCCGAGACAAAATGATCCTCAAAATGAAGTGACGTTTGCAGCAGATGGTTCCTTCAGTATGACCATGCCATGCAACCCGACTGAGGAGCGGAATATTGGCTATGTCCTCACAACTCTCGATAAAGACGGTAAAGAGAAGACCAATGGCGGCTTCCTGTTGCTTTATATGGATACAACCTTGCCGACACTGGAGCTTTCAGATGCTGATTCGATGAAAATTGACGATGATGGAACCTACCTTGTCACCACGGACGCTGACACTTTTTCAATTAAGGGGAGTGTGACTGACAATATCGGCGGCTATCGTTTGTATAGCAATGGTAACAACATCTTCACGCAGCAAAATCTGGCGGGTTTTAATGCACATCAATCTTCGGCCGCGCCGAATCAACTTACAAACGGGTACAACCCATATGGTGCAGCATCGTTTGACGAAACCTATCAATTAACCGATGGCCTCAATATCATTACCCTACAGGCAGTTGATCAAGTTGGCAACACGGTAACGAAAACGTTCAACGTCACTAAGACACCAAAACTTTTCAAGGAAGAATCCTTGGATGAACTAGAAATTACTCCTGAACAAGAAGATCAAACACCCAAGAATAATGCAGGTGAAGCACCGATCACAACATCATCCAGCGATGAAAAAACTGAGGTGACGCCAAGCACCGAACCAACGATGGTCAATCCGGAAGACAGCAAGGTTGAAACAAGTAACCCCGTTGTCGAAATAGATACATCAAAGGAAGCTCAAAGTGACGGAAACGATGACACGGCAACAAACACACCAGCATCAGTAACAACAGCTGTTGATGAAAATCCAGTTGATAACAGTCCTAATGCAACCACAACGATGCCGAATCACGCTAAGGGCGTTGATTCTGACGCCGAAGCCACTGAAGCAACAAACACCAAAGACAACACACCAGGAACCACTGCCCCTACTGACACTGATCCGACGATGGACAAAGAGAGCCCCACTAAGTCGGAAGTTGATCCAACAGCGACCTCACTACCTGACAGTCAAGTAGTTGAGACCGCAACAGAAACCACAGTCAATGAGGACAAAGGCAATAAAACTGATGACGACGAACCAACTGCCACAAACCTCACGACAAGCAAAGATAGTGCTATTCAACCTAAATCCGATCCAGCCGCAAGTTTGCAAAGTAACGACAAAGCTGTTGAAGCGGCCATAGAAAACGATAAAATTGCTGAAAAAGAAGGTCATCAATCCGCCAACACCCAACCGGCTATCACTGATGTAACGACTGACAAAAATAGTGCCGTTAAGCCAGAAATCGATCCAGCTGCAAGTTCGCAAAGTAACGACAAAGCTGTTGAAGCAGCCATGGAAGATAGCAAAGCCGAAAATGATAAAGGCAGTAAATCTGATTCTGCTGAAACGAATATCGCCCCGACTATGGCCAAAAACAGTGGTGTAAAGTCCGAAATAGATTTAACAGCCATCGCGCCACGTGATAACACGGCGACATCTTCTGGGACTGCAAAGGAACATGCCGATGTCAAAGATGATAAGGGTAATAAAACCGATACTGTTGAATCAGCTGTTACCGACACAGAAGATGACAATGAAGGTACCGTTAAATCAGAAATTGAATCAGTGGCAACCGCGCCAAGCAGCAACACGGCCACAGCCACTGAAATAACAAAGGAAAACACACCAACCGAAGATGAAAAAGACAATCAAGTCAATGTGGTTGAAACAACGGTCACTCATCCGAAACCGAGTAAAGATCGTGCCACTAAGTCAGAAATTGAATCAGAGGCAGCCGCGCCAAGTAAAACCGAGGTCGGTGAAACAGTCGCGGAAGACGCCAAAGGTGAACATGATAAAAGTAACAAATCCGATGATGTCGAACCAACCGTTTCAGACCCGAAAACAGACGAGGATCGTGCCATTAAGTCAGAATCGGACACATCAGCAATCACTCCAAACGAAGACAACATCGATGAAACAACCGTGGAAGAGGCTAAAGCCGAAGACAATCGAGAGGCTGCAGCTGGTACCACTGCAACAGTTGCCGCAGACCCGAAGGCAAGCGAAGATAATTCCGTTAAGTCGGAAATGGACGCAACGACAATCGCATCAATTGATAACAAGGCCATTGAAACGGTCACGGAAACTATCGGAGTCGAAAAAGTCGAAAGCCATAAGTCCACTGATACCGAGTCGCCTGTCACTGACCCAGCAATTGACAAAGATCGTGCCGTTAATTCCAACATCACGCCAGCCACAGCCTCACCAACTGCTGACAAAGCGCCGGAAGCCACAACGGAAAGCGTCGATGTCGAAAACACCGAGAGCCATCACCCCGATATCGCGGAAACATCCGTCAGTGACTCACAGGCTGGCAAAGATTCTGCTGCTGAGTCCAAAATTGATCCAAAGGCAACCCCATCAAGTGACAACACAACCACTGGATCACCGGTCGAAACACTCACAACGGGAAGTGAGCAAAACAGCCAAATCGACACCTCGAAAACAACCGTGACACCAGCAACTGACGACAAGAAGTTTTCGTCTGAGACCATCGCACCGGCTAAAACAAGCGACGATACAGCGGAGTTCGGCACTGCAACGACAACATCTGGCCAAAACACGCTGACTAAAACTGAAGTCGAGAGCTCAAACCATGCAACCAATCACCCTAACACCACGGATTCGTCAACAGACGCAACATTGCAACCCGACGAACCTACTATTTCGATTGAAGCAACTAAACCAACGTCTTCAACCGAAGACAATCCCGTCCAACCGAACGTTGATCAAAAAGTAATCGACCAAAAGTCGGACAAAGATAACCAGGATAATCCGACTGCTATCGAGAAAAATCCGAAATCCAAAGTGACTGATGACGAGGAAACCATCAGCAAGACGCGTCAAAAAGATCCGAAATCTAATATAGTTGAAAAAGAGGATGACACAATCCTTATTGTTCAAAAAGGTCTCAAAGCAAAAACGGTTAAGGATGCGGAATCCGCCTCGCCTTTGGATCAAAAAACGTCGGCTCTCAAACAAAAAGAGTCAAAAGAAAAAACACTGGCAAAATCAGTCCATTCAACTAAAGCAGCTGCCAAAGCCCTACCACCAATGGGGATGCAAAACAGTCATTGGTTGCAAGCTCTAGGCATCGCCCTCCTTGGTATGGTCTTTGCGCTAAGCATCGGCCTGATGAGCAAAAAGAAACATAAAAAAAACTAATTGCAACTAATTAGCCAGTTAGCAGCATCAGGACAAATCACCGAATCAACAAACATTAACAAAGAGCTTCATGCCAGCAGCAACCGGCATGGAGCTCTTTGCCTGTCTATCGCACAATTTCCAATCGCCGCCTTACCACCACTAATCTCGAGCACTAAAGCACCAACTAGCTGTCAAACTTTTTCCCTGTCATCCCCGAACCGGTCGACTTTTCAAACTCAGAAAACTGATCGCTGAAAAAAGTCCAGCTAGCAGCAACTGAATCCAGTTGTCAGACACTGCCCGATGACGCATAAACGTCATGATATTCACCGCGCCTAAATAGCGATAACCGATACACAATGCAAAATACGCTGTTGGCAAGAGATACGCGACTGCCAGCGATCGCGATAAGCTGTAACTCAAAACCGTGATGCTCCCAACTAACAAAATTTTGACGACAAAGTCGAACCAAAGTATGAGCAGATTGACCCCAACATTTAAAAAAGCATAAACGCCGATCAATACTGTGGCCAGCATCGCCAGTACCACCGCATACCAAATGAATCGCAACAGATAAAGCCACCATAGTTGCGTTTGCTTGCTATTAATGACTGCGCCAATCTCGACCGTTTGTTCTGGTAAAAACAGACTGCCAAAAGCAAAAATGGTCAGCAGTGGCAGAAACAACTCGCCCGGCATGACGGCCTGCGCTAAGTTGCTTGGCGTCATCGTAAAAACAACCGGCATGAGCAGGCCACACCCAAGCACGATCAAACTAGTGCTGCACTCGTTGGCTTTGAGTTCTAACCCGACCAAGCGTTTCAAAGTTGATGGCATGAAATTTTCCTCCTCGTTGAAGATTTAACAACACCACGGCTAAGCAAATAAAACCAATGGCGAGCGCGGCATAGGTTAACCGATTAAACAGTAATTCTGGTAGATGAGCCTCATAGTAGGCAACGTTATGCAGTGAATTATGTCGCGGTATCAGCAACCAGCCATAATTGCCAGCAACTTGCCGCGCACCAATCATCATCGTGCTCAACCACCAACCAATCTGCACCACGAATCCGAGAAAATTGCCAAAAAGCGCATCACTTAAAAAACCCACTGCGCTGCTAACCATCACTGTTGGCAATAACCACAGTCCGGTCATTTTGAAGAACACGAGATAATCGATTTGATACCCTTGATAATGCAGAGCGATTTGAATGGTTAAGACGATTCCCATCAAAAAAATCGGCATCAAAAGTGTCACGAGACTTGCTAAGTATCGACTGCCTACTAGTCGCCAAGTACTGGTCATTTTCGATTGCAGACTTGTCGTTGCACGACTTCGACGATCAGCATAACAATAAGCGATGACGACAACGGTGGGTAGAATTCCCATGACAATACCGGCGTAATCGGCAAATAGTCGTGCAAAGGTACCACTGATACGGTCTTTTTTGAGAATCAGATTGTGATCTTGCCGTGCCTCGGCTTTTGTCATCGGTCGCGACGCAAACCCCTGAATGTTCTGTGAACTGTAAGCCGATTGTCCGCCAATCAACCTGTCCACCTGTCCCAGTGCTTTCACCAATGTGGCTTGTGTCTCTGCTTGGTTGGCTTGTGTCAGTAAACTACGAACGCGGGCCTGATCTGCCTTTGGTAGTGTCACTGTTTTTGCAAACCCCAAGGGATACGTGACGTAAGTATTGTGCTGATAGTCGTATCGTAACTGGCCAACGCCGTTTGTTTTGCGCGTCTGGAAGTCGGTTGCTGTGATATCGTCGTAGCTATTAGTTGATGTCGGCAACGCCGTCACGTTTCGTGCGAGCATTGGCCACATATTTAACAACACAAATGCCATCACTAATAAGGTATAAATCGTAAAAGTCCGGCCCGTTGTTTGCCGTTTGACCTCCATCCAAAATAGTTTCATAAGAAGGCCTCCTCATGCTTCATCTGCAAATATAGATAAGCCTCCTCCAACGTTGGCAGAACTTGCGCACTGGTATTGATCTGACTGGCAGCTAAAAATCTCAACTTAACCATTGTCCCATCCGTTACTTGCTCAGTAATCCGACGATGCCGTTTAAACTCGTTTAACTTTGCCACTGGCACTTCTTTTTCAAACACGTGGCCATTTGCCGCCAATAGGAGTTGATCGGTTGTGCCATTGAACAAAAGCCGGCCTTGATCAAGAATTCCGATCGTATTGGTCGTTGCCTCAATGTCTGACACGATATGCGTCGATAGAAGAACGATGCGCTCATTTGCAAAATCTGTCAGCAAATTTCGGAAGCGAATGCGTTCTTCTGGATCTAAACCAGCAGTTGGCTCATCGACGATTAAAACTTTTGGACGATTGACGAGCGCCTGTGCAATCCCCAAACGTTGCAACATGCCGCCAGACAAAGCTTTTATTTTAGTGCGGGCCTTGTCTGCTAAATGAACCTCTTCGAGCAGATGTTGAATTCGCTGAGATTGATCCCGTGCTGGGACATTGGCTAATACCGCAAGATAAGTCATGGCATCGACGACTCGCATGTTGGTGTAAAAGCCGAATCTTTGCGGCAAATAGCCGATTTGTTGACGAATCGCTTTTGCCGCTTTGATCGGCACCCCGCAGACTTCAACCGTACCTGCTGTCGGCTGCTCCAGCGTGGTCAGAATTTTCATCAAGGTTGATTTACCAGCACCATTTTTGCCTAACAGCCCGTACATCCCCGTCTCAATTTCTAGCGATACTTGATCAAGCGCCGGCGCCGCCTTGCCGCGATAGCGTTTGGTGAGCCCTTCGATGTTAATCTTTTCCATGAAAAAAGCCTCCTTTAGCTTACAAGGAGACCTTAACAAGCAATTCACAAGATTTTGACAACAATGCTTTTTTTCAGCATTTGTCTGACGTCGTTGGTAACATTAGCTTTTGGCGCTGCCGTCAAAATAGCCGAAAACCGCTGTCGTACAGACACCCGCCGCATGTTCACGGTTTTGAATTTTAAAGTAACCGCGATGTGCTGCACATAGTTGATTGCAGATATACATGCCCACGCCAAGGTGATGCGCTGCTTTATCATTTGAAAAATAAGGCAATTTGACCTTGCGTTGCTCAGTTGCCGTTAATGGCTGGCCATCGTTGCAAACCTGCAAGGTGATTTGCTGGTCATTGAAGGTGAGATGAATCCCCACCTTTGTCTTAGCGAACCGGAGGGCATTATTGATCTGGTTATCAAACACCTCAAGGATAGCGTCTGGCGAAACCGATAACTTGTTGTCTGTCAACCGTGTGCTATCAACTTGCCAGTCAATCGTCTTAGCTGTTGGTAATTTATCCACTTCTGAACGAAGCTGTTGTTCAACCTGTGCTTCTGTGATTGCATGATGATTCAACCGAATATTTTGAATAGAGGTCACATGACTCATCGTTTTGATAAAATTGTTCATCCGATCAAGCTGTCGCTGCATCTCGTCTAGTAAATGTTGATCTGGTGGCTGGCCTTCTTCATTGAACGTTAACAATTCCAGATTTCCCTGCAAGACAGTTAGCGGCGTCCGCAGATCATGAGCAAACGCGGCGTTGACTTGTTTTTGATCATCAGCCAATTGCCATGCGGTTTCGAGCGCCTTGCGTAATGCTTGGCGCATTTCCTCAAACGCGGCTACTAATTGACCGAGTTCATCATCAGATGTCGGCTGTAGCGTGAAGTCCAGATCCTGCGCCTGGATATGAGTAACACCATATTGTAGTTGATCCAACGGCGGCCCCAATTTCACACGATAAAAAAGTCTGGCTGTGACATTCATGACTGCGTATAGCATGGCAAAACTACCAATAATTGCCCCACCAAAGTATAAGCTCATCCCGCCAATGAACCAGCGCTTGGCCAAGGCAGTTGCAATTGGCATCATCACCACATGCCAAATCAGCAAGTAGACCAACACCACCAATGCAGCGGCAATTGTGCCGATCAGAATCAGATGCAGCAAAGCTTTTTTTATTGGCAAACGCGTTAGGCGCTGCTTTAACTTGTCCATTTATAGCCCACTCCCCAAACGGTTTCGATTGGTGAGGTTACTTGATATCGATCAAAAAGAAGTCGAATGCGGCGGATATGTTCCGTAATGACTCGATCATCTCCAAGAGCGTCATAACCCCATATTTTTTCATAAAGCTGTTCACGACTAAAGACTTGCCCCGGATTCAGGCTTAACAGCTCAACTAGTTGATATTGCTTCTTTTCAAGACTTAAAACTTGATCGCCAATTGACACTTGTTTAGCGCGGTAGTCGATGAGAATCTGATCAAAAATCGCCATCCGTGCACGTTTTTGCGGTTGGCTTTCCCGTCTAAAGTGGGCCTTAATGCGGGCACCAAGTTCAGCAAGACTGAACGGTTTCGTCACATAATCATCGCCGCCTGCACCGAGTCCACGAACTTTATCCTCATCAGTCACCCGTGCGGTCAGAAAAATAATTGGTACCGATGTTATCGCCCGAATTCGTTCCGCCAACGAAAAGCCGTCAGTATCAGGTAGGTTGACATCAAGCAAAATCAAATCAGGATTATTGGTCAGCCGTTGCACCACACCGGCGCCTGACTCGGCCGTGATTAGGTTAAACGTCGGAAGGCGGGCAGCAAAATAACGATTCAACATCCTTAGAATATCGATATCATCGTCTACTGCAAGTACTGTCCCGCGAAGCCTTTCATCACTTAGCATCAGATTTGCCTCCCTGTTGACAACAATTTATTCATGGAAACTAATTAGCATTCTTTTCAAAGAATATTTCCCTTCGTTATGCCTACTGTACCCGCTGGCGGAATCGCTTGCAACACGTTCAAACAGCTGTCGGCATCAGGCTCATCAAAAGTAGCCCGTGCAAACTGGCCAAAAAACCACACAAAAATACCGATAAATCAGTTTTTCTCGACTCATCGGCATTGAAAGTACCCGCTTAGCTTTGTCCCATCAACTCAGATTGACATTGATGATAGCATCAATCTAACAGCGATGTTTAATAGCGAATACGGAATGTTTTAGGCGCCACGCGATAAATCACGATGGTGCCCGCCACCACATAGATGCATGTGATCACCCCAATGGCAAGCGCATAAGTGTAGCCGGAAAGATGGACCTGAGTGAACACCCACGCAACCCAATACATCGCCCAATATAAAATACGATATAACGGCGACACGACTTCCATATCTTCCGTAAACGGCTGTAGCAGGTAATAGATAAACAAATCATGAAAGGAAAAGAACAACACCATCCCGCAAACTTCTAACAATAAAACCAGATAGAAATTCAAGTGATCCGGCACTGGTGTCACCAATTGAAGGGCAAGTAACAGGCCATAGATTAACGCACCTGTCACGGCGTTGTACTGAACGATCCGCCAAAATCGATAGAAAAACCCGCTTAAAACAGCTTTAGGTTGTCGATAAAATGGGTAAAAGAGCATCGCCGAATCACAGTTAACGAATAGTAGCTGAACAATCGGGCCGCCCAGCGAGGCCAGATACATCACGAAGAACAAGGCGCCGTAAATTGGGGTCAAATCCCCCACGGAGTGAATCGCAAATAATTTTAAAAGAATCAAGCAGCTGATGCCAATGCCGCTAATCCATAACACGCGGGTACGCAATTTTTTCCATAACTGACTGCGGTAGCGTGCAAATAGCAATGCGTTGAGATAGTTATTGCCAAGTCGCTGGTTCACTTTGACCGAAACCGTCGTATCAAGGGTCAATTTTTTCTGCATCGCGGTACCAGTTGCCAAAAATTGTTGCTTCTGTGTTGCCGCCACCTTGTTCAAAGTTATGACAGACTGTTGAATCGATGCCATTAACAGTGGGATATCATTCGAGAAGCGGTACTGATACCACCACAACCCGAAAACCCCAATCCAGCAAATGATCAAGCCTATTGGCGAAAACAACCCAGTCACGAATGGTGTAAGCTTGCCGGTCAACACAAGCGCGATTGGCACGCCCACTAACCCGCACCAATACAGAATTTGTGCGATCATCCCCAGCCGGTGGTTCGACCAAGTCAAGCGTGGGATAAACCCGCGCCAGAACCAACTAAAAACGGATACGCCCAAACCAACGAATAAAATCCAATAATTTTGGGTGATCATCGTTAGTCCAAAAAACGGTAAGAATGGTCCAAGGACGATGCCAATCACTTGCTGTATGCGCGTCAGCCCACGAGCCAACGCAAGCCGATCGAGCACAAAATAGTCGGCTAATTTAATTGCTTTTAAATCAACTGGAATATAACGAAAGACCAGTCCCCGAAACAGTAGGCCACCCAGCGTATAGATCGTCACTGCGATCATCGCACGAAATGTGAACGTTGTCGGTAACGGATGGATAAAATCGTTGTATGCATTGGCTACTAAGAAATCCATCGCTAGTAAAAGCACTGCGATCAGTGGCTTCATCATGAACATTAAGCAGCTCATGATAATCGCAATCAAACTTTTTACGGCACCCATACGATATAACTTAGTCGGTATCTTTTTACCTAATATTGGGAGCCGCCGGATAAAATAAATCAGGCCATTCACCATAGTCGTTGCATCAACTTGCGCTTGAAACCAGTAATAACGCCACGCTTCAACCATCGGCCCGCACCTCGTCACTTAGCCGAGCAATCACGGCATCCTCAAACGCCTGACTATGGATGTCCAAGCCTGAAAGCTCTGTCAACTGTTGGTTATGCAACAGCACCACAGCGTCACAAATAGCTTGGGCTAACTGCATAATGTGGGTTGAAAAAATGACCACAGATTCCGCCTTCATCGCCACAATCAACTGTTGCATCTCATGGGCCGCCACCACGTCAACTGTTGTCAATGGTTCATCTAACAACAGTACTGGCGGTCTTAGCATGAGCGATACCACAATCTGCAACTTGTTCCGCATTCCCTCAGAATAGTCGCGTAAAAGCTTATTCGCATCAGCCTGACTCAACCCAGCCATTTCGAAAAAATCGGTCGCCTGCACAGACGAATGTGCTTGTTCAAGACGCGTTCGGTTAATGCTCATAAAGTAGTTAACAAATTCAAGCCCCGTCATAAACGCCGGTAAGTGCGGTTGCGTGTATACCATCCCCACACTTGTATCTGCGTAGTCAGTAATTAACCCACGACCATCATCGGCATCAACCGCAATCGTCCCGTGATCATGTGGCAAGTTGCGGACAATCATATTAAATAAAGTCGACTTTCCGGAGCCGTTACGGCCTAACAAGCCATATATTTTACCTTGATTAAACATGAAACTGGCATCTTTAAACAAAACTTGCTGATCAAAAGCTTTGTCCAAATGCGCGATCTCAAGTTGTTTCATAGCATTCGCCCCCTTAACGCGTTCCCCAGATCAGAACCCGATCTCGTTCATATGCTGCTATCTGGCATCACTAAAGTTTTCTTTAGTATACCAAATCATTCACAAGTTGCTGTAGCGAATGCTCTCACCGTCAAAGCCCACCATACCAAAAATAGACCAGTTGCTGAGTCATCTAATGACACAGGTACGCTCAAGATCGTTTAAGTGTGAATTTTTTATCCCGAATTTTTTTGACATAAGCCTTGTACTTAGTCCGGCCAAGTGGCGTGACAATTGCGACTCGATAATGATTACCAGGCAGGCTGATGTCAGTCACCCCAGTCTGATCTGATTTAAAAGAATGTATATGTCGACCTCGTTTCACCACGACTTGTGTGGCTTCAGCCGGTACTTCCAGCAAATAATGCTTTCGGCCAAGCATCAAACCGCGCATTACGAAACCGATCAGGCCTAAAATGATCACCGCGCCTAAAAGTGCGACTATTAGCTTTAATTTGTTCCACCAAACCGCCCAACTTGAGGCCTCGTCATCTGCCTTAACGTAAGGAATTCGGCGACCCGTTATCAACAATCGATGAGAATTGATCATATAAGGCGTGCAGGTCATTAAGGTCACAAGATCCTGTCCCGGCACAATTCTTAGCTGCCGGGTATCACTTGGCTCAATAACCTGGCGCTTAAAGATTTGGTAAGCCAATTTATGATTGCCTATGCTAATAAAAAACTTGTCGCCTTTTTTTAACGCTGGTACTCGGGTAAAAAGTTCAGCGTTTGGCACACCACGATGCGCTGAAATGACAGCATGGGTATTTTTACCACCAGTTGGATAACTTGTACCATCCAATAAACAGGCGCCAAATTGTAGAAGCCAATCGCTTGTATGATCAAAAACCGGCAGACTAAGGCCAATTTTGGGAATCGTCAACTGAGCAACTGTCTGACGAGTCAAGATTTGCTGATTGCGTTTGGCCGCTGTTTTTGCGGTTCCTTGATCATTAACGGCATGATTAAAACTGGCAACGCCGGGCACTTGCTGACTTGCTGCCAACTGTTTATTTTTTTGCTGATAGTCGTTATATTCCCGCCGCAACACCATCTGATTCTTCCGCGCTTCTTGTTGTCGATACCTGTCGATGACTTGCTGATTTTGGTAAGAAACGTAAGCATCACTTGCAAATGGATAGCATAAAACACCAAAACCCGCTAAAAGAAGGCATCCAATCACAATATCAATCAAGCCTAAAGGTCGACGTGTTCGTTTTGTCACTCTGATTACCTCGCCATATCAAAACAAGAGCGCCATCGACGCTCTTGCTTGACTCATTTATCTTATTAACTTTTTAGAAACCATTGCGGCGCTTGCGATAGGCAACTGCTCCAAATGCAATTAAGGCAACGCCCAAAATCGCAAAAATGACTGTGCCAGTACCACCAGTGTGTGGCAGAATACCGCTTGGTGCATCTAGAATGTCGCTAGACGAATTATCAGCTTTAAAGTCTGTATTGGCAGCAGCATCATAACCATCCGGCACGTTTGTTTCAACTGCCGTGTAAGTTGTGGTGTTATCAGCAAATCCATTTAAGCCAAACTTACCGCTCTTATCAGACGTGAAAACAGTAGCATCGCTTTCAGCAACCCACGTCAATCGATAGTTATTGGCCAATACATCGATAAATCCTTCGCCGATGCTGACGCTTTGACCATCTTTATCTGTCAACTTCAAAAACTTGCCATCACTATTGCTAATCTTAAAGCCGGCTCCTTCAAGCACTTCTTTAGTCTCAGCATCTTTCTTAACAAAAGTGCGCTCATAGGTGGTCTTTTGAACATTCTTTGGGTAGACATAGACATTCCCGTCGGCTGCTGCCTTGGCTGGTAAGGTTAACCAGAAATCGGCAGACGTGTTATAACCAGCTCGCGGATTGGTTTCATGGAAAAGATAGACAGCAGCACGAGTCTTACCGCTGGCATCTGTTGATTGGGTTGGCAATGCTTGGGTTAGTTGCCCCTCGTCATTAGTCGTACCGGTTGCGACAACCGAAGTACTATCAAAACTGCCTTTATAATCCTTAGGCGATGCCCAATAATTGGCTGTCACGTTGTAAATGGTGAAATCAACGCCTTGTAAAGGCTTAGCACCATCGCCGGTCCAAATTTGATCAGTCGCACGATCAATGGCAGTAACATCTTTTTCAAACCCGTATTTAGTAAGGACAACGTTTTGTGTTGTCGTATCATTCGTATCTGCTTGAACCCGAGTGCCATTAAACCCGAGAACCATCAGTAATGTCATTAGGATCGTGCTGGTTAATGTCAGCACTTTCTTGGCAATTGTCTTTTTCATTCTTTTCTCCCTAATTATCAATTTTTTGTTTTTTCATGTTAAAAGCAAGTACTGTCGCGAAAATTATCAACCCGAGCGTTGAAAGCCAAGCTGCAACTGTATCACCCGTTTGTGGCAACAATTGACGTGTTTTCTTTGGAACTTTTTTTGGGGCGTCGCTGTGACGACTTACCATTTTGTTCTTAGGAAATAAATCAATGCGTGATTGATTCCCATGTTGAAGGTTGCTTGACATGACAACCACAAGATTCTGACTGGCTTCAATATTCTTAGGTGCCGCCGTTTCTTTAAAAAGATAAACCGCAGCATGCTGCCCCTGTCGGAGTGGTAAATCGCCAAAGTACGCTTCTCCCTGACCAGCCGTCACAACCTGTGCGATAAGGCTGGAGCTAGCAGGCTGATAGCTATCTTGACTCAACGTCGTTTGTGCTGCTTCAATCGCACCGCCATTTTTGGAGACAAGCTGCCAAAAGTCAGCGGTCACGTCATAAACTGTGAACGTCACACCGTTTAACGGCACATCTGCCTGCGAAAAGTCGGGTTTTGTTGTCCCGTTATTTGCTTGTTGAGTTGGCAAGGTATCTTTAAACAACAGCTTATGCAACACAACATCAACAGTGGTCGGCACAGTTGCCGCCTGTGTCTGCTGCAACGTTGTCGTTGCCAAACTGACTAGTAGTGCCAAGCAAAAGGTCAAAATCACTAACGGACGGAAGGATTTAGTCATGTTGCTTCACCACCCGTCGCTTTATCAAAACAACCAGTAATAAAAGGAACGCTGCGTTGATCAATCCCAGTGCGATACCAAGCAATCGCTGATAGCCCTGACCACCTGTATGTGGCAAAATTGCAAGTGGCTGATTAATCGCCTGCAAAGTGATCGTGCTGCCATCAATCGCTAATGTGTATCCGTTCTTACTTTCGCCCGGCTTCAATGCCTCACCGTCAATCGTGACGGTTGCCTCTTTACCAGTCGTAGCTACCTGAATGGCAATCTTTGCAGGATTGCTTTGATAGCCATCTGGTGCTTTTGTTTCTGACATCGTATAGGTACCATCTGCAACTAATTTTGTCGCAAACGCTTGTCCCTCAGATGTCGCCGATGATGTTATCGTCTCAGCTTCGCCAGCACTTGGTTGCAGGGTGAACGCTGCACCTGCAAGATATTGGCTTTGATTATCCTGTTTGATGACCCGCAAAGTCATGGATGGCTTTGGTTCATCATATTTCGTTAGCGTCAGAATTTGCTGGTGATCCCCGGTCACCGTAAAATCATCTGACTTATCACCAACAGGATTCAAAGTCTGCTGGCCATTAATAACACTCCCTGATGTCACATTGTCCTTTGTGCCATGGTATTGCCATTGCCCATCAGACGTTAGCTGAAAAAGATACGTTGTCCCATCAAGTTGATAACCTGTAGGTGCTGCAGCTTCCTGAATACCGTAATACCCCGGCGCTAGTGCCTGCAGATCCGTTGACGTGATGGCGTTGGTTTTGGATGCCAGCTGAAAACTGTTATCGCTGTACTGGGTTAAGTTAAACTGCATGGCCTTCAACTGATCTGCTGATAAATCAGTTCCATCGGTTGTTTTTTTCTGAAATTGAAAACCATACTGCTGATTTGTCAAAGTCAACGTTGCTGTTTGCTAATCCATATTTTGAGAACTGATAAACGAACTCAAATCAATTCCCGAGGCATCTTCACTCTTAACGACATATGAAAAACTTTGACCCTGATTGTTATACGCAGGTGCCGTAAAGCTAGCTTTCCAGTTATCAGCTTTTTTAAGGACTAAGGTCTGTTGCCAATTTGGATCAAGCGAACCGTCAGCCACTTTTCGCTGCACCGTGACGTTGAGCGTATCCGGTAACGATTGATTGCTTAACTGGCGCCATTGCTTCTGCACATAAACTGTAGTTGCTGGTGCCCTGCCTGAAGGAATCCCAAAGTCAACAGCGGCAGCGCCCGCTTTTGGTGTCAACAATGTTTCACCATTCATTTGGTACCAAAAATCAGGCTTGAAGCCACCATCCTCTGTTTTGATCCGGACTTGATAATGGATTTGAACTTCCTGATCCTGACCCAAGTTCATGTGATTCACCGTCAATTGACCATCTTGGATCGCCGCACTTGGCAACTCACTTGCTGGCACAGTTTGCTTGCCGACACTCGTAACGGTCGCCTGATTGTTCGCATATTGAAATTGCGTACCAATCGGGTCTGTGATCGTGCCGTCAATGATAGTATTAAAGTTTTTGACAATGTCCTTTGCCTGATTATTCAAATAAGCCTCAACGGCATCGGCACTATCGGCATCTTCGTATAGATCCGGTGAAGTGGGAATAAGTTCCATATTTTGACGCACGTCTTCGTCTGACATGTAGCCTTCCGACCAGTAGCCGTCGTCGCCAGCCAGTTGAATGCCTAAAGCGTGCACCACATTACCGCTATCTTTTGCCTTCTTAGCCTCACCTAATGTTGCTGGCCAAGTATCATATATACGATCACCTGAACTATCGATGTACGAATTTTTAAGTTCTGCGGTATAGCCGGGTTCATCTCTGGTGGTTCCAAAGTTAGTGCCATACAATGTGCCGTTTTCCACCACTGAATTTTTTACCTTATCAGAAAAAGTCGGCACACCATCTGTTAACAAAATCATCATCTTTTTATTGCCACTGGTGTCCTCATTCAGCATGGCTGATCCTTGCCGCAAACCAATCTGCGTATACGTACCACCATTAAAAGTTGGGCTCAATGCGCTATTAATCGCTTGTTGCTGACTGGTATTTCCTGCTTTGCCTAATCCGACGTGAATATAACCCGGTCCAGTGGTTTTATTGCCGCCACCGATATAACCGGGACTAGAAAAACCAATTAAGCCAACATTGACGTAATCACCCAGACCGGCGTTTTGAATAGAAGTCAAGAAATTCTTAACGCCAGTACGAACGGCACCAGCTCGATCTGTGCCGCCATTATTTTTTGACTCCATTGACCCAGACATATCAACAACTAAGACAATATCTACAGGCTTCACATTTTGCTGTGTATTGCCTTTGACGTTCAAATAAACGTCGTACAATCCGGGGGTATTCGTCTCTTTAGCATATTTTCGAATCTGATAATCCGGATTATTGGGGTCACCAAATTTCAGGTAAGAATTCGTGGTATCAGTCGCATCACCATTCCATATTGTATTGTTATCCCACCCTGAAACTTGATCCCCGCCACGTTGATTGATTACATTTTGTTGTCCCGTGACCTGCCACGAATTTGTCGGATAGGTACCATTAGCATCGGTTTGATAGGTTGGGCGAATGTTAGCAGCGGCTGTCACAACTGAACTGCCACTTGTCACTAAGCCTGTTAACATACTCATCAAAATCAATAAGACCGCGAACAAATGCCCAGTTCTCGCCACTTTAGCTGTCATCTTCGTCACATTTTTACCCTCCTCTCAGGTGAACTTTTAGCCACTGACATTGCAATTGTTCTTGCGCTTACAACTCGACACTTAAGAGCCAGTCTTTTTGTCCACTTAATAACAAATAAGAAACAACCTCAACGATAAATACCGATAGTTATTTAATTCTAATTGTTTCCATAAAACATTTTTATGCTATAATTTTGGGAGTTCTTGCTTTCGGCTCTAATCTTTCAAGTTGTGATACAATTCGGCCTTGATGATAGGAGTGTTTTGATGAGATATGGCTATGCACGCGTCAGCACTGAAGGCCAGCGTCTTGAGTCACAAATAGAAGAACTGCGTAGAGCAGGTGTCGATGAAATTTATCAGGAAAAATACACCGGCACGACCACGGGTCGGCCGGTTTTTAAACAGTTATTATCTAAGTTGCAGTTTGGTGATATCTTGGTCGTGACAAAGTTAGATCGCTTTGCGCGAAATACGCGTGAAGCATTGGATGTCATGCAGACATTGTTTGATCATCATGTTGGGATACACATCCTGAATGTTGGTCTCATTGACGAGACACCGACCGGCAAACTGATATTCACCGTTTTCTCGGCTTTCGCCCAATTTGAACGAGACCTGATTATTAGTCCCTCAATTTTCAAGGCAAGTGCAACGATGATAACGAATTCTTGATAGTGGTCTAGGCTGTTACGCCATGCATCGGTAGTAATCGCATGGGCGAAGATAGTTCAGAATACGTCTGGGACGATGGTTCAGTGCGGATTGGACTGCTTGAATTTCAACCAGGGTAACTGCTCTGAGAGACTTCCCTTTCGGGAAGAATTCCCTAAGCAGTCCATTGGCGTTCTCGTTTGTGCCACGCTCCCAAGGCGAGTACGGATGTGCGAAGTAAATCTGGGTTCCAACAATCTCTGATAACTTGGCAAACTCGGAACCATTGTCAAAAGTGATACTCTCAAATTCCTTGGCCCCGTAGTCGTCGATCGTGTCCTGCAAGGCTTTAAGGCAGGTGCCCGCATGATAGTCAGGAATCTTGACGATGATCTCAGTCCGGCTGTACCGTTCTGTGAGCGTCATTAATGCTGGCTCATCAGCTAAGCGAATACCCTTGACCAAGTCGCCTTCCCAATGTCCCACGCCTGTGCGGTCATTCACGGCCGCAGGACGCAACTCGATTGAGTCGCCGTATATCTTCTTATTCTTGCGCTTGTGGGCGTTCTTATAGCCTTTGATGCGGCGTCGGAGCTTCTTGGGAAGTGTCATGTTGTCTAGCTCAAGCAGCCCGGCGTCGATGTAGCGATACACAGTTGTCGTTGAAGGGCAAGCCTTGCCCTGGTCGCGATAGAAGTGTACGAAGCTATCAACGCTGTGTACGCGCGGCTTACGAGTAAGCTCCCTGGAGAGAGCCTTGAAGAACGCACGGCCGGTCTTAAGAAAGGCGTAGTGACCGGTTCTATCGCGTTTACGGTCGTGCATGGCTTGGGCAGTTTCCGCAAGATAGACTTGACGCGAGTGACGCTTCGAGTCGAGCTGAGTTACAGATCCACGCGTGATTTCTCGTGAGATTGTCGCTTTACTGCGATGAAGCTTCTGTGCAATCACGGTCGCGGTGTCACCAGCAGCCTGAAGGGCCTGAATTGTAGCACGGTCGCTAAAACTGAGTTGTTGGTAATGCTTGTGAGTGTTAGTCTGAGAGTGGGTCATGAAGATTCCTGCTTTCTTGTTTAGCTAGCACTAACAAGAATAGGTCTTCATGGCCTTTATGGTCTAGTCGTCAGGGTGTTGCACTTGAATTGTAAACTGGGGCCTGATTATTAGTCGGACACAAGAAGGGAAAAAATACGCTCGAGCACATAATCCCAATTACCATGAAGGTCGCAAAAAGCTTTATAGTGACCAACAAATTAGGAAAGCTTTCGATGCACATATGCACGGTAAGACGTATCAACAAATTTCCAAAGAAACCGGCATTAGCACGGCTACCCTTAAACGCAGAATTCGAGATTTAAGTACGGAGCATTGTTCTGTGGCCGAAATGTGATTCTTAGCGCTAAAATTAAAAAGTGGTTGACCACATTAGCTTGTTGCTAATGTGGTCAACCACTTTTTAATTTAGGCTCAGTATGCTGACACATCATGTTATAAAAACTAGGGCAATAAGCCACCTCACATGTTTGTTTTGACGACATTTTTAAATTGTTCAAAATTCCTAACGCGTGCAAGCGCAGTCGCCACTTGCGGCTCACTGAACATCGTGATTAAGGCTTCATACAAACGCATAAAGCGCTGTTGATCATTTTGACTAATAGCTGCAAGAACGACAATATTGACACGTCGCTCTCCCCAACGAATTGAGTTTTTCGCTACGCCGACACTAAAAGCTGTCTGCCTTGCTTCCATGTACACAGAATGTGGCAAAGCGACTGTCCCAAAAGCAGTACCAGCCGCTTCTTCACGTTCAAAAACATGCTGTCGAAAACTTGGAGACACAATATGGCGGCGCTCTAGTTGATCACACATCAAGGTCACAACTTGATCCCGCTGCATGATTGGCTGCAATGTAAAGAAGAATTGCTCACCGAAGTAGATATCAAAATAGCGTCTTAAAAAATCCCTTTGTACGTTACGACGATGTTCCTCAATTGTCGCCATGATGGTGCTTTTCTCTTTACTCGTCATGAAAGGCGAAATTGTCACGACTCGATAAGCCATCGATGAAGCCTGAGGTACTGTCGTGATAAGCAGCGAAACATCGAGCTTATCAAGCTCAGAAGGGTCATTCACCAAGGCAACAACATTCAAATCATGCTCAAATTGCTTAGAAACATGCTGATACAGTTGCGTGTTCAAATTTATATAGTTCGGTGAAAAAATAGCTGTTCTGATTTTTTCAGAGTGTTGCTTTTGGCGATCTAATTCAGCACCAATATGCAGTGCAATATATGCTCGTTCGCCTTCTGTGATTGGAATGTGCAACAATTGACTAAGCCGAAAAGAAACAAAAACTGCCAGCTCAAAAACTACCGGAAAATCCTGCTTTAAAGATTCGGTTAGCGGACTGTTCAGACTGGATCCCTGCATGGCACGAGAAAATAATTTGTTGAGATGCAAGCTGAACGGAAAAACGAAATAATCGTTATCTAGATCAATCCCAAATATGTGTTGGACTTCTGCAAATAATGAGCTCATCGCTCGCACAATGTTGTCACCAACAGTTGTGGTTAACTTGTCACGATCACTTAGCGGTAAATGGTCAACATTAGCATGAAACAACATGTGGATCTCTTCACGCTCATGTTTATTTAAAATAAGGTTAAAAACGTTCTCAATACGTTTAATAATTTTCGTGACAATAGCCGCATCATACGTGTTTAGCCATGAACTATAGGCATCGCGGGATAGCAATGTATCGTCGTAATGTAAGGATTGAATCATAATCAATAAATGCATCATGAGATTTATCAATGCATAATCATTGAGTTTTAATGTTGATGGCGCTAATTCTTCTTTGATAATTTGCTCGATCTGTTCAACATCGGTACGATTAAAGTTTTGTGTGAGCAAGGATCGATCAACGAAATGATGAGGTGCTTCCTCCATAATGAAATGCGAAATCAGTCGGCGTTTGTCTTTTTCATTTCCGGTAACCTGAATTTTATTATCGCGAATGACTACCCTAACGCCAGATTTCGAAAACATCTGATTGATCTTTTGAATATCATTTTTTAAAGTTCCATAGCTAACAAATAAGCTTTCCTCCAAGTCAAAGACATCCAATTGCGCCTTATGAATCATGCTTTGTTTGATGATGTAAAAAGCACGATCACGAAAGGTTTGTGGGATATCACTTGCATTGTTTGTTGAAATTAATAATTGTTTAGCCTCAGTTTTTAAAGCCACGTACCCTTGTCGTGACGATAGAATCAGTGGCTCCGCCGCTAATCGATTAATCTGCGCAACATAAGTTTTGGCAGTTCGCACTGAACAACCAAGCTTCTCTGATAACTGATTAGGCGTCAGTGGTTGATTGGATTCGAATAACAGTTGCAATAGCCGTTGCTGGTTGTTATTTAGCATCTTGCTCCCTTCCGGTCTTTTTTTAACCGGTTCTCCCAAAATTCAAAAAAGCCTATTGCTTGCACGCAACCGCTAACAATTCGTCAACCATTTGCACTGTCACGGTGCATTTTTTTAGTTGAGCCGATTTCTCCTCATTCGCGATAATAAAGTCACAAGAAAGGAGTGTTTAAAATGAAAGCGGTTAATATCATGTTATGCTGCGGCGCTGGCATGTCAAGCGGATTTCTTGCTCAGCGTGCTCGCAAGGCAGCACAAAAGAAAGGGCAGGCTGTCTCCATTGAAGCAAAAAGTGAAAGTGAAATTGGTCAGTATTTTCAAGATATCGACATTTTATTACTTGGCCCGCATTACGCCTCGTTAAAAGATGAACTCGCGAAACAGGCCGAACCTTTCAATGTTGTCGTCGACGTCATTCCGCAAGACATCTACGGCAGTCTCGATGGCGCTGGCCTCATTGCTTTTGCAAATCGGCTGGCAGAGTAAAGAAAGCTGCCGGGAGGAAAATAATGAAAATATTCATGGATTGGTTGGCTAACGTTTTTGCCCCTAAAGCCAAAAAGTTCACCCAAATGCCTGCTATCGCTGCACTTTCAAGTGCGATGCAGAATCTCATTCCTTTTATTTTAACTGGATCAGTGGTCTTCTTCTACAACGTTTTTCGTTCCTATATTCCGCAGTTGCCTGACTTAACGAATATCTCCAATTATTCGTTCGGCATGATTGGTTTGGTTGCGGCTTTCATGGTTGGTCATCAATTCATGGAAAAGTTTCGACATCCACAATACGCCACCACAGCAGGAATCGTGTCAATCTGCGTTTTGATGATGACGCTTCATCCAATCGGCGAGAAACAAGGTGTCTACGATTTAGGTAGGGTTGGCCCGACAGGCATCCTGATTGGCGTTCTATTCGGCGTTGCCATTGGCGTCATCTTCCACTTCTACAGCAAGCTGAATTTTCTAAAAAATAGCTCGTTGCCAGATTTCGTGGCTAATTGGATTAACAACATCATCCCCATTTTTATCAGTCTAGCCTTGTTTGCGACCTTAATCTTCGCCTTCAAGATTGACGTCTTCCAAGTGATTTTGAATCTTTTTGAGCCAATTCAAAATTTTGGCCAATCACTTCCCGGCTTGATTCTGTTGGTTTTGATTCCTGCCTTTTTCTACTCTATGGGTATCTCAACTTGGTTATGGACAGCTTTGCAGAACCCTATCTTCATTGCAGGCATTGCGGCAAACGCTTTGGCGGTTAAAAGTGGCAGCAACGCCGTCAACATTGTCACCAACGAAACCGTTTATAGCCTTGGGCTCATCATGATGGGTGGGACTGGTGCAACTTTAACCTTGAATCTCCTGATGTGTTTCTCAAGAAGCGCCAAATTGAAAACCATCGGCAGAATCTGCCTTGGCCCATCGCTATTCAATATTAACGAGCCAATTGTCTTCAGTACCCCCGTTGTCATGAATCCTATACTGATGATCCCAATGTGGCTCAATTCAATTATCGGCAGTTGTGTCATTTGGGCGGTCATGCGAGGCGGCTTGCTGAATATTCCGGCTAGTTTGATGCAAGTTGCGCAGATTCCAGCACCAATTTCCAGTGTTATTATTTTGCAAGATTTTCGCGCCATCATCTGGTACGTACTGCTTTTTGTCGTTTATCTAGCAACATGGTATCCATTTTTCAAAGTTTACGAACGGGAAGTCCTCCAAGAAGAAAATCAGTTACAACCGGCAGTTTAATCATTCGCATATCGGACTATGACAAGGAGAAAAGTGATGACGCAAAAAGACACCAACGAGAGTCCTCTCATTCCCGTTGCCATGCAAATTATCATTTATGCAGGCAACGGTCGCAACAAAGCACTCGAAGCGGTTCAGCTTGCCAAGAACAAGCAATTAGCAGCAGCTTACCAAGCGCTGGCTTCTGCAAAGAAAGAAATAACCCTGGCCCATCAAGCACAAACAGAGATTATTCAAAACGAAGCTGCAGGACAGCACTATGAGCCATCGCTGCTATTTACGCATGCGCAAGATCATCTTATGACCATTGCCAGTGAAATCAGCATGACGCAGAATATGATTGAACTTTTTGAAGTTGTGTTGACCGATGCCGTTTCGTCGAACCAACCATCATCTATCTGATTAAAGGAGTGTGACCACATGAAACAGCGTTTTCCAGAGAATTTCCTATGGGGTGCTTCAACAAGTGCCTACCAAGTCGAAGGTGCCGCGATCACCCACGGCAAGGGCCTTTCGCAACAAGATTTTATTAACAATAACCGATCTGAAAAGTTTGGCTTTGCCGATACAAGCATCGCTAGTGACCACTATCACCACTTCAAAGAAGATATCCGCTTATTTAAAGAAATGGGTTTTACTAGCTATCGTTTTTCAATTGCTTGGTCGCGGATTTTTCCAAAAGGCGATCATCAGGTTAACGAAGAAGGTTTACAATTTTATCGCGATTTGATTGCGGAACTCAAAGCAAACGACATCGAACCCATCCCTACCTTGTATCATTACGATCTGCCTTGGGCACTAGTCGAAAAATATGAAGGCTGGCTATCTCGCGAGGTTGTCGAAGACTTTGGCTATTTTGCCAAGTTTGTGGTCAATGAGTTCAAAAATGATGTGAAGTACTGGATCACAATCAATGAACAGAGCATCATCGTCCAATATTGGACCCAGAAGTGTTATGTACCCGAAAAGTATCAAAATCAAAACCAATTGCGTTATCAGATCAATCATCATATGAACCTCGCCCAGGCATTAGCCGTGAAATATATCCACGAGGTCGGTGGTTTGGCAGGCCCAGCATTAGGCTACGCGCCAGTTTACGCTCGCACCTGCAAGCCTGAGGATCAGCTGGCGGCCTTGAATGCCAACGACCTCCGAAATTTCTATTATCTTGACGTGTATTTTAAAGGTTATTACACCGATGCTGCCTTCAATTATTTGAAGCAACATCAGTTGGCACCCGAAATCTTTGACGACGATGAAACCCTCTTTTCACAAAATATCTCCGATTTTCTTGCTGTCAACTATTATGACAGTCAGTGCGCTCACGCTTGTCCTGAAGGTGCTGATCATGCTTGGTCAGGGTATAACTTAACTGGCAAAAAAGGTGACATGTCAGGATTTGAAACGCATCCTGGTTTTTACCAAATGTGTCCTAATCCCGAACTGCGGACAACTGATTGGGACTGGGCCATTGATCCCATTGGGTTGGAGATTGTCTATCGCGATCTTTATACTCGCTACCGCATCCCGTTCATGATTACCGAAAACGGGCTAGGTGCACGCGATGAGCTCACAAGTGATGGCAAAGTGCATGATGACTATCGGATTGCTTACTTACGCGAGCATATTGCCGCCACGCAACGCGCCATGGGTCTCGGTGTGCAGGTTTTAGGCTACATGCCATGGTCGGCTTTAGATTTGCTTTCTACAAGCAATGGCTACAACAAACGTTACGGCTTGATTTATGTTGATCGAACCGATGGCGATCCTAAGACATGCCAGCGCATTAAGAAAGATTCCTTCAACTGGTACAAAAAAGTAATCGCCTCAAATGGTACTGATCTCAGTTGATGACAGCAATCAAACGACAAATCATTGCTGCCATTGGTGCCGCCATCGTCGGTCTTGGTGTGGGCACGTGTGTCACGACTGGACTTGGCGCGGATGCGTTAGGCGTTCTTTGGGAAGGCATCGCAACCAGATTAGCCATTACAGTCGGTCAAGCCTCACTCGTGGTAACCGTCGCATGCATCGGTTTGGTGGCTGGGATCAATCGTCGCCACTTAGGATTAGGAACGATTATCAATCCAATCGTTACCAGTCTTGTCACCGATCTTGTTATTCGCTATCTTTTAGTCGATAGCCATATGGGCATACGTGTCAGCATGCTAGTCTTGGGGGTTGCCTTAATCGCCATCGGCTCCGGCATCGCCGCAGCAGCCAGTACCGGTAAAGAAGGGTATATTGCTTTAAGCTTGGCCCTAGCGGAAAAATGTGCCATTGATGTTGCTAAGACACGTATGGGGATGGATCTTGTCTGTTTTTTGAGTGGCATGTTGCTTGGCGGCAAAATCATGATCGGACCGATCATCGGTATTCTCTTGATTGGCACAGTCTTCAAAAGAACGCTGGCATTTTGTGAACTTAAATTTTCACGGGTACTTAATGAATGACTAAACAAAAAAACTCGCAGTGTCTGGCTGCGAGTTTTTTGCCGTCATAAAGACTATTCTTAATTAAACTAATGCTTTTCGCCGCACTTTATATGCTTCACCCCAAGCTGCCATAGCCTGAATGACAGGTGCTAGGGTCTGGCCTAGTGCGGTTAATTGGTATTCTGTAGCCCGTCCGTCTGCATAACCAGCTTTCTTGACAATAATATTATCGGCCTCGAGTTGCGCCAACTGTAATGCCAGCATGCGCTCGGTAATAGATGGAATGGCTTTGTTGAGTGTACTGAACCGAGTCGCATCGCCTTGAAAAAGATGATAGAGAATGACGCTCTTCCATTTACCGGCAATCACGTCAACCGTATTTTGGACGGGACAGCCTGCAGCACAATCGTAAATTTCTCGTGACATCAATAGGACTTCCCTTAAAAACACATTTGCTGATGCAGAAGCTGACTTCCACATCGTTTTCACTTACAATTTGTTCACTTACTATGATAGTGCCTTCCAGTTAACATACAAGGTGAAGCTTAAGTCATTGAAAGGAAGTCTCGTCATGAAAGCAATTGGATTCACCCAGCATTTGCCGATTACTGATGAACATAGTCTTGAAAATATAACGTTACCGACACCAACACCTGAGGGCCATGATCTTTTGATTAACGTTCATGCTGTCTCAGTCAATCCTGTCGATACCGGTACGCGTGGCGCTGGTCATGGTCGCTTAGCTCATCCAAAAGTGATCGGCTGGGACGCAGTCGGAACCGTTGCCGGTATTGGTCGCGATGTTACCCGCTTTAAGATTGGTGATCGCGTCTTTTACGCTGGCAGTTACAAGCGGTCTGGCAGTGATGCTGAATATCAGCTAGTTGATGAACGCATTGTCGGGCATGCCCCGGCATCTTTAAGTGATCCGCAAGCCGCCGCAATGCCATTAACCAGTTTAACCGCTTGGGAAGCTTTATTCGAAAAGTTGCACATACCACTGCATGATCGAGCCACGAACGCTGAGCACACCATTCTAATCATCAATGGCTCCGGTGGGGTCGGTTCAGTCGCGACGCAGCTTGCACATTGGGCCGGCCTGCAGGTACTCGCCACTGCTTCACGGCCTGATTCGCAAAAATGGATCAAGGACCACGGTGCCGATTTCGTTCTCAATCATCGGCAGCCATTGCCACCACAGTTAAAAGCGGCTGGTTTCAAGAACGTCGATTATATTTTAAATCTCTCCCATCTTGATGACCATTGGAACGAGATCGCGGAGATGATTCGTCCTGATGGCTGGGTTGCAGCGATTACCGAAAATCGGCGCGGCATTGACTTGCAGAAACTCACTAAAAAACGAGCGACGTTCGCCTGGGAATGGATGTTTTCTAAGTCTTGGTATGGTTATGACCTTGCCTCACAAGGTCACATTCTCGACCAGGTGGCTAAGCTGCTTGATGACGGTACTATTCAATGCACGCTAACCAAAACCCTGCAGCCATTGAATGCCGAAAATCTGCGCCAAGCCCACGCATTGGTTGAGTCAGGACATATGATTGGTAAAGTCGTGGTTGATGGGCCTTGGGCTTAATATCGGCAATCAACTGAGCAGTTTTGATAAATCCCCCCAAGGATAGCAAAAATGAGGCGCTTTTTATCAGCACCTCATTTTGTCGTATCAATTTTCTGATATTACCAGCAGTGTGTCGGCACTAACTCAAACGATCACTGTAAACCGGGAACTTCTGAAACTGACCATAATCTGTCAAAGGCTCATCTGCTTGAGTGTGGTCATGTCAGCATCGTCAATTGAAAAATCGACATCAGCATTCGCCTTCATATGTTCTGGGTTGACCGTTTTTGGCAATGGTAGCAGGCCCAGTTGCAACAGATACCGCATACCAAGCTGAGCAACCGAAACGTGGTGCTTAGCAGCCATGGCTTGAATTGCGGTGTTTTTGAACATTTCGCCATGACCAAATGGTGAGTAAGCTTCAACCAAAATGTTGTGTGCCTTAGCATAATCAATCGTTTTGAATGGCGTCTGCGTGATGTGGGCCAAAACTTGATCCACCATTGGCGCGATTTTGGCATGCTTGATGATATTTTCCAAATCAGTCGGGGCAAAGTTAGAAACGCCGATTGCGCGGAGTTTGCCTGCTTTGTATGCCTCCTCCAAGGCGCGCCACGCTTCTAAATTGCCCTCAAAATAACGATTGGGTTCATCGTACTTAGCCCAGGGTTTCGGTGCATGAATAATCATCATGTCAATGTAGTCCAAGTTCAGCTTCTGCAATGAGTCATCAATCGCTTTTACCGCTTCATCATGGTTTTTGATTTCGGCAGCCAGTTTTGTATTCACAAAAATGTCTTTGCGATCGATCCCAGACGCACGCACACCTTCACCAACACCGACTTCATTACCATATGCCTCCGCGGTATCAATATGGCGATAACCGGCGTCAATGGCTTCATGAACAGCTTTCGCAGCATCAGCATCGGCATCAATCATCCATGTGCCAAACCCGATTTTAGGAATCTGTACGCCATTTGCTAATGTATAAGTTGCTTCTAACATAATAGTCCCTCCTCGACAAATAATGCTGCCTTGATCTTTCATCCCAGTCATCACTACCAAACGTTCGTGACCGAGTGGATTTTCCTTACGCTTGATCAAGTGCTACACTCACCCTAACCCCTAAAGTTAGCTTTAGGTCAAGCGATTATTTAAAAAATTGGAGGTCATCATATGTCCAAATCTTATTCAATTGGTGAAGTTGCCACGATGACAAAGCTATCGATCCCCACCATTCGTTACTACGACAAGGAAGGACTCATCCCTGAACTCAAAAAAGACGCTTCTGGTGCCCGTTGTTTTGATGACCAGAATCTTGGCGCTCTCGAAATGATCGAGTGTCTGAAAACAGCAGGTATGTCGATCAAGGATATCAAAACGTTCATGCAGTGGAATCTTGAAGGCGATACAACCTTAAAGAAACGCCGTGACTTTTTTGACCAGTTACACGTCACGGTGCTCGCCCAAATGGCTGACCTACAACGAACCCTCGATAAAATCGAGTACAAGCAAGGTTACTATCGCCAAGCCGTGGCTGATGGTACGGAGAAGTATTTCAAGGCCGGCATTAGACATTCGCAAGTTGTAGCGACCGACCGATAGTCGCAACCTACGTCCAATCAAAAAGCCCACCATCAAAAATGATGAGCTTTTTTGGGTCATAACTTTAAAAATCTTCTAAACTCGTTTCAACATTGCGCCGCTTGGTTGCGACCCATAGACCGATCAGGAACCAGATGATCGCAATGTATGGGAAGGTGTTCATCGGGAATGCCGGAATCGGCCAAAGACTGGTGTAAATTGGGTAAATGAGCACGAGAATGCCGATGACTGGTGCCAACACATGTTTAAACATTGATCGCCCCTTGTCTTTGCGGAAGTAAACAATGGCGCCAATGTTGACCAGCACGTAAACCGTTAGCAAGCCGAGCATGCCAATCGTTCCGAACCAGTTGTACATGTCGCTGGCGCTCACACCTAAGCCGATTGCAAAAATCGCATAAACGATTAACGCTAAGCCAGTGATGCCATCCAGCGCGTGCGTCGGGGTCTGCTTGTCACCTGATAGTCCTGCCAGCCAAGGATGCAGATAGCCACTTTTGCCTAAAGCTTCCAGCATGAAAGCGCCGGCGTTGAGCGCACCGAAGTAGCAGGCAAAATAACTAACCATCGCCGCAAAGTCCATGAAAATTGCGGCGTTCGTGCCTAGATAATGGGTCGCAAGAAAGTTCATTGGCGCGGTACTTTTCGCAAGATCGCCGATGTGGGCGGAACCAAAACCGATGACTTCGGCGTAACTGACAAGAAAATAGAAAATTGCTGCAAAGCTAACGGCACCCAGCAAAGCAATACTAATCGCTTTGCGCGGATGGGTAGCCCGTGGCGCAATCGTCGCCGAGCCTTCAAAGCCGGCAAAAGACATCAAAGCAAATACCATGCCCATCCCCAGGCCGGTCGCCATATGCGGTTGTGGAATAAACGGCTGAACTGAATTGCCGCTGCGACCACCTGAGAAAATGATCACGACAGTCAGGACACTCAGCACCAAAACCGCCAACAGCTCAAGCACCAGCGTTAGCCTTGTCGAGAATTCGATGCCTTTATGGCTAAGCCAGCCGCCAAGCAGCAGCACAATGATGTTGTACAAGTTGACTGGTAAATGAATACCAAAATGACTTAAAAACACGTCAGCGAAATTGCCGACAATGGCGCCCGAACTGAAAACAAAGGTCACGTACGTCAACACGAGCAGCCAGCCGGAAATGAAGCCCGCCTTTTCGCCAAGCGCTTTGGCATTATAAGCATAGGCTGACCCATCACCGGGAATGCGCTTGCCAAGTTCGACAAAAGAAATCGCAACGAATAACACGCCGATCCCACCAAGCAAGAAAGCAATGGGCATATTGATGCCTGCATTGGCGGCGGCACTTGCCGTGTTGAAGGACATGGCGCCAGTTGGGGCAACCATGGCTATCGAGAGACCGAATACCTCGAGTAAGGTTAATTTTTTACGTTTTTGCATGATTAGTGAAGGAACTCCTCTTTAAACGCGTTCTCCAGCCCAGAAACCTCCACATAAGGACCACAAACACAATGGCCAAAGAACGGCCATCGCACTTGTGCCCACTTATGCTCTGGTTTCTAACCGAGCTGAATCGCGCTCTCTTTTAAACGCGTTCACTTGCGCAGAAACCTCCACATAAGGACCTTAAGCCTAAATGGCCAAAACCCGGCCATTTAGGCTTAAGGCCGCTTATGCTCCGGTTTCTAAACGCGCAGTTCACGCTCTTGATGATAGAGCTTGGCACTGGTTTGCCAGCAGATGGCATTGATCCATTCCTTTTTCTGGGCGAGGTCAACGAATGGCAATTGGTTAAAATGTGCCACCAAGGCTTGCTTGAACTGCCGTGCTGCCAACCCGTACATTTCTGGGTAGGTGCTGGCGTCGGAGGCAAATAGGATGCGCGTATATGGTGCCAATTCGACAGCTTCATTGAAAACCCGACTGGCCCCACTTGGCCCTAAGTTATCCAACAGTGAAATATCAAAGTACAGATTAGGAAACACGCTGGCAAGATATCCGGCTTCGCGATGGTATGGATAACAATGTAACAGCACCACTTTCAAGCCTTTTTTGGTAAAAGCTTTCAAGTAGTCGCGCATGAGCAGCGGATTGCCAAGATACATATCGGTATCAGCATCACCGTAACCAACATGAAATTGCAACGGCATATCTTGCGCGATTATGAGCGGCGCAACGTGATACAACATGTAGTCAATCAACGGCTTGGAAGTCAGTCTCTTTTCGCCTGAATGCTTCCACGTATCGAATCCAGCTGCTGCCTCAATCACGTTGACCGGTTCAAGGTGCAGTCCAACCCGATAAGCAGCAATGGATTTGAACCCAACGAACCCGTGGGCCTTGGCCTGCTTCACATCGTTACTGAACGCCTGCCACCAAGCCGCAAAATTATCATGTTCCAGCATGAAGTCTTCGGCGTGCGTTTCAAGCCGATAGATCGCCTTCACTGGTATACCAACGAGCTCTGCCGTCTGATCAAGATCAAGAATCGGATCATCCGGCACAAACCCAGTGTCAATAAGTAGCTCCTTAAAGTGAAAATGGCCGAAAATCCGATGGTTGTAGGTCGCATAGCCGGGATCATTCATGGCCGCTAATGGATTGTTTGCGTCAAGCGCAAACTCCTTAGCCAAGGCTAAAAAGCCGTGATAAGCCAGTCGATTTTTGGTATCGGCAATCGGATAATCTTTGTCTGCTTCCGTTGATACCTGCGCGAGCCGGTCGTCACGATTCGGTACCTTGCCGTCAATCAAAAAATGGCAATGATGATCCAACAATGGGACTTGGTCGACAAACTCAGATAAGTCGTCCAAAATACTTCCTCCTTCACACGTTTGCTGGTGCAATGACAAGCTCACGCTTTCCTAGAAGTTTTAAAGCGAAGTGCCTTCATACAACGTGATCGCTGCCAGCCTTCATGACAACGATCATGTCAAAATAGTTTAATACAATTCGCGATGCAAGGCAGCAATTTTTTCCAATGCCAATTTGGCATAATACTGATCGTCCTCGCGCTTGATTTTCGCGTAGGCATCGACCAATTGCTTGCCAAATACTTGCTGGAATAGCGAATCTGCCTCAAAAGCGTCAACCGCTTGGCTCAGTGTGCGTGGCAGAAGCTGAATCCCTTTGGCATCGCGCTCAGCTTGACTGAGACTGGCTGGATCAACATCGCAATAGCCATCCGGTTGCATGTGATTTGTGATGCCGTCAAGTCCTGCCGCCAGCAAACCAGCAAAAGCCAAATAAGGATTAGCCGTCGCATCACTTGCCTTGAGTTCGATGTTCATCGAGCTGGCCGGATCACCCCAACTGGTTGACGGAATGCGAATTGCCGCCTCACGATTGTCTTGACCATATGTGGCGTATGCACTGCTCCAATGACCAGGTGCCAAGCGCTGATATGAATTAGCCGATGGACAGGTCAATGCCAGCAAACCTTGAATATGTTTCAAAACACCGCCGACAAAATACTGCCCAATCGTGGATAGTTGCATCGCTGCCTTGTCATCAAAGAAAGCATCCTCTTTATCTTGCCAAAGTGACAAGTGAATGTGTGCTCCTGACCCGGCTGAATCAACTAGCGGCTTTGGCGCGAATGAGGCATACAGGTCAAAATCCTTCGCAGTATTTTTGATGATCCGTTTGTAAATCACCTCATTGTCCGCAGCAGTCACCGGATCACTCGGCAACATGCTCAGCTCATGCTGACCAATGCCACCTTCTGGGTAATAAGCGTTCGGCATAATGCCGACTTTTTGCAGTTGATCGATCGCCTTCAGAATGAATGGATACGCAAAATCCATCGACTCGGTGGAAAAGGCGACATGTGGCATTGCCGGTTCGCGATGATCTTTATTTCCAGTATATAACTCGAATTCATTTTCATAGGCCATTTTGACCGTGAAGCCAGCATCAGCAAGCTGCTTGACGACTTTTTTCAAAATGGACCGCGGATCAGATGCGTACGGGGTTTTATCAAGATTGTAAATATCCCCCATTAAGGTGGCGACTTGCGGCATATAGGGTAGGACATGTGCCGACGCCGGATCACCAACAAGGCGCAGTTCGCCAATTGGCGTCATGTCCGCCACCGGCAAAATCGTATCACGTTCACTGACATTCAAGGTTGCTTTGGTCAACCCAATCCCATCAGCCAGCTTGGCCTTCAAGCTGGCAAGCGGAATCACCTTACCACGCGTTAACCCGTTATAATCCACATACAGAAACTCGATCAGCTCAGTTTGCTTCTCTGTCAGCTGCTCGATGACAGCTTCATCGCCCATGTTGATTTCCTCCTCTTAGAATGCCCTCGCCAATTATTCAGATACACCCGGTTAAAAAACACCGTTACATATGTATCGTTCGGCCCTAATGTTACATGATTTTAAATAAAAGGAAAGATTGTCTAAAAATTGTTGCGGGGGAATTTGCAAATAGCGTCACTAATTTGGCAGGTTTTACAGCAGCTACCATGTCCTTGTCCCGAAAAACTATCGACAATCATGAAGCACCAAGGCCTTCATCGAAATAAAACAAGCACCCGACCAATCTCAAAGAATTTTTGAGCTGATCAGGTGCTTGTTCTGTTATTCGAGCTAATCGTAACATCCTTATTTTTGATGTGTAGCAATCCGATCTAAAAAGTCTTGAAAAACCACTAATTGTTGCGGATCTTCTTGTTGCCACATGTTTTCTGGATGCCATTGCACCCCGAGAAAAAGATCATTGTCAATTGACTCCATCCCCTCAACAACGCTATCAGGAGCCACCGCTGTCACCCGCATGCCCTTGCCGACAGTTTTAACTGCCTGATGATGCCGCGAGTTCACTTTAATCGTGGTCTTCCCATACAAAGCAGCCAATCGGCTATCAGGTGTCAAATCAACATGGTGGGTCGCAAATTGGCCCAGTGTGGCTTGGGGATGCTGAATTTTCAAATCAGGGTATTGACTTTCCAAATCCTGATACAACGTACCGCCCATCGCCACATTCATGATCTGAATGCCACGGCAGATACCAAAGATCGGTTTATTTGCCGCCAGTGCCGCTTTGATCAATGCAATTTCGAAAAGATCTTTCTGATAAAGCGTCATGCCAATCTTGGGATGCGGTTCTTCTCCATAGAATGTGGGATCAACATCCGGACCACCAGGCAACATGAGACCATCAATCAGCTGCACATAATCTTGCGCAAGCTGCTCAGTCTGGCTGACATCATCAGGAAACGCAATGATCAGCGGCAAAGCATCAAGTTTAATAAAAGCCTCTTTCAAATCATGCGGCGCATAGGCAGGATGGTTGTTTGGCATCACTGGGTTAACTTCGATCAGTTCATCTGTGGGAATCCCAATTTTTGGCTTCACGATTTATTTCCTTCTATTCTATTTAGGATTTATTTTTCATGAGTATACGCCGTTTTGGTAGTCGCCACAATGAGCATCATCGGCCGTCGCAATTCATCTGCCATCCCCGGAATGGTTTTAACCATTTCATCTGTCGGTGTCGGCTCAATCACGCGATTCAACCGTAACTGATGATCAAGCACGGTATTGAGATAAGTCGTCAAAGTACGATGGTATTTTTTAATCTGGTGCCCCAGAAAATCAGTCTTCCGCTGGCTTTCATCGAAATAGCGATCAACTGGCCAGTAAAGGTTGTGACCTTGATCATCCGTGACCCACTCTTCTTTGCCTTGGGCTGTAAAAATTGGATGTTCAACCGACATGACAAAATGACCGCCAACTGGCAGCTTATCACTGATTTTTTTCACAAGCTGGGCGTAATCCTCAATGTAGTGAATGGCCAGCGAGCTCAAGATAATGTCAAACTGATCCGGCAATTGATCAATCGCCTGCATGTCCATCCGGCGATAAGTGATCCGCTGGTCGGTCGTCTTTGCTGCTGCCTCAGCCAACATTTTAGCGGAGGTATCAATGCCGAGGACACTTTTGGCGCCATGCTCAGCAGCATAGCGGCAATGCCAACCATAGCCACAGCCTAAATCCAATACCCGTTTACCAGAAAAATCTGGCAGAACTGTTTTTAATTCATGCCACTCACCGGCACCTGCTAGTCCCTTTTTGGACCGATCCATCTGGCTGTATGCTTTAAAAAATGCGGGATCATCGTATATATCTGACATGACATAACGCTCCTTCTAAGAATATAAGTCCATCATCGCAGTCACCGCTAGCATGTGCAACCATTGTGCATATGACGCAAAACAAACAGATTGGCAAAATGAGATTTTGATTTGAATTCGGTGGCAAGCGATGCTACAGTTGCTTCATACTTTTTGAATCTTGTCTGTCAGGTTCAGGTACAGACACCACGTCTAAAATGAAGGAGTAAGCGATGGAAATCACAGCAATCACGGCGTTCCCTCGGCAGGTAAAACTTAAAACGCCTTTTAAGTTAGCCTTGGGCGAGTTGCGGGACATCACCACACTGATCATCAAAATCGAGACTGATGATGGCGTCACCGGCTATGGTGAAGCCTCGCCTTACGCACCGGTAAATGGCGAAACCAATGAAACCGAACAAGCTGCTCTGCCAGTTTTCGTCAATGCTTTAACTGGCTGCGATCCGCGCAATCTTGAACAGGTGCATGCACGCATGGATGTCGTGATGGCTGGTCATACAGCATTAAAATGTGGGATTGACACCGCCTGTAGCGACATTTTAGGTAAAGCAGCCAGCTTGCCGCTATGGCAACTGCTTGGTGGTCATAGCCATATCGTCACCACGGATATCACGATTCCGATTGGCACTCCGGCTCAAATGGTGGCTTCAGCGCGGACATATGTGGCCGCTGGTTTCACGGCATTAAAGTTAAAAGCTGGGGACAACGAAGCTGCCGATATCGCCGCCATTAACGCGGTGTGTGCTGCAGTCGGCCCCACCATCTCGGTAAAAGTGGATGCTAATCAAGCTTGGACTGTATCGCAAACGTTAAGAATTGCAGCCCAACTCAGGGCCCCCAATTTAATTGCCATAGAACAGCCGGTGCCTGATTGGCAGTTGCTGTCTCTACCTTTGTTACGCGCACAGTCACCCGTTGCCTTGATGCTTGATGAAAGTATCCACAACGCCCATGATGCTGCCGATGCTATTCGCCTGAACGCCGCCGATTTGATCAACATCAAGTTGGCTAAATCGGGCGGGCTGTTCGGCGCCGCGGCGATTGACGCGACTGCCGCAGCTGCCGGCGTACCTTGCATGGTCGGTTGCAATGCCGAAACTCGCCTAGGAACAGCCGCATCCGCTCACTTCATCGCCGCACACGAGAATGTGCACTACGGCGATATCGACAGTTTCATGTTGCTGGCAGAAACTGACTGGCTTAGCGGCGGCTTCACCGCAGACGGTCCGACCTTAACCTTATCAGATCGACCAGGCCTCGGCGTTGACGTCCGACTTTAAGAGAGCGTTCACCAGCCCAGAAACCGGGCTGGTGAACGCGTTTAAGAGCCTGAGCTGGCGCGGTTAGGAGGAAATCAATTGACTGATTGGCAAGGCTATCAAAAGATTAATGAAAAGTACCATCTCAATGGGGCGACCATCATCGTGAATCCGACTGAAATACTTTCAAGTTGGCAAAATGGTGCCGCCGATTTTTCAATGAAACGGCCGTTTACCCTTCAAACAACTAGTGGCTTAGGTTCGCTAAGTAAACAATTCACCGCTGATAGCGTGTTACTCCTGAACGCGGCTGACAAGCTCGACATAGAGGCATCCTTAGTAGATTATGTGCCGAACTATCGCTATGCCGATCAAGTCACCTTGCGTCAGATGTTGAATATGGCCAGTGGCATTCCTGATTACACCGAGCTTTTACTAACTGATTATGCCAAACGCATGCCTGGTGCCAGTGAATCCCATCTTAGCTACCCTATTTTGGAAGATCTTGGTCATGGCGATGAGATTACCGAGGTCATTTCGTTGCTAAATCAACATCCACTGGATTTTACACCGGGTGAAAAAGGCGTTTACTCCAACAGTAATTACTTATTGCTTGGTTTCATCATCTCAAAAATTACTGGCGATTCGTTAGCACGCTTTTTTGAGGAACATTTCTTTGAACCGCTGGCGATGACTCAGACACGACTTGGGACACAATATGCTGAGGCCAACAGTTATGATGACCTAGACGTTACGGCTGGTAAACCTGTCGTGCTTGGCCGAGGTGCCTACCAAGGTGGGGACGGGGGCCGTTGTCAGCTCCTTAATCGATCTTGCCAAATGGGCGCAGGCCGTGTTGCGCCACGATATTCTGTCTGAAAAAGATTGGCACGAGGCACTGACCCTCACCCACGACTTCTACGGTATGGGGTGGATGCATTCGAAAACGCCAAATTGGTTCAGCCATGCCGGTCACGTTTTCGGCTATTGGACCTATTTCGATGTTTCGTTCGACAAGCAGCTGGCGCAAGTGACACTTAACAACATGTCCCCTGGCGATGAGGCTCGCAAGACATGGCAAACAGAGATGGCGGCTTGGCGGGAGACCCTCTAAGTAAAAAAAATCCTCACTTCGGACATGACTCGGAGTGAGAATTTTTTATTGAAGCCATTTATTTTTGATACAAGCTAATCGAAAATCAGAAGAATTGCCGCATAATATCCTTCAATGGCGGCATGGACGGAATCTTCCAATAATTCTCAAGATATTCGGAACCGTACTTCATGTAACCCTTTGCTTCATCACCAACGATTTTGCCTGGAAGCGGTGCATCGTCTTGGACGTAGGTATTGATCAGAACCGGTTTATCGGTCTCTTTGTATGCCTTGGCTAATGCATTTTTGAATTCGTCATTGCTGCGAGCGGTGTAGCCAATACCGCCTGCTGCTTCAGCAATTTTGGCATAGTCCATATCAGCCAAATCAATTTCATAGTTCAGCTGACCGGCACTTTGCTGCTCATATTCAATAAATGCCAACTTCTGATTATTCATGACAACCATGATGATCGGAAACTTGTACTTGACTGCTGTGACAAAGTCTTGCATGACCATCGCGAAGGCACCATCCCCTGCGACACTGATATTTTGCCGCTTTGGAAAAGCCTCAGCACCCGCAATCGCGCCTGGCAAGCCACAGCCCATGGTTCCCAGCCATGCGGAAATTGTATACTTTTGCGTTGGCTGAACGTTCAAGAAACGGGCACCCCATGATGTGGACGTACCGACATCAATCGAGTAAATCGCATCTTTTGGCGCGGTTTGATCAATCGTCGCGAAGACTGCTTCAGGCGATGCCGGATTAGTAGCCAGCAAGCGCTTTTCGCTCATCCACTTATTCCAGCTCTCCATATTCTTCTGGCAAGCTTTCAGAAAACGATCATCATCACGCAAGGAGCCCTTCGCATTCAGTTCGGTGAAAAAGGTGCCAACATCGCCGTCAACAGCAACATCAACTGAATAACGTTTGCCCAAGTTTTCTGGGCGCGTGTCGATTTGAACGCACTTAGCTTGACCTTCGGCTGGCAAATAAGGCGTATATGGATAATTCGTCCCGATCATGAAGAGGAGATCAGTCGCTTTCATCGCCTCATATGCCGGCTTCGTACCTAGTTTACCGACATTGCCCAAACTATTGGGATGATCATCGGCGATAGTGCCTTTTGCTGGCATCGTTTGAATAAACGGTATGTGATTGGCCTCGACAAACTTTTGAACCAACGCACCTGCATGCTCAGCACCGCGACCGATCAACGCAAGTGGTTTTTGTGCCTGTTGCAGCATCGAAGCAACGTCCTCTAACTGTTTAGGATCAACTTTCGGCACATTCAAGGCAAAAGCAGCAGCGCTGTCCTGATAACTAGCAGTTTCTTTTTGAGCTGGCAAATCATCTGGAATGGTTAAAACTGCCACACCTTTTTCTGTAAAGGCTGTGCGAATCGCCGTATCGACAATTTGTCCTAAGTTATCCGATGCCATGACAGTTTTGTTATAAACCGCCACATCGTCAAAAAGCTTCGGTGTATTCACTTCTTGGAAAAAGCCTTCATTCATGTTGCTCGTCGTCACCTGACCGAGCAGGGCCAGAACCGGGACATGATCCATTTTGGCATCATACAAACCATTTAATAGATGAATGGCGCCAGGGCCGCCAATGGAGAGACAAACACCCAAACCGCCTGTTAACTTAGCAGTTGCCGCTGCGGACAAAGCGGCGACTTCCTCATGCCGCACCTGCACAAACTTGATCTTATCCTGATGTCGACGTAAGGCATCAACTGTGGTATCGATTGAATCACCAGGCAATCCAAAAACGTGTTTAACTTGCCAATCCATCAAAACACTGACTAACTGATCTGCTGCTTTTGTTGCCATATCAAAATCTCCTTTATTGCATTTCGTCATGCAAACAACTCAATTGTTATCAATTTATTGACAACTCCACCTTAGTTCTTTCAACGGCATGGTCAACTGCTCTTAGTGTGATCTCATTTATCAAAGAGATCAGACTTTGTGAATTCAGATTTTTTCAAACCATACAACAACTAACCCAATTTAAGAAATACCCACTTATTGCGATTTGCTTTTCTATTAGTTAGCATTTTAAATTGTGAAATGTGCCACTTATAAACAAATTTCCGCCTTCTTTTTATGAGAGTAATCTCATTTAATCTTGACTAAATATCCGATTGCGGTCACACAACTACCAGTTTCAAACAAATTTCAATTTGATGGTCATTTTTTATTTTGTCGGCAAAAAGTGAGCAAATCAGTAGCATTTTCCCTGATTACGGGGTACATTCAAAGTGACTTTGCGTACACACAGACATATGTATGACGGGTGTTATAAAAAGCCGTCACGCCGGTCGAGTAGCTCTCATCATTTTCTCGCCCTTTTCTCCCGCAACATATGATAAAATACAACGGTTGTGAATTGTTTATTTCCTAGGAGGATATCTACATGCCATTAGTTAACGCTGCAGAGCTTGTAAAAGCTGCACATAAAGGTCACTACTGTATCGGTGCCTTCAACACCAATAACTTGGAATGGACACGCGCCATCCTTGCCGGTGCGCAAGAATTGAACGTTCCGGTTATCATCCAGACATCCATGGGTGCTGCTAAGTACATGGGCGGCTATGAATTCTGCCAGACCATGATCGAAGCAACGGTTAAGGCCATGGGCATCACCGTTCCTGTTGTGATTCATTTGGATCACGGTAACTACGAAGCTGCCAAGGAAGCTATTGCTGCCGGCTACAACTCCGTTATGTTCGACGGCCACGACCTCGACTTTGAAGATAACTTGGAAAAGACCAAGGAAATCGTTAAGTTGGCTCACGCCAAGGGCATTTCTGTTGAAGCCGAAGTTGGTTCTATCGGCGGTGAAGAAGACGGTGTTGTCGGCGAAGGCGAATTAGCTGACGTTGAAGAAGCCAAGACATTAGCCGCTACCGGGATCGACTTCCTGGCTGCTGGTATCGGCAATATCCACGGTCAATATCCAGACAACTGGAAGGGCCTGCACTTCGATCGTCTGCAAGAATTGAACGACGCTGTTAAGATGCCGCTCGTTCTTCACGGCGGTTCTGGTATCCCTCAAGAACAAGTTCAAAAGGCAATCACCATGGGTATTTCCAAGTTGAACATCAACACCGAATGCCAGCTTGCCTTTGCTAAGGCAACGCGTGAATACATCGAAGCTGGTAAGGATCAGCAAGGCAAGGGCTTCGACCCTCGCAAGCTGCTCAAGCCAGGCACCGATGCTATCACCGATACCTTCAAAGAAATCACCGGCTGGATTGGCAACAAACCAGTTAAGATGGTTCCAGAAGCACTTTAATTTTTTCATTAAGTGCTATTCAAAAGCCCACTCGCAAATTTCAGCGAGTGGGCTTTTTCATACATATTTCGTTACTCATCAAGTATTTGATTAACAAAACAGTCGGCTTCATGATCATTGACCAACCCTGCAGCCTGCATAAATGAGTAGATAACGACGGGACCAGTAAATGCAAAGCCATCTGCCTTCATTTGCTTGCTCATGTGCTTGGCCAAGTCGGTTGTGTTAGGTACCTGATCATGACTGGTAATATGATGCCGAATCGGCTGATTGTTGACAAAGGCCCACACGTAATGATCAAAGTCCTCGCCTTTGGCAGCTAACTGTGCGATCACGCGCGCATTGTTAATGATCGCCGTCACTTTCAGCCGATTCCGAATAATTTGCGTATTTTCTAAGAGCACCGGAATCTTCGGTGCCATCTGCTGCACCTGCCGATAGTCAAAGTTAACAAAAGCCTGTTTGAAAGCAGCACGTTTATTCAAAACAGTTTGCCAGCTCAAACCTGCTTGCATGATTTCAAGCGACAAAAGCTCAAATAAGTGGCGACTGTCATGGCTGGGCCGCCCCCATTCTTCATCATGATACTCGCGCATCAAGTCATTACTGGTTTGTCCCCATGCGCAACGGTGTTTTTCAGCCAGCATATCGTACCTCCAGCGGTTGTATCTTAATCGGCTGGGTCACTTGCACGCGTCGATTCTGCGTCAAAGCAAGTTGATGCTCAGCGACAAGTTTAGCCATGACATCATTGCCTAGCTTGCCAGCCAAATGAACCCGGCGTTCCGAAAAAACAATGCAAGTCTGAATGTTCAGCTGATGCACTGGACGCCCGAAGAATTGCGCAAATGCGTGGCGGCCTTTTTCAGTAAGCTGATACACATTTGGTGCCGTCAGCACAAGCATCTTTTTGGCTAACAGCTGGTCAAATAAGGCAACACCAGCTTTCCCAGCCAAATGGTGGTAGCAAGTTCGCCTACTCCAAGCGCATGGGCTGCCTGTCGTTGATCTAAGTAATCATCTGCAACTGCACTTAATTTGCTGGTCGCCTGTTGCGGCTGAGTGGTCTGAAAATAATCGCGCCCTGCAAAGTGACGTCGGTTCATTTTCTGTAATCGTACTAAGTGTAATAAAGTTTCCTCAACCGGCTTCTCTGGCATCTTCAATAACTTAGCTATTTCCTTAAGTGTCAAGAACCGGCCACTGTCTAACAAGTCTAAGATCTTCTGAGATAAATTTTCTTGCATGCTGGTACCTTCTTCCCAAATAGCAAACATACGTTCTCATCTCGAGTATACCTTTCTCATTCTTCAAGAACAATAGTGTCTTCGTTGTAAATGGCTTGGATGCTGTGGGGCGGCCACATAACTGAATTAGCAAAAAAATTCAGCCTTCCAGTACTAGCTTCATTGAGCCGTACTGTATGTGTTTAACGACTCGTCTGCAATTGCTTAAAATATCCCTGCTGGGCATATAACAACATCGCCAAGCTTGCGCCAATCGCTGTAAAAACGGCAATCCCCGAGAAGCCAGTAAACTGTTTAATCAAGATACCGCCGATTACACCACCGATGGCCTCACCTAAGTACATGACGGCATTAGCCAACGCTGAAATTGTGCTGCGGGCTGACCCCGCGTGTTCTTGCAAGGTACTCATAAACAATGGCAGCAGTGCGCCACCTATTGTATAGATAAATGCCAGAATGACCGTTGCCGTCAGTGGCGAATTGGTGAAAGGCAAAACCAGATACCCAGCAATGAAAAGTAAGAACTCAAGCAGAAACGCATGCGGCTGACCCAACCAAGTGACTAATCGGTTGCCTAGCAAACTGCCAACAAACTGACCAACGCCGATTAAAAGAATGAAGCTGCCAATGGCACCAACTGATAAATGGAAGCTTTTCGCAAACCAAGTGCCGATAAAGGCGAAACCGCAAAAATTTGCAGTTTGAAACAATAAGTATGCCCCTAGCAGTTTAAGCACGGTTTTGTTCTGAAAAAGTTTGCGATAGATACCAGTTGCAAGACGTGAAGTTATCGCCTCGTTAAGACTGGGCATGAAACGCACGACCAACATCGTCAACATCAAGGCAATGACGCCAACGAAGAAGAACGGAAATCGCCATGACCATACCGCTAAGTAACTCCCCAATGGTACCCCAACGATTTGAGCAACCGCCAGACCAGCTGTGGCATAACCCATCACTTTGACAACTTGCGTCTCTGGAAACAATACCGGGATAGCCGCCCAGATTTGCGGTCCGGCCGTGGCCGCCGCGACACCAGCGACGAATCTGGTGACAAGCATCATCGCAAACGTATTCGCCAGCCCGCACCCGGCAGTCGCCAACGTGAAAACCATTAACCCGATGATCAAAATACGTTTGCGGTCGTGCCGGTCAGAAATCGGACCAATCAATAATGCCGATATCATGTAGCCCACTGCATAAGCGCTGACAATAAAACCAGATAGACTAGTCGAAATGCCATAGTATTGCGTCAATGTCGGTAACAACGGTGAAACCAAAAAGGTATCGGTGCCAATCACAAACATCACTAAGAAGAATAGAAACGAAAGTCTACGTTCTTTCATCAGAAAGTCTCCAATCAGTTTTACGGTTTTAAAATTATCAAACAATCAGTGCTAAAAAATAAGCAACCATGTGCTTATTTATAGCTTCTCAAGTAAACCCGGGAAAACCGATTCAATTTTCCCTGTATTCAGCGTAACAAATTTTTGTCGTCCTTGGGTACGCGTGGTAATCATGCTAATTTCCCGAAGCGTTCGCAAATGATATGACATCGTTGATTTGTCAATCTCCACGTGCTGGTTCAGCTCGTTGCAGCCCATCTCATGACCGACGTGGTAAAGCATGCGGACAATCGTATAACGACCCGGTTCAGACAAAGCAAAGAAAATTCGTTGTTTGAAGGCAGTTGCGTCTGTTGATTGTTTGATATCCATACAACAGTTATGCCACAAACTTAATCTGTAAGCAAACTTTCTTTGAAAAAATAAGCTTTTCAATTCTCCATAGACGGTTCATGTTTTGGGTAAATAAGTTTTTAACCCACATTCATGGGTAAAGGCCCCTTTTACCTGCTAGTCTCGAATAATCATGGCAAAAATGTGAAATCTCGTGTCCACTTGGTATACTATTCCTGTGTTCAAAATTTCACTCAAAGGAGGTGTCACCATGGCTCGTACAACTGATCGGCAAAGAAATACACGCTCACCGCGGCAGGCTCGCCGACAATTGAATAAATTGTTGCGTGACCCCATCGTAAAACCCCACAATGCCGCCGCAGTTCGCATTCGCTTAGATGAGATGATGGCGATTCTCCAACATCGCGAGTACCGTCCAGAGCAGCCAAGTTCAACCAATCAAGTCAATACACATGGGCAGGTTCAGTTTGACCTCGCGCGCTGGTATCCTGAAGGCGGTCGCCTACGCTATACCTTACGACCGCGTGGCGCCTTACTCCCAATCGCATTCACTGTTCAAGACTTTGGTAATCATCGCAAAAGTCTGACGCGCGGCCTCGCTCTAGCTGTCGCTGGGGCGGCTCACCAGTTAGATCAAATGAAAGCCGCCAACAAATTGCCGTTGATCATGCAACCTTTTAGCGACTGGGTGCACCTCCTTGCAATTGGCTTACAAAATTGGCTTGAAAATGGTCAGGTCGTTTTCTCTTTAGCCGATCTTAACGGCGCCTATGTTTTGACCAGCATGCCAACTGCTCCTGCGACTTGGCTGGCCAGACTCTTCGGCATTTCGTTAGGCAATCCAGACCAGTCTTTAGCTGATCTGCGTCGTCAACGGCAAGAGCAGGCCGACCGTTTGACAACGCGACTTGCGGCCAAGTTTGCCATTGAAGAAGCGCCGTTGGTCCAAGCAGCTAATGATCGCGCTGCTAAGTCAATTCAACTTGATGCAGCCACCATGGCCATGTTAGCTTCAGATCAAGCCCCAATGCGGTCGCAAAAGGATGTTGTTGATCGGCTGGCTCGCGGTGATTACATTGTCATCGATACTGAGTTCGTCGCCGATCGCAACCAACTTGATCTGACAGAAATCAGTTTACTCCGGGTACGCCATCACCAAGTTGATGGGGCCTTCGATATTTTTACCCAATTACCTGAGGACCACCACGTCATGCCATTTTCAGTCAAAATCACAGGCATCACCGATGATCTGTTGTCCCAATATGGTCAGCCGTTGCCACTTGCCAAAGCTGCCGTTGAACAATTGTTGAAGCATGAACTCGTTGTGGGTTTTGCCTTAAGTAACGACCTGCGTGCGCTACGAGCGGGACTGAATGTCGATATCACCCCACTGCAAGCCTTCGATGTTGCTGCCTTGGCACGTAAAACATTCGGTATTGGCAAAAAGCACACCCCGTCGTTGCAACATTACAAAGAGGCGCTTGGGGTTGATTTGCCTTCCCACACCGCCTTGAGTGATGCGCAAACCACAATGGCGTTGTTGGAACATCTCATCTGGGAAGGCAGTCCACTCATCACTAAAGACATTGGCTTTGAACAACGGCCACCTGAGCACGCCAATGACCCGGAACCTTATCAGAAACCTGATCCAAGTACCAGCTAACTGTTCCACCATTCAATTATCGAGCCATTATCTAGAGGATGGGTCATAATTCTCGCAGTGAACTGGTGATTCATTAGGTTCCGAATAGTCAGAGAAGGATCTAGGCTTAAGAATTCCTTGCCATGCCAAACTCCGCAATCTCCGGCCAGATGGAATGGCAATGCGAAGCTAGAGCGGAGACGGCGCTTCGAGCCCCATCTGGCCAACGATTGCTCCGCCTTGGCACTGAGATCTTTAAAATTGCAATAAATCACCCATATGAAAAGGCAAACAGTTTCCGTCTTTGTAGCGGAAACTGTTTGCCTTTTCTTGGTGACTGTGAATGATGGTCAAATCTCATTTCAAAATAGTTTTTGGGTTAATTTTCAAAGATTTGATCCAATCAATATTTTTCTCAAAAAGTACATCATCAATCAGCTTCGTTGCCTCTAAAAATGTTCTCAATTCGTTTGCGTTTTTTACGTCTAAGGGATTCAACTTAAATTGAATGATGAGTTTCAAAAAAGTCACGTGATGCCGCATATAGAGAACATGATGATCCAATTTTTTCAAATCAAGAAAACTTAAAAATTGAATGGCCGAAGAAGGATCATCTTGCTCAAGAAAAGAAATTGATAAATTGTATAGAGCATTCACTATCAATTCATCGTAACTAGGTAAATGAAATTGCTGATAAGCATGAAACATCTTCTTGGAAATTCTCAAATTGATCTTGGCTGGCATTGAGAATGCAAGATTGGCAAAAACGATGTACTCAAAACTAAACCACCGTCCCGGTCTGAGAAGATAGTCTTGCACGAAATCACAATCCTCTTTCGAAAATAAAGTTTCATGTTGAGATAGTTCATCAATACAACTTTGAATCATCAAAATAACCATTTTATTTGGCGTTGTCAGAATGTTTTGCTCTTTATAAGACGCTAGCAAGTCGTATAAACCCGCCAAGTCAGTCGAATCATAATAATGAGCAATCTGTTTAAAAATTGCAGTTGATGTTTCACTTCCGTTGTCTATCAGACGGCAAAACTCTTCAGCAGACATAAAAATCGGGCGAAGTATCTTTACCATAGTGCGTAGCGTCATATCACTTTGATCATGCTCAAGGTGAGAAATCGTGGATTGATGTAAATCACCCTTAACTTCCTTGATTCGCAAGTCCCGTCGCCGACGCACCTCGTGGTAAATAGCCCCTGCCGAATAATCCAACACATGAACACCTCGTTTGATTTTTTGCCAAAATATGAATGATTTCATATTAACATGAACGCCAAGAATAGAAGCGTAAGCTAAAAAAAGCAGCATCTGAAGTTGCCTCATATAGTTTGGCATCTGCCACAGCATGGTCGTCGTGTCATTTTTCGCACTCAATCATTGAACAATAAAAATCGTGTAAATCTAATAGTGAGGTATAAACTACAGCAAAAATTGTGGCTTCTTGATCTGGCAACGTTCATTATCGCCTTAATCGTAGGAATCCTCTATGAGCGTATCGGCGCAGAAATTCTTTTGCTGACCTCAATAGCTTCTGGGTTGAGCAGCTTTTTCATTCTGATCGTGATCGCTTATAAAATGATTTCTAATATTTTTAAATCATGAACATCGAAAAATTCGTGCCATGAAAAATTAACTGTTTGCGAAGATCATGTAAGCGCTTATACTGAATAGAGTTATCAACTTAGGCAAAAGTCTGTTCAATTTCAATAGCTTCAAGAAAAACTCGGTTTAACATCCACGCACCAAAACTTGAATTACCGCAATGACCTATATGAGGAGGCGTCACCATGCAAGATGAACGCTGGAACCACCCGCTATACACAACGACGGCTATTAATGACGAAGGGCTGGAGGGCCACGCTTATATTCCCGGCGGACTTAAAGTGCAAACCAGCAATCCGATGAATGATCATCCCGGAACCAACCCAGAGCAACTTTTGGGGCTATCATTAAGCACATGTCTAGAAGCCACGCTGGAAGCGGTTGAAAAGGAGCACGGTTTGCCGCATACAGGAGCGGTGCGGGTGAAGGTCGCTTTCATTGGCACCCGTGCTGAATATCAATTTTTGGTGCACGCTCAGGTCATGGTCAAAGGCGTTGATTTCGATACTGCTAAGACTTTCACCAACGAAATCGAAAATCGCTGTCCCGTTTCGAAGTTGCTCAAAAATAGTGGCAATTATACGATCGAAACAGTGACTGATTTTAAAGACTAAACTGCCCGAGGCCAATGATCGAAGCCTGATTCCTTTAGATGCGTCTTCTGCCAGGCGCGTACGCAACAAAGTCAAATTTGTTGTGTCTTTTTGTGTAAGCGATTGCAAAGATTTTAGACTTACTTTATGATTAAGATAAGTTGATCAACCATGCACCCTTAAAAGTTTTTCCCACCCGCTTGCCGACTGCTATCAGCAAAACGGGTTTTGTTATGCGTCCTTCTGCAGCAAAGCATTGCCATCTATTTGATTTTGCTGGATACCCACCCACCTCAGCATGACTTGCACCATCACCGTTTTTAAGGCAATCTGAACATCAATATCTGCTAGAAAATCACTGTATTTTAGCATTGTTAGGGTTACACTGATAACTAGAAGGGAGTTGCAAATATGAAGAAAATCATCAATGCACCGGGCGATATTGTCCCGGAAATGATTGCTGGACTCGCTGCCAGCTATCCGCAATATTTGAAACAGATTCCTGATACAACGGCGGTCGTCAGAAATGATGCCGCGTTCAAACAACATAAGAAGGTCGGCGTCATCTCTGGTGGCGGTTCCGGTCATGAACCGCTGCATGCCGGCTATGTCGGTCAAGGCATGCTTGATGCTGCGGTGGCGGGCCAAGTCTTCACATCCCCGACCCCGGATCAAATTTACGCTGCTATTAAAGAAGTTGACCAAGGTGCGGGCGTTTTGATGATCGTCAAGAACTATTCAGGCGATGTGATGAACTTCGACATGGCCAAAGACCTTGCCAGTGTTGACGATATCACCGTCGAATCCGTAGTCGTTGATGACGATGTTGCTGTCAAAGATTCACTGTACACGCAAGGACGGCGCGGTGTCGCTGGTACTATTTTTGCCGAAAAAATTATCGGTGCGGCTGCTGAAGCTGGTTTAAGTCTAGATGACCTGAAGAAGTTAGGCGATGCCGTCGTTAAGAACACCAAGTCCTTTGCCGTAGCATTGCACGCTGCAACGGTTCCTGAAGTCGGCAAACCCGGGTTTGATTTAAAACCTGATGAAATTGAATTCGGTGTTGGCATTCATAACGAACCTGGCACCGGTCAGGAAAAACTGCCGACCTCTAAACAATTGGCTAAGCAACTGATTAGCAAGTTGACGGCGGAGTTCAAAGATCCACAAGCCCACAAGTATGCCGTCTTGGTTAACGGCATGGGTGCTACCCCGTTGTCTGAACAATACATTTTCATGGGCGATGTGCTGAATGAACTGAAGACTGAAAAGTTACCTGTCAGCTTCACCAAAGCTGGCAACTATGTCACATCACTCGACATGGCTGGCATCTCATTGACCATGTTGGCTTTAGACGATCCGCAATGGCTGACCTACCTGAATGCGTCAGCCCACACTGTTGGTTGGGGGGATACCGATGTTAAACGCTGATACATTAACCAAATGGATGACGAATTTTGAAACCCGCATTACCAAGGAAAAAGACCATCTCACCGAACTTGATCGCGTGATTGGCGATTCTGACCACGGCAACAACATGGAGCGCGGCGTCGAAGCGATCAAAGCAGCCTTCGAAAAAACCCCACCGACTACCGATCTGGCTCAAGACTTCAAGACAATTGCGATGGCCATGCTGAGCAAAGTCGGCGGTGCCAGCGGTCCTTTATATGGTACAGCCTTTCTCGAAATGGCTAAGCTTGCCAAAACCGACACCGATTTTGGCGACCTCGTCAATGCTGCGGCAAAGGGTATTGCTAAGCGCGGCCAGGCAAAAACCGGTGATAAAACAATGCTCGATGTCTGGGCACCTGCAGCTGATTTAATTAAACAAGGCAAGCTCGATGACGCCGCCATTGACAAGTTGGTTGCTTCCACCGAGCCAATGATCGCTAAACGCGGCCGGGCGTCTTATCTTGGTGAGAAGAGTGTCGGCCACATTGATCCCGGCGCCGCTTCAACTGGCGAATTGCTGAAAGCCTATTTAGATGCGACCGCTTGATCGACAACCGACAAACTATGAAGGCAAATACTTGTAAAGGAGTGATCCTATGGCACTAGGCATTTTACTTGTTTCACACGTTCCGGCGATCGCCAATGGTGTTGAAACTTTAATCAAACAAGTCGCTAAAGATGTTCCCATCACCACAGCTGGCGGTACTAGCGACGGCAAAATCGGCACGGATCTCGACCATATTCAAAAAGCAATTGGCGATAATCCAGCTTCTGAACTGCTTGTTTTCTACGACCTCGGCAGTGCGAAAATGAATTTGGACATTGCCGAAGAAGTCAGCGATAAACAGATGCATGTTTATGATGTCGCGTTTGTTGAAGGGGCTTATGCAGCCGCAGCATTGCTAGAAGCCAACGTCACCCTCGACAAAATCGAAGCGCAATTGAAACCACTCAAAGTAAAGTAAGTCATCGCCGCTTGTCGGCTTGAACAACTGACAAGCGGTTTTTCATGCCAAAAATGTTGACCATGGCTACAGGAGAGATTGCATATGTCCACATCTGATCAAACTAAGGCGCATCTTGCCAAGGTTCTCAAAGTACAAATGCAGCACAAACCATTAGATCGCATCACGATTGCCGAGTTAAGCGCAGCTGCACATGTCAACCGCAACACGTTTTATTACCATTTTGATGACATCTATGCCTTACTGAAATGGACCTTAGAGGCTGACATTGGCCGTAAAGTGATGCAGGACTTAGGCGCAGCCACATGGGAAACAAAGTATCAGCTGGTGCTTGACTATATCGTGGCTAATCAGATCTTTTGTCTGAATGCGTTTCATTCAGTTGGCCGTGACATGCTGGAAGAATTCTTATTTCAGTCAGCCACCGACATGGTGAAACCAGTCGTTTTGGACATTGACCCAGCAACACCAGCCCAAACCGTTGCCGATATCTGCAACTTTTATGGTGCAGCCATCGTCGGGCAAGTGCTGCTGTGGTTAGCGCAGTCCTTGAAAGAACCGGAACGCAATCTGATCAAGCGGGCTGATTTGATGTTAAACGGGTCGATTGCTTTCATTGTCCGCAAGCGGTCACTTGGCCCACAATAAAAGTTAATTTTCGAACAAACATCACAATTTGACTAAAGACGCTTCTTTTACTTGTGCCTATAATATAGGTGACATTAGAAAGGAAGCGTTTTTAGATGAAGAAATTCTTATTGACAGCGCTAGGCGTTGCGCTGGTTGCTGGCGGCACCGCATGCTACTTCGCAAACAAAATGGAGCTGTTTAAAGATGACGCTGACGCATACAACAAGTTCGAAAGTCGCTAGGAGGCGGGAAAATGATCAAGCATAAGGCGATCATGATCGGTGCAGGGCTGGCCAATATGGCTGCAGCTGTTTATCTCATTCAGGAAGCTCATTGGCAAGGTGATCAAATCACCTTCTATTCACTGGATGACCATGGTTCAAATGATGGTGCCCCAACAGTCGATACTGTGGATGAATATTGGAACAAAAATCATCCCATGGAAAACACGAAGGGCTATGTTGCTCGGGGCGGTCGGATGTTGAATTACCGGACGTATGTCGATTTGATGGATTTGCTTAGTCGGATTCCATCGGCAACGGAACCGGGACTAACAGCTGAAGAAGACACGCGCCAATTCGATGCCCAACATCGGACGTTTGATAAAGCTCGGTTGATGGAAGGCGGTATTGGCATCATCCAAGCAGGACACTTGGGCCTGAATAACACGGATCGCCTTTTGCTGACGAAGTTAATCATGATGCCTGATTCCGAAGAAGAAAAGCTCGACAATGTTAGCATCGCCGACTACTTCAAGGATGATCCGCACATGTTCCAAACCAATTTCTGGTATATGTGGGAAACCACCTTTGCCTTCCGCACACAAAGTTCTGCGCAGGAATTGCGGCGGTACATGCACATGATGATTTATGAATTTACTCAAATTGAGCATTTAGTCGGGGTTAACCGGACCCGCTATAATCAATTTGAAAGCATTATGCTGCCACTGATTAATTACCTGAAGGAGCAAGGCTGCAAGATCATTTTGAACCGGCGTGTCACCGCGTTTGAATTTAAAGACACGGCCATGACCGATGAAATTACAGTTACGGGCCTCACCATTCTGAACACAGAGACTGATGACGAAGAACATGTTACCGTTGATGATGATACCGCCGTTTTCTTCACGAATGGATCGATCACCGACTCCGCAACTCAAGGTGACTTTGATCATGCAGCAGTCGAAAACATGGACTACGGTGCTGCCGCTAGTCTGTGGAAACAAGCGACTGAGCATTTTTATAACCTTGGTAATCCTGATAAGTTCTTTGCGGATCGGTCAGCCAGCGAGTGGGTCAGCTTCACCTTGACGACCAAAGATCATTTGTTGCTTAACGAAATCGAACGTATTACAACGCAAGTCCCTGGTAACGCCCTGAATTCGTTCATGTCAACCCAACCAATCACGGTACTTGGGCAAAAAGATGTCATGATGTCAATCGTGGTACATCATCAGCCGCACTTTACCACCCAGAAACCAAACGAGACCGTCTTGTGGGGCTACTTCCTTTATCCACGGCGCTACGGTGAATTTGTCAACAAGCCGTATATCGAAATGACGGGTAAAGAGATGGCCCTTGAATTGATTGGTCAGCTTGCTAAAGTTGATCCCGGTCCTGGTAATATTCGTGATCATCAAGATGAGATTATGGCAAGCATCATCAACAACATCCCTGTTTATATGCCATATGCTTCGGCACTCTTCAACAATCGCGCCAAGGTTGATCGGCCAGACGTGATTCCAGCACATTCAACAAACCTTGCCTTTACCGGTGAATTCGCTGAACAACCATTCCAAATGGTCTTCACTGAGCAAAGTGCTGTTCGTTCAGGTGAGATTGCCGCTTATCATTTCACCGGCATTCCAATGAGTCATTTAGTTAAAACACCGCGGTATGATAAAGACATCAAGACATTGATGCGTGCCACGAAAAAAATGTTTGAATAATAACGTTCAATATCAAAAGCGTTGTCCGTGCATGGGCAACGCTTTTCCTTTTTGTGCACTAAAAATAATGCTAACAGCTATCAGCTCAAGCTTGTTACTGTTAAACTGTTCTTAGTGAATCCAACCAATTTTAATGGAGGCAGATCATGGACTACGAATTAAAACTGCGACGCCATGCCAGTCGCGAAATCGATAAATACTGGGAAAATTTCCAGAAAAGCACAAGTTATCAACACCTGCTGACAGTTCCCGGCTTTAGCCAGGTGCCACCAGATGAAATTCGATTAATCCTCGTCACCTTTTTCGTGCATGCCTTTGATAACCTTCGTTCAACCATTCAAGCACTTGATACTGAACACGTTGCAGCTGGTTTGCAGGAGACCTTACAGACTTATCATGATGATGCATTGGATCGCAGCGAGTCGTTAGCGATCGCGGCGGAACTGTTAAAAACATTTATGATCTGGTTGATTGCAACAAATGAGATTAAATTGACTATCCTTGAATTTGTTGATGCCTTAATGAACGTGTTCGTCACTGCCACCTATCTGCTCGGTTTGACGGAAGAGGAGGCCCTCACATCACCATTCGGCAATGATGATTTTGATCTTCCTGGTGTTGATGATGCCTTCAGTGACCCCGATAATGACGTTGACTTTGATTCCGAAAATATGGCTGAGTTATTTCAATTGACGATGACCTTTTTAGAATCCAAAACGTGGCTGCAGGTTCCTAAGCCAGTTCAGAATCAGGAACTCTTTGGTGCCACCACGTTGTTCCTTGCCCACACGATTCAGAGTTTGTTCGGCCACGATCCAAAGAATTGGACCGCTCAGGACATTAAGGCTGCCATGTCCATGCTACTATATGACAAAAAAACCATTGGTCCTGATCAGCGCGCAGTCATTGGACAAATGGTCGCTATTTTCATTCGATCTACAACAACCTCCCACCTGTGGACACCAACCCAGCGACAGGCACTTGCTACAGCTGCCGAAAGTCGCGTTCAAGAACTTGTTGCCGCCAAACCAGCACCCCAACAACCTACTAGTAACCCAACAGAAACGACAACGAATAATCGAGTTGTTCCGATCGCTGGGTGGCAAAAGCACAAACACGACAAATAACGATACCAAGTCACCACTCCGGCTCGTTAGATGACAAATCAAAAAGACAACACTGAACCCCAAAACCAATGATTGGTCTCTCGTTCAGTGTTGGCTTTTTTCATATCAATGATGTCAGTCTACAGTTGATTGAACTGTTCAGTTTTAGCCAAATCTTCATAAGTGACGTCAGTAATAGTCGGATCAAGTGTTTTCGTTGTCATTGTCAAAGTGTCTGAATCTTGCACGAAAATCGTCTTTTTCGTCAGGTCATAGCCAGACCAGTACTGCGTGTAATCCGTTAAAACCTGATGTTGTGGGTCGCGACCTAGCCCCTGCGGAATCAAGACAGTCTTTAAAGCATTGTATAACACGCGAATGCCGTCTTTGCTGTTGAAGGGATCAAGATTACGCGAAACAAACATTGCCCGCAGGAACCGCGATGGTGATGTGTAATCGCCTGGCAAACCGAACATCCCGTAGCCTGTGCCTAACTCAATCGGCTCAATATGGTAGTCGCCTAATTCGGACCCCTTAGGATAGTTATTGTCATTCAGACTGACATAATTGCGCAAATTGGTTTCATGCCACCCGTATTCAGGACTATTCGTCATAGCGCCGATACTATCATACAGCTTAAAGGCGCCGTGATCGGTTGGTTCGACAACAATCCCTTTACCTGATGGATCAACAAATGTGTAATGTAATGGGATTTTCACTCCTTGGCCGCCAAACTCATAAGGTTCATCCAGCAGGCCATACTCACCCGCCAAAGCGCGTACTTCGTCAACATTTTTGCATGTCGTCAAGGCCAAGGTCACAAACTCCTCGCCTTTAATAGCTTTCAGCCCACGCTGTTTCAAAGAATCCGCACTCGCCCAGCTGCACTCTACCAAAACCTGCAAGTCGCCAGCCAAGCCTTCGCTATTGACGCCGTCGAAAAGTGCCGTACTTTGATCAATACCGACGCCAACCGCTGCATACTTTGTGGTCCATTTGGCACTTTGTGTTGGTAATGCCTTGTTTCCTGGCAAACTGACAATTTTACCAGGAACCCCGCCGACTGGTGATTCATGAAAGAAACTGGTGTTGTAATCCATGGTCCGGCCCCAGAAAATATCACCTTGTAGCGATTTAATTGTCATTGAAGAACACATAGCAACGACCCCTTTCGAAAATAAATGTCAGTGTTTAAAGCTTAATTCTTACGATTACTGTCATTATAACCCGAATTGCTTAATGGCTCGATCCCCTTCAACAAAAAGCTGCTCTACAGCCCCATAAGTACTGGTTTCACAGCGATCTCGTTATTATTATTTTTGTTGGAGATAACTGATCGGCTTATTCACATCAAGTTTCGTGCCAGAAAAAGTCTTTTTAATCCAACTCTGAATCGTAGGGTCATGGTAAAGCGGCACTAACTTTTTAAATTCTTCCTTTTTTTCATTTTTCACTGCGGTCACTACTATATTGACGTTGGCGCGCGTCGTTTGGTTCAACTTCTCATGCACCAATGAATCTTTCAAAACATTCAGCCCACCATCAAGTGCCCGCGTATTCGAAATCAGTTCTGCGTCCAAATCGGGCAGCATTTGCACCGATGGGTCGACCTCTTTAAACTTTAAGTGCTTCGGATTGGCTTGAATGTCCTTCACGGTACTTAAAGCATTGAAGTCAGACTTAAGGGTGACAAGCTTGGCCGTTGCTAGCAAAAGTAACCCTCGTGTCGCATTAGCAGGATCGTTTGAGATGCCAATCGTTGCACCATCTGGAATCTCTCGCAGCTGTTTATATTTTTTAGAATACAGTCCCATTGGTTCCAGGTAGGTTGTGCCTAATGCTGCTAATTTTTCGCTCGGATTTAATTTGTTATATTGCTGAAAGTAAGCATATGACTGGAATGCATTAACATCCAATTGTCCCTCGGCAGTAGCTGAGTTAGTGACGTTGCCATCTGAAACTTGCTTGACTTTGATCCTCAGACCAGCCTTCTTGGCCTGCGGTGATCTAGCAATATGTTGCCAAATTTGATAATCCGAGCCACTACTGCCGATGATGATTGACTCACTTTTTGAACTAGTATGACTGCTATTGCTACTAGCTGCTTTGCCACACGCTGTTAGTGTTAATAATGAAACCAATGCAATCCCTGTGAAGATAGCTTTTTCCCAACGACTCATAAGAGATCCTCCTCCAAACATTTCCACCAGCAAACTATCAAGACCATCTCGTTAAACAACTTTGATTTATTTTAGATAACCTTGCGCTGCCACAAAAAAACGCCCCTTAACTACTTTTGTTGTAGTCAAGGGGCGACAGTGTCGCGTTACCACCCTTATTCACGATGTTGATACATCGTCTCCAGTACCTGTTGATACCTGACAGCATAACGGCCGTAACCGACTCGTGAGCGTTAACCGCACGAATAACTATTCGAAGCTCATCTTCACCTTCTTGCAGATGACCCTTTTCCATCAACCGGGCTTTCTACAGCGTCTGCGCCAAGGTTACTCTTCTTCTCAAAGTGTTGTTTTTATAAATGTCATTCAGCTCGCTTTGAAAGTTGTGCTGAGTAACACTAAAGTCTTGTTGGAAGGACTATACGGCCCGTGCTTGTGAATGTCAAGACAAAGGTTTGAAAAGATGATTGGGGAACAGTTTAGGCATTAAAAAACTTTTCAATATTCGCATGTTATAATCTACAAATACAAATTTGAAAATCACTGGAGGAGCACAATGCGAAACATAGGAAAATTAGTTGCACTGGACTGGAAGCGAATTGTTAAAAGCCCATTCGCTTTCTTACTCATTTTGGCGCTGGTTGTGATCCCCAGTCTCTATTGTTGGTTCAATGTCTGGGCGCTATGGGATCCTTACAGCAATACCCAAGATCTTACTGTTGCCGTGTATTCAGCGGATAAATCAACCGAATTCCGTGACAAAAAAATTGCCATTGGCGATGAGCTGGTCACCCAACTAAAGCATAACAAGCAACTCGGCTGGCGTTTTGTGGACTCCAAAAAGGCGGTTCAGGAAGGGGTCAAAAGCGGCAAATATTACGCAGGTGTCATTGTTCCCAAAGATTTCTCAACGGACTTGCTTAGTTTTGTCGATGGTAAGATTCGCAAACCAAAGCTAGATTATTACGTGAATGAAAAAATTAATGCCATCGCCCCTAAAATTACTGCAAGCGGGGCGTCCACGCTGCAAAACACCATTTCAGACGAATTTGTGTCAACCGTTGCCAAAACCTTGGTGACCGTCTTCAATCAGGCAGGCATTAAGCTGGATGACAATCTGCCGATGATTCGGCGCTTTGCAAGTCTGGTAACCAATACAAACGATCAATTACCGACAATTGAAAAATACATCGCGGAAGTCGGGGTTTTGCAGAGTAAAATGCCGGCCATCCGAGAAAAACTGGCGGCCGCCAACGAAATGGCCACCTATTTGCCTGAAGTCAATCAAATGGCCCAAAAATTAACGGCAGCCAACGGGTATTTACCAATGGTATCCGATGCCGGTCAGTTGGCGGTCGATGTTCGCAGCAAGTTGCCTGAAGTGCAACAAGCCGGTGCGCAGCTTAATACAGTGACCACCAACTTTGGCCAACTAGAATCAGCGGTTACGAAGGCCGTGGGGGTCACCAGTCAGGGCATTACCGTCGTCAATCAAGTTGACGGCACTTTGCCTGCTCTGACCGACTTTGGCAAAAACGCCCAAGCAGCGATTGGCACGACCAAAGATGAAGTCCTGCCAAAAGTCAGCACAGCACTTGATGTGGTTCAAAATGCGGTCGATGCTGGTCTGACATTGATAGCCGCCGCGAATACTAGTTTGAGTGCTGACTTAACTACCTTGCAAAATCAGTTGCAGCAGTTGGACACTAGCAGTGATACCGCCGCTATCAAACAGGCAATGGTGGCCCGATTAACCGCTTTAGCTGATCGCCAAGGCAAAGTGGCAGCCAATGCCACCAGTCTGGCCGATACATTAACCCGCCTGCAAACCAGTCTTAACAAGCTGACCGGTAAGGACGATCAACCGTTGGCCGGTGCCATTACGCGACTGCGTGATGTTGCGACTACCGCTACTGCTGTTCAGACGGCCGCCAGCGATCTCGCCAAAGACGTGCCAAATTTAAGTACCAATGAGTTACAAAGTCGTTTGGCGACACTCAATGATGTCGCTCAGAAATTTGCAAGTGATGCCAATACACTCAAGGATCTGGATCTCGGCACGAGTGTGAAGCAAGTACTGAACGCTTTCAAGACTGCGCTTGCAGATGCTGCCACAACGCTGACTAAAATCAACGATCAAGTATTGCCGGAACTGCCGAGTTTACTCAGCGGAACAAAGGACTTACTGACACAAGCCAACACTTTTTTGGTTAAAACCCAAAAACAGTTACCAGCCTTGAAGCAGGAACTCACTGATGCCAATACGCTGCTGAACGGTCATATGAATTTGATCACCAGTGGTATCACGACAGTCGCTGACTTATATCAAAATGACTTCCCAAGTCTTAAAACGAAATTGACCAAGGCAACAAATTTTATCAATCAAGATCTACCCGGTGTGGAAAGCGACCTGACATCAACGCTCGCTTTAGCCAACGAAAAAATGCCGCAACTACAAAGCGGGCTGGATGATGCACAAACCTTAATCAAAGATGACTGGCCAACATTGAAAGATGCCATTCAAAAAGGCGCAACGGCAATCAAAAAAGGCGAGAAATCCGTTGATCTGTCGCAGTTGATCAAACTGCTGAGACGTGATGCCACGAAAGAAGCCGGTTTTCTGGCTAAGCCGGTAGAGCTCAAGCAAACGAGTTTCTATCATATCCCAACCTATGGCTCGCAAAGTGCGCCATTTTATCTAGCCTTATGTATTTGGGTCGGTGCCTTGCTGCTCGGCGCCATTCTCATTACCGAATATCAGCTGCCGGAATCGTTGGCTCATGCGACCGTCAAACAGATGTACACCGCTCGCTGGTTAACGTTTGCAGGACTGGGGATGCTACAAGGCCTCATCGCCGCACTCGGTAATCTCTTCCTAATCGGGACGTACGTTGTCGACAAGCCGCTGTATTTGCTGTTTGCGATGTTGCTAAGCCTAGTCTTCGTCTCAATTCTATACATGTTGATTTCCCTGTTCGGCAATATCGGTAAGGGCCTGGGAATCATTATTTTAGTCCTATCCATCTCCGGCGCAGGTGGCAACTTCCCCGTTGTACTCTCAGGTAAGTTCTTCCAAGCCATTAACCCATGGCTGCCATTCACCTATGCCGTCAACTTGCTGCGCGAAACCGTTGGCGGGATCTACTGGCCAAATCTGTGGCAAGATCTCATCATCCTCGTGGCATTCGGCGTCGCGTTCTTCCTTCTGGGGCTTTTCCTAAAAGAACCAATTCGCCCGTGGATCGAGAAAATGCACCATATCACGCGGAAGTCTAAGATTATTGAATAACGTAGAAAGCTGCGTCAGTTGAGCTGTAACAATCTGCTTACACCTTGTATTTGGGCAACTGTTGATAATCTTTTATCCATGATTAGGGACTGTTTCAAGCCACCACGCCTTTATCAATCAAGTGTAAGAAAATCTTTTTGCAAAACATGGTGTTGACAGATTGTTACAAAGGCCTTGTCATGGTTTAATATATATGTAACGAAAAAGAGCCGCTGGCGGGAACCAGCGACTCCATGATTCAACAATGCTGCTTAACCGGTGGCCTATAGTAAAATTAAGCCGTCACGATAAGCCTACCCAGCTAGCTCGTGACGGCTTTTTGGTATCACCGATCATTCAGCTTCAGAACCAAGGTAATCAGTCCGAGAATAAACAACCCGAACATGATCATAAGGCTCAAAGCTTCATAGATCGACATCGTGCTCCTCCTTTCAAAGAATTTTGTGATCTCTACAGTTCTAAAACCATAGCCACCACCTCCTTCTTAAGAAAGAGCCACCGTCGCGTAGCATTGTCGTTTCCAGTCTATCAGTTGCTATTAGCTCACGCCATATATACCATTTGTTATATATTAAAAAGAGACACTCATATGAAACATACTAATCCGTTGATTCATATCAGCAAGACATGATAGCATTTGAGCGTACCAAAAGCGTTGCTGGTGGGAGCAAGCGCTATGGCTCAACAATGCTACTTAACGGCAGCTCGTTTATTGAACTAAGTCGTCACGAGCCGAGCAAGCAGCAACCCAGTTTAAAGATAAGCCGTCACGGAGCTGTACAAGCTTTCCGTGGCGGCTTATTTATGTCTATCTACCTACATCAACCTCCAACTTCTCTGGAAACTTCTTCATCTTCAAAAAGCACCGAAGCATCGTTTGTCTACCCGTTCAACAAGCTGATCACATGCATCTTTTTCAATCCAGCCGTAGAATGAGCTCAATAACCAAAACGGAGGCAACTGACATGCTGAAAATTTTGTTCGACCATATGCACGGCTGGGCACGGGTAAGTTTTTTTCTCGCGCCGCTAGCGATCATGGGCGAAGCATTGCTTGACCTGCAACAACCGACCTTGATGGCTAGCATCGTGGACGTGGGATTGGCTAAGAAAGATATGACTTATGTTTGGCATACCGCTATTCTCATGGCAGTGATTGCTATTGCTGCGTTCGCTTTAGGTGCTATCTGTAACGCCTTCTCCTCCTATGCAGCCTTGAAAATGGGCCAAAACCTGCGGACTCATCTGCTGGCTATTTCACTGGCCGATCGCGATCCCCAAGCACTCAAACCCGAAACACTCATCACCCGCATCACAAACGATGTTACGCAAATGCAGACGCTGGTAAGCATGCTGACGCGCGGACTCGTCCGCTCGCCTATGCTGCTATTTGGCGGCATTGTTATGTCGATTATTGTGTCGCCGCGGCTGTCATGGATCATTTTGATTGCCTTGCCTATTCTTGCCATCTACATCTACGTCATCGTGCGCCGGTCGCTGCCACTTTACACGGCGATGCAAGGACAAGTTGACGTCATGAACCGGATTATGAGTGAAAACTTGACTGGCGCCAAAACGATCAAGGCGTACGTACTGGAAGACCACCAACTGACTCAATTCAACACTGAAAATCGCAACCTGCAAACGATTAGTCAGCGTGCCGTCTTGGCAACAGTCACTTTGGCGCCACTGATCATGCTGGTACTTAATCTGGCAGTCGTTGCCGCGCTAGCTTATGGCGGTAATCTAGCCATCAGCCGCACCATCACCACTGGCGAAATCATGGCGTTCGTCAATTACATGATTCAAATTACGACGGCGATGACCAATACCGTTAACCTCATCACGACCTTTTCGCGGGCGATCACTTCTAGTGCACGCGTCAACGCCGTTTTGGCCGAAGAAGCAGGCACTGAGGCCAGTGGGACATTACCTGCCCCAGCTGATAGTACCATCCAGTTTGAGCACGTGAACTTTGGGTTTTCGCAAAGTCGGCCAATCCTTGACGATATCAATCTGACCGTGCCAAGTGGGCAGTGGTTGGGCATTATCGGTTCTACTGGTTCCGGCAAAACCACGCTGATCGCCTTATTAACCCGACTTTATGAGCATTATCAAGGGAAAATCACGGTCGGTGGCACCGATATCCAACAAATTACCTTACCGGCTTTACACAAAAAGATCACGGTCGCCTTACAGGACTCACTGCTTTTTTCTGGAACTGTCGCGCATAATCTGAGTTATGGCGCGCCGCAAGCCACGCCGACACAATTAGCCAGCGGCGTTGCTATCGCTGAGGCAACTGAGTTTGTCGGGACTAATTATGATGCCCCCGTCGAAGAAGCTGGGAAAAACTTTTCTGGCGGTCAACGGCAACGTCTGAATCTTGCCCGCGCCATCATCCCCGATCCTGATATTCTGGTCATGGATGACGCTACCAGTGCTGTGGATCAGGAAACCAACACTGAGATTCAAGATGCCTTGGTTAAGGCCCGCCGCAACCGTACAACCATCATCATTTCGCAACGCGTCCCGAACATCATGGACTGTGATCAAATCATCGTCATGCAAAACGGGCAAATTACGGCTCGCGGAACGCATACCGAGTTGGTCAAAAGTTCGCCATTTTACGCGCAACTGGTTCAAACCCAACTGGGAGGTGACTACATTGATTAATCTCAACGGCAGACGCGGGCCACGTAATTTGCACCCCGAAAAAGTCACCTTAGTTGATTGGAAACAAACCGTGCGAAGGATTTGGGGCTATCTCGATACAGATCGCCGCAAGTTGCTTATCGTTTTTGGCCTCACATTATTCACAACGTTGGCCACCATTGTTGGCAACCGGGTCAATGGGATCGTGGTCGACCAGTTTATCACCAAAGGCCGTCTGCGCGAATTGTTCATTGTCAGCGGTTTGTTGGCTGGGATGTATTTTCTGAGCAGTATCTTCACGTATTTTCAAACAAGTATCACTACCAAAGTCGCACAACGCACTAGTGCTGCGATTCGTCACGACCTGTTTGCCAAAATGCAGCGTTTACCGATGCGGTATTTTGATACGCATGATAACGGCGATATCATGAGCCGATTGACCAACGATGTCGACAACATCAACACCGCACTGATGCAAACTTTTGTACAGCTTTATACCGGCATTATCAGTGTTGTCGGTATGGGTATTGCCATGTTACTACTCAGTCCGCTACTAACCGGTATTGTCGTTCTGGCGTCTGTCGCGACTTTCTTTTACTCGCGAACCGCAGCACGCATCACCCAAAAAGCCTTCACGATTCAGCAACAAGAATTGGGCAGCTTGAACACCCAAATTGAAGAAAATGTTTCTGGTAAACAGTTGGTCCAGCTTTTCGATCATCAACAAGATACCATTGATCGCTTCAATGAAACCAATGCCCGCTATACCGCTGCGGCTTATCGCGCGCAACTCTTCTCCGGGGTCATCGGTCCCTTCAATAACATGACCAATAACTTCGCCTACTTGCTGATCACGTTTGCCGGTGCAGTTGCCATTCTTCGCGGTGGCACCAGCATCACAGTCGGCGTCATTTTCACCTTCCTGATCTATCTGCGCAACTTTACTGGGCCGATCAACAATATTTTGAACCTTATCAACACCTTGCAACTTTCCTTAGCCTCGGCCGAACGCGTTTTCCAAGTCGTCGATGCTGACCCTGAAAAAGATGCCCCGAATGCCGTCGAGTTAGATCACACAGCGGGCAATGTTAAGTTCGATCACGTCTCCTTCGCCTATGACGGTAAAACCGAGGTGCTACACGATATTAGTTTCACTGCTCATCAAGGGGAAGTCGTCGCCATTGTCGGTCCGACTGGTGCAGGGAAAACAACCATTATGAACCTGCTCACCGATCTATACCCACTCACCAGCGGCAGCATTACCCTTGATGATCACGATGTCACCCAAATTACCTTTGCTAGTTTGCGGCGGCTCGTCACAGTTGTTCAGCAAGAATCGTTCCTTTTTACCGCAACCATTCGCGAAAATATTCGCATGGGTCGGCCAGACGCCACTGACGCCGAAGTCGAAACGGCCGCCAAAGCCGCAAATGCTGACGGCTTCATTAACCAACTGCCAGGCGGGTACGATACCATGCTCAGCGAAAACGCTAGCCGCCTCTCGCAAGGCCAGCGGCAGCTCCTCAGCATTGCCCGCGCCTTTGCAGCCCAAGCACCCGTTCTCGTTCTTGATGAAGCGACCGCCTCCATCGACTCCAACACCGAAACTGATGTCCAGCATGCCATGAACCGCCTCATGCAACAGCGCACCAGCTTCGTGATCGCGCACCGCCTATCCACGATTCGCAATGCAAGCAAAATCCTCGTTATTGACCAAGGCAAACTCATCGAATCTGGTACCCATGAGCAACTGCTGGCGGCTGGTGGGTTCTATGCTAAGTTGTACAATAGTCCGCTGGCGGATATGGATAAGATGAAACGATAAACAAGCTTGCGTTCTAGAACTTAATGCTGCTTCAATAAAACAGCTTAAGTCAAAAACACTCCAGTAACAAAATCTATTGATGGAAATTTTCTGGCAAAGACACGATATAACACAAAAATGCTCATCCTCTAAGCCAAACTAGAAGATGAGCATTTTTCGTGAATTCGAACTCACTCGTATTACTATTGAAGCTTGTACACCACTGCGCCAAATGGTGGTAATGTCAGTGTTTTCTCTAGTGAATCGGAAATTTCACTATTCCGAATCAACACATCCACATCCTTAGCTTGCAAGTCATCCGGCACTGACCATGTGCGTTCCTCACTTGAGAAGTTACCTGCCACCAGCAAGGTCTCATGTTCCCCCTTGCGCAGGTAAATAAACAAGTTCGGATCATCAGGAGCAAGTAGCTCAAATACACCAGTGGTAATCAATGGCTCTTCATGTCGTAATTTAATCAGGTGTTGATAATAGTGGTAAACACCGTCACTATCTGCCAGATCCTTAGCCGCATTAATCTGCTTGTGATCTGGATTCAGCCCCAGCCATGGTTGCCCGGTGGTAAAGCCACCTTTTTCACTGCCGTCCCAAGGCATCGGCGTGCGAGCATTATCGCGCGAATGCAGATAAATGGCCTTCATGGCCGCTTCAGGACTTTCATGATACTGTTGGGTGAGTTCTTTGAAAATGTTCTTGGTCTCAAGATCGTTATAATCGCTTAATTGATCAAAATGAACATTCTTCAGACCGAGTTCTTCTCCCTCAAAAATATAAGGTGTTCCCTGCAACATGTGCAGCACAGTCCCCAGCATTTTGGCTGATCGAATTCGATACTGGCCTTCATCTCCAAATCGTGTCACAGGCCGTGGCTGATCGTGGTTGCTCCAGTAGAGGCTGTTCCAGCCATCGACTTGCGCTAATGTGTTCTCCCAACGTGCCAAGACTTCTTTGAGATCAACTAATTTAAATCGATTTGTCGAGAACTTGCCATATTGGCCATAGTCAAGATGCATATGGTCAAAATGAAAAACCATATCCAACTCGTGACGATCTGCCGCCGTGTATAATTGCGCCTGCTGTGCCGTTGTATGGGGCGTCTCGCCAACCGTCATGATATTGTAGTGCGACAACACTTGCTCGTGCATTTCCTGCAGGTAATCATGAACCTTTGGGCCATTTGCCGCTCCGGCATAATAACTACCGTATGCCTTGCCTTGAATGAGCGGGCCATCTGGATAAGCCGGATCTTTAGAAATCAGTGATATGACATCCATCCGGAAGCCATCAACTCCCTTATCTAGCCAAAAGCGCATGAGATCATAAACTTCTTGGCGTACCTTAGGATTTTCCCAGTTGAGATCCGGTTGTTGCTTGGCAAAAAGATGCAGGTAATACTCGCCCAGATCTTTTTTGTATTCCCAAGCTGAACCGCCAAAGCTTGAGCCCCAATTATTAGGCTCATGATCGTCAACTGGCTTCTTCCAGATGTAGTAATCGTGATGCGGATCGCTCACTGATGATTTGGCGGCTTTGAACCACGGATGTTGATCAGACGTGTGATTCACAACCAAGTCCAAAATAATCTTTAGATGTCGATCATGTGCTGCCTGCAACAAGCGTTCAAAATCGGCCATTGTCCCTAATTGTGGTTCAACATCGCGATAATTCGAAATATCGTAGCCGTTATCAACCTGTGGTGATCGGTAAATCGGATTCAGCCAGAGCACATCTACGCCCAAATCGGCTAAATAATCCAATTTTTCAGTGATACCATTTAAGTCTCCAATGCCATCACCGTTACTATCATTGAAGCTTTTCGGATAAACCTGATAGACAACGCTCTTTTTCCACCATGGTATTTCATTCATCATCGTCATCTTCCTCAACTTGAATCTTGTTGACATTGACGATTGCATCTTTGGCCTCTTGAATCAGCGCATCAATTCGAGCATCGCTAATATACTGATCGGCCGGTTCCATCGCAACGCCAAGTGCAAGTGGCAGATTCATGCCGCTGATGATATGTGTATGCGGACGTGTGCGATATTTGAAGAACTTTTGATTAACGCTCCCTGCCGTCATATCCGTCAATACCACAACATCACGATCAGCTGGGAAAGCAGTCATAACCTCATCGACTTGCTTTTCAACCGGCTGATTGTCCAAATACGCTGCCAGCGTCACGATGTCTTGACCGCCGCCACTAATGAAATCCAATGTGTCTTTCAACCCTTCAGCGAGCCGATGATGTGACGCCAATACGATTGTGCGTTTCATGAATCTTCCTCCTCTAACCACGTTTACCAGACCAGAAACCTGCACCTAATGACCTTATCCGCAATGACCAAAGGACGGTCATTTCAGGCCTAATCATTCAAAAGTATCTCCAAAAGTGCATCGCTCAGTGTTGCTGGTGCGAGACTGGCAACAGTTAATGCTGCTCTACTTGCTGGCATATCGTTAACGCTTTGCCACAACTGCTTTTTCAGATCAAACGCAACTTTAGCATGTTGCAGAATTGCAAAGATATGCTGCAGTTTAATTGCCTGTTGATCTTCGGCTTCTAAATCAAGTGTCAGTCGCTGATCAAATCGTCCCGAGAATGGTTTCATTGTGGTTTTAACGCCCACAATTTGTAATTGATAGGTCCGCTTCTCGGGTATGATGTGATTAGGATCAGTAACGGTCATCCCAAATGTACCGGCCACGGGATCCCAAGAAAATTTGGTTTGCGCTTTCCCAGCCGCTGTCTGTTCATGTAATACATAGGCATGTTGCTTGCCAGGGAAAAGCGTAACGGTCATAGCTTCGGGCAGATCATCAATGGCCGCCATAGCGTCATCAGCTAATGGCACGATGCCGCCTGAGCGCACAAGAACCGGATACTGAAACTTGTTGCGATAGAACTTAACAACTGCCGGACCAGTATATTGCTGATGGGTAAATAAATCGGTCCAGGTACCGGCTGGCACATAACCTTCTGCACTGGCTAAGCCCGTTGTGTCATCACTAGGCGCTGTGATCGGTACGACCAGCATTTCTGACCCGAAGAAGTACTCATTTTTGAACTGATAAGCTTCTTTTACTTCTGGATATCGATAATAAACAGGTTCAATCAATGGCATGCCTTGCTGATGTGTCAACACATCCGCCGTCGCCAGATAAGGGACAAGCTGAGCGCGCAATCGCACGAAACGTGTCATGCTCTTATCCGTTTCCAGATCATATTGCCATGGTTCCTTGCCCATAAACGGATTGTCCGAACTGTGCAACCGCATAATCGGACTGAAAACACCGAACTGCAGCCAGCGTAGTGACAATTCAGGATCATAGCTGCCGTGCATATGCCCGCCAATATCATGACTCCACCAAGTGTAGCCAATATTCGTGGCCGTTGCTGTGAAGTACGGTTGGAAAGTTAATGATCGCCAACTGGCAACGGAATCACCAGAAAACCCAATCGGATACCGGTGACTGCCAGGTCCAGCATAGCGTGACAAGATCAGCGCTTGATCCTTCTTTTCTTTCACCTGATCCAGAAAATGCAGCACGTTAAGCGACCATAATGGATCAATCTGCGCACGTGATCGTGCAGCGCCCTGCTGCCAATCAAGCCACCAGAAATCAATCCCCTGTTTTTCAAGCGGATGATGAACCAAGTTAAAGTAGGCTTGAACAAATTTTCGATTGTTTAAATCAAACAACACTGGCTGCTTAGAGGCTGGATCAATGCCGACAGCCTTAGCAACTTCTGGATATTGCACTTCAGAAGGGCGGATACCAGCAGCTGGGTGCACATTGAGCGTGACATGTTTGCCTTGTGCGTGTAAGGTTGCCAATAATTTTTCTGGTTCCGGGAACAGCTTTTTATTCCAAGTATATCCAGTCCAACCGCTGCCATACGTTGTCGGAATATCTGTGACATGCCAGTTCATATCCAAGACAGCGACCGCTATTGGAATACCGGCTTTTTGGAAACGATCCATGAGCGCAAGGTAACTTTCTTGCGTATAAGGATAGAAGCGACTCCACCAATTACCTAACGCAAACCGTGGTACCATCGGCGGAAATCCAGTGAGCTGATAATAATCATACAAAGCCTTGCGATAGTCGTGACCGTATGCAAAGCCATAAAGATCAATTTCCTCAACAGGCCGATTCCTGATCGATGTGCCGGCTTGCAGCATACTGTTTGAGTCATCCAAAATAGTAAAACCGTCTTTGGACATAATCCCTGAATCCAGCGATACAGCACCATCTGCGCCATCTAACGTTCGGGCCGTTCCAAGCAAGTTCTTGACATCGGGATCACCGTAATGCCAACGCGGATAGTGCGTCTGAAAATTGTATTTTGTATCAATGAACAAGTTGGCCCCGTTGAATTCACCACCGCGATAATAGAGGTGAAATGAATCTGTCTCGATTTGGACAGCAAAACCTTCTTGATCACGGGTCACCTGAAAATCCGGCTTGCCAAAATCGCGATTAACCACTGTTTGCGTCGTTGCATCTTCAAACTGACCGGCAGATTGATATTCCATGCGGATCATCTTATTTGTAATGACGGTAAACCGATAATGATCCCCGCTGACTTGATTTTTCTGATTCAAAATATCAACCTCTCAATCTTTCATCATGATTACTTTGTTGGTTCAATCCCGAGAATACCAAAGAAGGAACCTGCGAGTGCAATGGCTAAAATCAGGACAATGACACGATTAGGCGTCCATTTTTTCGAACCGAGCAATTTGTAAACCATCCAGGCAACCAAGGCAGGCAGCAAGGCAGGCATGATTTTGTCAAGAATACCTGTCTGCATCGCTAACTTAACTTTGCCAAACTGGAATTGTAGTGGTGTGTAAACTTTAACAACCGTTGCAATCAATGTACCGACAACGGTAATCCCCATCACGGAAGCAGCTTCTGTGAAAGCACTCAATTGGTTAGCCATGGTCGTAACCAGCTTAACCCCAGAATCATAACCGATATCAAACAGCTTAATTCGAACCCAGAACAGCAAAATATCAACGAGAATCCAGATAATTGCACCTAGTGGATTGCCTTGGAGGGCCATATAACCGGCAATAGAACCCATGATCGTCGGTAACAGAATCCAGATGATCGTGTCACCAACGCCGGCAAATGGGCCCATCAGCGATGTCTTCAACGCCTGAACCGCATCTTTGGACTTAATGCCATCACGTTCTTCCATGGCCAGCGTTGCCCCTAAGATCATGCCAGCCATTGCAGTGGTCGTATTGAAGTATTTAAAATGATTGTCCAAAGCAGCGACATACTCATCATCATCGGGATAAATTTTCCGCAGAACCTTTGAAAATGCCCAAACAACGGATGGCCCCTGCTGCGTTTCGTAGTTAAAATTGTTGACGCCCATGGCCATGTAACGAAGGATGGCACTGTGTCGTTCTTTTTTAGTCAGCTTAGGTTGTGTCGCACTCGGCTGGTTGGTTGTTTGCTGTACATCACTCATCGTAATCGTCTCCTTCGTCATCATCATCTGAAGCATCAGCACCATTAGCTGTCGCCGCTTCCTTCTTCTTAGAAGCACTGATCAGGTTCTGATAGGTGTAAATTGCTAGTGCCAAACCAATGATCGCAACGCCAAGAATCGGCACTTTCAGATAAGCTGACATAACGAAACCGATCATAAGAACCCAGATATACTTCTTCAAAGGCATGTAATGCATCAGCATCCCAATACCAACAACTGGCAACATGCTACCTGCGATTGTCAAGCCATTTGTAAGCCACTTAGGAATGATCTTGAGCAAGGCACTGATGGCAGAAGGTCCAACTGTGACAATCAAGATCATGGGAATAAAGTTCTTGAGGGCGAAGAACAACGGTCCAAGCCAGTTAATCATCCGCATTTTATTAAATTCTTTGGCATGCGCATATGCTTGTGCCTTGTGAGCAATGAAGTTGTTGACGATTTTAATTAAAACATCCAGTTGAATCGTCAACAGCCCGACTGGCAGTCCAACGGCAACCGCGGCTCCCAATCCTGCGCCTGTCCGTGCTGACAAATAGATCCCAACGATGGTAGCTAAGCCGTAGTCAGGCACAGATGCGCCACCTAGGCCGGCAACCCCTAAACTCATTAATTGGAAAGTCCCGGCAATGGTCATGGCTGTCGGTAAATCACCCATAATCAATCCGGCAAAAAGTCCGACCGTCACCGGCCAGTAGTTCATAATCGTGATACCTTGATTATCAAGCGTTGCGTATGATGCCAAGAAAATGATCAGGATATCTTGCAAAATATGTGGCATGATGTTTCCTCCTCGCGCGTTCTTCAGCCAAGAACTCGCTGATTATTTAATGTCTTTGCCTGCAATGGCCTTATCAAATGGTTCGGGTGAATCAGCGGGTACATAACGAATGTTCACAGGGACGCCGCGTTTTTCGAGTTCTTTAAAATCAGCAACTTCTTGTTGATTAACGGAAACAAATTTGCTGATCTGTGTCCGTCCGTCTTCTGCAAAAATGATACCGATATCGACACGCGGAATTTCGATGCCAGCGTCCAACAATTTCAACATGGTGCTGGGCTCCTTTGCGATAACGAATACCCGTTGGGCGTCATACTTACCAGCTTTAAAATTCGTCAAAGCTTTTTCAGTGTCGATGATGGACATCCCTGTGCCGGCTGGTTTGCTCAACCGCATGCTAGCTTTCACGTCTTCATCCTGACTAACAGCATCATCAATGACCATATAGCGCTTCGGCTGCACCTCAGCAGCCCATTGATTGACAACGATGCCATGAACTAAACGTTGATCTACTCGTGCTAATACGACTGTCATATTAATTTCCTCCATATTTTTGGTATTGATACCAATTTTGCTCAAAAAAGATTAAACCGACTGACGAACAACAACAGAAAGCGGTAAAACGACTTGTCTGGCTTCAACCGTTTTTTCTTCCAAGTCATCAGCGACCATATTAGCAATACGATCACCGATCTCATGTACTGGTTGATGAATGGTTGTTAACGGCCGCGCAACCACCTGACTCAGCGGTTGATCATCAAAGCCAAGAACAGCAAGCTCTTCAGGCACCTTCAATTGCATGGTCTGCGCTTCAGCAATCATGCCAGCGGCTGCTTGATCCGAGCCGGCGATCACAGCATCAGGACGATGCTTCATGACCATGATGCGCTGAAGAACATCTTGACCATCAGCAATGGTTCCAACATCTGTAAATTGCCATTCCACCGCTGGCTCCAAGTCGAATTCACGCAATGCCCGAAGATAGCCACGATAACGATCACTATTCAAATCTTCAAGTTTGTCATTGTATCGAATAGCTTGCTGCCCGGTGCAAAATGCTAGCTTGCGATAACCACGATTCAAGAGATATTTAGTACCCGCATACATACCGCCTTCCTGATCGGCACGCACCATCAAAACCTCAGGATCGGCAACGTATTCATTACAAATACCAATCAAACCGTATTGCCGATACTGCTTAATCAAATCCCAGTCATTCTCAATTGCGCACATAATCACAGCATCAACCTCGTTCGTCTTGAGAAATTCCAAGGCATTCAGTTCGTGACTTTTCTGACCGAATGTTTGCACAATGACTGTCTTATAGGATCGCTCATCAGCAGTGCGTTCAATCGCTGCAACGAGTTCTGAAAAAAACGGGTTCGTAATGTAAGGAACCGTCACGGCAATCGTCTGCGAGCCAGAACCGCGCATTTGTCGAGCAGCTTGAAGCGGTGTGTAACCCAACTTCGCCATGGCATCGGCAACCAGGGCCGCTTTGCGCGGTGAAACATGTGGTTTGTGGTTAATGATCCGTGATACCGTTGAAACCGAAACCCCGGCTAACTTTGCCACTTCTGAAATCGTTGCCATTTTTCACCGCTCCTCCGCATCTCCTTGATTACATGAATAATATAGCGCTTTCAGATTTCTTGTCAACGCTTTTTTGGTATCGATTTCAAAAACAAGCGAAATCAATTTTGTGAATTTCTTTTTAAAAGTGTGACATGACGTTAACCAATCCTTCACAAGTCACCACTGTCTTCGATAAAAATATTTTTCCATTGTTGTTCATTGCGGTACGCTTAAGAAAACAAGAAAGGCAGGTCCATCATGCCCCACTACCAACTCACACAACAATCACGCTTCAAAAAGCACCTCAAGCAACTCCTCCAAGCTGGACGCTTTACTCAGAACGACTTTGAACAAGTCACCAACTACTTGAAAACCGGCGACCCGCTGCCGGAAAAATACGACGATCATGTCATCAAAAGTCGCAAACCTGATCGCGCTTTGTTCATTAAAGGCAGCTGGTTGCTGATCTATCGGGTAGAAGATTTGACGGTACGGTTGCTGGATGTGGGGCGTCATGGGGACATTTAACGTTATTTTGGTCTACTGTCGACCAAAGTTAAGGCGCCTTCTTTTGACAACCAACAACAATTGGCAAGACGACAATCTTTCATGTTACTATGTGCTTGGAGTAAAGCACAAAATATCATTCGATGATCACTGCGGAGTGGTCATCCGCGTTATTGAAGGTCATTCGAACGGAAGCGACTTCCTTTGTTCAGGAAGTCGTTTTTATGTCCGGCCATTACCAGCAGCGTTTATTGGCCATTTCTCACCGTTTATTTCCCACATTGTCCCCTCCCACCCCGCTGTGCTAAGCTGGCATGAGAAAGGGGTGTGACTGCCATGTACCGTTTGATTGCGGTTGATTTGGATGACACATTATTAAATTCACATAAGCAGCTGTCACCCGCTACAATTAGCGGTTTGAAGACTGCCATTGCTGCCGGTATCAAGGTTGTGCCGTGTACCGGACGACCTTTGCCCGGCGTTCATGCCACATTAGAGGCTTTGGGGCTAGAAGGCGACGATCAATATGTCATTGTTCAAGGTGGCGGCGTAGTGCAAAGTGCTAGCGGCAAAATCATTGCTGAAAAGTTTCTGAATCATCAGGATTATCAAGACTTTTCGACTTTTGCGGCTTCGGTCGCTAGCAACGGCATTGACAGCAACGTCTTGACGCCAGCCGGAGAGGTTTATACGGCAGATCGCAATATCAGTCGTTACACCGTTTTACAAGCATGGGAAAATACGGCCGGTATTAAGGTCCGCGAACCGCAAGAAATGCCAGAAGACTTCGTGATTGCAAAGGGCATGTTACTGGGCGAACCAGATAAGCTTGCCGCGATTCAACCCCAAGCCGAAACTGAATTTGGCAATCGTTTTACCGTCATTCGCAGTATGCCATTTATGCTGGAAATCATGCCTCATGGCGTCGATAAGGGCTGGGGCCTAGCGCAACTCACCCAACACCTCGGATTTTCAGCAGACGATGTCATTGCGTTTGGCGATGAACATAACAACCTCGATATGTTCGATTTCGCCGGGACAAGTGTTGCTATGGCTAACGGCCAGGACATTGTCAAAAAACGTGCTGATTTTATTACAGCAAGCAATGATGAAGATGGCGTGGTGAAGGCACTTAAGCACTTCGCGATTATCTAACTGTCAGGACGCCATGAGATTTCAATAAGCAAATGAATGGTCGCTGCAACTGAGATATTGAATCTTAGTGCAGCGGCTTTTTTCATGTTTTTGTGAACCATCAACGAGATTGCTTTTGACTGGGTAAAAATGTTCTACAAAAAAACATACGCGATGCCACCTTTTTGAACATGATAGTTGCCACGATCTCTGTTAGGCAGCGTCGTGGCCAAAGCTCATCTGCATAAAGTTAGCCGTCTCTAAAAATAAATTGTTCAATAATTAATTGTCGTCTATCATTGACTATAGATTGGAACTATTCTAATATAGAGATAGAGCCGATGACGAAAAGTCGCGGTTACTACATAATTAGGAGGAATTTTTGTGGACAAGCCAAAGATCATTGTTGTAGGGGCATCACACGGCGGTCACCAAAGCGTCTTAGAACTGTTGCATCGTTATCCCGATGCAGACATTACGATGTTTGAAGCAGGTGATTTTGTTTCGTTCATGTCCTGCGGGATGGAACTATTCTTAGAAAATCAAGTTACCGATGTGAATGATGTTCGGAATTTTCGTCCAGACGATTTGATCAAGCGCGGCGCACATGTGTTAAACAACCATGAAGTGACGGCAATCAATGCTGATGTGAAATCCGTCACCGTTCGCGACACGAAGAACGGCACGACGCAGGACTATCCTTATGACAAATTAATTCTGAGTTCAGGCGTTCGCCCGAATTCCTTACCAGTGCCAGGCAACGATTTGAAGAATGTCTTCTTGATGCGTGGCTACGATTGGGCCACCAACATCAAGGCCAAGTTAGAAGACCCGGCGGTTAAGCACGTCACCATCATCGGTGCCGGTTATATCGGGATTGAAGCGGCTGAAGCCAGTCGTAAAGCTGGTAAACAAGTAACGTTGTTGGATATGATTGATCGCCCACTGGGTACCTATCTGGATCCAGAAATGACCGACATTCTGGCCAAGGAACTCACTGATAAAGGTGTTGAGCTCAAGCTTGGTGTCAAGATCGAAGCCTTCACAGGCGATGAAGCTGTTAGCGCCGTCAAAACGGATGCCGGTGACGTTAAAACCGATCTCGTGATTCAAGCAGCGGGTATCAAGCCAGCAACGGAATGGCTCAAGGGCACCGTTAACCTTGATAAACGCGGCTTCATCAACACCGATCCTTATCTGCGGACCAATTTGCCAGACGTTTATGCTATCGGTGATGCCACTTTGGTTTACTCAATTCCAGCACAACAAAAGGTGCCGATTGCCTTGGCAACCGTTGCGCGACGTGAAGCCCGTTACCTTGCCGAAAACATTTTTGCAGAAAATCCAGCACGGCCATTCAAGGGCGTCGTTGGTTCCAGTGCGTTGAGCGTTTTCGACTACCATTTTGCAGCTAGCGGCCTGAACACCTTCACAGCTAAACGGGCTGACGTTAACGTGCATACCGCTTTCTACACCGATTCACTGCGGCCAGACTATGTGCCAGAAGCTAACGGCAATCCACAGGTTTGCGTCAACTTAGTCTTTGACCCGCAAACTCATCGACTGTTAGGCGGTGCAGTATTGTCCACTTACGACGTGACTGCACAAGGCAACGTCTTGGCACTCGCCGTTCAACAACAATTAAGCCTTGAAGACTTGGCCGAAGCCGACTTCTTCTTCCAGCCAGGTTTTGATCGTCAATGGAGCTTGCTGAACTTGGCTGCGCAACACGCTTTAGGCGAACCGCGATTCTAATTACTTTTAAAAAGACATTAGGCAAATGATGTCTTCATTTCAATCAGCCAGATAAACGATTAAGCTTCAAAAAGAGCCCTCTTGTGTCAGAATTCTGACACAAGAGGGCTCTTTAAGCATCTACCACGTTAATCATCCCGAAGCAAACGGTTGTTTTTTCACTATGCTGCGTTGGAAGTGTCACCTTCGCTTAACTGACCATCCAACAAAGTAAACGTGCGATCCGCAAACTTTTCTAAGCGAACATCATGGGTGACAACAACAATTGCCTTATCACGCTTATGTGCCAGATCAGCTAGCAGCTGTCCGACAACTGCCACACGCGGACTATCCAATGCGGCGGTTGGTTCGTCGGCCAACACGATGGCTGGATCGGGATACAAGGCTCGTGCAATTGCTACCCGTTGTGTTTGGCCGCCGGATAAGGAAGCCGGATATTGATTAACTAGGTCACCAATACCGAGATCATCCAGCAATTGATCAAGTTCCTCATGACTGAGGTTGTTTTTTGGCTTAATCTTGTCGACTAAAGTGAACTGCTCGCCAACCGTCAAATATGGGACGAGGTTGTATGACTGAAGAACAAATCCGATCTTATCCAACCGCAATGCATCACGCGCCTTGCCGGATAACTTATCAAGCTCCTGTCCAGCGGTTGTCACGACCCCTGATGTTGGGGTTTGAATGCCACCTGCAATGGTCAAAAACGTACTTTTCCCTGAACCAGACGGCCCAAGCACTAGCGAAAGACTGCCGGGTTCGGCACTGAAGCTAACATCTTTGAGGACTTCGACATCGCTGGTTGGCGTTTTAAAATTTTTAATGATGTGTTGTAATTCGATAGCTGACATACAATCAACCTCCAATGGCTGTGACAGGATCAACTTTAAGAATCGTCCGGACTGGGACAATTGCACCGAGTAAGCCGGTGAGCAAAATGCCAATAACAACTGCGATGCTTAAACCGGCGGAGAAAATCATCGGCACACCCAGAGGCATGAACCGCGCTGTAACTGCCGTCAGCACCCCACCGAGGATCAGACCGAATGACACAAGCATGAGTGCTTGCGCAATGGTCGTTTTAACGAGGGTCCGCGCCGGTACACCTTGTGCCCGTAAAACGGCGTAGTTAGGAATCTTCTGCATGGTCAAAATGTACAGGAAGACCGCGATGACAATCAGCGAAATCACAAATAGAAAACCAATCATGAACGCAAACGTGCTATTTTGGGCTGAATAACCCGGCAGCTTCTGGATAAATGTATCCGCTGTATAGGTTTTCAGATCGCTGTTGTTAACTTTAAAATCAGCCGACTTGGAAATAATGCCGCTAGCCGTAAAAGTATCCGGCAAGTTGTGCAGTTTTCGCCATGTCGCCATGGTGCCGTAGACAACCGGGGCGACACTCATTTTGGCATTTTCCGTGAAACCGACGATGGTATACTGCTGGCCGTTTGTGGTTAGCCGCACCTTGTCGCCAAGCTTGTAGCCTTCATTTTTAAATTGTGTATCCACGACAATTTGATTGTCACTTTGCACGCGATGACCGCTCACCAGCTGCATGTCCTTGCCGATGTACTGATTCCAATCAAGCCCGACCATCGTCGAACGAATTTCCGAGTGCTTGCTGCTGGTCGCAACCGCGCCGATTGTACCGACATAGGCTTGCGACTTGCCTAGCTTAATCGCTTTTGTCTGCTCCGACGTCAGCAGCGACTGGCTCAAATTGATATCCGAGTCCTTTGCCAACACCACCCGCGATGTGTCCCAGGACTCGATTGCTTGCGTATTCTGCTGGGCAAGCCCATTAGCCAACGCACTGAGAATAAATACAAGGTAAGTCACCAGCAAAATCATACCGATGATCAAGCCATAGCGTAATTTTTCATGCCAGATTTCTTTTAATGAAAGATACATTGTTTCACTCCTTAACTTGCAGCTGAGAAAGTGCTGCCTTCAAATGTGCCAAAATCAAGGTCGCGTCAGCCGGATCAGCCAGTACCTCAGAAATCGCACTGTGGCATAACGACGCGACAGCCCAGTCGGTTGCATCTGCGGGAACTTGTGGCCGGGCCACATTCACCAGCCCGCTATTTTTAGTGAAATGCAAGCGGATGAAATCCCGGTCACGACTCTCACTAGCCTCATGCAGAAAATCAGCTGTTGCCGTATATGGATCTTGCCGCATGGTCGGACCCGTGATACCCGCATGCAACCGCCCGATCACCTGTCCAAAGGCATAGCGATAGGCGTCATCTAGATCCGTGAAGTACTTATAAAAAGCACCGCGGGCAATATCAGCCTGCTTCACGATGCGCGCCACCTGCGCCTGCGCTAACGGATATTGAGAAAATTCTGTGATGAGTGCAGCTAAGACCCGTTGTTGTTTAGCTGCATCTAGATGTTGAAAAGTAGTAGATGCCATGATTGCCCCCTGTGGTGACACGGTGTCACTAATTGATAATTCGTAGTTTATACGGAAAGTGACACCGTGTCAACATGTTTTACGCAATCTTTTTGTGATTTTTTATTGAATTTGTTATTTTCATCTTTTAAAACAACTTGATATCCTAGAAAAAAAGCTGTCTGTTCGGTCTTCTTGACCAGTCAACAGCTTTCTTTGAACACGGGGATATCAATTCACCCGTAACTGATCCCCAGGGTGAATCACACTCAAAATCGTCTTGCCATTCAATGCAGCCAGCTTCTTGTCCATGTCATGTCCGTACTGGTGCGCAATCGCCCACCAGCTCTCCCCTGGCTGCACGGTATGAAACCGAATCGTTGGCACGCGCGCGACACCATCGTTGAGTGTGCCAGTGAGACGCGTTGTATAGTGGCCAAAAAAGTCGTAACTCATATCAACACCTAGCCCTTGAAAGTTATTCGTGAACTGCCATGTGCCAACATTATCAACGCCCGGTTGATTCACGCCGTAACTGGCAAGCCACAGATTTTTCGGGATCAAGGCGACCCGATCAAAGCGCCGCGTGGTCAGCCAACTAGTCATGGTATACAGATCCGTGTGGGGATAGCCAATCGCTTTGACCGTCTGAAGGAAAACATTGGTCAAGCCCGTCAACTCGCCGGTTAAACTTGGGTCCTCCACATCCGCCACCATGACCGATTCCGTGGGTATCCCCAAAGCCTTGGCCGTAGTTCCGAAAAACCGTCCTTCCGCCACGGCATCAGCACTGTTGTGATAATGCGCGTAATGATAACCATGCACCTGCATCCCCATTCGCCGACCGGCTGCCAATTGTGCCGCAGCTTTGGGATTGCGGTAGGTGGTGCCTTCTGTCAACTTAACCACCACTGCCTTTACACCAACATCCGCCAGTTGACGAAACCAACTGTCCGATTCCGGCTGCCAGCTACTCACATCTGCCATTAATATCACCATCTCGGCCTCCTACAACTTGTCCTTTGCATCCAACTTTGTCATGAATTTCTCAATACTCGTAATCAGGATATCCAACCGCCGCTCGATCCGCGTCAGTAAAAACACGGCAATCACAACGCCAACCGCCTGATCTAAGACATACGTCAATAATTCCTTATCCATCTCTTATTCCTCTTTTCGTTACGCCAAAAATGTTCAAGTGAGCATGAACCGATCCAATAGAAACCATCCTGCCATCAGCCGACAATCTGCCGATACTTGGCCTGCAACTGCTTACGTATCTTCAAAACTCGTTGCCGACTAATCTGTAATCGACCTGCGATGCCAGCATCAGACAAGTCAGCCAATCGCAAGCCCAAAACTGTTCGCTCCATAGGCGTCAAAATAGCCGCGAGTCGTTGCAGCTGACCATCCCATTCCAGCGATGTCTGCACATTCAAAACAGTGCTGGCAAAAGTCGTTTTCTGCAATAAAGTGATATTGCTTGGCAACCGCTCAATCACGCTTCGCTGCCGGTTTTTCTGCATTCGCTGCATCAACGTCAGATAAACAAAATGCCATGCCAGCTTATTAAACTTGCGAATGGCAGCCTCATCCGTCAATGGATCGCGATATCGGTTGAAGTAGTTGAGGTACACCAACATCCCATCATCACGCCAATCCTGAAAATCACTTCGATCACGCCGAATCCCCAACTGCGCCAAAGCTGCATACACCACCCCTTGATGTGCGAGATACAATGCAAATCCTGCCTCCTCCTGTGCCATCTCCTAATCCCATCCGGCGCCTAGTGTCTTTCGATATCGATGGGTTTAGTTTATGCGGGCAGCGAGTTAGTTGTCGTGATCGCAATCAAGTAACCAAAACGCTGACCAATCAAAGCGATATGTCTGCACTAGCGCAGAATCCCCAAAAGATCGCTTAACCATTAGCGCGCGACACGATAATTGCGGAGGAAAAAAACATCAAAAAACGCGATCGGCCAAAATCGTCCTATCGCGCATCCACCAGTATCGTATTGATCGTCAAGTCAGCCTGAAAACCACGAAATTTCACAGTTGTTAATTAATGTTACACAAGAGATAGATAAACATTTGAAAAAAGCGTACATTTTTTCCATTAGTAAAAATAGCTTGTCCGGCAACTTCACATCATAGGGGGATTGACCATGCAGCCTTCGCGCAAGATCGCATCCAATATTTTTAAAGGATCGCTCGGCAATATGATTGAGTGGTACGACTGGTACGTTTACGCCGCGTTTGCTGTCTACTTCAGCCCCTCGTTTTTTCCAAGTCATGATCCAACGAGTGAACTGTTGGATGCTGCGGCAGTATTCGCACTTGGATTTCTGATGCGGCCGATTGGTAGCCTTGTGATGGGCCGGTATGCTGATCGCCACGGGCGCCGGGCCGGGTTGACCTTATCCATCCTAATCATGGCCAGCGGGTCGCTGTTAATTGCCTTATTGCCAAATTATCAGACAGTTGGTATTTGGGCACCTGTTTTGTTAGTGGTCATTCGGCTGTTTCAAGGCCTGTCGCTTGGCGGTGAATACGGGACAAGCGCTACTTACCTGTCAGAAATGGCCGAGCCTTCACGCCGCGGCTTTTATTCAAGTTTTCAATACGTCACCTTAGTCAGCGGCCAATTGATCGCACTTGGGGTTCAGATTATCCTGCAGATGTACTTGACTGAAACAGAACTCAGCTCCTGAGGTTGGCGCATCCCATTTGCCATCGGTGCAGCCGGTGCTCTACTCGTTCTCTGGCTGCGACTATCGATGGACGAGTCAAACCAGTTTCAGCACATGTCCACCAGTCAACGCCAATCAGCTGGCACGATACGCGCCTTACTTAAGTATCCCAAGCAAATCCTGACCGTGGTTGGCCTGACGCTCGGCGGCACTATCTGCTTCTATACTTACACAACTTACATGCAAAAATTCATGATCAATTCGGTTGGCTTGCCCAAAGGAACCGTGGCGTTAATCAACTTCGCCGCCCTCTTCATCTTCATGTGCCTTCAACCTTTGGCGGGTTACATATCCGATCACATCGGCCGACGCCCCTTGCTCTTCTTTTTCGGGATCAGCAGCACGGTCTTGACGGTCCCACTATTTTGGCTGATGCAAACCACCAAAACCCCACTGATGGCATTCCTGCTAATGTTAGTCGGTCTCATCCTTGTCACTGGCTATACCTCCATCCTAGATTGCAATAATAAAGTTACCACCTAGAAAGAGGCTTGCTCACTGCTTGAACTGGGGTTTGCCAACGGAGACATTTTCTAGGTTTGTTATTGATAAGCGCTGTGGCTTGTTGAATATCGGTCTCTGAAACCTGATCAAACTGTGTTCCCTTCGGGAAATAGTAGCGAAGTTCTCGATTGAACCGTTCATTTGTGCCCCGTTCATTCGGGTGATAGGCGTGGCAAAAGTAAACCGGTATCCGATAGCGCTTTGTAAGCGCCTGATCGCAGGAAAACTCTTTACCGTGATCAACCGTCACTGATCGAACCGGACCCGGAAAGTCCACCATCAGTCTTGCAAATCCCTTGAGAACAGCATTTTGTGATAAGTTTTCAAGCTTAGTTGTCGCCATTAAACGTGTCACCCGATCGACAATGGTCAAAACAGCAGCCTTTGACCCGCGACCACCGCGAACTGTATCCATCTCTAAATGTCCTTTTTCGGTTCGCCGGTTAGCTGACTCACTGCGAATCTCAATTGAGGTGCCTACTGCTTGGTTATAGCGCGACCGAAGGTCTTGTCTTCTTTTATGACGTTTACCGTGATCAAAGAGTTGGCTTGGCTGAAAATCGACTTGTCTTTGATAAATCCAGTGGTAAATCGTGTGTGGCGCACAGTGAACGGCATAACCGACCATTTCAGGGGACCAACCTAGGTTTAGCTTCTCAGTTACCATCCGCTTCAACTTAGGCGTTAAAATCGAGTGCCGACCACAACGATGCCGACAAGTATCGGCATGATCCTGAGCTATAATGGCGCAGTAATCACCTTCAGGGCAACGGTGAAGCTCATGCCTAATAGAAATACGAGAGCGGCCTAAGGTCGCGGCGATGTATTGAATCGTGTGGTGTTGCATCAGTTCTATCTGAGATCGTTCAATTAAGGTTATAATGGCCATGGGACCTGTCCTTCTCTCTAGATGGTATGTTATGCAAACACCATTTTAGCAAGAACGGACAGGTCTTTTTTCACATTTTCTGGGTGGTAACTTTAATTATGCAATCTAGGCATCAATGCGATTGTGAAAGCGGAGTTATTTCCAACCGAAATTCGTGCACTCGGTGTTGGTTTTCCGTACGGCCTGACCGTGGCCTTGTTTGGCGGAACAACTGAGTACATCGCACTATGGTTCAAGCAAGCACATCACGAAAGTTACTTCTTCATTTATGTTTCGCTATGTGCGCTTATTAGTCTGATTGTTTATTGGCGAATGACTGAGACGATGCATGCTGAGTGGGATTAACCGCCAAAAAAGGACGACTTTTTCAATGATAATAAGATCTTCCGCAATCAAAAATAAATATTGCTCATACTAATCCATTGACTTTCTAATCGACACACCATATACTCATTGTCAACTAATCAAAACATCATATTGACTTATGCGTTGAAGAGAAGAGTAAGCGTGAATCCGTTTAAAGAGACTACCCGGTGGTGTGAGGGTGGAACGGTGAAGCACTGAAGATGAGCTCTGAGCATCGGCAACCGTGAAAGCGGGCGCCGCGTCAGGACTCGATACCGTCCCAGACATCGTTTTGACGGTGTTGTTGAGTTGGCGGGAGCAATCCCAGCCAAGAATTAGGGTGGTACCACGAAGGTCTTCGTCCCTGTATTAAACATACAGGGGCGAAGATCTTTTTTTGATTAAACAGGCAAAGGAGTTGGTAGCGGTGGGGTTTGCAACATTGTTCGAAGTTTTGCAGCATTTAGCACCATACTTAGGCATCACATTTTGGATCATTGGCGCATCAGCACTTTTCGTACTTGTATTCGGCTCATTAATCTCGTTGGTCCATTTCAGCCATTCGCGCGTTCTGGAATTGCTTTATAACGGGTTCGTCAGTCTCATGCGGGCAACACCAGTTTTATTGCTATTAATGCTGGTATTCTACGGCATGCCTCTTCTATTCCAGTTAGTCGGCATTGACATTTCGTGGTGGGCCAAAACCAGTTTCGCCATTCTTGCTATCGGATTGGAAAACAGTGCGTACTTCTCTGAAAACCTGCGTAGTGCTTATGCCTCGATTCCACAGTCACAATATGATGCCTGTACATCGTTGCATTTCAGTCGCATCGCAGCCATTCGCAGAATTTTAGGTCCGCAGGTTTTTGCGGCCGCACTGCCAAATATCGGGAATACGCTTATCACAATTGTCAAAAACTCAGCCTACGTCTATGTCATCGGCATCACCGACCTATATGAGCAAGCCCAAATTATCGCCCAAGCATCATTTGGCAAACAGCAAGTGGTCGTTTTCATTGTCTTGTCACTCATCTACTGGGCAATATGTGCAGCTATCCAAGCATTTTTCACCCAACTTGAACGCCGCCGGTCTTGGTCAGGAGGTGCAAAATGACGATTTTCTGGCAAGATTGGCAACAAATCATCCCAAGTGTTTGGACAAGCATTTACATCGCACTGTTGGCAATTCTTTTTGGGATCCCGATTGGTTGCCTCATCGCTTGGATCCGTGTCAAACGTCCGCCAATCCTCAATCAATTAGTCGGCATCTATCTCTCGTTTGCTCGCAGTGTGCCGATGATCGTTGTCCTTTATATTCTGTACTTTGCGTTGCCGAACCTCACGACTGTGCTAAATGGCGGTAAGGGACTGCATATTCCCGCCACTGTGGTTGCTGTCGCTGCTCTCGCACTATTCTCCAGCGCCTACTTTGGTGAAACTTTCCGCGCGGCCTATCAAGCACTCGACCCGGCGCAACTGGAAGCAGCACTCGCCTCAGGACTGAGTAAGCGCACGGCGATGAAACGCATTGTCCTACCACAAGCGGCCGCGCTTGCCCTGCCAAATGTTTTCAATAGTGTCATGGACATTGTCAAAGGTACGGCCATTATTTACAACATCGGCCTGCTGGAGATCACTGGCACTAGCATCCTTGTTGGCTCCAAAACGTACCAATTCATTCCAGCCTACCTAGCAGCTTGGACAATTTACCTAGTTCTTTATTGGCTCGTCAGCGCTATCTTTCATCTCATCAAGCGTCAAGTCACATACTTACACTAAAAGGAGTTCTTATCATGAAAAAATCTCGTCTTGCACTCATTGCTGGCACCGCCGTTCTCGCATTGTTTCTCGCCTCCTGTGGCAAATCCGGCACCGCCAGTTCGACCAGCAGTTCAAAAGTTAAGACAGTTCAAATCGTTGGCCCGTCAGCATCTCAACCCTACCAAATTTATAAGAGTAAAGATAAAATGTCAGGCTATAATGGCGATATTCTTGCCGCTATTCAAAAAGACCTCAAAAACAAATATAAGTTCCAGTATCAAGTCACTGAAGCAAACTCCGTCTTTGTGGGCTTACAATCTGGTAAATACGATCTGGCAGTGGGCAATTACTACTACTCGACTGAACGTGCTAAAACCTACGACTACTCACGCAACCCTACCCTACTGAGTGACTTGCGCTTGGTTGTACGAAAAGATGATAACAAAATCACTGACCTTGCATCGCTGGCGAAAACAAATGGTAAGTTGGAACCGATTGATGTGGCTGATCCGCGGTATGGTATCGTTGAAAACTGGAATAAGCAGCATCCCGAACAGAAAGTAACACTCAAATCATCCGGTTTCGTTGATACAGCTAACCAGTTCAAAGATATTGTGAACAAACAATATGATGCCATTCTTTACCCACGGACAAATTTTGATACTGCACAGAAGAAGCTCAACGAACCACTCAAGCTTTCTAAGTCAATCGCAGTCTTCCCAGTGGTCTATTACTATCACAAGAGTTCAACCAGCACACAACTACGTAAGGATATTGACAAAGAACTCCTCAAACTGCGGAAAAATGGCACCTTGGCCAAATTGTCCCAAAAGTGGCTTGGTAGTGATCCCTTTACTGCAAAAAATGATCGTGTGACTGACGTGACCAAGTCTTACGCTCAAGAAAAGTAGGTGATTTTGATGGGCTTGTTAGAAGTTAAAAATCTCACCAAAACATTCAAAGGGAAGACAATTCTCGCCAACCTTAATCTGACCGTTAATGCCGGTGAAACCTTAGTCATTATAGGCAAAAGTGGCGCGGGCAAAACAACCCTTCTACGATGCCTGAACCTGCTAGAACGGCCGACCAGCGGCAATCTCACACTGGGAGGCAACACTTACGATTACAGTCGGCTCACAGCAGGCGATATCCGGACAATCCGTGATCAACTCGCTATGGTTTTTCAAAACTACGCCTTATTCAACAACAAAACCGCTTTGGAAAATATCACCGAGCCTTTAATCTACGGCCAGCATCAAACAAAAGCCGAAGCGCAAAAGACCGCTCAAACCTTGCTTGAGCAATTAGAACTAACTGACAAAGCAAACTTATATCCTGCAGAATTATCTGGTGGTCAACAGCAACGCATTGGCATTGCCCGAGCAGAGGCCTTACGACCATCAATCATTCTTTTCGATGAACCCACTAGTTCACTAGATCCGGCCTTGGTCGGTACGATCAGTCGTGACATTCTTTCGTTGCGCGAAAAAGGCCAGACGATGATTGTTGTAACGCATCAACTGGATTTTGCCCAACGGATCGCAACGCAATGCGCTTTTCTAAATGAAGGCCATCTGGTCGAAGTCGCGCCTGCCGACCAATTCTTTACACACCCAGCCCAACCGGAAACAGTTGCGTTCCTGAATGCTGCAAAGGAGGCGGAGGCATGAAAGCAACGATTATTGGTGCCGGCAATACCGGTTTTGCTTGTGCAGCAGATCTTGCTCGCCATCATATCACGACAACGGTTTACTCACGCGATCCTGCCAAAGCCGCCAAGCTAACTGAAAACCCCTTCGCCATCACAGGCCGCTTCACAACTACCCAGCCTTTAAACGTCAGCTCTGACCTAGCCGCCAGCATTCAATCAGCCGACGTCATCATCGTTGCCACTTGGGCCAACGTACACACCACCGTTATTGATGCCTTGCGACCGCTCATTCATCGAGGTCAAGCCATTATTTTTCTCAATGGTAATTGGGGTCTGCTTCAAGCTGTTGCGGCCTTCAAACCAGCATGGCTCGCCGAAAAAAGGGGCAGTATTTTGGAAACATCAGGCATGCCTTACGTTGCTCAATGGCAGGACCATTCATTGCACATCAGCGAAATCAAGGCTAAAGTAACGGTTTCGACTTATGGCGCCAAAGAAGCCAGCATCAAAGGCATTAATTTGCTCAAGCAGTTATATGCGCAAGTGATCGAGTCGCCTAACATTCTGCAGGCAAGTCTAAGTGCGCTTAACCCAATCATTCACGTACCCGTCTCCCTCTTCAATCTTTCTCGCATCGAACACGCCGCGTCTTTTCACATCCTCACAGACGGTTTAAGTTCCGCCGCAAGAGCTTACATCATGCACATTGACGACGAACGCAAACACCTAGCAAGTGCCTTGCACATACCATACAGCAGCATTGTGCATCAACTTGCCACACAATGGGGAACAGACTTTGACACGCTACGAGAGGTGTTTCATGGACTACCTACCTACCGCGACCTGCCCGCTCCAGACAGCTTGCAATCACGGTTCATCGTCGAGGATTTACCATTTGGCATCGATCCACTGGTTAAGTTAGGTGAAGTCCTCGATGTTTCACTGCCTTACAGCGAGAAACTAGCAGCGTTTGCACATGCTGTTTTTGATCAGGTGCCGGAACCGGATCTCGGGTTTATTAATGCTGAGACAATTGCTGCAGTTCAGGGAACTGGGTCAGCATAAATAAAGTTTCAAGTTTCACAAAAAAGTTTTCGGCTAATTCGTTGTTGTTTGATGTATTGTTGCTGTGCATATCCTTAGTCTTTACAAACAGTATTAAGTATATGTTCGAAATTCAATCCTAATATCTTGGGATCAAATCCAGACACCATATAAAAATGCCTCCAACAGAGAATCCTCTATTGCAGGCATTTTTAAGTTGTCGGTCTTCATTAACAAGTTGTGAATCAAAGAAATCCTATTTGGCATTGCCAACATTGGCAGGCAACTTCGCCTTCGCTTCCCAATACGCCTTCAGCAACTTCTCAAACATTGCACTATTCGGTTGAATCTTCGTATATTGAGCAATGGCCTTTTCAATTCCATGCGTTTGGATAAACTGCTGCATTTTGACCGCTTGCTTATCATCAGGATTATGGAAAAGCAAGGCACACGCAGCACCGCGTAATAAATATTGATTATCTAAGCCAAAAGACTCGCATTCATTCGCAGGACCAATGATCCGGTCATTGGGAGAAAGCTTGCGGATCGGTTCTCGGCCAACACGCGTCACCGGATCAGATAAGCCAGGTGTCGTCATCCGCTTAACGAACATCGTCTCAATATAATCTTGCAGTGACTGTTTCGAAAAATGATACTTCGCCTCAAGGGCTGCTGCCGATTCTGCCATAGCCGCCTTCACTTGGTGCAATAGTCTCTCGTTGTGTAAGACTTCTTGAACCGTGTGATAGCCGTGAACTTGACCCAGATAAGCACTGATCGCATGACCACAGTTAATGATATAAATCTTACGTTGCAGGTACATTCCCAAATTATCAACGTATTCTGCGCCTTTAATTGGTTCGCTATTAGGATCTAACAGCTTTTCTCTTTCGATCGCCAGTTCATACGCGTCACCCACTTCAATACCATCTTGCCCCTGATGATGACCATCAAATACAACGCGATCAACAGCCGTATTTGGATAAACCGCTGCTTGTTCAAGCTGCTCACTGGTCATCTCGCCTGAATCAAGCATCGCCTTTTTTAGAATATCTGTGCCCATAATGGCATTCTCACAAGCCATAACCGTCATTTTAGGCAGATGTTTTTCTAACCGCGCCTTCAAACCCTTCGCGATAAGTGGCGCAACTTTTGGTAAGTTACTTGCCATGACGGATGTGGTCACTATGTCAGCATGTGTTATCGCCTCAACGACACCAGTAGGATCTTGAATGGAAGAAACAGCATCCACATTGTCGATTATCCGTTCTTGATAATCGTGATCAATTAGAAAAAGTCGATACTGTTTCTCTTTCCTCAACTGTGCCACTGTCTTCTCAACAACATCTGCAAAGACAATGTGATAGCCGCTTTGATGAAGCAAATCTCCAATGAACCCTAACCCTATTTTTCCTGCGCCAAAATGGACTGCGGTTGCCATAATCTCCATCCTCTCAAAAGATAACTTGTTAGTGCTCACTAAGTTTCAAAATGCTGAGGACCGTTTGCTTGTCCTTGGCCTCTCGAAGTTTTTGGATATTGTTATCCTCCGTCAATGCCTGCGCGATTTGACCAAGGAGCTGAACATGTTCCTCTCCCTTGCCGGCGACGCCAACTAGAAGGTATGCCGTGTTGCCATCGAAGTCAACACCATCTGGAACCTGCACAAAACAGATTCCTGAATGCAAAATGGAATCCGACTGGGTTAACCCATGTGGCATAGCAACTCCATCGCCAAGATAAACTGATAAATCTTCCTCACGAGCAAACATCTCCTGCTTGTAAAACGGCTTCACATAGCCACCTTCGATCAGGATATCAGCACACGCTGAAATGGCCGCATTCTTATCTTGGAAACTTGCCCCTAAAACAATGTTTTCAACTGGAAACAGTGGTTTTTCAAGCACTTGCTCGGCAACTTGTAGCGTTATTGCCGTTTCTTCGGCTGCTTGTTTTTGCGTTACATGATCGTCAGTGTCACCCACCATCGTTCTTATCTGATCAATGATGCGCTGATATTCTGTTCGATCCATAAAATTTTTAACCGTTAAAATTGGCAGACTGCCTTTACTCATCATTTCTGCCCGCGGCTCTATACTTTCATTAGTAACAATCAGATCTGCTCTACTGGTTTCATCGCCAATATCTGCAACCGCCATATGGTCCACTTCTGGTGACAGGCCGACCTTCTTGAGTTCGGCACTTAATATTGAAGCCCCCATTGCTGATGAACCCATACCAGCATCACAAGCAAAAATAATCCGATTTAGGTGGCGCAACTGATTCTTGGGTGCTACCGCAATGCCATCATCTTTTTCAGCTGTTTGAAGTTCCTCAGAAACAGCTGGCGCGGCAGGGCCTGCAGTAGCTACAGCAGCCGTGTCAAAGCTTGAAAGCATCTTACTAGCATTTGGCTGCCGAACAAACTTGAGGATTAGTCCCGTCACTGCAAACGAAACCGCCAATGCGCCAAAGTAAGCAATGGAATTAACTAGAAGGCTGCTCTTAGGCGTCATCATGTAAAAGGCGAATACCGATCCCGGAGATGGTGGCCCAACTGTGCCACCACCAAAGAGTGAAAGGACGGTTAGTGAAAAGATATTACCAGCCATCGGGCCAAGAATAGTCAGCGGCATCATTAGGCAATAAGGAAAAACAACTTCAGCAATACCACCAAAGAACATGATAACCGCTGCCCCAGGAGCCGTTTTCTTCGCAATACCTGTCCCAAACTTTGCAAATGCTAAGGCTGTCCCAACCCAAATTGCGCCATTAGCTTCAACTAGGAACAAGATTGACTTACCCGCTTCGGCTGCTTGTTGCAGTCCAAGTGGCACCATGATGCCATGATTAATCGCATTATTTAAGAATAAAATCTGCGCTGGCTGCACAAACAAACTGGTTAAAGGAATCAAATCACGTTTGGTCATGAAATTAACGCCAGCAGACAAGAAGTTCTGAATACCCGTAATAATAGGGGCAATTGCCAAGAAACCTAAAATGACCAGAATAAAGCCAAGAATACCTAGCGAGAAGTTATCCACCAACATTTCCATGCCAGGTTTAACTTTGCCTTTAACCAGCTTATCAAACTTTTTCAATAAGATTGCACCGATTGGACCCATAATCATGCCGCCAACCAGCATCGTGACACTCGAGCCAACAATGACGCCAAGGGTTGCAAAAGCTCCAATGACCCCGCCTCGACGTCCATAAATGTTGGCCCCCGCCGTGTAACCAATCAGTGCAGGAAGCAAGTAAGTCAGAATGGGGCCGACCAATTCATTCAACTGCTTATTCGGCGTCCAACCTGTTGGAATAAATAGTGCAGTTAATAATCCCCAGCCAATGAAAACACCAATATTTGGCATAACCATTGCGCTAAGTGTTGCCCCAAATTTCTGGACTTTCGCTTGCGCTACCTTTAGGTCCATAATGATCCCTCTTTCTTAACGCTCCGTTTGCGCTTTTATCATCATGATGATGGTGGCCTATTCCAAATTAGCATGACGAGGAAACATCGTGTCAGTCGTCTCGCCGGTCAATTTCATTAATTCCAAAATAATGGCGTCATAAGTTAACCAACTGAGCTGTTCAAACAAGGTCCCCATTGGTTGCACCGAATGAGCAGTGTCGGCTGCCCCTGTTTCGTTTTTAGGCGTTTCGCCAGGAATCGCAATGATCGCATCGGCCAGACTGCCGATTTCGGCTGTTGGATAAATCGTCACCGTTGCCAATTTAGCGCCCACCGCTTTTGCCTTCTTAGCATCAACCACCAGGCTACCCGTCGATCCGGAACCAGAGCCGATCACAAGTAGGTCGCCTTCCCCAATTGATGGGGTCGTGGTTTCCCCGACAAAATAGGCGTGCAATCCCAAATGCATGAGTCGCATAGCAAAACCGCGACCTGCAAAACCAGAGCGACCTGCACCGCCGACAAAAATCCGATTTGCTTGAAAAGCCATCTTGGCAACAGTTTCGACTTGGGTGTCATCAATCATTGGCGCATATTGATCCAGTTCGCTGATAATTGTCTTCAAACTTTTTGCTTCCATGATCATTTCTCCTTATTAAGCGCTTACATTTTCATGCGAATGAATTTTGTCGGCCAAAGCCTTCGCTGTTGCGACAGGATCGTCGGCATGATTCACCCCGCCGCCAACAATAATGATATCTGCGCCAAGGGCCTGATACTGGTCAACCGTGCTGACTTTAATGCCGCCTGCGACTGACAGCTGTGAGTGCTTACTCAGTTGTTTAACTTGCTTCAATGCATTCAAAGGTGTTTGCCCCACTGCTTGCTCATCAACGCCAACATGAACACTGATGCTATCAACCCCAACATCCTCAAGTTCCTTGATGCGGGTGTTCAAGTCAGGCACACAGATCGTATCAACAAAGACTTGCTTGCCATATTTCTTTGCCGCAGCAAGACAAGCTTTGATCGTCAAGATGTCCGTCACACCGAGAACTGTGCAGTAGTCCGCACCAGCTTTAAAGGTAAGCTCAGCTTCATACTCGCCTGCATCCATAATCTTGGTATCGGCCAGGATCTTTTTTTCCGGAAAATAACGCCGAAATTCGCGAACGGCGCGCATCCCTTCTTGGATGATAAACGGGGAGCCAATTTCAAAAATGTCGACATAGTCTCGAACTTTTTCGGCCAGAACCAACGCATCTACAAGCGAGATATCGTCTAATGCAAGTTGCAACTTCATAAGAATTCTCCTCCTCAAGGCTGATATTCCTTTTGACAAGTTCAGTATAGCCGGCTAATGTGTACCTTGCAATACAAAATGTTTAAATTGCCACATTTTATGTTTGATAATCAACAAATCGTGGCGTTGTTGCGTTGTATTTGCTACAATCGAAAGCGAGAAGGTGATTAGCCATGGCAAAATTAAGTGCCATTGACAGACAAAAACAGCTCGTTGATCTGATCTCACATCAAGGAACCATGAAGATCACCGAGTTAGCCACTTATTTCAACGTATCTCGCGAAACAATTCGGCGCGATCTGCAGGAACTCGACAATTCTGGTGCCGTCAAGAAATGGTACGGTGCAGTGATGCCCGTTCAGGATTTCAATATTCCGCCAGTTGAACAAAGAATGGCCAGTTTTCACGAACAAAAACTGGCCATCTGCAAAAAAGCGCTGTCCTATGTTTCCCAGCGCTCAACTATTTTTATTGATGCCGGCAGCACGGCGCTGACCTTTGCAAGTCTGTTAAAAGAAACGGCTGGCCATACGATCATCACAAACTCCATGCCTGTTGTGAATGAACTCGTGACCAGTCAAAATCATCTCATCAGTGTTGGCGGCTCGGTCGATCCTTTGACGTTTGCGACAATGGGCACACAAACACTCGGCTTCATCGAAAAAATCAGGATGGACATGGCATTCTTAGGCACATCCGGCTTCGCTGAGCACAATGGTCCAAGTTCAAACAGTCTTGACGATGTCGAAATTAAACACAAGATCATTCAAAACAGTCGCCTGAACTTCGTCTTAGCGGACAGTTCAAAAGCTAGTTCCTCATCACTTTCCCAGTATGCAAATTGGCATGATATTGATTACTTAATCACTGACAACAGCTTACCTGCCAAAATTAAAGATCAGCTGACGGCGCAAACAGAAGTTGTCACGGTCTGATTAGGTTAAGTTCAGCTAAAAAGGAGGTCGTTGATCTGTGCGATGTATTCTCTTTGACATGGATGGGACGCTGATTAACTCTGAAGCCAAATACTATGCCATCTGGGACCAGTTACTAGCCGATAATGGCTATCATCTTACGGTTGATTTTTATCGTCACATTCTTGGCATGCCCATGAGCGGTATTCAGCAAACTTTCACGGAACACTATGGGACAGGCTTTCCGTTTGATACACTCTTTTCGGCCTTTTTGAAACAGCGAACAGCGCTGGTTCAGCACGGCAATTTTGAACTCATCCCAGGTACTCGTGCCTTCCTTAAAGCTTGCGGCCACCACCAAATCAGTTGTGGCTTGGTCACTTCCTCTTATCGAAACGAAACCCAGGCGATTTTAGAAAAGCTCGATTTAGCTAGCTATTTTCAATTCGCCTTGTTCGGCGACGAGACGCAACATGGCAAGCCTGATCCCGAAATCTATCTGCAGGCCATCGCCAAATCCGGTTTTCCACCGGATGAAGTTGTCGCTTTTGAAGATTCTAAGAACGGCATTTTATCCGCTAAAAACGCAGGCTTAGCGGTTTATCGCATTGAAAATCCAATCCCGATAGATGCTGATATTCTCGACTTGGTCACGGTATCTTTTAGCAACTATGATGAAGCCCTTGAATTTTTTCACTTAAATCAAGAACAGTTGCAATAATCGGGTAACGGTAGCCCTTTCAATCAGGTTGCCGCTCCCACGCCGCCTAGCTGCTTCCTCTGTCAGGCGCAATCAAAAACGACGATCCGCAAAGGTCGTCGTTTTGGGCTTGCAAAATTTATTGGGTCTACACTTTCTGGTGTTGAGAAATAATCAACACTGAACGTGTAGGCCCTTTTTGGATAACGCAAAAAGACACCTACTCAGTGTCCATGCTATGCTTGTTAGCGTCGAAACCAAAAGCAAGCGAGGTTATGAGTAAATGTCCCAATACGATCCTACACTGTCCGTCCTTGGAATACCAGACCATAATATCAAAGTTGCCTTTGTTCGTCATGAATATCGCGGCAACGGGGTACGTCGCCGCCAGTATCATGTGATTGATGCCGAGCTGACTTACCGGTTAACCCGGTGCCCACTGTGTGGCTTTGAGGCCTTGCACCCTAACGGGTTTTATACGGCCCACGTGCGCGTCCTCAATGGGGTTGAAATGCCGACAGTCATTGACTTGCACAAGCAACGATGGCGCTGTCATAACTGTTACCACACAGTCAGTGCCAAGACGCCACTCGTGCAACCCAACCACACGATCGCCACTCACATGACAGAGCGAATCATGAAGTTAGCGCATGAACGGTTGCCAGTCAAAACCATCGCCCGTATTATCGGAATCTCAGCTTCCTCGGTTCAACGGATCATTGACCAAAATCTCAAACTCCGACCGGCTCGCCGGCTGCCCACGCGACTCTGCTTTGATGAGTTCCGTTCTACTCATGGCATGATGTCGTTTATCTGTCTTGATGCCGATTCACATCGTCTGATTGCCTTGCTTGGTGATCGATTCAACCGCACGATTAAAAACTTCTTCATCGCTCATTATTCACTCGCTGAACGCACTCGGGTCCAGACGGTCACCATGGACATGAATGCAGCTTATCAGACGATTATTCATGAGGTTTTCCCCAAGGCCCAAGTCGTCATTGATCGGTTCCATATCATTCAACTTGCGGCTCGTGCCCTTGATCAGGTACGCGTCCAAGCGCTCAAACAGCTTGATGACAAGCACAGCCGTCCTTATAAGATCATGAAGACAAACTGGCGGCTTTTTCATCAAACTGCGCCTGACGCTAAACACAAACAGTTCCTGTTTGGTTTGAATGAATACGTCACGCAACAGGAGGCCATCGATATCGCACTTGATACTGAGCCCAAGCTCAAGCAAACCTACGAGACCTACTTAGCGCTTCATGATGCCTTGATGGTGAAGAAACATCCCACGGAACTGGCAAACCTGTTAGCTACTTACGAGCCAAACGGTACGGCAATGGACATGACGATCGCGACGCTTAAGCGACACAAAGTCGCTGTTCTCGCCGCTGTCACCAGCCCTTATTCCAACGGTCCGATCGAAGGGGTTAACCGCCTCATCAAGTCACTCAAACGATCCTGTTTTGGCTTCAAGAATCAGCTGAACTTCTTCAAACGAATCTACCAAATCACGGCATAACATGACAAAGACGGCTCCCCAAATGGAGAACCGCCTCAAATGATAAATTTATTCTTCAACACCAGTTGACGTAGAGCCAATTTATTTTGGCTGCTTGTATTAACGTTTATCAAATTTCATAGAGAAAAATAATCCGCCAAAAGGTTATCAATATTAAAACGTATATGCACAGTAACTGAGCGTTTCTAAATAAAATTGAAAATCAAGATATAACACCCGTTGTCCTATGTAAGGTCGTCACGCTGCAGGCGACCCTGATAAACTGAAGCCAGCAGAGAAGGATAATGAGCGGTGGTGCCTGATTCGGAAAGTAGGTGGTGCCTATGGGACTAGTTCCTATAACCCACACTTTTAAAAGAAAGGTGTCATGTTTTGCTGGTGATCGCTATCATCACAACGATCACAGCCTGTGTAGGTTCATTGGTAGTGCTGATCATCGTGTTCACACGATTGATCAAAGCAACGACCATGCTGCTTCTAGCAGTTCACGAACTTATGCAGGCGCTCGAAGCATTTCGAGAAAAATAGGCAAACTAAAAGCCGCGCCAACCTTCACCGGAATGTCGCGACTTTTGGTTGCCTAATTCTGTGTGCCACCGTTTGTTTGATGGCTCTGCAAGGACATTTGTCCGGCCGTTGTGTTCGAGCACAACGGCTTTTGCTATCTTTAGTATAGCATGCTCTTCTGGAAAATGGCTAGTTGTATCTTTCAGTTTTTATCCTACCTAATGACGGATAAACCTCTGAATTGTCAGCAACGACCAAGCTGCTTCTAGCAGTTCACGAACTCATACAGGCGCTCGAAGCATTTCGAGAAAAGTAGGTAAACTAAAAGCCGCGCTTCCTTCACCAGGGTCTCGCGGCTTTTAGTTGCCTAATCCTATGTGCCACTGTTTATTAGCTGGCTCTGCAAGGGCATTTGCCCAGCCTTTGTGTTAGCGCACAACGACTTTTTGCTGTCTTTAGTATAGCATTCGCTTTTGCAAAATGGCCAGCTATGTCTCTTAGTTGATAGCGTCAACTTTTAGTGGGTTAACATGTGTGACTCTGCTAGACGATAAGATTTTAACCTGCATCACGTTTTCAGTTGATTGCCATTCATCTTTTCATTTGACACTGGGGTAGCCCCACGGATCTCCATGACCGCGCATTAATGCCCGTTGCCACATCCTTCCTTGGCCGCGTTTTAGCGCTACGAACGCTCCGTTTACTGCCGAAGCATATTTTTCTTGGTCAGCTTTGAACAGTACACTAATACGATCATCAACTCGAATTTTCCGCTTGGTCTTTTGAATTTTTTGATTTACCATGTTTAATTTCTCAAGCACATGACCATTTTGCATCACAAAGACCCGAGTTTGCGATAAGCTATCAGTTCCAGCCTGAGACCAACCCATTGGGCGCGAACTGAAGCGTTCAGAAAGCACGTGACTGATGTGGCCTTCGGCCGAACACCCGTGAAAAGACGAGTCTGTATTCGCCTTAATTGATGACCAATTTGAGCGAATGCGTGTGCGCGCTTGCTGAATAGTCTTTCGTTCCGTCATGCGCAACTGTGGGTCGCTCAGCCGTACTTGAAAGTAATCTTCAAGGTATTTCCGCTCTCCTTGCAAACACCCTTGCATTAATATGAGACCGATATTACCTGGAATTCCGACTGCCGCTTGTTGACAGGTCTTCTTTAAATGAAACTTGTCATAAACCAAGGTACAGTTCGGCAAGAAATCTGCCCCAGCCTTAATCCAGTTAGCCCCATCACCTGCGAGAAAGAACTGGTTTGGTTCACCTTGATATTTAGCGTCAATTAAATCTTTAACTGTCCGCCAAAGCTCTTCTGTCCCTATTGGTCCTGGATACTCTCCTGTCACATAAACTGGTTCTTTAATACTAAACCTACCAGGACAACGTTGATCATAGCCCTCGTGAACATAGACCATTTTGAGAAAGTGGCTTGTGCCATCTTGATGAGCAACGTGATCTTCATCAGCTTCAACGAAAAGTACCATTGGTGCCTGGCGTTTTTCGTGATTTAATTGATCGAGAGCGGTAATGAGTTTTCCTTTTTCATGCACAACGTGCATGACGGTGCTTGAGCTTTGTCTAGCAGGACCGCCGTGTTGCGCTGAGCGATGATAAGACATGTGAGTCGCGTTTTCTAATAACTTGGCCTTGAGGTCGAGACTGAGCCGACTACTTTTTTCAAGGCCGATCTGCTCATCAAGCAAAAAGATGCGTTCATTGGTACGAACATCTTCATAGTACCGACGGCGAAAAGATACAGTGCCAATGCTGGTATCGACATGGCGTTCACGCATATCTTTGATTTTAAAAAACTGCTTCCGGTAGGAAGAATCCGCCAAAACCTGATCTTGTTGTTCCAGCATGACACCAAGTAATTGACAAAGAGTCTTTCCAAAACTTTTTTGAGTTTCGATGACTAGATTGGCAAAGTCTAACTTTCCTGTCAGTAAATCAAAGGCAGAGTTTCCAAATGATGTCATCATTTCTGTGATGATTTGTTGTAAGATAGAGTTCAAGAGTGATTCCTCCTAATTGCTAGCTGGTTGATTTGTCATTAACATTCTAGCATGAGTAGGGATCGCTCCCTTTTTGTTTCTGATAATTTACCCACTTAAACTTTACGCTAAGCTCTTAGTTTATCCTGTCAGTGCCAGATAAATCCTTGAGTTTTTAGATCTACAAGCGATCTGACCGTATCAGATAATCACTTGATTATTTTAGACTCGCTTCACCCGCCTCTTTAACCATAAAATACCTCCTACGCAAATTGCTAAGATCATTTGTCCAAGAACAATCGCTAACTCATTGACGTGATTCCCAGCTTGTGGCAATGTCTCGGTTTTCTTTTTGGTCATTGTTGTCTTTGCGTTTTGATGTATGTCGTCTCCGCCTTTGCCAGTAATCGAAGCAGGGGGATTCTCGCGATCGTTAGAAATGCTGGATCCGGTATTGTCTTCAATGTTTGTCTCTTTTTCTGTTAAAACCGTCACTGTGGCTTCTTTGCTGATCTTGTTACCAGCAACATCCGTATAAGTGTACGTAACGGTATAAGTTCCCGGCGTCTTTGAATCTACTGTTCCATTGATCATTAAATCGGAAACAGTCAAAGCATTGCCATCTGCGTCTGTTGCGCTAACTAAATTATTGGCCGCGTTCCAAGCGGCTGATGGACCTGCAACCATTGTTGTATCTTTAGTCACAATATCAGCCTTGGACGCGATGACTGTCACTGTGGCTTCCTTACTAATTTTGTTGCCTGCTGCATCGGTGTAACTATACGTTACCGTATAAGTTCCCGGCGTCTTTGAATCTACTGATCCGGTGACGGTTAAATTAGAAAGGGCCAGAGCATTGCCCTTTGCATCTGTAGCGATAACTAAATTATCGACCGCGTTCCATGTTGCTGATGGACCCGCGACCATTGTCGTATCTTTGGTCACAATATCAGCCTTGGACGCGATGACTGTCACGGTGGCTTCCTTACTAATTTTGTTGCCTGCTGCATCGGTGTAACGATACGTTACCGTATAAGTTCCCGGCGTCTTTGAATCTACTGTTCCATTGATCATTAAATCGGAAACAGTCAAAGCATTGCCATCTGCGCCTGTAGCCTCAACAAGGTTATCGACCGCGTTCCATGTTGCTGATGGACCCGCGACCATTGTTGTATCTTTAGTCACAATATCAGCCTTGGACGCGATGACTGTCACGGTGGCTTCCTTACTAATTTTGTTGCCTGCTGCATCGGTGTAACGATACGTTACCGTATAAGTTCCCGGCGTCTTTGAATCTACTGTTCCATTGATCATTAAATCGGAAACAGTCAAAGCATTGCCATCTGCGTTCTTAGCCTCCACAAAATTATCAGCCGCGTTCCAAATAGTCGATGCTCCTGCGACCATTGTTGTATCTTTAGTCACAATATCAGCCTTGGACGCGATGACTGTCACGGTGGCTTCCTTACTAATTTTGTTGCCTGTCGCATCGGTGTAACTATACGTTACCGTATAGGTTCCCGGTGTCTTTGGATCTACTGCACCGGTGACAGTTAAATCAGACACAGCCAAAGCATTGCCGTCTGCGTCTGTAGCGCCTACTAAATTATCGGCCGCGTTCCAAGCGGCTGAAGGGCCTGCTACTAACGTTGTATCCTTGGTTACAACAGACGCTTGAGACGCACGATAGGTATAAGTAATCGTTTGATTCTGGGTCGTATACAACTGGTTGCTATTAATATGGTCAGTATTTTCTTTTACAAAAACATAGCCCGGAATCGTTACTGACTCAGAAGTGTAGCTTTGTCCTACACGACCGGTCTGAATTTTATCACTGGCTATAGTGTTTCCATTTTCATCTACAAATTTTTCAGTTAGTCGACCAGTACTGTTCCAAATTGAAGTAATTGGATTGATAGTTAAGTCGCTGATCTTTGTCGTGCCATCATTCGAGTACACATAGACGCCTGTTGTGGCTTGGTCCCCAATATTTTCTGGCCGCATAAAGAAATTTTGGGTAATTGACTTTTCCCCATCATTCGCAAAGGCTTCGATACTTGTTTCGTCAACATAAACCGTAATTGTAATTGATCCATCCGCATTCACTGTTGCGTTCATTTTGTCTCGGGGTGCTCCCATGTTGGGTTCACCGGTATTGAGTCTCTGAACGTACAATAATCCCGTAGTTAAATCATACCCAACGATCATGTCATATTTTTGATCATCAGATACTCGCAACTTAAAGCCAACTGATTTCGGTTTGTCAGCTTCGTCCCAAGAAAAAGTTGCACTTATCTTATATTGTTTGCCTTCGTACTGGACTTGCTCATCGGAACGCGAAACCGTAAAGTTACTTTCAGCCTTGTTAATAACATTGGCCTCTTCGTTATTAGCAATTTCTTTGACCACAGTATTCGTCAGCAAGTACCCGTCCGTTGTATCAGCATTCTTTTTGAGGCTCAGCTCACGAGGAAGGGTCATATTGCCAGACCAAGGTGAAGTTTTGGCCTCGTCCACATAACTCCAATTCGACTGCCAAGCCAACATAACCGTTCGACCATCAGGCATGTTGGAGAAAGGAATACCCGCATAAAAATCCTCTCCTGAATCCATCGTCATTGGATTTTGCAACGTTTTTGAACCTCAATTTTCAAGTCAAGTGCAACGATGATAACGAATTCTTGATAGTGGTCTAGGCTGTTACGCCATGCATCGGTAGTAATCGCATGGGCGAAGATAGTTCAGAATACGTCTGGGACGATGGTTCAGTGCGGATTGGACTGCTTGAATTTCAACCAGGGTAATTGCTCTGAGAGACTTCCCTTTCGGGAAGAATTCCCTAAGCAGTCCATTGGCGTTCTCGTTTGTGCCACGCTCCCAAGGCGAGTACGGATGTGCGAAGTAAATCTGGGTTCCAACAATCTCTGATAACTTGGCAAACTCGGAACCATTGTCAAAAGTGATACTCTCAAATTCCTTGGCCCCGTAGTCGTCGATCGTGTCCTGCAAGGCTTTAAGGCAGGTGCCCGCATGATAGTCAGGAATCTTGACGATGATCTCAGTCCGGCTGTACCGTTCTGTGAGCGTCATTAATGCTGGCTCATCAGCTAAGCGAATACCTTTGACCAAGTCGCCTTCCCAATGTCCCACGCCTGTGCGGTCATTCACGGCCGCAGGACGCAACTCGATTGAGTCGCCGTATATCTTCTTATTCTTGCGCTTGTGGGCGTTCTTATAGCCTTTGATGCGGCGTCGGAGCTTCTTGGGAAGTGTCATGTTGTCTAGCTCAAGCAGCCCGGCGTCGATGTAGCGATAGACAGTTGTCGTTGAAGGGCAAGCCTTGCCCTGGTCGCGATAGAAGTGTACGAAGCTATCAACGCTGTGTACGCGCGGCTTACGAGTAAGCTCCCTGGCGAGAGCCTTGAAGAACGCACGGCCGGTCTTAAGAAAGGCGTAGTGACCGGTTCTATCGCGTTTACGGTCGTGCATGGCTTGGGCAGTTTCCGCAAGATAGACTTGATGCGAGTGACGCTTCGAGTCGAGCTGAGTTACAGATCCACGCGTGATTTCTCGTGAGATTGTCGCTTTACTGCGATGAAGCTTCTGTGCAATCACGGTCGCGGTGTCACCAGCAGCCTGAAGGGCCTGAATTGTAGCACGGTCGCTAAAACTGAGTTGTTGGTAATGCTTGTGGGTGTTAGTCTGAGAGTGGGTCATGAAGATTCCTGCTTTCTTGTTTAGCTAGCACTAACAAGAATAGGTCTTCATGGCCTTTATGGTCTAGTCGTCAGGGTGTTGCACTTGAATTGTAAACTGGGGGCAACGTTTTTGAACTCTCAGGTACCCAAGTTCCGTCGGCTGTCATATTACCAACATAATATTGCATCCCAGATCCTGTGGCATGTGCGCCTTGTTGGACACTGATGCAAAAGACCCACTTTGTTTCATTTGTTCCAGCTACCTTCATCGGTACCAGTGATGGGCATTCCCATACGCCATTACCAACATCATTTTCACGTTCAATCTTAGAAGCATATGTCCAGTCCAACAGATTGCTAGATTTATAAATGAGGGCTTGCTGACCAGACACAACTGTCAAATAGTATTGTTTGTTAACCGCATCGTAGACCACGCTTGGATCGCGGAAGTTGGCGGCATCTCCTCCTTGGTTCATACTGGTTGGAATGATTGCCTGGGGATTAGCTGCATTACCATCCTTCGAATATTGAATAAACGTTTTGCCACCATCGAGGCTGTAAGCCAAATGTTGCTCCTGAATTTCTGTTAAACCAATCCACGTCCCCCATCCGTCTTCAGCCCTAGATTGCAATAATAAAGTTACCACCTAGAAAGAGGCTTGCTCACTGCTTGAACTGGGGTTTGCCAACGGAGACATTTTCTAGGTTTGTTATTGATAAGCGCTGTGGCTTGTTGAATATCGGTCTCTGAAACCTGATCAAACTGTGTTCCCTTCGGGAAATAGTAGCGAAGTTCTCGATTGAACCGTTCATTTGTGCCCCGTTCATTCGGGTGATAGGCGTGGCAAAAGTAAACCGGTATCCGATAGCGCTTTGTAAGCGCCTGATCGCAGGAAAACTCTTTACCGTGATCAACCGTCACTGATCGAACCGGACCCGGAAAGTCCACCATCAGTCTTGCAAATCCCTTGAGAACAGCATTTTGTGATAAGTTTTCAAGCTTAGTTGTCGCCATTAAACGTGTCACCCGATCGACAATGGTCAAAACAGCAGCCTTTGACCCGCGACCACCGCGAACTGTATCCATCTCTAAATGTCCTTTTTCGGTTCGCCGATTAGCTGACTCACTGCGAATCTCAATTGAGGTGCCTACTGCTTGGTTATAGCGCGACCGAAGGTCTTGTCTTCTTTTATGACGTTTACCGTGATCAAAGAGTTGGCTTGGCTGAAAATCGACTTGTCTTTGATAAATCCAGTGGTAAATCGTGTGTGGCGCACAGTGAACGGCATAACCGACCATTTCAGGGGACCAACCTAGGTTTAGCTTCTCAGTTACCATCCGCTTCAACTTAGGCGTTAAAATCGAGTGCCGACCACAACGATGCCGACAAGTATCGGCATGATCCTGAGCTATAATGGCGCAGTAATCACCTTCAGGGCAACGGTGAAGCTCATGCCTAATAGAAATACGAGAGCGGCCTAAGGTCGCGGCGATGTATTGAATCGTGTGGTGTTGCATCAGTTCTATCTGAGATCGTTCAATTAAGGTTATAATGGCCATGGGACCTGTCCTTCTCTCTAGATGGTATGTTATGCAAACACCATTTTAGCAAGAACGGACAGGTCTTTTTTCACATTTTCTGGGTGGTAACTTTAATTATGCAATCTAGGCAGCACCATCATTTTTTCTAGTCGCGATCTGATAATCGGCAGTGTAGAAAGCCAGAATGGCGTCTTTTCCTAAGCCACTGACATTGTTAGTGTCAACAACAATCGAGCCACTGAAAATAGCCTTTTTGCCGTCAGCGTCACCCCAATTTGTTGTTGGTACACCAACATATCTAACTTCGCCTTTATCTTTTAGCGAACCAGTTGTGTTGGTATACGTAAAGTCTTCCCACCCCTGATTCTGTAGCATTGGAATGGCAACGTCCTCTTGTGTCCAATTAATTAAGTCCTTGCTGACGGCGTGGCCCCAAGACATATTGCCCCACTGATTACCTTCCGGATTGTACTGATAATACAGATTGTAAAGCCCCGTCTTGCTATCATAATAAAGACCATTAGGATCATTGATCCAATTCTGGCTACTTGAGTAGTGATACTGGTTTCGGTATGGTTCATTATACTGATCGTTTTGACTGACGTCAGAGGTGACTGCATTGGTTGCAATTGTTGCGGACGATGCTGGTTGGTCAGTTTGAGATTGTCCCACACTACTTTGTACTTGTTCATTACTTGTCGGCAACGTGGTTTTCGAAGTGGGGAGCGCTTTGTCTGAATCACTCGTTGTTACAGATTTTGTCAAATCATTGTCAGCAGTATCGCTTTTGGAAGTCTCTTTTTTATCAACAGTTGGTTGACTGATTGTACTACCAATTGATGACTTGCTGTCGCTCGAACTCGGCAAATCAGCCACACTTGATGATGATGCAGTTGCCGTACTATTGACTGAAGACTGAGCCGTCTCACCTGTCGTTTCATTATTAGGCTGACTACCAGTGTTTGTTTGACTAATTTGGGTAGACGAAGCACTTGTCGCAGCGCTTACATTTTGCCCGTCATTAAAAAATGAAACGATAAGACATGTTGATAAGCAGGCAAATACCCATACACTCTTGCTTTTATACATCTTGTAATGTTTCTTTTCATCCATTTCCAACTTTATTCATCCTCCTATTTGTTTGACGCATTTCATATACATGAAATCTTCTGGTTGCCGCTGTCCATTTACCACATTTTGCTAAGTAGCCTTACGACAAAAAAAGTCGATGAGAACTGAATCTCACCGACTTCTCAGTCCTGCCATAGTTGCACTTATCACTGATAAATGAAGTATCTACAATTAAAGTCACCTACAACAGGAGCTATTTGGCTTTGGGCGTAATGCCCGTCTGCTGACGAACCTTCTTTTGAAAATATTTGATTTTCTTGTCATAGTCGTCAACAACCGCGCGAACATTCTGCTGCCCTTTCCAACCTGAATATCCGAACATCAACATCCCCAGTGCACCCAGGACTATGAGCACAATGCCAACGATGTTTAACCACAAGGTCTTGCCATGGAAGAAGTAGATCAGAACAATGCCAACGCCACTGAGAATGGTGCAAAGTTGAAACCAGTAGCCTAGGTTTTTCAACATATGCTTCTGATAAGCAACTTCTTTTTCGTATCCCTTAGTCATTTCGTCAATTGTCATTTTGATTTTCCTTCTTCCATACACGTTCGTAGTTTAGTAAGACAGGCCAGGGTTGAAGAAACCAACTAGAACACCGACGAGCGAAACAACAACGAGTAGCAGCATGGTCCAGATAGCTGAAACATGCTTCTTCGCCATCAACCACCAGCAGAATAATGTTACAAGTACTGTCAGCAAACCAGGATAGATGCTGTTCAGCTTGTCTTGCAGATTCAGGAAGACTTTGCCATCAGCACCACGTAATTTGAGTGATGTTGTGACGTTAACCCATGATGCCAGAACACCACCAACAACCATACTGCCGACAATCCCGATAGCGTGACGAACAGCCGCGCCTTGTTTACCAACTAAGAAACTAACCGCTTGATCACCGAAGCGATAACCACGGAAATAAAGGAAACGTTGGCCAAAGTATGCCATCAATACCCAGGCAACAATGTAGAAAATCGCCCCGACTGGTGAACCGCCAGTCGACATACCAAGGGAAATCCCTAAGAGAATGGGAATCAAGGTCCCATCAATCAATGAATCACCAATACCAGCGATTGGGCCCATCAGGCCAGCACGCATATCGTTAATGGTCTCGCCGTCAATTTCTTTACCGTTCGCACGCGCCTGTTCCATGCTGGCCGTAATCCCGACAATCACGGTCCCAAGCATTGGATTGGTGTTGAAGAACGCGGTGTATGCGTGAATGGCTTTTACCTGATCATCATGTTTCGGATACAGTTTTCTGAGAATTGGCAGCATTGAAGCCATATACCCAAAAGTCTGCATATGTTCTTGTGAGAAGCAGGTCAACGCACCCCAGAACCAACGATGAAAAGATTTTGTCAGTGTTTTGTGATCAAGCTTTTTCATATCATTTGTCGTTTCCATGATCAAATATCCTCCTCATCATCGTCATCATCACTTGGTCCATCTGCTGGTGCTGCACTACCTTTTGAAGGTGTGTTGTTAGAACCAGACATCTCAATTTCATAAATAATAACCGCAAACAGTAACGATACAACTGTGACTGAGACTAAGTTCAAGTGTAGTGAAGCAGCAAGTGTGAACCCAACTAAGAACGGAATGAAATCAGCTGCTTTACCAACAATTTGCCGAAGCAGAATCGCAATCCCGACACATGGCAGCATGCCGCCGACCGTGAACAGTGTCTTCATGGCAATGCCGTCCATTGGTAAGGCACTACGCAAAGCTGTAACCGCCGTAGCACCATAGTATGTGAGTAACATTGTTGGTAAAAATGAGAACAATGCATGTGAGATCCAAGGCCAGCCAAAGTTAACAGCTGTTAATTTATCAAGCTTGCCATTATGAACGTCTTTCCAACCAAAGGACTGCCAAACTAGGTTCATTGTTGCAACAGCGTAGTACAAAACCGTCCCGACAGTTCCGACTAATGTCCCAACTGACTTAGCCAAGTTAGCAGCACCGCCACCCAGCGGATTCAATCCTTGCGAAGAAATTGCAACCATTGCTAGAGGAATCCCAATATAAGAAATAGCACGAACATCGGCAGAAACAGTACCACCTGGGGTAACCAATGCGATATAAACCAACTGCATCGCAACCCCGCAGGCAATCCCTAACTGAAGATTACCTAGAATAATGCCACAGACAAGACCCCCAACCAATGGACGGCCAATGGTATAATTACCAACCGCTTGACCAGCCATACATGAGTTGGAACATAAGCAAGCGAAAACACCTAAAATAGCTGCTTGAAACCAACTAATTGTCATTTTTCTTACCTTCCTTTTTTGTGAGCGTGAGCAGGAGCGCTTAGAAACCGGAGCATAAGTGGCCTTGGACGTGATGACTGCTCTTTGGTCATTGCGACCAAGGTCCTTATGTGCAGGTTTCTGCGACTGCGAGCGCGTTATTGTTCAACCATTAATACCCAAAGCGTGACTTGAATTTGTCCCAACTACCAATCCGCTGATCTGGCAACAGCGCAAACTCAACTTTATAACCAGCCTTCTCAATCGCTTCAAAGGCATCGCCTTCCTCTTGGGTAAAGGACTGATTGTCTCCGAGTTTGACCGCGTTGTCGCGATCATTACCTGGACCGACAACAACTGTTTTAATGTCGCCCGGCTTGAAGTTCATATCGACCAAGATCTTTTTCATATCTTGAGGACTCTTGGTGATGAGAAAATACTTGGTTGCTGAGTTCAACACCTTATCCTTAACCTTGTCAAAATGATCTAACGTCCAAACGAAGGTCTTCTTGTCAGACGCTGCCATATAGGCTTCCTTCAAAATCGGATTGTTTGCCGCTTTGTCGTTTACCGCAATAATCCCATCCATCGGGTATTCCTTGCCCCAACGAACCGTGATCAAGCCATGAATCATGCGATCATCAATACGTACAAACGAAATTGCCATTTTGCTCACTCCTTAAATATCGTCATCGTCAGAAGCTTCTGATGAGGTCGTCTGAAATTCTTTGATGGCCGCGGTTGCTTCTGAAAATGCTTTTTCTTTTAACGCTGAGTTATCTAAACTGTCTTTCGACATCAATGTGGTTAACGCCATTGGGAAGTTCATCCCGCCAAGAACAAGCGTATCTTGCAGCTTGCCATGGTCGTTCAAAATGTTGCAAACCGTTGTGAGTGGACTACCGCCGACAATATCTGCCAGAACAACAAAGCTTGCATCCTCTGGCAGGGTGTTTAGCAATGCCTCAAACCGTGTTCCAAATGTTGAAGCTGCTTCATCGGGTTTTAAACCAACCGCAATGACAGAACCAATCGCATCATCGCCCGCAAACATACCCAAGGTTTGCTTTAAGCCACTGGAGAAATCACCGTGACTGACAAGAAGCAAATATTTCATCTAAATCATCCCTTTATCAAGACTATGAAAATATGGATTTACCGCAAAAGGCGACAATCAACCGAAGTACAACTGAAAGTGATCCATTATTGTTCGGACAGTATTGCGGTTGTCCCCGCGAGGAACGCCCTCCCTTCTGCAATCGTTATGTAAGTCGTTTTCTCTCTATATCTGGACGTCAACAAGGTTAACGCTTACAATGATTATGTTAAGCACATTACTAATAAAAGTCACGAAGACGTTGTGCTTAATTTGCGGGAATAGTGCTTAAGGGGTGGTTTCTTTGAACGCAGTAGAAAAACTTTATGCGACAATTGTGCAACACTTTCCAACTGAACGAATCACAACTAATCAGGCTGCCGATGCAGTGGGGCTAACACGCGGCGTGACCAGTAGTTATTTATCTAAGCTCGAAAAGCAAGGCAAACTGCTCAAGACCGGCAGTAGACCAGTTTACTGGCAAGTCAAGCGGGACCATTCCGCTTTTGACGACTTAATCGGTTTCCACGGTAGTTTAAGCACTAACATTCAGCTGGCAATCGAAGCAATCGTCTATCCAACACATGGATTGCCGATCTTCATCACTGGTCCAGCCGGTAGTGGCAAGTTGCCATTTGCTCAGGCAATTTATCACGAAGCCATTCGTCGTGAAGTGCTTAAGAAAACAGCTGTGTTTAAAATCATTGATTGTGCCAACTATAAGGATCATCCAGGGACACTCAAAAAGAAGTTGCAAAGTGAGAACAATGCAACGACGGCAGATGGCACCGCCGAAAGTGGCTACTTGTATATTAAAAATGTGCAGATGCTAGGCTCATCAGATCAACACTATCTTTTCACGCACACCAACCAGCAACAAACCACTGCTTTTCGTTACATCTATTCAGGAACAACTGAAATTTTTAAAGCAGCGCGTGTCTGGTTCAAAAGTGCAGCGGTTCAGATTAAACTAAGCGCTTTTAGCGATCGACCTTTAAACGAGCGCATTACGTTTGCGGCGATGTACCTTCAACAACAGGCTGATCAAATCAATAAAGAGATCTTGATCGCACCAAACGAGTTGATCAAACTGGCAAATTTTGATCACGTCAATAACATCACGGCATTGAATAACCGTGTTCAGTTGCTTTGCGCTGGCGCCTATGCCAAAGCGCCTGACCACACGCAGCTACGGCTTGGTCAAACCGATACAAGTGCGATTCTGGTAACGCCTAAACAACAGACCTTGCAAGCAAGAATCACATCTTTGATCACCAGCGCGTTGCAGCTTGGCCCAACAACTGATACGCTTTTTAAGAAACTTTCTGACTCGCTAAACAATGGCGAGTCCATCACTGAACAGAATTTTCTTCTGGCGAAAGTGCTCAATCAAGTCGATACCATTGCTAGTGAAAAACTTCTGTCTGTATTTGCTCAAGCCATTCAAAAAGACGCCAAAACGTATATCACGCATGTATATGGTGTAACGTTTCCAAGCGACAATATTTTCTGGCAAAATGTGGCACTTGCCTTCGCATTCGCGGGTCTTTGTCGCGACAACTTGCCAGACACACAATCAGCACTGAAAATTCAGAAAGCAATCAAGCACCGTTATCCTCGAAGTTACTACCTTTTCAAGCACTTTTTGACTAAGTTAAAAGCGCAGTATGTTCAAAGCCCTTACTATTATTTGCCATTCTTCATGATGATGATTCATTGCGAAAGTAAAATCGAATCAGTGCAATACAATGCCATCCTGCTTGCTCACGGCGAACACACCGCATCGAGCATCCAGCAAGTGGTGAATTCGCTTTGCGGTAATTACTTTTTTGAGGCATTTGATATGCCCATTGATGTGACACTTGATCAAATCAACGGTTACGTTCAGGAATACCTAACCGATCAAAGTCCATCTGCTAAGGGTAATATTGTCTTATTCGATATGGGTTCTTTGCGCCAGATGTTCAGAGAAATTAAAAAGGTATCTGATCAAGAACTGATTGTGGTCAACAACGTAACTACTGCTATGGCGCTCGATATTGGCCTGCGCGTTCAGCGTAATGATGCCTTCCAGTCCATCGCTGAAGCCAGCGAGCAATATGGTGCAACAACTGAAGCCCAATATTACGAAGGCTTATCAAACAAGAAGAACATTATCGTCTCTTGCATGTCTGGCGTCGGTCTGTCTGAAGAAGTCAAAAAGCTAATTGATGCGACCCTTTCGCCAGCACTTGAAGTCATTGCTGTTGACTACAAAGAACTCCATACCCTGCTCACCAATCATGATCGAAAATTTTTCTCCAATACCCAGTTAATCTTAACCACCACCGATGTTGCTGGCGATATCGGGGCCGATATCGGCATTGATATCGTGAATGTCTATAATGTTTTCGATAAGGCTTCCTCACAAAAAATGCAAACTGTCCTACGCAATTGTGGTGAAAGCCCCCAGTCCATTAATGAACTCATTGATCGATTGGTTCGCTTCTTGTCGATAGAAGGTATCCGCGGCCGCTTGCAGATCCTGAATCCCGATATTGTCATTCAAGAAAGTCAACGCATTGTCTCCCACTACGAAGATTTCTACAACGTCAAATTCGGATCCAGACTAAAGCTCAATCTCTTCATGCACTTGTCCTTAATGATTGAACGCATGATGACCAGCAAACGCAGCACTACTTCAATTGATCGCGCAACCTTAACCCCCCCTGAGCAAGAATTCTTCTCCCTTTCCAGCGGCATTTTTCAGCCAGTTGAGCAAAAATTCAATATCAAGGTACAGGACTACGAAATTGCTTTGCTTTATCAACTGCTCAAGGACTTTATTTTTGTGGCGTGATCACATGACAAAAAGGCACGAAGGTGAACCATAATTTCCTCTTAGGACTTGTGATTCATTAAATTCCAAATAATCCACGAGAAGCAAAGGCCCCCACTGTCTGCAGCACAGCGGGGGCCTTTGCTTACTTGAGCCTAACAAGTACCTGTAAGTCCATCAAAACTACCACTTAAAAGTATTCTCTGAACAACGCAACTCATCATGAGCAGCTTCATATATTTGACAAGGGATTCAAGCTATATCTGCGACATTTCACGCGCTAATTGACGATGTTTTTCATAGAAAATCAAGTCACTAAAAAAGGAACCAGTCTGCTGCTGTTTGAAATTTATTTTCAACATCTTGAGCTTTACCTTCTATGTCAAAAAGGAGAGTACGCTGCTCCAGCGTAAGGTGATAGTTATGCTCGGTCATTTCATCTCTGATAAAACGACTGATTGGACGCACTTGTGTTGAAATATCGATAGCTGCCGTTCCCTAGATTGCATAATTAAAGTTACCACCCAGAAAATGTGAAAAAAGACCTGTCCGTTCTTGCTAAAATGGTGTTTGCATAACATACCATCTAGAGAGAAGGACAGGTCCCATGGCCATTATAACCTTAATTGAACGATCTCAGATAGAACTGATGCAACACCACACGATTCAATACATCGCCGCGACCTTAGGCCGCTCTCGTATTTCTATTAGGCATGAGCTTCACCGTTGCCCTGAAGGTGATTACTGCGCCATTATAGCTCAGGATCATGCCGATACTTGTCGGCATCGTTGTGGTCGGCACTCGATTTTAACGCCTAAGTTGAAGCGGATGGTAACTGAGAAGCTAAACCTAGGTTGGTCCCCTGAAATGGTCGGTTATGCCGTTCACTGTGCGCCACACACGATTTACCACTGGATTTATCAAAGACAAGTCGATTTTCAGCCAAGCCAACTCTTTGATCACGGTAAACGTCATAAAAGAAGACAAGACCTTCGGTCGCGCTATAACCAAGCAGTAGGCACCTCAATTGAGATTCGCAGTGAGTCAGCTAATCGGCGAACCGAAAAAGGACATTTAGAGATGGATACAGTTCGCGGTGGTCGCGGGTCAAAGGCTGCTGTTTTGACCATTGTCGATCGGGTGACACGTTTAATGGCGACAACTAAGCTTGAAAACTTATCACAAAATGCTGTTCTCAAGGGATTTGCAAGACTGATGGTGGACTTTCCGGGTCCGGTTCGATCAGTGACGGTTGATCACGGTAAAGAGTTTTCCTGCGATCAGGCGCTTACAAAGCGCTATCGGATACCGGTTTACTTTTGCCACGCCTATCACCCGAATGAACGGGGCACAAATGAACGGTTCAATCGAGAACTTCGCTACTATTTCCCGAAGGGAACACAGTTTGATCAGGTTTCAGAGACCGATATTCAACAAGCCACAGCGCTTATCAATAACAAACCTAGAAAATGTCTCCGTTGGCAAACCCCAGTTCAAGCAGTGAGCAAGCCTCTTTCTAGGTGGTAACTTTATTATTGCAATCTAGGGTTCAGGATCCACAATTCATCATCTCCCCTCAGAAATGAAAGTATCAAAATGGTAGCTACCAACAGTAACTACTATAAGTGAATTTATTCACTAGTCAAGATTATTTTTAAATAAAGTTGAGCCTTTTTTTCCAAAACTCTTGATAAACAGCTTTCTATTTAAACAAGTCTAGCATTCTCTTTTGTGCACTTCGTTACAATTACAAAAATCCCCACAAAAATAACCTTGTTTCCAAAGCTCGGGACAAGGTTATTTGAAAGCTATTATTAAAAATCGCAAGTCTTGATAACTGATTTCACTATCGGGTTAAGAATTCAACGCCTCTAATCGCTTCTCTCAACGCCTCCACCAACCCCCGATAATCCACTGTCCCATAATCATTCACATCCACTCGAATCAACTGACCTAGCTGAAACGTCTGGTAGCCTCGATCTTGCACGCGATTGCTAAACACTTCAAATGTCGGCATGCCATCAGGCGTTTCGCTGATGTTTTCGAGTGTATCACCGCGATGATAGTGATTCATGAGATGACCAAGATGACGGGGATCGGATAGGTCGCGTTTTCGCTGGCGATCGTAGAGTACCTTGATGTCTGCTTCTAATCTGATGGTGATAACCGCATAGTGATGTTTGGCTGCCAATTTTTCGAGCGCTGGTTTTTGCAATCGGCTGAAGGGATAGTCGCCCAGAATCATTTTGTGTTCCTGCATCAGCATGCCAATGCCGCGGTAGTATCGTGCTCTCGCTTCTGCATCGAGGAGTTGCTTTTCCTCAAGGTTATCAAAGCCTAACTCATCGTAAAGATGTTCTTTAAAAAGATCGAGCGGCAGGGAGACGAATCCGCTGATTGCTTGCATGATCTTATTTGCAGTATACGTTTTCCCCGTGCCTGGCGCACCTGCTAGCAGGACCAAGATCTGCTTTTGATCGCTCATCATGTCATCCTCTCCTCTAGACGGGCTCCCTAGCTCGGAAGTCTTCATCTAAGGACCTTGATCGCAATTCATCACAGTCACACGTCGACTTCTAGCCGGGTTACGCTCTTCCCCACTTACGCGTTAATTGGCACTTCGGCATCTTTATTTAAGAACAAACCACTCTTGTGCTTGACGATATCGTAGACAACTTGGTTGCATGGTTCGATGTTGTTCCGCAGCGAGTTGTTGACCTCGGTCTGACCGAACATTTCTTTGGCTTTCCGGGTCCAACCAACTAATAATTCGGTCCCAACATTGAACTTGCGGAAGCCGTTTTCGGTCAAACGATGATAATCAGCTTCGTTCACGCCGGTACCGCCGTGAATGACCATTGGTTTGCTGATTTCTTTGTGCAATTCTTCAATCAAAGGCCAGTTCAATTCGGTCTTTGATTTGAATTGGCCGTGGTGAGTACCAACGCCGACAGCTAGTGCTTCGACATCGACGTTATTCAAGAAGGCAATGGCTTGTTGCGGGTCAGTATACCGGCCTTCCTTGACGGTCACACCTTCTTCAGTCCCACCGATTGTGCCGATTTCGCACTCGACTGAAACACCATGTTCATGTGCATAGTCGGCTACCCGGCGTGCCCGTTCCATGTTTTCCTTATTCGGCAGCGCTGAACCGTCAAACATCACAGAGGAATAGCCAGCATCAATGGCTTCTTTAATGGCATCAAATGACTTAGCGTGATCTAGATGCAGATCAACATCGACTAACAGATCTTGCGCCATGGATTTGCAAACCGCAACAAAGTTCTTCATGCCAACGTATTCAGCCGTCGCAACACTTGTTTGAATGATAATTGGCGATCCTGCATCCTTTGCAGCCGTGATCATTGATGGCACCATTTCCAAGTTGTGCGCATTAAAAGCGCCAACTGTATAATCAAGTGCTTGCGCTTCATCCATCAATTGCTTTAAGTTCTTGTACATAGTAGATTGCCTCCCAGCAGATTAATAACCAAAACCTGACCGCATAACCCGTTTGGACATATCGAGCAATGCATCCGTTTTTGTGACCCATTTTTGAATGTCGTCATCATTTTTCGCTTTTGCCGCTTGTTTTCGCTGCGTCTCGTATAGGTTCAGCAAGGCATTGTATGCATCCCCAAACTCTTCTTTATCTTTGACACTCGCTTCATAAGCTGCGATTGCCTCTAAGTCGTTGCCTAATTTAACCTGAGTAGCGCCTAATTGGTTGTATAGCAGGTGGCGTTTGTCTTTATCATCGGTTATCTGTTCAATTTGAGTCGTCAATGCCGCCACTTTTTTGGTTAGAGCAGCAGCTTCGGTTGTCGAAAGTGATTGATTGCCTTCTTTTGGCACCGCGGATGGGTGTCTCTGCGTGTCTTTCTTTTTAAATAAACTGCCAAACATAGTCGTGCCCCTTTCTTTAAACTGCTTTAAGAATCGGCGTTAGGATCCAGGCATACATCAGCATGGCCACGATCGTATCGGAGTCAGTTGCCGAAGCATTCACGAAGCCAAACGAGGTCAAGGCCGTGACTAGCAGCGCTGGCAACAAGGTGATGAACAGGCCGTGGATAATGCCGCCAATGATGGCCCCGCGGCGGCCGCCGACAACGTTTCCGAAGATCCCTGCAGTCCCGCCAGCGAAGAAGTTAGTTAACATCCCCGGCAGAATGACCGCGAGTCCGAAAACAGGCATCAAGAACATGCCAATGACGGTCCCAATAGTTGTCGTAATGAAGCCTAAGATGACCGCGTTTGGTGAGAATGGGAACAAGACTGGACAGTCAAGTGCTGGTTTCGCATTTGGTACCAGTTTCATCGCAATACCACGGAAAGCCGGAACGATTTCACCAAGTAAGAGCCGAACGCCCGCAAGCAGGACATAGACCCCGACAACGAACTGAATGCCCATCATGAAGGCATTCATGATATAGTTCAGACTCGTGCCGTTACCGGCGTACTTAGGACCTGCAAAAGCCGCGGTGATCATAAACAATGGCACCATCACAACAGCAACAGAGAGATACGTGTCTTGCAAGAATTCCATGTACTTTGGTAACTTGATGTCTTCAATCGAGTGTTTCTTTTCGCCACGTTCACCGAAGATCCAAGCGGCGCCTGCTTCTACCATGTAGCCGATCGTACAAAAGTGTCCTAAAGCAATGGCATCGCCCTTGGTAATCTTACGAACAAAAGGCTGAGCAATGGCTGGCATGGCCACCGCGAAAATCCCACCGATGACACTACCGACAGCAATGGTCACAACTGAATTAAAGCCAGCTATCTTGCCGCCGACAACCGTCATGGTCGACATCCACAACAGCGCCTGTCCGGTTAGAAAAATATATTTCCATGGCGAGAACCGCGCAATGATAATGTTGACAATGAAGATGCCCAAAAAGGTTAAGGCAATTTCATTTCCCAACCCCAGCGTATTCATGGCTTGACCATTGATCGCCTCAATGCTGGGTACAACCCCTTTTAGGTGAAAACCATGTTGAAAAATCTTTCCGAAATACGTCAGTGCTGTGACAATAATGGCGGACCCTGCTGATAATACTTGAAATCCCAGCAGTGTCTTGAAGGTTCCAGTTAGGACCGCGCCAAAGGACTTGCGTTGTAGAAGTAAGCCAAGCATCGCGATTAACGCAATGGTGATGGCTGCCTGAGTCAGAATATTTTGAATAATAAAGTTAACCACAACCATGATTGATTCCCCCTTTTAAACGCGATCACTGGCGCAGCAACCGCCACATAGGGACCTTGGATGCAATGGCCAAAGCCCGACCATCACATCCAAGACCGCTTATACTCCGGTTTCTAACCGCGCCAGCTCACGCTCTGTTTAAACGCGATCACTGACGCAGCAACCTCCACATAAGGACCTTGGATGCAATGGCCAAAGCCCGGCCATCACATCCAAGGCCGCTTATGCTCCGGTTTCTAACCGCGCCAGCTCACGCTCTGTTGTTCAAGCCGATTTTTCTGATAACTCTTTGATAACTGGCACGAGCTTGGCTTCAATTTCGTCTGGATCAACAATGTTGTGCAGAAAGACAAACTTGATGGCTGGATCGAGGTCATATTGTTTGAACTGCGAAGCAAAATTTTCCGCCGAGACAATGATGTCCGTCCGTAAACCTGGTGTTGATGAAATCGCCTCATGTTCAAGGTTTTCATCTAATCCCAAACGGTTTAAAACATCTTCTGCAGTCATCTGGCAAGCTAAGGAAGAGCCTAGGCCGGCACCACAGATGAAGTAAATCGTTAATTTCCTGGTCATTTAAATCGTCTCCTTTGACGTTTTCTCGTTGAATAAAATGTTTTTAAAGGTTTGAATATCTGTTTGTTGCGCCAGCTGATCAACTTTTTGCTGATCATTGATGAGTTGGACAATGGCTTTCATGACATTGAGATGCGAATAATTATCGATCGCGGCCAGACAAAAGATGATCTTCACGGGATCATTGTCTGGATTGCCAAAGTTGATTGGTTTTGCCAACGTTGTGATCGTCACGCCAAGCTTCTTTGTCCCATCCTCTGGCCGTGCATGGGCTAGCGCGATGGCAGGTCCAATGACAATATACGGACCGAATTTCTTAACTGAATCAATCATTGCTTGGATATAATTTTTGGTAATGTAATCCTCGTCAAGCAATGGTTTTGCTGAAATACGGATCGCATCTTCCCAATCATCAGCTTTCTGTTGAAGCTGGATCTGGTGATCGTTGATTAAATCTTTCAACATAGGCTGAACCTCCCTTTCATTAATTTCGACATGGTTCTCCTTGAATGCTGCTTGCAGATCAGCTAATAGTCGTTTATCAACTGTCACCTGATGGGTTTTCAGCACATCCAGAACTGTGCGAAATAGTCTTGTTGGATCTAACGTACGGCCTTCGTACTTAGTTAACGTTGTGTGTTTCTTCAAAAACGCTGCAACTCGGGTCAAATCAACTTCTGAAGGAATGGGATTAACCTTCAAACTCGGGATTTTATCGATTGGCATGTCGACTGTTTTGAAAACTAAGCTGACCGGTAATTTGCGGAGAATGCCAACTTCAGACGTGCTCAAAACGGCAAGAACATCAATGTTAAACCGTTCCTCCAGTTTGGCTGCCAACACTCTGCCCGTCGCCGTGCCGAAATTGCAGACAACTGCGGCTTGATACTGATAGTCTTGGCGCTGGCGATCCTCAGCTTGTGTCGCTGAGAAATACATCGCCAGAAATGCCTTCTCATCATCAGACATGGTCAGCTGATAGCGTCCCGTCTTGAAGAAACGATCAATCGCGTCATAGATCGGCCCATAGCCCTGCTGAATGGTCTTTCTCAGCGGATTAACCACTTTGACATGCTGTGACAAGCGCTTGAACAAAGCGGTCATATGGTTATATAGCTCTTCGAAAAGCTTTTCGTTTTTAGAAAATGGAAAGCCAATTTCAGTTTCCATATGATCAATGAGCGCAACGCTGAAAATCTGGGCCTTGACCCAGTCGTCAAGATCAATCGCACCGCGGCGATTAAAACTGTTGATCAGAAAACCGACATAACCTAACTCGCTGGCAACATCAATTTGTAAGGCATAATGCTGAATGAGTTCATTGAGAAACTTGGCATTTTCCTTATTGAGATCAACGGCAGTTTCATCATCTTTGACATAGTGCCCGCTGCGAACACGGTGTAACCAGATAATGAGTAACACGGTCACTTGCTGGCTGTACATGTCGTTGGCGGCCAAGGCCCCTTTTGGAAAACAACGGCGTAGTAAGTCCCGGATATAGGTCACATCTTGTTTGGTAAAGACTTCCTTCATCTTGTCGACATACATCCCGCTGGCGATTAATTGCTGGGCAATCAAGGTGACCAAAGCATGTTGCCGTGTTAGGACATCCCCAAACATCGTTCGAATTGATCGCTCGTTGCCTTCAATCTGTGCGCCTAACTTTGGGCTGGTCGTGAGTGTTAGATTGTATTTTGCTAGATCAGCCCGCAAGTTGCGGAGATCAGAATCCATTGAGCTTTTACTAATCTGCATCTTTTCTTGTTCATCGACGAGATAAACCGGTTGGGTGGCTTGAAGCAAATCCAATAAGAGATACACAGCGCGTTGCTCAGGGGTTAAAGCGCCTTGACTGATGCTGTCAAAATCAAGGACGTCAGACAGCGAATGCCGCTGTTGCGTTGAAATATGATTGTAGGCGACACCTCTTTTGATATCGAATAAGGGCAAGCTTTTCTCCGCCAAAACTTCATTTAAAACCTGAATCTCATTTCGAATCGTCTTTGTCGTGACGTTGAATTGCTTGCCTAAATCAGATAAAGAACTTGCCGAACTGTCCAACAATGTTCGCAGAAGATTCGTCAATCTTTCTCGCATTGCTTTGCCTCCTTACAGCTTCTATACTAAGCAAGCGCTTACATGCCGAAAAGTAGAACCTTTTTCCTTAACTTGGGAAACGAAGTACACCTTGCTCATCATTCTTCAAGTTTCAGCCTCGGTAAGTGACAAAAAGCCCCATAACGGCTAGGCTTGCCTGCCTAACAATTATGGGGCATATGAATTTTTGAGGCTGAGCGGACATCGCCATTTTCAGCGCGACGAATTGTCAACTCAAGTGCAACTTTTTACCCATGAAGACTTCTGATGGCGTCTTCCAGCCTAAGACCTTGCGTGGTCGATTATTCAGTTGTTCAATGTAAGTCTCAATTTCCTGGTCGCTCTGAAGGTCTAGGTCTGTGTTCTTGGGAAAGTATTCTCTAATCAGTCCGTTGGTGTTTTCGTTAGTTCCTCGTTGTTGAGGCGCGTGTGGGTCAGGAAAGAAGACCTTTGTATTCAGACGTTCTGCCAGCTCCCTGTACCGGGCAAACTCCCTTCCACGGTCAGGAGTCACTGTTCTTACTCGGTTAGCTGGTAAGGCACCAAGCAGCTCAATCATGACGTCTCTAACAGTGTCAGCTTTTGCGTTGGCCGTTCGCTTCGAAAGCAGATAGCGTGATTTACGGTCAACTAATGTTACTAATGCAGAGTGTCCTGTTTTACCGCGTACTGTATCGCCTTCCCAGTGACCAAACCAGCTGCGATTTTCTGCCGACCGGGGTCGGTCGTGAATTGATGGCACGTCATTGAAGCGCCCCCGGCGTTCATTTATGGTGCCTTTGATTTTGCGCGTCTTGCCTCGGTGTCGAAGCAGCCTTGGTAGCCCGCGAGCACCATGGCTCTTCAATGGAACACCGAGATTATCTAGGTAGATACCTCTGTAGATAGTCGAATAGCTGATGCGAATAGGACTGCCTTCTAGTGACAAGCGACCGGCAATCTGCTCAGGCGACCAATGTAGCACCGTGATATATCGAATGACAGCGTCACGAGTCCCCGGTCGATCGAGGATCCGAGGACGCCTGCTAGCCAAGCGAACCCGCCGGTAGCGGTCCTGAGCGGTGGCTGCCGAATAGTTCCGCCAGCCGCCGTTACGTGCAATTTCACGGCTGACTGTACTCTTGGAACGACCTATCTCTTTGGCGATGGTATCAAGAGTTTTGCCTGTAGAGATACCAAGCAGTATCGATTCACGGTCTTTTAAGGTAAGATGGGTGTACGGACTCATAGTCGAGTTCTCCTTGTAGTTGGTCTTGTGGTGATTCCATTTTACAAGGACTCAGGCTATGAGTCTTTTCTATTTGACTAATTTGTTGCACTTGAATTGTAAATCCATCGCATCAAAAAAAGGGTCTACACTTTCTGGTGTTGAGAAATAATCAACACTGAACGTGTAGGCCCTTTTTGGATAACGCAAAAAGACACCTACTCAGTGTCCATGCTATGCTTGTTAGCGTCGAAACCAAAAGCAAGCGAGGTTATGAGTAAATGTCCCAATACGATCCTACACTGTCCGTCCTTGGAATACCAGACCATAATATCAAAGTTGCCTTTGTTCGTCATGAATATCGCGGCAACGGGGTACGTCGCCGCCAGTATCATGTGATTGATGCCGAGCTGACTTACCGGTTAACCCGGTGCCCACTGTGTGGCTTTGAGGCCTTGCACCCTAACGGGTTTTATACGGCCCACGTGCGCGTCCTCAATGGGGTTGAAATGCCGACAGTCATTGACTTGCACAAGCAACGATGGCGCTGTCATAACTGTTACCACACAGTCAGTGCCAAGACGCCACTCGTGCAACCCAACCACACGATCGCCACTCACATGACAGAGCGAATCATGAAGTTAGCGCATGAACGGTTGCCAGTCAAAACCATCGCCCGTATTATCGGAATCTCAGCTTCCTCGGTTCAACGGATCATTGACCAAAATCTCAAACTCCGACCGGCTCGCCGGCTGCCCACGCGACTCTGCTTTGATGAGTTCCGTTCTACTCATGGCATGATGTCGTTTATCTGTCTTGATGCCGATTCACATCGTCTGATTGCCTTGCTTGGTGATCGATTCAACCGCACGATTAAAAACTTCTTCATCGCTCATTATTCACTCGCTGAACGCACTCGGGTCCAGACGGTCACCATGGACATGAATGCAGCTTATCAGACGATTATTCATGAGGTTTTCCCCAAGGCCCAAGTCGTCATTGATCGGTTCCATATCATTCAACTTGCGGCTCGTGCCCTTGATCAGGTACGCGTCCAAGCGCTCAAACAGCTTGATGACAAGCACAGCCGTCCTTATAAGATCATGAAGACAAACTGGCGGCTTTTTCATCAAACTGCGCCTGACGCTAAACACAAACAGTTCCTGTTTGGTTTGAATGAATACGTCACGCAACAGGAGGCCATCGATATCGCACTTGATACTGAGCCCAAGCTCAAGCAAACCTACGAGACCTACTTAGCGCTTCATGATGCCTTGATGGTGAAGAAACATCCCACGGAACTGGCAAACCTGTTAGCTACTTACGAGCCAAACGGTACGGCAATGGACATGACGATCGCGACGCTTAAGCGACACAAAGTCGCTGTTCTCGCCGCTGTCACCAGCCCTTATTCCAACGGTCCGATCGAAGGGGTTAACCGCCTCATCAAGTCACTCAAACGATCCTGTTTTGGCTTCAAGAATCAGCTGAACTTCTTCAAACGAATCTACCAAATCACGGCATAACATGACAAAGACGGCTCCCCAAATGGAGAACCGCCTCAAATGATAAATTTATTCTTCAACACCAGTTGACGTAGAGCCCAAAAAAAGCGATTCTCATCTGACGAGAACCGCCTTTAAGTCATTCAAGTTACTGTTGTGCTTTCACGTAAGCCGTCGCCTGCGTTCCTGCTTGGCGACCAAAGATCACAATATCGGCGACGGAATTGCCACCGATTCGGTTGTCGCCGTGTAGGCCGCCGGTGACTTCACCGGCTGCGTATAGTGCTGGGATTGGTTGCTGCTTCTTTGTCAGCACCTCAGTCTTGGTGTTGATCTTCACGCCACCCATGGTGTAATGGATGCCTGGGGCGATTTTGAAAGCATAGTATGGGCCGGTGGTGAGGCCATGGTCCATCCCAGTTGTCCGACCAAACTCGGCATCCTTTTTGTTGGTGACCGCTTCGTTCCAAGTTGAAACCGTCTTGGATAACGTGGCCGCTGGCACCTTCATTTTCTTGGCGAGTTCATCAAGGGTTTTGCCTTCGACACCGAGCTTGTCCTTGATATAAAAGTCAATGGCACTCGACCGTTGGCGGACGCCTGTATCAATCACGACCCAAGCATCCTTACCTTTTTGCTTGTTAATGGCAGCGGAAACCTTGTCACGGGTATTCATTTCGTTATAGAACCGCTTCCCGCTTTGGTTAACTAAAATGCCGCCTTCACCGCGGGTCGCTTCACCAATGAGAATATGCTTGCTTTGGTTAACAGTTGGGTGAATTTGGATCTTATTCATGTCGATCGCATAGCCGCCGACTTTCTCGATCATCTTGATGCCATCACCGGTTGCGCCAGCTTGGTTAGTGGTGACGTAATGAGCCAGATCAGGGCGATATTTCTTGATCATTTGCTTACTTGCCCCGAAACCGCCAGTGGTCACAATCACAGCCTTGGCTGCGATTTTTTTCGTCTTGTCTTGATTGATCTTGACGGTGACCCCGCTGATTTTACCATCTGTTTCATTCAACTTGGTAACATCTGAGTTCACAAACAGCGGAATCTTTTCTTTTTTGACTTCTTTCACGAGCCCATCAACGAGATAACCGCCAACGGCTGAACCATCGTGTGGCCGATGCGTGCGCTTGACCGACATCCCACCGGAAATCGTCAATTTGTCCAGCTTAATCCCAATCGAATCAAGCCAGTCAATGGCGCTGGCTGAGTTGTCGACAAAATAGCGCAGCAGTGCTTTGTCATTCGTCCCGCCGCCACCTTTTAGCGTTTCTTCATAGAACTGATCATTGCTGTCCTTAACCCCTTGGGCAGCTTCAACTTTCGTCTGACTGGCATTCATACCGCTAGAGGCTTTCAGCGTATTCCCGCCAGCAACGGGCATTTTTTCAAGAATGACGGGATTCATCCCTTGCTGCTTCGCCTCGATGGCAGCTGTCATCCCGGCACCACCAGCACCGACAATCACGATGTCATACTTGCCCTTCATCGTTTTCGGATCTGTGTAGGCCTGCTGTGAAGCCCCGCTAGTGACCTTGCTGCTAGCTGCTTTGTTTGCTTTTGAACTTGACGAACTCGACTTTGAACTCGCCCCGCTACTGCAACCAACCAGCACGACACTCATCAGCGCCAACAGCCCTGCGATTTTAACCCACTTTTTCAAAACATAGTCCCTCCCTTATGTTGTTGTCTACGTGAATAGATTAACAAAGTAGCGAAACCATCTCAACTTAACCTTGAGTTTGATGATATAAACGTTAATCGTTTTGCAAGAAAGCGAGCTTAGAAGCAGGAACGAAGGAAGACGACCGCTACAAACATGATTGCTGCTAGGACAGATAGACCAAGGCCTAACCACGTCCAGCCGCGATGTTTTTGCTGTAAGCCTACCAGGAACACCGAGATACCAACTAGGAAAAACAACAGCATCAATAGCGAAAAGCTCATTTTGATCACCCGTTCACCTAACCTGATTGCTATGACTGTATCAGAGTTTTCTTATTGGCTGAGGGCGGTTTGACAACTTTGCCTTAATCTTAACTTATAAGACGAATTGTCAACTCAAAGAGGGACATATTCGTCTTCATCATCAATTCAAAATTTAACATTTCCACAACTCAAACAATTTACAAGGCGTTCGTGCCCTCCTGATTTCAAACACATCAGCGTGATCAATCATTTTGATCGACTTGAAAAAGAGAACATCTTCTCCCGATGCTTTATTATCAAGATGACCAATACACAGAAAAGGCCTACAAGAAGGCCGCATGAATGCGCCACCTGAACATTTTTTTCAATATCTGACATGGCTAGATTCGGCCAATATCCCACTGTGACGTAATAAAGAGTCGATGTAAACGCAACAATCTTCGTCATAAAGGAAAATGTGGGTTTTTCGATTAAAAATGCCAATATAGCTAGTGGAAATAAGGCATATCCAGACAATGACACACCGTAAAACGATTCAATATAGGTGCCTATTCCAAACGCTGATTGAATGAACCCGCCGAATCCGAAGCAAAACAGCAAGACACCAAGCCAACTAGAAACAAAAAAACTAATGACGAATGGTGTACTGCCAATTTTCCACTCGATAAATGGCCCAAGCACAATCACTGCAAGCATATTCTTCATTAAGTGCGGCCATTCATAGTGGTAAACTGTGCTCGTTACAATTGCCAAAGTTCCCCTCTTAAAATTGAAGGTATGCTCCCGACAAAGTTGGCTGATGGTATTAAAAGAACATTCGTTAAAAACGAAAACAAAAGATAACAAACTATCAATATGCAGCAGATAAGGAATGTTCCTCTAGCATTCAAAAATACGGATAAAAGATTGGGTCTTCTCAACTTTAACAACATAAAATTCACCCGTTTTCTTTTCATTAGCATCATTAGCACCAAATTTTCTTAAGTCTTATAAGATCAGTTGCTCGGTTTGGCAGAAAAGAAGGGAACTTTCTTCCAATTTCTTAGCGCCACGACTATAAGGGCACAGAAAAGGCCGGAAAGAACACCGCATAATTGACTAATCTGTACAATGACTGCAGGCTCTGGTGTATCTGAATTCGGCCAAAACCCCACTGTAAAGTACAACAGAAGACCGCCAACTAAAACGCACTTTGCCAACAAAGAAAAGGCAGGTTTCTTTATCAAGAACGCTAATACTGCCAGTGGAAATAACGCATAGACTGACAGTGTGCCGCCATAAAAAGCATAAACGTAGGTGTTTATGCCAACTGTTGACCGAATGATACCGCCAAATCCAAAGCAAAATAACAAAATGCCGATCCAACTAGAAGCAAAAAAGCTCATAACAAGCACAGGACTGCCAATTTTCCATTCTATAAAGGGGCAAAGGACCAAAACTATAAGAACCGTCTTAATTAAGGGCGTCCATTCAGAAAAGTACACAGTACTCGTTATAACGCGCCAGAGTTCTCCTTTTAAAATTGAAGCCACATCCCCTAAAAGGTCGTTCGTGGGAATTAAAAACGTATTTGTCAAAGTTGAAAATAGTAAATAGCAGAAGAGCAATAGACAGCATATCAGAAGCGTTCCTCTGGCAGCCAAAACTATCGCGACAAAAGTCGAGTTTCTCAGCTTTTGCAACATAAAAGTCACCCATTTTCTCTTTCAAGTCAAACCTACGAAGTTGCAAACATATTGGCTCATTGATAAGTATTCAAAAAGGCGGATTTGCTCAGATCCGCCTTTTCTTCAACTCATAGACCTAGGTTTCATTCGATTGTTGCTTTAACTGTCCAATCCAAAAACTAGTTTGTGCCCAATGCGGACCGGCGAACCGGTATTGATAAGCATCACCATCATACGGAGTTGTTTGTGGTCCCAGAAGATCACTTCATGTGAAGGAACCACCACCATCTTGGGGATATAAGAACCCGCCAGATGTGTTCTAAAATTCATTGCTTATGAGAATGGCGCTGTCTAGCAGGCTGTTCCTGCTAATTTTTTCCCGTAGTCCATTATCCGCGTTTTTGTGAAAACGGTGGCAATCAGATAATATAGTCATGAGCTTATCGCTAATGTACTTTATCTATGGAGGAAAGTCAAGAAAAAAGATATTATTTATTATAACGAACTGTAAAATTTAAAAAATGATATAGGAATATTGTTTAAAGAATGACATTCAATCAAATCCGATTTATTTTCTCGAAATATCTAATAAGACTAAACGGTTTGTGACACTAGCTCTCTTGCCTGAAGAGGTTGCTGCAAATCTTTAATCACCACACACATTCTAAGATCCGGAAACTGATTGACAAAAAGAGGTTCTCAAATTGATCTCCCAGATGCCAAAAAACGCACCAAGGTCTGGCTGCTATGCCAAACCTTGGTGCGCTGCATGTTTTCCTGCAAAACTGAATGTTCAAGTTACCTTTTCAAACCATCTTCTCATTTCAAAGCACTATGATTCATCGTCAAATCGTGCTAACTGACGCTCCAGTTTCTCAATTTCGCCTTCAGTTTCTTCCAGCGCCCCCATGACTTCTTCCAATGTCAAGCCCTCAGAACTATAGCCTTTGTACTTGGCACTAATATAATCTTCGTCTGCTAGGCGCCGTGCACGTTCACGCAAGTCGCCCAGTTGCGTCACAAGCGTATCGAAATCTGCTTTTGCCATTCGGTCACCTCTTTACGCTAAGGCATCAGGTGCTGCTAATTGTGGGATCTTGCCTTGTCGCGCCAAAACCCAATTATCGTAGTTCCACATTTCGGTTGCCCGTCGATTTCTGAAGTAATCCCAAAACGACTCGCGCTCAATTTCAATAATCTGGTTGTCTGGCCCGATGGTGACCCAGTTATAGGAACCGTTGCGATGGGCAAACTTGATCCAGTAAACTGGCACGCTGACCTGCATCCCGTTATCTTCATAATGGCGCTCTTGCTGCTCGGTTCGCATGTAGCTTAAACCATCTGCATAATTTTGATCTAACTGACTAAATAACGTTATCGCCTGGCGTAGCGCTTTATCAGGTGACGGCAGTTTACCGCCATTTTTGAAGGTGCTGGCATTAAAACTGATCAAGTTGCCGTTTCTATCAGTCACAAGTGTCAGATGCTTGTTATTCGGGGTCACTTCATCATCGTTTTGGTAACGGTCCACCGTCACCTGCACTTTATTTCGCTTGCGGACGTCTGTTTGAACCACGTGATAATCTTCAGGAATTGGCAATAAAGCCATCATATCGTTTTTCAAAATTCCGACCCCTTTTCAGTTTCGTTAAGCACATCAAGCATCCTGACAAATTCAATTTTGTTAGCTTCAGACAGTTTTGCTGTCAAAGTGGCTTCATAATCGGCCACAATTTGCGTCACCATCGGGATCAAGCGCCGGCCTTTTGGCGTGAGGCTGATAATCCAAGCACGTTTGTCCTCGTCGGATCGGCGTTTTGCGACGAGTCCCAACGCAATCAGCTGGGCCAATCGGCGTGTGACGTTGCTGGGATTAAGGTGAATCGTTTTAAAAAGTGTTTCCTGCCGCATTTCATCGACTTTGCCAAGCTTCAAGATAAAGTAATAGTTACTCGCACTGAGCGTGGTTGGCGCTAACGCAACATCCAAGTCGTGTTGAATGTGGCGCGCTAGGATATTGACTCTTGAAAGCAATTCATCCGGTTCTTTTGGCATTTTCTACCTTCTTTCGTAACAACATGACGGCGATGAAAAACAGAGCAGCTGCTAGCATGAAGCTGACACCCTGCGCAACGAACAAAGCTTGCGGAGCGGCGTGGACGGCGGTAGTGTGCGGGCTGACGATCCCGAGGGTTTGATAGAACACTAAACCGGCAACCGCGCTACCGATACTCATCCCCAACTGTCTAGCAAGTGAAGTGGCCGCGCCAACCTGCCCCCGCATGGTCGCATCGACACTTTGCATCAACACGACACTGTTAGGATTCGTGAACAGCGCTGTGCCAACCGCAAACGCGACTGACACGATAACAAACGGCCAAATTGTCGTTTGATGAGGCAGCAAGGCAAAGGCCACATTCGTCAGAACCAGCATCAGCAAGCCGATTCGCATGAGTCGCTGGCGATCAAAGCGGTCACTAAGCACCCCAGCCACTGGATTGGCAGCCAACGAAACAAGTGGTGTCAGCATCAACAAATACCCAGACAAGGCCACTGGCAAGCGTAGCATCAACTGTAGATAAATCGGTGCGAGCAGCGTAAAAAAATAAGCCGCAACATAGTTCAAAAACGAAGCCGCTAAATTCCGTGAAAAGCGCTGGTTGCTGAACAACCGAGTATCAAGCATTGCTTGATCAGTCTGCCGCTCGTGACGCCAAAACCAATAGGCGCAGCTGCCAATCAAAATGACCAGAATTCCGGTGAACAACGGTTGCTTGTTGATCTGGATGAGCAACAACAACCCGCCAATCACAATCAATTGAAGGAAGCTGCGGCCATCGACGCCCCTTTTCCCAGAGGGTGCGTGTGTTCGCGGAAAAACCGCCCATTCGACTAGCAAACACACGATACCAATCGGCAAGTTCACCCAGAAAATGTAGCCCCACGGCAACTGACTCAGGATCAGGCCACCGATCCCAGGGCCGGCCAGTGCGCCGGCTGAAATGAAGATCGATTCAATGCCCAGCGCACGGCCCAAAATGGCGGGTGGGAAAACGTCCGCAACAATCGCATAACTCGTGGCCATGGTCATACTAGCACCCACTGCCTGCACTACTCGGGCGGCCAATATCAACTGAAAGTTAACGCCAAAACCAGCCAACCCAGAGCCAATCAGAAACAGATAGGTGCCCCAGATGAACAGCCGCGTTCGGCCATATTGATCAGCCAACTGACCAAAGAACAACAGGCAAACGCTGATCGTGGTGAGATAAACCGTCAGCAACAAGTTCACCTGACTCGGACTCACCGCCAAAGCCGAGGCGATGGTCGGTACCGCAACGACAACAATGGTGCCATCAATAATCACCATAAAGAAGAATAAACCAAGTGTGATGAGTATGAGCCAGCGTTTGAACAATCACTCACCTCCCTGTGAAGTATTATAGGCTGTTTTATTTGCTTGCGCAAGCAAATTTACTGATCTTTAACGCCAACCTTTCAACCAATTTAACTCACCACCATTTCTTCACAATACTCGAACGAGTAGAATGACCATATACACGGAGCAAAATCAGGAAATGGGGAAACTATCATGAAGAAATCGACCCTCACCATTATTGGCGGTGTGGCCGCGGCGATTGTGATCATTGCTGGCGGATTTGGCCTTTACCATTGGTATCAAGGCAAAACCGAAGCTGACGCGGTTCAGGCCACTGCGCAAACTTATACGCAGGCGTTTGCTAAGCGCCAATATGACAAAGCAGTTAAACAAGTTGATACCAGCCACTTGACTGGACCTGGTTGGCATTATACGGCCAAAACTTTAGCGGCGCGCAATCAGGCGGTTTTTGATCGGGTTGGCGCCAGTGATATCAAGATTACTAACGTGAAAACCAAGAAGTACGACAGCAAAACCTACGAGCTGACGTTTACGGCCAACATGAACACCAAAATCGGCAAGCTGAGTGCGCAACACTACGAAGCGCCGATTGTTAAAGTCGGCGATAACTGGCGAATACAGTGGTCGCCACGTCTGCTTTTCCCGTCAATGGATGGCCAAGACACGGTGCAGATTGACCTGATTGCGGCCACCCGTGGCCAGATTTATGACCGCAATAACCAGTTGCTGGCAAAAAATGGCGATGTGACCCAAGCTGGGCTGGTTCCCGGTAAGCTCGGAACCGGTGCCGATCGCACAGCCAACTTAGAGAAAATTGCTGCTGTGTGGGACGTCAAGGTCACTAGTCTTGAAACCTTGTTAAAGCAATCTTGGGTCACAGATGATACCTTCGTGCCTGTCAAAATCGTCACTGATTCACCAGTCATGACGGGCGCGGCCTATCAGACGATCGGCTCGCGCACCTATCCCCTTGGCGAAGCCGCGGCCCAGCTCATTGGCTACGTCGGTACCGCGACGGCTGATGACATTCGCAAAGATCCGACGCTAACAGCTAATAGCAAAATTGGCAAAACTGGGTTGGAACAAATTTACGACAAACAACTGCGCGGCACAGACGGTGGTCAGATTTCAATTCAAAACGGCGACAACATTCACCCGCTTTTAACTAAAAAAGCCGTTAATGGTAAAAGCCTGAAGCTAACCATTGATGCCAACCAGCAAAAGACGGCCTACACCCAACTTGCTGGCAAGGCTGGTAGTGTTGTGACGATGAATCCGACCAATGGCGAACTACTGACTTTAGCAAGCTCGCCAAGTTATGATCCAAACGCCTTTGTCAACGGGATCAGCCAGACGGACTATGATAAGTATGCCAACAACACCTCGTTACCATTCCTCAGCCGTTTCGCGCAACGCTATGCTCCCGGTTCAACATTTAAGATGCTGACGGCAGCGATTGCCCTTCAGAATAAGACGATCACCCCGGACACCACCAAGTCCATCTCCGGTCTCAAGTGGCAAAAAGACAGCTCCTGGGGTGACTACAAGGTAACACGCACAGTCGATGCCGACTCTGAAAACATGACGCAGGCTTTGGTCAATTCCGATAACATCTGGTTCGCCCAAGTAGCACTGAAAATGGGCGCCTCCGCTTACCTCAAAGGCCTCGCACCGCTTTTCAAAACCCAGGCCGACTTACCGCTGACCATGAAAAAAGCCCAGATTTCAAACTCTGGTAAGCTCGCTTCCGAAACCCTTTTGGCCGATACCGCCTATGGTCAAGGGCAGCTCCTCTTGTCACCAATTGAACAAGCCGCGATGTACAGCACGATTGCCAATGGCGGCACCATGCAGCAACCGACCCTCATTCAAGGCACGAAAGGCAAACGAACCAGCAGTGTCTTGCAGGCCAACGCAGCTAATACGGTTAAAACGGCGCTAACCCACGTGGTTTCTGATCAAGCCGGAACCGCCCACAATCTCGCAATTGACGGCCACACCATTGCTGCCAAAACCGGCACGGCCGAACTTAAGCAAAAGCAAGACACTGACGGCAAAGAAAATGGCTTTTTAGTCGCCATGGATGCTGATAAGAACACCTATCTCACGGTAGCTCTGATTGAAGGTACCGGCAGCGACGATGTGGTGACAGCGATGAAGCCTTATGTTGCTAGTCTTTATTAGGTTTGAATAACAGTAAGGATGACCCCCATGGAATGCAATGAGCTACCATCACTTTAAGCAGCATCTTAAAGACCACCTGAAACAAGTCAATGAAGATGCCATCCCATTAGTCGTCACTTTCAAGAATCCAGACGACAATGTTGTGGTGATGAGCAAACGCGATTTTGACGCTACCGAAGAAACCATGTATTTGCTTAGTAACCCGGAACTGATGGCCCGAATTCGCCGTGGGGACGCGCAAATTACGGCTGGTAAAGCCAAGCGCCAGATCTACCAAACGTATAATCAGGGCGCGATAGATCAACTCTCAGTTCAACTAAAACAAGAAAGCTGGCAATCGTGTGAGGTAAGCACGACTGCCAGCTTTCTTGTTTTGATTAAGGTAGGTTTTGCTCCAGTGATTTACTCGTTATACCCTCACTTGATTTTCGCTAACGCCGCCCGCACCTCATCCCCCATCGGAATGGACGGGAAGGCGCCAAGTTTCTGAACCGTGAAAGAACTTGCCATGCTGGCGTAGGTCGCAGCGGTGACAATGTTCTTGAGGTCTGTCTGCAAGACGCTTGCCAAGGCACCAATGAACGTGTCGCCCGCGGCGGTGGTGTCGACAGCCTTGACTTTAAAGGCTGGCACGATGGTTGCTTCGCCATCCAGCGAGATGAAGGAGCCTTTTGATCCTAAAGTGATGATCACCCCGCGAATGCCTAATTCATGATAATAAGCTGCCGAAGCCCGCATGCTGTCTTCATCTACCACCGGAATGCCGGTGATCAGCTCGCTTTCGGTTTCGTTCGGTGCGATGAGATCCACATTTTTCAGCAAGGCTGCTGGCAAATCCTTCTGTGCTGGCGCTGGGTTTAAGATGGTCATCTTCCCAGCGGCTTTGGCAATTTTGAAGGCCTCTGCCGTCGCATCCACCGGTGTTTCAAATTCCGCGACCACAAAGTCGGCAGACTGAATCAAGTCGGCTGCTCGTTGCACATCTGCTGGTGTCACCTCAAAATTAGCGCCATGCTGGATGATAATGGAATTTTGGCCAGAGGCTTGCAGCAAAATGTAAGCCTGACCGGTTTGCGTGCCAACCGTTGTCGCCACATATTGGGTGTCGATTTGGTTCTTGACAAGTTCACCGCGCATGAAGGCAGCGTTGGCATCGTCACCAACTCGGCCAATAAAACTGGTTTTGGCCCCCGAACGCGCAGCCGCAACTGCTTGATTCGCACCTTTACCGCCAGCCGCTTGTGAAAAGGTGTCCATTTTGATCGTTTCTCCCGGTTGTGGCAACCGTTGAATGTGCAAGATGCTATCCACATTGATACTGCCGATGACAACAACATGATTAGGCATAAGATTTCCTCCAATTGAAACGCGCTCGCTCGTCCAGAAAACGGCCTGCTCACGCTCTAATTAAAAAGGGCCGATAAGTCGGCCCCCTTTTCTAACTTAACTACCAAAGTGCCGGTTAATTTTAAGCGTAGCATGAAGCTTACTTGTTCGCATCCTCGGTTGTCACAAGTGACAATGGTGATTCAACGTTCTTCTTCACCGTTTTACCGTTGAAATGATCATAGGCTGCTTGTAAAGCCAATCGGCCCATTTCTTCTGGCTTCTGGGCAACCGTTGCAGCCATGTCGCCGGCCTTAACGGCTTTAATCCCGTCCGCTTCGCCATCGAACCCGACAATGGTGATCTTTTTACCAGCGGCTTTGACTGCTTGAACCGCCCCTAATGCCATTTCATCATTTTGCGAGAAGATACCGACAATGTCACCATTACCCTGCAAAATATTTTCGGTAACGGTCAGCCCTTTAGCGCGGTCGAAGCCGGCTGTTTGCTTGGACACGATATCGAGTTTGCCTTTAGCAGCGCCATCGAACCCTTTACCACGTTCACGGGTTGCGGATGCACCTGGAATGCCTTGCAATTCAGCAATTTTAGCGTCTTTACCAAGTTTTTCGATCATATACTTAGCCGCCATTTGGCCACCTTTTGTGGAGTTAGAAGCGACTAAGGTCAAAACTTTACCGCCGTCACTCGACCGATCAACGGTGATCACCGGGATGCCGGCATCATTGGCATCTTTAACGGCTGGTGTAATGGCACTTGAGTCAACTGGGTTGATGATCAGCACATCAACCTTCTTTTGAATTAAATCTTCAATGTTACTGTTTTGCTTAGCGGTATCATTTTGAGCATCGGAAACTTGAACATTGGTTTTGTTCTTTTTGGCTAAATCTTGGATCCCATTACGAACAGAAACGAAGAATGGATTGGACAGCGTTGAAAGTGAGACGCCAACTTTCAGATCTTTGGGCGCTTTCTTGGTCACTTTTGTGTTGCTGTCCGATTTGGAGCTGAGTCCTGTGCCGCCGCATGCGGTTAAGGTGAATAAAGCTGCCGTCGCAACAACAGCGACCATTAAAAAGCGTTTGAGTGATTGTTTCATGTCAATTTCTCCCCCTAGAGTTTTGTCTTTTGCCGCGAGCCCGCGCTCACGTTTTGTTACCCATTATTAGAAGACCGGCGATCGAGCAGAACCGCAATCAAGATCACGATCCCTTTGACAATCTGCTGGTAGAAACTAGAAATGCCCAGTAAGTTCATCCCGTTGTTCAGTGTGCCGATGATCAACGCACCAATCAGCGTGCCGAAAATGCGGCCTTTGCCTCCGGCCAGCGATGTGCCGCCAAGGACGACAGCGGCGATGGCATCCATTTCGTAGGATGTCCCGGCATCTGGTTGCGCGGAGCTTAACCGTGATGTCAGGATGATACCGGCAATAGCAGCCATTAACCCAGAAATCGTGTAAATCAGCATGGTGACCATTTTGGTGCGTACCCCAGCGATCCGGGCAGCCGTTTCATTGCCACCCAAGGCATAGGTTTTCCGACCAAAAGAGGTCTTGTGTAGCAGGACGAATAGCACACCGTAAGCCACGAGCATGATGATAATCGGGAATGGAATGCCAAACAGATACCCGCGGCCCATGAACTGGAATAAGAAACTGCTGTTCATTTTCGCGCCAGTGATGGGATTCCCGTTGGTGAACACATACGTGGCCCCACGGAAAATGGTCATGGTCGCCAAGGTCGCAATAAATGGCGCGGCTTTCCCATAAGCGATCAGGATACCATTCAGCAAGCCGAAAATGGCGCCGAGGACGAGGCCTGCCAGTAACGCAAGCGGGGCCGCAAAACCGCTGGCAAGCATGGACGCTGTGACTGCCCCTGATAAAGCCAAGATTGAACCGACAGACAAGTCAATGCCGCCGGTCAAAATCACGAAGGTCATCCCGAAGGCAATCACTGCGTTAATCGAGACTTGCCGTAACAGGTTTAATAGGTTAGCCGGTGATACAAAGGTGGGACTCATGATCGTCACGAGAATGACCAATACCACCAGTGCCAATAACGGTCCTAGCCGACTAAATATTTTCTTCACATCAATTTTGCTACTTGTTTTTGCTTTAGATTGCTCCTGCATGCTCTTCCACTCCCCCTGTTGCCAGTGTCATGATCGACTCTTGCGTCGCGGTTTTTCCATCTAAAATGCCAGTGATTTTGCCTTCATACACAACAGCAATGCGATCACTCATGCCCAATACTTCCGGCAAGTCGCTGGAGATCATGATGATCGCCACGTGCCGATCGGTTAGTTCATTCATCAAGTCATAAATTTCGCGTTTTGCCCCGACATCCACACCACGCGTTGGTTCATCGAGAATCAACACTTTTGAGCCGGAACCGATCCATTTAGCCAAAACGACTTTTTGCTGATTGCCGCCGCTAAGACTGCCTGCGGAGACATCCGGTCCCATCGCCTTGACTGTAAGCCTTTTCATTAACATCCGAACAAATTCATCTGTTGCCTTATCATCCACTAAGCCATGTTTGACGAAGCCATCAATTGAAGGCAAAACGATATTGTCATGCAACGAATCTTCTAGAATAAGCCCTTCATCTTTCCGATTTTCGGTTAAAAAGCCGATGTTATGGCGAATAGCATCTTGCGGATCGCGAATTTTGACCGGCTTGCCGTCTAATAAAATTTCACCAGACTGGTATTTATCAATGCCGAAAATTGCCCGCATGATCTCCGTTCGACCCGCGCCCATCAATCCTGAAAAACCAAGAATTTCACCTTGATGCACCGTAAAGCTGACATCCTTGAACACGCCATTTTCGGTCAAGCCTTTGACTTCCATCGCCACTGGCCCGTGATCAGGCGTACGATCCGGATAAAAATCGTCAATCTCGCGACCAACCATGTCCTTGACTAGTTGTTTCATGGTGACATCTTTGGTGGCGTATTCGGTGATTGACAGACCATCACGCATCACGGTAACTTTGTCAGCAATTTCAAAAATTTCTTCCATCCGGTGTGAGATATAGATAAAGCCCACGCCTTTTTCCTTGAGCCGCCGCACCACCCCGAAAAGCTGGTCAATTTCCGTTTCGGTCAAGGCTGCAGTCGGTTCATCCATGATGATAATTTTGGCATCGGTCATGAGTGACTTAGCGATTTCAACCATTTGCTGACGCCCAACACTCAAGTTGCCGATTGGTTGTTCAACATCAAGTTTGGCGCCGAGCAGACTAAGATAATGTGCCGCCTGTTCGCGCATTGCCTTATTGTCCATTAAGCCAAACTTGGTGCGCAGTTCCTTATTCAAAAACATGTTGTCGACCACGGAGATCTCTAGAAAATTATTCATTTCCTGATGAATAAAACTGATGCCATGCTGTTCGGCTTCCATCGGCCCTGAATACGTGGTTGGCTGACCATCCACCAGAATCTCGCCACTGTTTGCTTGATACAAACCAGTCAGAATATTCATCAAGGTCGATTTTCCGGCCCCATTTTCGCCCATCAACGCATGAACTTCACCTGACTCAACGGTGAAATCAACGCCTTCAAGGACCCGATTGGCGCCAAAACTCTTGGTGATCTTCTTCATTTCGATCTTCATTGTGATTCCCCCAAGTACATGCTGGTGCTTGCTTTTTCTAAACGCGTTCGCCTTGCGCAGAAATCTGCTCATAAGTAGCCTCAAGCCTAAAAGCCATTTAGGCTTGAGGCTACTTATGCTCCGGTTTCTAATCGCGCCAGTTCACGCTCTCTAAACGGTCTGGCTCACGCTCTAAAAAACAACGCCGCTTTCCAATAAAATATTCGAATAAGGTGTCATTTCGCCAGTGCGGACGAAGGCTTTGGTTTTGCTGAGGTCTTGTTTCATTTGATCATGTGGTATAAAGGCGATTGGCACATCGATGAGTTGCTGTATTTGCTTGAGTTGTTCCGGATTTTCAGTTTTGATTTCTTCTGCCAGATAAACCTTTTGGACTTGCAATTCTGATAAAACATTCTTCAGAACATCAATAAAACTCGGCAGATTTTTTGAAACAGCTAGATCAATTTTCCAGGTATCTTCTGGCACCGGCATCCCGGCATCCCCGATTCCCAGTAGATCAAAGTGCCCCATATCGGCAATGACTTGTGACAGTTGCGTGTTAATAACCGTTCCTTTTTTCAATCAAAACGCCTCCTCTTATTCGGCTTCTGCACCCTATTTTTTAAGATGCACGTTATGCTTTAAATCCGTTTTGTCGATCCGCGCTCAATCAACTTCACTGGCAGTTCAATCACGTTGCGATCTTGATGGTCACCAGCCATCTGGGCCAGCAACATGTCGATCGCGCGTTGGCCAAGTTCGTCAATTGGTTGCGCAATCGTGGTTAACCCGGGGGTCATGAATCGCGCCTGTGAGACATCATCGAAGCCAACTACCGCGTAGTCCTCTGGAATCCGCTTATGATGCTCATACAACCCGCGGTAAACACCGCTTGCGACATCATCATTGATCGCAATAATAGCAGTAGCATCAGTTTTGACTATCTGGTCGACAGCCTGGCGCCCGCCTTCCGGATCAAATGTTGCGCGGGAGATTAACTGCGGATCAAGTGCAACATTATGTAAATCGAACGCATGTTGATAACCAGCGAGACGATCCCGCAGATTAAAGGTCAGCGGCTCTGGCAATACTAGCGCAATCCGGCGGTGACCACGTTTAATGAGATGGTCAGCGACAAGAAAACCTGCATGAAAATCATCAATACGAATGCTGTCGCCAGATGTCAGCGTGGTAGCCTGATCCATAAAGACCATTGGCAGATGGAGCTGATCTTCCACTTTTTGAACGATCTCCTGTGACGCTTCTGGCGCCGCCAAAATCAAACCACGCTGAGTACCGCCTAAAAACTGACGAATAAAATAATCAACATTCTCATGGAAACCATTAATTGAAAAGATTTGTGGAAAGAGTCCCTGTGGAATGGCTGCCTTTTCGACACTGACCACAAAACTCGCGAAGAAGGGATTCATGATATCAGGTATCACAACCCCAATTGAGTTGCCACGCTTACCAACCAGCCCACGGGCAAAGAAATCCGGTTCATAACCCAACGCCTTCTTGGCAGCAAGCACCCGTTTTCGCGATTTTTCGCTAAACCGTTCCCCTTTACCATTTAAGATTTGTGAAACGGTTGTGACTGACAAACCAGTTTCCTTTGCCACATCAGTAATCGAAATCTTCTTTTTCATGCTGTCCACGACCTAAATCATTTGCTAGGTAAAACGTTTTACTTAATCTTGCAAGATCAGCTTAACCTGATTTTGGAAGCGCTGTCAACTGCCAAGATTCATTTCTCATGAAACAAAATAGGCTAATATGAGCATAAAGAGGGCATATCCTGTATAAAGACTGCCTCATCAAATACTAAAAAGTGTGTTTATAAAACTTAGGCCAAAATTCGGGAACTGCTAGTTGAGAGACGCATCTGTATTGGGTCTTTCGTTTTTCTGTTGTATAACAGATTTTCTTATTGACGCCGAGTCACTCGTGAAACGGTGTATAAGCTTGTGGAACTTTTTTAATAAAAAAAGCAACCACCTTCCTTTTAGCGTGAAAGGTGGTTGCTTAGTCACATATCCGATTTCTGCCTTTTGAAGAAGCTGATAAAGCGCTTCATTTCATCTTTTTTCAACGCTAGCAATGTGACTATGAGGACAATGATGTAGATGACAGCAGCCAAAATGCCCGACAACACCAAATCCTCTTGAAAACCGGGAATTGGCATAATTAGGAAAACCATAAACGCACCTGATACCAAAAACGCTATTGCTGTCGCTGCAAAATCTTTCCAATCACTTCTCAACTCATTAGACATCATTCTGACCCTGTTCTTGCTTCATGCCTTCAATATGCAAATTTATCATAAGCCAATTCACTTTGTTCATGGATTATTCTCCCTTTGACATTTAGATTGCGTGCTAGTCTGTTCAAGAAGAATGTACAATACAAATCAAAGTGATGGCACTTCCTTTTTTAAACGTCGTCAATAGACCGATAATCGTCGAAATTGCCATCATTATTGTCCTTTGACTACAAAAATGTCATTAAATTTTGAATGCGTATTCAAAAATGATGAAACATCACCCGCAACAGCGTGGTGACGCCTCATCATTTAGATTGGCTTACATGAGCCGTTCTTTTTTAACATCACGCCTTGCTAACAGCGGCATGATGAAGCCAAAACCGAAGAGTACCATCACGGAGATGATATTCATCACCAGTTGATGGGTCCAGCCATTGGTTCCGAAAACAACTTCCTGTGGTAAGAAACCAAGCGTCGCACAGATAAAGGTGAAGACAAAACACCAACCGCCAACTAGATAAGCACCGGCCTTACTTTTGATGAAGGTATAGCCGGAAGTGAACTTGTCTGCTTGCGCCCGCAACGCCAAGAAAGCCACAAAGACAAGCGCCGTTTTGTATGGCGATACAATACCATTCAAATTCAGTAACCAGTTGAAGATGGCATTAATATTCGGCAGCGTCCCTGACAGCAACAGCAAGAACAGGCAAAGTGAGGCGGTAAAAATATAACTATGGATTGGCCGACCTTGCTTGTTTTTCTGCAACAACCATTTAGGCATGAACCGCATGGCGGTGTCGGCTGACAATACCCGGCTGGAAGCATCAATCAACACCGCTAGCTGGGCGAGCATGAAGAGTAATTGCGTGATGGCAAACAAATACATCAGCACTTTGCCCCATCCCCACGCCTGACCAAGCATGGAAAAGGCATAATAAGCGCCATTCATTTTGAGATCATCTGGCAGATGGTTGGCATTGAACCAAACGCCTAATGCCAGCGATCCAAAAATCACCAAAAAACCGGTCATGAGCGCCAGAGCCCACATGGCTTTAGGAAACTCTTTTTTCGGGTTGCGCAACTGAGCAACATAAGTGGCGCCAAGTTCCGCCCCTGATGTCGCAAAAATCAAGAGTCCGGTCGTGGCAAAGTAATGCAGCGAAAAATGTGGCTTGAACGCGGCCCAACTAAAGTTTGTTGCCGAATGCATGCCTTTGGCCAAACCGGCCGCCGTCAAGACAACGAATAAAACCGCCATCAAAAACATCGCCGCACCGCCAATTAGCGACATGACTTCAAGTGATCGGGAGAACAGGTTCTCTAACACAATAAATAAAAGAATAATAGCAAAAGTCAGCAGGCCAAAGGTCAGATTCGACATTCGTTTACCCAAACTGTTATCACCCAGAATCATCCAGGAAAGCGCCACGATGACAGCGTTGGAAACATCGACTAAATATGGCAGGGTCTGAGCCCAATAAATCCAGCTTGTCCAGTATCCCCAAGTGTCCCCTAGCGTGCGGCGCATCCAAGTCGCCAAGCCACCGCCTTCATCAGCCCGGGTAAAAGTCGTCCCTAATTGTGCCGAAATCAAGGCGTACGGCACGATATAAATCACCAACAGGATGACCCAGTTAACAACAACGGAAAGCCCTTGGTTCTGAAAAGGATAAAAAATATTTTCAAAACCAATGACCGTAATAAAAACAAGTAAGCTTAAGACTGGCCAGCTCATATACCGCCGGGGCGTCAGTTCTTCTTCTTGCACAATTCAAAGCCTCCAAATACAAACTAAGAGCGCCTGTAGCTCGGTACTGGTCACATATCGGGATGCAGGCTGGTTTGATAGCCTCTTGATGACTGGCTAGTAACTAGGCGTGCTCCCAAAAATGGCCGCCAACTTGGCAGGTCATGAATTGGTACCATCCATTGAAGCGTCACGTTCATCCGCCATCAAAGGCATCGCGCCCTCCTTGATGTCAGTATAGCGGAAACTGGTCTAGAAAAATAGTGTTTCACAACACAACTATCAGTAGTGATCAGGCTTTGCGTGGCTATTTTGCAGGGATTGGCAACGTTTCACAACAACATGATTGAAAAAATCGACTTTTTCAAAAAACGCCGAAGACATTTCTATCTTCGGCACCCCTTCTTAACCTTGACGCAAACTCACTTTTTCACTCAACTTTGCCCAGTGATTTGTCGGGCCATGACCATGGCCAACTGAAATGCCTTGGCTGATGGCGCCTTGCAGAAAGGCTTTGGCTGTCATGATAGCTGCTTTCAATGGCTGCCCTTTTGCTAACTCTGCAGCGATACATGCTGAGAAAGTATCACCGGTTCCATGCGTGTTCGCAGTGGCAATTCGTGGTGCACTGAGCCAATAACACGTCCCGTCGGCCAATAGAATCAGATCCTCGGCCTTGTGATTCTGACGATGGCCCCCTTTAATAATGACATGCTTGACGCCAAGTGTTTGAATCGTACGCGCCGCCTGAACCATATCCGCATTGGTCACAATTTTTTTACTCACGAGAATTTCTGCTTCGGGTAGATTTGGCGTCACCACATCCGCCAACGGGAGCAGCTGTTCTTTGATGGTGACGACAGCTTCCGAGGCAAGTAACGTCGCGCCGCCCTTGGCTACCATCACTGGATCGACAATCAGCGGGCCAAAATCAACCTGTTGCAAATTGCGGACAACGGCTTCGACATGCTCACGATCCGCTAACATCCCCGTTTTGGCTGCGCGAATGTCAAAATCGGCAGCTAACGATTGAAACTGGGCGTCAATGAAGCCCACCGGAATCGGCAGACTGGCCTGGACCCCATACGTATTCTGCGCCGTCAGTGCTACCACAATACTCATCCCAAAGACGTGTCGGGCCTGAAAAGTTTTCAAGTCCGCTTGCAACCCTGCCCCGCCACCGGAATCGGAACCAGCGATGGTGACGACTTGCGGTGTGCGATTAACGGTCATTTGGTAACACCGCCTTTAATTTTGTGCGCAAAGCCTGCACTTTGTGAGCGATATCAGGTGCCTGCATGATTTCGCTCACAATCGCAACCCCGGCGATCCCGGTATCTTTAAACGTCGCCAAGTTGGCTTCTTTGACGCCGCCAATAGCCACGACCGGCACGGCAACTTGTGCAGTGATCGCCTTTAATGTCGCAATCGGGGTCACCGCTGCGTTTGCCTTCGTCTGCGTCGGGAAAATGGCGCCAACCCCCAAGTAATCAGCACCAGCGGCAACCGCGGCAACCGCCGTCTCGACGGTTTTTGTGGAAACGCCCAATACCTTGTCAGGACCGATCAACTGGCGGGTCATCGCAACAGGCAGCTCATCATCGCCGATATGCACACCAGCTGCATCTACAGCTAAACAAATGTCGACGCGATCATCAATAATCAGCGGGATCTGATAACGGTCAGTGATGAGCTTAACCCGTTGTGCCAATTCAAAATAGGCTCGAGTGCTCAGCATCTTTTCGCGTAATTGCACCATCGTGACGCCATTTTCACAAGCAGCCGCGATTTTAGCCAAAAAAGTTGCTTCGTTGTCATCGTAACGATGGGTGACTAAGTACAGTTTTAGATCTGTTGCGTTCATAACGCTTCCCCTTTCACCATTTGAAGCCAGTCAGCGATGGCAGCCAGTAAGGAAAGTTGATTCAAGGTACCTTCGCGAAATGCCGCCAGTCCGCCGGTTCGATTCTGCGCAGCTGCTACTTCGCCACAGCAGTTGAAGTAACTCACAGCCACGACGACTGCTGCGTCGTTGTCCAAACCTGTCCCCAACAGCGCGGCAATCAAGGCACCGACAATGTCACCAGTCCCGGTGAAACGATCCAGCTGCGGCACCCCATTTTTAAAATACCAAGTTCCCTTAGCACTCACAACGAGATCAATCTTGCCGGTTGCCAAGAAGGTAGTGGTGGGAAACGCTTGGGTCAGCTGCTGCAAGCTCGCGGCTAGTTCTCCCAAGGCGGTCACACTTTGATCTAACTGGCTTCCATCAACGCCGCGGCCTGTGCTTTTTAGATCAGCGAATCGGCGCATTTCAGAAATGTTACCTTTGACCACGTTCGGATGATTGACTAACAATTGATGGCCTAAATCATAGCGCAACTGGGTGGCAGAAACGCCGACCAAATCAATCACCGTTGGCTGGTTGGTGGCCTGCGCAAACTTGCCAGCGGCTAATAGATTCTGCTGACGCACTTCGGAAATGTGTCCAAGATTCAACAGCAACGCATCACTTTGAGCAAAGAATTCCGGGAACTCGCGCTGATCATCAGCCATGACCGGCTTCGCATCAATGTAAAGCAATGCATTAGCCATGGATTCGACGGTGATTTCGTTGGTAATGCATTGCACCAGTGGGGATGATGTTAATGGCAGGGCGGTTTTGAACGCGGTGTAAAAAACGTCAGTGATTGCTTTTGACATGGAAAAAGCCTCCTAGAAAATTTTTTGAATACGCTTGGTGATGCCAATGTGATCAAGTTCATATAGGACAAACAAGCCGATTAACGACCCTGAGATCGATCCACCAAAAAAACGTGGGGTGTAAACGAACCAGTAGAGCGATTGCGCGCTGCCGGTGAACCAAACCATCACGGGATAAGACAGCATGGATCCGATCAAACCAGTGCCAAGAATCTCCCCAGCGGCGGCCCACCAATTGTGTTTGCCAAAACGATAGCCGAGGCCAGCTAAGAGCGCCCCGAATATTGCACCGGTCAATGCCAGCGGTGGAATCCCCAATAATGCCATGCGAATCAGAGCACAACCAAAGGCCATGATGGTGGCATATAGCGGTCCCATCATGGCAGCTGCCACGACATTGACCACGCTGGACATAGGTGCCATCCCTTCAACGCGAAATAAGGGTGAAAGCACCACATCTAAGGCAATCATCATCGCTAATATCGCCAGTTTCTTAACGCTGCTTTGTGTCATCAACCTTTGCTCCTTTCGGCCACGCTTCTAAGTGATACGCCATCTCCCAAAAGCTGTATTCCATTTGACTGCTGATCCGAAACGCAGCCAGCATTTGTTGCTGCTCAGTCGGCATGCTTTGGTCGTACAACCGATCAATCAACGCAATCGCCGCTCGCTGATCGTCCGCGTTATCCGCACCGCTATAAGTGTCAATCCAGCGCTGATAAATCGGCACGGGTGATTTTCGTTGCTTCAACTGCTGTGCCACCTCCTGATACAACCATGGACATGGCAGCATCCCCGCAATCGCCACATGCGGCGTGCCTTCAACCAATTGTCGGTACATGTGGGAAACATAGTGATACGTGGTCGGCGCAATCGTGGTGGCCGCCAGCTCAGTTGTTGAGATGTTCAATTCGGCGAAAAAATCGTGGCGTATCGCAATTTCACCTTGGGCCAAACCTTCAGCCGACTGCAGCGCATAAGCTTTCAATTCCGGCTCCTGCGTCTGTGCGGCAATCAGCGTATATAAATGTGTAAAATGTTGCAGATAATAAGCATCCTGAATCAGATAAAAGCGGAAAATCGCCGGATCAAGGGTGCCAGCTTGTAGCTCCGTAATAAATGGGTGAGTGAAGCTGCCTTCCCAGTACGGAACAACTTGCTGCCGAGCTTTTTCAGAAAATTTCATCATCGTTTGCTCCTTTAATTCTGTCTATCTTGACCATATTCAAAGCCTAAAAACAGTATTTTTACTAGAATCAAGTTTTTTATGACGTTAATGGCCAATAAGATTCACCATCACGAACACTGCGCCTGCCATCAACAAACCGCGGCGGGAACTGATCAATTGCCGTTGAGCCGTTCGCGAACCGCCTTCTGTGTAGCCATGCGCATACATGGCGGTCACATACTGATCCTGCCAAGCCATCGCAACGAAGATGACCTTGACGTAAATCAGCGGTGACCAAGGACGCAGTTTCTGACCGCGCAGCAGACTCGCTTCCCGAAGATCAGCCACTTCCCGCATGATTTGCGGCAGGGCATGGATGACCACTAATAATCCATAGACAAAATTCGGCGATAGTTTATGCTGCTCAAGCCACAACAACAACGCCTCCAAATCAACGCCAGTGAGAAACACCAAGCCCAAAGCCGTAAACGCGTATGTTCGGACAAACAGTAACAGCGCATAAGATGTGTCTGTTCCATGAAGCGTGATGGCCCAATAGCTGCTCGCGGCTGGGATCAACGGCAGCAGCAGTAACACGATCAAGCTTCTAAAGGCTCGCCGCCACCCAAGAAAACCCAGTGCTAACACGATCAACGCGACATTTAGCTTCACCGCGTGACTAACCGAAATCTCTAGCGTTAAGGCTAGAATCAAGAGGCTCAAGTTGAGTGCATCTGTCTTCTTCTGTGCCATCACGTCACCCCTGCACAACCTGCAACCGGTGATTGGCTAGCAAAACCTGTTGCTGGCTAATGCCAGCTAACGGTGCCAATCGATGCGTCACAATCAAAAACGCTTGCGTGGCCGACTTAGCCTTAATCCATGCGGCAAAGTACTGACAGGCGCGATCATCCAAGCCGCTAAATGGTTCATCTAGTAGTAAAAATGACAAATCTAAGCTCAGCATCGTCATCAACTGAACCATCTTTTTCTGGCCTTCACTCAACTGGTAAAGACTAGTGGTCTGCTTTTCTGCTAGTCCAAGATAAGCTAATGCGGCTTGCTGTTTTTCCCGCACCGCAGCCGGTAACGCCGGCCCAAACGCTAGCTCATCAGCCAGCGTCAACGTCACGAATTGTTTTGCCGCGTCTTGCACGGCCAGCGTCATAGTTTGATAAAGTCGTTTCCGGCGACGCAAGCGTTGTTGACCAAGGAACATACGGCCTTGATAAGGATGGCGCTGCACCATCGATCGCAATAAGGTGGACTTGCCACTCCCATTGGCCCCAGTCAGGGTGGTGATGCCATCGTTAAAATCCCAACTCGGTGCTTGAAGCAAGATATGGTGATTTTGCTGGCAGACAACGTTTTCCAGATGGAAGATTTTATTGGTCGCCTGCCGTGGTTGCGTGAGGTTAAAATGCGTCGGTAGCGTGGTCAGCGTTGCGAGTGGTAGCCGACTTAGCTCGCCATTTTTCAAGGCAACCAGTTGATCTGCCACATCGGCATAATCTGTCAGGTCATGCTCTGCGATCACAATTGTTTTGCCATGATCACGTAACGTCCCTAATTTTCCAATTAGCAGATGGCGACTTGTCGGATCAATGCTGGCAAACGGCTCGTCCAGTAGCAAAATCGGTGCATCCATCGCCAGCAAAACCGTTAACGCCGCGCGCTGCTTTTCACCGCCTGATAAGGTACTCAAGTCACGATCCAGCAATGCCTGAGTCTCCCCAAGGGCAACCGCCTGGGCAAAGCGCCGCTGAATTTCAGCAACCGGTAAATTCAGATTTTCCAAGGCAAAAGACAACTCACCGCTCAAGGTTCGCATCGTAAACTGCTGGTCAGGGTTTTGAAACATCATGCCAACATGCTGTGCTTTGACTTGCATCGCGGCGTTCCGATCATCATGACCATTCAGCAAAATAGTGCCTTCGTATGGCATCGCTGCAAATCCCGCGATCAAACTGAGCAAAGTCGACTTCCCGCTGCCGCTATCACCGGTTAAAACGGTTAGTGCTCCTGTTGGAAATTCAAAATTCAAGTCCGTAAACAAATCCGTCTCGCGATGAAACCGTATCGCTTTTAACACAATACTCATTTGCCGCTACCTGCTAGCCAAGTGCTTGGCACCAGCCGCCTGTTCATAAAGTTTCAGAACGAGTTGGACCAGCACAACGCCGAAAAAGATCACTGACAACAAGCGAACCACCACAAGCGCCAAAATCATGCCAAGACTGTAAGCGCCGTATCCAAGTTTGAAATACTCGTAGGTAAAACTGAACACCGTGGTCCCAATCGCTGCGTACAAAAGACTCACGACGTCATAACGCCGATAACGTGTCACCATAAAGCCGGCCTCGCTGCCCAAACCTTGAACAAATCCAGAAAGCAAGACTGCTGGGCCAAAGTACGACCCGTAAAGCATCTCCGCTAAAGCAGCGAAACATTCGCCTAAAATTGAACTGCCTTTTTTTCGCAACAGCATCGTCGTCATCGGCGCCGCCATCACCCACATGCCAAACAACAATTCATTGGCAAACGGTGCATAACCCAGCGGTGTCAAAGCAGCTGCTACAACGGCATAAATTGCATCGGCACCCATGAAAACACCGCCGAAGAGGAAGGCTAAAAACGCCAGCAAAACCACATCGCGCAAAGACCATTTATCCATCAAAATAACCCCCGTTTTCCTCAAATAAAGACAGACGGGGGCTAAAAACGCGAATCATTACCAATCACGCCAACACCTATTCATGTTCAAAAAAGGACCCATCACCAAAATTTGGTGGGGCCCATGAAAACACAAACAAGCATCGTTACAGAACGATTCACTTCTTCGACATTTCCCTGCGGCAGTCCTAACTGCATCAGGTTCCATGGGTATCATCTCAGCTTTACAGCACCCCAAATGTTTCTATTCGATTGTAAAGGGAGTATATCATGTTTTATTTGGAACCGCTAGCAGGCAAGTGTCAACTGACGCAGAAACCTGATACTGAACTTGATATCAACGGATTGCGTTCGCCGTGCTTAAAATGATTTCTCCACTAGAAAAAGACTCACAAGTCATGCTATTCTTGAAACAGAAAAAGCCGCCGCGTGTCAGCGCAACGGCCGGGCAGAAATGCCCTCACAGAACCATCCAATGAACGATGGCTACTAGAATAGGCAACTAAAAGCCGCGAAGTCCCAGCGAAGGAAGTGCGGCTTTTAGTTTGCCTATTTTTCTCGAACTTTGTCGAGCGCCTGTTGGAATTCGGCCACTGCTAAAACGCTTTCACTCGCGCAGAAACCTGATACTGACTTCGATCAACATGTTGCCTACACTGTACTCAAAAATGATTCATACACTAGAAAAAGACTCACAAGTCATGCTATACTGAAATCAGAAAAAGCCGTTGCGCTGGAACGCAACGGCCGGGCAAAGTGCCCTCACAGAACCATCCAATGAACGATGGCTACTAGAATAGGCAACTAAAAGCCGCGAAATCCCAGCTGAAGGACTGCGGCTTTTAGTTTGCCTATTTTTCTCGAACTTTGTCGAGCGCCTGTTGGAATTCGGCCACTGCTAGTAGCAGTCTGGTACTGGCTTTGACCAGCCTTGTTAGGGCGACCACCAGTACCATGCACGAAACCACGCAGGCCGTGATCGTCGTTAATGCAGCGACCACAGACAAGCTTGTGTACCTTTCACATCAATGTGTGGCTGATAGGTTTCCCCATACGCACCACCACCTCTCTGATCCGATACCACCGCTCATTATCCTTTTCTGTGTTGCAATCAGTCTATCAGAATAACTGATTCCGTCATGCCTTCGTGTCAACTATACCGCTTTTTAACAAAGCTCATTCGAAATTTACAAGCCTTCATCTCTAGGTAAAATGAAGCATATATCATTCTTTTTGTTCCACATATTTTTATCTAATATTTTTTAGAAGTAATGATCAAAGCCATTATTAATCATCATGTCCTTTTAAGGAGGGCCCCATGACAACCACGATTCGCCCTGAACAACCGTCAGATTATCGACAAGTTGAAACTATTCATCGCAATGCTTTCTGGAATCTTTATGTCCCCGGCGCTGATGAACATTATTTAGCGCATATCATTCGAGATCATGCCGATTTCGTTCCTGAACTGGCTCTTGTGCTTGAACGCAATGCACAAGTGATTGGCAATATTATGTATACCAAGGCTAAATTAATTGATGAAGCCGTTGTTGAGAAAACGATTCTCACATTTGGTCCGGTCGCCATTGATCCAGCCTTTCAACGGCAAGGTTTCGGTAAGCAATTGATGGAAGTGTCCATGAAGCGAGCTGTTGAACTTGGTTACGACACCATCGTGATTTTTGGCGATCCCGACAACTATGTCGAGCGCGGGTTTAAGAGTTGCCAGAAGTTCAATGTCTGGGCGGCAAATAACACGCAGCCCACTGCCATGCTCGTGAAGGTTCTCAAACCAAATGTACTGGATGGCAGAAAGTGGACTTATCACGAGAGCTCGGCGATGGGTTATGACAAAGAAGCCGCAGCACGTTTTGATGCCACCTTTCCAACCAAGGCAAAGGGCTATCAGGCTAGTCAAGAAGCCTTCTATATTTTGAGTCACTCTGTGTTAAAGTCGTGATGCCAGCCATGAATGGGTTTTGAAGTGAACATGCATCGCCGTCTACCATAACGAGTTCCCCAGCCGAGAAACCTGCGTGTCAGGACCGTAGTCGCATTGGTCAACACACCCAAAGCCGCTTACTCTCCGGTTTCTAACTAGGCTGGCTTGCACTCAAAAAAATAGCGCGTCATGCTTACTGGGGAAAGCCCCAGCGGCATGATGCGCTATTTTGATTAAGCATGTTGTTCGTGACTACTTGATATACGCCGTCTTGAAGTCATACGGGGTGCCGTTTGGATTAAACGATACGCCCTTGACCGTTGGCCGCAGCAGTTGCAGGTTATTCGCCTGATACAGTGGCAACGTGCCTTGATCGTTCATCAAGATCTTTTCAGCATCTTGCAGCATTGTCCAACGTTTCTGCGGTTCATTGCCGTACTTAGTCTCAGTTTCGCTAAGTAATTGATCAAGTTTGGTATTTTTATAACCAGAAGTGTTGTAGCCAGAATTGCTGATCCAAACATCAAGGAAGTTGTAGGCATCGGCGAAGATTGATTGCCAACCAGTCACAACCATATCGTAATTACCAGACATCATGGCTTGTAGCCGTTGCGCCTTAGGAATGCTCTTAATCGTAACTTTGACATGCGGCAAACTTTCGAAAGCCCCTTGTAAGTATTCAGCAACTTGCTTAGAAACGTCAGCATCGTCTGCCAACAGCGTCAGGTTAAGCTCACTCTGACCAGATTCTTTCATACCTTCTGCAAATAGCTTCTTGGCCTTTGCCTTGTTATAAGCAACAGCACTCTTGACCTGCGTTGTCTGGGCAAAATCAGCACCTGTTTTTTGGTTGGTCTGTAACCCAATTGGCACGAAGCCCAACGCTGGTTTGGAACCGTCCTTTAAGACGTTCTTAGTGACCGCATTGCGATCAACGACCATTGAAAAGGCTTGCCGAATTTTGAGATTTTTAAAAGCCGGTACCTGTTTTTGATTCAAGTCAACTCGTGTCATATTGGATGACAGACGCTTAATCGCATCCTTATCATTAAGATGTGCTGCGGCCTGCTCACCAGTGAGAACAATTGAATCAAGTTTGTTGGTCTGATAAAGGTTCATACCTGTTTGAACATCCTTGATCACTGTCTCGTTGACTTTGCTCAACTTAACATTCTTTTTGTCCCAATATTCTGGATTCTTAACCAACGTCCAGCTATCACTGGCGCCGTTCCATTTTGTTAATTTAAATGGACCACTATAAACCTGCGCAGATGATGTTGTCCCGTATGATTTGCCATATTTTTCAACAGTTTTTTGGTTTTGCGGATAATATAATGGGAAAGCTAACATTTTCTTGAAGTAAGCCGTTGGATTCTCCAGTGTGATCGTCAGATGTTTGCTATCTGTCGCCTTAATCCCTAAATCACTCGCAGGTTTAGTGCCTTTAATAATAGCACTGGCATTCTTAACTGGCGCGAAGTAAAAGGCATCTGTTGCCTTCGTTTTAGGATCCACTGTGCGTTGCCAACTATAAACGAAATCCTGTGCCGTGATCGGATCGCCATTACTCCATTTTGCATTACGCAAGGTCACATTGTAAGTCATGCCGTCCTTACTAGTGGTCACCTTTTTGGCCAAAGCCAATTGAGTCTTTTGTCCTTTGTCTGTTAGCCGATAAATCCCTTCCTGCGTATTCGTCATCATTTGAAAAGACACGGTATCTGTCGACATAGATGGATCATTGGTCACAATGGAAGAAATTTCTGACCAATTTAGCGTCTGAGCCTTCTTCGATTGACTTGTACTACTACTGCTGTTTGACGAACAGCCAGCAGCTACCAACGCCAATGCAGCGAGTGGCAACATCAGTGTCCATTTTTTTAACTTAAACATATGTATTCCCTCCAAAAATCGCGGTAACAATCAACTATTGACAAAATACTAAGCCAGATCCAAACTTATTGCAATGCAATATTAATATTTTTCTCATCGAAAGGCAGGGATTTCATTGACAATACACATTGATTTGCCACAGTTACAATCTGACTTTATTCGGTACGCTAAGGTCAATACACGCTCCTATCCAGGGCGTGACACCACGCCCTCAACGCCAGGCCAGACTGAATTGGCTAAGCTTTTAGTCGCACAACTGAAGGACTTGGGACTCCAAGATGTCGGTCTTAATCCGGCCAACGGTTTTGTGACGGCCACACTGCCGGCCAACATTGACAAGCCGACAAAAAGTTTTGGGATCATCGCGCATTTGGATACCGCGGATTACAATGCGGAAAATGTGCAACCGCAAGTGCATCCTAATTACGATGGCAAACCGATTCATTTTGATAACGGCCTGAGCCTGACTGTTGAGCAGTTTCCAGCATTGAAACGGTATTTTGGCCAAACTTTAATTACCGGTGATGGCACCACATTGTTGGGGGTAGATGATAAAGCCGGGATTGCTGGCGCGGTAGCCACCGCCCGTTATCTGTTGGCTCATCCGGAAGTGAAGCATGGCTTGATCAAATTCGGCTTCGGCCCTGATGAAGAAATCGGGACTGGTGCGGATAAATTTGATGCTAAGGGATTTGCGACTGATTTTGCCTACACTTTGGACAATGGCGATCCTGGCCAAATTGAATATGAAACCTTTAACGCTGCACAGGCAACGGTGACCATCGAAGGTACCTCGGTTCATCCCGGCGAGGCGAAGGATTTGATGATTAACGCCAATACACTTGGTCGGCAATTGGATGCAGCATTGCCACTGTTCGATCGACCTGAATTCAGTGACGGCCATGAAGGTTACTTCCTGTTACTGAAATTCCATGGCGAAATCAGCGATGCTCAGTTGGTTTATATTATCCGGGATTTTGATCGCCAAAAGTTTGATGCGCGCAAAGCCTACTTTATGAAAACCATTGATGAGTTGAACGCCCCATTTGACCATCCGCGGTTTAAAGTTGAGATGCATGACCAGTATTACAACATGGCCGACATCATCAACAAAGATCCCTATCCGCTGCGCTTAGCTGAAGCTGGCATTCAAGCGGCTGGCATGACACCTAAGACAATTCCATTCCGTGGCGGCACTGATGGTTCAAAAATTACTTATCAAGGCATTCCAACGCCTAACCTGTTCAATGGCGGTATCAACTTTCACGGTCCTTATGAAGTAGTTTCGACTGAAGCGATGGGCAAAATTGCTGAGACCTTGGTCCATATGGCCGAACTGAATGCAGCTGGAACGGTTGACTAACATACAGTTGATACAATGACGATCAATCATTTACTCACTAAATCGTTTTTCAGAAATCATCTGAAAAACGATTTTTTGTTTGCATAAAAATATCGCCAATGGTTGCTGCAGAATATTTTGACAACACTCTTTGGAGATGGAAATTAACGAAACAACGCTATTAATATTATTCTATTTATTATGCGGGTAATGATTCTCATCGTATTATAGTCGCTTTCACCTCGTCAGTAATCTGTTTTGTTGTTAAACTACCTGACGGATAACGAGATAAACCAGCATGCTCAGGGTTTCTTAGCTTTCATCTGGACAAACTTGCAATGGTGACATTTTTGCCAACAACAGGTGCAAAAGTGGGACTTTTTGTTGGTTATATTGTCCGGCATAATGACGATGTTGATGGAAGCGCTTACTGATTGGAGGGCGAGTCATTGCGTGAACAAACCATTATCAACGCTTTACAAACCAACGGGCCGATGTCCGCAGCTGCTTTAGCAGCGACGTTGGGGGTCTCGCGGCGAACACTGCAAAGTGATTTTCGGCAATTAAATGAAGACAACACCGGTTTTATCATTACGGTTACCCGCAATGTGGGTTATCAGTTGACCATCACCGATAGTGCGCAGTTTGCTGCTTATCAAGCTAGTTTGCAAGATCAAGCACAACCGGCCATGCCGGCGAAACGATTGCCTGCCTTAATGCACGCCTTGCTGACCACGACCGAGTATCTAACAGTGGCGCAGTTAGCCGAGCACGAGCTGATCAGTTCAAAACAGTTGCAACGCGATTTACGCGAGTTGGAAAAGTTGCTGATTGGCACACCACTGCAATTGGAACGTAAGGCACATTACGGTATCCGACTTCAAGGCGAATGGCAAAGTCGCATTCATGCCTTACAACAACGGGGCTTGCCGCCGCATCATCAGACTTTGTGTCAGCGTTTAATGCCATTGGGGTTGGATCCAGCAATCACGGCGCAGTTTGCTGGCGAGGTTGGTTGGTCACTGGCGGTCAAAGGCCAGGCAACCGTGCCTGCGCCAACGACAGCGGCTTTTGCTGGCTTATTAGCCGATAGTCGGCTTAGTGAAGAAGCATGGCAATTTTTGACCGTCAGTTTCGCTGCGAAACACAAACAACTCACCACGCGGCTGGACCACGACCTGTTGAAAACAAAACTGCAAGCTTATTTCACCGCTTTAGATATGCGGCACAAAACTGATTTCGCCACCCATCCCGAATTTTTGTCGCTCATGTATTTTCATGTGTTGGCACTGATCGGACGATTGCAGAAACATCAAAGTTTGGCAGGGTTAAGTCTGGAACCATTGGCCCGTGACTACCCGATTGCGTTCAACTGGGCGGTCCAATTTGCCCAGTGGCTGACTCGCGAATATCAAATAGCGGTACCAAAAACCGAGATTGGTTATTTGACTACTCATCTGTTAGTCCCGCTCGAACAGGCACACGAGGCTTGGAGTCGGCGGCTGTATAAGATCGCAGTTCTTTGTGGCACTGGCGGCGGGATTGCGACGTTATTGTGTTTACGATTGCGCCGCATTTTCCCTGAGGCTGTGATCCAGACATTCGGTCTTAATGAACTCACTGCAATTCATGAGCTTGAACCAGATTTACTGTTCACGGTGACTGAGTTAACCGAGACGTTTGACTGTCCAGTCGTTCGGATTGATGAATTGGCATCTGATCTGGATTTTGCCAACCTGCGTCACGAACTATCAATGGCGGCACGCAGCAATAATACTGACACGTTGGTCGATTTACTAACACCGGCGTTGTTTTTCCAGACAAGTCAGGCGGCAGATTATCACGCTTTATTGCTCGCACTGACCGCCACCATGACTTCTTATTGTGGTCAGTCAGATTATGCCGAATCAGTGATGCAGCGGGAAAACTTTTTAGCAACCATCTATGACAACGGCATTGCGATTCCGCATCCCCTGTCATTCAATGCTGAAAAGAACGCCGTTGCGGTGGTGGTCTTGCCAAATGGTGCTGGCGGCAGTTCTCGACCGGTTAAGTTAGTCTGGTTAATCGCATTAAAACGCGATCAGCTACCGTTGCATCGCACACTAACAACGCAATTAGCAGCCTTAATGCAACAGCCAGATGTCATCGAGCAACTCGTCCACCAAACTGATTTCACCCGATTCATTAACATTTTACGCACGGCACTGGAAGGAGCAGAGCAAACATGGATTTACAACTGATGGCTGCGCTAAGTAACGCAGATGCAATCGCGTCCAACGAAGGCGAGGTTCGCACCATTTTGCGCGATTATCTAAAGCCTGTCGATCTAAAAGTTCAGACTGATGGCCTTGGCTCATTGATTTTCACGAAACGAACGGTTAAACCAGCGTTTTCGGTCATGATTTACGGTCATATGGATGAAGTCGGCTATATGGTGCGCACGATAACGCCTGAAGGTCTGTTGCGGTTGATGGTGGTTGGCGGCGTTAAGCCACTGGCAAGTCATTGGCAAAGCGTCCGCGTGACCACGGTTTCTGGCCAAAAACTGCCGGGTATGGTCATTCGTGATGAGAGTTTGGCCGCATTTGATCAGATTCTATGTGACGTTGGTGCCAATAGCGCAGCAGAAGTCGCAGCCCTTGGGATCACCATTGGCGACATGGTCACTTTTTCGACTGACTTCACCGAGTATGCTGCAGATGGCGTTTTTGGCGGTAAGGCGCTTGATGACCGGCTGGGCTGTTATGTCGGCGCACGCCTGCTGCAGGAATTAGCTGAAGATGAGTTACCGTTTACTTTACGTTTTGCCGCGACCAGCAGTGAGGAGGTCGGGATTCGAGGGGCGAAAACCGCAACTCAACTGATCCAGCCTGATCTCGCATTTATCGTCGATGTCGCCACCTTCCAAAATCCGCGCGAACGTAGCGAAGTGAACCAACGCCAAGTCGGCAGCGGCCCGATCCTGACGCACTTTGACCGCACCTTGGCACCTAATCGCACGTTGCAACAATTTGTGAAAGAAACTGCCGCAACCGCCTCCCTGCCGCTGCAGCTGGATATGTTTAACGGTGGCGGTACTGACGGTGGTGAAGCCCATAAAGTCGGTGTTGGCATTCCGACTGTCGTCACAATTCTGCCATGCCGCTATGGTCACTGTGCCCAATCGTTAGCGCAGGCACAGGATGTGGATCAAATGGTCGCTTTATATGCCGCAATGTGTCGACGACTGACCGTGGCAACGGCGGAGAAAGCTCGTTCATTTTGATCGTCTGGTACCGATAAAACGCGCTCGCAGTCGCAGGAATCTACGTGTAAGGACCTTGAAGCAAAAGAACCAAAAACCGGTTCTTTCACTTCAAAGCCGCTTACACTCCGATTCCTAAACGCTCCTGCTCGCGCTCTAAAGGAGATTAACCCCAATGGCAACGACCCAAGAATTAGAAATTATGCAGTTGATTGCTAATGCCGGTGAGAGTAAAACCAAGGCATTTGCGGCCTTGCAGGCGGTGCAAACACAGGATTTTGCCAAAGCCCGCAGCTTATTGGCTGAGGCTAAGGCGATTGATGTTGCCGCTCATAACGCCCAGACGGCAATGATTTGCCGCGAGTTTGATCCTAATCAGACGTCGGAACCGGTGAGTCTTCTGATGGTACATGCGCAGGATCACTACATGACCAGCCAACTCGCACGCGATTTGATTGAAACTTTGATTACCATTTTTGAAGCCCAAACAACGAAAACCAATGTGTGACAGGGTATCGGTCAATGGCCGTACCTAAACCTAAGGAGGAAAATAATGATGCGAATTCTTTTGTGCTGTGCCGGTGGCTTTTCCACCAATATGTTGATGCAAAATATGGCCAAGGTGGTCAAAGATAGCCATAAATTAAACGAAGATGATTTTAAATTCGACGCGATTCCCGTGGACGGTCTTGAAGAAGAAATCGATAACTATGACATCGTGTTGGTAGGACCACAAATTGGTCATAAAACTGGCCACATTGGGGAAATCTGTGATCCACGGCACATTCCATTTGCTGTCATTGATAAGGATGTGTATGGCCAAATGGATGGCGCCACGGTTATGAAACTAGCACTGCTGACCCATGCGAAGTATCAAAAAAAGCACGCTGGCTAACGTTTCATCGGTACGACTTTGAGAGGGGATTATACGATGTTCAGTCAATTCGAGTCTTTCATGAACCGCTTCTTCATGCCGATCGCACACAAGGTCGACAATCAGCGTCATCTAAGCGCGATCAAGGCGGGGATGGTCGCCATGACACCGTTCACCATCCTCGGCAGTATTTTCACGATTATTCCGGCGTTGCCTAACATGCTCGGTCCTAAAAATGCTGTCTCGCTTTTCATCACTAGCAATGCTGACTTGTTCGATCTGCCGGTGAAGTTATCCATCGGCATGATTGGTCTGTATGCCTGTTTATCCATCGCGTACAACTTAGGCAATCACTACAAACTCTATATTCCAGGCTGTGTCACCTTGTCCGGTTTTGCCTTCCTGATGATGGTCGCAACGTTCACTAAAACCGGTCAGTTAGACGTCACCAATCTAGGTGCTCGAGGACTTTTCACCGTCATGATCGTGGCCTTGCTGACAGTCGAGCTCTATCACTGGTGCAAAACCCATCACCTAACATTGAAAATGCCTGACGGGGTGCCAGATTTTGTCTCCCGTTCATTCGAACTGATTCCAGTCACCTTGATCACTGGTGGCGCGTTTATCGCTGGCCGATTCGCCTTCCTGAACTTTGCTGGCGAACTGCCGCCAAGTATTCTCACCCGCTTTCTGGCACCGCTGGTCGGCAGCATGGACAATCCATGGGCGGTCTTACTGCTCAACTTTGCGATTTGCACCGTGTTTTTCTTTGGCATCCACTCATCGGTCTTCTCCCCGATCACCAGCCCGATTATGGTCACGTTTATCGCTGAAAACATCGCTGCGATGAACGCCGGCGAAGCCATTCCGCATTTTTACACAGCTGGTGCTGTTTCTAGTTTCTTCGGTTTCACCGGTTGCGGCATTTCCATCGGCTGCGTCGTTGCCTGCATGCTCTCGAAGAGCAAACGCTATCGGAAAATCGGCAAAATTTCGTTGTTCCCGGCATTATTTGGCATCAACGAACCTATCCTGTTTGGCGCACCGATCATTCTCAATCCGATCATGTTCATCCCCCATGTATTCGGTGGTGCCATCATTGGCACGCTGCCGATGTTCTTCATGCACTGGGGCTGGATCGCCAAGCCGATTTTCAATCCACCATATGTCGGCGTTTTCCTTGAAGGGTTCCTAACCAACGGCGACTACCGCACCATCTTCGCCAACGCCCTCCAACTCGTGCTGGCTGTCGCCCTTTACTGGCCATTCTTCAAGGTCATGGAACGCGCAGAACTAAAACTCGAAGCCAAAAAAGCCGCGAAAAAGTCCATTTTCTCAAAAGAAGACGAAGACACCCTCGCTGGACTGGATTTAGACTTCTAGAGCGTGAACTGGCGCGCTTAAGAGCGTGAACCAGACCGGTTAGAAACCGAAGTGTAAGCGGCCCTGAACGTGATGGCCGGGCTTGGGCCATTGCGTTCAGGGTCCTTACACACAGGTTTCTGGTCTGGTGAACGCGTTTGAGATCGTGATCTAGCGCGCTTAGAAGTTAACGCACCCATAGGAGGCCAAAATGACACATTTGAAAAAAATCCAACAAGCACTCACGATGCAGGCAATTGACGCCTTACTGCTGCACGATCGTCAAAGCAAACGCTACGTTGGTGCCTTGCCTGGCAGTGGCGTGTATGTGGTGGTTACCCCCACCCAAGCGCTACAATTTCACGATGGCCGATATCGCAATGAAGCGGCTGACACCAGTGGGTTTACCAATATTGAAGTACCGCAAGGCGAATACTTACCGGAACTCGTTAGCTTTTTAAGCGCTCAATTATGTCGGCGGGTCGCACTTGTCAGTACCGGGTTCTCCATTCCTGAGTTTCAGACTCTGACCGCACAGAATTGGACGTTGAGTTTAGCTGATAGCCTGCTGGCTGAAAGTCGAGCGGTCAAGGATGCCGTGGAAATTCAAGCGATCACGGCTGCCTGTAAGGTCACAGATCAGGTCTTTGCCCATTTGCTACCGCATATTCGGGCCGGGGTCAGCGAACATGAACTGAATGCATGGCTGCACTTTTATGCATTACAGGCGGGCGCATCTGCCATGGCTTTCGATCCAATTGTCGCTAGCGGCCCATGTGGCGCTTTGCCACATGGTCGGGCGACTGCACGCCGCCTTAAAAACGGTGAATTCATCACAATTGATTTTGGTGTTGTCCTTAACGATTATCAGTCGGACATGACACGCACCCTCACAATCGGCGAACCGCAGCCCGATCTCGCAACCGTGCATGATGCCGTCCTCACTGCTCAACTCACTGCTATTGATGCCTTAAAACCCGGTGTGCAAGCGCGAGAGATTGACGCGATTGCGCGTGGCGTGTTAACCGCTGCCGGTTATGGCGATTGTTTCACCCACGGATTGGGCCATGGTCTCGGACTAGGCGGTGATCAACCGATTCTGAACCCTCAGAGTCAAACGGTTTTGCAACCGGGGATGGTGGTCACCATTGAACCCGGCGCCTACTTGCCCGGCATCGGCGGTGTCCGTATCGAAGACGATGTTCTAATCACGGATACTGGTGCACAGGTGCTGAATCAGACAAGTAAAGACTTGATGTTACTGGAGGACCAAGAATATGAGTCAGTTTGACACCCTTTTTGACCGTAAAGCCGGTAACGCGCGCAAATGGGCCGATAGTGTGTTGGCAAAGAAGTTCGGCCTAACGCCTAACGCGATTCCAATGGATCTGGCTGACCTGGACTTTCCTGTTGCACCACCGATTCACGATGCCGTTATGGCCCGCGCCGCAGTTTCTGACTATAGTTACACCTATATCCCAGATGCGTTTAACGAAACCGTTATTGCTTGGAACGCGCGCCGTTTTGGGCTTGAACTTGAAGCAGATTGGTTGAAATTGAGTTACGGTACAGTGCCAACCTTGCATTATATTGTTCAAACCTTTACGGCAGTTGGCGAAAGTGTACTGATTAACACACCGGCCTATGATCCGTTCGCCGAAGCCGTTGAGCACAACCAGCGACAGCTCATCACCAGCCCGTTAAAACTAGAAAATGACCGCTATGTGTTTGACTTTGAAGATATGGCCGACAAAATGGCACGGCCAGATGTGAAAGTATTCATCCTCTGCAGTCCGCAAAATCCATCTGGTCGTGTTTGGACGGCTGAGGAACTCGAACAGGTCGGTGATCTTTGCCTTCAGCACCACATCTTGCTGGTAAGCGATGAAATTCACCGCGATATTGTTTATCCCGGCGTCCACTTCACTAGCATCTGGCAGACTTGCCCAGCGATTCGCGATCACAGTATTTTGTGCTTGTCGCCTAATAAGGCCTTCAACTTAGGCGGGTTAAAAACGTCCTATGTCGTCATTCCTGACGCTGGGATTCGCGATCGGTTAGCGCAACAATTCGCCGCCAATTCAATCACTTCACCGAACAGTTTCGCCATACCTGCCCTGATCGCAGCCTATACCAAGTGTGACGCTTGGTTAGATGAAATGGTCGCCTATGTGGCTGACAATTTTGCTTATTTACGTGACCGGCTTGCTGAGATCCCGGAGATGCAGGTGATGCCAGCTGAATCTGGTTTTCTGGCTTGGATCGATGTCCGACGACTGTTTGCTGATGAAGCCGAGTTGAAGCGTTTCTTCACCGCTTGCGACCTTTCCTGTGTCGTCGGCAGCTATTTTGTGGCCGATGGTGAAGGTTTCGTCCGGCTGAATATTGGCATGCCACGGCCATTACTCAAAGAGGCCTTAGATCGAATACTCGCGATTTACGCCACTTGGCATCAGCAAGAAGCACCTGTCCCAAAATAGTCCCGCAAGGCCAAATCACCAACAGCCACACTCTTCTAAGAAAAATGCCCGTTTTCAGGCGACGATCACACGTCACAACCTGAAAATGGGCATTTTCTTGTCCCGTTATACAGCACCCTTATTCAGCCGCCTGCTCAATCTCTTGATCCGCCGTTTGCGTGCCAAAATGACGTTTATACCATTGCAACATGTTTCGCTCATTGGTATTCTTTGCCATCCAAATTGGTTTGCCAATTCGCTTAGCCTCGTCTTTAGCAGCATACATCTGTCCATGATCAACAAAATCGGTGGTCACAATGACCATGTCGGCCTTTTGAACCTTTTTCTTCAACATGGCGTTCGAATCTGAACGCGGCGAGAGAATGAGCTTGCCGCCACGGTCTTCAACATGCCGTTTCACCTTGCGCGGCATGGCGGAGTTTTCAATGCAAACGAGTAACAGTGACTTATCGGCGAAAACCTGGCGTAGTTGCCGCACAGGTGCCACGCTGACCTTCTTCTTGGCTGGCGCTGGCTGACTAGGCTTTGTTTCTGCCGACGCTTCTAGTGCAGATTTGGCAAATTGGCGTTTCATTCGGGTGGCGACTACAGCAGATGCCGTGTACTTCCAAACGATTTTGCCATCAATTTCTTGCCCCCGCCGGTAAGCATAGTCAATATAATCGCCTGGCTTCAGCTTGAATGAGAGCACATCATAGTCACCGAGCAACAATTGCTGGGTAGTTTCGTGCTCAGGCGATTGAACCTCAATATACCAGCGTTTGACATCTTGTCTATAGACAGCCGGTAAAAATTGCAGCCGAACAATTTCGGTCGGCAAGGGATCGCGTTTCAGCGTGGTAATTTTGTAGCGCAGCAGCTCGTCGTCCTTAATCTCCTCGGCCCTAACCCAATCTCCATTTGTCGGCGCATTTGCCATTTTATGTAGCTTACTCTCTGATACCTTAATCGGACCGACATGCCCACCATTTAAATCAAGGTGAAACCGGCCAATGTAAGCGTGACGCTGATCCAACCAATGTTCAGAAAAGAATGACACTTCTTTTTCAGAGGTTGCCTCGGTGGAGGCGGCTGGCACCTGCTCACTTGTAACTGGCTCAACATCGTCTTTGACCTCAGCAACCGCTATTGGTCTTTCTTCAGCCTGTGTCCTATCTTGACCAGTTGTGAGCGCTGTCGTCTCATCTTCCTGTGTTACTGAGGATGTAGCAACAAATTTAATTGTTGCTAAGTCATTGAGAATTTTAAGTAAGCTTTGAATATCATTAGTTATTTTTTGAATATTATCAGTCGTTAGTTGTGTTGTTTTAGCAGTAATTTGATTTTTTATAAGTTCAATTATTGCAGACTTGTCGCCCATATAGGTCCCACCTTCAACTTAGGATTGATTTTCTTTATTGTACTGTTATTGATATCAATTCAAAAGAATTTAAGCTTGGAATCAATCAAGCTTTGTAATCACAGACAAGATTTCAAAATTTTTGTGTTCCTAGATTGCATAATTAAAGTTACCACCCAGAAAATGTGAAAAAAGACCTGTCCGTTCTTGCTAAAATGGTGTTTGCATAACATACCATCTAGAGAGAAGGACAGGTCCCATGGCCATTATAACCTTAATTGAACGATCTCAGATAGAACTGATGCAACACCACACGATTCAATACATCGCCGCGACCTTAGGCCGCTCTCGTATTTCTATTAGGCATGAGCTTCACCGTTGCCCTGAAGGTGATTACTGCGCCATTATAGCTCAGGATCATGCCGATACTTGTCGGCATCGTTGTGGTCGGCACTCGATTTTAACGCCTAAGTTGAAGCGGATGGTAACTGAGAAGCTAAACCTAGGTTGGTCCCCTGAAATGGTCGGTTATGCCGTTCACTGTGCGCCACACACGATTTACCACTGGATTTATCAAAGACAAGTCGATTTTCAGCCAAGCCAACTCTTTGATCACGGTAAACGTCATAAAAGAAGACAAGACCTTCGGTCGCGCTATAACCAAGCAGTAGGCACCTCAATTGAGATTCGCAGTGAGTCAGCTAATCGGCGAACCGAAAAAGGACATTTAGAGATGGATACAGTTCGCGGTGGTCGCGGGTCAAAGGCTGCTGTTTTGACCATTGTCGATCGGGTGACACGTTTAATGGCGACAACTAAGCTTGAAAACTTATCACAAAATGCTGTTCTCAAGGGATTTGCAAGACTGATGGTGGACTTTCCGGGTCCGGTTCGATCAGTGACGGTTGATCACGGTAAAGAGTTTTCCTGCGATCAGGCGCTTACAAAGCGCTATCGGATACCGGTTTACTTTTGCCACGCCTATCACCCGAATGAACGGGGCACAAATGAACGGTTCAATCGAGAACTTCGCTACTATTTCCCGAAGGGAACACAGTTTGATCAGGTTTCAGAGACCGATATTCAACAAGCCACAGCGCTTATCAATAACAAACCTAGAAAATGTCTCCGTTGGCAAACCCCAGTTCAAGCAGTGAGCAAGCCTCTTTCTAGGTGGTAACTTTATTATTGCAATCTAGGGTTAAGTAAGCAATTATTGAAAAATCTAACTATTTTCTTGACGTCAGGGCCATTCTGTTAACTAAGGCAATTCATTTTTAGCGTGACGAATTGTCAACTCAAGTGCAACTTTTTACCCATGAAGACTTCTGATGGCGTCTTCCAGCCTAAGACCTTGCGTGGTCGATTATTCAGTTGTTCAATGTAAGTCTCAATTTCCTGGTCGCTCTGAAGGTCTAGGTCTGTGTTCTTGGGAAAGTATTCTCTAATCAGTCCGTTGGTGTTTTCGTTAGTTCCTCGTTGTTGAGGCGCGTGTGGGTCAGGAAAGAAGACCTTTGTATTCAGACGTTCTGCCAGCTCCCTGTACCGGGCAAACTCCCTTCCACGGTCAGGAGTCACTGTTCTTACTCGGTTAGCTGGTAAGGCACCAAGCAGCTCAATCATGACGTCTCTAACAGTGTCAGCTTTTGCGTTGGCCGTTCGCTTCGAAAGCAGATAGCGTGATTTACGGTCAACTAATGTTACTAATGCAGAGTGTCCTGTTTTACCGCGTACTGTATCGCCTTCCCAGTGACCAAACCAGCTGCGATTTTCTGCCGACCGGGGTCGGTCGTGAATTGATGGCACGTCATTGAAGCGCCCCCGGCGTTCATTTATGGTGCCTTTGATTTTGCGCGTCTTGCCTCGGTGTCGAAGCAGCCTTGGTAGCCCGCGAGCACCATGGCTCTTCAATGGAACACCGAGATTATCTAGGTAGATACCTCTGTAGATAGTCGAATAGCTGATGCGAATAGGACTGCCTTCTAGTGACAAGCGACCGGCAATCTGCTCAGGCGACCAATGTAGCACCGTGATATATCGAATGACAGCGTCACGAGTCCCCGGTCGATCGAGGATCCGAGGACGCCTGCTAGCCAAGCGAACCCGCCGGTAGCGGTCCTGAGCGGTGGCTGCCGAATAGTTCCGCCAGCCGCCGTTACGTGCAATTTCACGGCTGACTGTACTCTTGGAACGACCTATCTCTTTGGCGATGGTATCAAGAGTTTTGCCTGTAGAGATACCAAGCAGTATCGATTCACGGTCTTTTAAGGTAAGATGGGTGTACGGACTCATAGTCGAGTTCTCCTTGTAGTTGGTCTTGTGGTGATTCCATTTTACAAGGACTCAGGCTATGAGTCTTTTCTATTTGACTAATTTGTTGCACTTGAATTGTAAATCCGTCGTACAGAAAAAGCCCGCGTCACAACTCGACACGAGCTTTCCATGAACCTTTTGGCTGATTAATGCTTCACAATGTCATTGATATAAGCAATGCCAGCCTTACCATCGCCGATCAGATCTGGCTTCATGTCCAACATCTGGGCATTCAGGAAACTGATGACCATCGGCAGGTTCATGCCAGAATACAGGTCGAACTTGCCGCCTTCAGCCAAGACACGGGCTGCGACGTTATTCGGCGTTCCGCCTTTAAGGTCGGCAAGGACGACAACATCGTCTTGCCCCTCTACAGCAGCTTTAAACTTGGCCTGAAAATCTTCCGGACCTTCATTTGGCAACAGTGCAACGGTGGCAATATCGTCTTGGGGACCCATGATCATTTCAGCGCTCTTCTTAAGCTCCTCACACAGTTGCCCGTGACTAATCAAAACTAATTTACTCATATCGAAAGACTCCTTTAAAACGTTTCTGATACCAAATTAACCCTTAGCAATGACACCGAGTGCCGACAGCAGCACCGAAACGATCAATACGATGAAAATCGCCCGGGTTGAGGTCATATGCTTACGACCAAGCAACCAGTAAACCGCGCCAACAATCAAGGCTGGAAGCAGTTTTGGAATGATCAAGTCAAAGTATTTCTGGAAATCCAATGGTACACTGCCGATCTTCGGCGCAAAACCAATCTTAACATTGATCATGGTTGCGACCAAGGCACCAACCATGAAGACACCCATCAAGGTAGCAGCGTCAGTCAAAGCAGCCAATCGATGCGCCATTGTTGTGACCAACGAAACCCCTTCGTTATAAGCAATTCGCAATTGCTTCCAACGAAATACCATGACGGCAATTTGAGCAGCGATCCAGATGAAGACCCCAACTGGGTTGCCTTGCGTTGCCATTTGTGCAGCAATCGCCCCGAAAATAGCTGGAATCAAGGCAGCAAAGATTGAATCACCGATAGCAGCGAAGGACCCCATCAAACCGGTTTTAATCCCGGCAACAGTTTCTTCGCCAGCAATCCCTTCTTTTTCTTCGACCGCCAAATCAATCCCAGTGATGATGGTATTGAAGAAGTTTGACGTGTTGAAGAACTGGGTGTGGGTTTTCATGACTTTCTTGAGCTCTGGTGTGCCATCACCGTAGATTTTGCGCAATTGCGGCAAAATGGTGTAAAGATAACCCGAACCTTGCATCCGTTCGTAGTTCCAACCCAACTGGAAGCCGAACAGGCTGCGCCGGTTAATCTGCCGGAAATCTTTATCGGTCAATTTGTACGTAGGTTTATTAGAGTTCATCATCGGTGATTTCCCCCTGTTCATTAGTCTTGTTTGCGGCTGTGCCTGATGCTGCATCTGTATTACCATTGCCAACTGCGATATCGTGCAGCTTTGTTGTTTGTTGATAGCTGATCGCAGCAAAGGCAAACGCAATCAATGCCATAGCAAGCATGGACAAACCGTTGAAGGAAGCAGTGAACCCTTTAGCTACCCCAGCAACTGCGGTACCCAAGGTCTGAACGCTGCCAAACAGTGTCGTGAACAGCACGGTGAAAACAAAGCCCATAATGAGGTATGGGAAGTGTTTCTTAAGTGGCAGGTAATGCAACAGAATGGCAAACCCAACAGCAGGCAAGACGGCACCAGCTGTTGCCAAGCCATCGCCTAACCATTTCCAGCTGGTATTCAAAACATGGGCAAGGTCGGTAACGAAGCCGCCGCCAAATGCCAAAGCCAAGCCAACTGGAATCATCCGTGACAGCGCCCACGGAAGCGCGCCAGCGAGAAAGTAACGTTCGATACCTTTGTAGTTATTTTGATCAACCATCTTGTCAATCCGATGAGCAAAGAAAGTGTTCGAGAATCGAGCAAGAATATCAGTGGATGTAAGCTGATTCCTGAGACAACTTTTAAGAGAGGGTATAATGAATAAATCGTCTCTCAAAAGGAAGGAATTTTTACATGCCAACTCGTTACGACAAAGAATTCAAACAAAACATTATCAACCTATATAAGCAAGGCGAATCAGCTGCTCAACTGGCCAGAGAATATGGCATTGGCTATTCAACAGTTCATATGTGGATCCAGGGCCAGGCCAAAACTCAATCCGGTAAATCGCCAGACGAAATCAAAGCGATGGAAAAGCGACTGGCTTCGCTGTCTGAGGAGAACGAAATCCTAAAAAAAGCCCTGGGCTTCCTTGCGCAGAAGTAACCAATATCTTTGATTACATTCACCAAGAAAGCCATCACCACCAGGTAACCAAGATGTGCCGAATCCTCGGTGTTTCCAGAGCTCAGTATTATCGTTATCGATCCCCCAAACCTTCAAAACGCCGGGCCGAAGATGCGGACTTGAAACAACGGATTCTGCGGATCTTTGCGGAATTTAAGCAGCGATACGGTGTTATGAAGATCCACCATGAATTGAATCTGGAACTTCAACCACTGCAGCTTCGGTGCAGTCCACGACGGATTTCCCGGCTCATGAAGGAACTGGATATCCACTCCGTTACCGTCAATAAGTGGAAAGCGGCTTCGGCTTCCAAAACCAAGGTTGAACAGCGTCCCAACTTGCTTAAGCAGGATTTCTCGACCACTGGTTTAAATCAAAAATGGACCGCTGATATGACCTATATTCAAACGAAGCGTAATGGCTGGTGTTACTTATCAACCATCATGGACCTGCACTCACGACGGATTATCGGCTATTCGTTCTCAAAAAAGATGGATACTGATTTAGTCTTAAAGACCCTTGAAAGCGCGGTTAAAAATCGAACCATTACTGGGGACCTGATTATCCATACGGATTTAGGATCACAGTATACCAGCGATAATTACAATCAACGTTTAACTGAACTACATATCCGCCACTCATACAGCCGTAAGGGTTGTCCGTATGATAATGCGCCAATGGAATCCTTTCACGCTTCCCTCAAAAAGGAATGTGTTTATCCAGTGCCGGTCTTTGAAGATTATGAAACTGCCGCTGCCGTCCTTTTTGAATATGTGCATGCTTTCTACAATAGGAAGAGAATTCATAGTTCACTGGGCTACCAGACCCCCTTACAAGTTGAAATTGCAACACTTACGAGCCAAATGGCCGCCTGATTTAATGCTTTCCAGGGTTCAAATAAGTTATTAATCGCGATTAATGATTTATTTGAGCTGTGGAAGGTAAACGCGGTCCTGAATGTCTCTTAAAATCTGTCTCAAATATTGACTTCAATCCAACAATGACCTCATTGTGCCCGGTGTGAAGCAACCCGGCTGGCACATATAGTGACAAAGTTGGCCCCTTCTCCCAGAATCTGCCGATGTTAACACCATTGACCAGCATCACTCCTTTACCAAATCCACGACAATCAAGATACGTATCTTGTGGTTTCACCACATCAAACCCATATTGATAAAAAGCGGGTGTCCCTGCTTGCCAATCGCCGGTGAAATCAAGTTGCGGCGCCTTGTTCAAGTCAAGTGGGTATTGCAGGTAGTCCTTAATGAAATGGAGGTCTACCATGACACCGGTGCGAATCCCCTTAAACTGGGTAATCGCTTCGATTTTTGAGCCATAGTTGACGCGGCTCATGTTTTCGACCAACAGATCTAGTTGATGGCGGCCTTCAACTTCTGGGAGCAGGATGTCATCGCCGATGGCCTCTTGATACTGTGTTGCTAGCGACTTGCCATCAAAGAAGGCTTGAACCCGATCACGGGCATCAATCACGCGCAACTTAGCCGGCGTGCCTTTGTCGGTACCACTGATCAGCGGGTTTGTCCGATACAACGTATAACCGGTGTATTGGCCAAGAAACTCCTGTGTCTGCGGATAAGGTGCGGCTACTGGCTGAGCTAGCTGATCAAGTACTGAGAATAATGACACTTTCGCCGTCAACGGATTGTCCGCTTGCCTCATCGCTGGCTTGACCAGCGGTGCTGTCTGGGGCTGCGATGGCAAGACTTCGTGGATCATTTTCTGAATGGCAAAGTACTTTGGCGTTGGATTGCCTTGCTCATTCAATGGTGCATCGTAATCGTAGGAAGTCACTTGCGGCAGATCATGATCTTTGCGAGCTGAGGTACCGTTCATAAAGCCAAAATTAGTTCCCCCGTGGAACATGTAGAGATTGACACTGCCGCGTTGGATCACCGCTCGCAAGTCCTCGGCAGTTTCTTCTGGGTCGCGGCGAATGATCGGTTCGCCCCAGCGGTTGAACCAGCCGTCCCAGAATTCCATACACATCAACGGCCAATCATGTCCATGAGCTTGATTGAAGGCCGCCAACCGATCGAAATTCATGTCGGCACGTGAGCCAAAATTGCCGGTAGTCAAAATACCAGCGTCGGCCATGCTGCCAGCGTTCAAGGTTGCTGGCCAGGGACCATCCGAGGTAAAAAGAGGGACATCAACGCCATGCTTTTTCATAAGTTCGGCCACGGCGGCAAGATAGTCCTTGTCTTCGCCATATGAACCGTACTCATTTTCCACTTGCATCATGATGACATTGCCACCATGCGTGACTTGATGACCCACAAGATGAGGCATTAAAGCTGTGTAGTAACGGTCAATCGCTTGCAGATAGGCAGGATCGTCGGTTCGCAAGCGCATCTTTTTCGTTAACAGCCATGCTGGAAACCCGCCGAACTCCCATTCTGCGCAGATGTAAGGGGATGGTCGAACGATGGCATATAAGCCAAGATCCTTTGCGGTGTTTAGAAAGCGTTCAATGTCGAGAATCCCGCTGAAATCAAAGTCACCTTCGTTGTACTCGTGCAGATTCCAAGGGACATAGGTTTCTACCGTGTTAAATCCCAGTGCCTTCAAGTTATAAAGGCTGTGATACCAATCACTGGGATGGACTCGGAAGTAATGAATCGCGCCAGACAGAATCTTGAACGGCTGACCGTCCAACATAAACTCATGATCGATCGAAAAGGTCGTCATGCAGCGCTGGCCTCCTTTCATTCATAACAGCTTATGCTGCCATATTTAAGTGTCACACACTGACACCTTATTTCACAAGGTTTTGTGTCAGGAAAGCTTTCATGCTTCAGCTTGATAGCCTAATTTGCCATCAAGATAGGTGGCTTCGAGCTTGAGATCAGCGTCCAAAACTAGATAATCAGCGGCTCGGCCAGGTAAAATACTGCCGCATTGATCGTCGATATTGCAAGAAGCAGCCGGTGTTTGAGAAGCCATTCGAATAATTGCTTCTGGTGTTGCGGCGTTCCAAGCAAGGAGATTGGTCAACGCATCTTTCAATTCAAGAACTGAACCCGCCAGACTGTCGCCATCTTTCATCCGCGCCATCCCGTCTTTGACATAAACTGGGAATTCGCCAAGGACGTAATCGCCATCAGGCATCATCCCCGCACGCATGCAATCGGTAATCAATGCGATATGTTCAGCGCCTTTCAGTCGAATCAAGGTGGTGGCCACTTCAGGACGGACATGATGACCATCACAGATAAGCTCATCATCAACCCCTTGCAGATACATCGCTGCTCCGACCATACCAGGTTCGCGATGGCTCAAAGGACTCATACCATTGAAAGTGTGTGTGAAGACGGTTGCACCGGCTTCGATACAAGCTTTAGCCTGCTCAAAGGTGGCATCACTATGGCCCAAAGCCACCACCGTGCCGTCTGCGGTGGCATACCGAGTGAAGTCAGCAGCACCCTCACGTTCTGGGGCAATCGCAATTTTCTTCAACAAGCCATCAGCGGACGTCTGCCAAGCATCGTATTCTTGCTCACTTGGATTTTTGAAGTACTTCGGATTCTGTGCCCCTTTATGCTTGGTTGTAAAGTATGGGCCTTCAAAATAAATGCCTTGAATCTTCGCACCGCTTTCATCGCCAGCATGTGCGGCAATCGTTTTGCAAACCTCATTGAGTTGATCAAATGAACCGGTCAATGTGGTTGGCAGCCAACTGGTGACACCAGCTTTGAGCAAGTTCTTGCTCATTGTCTCAATGCCATCCCAATCGTTGTCCATTACGTCATGCCCTAACAACCCGTGAATATGGGTATCAACTAAACCTGGAGCAATCAATTTGCCGGATTGTTCAACAATATCGCCATCTGGCTTAGCTGTTTCCGGCAGATACTCGCCAAACTTGCCATCATCGGTGACTTCTAGATAACCACCAATTTCAGTCACATTCTTGAGAAAAAACTTTGCAGCGTGAATGTAGTAACTCATGAACTCTTTTGCCTCCTCTAAACTTGCTCGTTGATGCTGCTTGGTGCCAGTTCACGCTCTATTCTTTACCAGCGTAATCGTGCAAGGTCACGCCTTTAACAACTCGGTTAACGGTGCCGGTTGGTGATGGTGTGTCAGGCAAGTTACCAACTTTGATCGAAGCAAGCAATGCTACAGTCTGGGCGAACATGACATCTGGGAGAGCCTGATAAGCTTCTGGAAGATCTTTAAGGCCATTTTCAAAATAGAAGGCATCGCCTGAGAAGTTCTGATCTTGCTTGGTGCCCACTGCCATCACGGATTTAGCAATACCGTCACCCTTAACTTCCTCAAGGACATCGATATCATATTGACGGGTGTAGGCATTGTTGCTAACGAGGTCGAACAACAAAGTCTTGTCATCTAGGAAACTCTTTGGACCATGACGGAAGCCCATGGAAGTGTCAAACATGGTGGCATACTTGCCAGCTGTTAGTTCAAGCACCTTCAGGCGAGTTTCGCGGGTCAAGCCGCCAAGACTGCCGGAGCCAAGATAGACGATACGATCAAAATCAAGGTCAAGCACTTTTTGAACTTCCGCTTCACGCGCCACAACTTCTTGTCCCATTGCCGCAATGGCTTTCACCCACTTGCTCTTATCCGTGTCACTGGCGGTATCAAATACCAGCAAGGCACTCAAGGTCATGCAAGAGAAACTGCCTGTCATGGCAAAGCCTTTATCATTTGAACCAGCTGGCTGTAACAGCAACAAAGTCTTGTCTTCCGTTTCAGACTTCTTGGCCAATTGGCCTTCCGGTGCGCAGGTAATGCTGATTTGATGGAGATTGTGAACAACTTGTTCAGCCAGTTCAACAGTTTTCAAACTTTCCGGTGAGTTGCCGCTACGAGCAAAGGAAACCAGAATGGTCGGCGTGTCTGCTTCCAGAAAATCGTAAGGTGCAGACACAATATCAGTTGACCCAATTGATTCAAATTCGAACTTGCTGCGATCACCATGCGCGCGTAGGTATGGCGTCACCGTGTCACCAACATATTGTGAACTACCGGCACCAGTGAAAATAACGCGAACGGTTTTGCCATTAGCTGCGGCCGTCACCTGATCCAAAAAGACCGTGATCTTTTCCTTGGCGTTGGTATAGTTATCAAATGCTTCTTGCCATAGTTCTGGCTGCTGTTTGATTTCAGCAGTTGTAATTTGTGCACCTAACTTGGTTAGTTCTTCAGTTGTTTTTTCGAACAATGTTCTTCATCCTCCTATTGGAAACCTGCTTGCCAGCCCCTAAGCCGGACTGGCTTATGCTTTATTATCTAGTGATTAACGTGATGTACGTGATAAACAAATTGATCCGCGCGAGCCACACTCAAGGTGTATTCAACAATCTCGCCGGTATCGGCAAAAGTTGTTCGCCGAATGTTCAAACAGGCTGACGCTGGTGCAACTCGAAGTTGTTCAGCATCTTCCGGCGTGACTAATCCAGCAAAAAACGCTTCATCGACCGAAACAATGTGAATACCATAATGACCTTCCAGCCAATCGTATAATGGCGTTTTTGATAGTGCTTCCTGATTAAGACCTGGCACAGTGTTAGCAGGTAAGTAACTGCGCTCAATCATCATCGGTAACGTGTCAGCGATTCGTAATCGATCAAGGACGTAAACGGGCGTGCCTGGTTCGATGCGCATGCGCTTGGCAATTTTGGCGGGTGCCGCAATTTTTTCTAAACGCTGGATTCTAGTCACTGGTTTACGGTTCATTGCCAACATCTGTTTAGTGAAACTGTAGGACCCACTGACATCGGTTCGCTCATCAAATCGTTCTGCAACAAATGTACCTTTACCAGTGCTTCGATAAATGAAACCGCGCAAGAACAATTCGTTCAAGGCAGCACGAACTGTGTTGCGACTGACCTGATACAACTCGCTGAGATCCCGCTCGGACGGCAGCTTATCGTTGGGCTGAAGTTTTTCCTTAATGAATGTTTCCAGCTGATCTACCAGCTGTTTCGTCAACGGAACCTTTTCCATCATCTCACCTCCACGTGGTACCAACCACTTGTAGTGTATGCGTTCCCAGTTCGTGAAGTCAATACATGCGACTTATTTTTATTTTTAACGACTTACAGGTTCTCAAAATGACAACATGTACCAATTTTCGTTAAAAAAAGAAATTGAAATCATGAATTAAGCGATAACAGACATTTCCATAATTAGACCAAATCAGGAAAATAATTATTTCGATAAGAAAGCGTTCTCATTACGTTCTAATTTTTTGTTTGACAGCCATTTAATCACACCAGTAACAAAAAAATCCCTCGATGGTCTAAAAACCTGTCGAGGGATAACTTTTGTCTTTATGAATATGTTGGGCACCTGATGATCCGCAACCTTATGCGTCTACCCCTGGAGTAGAAGTGACGATTGCCAATTTGCCAGTGAATGCCCAAGTCTTGATCTGGTTGGGAATCAAGAAACTATCGCCTGTTTTGATCGGGTAATCCTTCCCGTCTGCAGAAAAGGTCCCGTCACCGTCAAGTACTGTTACATTGGTATAAGGTGCTTGTTGGGTGAATGTCATGGTGCCATCAACATCAAGGCGATAAACGGCAAAATGCGGTGACAGCGGCGGTTTAACAAACGTGGTGATTTGCCCGCCTGTCACTTGTTCTTTGGTGATATCAAGCTTCGGGTCATGGAAAGGAACGGTCGTCACATCAAGGCTTTGCTTAATATGCAACTCACGCTTGTGACCTTGATCATCTTTCCGATCATAGTCGTAAAGCCGATAAGTCGTATCGGAACTTTGTTGGGTTTCCAATGCCACGATGCCTTTGTTTAAAGCATGAATCGTGCCGCTTGGAACATACACAAAGTCGCCAGTCTTGACTGGATATTTCCGCAACAAGTGCTCCCAATCGCCGGCTTCGATCATTTCTTTGAGCTGTTCATGCGTTTTGGCGTGATGCCCATAGATCAAATAAGCCCCTGGATCAGCCTTCAGGATGTACCAGCATTCAGTCTTACCGAGTTCGCCTTTTGCTTCGTGGGCCGCAGCATAAGCATCGTCAGGGTGAACCTGAACACTTAAACTAGCTTCAGCATCGAGAATCTTCACGAGCAATGGGAACTCCTGACTATGTTGTGGACCAAAATAAGCGGGATCTTCATGCCACGCCTCGCGAAGGGTTTTACCCTTCAATGGACCGTTTTCAATGGTCGCCGGACCATGCGGATGACCTGAGATGATCCAAGCCTCACCGATTTTACCGTCTGGAATGTCAAAGCCGTACTCAGTTTCGAGTTTGCGGCCGCCCCATATCTTAGGATTGAAGTATGGTTTTAAAAATAATGGTTCTGTCAAAATGCCCACTCCTTTTTTAAACAAGCGCTTCAGATCAGAAATCCGCATGTTAAACCTCTGAACCCCATGATGAACACCCCATCATCTCATTCATGTCCGCTAATACGCCGTTTTCTAACCAATTTGCCTTTGCGCTGCTTTTTCGTCGTTTTCAAGTTCATTATACAGTACCTATCTAGACCGCTGACCTTTATTTTGTAAACTTGCGGCTCAATTAAACTAAATAACAAGACGGAACCTTACTAGCCGATTATTTTGCGGGTGAAGGCTGGCGAGGTAGTTGTCAAAACAGCCAAAATCATCTCAATGACATCACAATTTCATCAAATCCTTGCGTGACACTATGAAATGGTGTTGGCGCACAACACCAAACGGCCCGTTGCGCAAAAGATGCGTAGCGGGCCGTATTTTCGGTTATTGTCAGAAATTAGACGGCCATGCGATGTTGCCGCCAAAAGAAAACAATGCTAATGACACCAAAAATCGTGGCAAGCCCAGCTAGCATCAATTCCCACCCGGAAGCTTCTGCCGTTTTTGGTAAATACCGGTCTGGATTCACAATCGTTTTTGTTGGCACTTGCTGCTGCCTTGGATCGGGTTGCGGCGCCGGCTTCAGAACCAACGCAGCGATGGCAGCTGTAATCTTGGCAGCCATGGTATCAACTTGGGCTTGCTGGGTGATGCTGAGATTACGATTAACAGCAGCAAGCGCCGCATCAACGGCACTAAGGTCTTGATAGTGTGACCGGTCAAGTTTCTTTGCAGCTGCAATGGCGGCATCAACCTTTGTGTAATCGGCTGGCCGCAGTTGCAGTGCCTTGATGGCGACAGTAATGGTCTGGGCATAGCCGTCAACCAATGCCTGATCGGTTGCCTTTTTACCGCGGACAACAGCATTTAACGCTGCATCAAGTTTAGCAACTGATGCTTCGGTGTACTGATTAAGTTGCCGCGGCACGGCAGCGATGGCGGCATCAACTTTACTGTAATCGGCTGGGCGAACTAAGTAAGGTGCATAGGCTGTCGAAAATTGATCCATCAACTTCAACAGCGCCGGCATGTCTAACTGTGCACTCGGATCATCCGCCCAAACTGCCTGCATACTGCCAATAATCGGCACGGCACTCGAAGCGCCGGGTACATCAGTAAATTTTTTACTTGCTAAACTAGCTAGCGCCGTTTTGTAACTATAGAGATCGCCGTCCACGCGACCTAAAACCCAATACCAACCGTCATTGGTATTCATGATTTTCAAACCCTTATCGGTCAAAAATTCTGGCTTTGCGACATCATACCCGCCCCAGCCAGCTGTCCAATAAGAGACGATCAAATCCTTGTCAAAAGTCCCGAAACTGGTGTTATTGTCATAATAAATCCCGTCATTGAAAACCATCGGCTTCAGGCCGGCATTTTTGGCCATCGCCGCTAAGTCGTTGACGTATGCCACAAACTTTTTGTAGGTGCCACTTTGTTGCAACTTGGCCCAGCCGCCAGTATCGACATCATTTGCATACTCGTCACTGCCAAAGTTGAAGGTCGTAGCATGACCCTTGAAATACATCACATACTTCTTCAATAGCGCTTTTGTGAAGGCAATAGCAGTGTCATTGTTAAGATCGACAGTCCGTTTAGACCCATTAAAGGCAGGATTCTTAATGCCTAGTTGCGCCATCGCCGTCAAAATGGCATCCATATGGCCGGGACTATTGATAACCGGAATGATATTGATATCCCGTGCCGCTGCATATTTCAAGACCGCATCCATGTCGGTTTGCGTCAACGCATTCCCGTTTGGATCATCGTAGTACGCTTTGTTACCAGCCTGTATGGCCTGTTTCACGACATCACTGCCATATGTTTTGCCATTGATCGTCACGCTCATGTCATCAAGTAGCAATCGCAATGCATCGTTGCCCAATAAAACCTGCACATCGGTGTAACCGTCTGTATGTGCCCGATCAATGATCGTTTTCAACTGATCCGCGGAAAAATACTTTCGTCCCGCATCAATCGAAAAAACGCTTTTCAAGGTGTTATCAGCAGCAGCTACCTGCTTGGGCGGCTGACTCAGACTCAACACCATACCCAGCAGTCCAACAATCGCCAATAACCAAAATCGAAACCCGTGCTTCTTCAAAACTTCAACCTCCTTTTGTGGATGGTCTCTGCAACAAGATTGGCCTATTCCACCAACAAGTTAAGAATATGCTGGAATCGCTTTCAATTCAAAATGATTTTCATATCTCACACGTTATTCTCATATTTCGTTAATATTATTGTATGTTTGCTTTCAAATGGTTACCGCCTCGCTTTAAAGGGTCTAGATGGTCTTGTTGGTATGTAAAAAGAGCCATCCCAAATGGAATGACTCTTTTCAGCATGCGACTAGCAGCTTATTTCTTAGTTGTTCGCCGAGTGGTTTTGGGCGCCGCTTTTTTGGTCGTCCGCTTCGTTATCTTGGCCGCTGGCTTGGCCGCTGATGTTTTCGCCGCTGTCGTTGTTTTCTTGGTTGTTTTGCGCGTCGTTGTTCGCTTCGTTGCCGTCCGGCGCGTGGTCTTTTTGGCTGGTGTTTTTTGCTTATTAGCTGGCACCGGTTTTGCGGTTTCTTTGGGCTTCGCCATTTCTTCTTGAATATGGTCAAGTTTCTCATGAACGGAAGCGGTCATTTGCTTATTGAGCGTCTCAAAGCCTGTGAGATAATCCGCTGCCGTTGCAATTTCATCGATTCTCAAACCCGACACGTTCACAAATGGTGATGCCACCACTAAATAGACCCGAACCGGCACAATCTCGTCTGCCTCAAGAAAGTTCGTGACTTTATTGACATTCGCAAACGGCAGATTGATGATGCCAGTTTCAACTGTGATGATGGTCGGCTCAGGAAAATCGATGACGAGGTCGGCCTGAATCAGTTGCTGCTTGTCGATGGCCTTGCGGACGTCTGCAAACACCTTCGTCAAGCCCGCCTCGATGCCGTCCTTTTTGAACGCTGCAGCGGTCAGATGATTCTCGGTATGCTCGAAGCTGCCATCTAAAATGGCTTCCTGAAACTTGTGTACATTGATTTCCATATCAGTCTCCTTAAAAGCTTAGAACTGCTCAGACCATCATAGCCCACCACAGCAAGCAGACGCAAACTAAAAAAGACCATCAAGGCAAGCAACGCTCGCCTTCTAGTCTTTTTTAAATAAAGTTATTTATTTTCTTTTAAAATAGTTTCAGTCTGCTTTTGCAAATTGTTAAACGCTGTTTCGCCGCTGACATTCTTGGTCAGCGTGCTGTCGACAGTGCTCATCAAATCATTACGATAATCGGTGTAACCGGTAAAGACAGTTGAGGCAAAACTCTGTGAAACTGCAGAGACCGCGGCTTTATACTTGTCGTTCTTTTGTAGATAATTCTTAAATGTCGTGCTGTTAGATGCCGTTTTTGTCACCGGCACATAGCCAGAATCCATCGCCCACTGTGATGCATTTTCAGACTTCAGCAAGAATTTCTGGAACGCCCAAGCGCCTGCTTGTTGCGCTTTAGAAGCCCCTTTAAACAAAACATTGTAATTTCCGTTCAGTGGATTGCTGCGTTTACCTTCGTATGTCGGAATCACAGCAGTACCCCAGTCAAGATCCTTTGGGGCCTGTTGGATAAGAACCGGCACGGTTGCCGAAGAACCAATCCCAAAGACCGCTTTTCCATTTGCAAATGGCACACTGAAGTATTGATCTTCGCCAGCAGTTTTCAACGCACCGCTCTTGCGCAGATCCAGAATTTGATTCACAGCTGCCAATGTCTTCGGTGCATTCAAATTAGCCTTCAGTTTCGGTGTAATTAGTTGACTGCCAGCACCATATGCCATCCCCTCAAGCGCAACATCATAACTTTGATCTAACTCAATCGCGTTGACATCAGTTCCCTTGAGTTTCTCCTGATCGGCTGCAAAATCGGCCCATGTTTTCGGTATGCTGATATTGTACTGGGACATCAACTTCTTGTTATAAAACAACACCGAAGTCGAGACTGAGAATGGCAATCCGTAGTACTTGCCCTCATATTTACCTGCAGACAAAAAGCTTGGATAAATATCTTTTAAATCAGCATTGCTCAACTTATCCGCGCCATTTAACATTTCTGGATCAAATGGCAATAACAACTTGTTCTTCACGTAGTCGCCAATGTTCGTATACGGTGACTGCGCCATGGTCGGCAACGTTTTTGATTTGCCGGCTGCCATAATTTTCTGTTGCAACGCATTGTATGATCCCTGCGAAGTTGCGACAACTTTATACTTCTTTTGACTCTGGTTGAACTTGGTGATGAGCTTGTTCAACGATTTATCATAAGTCCCCGTCATCCGATGCCAGTAGGTGATTTTCACTGGCGCACTTGAAGACGATTTCGTAGCCGTCCCCTGCTTGCCACAGGCTGCCAGTAACAACAAAACAGCACCCATTAAGCCCAATAGCCGCCAAAAACTAGTCTTTTTCATTTCTATGTCCCTCATTCAGTGTCGCGGCTTACCGATCGACAGTGTTTGCAAGCCGCCGTATTTGTCATGTCTTGACACCCTTATTATGCCTCTTATATTTATAAAAGCAAAGAAACACCCGGTATTTTTAGTTTTCAAAAGTTACGCTAAAATTGCCGTGCCAAACTACGCAATCTCCGGCCGGATGGGGCTTGCGACGCGGAGCTAGAGCGTGACGGCGCATGACCCTGACTCACCAGTCTTCCCCATAGAGAATGTATGTTCTATACTAATAACTAACCATGACAAGCAAGGGGGCGCAGTGATGGCAAACAATCGCATTGGTATTCGTGAGTTCGTTGAGTTAACCGTTCGCACCGGCGACCTCAATCCAATCACCAGCAATTCAAATAACACCGCCATCATTGGTAGCCAAATTCATCGTAAACTTCAAGCTGCTCACCGTGAGTCCGATTACGAAAAGGAAGTTTACCTCAAAACCGCCGTCACCGTGAACAATGAAGACTATCAGCTCGAAGGCCGAGCGGATGGTGTCTGGACAGATGACACCAGCCTCACAGTTGAGGAAATCAAAACCAGTGCACGCCCATGGGAAGAGGCCACACAAAACACAAAAGACCGCTATTGGGCGCAAGCACGTATTTATGGCCATCTACTTTGTGAACAACGGCATTTGGATCAAGCAACAATCACGCTGGTTTATGTCCAGACCAGCACCGACACAGTCAGCCGTTTCAGTGAAGTCAAAAGTGCCGCCGAGTTGGCTGATGATTTCACTGATTTACTTGAAGAATTTCGCGACTGGCTCAAACTACGTAGTGATATCATCAAACGACGCAACACCTCCATCGACCAGCTTGATTTTCCATTTCCGCAATTCCGAGCTGGCCAACACGAGCTAGCCGCCGCTGTTTATAAGGCGATCTACAGCCAAGCACGTTTGTTTGTGCAAGCTCCCACCGGCACTGGTAAAACCATCTCTGCACTTTTCCCAACCTTAAAAGCGATGGGCACGGGCTTGATCCAGCGAGCCTTTTACCTAACTGCCAAGCAAAGCACTCGACGCGTGGCTGAACAGGCGATGGCCTTGATGGCGCAAGCAGGTTTAACCGCCAAAAGTATCACTTTAACGGCTAAAGACACCATCACATTTGCTGACGAACCTGATGACCCCAGCAAGAATCCTTACATGTTAGGTTACTATGATCGCCTAAAACCAGCCTTACACGATCTACTGGAACACGAGGATCAACTGACACGTCCCGTCATCGAGACTTATGCTCGCAAACATAGGCTCGATCCATTTGAATTTTCACTGGACGCCAGCCTATTTTGCGACGTCATCATCTGTGATTACAATTATCTCTTTGATCCGCTGGTTTTTTTGCAACGCTTTTTTAGCGAAAAAGATGACAGCAATTTCTTCCTGATCGATGAAGCGCACAACTTAGTCAGTCGCGCGCGGGACATGTACACCGCTGCCATCACAGATCAAGATTTCGTCCAGTTAAAAAAAGCGCTAACCCCTTATAAAAGTGCCCCGTTGACAAAAGTTCGCCGCGCCATGACACGTATTTTGAATACCCTTGATGCAACGACTTCAACCTTGTTGACCTCACAACCGACCATCTTTCAAGATGATCCGCTTGATGACCTCACCGCAGTTCTTTTTCGCTTCACCGAAGTCGTTCACGATTGGCTCAGCGAACCGCCAACCCCCGCGTTGCAACCTGCTGTCGATCTCGTTTTGCCGGTATTTTTTCTAGCCAATCAATATCTGCGAATTGGCGACTTCTATGACGCGACATTCAAAACCGAAGTCACTAAAGAAAACGGCCAGATTATGGTTAAAGAACTGTGTCTCGATCCGTCGCAATTTGTGGACGAAGCCTTGAAAAAAGGGCGTGGTGCCGTCTTATTTTCGGCGACCTTATCACCGATGGCATATTTTCAAAAGTTGCTTGGCGGGATCGACAACAGTCTCGCCTATACGCTGCCCTCCCCATTTGATCCCGCCAAACAAGCAGTTATTGTTGACGCTAGTGTCAATACGACTTATCGACGACGCACGCAGGATTTGCCGCAGTTGATTGCGAGCCTGACAACATTAGTTCGCACCAAAAGCGGCAATTATCTCTTCTTTTTTCCATCCTATGCCTACTTGAAAACGGCCTATGAAGCCTTCACTGCGGCGAATCCCGATCTAAAGGTTTGCGCTCAAGAAAATGCCATGACTGAAGCGGATCGGCAAACATTTCTAGATCATTTTCAAACTGGTAGTGAACCGATTATCGGGTTTGCCGTGCTTGGCGGGATCTTTGCTGAAGGCATTGATCTCAAGGGAAGTCGACTGATTGGCGTTGCCATTATCTCCGTGGGGTTGCCAGGTATCAATGCTGAAACCGATCAACTGCGGGCCTATTTTGATCGGGCGAACGGTCAAGGCTTCGCATATGCCTATCAGCTGCCGGGTTTCAATAACGTGTTACAAGCAGGTGGCCGCGTCATCCGCGGTACCAAGGACGTCGGGGTCATTCTGCTGATTGACGAACGTTTTATTACCCCACGTTATGCCCGCCTTTTTCCAGATCACTGGACCCACGCCCAAGTCAGCTACAACCCAACGCAATTAGCTCAACTCTTGACGCATTTCTGGGAGGCCCATCATGAAAACACAGCTAACGCTTGATTTAGAAAAAACGCTTTATGCCTACTGGCAAGAACAAGGGGCCACCGTGGTTGAAGAAGTGACGATGCCAGACGATCGCGGAATTGTCGATACCCTGGTTCGCCAAAAGCAGCAAGACGCGACCATTTGGCGTTGTTTTGAGCTCAAAGTCACCAAAGCCGACTTCCATAGTAGCGCCAAACTCAGCTTTATCGGTCATTACAACTATTTTGTCTTGCCACAACGACTGTACACGGCGGTGGCTAGCGAAATTCCACATGGGATTGGTGTTTTTACCTACCATCCCTTCTCTAAAGCCGCAATCGCAGCCAGCGCTGTTCCTGTGGTAACACCCGGTACTTTGACGATCGCCAAACCAGCTCGCCGTCAAGAACTGCAAGTCCCTGAAGCCACTTTGACCGACCATTTCATCGCCAGCCTCAATCGCGAAGTAGTCAAGGCCAAACAAGTTGCCAAGGGCCTTGGCCAATTCTCAGAAGCCGATCTATTTACTGAACTGAAAAAACGCTCAGCCGATTACGATATTTATCACCCTGACAAGAATCTTTATGATCAATTTGTTTCGGAGCTCGACAATACCACGATCAATGCCTTACAAGAAGAGATTGACGCGTTGAATGCTGAACTCGCTACCGCCAAAATGGACGCCAACAGATGAAGTATTTTCCGATTATCCGGGGTAAATTATATGATCTGGCTGCGGTGACACAGCTGGTTGCCGATCACCAATTACCAAAAACCGTCATCCCTGTCATTGAACCGGTCAAAGATATCCCCGGCGTCACGAAGGTAACTAGCGCTCTGGTTCAAGCAGCACATCCGGGCTATGTAATTCAAAATCCGCAAGTCGGCACGTATCAGTTACTGGCAGCGCCGCGCCATGTTGTTGTTTTAAGTGACGTTGTGCAGCCCGCCCGAATTTTTGATGCCCGACCAGCCGCACTGGTGATCGCAACGACAGCAGCGCAAGCAAAAGTTCTGCCACGGCGCCAGCTAGCCTTGGTGCCTGATGAGGCGCGGGTTCGCCGACTGGCTTTGCCTCACGCCATTTATTTAAATGACCATTTCACCGTTTATCCACACACGGATGACTATGGTATCTTGCAAGATGAGTTTTATCAGTACGCTCCGACTTCACTGCCTGGTATCGGCTTTGCGGACTATCCCCTTGCCACCAGTGACTATTTCGAGCATGGTTATCCGCAACGAGCTGTCGCCATTCATCTGGTTTATCCAGCGGGCGATGGCACATTGCGATTGCATCACTTCGTTTCGGTTAATAATGACGACTTTGCCAATCCGCAAGCCAAGTTTTTCGAAGTCTTGGATCAACTAACGGCATGGCTGCCATTTCACCCAGATGCGCAAACAACTGGAACCAGTGCGTTCATGACCGCGGCCACCCGCCATCATTTTCCCGGCCTTGGCATTGTTCGTAAATATCAGCTCATGCATCATCTCGAACTCATCGGGCGCTGGTTGCAACCCGCGCAGCGACATTAACGAAAAATCGATTGCCTATCAATTGGTAATCGATTTTTTATTGAAAGATTTTTTATATTGTTGAAAGCGTTTCTTAATAAATATTTCACAATTTTAGCCGTGGACAATCTAGTCACGAACAACTAATTATGTTACACTTTTTGTGAAAACCTTATCAATATATGAAGGAGTGTTTACCTAATGAAAGTTCTTGTTATTGGTGCGACTCATGCCGGTACATTCGCAACACAGCAAATTTTGACAGAGCATCCCGATTACGACGTGACTGTCTATGAACGAAATAGCAATCTATCATTTCTATCATGTGGCATCGCTTTGTGGGTTGGTGATCATATCAGTGATCCTGATAAAATGTTTTATTCCAGTCCTGAAGCATTGGCTGCGCTGGGTGCTAACATGCAAATGGAGCATGACGTTTTGGCGATTGATCCTGTAGCGAAAACGGTTGAAGTCAAGGATCTCAAAACCGGCAACGTGACCACTGATACATATGACAAATTGGTTTACACAACTGGTTCGACGCCGATCGTCCCAAACATTCCGGGCATTCACGACACGGATGTTCATCTTTGCAAAAATTGGCATGATGCCAAGGCTTTAAAGGCGCTTGCTCCGACCATTAAAAGTGCGATCGTGATCGGTGCCGGCTATATTGGCGCCGAGCTTGCCGAACAGTATGCACTAACTGACAAACAAGTTACTTTGATCGATGGCTTACCACGTGTGTTGGCGAAAAACTTTGACGCTACCATTACAGATCGAGTAGAAAAACTTTATACGGATCATGGCGTCAATTTAGCACTGGGTGAGATGGTCACCGGTTTCGACCAAGGCACTGATGGTGAGATGACCGTCACAACTGACAAAGGCAGCTATACAGCAGATATCGCTATTTTGTGTACCGGTTTCCGACCAAACACGGAACTGCTGAAAGACCATTTGGAGACCTTGCCAAATGGTGCCGTGATCACCGACGCCTATATGCAAACTAGCGATCCTGCTATTTTTGCAGCCGGCGACACTGCTACCGTGCATTACAACCCGACTGGCAAAAATGACTACATTCCGTTAGCAACCAATGCCGTCCGTCAAGGTATTTTAGTCGGCAAAAATATTGAAAAACCAACCGAAAAGTATCTCGGTACCCAATCAAGCTCAGCGGTTGAACTTTTCGAACACGCCATTGCTGCCTCTGGCATGACCACTGAAGGAGCCAAAGCCCGTGGCATTGAGGTTGCCAGCGTGACCATTGAGCAGGATTACCGACCTGATTTTATGCTGACCACCACGCCGGTTCTTTGCAGCTTGACTTGGGATCCTAAAACGCACGAAGTCAAAGGCGGGGCCTTCTTTTCCAAGCATGACATCAGCCAAAGTGCCAATGTCATCTCCTTAGCGATTCAAACGCACATGACGATCGAAACATTGGCCATGGTCGACATGCTCTTCCAGCCAAACTTTGACCAGCCAATCAACTGGGTCAACGCCGTCGCCATGGCAGCCGTTGCCAAAGCTCAGGAAATGGAAAAAACACCGGTGGCTTAATTCAGCTGAATTGCAAACGATTATCTAAGAGCAACAATTTCTTCTTAGAATTTATGATTTGTTAGGTTCCGAATAACCCGGAAAAAAGCGCAAGGGCAAAAAAGTTCTTTGCCGTGGCCCACTCATAAATCCCAGTCATTACCCGATAAAAACCAAAAAGCGAATGATTTCCCCTGTATAAGAAGAGGAGGTCATTCGTTTTTGCTTGACGTCTGAAAATTTTTCCCTGACTTTTCCAATGCACGGGTTACCCAGTCACTTTCGCGTCTGATCAAGCGCATGAAACTATTTGCCCACGAAATTTGAGCTTGAAGCAGCCAAACAAAATAGCCTTGAAACTGCCGGCCAACAAGTGCTATCTGAGCCGCGATCACGATTCAGAAACTGGTGATTTTTTTCGATTTTAATCATTGAATGTGGCCAAAGTTGTTTTTAATCTTGAGTAATTTTTAATCCTACCGTTAATGTCTAGTTTCAAACATATTAATCAACAGCAAAAAATAAACGTTGCAAAATCGTCTTTTTTCGTCGCATTTTGAAACTTATGGCTAAATAAGCCACGAAAAGCCCGAATAACGCAACGTTAATTTCTCTGCTGCCTATAAATCGCCTAATACTTGTATATTATGTACAGGGTCGCTAGCACCTAGATAGTTTTGTCTCAGATCTACGGCAATTAGCGGGAAGGAGAGGAAAGAGAAATCATTTTTGACCCCTTCAACCGTGACATACTAAGCACACTTTTTCATATGTGTTCTTGTACTATCCCAAACGAAGGGGCGACACTACATGGCAATTGCCGATACTACCTCAGCAATGGTTTCCGCACTGCTGGGCATTATGGACAATCGCCGTGGTTGTAGTAAGCCGAAACATTCAAAAAATACTAGGAGCTGAAACTTATGTTGGAAAATAACTTAGTGCTTAAAAACTTTTCGTGCATCGATGATTCAGAATTAGCAGAAAGTCAAGGCGGCATCGGTGTTGTCGCTACCGGCGTCATCATTGGAAGTCTCACTGTATTTCTGTCCGGTGTCTTCTCTGGCTTTACGGATGGCATGACGCAAGAAAAGAAACCTGCAACTGTATAAATAAGTGGTGAACGTGCCAAAGCAATTCGTACTTCGCGTTCTCGCACAGAAGCTCCCTTTGGCCATTACTGCCCGTCTTTTGATCTTGATGCTTTGGCAGTTTGGCACGGGAGTCTTGCAAACTTAATTTCATGTGGGTTATCAAAAAGGTAGCTCTATAGCTAGTTATTTGAAATAGACACGATAAATGGAGGAAGCCACAATGAATCAAAAAGCTTTGAATCAATTTCCTGAACTTACCTACACAGAACAAGTGTCGGTTGTTGGCGGCGATTTGTCAGTCGAGGTCATCATGAAAGGTATCTTCACCGGTATCTTTGATGCTGGGTACCAAGTGGGTCAGTCAATCGCAAAATGGGTTAAGTAATCATTGAGCTAAAGCTACAAAAGCTTGCATGATGCTCATCAGACCAAAACGCAGTGCACACTTATTGAGTGCACTGTTTGTGCTTTTCAGCTTTCTATTGTCCTCAGTTATCCCCCACTCCAAAAAAGCTGACGCATCTAAAGGTATCTCACTTGCTTAGAGAGATGTCGTTCAATACCGTTTAAAAATAAACGTAGCAAAATCCGCTTTTTTCGTCGTTATTTAGCTTTTTTGACACTGCTAGCGACGAAAAAGCAGCAATTATCAACGTTAAAATTTAAAGCAACAAAAAAGCGGCCGCCCATCGTATATTGTCTATAGGATAGCTACCCACCCTGCAAGTCTATCTAGGGACCAAATATTCAAACAGCAGATCAATCTAAGGAAGTGCCGAAAAAGCTCGGCAACAATTTATAGCTTTACATACCAACAGCTTGGACAAAATCGCTAGTGGACCGGACATTTTCTGTCATTGATCTCGACTCAACCACATGATGTTGCGTTACTGGAGATCTCACAAAATTGGGGACAGGCCTTAGCCAAGAACATTTCGCCATCCATTGCAAAATACATCTTTAAATCCCCTACAAAGACTGCTCCATCTGAACTGATCAAAAGTCCGGACTATGATGATTAGGATAGCTATCAATCGTTGAATCGTACTGGATATCCCGTGAATGCAGGATATTTTTTGCCCCGGAATGAAAAAAAGCAAAAAAAAGGAACACCCTCTCGCGAGAATGTTCCAGTTTAATTTTAGCCATTAGTTATCCTTATAGTGAAGGACGAACAGCAAAATCAGGCATGAAGTAAGCTAATGCCGTATACTTCACATTTTCACCTGGTTGTGGTGCCTGAATCATTGTACCGCCACCAATGTAGAGCGCTACGTGGTAAGAGCTACCATGTCCGCCCCAGAAGAGCAAATCACCAGGCTGAAGTGCACTCAGTGAGACTTGCTGACCAGAAGATTCTTGTGGCACTGTCCAACCACCGATGTTAACACCGGCGCCGTTCAAAAAGGCATAATACATCAAGCCTGAGCAGTCAAAGCTGTTAGGACCCTTGCCACCCCATACATAAGGTTTCCCAATTTGCTGTTCAGCAATTGAGATAACCGCCTGAATTTTTGCCTGACGTGACGGCGTAACAGGAGCTGGGGCTGGGGTTGGTGCAGGAGTCGGCGTTGGTGCAGGAGTCGGCGTTGGTGCAGGAGTCGGCGTCGCGTTATTTGTCGTTTCCTCGGCATTGACCGTATTGCTTGGTTCTGCCTGCTGTTGCTGTTCCTGAGTTGCATCAACCTGTGTCGTTGCAGGCGCAGCACTGGACTCAGGCGTCGTAGTCTGCACAGCTGCAGCGCTAGAATCAGCAGCAGACGATGCAGCAGCGCTAGAGGCATTTGCAACCGAAGCAGCAGCTTCTGAAGCGACAGCCAATGACGCTGCGGCACTGGACGCTGCGGCACTGGACGCTGCGGCACTGGACGCTGCAGCACTGGACGCTGCGGCACTGGACGCTGCAGCACTGGAGACAGCAGCATCCGAAGCGGCGGCATTTGAAGCAGCTGCGTTCGAAGCCGTTGCATCAGATACAGGCGCAGTCGGTGCCGCAACACTCGTTGCAGCAGATGACTGCGGTGCTGGTGCAGGTGTTGTGCTAGCAAAACGTTCTGGCACGTAACCGCCATTTGCTAACCGATACCATGTTTCGCCATTGGCTTGCAACTGGGCAACCGCCGTCAACGTCTGGTTGCCTTCCAGATACTGGCCAGTTGCCTGACTGTACGCTGGTGTTGCCCAAACTGTGACTGCAGAACCAATGTTTTTAACATATAACTGAATGTTTGCTGTCTGGGTATCAGGCTGTGTGGCTGCTTGACTCGCAGGTGCCTGACTTGCAGGTGCTTGGCTAGCTGGCGCTTGGCTAACCGGTGCCTGACTGGCAGTTTGTTCTGGTGCTTGAACGGTGACAGTCTTGCCGTCAAAATTCAAATAAATGCCAGGGATCCACTGATTGTCGCCGACTTTATACCAAGTAGCACCGTTTCGGTCAACTTTTTGACCTAGAACTTGTACTTTGTCACCAAAAGTCACATAGCGTTTTACTTGATGCCATGATGGACTATTCCATACGGTGGTCGCACCCGATTTGTAATTGACTGTCCCCGTTGAAGCGGAAACAGTATTAGCGCCGGTAGCTAAAGTTGCCAAACCGGCAGCACCAACGAATCCTGCCGTAACTGACAATACTTTCTTTGCATCTACCATGTATGTACTCCTCCAATCCAAAACTGAATTTTTTCAAAAATTGCGTTTTACTTGCGTTTACCATTTCTTAAGAAACCATATACAGAATAACACGTTTCCTACTGGTACGCACATTAAAAAAATATTTCAACTGTAAAATTCAAAGCGCCAAAGCCCTGGTATAACTAGATTTCATGCGTTATCTAACGATCAGGAACTGTTTTGGCAACACCGAGTGCCAGACCGATCATGTCATTAAAGCTGGTCTGTCGCTCTTGGGCTGAGGTTTCTTCACCTGTAACCAAGTGATTTGAAACCGTGAGGATCGATAACGCGTGCACATGGTACTTAGCCGCAAGTAGATAAAGTGCCGGCGTTTCCATCTCAGTCGCCAGCACTTCATAATCAATGAGTTTTTGACGATCCATCTCATCGTTATAAAAGCGATCCTCGCCAAGCACGTTACCAACATGATAGCGAATTGCACTAGTATCTGCCAAGTTTGCCGCCTCACGAAGAAGGTTGAAGTCGGCTAGTGGGGCAAAATAAAGCCCGGCGCCAAACGTATTCAAGATAATGCTGCTATCAGTCGAAGATCCTTGGGCCAGCACAACATCGCGAACTTTGACATTTTCGCCCATGCCGCCAGCTGTGCCAACGCGAATGAGCGTTTTAACCCCATAGTCTTGAATCAATTCATTAACATAAATTGAGATCGAAGGAATGCCCATCCCGGTCGCTTGAACCGACACGCGCCGGCCTTCAAACGTGCCGGTGAATCCAAATGCATTCCGCACCGTGTTGTAACGTTGGGCATTGTCCAGAAAGTTTTCCGCGATGTACTGTGCTCGCAATGGATCACCTGGCAATAAGACGACGTCGGCAATGGCTCCTTTTGGGGCATCAATATGTGTGCTCATGACAATGATTCTCCTTCAAAATGTGGGTTTATTTAAGTAGGTTTAAGAACGACTGGCCAACTTGATTACCTGTGACACCAAAATTATCTAAAATCGTGGCACCAAGATCTGAAAATGGCGAACGAATACCTAAATCGCCATTACCCGGCAATTGCTTGCTGTAGGCTAGCAACGGAACATACTCGCGGGTGTGGTCTGTTCCGCGGAAAGTTGGGTCATTTCCGTGGTCCGCCGTGATCATCAATAGATCCTGATGCCGTAGCACTGTCATTAAGTCGCCCAATTGTCGATCGAAAGTCATCAAGGCATCCCCGTCGCCTTGCGCGTTACGGCGATGGCCATACATCGCATCAAAATCCACTAAATTGGTGAAAATAAATCCGCGGCGGTCCGATTTGACTGCTTCAATTGTTTTTTCCATGCCATCAACATTACTAGTGGTATGAACACCGTCATCTAGCCCTTGGCCAGAGAAAATATCGTTAATTTTCCCAATGCCATAAGTCGCAATGCCAGCACCTTGAAGGCGATCAAGATCTGTCGGCTTATCCGGCTTAAGTGTGTAATCATGACGGTCACTGGTCCGCGTGAACGTAGTGGGGTCTGTCCCGACATATGGCCGTGCAATCACCCGACCAATGCGATATGGTGCGTCAATTGTGATGCTGCGAACGTAACGGCAAATGCGATAAAGTTCTTCAAGTGGAATGACATCCGTTTGCGCCGCAATTTGAAGCACCGAATCACCTGAGGTATACACGATCAGATCGCCAGTTTTCAGCTGTTGCTCACCATAGTCCTTGATCGCTTCTGTGCCAGAATAAGGTTTGTTCAAAACAACTTTACGGCCGGAAAACTCCTCAATTTGTTTAATCAACTCAGCCGGAAAACCTTTGGGAAAATAGCCTAAAGGTTCCGTCACAGGCAAACCCATCATTTCCCAATGACCATCCATACTATCTTTACCTGCAGAAATTTCGGCCATTTTGCCAAAATAGCCGCTGGGACTACCTAACGCCGTCACGCCAGCAATTGGTGTTGGTCGAGCAATATTACCCAACCCAATGGCCTGCAAATTTGGCAAAGCCAGTTTACCATCAAAATAGGCACCAATATGACCAAGTGTGTCAGCGCCGGTGTCATCATACTTAGCGGCGTCAGGTGCTTCACCAATACCGATTGAATCCAACACAATCGTGATAATGCGATCAAATGCCATCTTATGCTTCGCCTGCTTCCTTCAAAATTTGAATCCCTGCACTGGCACCAAGACGATCAGCGCCAGCATCAATCAATGCCTTAGCTTCAGCATAAGTGTGAATGCCGCCCGCTGCCTTAACCCCTAGTTTATCGCCAACTGTTTTGCGCATCAAAGCGACATCGTGCACCGTCGCGCCGCCTGCTGCAAATCCAGTAGATGTTTTCACATAATCAGCGCCCGCCGCAGCTGCTAACTTGCAAGCCGTGACTTTTTCATCATCCGTGAGCAAAACCGCTTCGATGATCACTTTTAGCAAACCACCTTTGGCATGGGTCATATCAGCAACTGCCTGAATGTCAGCACGAACATGATCGTCATGCCCTGCCTTCAATTCGCCAATATTCAGGACCATATCGATTTCCTGAGCACCTTCGTCAATTGCCTGTCCAGTCTCGAAAACTTTCGTCTGGGTGGTGTTTGCCCCGAGAGGAAAGCCGATAACCGTGCAGACGTTCACATCCGTGTCGCGCAAACTAGCCGCCGCCCGAACAACCCAATAGGGATTAATACAAACTGATGCAAAACCGTACTGTTTTGCTTGTGCCAATACTTCATCAATCTGATCCTGTGTTGCATCCGGTTTCAATAAAGTATGATCGATGTACTTTGCCAATGGTTTTGCCATTTTTACGCCTCCGTCATAAATAGCCTTCTGATCGCAGCCAAAAAGCTTATCTTATCTGCAGAAGATGAATGCGGTTACCAAATGACGCATTCATCAGATTGCCTTAAGAATACCATGGTATGGTTAATCGTGCATAGAAAGGGGTGAATAGATCATGAGTACGCGTACCGTCAAGCCAAGTTGTGGCTTGCAAATGCGTTTTGGCAAGGCAGTTGATTAAAGCAAGCTCGAAGGCTTCGGGACACCCGACCTATGGCAAAACAGTCATAAAGGTGTCCTTCTCGCCTTCACCTATTCTCATCCATTATAATAAAGTTAATCAAATTGTTTCTTGAAAGTGAGGTACTTCCATGACGAACATGCCCCCGAATTTAACTTCTAAGCTCCGCACTGATATTGTTCAAGCACCTTCAGCGATTAAAGCGGCCAGTGGCATTACGCTTTTTGGTAAAAAAATTCGCAGTATCATCTATACCATGGACGTCGCTGTAATCGCGAATTGCGATGCTGATGCGATTCTGGCTGTCTATCCGTGGACACCTAATACGCGCATTCTCCAAGCTGTAGCAACGGTGGCTAACGTGCCGATTCTGGCTGGCATCGGCGGCGGGCTAACCAAGGGCTTGCGAGCCGCAACCATTGGCGCTTTTGCGGAAGAAAGCGGTGCTCAGGCCGTTGTGTTAAATGCACCAACTCCGATTGAAACGCTCATCAATGTCAATCGTGTGGTGGACGTTCCAACGATCTATACCATTGTCCGTCATATGGATGATCTTAACGCCCGAATTGATGCCGGTGTCGCGGCCTTTAACATTGCTGGTGGCAAAGAAACCGCCAATCTTGTGGCCGAAGTTCGTGCGGCCATTGACAGCAAGCACCCGAATTTCCCGATTATTGCTTCTGGCGGTAAAACCGATGAGCAGATCACTGCCACGATCGAAGCTGGCGCTAATGCGGTAACATTTGCGGCCTATGGCGTGACGGAAGCGACTTTCCACGCCAAGATGGAGGCCTATCGAAAGCAGAAATCGTAAAACTCGACCTTTCATAAGGCGTCTCATCATTGTTTTAACTTTCTTTTCAATACGAAAACTACTCGGCGATATTAATATTTGTTAGAATAGCATTGATAATGCGCCATTAAAAAATTGAAAAGGGAGATGGCAGCCATGAGCAATCTGATGCAGAGATTGCTGCCCGTGCTCGTTAACAATAGCGTTCGGTTGCGACACACCCGCATTTATCGCGCGCTCCAACAAACCCTTGCCGTCATTTTCCCGTTTATTCTGGTCGGTGCTTGGGCTCAAATGTTGACGCAGAGTGTGTTTTCACGAAATGGCTTTTTTGCAGTCATTTATCATCTTGACACCGTCATTCCTTACTATAACCAGATCCGCACCATTTTGATGTCGATCCAAACAGTGACTCTCGATCTGATGGCGGTTATGGCGGCGTTTTTCGTTGCCAAATTTATTGCCCGATCTTATGGCAAAGATGATTCTTTGGCAGCCTTAACGAGTGTCGGGGCATTTATGATTCTTAATTTGGATTCACGACGCAATGGCCAATCACCTTTCCAAATGAATAATTTTGGTTATCGTGGTTTGTTTATTGCTATCTTTTTCGGCTTGCTTATCGGTTGGCTCTTCCGCTTCACACGTGCGGACCTCGAAGAACCAACGCATCGGTATACAATCGTTGCCTTGGTTGACCGTGGGCTGCGTGGCACCTGGCTTACTGTCGTGATCCTGGTGATCAGTGTGGCGATCAATTACAGCCTCAGCCGCATCTCGACAGAAGGTTTCATCGGTCTTTTCTACATTCCATTTCAGATACCTGCCTCCAGCCTCAGTCACGTGTCGATTCGATTGGCCTTGGTCACCACCATTAATGCCCTCATGTGGTGGGCTGGTATTGAAGGTCCGATTAATCCGTTAACAGTGCAAGCCGGTAGCACGACCAGCACTGCCAATTTGAATTATGCGCTTGAGCACAACAATTTGTTCAACGTGCCCAACCCGATCACTATTGGCACCATTTACCATCCCTTCGCGAGTTTCGGTGGCGTTGGGATGACCTTAGCCCTCATCATTGCGACACTTTGGGTTGCCAAAACCCGGCCATTACGCCGAATAGCTGGCATGTCGCTTTTGCCGAGCTTGGTCAATATCAGCTCACCAATCATGATTGGCTGGCCAGTCATGTTAAACCCTATTTTACTTGTGCCGTTCTTGATTGCACCGCTAGTTAATATGACGATTGCATGGGCAGCTATCCGCTTGCGTCTTATGCCGCCGTCAGTTTATACGATTCCAACGACAACGCCCGGACCGTTGGCAGCCTTCCTAGGCACCAATGGTAATTGGGTATCGCTTCTCGTGGCTATCCTCTGCTTAGCAATCTCGGTTCTTATCTATATCCCATTTGTGCGACTAGCAGAAACAATCAATCTTGAATCAGCAAAGGTCGGTGGTCATCATGATTAAACACTGGCGAAAATGGCTGTTGTTACTGGTCAGTGTCTTGGCGGTAACGGCTATCATGCTCCCCGCTACCAGCTGGATGGAACAAAACGTTAAATCTGCTCGCGTTGTTCACAACTCCCGTATGCAACCGATTATTTTGATTCCTGGGAGTTCAGCAACAGAAGATCGGTTCAACACCTTGATCACTCAGCTAAACGCCCAAACAACGGGCCATAGTTTGCTGAAAATTACGGTGAAAACGAATGGGACACTAACTTACAGTGGCAAAATCGCAGCACGTGATACCGAGCCGTACATCGTTGTCGCATTCGAAAACAATAAAGATGGTTATAACAACATCAAGAAACAGGCGGCGTGGTTCAACATTGCCTTTAAGCAATTGGCGAAAACCTATAATTTCAATCGTTTTCGTGGTATTGGTCACAGTAATGGCGGCTTGATCTTCACCCTTTTTCTCGAAAAGTATTACAGCGATTCTGATGTGCGGATGACACGACTCATGACCATTGGAACGCCGTACAACCTTGAAGAAAGCAATCCTGACAATCGAACACAAATGCTGAACGATCTCATTACTAGCCGCAACAAGTTGCCTAGCAGCTTGACTGTCTACTCAATTGCTGGTACCGAAAATCTGGACGGCGATGGCACCGTCCCAATCGAAAGTGTGGAAGCGGGTAAATATATTTTCCAAAACCAGGTCGCGCACTACACCCAGATCACCGTTTCCGGCGACGAAGCGGGTCACAGCTCACTACCGCAAAATCGACAGATTGTGAACTTGATCAGTCAATACATGGTCGCTACACCAAACCAACAGGGCATTCGGCCAGGGCAAGGCGGTAGTGGTCGAGGCGTCGGACAAGCACCAGGCGATACCGGACAGAATCCTTAAACGATCGTAAGACAAAAGGGCCGTCCAACCTCACTTAACTGATACAGACAAAAAATAAACAGGCACTGACGCATCTGTCAGTGCCTGTTTATTTGTCTTTGTACCGATCTTTTGTCACCAATAACAACAAAAAGCCAAGCCCTAAATATTGTGGCTTGGCTTTTTGACGCTTGTTAACTGTTCCCTTATCTAAGGCTTATCTAAGGCACTTGCATCCCCAGATAAGTTGCCTGCACAGCCGGATCGGCAAGCAGCTCTTCGCCTGTCCCGGTCAGCTTGACCGTGCCGCTGTCCAAAACGTAACCGCGATCGGCGATGGCCAACGCTTGGCGTGCATTTTGCTCAATCAGCAACACTGTTGTTCCCTGCGCGTTGATTTTCGTGATAATGTCAAAAATCTCTTGAATGAAAATCGGCGCCAAGCCCATCGAAGGCTCATCGAGTAACAGCAATTTGGGCTTTGCCATCAAAGCTCGCCCCATGGCTAACATCTGCTGTTCACCACCGGAAAGTGTTGCGGCATCTTGATGTTGCCGCTCCTTCAACACCGGAAAACGATCATAGACCATCGTTATTTGTTCGCCAGCAGCTTGCTTATCCTTCAGTCCAAACGCACCCATTTGCAGGTTTTCGGCTACCGTCAAACCAGCAAAAATATGTCGACCTTCCGGCACTTGCGAGATGCCTTGCTTCACAATTTTGGCTGCCGCCATGCCATTGATTTTCTGCCCTTCATAGTCAATGATACCGGAACGTGGTCGCAACAAACCGGAGATTGTTTTGAGAATCGTACTTTTACCAGCACCATTTGCGCCAATCAAGGCGACAATCTCACCTGTTTGAACGCTAAAGCTGACGTCTTTGACAGCTTGAATGCCACCATAGTTCACAACGAGATGTTTAACCTCAAGCATGGTTTTCACCTCCCAGATAAGCACTAATGACCTGCGCGTTAGTTTGAATCTCATTAGGGGTTCCAGAAGCAATCATGGCGCCATGGTCGAGTACATAAATTGACTCAGCCAATTTCATCACCAGCGACATGTCATGTTCAATCAAAACCACCGTGATGCCAAAATGCTCACGAATCCGAGTAATCAAACGCCCCAGATCTGCCGTTTCTTCTGGATTCATCCCGGCAGCTGGTTCATCCAGAAACAGCAGTTGCGGCTTCGTGGCCACTGCCCGCACTATCTCCACCCGCCGTTGCGTACCATATGGCAAACTAGCAGTCGGTTCATCGGCCACATCAGCAAGCTCAAAAAAATCTAACAATTCGTCGGCTGCAGTTGCTACGGCTGCCTCCTGTTGATAAAACTGCGGCAACCGCAGCATCGTGCCAATGAAACTTTCACGATAAAGATGTGTCCTGGCCACTAAAACATTTTCTTTGACCGTCATGGCGCCAAACAAGCGAATATTTTGAAAAGTTCGAGCAACACCGAGCTTCGCCACCTGATAGGCTTTCTTTTTCGTAATATCAACTGGTCCATCAGCCGTATACAAGGTAATCGTGCCAGACGACGGCCCAGATTCGCCAGTCAACATATTGAACAATGTTGTTTTCCCAGCGCCATTTGGCCCGATCAAGGCAATCAGTGTCCCTTGTTCGATCGTCATTGTGACATCCGCGACGGCTTTTAAACCGCCAAAAACTTTACTGACGTGATCAATTACCAATTGTTGCGTCATGATGCTGCTCCTTTCCGAATCTGGCGCTTGCGCTTGAACGACAACTCATAATGGCCTAATAAGCCAGCTGGTTTGAAAACCATTAGCAAAATGAGTGCCAGCGCATAGATAACCATTCGCAAAGTGCCAAAGTTCTGCAGCACTGTATCGATGATGCCCAACACAACCGCCGCGACAAAAGTGCCAGTGATACTACCGACCCCGCCTAAAACGACGATAATCAGCAAAGCAATCGAATTCATGATGCCAAAATCTCCGGGAGCAATCGTTTGCAAGTAACTCGCATGGAGTGAACCGCCAATGGCTGCCGTGGCAGCGCCGAGCACGAAAGCTGCCAGTTTCCATTTGGTCGGATTGATGCCAATCGACTCAGCGGCAATGTCATCATCACGAATGGCCATCACCGCGCGGCCCGCCCGACTGTGAATGAAGTTCACAACGATCACAGTAGTGACACACATTAAGATATAGACCGTTGGCCACGAAGCCAAAGGCGGAATATTAAACATACCAGCAGGGCCATTGGTGATTTTCAAATTATTAATAATGACTCGGATAATCTCGGCGGCGCCCATCGTGGCAATCGCTAAATAGTCACCTCGCAGCCGCAACGTGGGGATTCCGACAATCAAAGCGGCAATGATCGCAACGATCATGCCGACCAGCATAGCAAGGTAAAACCCAAGCGGCGTTGAGATGTTTTGTGTGATGATCGCCGTGGCATAAGCGCCAATCGCCATGAAGCCAGCATGACCAAGCGAAAACTGACCGGAAAATCCGATAATAAGATTCAAACCGACTGCCAAAATAATGTTAATGCCGATTGTGACCAGCGCATTTTCGATAAACCCGTTAATGACGCCGGTTAATTCACCAATGTCGATCAAGACAAAGCCAGCAATCATCGTCGCGAGCCAAATGAGCTTACTGCGCATATTTTTAAACATAGGCTCACACCTTCTCCCGTTGACGTTTGCCGAATAATCCAGCAGGTAACACGACCAGCATGATGATCAAAACAAGGTAAACCGCCGCATCTTTGTAGGCCGATAAGCCCACAGCCTGAACACCAGTTTCTAGCAAGCCAATCAAGAAGCCCCCTACAGCCGCTCCTGGGACCGATCCGATCCCACCAACAACCGCGGCGACAAACGCTTTGATTCCCGGCACCATTCCCATTAATGGATCAATCGAATTGTAATACAAGCCGATCATGACACCCGCTGCACCAGCCAGTGCTGATCCTAATGCGAAGGTGAAGGAAATGACGTGATCGGGATTGATCCCCACCAGTTGAGCGGCTTCTGGATCAACTGCCACCGCCCGCATCGCCTTGCCCATCGTTGTTTGCTTGATAATGAACTGCAGCATTACCATCAGTACCAAGGATGTGAACAAAATAAGCAGTTGCACATTTGAAACATCGACCCCTAGTATCTGGTAGGTTTTAGTGGTGATGACCTGTGGAAAGTTCCGGGCATTAGCACCGAATAGAAACGACATGCCATTTTCTAGGAAAAAGGAAACGCCAATGGCAGTGATTAACGCCGCAATTCGCGGTGAATTTCGCAACGGACGATACGCCAAGTATTCAATCAAGACGCCTGAGAGCGCAGCCATCACCATCGCCGACAACAATGCTGGAACAAAACTGAAGTGCAGGTAATTAATCGCATAATAGCCCCAAAACGCGCCGAGCATATAGATATCACCATGGGCAAAGTTAATCAGCTTGATGATCCCATAAACCATGGTATAACCTAGCGCGAGTAAAGCGTAAATACTGCCAAGTGAGAGTCCATTAATGATTTGTTGCATCAAGGTTTGCAAAATATGATCTCCTCATAAAAAGCTTCCGCAGTCATTTACTTAACGGTATAGACTTTGGCAATTTTGCCTTGTGTCAGTTGCTCAACCGCCAGCGGCTTCTCAGGATTATGGTGACTATCAATGGTCGTGGTGCCTGTCACAGCAGGCATTTTTTTGATCTTGGCCAAGCCCTTGGCAATGCTGGCTGAATCAGCAGCCTTCTGATCTTCAATCGCTTGCTTGATCATGTAAACCGAATCGTAGGCAAGTGCTGAGAACGTTGGTGCTTCTGTTTGATACTGCTTCTTAAAGCTGGTCATAAAGTTCTTCACCAGCTTGCTGCTGTTAGCACTCAGCGTCGAAAATGGCGTGGTGTAATAAATATCAGTTGCATTCGCAGCGCCGGCGATTTGTGCCAACTTAGGATCGGCCATGCCATCTGCACCAATAAACGGTACCTTGATGCCTGACTGCCGCGCTTGCTTGATGACGAGGCCTAATTCTGAATAATAGCCCGGTGCATAGATGGCATCAATTTTCTTGCTTTTGATCGCTGTCAGCATAGCATTGAAATCTTTATCACCTGATTGATAATACTGAGTCGTCACGATATTACCTTTAAACTTCTTCTTGAATGCCTTAGCCAACCCGGTTCCGTAATCAGTCGAGTTGTCAGCAATAATCGCCACGTTTTTGGCCTTCAAGGTATCGTTGGCAAATATCGCCGCATGGTCTCCTTGAAAATCGTTATTGAAGCAAGCACGGAAAACGTAAGGCTGCACGCTGCCATTTTTCTGAAGTGTAAAGTTTGGATCCGTAGCACTGGGACTCACCATTGGTACGGCCGCCTTGGTCACGTTTGGAATAGAGGCTGTTCCGTCATTGGTTGTCGCCGGTCCAACGATCGCAACCACTTTGTCAGTATTCGCCAGCTGTGTAGCTACTGAAGCCGCGCCGCTCGTTGACGATTTGTTGTCACGATAGATGGCCGTTATTTTTTTCTTAGTATTTCCGACCTTAATACCACCTGCAGCGTTAATCTGTTTCACGGCCAATTCAATGCCTTGTTTCTGCTGTTCGCCGTAACCAGCAACCGCGCCAGACAACTCCATGTTCACGCCGATTTTAATCGTGTTACCTGCCGTATTTCCTTTGCTCGTGGCACTCTTTGTCGCACAGCCTGCCAATGCCAGCATCGAAGCGGCGATGACGCCAGCGCTCATAATTGCTTTGACAATTTGCTTCTTCATCTTGGTTCCCCCTCATTATATTGCTTATGACTATATCTCATTGATTCTTAACAGAAAAAAGCACCCATTCAGACGAATGGGTGCTAATCGTACGCCCCATCGCCAATGCGAAAACGGGGCTCAACACGTTGATCTTAAACGATCAATTCGGTCGGGTCCCTGGCATCAACAACAAGGCTAAAAGAGCGTAATGACAGTTACGATTTGTTTTTCTTTGCATACACATCAATGACATCAATACGCCCTCCTAGTTAAGATTAATGGTTGGTTAAAATCTTAATATGATTACCAAGGAAAGTCAACTTATTTTCTCAGAAATTTTTATTGGTAATTTGCTGAATGTTTATTTTGATGACAATCTAACGCCTGGCAATAACTTTCTTAGAGGAAATGCATGTCTAAGTCAACCCTCTATTCTAATAAAGTTATTAGAGCAAAAAGAGTTTGTCTTTGTAGTCAGTCTAGTTAAATCGCAAATAAAAAAGGACGTCCTTACCCTTAAAGGCAAAAACGTCCTTTTTCTGCAGTACCCAAGTTGACTTGGATAGGATCTCGCTGGCTCCACAACCTTGAGATCGCTGACCCCACAAATCCGGCGGATGGCTTTTAACCAGTCAGCTGCAGCTTTCAGCACAAGTTGCGTGCTTACTCGACTCATCGCATAACATGATTATATCACTTTTTCGGTTTTAAAACAGCTCGTTTATACAACACTTCTGATAACAGCTGGGCCAACATAAAGCCGACAGCAATGGCACCAGCGATCATGACCACCCGACTGACATACTGCAAGGCCCCGTCCAGATCGCCTAAGACAGTTGCTCGTACTGCTTGGTAAGCAACAGCGCCTGGCACCAAAGGTACAAATCCCGGGATGTTGAAAATGATGACCGGCATTTTCTTATAGCGCGCAAAAAAGATACCACACAAGCCAATGACAAAAGCTCCGACTAAATTGGCCATCATCCGGCCACTACCGACTTCCATCAACAACCAGTAGGCCAACCAGCCCATCATCCCGGCCCAACCAGCCAAATTTAACGCCTTGCGCGGCACGTTGATAATGATAGCAAAAGCGACCGTTGCCAAATAACTGAACAAAAGTTGAACTAGTAAAGCAAACCACCACTGCAAGATGCCGCCCCCTTTATGTTTTTAGAAGAACCGGAAGATCATAGCAATACCAACACCGATGGCACAAGCGCTCAAAATGGCTTCCATCCCGCGGGCCATACCGGACAGCAAATGTCCTGCCAGCATATCGCGAATCGAATTGGTAATCGCTACCCCCGGTACAAGCGGCATAATCGCTCCAATAATAATAAAGTCCAGGTTGTGTCCTAGGCCTAACCGGACCCCAAGCCACGCAGTTAAGCCAACGACCAATGCGCCCAGTAATTCACTAATAAACCGAATGTTGGTCACTGCATTCACTTTGATATCAACTAGAAAGCCCAATGCACCGACCGCAGCTGCCAAAGGCATATCAAGCCAGTCATACTGTTGAGCAAATAACACCATGAGTGTCATGCTGACAACTGCCGCGCTCACCACCTGCAACCAAATCGGGAAAAAAGGGGTGTTCTGATCCAGTTTGATCAATGCCGCGTGCAATTCATCTAGATCAATCTGATCAGCCGCAAACGAACGAGAGAGTTGATTCACGCGCGTCACTTTTTCCATATCAATCGATCGTTTGCTAATCGGCCGCTCCTGAATATACGGCTGATTTTCGATGCTAGCAAATATACCGGTTGGCGTCGTAAACACCAACGTTTGTGGCTCACCGGCATTCACAGCAATTCGTCGCATCGTATCTTCAACACGATACATTTCCGAACCGCCTTCAATCATAATGCGTCCAGCAAGCAAGCATGTTGCCAATACTTGATTTTGGATTGCTGTATCCTGACGCTCAACTGAATGTGTCATACCTACGCCTCAAGTTTCTGTTCAAAATACCGTTTAAGTTTGTCTTTAGGGTAAACACCTGTCACTTTTTCGCGCGCCTCTCCTTGCTGATAAATGACTAAGGTGGGTACTGACATAATGCCCATAGTGCTCGGCAACGTATGATCTTTTTCAACATTATAACGAACCACTTTAAGCGCTGGCAGTTCTTGCTCTAGGGCCGTTAACATCGGATCAAGCACTTTACAAGGGCCGCACCACGGTGCCCAAAAATCAACGACAACCGTGCCTTCAGCTGTCAATGCCTTCAAGTTATCTTTCGTTGCCTCAATTGCCATGATGTGATCCCCTTCCATGCTTGCTCTTGCAATTTAGCACGACTGCCACTTACTTATCAAGGTATAAAAAAAGATCCGGTCAATGACCAGATCCTAACTTAGCGTGGCAGCTTCCTACCCTCGCAGGCAGTTTCCCACCAACTACTCTCGGCGTGAAGAAGCTTAACTTCTGTGTTCGGCATGGGAACAGGTGTATCCTTCTTGCTATCGCCACCACACTTATGAGAACTTTGCGCTCTCAAAACTGGCTATCATTGTTTAATTGCTGCCTTGAACTTAACGTACTTGTCATCGAAACGTGTTCGCAGTCGCAGAAACCTGCACATAAGGACCCTGACCGCAATGGCCAAAGCCCGGCCATCACGCTCAGGCCCGCTTATGCTCCGGTTTCTAACCGCTCCTGCTCACACTCTTACTTGGTTAAGTCCTCGACCGATTAGTACTGGTCCGCTCCATGCATCGCTGCACTTCCACTTCCAGCCTATCTACCTGATCATCTCTCAGGGGTCTTACTTCCATATAGGAATGGGAAATCTCATCTCGAGGGGGGCTTCACACTTAGATGCTTTCAGCGTTTATCCCTGCCGTTCATAGCTACCCAGCGATGCGCCTGGCGGCACAACTGGTACACCAGCGGAACGTCCATCCCGGTCCTCTCGTACTAAGGACAGCTCCTCTCAAATTTCCTGCGCCCGCGACGGATAGGGACCGAACTGTCTCACGACGTTCTGAACCCAGCTCGCGTACCGCTTTAATGGGCGAACAGCCCAACCCTTGGGACCGACTACAGCCCCAGGATGCGATGAGCCGACATCGAGGTGCCAAACCTCCCCGTCGATGTGGACTCTTGGGGGAGATAAGCCTGTTATCCCCAGGGTAGCTTTTATCCGTTGAGCGATGGCCCTTCCATACGGAACCACCGGATCACTAAGCCCGACTTTCGTCCCTGCTCGACTTGTCAGTCTCGCAGTCAAGCTCCCTTATACCTTTACACTCTGCGAATGATTTCCAACCATTCTGAGGGAACCTTTGGGCGCCTCCGTTACATTTTAGGAGGCGACCGCCCCAGTCAAACTGCCTACCTGACACTGTCTCCCGCCACGATTAGTGGCGCGGGTTAGAGTGTTCATACAGCTAGGGTAGTATCCCACCAACGCCTCCATCGAAACTAGCGTTCCGATCTCTACGGCTCCTACCTATCCTGTACAAGCGGTACAAACACTCAATATCAAGCTACAGTAAAGCTCCATGGGGTCTTTCCGTCCTGTCGCGGGTAACCCGCATCTTCACGGGTACTATAATTTCACCGAGTCTCTCGTTGAGACAGTGCCCAAATCATTACGCCTTTCGTGCGGGTCGGAACTTACCCGACAAGGAATTTCGCTACCTTAGGACCGTTATAGTTACGGCCGCCGTTTACTGGGGCTTCAATTCTGGGCTTCGCTTGCGCTAACTCATCCTCTTAACCTTCCAGCACCGGGCAGGCGTCAGCCCCTATACATCATCTTACGATTTAGCAGAGACCTGTGTTTTTGATAAACAGTTGTTTGGGCCTATTCACTGCGGCTGACCTTGCGGTCAGCACCCCTTCTTCCGAAGTTACGGGGTCATTTTGCCGAGTTCCTTAACGAGAGTTCGCTCGCTCACCTGAGGATACTCTCCTCGACTACCTGTGTCGGTTTGCGGTACGGGTAGTTTATTTCTCACTAGAAGCTTTTCTTGGCAGTGTGACATCAGGAACTTCGCTACTATAATTTCGCTCCCCATCACAGCTTGTCCTTAAGACTGCAAGCATTTCACTCGCTGTCAGACTTGCTGCTTGGGCGCACATTTCCAGCCGTGCGCTTTCCTTAGCCTCCTGCGTCCCTCCATCGCTTAAACAAAATAAACTAGTGCAGGAATCTCAACCTGCTTGTCATCGACTACGCCTCTCGGCCTCGCCTTAGATCCCGACTAACCCTGGGAGGACGAGCCTTCCCCAGGAAACCTTAGTCATACGGTGGATCAGATTCTCACTGATCTTTCGCTACTCATGCCGGCATTCTCACTTCTAAGCGCTCCAGCCGTCCTCACGATCGACCTTCAACGCCCTTAGAACGCTCTCCTACCGCGCACCCTTACGGGTGCACCCACAGTTTCGGTATTATGCTTAGCCCCGGTATATTTTCGGCGCAGTGCCACTCGACTAGTGAGCTATTACGCACTCTTTAAATGGTGGCTGCTTCTGAGCCAACATCCTAGTTGTCTGTGCAACGCCACATCCTTTTCCACTTAGCATAAATTTAGGGACCTTAACTGGTGATCTGGGCTGTTCCCCTTTCGACAATGGACCTTATCGCTCACTGTCTGACTCCCGGAGTAAGATCGATGGTATTCGGAGTTTATCTGAATTCAGTAACCCTTGATGGGCCCCTAGTTCAAACAGTGCTCTACCTCCATGATCCATCCTCCGAGGCTAACCCTAAAGCTATTTCGGAGAGAACCAGCTATCTCCAAGTTCGTTTGGAATTTCACCGCTACCCACAACTCATCCCAGCATTTTTCAACATACATGGGTTCGGTCCTCCAGTGTGTTTCACCACACCTTCAACCTGGTCATGGGTAGGTCACTTGGTTTCGGGTCTACATCTGCTTACTCATTCGCCCTGTTCAGACTCGCTTTCGCTACGGCTCCGACTTTTCATCTTAACCTCGCAAGCAAACGTAACTCGCCGGTTCATTCTACAAAAGGCACGCCATTACCCATTAACGGGCTTTGACTAATTGTAGGCACACGGTTTCAGGAACTGTTTCACTCCCCTTCCGGGGTGCTTTTCACCTTTCCCTCACGGTACTGGTTCACTATCGGTCACTAGGGAGTATTTAGCCTTGGGAGATGGTCCTCCCGGATTCCGACGGAATTTCACGTGTTCCGCCGTACTCAGGATCCTGGACGGAGGGTTCGACGTTTCGCTTACAGGGCTTTCACCTTCTGTGGCGCAGCTTTCCAGCTGACTTCGACTACGTCGGACTTTGGTAACTCCAATGTCCAGTCCTACAACCCCGAGAAGCAAGCTTCTCGGTTTGGGCTCTTCCCACTTCGCTCGCCGCTACTATGGGAATCGAGTTTTCTTTCTCTTCCTGCGGGTACTGAGATGTTTCAGTTCCCCGCGTCTGCCGCCGGCCAGCTATGTATTCACTGACAAGCAATACACTGATGTGTACTGGGTTCCCCCATTCGGAAATCTCCGGATCAAAGCTTACTTATAGCTCCCCGAAGCATATCGGTATTAGTTCCGTCCTTCATCGGCTCCTAGTGCCAAGGCATCCACCGTGCGCCCTTTGTAACTTAACCTGTACTGACTTGCGTCAGCGGTTATGCGATGCGAATTTCTTTTTCAGAAACTCATACAAATACGCTGTGTTCTCGGCAATTTAAAACAATTAATACAATGATATCCAGTTTTCAAAGAACAAAGTCGCACCCGTTAGGGTGCTTGAGGGTGATCCCCTCAAAACTAAACAAAGTTTCGTGTGTGCAGGTTTCCGTCAGACTTTCAGTCTGTTTCCTTAGAAAGGAGGTGATCCAGCCGCAGGTTCTCCTACGGCTACCTTGTTACGACTTCACCCTAATCATTTGTCCCACCTTAGACGGCTCGCTCCCTAAAAGGGTTACGCCACCGGCTTCGGGTGTTACAAACTCTCATGGTGTGACGGGCGGTGTGTACAAGGCCCGGGAACGTATTCACCGCGGCGTGCTGATCCGCGATTACTAGCGATTCCGACTTCGTGTAGGCGAGTTGCAGCCTACAGTCCGAACTGAGAATGGCTTTAAGAGATTAGCTTGACCTCGCGGTCTCGCAACTCGTTGTACCATCCATTGTAGCACGTGTGTAGCCCAGGTCATAAGGGGCATGATGATTTGACGTCATCCCCACCTTCCTCCGGTTTGTCACCGGCAGTCTTACTAGAGTGCCCAACTAAATGCTGGCAACTAGTCATAAGGGTTGCGCTCGTTGCGGGACTTAACCCAACATCTCACGACACGAGCTGACGACAACCATGCACCACCTGTCATTTTGCCCCCGAAGGGGAAACCTGATCTCTCAGGTGATCAAAAGATGTCAAGACCTGGTAAGGTTCTTCGCGTTGCTTCGAATTAAACCACATGCTCCACCGCTTGTGCGGGCCCCCGTCAATTCCTTTGAGTTTCAACCTTGCGGTCGTACTCCCCAGGCGGAATGCTTAATGCGTTAGCTGCGGCACTGAAGGGCGGAAACCCTCCAACACCTAGCATTCATCGTTTACGGCATGGACTACCAGGGTATCTAATCCTGTTCGCTACCCATGCTTTCGAGCCTCAGCGTCAGTTACAGACCAGACAGCCGCCTTCGCCACTGGTGTTCTTCCATATATCTACGCATTTCACCGCTACACATGGAGTTCCACTGTCCTCTTCTGCACTCAAGTTTCCCAGTTTCCGATGCGCTTCCTCGGTTAAGCCGAGGGCTTTCACATCAGACTTAAAAAACCGCCTGCGCTCGCTTTACGCCCAATAAATCCGGATAACGCTTGCCACCTACGTATTACCGCGGCTGCTGGCACGTAGTTAGCCGTGGCTTTCTGGTTGGATACCGTCACGCCGACAACAGTTACTCTGCCGACCATTCTTCTCCAACAACAGAGTTTTACGACCCGAAAGCCTTCTTCACTCACGCGGCGTTGCTCCATCAGACTTGCGTCCATTGTGGAAGATTCCCTACTGCTGCCTCCCGTAGGAGTTTGGGCCGTGTCTCAGTCCCAATGTGGCCGATCAACCTCTCAGTTCGGCTACGTATCATCGCCTTGGTGAGCCGTTACCTCACCAACTAGCTAATACGCCGCGGGTCCATCCAAAAGCGATAGCTTACGCCATCTTTCAGCCAAGAACCATGCGGTTCTTGGATCTATGCGGTATTAGCATCTGTTTCCAAATGTTATCCCCCACTTAAGGGCAGGTTACCCACGTGTTACTCACCCGTCCGCCACTCGTTCCATGTTGAATCTCGGTGCAAGCACCGATCATCAACGAGAACTCGTTCGACTTGCATGTATTAGGCACGCCGCCAGCGTTCATCCTGAGCCAGGATCAAACTCTCATATAAATATGAGCTGTTCGAATAGCTCAATTTGTTGTTCTAGCGAATTGACTTCGCAAATGTTACTTTTTGCCTCGGTACCGAAGTACCAAGGACCCTGCACATTTAAACGAAACTTTGTTCAGTTTTCAAAGGACCACTTTGTCGCCAAGCGACAACTTACTAAGAATATCAAATTGGCAACTCGTTGTCAACATCTTTTTTTTAATCGCTGTGCGGTTTAAACTGTTTTTATGACTGACAACTCGTACTATACTACGCAGTTTACTCACTCAAGTCAACCACTTTTTTAAAAAAGTTTTTCAAGAAAGGAAAAGCACGCACTATGACAGAGGATCAAGCTTTTTGGAACGCATTTGCGCCTGATTATGCCGCGGCAGAGCAGGCGTCGCGTTTGCCTATCGCACACGATGTCATCGCATGGCTGCGTTCAACGCAATTGCTGCCTGCGCATTCGGCAGTCGACTTAGCCGCCGGAACTGGCCGCTACGCTGTTCAAATGATGCCATGGGTTCAGGAACTGACGCTCATTGATTGGTCGTCTGCCATGCTCGCCTTTGCAAAAGAGCGCATGAATCAACAAGTCGATACTAAAGCTCAATTTATCGTGGCTGACTGGCGCAAATTACACAAGCCGCTTAATGCCGATATGTTGTTTGTCAGTCAGTTGCCGACACTTAAACCTCAAGACCTAAAAATGCTGATGAACTGGGCTAACCAAACCGTGGTGCTTAACTTTCAAACTGCACAGTCTGACGCTTTGCTTGAACAAGCGGCCTCGCTTTTAGGATTGCAGCTACCACCAGTTTATCAGGCGGACCCCGCCCGGATGACAAGATTCAAAGTTTGGCTGACAGCGCAACGGATACCTTTTCAAATTCATTCTTTGACATACGAAATTGAAGAGCAAACAACTTTAAGCGACTTGTTACCGGATCTGGCGACACCAATTGGTCTTAAAACTGTTGCCAGCCTTGCCAAGACCATCACCGGCCATGAGAATACGCATGTTCAGGTGACTGATCGGTTGACTTATACTTATACCCAACTGGTCTGGCATGTTTAATCACCACCCATTCAGTATGCTCGAAACACAAACCGAATTATCCAAATTTCGACTAAAAAAGACTTGCTGCCAGTATGAACGTTCATACAGCAGCAAGTCTTTTTATAGATAACAGCATAAACATCATTGATGGTCATGCCCGTCGATTTTTTCGAAACGTTAGGCTTTAACTTGCAACTGTTCAACGTTCACAACTGTGTCAACCCAGGAACTATCATAGAAGCCAGCTTCATGGGAAACTAGTAAAACTGCGCCAGGATATTGTTGCAAGCCTTCACGCAAAGCGTTTTTGGTGTCGTCGTCCAAATGATTCGTCGGCTCGTCCATCACTAGAATATTAGTCGTTTGGAGCATTAGGTCAGCCAACTTGACCTTAGCCTGTTCGCCCCCTGACAACATCGTCAGAGGATTGTTCGCCTCTTCACTGGTCAGTGCAGTGCGTGATAAGACCTGTCGAACGGTTTTCTGCGTGAGCGCTGGGAACCGTTGCTCCAAATACTGCACTGGGCTTTGTTTAGGTTGATCCCAGTGCAACTCTTGTTCATAGTAGCCAAAAACAACATTGTCAGCTATTTCAACGTTGCCACTGATCGCCGGTAAAAGACCGAGCAATGTTTTTAACAACGTCGATTTTCCGACACCATTGAAGCCTTCGAAAGCAATGATCTGATCTTTTGCAACCGAAAAGTTCATTGGTTGTAATAATGGCTTGTCATAGCCAACAACCAAATCGTTAACATCCACCAAGATTTGTCGATTAACAGGCGCATACGGAAACGCCAAATGCGCCTTGGATCGCGTCCCAGGAGGCGTCAATTTGTCCATTCGCGCCAGCTGCTTTTCACGGCTTTTAGCCATCGTGGCGCGCGTGCCTGCCTTAAACTTCCGAATAAACGCCTCAGTTTTCTTAATCGTCTCTTGCTGCTTGGCAAAAGCCTTCAAATAAGTCTCATGATCGGCCTCTTTTTGGCGCATGGCTTGTTTTAACGTTCCGGTGTATTTTGTGATTTGCCCGAACTCAATATCTAAGACAGCATTGGTTACATTTTCTAGAAAATCAAAATCATGTGAGATCACGATAAACGCGCCCTCAAAATTTTGGAGCCAGTCCGTTAGCCAGGCAATATGCGACACATCAAGATAGTTTGTCGGTTCGTCCAGGAGCAACATATCCGGCTTTTCAAGTAACAATTTTGCCAAGATTAACTTCGATCGCTGGCCGCCAGACAATGCTTCAACAGGATGATCCATCCCCATTGCTGTAATCCCAAGGCCTTCAGCAACAGTTTGAATCGTTGTTTCCAGATCATAAAAATCGCCCGCTTCAAGCTCTTGTTGCAGCTCGCCTGCTTTGGCCAGTAAATCGTCATCGGGATGATTAGCATAATCGGCATAAATCTGATTCATTTTTGCTTCTTTACGGTAGAGATCACTAAACGCGGTCCGCAAAAATTCAATAACTGTTTGGCCGGGTACAAGATTCGCATACTGATCCAAATAGCCAACATGTAAGTGCTTCTGCCAGACGATTTTACCTGCATCAGGCGTCAGTGCCCCTGTCAGAATCTTAATGAGGGTACTCTTGCCGACCCCATTTTGCCCGATCACGCCAAGGTGGTCTTCGATATTTACTTGAAAACTGGCATCTTGGTACAACACTTTGTCTAAAAAGCGCTGTGACAGGCCGGTTACGGTAAGAACACTCATGATTCCTCCTATACTAAAACGTATAAAAAACGACAGCTGATTGGTTGCTTAGAGCGTTTGCTGAAACCACTTCGCAAGCTGTGACAGTTTGCATGCGGGTGGCCTCAATGCCAATTGACACAATGATGACACTGGCTCTAGCTCCCTTATTCACGCTCTTTCTGAAAATAGTCACTGCTTGCTAGGCTATCACAGCATGGTTATTTTTACAACGGAGCAAATTTTTTGCAATTTTATGCGTTCTAGCGAAATAATAGCTCCATAGTAATATCAAAGAATTTATATGTGGTCTGCCCTTTGACAAGGTTAAGTGTGCCTCGGATGACCTGAGAAAATGTCAAAATCACGACACGACATATATATAGAGGGGGAACCTAAATGGGTATCATGGAATCACGCTTGATTCACGGCACCGTTGGTTTTGCGATCGGTGATGCGTTGGGATTGCCAGTTAAGGGACAAAATGCGGCTGAATTAACCGCAGCACCGGTGACCACCATGAAGGGTTATGGCACCTTTAGCCAACCTGCTGGCACCTACTCTGACGAAACTGGACTCGCGTTAGCCGGATTAGATGCCTTGCAGCACGGTTTTGATGAACAAGCCTTAATCAAGGCTTACCAGGCTTGGTTCACCGCGGGTAAGTATGCTCCTTATGGCAAACGCAGTCCGGATATCTGGCCAAGCATTGAAACAGCACTTAAAACTGGCCAATCAGTTGCCGCCGCCAAAGAACCCGGGGCACTCATTCGAATCTTGCCATTCGCCTTTTTCGCCTATCAAACGTTTGACACGAGTCTTTTTCAAAAAGCTGAAGGTGTTAAGGTGCTTGAAACTTTTGTTCATATTACTAACCAAGACGCTGAAAACTTGGTTGCTGCTGGCATTTACATGCAAATTGCCGTTGAATTACTTGGCGCGACGCCAGATTTACCGAGTGCCATTGCCACTGGTATCGACAAAGCAGGTAGTTATTTTGGAACCACGCAGCCTTACCAGCCAGTTTTTGAAGCTTTTCAAGCAGCTTTGGCAGATGATAAGTGGCCTGATGGGAGTGCTACCGATCCGATCAGTTTATTAGCACGTACACTTAAGGCACTGCAAAGTAAACCGGACTATCACGATGCCGTCTTACAAACCGTGAACCAAGGTGGCGCTACCGATACAACTGGCGCGCTTGTTGGCGGTTTAGCTGGACTTGCCTACGGGTATACAAGTTTGCCGCATCGTTGGTGCCTGATGTTAGCCGAATATGCGCAAATTGTCGACTTATGCCGGCAAGCCGAAAATAGCGGCTTTTTCCCAAAATACGATTAAATTGACCGGTGATCTTCCTAGTCGCGAGCGTTCGGCTTGTGGTAGACTGAAGTTATTCTGTTCCGGAAGGTGTCATTGTGAAAAATAACAGTCATTCCACCTTAAAAACGGTGCTCGAATTCCTTGTCCTTTTTGCCGTTATCTTCTTTGCCAGTCAACTACTGATGCGCTATGTGTTGAGCAAAGATGTGGTGCAAGGAACTTCGATGCAACCGACTTTGGAAAACGGCGATCGTTTGTATTCTATCCGCGTCAAAAAGCCTAAGCGAAACGATATCGTGGTTATTAATGCCCCTGATCGGCCTGGTTCTCTCTATATTAAACGTGTCATTGGCATGCCAGGTGACACCGTTAGTTCAAAAGATAATCAATTGTCAGTGAACGGCAAGAAGATTGCCGAACCATACTTGAACAAAAAGTTTGCCACCGACGAGATTAATAAATGGGCCAGTCAGCAGGGACTTGATGCTTCAACGATTAAATTCACCAATGACTTCAACATCAAAACCCTTTCCTCAACGAAATCCGCTAAGGTACCAGCCGGCAAATACTTCGTGATGGGTGATAATCGGCTAGTATCCCATGACAGCCGCGATTTTGGATTTGTTGATAAGTCAAAAATTCAATCAGTTGTTGTTTGGCGCTATTGGCCATTGAATCAGATGAAACTTTACTAGTCTGACAAAGCACTCAAAAGCACCGCCAGTCGTTAACCTTTTAATGGTTAGCGACTGGCGGTGCTTTTGGGTGAAACGTTGTTTGGTTGTCACTACCGGAGCTCATACATAAGTGACTCGAGCCTAAACGAGCTTGATTGATCTGCGGTCGTTTTCGCTTTTTGATGCTTGGCTTGCTGTCTATAACGCGCTCGCCATCGCAGAAACCTACACATAAGAACCTCGAACCTAAATGGCCATTTAGGTTCGAGGCCACCTATGCTCCGGTTTCTAAACGCGCTGGCTCGCGCTCACTGCGACTTTAAAACCTGCCGATCGATCAACCTGCGTAGTTTGGTTTGAATGGCCATCATCGTCATGCGATCACTGTCTTTAAATGCTTCGACGTAACTTGGCGGATCGGTGCTGATGCTGGCGGCTGGGTGGCCATCTAAATCGGTAATGTTGATAGTATCACCGTCAATCTTAGCCGTGAAGTAACTGCCCTCGAAACCTTCATCAAGCAACCACTGAGCCCAGTTTTGAATATTTTCAGCAATAGCCTGATCTAGCGGTACTTTATCTTTTAAGGCGGCTTGCCGAGCTTTCACTTCGGCAAGTGTCATATAGGCTTCAGTTTCCATCGTCTTTTGCCTCACCTTCAAAATGCTAATACCGATATACAATTCATTTTGTTGAGATCGCGGTCAGTATACCCCGTCTCGCAGCTGGCGACAACGATTCAGCTTTAGTCATGATTGAGCCGCTTGAGCCGCGATCTTGTAAGCGCGCCGATTTTCATAATAGTTAGCGTGAACCAATTGCAAGTATGGATTGATCGCCCAGTCAAATAAATGGAACGTGATGTTTTCCAGAAGATACCAACCGATCATGGAAACATACAGGCCGAGCAAATCGCCTTTGAAGCCGCGCATCAGTCGCCAAGAACCGATCAACGCCGATATCGAGGAAAAGCGCTGATTGGTTTCATGACCATCTTTAAAGACCCAAAAGGCCTGACGCCAGCCCAATGCAAGTAGTATTCCAGGAATCAAGAAAAATGACAGCCCCATCAACGTCAAGAAATACATAAAGATCCATAATGAGATGGCACCCCAGAACCACTGACCGTTAAATAGGCCTAGCAGCGCATGCAGTGGTTGAACTCGCTCTTTACGGCGTACAAGATCTAGCACGCCAAAATTGACCCCTTGAATCAGCATCGTATTGACCAAGCTTTGAATCGTATTCATACTTCCGGTACGATTGCCACTTTGCAGATAATTCTGGAATCCATCTGGATCAGTCAAAGCTTTGTCAATGCCGAATTTTTGAATTAAGGCGAAGACCATCAAGTACGTGATGATAGCGACAGCTGCCTGAATTAAACTCGGTAACAAATAAGCCAGCATCAAATCGCGCCGATTCGTGCCTTCTTTTAATTGCCCTTTTGCTTTTTGCTTAAGCTGGCGATAAGTCATTAAATGTTCTGTCAACGCCCGCGCCTCCAATGATCAATGTTCAATCTTAATTGCCTCTTTCTTAGTGACCTTTTCTGTTCGTCGTGCGACTCGTAAAACTTGATGAATCCGCCAAAGCGCATATAGCTGCTGCGGAACCGCACCGATGATCCCCAACGATTGGGTCGCTGAGTCTCGACGAACAACATGATGATAAGCTGGATGCCCGGTGTAAAGAAACCGGTGAGTGGCCATCACGTAAGTCGCCGTGAACAGTTCATCTTCCATAATTGTCATGCTTTCATCAAAACGTAGCCTTACTTGCTCGATGACATCACGTCGAAAAACTTTATTCCATAAATAACCGCGAATATAACCAATTGGATGAAGCATTTGCCGAATTAGGCCTTCCCGCGTGAGTTGCTTAGGCTTGCGTAAAGCCTCATGCACCGGTCGCGGGTCAGGATCATCCCGATAAAACGGCATCGCAATGAGATCCCAACCACGCGCCATCATGTCAACGGCGTGAGCAATAAAGTCCGGCTCGTACCAGTCATCGCCATCCATGAAAGCAACTAAATCGCCTTTGGCTAGGGCCAAGCCGCTGTTGCGTGCAGCCGAAACCCCATGATTCACCTGCTTCAGAATCGGTTGAATACGCGAATCCAGTTCTGCGAAATGCGCAATGATCTGCGGAGAATGATCTTTTGAGGCATCATCGATCACAATGATTTGCAAATGAGAATAAGTTTGTTCAATTAAGCTTTTCAAGCCGTGAGCCACATAGGCTTCAAGATTATAAACCGGCACAATGATGGTGACGAGTGGCTTTACCATGAACGCACCTCCTCACTCGTGCGAATCCCCGGATCATTTATTAGCTGTTGAATAGGTATCAATCCCTTTTTAGTCAAGCAGTTGTTAGTCGCCGAGCAGAAACTGGGTCTGTGGGGCAAACCATTGCTTGTGCGTCTGCGATAATTTTTTATCCGTAATAAGTGTGGTAATCTGGCCGAGTTCCAGCCCGCGATAAGGCGCTTCAATCTGAAACTTTTCGGTTTCAGAAACCACGACCACCCGGCGTGCTGATAACGCCGCCGCCTGCTTCACCTGAGCATCTTCCATATAGGAAAAGTAAACCCCATCTTCGGCAATAGCCGTTGCACCGATAAATGCCGCATCAAAGGCGATTCGGCGAAGTGTTTCAAGCATCGTTGGTTCAAAGAAGAAACGGGCGTGATGATCCAGTTTGCCACCAAAAAGATGTAAATTAACACGTTCTTCAACTGAAAGTGCGATCGCATTGTCTAAACTGTGCGTGTAAACTGTCACCGGTTGTCGAATGGACTGCGACAATTTTAATAAGGTTGTCGAATCATCAATGAAATAAACGCCGCCAGGTTTGATTAACGTCAATGCTGACTTAGCCATCTTTGTTTTCTGAGTTGAAAATCGTTTCAGCCGCGCGGAGTAGCTGGGAATCGTGTGACCAAAGCTAAGAGACACCAACCCGCCACGAGTTCGTCTCGCAACGCCTTGCGCATCAAGCGCAACAATATCTCGGCGTGCGGTATCTCGTGAAACACCAACCGCCTTCATAATATCCTCGATACTCAACTCGCTGCGTGCTGCCAACAGTTTTTTTATCTCTTCAAAACGTTTTTCCCGATACATTGCCACGAATTCGGCCTCCTTGACAGTTCAGCTTCATTATACCTGATTCTCAAAAGCACCGTTTAGGCCAGTCATTGAATTGTATCATGAACGATCAGAGTTAAAGTTTAGGCTCCCATAAATTTCCAAAAAATTCACAAATTGTGGTAGAAAATTGGCCAATATCACAGTAACTTCAAGGTCTCAACCCACTTTTTCGAGAAAAGTTCACTGATTGTTACGAAAAATTTTAACATTCCGTTTGTTACACGAACGTAACAATATTACTGAATTGAGTATATTTGTAATGATGTTGGTATTTTACTGACATACCACCCCTATATACTTCGTCTTGTGTTCTCGGGGGAACAAAACGACGACTATTCAAAATATTAGGAGTGAATATTTATCTTTACTAAGCAAATTAAATTATCTATCATCGCGTTACTCAGTGTCGCACCATTATTAGGGATGGCAAGTAACCATTCACAAAAGGTCGAAGCGATTGCCGATCACACCGATGCAGATAACGATAGTAGTCACGTAAACGCAAAGTCAATTGTGTTAAGCAATGAGGCTAAAGTTGAACAGGCGAATGCACATTCACTGATCAATCCTAAAAAAGAAATCACCTTCACAGTCGGCACGAATGATATTGCCGAAGCAGCACATCAGATTGCTGATCAAAAAGCTGCCGCTGCTAAAGCTGCCGAAGAACAAGCAGCTGCTGAACAGGCTGCAGCAGAACAAGCGGCTGCTGAACAGGCGGCTGCTGAAAAAGCACAACAGGAAGCACAACAAGCAGCTCAAAATGCTGCGGCAGCATCTGCTGCTTCAGCCGCTTCTGCTTCATCAAGCGCTGCTACAACAGTTTCGACAGAAACAACCACCAACAAAGGTACTTTCAAGTTAAGTTTCTATGATCCGTCCGTGCTTGGGTCTGGTTTGGGTTACGGCGGCGTTGCTGCTAACCTCTCCGTATTCCCGAAAGGTACCCGTCTGAAGATTACATTATCTGATGGCACTGTTTGGTATCGGACTGTTAATGATACTGGTAGTTTTGCAGCTGGCAACCCTAATCAATTGGATGTTGCAATGCCGAATTCACAGATTCCTTCAGCCGGAGTTTTGACTGCGACGGTTGAAGTCGTAGGTTAATAGATTGCTTTAACCCTTCGCATCAGTGCGGAGGGTTTTTGTTTGCGCAAATTTTGCTTAGAACCGTGTTGATTACTAAGGGACTACTTGATCTCGGAGATTTCAAAACGCGCAAACAGGCGCAGAAACCTGCTCATAAGGACCCCAAGCCTAAATGCCAAAGCCCGGCCATTTAGGCTTGAGGCAGCTTATGCTCTACTTTCGAAACGCGCAAACAGGCGCAGAAACCTGCTCATAAGGACCCCAAGCCTAAATGCCAAAGCCCGGCCATTTAGGCTTGAGGCAGCTTATGCTCTACTTTCGAAACGCGCAAACAGGCGCAGAAACCTGCTCATAAGGACCCCAAGCCTAAATGGCCAAGGCCCGGCCATTTAGGCTTGGGGCAGCTTATGCTCCGGTTTCTAAACGCGCCTGTTTGCGCTCTGAACTTTTTAGTTGACATCTGTCGTTTTTTTCGTAAAATAAACAACAATTCAACAAACGACTAAAAACGATGAGTAGAAGAGTACCTGAGTTGTCGGTGTCAGCGAGTCTCGGTTGGTGGGAAGAGACCTCTGGTAGCTTTGGGAAAGTAGTCTACGAGTTGCCGAGGTGACTTTGGAAGCTTCGGTTGGGATTGCGCCCATTATAGCAATCGTGTATCGCCAGGCAACTGGCCGTACACGGTAAGGCCGCTTACGGTGACGTAGCGGTAAATTAAGGTGGTACAGCGTGATTCGCGCCCTTAACAGTCTCGACTGTTAAGGGCTTTTCTTTTGGTTAATTAGCCAACTCCTTTGAAAACCTTCTTACAGTCAAGACGCTGTCGGCAATCGTTTTGATTAAATGGAGGGATATCAATGTCACCACAACCCACACTCACAAAGCGCCAGTATTTGACACTAGGGTCACTTTTGTTCGGTATGTTTTTTGGCGCTGGCAATCTGATTTTTCCGATCCACATGGGTCAACTGGCCGGTTCAGCTTGGCTACCAGCGGCAATTGGCTTTTTGCTGTCTGCTGTGTTGTTGCCGCTGCTGTCAATCATGGCGATCAGTCTAACCCGTGCGAGTAGTATGTACGATCTTGCTCGGCCGGCGGGACATAGCTTCGCATTGTTCTTTCTGCTGGCCACTCATGCGAGTCTAGGTCTGCTGATCGCGTCCCCGCGTACCGCTACTGTCACATACTCAATTGGCATTGCGCCGTTCTTAGGAAAAGGTCAACAACAAATCGGCCTTTTGATTTTCTCGTTTATTTTCTTTTTAACAACCTTCTTGCTTGCTCGCAACGAAAGTAAAATTACGACTTATATTGGCAAGCTGCTGAATCCGCTGTTGTTGATTTTGCTAGCAGTGATCTTCTTTTGGGCACTGGTCATCAAAGGTGATATTCGTGCGATAAGTTTTACCAGCAGCCCTAAGCTCATGAGCAGCAACTTGATTAACGGCTTTTTGCAAGGGTACAACACAATGGACGCACTGGCCGGGTTAGGCTTTGGTGTGACGATCATCACAGCCTTGAAACTCATGGGCTTGCACCAGGCATCCACTCGCGCCAAGGCTGTTGCGAAAGTAGGCTCCTTGGCAATGGGCTTGGAAGCTTTGATCTACATGCTCCTGATCTTGCTAGGAGCAATCAGTCTTGGCTTCTCTAAGCTCACAGCAAACGGTGGGACGGCGTTTAACCAGATCATGACACATTATACCGGTTTGATTGGCACGGCCTTGTTAGGCGCGATGACGCTGCTTGCCTGCTTAACCACCGCAATCGGTCTTGTGACATCCTTCTCGCAAGATCTCGGTCATCGTTTTCCAAAACTTGGTTATCACTTTTTCCTGCCAATGACGACAATTGGTGCTTTCCTGATTGCCAATTTCGGGTTGGATCAGATCATTGCCTATTCAACGCCAATTTTAATGCTGCTCTATCCGCTGGCAATTGCCTTAATCATGCTCGGCCTCATGCATCCTTGGATTGGAAAAAATACCCGAATCTATAAAACTACGGTTGCCTTCACGATGATCCCTGCGCTTTTAGATGCCATCCATGCCTTACCTGCTGGGCTAGCACAGCTACCGATTTTCAGTAGCATTCAACAATTCGCTACAACCTATATTCCTTGGTTCGGCATCGGGATGGATTTTGTGCCATTTCTGCTCATCGGCTTTCTTACCGGGTTCATCGCTGCTAAACTTAGCGGTCACAAGTTGGCCCCGGATCTGCCTGATCCAGATTAAAAACGTCTTGATTTCTCATCAGGTAAAAAATATTCAGTATAGTGCTTCACCATGACGCGCTCCCAGTCGCAGAAGCCTGAGCGCTCCTACTCGCGCTCACAAAAAAACAGCAGCCTTGGCAATGAAGCCAGAGTGCTGCTGTTTTTTTTGATCACGGTCCGGTTGTCGCACCATCGAGCGACACAGTGTAGACCGGATTGTTCGCTGTCCAATCAAATCCATTCGCATTGTTAATTTCATTTTGCTGAGTATTAAAATTACTTAGCGTCTTGCTTTCAAGCCCTAACTGCCCACGCAGCTCATTGGACATCTTTTGAAGCGTTTCGGTTGTCATCACCTGATAAGCAGCCTCATCAATATAAACGCCAATCCCTTTAAGCTGTTGACGATCAATGGTAGTTGCTGAAGCGCGATAATTTTGCGCAATTGCCATCATATCATCAAATGTTAGGTTGGTCCGCATGCTAGATGATAAGGAATCCATGACCTTTTGGTAATTTGTCAACGATTTGACCGATAAAAGGTGTTTAACGATTTGATTGATAACTTCCTGCTGACGTTTTTGTCGACCATAGTCGCCTTCAGGATCTTCGTCACGCATTCGGGCGTATGCCAATGCCATCCCGCCATCGAGATGCGCCTTTCCTTTTTTAAAGGTTTGGCCTCCGGTATTCCAGTCTGTCCAACTAAACGGAACATTGACATCCACACCGCCGACAGCATCAACGATTTTTGATAAGCCTGCCATATTGACCGTGACGTAATAATTAATCGGTACATCTAATAACTTTTCAACTGTTTTAATAGCTGCATCGGATTGGCCATACGCATACGCCGCATTAATCTTCTCGTATGTCGGCGAGTCGCTTCCAGTACCGACCATCTCTGCCAGCGTGTCACGAGGAATGCTGGTCATCGTTGTTTTCTTCTCTTTAGGATTGATTGTGACCAGCATCATGGTGTCAGATCGACCGGTATCTTTCCGACCAAAGGCTCCGGTATCGGTTCCTAATAGAAGAATACTGATCGGTTTTTTGCCATCGAGATCTGAGCTGACTGCCTTAGTACTAACTGGATCATACGTTTTCGCAACTGCTTTTTTTGCTTGAGAATAAAATCGAGCGGCATATCCACCGGCGAGAAAAAGGGCAACGAGAGCTATGATAGCCAATGCACGAAGAATCGGATGATGTCGTTTTGGTTTGCGTTTTAATGTTTGTTGATCTGAATCTGGTTGCTTGTCCATTCGAGCTTCACTCCACTTTTAGTTTCCAGAGTAGTTTAGCAGATAATTATGAAGAAAAAAGGGATTTACCTCAAATGCCGCCTCAATATGGTAACATTAAAGGAATATTAGAAATTGGAGCTGATTAGATGCAACATTTACCGGCACGCGCAGAAGTCCCTACTGAATTGACATGGGATCTCACGACCATTTATCCAGATGACAAGGCTTGGCAAGTTGACTTTGAAGCCGTTCGTCAGCAAGCAAAGGAAGCGGCAGCACTTAAGGGTACATTGGGCAAGTCGCCTGAAGCACTTGTCGCAGGTATCAAAGCCGTTCTCGCGGTGTTCAGACGCTTTGAAAAGGTTTATGTCTATTCCAGCTTGAAAAGTGATCAGGACACTGGTAATGCAGCGTATCAAGCCATGAATGCCAAAGCAGAAAGTCTGGCGGCTGATCTTGCCAGCCAATTAGCCTTCATGGATCCGGAAATTCTGGCGATTCCAGCCGATCAGTTGACCGCTTGGCGCGATACCGAAAGCCTCAAACCCTATGGTCACTTTATTGATGCCATCACTGTGAATCGCCAACACGTCCTGACCACAGTGGCTGAGTCATTAATTGCCAGTGCTGGGGATGCGCTGAATGCCAGTCATGCAACCTTTAATGTGTTGAACAACTCCGACCTGCAATTTGGCTTTGTTGAAAATGAAGACGGTGAGACCGTGCAACTCAGCAATGGTTTGTATGGTCAACTCATTCGGTCAACAAATCGCAAGCTGCGTAAAGACGCGTTTGAGGCTTTGCTGCGGGCATATGAAAGTCTTAAGAATACCTTTGCTCAAACATTAAGTGGCCAGATCAAAGCTCATAACTTCAATGCTTTAGCGCATCATTATCCCGATGCACGCGCTGCTGCAATGGCAAGTAACCACATCCCCGAAAGTGTCTACACAACACTGCTTGATCAAGTCAATGCTCACTTGCCATTACTACATCGCTATATTGCCTTACGTAAAAAGATCCTGAATGTCGATCAACTGCATATGTATGATATCTACACACCGCTGACCGGACGTCCGCCATTGAGTTTCACCCTCGATCAGGCAAAAGACGAAGCCTTAAAGGCATTGGCTCCGCTGGGAAATGATTATTTAGATCATATGCGGGAAATCTTTAATAATCGTTACATTGATGTCGTCGAAAATAAGGGCAAACGGTCCGGCGCTTATTCCGGTGGCGCGTATGACACCAATCCGTTCATTTTACTGAACTGGCACGATGCCGTTGATGAATTGTACACTTTGGTTCACGAAACTGGTCACAGTGTGCACAGCTGGTACACTCGTCATCACCAGCCTTACGTTTATGGCGACTACCCAATCTTCGTCGCAGAAATTGCCTCAACAACCAATGAAAATTTATTGACGGACTACTTCCTAAAAAACACCAATGATCCTAAAGTTCGGGCGTACATTTTGAATTACTATCTAGACGGCTTCAAAGGAACGGTCTTCCGTCAGGCTCAATTTGCCGACTTTGAACATTGGATTCATCAACAAGACCAGCATGGTGAACCATTGACGGCTACCAGCATGTCCTCCTATTATGCGGATCTCAATGCCCGTTATTACGGACCAGATGTTGCACGTGATCCTGAAATCGCCTTTGAATGGGCTCGTATTCCACATTTCTATTACAATTATTATGTTTACCAGTACGCAACTGGTTTTGCCGCTGCCTCGACTCTGGCCGCCGGCATCAGCGGTGGCGAACCAGAGGCGGTTTCCCGCTATATCGGCTACTTGAAATCTGGCAGTTCCAAGTATGCGATTGATACAATGAAAGCGGCCGGCGTTGATATGACCAAGCCAGATTATTTAGAAGCCGCCTTCTCACTATTTGAACAACGACTCGCTGAATTAGAAAAAATTTTGCAGAAAGGATGAGCAGTGTGAAACTTGGGTTTATTGGCACCGGTGTGATGGGCACCGGTATTATCAAGAACTTTTTAAAGAATGGCCAAGAAGTGGTCGTCTTTAACCGAACGCAGGCCCATGCACAGCCAGTCATTGAGGCTGGAGCTACTTGGGCCGAATCGCCGCACGCTGTTGCTGCGCAGTGCGACATTGTTCTCTCAATGGTCGGATTTCCGCAAGACGTCGAAACCATTTATTTTGGTAGCGATGGCATTTTAGCTGGGGCAAGAAAAGGGGCACTGCTCATTGACATGACAACCAGTACCCCCACTCTGGCGAAGAAAATTGCTGCTAAGGCTGCCGAGAAAGGCCTGCAAGCCGTTGATGCGCCGGTTTCTGGTGGTGATATCGGCGCCAAAAATGGCACGCTAACCATCATGGTCGGTGGTGACAAGACTTTGTTATCGCGATTGCAGCAACTTTTCGCGCCCATCGCCGCCTCAGTCAATTATTTTGGCCCGGCCGGCTCAGGGCAACATGCCAAAATGGCCAATCAAATCATGATCGCTGGCACTATGACCGGTCTTACCGAAATGCTTGTCTATGCTAAGGCTGCTGGCCTGGATCTTGACGAAACGCTTAAAGTGGTTGGCGGTGGTGCGGGTGCCAACTGGAGTCTCAGCAACTACGGACCACGTATCCTGCAAGGCGACTATACGCCGGGATTCTTTGCAAAACATTTTCTAAAAGATCTGCGCATTGCTTTGGATGAAGCCGATAACATGCACTTACAACTACCAGCCACGCAATTGGCCAAACAGCTGTATGAACAAATGGTTAATACTGGTAAGGGCAACCTCGGAACGCAAGGGTTGATTACGATGAACGACAGGTGGGATCAAGCATGACGACAATCGCCATTTTATCGGATATTCACGGCAATATGACGGCCTTTTCAGCGGTCATTCAGGATGCGAAGGCGCATCAGGCGGATGAATACTGGTTTCTAGGCGATCTGTTTTTACCCGGTCCAGGTTCTGATAAGTTATGGGCGACGTTGCACGAACTCAAACCCACACATATCGTTAAAGGCAACTGGGATGACGATTTATTCTGGGTACTGGATGGACCAGTTGATCTGTCACAGCCAACAGATGTTTACTTTAGTCGACTGGTTGCCTATCTGTGGCCTCACCTCACGGCTGAAAATCTGGCAACAATTCGAAATTGGCCGCTGCATGAAGTTTTCGAGCAAGATGGTTTGATCGTCAGTCTAGCACATAACCTTCCTGACAAAAATCATGGACATGCCTTATATCCTGATCAACCACAACTCAACTTTGACCAAATTGCCCCCGATTCGCAAATTGATCTAGCTGTTTATGGGCATACCCACCAACAGCTACTGCGCTATACCAGTAACGGTCAAGTCATCCTCAATCCAGGTTCTATTGGCCAAGCCTATTCACCCCGGCCACACCTGCAAACAACCACTTACGCCGACTATGCATTGCTGCAACTCAATGATGGTGCCATCACCGATCTTGATCTGCGGCAGGTGCCTTACGACGTGTCCGCAGAGTTATCACTAGCCAAGCAACAGCAGTTACCTTATCCTGAGGTTTACACGAAGTTACGCCACACTGGCGCCACCAGCACTCACAATGCTGCTTACCTCAAACAATTCGAACAGCGCCACGATTACCAACAGGAAGTTGCTGAATTTCTGCACAAATATCGCCATCAACACTACTAAGTCAAAAAGGACTCACAACACAACCGCTACTCAATACGGTTTGTGTTGCGAGTCCTTTTTCAATTGCTTAGTTTGTTCGGTGATGGTACCACAATGCCAAGAAATAAAAAAGAAATTCAATGGCAGCGATGAAAAACGTCACCGGCCAGTTCGTCAAAAAGCCTAAATACAAGCCGCTCCAAACCCCGATTAAAGCGGTAATGACGGAAATCACAATCATCTGCGGTAAAGTTCGACCCAAATACTTAGCGACATTAGGCGGTAAGGTCAGTAAGATAAAGACTAACAAACTTCCGACAATTTGTGCTCCAATCGAAACCGAAACAGCAAGGATAAGCAGAAAGTAAATGGAAATATATTTACTTTTCAATCCCTGTGCCGCTGAACCAACTGGATCGAACGAATCAAACGCGAGTCGCCGATAGCCAAAATACAACGTCACCAGCACGCCAGCCGCCAATGCTACCAGTTGCCAAACATCGGCGCGGGAGATCCCGATAATGCTCCCAAACAAAATGGTAGTTGCATAACTGGCATTGGCGCTGGAAAGTGACAAAAACAAAATCCCCAGGCCAATAAACAAACTAGAAACCGCGCTAATTGAGGCTTCTCGCCGCGATGCTTGAACGGACATACGGCCAACACTGATACTACTGATCGCTGTGAACAACAACATCCCGTCTAACGGTCTGATGCCAGCAAACACCGCAAATGCAGCGCCTGCAAACCCAACTTCAGAAAGTGTGTGGGCTAAGAACGACATGTTCCGCGCAACGACGAACACACCGACAATGCCTGTGGTAATGGCAATAAACGTACTTGCCATGAATGCATTTTGCATGAATGCATAAGCAAATAAATTCATGCGATCACCCCACGATTCTCGGCATCATTGCGTAATTCTTCTGGCATTGCTTTCAAATCCATTTGCGCTGTTGGCTTCATCTCATAACTTGACCCGGTCAGTAGTAAGTATTGTTGGGTGTACTTTTTGGCTAAGCTCAGATCATGCGTCACAAATAGCACCGTTAATTGCCGCGTTTGATTCAACTCCTGCACCAGATCCATCAACTCCTGCTTCGTGTTGACATCTAAGCTGGCCGTTGATTCATCCAGAATCAGAAAGTTAGGATCATCTAAAAGAGCTTGTGCCAGATAAGCCTTTTGTTTTTCGCCGCCACTCGCCATTCCAAGCCGCGTGTCAGCAATTTTACCAAGGTGAGTCGCTTTAATCACGGCATCCAAGGCAGCCTTCTCCTTACCCGTATGCCAGAAAAAGAGATGATCCAACTGCCGGAGTTGAATGAAACTGCGGATCGACAACGGAAATTCCGTATCAACATTCCGGAACTGGGGCACATAACCCAATCGAACCGGTGGCTGTTGCCGAAAGCGAATCGTTCCGGCTTGCGGTTTTAGTTGCGCCATTAGTAACCGAATTAAGGTTGTTTTGCCGACCCCGTTTGGACCGACAAGACTTGTCATTGAGCCCACATTCAACTGAAAACTCAGATCCTGATAAAGCTGTTGATCCCGAAAACCAAAACTGAGATGATTTACGGTCAAAATCGGTTCGCTCATAGCTGCCTCCCAATAGTAAACGGTAACGATTACGGTTTACTATTGTATCGAACTTTTCATGAAAAGGCCAGTTTTATTTGGATTCTTCTGCCTTAAACGGATTAGCCGTACTGAAATCCAGCCGAATTGTTTTCGGCTTATCTTTGACCACAAGGATATACCCATGACCCAAAAATGGCTTTTCGCCAGCATAGGTAAGCGGAAACTCTTGTGCTGGTGCAAGATTGCCTTGAATGATCATGGCATACATTTCATCATCGGTATAATCATCCGAAAATGCAATGGCGACTGGTGCTGTCACAATTTGCTTAGCCTTATTCATCACAGCGATCACATCAAAAATCTGATTGGTGACTTCTTTAGGGAAAACCTTAGCCACGTCTTCGGCAACGCGGCGTTTTTTAGTTGGTTCGTACATGTGTAAACGATCTCCATTTCTGTATTAGCGAATGGCGTAAGTTTATCATATTGTGGTCAGTCGGGCGAATCGAGATCATTTTAACCTTCGTGAATGCTGGCCGGTTTGACAGGAAAACGGTGACCGCGGTCTACTAAGTTGGGTCGGATAGTGCCAAACCATCAGTATCTCTAAGAACTTATCCATCCTCATTTCATCTTGAAACAGGACGGATTTACAATTCAAGTGCAACAAATTAGTCAAATAGAAAAGACTCATAGCCTGAGTCCTTGTAAAATGGAATCACCACAAGACCAACTACAAGGAGAACTCGACTATGAGTCCGTACACCCATCTTACCTTAAAAGACCGTGAATCGATACTGCTTGGTATCTCTACAGGCAAAACTCTTGATACCATCGCCAAAGAGATAGGTCGTTCCAAGAGTACAGTCAGCCGTGAAATTGCACGTAACGGCGGCTGGCGGAACTATTCGGCAGCCACCGCTCAGGACCGCTACCGGCGGGTTCGCTTGGCTAGCAGGCGTCCTCGGATCCTCGATCGACCGGGGACTCGTGACGCTGTCATTCGATATATCACGGTGCTACATTGGTCGCCTGAGCAGATTGCCGGTCGCTTGTCACTAGAAGGCAGTCCTATTCGCATCAGCTATTCGACTATCTACAGAGGTATCTACCTAGATAATCTCGGTGTTCCATTGAAGAGCCATGGTGCTCGCGGGCTACCAAGGCTGCTTCGACACCGAGGCAAGACGCGCAAAATCAAAGGCACCATAAATGAACGCCGGGGGCGCTTCAATGACGTGCCATCAATTCACGACCGACCCCGGTCGGCAGAAAATCGCAGCTGGTTTGGTCACTGGGAAGGCGATACAGTACGCGGTAAAACAGGACACTCTGCATTAGTAACATTAGTTGACCGTAAATCACGCTATCTGCTTTCGAAGCGAACGGCCAACGCAAAAGCTGACACTGTTAGAGACGTCATGATTGAGCTGCTTGGTGCCTTACCAGCTAACCGAGTAAGAACAGTGACTCCTGACCGTGGAAGGGAGTTTGCCCGGTACAGGGAGCTGGCAGAACGTCTGAATACAAAGGTCTTCTTTCCTGACCCACACGCGCCTCAACAACGAGGAACTAACGAAAACACCAACGGACTGATTAGAGAATACTTTCCCAAGAACACAGACCTAGACCTTCAGAGCGACCAGGAAATTGAGACTTACATTGAACAACTGAATAATCGACCACGCAAGGTCTTAGGCTGGAAGACGCCATCAGAAGTCTTCATGGGTAAAAAGTTGCACTTGAGTTGACAATTCGTCAGATAAAAAAAACCGGCATTGCCAGCTTTTTTTATTTCTTCACTTAAACCACCAAACTCAACAACAGCACCCCACCAAGTCCAACAACTGAAATAATGGTTTCTAACAACGTCCACGTCAACAAAGTCTGTTTAATGGTCAAATCAAAGTACTCACGAAACATCCAGAAACCGGCGTCATTAACGTGACTGGCAGCTAATGAACCCGCACCAATTGCCAGTACCATCAAAGCTGGCTGGATGCCAGCACTTTGCATGAGTGGCAGAACCAGTCCAGAGGCCGTCATGGCCGCAACAGTCGCGGATCCCAGTGCAATTCGTAAGACAACCGCAATCAGCCAACCCAAGATAAGTGGTGAAATGCCTGAGCCAACGAACAAATTTTTTACTGAGTCGCCGACGCCACCATCAATCAGGACTTGTTTGAAGGCACCGCCGCCACCAATGACGAGTAGTAACATCGCAATTGATTTCACAGCGTCCTCAAGGGTTGTCATAATGGCTTTGGCTGGCAGCTTGCGCGCATAGCCCATTGCCCACATAGCGAACAACAATGAAATCAGCATGGCGATACTTGGTGAACCAATGAATGCGATAACGTTATCAAGACCATTTGGTGTCTTTGGAAGTTTGCCACCATGAAATACCAATTCATAAACCGTGGCAATCGCCATCAAAATCACTGGGAAAAGTGATGTGAGAACGGAGATGCCAAAACTTGGTGTTTCCTCCAATTTAAAGGTTTTTTGCGGCCCCAATGCTTTCAAATTACCGCGCCTTTCAAAAGCATCTGGCGCAAAGCGATGCGCAAGTTTGGAAAACAACGGTCCGGCAATATAAACAGTCGGAATGGCGATGATCACGCCATAGGCCAAAACCAGACCAGCAGAAGCGCCTAATGCAGTCGAGATCGCCGTTGGAGCTGGATGTGGCGGCAAGAACCCATGGGTCACCGACAAAGCCGCTGCCATCGGGATACCAAGTGTCAGAATTGGAACGCCTGCTTCAGCCGCAATGGCGAAAACAATTGGAACCAGCAAGACAATCCCAACTTCAAAGAACAAAGCAATACCGATAATGAAAGATGCCAAAACAACGGCAAGTTGCAATCCGCGGCGACCAAAGGCATTGATGAGGGTATGCGCAATGCGGTAAGCTCCACCAGCATCAGCAACCAATCGACCAAGCATGGCACCGAAGCCGAAGACCAAGGCCAGCTCACCTAGTTGCGCGCCAATCCCATTTTGAATACTGGTTGCAATCTTGGCTGGCGCCATTCCCAAACCAAGGGCAACGACGACAGCTGTGATGATCAAGGAAACATACGTGTTGAACTTAAACTTGATGATAAGCACCAGCAAGAGCAGGATACCTAAGACCAGGACGAGTATATCCATTTCTATTCCCCCTAAATTTTACAGATTAAGAAATCGCTTACAATTTTATTTATGAAAAACGTTCATTGACGTTTTTCTCGAGACATGTCGTTTGATCTGTGTACCCAGTTGCTTCATTCTCGCTATTTTCCCATCGAACCAGCATATTCCGTCTTAGCACGGACAACAGGCGCAGTGCTGGCGACTAATCCTCAGCAGCTATATGGGCATTCGGATCTGGATGCGCCCGCTGATAGTCGGCAATTGCTTGATACTCGCTGCCAAGTTTACGCGTCAATCGAATCCAGATTGGCAACAACTCACGATAAGCTTGAAAATTGTCAGCATTGGGTTCATGGGTATTGGTGACACCAATCATATCTTTAACCACGTTCAAATCGTCAATCAGTCCCAGTGACTTCATTCCCAAAACAACTGCTCCCAAGGCTGAACTTTCAAAACTTTCCGGAATATTGACTTCCTGTTCAAAAACGTCAGCCAACATCTGGCGCCACAGTGCACTGCGCGCAAATCCGCCAGTAGCCTGGATGGCTTTTGGTTTGCCAGTAATACCTTCGATCATCAGCATCACCATATATAGGTTGTAAACGATCCCTTCCAGTGCTGCTCGCACCATATGCGCACGTGTATGCTGCCGGGTTAAGCCAAAGAAACTGCCACGAGCATTGGCATCCCAAATCGGTGCCCGCTCTCCGCCTAAATATGGATGGAAAAGTAAGCCATCAGCACCAGCGGGTATCTTGCTGGCAATTTCTGTCAGAATTTCATAGGAATCAACTTGCAGTTGCTCAGCTGTTAATTTCTCCGGTGCAAAAAGTTGATCACGAACCCAGCGGAAGACAATACCACCGTTGTTAACTGGACCGCCAACAACCCAGTGATTCGGTGACAGGTAGTAAGTGAACAGGCGCCCTTGCGGATCAACTACCGGCTTGTCAGTCACAACCCGTACTGCACCTGACGTACCAATGGTCACCGCCAAGACACCAGGATCAATCGCGCCAACGCCAAGGTTGCTCAATGTCCCATCACTGGCACCGAGAATGAAAGGCGTTTTAGCATCAATACCGGTCACCGCCGCATAGTTGGCATTTAATCCTGTCAACTGATAACTGGTGTCGACCAGTTCTGGCAATTGATCGCGCCGAACATTGGCAACATCAAGTGCACGGTCATCCCAATCCATGGTGTGAATATTAAAGAGCCCAGTTGCGTTAGCCAGCGAGTAATCCTGCACATATCGGCCAAAGAAGCGGAACAAAATAAAGTCTTTAATGCCAATAAAGTGGGAAGTCTGAGCGACCAATTCTGGATGTTCGGCACTCAACCAAAGCAATTTAACCAATGGGGACATCGGGTGCGTCGGCACACCTGTATTTTTAAACAGTGTCATCCCTAAATCGCTTTGCTTCAGCTTCGTTGCATAGGCTGCTGCTCGGTTATCAGCCCACGTGATGACGCGCGTCAGCGGCTTATCATTTTCGTCCATCAAAATCAGACTGTGCATCGCTGCGGAAAAGGAAACCCCGCCAAGTTCATCGGGTTGGACATTACCGCGATGCATCACTTCAGTTAAACCGCCAACTGTCGCTGCAAAAATCTCTTCCGGATCTTCCTCAGCCATGTCGGGCGTATCTTGATATAACGGGTAGGGATTATTGGCGGTTGCAATTGCGTGACCCTTGAGATCAAACAAAACGACCTTTGTGCTAGTAGTGCCCAGATCAACGCCAATCATATATTTGATTGCCATGCTTATCTCCTTTACTTAATCAATTTTGACTTAGTTATTAAAATGGCGATATCACGATGGTTTTGCAAGTTATTTTGACTTAATTGGATCAACCGCATGGCCGCCAAACTGATTACGCAAGGCAGCGACCACTTTACCCGTCATCGTATCTGCTTCTTCAGAGCGATAGCGCATCATCAACGAACTGGCAATCACCGGCGTTGCAACATGTAGACGTAAGGCTTCTTCAACGGTCCAAGCACCTTCACCCGAGCTGTGCATGATACCCTGAATCTTTTCAAGGTTCGCATCCTCGGTAAAGGCATTGGCGGCCAAATCCATCAGCCAGCTGCGAATCACCGAGCCATTGTTCCACATGTTGGCAACCGCCGCATTGTCGTAGTCATACGGACTGTGGGCTAACACATCGAAGCCTTCACCAATCGCCTGCATCATCCCATATTCAATACCGTTGTGAACCATTTTCAAATAGTGACCAGATCCAGCTGGGCCAGTATACAGATAGCCACCTTTTGCAGCGATCGCCTTGAACAGCGGCTCAATCTTGTTAAAGATCGCCTTGTCGCCACCAATCATGAAATTGCCATTGGCGCGTGCACCGGCCATGCCGCCTGAAGTGCCGACATCAAAAAAATGAATTCCCTCAGCAGCTAGCAGCTTTCCGTGTGCGATTGAATCCTGATAATAGGAGTTGCCGCCATCAATCACAATATCATCTGGCCGCAACAGTTTAGCTAGCTGACTAATCGTGGCTTCTGTCGGTTTGCCAGCAGGCACCATGCTCCAGATGATCCGCGGAGATGCCAAGCTCATAACCAAGGCATCCAGGCTTGCCACTGCCTTGGCCCCATATTGCCCTACCTCTTCTCGCGCTTTGTCGTTCAAATCAAATGCTGTCACTTCAATATCATGATCGCGCATATTTGCGACCAGATTCATACCCATTTTTCCTAAACCAACCATGCCAATATGCATGTTTGCTGCCTCCTCGTTATTTGACCCTGTGACCATCCGTTTTCAAAAAAACAAACCGCTTCTGTGATGGTTATCTTATATCCTGATGCCATTGTATGTAAATCGTTTACAAAAATCAAGTAATTTGACCGTAAATTATTTTCACGCCGCTATCATTCATGCTATACTGAATTCGAAAAGTGGTGTTTGGCTTGGTGCAATTAACCATCAGCCTTAGACAATAAACGCACTCTGACAATGCGACTTAAAATTCTGACATTCTCGTTTCTGCTCTGGTGAATGTATTTTTAGGAGGGATCAAGATGCATGACTTTCTGGTACAACTGCAAATTTATAAACCGAATCTAAGTGGCCAGGAGAAAAAGCTAGCTGCCTATCTTCAAGCCCACCCGGACCATGCCAGTCAGGCCAACATCTCGGAACTCAGCCAATTGACCGGCGTCAGTACAGCGACGATTTCCCGCTTTGCTAAAGCCTTAGGTTACACAAACTTTCAGGCCTTACGCATGGCGTTGGCGCAGACTTCACCAGAGGATGATCATGCGCTTTTTGCTGAGTTGAGTCCCAAAGATTCCGTTGATACGCTAGCGCAAAAAATTTTCACCTCCAACATTGATGCACTGAGAACAACCTTAGCAAACCTAGATACTGATGCTTTGACCAAGGCTGTTAAATGGATTACCCATGCCGAGCATCTCGGACTTTTTGGACTAGGTGCCAGTAATCTTGTTGCACTAGACGGTTACCATAAATTTTTGCGCACGGCGATTCCCGTGGCCTATGCGTCTGACTACCACATGCAGCTAATGGCCGCCACACATCTTGGCCCGCGCGATGCGATGATCCTGACATCGCATTCAGGAGAGGACAAAGATGCCATTGCATTAGCTGAACTAGCTAAGAAACAACAAGTGCCTTTAATCGTCATTACCGGTTCCCCAACTTCGCGTTTAGTCAAAATGGCAGATGCTGCCTTTGTTGCAGTTGCTGAAGAATCACGCTACCGCACTGAGGCGCTTCATGCACTGATTGCCGAAATCAGCATTATGGACACGCTCTTTATGATCAGTGCCATCAAAACCGATAGTCAGACAGCACCGCTTTTCCGCCAAGTAAGAGCAACAATTGATGCAACGCGGCACTAAGCGCTTGAGCTCGCCGCCTTGCCCTTGCCCAATCTTTCAAAGTATATAAAAAAGCATCTGCCGCAACCTCATGGCAGATGCTTTTCTCATGTAAAAAACTAAAAACCTAATATCGCTGATTTTGCCTTAGAAATCCGTTGTATCTGGGTCAGTTGCTAAGCCGGCTTCACCGTGCAAAGCATCAATCAAGGTCATATCATGATGGCTCAGTTCAAAGTCGAACAACTCGGTGTTTTCCTTAATCCGATCGTCATGAACGGATTTTGGCAATGGTAAGAAACCATGTTGCAATGACCAGCGGAGGACGATCTGAGCAACACTCTTGTGATAGCGTGCGGCAATTTTCTTTAAGGCATCAACTTGGAAAATTTTGCCTGTGCCAAGTGGGCTGTACGCTTCACTTAAAATATCATGGGCGTCATTATACGCCACAACTTCTGGCTGCAAATCACTTGGATTCAAGAAAATCTGGTTAACCATTGGCTTGACAGTAGCTGTTTTTAGCAAAGCGTCAATGTGCTTGGCGCGGAAGTTTGAAACCCCAATTGCTCGAACTTTGCCGGCTTTGTACGCTTCTTCCATGGCCTTCCATGACCCTGCATTAGTTTCTTCCCAATTATCACGGAACTTAATTGGGTTTGGCCAATGAATTAAATATAGATCCACATAATCAACGCCCAGTTTCTTGAGTGATTTATCTAGCGCTGCTTTAGTCGCCTCGTAACCGTGATCACCATTCCAAAGCTTAGTGGTTAAGAAGATCTGATCGCGAGGTACGCCGGATGCACGCAAACCTGCACCAACGCTTTCTTCGTTACCGTAAGCAGCTGCCGTGTCAATATGGCGATAGCCTGCAGCCAATGCCGCTTCGACACTATGCTTGGCAACGTCGCCATCAGGGGTCTGCCAAGTGCCGAACCCGACGATCGGAATCTTAACACCATTACTTAATGTATATGTGTCGGTCAATTTGGTTAAATGTGCCAAAATGAGCATCTCCTTTACTGGGTACTACTATAAGCTTACCACAAGTAAGTAGTTGATTGAATGTGTTAGCAGCCCAGCTTCACACTTGCATCAGTCAAAAATAGCGATATCCTGATCAATCGTCTTTCTTAGCATTCAAAAAATGCTTGGTTGCTAAGACATCTAGCAAAACCAAGCACCTTCTTTTAACACGCTATTAACGCGCCATCATTTGATTCAACAATGCCTTCCCAGCTGCTTCACTTTGACGGAAAGCTTTGCCTAACGCAATTGTTTTATCAACAATAATGCTTTGCGCATCAATCACATGATACGGATGATCACCGGCTTTTTCCTGTGCAAACGATAGCTCAGTACAGCCAAGGACAATGACGTTGACATTAAAATCGTCATGCATCCGTTGAAGAATACGATGATACAGGGCCGCGTTGACTTCGCCCTTTTCCTTGACGTATTTATAAATCAACTCAGTGACCATGTCTTGCAGCGCCTGATCGCCAAGAACGACTTCACGCCCGCTAGTTTCGATTTCATGACTGTAAATGCCGTCTTGGATCGTTCCTTGGGTCGCAATCAGTCCCACCCGCTTTTCATCTGGAAAACGCTCACACATATCGCTGATGGCTAAATGTGGCATGTGTAGCAATGGAATCGGTGTCACTGCGGCTAATTGGTCATAGAAATAATGAGCCGTGTTGCAGACAATGACCATGAACTCCGGATTGAGTAAACTTTGATCTTGAATGTCTTCCAACAAATCCGGATAAAAGCTAGGCTTGCTATGATCCAAAATGTAATCCGTACGGTCAGGAACAGTCGCATCGTTAACCAGAATGTAATTCAGATATTCCTGATCGCTATGCGCGTGGGTACGCTGGTTTAACAAGCGGACATAACTCTCGGTTGCCGGCGTGCCCATGCCGCCAATAACGGTGAAAAATTGACGCATTCGTATCAGCCTTCCTGTAGCGATTTAGCGACTTGCTTTACAACAGCCATGTCTGTTGGCCATGGTGTGTTGACGCCGCGTACCTTTTGATAGGGGTCGGCCCCTTTGCCAGCCACCACCACGATATCATTTGGTCCGCTGTCGCTAATAGCTTCAGCAATGGCCTTTTGCCGATCAAGCACTTTGTGTACTTTAACTTTGCTATGATCGATTTTACTATCGATTTCCTCAATGATGTTTGCTGGATCTTCGTACCCAGGATCATCGGTAGTCAAGAATGCCTCAGTTGCAAACTCAGTGAGAACCTTAGCAAATCCGGGACGACGAGAAACGCCTTTATCACCGGGGGATCCAACCACAACCAGTAATCGAGGATCCTTGTAAGCGTGTTTCAAAAACGACAATAACGCCTTCATACTAGCGTAATTGTGCGCATAATCAACATAGACAGCACCATGTCCGGCAACTTTCGTATGCTCCATGCGGCCGGGGATTTTAACTTTTGCAATCCCCGGAACAGCGGCAGATGCATCCACGCCAGCCAATCCAGCACCAATAATAGCAGCCGTCGCGTTACTTTCGTTAAAATCACCAATCAAAGCAAGCGAGTAGTGACCGCCGATGTTCAATGCTGCTGCTTTTTCCGTGACTGGTACTAAAGTGAAACGACTCTCAGCAACGTCAGCTTCCTGACTATCAAAGCGAAAATCAATATCGATATCATCGCGTTTAGGTCTGAAGCCAGCACTGGCAAACAGATAGATGCTTTCTGGATAAGTGGTGGTCGTTGCGGCAGCATAAACCTGGTCAAAATGCTCGGTTTCGGCATTAATGACCACTTTGCGCGCATTGACCAACAATTGCAGCTTGTTGTGTAAGTAATTAGCAAAGGTTGGATGTTCATTCGGTCCGATGTGATCTGGCGTAATGTTCAGGAAGAAGCCGACGTCATACGTCAATCCAAAAACGCGATTGCGCAAATATGCCTGACTCGACACTTCCATCACGAGATGGGTCATACCGTTTTCGACAGCCTCGCGCATATCGCGGAAAAGATCGAGGCTCTCTGGCGTTGTCAGATTAGACTTGAAACGCTGATCGGGCTCAGGGCCAACAACCGTATCAATTGTAGAAAAAAGCGCGATGTGTCGTGGACGAGCCTCATTTAAAATAGCTTCTGTAAAATAGGAAGCTGTGGTTTTCCCCTTGGTTCCTGTATAAGCGATCACAAACAAATCATCTTGCGGATAATCAAAGAAAGCAGCGCTCAAAATCGCCATTGCTTTAGTAATATTCCGCACGATCAAGGCGTTTAAGCCGTTGCCTTCAACGTAAGGTTTCTCGGCAACATAAGTTCGCGCACCGTTGTCCTTGGCCATGGAAAGATAAATTGGTCGGAACTTGTCGCCTTTGCAGAAAAACAGCGTTGGTCCAGAGACCTTGCGTGAATCATAGGCGATGCCGGTCATATCGACATCTTCAGTATTCTGAATTGCTGCACTCTTTAGCAGATGATGTTCCTTTAATAATAAGATACATGCTCTAAGTGATAGTGCCATTGGGCTGCTACTCCTTTTTATATGCCGTGAATTCAAGCTTCATTATAGCATAAGCGCGGTACTGGCATTAAACCAGTCGGACTGTCACAACTATCTGTGTGCCGTCTTGGTTCATGCTCAAAGTTCATTGATTATCTTTTTTTATGCAGATGCAATGTTCATTAACGTCACCTGATACGAACCGCTTGGCGCTGTCACCGTGACGGTATCGCCTGCGTGGTGCTACCGAATAGCGGCGCCCAAGGGAGAATTGATGGCAAGCTTGTCTTGGCCCATCCCAGCTTCGGCAGGGCCGACAAGTTCATAAGTCGCTTGGTCCTCGTCATCATCGAACTTAAGTGTGATCCTATTGCCAATATCGGCAATATCACTAGCGGCCGGGTGCGTGACTTTAGCATAACGAATGAGTTTATCCAGATATCGCAATCGGCCTTCTAGCTGGCGCAACTCACGCTTAGCAGCGCTATATTCCGCATTTTCCGAGCGATCCCCCAACGCTGCCGCATCGGCCAAGTTCTTGATCTTTGCAGGCCGAATAGTTTTAAGGTCTTCAACTTCCTGCTTCAAGTTAGCCAAACCTGTTGGCGTGATCTCGTGATAGGTGACCATTTCAATGCCTTCTTTTTTATCTGAAAACTAACTCTCTACTTGTTGCAAAAAAGGTGAACGTGATGATCTCCATTCGGAGTTCAGGACATTCACCACTTTTTCGTTTTTGGATCAATGAGGTAACTGCTGGACTAGAAAATATTGCTGAAGAAATCGCCAATGCCACGGAAGATCAGGACAAAGAAGTTTGCTTTGTTATCGGTCTTGGTGGTCTTTAAGGTAATGCCTTCGCTTGCTGAACTGCCGACAAAGCCAAGGTTGTCACCTTTGGCGCTAACTTCCAGCTGCGCAATCGTGGTACCTTTTTTGACTGGTGCTTCGACAGTATTCTTCTTCACGCCTTTTGCTGGCGTGTAAGTATATTGAAGTGATTGTTTGCTGCTGTTAGATGGCACAACAGCAACTGCCTTGGTTGACGGCGCAATCGGCGTTGTCCGTGATTGACCACGATTGACCTTGACGCTGTCGTACCCTTTAATCCCCTGACCAGCTTCAGCTAACGTCATCGTTTTCCAATTTTCCAAAACATTGGTCATCAATTTTTTGGTTTGATCAAAACGGCGAGTTTTAGCATCACCATTTGCATGCAAGATAACCGTAATAATTCGCATGCCATTTTTCTCAACCGTCCCTGTAAAACAATCCCCAGCGGCATCAGAAGTACCTGTCTTCAAGCCATCAACTGGGAGGTTCTTATCATAAGACACTAGGCCCTTGAGCATCCAGTTCCAATTTTCCATATCGATCGCATCACTGGTTCCCTTACGGAATGTCTGTTTAGCAATACTCGTGGTCTTAAGGACTTCTGGATGATCTTTCAGTAAATGTTGTGCCACCTGGGCCATATCTTTTGCGGACATTTCGTTCTCCGCGTTATCATCTGTACCGGGTACCTTAGCATCTTTCAATTGGCTGTTATTCAAACCGGTCACGTTGACAATTTTTGCATCGGTGATACCCCAGCTATTGAGTTTTGCAGTCATCTGACTGACAAATTTCTCCTGACTACCCGCTACTTTTTCAGCTAATAACATCATCGCTGCATTCGCCGAATAAATTAAAGAAGCATCGTACAGTTCGCGGACTGAATAAGAGCCATCGCGCCGCAACGGTACATTACTAAGGTCACGATTCTGACTGAGTTCCCAGATTGCGTTATTCAGTGTCACTTTGTCATCCCAATTGATCTTACCGGACTTAATTGCGTCAAGCACCAACTCAATGCTCAACATTTTGGTCATAGATGCAATTGGTAAAACACTGCTGGCATTCTTAGCATATAATATCTTGCCAGTAGTCGGTTCAATGGCTACTGCTGCCTTGGCGTCAACTAGATTGGTATCGCTGCTCTCTGCCGCAGATACCGACATTGCTGGCGCAGCACCCCCAATCATCAATACCGCCACCACTGCGGCAATCAACCCGCGCATCAACTTCTTCATTTTGACTTTCCTGCTTCCTCATTAGATTTATTTTTATTGTCTGTCAGCGAAGCGCCAACTTTTAATGGTAAATGAATCACAAAGCTTGTTATCTCCGGGCTAGAATCGGCATAAATATACCCGCCATGCAAAGCGATGATACTTTGGGCAATCGCTAACCCAAGACCAGTCCCGCCAGTTTCCTGCGATCGGCTTTCCTCAACGCGATAAAAACGATCAAACAACTGACTCAAAGCATCATTCGGAATTTGTGCACCATCATTTGAGACCTTAACAACGACTTCACTACCGATACGTTGTGCATCAAGAAAAATATGACGCCCGCCTTGGCCGTACTTAAGCGCATTAACAATTAAATTGTTGAACACCCGGCCTAATTTTTCGGTATCAGCTTCCATCATCAACGGGTCAGGTTCACCGCTGACCAGAATCCGCATATGCTTCTTATGAGCCTCCAGCTCAAAACTAGCTGCCAGTTGCTCTAGCATCGCAATCATGTTAAAACGTACGGGATTCAGCTTGGTCGTGGTCGATTTAACCTTGGTGTACTCAAAAAGGTCCTCAACCAGTACTTTCATCTGCTTAGCCTTCAAATAAGCCGTGTGCGTGTACTTGAGTAGCTCTTCTTCACTGCGATATTGATGATCTTCAATCAGGCCAAGATAACCGATAATGGACGTTAGCGGCGTTCGAATATCATGGCTGACATTAGTAATCAGCTCATCTTTACTCTGTTCGATCCGCCGTTCCTCGGCCATTGAATTGACGGTTGAATCAACAAGCGCGTTAATGCTGCTGACAACCTTTTGCAACTCCGTATTGACCTCAAACTTAATCCGATGATCAAGATGACCATCGGCAATAAAATGTAGCTCCGCAATGACGTGACGCATTTGCATTTGCCGATATCGCCGAGCAAGTCGCCAATACACCACAATGACATCAGCAATCGCCATCAGTGCTAGGAAAAGATTGGACCAGCTCCACAAATGAAATCCACGGCTGCCAAACGTCAGATTCGTTTTCACACCCCAGATAGCATTTTCCAAACCAGGATTGTGCGCGATCATCTGATTAATCAACACTAGCAAGGCAAAATTAAGCATTAACAGCAGAATCACCGTCACGATGCCTTCAATCCAAAGTTCGGATTTTTCCTTACCAGTTAGTTTGACTTTTTCGCTCATGATCGTTAGGCCTCAACCTTATAGCCGACGCCCCAAACTGTTTCGATCACCTTCTCGCCATCGGTCGCTTCTTCAATCTTGTCACGCAGATGCGAGACATGCACCATAACGGTTTTCGCTGAGACGATTGATTCCTGTTGCCAAACGCGTTCAAAAATCTCATCAGCCGAGAAAACACGATTCGGATGGCTAGCTAGCAAGTACAGAATGCCGAATTCCAGCGCGGTTAGCTGAATTTGCTTGCCGGTAAGGGTGGTGACTTCATGACTATCTTTTTTGATCGTTAGCGGACCGACTTCAAGCACATCCGGTTCCGTATTGGTCACCTCATTTTGACTTCGGCGCAACAAACTCTTGACGCGCGCCATGACCTCTAGCGGATTGAATGGCTTGGTGACATAATCGTCTGCTCCAGTAATAAGGCCTTGAATCTTGTCCATATCTGCTGTTTTAGCCGAGACGATAATGATTGGAATCTGTGAATCTTTGCGGACTTCTTTGACAACATCCATCCCAGACATATTAGGCATCATAATATCGAGGATCATCAAAGCAATATCAGGATTGGTCACAAGCTTAGTAATGGCTTCCTTACCGGAATACGCCTGAATCGGTTCGTAACCTTCGTTTTTAACGTAAATACTTAGTAATTCGACGATTTCTTTATCGTCGTCAACAATTAAAATTTTCATTGTATTGGCTCCGTTTATGAGAAGAACTGTAGGGTCTGTTACATCAAAGTCCATTGTACCAAAGTTGACCGGGGAATTCTTTACGAAAAGCCTAAGAAAACAGGGCTAGAATAGGTACAAAAGTGTTGATTTAATCTCGAAAGAAGGCGGCTAATTGAAAGATTTGACAAAAATGGTCACAGCAAGTTTACCCTCAACCATGCACATCGCTGGTATTAACATTGCCCGCTCAAGCGGAAGTACTTACTGGCTATTAAGGCAATCCTCCCAATGGCTCACCTTACGCCTTGCCACACATCCCCATTGGTTACGAGGTGTTCGTCAGCTACAGGTTGTCTTACCAGCATCATCAGCCCGCCACGACTCGATAACCATGTTGACAAAAGCCTTAGCGAGTCCTGCCGCGGCCAAAAACACATATACCTTTACAGCAATTGACACGGCCCTTGCCAACATGCTGCTGTGGACAGCGTCGCGTAAACTGGTCTTCATGCTGCGCCTGACCCCCGAGATGGCCACGACTCATAAAATGACCCCTTTTAGTTTACAACAAGATTTTGCGCCGTTACCGCTTTTCTTGGGTGATCGTAACAATAGTAATGACTTATTGCTACCTGTCCATGATGCCAAGTTGCAACAAAGTCTGATTGATTTTTATAGTGCTAATTTGCTATTCACGCAATTCTCCAGTCATCAGTTAGTGAAACTTTTGCCAACTGCACAATGGCTGCAAACCATTCTGACAACTGTACCCACTAATCCCGCTTGGCCATTGACATTGGCCACAACTTTCGGCACGGAACTACTTGACGTGATTCATCGGGCACGAATGTAGCCTCTTAATCATAGCGCGTTCACCACAAAAAGGCCCGCACTGCAACCAATGGCAGTACGAGCCTTTTTGTGATACCAATCTTTTATTGAACGGAATAGTTAGGTGCTTCCCGCGTGATCTGCACATCATGCGGATGGCTCTCGCGTAAACCAGCACCGGTAATTTGAATGAACTGCGCATTATCTTGGAGTTCTTGAAGATTCGGTGCACCGACATAACCCATGCCGGATTCAATACCACCGAGCATTTGGAAAATCACATCGCCGAGACTGCCCTTGTAAGCCACGCGGCCTTCGATGCCTTCAGGAACCAGTTTGTTTGCTTCGTTAACCCCGCTCTGGAAATAACGATCACTAGAACCGTGGGCCTGCGCCATCGCGCCAAGTGAGCCCATGCCGCGATAAGTCTTGAAGCGGCGGCCTTGATAAATTTCGAACTGGCCAGGTGCCTCATCAGTGCCGGCCAAAAGGGAACCGAGCATAACGGCATTGCCGCCAGCTGCCAAAGCCTTTACGATATCACCGGAATACTTGATCCCACCGTCAGCGATAATTGTCTTGCCGCGCTTACGAGCAACACTGGCGGCATCATAGATGGCAGTCAGTTGTGGCACACCGACACCGGCAACGATCCGGGTTGTGCAGATTGAACCGGGGCCAATGCCAACTTTGACAACATCGACACCAGCATCATACAACGCTTCCGTTGCTTCAGCCGTGGCCACATTACCGGCAATCAGAGTTGCTAATGGGAACTGTTCCCGAATCTCTTTGATTTTCCGAATCACGCCAGCACTATGCCCATGGGCCGTGTCGATCACAATCGCATCGGCACCGGCATCAAGCAAAGCTTGCGCCCGATCAAAGGTGTCAGAGGTAACGCCAACCGCTGCTGCAACCAACAAACGGCCATGCGCATCTTTAGCAGCATGCGGGAATTCAACCACTTTTTCAATATCCTTGATCGTAATCAGCCCACTAAGGCGGCCTTCCTTATCGATCAACGGTAATTTTTCAATTTTACGAGACTGCAAAATAGCTTCGGCATCTTCGATTGAAGTGCCAGCCGGCGCGGTCACCAGCCCTTCCTTGGTCATAACCGTGTCAATCAGCACACTTTTATCATCAACATAACGCAGATCACGGTTGGTGATGATGCCGGTCAACTTGCGATCTGTGGTGTTATTAACAATCGGGACGCCGCTAATCCGATATTTTTTCATTAAATCTTCAGCATCACTAACCGGTTTATCGGCCGTCAGGAAGAATGGATCGACAATGACACCATTTTCACTGCGCTTCACCTTCAGCACTTCATCTGCTTGTGCTTCGATGCTCATGTTCTTATGAATCACGCCCAACCCGCCTTGGCGTGCCATTGCAATTGCCATAGCACTCTCGGTAACGGTATCCATCCCCGCCGAGATGATTGGGATATTCAGCTTCAAGTTGTCCGCCAGTTGTACAGACAGATCGACATCGTGAGGTAAAACATGACTTTCTGCAGGTATCAACAACACATCATCAAACGTAAAACCGCGCCGGGCAAACTTTGTATCCCAAAGACTCATAGCGTAATCCCTCTTTCAATTTTTAGTTGTTGACTAATGTACTACCGGAATTTAGGCACGTCAAACAAGTCTAACCATTTTTTTCGAAACGCCGGTATCATAGGCTTAAAAATGAAAGAAAGTCTCATAATCGTTCATATGGAACCGAACAAAATTTTATCAGCTATAGCTTTCTCAAAATAATGTTCGGCTTTTGTCGTGTGTTGTGACGTGTCATTTAATATCATTCGTTTTTTACCCGCTAAAACCTTCGCATGTAAAATGACAAGAACATTTGCCGTTTTCCCTCACTGGCAATACAAAAAAAGCCGCCATTTCCGGCGACTGTTGGATTTTTTAAAAAGTAGATACCCGATGTTGAAATCGGACTATCAGCTTATCTCTGGAAAAAGCTTTTGAGGTGATACCGGTGCTGTAAGACCCAGTGAATCCCATAGGCAATGGCGCCAATAATGATATTGACGAACCACGGCATTGGGCGCGTGAACGGCGTGTCAAGCATCGCCAAGGCACTGCCAATGAACGTGATCGACACGACTAAGACAACACCGCCGCCCAAGACAAGCCAAGCACTTCGGCGTTTCTTTTTATCTTGCTGCATCCAGTCAGCATAATAAACGAAGAAGAGACCAGCCATTAGACTCAACATCACTAAGTAAACAAAACTGCTGCTGGCGGCGTTTTGCGACTTGGTATCGAAGTAGGCAAGTGCCCCATACATAACCGCTAAAATCGACATGAAGAACAGACTTTGGTCAATGACCATCAACCACATTGGCTTTTTAGGCTCAGGTTTTGGCGTATGCAGAATTTCGTCTGTCTTTACCGTAACCGGTCCGTAAAGCTGATTGGCTGGCTTGCCTTGTCGTTGCGCTGTGATGATCTCGGGCAACATCGTTTTGAGTAGTTCTTCTTCGTCCGCCGCGTTCATACCGCCGTCTTTTAACTCACGGCGTAGTTTGAAAATATATTCATCATTTTTATTTGTGAGCCGTGCAATCAGCTCTGGCACAGTGGTCGCAGGCTTTTCCTGTTTCACATGTGCATTTTTAGCCGCCGTTGCTTGATCTGCTGACGACTCATCAGTGGCTGCCGACTGTACTTTTGATGCTGTTTGTTCAGTCGTAGCAGTATTTTTACCATTTACTGCAGCATCGGTTGCCGTCTGTTTCGTCTCTTCTTCATGTTTCTCTGCCATTGGAAACTCCTATCTCCTAAGTCGTTATGCGTTAGACATTGAACCGGAATTCAATGATGTCCCCATCCTGCACTTCATATTCTTTGCCTTCAGATCGATAACGGCCCGCTTCTTTAACCGCCTGAACAGATCCGTACTTGTCTAAATCGGTGAAGGACATTGTCTCGGCGCGAATAAAACCGCGTTCGAAGTCGGAATGAATAATCCCAGCAACTTCTGGAGCCTTCATTCCCTGTCTAAATGTCCACGCACGGGTTTCTTTGCCACCGGCTGTGAAGAAGGTTGCCAATCCCAGCAAATGATAGCTAGCCTTGATCAGCTTATCCAACCCAGACTCGTCGACACCTTCTGCTGCCAAAAAGTCTGCCTTTTCATCATCATCCAGTTCAGCAATTTCTTCCTCAGTTTTGGCAGAAATCGCAATCACTTCGGCACCTTCTTTGGCAGCCTCGGCCTTGATTTGCTTGACGTAATCAACCGAATCCGGATCAGCCATCGCTTCTTCAGCAATGTTAGCGACATACAAAACTGGCTTGCTGGTCAGCAAGAACAAGCCTTTGACAATCTTCAGCTCATCTTTATCAAAGTCGATGCTGCGAACCATCCCGCCATCTTCCAGTACGGGCTTAATCTTTTTGAGCACCTTGAATTCAGCCTGCGCTTCTTTGTCATTGGTTTGTGTTCGCGCCACTTTTTCAACTTTAGCATAGCGTTTATTGACAGCATCAAGATCAGCGATGGCCAATTCCATATTAATCGTCGCCATATCCTCTAACGGGTCGACTTTGCCAGTTACACTGGTGATGTTGTCATCATCGAACGCTCGGACAACATGAACAATCGCATCCACCTGACGAATGTTTTCAAGGAACTTGTTGCCGAGTCCTTCACCCTTAGAAGCACCTTTAACAATGCCGGCAATATCTGTGAATTCAAAAGTTGTATGAATAATCTTCTTGGCCGGAATCAATTCATCGATTCGTGCCAGACGTTTATCTGGCACTTCGACCATCCCGACATTCGGGTCGATTGTAGCGAATGGATAGTTCGCCATCTCGGCGCCTGCTTTAGTGATTGCGTTAAAAAGCGTGGACTTACCGACGTTTGGAAGTCCTACGATACCTGCTGTTAAAGCCATTTGGTTACTTCACACTTTCTATTTAGTCTGTCTACTCTACATGACCCAACACTTTTTTGAGTCGTTTTTCAAAATCGCGCCGGGACATCATCACAATATGACCGCATCCGGTACATTTTATCTTGATATCAGCACCTAAGCGGATAATTTCCCATTTGTTGGTACCGCAAGCATGCGGTTTCTTCATCTGAACGAGATCATGTAAATCATACATTTGTCCACCTCCAGCGTTGTTGTGCTTGTCGGACCGGATTAAACGCGTTCGCTGGCCCAGAAACCTGCGTGTAAGGACCTTGGACGCAATGGCCAACCCCCGGCCATCACGCCCAAGCCCGCTTACACTCCGGTTTCTAAACGGGCCGCTCACGCTCTGCTTTTAAACGCGTTCGCTGGCCCAGAAACCTGCGTGTAAGGACCTTGAACGCAATGGCCAAAACCCGGCCATCACGTCCAAGGCCGCTTACACTCCGGTTTCTAAACGGGCCGCTCACGCTCTGCTAGTTAGTCAATATTGACGTCGAGCATGGCCAAGATCCGATTCAAATCTTTTTCGGAAGTGAAGTCAATCTCGATCTTGCCTTTGCCTTTGTTGCCTTCATTAATATTCACCTTGGTGCCAAAGCGTTCGCCAAGTTGGTTCTCAGTTGCCCGCACGTATGGCGACTTTGGCTTTTCTTTGGTTGCCGGGCGCGTGTTGCCAGCATTCATTTGATTAATGAGCCGTTCTAGCTGGCGCACAGTCAGGTTTTCATTGATTGTCTTCTTGGCCACACTCACCATTTTGGACTTATCTTTGAGACTTAACAGCGTCCGTGCTTGTCCCATTGACAGCTGATTGGCACTTAACATTTGTTTGACTTGCTGCGGCAGTGTCAAAAGGCGTAAGTAGTTCGCAATATAAGGTCGGCTTTTACCAAGTCGTGCCGATACTTCTGCTTGCGTCAGATTCAGACGCTTGATCAAGGTATCATAAGCCTGGGCTTCGTCTAGCGGCGTCAGATCTTCCCGCTGCAAGTTTTCCAGCACAGCGATTTCCATCATTTCGGGATCATTGAAGTCCCGAACAATGGATGGAATAGTCTCCTTGCCAGCCAATTTAGACGCACGGAAGCGACGTTCACCGGTAATAATCTCATAGCCTGAAACACTCTTGCGGACAATGATCGGTTGGAACACGCCGGTTTGTTTGATCGAACCAGCCAGTTCCTTCAAGCCTTCCTCATCAAACGTTTTACGCGGTTGGTAGGGATTTGGTCGGATGTCAATCAGCGGTAATTCTTCAACTGTATTATTGGCACTCAGATCTGGGCTCTCAAAATCTTTGAAAATCGCATCGATACCACGGCCTAAGCCTTTGTTATTCTTATTCGCCATGAGCAGCCAGCACCTCCTTGGCTAAAGCCTCGTAAACCTCTGATCCCCGGGACTTTGGATCAAAATCCACAATTGGCAGACCATAGCTTGGCGCCTCCGCCAATCGCGTAATTCGCGGAATCACCGTTGCATATACTTTATCGCCAAAATACTTGCGGACCTCGTCAATGACTTGTGCGCCGAGATTGGTCCGCGCATCATACATTGTCAACAACACCCCTTCGATCGCTAAGCTCGGATTAAAGTGTTTCTGAACCAACCGCACCGTGTTTAGTAACTGGCTTAATCCCTCCAGAGCGTAATATTCGCTTTGGACCGGGATTAAAATCGAGTCGCTTGCTGTAAATGCATTGATCGACAATTGGCCAAGCGATGGCGGGCAATCAATCAAAATATAATCGTATTGATCCTCCACAGGATGCAATCCCAACTTCAATCGCATTTCACGCGCCATTTGGCTGGTTAACTCGATCTCAGCGCCAGCCAGTTGAATGGTGGCTGGCACAATCGACATGTTCTTATGTTTCGTTGGCAGAATAGCTTCGGTAATCGGCTCTTCGTTGACTAGCACATCATAAATATCCTTTTCAACTTGGGCCTTTTGAACGCCGACGCCACTAGTCGCATTGCCTTGTGCATCAGCGTCCACAATCAAAATCTTCTTGCCAAGGTTGGCCAAACAGGCGCCCAGATTGACCGTGGTGGTGGTTTTGCCCACGCCGCCTTTTTGGTTAGCGACTGCGATGATATGTGCCATGAGCTCCTCCTATCTCTTTTCTTTCGGAATCTCGATGATCATTCGGTAAGCGTCGTCAGTATCTTCTTCTTTTGCTGTGACCGTCATACCGGTTTCCCGGATCATTTTAACCGAACGTTTTAATGTGTTCCAAGCAATGCGCGTATCATGGCTCACCGCGGATCGTCGAACTTTAGGTTTCGGTTTTGGGGTTGGCTTCTTAGGCCGCAACATCTCATTGATAAGGGCACTGGTTTCTTTAACGGTCAGATCGTCTGCAAAAATCTGGTGTAAGGCGGCAACCTGTTGCTTCTCGTCTAACTTCAGTAGTTCACGACCATGCCGTTCACTGATACGCGACTTCATTAAAGCTTCTTGAACTGGCTCGCTTAGTTTCAATAAACGGATTTTGTTGGCGACAAATGCCTGACTTTTACCGAGTTGCTCGGCCAAAGCGGCTTGTGTCAGGTGATTGAGTTTCATAAGTGCCACATAAGCTTGGCCTTCTTCAATCGCACTCAAGCCTTCGCGCTGCAAATTTTCAACTAGTGCCATGGACGCACTTTCGTCGTCGTCCATTTTCTGCACAATGGCTGGCGCTTTTTCCCAGCCCAGGGTTTGCATCGCGCGATATCGGCGCTCACCCGCGATGATTTCGTACTTCTCCGGTTTATATTCACGGACAATAATCGGCTGCAACAAGCCATGATCCTTGATCGTCGTTGCTAGCTCCCGAATCGATTCCGGCGTAAAGACTTTGCGCGGCTGGAATTGGTTAGGCACGATTGCGGTCATTGACAGTTGTTGAACAACCGTTTCGTCGTCAGGCTTTTTATGGCCAAAAATGGATGATAATGGCACGCGTTATGCACCTCCCAAAGGTTGCTTATTCGGTATCCCCGGCTTGCGCGGATATTTGTTTGGTGTTGGTTTAACTTTGTCGATGACCAGCAAATGACGTGGATCGCCGGTTTCCGGCAACGTCAACGCAGCATCTTGGGCCAATTTGCCGCCAAGTAAGCCAATCGCTGGCTTGGCCGCAATTAATTCTGCGGGTGTCGCCGCGGCTTTCATGGCCACAAAGCGACCTTGCGGCTTTACTAGTGGCAAACAGAGCTCAGCCAAGACATCCAATGCCGCAACCGCACGAGCCGTGACCAAATCAAAACTGGCACGGTGTGGCGATTTTTTGGCACCAAAAGTTTCGGCGCGGTCATGAAAGAGCTGAACATCTGTCAGCTCCAAACGCGCCGTTAATCGTTCGAGAAAGCCAATTCGCTTTTGTAAAGAATCCACGATGGTGATTTTGAGTTGCGGGAACGCAATTTTTAACGGAATTGATGGGAAACCTGCCCCAGCACCCACATCACAAACTGACATTACTTGTGTCTGAAGCTCAGGTAGCACCAACGCAAGCGTTAGTGAATCGTAGAAGTGTTTGAGGTAGACGTCCCCTTCAGCTGTAATGCCAGTCAGATTCATTTTTTCATTCTCACTGATCAGATACTGATAGTATGCCGCAAACTGATCCTGTTGGTGATCGTTTAAAACGATCCCGTGATCAGCCAAGGCTTGGACAAAAGCTGCTGGATCCATGCCTGCCTCCATTTTCGTAAACTTGATTTTGTGGAACAAACAGGGTTTCACGTACCCGTCAAGTGTAACGTAAAAGCGGCCTCTGCTCAACCGTCTTTATATGGAAAGAACAGGCGTTAAGCGCAAGTTTTTTGACACACCTGTTATGCCTTCCTGCTCAAATCAAGATTTGCTATCTAGGCTGGCTGCGGTCGCGCTACTCACCTAATTACCCAACCACAAGATTTGTCTGAACGGTCCCTTGTCATCTTGCAAAAACGCGTTCACAGTTCGATAATGAAATGGTAACTAAACTCAGAGGCGAGAAAAATGGAATTAGACGGTAAAGAAATCAAAGAAAATGAACAACTGACCGATGCCCAGCTGGCCGATTTACACAAACAGTATGAGGCTTTGTGGGATAAGTTAAAAAAAGACAACTACCGAACTGAACATCAATTCATGGAAGTTTTGTACGAGGAACCTGACAATAGTCAAAACTATGAAGCTGCCTTTTTCACTTATCAAATTCGTAAAGATACTGGCGATAATCAATTTGACCAGTTGACCATCACGTTAAACAACAAGCCAACCTTCCACGATCAGCCAGATGAATTTGTCTTCGAAATTAGTGACTACGCGGATATGGATGCTCTTCACAAGGCAATTGAGGAAAAAGCCCAACCGTGGATTAAGGCTCACAAACGTTAATAACCAGACTAACTCGAAACACTTATCTTGTTTCGAGTTTTTTTAATTAAAACCGCACTATGCACTTTCTTTCCTCTCAGCCAACACTTGTGGTAAGCTGTTGCCAGTCAAACAAACGGAGGGACCCGGCTAATGGCGGATAAAATTAAAATCGCTTATCTTTATGAAGACCTCATGAACACATATGGCGACAGTGGCGATGTCAAAATTCTACGTTATTTATTAAATCAACAAGGTTACCAAGTCGATGTCGATAATGTCAGTCTTGGCGATCATTTTAATGCGGACGACTATGATTTTATCTTCTTCGGCGGTGGTCAGGACTATGAACAAACCGTGGTAGCCAAAGACCTATTGCGCCATGCCCAAACACTTGGCCGGTATATCGAAAATGGTAAACCGATGCTGGCAATCTGTGGCGGTTACCAGCTGCTTGGCGATTATTACAAAACTAGCGAAGGCTCAGTCATCAAAGGCCTCGGCATTTTGCCGCTGCACACAGTTTTCAAGCCAGACAGTCGCATGATCGGTGATACCAAGTACGAAACCGAGTTCGGGACAGTTACCGCATTTGAGAATCACAGTGGCCGGACTTATTTTGACGACAAGCAAAAGCTCAAACCGTTGGGCAAAATGATTGAAGGTTACGGGAATAACCCTGAAGACGGTGTCGAAGGTATGCGTTATAAAAATACCATTGGCAGCTACTCCCATGGTCCCATTTTGAAAAATCAAAATATTGCGAAGGCGATCGCCAATATGATTGTGAAAAATCACAAGGCACGGATGGGTCAGCCTGCATAATTAAAAGAGCATTGCCGCAGTAGACGGGCAATGCTCTTTTTATACGAATTTCATATAGCTTTGGCGCCCAGAGTTAACCCTTTAGTGTTGCACTTGAGCACGAACCTGATCAGCATCGCCAGCAAATAAGAACAACGGTCCATCCGCCTGTGCTGGATAGCTATCTGATAGACTGCCGAGATCGACAACATCAAACCCAATTCGTTTGATCAATGTCGTGACCGTCTGCTTAGCGGCATTATCATCCCCGGCAATCGGAATGGCAATTCTTCCTGCTGGCTGACTTGGCTTGGCAAGACTACGAATTTTAGTCATCGCAATTGTATTGAATGCCTTGACCACTTTTTTCGTGCCAAAATGTTTAGCAACGAGTTCTGATGACGTGACTTGATGTGCTGCCAGTGCTGGCTGGTCGCCATCGCGGCTAGGATAATAGTTAGTCGCATCAATAATAATCGTCTTCGGATCCACGCTTGTCGGCAATTCCGGCAACGCATTAAATGGCACGGCCAGCACGACAATGTCTTGTTTAGCCGCGTCAGCAACGGTCCCAGCTTCGACCGTCGAGCGCATCTCTGCAATGACCGGTGCCAATGATGCCACACCATGCCGATGTGAAATAATCACCTGCTCACCAACATGACTAAACAGTTGGCCTAATGCCCGGCCGACATTACCTGATCCAATAATACCGATAGTCATCTAATCACCCTCTCTATTGAGATCACACCTTCATTATACCGCCTTGCTTCTTTAAATACCGGCCAGCAAGCATTCTAGCCCACTCAAAAAGCCGCACACCCGTCATGCGGTCTGCGGCAGTTCAAATAAAAAATGATCCACAACTATCTAGTGATTCTTGCCTTCAATCGTTTCGATATCGCCTTTGCCGTCACGGGCGACGATGGCCTTGATAGCGGCAGTGATGCCTAAAACATCATCATCCAATGACAACGCTGGTGTTTCCGGACGAGTGACAACCTGTTCCGGCAAAAATGGAATATGCATGAAGCCGGCCTTAATATCGGGAAACATCTTATCCCGCATATACTGTACCTGATAAAAAATGTGGTTGCAGACGTAAGTGCCTGCTGTGTTGGAGACTGCTGCCGGAACACCAGCTTCCCGAATGGCTTTGGCCATGGCCTTAATCGGTAACTGGGTAAAGTAGGCATTCTCGCCATCGCCATGAATCGTGTGATTAAGTGGCTGATACCCGGCATTATCTTGAATCCGACCGTCATCCAAGTTAATCGCAACTCGCTCCGGCGTGAGTTCAAACCGGCCACCAGCCTGACCAATGCTCAACACATAGTCAGGCTTTTCTTTGGCAATAGCATCTTTAACGACATCGGCTGAAACATTAAACTTTGTCGGAATTTCCAATTTAACGATTTGTGCCCCAGCAATTTCATCCGGCAAACGTTTCACGGCTTCAATCGCAGGATTAATTTTATCGTCGCCAAAGGTATCAAATCCGGTAACAAGAATTTTCATGAGAAGATTTCCTTTCTAAAATGCCAAGAAGTACATGAGGCCGATTTGAATGATCAACAATAGTATCGCAATTGGCGCCTGCTGTTTGATAACACCAAGTGGATCCTTCATTTCGAGCAACGCGACTGGCAAACTATTGAAGTTCGCCGCCATTGGCGTGAGCAAGGTCCCACAGTAGCCAGAGGTCATGCCAATAGCCGCCACAATCGCTGGATTAGCGCCTTGCGCAATGACAAAAGGAATGCCAACGGCTGCTGTAATCACGGCAAACGCAGCAAAGGCATTCCCCATAATAATCGTAAAGAGCGCCATCGCCACACAGTATAGAATCACGCCGCCAAGATGACTTCCAGTTGGGAATAAGCCGGCAATCAATTTCGCCGTGAGTGATCCGACCCCAGCAGCAGTAAAAACTGCCCCTAAGGTTGCTAGTAATTACGGCAAAATGCCAGCAGCACCAACTGACCGAACCATCCGCTGGGTATCATTATAAACCATTTTGCCTGGCGCCTTCGTCATGATGATAGCCACAATTAACGAAACCGCCGCACCAATGCCAATGCCAACCTGACCACCGAGTTTGGTAAACTGGGCGACACCGATGGAAACGACTGCAAGTACCACGCTTGGGACGAATACCCAACCGCCAAGCCGTTTGGCCGCTGTTGCCGCGTGTGCGCCGTCAACGGGCTTAATTTTGCCTATCTGAATCTGCTTGAACAACGCCAAAATACCGATAATAACAACTAGAACACCAACGACCATCGCGGGCATCAAGGTCCCAAAGGCAAAAATCACTGCCATGATCTCCCAAAACAAACCGGTTCCGATACGTGCCGGATTATCTTTTGCGCGAAACGCCTCAATACCAGCAATCGCCATCACGACGCCAATCAGAGCATAAAGGATCAATAAAAGGGTATTGACCATGATCATTTGCCTCCCTTATGCGACTGCTGTTCAAATTGGCGATCAAACCAGCGATTGTAGATAGCCACAATGACCAACGTGATCAATGCCACTGGAATGGATGCTAAAACGACCTGCATCGGCTCAACTGGATGATTGAGGCTCTTCATCGTGCTCGCGATCAACAAGACACCCGCTGTTGCAACAAACAGGTTCTGCGCAAAGAAATTGCCAAAGTTGTCAGTCGCCGCAGAACGCGCCTTAATAAGGTCGATATCTTTATCTGTTAGCTTACGTTTGGTTTCAGCCGCCGCCGTTACCATCGGCGTGATCAACGGTCGTACGAACTGCACTTGACCAGATAACGAGATACCAAAGACACCACCTAACTCGCGAATCACAAGATAAATATTCAAAATACGACTGGGTGTCAATTTCTTTAGCTTCTGAATGCCATTGACGGCAACTTCCTTGAGACCGTGGCTTTCCACTAACCCAATCATCGGCAGGGTCAGAAAAAATAACGACACCATGCGTTTATCGACAAAGCTCTGCCCAAGTGTGGTCAGAAAAGCCGGGATGCTCATGCCCGAAAAAACTGCTGTCACAACTGCTGCCAAAACCACTACCGCTGTCGTGTCCCACTTCAATGCAAACCCGACAACGATAATGACAATGCCAAGTAATTTTAAGTATTCCATGTAGGATCCCCCTTTGTTCTATGAAAGCAGTTTACGTGTTGTTGTTGACAGCGTCAATTCGTTAAGGGGGATTATCAATCGTGCAAACTATAAAAATAACTTGTGCGTCACTAGTTTCCTAACCGAGCTGCCTCGCGCTCATTTTAACGCGCTCGCCACCCCAGAAACCTGCATATAAGAACCTTGGTCGCAATGGTCAAAACCCGACCATCACACCCAAGGTCGCTTACACTCCGGTTTCTAACCGGGCTGCCTCGCGCTCACAAAAAAAGCCAGTTCAACGACTGAACTGGCAATTTATATCACGATTATGCTGGCTGAAGATCCTTTTCTTTGTCAGCATCTTTGTTCTTAGCCTCGTTACGAGCAATTTCGTCTTTGGTGAGCATATCCTTAACGGTCATCTTCACCTCAGTGACATTAAGTCCGGTCATTTGGCGGACATTCTTGACGATTGCCATCGTAACTTTGTTGAAAATTTCCGGTGCATTTTCACCATATCGAACGGTGGCATCAAGTGACACAGAAACATTCTGATCATCGCTCAGGTCTACATCCACACCTTTAGTCGGATCTTCATCTTTGCGGAAAAGATCGGTCATATTTGCCATCATGCCACCTTCAAGCGAGTATACGCCTTCGACTTCATTGCAAGTGATGCCCACAATTTTTGCAATGACAGCGTCATCGAATTTCAATTCCTTATTGATGCCAGCGTTTTTCGTGTTGTCCATGTTTATCTCTCCTTTGTCTTATGAAGGTTCAACATCATTTTTTTTGCCACTCGCGTTTAGTCAGTACATCTTTGACATGCAGATTGAGTTCAACTAGCTGTAGGCCCGTCATCCGGGTAATCTGAGCACTGATTTTTTCGCAGAGTTGTTTAAAAATAGCTTGCGCATCACTGTCAAATGCCAGAAACACATCCATATCAATCGCTACTTGTTTCTCGCCAACTTCAGCTGAGATGCCTTTGGTTATATTCTCGCCGCTAGAAAAGGTTTCGGTCAGATTGTCCATCATCGTTCCGTCCATTCCTAGCAAGCCATCAATCTCTCGAGCACAAAGCGCAGCGATTTTTTCAATCACTTTATCTTCAAACGTCAATCGACTATTGGCCATCAATGTTTCTCGTGTAACAGCTGGTGATGCTGCTACTGGCGGTGTTGCAACTGCGTCCATCCGTTCACCTACTTTCCTTTACTGAAAGCATCTTTGCCGGCGGTCAACCAACTGGTAAATGCATGCCAATTGGGTACTAGGTAACGCTCAATCAGCCAGCCTGCTGCGCCGAAGATCAAGACCAGCAGCATACCCATAAATCCGAATCGCATCCAGGCGAAGGCAAGCACGATCCCGATCACAGCACCGATCATTCCTCGCTGCATTGTCATCTCTCCTTCTAGCTGGGCACGTCGTCAAAGGCATCAACATCTTTGGAAAGTGTCCGCTTTGAATGCCATTTGCTTGTTGTCCCAGTGTTGTCATCGTTAAATCACACGGGCCGTTTTCGCTTTGACCTTTGTGGCTGGCAAGAGATGCACCCGCACATGCTTCACAGGAATACCGAGACAGGCCTGCAACTTCTGGCGAGCAGTTTCTTCGATTTGCTTGGCCTCTGCCTTCAGATCCTTGCTATTACCGGAAAAAGCTTCAATCCGCATTCGTGCGACTTGCTTCTTGCGAATGCTAACAGCTACCGCCACCGATTTGGCAAAATGTTGCGCAACAACCGCTTTGGCCACGGTGTTTTCGATCGCACTTTTATCAAGCGTCAGATCACCATCTTCACCAGCTAGAATCAGCGACTGAGCGGTTGACCGCCTGAAAATGGCGACCAATAGCATGATGAGGAAAACCAAAGCGACAAGCCCAGTCAGGCCTATCATGGTTGGCCGCAGCCAAACGACTTGTTGCAGATAAAATCGCGTAAACTCACGGCTTGGCCAAAGCAATAACCCGAAACCAACACTTTGCAATAAACCGCCAACGGCAATGATGCCAAGCATGGTTTTTGTGATGGGTCTCATGGTCATCGGCCTCCTATGCCTTGCGCCGTGTGGTTCCCAGCAACAGGGAAACAAGGAAGACGACGATGATGGCCCCTATAATAGCTGGGATCAAGGCCATTCCGGCCAATGAAGGCCCCCAGTCACCAAGGAGTGCCGTGCCGAGCCATGCACCGACTAAGCCGCCGATAATGTTACCAAGCCAGCCGAGTGGCATATCGCGCCCAACGATCAGCTGTCCAATACAACCAATCACCGCACCGATGATCAGTGTCCAAATAAAATGCATCATGGTTCTCACCCTTTCTTTTGGTTGACTTTCTTCTGACTATCCTAAGCTTAACGAAACGAGGTTATTCGAAGCAATAAATATGCTAATGATAACAATTAGTATTTTACTGGGTATACAAAAAATGCCTATAACCATGCATATTTGCAAAGTTATAGGCATATAAATTGTTTAATTAAAAATCATGGCATCATGAGCTGCTCGTTTTCCGCGTTAAAATCCGGGAATCAGCCCATCAACCTTCAATCACATCGCCAGCATTAGGACCGGCATCCAGTTTATAGATACGATCAACATTAATCAAAACGGCACTGATGGCTGCTGGCAGATGATGTGCCTTCGCGAATGCCTGAGCATCTTCAAAGATCTTGTCATCATGATGGAATTCAACGGTCCCTTCAAAACGAAAACCCTTGAGTGCCTTGTAATCAACCGTCGCAACCGCAGCCTTCTTAGAATACTGCAAATTATGCCATGCCTGCTTACCTGTCTCTTCGTTGTAAATCAGGTGATGATCATCGAAGACACGCATCGTGCCTTTGGGACCCACTTGTGGATTACCATTTTCATCGGCAGTAGCCAAATAGTTCAATTGTGCGCCGATCATGTCTTTCATATCTTGTGTCAAAGTTGCCATAAATGATCAATCTCCTTTTACTTACTTTTTATTAACAGAAAGAGTGTAACACAATCAGCCACGATTCGTCATATTTTTATATCAGAGCGTTCGCAGGCGCGCTTAGAAACCTGAGTGTAAGCGGCCTCGGGCGTGATGGCCGGGTTTGGGTCATTGCGTCCGAGGTCCTTACACTCCGGTTTCTGCGCCTGCGAACGCGTTTCAGTCAAGAGCGTGATGGCCGGTTTTTGGCCATTGCGATCAAGATCCTTACACGTATGTTTCTGGGCTGGTGAACAGGAGCGTGTATATCTAGAAATATGGTTTTAGGCAACGGCTTAACCATGATTGGATTTCTAAGAAGACAAAACTTCCGATGTGATTTCTTTCTTTTTGTCTAACCTGTACTACACTTAAGTTAGGCTCTTAAAAGTATCAGTTCGGGAACTTGTAACGCAATCCGCCATGATGATGCTAACCGCACACCCATAGTGATTGTGCAGACGTTAAGACTGATCAACAAGGTTAAGGAGGGAAAATGATCCATGGCAAAAGTTTATATTTCTGCGGCATTGCCGAAATCGGCGAATGCTGCCTTGCAAAAAGCTGGCGTGGATTTTGAAGCATATACCGGCAGTGGTTTAATCACCGAAAGCGACTTGCAAACACACTTGGCTCATACTGAGGTGTTGATCACCGCCTTGTCCACACCAGTGACGGCGGCAACTTTGGCAAAGGCCCCACATCTGAAACTGATCGCTAATTATGGTGCCGGTTTCAACAACATTGATGTCACTGCAGCCAAGGCCCAAGGTGTGCTTGTAACCAATACGCCAAAAGTATCGACCACTTCGACTGCCGAAGTCACGGTGGCCTTAATTCTGGCGGTCTTACACCGGGTCACGGAAGGTGATCGGCTAATGCGCGGCGCTGGTTTTGCCGGCTGGGCACCCACCTTTTTCCTTGGTCACGAACTGGCTGGCAAAACCGTTGGGATTATCGGGATGGGCCAAATCGGTCAGGCCGTTGCCAAACGCGTGCATGCTTTTGACGCAAAAATTCTGTATACCCAGCGCCACCAACTGACATCGGCCACAGAGCAAACACTAGGCGCAACCTTCACCGATCAGGCTACCTTGTTACGTGAAAGCGACATCGTGACCTTACATTTGCCGCTAGTACCAGCTACGCATCATTTGCTGGACGCGCAGGCAATGGCCACTATGAAGCCGACTGCCTACCTGATCAATGCAGCTCGCGGCCCGTTAATTGATGAAACCGCCTTGCTTCAGCAATTGCAGGCTCACAAGTTAGCAGGCGCCGCGTTAGATGTCTATGAGGCTGAACCGCATGTCAGTTCAGGTCTCAAGGCGCTTGATAATGTGGTCCTGACGCCGCACATCGGAAACGCCACCGTCGAAGCGCGGGATGCCATGGCCAAAATCGTGACTGACAATACACTAGCCATTCTAGCTGGTAAGCAGCCTGAGTACATCGTCAATGCCTAATCAGTGCTGGAGTTGACTAACCATAAAAAAGGCGCCTGTCGTCACACAATGCGTGTGGTAACAGGCGTCTTTTTGGATGAAATACCATTTCATTTAATCAAGGCTTACGCGAGTTCCGCGGTTGCCAAATGCTTGCGACTAACAATGCTAACACAATGCCAAGTGTTAAACCAAGACCGCCAACCAAAAAAGGATTGGCGATCTGATTTTGAGTCATGACAAGATCAAGAACGCCAATTAAGCCCACGGCAATGAGCACCAAGACAATACGGTACCACGCCGTTTTCGTCATAGATGAGCCAGAATCGTATACTTGCCAACTGCTTTATAGTCGCCTTTAGCCTTTGAATCAGGCGTTCCGGCAGCTTCGTAAAAAACGGAATACTTGCCGTCTTTATCTTTAGCGACAACCAAGCCTTCATCGACAACATGTTCGGCTTTGTAAATTTGGGCACTGCGTCGAGCCGCGGTGAAATCAAAATCATTGGCGACTGCATCGCCGGGGTTGAAGAAAACAATTTCTTCGCTCATGAAGATCCCCTCGCTTTCTGGCTTCATTATACCACGTCAACATCGTCTCACTTATCAGCTTGAAGCGCCTCAGCCTTGGCTATCAGGCTTTTGGTAAATGCTGCAAACTGGGGCATCTCCTCTTGCTTGACATTTAAGGCGATTTTCACAGGGTCAGCTCCTTGAACCGCCCCACTTGCCGCCAACACGGCTTCAAACAACTCTGGCGCGGTATTGTAATCTTTACCATAATACGGATCGCCTGTGCCAAGCACGCCAAATACCAACGGCTTAGCAGAAAAATCAAGCTTGCTGAGATCCTCGTAAAAGTCTTCGGTTTCTTCCGGAATAACGCCGCCAGTCCATGTATAAGTGGCCAAAACCAATACATCGTAATCCTTGATCGTCGTTGGGTCGGTTTGAATCATTTCACCAAGGGTCACATCCCAACCATAATGTTCAAAGAACTGCTGCTCGATCCGTGCCATTCCCTTGGCATTGCCTGTAATCGATGCATATAAAATGATTGCCTTCATCGTCCTCACCTCATTACCTTCAGTATACTGATAACATCAGGGTTGTAAAAGCTTTCAAAAAAAGCATGCACACGAAAAGTTGTTTTTTCATGCACATGCTTAAAAAATTCAGCTTTCACAGCGGGCAAGTTCCATGAATACTCACGACGTTGCCACTACAAAAACGTTCAACTGGCAGTTTCAACAGTACCTTCACCTTGCAAGATGAAATGAACGGCATCTGCCAACTCATTTTCCTTAAAAAACCGAATTTCCTGATGACCCGAAAAATCATCAATTTCGATAATCGGTTCAAAACCATTAAATCGTCGTAACTCTTGACGCAGCCAAGCATCCCAGACTTGTGTGGCTAAGCCTTGCTGCTGACCCAAATTACGCCGAATGATGATATTCTTATTGTCCCAAATTCGAACTCGCAATTGCCGATCATTTTGATCAGCTGCCAAGTCCTGTAGATAAGCATAGTGTTCCATAAGCTCACCTTACCTTTCAACAAAAGACAGCAAGCTAACAGTGTCTTTGCGTCAAGCAAACGACGAAGCATCATCGCCTAGGTGTCTATGCTAAACTAGAGGCAATGATCCAAAAAAACTTGATACAACCAATGCGCTAATGGCGCTAGGGGGCAATATGACGAATTCCGAAACTAAACAATATTCATGGCCTAAATTCCGGCGCTCACTGCGCTTTGGGCGACCATCTGCCATCATTCATTTTATCTACTTGCTAGCAATTGCCCCATATGTGTTTTGGGCCATTTACTTCATCGGGTTAACTGCACTGCTGCTGGTATCAAAACCAAGTATGTTGCTCGCTTTGCTAAGTTATATTGGCAAGCTATTATTACTTGATCCCATCTTGCAAACCTGGCAGTTACTGACATCTTTGAACTTCGCCGAAACCGGTTGGATGCTACTGATTGTTATCAGTTATTGGTGTGTCATCGCAGGCATTGTCATGCATATTGTCCACCGCATTCGCAAACGGCAGCTTTTCCATCAACTCATATCAGGACAGGCACAGATTATCACAAAAGCAGATCAGACCTTCGTCATGGACAAGCACCAGCATCATTACCCACTGCTTAAGCATCCCGTGCGATGGTGGCAGGCCAGTCCGGATCGGCGGTGGTACTAATGGTTAATCTGGTTAATACCGGATCAAGAACAACATGGTGTTAACCTTTGGTACAACCTCATTATACAAACATACGTTCGTAAATGCAATAGCTTTGTTTACTGTCGCTTTGAAATTGGCCATTAGAAGTTTGTTTTACCGCTTTAATCAAGCAACTCAGTCTGACAACGTTACGATTGAATGTCATACGTGCGCAGACTGGTAAAAATCGTTATACTGTTAGTAAAGGCTCACGAGGAGGAATCGTTTTGGCTGAAAAAGATCAAATCAGTGCATTTTCACGGGAGATTATTGACTTCCAGCGCAAAAATCATCTAACAGACACAGAGATGGCGCTAAACAGCCACGTATCAGTTGAACATATCCACAATATTAAATCCATGCGTGAGATGCCGGATTCTTCCGTCGTCGCCACACTGAAGGATTACATGGAACATAAGCCAAGCGGCAAATAATGATGCCACTGAAAAGCGCCGATGCAAACTCATTAAAGTTTGCATCGGCGCTTTTCGTTTGCCGGCTCAGAATAGCTAACTCATGAGCTACCGATTACCCAAGTAGCCAATTGTCATCGCACCCAGCAAGATAATCAAAACAATCGTCGTAATCCATACATATAACCGATCGTGTTCAACTGCAAAAGCGTAAATCGAAACGACCACTCGCAACACCGGTGTCAGGATCAGCAAGAAGATGCCCGTCATCAAAACCGCATACGGCTTCAGTGCCAGCGTCCCAGATAAAATATCACCAACACGTGTTGGATGAACGTCGGTCGCGTATCCCGTTGAGCCAGTGACTAACAATAAAAGCAGGCCAAGAATAATCACCAAGGCCGACAAAACGACCCCAATCTGCATGACCTTACCGATCATGATTTCAACGTCATCAATTTCAGTTTTGAGTTTTTTGTCCATCAGATGTTCACCCCGAATCCTTTAAGTGCCATCTGAATACCCATGTAGCCAATAACAGGAATAAAAATCAGACGTAAGACTTTTGTTGGTAGCATCGGCATGATGCGTGAGCCAACGGTTGCCCCAATCAAAATACCGATAGCGAGCGGTGCCGCGATTTGCGGCTGCAATTGTCCGCCAAAATAGTACACTGTCGCACTTGCTGCTGCCGTAACCCCCATCATCAGATTACTCGTGGCACTTGATGGCTTTAGCGGCATATGCATGATCGTATCCATAGCAATCACTTTAAAAGCACCGCTGCCAATGCCTAACAACCCAGAGGCAATGCCAGCCCCGAACATCATAGCAAATCCGCCTGGCACATTTGTCACAGTATAATTGATTTCTTTACCAGTCGCCTTGTCAAAATACGCGCCATTCAATCGCAGTTTATTCGCAATCTCATCTGGTTTTGACTGGCGCTCTTCAGGCTCCTTCAGCCGCATTTTACGAATCATGTTGAATGCAGAAAAAATCAGCAAGGCGCCGAACAAGACGTATAAGACTTTGCCGTCCACAAGACCAGTGACAACGGCACCAATAACTGCGCCAACGGTGGTCGCAATTTCTAGAAACATCGCAACGCGCAAGTTTAGCATCTCATCTTTTAAGTAAGCAATGGTGGCGCCTGAGCTGGTAGCGATAACCGATACAATACTAGCACCGATGGCATATTGAATTGGCAACCCCATCAACATCGTCAAAATCGGTGTAATAATCATCCCACCGCCGATGCCAAGCACGGCACCGAGAATACCGCCAAGTAAACCGGTGACCATTAACATTATCATTTGTTCCATTTATCTAGCCTCGTTTTCCAGCATTTTAGGATGGCAACGAAAACATCGCCATCAATTTGTTTTATTTTCTAAGGTTAGCCCACGTGGTAACAAGGTTTCAAGCCCTCAATATCATTCACGTTGCTTACCAACTGCCGCCAAATCCACCACCGCCACTGCTGCCACCGCCAAATCCACTACCGAAATTGTCAGAACCGCCGCTGCTACCGCTGCTGGCACTCGACCCAAAGTCGGATACAACCCAAAGTGGCAAGTCGTATTGACTTAAATCCTGATTTTTTTCTGGATGCCGAATATGGAACAAGATAACGCCAAACGTGGCAGCCAACATTTCGGCTGAAAAACGATCCGTTTCTTTAACGTTTTCAAGGAATTTCGACCAAGTTGTCACCGCGGCCTGACCAGCAACATTCTTTTGTTGGCCTAACCACTGGGCATAACTGGCTTCATAAGGTCTGCCTTTTGCAAAACGATCAGCTAATGCGGGGGTTAATAACGCTGCTAATGCTGAAACAGATGGGGCCGCCACCACATCTTGATCGGCTAATTGCCGCAGTGGTTTGCTTGTTTGGTAGTAGTACCAATAAGGATATGGTGCGGTCAACCGCAGCACGCGCGTCCACGACTCGAAACCACGACGAGCCAAATTGGCCAGACCGATTTCGCGTAGCTTGGCATGTGACCAAGCAAATTTGAATAGCGGTAAGGATGCTGTCTGTCGGCGTAGCGGAATGCCTGCTGCCATCACAGCCGCATACAACGGCATCGCCTCCAAAGCAACGGTATCACGCATAGCATCACGCAATCGGGCAGCCATCGCCATGTGGACTACGAAGAAGAGTACCAGCAAGGCCATCAAAATCAAAGCAGCAATCAAGATTGCTTGCTGAATAGCAGCATCACGTGCCCGTTTAGCGGTTATTTGGGCAGGTGTCGCGATGGCACTTTGGTTTGCTGTCACGCGTTGACCAATATGATCGAGAAACAGTGCGATTGCCTCATCGTAGTTCTGCGCCTTCAGCTGTGTTTTCACGTTCGAAGTAACAATCTCGTCTGCACTCCCGTCTGGCACGACGTCTTCTAACCCATAGCCGACCTCTAGCCAATACTTACGGTCTTCGCGGGAAAGCACAAGAAGCAAGCCATTGTCCCAGCCTTTTTTGCCAATACCCAATTTAGCAAACTGATCATTGGCATAGTCTTCGATTTCGTCATCATCAAGCGACTTGACCGTGATGACTGCAAGTTGAGGATGACCCTTTACCTTGGCAAACGTCTCATTATTCAAACGATTGACCGCCGCCTGGCTCTTAGCTCCCATCATGTCACCGTCATCGCGATACCATGTTCCCGAAGCCGCTTGAACCGACTGTTGCGTTGCTGCCCCAATACCAAGTAGCAAGACAAGCGGGATGAGCCACCAAAGATATTTGTGCATGTGAACCTCCTTTGACGCGTTTTGACGCATTCATCGAATCGAGTCGCGCTGTCAAAATTTGCAATTGTTGCTCTCATGATACCATGAGCCTTCGACCAGCTTACACGCCATCTGACAAAAATAACCATGCAGCAAAAACGACCTTCTCACTTTCGAGAAGGTCGTTTGGCTAACTTTGACTGAATTTAATCCTTGACGGGATCAATTTCCACAAACGTATCATTTGGTACCCGTAAAATCGAGAAACGGTCAGCAATGTTGCCAACATGCATACCTAAACCGTTTAAAAAGCCTGGCTTGTAACGAGCAGTGACCGTTGCCACGTAGGCTTGATCGGCCGTCTGATCCAATTTTTTCAGGTCTTTTTTCGACCATGGATAGCCTGCCGCCCGCGGGGTCAACGGTTGTGTACCGGCACTAACTTCAGCATTGTGACTTGTATTTTCGTATTTAGCGCCGTTAGTCCAGTAAGTGTAGTACAAGGTTGGATTCTTGCCATTCCCTGTTTGGACACGAACATAAAAGGAATGATCCTCGCCAGTTTGTAAAATGAGATGTTCTGCGCTGTGGCTAATAGCTACCGCACGACTATCACGATAATCAATAGGCCGTAACCAGCTCACCCAAACCATGCCAATCGCGGCAATCGCAAAAACAAGCACTTCTGCAATGTCAATTAACACCACCGAGCCACGAACTTGCTTTCCGGATTTAACAATTGCTTTAATGTGCCGTTGCCGAATGTGCCAGACGATGAAAATCAAATAGGCGATGAGTATCACCCATGCCAACAGTCCGATAAGATTCCACGAATTCATAATTTTCCCCCTACGCCGTCGTATTATCTGCTTGCGTCACAGCCAATTGCCCTAACAGATTCAAATAATGCCACGGTTTATCATAATTCGGATTGAACAGCATGTCGACATAAGCCAGCTGATCAATCGTGTTACGATTTTGGATCATCACAGAAATGAGATTAGCTGCATTTACAATATCATATTGACTATAAAACTGGGCACCCAGAATCCGGCGATCATCAGTATCATAGACGAGCACCATCGTAATTTTGACGGTGTCCGGCATGAATGGCGGTCGAAAATCATCCGTCATCGTGACACTGGCAGCCGACAGGTGATTGCGCTTGGCGTGAGCAAGCGTCAAACCCGTCACACCTAAGTTATGATCGTACAACTTCAGCGCGCTTGTGGCTTGCGTTCCCATATATTTAATCGTTGGTTTAAACAAGTTAGCGCCAGCCATCATCCCTTGGCGCACAGCATTGGTGGCCAAAGGCGCATAAGCGTCCTTACCAGTGGGATTGAAATGGACGGCGACCGCATCACCAGCTGCAAAAATATCCGGATTGCTGGTCTGCATATAATCATTCACGTGAATGGACCCATCAGGATTCATATCAACTTGGCCGATCAGCAACTCGGTCATCGGCCGGAACCCGACACAAACCACCGCTAAATCTGCCTGTATTTCGCCTTTATCTGTTTGAATAAAAACATGCTGCTCGTCACTATCAAAATGCTTGGCAACTGTGTTGGGTTTCAACTCAACCCCACGTGTTGTCAGGGCCTCACTGATTTCATGACTAAGTGGCAAGTCAACATAATGACTAAGTAAAGGCGAAACACCATTAATTAACGTTACCTGTTTATGGTTGCGGCTATACGCTTCCGCCAGTTCGACACCAATATACCCGCCACCAACAATCGCAATATGCTCAGCATCCTTAGCACTTTCTTTGATTCGCCGAGCATCATCGTAGTTTTTACACATCAGCACCCGCGGAATACTGACACCTGAAATCGGCGGAACAACAGGATAACTGCCTGTCGCCATGACTAATTTATCATATTGATAATGTTGTTGGTTGCCCGTTTTAAGATTTTCGGCCAAAATCCGATGATCAGCGGCATCAATGCTTAAAACATCATGTTTGAGATGAACGTGAACATGCGGCCCCAGCGCCTCTAAAGAAGCTGGCGTAGCATAAAACATATCTTCCAATCGGCCAACGGTACCTTCAAGGTATAACGCGATGCCGCAAGAAAGAAAGGAGATGTCTTCCCGCCGTTCAAAGACATCCACTTCTGTCTCTGGGTGCTTCATCAACAGTTCGCGCACTGCCGCAGTTCCTGCATGCGTACAGCCCACAACGACAACTTTCATCAGCATCTGCCTTCCTTTCAAGATTGTCAATAATGACATTATGACACGAAAATGGCTAAACCTAAAGCATGTCGCTAACCGCTTTCTGGCGCTTACAAGTATAATGAAATCGTTGCTTCACAAATATTCAACTCATAAAGGAGCGCTGCACATGCACATCACCCTCATCGGCGCCGGCCCTCGCGGCTTATTAATTTTAGAACGGCTACTCAGCTGGCAGCAAAATCGCTTTCCAAAACGCCAACTCACCATCGTTCTGACCGATCCTTATCCAATTGGCGGACGCGTTTGGAAAATCGATCAAGATCCGAACCTTATCATGAATACAGCAGCGTCACAGATCACCTTATTCACTGATCAAACGGTCACCAATGTTGGTCCATTCTTGACCGGACCTGATCTGAGCACATGGGCACTCACAACTGCATCTGGTTACCTTGATGCTCACCCTGAGTTCAATAACCGCGCGATCCTACTGCGGCAGGCAGCAGCACTGGGACCCAACAACTACGCTTCACGGGCACTTTATGGTGTCTACCAGCATTGGTTCTTTGACATGCTTGTAGCCCGCGCTGGTAACAATAGCATCACGTTTAAGCAGCAAACCGTTGTCAGTTTAGCTAAAAACGCCGCTAATTTCACAATTACCACCGATCAAGAAAGCTGGCACACAGACCAAGTTGTCATGGCGCTAGGCAACCTCAAGAATTCCTTGACGCGCGATCAAAAAGCATTGGACGATTACGCCCACGCTCACGATTTGTTTTATCTTGCCCCAGGTTTCCCTGAAGAAGGTGACCTTAGCACCATCGAACCGCAGGCACCTGTGATCATTCGCGGACTTGGCTTAAGCTTCTTTGATTTAATGAGCAGGTTAACTGAAGGCCGCGGCGGCCGCTTCCAGAAAACAGCAGACGGCTTGCTGGCCTATCATCCTAGTGGTCGAGAACCGCACATTTTTACTGGTTCTCGACGTGGTTTTCCTTACCGGGCAAAAGGTCGCAACCAAAAAGGACCCGGTGAAGAATGGGAGCCACAGTTTTTGACGACTGAACAGATCAATACTTGGCAAGCACATGGCGAAGTGAGCGGTCAAACCTTCTGGGAAGCATTGCAACACGAAGTTGAACTAGTTTATTATCGGCTCCTGCTAGTGCAACGCTACCCCGATCTAGACGTGACTGCCTTTGAACATGACTTCGTCGCCAATCCTGTTACGACGCTAGGCACATTGCCAATTGCCGCCAAAGATCGACTTGATTGGGATGCCTTGGCTGATCCAACCAAGTGGCATCCAAGCGGTCAGCCTTATCAGGACTTTATGCGGCATTATCTGCGTCGAGATGCACGCGAAGCCATGCGTGGCACCAAAACTGGACCATTAACTAGCGCACTAGAAGTTTTGCGTGATATGCGCGACCCGATTCGCCAGCTCGTCGAACGCGGTTTGTTGAGTCAAGATCAGTACCTCGATTTCTTCTTGCGCTGGTTCAACTCGCTGAATGACTTTCTCTCCATTGGGCCGCCTGCCTTGCGAATTGATCAATTGCAAGCTTTGCTGGGCGCTGGGATCATCACCATTTTGCCACCGGGGATGCAAATTAAAGGCATCAATGGTCAATTTTTATTGAAAACGCAAAGTGATCCCAGCTTTTCGGTTCAGGCCAAGAGCTTACTCGAAGCGCGTGTGCCGGCTGTCAATGCGCCAACTGCGCAAAACGCATTAATTCAGCAACTCTTGCATGACGGCTATGCGCACACATATGAGCTGCAGTTGAACGCTGACAAGCGATTCCAATCCGGCGCCATCGCCGTTGATCGCCAAACCCAACAACTGCTTGACGCCAACGAACACCCTCAACCTGGTCTCTTCTTCTGGGGCGTCCCTACTGAAGGCGTACATTGGCTCACCACTGCCAGCCCCCGGCCACTGGTCAATGATACTAGTTTGAAAACGGCAGAACAGATTGTGCAGACAATTTGGGAAGTGTGAAGTTGTATGTTGCATTAAAGCATCTAAGATTAATCTCTTGCCGTGCCAAACTCCGCGATCTCCGGCCAGCTGGGGCTGGCGACGCGTAGCTAGAGCGGAGACGGCGCTTCGAGCCCGCAAAGCCCGCGGTCTCGAAGTCGCCTAACAACATCAGCGCCAAGACCGGTCGCTGTGTTGTTTGCACGGCTGAGCCCCATCTGGCCTACGATTGCTCCGCCTTGGCACTACGGTCTTTAAAATCGCAATAAATAATCCATGAGCAGACAAAAGCGAACAAATTTCCTTTAAGTGGAAAATTGTTCGCTTTTATTTTGCCGACTAAGAATTATGTCCCAAACTCTTTATTTGCCGGTTGTAAATGATGTTCCACTTCTCCACTTCTATTGCGGAAAAGCTCTCTATCTTGGTAAAAACACTCACTGGACCCTCTATTTTCCCAATTCGATGAATTGCAATATCTCAGGGCTCAAACATTACCAGCAGAATCGTTACTTGATATTTTCGTTTCATTTATGAACATCTTCGCTTGATTGTTGAAAGCGACAAAAAAATTTGTCGATCCGATTTCTTTTTGAATTTCAATCATTCTTTTGACGTTATTTTCATGTTCAACTGTTGGCTCTCCGCAGTAGTCACAAAATGCGTCTGCGAGTGCAATCAGGTATCGTTCAGCCATCATACTATCTTCAACATGGCTATGTTTCATAACCCGTAAAAAAAGTCTGGCAGTTGTCAGGTCTTTTGCGGACAAATTTAAAATCACGACGTTATACAGCAAATTTATAGTCAATTGAAAGTTTTGATGTATCGCCCATGCTTCATTGATTTGAGCGGCTAGCTCCCGCGCCAATTGGTTGACAGTAACCAACGACAAAGCTGACATAGTATTTCCAAAGAGCAACAACTCAAAGTGTGTCCAGCCATCAACACTAAATAAATAGTCGGCGAGGACTTTAGTATCAGCCTTTGGAAGGGTTCCCTTTTCCATATCGCAAATCATCGCCTTGACCATGATCAACGTGAGCTGATTATACTTTCCATGGTGTTTTTTTAGATGTTGCTCCGCCCGTTCTTTCACGAGTTGCGCCTGGTCTTTGTTGTTATTGATAACTGCTTTTGTAATGTCCTCTAATATGGATTGTTCATACAGTCTTTCTTGAATTGCCAAAGCGTTCCCAAACTCAGTAAACGTCACATGGAGCCGTTCAAGTAAAGCCAGAAACTTATCAACGGAAATTTTCGTCAAATCTCGTTCAAACTTCGACAGCTGTGCTTTCGAAAGAATTCCTTCGCTGAGTTCCGCCTGACTCATACCTTTGTTTTCGCGAAAATGATTAATGAGTTCCCCAATTTTTTCCATGCTGCAGTTCCCCTTTTTCATATATGAAACAACATTTAATGGCACCATATTAGCACATATACTTGAGTCAGCAAAAACAACAAAGTCACACCCCACAAGAAAAGGAGCTGTCTCATGAAATCTACAAGTAAGTTGTTAACAAACCAAAAAACACTAACCATCCTGATGATATTCCTAACAGTTATTGAATCACTCGGCAGGGTTGCGAGTTCTTTAACACTTGCCCCGTTAACTGATCAACTCATTTCAAAAAACCTTCACGGCGTGGTTTTTTGGTTATTGTCTACCATTGGCATTTGGGGCGTCACATTGACGGTTAATTATGGTAACTCACTTTTAAAAGCCCAGATTATTCGTAAGGTAACCAATCAGTTGCGCGTTGATATTGCCAATGGTTTGAATACTGTTCCAATTTCCGAATACAAAAAAGTCAATCATAATGAATACGTTTCTTGGCTAACGAATGACGTTAACATGATTGATCAGAATGGGCTGGAGGCCTTCTTCTCACTTCTAAGCAGTGCCACTACCTTGCTATTTGCAATCACATCTCTGGCTTTCTATCATTACAGTTTAGCGCTTGCCGCTATTATATTAGGCCTCCTGACGATGACAATTCCCCAGTTTTTCTCAAAAGTCATGACGCATGAAACGAATCGCTTAGCAACTGCGAACAGCTCATTTTTAGGCAAGGCAGATGACATTATCGGTGGCTTCTCAGTTTTTTTTAGTCACAATCTTGGCAATACACTCACAAATAAGCTAGCGACTGCGTCTGATCATCAAGGAAAAGAAAAACTTCTTTACGCCAAAAATGTAGGATTGGTTAATTTGCTTATTAGCGGTGTTAATGTCGGAGCACAGATGCTAGTCATGACATTAACATGCTTATTGGTTATTGGTGGCTATTTCAGTGTAGGGGTTATCTCTGCCAGTGGTTCATTAGCAGGAACAGTGTTCAATAACCTTGCAGGCATGATTCAAAGCATCTTTCAAATGAAATCCGTTGCAGTATTGCTTGATAAAGACATACAAGCAACAAAAATTAAGACTGTTTCAGAAGACGATTCGTTTAATCATGCCTTGACAGTTGATCATCTTTCTTTTGGCTATGAAGGTAAACCCGTCATTAAGGATATCTCCTATAACTTCGAAAAGGGCGGTAAATATGCTGTCGTGGGGAAAAGCGGCGCCGGAAAATCGACATTGATCAACCTTATCAGCGGACGACTTCGTGATTATGCTGGTACTATCCAAGTTGATGGTGACGAATTAAAATCAATGCCGGCAACACTGCTTAATGCCAAAATCGAACTGGTAGATCAGAAATCATATATTTTCAATGAGAGTATTGAGGAAAATATTACGCTTGGCCATGCAAAATCACAGGCACTACTTTCTAACGTTGTAAGCTTCTTAGGGATTGATAAATTCACAAACCTAGCAACAAAGATTCACGAACACGGCAGCAATTTATCTGGTGGGCAGCGACAAAAGCTGGCTTTAGCGCGCGCACTTGCTTTTCATAAGCCCATCTTAATTGTCGATGAAGTCACTGCTGGCATTGATAGTGAAAATGCCCAAGAAATAGAGGACGCACTACTCGCTGAGAAAGATCTAACCGTCATTATGATTACCCACAATCTGACGGAAAAAACACGGGCACAACTAACAGACACCCTTGAACTAGCATAAGGAGATTTTTACGTTGAAAAACAATAAACGTTTTCTCTTTAAACCTTCGATCAGAATGATGGTTCCTTCTTTCGTGGCACCAGAATTCCTTGATTCATTGAGTGGCAAAACAGCCAATCTTTATAAGCAACAATTTTAGCCAAAGTTCCCTCATCAGAAACGTTCGGACAAAAAAAGCGACCAACTGGCGGGTCGCTTTTTCATTTCGACTAAAGAGCCTATGCGTAACGCACCATCGCACCGACTTCGACTGGCAAGTAGGCTTCTGTCAGCAGTTCAACTTGTCCGCCATGACTAAGGACGATGTCAGCTAAGTCATTTAAAAGATTAGCGTGCTGTGCATTGATCGAATCGCGTTCAATTTGGGTGCCTTCAAGACGCGCATGAATCCGTGCGCCGGATTGGACAAAAAGAATGGCGATTCGTCCGGCAACGGCTGCTTGAACGACTTCTTCCAAGTGATCCGTGTAGCTGTCATTTCCGCGAGCATTTTCGATGATCTCGCAAAGTTCTGGCGCCGGCGATCGCGCAAGGTGTCGCGTACTGGCGTCAACAAGTCGTCTAATTCAACAAAATCAAGGTTTGCTGGGCTCTTAACGACAGCCAGCTTCGGTAACAGATGATGGTTCTTGGAAATTTCGCGGAATACCGCCACGTTTTCCGCTAAGCCCATGAGTACGAGCGGCATTTTATGTGGATTGGAGTGATTGGCCAGCACATACTGATCCACCGCTTGATAAAAACGACGCTGATCGCTGGCTTTTTCCGCTGACTTCTCATTATGCCCGTGATGGGTCACACGTCCGCCACCTTGGGACACGCTGTTCGTTTCGCCACCACGAATTTCGGTGCCTAGCGTTCCCTTCAAAGTCTGCGGTGCATCGTCTGGCAACGATATCGGCCGCACCTGATGCCCGTGGTTATGATACATCTGAATGCTGTCGGCATTTAACGCTAAGATATCAAAGTCGGTTGCCGTTGCCTCATCCAGCATCAGTGGCAGAATCTGCGGCATGTCAGTAACCATTGCCACTTCATCAACCTCTTCATACATCGGCGTCACATAAGTCTGCGCGCCATTTGTCAACATGCCAAACCCATTTGTTTCGCAGGTTTGCCAGAATGTTGGGTCTTGTTCATATGGCTCAAGTTCAGCCGCGTATGCCGAAAAGTCCGTTTCAGGATAAGTCTCGGTCATGACGCTCTTGGTATGCTTCACCATGTTTTTGAACCGCAACCTCAGGGCCTCAACCGAGGTGTTCTCTGGCCAAGACATATAAAGCGAAACATACGGTCCATGTTTCGTGTCAGATAAAAAGTGCTGCAGTGTCGGTCTAGTCGTCATATCCATCATGATGTAACTCCCTTCCGGCCTTTAGCCTACCTTAAGCGTATCAATGAAAACGATGAAAGGCAAAGTAATCCGCTTTAATTATACTATTTATAATTAGGCGCTTCTGTTGATTCGAGTATCAATAGCCTTACCTCTCTACCAGCGTCAACCTAGGCGTCATTCTGTATGATGGTCGACAAGGTGGCGAATTGAATCGCCGGACGTTAAAAACTGTGCCAGTGATCGTGGCTGCAACAGCCTAGCTACCTTTTCAAACGGCAGCCACTCACCCTTCAAACCTTCCTGCCAAACCAAACCAGCCTTTTGTGCGTCAGTCAACGTCACCCGATGTACCATGATGAGTTGTTGGTAAGTTTGTTCAGGCTGTTGCCAAAACGATTCCACGATCCCCACCAGTTGCGGCACCACGTTCAGCTTTAGCTCTTCATGAATTTCCCGAGCAGCCGCTTCTGCCGCCGTTTCACCAAATTTAACCGCGCCGCCTGGCACAAGGGCGATACCGCTTGCCGAGTTAACTGTCGCTAAAAGTTGGCCTGCATGCACCAACAACACCGCCGCCCGGACATCGAATTTAGCCTGTGGATTCACTTGAAAGCGTAAATCATTCGGTTCTTGCACCAACACCATCAACCTCTTTTCAGTTAAACACAGCTCACATAACATGCTCTTGCCTTATTTTCTCGATGATTCAAATGGCACGATCTGAACCAGATTCTGCGAGTTTAGTGCTTGTGGCAAGGTCGTGATCACAACCCGATTGTCGGTCGCCCGACTATAGTACGCATCCATCATTGTGATCACTTTCTGATCTTGACTCAAGTCGGCTTGTGGTTCGTTTGGTACTTCCCGCCCCTCCCGCTGTTGGGCCAGTTGAAATTTCATATGTTTCATGTTCTGTTTAGTGATCGATTGTCTAAAATGAAGCCGGACACGCCACTGACCGTGTACGATAGTTGCTTCCACTTTTTCAAGTGAAACCGTCCTTCGATGTAACACAACTTTTGCAGGCAGACTTAGGCTACGCGTCTTCACTGCAGGGTGGGCCAATGGCGCGTTAAGTGTTTGATAACGCCAACTAAACAATGCTACGAAAATCATCATCATTGCCAAAAGCCCAACAGCCAAGAGACGTCGATGCAACTTTTTCATAGTGGTTGCCCAGCTTCCAGCTGATTAAGTTGGCCGCCTGTCAATTCAAAAATCTGATCGGCTAAAAACTGCAGCCACATGAAATCGTGGCTAGCTACCACGACCAATTTGCCTTGATCACGAAGCTCTCTTAATAAATCGGTCAAAAAAGCCACCCCTTCACGATCCAACGCATTAGTCGGTTCATCAAGCAAGATTAATTGCTGATCTTCCATGATGGCTTGAGCAATGCCAAGTCGCTGAATCATGCCAAGTGAATAATCGGCAACGGCTTTCCTATCATCGCTTAAGCCGACCTTTTCCATAATCGCCCGTATATCGGCGTCACTAAGTTGACTGCGAATGTTGCCTAATGCCATTAAATTGTCGTGCCCGTTCAGATCACCAATAAATCCTGGATGCTCAATAATCGCACCAACGCTGACTGGTAGATCATGACGCGGGTCAACCCGTACGCCATTCATCTTGACACTACCAGCAGATGGCCGAATAAATCCCAACAATGTTTTTAACAAAACCGATTTACCCGTTCCATTTGGGCCGACAATGCCGTAAATGTTTGGTGACACCAGTGAAAGTGACAGATGATCGAGAATCTTTTTTCGTTTAATTGTGACAGACAACTGCTCAACTTCTAAATGAACTGCTGGCTCATGTATGATTTGCGGCATAACGCCCCCACCTTCCCGGCATATAAAAAATCTGAATAAGGACTAATCCAATGATCAAACCCAACTGGTACCCGATGGCGCCTAATAGCTGCTGATCGTTCGCAAAGGTACTGCCAATCGCAAAGCGCAACGGCATCAATGGCACTTGAGGAAAACTCAGGAAAATCATGACCAAGGGGACGACGACACCGATGACGATGCCAAAATAACCTTCAAGAACCGTTTCCATGACCAGTAATAGCAGTTGACTCATCACAATCAAGCTGGTAAACAAGCCGGCTGTAAAAAGCTGTTGCTCTCGCCAGAATAAAAAAGTGGTTAGCCCAAACCCGGCACCCATGAACAGCAAAAGCCCAGTCTCAATCATCAAGGTTTGCTTCAAAGGCCACAGATAAGTTAAGACGCGCGGGCGAAATCGTAAATTCAGATAAGGATATAGTCCCTGCTGATAAGTATGCGTGAGACCAGCACTAGCAAAAATCGGTAACAACATGTAGCCAAACCAAAGGAGCAGCCACAGTAATTGACTACTGGCAAAACGTTTGGGGGACGCACCGATAAAGATCATCATGACTGGGTCGTGAACCTGGCGAAGTAACCCATTTGTGCGATCTTCAAAATACAACGCCACTGACCCCATGAGAAGTCCGACAAATAGCAGTATCACAATGATGACTCTTTGTCTTAGCAGTCGTACTTGCCATCGTTTTTGCATGCCACTCACACCTCTACCGGTACACGAATACGCCTCAAAGTTAACACCATCAAGCCCGTCACAAAAATCATCATCAAAAACTGTTTAACAACACTGATTGGCCACATAGCGTTTACGGCTAATTTTGGTGTGATCAGAGTCGCTATTTCACTCAGATTGAAAACAGGGGCCACATGAAAAACAATCACCAAACTCAATCCACAGAAAATGCCAATTGCTCGCGACCTAAATAAAAGACATCCTATCAGTGTCAGCGTCGTATAAGTAAAGAGTGCTGTTGCAACATTCATGACCAAATTGACATTAGCCACGACGGCGGTGCCACTTTGTCCACCCCTTGACCGTAACAGGACGGCAGTGAACCAAATCCCCCAGACTGAAAAAGTGACGACAGCGGTCAAAAAAATCAATTCCCTCAAAATACGCCGAGCGATCATGACCCGAGCGTCAATTCTTATTAGAACACTGGTGTTTTGTAACAGTCGTAAGAGCACAGCCGTCATCATGCCCGTCATAGGTAGAAAAAGAACCAATTGACCAAAAACGCGCTGCACCGATCGATTCGCATCAAAGAAACCCAACTGGAATCGCCCGGTCGTCAGCCCTATAGAGGTAAAACAAAGTGACACCAGCAATGTCACCAAAAGAAAGGTCACTCGCTGCCACCGAGGGGCAAATTGAGCTGTTAGAAAGCAATTTCTTCTTGGCATTGTTCACGCCTCTATCACGGGTATGCGAAGTGCTAATAGACTAATACTAATTAAAGCCACTGGCCACAAAATGACATACGCGATTGATGGTTGGCCAATCGTGGGGACAACTTGCAGATAAGCAATCGGCGCCAAGCTCACTTGCGACATTAGACTCACGCTCAAAAGTAACGGTTGCAGTCCCATCAATCCCAGCAAGGCCACAACCATTTTCCTCGTGACGAAATAGAGAAAGTTAGAGAAAATGGCATAACTTGCACCGTAAAGAGCCACCAATAAAACCCAACCGAGCATGTATAGCCAAATATGCGTATAGAAAAGATTGCCGCCGAAGCCTAAATAACTTATTGCCACATTGTTGTTAAGCCACTGACTCGGTAATACATTCGGGTGAATGACAAGCAGACCAAGAAAGTCCAACCCCAAAACAACAATCGGCAACATGGCACCCCAAAATCCAGCCGCAAGAAACGTTCGTCGCCGGTAAGTTAAAAAACTTTGGCGAGTTCGGAGCAGCCTTGCATACCCATTCCGACCTTGGTTAGCGGCAAACATACCACCAGCAAGTACTGACAACAACGGTGCTGCCATGTTCCAAGCAATCGGTAAATTTGAGGAAATATCGACTGGTAGCCAGTTCATATATGGTGAGAAAAAGAAGTATCCCGCCACTTGCTTACCACCATTAACTTCATAACCAAGATTGCCCAAGAGATGCCCTAAGAGAAACAGCAACGCCAATAAGAAGGCAGCAATCGTAGATCTAGTCTTCCAATACTGCTTACTGAACACCAATGTTAGCCTCCTTACAAGCCTACACTTTTTCCATGTTTCTAATCGGCAGCGATAAAGCCCTTGATGTAACGCCATTGCATTGGATATGGTTAAAAGTACATTTCATTCACTAAAACGTCAATCATTTATCGTTTTTTATTTTTAGAGATTCTTCACAACCTTCGATTATTATTTCCTTTTCATCATTGGATTTATAAACGGATCTCACTATCATTGTCAATGATGCATAAATATGATTTTGTTATTTTAAAGTGACTGGCGATACCTACCCACCTCGGTACCAACCCAAGACATGTTTTGTCTTTCTGCACAGCATTATTCAGAACAAAAAAAACATCCCCATCGCCAGTCAACTTACCTTGAACTGAACAAAATGGAGATGTTTTTTGATTTTGATAATATTACTTAGCCATATAAGCCCCAACAAAGTTATACATGTTGGCTGGGCTGAAAGTAGCACCTTTCAGCTTAGGATTGCGCAAATGGCCTTGAACAGTTTGATAAAGCGTTGCAACAGGTGATTCCTTAGAAAGCAGTTCCTGTGCCTTCAGAAGATCATCATATCGCTTGGTTTCGCTGTTAGCGTCCGTTCCCTTAGAAGCCTTAATCAGATCATCATATTGTTTATTGGACCAGTGACTAAAGTTGTAAGTGTTGCCAGTCGTGTAAAGGTCCAAGAAGGAAATTGGATCTGGGAAGTCACCTTGCCAGCCGGAGAGAATGAACTGAGCACTGCCATCTAATGACCGTTGGATCCGGGTCTTGAATGGAACAGAAGAGATGGAAACCTTCATGCCTGGCAATTGTTCCAAAGCAGATTGCAGATATTCAGCAGACTTCTTAGCAACGTCTGTGTCATCGGTCGTCAGGGTCACATCTTCACCAGATTTACCGACTTCCTTCAGGCCTTCAGCCCAAAGTTGCTTAGCTTTCTTAAGATCGTATGTCTGAACGGTCTTAGATTCCTTAGCAGCTTCCTTGGAGAAGTCTTCGCCGGTCTTTGGATTACTGCCAGAGTTTTCTGGTGTAATCGTTGAGATTCCGAAAGAACCATCGCCAATAACCTTATTCGCAAACTCATCACGATTAATAGCCATCGCAACAGCTTGACGCAACTTCAGATTCTTGAAGTCAGGTACCTTTTCTTCGTTCATATCCAAGTAAGTGGTCCGACCTTGCTTATCGCCAACGTAATCCTTGTCCTTGGCATGCTGCTTAGCAATTTCACCGGTCAGAACCGCATCGTCAAGTTTCTTCGTAGCGAATAAATTAGCGGCAGTGTTGGAATCCTTAACCACTTGAACGTGAATCTTATCGAGCTTAACTTGCTTGGCGTTCCAGTAAGAAGTGTTCTTCACTTCATCCCATGAATTACCAGTACCGTTCCAGTTAGTCAACTTGAACGGGCCATTGAAGACCAAGTACTTGCTTTGCGTACCGAACTTCTTGCCATACTTATCAACCGTCTTCTGGTTCAATGGGAAGAAGACCGGATTGACCATCATCGTGCTAAAGTACGGTACTGGCCGATCCATCGTCACAACCAGCTTATAATCGCCTTCTGCTTTAACACCAAGGGTTGAAGCAGCCTTCTTACCAGCAGTGATGTCATCCGCGTTCTTAATGCCAGAGAAAAGATAAGCATATTCTGACTTAGTTTTCGGATCTGCTGCTCGCTTCCACGCGAAGACGAAATCTTTGGCAGTAACAGGATCGCCGTTACTCCACTTCGTCTTCCGCAAGTTGAATGTATAAGTAAGGCCGTTATTCGTTGGCTTAACGACTTTAGTGGCAACAGCAGGTTCCAATTTCTTGCCTTTATACCGATACAACCCATCACCAGTATCAACGGCGGCTTGCCCACTAATAACATCCGTAATGTGGGCATTATCCATTGTGGAAATAACATCTTTTTCCATTCGATTAAAAGTTTCTGAGCTACTGCTGCTACTCTTGCTGCCACATGCGGCCAAGAGTGCAGCTGAGGCAAATACCATTGCCCCTGCTACCAATCGTTTAACTTTCATTTACTCACCCTCAAAATGATATTACGTTGAGAATACATTAGAGTATGAAGAAAGTAAAGAGAAAATTTGCAGATATTACTTGTTTTCGTGGCCTTTTTAGCAGCAGAAGTTACTCATCAAAGTCTCACGTCCCACTTTTTAAATATGTGAATTTCGTGAATCGCCGCGCCATCGCCAACTTGCTAGTCCGGCACAAAAAAAACACCCCTGCGCAAGCAGAAGTGTTTGAAAGACAACTGAAGTTACTTAATTGGTTTCCAGGTCCATTCCTGAACTTCTGGAATATCATCGCCGTTTGCGCGGATGAAGTCATGATGATATTGCAAGGTATCATCCATCTTCTGAACAAACGCGGCAGCCTTTTCAGCGTAAGCTGGCACATGCTGAATAACATCCTTGGCCAAGTGGTAACGGTCAAGTTCGTTGAGTACCCGCATGTCAAATGGTGTGGTAATGTCACCTTCTTCACGATAGCCGTGAATCAGCACATTGCGATTCGGGCGAGTGAAGAAGATGTCGCGAATCAACCCTTCAAAGCCATGATAAGCGAAGAGGATCGGTTTGTCGGTGGTGAAGTAGCTGTTGAATTCAGCATCACTCAAACCGCGCGGATCGATTTCCGGACTGCGCAGCTTCAGCAGGTCAACCACGTTAATGAAGCGAATCTTCAAATCTGGAAAGGCGTCGTGCAGCAAGTTAATGGCAGCAAGACTTTCCATGTTTGGTTCGGTTCCGGCAGCGGCAATGACAACATCTGGTTCGACGCCATCATCATTGGAAGCCCAATCAATCCGCTTCAAGCCGGAATTAGCCAAAACAGTGGCTTCATCAATGCTATAGAACTGTGGCCGCGGCTGCTTGGATGTGATGAGCACGTTCACGGTATTTTGTGAGCTGAACAACTTCGGAGAAATGGCCAGCAAGCTGTTGGCATCAGCTGGTAGATACTCGCGAATGTATTCAGCCTTCTTTTCAGCCATGTGTGTCAAAATACCTGGGTCCTGATGGGTGTAACCATTGTGATCCTGCTGGAAGGAAGTCGATGTTGAGACCACGTTCAGACTTGGATAAGCCTTATGCCATGGTTCTTCATGTGCCTTCCGAATCCACTTGAAGTGCTGAGTGAGCATGGAATCGACGACCCGGAGGAAAGCTTCGTAACTGGTGAATAAGCCATGACGGCCGGTCAACGTGTAGCCTTCGTTAAAGCCTTCCGCCTGATGTTCGGACAACTGCGAGTCAATAATCCGGCCAGCCGGTGCCAAATATTGGTCAGCCGGTTCCTTGATTGGTTCCAGCCATTGACGGTTGGTCACTTCAAACAAGCTATACAACCGGTTACTCATGGTTTCGTCAGGGCCAAAGATCCGGAAATTATGCGGATTCAGCTTGATCAAATCACGCAGATAATCAGACCACACGATCATGTCTTGCTTAATCTGCTTGCCGTGTTCCTTATTGTCCAGCGCATACTTGCGATAATCTGGCAATACCAACGGCTTCGGATCAATCCCACCGTTCGTAATTGGGTTAGCAGCCATCCGCTGCTCACCCTTTGGCGGCAATGCAGCCAATTCAGGGATCAACTTGCCGTTTTCATCGAACAGTTCCTCTGGATGGTAGGACTTCAGCCAGCCTGCCAAGGAATCAGCGTGTTCCATATCTTCAGCGTCGACAGGAATTGGAATCTGGTGCGCACGGAAGGAACCTTCGATTGGTTCGCCATTCCAACTCTTCGGGCCTGTCCAGCCCTTTGGTGACCGGAAAATAATCACTGGCCAGTGTGGCATCGTGGTGTCGCCGGTCTCACGTGCATGTTTCTGAATGGCCTTAATGTCTTCAATTGCTTCATCCAAAACTTTAGCCATTTCCGGATTCAGCTTCTCTGGATCATCGCCCTCAACGAAGAATGGCTTCCAACCCATACCACTGAAGTATTTGTCTAGATCTTCATCTGACTTACGTGACAAGATAGTTGGGTTGGAAATCTTAAACCCGTTCATATGCACAATCGGTAAAATCGCGCCATCCGTGATTGGGTTAATGAACGTATTGCTGAACCATGATGCAGCCAATGGGCCGGTTTCAGTTTCACCATCACCCGTGACAACCGCCGCGATGACCTCAGGATTATCAAGAATCGCGCCGGTTGCGTGACTCAAAGCATAACCTAATTCGCCACCTTCATGGATGGAACCTGGCGTTTGTGCACTCGCATGTGAAGCAACGCCACCTGGCCATGAGAACTGCGTAAATAGGTTCTTCATGCCTTCTTTATCCTGCGACACACGCGGATAAATCTCCGAATACGAACCGTCTAGATAGGAATTGGAAACCATCACTTGGCCGCCATGACCCGGGCCTTCAATATAAAACATGTTCAAGTCATACTTATTGATCACCCGGTTCAAGTGGGTATAAATGAAGTTCTGCCCAGCAATCGTGCCCCAATGGCCGATCGGATGCGGCTTGACGTCTTCGCTCTTCAGCGGCCGTTCCAGCAGCGGGTTGTCCTTCAAATAAAGTTGACCAACTGAAATATAGTTGGCTGCCCGCCAATAAGCGGTCATCTTGTCAAAGTATTCCTTGGATGAGTAATCAACAGTCTTTACTTTTGTATCCATGCTCATACCTACTTTCGATTTTAATGACCTCAGTATAACACAGATTTCGAAAAAAGCACTTACTTTGACTTAAATTCACTTAAAATGCCTTAAATATTTTGAAAAATCGGTTTGTACCAGATTTTAGCGTGCACAACACCTACTAAGAAACTATTCTGAAAACGCTCGTTGCTAAACTGGATTCATCCTGAACATTACCGTGCTAGAATGAAGGTAATGATGAATGGTTCCTAATCAAGGCAAACTAAGGAGGTCACTTATGGGCAAACATCTTTTAAAAACGGTCATGGCCGTGACGCTGATTGGCGCCGCCGCTTACTGTCTCAAACGATTTAGTGATGAACTCGTCGTGTATGTTTCACCTGATGATGCACCGGCCAACAAAGATTCTTGGACTGACTTTTAGTTTGAACATTCGGAAATGACATAGTTTGGCATTGTCACAATTTGATTGGTTCTGAACCGTCTTTGTCTTGCTTTGCACCTTTAGCTTGATCACCTCGGTAAACCATCATGATGATTATATAGAAGGTTAAGGTCGTCGAGATGATCTTGGTCTTCTGCAAACATGCAGCATGGTAAGCTTACGTGAACGTCTGACACTTTCTGTCAGGCGTTTTTTGTAACGTCAATTCATGGAACAATTTAAGAATTCACGCATCACAGTGTCCACGGTGCCAAGATTAGTAGCAGTCAGCATAATAAAAACGGTTCCAATTTATTTATTGCTATTAACTTATGACCTCCATTAGTTTATTATAAAGTTGTGCAAAATGTTTTTAAATTCTATGAGGAGGAGAAGCGTTTAAAAGCCCCTGATTATTTGAACTAATACGATATTAATGGTGTGTGCACCCGAATCCTTTTTCTTTTGGGAGTTCTTGCCGGTTGTGCTTCAAAGATATCAGGAGACGGAAATCGGGTGTTTTTTGATACCCAAAAATCTGAAGATAGCTGCACAAAGTGTTTACTTGACAGTCCCATAATAATTAAGGAGATATAGTCATGAAAAAAATTAGTAGTTTTTTTGCAGTTGGTGTATTGGCCGTTACATTAGGAATGTTTAGCTTTGGTCTGAACACACAAACTGTACAAGCAAAAACTTTGCCATACAAAACTTGGTATCACCAGAACATTTTTACTGGGGCAAAAAGTAACTTCCAGTATCAGTCTATCAATGTCGCTTCTAACAAATACGTTAGATACTCAACTAACACAATTGTGGGCCCGAACGGATGGAATTATAATCGATGGCTCACCTTCTTTGTTATTTACTAATTTCTTAATCAAACAGATTGCGCCCACTTAAGATTTCTAGCATCACGTTGATTGAGTATCCATCAATGGCTTTATCTTTATTTGATGGATTACTATACCGTCTGTTTGTTAGAGATCTTTCGCTTGAATATTCCTTTTCATGACAGGTCGCAAGGAATCTTGCATGACGGCAGTACGCAAACTAGAACGTTTGACGAAAGAATTCAATCGTGTCAATCTCTTTAGGTGATTTGGTGTAAGACAATTCTAGTATTCACGTTTAGGGCAAACGTTCGCATTTCAAGATGTGTACGTTTGCCCTAATCCTGTCGATAGAGAGCGGTTTATGTTACGGGGAAAGCTTTAATTCCGCAAAAAAAACATCAATTTTTTAGTCCCGACCTGCTATAAAAGTCAGAGACAAATAAGCGTTTAAAAAAGCACTTTGTGATGATCCAATTTTGTAGTTTTTAGTTATTCTCAAACGAGGGTTGTCCCTCGTCATTTAAATGACGATATTACCACTAGAGGATGAAGTAGAACTCAAAACTTGATTATCAGAATGTGTCGGGTATGCCTTTATCCATAATAAGCTCACGCAAAGACTCACAAGGGGGCAATATGATTATTGCAAAACATATTCAGTTAGTCGCAGAACACATACTTATCAGCGATGCTTCATTTACACTGAGCACTGGGAAAATCTATGGACTTTCCGCGCCAAATGGCAGTGGCAAATCGACTCTTTTACGTTCTTTAGCTGGTTTACGAAAAAGTGACGGTGGAACCATCAGCTTTAGCGATCTTCCATCTCAAACTTCCATCAAAGAACAATGTTTCTACTTTGAGAACTCTTCGTGGCTAGATTCAAATTTAACTGGGTATGATTATCTAAATTTGATCAATCATCTTTGGAAGGCTGATCCTAAACATATCGAAGAAGCAATAACTACTTGGCAGATGCAAGACTTTATTAACCGCCCTATTAAGAAGTACTCTCTTGGCATGAAACAAAAGGTCGTATTGGGCATGTATCAAGCCACAAACGCTCGTTATTGGCTGTTTGATGAACCTACGCTGGCGCTTGATAAACAATCGGTGGCTACTTTTCTAAATTACTTGAGCACTGCTCGAGCGAAAAATAAAATGGTCATTTTTTCATCACATGCAGGAGATGAAGTCTTTCATATATGTGATCACATCTTATCAATCACGAATCCAAGCCTTTTTCTTGATGGAGTAAAAACTAATGGGTAGTTATTCAAAGTTCATTATCAAAACCACATGCCGCAACAAGTTTAATCTTATTCCGGTAGTCCTCCTCATTGGCGTCACACTTTTTTTGCTCATCATGAATACTTCAACCATCAAAACGCAAGGATACAAAGCAAGTATTCAACAGAATATTAAAGAAACAAATTCACTCATTGATGTATATACAAAAAACATCAATGAGGCTAAAACAAGTAAGGATCGTGAAATTCCATACAGAGCCCGAGAGCAAGCTAAGCAAGTTAGATCCGATAATAAGCTTTCACTCGAATTAGCTACGCAGCAAAAATGGCAATCCTCACTTAAAGTTCAACTTCATATTATTAATAGTAATGATATGCAAACCATTAAGCATCATCCCTCATCGGTTTCTCCTGACTATATATCCTCAGTGTATGCTACCAGAACTTTATACAAACACTTGATTAAGCTAAATTTACGGCCGATGTTGTTGGAATGGAGACACAAGGCTTTCCATTCACCTTACGCATGGTGGATGTTCTCTTTCCTGTTGCTGTTGTTTTAGTCATGGTCACCTTGCTCACATCAGTCTTCACACAAACCTTTATTGACCATATTGATCTAGATGATATGTGGCCGTTATCCAGAAGTAAGCTGATCTTCACCAAAATCGGATTTTCAGTTGTTTTTGCATTTGCCATTTATCTGGTCTGTCTTGTACTTGGTTTCGTTGGCGCTAGTATGATTAACGGCTCAAGTAGTTTAGACTATCCTATTGTAATGGTTTCCAGTTCGTCAACAAATATCATCTCAGTTCGAACGCTCTTGTTACAATCACTACCTCTCCAGCTTTTATGTATAATTTTCATGACAATGTGCGTATATTTGATTACTTATTTAATTCGAAATCGGTTAGCAGCAATGTTTATGAATGTACTCATCTTCTGTGGTGCTAGTCTCTCCGTACTAAAGATTGAGCCAATCAGTCACATGGTTCATCTATTACCTTTCTCATACTTCAATACGATTAATGTGCTTACAAAGCAAGCAACTCATGATACCGGTAATCAGCAGTTAACTTTTGCTACAGGCATGTGGGTATTAATATTTTGGATTGCAGTGATTGGCGGTCTAATTACTATCATTAGCCGGATTCACCTTCGACGATTGCAATATCGCATGGTTTCGTAAAGACATTTTAAAATTGGATTAAATCCTGATTTATTCACAGATTGTCATTTTCTTCTTTCACATCAACACCTGACTTCTTGGAAACTAATTCTCTGGATTTTCAGCATCACAACGACGTCGATGCAACCTTGGACGTGCTTAATTGCTACCAAGGCCGATCCTCCTCATCTCTCGATCATTTCGTTTGAGTAAAAATCCTTGACCCTGACTGGTAAAATGGATTTATCAAGGAGATGTCAAGATGTCCACATCAGTAAAGCCTCAAAATCGCGGGCTTGTCATGGCGGCGGTTTTTATCGCCACATTCATGACTTCCGTTGAAGTTACCATTGTCACAACTGCTTTGCCAGCGATTATTAGTGACCTGCATGGATTGGCATATCAAAGTTGGATCATGAGTGCCTACTTGCTCACAACCGCTATTACCACACCGATTTATGGTAAATTAGCTGACACAATTGGCAGGCGCGGTATTTTTCAGTGGGGCGTGGTACTGTTCACGCTTGGTACCCTGTTAAGCGGGTTGGCACCGCATATCTTCTTGCTCATTTTGGCGCGGGCACTCCAAGGTATCGGTGCAGGCGCCGTGATGCCGCTGACATTTACCATTATTGCTGATTATTATGATTTTGCTCATCGGGCGAATGTCTTAGCGCTTAATAACACAGCTTGGGGACTTTCCGTCTTGGTCGGACCGCTAATTGGCGGTTTTCTGGTTGATCAATTGTCTTGGCATTGGGTCTTTTTTGTTAATGTGCCGCTTGGTATTCTCGTTTTTTTGCTTATTCAAATCGGTTATCGGGAACCTAGTCGTGAACACGGCGTTCTCACGATCGATTGGTTAGGGATTCTTTGGTTGGCGGTGACGCTGATTGCACTTCTACTTGGCATTCAGGCGCTGGATCGGCAACCAGTGCTCGCTGGCGTTTTATTAGTGCTGGCACTTGTGGCTGGCTTGCTATTGTACCATCAAGAACAGAAAGCCCCCGATCCGCTCATCGCGCCGAAAATGTTTCATAACTTCACGTTCACAGTGCAAATTTTAACTGCCTTGTTACTTAGCGGTGTCTTGATTGGCTATCAAGTTTACTTCCCGATCTGGCTTCAGTCGTTGTATCATCTCGGCGCGACAACAGCTGGTTTAGTTGTGACATCGAGTTCTGTCCTTTGGCTCGCCTCTTCATTTTTGGTCGGTCCATTAATCAAACGCTTTGTGCCGCGAACCATGACACTTTGGCTCGTCGCCATTCTGACCTTAGCTTACTTATTGCTCACCATTGCTTCCCCGCATTTTCCGGTTTGGGCTTTTTATGTCATTGCCATGATTAACGGCACGGTGATGGGCATTGTGATCAGTATGAATACCGTTTTGAGCCAGCATCTTGTTGGCAAAGAATACGTTGGTTCCGCCACCAGCATCCTAACCCTTGGCCGTTCGCTCGGGCAAACTTTGATGACCGGTATCTATGGTGCCACTTTGACGCTCGTGATTCGCGCTAATTTGCACGGTACCACTTTTAAAGCTGTCAATGCCGCGATTAGTGCTAATGCTGCCGCCAAAAGCCACGATCCTCAGGTAGCTGCCACCATTCTCACTGGCTTACACGGTGTTTTCGTGATGGTGGTCATCGTGATGGTGCTTGTGTTTATCCTCAATTTGCGCGATCCTAATCGCCACGTCATTCAATAAACCGCCGTTAAATGATCAGCCGCATCCAACATTTGGGTGCGGTTTTTTCGTGCACGCAGATCAACTCAACAGCCACGCACATGCAACACCACACGTCTGATTACTCCTATTTTTTGACAATCTACAATCTGTAGGTTGCATTCTTCAAATCATCGGCGTATATTCGTCTAACGTAATATAGATAACTCAAGGAGGTCGCATGGCTATCAAACATCGTATTTTGGATCGTGAAAAAGTGCTCGCCGCTGCCCGGGTGATGGTGACCCGTGATGGTATTCGTGAGCTCACCTTCCAGACACTGGCTAAGAACCTGTCTAGTATCTTTTAAGAACTATCTTCAGGAAGGCCAATACAACCATTTGAAGACTGCTGTTAAGAGCACGTTCACAGTTTTTCCAAAGTCGCCGACATTTGTCTAGCCAACTCCATGAACGTTCAACGATCCATCGTTGCGGTAACACCGTGAACATATGCAACTCGTTGCGTTTAGCTACCGTCGTCTTAGCATTCAAAATGAGCTTCACCTGATCCGCAAAGTCATTGCCAGTGTAGCCACCATCAACCATGACATGCTGAACCAGCTCTAAATTTTGGCTAGCCAAACTAAACATAGCCAATGCACCTGAACGATCTGATACATTAGCTCGTGTCACGAGAATGGCTTGTGGTAAACCATTAATATCAACCGCCATATGACGCTTAATCCCTGAAATCTTTTTGCCGCCATCGTAGCCACTATTTTTCGTTAAATCAGTGGTTTTAACACTTTGAGCATCAACAATCACAAACGACGTTCGGGCCGATCGGCCCTGTGCAAAGCGATAGGAAGCAACAGTTTTTTTAAAAGCCTTTCTACCTAGATTGCAATAATAAAGTTACCACCTAGAAAGAGGCTTGCACACTGCTTGAACTGGGGTTTGCCAACGGAGACATTTTCTAGGTTTGTTATTGATAAGCGCTGTGGCTTGTTGAATATCGGTCTCTGAAACCTGATCAAACTGTGTTCCCTTCGGGAAATAGTAGCGAAGTTCTCGATTGAACCGTTCATTTGTGCCCCGTTCATTCGGGTGATAGGCGTGGCAAAAGTAAACCGGTATCCGATAGCGCTTTGTAAGCGCCTGATCGCAGGAAAACTCTTTACCGTGATCAACCGTCACTGATCGAACCGGACCCGGAAAGTCCACCATCAGTCTTGCAAATCCCTTGAGAACAGCATTTTGTGATAAGTTTTCAAGCTTAGTTGTCGCCATTAAACGTGTCACCCGATCGACAATGGTCAAAACAGCAGCCTTTGACCCGCGACCACCGCGAACTGTATCCATCTCTAAATGTCCTTTTTCGGTTCGCCGATTAGCTGACTCACTGCGAATCTCAATTGAGGTGCCTACTGCTTGGTTATAGCGCGACCGAAGGTCTTGTCTTCTTTTATGACGTTTACCGTGATCAAAGAGTTGGCTTGGCTGAAAATCGACTTGTCTTTGATAAATCCAGTGGTAAATCGTGTGTGGCGCACAGTGAACGGCATAACCGACCATTTCAGGGGACCAACCTAGGTTTAGCTTCTCAGTTACCATCCGCTTCAACTTAGGCGTTAAAATCGAGTGCCGACCACAACGATGCCGACAAGTATCGGCATGATCCTGAGCTATAATGGCGCAGTAATCACCTTCAGGGCAACGGTGAAGCTCATGCCTAATAGAAATACGAGAGCGGCCTAAGGTCGCGGCGATGTATTGAATCGTGTGGTGTTGCATCAGTTCTATCTGAGATCGTTCAATTAAGGTTATAATGGCCATGGGACCTGTCCTTCTCTCTAGATGGTATGTTATGCAAACACCATTTTAGCAAGAACGGACAGGTCTTTTTTCACATTTTCTGGGTGGTAACTTTAATTATGCAATCTAGGCTAATAGCGAATCAGCTGTCGGGTCTGGTTTATCTCGCCACATATCGTAATAGCGGTAGACAGTGTGCCATTCCGGGAAATCGTGCGGTAATTCACGCCATTGACACCCTGTAGTAAGCGAGTAAAGGATGGCATTGAATACGTCATAAAGATCATAACGACGCGGTCTTGTATGCTTGCGGAAGTTTTCTAAATCAGGTTGTATTAACGCAAATTGCGCTCGAGAAATATTGCTTGGATAATCTGGCATGACAAACTCCTCAGTCGGTTTTCCACAATTCTACCAGATTCAGCAGATACTAGACAGGTTCTTATACTCCAGCTGAACGTGTTAGTAATGAACGCTTTAATCGGAATTTACGTTATTTTTATCCTAAAGGGACTCGTTTTGAGCACATTAGTGCTCAAGATTTAACGACGACGTTACTCCAAATTAACCAGCGACCGCTTAAAATACTCGACTGGCAAACACCGTATCAGGTTATGCTGACAAATTTGTCCAAAAATTCGGATTAAATTTGCAACCTACCACCCACAAATGTAAAATTACACCGAAATCAATTTTTATAGCATTATTTAATTTACGACCAACAATCTGATGTCTATAAAAGCTGTACATTATTGGGAGGAATTTTATATGAATAAGTTATTGGACAGATTTGACCCATTTATGTTTGTCGTCGGGATCTTAAGTATTTTCGTTGCGGTCATTTCTTTAAGAAATCCCCTAGCAACCTTCAGTGCGGTAGTCGTTATTGCAGCAATTACCGCAATTTTGTCCGGGATTTACAAGTTAACCGTTCTTAGAGGTGCTTTAGAAAATTCTGGATGGGTCGTTTTTAACGCGGTCGTTGACATTATTATCGGAATTTTAATGTTGTTCAACGGAAAGTTTGGCATTCTATTTGTTGCAATTTCGTTTGCAATTATGTTCTTGATGGATTCAATAATATCGTTATGGCTTTCGAACATTATCAAGTTAGTTAACGAAAAGTATTTTATGGTTGACGTGATTTTATCCGTAATTGGCATTATTTTAGGTGTTCTTTTATTGATTTATCCCGCCTTTTCAATCTTATCAATCTATTACCTAGTAGGATTATTCTTTATGATTACTGGGATTAGTGCGATTATTCACTCAATTTAATTTACTAAATTAAATGCCGCTTCCCGTTCTGGTGACTAGACGCAGTTCGATTCTGTGTACGGGAATAAGTCCAAACATTGATGACTTTAAAAGCTAAGTCGTTTTAGGAGATGAGTTTTTGGGAGTGTCAAGAAGTTTGTGTAAATGAAATGCCTTCGTACATATAATATGTATCTAACTTAAATAAATGATGCTTCCAAGGTGTCCTGGAGTCCTTGGAACCCTCGGTGGATCCGCTTCAGAGACTTCTCGTTATAAACATTAAACTGAGAAACCAGGAAGCGATCCAGTGAATCTTCCGTTGGAAATTGTTCTTTGTGGTGGGTGGTGCGCTTGAGATGCTTATTAAAGTTCTCAATCAGGTTAGTGGAGTATAGTGATTGCCGGATAGCTGGTGGAAAGTCCATGAAAGTGAGTAAATTCGGCATTTTAAGCAGATCTTTGATTAATTTGGGATAGGTCTGATGCCAGTTGTTGGCGAACTCATTCAGTTTCAGTTCGGCTGCTTCACGGTTGGCGGCCCGATGAACTTGTTTAAAGTCACTGATCACGGCCTTGCGGTCTTTTACGCGAACTTTGTTCATCAGATTCCGCCCAACATGAACCAGGCAACGTTGTCGTTTGGCTTTAGGGAAATGCCGATTCAAGCCTTCATCCAAACCAACTAACCCATCGGCCACAAACAACAGCACATCTTTAACGCCCTGCTTGATCAAGGTTCCCAGCAGTTCAGTCCAGATTCCAGTCGATTCCGTTGGCGCCACTTGGTAGTTCAGCACTTCTTTCGTACCATCTGGACGAATGCCAATTGCAATATGAACGGCTTCTTTTTGAACGGTATCCCGCTTTAACGGCAAGTAAGTGGCATCTAAGAAGATGGCCGCATATTGTGAAGCCAGTCGACGTTGCTGGAAAGCTTGAACCTGTTCATTGACGGCTTTAGTCATGTTGGAAACCGTGGCTTTGGAGTAGTGAGCACCGTACATTTTCTCAATGAGTTCGGCAATTTCAGCAGTGGTAATTCCCTTGGTATACAACTGAATGACCGTTGTTTCTAAATTATCACTGTGCCGACCGTAGGCTGGCAAGGTATGATTTTCAAACCGGCCATTGCGATCTCGAGGAATGGTTAAGTTAAGTTGGCCGTACTTCGTATCAAACGAGCGCTCATAACTGCCGTTGCGGTTATTACCAGTGTTAATCCCAGCGTATGAGTAGCGTTCGTAACCCAAAAACTCTGCCAATTCGGTTTGAAGCAGCTGGTTAATCGCAATTTCGAGGTGGTGACGAAAAACTTCGTCCAAATCTTGCTTTTGGGCTAGTGCAGCGATAATTTCTGTGGTAAGTTCATTCATGGGGAATGCCTCCTGTGATGTTTTCTGTGGTTACTAAATATCATAAGGGAAGGCATTCCCTATTTCTATACAATTCAGAAATCTTTTATGCATTTACACAAGATATTTTACGCTCTCGAGAATTCGTTTGCCCCTTAAATCTATCATGATGTTTACCTCTCACTACGGGGAACATTTGCTAGATCTTCTGCCTGATACTTTTCGATGCGATATAAGGTTACTGGTGCAATACCTAACATGCGGGCAATTTGTCGCTTGGTCAGAGTTTCATCTCCGTCTTTCTTCCTATTTAAAAGGCGACAGGCTTCTTTATAAATATAGCGTTTTTGACGATTAGGTGAATGAGGACCATATTCGCGAATTTTGCCTTTATATTTGCCCTGGCGTTTGGCAATTTCTATGCCTTGTTGTTGCCGTATCTTAATAGTTTCGCGCTCTTCTTGAGCAATATACTTATATAGTTCGACAATAATTGTCGTAATCAAGTTACGAAGGTTAGGATCTTCAATACTTGCAAAGCTAGGTAGATTTAGAACGTTCAATTGAGCTCCACGATGCCGAATGGTTTCGATGATGTCAGTCAAATCATGAGAATTGCGACCAAGTCGATCAAGGCTCAGTACCACTACTTCATCATCATCACGAATATAGTCTAACATTGCTTTCAGTTGAGGACGATCGGCATTTTTACCTGAAAGCTTCTCTTGAAAGATTTTATTAACACCGGCATCATGTAGCTGTTCAATTTGACGCGCCAGATTTTGATCACGCGTACTAACACGCGCATAACCGATTTTAGACAATTCTAGATCACCTCCGGGTCACTTATATGTAACTAATAATACTCCCTTCTCTCTTTAGCTACAATAGGGTTACACCCTAACGTGCCTTGACCGGTGTTTCTTTTGTAGTTACTCTTTGATAATCAACGATGCCATATTTTCTATTGACATTAATTTTTATAATTTGTCCTGCCTTAAATGGCCCAATATCGTGTTCACCTGTGCTTAATTTAAAACTCCTTATTTTTCCTTGCGCATCCTTAGCAGTACCTTGGTAAGTATATCCTTGAATTGATATTCCAACAGGTACTTCAACGTTTGAAATAATAGGCTGACTATCAATCTTCATGTAATATGAATGACCATCATATTGATACTTAGTGATACCAACAGAAAAAATAATTGTAGCCACAAAAGCTGCAAAAAAAGATGTCACCCATAGTCGTTCCTTGCGATCTTCATTCATACTAGCATCTCCTATGACGTTCTTTTAAACTAAAGATATATAAGACCCACATGTTGTGATTGGCTGATAGCTATCAATGCTTTATTGAATTCGTGTTTATTTTAAACCACTGGGCTACCAGACCCCCTTACAAGTTGAAATTGCAACACTTACGAGCCAAATGGCCGCCTGATTTAATGCTTTCCAGGTTTCAAATAAGTTATTAATCGCGATTAATGATTTATTTGAGCTGTGGAAGGTAAACGCGGTTCTGAATGTCTCTTAAAATCTGTCTCAAATATTGACTTCAATCCAATATGTTAAATACGGTTTACCTAGTCTGCGCTGTTCCTCGTTAATATACATGTCACCAACATCTCTAATATGCATAATCGGGATCATATTATTAAAACTTTTGGGCAATGCCTTCCGCTCAGCAATCACTTTGTCAATTGAATACACTTCACTGGCATATCCCATCGGGAAACCTGATATTTCTGTGTAAAATAGAAACATTCCGTTCGAAATTGAAAGAAACTCAATATAATCTGTTGGCAAGTTAAGGTTCTTTAGTCTTGCTAACTCAACAACGTTCGCTGATTCCTCAAATTTAAAAGAAACATTTTGTACATAACCTTGTAACTGAATGATTGAGATTGTTTTTTTGCCATTATCCGTCAGTTTCTTTAGTGATTGCATCCTTCGTCGAATTAATGATTCCAAACATGCTCCCCCTAATAATTATTAAACCATGACGTAATTAGCCTATGATTTGGTGCTAATATCGGCATCAAATTGTTAAATTCATTGCTACCACCATAAATTCTTGGCCGAATATGGTGCACTTCTCGAGTATTCCAAAAGTCTGCTGATTGATTTCCATAAGTTTCACTAAAGGTCTTGATATATAGATACCGGTCTTGCGTTGTCCAAACGGGAGACTTAGAACCTGTCTAGTATCTTTTAAGAACTATCTTCAGGAAGGCCAATACAACCATTTGAAGACTGCTGTTAAGGGCACGTTCACAGTTTTTCCAAAGTCGCCGACATTTGTCTAGCCAACTCCATGAACGTTCAACGATCCATCGTTGCGGTAACACCGTGAACGTATGCAACTCGTTGCGTTTAGCTACCGTCGTCTTAGCATTCAAAATGAGCTTCACCTGATCCGCAAAGTCATTGCCAGTGTAGCCACCATCAACCATGACATGCTGAACCAGCTCTAAATTTTGGCTAGCCAAACTAAGCATAGCCAATGCACCTGAACGATCTGATACATTAGCTCGTGTCACGAGAATGGCTTGTGGTAAACCATTAATATCAAACGCCATATGACGCTTAATCCCTGAAATCTTTTTGCCGCCATCGTAGCCACTATTTTTCGTTAAATCAGTGGTTTTAACACTTTGAGCATCAACAATCACAAACGACGTTCGGGCCGATCGGCCCTATGCAAAGCGATAGGAAGCAACAGTTTTTTTAAAAGCCTTTCTAATAGCGAATCAGCTGTCGGGTCTGGTTTATCTCGCCACATATCGTAATAGCGGTAGACAGTGTGCCATTCCGGGAAATCGTGCGGTAATTCACGCCATTGACACCCTGTAGTAAGCGAGTAAAGGATGGCATTGAATACGTCATAAAGATCATAACGACGCGGTCTTGTATGCTTGCGGAAGTTTTCTAAATCAGGTTGTATTAACGCAAATTGCGCTCGAGAAATATTGCTTGGATAATCTGGCATGACAAACTCCTCAGTCGGTTTTCCACAATTCTACCAGATTCAGCAGATACTAGACAGGTTCTGAATTAAAGGGCGCACCAGAGGAGCATTACTTTTCCAATATTCAGCGTGAATAAACTGGTGGGCCTGTAAATTCCCCTGCCACCATAACCGCATAATTTGATCCAATTGTTCGCGACTGGGCGCGCTTATTTATTCAATCGTGTATGGTGCCATACCGTCCCTCTTTTCTAATATCAAACTCTTGTTCTTTCTATCAATCATCATACTGGTTCAACTGGCAAAAATCAGCTTGAACTCGTCACTTGATTTTACCGAATCCTAACTTTCTTAAACGGAGATACTTTTCTTTTTCTCAATATACTGCGCCGTATAACTGGATATTATCATCAATTTCCGCGAAATTTTTTAGGCCATTTTTTGGGCATGATCTACATTTTGTAGATTGCATGCTTCAATCGGTAGGCGTATATTCGTACTTTGGAACATAGATTAGCTTTAAGGAGGCTTGCATGACAACCAAACATCAGATTTTACATCGGGAAATTGTTTTAGATGCTGCAAGAACGATGGTCGCCCAAGACGGTATTCGGGACTTGACCTTTCAGACGCTGGCCAAGGAACTGAATATCTGTTCTCAGTCGCTATATAACTACTTTCCGAATCTACCGGCAGTCATTGAAGCGTTGGGGACCGAATTTATGCATAACCTTTACCAAGAGTTGATAGAGAACGTCAGCGGTATCTCAGGCAAAGAGGCGATCCGTGCTTTTGCAGAAGTCGCTCATCGCTATTTTGAACGTCAACAGTCGTTAGATGAAATTATTTATTTTGTCCATCAATTCCCAGAAAGCAGTCCATTTGTGCAAGGCACCGGCGATGTTATTAACTTGCTGAAGCGTCTGATTGTGCACACGGAGCTGAAGCAAATGGCAAAAGAAAGTTTTGTCCAGGATTTCATTAGTAGTGTGCTTGGTTTTACCGTTTTGGAAGTCATGGGATTTTTACCTGACAATAAAGCCAGCCGCGACACATCTTTTGAATCTCTGCTGGACATGTATCTAAACGAAATAAAGGAGTAAAGTGCTTATGATCAAAGATGAATTTAAGTTCATCGGCAAAAATAAATTGATCTTAGTTTCGGTGCTTGTCATCATTTTAATTCCTTTTCTTTACAGCATTTTCTTCTTAAAGTCTGTTTGGGACCCTTATGGTGATACACAGAATCTACCCGTAGCCGTGGTGAACTTAGATCAGCCGGTTACTTACCAAGGTAAAAAACTTAACGTTGGTGAGCAGACGGTCAATAAACTCAAGAATAACAAAAAGCTTGGCTGGCATTTTGTTTCTAAAGCCCAAGCTGATAGGGGAATGAAAGCCAACAAGTATTACACGGTCATTACCCTACCTAAAGATTTTTCGAAAAATGCTGCCACCATTCTGGACGAGCATCCCCGAAAAATGGATCTTAAATATCAAACCAATGATTCGCTAAATTACATCGGCCAAGTCATCTCAGGAATCGGTCTGAATGCCTTAAACAGCGAGATTCGGGCAAATGTGACCAATGCTTACGCCAGTGCGGTTTTTGATCAAATCAAAACCATTGGCAAAGGCATGAAAAATGCCGCTGATGCCGCCACGCAAATCGACGAAGGTCAAGTCAAGCTTGACGATGGGATTGATCAGTATACCGTTGCCGTTTCACAGGTAAATGACGGGATTCAGACCATGAAAGTTAAAGTCTCGCCGATGTCTTCACAGATTCCCCAACTCGCAAGCGGCGCCAATCAAGTTGCAAGCGGCTTGCAAACACTCAATGGCAGCACCACCCAATTAGCTAGTGGTGTGGGTCAATTAGCCAATGGGTCAAACCAGGTAACCAATGGCTTGGGAACCTTACAATCCAAAACCGGAACCCTTAGCTCCGGCGTCGGTCAGTTAGCATCCGGATCCAACCAAGTGACGAGTGGATTGGGAACCTTGCAGTCGAAAACCGGAACCCTTAGCTCCGGCGTCGGTCAGTTAGCATCCGGATCCAACCAAGTGACGAGTGGATTGGGAACCTTGCAGTCGAAAACCGGAACCCTTAGCTCTGGTGTCGGTCAGTTAGCAACCGGCTCTAATCAGGTAACGAATGGACTGGGAACCCTGCAAACCGAATCAGGCCAACTGGCTAACGGGATCACCCAGCTCCAGACTGGTTCGGCAAGCTTAACAACAGGGGTAAAGAACTATACAGACGGTGTGACATCGCTCTCTAAAGGAATTGATCAGCTTGCAGGTAGCACCGGCTCTTTAGCAACAGACACTAACTCGTTGGCAACCGGTTCATCGGATTTAACCAACGGTCTTCAACAATTGAGTGGCTCTGTCGATAGCCAAAATAAGCAAGCAGTCGAATCAGCAGCCAAGCTTCAAGAAAGCCTCACAAAGTATGAAGCCACCTTAAAAGCCAAAACCAATCAAGATCCGGATTTGGTTGCCGGTTTTGAACAACTCGAGACAAATATCAATGCTTTAATGACTCAGACCGAAAGCAGTGGCACGTCGCTGTCGACGACTCTTAATCAGAAACTGATTCCTGGCTCAAAAAAGGTTTCAGATGGTCTGACGACACTTAACCAGCGGGTTCCGACATTAACAGCTGCTATTACTGGTCTTCAAAACGGTGCTACGAAAATCATCTCTAACAATGATCAACTTGTGACCGGGACGAATAGCTTGAACAGTGGCATCAACCAGCTAGCAACAAAAGCACCTTCACTGGTTGATGGCGTCAGTCAACTCTATTCCGGCTCTGGCAAAGTTTCTGGCGGCTTAAGCACCTTAAACGGTCAAATCCCAACGCTCACCAATGGCGTCAGCCAACTCTATTCCGGCTCTGGACAGGTTTCTGGCGGCTTAAATACCTTAAACGGTCAAATCCCAACGCTCACCAATGGCGTCAGCCAACTCTACTCCGGTTCTAGCCAGGTTTCTGGCGGGCTAACCAGCTTGAACGGTCAAATCCCGACGCTCACAAACGGGGTCAGTCAACTCTATTCCGGCTCCAGTCAAGTCTCTGGTGGCTTAAGTACCCTGAACGGTCAAGTACCGACCCTCACGAACGGAGTCAGCCAGCTGGCCAATGGTGCCGGTCAGGTTGCCAATGGCGTTGGTCAATTGAATGCCAATGTTCCAACGCTTGTATCCGGTGTCAACCAACTCGCGGATGGCACTAGCCAAATCACCGCCCAGAGTGGCACCCTTAAATCCGGTTCCACTCAGCTTAAAAATGGCGATAAAAAGTTTGCCAAAACGCTCTCTAGCAGTGCCAAAAAAGTCAACGGCATCACCGTCACCAGTGATACCAAGAAAATGTTTGCCGCACCAACCAAGATGTCGCATAAACATTATTCATATGTTCCTAATTATGGACATGCCCTTGCACCATACGTCTTGAGTCTTGCCCTCTACGTCGGTGCCTTGGTCTTTAACTTTGCTTATCCAATCCGTAAAGTTTCTAAAGCCGATGGCACTGCGACCCAGTGGTTCTTCAGCAAAATCACCATTGGCGCAGTTGTCGCCGTTGCAACCGCCATTGTTGAAGCAACACTGATCATGGCAGTCGGTCTGAACGTCGATCATGTCGGGCAATTTTATCTCACTGCGATTCTTTTCTCGCTAACCTCGATGTATCTCATTATGTTCCTTTCAATGGCATTTGATAATCCTGGCCGATTTCTTGCGATGGTCGGGTTAATGTTACAACTGGGCGGCTCTGGCGGGACCTTCCCAATGGAGATTACCAACCAGTTTTATAACATCATTCACCCATTCTTACCGATGTCGTATTCGATTATGAACTTCCGGAATGCGATTACGAGTGGCATTGCGTCCAACACGGTTACCTTGGGTTACATCGTCATCATCGCCTTCGCACTTGGCTCATTGTTGTTGCTCTGGATCACGATGATCTTGCTACAACGCTATCACAAAATGGGCATTTCACAGCTTGATGACAATCAAAAGCTTCAGGCAGTTGAAAAATAAGTTAACGTTGTCGACCTCTTATCACGAATAGGCGCCTTGATTGCGAGACATTAACATCCCGCGATCAAGGCGCCTATTTATTTACGGTTCTTATTTGTCGTTCTCCCGTCGTGCCGTCAAGGCTTTCCGCCGCTGCTCAATGCGTTCTTCACGTCGACGGTCATAGTCGCCAAATAAGATTGGATTCACTTTAACATACAAAATAATGGTCATAATGCCCATCAGGAGACACAACATCATATTGCCACCTAACAAAGCGATGGCGACACCGATCGTATCGATGAATACCAGAAAGGAGGCCATGATTTTACTCATCCGAATCATCCTTCTTCTTTTCATGACTGGTTTGACTAAAGTCTAATCCGCTCAGATCATTCAAATCAATATCATCCGCTGATTCATCCTGCTTTTTAGCCGGTGTCTTTTTGGCTTCATTAGAACCTGTCTAGCATCTTTTAAGAACTATCTTCAGGAAGGCCAATACAACCATTTGAAGACTGCTGTTAAGGGCACGTTCACAGTTTTTCCAAAGTCGCCGACATTTGTCTAGCCAACTCCATGAACGTTCAACGATCCATCGTTGCGGTAACACCGTGAACATATGCAACTCGTTGCGTTTAGCTACCGTCGTCTTAGCATTCAAAATGAGCTTCACCTGATCCGCAAAATCATTGCCAGTGTAGCCACCATCAACCATGACATGCTGAACCAGCTCTAAATTTTGGCTAGCCAAACTAAACATAGCCAATGCACCTGAACGATCTGATACATTAGCTCGTGTCACGAGAATGGCTTGTGGTAAACCATTAATATCAACCGCCATATGACGCTTAATCCCTGAAATCTTTTTGCCGCCATCGTAGCCACTATTTTTCGTTGAATCAGTGGTTTTAACACTTTGAGCATCAACAATCACAAACGACGTTCGGGCCGATCGGCCCTGTGCAAAGCGATAGGAAGCGACAGTTTTTTTAAAAGCCTTTCTAATAGCGAATCAGCTGTCGGGTCTGATTTATCTCGCCACATATCGTAATAGCGGTAGACAGTGTGCCATTCCGGGAAATCGTGCGGTAATTCACGCCATTGACACCCTGTAGTAAGCGAGTAAAGGATGGCATTGAATACGTCATAAAGATCATAACGACGCGGTCTTGTATGCTTGCGGAAGTTTTCTAAATCAGGTTGTATTAACGCAAATTGCGCTCGAGAAATATTGCTTGGATAATCTGGCATGACAAACTCCTCAGTCGGTTTTCCACAATTCTACCAGATTCAGCAGATACTAGACAGGTTCTAAGGAATTGAATATTCGTTCCCAGTCGCTATACAACTATTTTAGTAACTTGGATGCCGTGATTGAGGCGCTGGGGACTGAGTTCATGCACAACTTACATCAAGAACTCATTGAACAAGTCAGTGGCATTGCTGGCAAAGACGCCATTCGCACTTTTGCGCAAACCACGCATCGCTATTTCGAACAGCAACAATCATTGGATGAAATTATTTACTTTGTGCATCATTTTCCAGAAAGCAGTCCATTTGTTCAGGCAACCGGCGATGTGATCGGCTTATTAAAACGCTTGATCATCCATACCGAGTTCAAACACATGGCAAAAGAAAGTTTCGTCCAAAATTTTATCAGCAGCGTGCTCGGTTTTACCGTTCTGGAAGTCATGGGCTTTTTGCCAGACGGCCAACCTAGCCGCGATACGACTTTTGAATCCCTGCTGGATCTCTATCTCAGTGAAGTAAAGGAGTAACTCGACATGATCAAAGATGAATTTAAGTTCATCGGCAAAAACAAACTCATTTTGCTCTCAGTTCTCGTCATTACCTTAATCCCATTTCTCTACTGTATCTTCTTTTTGAAGTCAGTCTGGGATCCTTACGGCGACACCAAGAATCTGCCAGTAGCAGTGGTCAACCTTGACCAACCTGTCACCTATCAAGGCAAAAAGCTTGATGTTGGTGCGCAGACTTTGACCAAGCTTAAGAAAAATCATCAACTTGGCTGGCATTTCGTTTCTGAAGCAGAAGCTAAAAAAGGCATGAAGGCAGACAAATACTACACTGTCATTACGCTGCCAAAGGATTTTTCCAAAAATGCCGCCACCGTCTTAGACGAGCATCCTAAGAAAATGACGCTGAAGTACGAGACAAATGATTCACTCAACTATATTGGCCAAGTCATCTCCGGCATCGGCGTTGACAGTCTCAACTCCGAAATTCGGGCTAACGTGACCAACGCCTATGCCAGCGCGGTTTTTGATCAAATTAAGACTATCGGTAATGGCATGAAAACGGCAGCCGGGGCCGCTACCCAAATTGATGCTGGCCAAGTCAAACTTGACGATGGCATTGATCAGTACACCGTCGCCGTATCGCAAGTAAATGACGGTGTGCAAACGATGAAGGTTAAAGTTGCACCGATGTCCTCACAAATACCTAAGCTCGCAAGCGGCGCTAATCAAGTCGCAGGTGGGTTGCAAACGCTCAATGGCAGTACGACAAACCTAGCAAGTGGCGTTAATCAGCTTGCGGCGGGATCTGGCCAAGTTACGAGCGGTTTGGGAACCTTGCAATCGCAAACTGGAACGCTTAAATCTGGTGTAGGACAGCTTGCAACGGGATCAACTAAAGTGACTAATGGGCTGGGAACTTTGCAAACCAAAACAGGCCAACTCGTTGCTGGCACTAATCAGTTACAAACTGGTTCAAAGAAACTGACAGAGGGCATCAACAATTATACTCAACAAGTAACCTTCCTTTCTGATGGCATTTCTCAACTTGCTGGTCAGACGAGCAACTTACCAAAAGATACCAAGTCCTTGCAGAGTGGTTCAACTCAACTAAGCCAGTCTTTACAAAAAATTGGCCAAACTGTTAATGATCAAAATCAGAAAGCGGCCACAGAGTTGCCCGCCCTCGAAGAAAGTCTTGCAGCGTATAAGAGCCAATTAGAAGCCGAATCAAAGCAAAACCCGGAGTTAATCGCTGGTTTTGAAAAAATTCAGGCAAGCGTTAATGCTTTGATTGACCAAACTGAAACTAGCGGCACAGAAATGGCAACGACCTTTAATCAAGGCTTGATCCCTTATTCGACGCAACTAGCAGCTGGCGTCGATAAGCTTAACCAACAAGCGCCCATTCTGACGGAAAAAATTGGTGTTCTTCAAAATGGTTCAAAACAAATTACTGCCAGAAACGATCAATTAATTATTGGCGCAAATAAGCTAGACAATGGCATCAACCAAGCAGCAACACTAACACCCGCAATGGTTAGTGGCGTCAATCAGCTCTATACCGGTTCTAGCCAAGTTTCAGGAGGCCTTGGTAGCTTAAACAGCCAAGTTCCTGCTCTCACCAGTGGTATCAACCAACTCTACACGGGTTCCAGCCAAGTATCCGGCGGTCTTGGTACCTTAAATGGCCAAGTTCCGACACTTACCAATGGTGTCGGTCAGCTAACCAATGGTGCCAGCCAAGTTGCTGGCGGTGTCAATCAATTAAACGCTAGTGTGCCGACACTGGTATCCGGTGTCAATCAACTCGCCGACGGAACCGGTCAAATCAATGACAAGAGCGACACACTCAAATCTGGTTCCAGTCAGCTTGAAGACGGCGACAAGAAGTTCGCTAAGACACTTACCAGCAGCGCCCGTAAGGTCAATGGCATTACGTTAACCGGTGATACGGCAAAGATGTTCGCTGCACCCACCAAGACAGCGCAAAAGCATTATTCTTATGTGCCAAACTACGGCCATGCACTTGCCCCATACGTTTTGAGTCTGGCACTTTACGTTGGCGCCTTGGTCTTCAACTTTGCCTATCCAATTCGCAAAGTTTCCAGAGCAGATGGTACGGCAACTCAGTGGTTCCTGAGCAAAGTAGCCATTGGCGGAGCTGTTGCCCTTGGCACCGCAGTTCTCGAAGCAACTTTGATGATGGCGACCGGTCTCAAGGTCGACAACATCGGCTTGTTCTATCTGACCGCGATCCTCTTCTCCTTTACGTCAATGTATCTGATTATGTTCCTCTCAATGGCCTTCGATAATCCTGGTCGATTTGTGGCGATGGTGGGATTGATGCTGCAATTAGGTGGTGCCGGCGGGACATTCCCGATGGAGATCACCAATCAGTTCTACAACGCCATTCATCCATTCCTGCCAATGACCTACTCCATTATGAATTTCCGGAACGCGCTCACCGGCGGCATTGCCAATAGCACTGTCAACCTCGGCTTCATGGTATTGATCGCCTTCACGATCGGCTCGCTCCTGTTGCTGTGGGGCACGATGATTCTCTTACAACGTCATCACTTAATGGGTATCTCACAACTCGACGACAATCAAAAGCTCCAAGCTGTCGAAAAATAAACTTCAAGACGCAAAAAGATCACGACAATCGCCGTGATCTTTTTTTGTCTTCAATGCTTGAACTTTGTCACCTTGTCAGCAATCGTCAGGCCAGTATCTTCAGGAAAATAGTTAATTTTCGCATACACCATTTGACTAGTACCGCCTGCCTTCGCTGTGACAATCGGAATTTCTTTCAAAATCGCCATCAGCTGATCATAATCGCCTTCCATTGTGGTTTCAAAAGCACTAACTTCATAATTAATTCCGGTTGATTTGATATAGGCGATCACCGCATCAACCACTGCCAAGACCTTTTGTTTCTCTGGATACATCGGTAACACTTGCACAGCAACGCTAGCATTCATTTTTAGGTCTCCCTTGTGACAAGATTGCCAAAACAACTCACGAGTAAAAAGCATTTATTTATGAGTCATCGCTGACGGATCGGCGGCGTGCCGCCACTTGCCGCTACCCGGATCATCATGGGGCGGCTCCACTTGAACCGCTTCCGGCGGCCATGCCGCCTCAGTCAAATCTGGCTGCAGTAAAAATCGGTCGTCATACGCATGCCGAACTTGCGTTTTACCATGTTCGTCAATCAAGGCATGCCATTCGCGAGCTTCGTCTAACGTGATTTGATCAAGTGCTGGCGCAAAATCAGCCTGCATTTTGGCATAGTTCGTATATGGTCCAAAACCGAGCCGGTTGAAAAGACGCATGGCATACGTATCAGCTACAAAAGTTTTTTTGCCAAAGGTGTACATTAGCATGACATCCGCCGTTTCATTGCCAATGCCATTTAGAGCCAGCAGAGTTTCACGTAACTCAGCTGCCGGTTTTTCTGCAATCTTCTCAAAACTACCGCCTTGGGCCACAAACCACGTCAATAGATCGTGAATCCGCTGCGCTTTTTGCCGATAAAAGCCGGCTGGCCGCACCAACGTTTCCAGCTCTGATTGCGATAACGCCATCAAGCGATCAACCTGCATGTAAGGTTGCAAATTATGCACGGCTTGGGCAACATTATTTGAACTGGTGCGCTGAATGAGAATCATCATCAGCCAATCTTCCAATGAATTCTGCTGCCACCAATATTGTTTGCCATAATGACGGCTCAGATTATGCATGACGATTAAGCGTTTATCCATCTTTTCACCCCTATTCCCCTATTAATATCGCACATTCTTCTAAAAATAAAGTAAACTGGTCCTATCAGCAGTTTTTGCAAAACGCGGCGCAGTCCTGTTAGGAACCGAAATATAAGTCGTTTTAATCGTGACAGTCAAGCGCTGACTATTGCGACCAAAAGCCCTATCTGCAGGTTTTGGGACTGGAGCATGCGTTTTATAAGGAGGCAAACGTTATGACCATGATCGTGGTCTCAGATATTCACGGTCATCTGGAAACAATGGATCGAGTGCGGGCGATGCAAGCAAAGTATCCCCATACTTTGACCGTCTATTTGGGTGACTACATTGATGGCTATCCATACGGCGGGCGGGTGCTCACTCAAATTCGCGAGCAGGTGCAGGCGAGTCAGGCAATCGCGATCCGTGGCAATCATGATCAGATGCTGCTGGATTATCTCGCCGACAAAGATAATCCATGGTTCATCAATGGCGGCAAGGCTACCTTACGTCAAATGGTGCAAGATTACGCGCCAGCTAAAGCGCGTAAAAGCAACCTACAACAAGCCGTGTTGACCTACATGTCACCGCTGATTCAATTCATCGCCGAGATGCCAACTGCTGTTGAGTTTGACAAGCTGTTGCTCATCCACGCCGGTCTAGACCTATCGCTGGAAGATCCTTTAAAAGAAACGACGCCATTTAATCGAATGTGGGTCCGTGAGCCGTATATCTATAATATGGACGAAACCAAAAATCGGGAACATCCCATTTTTGCTCACAATCCGATCGCTAAAACGATTGTCACCGGTCACACGCCAACTGCCTTGATTTATGGCGACTATGAAAACAATGTCAAACCATCTCTACCACCAACTTCATTCAGTGACGGTTATCCTAAATGCCCGGTTAAAGTCATTCAATATCCTGACGAATCACCGCGGTACTTTATTGATGGCGGCAATCATATGACTTATAAAGAAAATTACGGCAATATCTGTGTTTTCGATGAAACGAAAGGGGTCATGATTGATTCAGATCAGGGGATTAACGCCAATTAATTGTCTGTTTGCTCGTCCATTCCTCAGAAGCTTATGCAGACACAAAAACCATCTCTCCTTCAGTCGAGAGATGGTTTTTTAATTGAGAAGTCATTAAACGCTTAGCTCAATGCCATGACGTCACGGACGATCATTAATTCTTCATTGGTCGGCACGAGCAATGTTTTGACAGTTGAATCTGGTGTGCTGAGATCAGCTTCAACACCGTGCGACTTGTTGTTGATGTCATTGTCGATTTTAGCCCCGAGGTAATCGAGTGAACGCATGATCTTGTCGCGAATCTCGTCACCGTTTTCGCCGATCCCGGCTGTGAAGACAAGCACATCCACGCCGTCCATCAAGGCTGCGTACGAACCCACGTACTTCACAACGCGGTTAACGAAAATATCCAATGCCAGTTTGGCGCGTGGCTTGGTATCTTCGTCAGCTTCTAGATCCCGCATGTCGTTGCTGATGCCGGAAATACCGAGCAGGCCGGAATCGTTGTTCAGGATATGAATCATTTGCCCCACATCAGGGACATCAAGTTTCTTCATGAGATAAGCCACAAGTGATGGGTCAATATCCCCGGATCGTGTCCCCATCGTCACCCCGGCTAACGGCGTAAAGCCCATGGAAGTATCAATAGACTGCCCGCCTTGGACTGCGGTAACACTGGAGCCTGAGCCTAAATGCATCACAATCATCCGTAAGTCTTCTAACGGCTTGTTAAGCATCTCAGCTGCCCGCACGCTGACGTAACGCACACTTGTCCCGTGGGCGCCATATTTGCGAGCACCATATTTCTTGTAATAGTCATAGGGAATACTGTAAAGGAAGTTCTCAGGTTGCATGGTTTGGTGGAACGCCGTATCAAACACTGCGACTTCTGTGGCCCATGGCATCATCTTTTTGAAAACATCAATGTAATCTGCTTCAACCGGATTATGCAAAGGCGCATAGTCACGCAGGTTTTGAATCTGCAACAAGGTAGCATCATCAACTACAACGGATTCGGCAAAAGTCTCCCCGCCGGCTACCACACGATGGCCCACACCAGTAATCTCATGCAGATGTTCAACCAACCCTAACGCCTTGATGTTACCCATCAAACTGGCGACGGCTTCTTGATAGTTAGCAATTGGCGTATCGCTTTCATATTTCTGCCCATCACCATACTTAATTTTAACTTTTGATTGCGGCTGTCCCAACCGATCAACCAAACCTTCTGCCAGCTGAACCTCAGCTGGCATATCAAAAAGCTTCCACTTCAGGGTTGAACTGCCTGCGTTGACTGCGAGAATTTTTGCCATTGTTTTTTTCCTCCTCTAAACGGGTAGTCGGATTGCCGCACACGTAATCGCACAGCATCATGACTTTTTCTTGGTTTTCGGCGAATCGGGGTCAGGGTGTTGCGCATGCCAGGCCTTGATCTGCTCTAGCCGTTCCTTGACCTTGGCTTCGCTGCCTTGAGTCGTGGGATGATAGTACGTTTTGCCGATAAGATTATCCGGCATGGTTTGCATGGTCGTTAGTTTATCTTTTGTGTTGTGAGCATATTGATAGTCCTTACCATAACCCAGATCCTGCATCAAATCCGTTACCCCATTTCGAATCTGAAGCGGAACTGGTTCGGCCAGCGTTTCGGTCGCATCTTTCTTTGCGCCTTCATACGCTGTGTAGAGTGCATTCGATTTCGGTGCAAGTGCCAAATAAGTGACTGCATGTGTGAGATGAACCGTGCACTCAGGCATCCCAATAAATTGACACGCCTGATAAACAGCAATTGTAATTTCCAATGCGCGTGAGTCGGCCATCCCGACATCCTCGCTCGCAAATCGAACTAGCCGCCGAGCGACATACAAGGGATCTTCTCCTGCTTCCAGCATGCGAGCCAGCCAATAAATGGCCGCATCAACATCGGAATTGCGCATTGATTTGTGTAATGCTGATATTAGATTATAGTGCTCCTCACCATTCTTGTCATACAATAAGGCTTTCTTCGTCAACAACTGGGCCACATCTGCTTGGGTGACCGTTACCACGCCGCCTTTGGTTTCGGCGTTTGTCACCGCCATCTCCAAGGTGTTCAAAGCGATTCGAGCATCCCCGTTAGCAAAATCAGCAATCTGGGCTAAGAGCTTTTTGCCGATCTTAACCTTCTGCAGACCATAACCGCGCGGATCTTTTAACGCTCGCTGTAACAGGTCAACCAATTCAGCACTGGTCAAGCCGTGCAACACGAAAACCCGCGTCCGTGACAAGAGCGCCGCATTGACTTCAAACGAAGGATTCTCGGTTGTCGCACCAATCAGGATAATGCTCCCGCGTTCGACATATGGCAGAAAGGCATCCTGCTGCGCCTTGTTGAAACGATGAATTTCATCAACAAACACAATGGTTTTCTGACCCAGCTCCCGATTCTGTTCAGCCTCTTTCATCACCTGCTTGATTTCTTTAATCCCGCTGGTGACTGCTGAAAATGTCACAAACTGTGCCTTCGTTCGCCGAGCAATGATCCGCGCCAATGTTGTTTTACCGACACCAGGCGGACCCCAGAAAATCATGGAACTAATCTCGTCATGTTCGATAAGATTGCTGAGCACCTTATCCTTCCCTAGCAAATGCGTTTGGCCGACAAACTCATCAAGCGTCTGTGGCCGCATACGACTCGCCAAAGGTTGGAAGTTACCATTTTGAAATAGACTTTGATCCATATGCTCACCTCCGATCAACGTCCAGACTTAATATTAAGCGTTTTCAGGCCGCGGCGCAAACATTCAATTGTTCTATTATTGTGTTACCATCATGATAAGTAAATTAATAACCAAACAGCGCTGCTGAATCACGCGTTTTGGCCACAGTAGCAAAGCACTTTAATCAGGAGGAATCACACCATGACACAAATGCCTTCATCACTACAAGGATTTCCAAAAGGTGAATTCGCAGCTTTTTCAACTGCAAAAATGACCCACTTCTTACCTTACTCACAAGAAACCAGCACTGACGACTTGAAAGGCTTCTTTGGCGCAAATTACCAATACCTCACCAAAACCCCGATTGGCCGTCTCAAAATTGACATCCCCAACACGGAGCAATTGATTGTACAATACGGTGAGATCATCGCTCGCTTCACCAATGGCAAATTCAAGATCATTGACAGCACCTACTTCCACAAAAACTTCAATGATCCGCTAGTAGATGAGGATGAAAAGGGTATCTATTAGCCAACGTTACGAGACCTTTACTTCATTAAAAAATGCAGCCGCGGCTGCATTTTTTTATACATTGAGTGGTGCTTATGCCTCATCGTCACGGAACTTGGTTGGCAGAGCAAAAATGACAATTTGGACGATGACAAGAAGTAAAGCAATTAGGCTTAACGGCACATTACCCGCATTTCGATCAAGAGCTGATAGAAATGCTGATACAACATTGAACGCAATCAACCACCATGGACTAACGCCGGCATCTTTGAATCGTCGCCAACCAACTGTCAATGCTGGCAAAGCTAACATTGACCACGCATAAATAATGGTAAAAATAATGAACCCAATGATGATCGCCCCAGTACCAAGTGAATTGACAAGATGGTCAACATTTTGGCTATTAAATCCGCTGACTGCCGCGCCACCAATAATAATTGACATAATTGACAAGAGCATAAACAAAAAAGTAGGGATAATGATAATCACGCTAAACAGAATGCTCCACCAATATTGGCTGCGACTGGATTCACCAGTAAAGTCACCACCGCGGATGAAGAAGTCCTTAACCGCTGTACCAAAACCAACACCAATCGTACCGCGCGTGTTAGGTTGAGCCGGAAACGGAACAACTTTCTGTTCTCGACTCGGCAACAATAGAATGACCAAGTTAGCAATGCCGCCAATTAAAGGAAACAGCAATGCCAACCACCAACTCATGCCGCTAACCGCTAGTAACGGGCCGATAAAACTAATGATAATAATACCCAGATACCACCACGGACTAACTTTGGCGTCACGATAACGGCGAATCGTTAAGCTCAATTGTGGATAGCCAAGATACCCAAAGATTGAAAATGCCAACGTTGTCAGCGTGAACATGATATTGCTGCCTAACGAATGACTATCCATGAGAGAAAATGGAATCGCAATGCCGAACAGAACACCAGCAGCCAACCCTAATAAAAATTGGGCAAGGAAAAGCCACCAATACTGTGGTCGTGAACTAACACCCTTAAAGTCACCGGCCCGAAAGAAAAAGTCCTTAATAGCCGGCCCAAAATCGTTTTCTCTTTTCATCGTGCCTCGCCTCCAAGTATTTGTTAAGGCGAGTATACCATTTGCGGTCGTCTCACCAAAACTTTATAACCTTCATAAACTTAAGAATTTTATGCACTGGCTTCGGCATGCCACTGAACAGGTTGATCACACTGCTCTCATCATGCCTTTTTCACCGTGCGATCGGCTAGCCGCAAATCCAGCAGTTCTTCAATGACATTCTCCCAATCTTCTGGTCGCGGCGGTGGCAGCCAGATGACTTTTGAAATGTCCGTATCATGATAAGCATTGACCAAATCCGTGATAATCAATTTAGTTTCTGGCCGGACTTCGTTGGTCACCTTGACATTCAATGTTGAAAAGTACTTGATGTCGCGTTCAATAATGGTGTTGTACTCCTTGCCCAGCGTGAAATCAACACAGACATAAAGTGGCTCCAGCACCTTGTTCAAAGGCACATTGGCTGCCAAGGTCAACAGACAATGGTAAAACATAAACTTCGACTGATTCCTATCCAACTTAACCGACCGCGCCTGGACAAATTGCTGACAATAGTCAAAGAATTCGGGATACATTCTAAAGAAGTAACTGACTTCAATATGATCATCAAAGAATTCACTCCTAAACGGCAAGGCCAGCACATCAATCAAACACTTGTTGACAACGTATTCGATATTGGCCTTCTCAGACAATGTCAACTGTACATCAAAATTGGCTTCAAACCCTTGAATGAAAGCCCGGCCGTGCTGTTTGATTGTATCGGGAAAAACGATCTCCTCCGACGTAATAATGCCAATAATAGCAAGGAACGTCCCAAAATAGTCGCACTCGCTGTCAATCGTCTGGTCGCTTGCGGTAAAATGCGCCTGATAAATCGCAATAACCCGTTTTCTGGTTTCCAGCGTGCGCTCGCGAATATTGCGCACCAAATCAACAATTTCCGGTGATGTGGCAATGACATGCCCTTGCTGGAATCTAACCAAACTGATCAAAAAATACGCTTTAGTCTCGATGAGCTGACTCATTGACGGCGTTGCTTCTGTCATCTTCAGCAACTGCAAAAGCTCATGCAGCGTACTGCAAACATTGTCATCAAACCCAGTTTCATCAATATGCACAACCACCATGATTTTGGTCAAAAGCAGTCTAATCGCCAATTCATCACCAGTCAGCTTGCCATCATTACTCAGCACAATACCCCAACTTTTGAGCGTATCCCGCAGAGCCGTATACCGTTTGTACATAAAGGCATAGCTACCAAAGTGTTCCTCGGCAAATTCGGTTAGATTAAATGCTGGTGGTTCGTGCATCAGCGTCATCAAGATCTTAATTTGAAGTGACTGCTTCAGATAATGTTCCAAAAAAACCGATGCATTCGTATTGTGATATTCATGCAAGATAACGGTAGTGTTCGTCACTTCGATCGCAAAAAAATCACTCAAGCCGAATGCTGCAATATCTTCAGCAATCTCTTTGGTCTGGCGTTTAAACAGATAATATGAAATCTGCAATTTATCTTGCAACTCGCTGTTCTTCAATTTGCGATTCGGATGCTGATCAAGATAATACAGTAACTGAAGTTTCTTTTGATCCTCAATTTTCAAGTCAAGTGCAACGATGATAACGAATTCTTGATAGTGGTCTAGGCTGTTACGCCATGCATCGGTAGTAATCGCATGGGCGAAGATAGTTCAGAATACGTCTGGGACGATGGTTCAGTGCGGATTGGACTGCTTGAATTTCAACCAGGGTAATTGCTCTGAGAGACTTCCCTTTCGGGAAGAATTCCCTAAGCAGTCCATTGGCGTTCTCGTTTGTGCCACGCTCCCAAGGCGAGTACGGATGTGCGAAGTAAATCTGGGTTCCAACAATCTCTGATAACTTGGCAAACTCGGAACCATTGTCAAAAGTGATACTCTCAAATTCCTTGGCCCCGTAGTCGTCGATCGTGTCCTGCAAGGCTTTAAGGCAGGTGCCCGCATGATAGTCAGGAATCTTGACGATGATCTCAGTCCGGCTGTACCGTTCTGTGAGCGTCATTAATGCTGGCTCATCAGCTAAGCGAATACCTTTGACCAAGTCGCCTTCCCAATGTCCCACGCCTGTGCGGTCATTCACGGCCGCAGGACGCAACTCGATTGAGTCGCCGTATATCTTCTTATTCTTGCGCTTGTGGGCGTTCTTATAGCCTTTGATGCGGCGTCGGAGCTTCTTGGGAAGTGTCATGTTGTCTAGCTCAAGCAGCCCGGCGTCGATGTAGCGATACACAGTTGTCGTTGAAGGGCAAGCCTTGCCCTGGTCGCGATAGAAGTGTACGAAGCTATCAACGCTGTGTACGCGCGGCTTACGAGTAAGCTCCCTGGCGAGAGCCTTGAAGAACGCACGGCCGGTCTTAAGAAAGGCGTAGTGACCGGTTCTATCGCGTTTACGGTCGTGCATGGCTTGGGCAGTTTCCGCAAGATAGACTTGATGCGAGTGACGCTTCGAGTCGAGCTGAGTTACAGATCCACGCGTGATTTCTCGTGAGATTGTCGCTTTACTGCGATGAAGCTTCTGTGCAATCACGGTCGCGGTGTCACCAGCAGCCTGAAGGGCCTGAATTGTAGCACGGTCGCTAAAACTGAGTTGTTGGTAATGCTTGTGGGTGTTAGTCTGAGAGTGGGTCATGAAGATTCCTGCTTTCTTGTTTAGCTAGCACTAACAAGAATAGGTCTTCATGGCCTTTATGGTCTAGTCGTCAGGGTGTTGCACTTGAATTGTAAACTGGGGAAGTTTCTTTTGATCGTTCTTTTCCATCAGTTCAAGTAATTTCACAAAATCCACCTTGTTTTTGAGATCGTACCTGTACGTGCCAGCAATGTTTTCCCAGCAAAACGGTAAGCAATATTGGCCAAATATGCTTGTTGTTGCGTTGTTTTCCCACTTTGTTTGTACCTGTCCACATCAAAAATTCGCACACTTTGGTCATCGGCAGTAAACATGTCCGATAACCAAATGTGCAAATTTTGTTGGGCTGCTTTTTCTTCCGCTTCAGTGTCCTTCACGAATTCTCATATTCCTTCTTAGTCAATCTAGTGTCACGACAATGTTGGTGCATCCCATGCGGACCTAGGTTCGACACAAGATACCGTTTCAAGATGACTGTTCCAATTCGCCAACGTCTCAATGTTGCCATTGATTCATTCGCAGCCCTGTCCATTAGTTTTATCGACTAATTTAATCACTGAATACTTACGAATATTGTACCATTATTCTTATTCATCCTTGATCAGGACGCTTGCTCCTTCTTCTTTCGTTTGAAAACAATGACGATTAGAAGCGCCACAATCATGATCAGTACAGCGACAACAACAATGAGTGCATACAATTGCCAGCTATTATCCTTTTTAATCGAGACATCTTTTTGATTCAGATTTTTGGCCACTTTATCGGTAATCGTGAATTGCTTTGTCAGCGTCCAGTGATCATGGTAATGCTGTTTGCCATCAGCTGTTTTACGAGTCATCCCGCCATCTGCCTGCTGATTGCCATACACCTCAAGATGAGCAACATACGTACCTGGCTTAAGCGCCTTGCCTTCTAACGCAATTGGAAAATCGAAGGTCGTGTCCGGCGCCATTTGCAAGCCTTCTTTAGCCACTTGATAGACAGATTTATCCGAACCTTTAGCCGTAATTTTGGCATCAACTGCCACTTTGTTGACGAACGTCGCGGCGTCGTTTTCCATGGATGCCAAGATCACATTGCGGTAATTGATCTGACTCGGCTTAACATCATTCAATTTCACATGAGCCGCTACGTGATCAGTGCTTTGTTGCATCAATAAGCCAATCACGTAGGAGAAGCGATTGTTGATGGCAACCCCTTTACCTGCATCTTTTGCAGCTTGATCGCCTGGCTGATGTTCCTTCAAGGTAATGCCGCCTGCCATCACGCCATGGAGTGGTTTGCTTGGCATGGTCACATCAAGATTTAAAACCGTTCTGCCTTTAGCGGGGATCTTGACCTGAGCTGGCGTTTTGACATAATCCTTCATGTTAAAGGCAAGGCTTTTCGCTGGCTTGATGGCATTTTGACCGTATTCAACCACGCCGTTAATATTCGTCGTTGCACTGGCAATGCCAACATCCACAGCCACCTCTTTTTCTGTATCATTTCGCAAGTCAACATGCAGGGCCTGCTTAGCACCCTGATCCATTTTGATGTCAAAATAGCTAACACCTTTATTGACCTGATTGTCCGGCATCTGGGCCTTGGCCGCAAAGTTCAATTCTGAGGCAAAAACATGGGCTGCAAGGGTCATCAACATGGCAACAAACGCTGCTATACAGAAAATTGTTTTTTTCACAAAGGATCTCCTTGTCTTTTAAGATGTGATCGGTCATGTCTATTCAAGTTGGAACTAGATGCTAGAAAATGTATGTGCGCTAACGGAAACCAATTGCGTCCAACATTTTCGGAGAATCATGAGCTTACTTGTTATCTGGTGTATCCGTTAAAGTCCAGGTGAATGTTGTCGCATACTTTTCAGCGTATTTCGTCGTGGCGCCCGGGACGGTCAATTCAACGCTGCGTGCCGCATCATCGGCATCTTTGCCCCAGTTCAATAGGTGCGTGCCAGTACCTGACCCAGTTTTAGCGTTCATCACCGTTTGCTCTGCGCCTGGGACCAAGGTCATCTCGGCTGTACCATCAGGGTGTGCTGCGGTGGAGGCGGTGACCACATGCCCATTCTTAAGCCGAATTTGTGCACCAGTTAATTCTTTCCCGCTAACGGACGTGAGTTGGTCATTTTGCTTCACAACTAATTTCCAACCGGCTTCGGTGCCGCGATTATCGGTGACCTGAACAAAGTTGGGTCCCACTTTTTCCGTACCTGCAGCATCTTGATATTTTTGTGCTGCTGCAAAGTAAGTCTTGGTTTCAGAAGTGATTTCTTGCTTGCCAAAATTGAAGCTGGAAGCAAAATCAATCGACAATGGGCCTTGTGTCCCTGGTTGAACAACCTTCTTCGGATCCTCCGCATCAATTGGGGTGGCCGTTTTAGTTGGATCAAGCGGATCGACTGGTTTTGTCACTTTTTCTGTTGGCTTAAATTCGATTGAACCGTTCGTGCTGTACACACCACCATTAGTTTGGGCAGCGAGTACGGTCGTGGCATTGACGGCCATGGTACCCATGGCTGCAGCGGCTGCTAATAAAACAAATTTTTTCATCATAACACTCCATTTTTTAGTTTTCATCGTGCATCTTTGTCAGGTGCCAGCAATCTTTGTTGTCAGTGATGACGCTATGCGAAACTAATGATCTTTGTTGGTTTGCTGCTTTGGTGCTAAGTTCCCCCGAATCACTGTTCCACGTTGATCTTTAACTTTTTGGTGACGGTGTTGTGTTGGTTGGCGTTGATTCTAACGTCCAGGTCAATTCGGTGACATATTCCTTGGCCATCTTCGGCGAAGTTCCAGGCACCGCCAACTCAATTGACTTGGCCATCGTCTGTTCATCCCCGAATCGATAAATCCAAGTGCCCATGCCCTGATCTTTAGCAGCCGCAAGCGGTGCGACCTCAGCACTGCCAGGCACAAGCGTGATTTCCTTTTGACCAGTCGGCGCATACTGCTGATCAATTGTTGATGTCACATTTCCATTCAAGAACTTCAACTGAGCACCGGTTAATTCCTTAGTGTCATCATCTTTAACTGAAAATTGTTTCTCTTGCTTCACTTTCAATGTCCAACCTTCAAACGTCCCTCGCTTGTCGGTCACCTGAACAAAGTTAGGACGATCCACGGTCTTGCCGTCATCCTGTGAGAAAACTTGCGGCTTCGCATAGTACTTAGCATCATCTGCGCTAATCATTGCTTCGCCAAAAGTAAAACTGGAAGCATAGTCCAAGGATAGTGGTCCGGTGGTACCATTGGTTGCCGTGCCAGTTGGGTTGGTCGGATTAGTCGGCTTACCTGGCTTGGTGTCGCCTGGATCAAGCGGATTCTTTGCTGGTGTCCGGGTGACATCGGTTTTAAACATCACCTGACCGTCTGATACAACTTCAGTCGTTGCCCCAACCATTGAGACTGGCATGCTGCTGAGACCAATCAGGGTTAACCCTGCCAGTGATGCCACTAGGTAACTTTTTTTCATTTTTTAATTTTCCTCTTCCTTGTCTTTTCCATTTCGTTTGAGAATCAAAAGCAATGTGATAATGAGTATCGTCAACAAGCCGGCCATGCTGCAAAGCCAAGCTTGCGTTGTACCAAGCCGTGGCATGAAGCCAAATTGATCTGCATTCGTTGTTTGCGCATCAGGCCTGTCTTTCGCGTCATCAGTTTGCCCTGTCCCTGCTTTTTTAGCCTGACTGTCAGTACTAGCGGATGACGGTGATTCGTAAAAGCCAACTTCAGCGCCTGAGGTATAGCCATCTCCTGCTTCGGCTGCATCAACCTGTGAAAACGGGTTGCAGGCGAAGCCCAATAAGAGGACAGTCAGTAAAATCATTTTTTTCATTTCATTCTGTCCTCCTTAATTAGCCGGCACATCTTGTAGCGACCATTCTACTTTTCCCGAGAAAGTGCCCAGTTTTTGTTTCTCAACTGGAATCGTCAACTTAAACCCACGGGCACTGCTGTCAATCGTTTGATTCCACTCACTGCTGACATCGCGTTGATCAACATCAGCTGTTTCTTCAACTAAGATGCTCTGGTCAGACAGAACCTGTTCCTGCCCTGTTTGACTGATATAACTCATGTTGCCAATCACATCGATCTCACCATTTTTGAATGGTTGAATCACTTTCATCGATAGCCGAGACTGCTTTTTGGCAATCTTTCGACTGTCCTCAATTAACAATTTCCCACGAATCTGCGGTCGCACAACCTGAGTCTCACCGCTAATGAGCAAGGTGCCAAAATCAAAGTCAGGCACTTCCACCAGTTTTAATGCGCCCGACTGTTTGTCTTTCTCATCTGGCTTCGGTTGATCCGGCGGCTTCACATCTGGAGACGTTGCTTTAAATGGTGAGCCATTGCGGGTAAACCTCAAGGCTGTGCTCTTTTGAATGCGATTCGCCGCCGATTTGTCTAACTTGGTTGGCGTACGTTCAACTTTCTTGCCATTCAGTTGCCAATCGGAATCATCTGATTGGGTTTCTAACAACTGATTATCGGCATAAATGTCATAACCTTTTGTCTCGGCACTGAACGGGGCGAAAATCAGATTCGCGGACTTTCCTGCCGTTAAACCAGTGGGACTTTTAGTACCGTGATCACCAGACCCGAACGATAACTCGTCGGCATTGTCAATCTTGATCGTGCCATCTCCTGAGTGGAAGAAATCACCGCGAAGGTTTTTTAAGTCCGCCTTGGCGCCGGGTCCAAGATTGATGCTTGATGCTTTCGTAAATGGCGTGGCTTTGGTTGTTTGGATCAACAACTGCCCATTCTTTTGGACATCTACCACTAAATCGTCATGATGATACATGAAAGCACCGTCATTTTTGTCCGTCAGGTAAGCATCCAGAACGGCATCTTCACCAATTGTGATGCGATTGTTGTGATGAGCGAGCAGATCGGTGTAAACCAGAGCATTACTGCTCACAACTTTCAGACGAGCGCGCTTTTTCAATTCCAAGTTCAGCGATCCGGCTGATGCCCAGAATGTTCCGAGCAGCGGATTGTCTGCCATTTCAATCGTGGTATCTGAATCTTCTTCAAAAAGGTAATTCGTTGCTTCAGCAAATTCCTGAACTAACGCGCCTTTTTTCATCGTATAAAATGTATTCTTACCTTTGAAAACGATCTGGTTGCTTGGCTTGCGGATATGGAATGGTTGAGCTCCGCGATCAGAATAGTAATCAACATTTTCAACGATGATCTTGCTGTTTTCAGTGTGATTGTCGGCTGGTGCGATCCCATAGTAGTTATTGGCTGATTCAGCGACATTACGATCACCGATTTTCAAGTTCTTAAACGTGATGCTAATGTTACTGGCGTTAAAGTAGATGCCGCGATGCCAGCTTTCGCCACTGTTGTACATGTACGTGTACTTGTGATCACCATCGATCGTGATTGAGTTTTTCACGGGAATCGCTTCGCGGCCAATATTGATGTCGGCCGTTAATCGCACATAAGGAATCCCTTTCTCAATCGCTTCTTTTAACTCGGCGGTTGTTTTCACCGGGCATGGATGATCTTGATCAAACACTGGCGCTGCACCAGATCGCAACCGACTATCTTCAATTGATCTTTTTGATCTGGCCGCAGTTGGCGGTTCTGGTTTGGCCGCCGATACTGCGACACTAGCAGATGCAGCAGCTTCTTTTGAAGAACTTGCCGATGATTCTTTGGCTTGCGTCGGTTTTTCGACACTGGCAGATGCTTTGGCACTTGATGCGGTCGCCTGTGTCATATTCTGCTGACTGGTACTAGGCTGAGACGTCTTACTTGAATCAAGGATACTTTCAGCGCCAGACACTAAACTGTCAGTCGCTGAGGTTGAAGACTCGCTTGGCATGAGCGATTTAGCAAGTTGCGTGCTCGCACTTGAGACAAGCGGCTGTAACAACATCAACCCAGACAAAAGCCAAAAAAAAGCTGCTTCATTCGTATCACTCCCCCTTCTCAATGTTATTGATTATATAAGTGAGTTCTATATTCTGTCATTTTTTCTTTTTATTTGAATCATGAAAAAATAAAAAATGATTTGTGTAAATCCTCACACAATCACTTTTTGGCCACTTCTCAAATGACCATCAATAACCACTAAGGGCATCGTGTCTTGACAGATGGTCTGATATCTCAAAAATGAAATCAGCGTTTTTTAATAATCGCAGCGTCAACGGATTGTTCGCCATTAGGCTCAAAACACGCATGTTGCGCAATCTATGGTAAGCTAACGTCATCACCATCACGGAGGCTATAACATGCAAAGTTTTGAGAAGTACCATCCAATCATGTCCGTGCATTACACCATGGACTGGTTGACGACATTTAAAATCAAGGATATTTTCCAGTTGCGCGCCGATCGGCAAATTGCCGCAGAATCAGGCCGTGAATTCGATCAAAAAATCACCGACACGGCCCGCTACATCAATCGTTCCATGCGCCTCGTCATGAGTAACAACGCCTTGTTATACGGGATCAAGGATCGTGCCAATGGTGATTTTCTTGGCAGTTTCTGTATTTGGAACTTCAGTGAAAAGAAAACCGTTGCCCAAGTACGCTTCGAAACCTTGGCCGAGCGTCAAGGTGAAGGCGTTATGAGTGAAGTCCTCAAACGGATGCTTGGCTTTGCCTTCTTTGAATTAGGTCTCAAACGGGTTTATGTCATCTTGCCAGCCACCAATGAACGAGCAGCGAAATTGTTAGCTGCCAACGTCTTCACAAAGGTCGGTGATTATCACCATGACCGCACTTTACCGGATGGCACCAAAGTTCCACTGGCGCGCTTTGAATTGACGGCTGATGCTGTTGCCGATAATGACGCCTTTCATTTTTAATCAACGCACCATAACGCGCTCGCCATTGCAGAAACCTACAGGTGATGTCCTTGAAGCTAATTGACCAAGCCTGGGTCATTTGGCTTCAAGTCCCCTATGTTCCGACTTCCAAACACGCCTGCTCGCGCTCAAAAAAAGATCTTTGTACAGAACGCCACACGCGTCCGTACAAAGATCTTTTTCGTTGTTTTAATGCTCATTTGCTCAACATACTTGGCTGCCGACTGACACCCAGTCTTGGCACGCGCCTATCGTTAGACCATTGGCGCCGGAAACAAGGTCATCATCACGAGCAAATACCCCGCCAAGGCCGGAATCGCAATTAAGGTACCTATCAAGCGGCTAAAACCATGTGACGCACCAAGTAATCGCAAGGCTTCAACAATCGCATCCATGATGAAGAAAGCCCCGGCAATGGCCGCGAACAAAGCACCAGTCATGACACTCAATCGAAACATGACCACACTAGCCACAATTGCCATGACGGCTACCAAAATCTCCATCTTCATCAATCGTTTATACTCTGCAGGATTATCCAAGAAATTAAACATCGCTGGCACGCGCTCCTTTTGGTCTGACAAGTCTTCAATGTCGAGAGCATACCACGCCTGCCAGGACCATTAGCCTCAGAGCCAAGAATTTTGAAAAGACCTTAAGCACTTTAACGAAAACGCAACCCTTGTCTTTTCACAAGAGACGTGGTACCTTTTACTTACTAAATGTAAGTAAAAGGAGCGCTGACCATGGCTAATCAACTCACTGGATTGCATCACTTGACCGCCATCACCTCAAGTTCATTAAGGATTTTTCATTTTATGAGCGGTATTTTGGGCCTGCATCTTATCAAGAAAACTGTCAATCAGGACGATGTGCGAACCTATCACCTGTATTTCACCGATGATATGGGCACTGCTGGGACAGACATCACCTTTTTCGACTTTCCGGGGATTCAAAAAGCTCAGCATGGTAATAATGAGATCGCGCGTACCAGCTTCCGCGTTCCGTCTGATGCCGCACTGACCTATTGGATCAATCGCTTTGATACGTATCGGGTGCATCACGATGCGATTGATGACTTATTCGGCGCGAAGATCCTCCGCTTCCATGATTTTGACGGTCAACAGTATCAACTCATCAGTGACGAGCATAACCATGGTGTTCCAGCAGGCACGCCTTGGCGCCATTCAACCGTTGACTCGCAATTTGCGATCGGCGGCCTTGGCCCAGCGTACATCACCACCGACCACTACGACGAACTGGTCGGTGTTATGACCGATCTGCTTGGCTTCAAGCAAATCGCCAAAGACGGTCAATATACCTTGCTTGAACTCAATGACGGCGGCCACGGTGCGCAAGTCATTATCGACTATCAACGTCTGATTCCGGCCGCTTATCAAGGTTTCGGCGGCGTTCATCACCTTGCTTTCCGCACCGATGATCGCGACAGCCTCCAGCACTGGATCGAAAAAATCGGTGCTGCTGGTTTAAACTCATCAGGCTTCGTTGATCGCTTCTACTTCGCCTCCGAATACTTCCGACCAATTCCAGACATTCTGTTTGAAATTGCGACAGATGGTCCAGGCTTCCTACTAGATGAAACCTACGAAGAAGCCGGTGTTCACCTCGAATTACCACCATTCTTGGAAGATCAGCGCGAGGCAATCGAACGGAATTTGGTGCCATTTAACACGGAACCGCAGACGGCGGGAAAGGCATAATTAACACCTTCTCCTCTATGACATGACCTCGTCAATATAATAAGGCAGGCTCAAAATGAGCAGGTCTATTTTTAAGGCTTTATGTACCCATACCCAGCCGCCTCAGCTTGTGCCAGTTTAACAACCCCGACCGGCACCACTGGTACGCCAGCCGGTAATTTTGTTTCGTCCAAGTGACGTTGCTGTAGGGAATTGTGGCAGGCAAAAAAGTGAACCTGAGGATGCGCAGCGATGAAGGCGGCTACCTTTTGGTCAAAAAAGACGGTGATGCCATCACCATTCACCAGCACTTCGATGTCTGCATCTGGCTCCGCCGCCAGATAGTTGTCGAGATTGGACGCCAGGTGTGACCAGCGTTCAGTTGTATCTAAATGACAAATTGTTTTTAGTGTCATCTTGTCTCACCTCAGCTTGAGGATACCACGAGTCGCCCATCAAAAAGAAGCTGAAACAGATTGCCGCCCTGCGCGTTTGGTTACAGCGCAGTGGCAGTGTCTGTTTCAGCTTCTTTTAAAAGACAGCCGTTAGTTGTGTGTTACAGCGATGCCAGAATCACGAAGTTCAGAATGAACCCGATTGTGACAATTGCCAAAACTGGGTGGATTTCCTTAACCTTGCCGGTGATCAGCTTGATCAGGCAATAGAAAATGAAGCCTGCCGCGATCCCGTATGAGATGTTGTAGACAAAGCCCATGACGATGGATGCCATGAAGGCCGGAACGGCTTGGGAAAGATCTTCCCATTCGATTTCCTTGAAGGTGCTCATCATCATGATCCCGACCAAGATCAAGGCAGGTGCCAAAGCTTGGGTCGGTACAATGGCGATGAATGGCGCAAAGACTGAGCTGAGCAGGAACATGCCGGCAACGACAACCGAAGTCAGCCCAGTTCGGCCACCAGCACCGATGCCGGCAGCACTTTCAACATAGGTCGTGACGTTACTGGTACCGAAGATGGAGCCAACACCTGTCGCAATTGAATCTGCAAACAGGGCGCGATCCATTTTAGACGAGAAGCCTGAACCTTGTTCCAGAGCACGTTCGTCAGCATCCGAGAAAATCCCGGTGCGCCGGCCTGTGCCGATGAAGGTTCCCAATGTGTCGAAAATGTCGGAGAAACTGAAAGCAAAAATGGTCATGATTGACAGGGCAATTTTGTCTGGGCTGGTAAATAACGATCCCATCCCCTTAGCGGAAAAAGCGGCGCCAAAGGTTGTCTGCAATGATGCAAAAGTGCTGCTAAAGGAATTTGCAGCGCTCAGATGCAAGTTGGTCACGCCCATTGGAATCCCAATGATGGTCGTCAGCAGAATCCCGATCAGAATTGCGCCGGGAACTTTTTTGACGTTCAGAATAACCATGATGATCAAACCAATCAGGGCCAGCAAAGCGCCTGCTTGGGTGAAGTTAACCAGTGCCGGCACAATGCCACCGTTGGAAACAACCGATTCAACCCCATGTTTGAGCGTCAGTGCGCCCGCCTTCAACGGTTGGCCGTTGATGGTGTTAATGCTGGAAGCTTCAGAAGTAAATTGTAAGAAGCCGGCGTTCTTGATCCCAATGTAAGCCACGAAGACCCCGATCCCACCGCCAATCGCATGCTGAATGGTTTCTGGAATCGCGACAATGATTAATTTCCGAATTTTGGTGACAGTGATTAAAATGTTGATCACGCCACAAATGAAGACCAGCGCCAAGGCTTCTTGCCAACTGAATCCCAGCGCGAAAACAACCGTATAAGTGAAGAAAGCATTGAGTCCCATGCCTGGTGCCAACGCGTACGGCACATTAGCGAAAAGACCCATGACCAGCGTTCCAACCGCACTGGCAATGATCGTTGCCAAGAAAACGGCCTGTGCCGGCATCCCCGTCTGTGATAGGACTTGGGGATTAACGAATAAAATATATGACATTGCAAAAAATGTGGTTAGACCTGCCATGACCTCGGTCATTGGCGTGGTCTTATTGTCTTTCAAATGAAAAAAGTTTTCCATGACACGCTCCCCTAAACTGTGAATAGGAAAAGTGTACCCGAGACTGACGACAGTTGCAATAGAAAATACGTTTATTTTTCTTTTTTTTATGATTAATGTTCGTGTTTTCCCTAATTTTAAACACGCTCGTCAGGCTTTTCGGAAAGCGGTATGATGAGACTACAACATTCGTTTACAGAAAGAAGGTCATTTTTATGTGGCTCTGGATGCATCTTGTTTCATGGGCAGTTCTAATCATTGCAGCGGGGATCGCTCTTTTTAGCAAGACTCGCCAGTTTATGTTATGGACGATGATCACCCGCGTTTGTTATCTTGTTTCCATTGTGAGCGGCATTGTCTTGATACGCTTTGCTTTTGCGCGCAATCCGTTGTTGACGGTAGTTAAAATTCTAATCGCAATTGGCCTCATCGGCTTAATCGAGATCGCCTTCGCTGGCAAAAAGGACCATCGCCTGAGCAAACCGATTGTGTGGAGCACCCTTGCAGCGTTAGTATTGGTGACAGTCGCCGGATTTGCCTTAGCCCAATTCCGACCGTTCCTATAAACATAGAGCGCTCTCAGGCAAGTTTAGAAAAATTGGGAACCAATCTCGTTTAGAAAGAAACGGAGGTGACATCGTGTCACTTATCAGCACCTTACTTGTCGGCTTGCTCGGTTTATTGCATTTGACGATCATGGCCTTGGAAATGTTCGGCAAACCAGAAAGTCAGGCCGAAAACTTCAGCATGCCGCTTGATTTTGTTAAACAACCCAATGCTCAAATTGCATTGAAAAATCAAGGCATCTATAACGGTGCTCTCGCTGTTGTCATGTTGCTCAGCCTAATACTGCTGCACGGCATTGATCAATTGATTACCTTGCGGCTGTTAACCGGCTTTGTCACCGTCGTGGGTCTATACGGCGGCGCGACCGTTAGCAAAAAAATCTACTTTGTGCAAGCAATTCCCGGTGCCCTTGCCTGCCTGACCTTATTCTTTTAACTGATTCGTTAAGTCACTGTGCAATGTGCATCCTGAACGCTTCACTTAATGCGTTTTTCGGCATCATGAAAACCACGATCATGACAAAAGGCGTTCTCACAAACGAGAACGCCTTTTGCATGGGCTAAGGTTGGAACACGAGTCGAGCCGCACCGCGATCTTGCCAGTGATCATGCACCTGACTGAGTGATAGGACCGTTGTTGGTGTCACAAATTTTCCAGCGGCTAAGGCCGTGAACAAAGCGGGCAATTCCCGTTGATAGTCAGCCAATGTCAGACTGCCTTGGCCACTGCCGACCAACGTTAATCCGGTACTTCGCAAAGCAGCGGCCGGCAAGGACAATGTTGGCCCAGCGGCACCACCAATCTCAATCCAAATCAACTTGGCAGCATGATCACGCCGCGCTTTTAGCAGTGTCATCATCACGGTTGCGCTGGGTGCGCCCCATAGAAAATCAAGCACAATGTCGGCTGGCGGTAAAGCCGCCAAGGCAGCAGTGTCACCAAGCTGCACTGTCGTATCAGCACCAAGATCGCTTAAGGCCGCCAACTTGTCAGGATTTCGACCAACCCCCGCCACATGTGCAGCGCCCATTGTTTTAGCAATTTGAACAGCGGCAGTTCCGGCCGCCCCCGTTGCACCCAGAACAAGAACCCGCTTGCCAACAACCTGCCCAGCTTTGACGCGCAAGGCCATCCAGCCTGCCATTGCCGGATTCACACTCGCGGCAATTTGCGCAGGATCAGCATCTTCCGGCAGTGGAAACATTAGCTGTTGCTGCGTCACTGTTTGCTCAGCTAAAGCGCCGAATTTTGGATCGCGTGTTAGAAAATAAACCAGTTGCCCATCACTGGTGCGACCAACGCCATCGAGTCCGGGAATAAATGGGAGCTCAGGGGTTTTGGTATAATGGGACCCATCCGCCTGCGAGCGAACGCGTTGATTGACACTGCTAGCCAAAACTGTGATCAATACCTGCTTAGGCGCTGGCTTCGGTGCTGGAAAATCCCCATAAATGGGGGCTTGGTCTAAATGAGTTACAATTGCTGCTTTCAAAGGACCACCTAGTTTCTTGAAATTTAATTACATGTAATATATTCTAGAGTGTAACTCCAAGATCTTCTGTTGTCAAAATATATTACTTGTAATTTAAAAAGGAGATACCTATGGCTTCTGATTTCACCCAATTACAACAAGCCATTCGCTTGCTCAATGCCCATACTCGAGCTGCTGATGAGCAAGCGTGGCAAGTGCTTTTTGATCGTTGGCTGGCAACTTTACCCTCTGAAACTCGCCGGCAAATGCAAACAGTTCGGTTTAATCATGCCCAATTGACGTTACTCACAACGCTGGATCAAAGCAGTTGCAAACAACTGCGCAATCAGGATTTAACCGCTGCTGTTCCGTTCTCACAAGGCCTAGTCTCACGCTATGTTGCTCGCCTTGTTCAATTAAACTTGCTGACAAAATTATCCTTGCCCGACAATCGCAAGGCCTACATTGTTGCACTAACTCCGCTTGGTCAACAAGTCGCTGCTTTACATCAGCAAATGCATCATCACACAAATGCTCAACTTGCCGCTGTGCTTGATACCCTTGATTCCCAAGACGTTCAAACCACCATTCAGGTACTCACAAAACTGACTGATCAGCCTTTACAGCCCCAGTCATAATCTCACTCACGATATGCTCGTCATAACGCCCTCGCCAGCGCTGAAACCTGCGTGTAAGGACCTTGGGCGCAATGACCAAAGAACGGTCATCACGCCCAAGGCCACTTACACTTCGGTTCCACCCGCGCTGGCTCGCGCTCACTTCAAAGGAGGCATTTACGATGGTTCTCATTTCGATCCTGCTCGATCTTATCGCTCTTGGCGGCTACTTTCTTGTCACTGCCAGTGCAACGCAGCCTATCTTCTGGTTGCTCACGATTGTTGAAGGCGTCATTGTCGTTATCTTGGTAGGCTTTTTCTTCTCTTACCGTGGCAAACGCCGTTCTCGCTTTTATGATCCTGACATCGGTGCCAGACCGTACACCGTTCGCTTTTCAATCATTGCCGTCTCCTTGTTCGTCAACGGAGCGGCCTTGTTCGTTTATATCATGGCAATTCGTGGCAATTCGATTTTTTAAGCAATCAATCCCAATATTAAAAAACGTGCTCTGCCATTAACGTATTCGTCAATAGGCAGGGCACGTTTTGCTATTCAGTTGACTACTTTGCTGGACCAGTAACTTCCGTGCTGGTTTCGCCTTTGGTCAAGAAATCAACGAGATGTTGTAGTGAGAAGTAAACCATATTATGCACAGCCGTCTCGGTGTAGTAGGCAATGTGCGGGCTGAGGACAACATTTGGCATCCCCAACAGCTCATCCCACAACGGATCCTTGAAGCTACCGTGCTTGGCGAGATTCAGCAAGTCCTCGGTTTCGTATTCATAGGTGTCAATCCCGACACCGGCCAACTTGCCAGACTTAAGATTGCTGAGCATGGCTTGCGTGTCAATCAGATTTGGCCGAGCCGTGTTGATCACAATCGCACCCGGTTTCATCAAATCAAATGCCGCTTCATTGATAATGTGGGTATTTTGTTCAATCCCAGGAACATGAAGATCAATGATATCACTTTGCTTAAAGAGGTCTTCAAGGCTGACATAGTCAAAATCTGGGTGATCGCCCTTCATTGGATAAGGATCGTAAGCAATCACTTTGGCGCCAAACCCTTTGAACAGTTTGATAGCAACCTGCCCAATATGACCGGTGCCCATCACGCCAACGGTTTGCTGACCGAGTTCATTACCGATGAAGGTGCCCGCTTTTTCATAATCGCCCGCCTGTAGTTGCGCCTGTACTTTACCCATATTACGTAGCAAGTACAAAGTATCGGTCAAAGCAAATTCAGCAATCGCTGCTGGCGAATAAGCCGGTACATTGCTCAAACGAATGCCGTATTGCTTCATGGCAGTCATATCAATGTTATCCGTACCCACATTCCGAATCGTCAAGAACTTGATACCATACGCGTGCATTTTTTCAAAAACGCCGGCTGCATATGGCGTTGTCTGCAATGAATTGATGCCATCAAACCCTTTAGCCCATTCAACGGTGTTTTCATCGAGAAATTCTGTATGGTATTCAAGTGTGTTGCCTGTATCCTTGGCCCATTGCTTGAAATATTGAATCTCGTCAACGCGTGCACCGTAAGCAATAATCTTCATGTGTTAAACTTCCTTTCCAATTTGTCCACTCACCAGTATACAAGATGCCTCTGTGAAAAAGCATCTTTAAAAAATGGGCCGCTGCCCTTGTTCAAGTGCCAACAAGTCTCGCTTCATTGGCAAACCGCCACGAAAGCCACCCAAACCACCATCTTTGCGCAGGACGCGATGACAAGGCACAGCGATCATAACGGGATTCTTCCCGACCGCAGAGCCGACTGCTTGGAAGGCGTGCGGATGACCGACTGCGGCTGCCACCTGTGCGTACGTTCGGGTCTCTCCATAAGGAATCGTCTGCAGATACTGCCAGACGGCTTCTTGCAGCGGTGTCCCATGGTAAGTCACCGGTACTGTGATGGTTTGCGCCTTGCCAGTAAGATAATCATCAATGGCGTTTTGAAACGGCAGCATCTCTTCTTGATTAAATTCAAGTGAACCGCTGCCATAATCAGCCGCCTCGCTAAGCGGCGCATCCGGTGACCCGACGAAGGCCAGTTTCCCTTGATCGGCCACGATAAAATAGGCGTGATTGGGCATTGCTAACCGTGTATATTGCATTCTTTGACTCCTTATCTGCGCCGTTTAGAGAAAGCGCGTTCACAACCGTGGCAGAGGGTTTAAAAGCCTTCTTAATATTACACCATTTTTTAGCATCTTTATCGCCGATGAGCCCGGATTGTGCTAAACTGAGGTTTCTATCAAACTCGGATAATACGCGGAGGTACTATCACATGAAAATTGTCGTTTTAGCAGGCGGCCGGAGCACGGAGCGCAATGTTTCCATTTCTAGCGGCTACCGGATCACGAACGCCTTGCGGCAAAAAGGGCAGCAGGCCACCTTTATTGACCTGTTTCTTGGCTACGACCTCGAAGGGAAGACGGTCGAGCAGGTTTTTGACGACGCCAACACCAGCAAGGATCTGAATATTTCAGATGCGATTCTGACTGATGAAGACATCAATAAGTTACGACCAGATGGCAGCACCCAGCTATTTGGTCCCAATGTTATGGCGATCTGCAAAGCAGCGGACATTGTTTTCCTCGCTTTGCATGGTGGCGATGGCGAAAACGGTAAGGTTCAGGCTGTGTTTGACATCAACGGGGTCAAGTATACTGGCTCTGGCCCGCTGGCTTCAGGCATCACCATGAACAAGGTTTTCAGTAAGGAAGTCATGTTGTATCATGGCATTCAGACTTCAGGATTCAAGGAATTCAAGCGCGATCAAGGGCCAAAACAAACGGTCCCGTTTGATTTTCCAGTTGTTGTCAAGCCAACATCCGGCGGTTCCAGCGTTGGGACACATATTATTCATAATCAGGAAGAACTCGAAAGTGGTCTTGAAGATGTTTTCCGCTTCGACAACAGCGCCATTGTTGAAGAGTTCACCCCAGGTCGCGAATTCTCGTTAGGCGTTGTCAATGGCCACGCTTACTCGGCCATTGAAATTAAGGTGCGTTCTGGTTGGTATGATTTCAAGCATAAATTCCAAGCCGGCTATACCGACTTCATCACCCCGCCAAAGGATCTCGATGAAGATGTCCATCAGGCTATGAAAGATGTTGCCGTCCAAACGATGGATGTTCTGGGCCTACAAAATTACGGCCGAATCGACTTCTTCGCCAACGAAAAAGGTGTTTGGGTCATTGAAGCCAACAACCTGCCGGGGATGACACCACTGTCACTGTTGCCGCAAGAAGCCGAAGCAGACGGTGTTGACTACGGCGATTTGGTGATGGATATTGTCAACGGCAAGCTCAAGCTCTACGCTGACGGCATGACCGAGGCTGGACTCTTAACGAAGTAAGCCACAACGGCCAAAATATATCTTCATTTTGCCCAAAGTAACCATAAAAAGTCGCTATCTGAAATCAACGTGATGCCGTTGACGATTCAGATAGCGACTTTTTCTTTGAGTACGAGCAGATTTCTGCAACTGGGAGTGCGTATCGCCTACAGTTCACACCCACCGTGGCGACTGCGGAAACTCAATTGTATCCCCGACTTTGACAGGTGCCGTGACGAGCAACCCGAGACACGGGACTTCGTCAGTATGGTGCGGATGTTGCCGCTTCTCAATCGCACAGACTTTACCTGTTGTCGTGCCATTAAGGCGGATCGGATCGCCCGGCTGAATGCGTTCAACCGGAGGCGCAATCGTGATCACTGTGCCACGCCCAGTAATCGTGGCAGTCGCTTGGATGGTATACATATCGCTTTCCCCCTGATACTGTGTCTTGTTAAAAATCGTACAGTTTAATTAACCAACACTTCCTGATAGGTCTTCTATTCGATCGTAACAGGTTGCCAGCCGGAAAAACAAGCAACCGGTTTACGGTTAGAACGACGATGGTGTCATCTTTTTGCCCGCTTGCGTTTCCTGCATGTTCAATAGATAATTAATGCATTGTATGAGAAAGCAGGGAGATCTTTATGATAAAGCCGCAAGCATTACAGCCACATGATCAAGTTGCCATTGTCAGCCTCAGCGCCGGAACACTAGGTGAAAGCTTTGCAGCCCATCAACTTCAACTTGGGACTGAGCGATTGAAAGCCATGAAGCTGGAACCGTGCTTTATGCCAAACGCCTTACGCGGCCAAGCCTATCTCAAAGCCCATCCAGAAGCACGCGCAGCAGATTTAAAAGCCGCTTTCCTTGACCCGAGCATCAAAGGTATCATCTGTGCCATCGGCGGCGATGATACTTACCGAATCATCCCTTACCTGCTAGATGATCCGGCTTTCACGCAAGCAGTCGCTGATCATCCCAAACTATTCACTGGTTTTTCCGACACGACCATTGACCATCTCATGTTTTATCAATTAAGCATGACTAGCTTTTATGGGCCTAATTTTTTAAATGATCTAGCTGAATTAGACACGCGCATGTTGCCGTACACCGCCGCCAGTTTTCAGCATTATTTCAAAAATCCGGCGACAACGGCGATTAGTTCCAGCCCGACTTGGTACGACGAACGCACGGACTTTTCAGAAAGTCAGTTAGGGGTACCGCGAAAATCACACAAAGAACAGCATGGCTACCTCGCGCTGCGGGGTCAAGGCCGTGTCACTGGCACCTTACTTGGTGGCTGTCTCGATAGTCTCCACGACTTAATCTACCCGGTTCGCTATCAGGACGAACCAGAAGTGGCCAAAAAGTACCAGCTCTTCCCGCAAGACTGGACCAACAAGATCCTTTTCATTGAAACATCAGAAGACAAAATAACCCCCGCAACTTACCGCACCTATTTAGAACATCTTGATGAACATGGCGTTCTTGCACAAGTGAAGGCGATTCTCGTTGGCAAGCCCCAAAATGAAACTTACTTTGACGTTTACCAGCAGGTGCTGCTTGATGTCACCCAACCATACAAGACGCCGATTCTGTACAACCTGAATTTTGGCCACGCCTATCCGCGAACCGTCCTGCCATACGGCCTGCAAACGACGGTCGATTTCGATCAGCGTCAAGTTACGGTAGATGAACCTTATTTTGCTGATAAGTTGTAAACTTCGTATCGACCACTTAAATGTTGCGTACAGGTACCGTAAATCCCGACCTTTTCTGTAAATGATGTGCTATTTTCAAAGAGCGAGAGCAGGAGCGCTGAGAAACTGAAGTGTCAGTGGCCTTGAAGTGAAAGGACCGCCTTTTTGGTCCTTTTGCTTCAAGGTCCTTACACGGAAGTTTCTGCGACTGCGAACGCGTCTAAGGAGGGAAAGGCTATGGACCAAACGCAAAAATTGAATGCTCCGATTCGCAAACATATTTTCTTGATCGTTGCTGGTGTACTGCTTTTATTGTTAGCTGCCGCTGCTGGGTTTGACTGGCAAATCTCGCAAACCATCGGTGACATGAACGACCCATTCGCCACTTTGTTCCAAGACGTTGGGCTGTGGACCGCACCGTTGATCATCATGCTCAGTTGCAACATTGTTTGTCATTATGCCATTCGTTCACAACAGCTGGCGTGGTATACCCGCACCTTAATGGTGATCGGTAGTGTCATCTACGCTGGTTGGGAACTTTGGGCCGGCTACCTCAAGTATGCCATGACCATGGTGATCACCTCGCTGAATGATATCAACGCTGGCAAGCCAATGGGCATGGCTAACTCTGACGGCAGCAAGCTAACACTGCCGGGTGCCACCAGTATCATTTTGTTCCTCATCCTCTACCTCGTCGTGTTCATCGGCAGTCAGTACTGGCTCGCCCACAAAACCGATGAACAGCTTCATTACTTATTGAAAATGGCTGTTGTCGCCACTTTGGTCTGCCTGCTATCTGATCAAATCGTCAATGCCATGAAAACTTTCTGGGGCCGCTTCCGTCCTTATGAATTGAACGGCAATCCGACCCACTTCACAAGCTGGTTCCAGCCAAACGGCGCCAATGGTCACATGAGCTTCCCATCTGGTCATACCCAAACCGCCGCGACCTTGCTAACTTTGACATGGTTCGTCGATCGTGACAAGCCAAAACGCCAGCGGCTGGTCTTCTGGCTCACCTTCGCTTACGGCGCCGTCATGGCCTACACCCGCGTGCGCATCCTCGCCCATTTCACCGGTGATGTCACCATGAGTCTGATCCTCACATGGTCGCTCATTCTGATCCTAGCTGCGGTTGTACAACAACCATTAGTCGATTGGGAAGCCCTAACCGCTCGCTCGTCAGCGAAGAACTTAAACACAGAGCCAATCTCCTGAAACCCAACTTATCAACATCGCTTATATCAAAATGCTAATTTATTTCGCCACAGCCGCTTGTGAAGATGGGCTGTGGTTTTTTGTTGTGGTATATGAGTAACAGTCCGTTCCCAAGCTGTTTATTGGAACCCGCGGCTTTCATTTTGTTAAAATTATATCAACAAAGTTAAAGTTGGGGGGGCGGTTAGTCGTGACATTGAATCCAATTTTGTTGCTAGATGAGGACGATCAGGAGTTTGTCAGACAATTCGTTTTATCTTCCGGTTCACTCAAGAAGCTTTCTGAAAAGTACTCGGTCTCTTACCCAACCATCCGGCTGCGTTTGGATCGCGTCATTCGCAAGCTAAAAGCGGCCGAATTGGATCAGAAAAACAAGTTTCAGGTTAGCATCATGCAGATGGTCATTGACGACAAACTCGATTTAGCCTTGGCCCAAGAAATCATTCAAAAATACAAGGAGACTACCAATGATTGAAACATTGATCATCGTCATCGTCATTTCTCTTCAAACCTTTTTTGGCTACATTGAAAATAAACTGCTAGGTGCCATTCTGCCAATCGCGGTTATTGTGGCCGACATCTACTTTTTAGCAAACGGTTTGCTTCAACTCTCTTTTAGAGATATTGCTATGCCCATCATTGGTCTTTTGACTTTGATTAGCCTGTGGGAAGGCGGACGGCAATCAAAATTAAGTAAGCAAAAGCGGGAGATGCAGAAAATGAAGGCTCAGGATAGTAAGCGTCAGGATTAATGCGCTTGTGTTTGCCTTGATACATTTATCTATGCTTCTGACAACCTTCTTAGCAGCCAAGAAGGTTGTTCTTGTCCGTCAGATCCGCCTTTCACCACCAACATTTGTACCAAATGAAGACAAAAAAATGGCGAGCCGCTTCGACCTTCTGAACGCTTACGCGCCGATCGTTACGAACTCACCGTGGTTTGGCACCGTCATGGAGTATAGCACGGAAGCTTGAGGTATGACAAGCAAAGAAATTGAACCTGTTATCATTGTCTTTGCCGCCTCTTATTCGCTACATACCCAGCAGCTATCGCGATGACGATGCAAACGATCAGTACAATTTTCATGGCATTCTACCCCCTCTGGTTAGTATACCAGAACAAATTTCTTTGATCCTTACTTGGCGATCTGTCTGTGCTTAGCCTGATCTTTCTACTGTAAGCATCGTTCTCATCACGGTTCAAGGTGTTGGTCTTCAAATGCTGCTGATAAACAAACATCAAGATTTTTTGTGAAGTCCACGTTCACGCTAGGGTAAGAGTTTTTATGTTTTTGAAGTCTTCATGTCTCTTCCTTTCACTTTTCGTCAAAAAGTATACTAGAATGAGAATGTTTAGCCGCAGAGCCTAATAAAGGCGTTTTCTAACATAGACGACTGTCGCTGATGATGAATCATTTTTTAGTATCTGTAAGAGCAATTTTTACCAACCATGAAAAAATTTTTAGGAGGAATTTGATGAATAACGATGTTAACGCCACGTGGCCTAAGTTACCAGTAGCACTAAAGAAGATTGCAATTGATCCCACTTCTGATGACTATGAACTTATGTGTTCAAATTATTTTGTCACCGGTCGTCCAAAGCTAATCTTAAGGGCAACGACAGAGCGTGATGTCATTGCTAGCATTCAATACGTCAAAAAAATTAGAGAAAGTGTTAGCCACAGTATTCCGTTTTCATTTCGTAGCGGCGGTCATGGCATTTCAATGGCTTCGGTGAATGATGGCGGTATCATTTTAGATATTTCACAGTTAAATAGCGTTACTGTCACTGACGCGGAACAGGGATTGGTTCAGGTTCAAGCAGGCGCAGTCTGGGGAGATGTTGCCGAGGCTTTACGTCCGTTTAATTTAATCATCTCAAGTGGTGATTTTGGTGATACAGGTGTTGGTGGGCTCGCCACAGGTGGTGGCATTGGCTTACTCGTTCGTCGTCTAGGGTTGACAATCGATCATATTGTCAGCGCTAGACTAGTAACCGCTGATGGTGAGATCCGTGTGACTGATCATCAAAAGTATCCTGATCTTTTTTGGGGTATTCGAGGTGGAAATTCACAGTTAGGAATGGTGACAGCGTTCACTTTTAAAGCAAGTAAGTTGGTTGAAGAGAAATCCGATATTTCGCTACCATTTACTGTACAAACCATTGAATCCCAAACGAGCAATTTGACAAAGTTCATTCAGCAATGGCAAAGTTGGATAACTCACGCATCTAGTAAAATGAGCAGCAATCTCATGTTGACTGCCGAGAATAGAAATACTGTTCACATTAATGCTAGTAATTTTTGGGCAGGTTCTATAAATTCTGATGCGAAAGCCTTGTTTAAATCAGCTCTAAGCCTTTCTGAAGTGAATAAACATCAATTAGAGACAAAAAGCTATGCTGAATTGGTCAAGGCTCCTCATATCCCGCATTCTGGACAACAACCTGTTTTCGTAAAAAATATTTTACTGGATGCCATGAATCCTAATATTGGCGATATTATCACCTCAATTTTCAAGGCAAGTGCAACGATGATAACGAATTCTTGATAGTGGTCTAGGCTGTTACGCCATGCATCGGTAGTAATCGCATGGGCGAAGATAGTTCAGAATACGTCTGGGACGATGGTTCAGTGCGGATTGGACTGCTTGAATTTCAACCAGGGTAACTGCTCTGAGAGACTTCCCTTTCGGGAAGAATTCCCTAAGCAGTCCATTGGCGTTCTCGTTTGTGCCACGCTCCCAAGGCGAGTACGGATGTGCGAAGTAAATCTGGGTTCCAACAATCTCTGATAACTTGGCAAACTCGGAACCATTGTCAAAAGTGATACTCTCAAATTCCTTGGCCCCGTAGTCGTCGATCGTGTCCTGCAAGGCTTTAAGGCGGGTGCCCGCATGATAGTCAGGAATCTTGACGATGATCTCAGTCCGGCTGTACCGTTCTGTGAGCGTCATTAATGCTGGCTCATCAGCTAAGCGAATACCCTTGACCAAGTCGCCTTCCCAATGTCCCACGCCTGTGCGGTCATTCACGGCCGCAGGACGCAACTCGATTGAGTCGCCGTATATCTTCTTATTCTTGCGCTTGTGGGCGTTCTTATAGCCTTTGATGCGGCGTCGGAGCTTCTTGGGAAGTGTCATGTTGTCTAGCTCAAGCAGCCCGGCGTCGATGTAGCGATACACAGTTGTCGTTGAAGGGCAAGCCTTGCCCTGGTCGCGATAGAAGTGTACGAAGCTATCAACGCTGTGTACGCGCGGCTTACGAGTAAGCTCCCTGGAGAGAGCCTTGAAGAACGCACGGCCGGTCTTAAGAAAGGCGTATTGACCGGTTCTATCGCGTTTACGGTCGTGCATGGCTTGGGCAGTTTCCGCAAGATAGACTTGATGCGAGTGACGCTTCGAGTCGAGCTGAGTTACAGATCCACGCGTGATTTCTCGTGAGATTGTCGCTTTACTGCGATGAAGCTTCTGTGCAATCACGGTCGCGGTGTCACCAGCAGCCTGAAGGGCCTGAATTGTAGCACGGTCGCTAAAACTGAGTTGTTGGTAATGCTTGTGAGTGTTAGTCTGAGAGTGGGTCATGAAGATTCCTGCTTTCTTGTTTAGCTAGCACTAACAAGAATAGGTCTTCATGGCCTTTATGGTCTAGTCGTCAGGGTGTTGCACTTGAATTGTAAACTGGGGTGGCGATATTATCAGCAAAATACTTGTTTCTCCAGGAATCATTGGTATTGAAATGAGAGCAATTGACGGCCCGCTAAATACCATTAATGCTGATGAAACTGCATGGCATGATCGAAAAGCGAAAGTATTCTTAGCTATGTGGTTGCAAAAGGACACAGAGCCTCATGCTAAGGAGGTTTTTGGCCCACTACAAGATTTAGGGACGGGTGTCTATAGTTCCTACTCAAGTGATCTATCGATAGAAGAAAGTCAACGTATTTGGCCGGAAGAAACAGGTCGCAAACTGAGAAAACTGATAACAAAGTATGATCCACAACATCTGTTTAACCAAGGACACTATTGGTAATACGTGTCCAATCTCGATGCCACCGAACGTTATTTCTGTGGTGAAATCACCGCTTAGCTGCCAAGTTGCATAGACAATACCCCTCAATAGTATTTTCAGTCGTTACCCATGACTTTAAAGAGGCCTAGGCAATCTGTTTCGAATTCACTAAGGCGGTTAACAGGGAATTCATACTCACTGATCTTTAACATCAAGCGGCTTAATTGAGAAATAATTCCAGATGCTTTTACGTATTAACTTAAATCGTGTTGCGCATTTTGGGCGCGAATTAGTGTATTTAAGATGCTATATCCTTGACTCAAGGATATTGTACTTCGAAGGTTATTCGCAATAAATTCGTTCTTGAAGGGGTATTCAGTCTGACTAATCAATTGTATTGCAGCTTGTTGATTGAAAATGGTTCTTTTATATTCAATTCTGTTATCCTCCAGCCACAACCATTGCGCGCCAAATTGGTTTGAGAATGGCATGCCTATGCTGCCTGCGTTGATAATCTTTTTATTAGGCAAGGACAATTCAAACTGTATATGAGTATGTCCACAAATAATATACGATTCTTGAACTCCTTTAAATAAAGCCTCTATGTAGGCTTTATTTTGTCGTGGAGAAAAAACAGTAGTGTTATCATTTTTCACAGCATGACAAAAGAAATAATTTCCAATACTAATACTGGGAAGTAAGTTTCTTAGGAAAGACACTTGCTTATAGCTCAATTGATTTGCTATCCAAGTCAATTGCTCAGTTGCCTTTCTAGATAGTCCAACTCTTTTTTTTGCATAAATATCAACGATATCTTGATCGTTGTTTCCCATAATTCCCACAGTTTTGAATGTGGTGGAAACGCGTTTTAATAACGACAACGTTTCCAAAGGCATAGGTCCCGCGATCAGATCACCTCCCAAAACAACTAAGTCTGGCCTAGATTGCAATAATAAAGTTACCACCTAGAAAGAGGCTTGCTCACTGCTTGAACTGGGGTTTGCCAACGGAGACATTTTCTAGGTTTGTTATTGATAAGCGCTGTGGCTTGTTGAATATCGGTCTCTGAAACCTGATCAAACTGTGTTCCCTTCGGGAAATAGTAGCGAAGTTCTCGATTGAACCGTTCATTTGTGCCCCGTTCATTCGGGTGATAGGCGTGGCAAAAGTAAACCGGTATCCGATAGCGCTTTGTAAGCGCCTGATCGCAGGAAAACTCTTTACCGTGATCAACCGTCACTGATCGAACCGGACCCGGAAAGTCCACCATCAGTCTTGCAAATCCCTTGAGAACAGCATTTTGTGATAAGTTTTCAAGCTTAGTTGTCGCCATTAAACGTGTCACCCGATCGACAATGGTCAAAACAGCAGCCTTTGACCCGCGACCACCGCGAACTGTATCCATCTCTAAATGTCCTTTTTCGGTTCGCCGATTAGCTGACTCACTGCGAATCTCAATTGAGGTGCCTACTGCTTGGTTATAGCGCGACCGAAGGTCTTGTCTTCTTTTATGACGTTTACCGTGATCAAAGAGTTGGCTTGGCTGAAAATCGACTTGTCTTTGATAAATCCAGTGGTAAATCGTGTGTGGCGCACAGTGAACGGCATAACCGACCATTTCAGGGGACCAACCTAGGTTTAGCTTCTCAGTTACCATCCGCTTCAACTTAGGCGTTAAAATCGAGTGCCGACCACAACGATGCCGACAAGTATCGGCATGATCCTGAGCTATAATGGCGCAGTAATCACCTTCAGGGCAACGGTGAAGCTCATGCCTAATAGAAATACGAGAGCGGCCTAAGGTCGCGGCGATGTATTGAATCGTGTTGTGTTGCATCAGTTCTATCTGAGATCGTTCAATTAAGGTTATAATGGCCATGGGACCTGTCCTTCTCTCTAGATGGTATGTTATGCAAACACCATTTTAGCAAGAACGGACAGGTCTTTTTTCACATTTTCTGGGTGGTAACTTTAATTATGCAATCTAGGGTTGTTACATTTGTCTCATATTGTCCCGTTAGTGTTAGTCTTACTGGTTCCTTTCTATCACGACATCGCTTCAAAGCTTCCAGCTGGGTTTGATATACCCAAACAGAAGGAATCCCCAGATAACTATTAGTAAAAGGTAGAACTTCGCGGTTAGCGAGATCCTCACTGATGTGTTCCCAAACCAGAATAACGCCGACTGCACCATTATCTTTGGCGGCTTGAATTTTACCTAAGGTCAATGTGGCTGCAACTAATGGGTGTCTTATGCTAAATCCAATGTGAGTATGCCGAGGGTACTTGGCAACCTGATGCATTAATAAAAGCTTAGGGATCGTAAAGTTTTTCACTTTAATAACGACCACTTTACCCTTGATCTTCACATCGTGTTTTGATTGAAAGAATCTAATTTCTCCTTTCACACCCATTTCTTTGGTGATTCCAGAATATGGAACTGGTCCTAAATTTGGTATCTTTTCTTTTGTTGAATCATTCTCAAGAGAACAGCTGCTTTGAAGACATCTATTAATTTTAAAAGGAAATTCGATAGTGTTAAAACCAAGATTCTTAATTTCGTCTTGCAATAACTCAATAAATTTGGCGTGACTGTCAGTAGCTGTTAGCCGCGGACCGATAGCCTTTAACTTATTTTGCCAGAAAGCCATAACATTCATATCAAGTGTCATTTGACCATCTCCTTATTCATCTAACTAAATTCAAAGTCTTTTTTAAACAACCAGTGAAACACTTATTATGTAATTAATGATATTCATCAATTATATCAACGACAATAGGGTACACCCTTACGTAAAGGTTGCAATTCTTAAAACCATAGGACACCAATGTTTTATACCGGAAACTAAAGAACGAATGTGGGTTCGTTTGCCCGACTTCTTCCAGCACTATTTCCCGGGTAATGACCCAGTCTCGAATAACGCGTCTTCTTATCCAGCCCGCTACCTTGCCACCGCCATCCATCTTTGCCACAATAAGCCCAAGCGAGGTGAGTAGCATGAATTTTTCAAAGCAGCTTCATCAGATCCGCTTGGCACACCAGATGACGCAGGTTAACTTAGCGGAACAGCTTCACGTTTCGCGCCATACTGTCTCCAACTGGGAAAATGACCGCAATCTGCCGGATCTAGAAATGGTGACGCGTATTGCCAGAATTTTTGAGGTCTCTCTTGATACGTTGATTCTTGACGATCCAAAACTAAACGAAAAACTGATCCAAGATAGCAAAATAAGTCGTCATCAAATGATCATGGCGGTCATGACGACGGCTGTTGCCATGATGTCAGGGATGGCAGCCACAACCTTATTTGGATTCTTTCCACAATGGCTTGCACGGCTGATTTGGTGGTCTTACGTGGCGGTTCTGTTTCTTTTTAGTTATATGCTCAGTCCAAAATCGGTGGGCATTTTTGCTGACTGGTCGGTTTTGAGTCGAAGTCTGATTGCTGGCGGCTTTTCTGTGTTCGGTTTGATCTTTTTATTGATAGGCATCGTCCTTATCGCGGTTCAAGGTGTTGATCTTCAAGTACTGTTGATAACGCTCAGTGGCCTCGTTACGATCCTCATGACTAAACCAGTATGGCCACGTCATCAACATGCTCGCTAAATCCTCGCAAGAGATCATCCATGATAGACCTTTTCCGTTGTCCATTCGCCCCCCATTTGATCAAGCGTGACGACCACTTCGTTTGTTGGCGTATACTGCTGGCTCGCTTGTGCTCTAGGGATGACGAGTGTTGCTGTAAATGTTTTGACGGGGTCAATGAAACCCAGTTGCGCATAGCCGCGATCTTTGAGATGGAACCGGTATCCAACTAAGGCAGCCACTTGACCGATATGAGTCGGGCCAGCATAACGATACACTAATCCACGAAACTTAAAATACGCCTCATGCGCATCTCGGCCCAAATACGTGACTGGTGCGGTGATTTGATGCCGTGTATACATTGGTAAGGTTGTTAAGGTTGGATAATCGTTCAATCCCGCATACGTTCTAATTTCATCTATCGGAATAGGTACGTACTTAAATAAAGCTGGCTTCTTAGTCCGAATCTGTGGGGTAATTTTCGTTGCCCATTGATTGAACTGGACATTGGCGGCATTATCCGTCCGCGCCCAGCTAAACCCGGCTAGTCCAATACACACCAAAGCAAATGGCACGATAAGCCACCATTTCCAGTGCTCGTGAATATAAAATCCAACAATCTGCAAATGAATAATCACAATCAAAATCACAACAGCCATCACAAAAAGCCATCCATTATTCCACTGCTCTGCTGTTTGCCATTGCTTGGCGGTAAAAATCTCGGCTACCATGGCGCACCTCCACTCTGTCACCACAGGAACATGCTTCATTTAGACACAACTTTTGATTTGAATTGTACACGCGCCCTAACAGAATCAAAACCGTCTAGCTCAAAATACGATAGGTTAAAGTCTAATATTCGAGGAAGGTTCATGATACAAAACCACGAAAAAAATCGCCCACGAAGGACGATTTTTTTCGTTACGCGACTATCCCAACCTGAGCATTTGCTAAGGCTTACTTGTCTCGCCGATTAGCCACTTGATTCAGGCTAAACGTGATATGTTTCTTCCGGTGAATAATTTCTTCCTGACGACCGTGAACCATTGGCCGCTTGTTCGGGTTGCCGAGGTAGCCACAAAGGCGCTTGACGACATCGCAAGTGGCTGGATCATGGTTACCGCATTCTGGGCATTGATAGCCTTTGGCCGTTGCGGTGAACTCACCTTTGAACCCGCACTTGAAGCATTGATCGATTGGCGTATTGGTGCCGAGATAGCCGATCTTGTCATACGCATAGTCCCAAACGGCTTCCAGTGCCTTTGGGTTCTGCTTCAGGTTCGGGTATTCACAATAATGGATGAAGCCACCGGCACTGTATTGCGGATAATCCTTTTCAAAATCAAGTTTCTCAAATGGGGTCGGTGATTTGCGCACATCGTAGTGGAAACTGTTGGTATAGTATTCCTTGTCCGTAATGTCCTTCACGATACCGAATTTCTTCGTATCTGCTCGGCAGAAGGTGTCGGTTAGCGATTCGCTTGGCGTGCCATAAACCGAGAAGTGGTAGCCATATTGTTTTTCCCAAGCCTTGCAGTGATCGTCCAAAGCCTTCACGATTGAAACTGAGAATGCCTTGGCATCGGGATTCTTTTCCCATGCAGAGCCGTAGAAAACAGTACCGACTTCATATAACCCAATATAACCTAGTGAAACCGTTGCCCGCCCATTTTTGAAAAGATCGTCAATGCTGTCGGTGTCAGCCAGCTTGTGACCAAAGGCCCCATACTTGTAGAGGATCGGTGCGCTTTCTGGCGTTGCTTGTTTGGTGCGTTCAACCTTATAGAGCAGGCCTTCCTTACAGATGCGCATCCGTTCTTCAAAAATCTTCCAGAATTTCGCCTTGTCGCCATTGGCTTCCATTGCAATCCGCGGCAAGTTGACGGTGATAACACCAAGATTCATCCGCCCAGCGTTCACTTCTTTGCCTGTCTTTGGATCAGTCCAACCCTGCAGGAAGCTACGGCAGCCCATTGGTGCTTTGAAGGAACCGGTCAATCGTTTGATGGTGTCATAGGAAACGACATCAGGATACATCCGTTTGGTGGCACATTCGATCGCCAATTGTTTGATATCATAGTTTGGATCTTCTGGTTTCAGGTTCAAACCGCGTTTCAAAGTAAAGACCAATTTCGGGAAGATGGCTGTCCGCCGTTCTTTACCCAGACCTAGAATTCGGATTTTCAGGATGTCTTTTTGGATCTCGCGTTCAATCCAACTGGTCCCCAAACCGAAGCCGACTGTGACAAATGGCGTCTGGCCTTGGGTGGAATAAAGGGTGTTCACCTGATATTCCAAAGTTTGCAAGGCATCATAAATATCCTTCTTAGTCTGCTTCACAGCCAGTGCTTCCAGCTTAGCCGGATCATCAATCACGCTGCCGAATTCACGCAAATGTTTTTGATAGTTTTTCTCGGCGAATGGCGCCAAGACCTGATCTGTTCGATCGCTGGAGCAGCCGCCGTATTGACTGGAGGCCACATTAGCGATGATCTGGGTCATTTGCGTCACAGCAACTTGAATCGAATGGGCCGGTTCAACTTCGGCATTGCCAATGCTGAAGCCATGGTTCAACATGTAGTCAAAATCAATCAGACAACAGTTGGTTTCGGCCATAAACGGGGTGTAGTCAAGATCATGCCAATGAATATCGCCACGTAAATGCGCGTTGGCAACAGCAGGCGGCAGCATTTTCAGGCCAATTGCCTTGGCCACTGCGCCTGCAGTTAGATCCCGCTGGGTTGAAAAGACCCGGCTGTCCTTATTGGCATTTTCGTTAACAACGCTTTCGTCGCGATTCACTAAGCGCGAGACGTTATAATTAACATCTTGCTTCTGTTTGCGAGCTAAATCACGCTTCAAGCGATACTCAGTATACGCTTCAGCCCAGTTATACTTTTCTGCAGCGATCAAGGTCTGCTCAACCACTGTTTGGATCTCCGCGATTTCCACATCATCGTGGTAGCGATCGCGAATCTTAGCCGTGACCGTATCCGTCAAGTGATCGATCGTCAGCACGTCACTCGGTGCCAGTTTTGCCACACTTTCTGCCGCCTTCGTGATTGCAGTGCTGATCTTGGATGCATCAAAATCAACAATGCGCCCGTCTCGTTTCTTGATTTGTGTATAAAATTCGATCATGGCTAATCCCCCATTACGTTAACTTGAAGTGCTTGTAACAATGTATCTAGTATACAAGACTCAGCAGGAAAAGTAACGGGTTATCCACTAAATTTTGTGGTTAATTATCGACTGCATACACTATATAGTGTGTTTTGCATTATTTGGTTGTTCACGATTCATCTTGACGATAACGACGGTAGGCCCGAGTGTTATAACGTTTGCGCATGTGAACCCGACTTCTGCTTTTTCAAAAATCGTTTGATCATAGCCCAAAAATAATCGATATTTTTGTTGAAGTTTGAGTTTAATCAACAAAAATTCGGCTAATTTTTTAAAGCTTTTTTCGATCCAGCAGCTTGATCGCCGCGAAAAATAAAACAACGGCGGCAACGACAGCAATGACCATGGCCGGCATCAATTTCGTTAGCGCATCACTGTTGACAAGGATTTTCATATTGTCGCCAATGAGGGCAACCGGATTAGCATGTTGCCAACTTTTGACCATTTGTGCCAAATACAACAGTGCCATCACCACAATCGTCAGCAGCAAACCGCCATAATTATTCGTTGCTAGTGTGGAGCCAAACACGATCAGGCTGAGGAAGAATAAGCCAAAGACTAATAATGGTAAGAACGCGAGTACCACATGCGGGCTGCGCGTATCAGGAAAGTAGTACGCGGTGTAAGCCCACGTTACCAAAAAGGCGAGGCTGGTGATCCAGATCCAGAGCAACATCCCGACAATCGCTTTGCCAACAATGACCGTCCAGCGCGGCAAGCCTTTGGTGACCAAGTTAACGAGTGTGCCTTGTTGAATCTCCTGACTGACACAACTGCCAAGCATGAGGGCGAACACGTAAATGCCCATCTGGGTGATGTTCTTGTAATAGTGGGTCCATGCATCCAGCGAAGTCGGCTTAGGGACCGCCACCTTAATGCCACCCAGACCGCCTTTTAACAGTTCCGGCATGAGTTTGGCGATCAGCGGACTCAAAATGCCGAAAATGAGGAAAACAACCGTCAAAATCAACAAGCGGTGAGTCCGCCAGCTTTCAAGTAGTTCTTTTTTGGTGAAAATAATGGCTGCGTTCATCGCGTCACCTCCATGAAGATCTGTTCCAAATTGGCTTCTTGCTGGGCAAGCGTGATCGGAATGAGTTTGGCTTCAAGTAACATGGTGAGGACGCGATCAGCCGCGGCAGCATAGGTACCGGTGTATGCTGCTTGAAGACTGTTTTTTTGTTGCTCAAGGTGCGTCAGCTGGCCCTGCTGCTGCAAGGTTGCCAACAAATGCGCGGCTTGTTGCGCTTGGGCAGTCGTCGCAAACGACAAGGCAATCTGGTTTTTAGCATACTGTTGCTTCAGATCGTCCAATGGCGCACTCACTTGTAGACGGCCATGATGTAGAATCCCGACATGGTCGCAAATCCGCTCCACATCACTCAGAATATGCGTTGAAAACAGAATCGTAGTCTGACCACGCAGACTAGCCAATAACTGTAAAAAATCCGTGCGGCCCTGTGGATCAAGCGCGCTGGTCGGTTCATCACAAATCAAGAGTTTCGGGGTGTTGAGCAAGGCCTGCGCAATCCCCAAGCGCTGACGCATCCCCCGCGAAAAGCCACTGATACGGTGCTTGGCATCTGCCAAGCCGACTTGGATCAACATGGCAGCCACCCGCGACTGCAATTCAGCGCCGCGCAAACCTGTCAGCTGACCGCATAATTTCAAGTATTCTGGTGCCGTCATGTACCCATAAAAAGCCGGCACATCAGGCAGATAACCTGTCTGCCGATTCGTCTCCGTTTCACCGAAATGCACAGGCTGACCAGCGACTTCAATGGCTCCGGCGCTGGCTTGATCCAAGCCTAGAATCAGTTTCATGGTCGTGGTTTTCCCGGCACCATTTTCGCCAACAAAGCCATAAATCGACCCAGCCGGCACAGTCAGATTCAGATCTTGCAGCACTTGCTTGCTACCAAAATGCTTGCTGACATGTTGCAAAGTTAGGATGTTCAATTTTCATCCTCCCGTCCAAAGACAAAGTACACAATCGGACCAATGATCTGGATGAAAATCACGAGCAACAGCCACAATAGACGATTGCCGAACCGATAATGCTGATGGCGCAGGATATGAATCACTGCGGCGATCATCAAGCCAAATTCTAAAATGATCAGTGGCACTAAAAATGGCCAGTAGTCTGCAAATAGTTGCCAATTGGTATTCATTTTCTTTCCTCCAAGGTTTGCTTTGATTTAAATTATTTAGGCTCTGAATGCCCGTACATACGAGTTCTAGCGATGTCCGCTCACTTGCTTTAACTCAGCCAACAACGGTTGCACTTCTGACAGTGTTCTGATCTTAGCCAATGCGGGGTTTTGCAAGACGAAATCAGCCAGAACCTGTTTGGCTTGACCACTAACCCGCGGTGATTGGCTACCTAGGTCCAGTTGTTCTAGCCATGGCTCAATGGCATCAAAGTAAGCATCGCCATGCAGCGTCAATGGCATTTTGGTTGCCGTCAAAACATGCGTGAACTCCTGCAAAAGGGCCACGGCTTCATCCGTTTTATCTTGTTTTGCAAAGCCATTCAAGGCAGCTAGTTGGAAATTGAGCCAGACTGCCGGATTGAGTGTTGCTAGATCAAAAGCCTTGGCAATCGCTTGCCCACGTTGATACGTCGCAGCCAATCGGTTAGGATCATCATTTAGCAAGGTCATGTAATTAGTCAGTTGACTCATGATGATGCTCAAGTCCTGCATCAAACCGCTTTGACTGGTTGCAATGGCACGCCGCAAGTCGCCTTTTTGCTGAAAAGCACCGGCGATTAAACTGTCTGCAGGCAGTTGTTCTGGCACATATTCGCCCAGCAACGCTAACACATCATCGGGTCGTTGGAGCAACAGCAGACTATAGCCTTCCAGTTCGACCGCCTTTGCCGTTAACTGCGCCTTTTGGCTATTTTGCCGCACACGGACAAACAATAGGCGGGCTTCATTCACATATTCGGTAACTTTCGCGGTTTGTGATGTTCCCGGTAAAAGATCGTAATGATTCAAAATCAGCAGCCCCATTTGCAGCAAAAATGGATAGCAGGCGTAATACCGCCGAATCAAGTTGCGAATTGATTTCAGTACCGCGTCTCCCGGTTGAGTTTCAAAGGCCTGCTTCATTGACGTATAGATGCGACGAATTTCCGTGCTGCTCAGTTGCGCATCATAGGCCATCAACTTGTCGATGCTAACGTCAAAATAAGCGGCCAGAATCGGCAACAACGTAATATCCGGATAGCTTTGCCCTGTCTCCCATTTTGAAACCGAGGCTTTGGAAACACCGACAAAATCTGCCAAAGCTTGCTGGGTGATGCCTTTTTGCTTGCGATTAGCACTGATCACAGCACCGACATTAATTTCCATCTTGTTCCCTCTTTTCACTTATCATTGTAGCGGCTCAATATGGGTAAGTATATCGAACGGTTGTTAACTTAGCCATCGCTAAATCAACCATTGAGATACTCATAATTCATCTCAACAAAACAAGCATTTGTAATTCGTCAAAAAATGCAAAGATATTTGGACATCATTCACATCCATGAAAAAGGACCAACAATTTTTGCCTCAGAATTGTTGGCCCTTTTATGGATAATTCATAGGGATTTAAAGATCCCAGTGCCAAGGCGGAGCAATCGTAGGCCAGATGGGGCTCAGCCGTGCAAACAACACAGCGACCGGGCTTTGTCGCTGATGTTGTTAGGCGACTTCGAGACCGGTTTTTGGGCTCGAAGCGCCGTCTCCGCTCTAGCTACGCGTCGCCACCCCAGCTGGCCGGAGATTGCGGAGTTTGGCACGGCTCAGGACTCTTTCTACAAAACTAATCGAACCTTATTTTGAATATTTCTCCGGTTCCCCACCCGAAAGTTGCTCCACAAATCTTGCCACTAATGGATTGTGTAACGACTCAGGCTGCCAAACGAGCGTCATGTGCGTCACCCATGGCTCATAATCAATCATGGCAAGGTGACTTTGCTGACTCGCCAAAGCGGCCATGGTCGCCGGTACCAACGCCACCCCCATCCCCATCTGGGCCCAATGCAACGCCGTGCGCGCGTCATCACACAACACCGCAATTGTCGGTGTGATGCCATACTCGGCAAACGTGGTTTTGAATAGCGAACTAAACCGGCGATACACAATCAGCGGCTGCTGCTTGAGGTCGGGAATGGTTAGCGTGGCTGGCAAGGGCTGCGACGCGGCAGCAACGGCGATCATGTGGTCACCGCTTAGGCGACATGAAGCTAGACCGTCATCATTAAATGGCGTTCGGACGATGGCCAAATCCAGAATGTTGCGGCGTAACTTGTCGAGGATGCCATAAGTGTTGTCCTCATAAAGCTCAAACTCGACCTGCGGATAGCGGCGATTAAAGGCCTGCAATTTTTGCCTCGGCAGGACATCACCGGCCGAAGAAGTCAGTCCCAGCGCCAGTGTGCCAATCTCACCTTCACCGCTACGCCGCGCTGCGTTCTCAGCTGCCGCAACCGTCTCAACGATCTGTTGTGCGTATGTCATAAACTGTTGGCCGCTACCAGTGAGTCGGACACCGCGCGACCCACGTTCAAACAGGCGTACACCCAGTTCATCTTCAAGTGCTTTCAATTGATAACTCAACGGCGGCTGCGCCATGTGCAATTGTTTCGCCGCCGCAGTCATCTGGCCAGCCTCTGCTACCGCTAAAAAATAGGTAATTTGCTTGAGATTCATCGCGATTGATCCCTTCATTTTTAATCGTCAGCTTCGCAATCCTTCAGCTCCACTATACACAAATTGTATGGATAGTACCTCGAATATGTATTTTTTATATTGCTCACCACGCGTTACACTTGAGTCACAAGCTTGTGATGAAGCAGCTGATAAGTTGGTCAGTCATGTCGACGACGTCCAGGAACTGTTTCGCACCAACTAAAAATTTTGTCGTTAATGTTTTGATTCAGGATGGGATGATTGAATGCTTGCAGATACTCGCAGTTATCAAGATAAAAGTCAGGCAGCAGTGTTAAAGCAACTCAACACGACAACGGATGGTCTCACGAGTAATGAAGCTAAAAAGCGACTAGCTCAGTATGGTCCGAATGCGATTCCTGAGCAAAAGCGCAATAACTTGCTTGATTTCTTAAAGCGCTATTGGGGTCCAATGCCGTGGTTGTTGGAATTGGCGATTGTACTGACCTTGATTTTAGGCCATGACACTGAAAGCATCATCATCTTCGTATTGCTGACGATTAATGCGGTGATTGGCTTTGTCCAGTCGAACAATTCGCAAAAAGCGGTTGCCCTTTTAAAAAAGAAGCTGGAGATTATGGCCACTGTTCGCCGCGATCAGGCTTGGCAAGCACTCGCCGCTAGCCAAGTTGTGCCTGGCGATATCGTGCAACTGAAAATTGGCGCCATTGTCCCAGCTGATCTTGCGATTATCGCTGGCAATGTCACCGTCGATCAGTCCGCCCTGACCGGCGAATCGCTGCCAGCTACTGCTAGCGCTGGCAACCTGCTTTACTCTGGCAGCATTGTCAAAAGCGGCGAAGTTCAGGCCGTCGTCTTAAACACCGGCACAACGACTTACTTCGGTCAAACGGTGACGTTGGTGAAAACCGCCAAGCCAAAGTCAAAACAAGAAGAACTGATGCTCGCCATTGTCCGTTATATGCTCTATCTTGGCATTGCCGCATCGGTCATTGTCGCCATTTACGGCCTTTACCTGCATGAAAGTCCGGTTTTTATTCTGTCCTTCGTGCTCATTTTCCTGATTGGCTCCGTGCCAGTCGCCTTGCCTGCTGTCCTAACCATTGTTCAGGCTGTCGGGGCAATGGCACTTTCCAAAAAAGGCATCATCGTCAGTCGCTTGACGAGCTTGGAAGACGCTGCTTCAATCGATATTTTCTGTTTTGATAAAACCGGCACCATCACCCAAAACAAATTGTCGATCATTGCTTGCCAACCGCTCACCGGCTATACTGCCGAGCAACTGTTGGATGCTGCAGGGTTAGCGGCAGATCAAGAACATCCGGATGCGATTGACCAGGCGGTGCTCAACTATGCCGCCGAAATCAAGCATCCCCTCGATTTCTCTAAACGGCAGCAGTTCACGCCGTTCGATTTTGCCACCAAGCGCACCGAAGCGGTCATCACAACCACTGATCACCGGCAAATGCGGGTCATCAAAGGTGCTGTTCCGACGATTCTGGCGTTATACGCCAAGCAGCATCCTGCTGACACTGCGCCTGCCAGCGCTGCTATTCAACAACTAGCAACCGCCAACGCCAAAAAAGGTTATCGTTCCCTAGCTGTCGCAAGCGTCGTCGATTCGCAAATGGCGTTAGTCGGCGTTTTGGCAATCGCCGATCCGCCGCGAGCGGATTCAGCATCCATGCTTGCACGGCTAAAAAACTTAGGTATCAAGCCGATGATGATCACCGGTGACAGTGTACCGATTGCCCGTGATGTTGCCGAACAAGTTGGCATCGGCACCAAAATTCTACCAGCCAAAGCTTTGAAAACCGGCACCACAGCCGATAAAATTCAATTGATTCATGAAAGTGACGGGTTTGCCAATGTTTTTCCAGATGACAAGTATCAAATCGTTAAGTTGTTACAAGAAGATGGCCATCTCGTTGGCATGACCGGTGACGGGGTAAACGATGCCCCTGCGCTGAAACAGGCAGAGTTAGGGACCGCCGTCAGCAGCGCCAGTGATGTTGCCAAGGCTTCAGCCAGCATCATTTTGACGCACCCGGGCTTGCATGACATCATCGCTGCTATCACGACCAGTCGCCAAACTTACCAGCGTATGCTGACTTGGGTCATCAACAAAATCACCAAAGTCATTGAGATCATTATCTTGTTTACACTCGGCTTCTTCTGGTTAAAAGTCAGCCTAGTGTCGCTGCTGGGGATGTCGCTGCTCGTGTTCGCCAATGACTTTGCGACCATGTCCATCGCTACCGATAATGTCCAGTCAACTGCCGGTCCTAATCAATGGCGACTCGGCCCGTTAACCGCGGCTTCCGGCGTTTTGGGCTTGTGGTTCGCCTTAGTCGACCTCGTGATCGTTTGGTTAGGGCTAAATCTGTTCCACCTCAGCTTGCCAGTCTTGCAAACCGCTGTTTTAATTGGTTTGGTCTTCAACTCCCAGTTCCGGCTGCTGATCGTCCGGGAACGGAGCCACTTTTGGACATCTTGGCCAAGCCGCACCTTGCTAGCTGTCAATCTTTTCACAATTGTCATCTTTGCGCTGTTAGCCTTGACTGGCTGGCTCATGCCGGCCATCAGCTCACCGCTTTTAGTCACCATTCTGCTACTGATACTGGCAGCCACAATCGTGCTTGATTTCCTTAAAGTTGCTGTCTTTCGTTGGTTAAAGATTGCATGATAATGCGTGCTTTGTTTACCCAAAAACCACCGATCCGCTTCAAATTCGGACTGGTGGTTTTTGTGTGCTTTTAAAATAAGCAATGACTAATTTTCTTGTCCATGCTGCTTTTCTTCAATGTGTGCCTTCGTCAACGCGTAGATTTCCAAAACATGGTCATCCACCAAATGATAATAAATCTGTTTGCCGGAGCGATCCCCCACAACCAACCGCGCTTGTTTGAGCAGGCGCAGTTGGTGGGAAACCGCTGACTGACCGAGGTCGAGCATGGCGGCCAGATCGGTGACTGTAATTGGCCCTTTGGCAATAGCAAGAATAATCCGCATGCGGGTCGGGTCACTCATGGTTTTAAACACATCAAGCACATCCCGCAATTCGGCGTCACTAGGCACCGCGTTCTCATTCATGTCCGCATTACGAACATCATTAGTTGTCATAGCACTGCGCTCCTTAAGATACTTATGGCCCATTTTAACAGACTTTGGTATCGAAAGGCACTTTTCACTGAGGGCGGATGTCGGCAGTTTTCCCTTAAGCTCTCTGCGGAATTAACAAGCGTAGGCCATTTAAGATGACAATCAGCGTGCTGCCTTCGTGGAACATGACGCCCCAAGCAATGTTGGTGAGTTGCAAGACGTTTAGGACAACCAGCATGACAACAACAGCCATGGAGAGTAACAGGTTCTCGATCACAATGCGATTCATTTTAGTTGAAACTTGATGGGCCAATGCTAGACGTGAAAGGTCATTTTCGACTAGAACCACATCGGCGACATCAATGGCAACATCAGTTCCTGATCCCATCGCGATGCCAACCTCTGCATTGGCTAGGGCTGGTGCATCATTGACCCCGTCGCCGACCATGGCAACGGGCCGCATGGTGGTCTGCAGCTCACGGACCACGGCAACCTTTTGTTCGGGCATCACATTAGCGACCACTTGATCAATGCCCAAGTCGGCGGCCACGGCTTCACCGGTTTGTTGCGCATCCCCCGTGATCATCACCGGTTGAATGTCGTGCCGTTTAAGGTAATTAATGGCCGATTTAGCGCTGCTTTTTGCTTGATCCATCAAGGCGATCAGGCCAACGACCCTTTGATCGACCGCAACGAAAACAACGGTTTTGCCTTGCTTACTGAGTGTTGCGGCTCGCTTGCGAAATGCCGAATCAACTTGCTTGAATCGCTGCGGCTTACCAATGGTGTAAGTGTGTCCCTGATACTCAGCGGTCAAGCCTTTGCCAATTTCGTTATGCACATCCGTGATAGGTACATCACTTTTTGAATAATGGCTCACAATCGCATTCGCCAACGGATGATTACTTTGCATTTCCATTGCTGTAATAATCTGAGTCAAGGCGGCTTCATCCACATCCGACACAAATTCGCTGTCCGTCACCACTGGTACGCCTTCCGTCAACGTCCCGGTTTTATCAAACGCAATGGCTTTTAACTGGGTCAGATTAGCTAAATAGCTGCCACCTTTAAAAAGAACCCCCTGCCGCGCCAGACTTGAAATGCCTGACAATGTGGCCGGCACCGCGCTGGCGGCCAAGGCACACGGCGACACAGCCACTAAGAAGACGATCGTGCGATAGATGCTGGTTGCCCATGACCAATGAAGTAAAAATGGTCCCGCAAGTAAAACAATCGGCAATACGGCCAATACCGCCTTCACGTAAATCGGCTCAAAACGTTGAATCACGCTGGCTGTTTTGGTTGGGGAGTCTTGGGCTGACTGCACCATCTGGACAATCTTAGCAAAAACCGTTTCATCACTTGACTTGGTAACCCGCATATCAAAGGTTGACTTGCCGTTGATGGTCCCACCAAAAACCTCATCGCCGGTTTGCTTTTCACGGGGAATGCTTTCACCACTGATCGCAGCTTCATTGAGACTAGCAGTGCCGGCAATAATAACGCCATCCGTTGGTACCTGAGCGCCATTCAGAATCTGTAATTGATCACCGATGTTTAATGCTGTCACTGGTACAACTTCTAATGCACCGGTGTAGGTATAGCGCCGCGCTTCTTGAGGCGCCATAGCCAGCAGTGCCGTAATTTCTTTGCGACTCTTGTTTTCAACGTACTCCTCCAAAAAATGCGCGCCAGCAAAAATCAGAATTAGCATCGCGGCCTCTTCAAAACTGCCAATCGCAATGGCGCCAAGTGCAGCCAGTGCCATGAGGAGATGAATATTTGGCGAAAAACGGCGCCGTTTTCTAGTTGCTTGAATCGTTGCCATGATACCTTCTGCAATCACTTGATAACCCGCAACAATCGCGGCAAAAACCAACAACGCCGCGCGAGCTATCGGTTGGGTGATGAGTAAGCCGCCAATGAAGGTGATGACGCCAAGCATATAAAAAATAATGGCCTTGTTTTTTTTCATCTTTGATCCCGCCCTTACATTTAATGTTCATATGAGCATATGTTCATATATCATCTTCAATATACCGACTTTAAGGGACGGTGTCAATCATGAAAATACCTTGATTGCGACAATCTCCAGCCAGATGGGGCTGGTAGAGCGGAGACGACGCTTCGAGCCTCCTCTGGCCGACACTTGCTCCGCCTTGGCACTGGGCTCTTTTAGAATCCAATGAATGATGTCCTAATTTGTCAAAAAAAGAGCCACCAGTGAATTTTCACCTAGCAGCTCTTAAAAAATCGCTATTGAATTATCAAATCGCGGTGAGTCTAGCGCGATACCTTATCCCAAACATTCTCAAGGACATTGGTTTGGTCACGGTCAGGGCCAACTGAGAATGTCAGCAGGTCAACACCAAGTAATTCTGTGATGCGTTCAACGTAACGCCGCGCATTTTCCGGAAGATCATCCAAAGTTTTGGCTTTGGTAATATCTTCTTGCCAACCTGGCAGTTCTTCATACACTGGCTTGCATTCACTGAGGAACTTGAGCGAAGCTGGGTAGTTTTCAACCCGTTCGCCATCGCGTTCGTAGGCAACACAGATTTTGACTTTGTCCAAACCGGTTAGCACATCAATTGAGTTGAGGCACAGATCCGTAATCCCGGCAACACGGCGAGAATGACGAACAACGACAGCATCGAACCAGCCAATCCGCCGAGGTCGGCCGGTTACAGTACCGAATTCGTGGCCAGCATTGCGAATGAAATCTCCGGTTTTATCGAGCAATTCAGTTGGGAACGGACCGTCGCCAACTCGGGATGTATAAGCTTTCGCAACCCCAACAACCCGATCAATCTTGGAGACACCAACGCCGGCACCAACCGTCACACCACCAGCAGGGTTCGATGACGTGACGAACGGATAGGTCCCTTGATCAATATCCAGCATAATCCCTTGCGCGCCTTCAAACAAAACGTGTTCACCTTTGTCAATCGCGTCGTTCAACACAATTGAGGTGTCGCAAACATACTGTTTCAATTGTTGGCCATATTGATAATATTCTTCAAAAATATCATCAAAATTCATCGGCGTACTATCATAAACTTTGACGAATTCTTCATTCTTAGCTTTCAAATTAGCTTTGAGGCGTTCTTCAAAGATTTCTTTGTCGAGCAAGTCAGCCATCCGAATGCCAACTCGAGCAGCCTTGTCCATATAGGCTGGGCCGATGCCGCGATTGGTCGTCCCAATCTTGTCGGCGCCCTTTGCTGCTTCCTGCAATTTATCTAATTTAATATGATAAGGCAAAATCACGTGAGCACGGTCTGAAATCCGCAGATTTTCGCCAGTCACGCCTTGTTCTGCGAGCCGGGCCAATTCACCGACCAAGCTCTTAGGATTCACAACAACACCATTACCGATCACCGATAACTGATGCGGGTAGAGTACCCCTGATGGTACGAGGCGCAGCTTATAAACCTCGCCATTTGCATGGATCGTATGGCCTGCATTGTCACCGCCTTGATAACGGCTGACCACCTTGGCGCCTTGGCTCAGGAAATCCGTAATCTTCCCTTTACCTTCGTCGCCCCATTGTGTACCGACAATAACTACAGTTCCCATTAACTGATCGCTCCTCACGGCTTAGTGCGGGCATTTTTACCCGCCATCTGGTAGTCTAACAGGATGACGCCTTGAAGACAAGCAAAATCCGAACTTTAAAATGACACGAAAAACATTTTCCACAAAAACACGAACGAAAATATTATAAATGCGCTTTTTATCGTCTCTACACGAAAGACCATGTCGCATTCGGCATGGTCTTTCTACAAAATCGTCGTATTGATTTTATTTAGCTTAATTCCAGCAGTCGCTTACCGTTATTAACCAGAATATCCTGAGCCATTTCCGGGCTTAGGATTTCGGCACCTGTCAGCATGTTGGATGACATCTTCAACACAGTTGGCAGCGGCCGAAGCTTTTTAAAGTGGTTGAAGAAACCGTCAAACCGTTGCAGTCGCGATACCCGCCGCGACATCTTGTCATGATACTCCCTTTCGTTAAACAACTTGATCATCTGACTTGCCAGCAATGGCGGTGTATAGGGAATGTCGCTGCCAAAAACGAGATGTTGTTCATCTGCTAGGGTCAACAGCATCGGTAGTTGGCGCGGAAAAACTGTCCCTGCCACATCAAAATAAACGTGCCGCAACGCCGCAAACATATCGCTGTTGTATTGCTGTTTGACAAATGCCGCGTCGCGATCGGCCAAGATGCTCAGAAACGCACCGGCATGAGGCACAATGAGTTTAATATCCGGATAACGGTCAAAAAAGTGATATCGCAGCAAGTTCATGAACGTCATCGTCGTGTCGATGAAGAAACCCATTAACGGAATTGGCATATCAATATTAACATTCATCGGTCCTTGTGCAGGGCGATTAGGATGCATTAACACAATGGCTTTTTCTTGATTCAATTTAGCATAAACAGGATCAAAAATTGGTGTGCCAAAGTAAAGCCCTCGACTATTCGTCGGAACTGTGAATCCCAAAGCCGAATGCGCCAATGCCACATCAATTTCGCTCACACTTTCTTGGGCATAGGGTAGCGGCAATGAGGCAAAGTAACCAAGTTGATCAGGATGGTCTTGGGTGACGCGCTCGCCAGTATCATTGGCATCCCTTGCGATTGCGATCGTCTCTTCCTTATCGCCAAAGTTGAAGTGCGGTGAAGAAAGCGACAGAATTGAGTAGCCAATATGATTCTTTTTCATAAAAGTGAGCGTGAGATGTTCATCCCAGCCTGGCGTGGGCCAACCATCCGGATCGCCAGGAATATGCTTTTTCAAAGCTTGCGCATATAACCGCGGTAAGAAGTGTGTGTGAAAATCAATAATTTCTGCCATAGCGTATTCTCCTCGTTCTCAATTCAACTTGAAGCAATCCTGCAAAAGCCATGTTGCTTTGACAAAAGTATGGCGGCCCTGTCAAAAACCAAGGCCGCCGCGCTTTTTTAAGACCGGTATGAAATAACTATATCAATCTAACTTAGTCTACTGACTTCAGCGCGGCCAACATATCAACCTTTTTCAAGGAACTGTTGACGAAGAAGCCAAGTGCAATGGTGATGATCGTAATGACCAATGTCGGCATGATGAAGGTTAGTGCGGACAACGCTGGGTTAAACATCACGTTATTCGGTGGTACAACTGTGATGATGTACTCATGCAGCAGTTCGCCCAATCCCCAGCCGACGAAAATGCCAAAGATGGACAGAAGAATTGTTTCTCGATAGATATACATGGTGACTTCTTGGTTATAAAAACCCAGCACCTTAATGGTTGAAAGTTCCCGCATTCGCTCGGCAACGTTGATATTGGTTAAATTATACAAAATAACCACCCCCAGCACTGCCGCTAAAACAATCAACACAATCATAATCGTATTCAGTGAATGAACAATCGTTGTAATTTGACTGCGTAACGCTGAGTTCTGCTGAATGCTTTCAACTCCGCCGGCTTGCATAAACTTAGCCGCTTCAGCCCGGGTATTGCTAATGGAACGGTTCTTCAAGGTCACCAACCGACCATTTGGCTTAAAGTCTGTGTTAAACGCTTTTTGATAGGCCGTTTTGTTCATGAACAGGAAGTGTCCCATATACATTTCAGTGATGCCCGTCACTTTGACTTGATGCTTGGTGCCGGTCGCATCTTTTACCGTGATGGTGCTTCCAATCTTAACGTTCAGAAGCGAAGCCAACCGCTCAGAAATCACTGCACCGTCATTTGATAATGTCAGTTTCGTTTGACCCTGACGCGTTGCTAACCGAATATAGTCGCTGAATCCGGTCTGGTCTTTAGGCACGATCATGGTAATATCCTGACGATCATTGTCTGTACCGGCATTCTTTGTAACAGTTTCATAATAGACTGACTTGGTGCGCTCAACTGCTTTTTCTTGAAACAGTTGATCAAGTTGTTGCTGCTGTTTATCGGTGATATTACTTTTTTGAGCGACAATCATGTCATATTTAATGATGTCGTTGAACTGGCGATCATTGACGCCGCTAATACTATGCTGCACGGCTAAACCAGCAAACAAAAGTGTCACCGACCCCGCCACACCAAAGATCGTCATAAACATCCGCTTTTTGTACCGGAAAATATTGCGAGCCGTTACCTTGTGGGTAAAGCTCAGGCGCCGCCAAATGAATGGGATTCTTTCCAAGAAAATCTTCGATCCGTTAGCTGGTGGCTTTGGCAACATGAGTTCAGCAGGCCGAGCATTTAGCTCTCGAGAAGCGACCCACCAAGCTGGCAATACCGCGCTGACCATCGCCAATAGCAACGCGACAGCACTAATACCCGGATAGAAATGCAACTCAATCGGCGGCACATTGATACCATTGTGATAAGCCTGATAGACAATCATTGGCAAGATAATGTGTCCTGCGGTAATGCCTAAAAGTGAACCGATTAAACTTGCAAGAAAACCGTACATTGTAAATTTATTGATGACATCACGACGCGTATAACCTAATGCAACTAAAGTGCCAGAGTTGATACGTTCCTCGTCCACAAACCGGGTCATGGTGGTGAAGGTGACTAATGCTGCCACAAAATACATAAAGAACGGGAAAATATTGGCCAACGAATCGACAATATTAGAGGTACTGTCGTAAACCGTGTAGCCCTGGCCGGTTGGTGTTTCTCTGCGTGTATCAACAGTATAGGTAGGCGCCTCCAGCTTGCTCAAGGCTTCCTTGGCATCCTCAAGTGTAACTGTGCCAGCTTGAATTTTCTTCTGGGCCGATGGTGACTGTTTATCATATGCGGCTTGCTTGGTTTTCAAGGTTGCTTCATTAGTTACAATCTCTTGATTGGCTGCATCAAGTTGTTGTTGACCAGATTGCTGAGTCGCTGCCAACTGTTGCTTGGCCTGTGCTAGCGCCGCCTGCTTAGAAGCATACTGCTCTTGACCTTGCTGCAGTTGAGCCTCCCCAGCATTGAACTCGCTGGACTTTTGCTGAAGTTGCTGATTAGCAGCTGTCCAAGCCGCAACATTTTGGTTATAGGTTTCCAAATTTTGATTGTAAGTCGCTAAACCACTGCTGTACTGGGCAGTACCTGATTGATAGGTGCTGATTTTCTTTGCCAGTTCTTGGCTGGCAGCTGTCCAATTTGCCATGTTTTGGTTGTATACAGCTAAGTTCTGGTTATAAGTTTTTAACCCGCCGTTATACTGCGCAACCCCCGCTTGATAACTGGCTTGCTGTTGTTGAAAAGCTGGATTCTCAGCAATTGCTGGGTTTTGTGCCAAAGCGGCATCAATCTTTTGTTTAGCAATCGTGAGCTGTTGTTGACTGGCATCAAGCTGCTGTTTGGCAGCGTTTAATTGCTGCTTGGCAGTCGTTAGATCTTGTTGTTTCGCGTTTAGTTGTTGCTGGCCGGTCGTCAGTTGTTGTTTAGCGGTAGCCAGTTGCTGTTGACTATTGTCTAGTTGCTGCTTGGCCGCATCCAATTGCTGTTTAGCCGCCACTAGTGCTTGATGCTTGTCATCTAATTGCTGCTGACCTGCTACTAACTGTTGCTTTGCCGTGGTCAATTGCTGTCGGCTCTGGCTCAACTGGGTCGATGCCTGCTGCAGTTGCGTTTCACCACTGGCAATTTGGGCTTGGCCATTTTTAACGCCAGCATCCAGTTCTTGCTGTTTTGCTGCGACTTGTTGTTTAGCCGTCGCCAGTTGTTGTGCCCCAGTCGTTAACTGCTCCTGAGCTGCATTCAATTGGGCTTTAGCATCATCAAGTTTTTTTCTGGCCGGCATCAATTTTGGCTTGATACTGTTTCTTAATGGCAGCTAATCGGGCTTGTGGTGCGTTCTGCAACAAGTGATTCAGTGCCGTCTTATGCGCTTGAATTCGGTCAGTGTACTGGCTCGAATACGGATCCAAGCCTTTTGTGTTGCGATAAGTTAACCGTGCCATCATATAAACATCTGAATCAAAATTATTGCTTGTAACGACACCATAACCCTTAAGATCACCACTGCCAGAGGTGCTATTGCCTTTATTGACCGACGAAATAATTTCCGGGGAATACACAAACCCAACAACTTTGAAACTTATTCTTTTCAAAACCTTACTGCCGGTTTGATCTGCCCTTTGCACAAACTTGATCGTGTCGCCAAGTTTGTACTTGCTTTTATAATTGGCATCAATCGCAATCTCATTGGTTGCTTTAGGCATACGTCCGGAATCCAACCGGTACTGCGAAATCTTAGTTGGTTTTGATAAGATTCGGAAGCTTGAATGGGTACCTTTAAGCGTCACGTCTTTGAGATAACCAAATTCGATTTGCTCTGTGCCAGAAGCACGCTGAATCGTCTTTTGATCATGTGCATCCAGACCATCTTCGCCGATAACTGTCAAATCTGCTAGATGATACTGTTTGAAATACGTTTCACCTGTCGCTCGCATATCGGGACCGGCAATCCACAAACCAACCAATGCAAAAGATCCGAGCATCATCAGTAACAGGATTGAGAAGAAACGCCCCCATGAAGTTGTAAACGACTTGCGGATGTCTTTCCAAAGTGTTTTCTTGCTCACCGCGCCTCACCTACCATTTCAGTTGTTCAACTGGGGTTGGCTGCTCATTTTGGTAATCAGCCTGAACCTTACCATCGTGAATCTCGATCACGTGATCCGCCATCGGCTTGATGAGCGAATTGTGAGTCACGATCATCACATTTTTATTCGTTTGATGGGAGAAGTCCTCAAACAATTTCAAAATACTTTTTCCAGTCTTATAATCCAGCGCGCCCGTTGGTTCATCCGCTAGCAGCAATGATGGATTCTTCGCAATCGCCCGGGCAATGGCCACTCGCTGTTGTTCGCCGCCGGATAGCTGCGCCGGGAAGTTATTGATCCGCTTACCTAATCCAACATCCACCATCGTCTGTTTCGGATCTAGCGCATCCGGGGCAATTTCGCTCGCTAGCTCTACATTCTCCAAAGCCGTTAAATTCGGTACTAGGTTATAAAACTGGAAAACAAAACCAATCTGATCACGGCGATAAGTTGTCAACTGGTGATCGTCATACTGCGCAATGTTGTGCCCATTAATCACGACCTGACCGCTGGTTGGGCGATCCATACCGCCGAGAATATTGAGCAAGGTTGATTTTCCAGCACCGGAAGCGCCTAAAATAACCGTGATTTCGCCAGGTTTGATGGTAAAAGAAACTTCGTGATTGGCATAAACAGTTTGCTCACCGCTACCATACTGACGCGTTTCATTTTTAACCGTGATGAAATTGTCCATTGTCATAACCTCCAAAATGATTTATCATGAACATCGTGTTAAGCATCTTTACGAGGAACATCATAAAACATACTTTTGGGAATAACTATGTGCAATTTTTTGAAAAGTGTTCAGTAAAGGAGCAAGCTCATGAAAAAAGCAGAACAGACTGCGCAGACGAAGCAAGCACTAACCGCGTCCTTAATCACAGTGGGCCGAAAAAAGACCCTAGCGAAGGTTTCAGTGGCTGACCTCACTAGGGCAAGCGGCATCAGCCGCGGTACTTTTTATTTGCATTATCTGGATAAAGACGATCTTGTTGCCAAAGTTGAAGCTTCGCTATTAGGCGATCTGGAACGCGGCCTAGACATTGGCATGGATACCGCGATGAATCCCAATGCTATCGTCTCTGGTAAGCAGTCGCCGCTGATGGTCAATATGGTGCATTTAATTAACCAGCGGCGCGATATTTGTCAATTCTTACTAAGTCCAGTTGGTGACCCGAGTTTACTTGGCCGCGTCGCCAAACTGTTACGTGATAAAATTCTCGGCCATCTCGCCGAATTAAAAGGCGAAGCCCATTTTATCCACGATATTCCTGATGCTTACGTCAGCCAGATCATCGTTTATGGCATCATTGACATCATTCAACTATGGCTTAATGAGCCGCAGCCGCGCTCTGAGGCTGAAATTGTTGACATTTTAATGAAAACCCGGTTTCTGTCCCCTTATCAATTACTGGCATTAGAGAAATAGATTGTGAAAATATGCCAGCCCAGTCTATCGCTGACAACCACCAGCCCATTGGTTTTCTCTGTCGACTAATTGGCATCCAATTTCCTCAAGGAGGCGCTTCAAATGAGTGTTAAAGGCAATTATCAAAGTACCCGCAGCGAGCTATCTGAAACCGAGAAGAAAATTGTTGATTATGTGATGGCACACAGTCAAGCAGTCTTAACGATGAGTGTGCATGATCTAGCTAAAGCAGCTGGTACCAGTCCGGCCTCCGTCAGTCGCGCCGCGCGTCGGCTGCAATTCAGTGGCTATAACGAGCTGAAAATGCAGTTAGCGGCTGATCTAAAAGGTGATACCAATCAATCGGATGATCAAGAAATTCAAAAAAACGCCACCCTGACAACGATCAAGCAAAAACTGCTCATAGATGCCAACCAATCTTTGCGTGAAACCGTCGACCAGATTAACGAAGCCAATGTCGACACAATTATCAACTTAATTCATCAAAGTGATCGTCTGCTTGTGTTTGGCGTGGGCGCTTCTTACTTAGCAGCGCAAAACATTGCCCAAAAATGGGGGCGGCTTGGCTATCCTTGTCATTTCAGTGATGACCTCAATTTGTTCTTGCCACTTGCAGCAACTGCAGATGTCGAACAGACACTTTGCTGGTTCATTTCGAATTCAGGTGAATCGCCAGAAGTCGTGTTAGCTGCCAAGTTGGCCAAAAAGGCTGGCTTGCAGGTGATTGTTACCACCAAACTCGGGAAAAATTCGCTCACCAAGTATGCTGATGTGAGCATTCAAACATCCCAACCGATGGAGGCCCGCAACCACTTCGCTGCTACCCAATCACTCCACACTCAGTTTATGCTCATCGATATTCTATACTATGCCTATGTCAGCCGATACTACGATGCAGCAAAAATAGCCACGGATCAATCAAAGGCTGCGGTGACTGCCTATCGTGAATTTTTACGTAACGGCTTTAAATGAGTCTTCGAAGCTTTCACATTTCAGACGCGTCTGCAGCTGACGTGTCTTTTTTCTAGCCTTTTTTGAAATTTTATTTCACATTTAAAAGAAAATAGTTGAAATAAAAGTGGATATCAGGTACGTTTTTATCAATAACGGGCTTCTATCAATTTTCCGACGACGCCTGCCCTTTAACTTGACGTAACGTTTATCAGCCAACTTGTCAGACTGATTTTCCAAAGAAAGAGGCTAAAAACATGGCAATTAATTTAGATCAAATGACGACGGAAACTCGAAATCAGAAAACAATGGCATTAGACACGATGACGGTCCATGACTTTGCCACCGTCATGAATGCCGAAGATCAAACCGTTGCCCAGTCAGTACAACAAGCACTACCAGCTATCGAAACGGCCATTCAGACGATCAGTCATTCACTCAAGAAAGATGGCCGCTTGTTTTATATCGGGGCAGGCACCAGTGGCCGACTGGGCGTTTTAGATGCAGCAGAATGCGTGCCGACCTTTGGCACTGATCCAGAAATGGTGCAGGGCCTAATTGCAGGCGGCATGAAAGCCATGACTGTCGCGGTTGAAGGCGCAGAGGATTCTAAAGAGCTCGGGAAAACGGATCTGCTGCAACGGCACCTATCCGCAGACGATACCGTTGTCGGGATTGCTGCCAGCGGCCGTACACCTTATGTCATCGGCGGTCTTGATTATGCGCAAGCTGTCGGTGCTGCAACCATCAGCCTCGCTTGCAACACCAACGCCGAAATCAGCCAGCACGCCCAGATCGCCATTGAAGTACCTGTTGGACCAGAAGTTTTGACCGGCTCAACTCGGCTCAAGGCTGGCACTGCCCAAAAATTGGTTTTGAATATGCTGTCAACTGGCGCCATGATCGGCCTTGGCAAAGTTTTCCAAAATCTCATGGTCGATGTGCTGCCGACGAATGAAAAACTCGTGGTTCGCAGCCAGCGCATCATTCAACAAGCCACTGGTTGCGATGCCGCCACTGCAGCAAAGGCATTTGAAGCAGCCGATCAGCACGTTAAATTAGCGATCGTCATGATTCTGACACAGCGATCAAGCACGGACGCTCAAAAACTACTGACACAAACGAACAGCTTCATTAGCCAAACTGTCACAGCAAGTTCGGAGGAGAAAACAGATGGCACAAGATAAGTATCAAGCGATGGGCGATGGTATCTACGCCCACGTCGGCGGACCGCAAAACGTGGCCAAATTGATCCACTGTATGACACGAGTCCGGCTGACGATCAAAGACGAGGCCAAAGTTGATCAAGCCGCACTTAAAAAAGTGCCTGGCGTGCTGGGTGTTGTCCAAGAAGAAACGCTCCAAGTCATTGTTGGTCCAGGGACTGTCAACAAAGTCGCACAAGCCATGGTTGATCGAGTAGGGGTTGCATTAGGTGACCCTTTCCCAGCCAACACGCAACCGCCTGCTGAATCGAATCAATCGGCAGTTGAAGCTAAAGCCGCAGAGGTTCGGGCAGCGCATAAAGCCAAGTTAAAGCAAACTTGGTGGCGGGCTGCTTTAAAACATATTTCCGCTATTTTCATTCCGCTAATTCCTACCTTCGTCGGTGCCGGCTTAATCTCCGGCGTTGCTGGTATTTTAGCCAATTTGTTAACCGCTGGCGATTTACCAACCAGCTGGGCGTCATTTATTACTGTCTTAAAAGTCATCAACGGCGGGCTCTTCACCTTTCTTAATATCTATGTTGGGATAAACGCCGCAACCGAGTTTGGCGCAACCGCTGGCCTTGGCGGCATCATCGGCGGCTTAGTCTATCTGCCTGGCGTTGTGGCCCCGATCACGATCAACAACGTCTTCACCCATCAACCGTTATCTCCTGGTCAAGGTGGCATCATCGGCGTCATTTTCGCCGTCTGGTTGTTGGCTGTGGTTGAAAAACGCCTGCATCGACTCATTCCGGATGCCATCGATATCATTTTCACGCCGATGCTCAGTCTCTTATCCATCGGGCTGCTGACCATTTTCTTCATCATGCCACTCGCCGGTTGGGTCTCAAGTTCATTGGTCGGCACGATTAACTGGACGTTACAAGTTGGCGGTGCCTTCTCAGGCGCTATCTTAGGCCTCGCCTTCTTGCCGATGGTCATGTTGGGATTACACCAGATTCTGACGCCTATTCATCTTGAAATAATCAAGAGCATTGGCTACACCGGCCTGCTGCCAATCTTGGCCATGGCTGGCGGCGGTCAAGTGGGTGCCGCCCTTGCACTATGGATCAAGTGTCGACAAAATCAACAGCTCGTCCGCTTGATAAAAGGCGCTCTACCAGTCGGCATCTTAGGGGTTGGTGAACCGTTGATCTATGGTGTCAGTCTGCCGCTGGGCCGGCCATTTGTGACTGCCTGTATTGGCGGTGGCATCGGCGGCGCCGTTATCGGCATGATCGGCCATATCGGTGCCATCACCATTGGTCCTTCCGGCGCAGCCCTGATTCCACTCATCGCCAATCACCAATGGCTGGGTTATGTTTTCGGCCTACTGGCTTCCTATGCAGGCGGTTTTCTGGCAACTTACTTCTTCGGTGTGCCAGAAAGCGCGATGGTGCCGACCAGCGCTGACGGCGCCATCATTGAACCGCTCGCAGTAAATACAGCAGCTGTTCCTGAAACCCCTTCCACTAGAGCAGCTAGCCCGGATGCGACTCAATTTGTGGCTCCTGCCGCTGGTCAACTTCAAGCCTTGTCCGAAGTGCCAGATGATGTCTTTTCTCAAAAAATGGTGGGGGATGGTTTTGCCATTGTCCCAAGTCATGGCACGGTTGTCGCACCTGTTGACGGTACCATCGTCAGCATCATGCCGACCAAACACGCCTGGACTATGACAACCGCAACCGGACTTGAAATTCTCGTCCACATGGGATTAGACACCGTCGCATTGAACGGTGACCCCTTCACTGTTCATGTGACAGAAAACGAAACCGTAAAGGCAGGTCAGCAAATTGCCGAAATGGATCTACCTGCCATCAAAACAGCTGGCAAAAGTACGACAATCATCACCGTCATCACCAACATGACCCATGTCGCCGCCATGACCAGCTTCACAGATCAATCGATCACTGCTGGCGAAGACGTCCTGCGCGTCACCAGTCAATCAGAAAGTTAGTATATGAAAGTCGACGGCAGATTGACTTAACCTTATATCTGAGTGATCGTGTGTGCCAACTAAAAAAATCGTTGTTAGAGAAAGCACAGTTTCTCTAGGAACGATTTTTTGCTTGCGGTTGATACACAATTCGTCTTTTGATAGATACCCTGATAGCATTTAAAAATCCCAGTGCCAAGGCGGAGCAATCGTAGGCCAGATCGGGCTCAGCCGTGCAAACAACACAGCGACGGTCTATGGAGCTGATGTTGTAGGCGACTTCGAGACCGGTTTTTGGGCTCGAAGCGTCGTCTCCGCTCTAGCTTCGCGTCGCAAGCCCCATCTGGCCGGAGATTGCGGAGTTTGGCACGGCAAAGGATTTTTTAGCCTGCCTTGTTTTCCCCGATTATTCGGAATTCAGCAAATCACAAGTCTTAGATGATGATTATGGTTCGACTGGGCGTCACATTGATCACCTTGCCGATAATTAGCGTCCAGCATTTTTCAATTGTGCCTCTTGCAAATACGCAAAGATGTGGCCAAAGGCAATTTCACGAATCTGACCATAGCGAATTTGCGCCGTTTCGCCATCATCTGGTCCGACTAGGTTTAAGTCAAAATCGGTTTCACCGACATTTTCCGGATAGCCCAGAAAATGTTCATCGCTGTCGGCTACTTTAATGCGCACCACCCGTTCAAACCCAGCGGCCTCTGAGATGATGGTCTGAATCAAGTCATCATTTGGATCGAACTCACGATCAGCATTCAACACTGGCTGCTGGCTGAAGTGATGGGTTTGATCCCATTTTTCGTAAAAGCTGATCGTTTGCAAATAATCCGAGGCCGTCGCTACATTTTGGATGCTTGGTAACGTCAGTAAAATGTAGCCACCAAACTGGCCGGCCATGTCTTTAAGACTCAACACCACAACCCGGTCGTTGACCGCTTTGACGCGACCCACAAAGAACTGGTCTTCCGGTCCCTTGGGTACGACTGAAATCAAGCGATTGTTCGCCAAGGCATTCTGAAACACGCCAGCCAGTTGACCGTCATTTTGGTACAGCTTGGTGGCCACGTGCTTTAGATGATCACGTTGCCGGACCAGTTCCGTTTCCAGTTTGAGATCAAGGCCATGGAATTCCATGACTAAAATATCCGAGAAATCAACCTGCAAGGCGCGCACATCGGTGTAGTTGAATTTGTTGAAGATCGCCATACTAAAGCGATCCTCAGCCACAGCTGTTACCTGCCCTTCAAGATAGGCATCATCATCGGCCACCACGACCATGACCATTTGACCATTCGCCTTAGCCTGCGTCGCCAGTTGCTGAATCAAGTTCTGTGTTGCATCGAACTGCAATGGCTTTTCTTGGCCTTGCAGCGTCAAAAAATGCTGGGCCTGTGCCAAGTTAATTCGAAAATTCATGCTATCGAGATCATCCCCGGCAAATTCAACCTGATCAATCGCAGAAAATGCGATCAAGGCACATCCATCGGCAATCCCTGAATCATTGTAGGTTCCCAGAACAACCGCATCATGACCTAACACCTGTACGTATCCGGTGTAAAAATCGTCGGTATCGCGCTGATACACATTGATCAGCAGGTGTTCATTGAGTGCTGTCATTAAACTCATCAAAATGGCATCCATGCGGCATCCCTCACTTTCTTGCGCTTAAATCTAAAAATAACTTTCTAATCTTTCTTGCTAATGGTTTATTGATCCGGACCATTATAGGCAATATTCGTAAACTTGTTATACGACTTCACAAACAACAACTTGACGGTACCACGCGGGCCTGAACGGTTTTTCTCAATGATGACTTCAACTTCACCAACATTATCATCCCCGTCATCATTGCCGCCTTGATCGTCGTCATCCTCATCGCCTTCTGCATCGCGGTAATAGTCATCACGATACAGGAAAGCCACAATATCGGCATCCTGTTCGATCGAACCGGATTCACGAATATCGCTCAACACCGGCCGCTTATCCTGTCGCTGTTCAACGCCACGACTCAGCTGGGACAACGCAATCACGGGTACATGCAATTCCTTCGCCAGTTTTTTCAGCTGCCGGGAAACAGCGCTGACTTCCTGTTGGCGGTTTTCTTGGCCAGAACCTTCAATCAACTGCAAATAATCAATGATAATCAGCCCTAAATCACCTTGCTCACGCGCTAGCCGCCGACACTTCGCGCGAATCTCCGCCATTCTGATGCCTGGCGTGTCATCCATATAGATCTTCGCCTTGCTCAAGCTACCCATGGCGATAATCAAGTTTTGCCATTCTTCTTCATTCAGCTGACCAGTTCGCAGGTGATTAGCATCAATACTACCTTCTGAACACAACATCCGGTTTACCAGCTGTTCAGCGCCCATTTCCAAACTGAAAATGGCGACACTTTTGTCTGTTTTCGTCCCAACATTTTGGGCAATGTTCAAAGCAAATGCGGTTTTCCCGACAGCAGGCCGCGCCGCTAAAATAATCATTTCGTCCTCATGCAGCCCCGTCGTGATTTTGTCCAAATCACGGAAACCGGTTGGCAACCCGGTGATTGCCTGATCATTTTGATACAACTGATCAATCTGCGCCATAGCCTGATTCAGCACATCTTTGATCTGTTTGAAGCCGGCCTGATTGCGGTTCTCCGAGACATCCATAATCTGGCGCTCGGCGTCTTCAACTAGCCCTTCAACATCGTCTTGTTCCGTATAGCTGCGACTGGCAATGTTTTGCGCCGTACTAATCAGTTTGCGTAACGTGCTCTTCTGCTGCACGATTTTGGCGTAGTATACCACGTTACTGGCAATAGGCGTCGCCGCAACCAAATCTGTAATATAACCAACCCCGCCAATATCGTCGAGGTTGTTATGATTGTCCAGATAATCCGACACCGTAACCGTATCAATCGCTGTGCCGTTATCCTGTAGATCGGTCATAGCTTGGAACAACAGCCTGTGTGCTTTCTTATAGAAGTCATCCGCCGTGACATACTCTTGTGCATCCGGCAATGTGTCAGCATTTAGAAAAATGCCGCCAAGGACGGCACGTTCTGCTTCGTCACTATGCGGCGGCTGCTGGTCAATTAATTGATTATCCATGCGCGTCCTCCTTCAGATTGATCGTCAAAAATTTTTTGTCGCTTATCCCTAACAGTCTACGTTAAACCCGCAGTCAAGACAAGCATCACCGCATACAGTCGAGCCACACAAACAATTTAACGAAAAGCAATGGTCACTGCTGTTCTCACCGGTGATTGACTCAGTCCACAACCCACTAATTTGGACCAGATGGACAAAAAGACGCGATCATCTGGTCGCGTCTTCTGGCAGAATAACTATTCTTATTTTTGTTCAATCACGTGTACCCGAATGCGGGCATCAATGCCAGGGAATAAATTAACCGTGACATTAGTGAAACCCAGTGAACGGATAGGCTGCTTCAGATCGATCTTACGTTTATCAACTTTGATCTGATATTGCTTATCCAAAGCCTGCGCGATCTGCTTGCTAGGAATCGAACCGAACAACCGGGAATCTTCACCGGCTTTGCTTTGGATCTGAACAACGGTTTTGTCGTCTTCGATCTTAGCCTTCATGGCCTCAGCCTCGGTTTTCTTTTCAGCTTCCTTCTTCTCTTCAAGCCGCTGCTGGCCGCGCAAAGCACTCATAGCCTGCGGTGTCGCTGCTTTAGCCAGCCCCTTGCGAATTAAAAAGTTTTCAGCATAGCCATCAGGTACTTCTTTCACCTGACCGCGATTGCCCTTGCCACGAACGTCTTGTGTAAAGATGACTTTCATCAAAATCCCTGCTTTCTATGCGTCTTCGTCTGCTTTCTTGATCTGAGCAAGCAGATCAGTCCGAACTTCGGCGATCGTTTTGCCCTTAATCTGGGTGGCTGCGTTACTCAAGTGACCGCCGCCGCCCATGGCTTCCATGATGACCTGCACGTTGACATCCCCAGTCGAGCGGGCGGAAATGCCGACATCACCGCTTGGGCGTTTTGTGATGACAAAACTGGCATCAACGCCATTGAGTGACAACATCGTATCAGCCGCTTGTGCTGCAATCACTGGGTCATAACGCTTATCCTCTTCCCCAGTACATAGTGCCATATTTGGCGCAATCATTTCAATTGTATCGATCAAATGATTCCGTTGGATGAAGCTGTCGATATTTTCCTTTAACAGGTTCTGAGCCAACATGCCATCAGCGCCCATGGAACGCAGATAGCTGGCAGCATCAAACGTCCGCGTGCCGGTGCGTAGGCTGAAGGACTTGGTATCCACCGTGATCCCTGCCAGCATCGCCGTTGCCTCAAGCTTATCAAGACTTGGCACATTTGTTGGCTGGTATTCAAACATCTCCGCAATCAGCTCACAAGTGGAGCTGGCGTACGGTTCGATATAAACCAGCATCGGGTTGTCCGGAAATTCTTCGCCGCGTCGATGGTGATCGATGATAACCGTTCTTGCCGCCAACCGTTTGTACAAGTCAGGCGCCGCTGAGATCGACGGCTTGCTGTGATCGACCAAGATCAGCAGGCTCTGATCCGTCGCTTGCGACAGCGCTGCTTCCGGCGTCACAATGGCATTAGCAACTTCAGGATCTTGACCCACTTGGCCCATGAGGCGTTCAACATCGGAGTGCAGATGGTCAGGGTCAATCACAATGTAACACTCTTTGCCATTCATCTGCGCAATCCGGCGAATCCCCATCGAGGCGCCAACTGCATCCATATCCGGCCGCTTATGGCCGACAACAAAGACCTTGTCCGTCTGCTTAAACAATTCTTGCAAGGCCTGCGCAACCATGCGCGCCCGCACACGCGTCCGCTTTTCCATTGGATTCGTCTTGCCGCCATAGAAACGGGCTTCGTGGCCTTTGGCGCGGACCACCACCTGATCGCCGCCACGACCAAGCGCCAGATCCAAGTTACTCTGCGAAGTCACCGCCAACTGAGCCAAGTCTTCATCGCCATATGCGATCCCCAGCGACAGCGTCAATGGATAATTCTGTTTCGAGGTTTCTTCCCGAATCACATCTAGAATCTTGAACTTGTCACGTTCAACATCCTTCAGCGACTTGGCATAAGCCAGCAGGAAAAAGCGATCGTTGTCAATCCGCTTCAAGAACATGCCAAATTGATTGGCCCAATCCGTCAGCTGATTCGTGACGTAACTATTTAAATTAGTAATGACCTGATCATCCATGGTTTGTGTGATCTCGTCATAGTTATCAATGAAGATCTGGCCAATGGCGATCTTCTCGTCTTCTGCCCGCTCTTCAATTTCAGCATATCGAGTCACGTCCATCAGATAGACAACCCCGATACTCTTTTGCACGATAATCTCAAACTGATGCTGGCCCCAAGTCACCATTTTCGTTTCATTGGTGTTCTCGTTGCTGCGAATCAACTCCGCCAATTCCGCATCAACATGTTCCAACGGCTGACCAAGAACGTCAGTGTCGCCAAAATACTTCTGCAGGAATGGGTTCGTCCATTCAATATTGAGATTCTCGTCATAAATCAGGATCCCAATCGGCATTTTGATCAGCGCTTCTTGTTCGCCGCGCTTGATCCGATAACTGAGGTCCGAAATATACTGATTGGTATTCTTGGCAATGGTTTCTAGGGCATAAAAAATCGTGGCCACTAGACTAATCAAAATCAGCAGCATCAACAAAGCCAACCACGGACGGATCAGTGCTCCCATCAGAATACCGATCACCGCCAGCACGACCATCGCAATAGCTGCATATCGCATTCGCATGTCTTCAAGAAACTCCGGCATACGAATCCGCTCAAACAATTTCTTCATATAGAAAAACTCGCTTTCACTTAGCGCAGATACTTAAGGATTTCTTTAGCTATTCTACCATACTGTGCAATTAGATTCTGCGAGTGACCTAGCCCTTGCTTGATAGCATCACGTTTACAAAATAGTGGCAACAAGGCCGGTCTATGAAGTGGCTTGCCATGCCATACGCCACAATCTTTAAACTTAACCAGACTATTTATGGAAACATAAAAAGAATGATTTGCCTAAACATGGCAAATCATTCTCACTAGTCTGTTTGGTAACGTCGCATTATAGCCCAGGCCCTTCACCGTTATTCCTAGGTGGGAAAATCACGGAAATAGCGCAAAGCCAATGAAAAATGAGGCAATGAAAAAAATGGCTACTCCAACAACCAATGTGTAACTACCGAGGATAATGTTAAAGCTCCAGCCAAGGGCGGACTTTTCTAATAAAAGGTAAATTTGCCAGCAGATAATCAGCAAGGCAATCACTAATAGCCCAATAAACCCAGTGCCAAGCTCGATTCCAACGAAGTTCTTTTTCCCAGAGAAAGTTATGATGGTCATTAAGGCAAATATAACAGTCAAGATACCGCCATTACCAATGACCATTTTCGCTTTAGTCTTCATTTTTCAGTTCTCCATTAAAAGCGCCTTTGGCAGATCCCTTTAGATAAAACGAAAGCCTTCTTCTAACCCTTATTCATGATTGATTTTCAACCACCAAACAACTTATATGCCGCAACGGCAACAATGTGCTTGTAATCAAAAAGCGATGTCTTCTGCATAATTGTCAATAAGCGTTGACGAAATTCCTGATTACACTTTTCATTGTTCCCGCCCCACGCATAACATGTATCATGTGCTTGGCATGCACCATCAAGATAATCAATCGGCGCTTTGCCGTTGTTGCCTTTACCGCAATAATTTCCATACACCAACAAATTAAACCTAGCCATTGAGAGCAGCATGCCTTTTTCTGGACCATCATTTTTAAGACTGCGAGCCCATTTATTTATTTCTGCGCCAATTTTTAGGACAACGGGATCAACATTGTCATGCATGGCAGCATCATAGTCAAAACTTGTGATACCATCAACATTCTTTAAGTACGGATCGATCATTTTTAATTGTTCACTTGTTTCTCTGTTGATTTCAGTGTCATTAAACTCAGTCTTAGTCGTTGCGTGGACCTCAACCCCACTACTAAATTGAAAAAATAGTGTCATACTGATCAGGGCAAAAACGACTGCGGCACTTCTTCTGACTATAACAAACCTTTTTGAACGTCTAGAAAATTTCATATTTCCCTCCAATGTTTTCTGACTTTATCATTGCCAACACCCACAAGCGAGTGTTTACACCAATTATTATACATAAGAGTCTACTAAAAACGAAGCATTTTATTATCTATAAGATATCATAATATGGGCAATGCTGTTATATCGATATATTTTGAGATGGTTATCAGCCAAGTGATTTTGATGGTTCTAAAATATTTATCTCTATCCTAAAAGGAAAACAAGCGCCACTACCAAGCAACTTCAGCTCTTGGCAATAGCACCTGTTATTAGCGAATATATGCAGCAACTTTTTGTTTCAGTTTTCGCATCAACAAAGAAATGATTTATTGAACAATAAAAAGAAAGCATTCTTGCGCCATACTTTAATAAATCTATTTTGTATGCCATTTATACTTTCGCTGAACCTATAAGAAACATTCGTCTCAATCAACGCCAACCTTCTTCATCGGCAACGACATCCAAACAATCGAAAGAATGATACAGAAACCGCCAAGCAGAAACGCTGGCGTCATTTGAATTGTGAAGAACGGCAATGAATACACTAAGACAAAAATAGGATTCAATGCCCGAATAAGATTAGCATCGCGAAATGAAATCAACTTCAGGCCGCGATAAAAGAGTAGCAGTCCCAAAAAACCAGAGCAGAAGGCTGAGATGGCGACCGCACCTATGCCAAGGTTCGGCGCGAGGGATAATTGTCCGCTTCCGAATAAAAAACCGCCTAGAATGACGACGGCGGTGCCTTGGTTATATAAGAGTAGTATCTTCTCGTCTATGTTGATAAGAGCTTTTTTGGCTAAGGTGTTGGTCAGGGCAAAGCTAAACGTGTAGCCAAGCGCACAAGCCAGACCCAGTATGTTATTAACATCGCCGGAAAAGTCAGATACCAAAGCTGTGCCAATCATACATAAGACGATCGGAACAATCTCTTTTCGATCAAATCGTTCACGTAGCAGAAGCACTGAAAGCAATATCGCAAAGACAATGTAAAACCTGCCGACCAACCCGACGCTGACCGGATCAAGGAAGAAAAGGCTCATATATTGCAAAAATATGCCTAAACAATTCGTCAAACCCAACGTCCAAATAATCGGCTGCTTAATCCAAACTAATTTTGTTTTGGTAAAGGCGATCGTGACCAAAGTCAGGATCAATGATACAAGCGCATTGTAGAAACTTGCAGCTAATGGCGAGAGCGTGATCATCGAGAACTTGTTCATGACCGGTGTCACAGCCATCACGGCTACCGATAAAATATTCAGCAGAAACCCGTGTTGGCGGCTACTCATCTGGCCACCCAATATGTTGAAAAATCTGGGCGTAAATATCATCATGAAAAGAACGCTCAGCATCCGGGACAGGCTTAAACCATACTTGCCGATCATCAATCTCAGAGGACGCAGGAATAGCTTGCAAACGTTCAACTTTAGCACTAACCACTGCTGTTGTGTGTCCAGTAGGTAAAACATAGTAGCCCAATGGCACAATCGCACTGGCCTGAACAACAGCACCTGATTCTTCATACGATTCGCGGACAGCTGCTTGCACCATCGTCTCGCCCGGTTCTAACTTGCCACCAGTCAATTCCCAACGGCGCTTTGAGTTATGAACCCAGATAATACCGGCGTTAAAGAATTGAATGATTAGAACTGAATCAACTTTTTTATGAGTGAGACCAAAATGAACCTTTACCACAGGATACCCCCCCTTTGCTTATCTCGCATTTCAAACATCCTCTAGAAGTAGATAAAACTATGATGCGTCATCTCTAGCTTAGAAGCCTCACTCACGTATGAGGTGATGAGACTAGTCCATCAAGAGAGCTTTGATTGTATAGTGCCTGCTAGTGCTACGTCAACTATTATTACCATAAATATATTCATACATCTGATAAGGAAATAAAAAGCCGTGATGAACCTTTTTCATATAAAAGATTCATCACGGTTATTTAAATTAGATGAAGGTATTGATTTTAAAACAAATCACTCCCGCGTCAAGTCACTGCCCTTAACCCAGCCATGTCCATTCACATAGAAAAAGGTCTGTGCAGCAGCGCCTTGCATCTTAGCTTTTACTTTGATTTTGCGGGTAACGCGATAGTCCTTGTGGTTAGCCAGTGTCCCGACCTTTTCAAAGCTGGCCGTTGGTGCATCGGCGGCGAAAGTTCCTTTATAGGCAGCAGCGGTTGATTTTGTTCGATAGGTTCGAGTTTTGTCGAAGATGACTAACCCGTCGCCTTTGATCGTGTAGGTCACACTGTGTTGATCCATATTCGCCTGCGTCATATCAGCCGCAATCGTACTGCTGGCGGCAAAGAGTGACAGACCCACCAGTGCGATGACAAAACGATGCTTTTTCATTTGACAACTGCTCCTTTGTTTTTTAACTATTATAGTTATTTAATCTGGACGGTCAATCTTTGCGTACCAACCTTAAGCTTCTCGCAATAAATGTGGGCGTTATTTTTGGATAATCTCAAAGCAACAAAAAAGCTGGCATCGTCGTTGTTCAGAACCTCCTGAACAATGATGATACCGGCTTTTTCACCGAATGATTTACTTAGGTTGAATGAGACCCATGGCATCCATCGTTTCAGCAATCTGCATGGAATTCCAAGCAGCGCCTTTCAATAGATTGTCGGAAACATTCCACATATGGAAGAATCGTGGGTTTTCGGCATCTGGCCGAATGCGGCCAACGAAAACATCTTTGCTGCCAACAGCGTTCATCGCTTGCGGATACACTTGTTTGCTTGGGTCGTCTTGAACAACGACACCGGGAGCATGCGCCAATGCCTCGCGAATATCATCGGCAGTTGCCTTGTCGTCTTCGACTTCGAAGTACACTTCTTCAGAGTGGGCAATCGGCACCGGAATTCGAACACAGGTTGCGGTCACTTTGATGGCATCGCTGTTCATATCCCCAGCCATGATTTTCTTAGTTTCGTGGATCATTTTCCATTCTTCATGGCTATAGCCGTCTGGTTCGAAAACATCGATCTGCGGCAAGGCATTGAAGGCGATCGGATAATGTTTCTTGTCACCTGCCGTTGGTAAAATCTGCGGGTCAAGCGGTTTGTCGTCCAATGCAGCGCGAGTTTCATCAAGCAATTCATTCACAGCTGATTGCCCAGCGCCAGAAACAGCCTGATAGGTCGAAACGACCACTTGTTTAAGACCAAAAGCTTTTCGAATCGGTTCAAGCGCAGTGACCATTTGAATCGTCGAACAGTTTGGATTTGCAATGATCCCACTGTGTTGCCGCAACGCTTCCGGATTCACTTCTGGGACAACCAGCGGAATTTCTGGTTCCATTCGAAAAGCACTCGTATTATCAACCACGATCGCCCCGGCTTTAACCGCGGCTGGTGCAAATCGCTTGGAAACTGAACCGCCAGCAGAAAATAAGGCGATATCAATGCCCTTGAATGAATCATCGGTCGTCTCATGGACGGTCAGCGTCCCATCACGGTAAGGGACTTGCTTTCCTTCTGAGCGCTTGCTGGCAAGTGCCAAGACAGACGCAATCGGCAGTTTACTTTCTGCCACCATTTTTAACATTCGGGTGCCAACAGCTCCAGTTGCCCCAACAACTGCTACGTGATAACCACTCATGATCTAAACTCCTTCTGTCAATGTGTTTGCTAACTTCCGATGCGGCAGTGCGTCAATAAAGCGTTCATACTCAGCCTGTTCGCCAGTCGCTTTAATCTTGGCTTGTTGCCAGTCGCCTGCGAGTAACGCCGTGTCTGGCAAGGTAATCGTCGCCGTGACCGTTGCATTCCCGATCAATTCAATCCAGTAACGCTCGCCGTCATGATGGACAATTGTTTTGACCATTCCTCCTGGATTATACACGGTATTGACCCGATCAAAAGCAGCTTCCTCTGGATGCGTCAAAATAAAAGCCAAGGTCGTTGCTGACATGCCTGTGCCACATGCATTGGTGAACCCGACTCCTCGCTCATACGTCCGGGCAAATAAGGTATCCTTATCTAAGATTTCGGCAAAAGTCACGTTGACCCCTTCCGGAAAATACGGATTTTTTGCATTCAGCATCTTGCCAATCCGCTCAAGATCGGGACCGGCTAATTCCTCAGGTGAGACGAAAGCAATTAGGTGCGGGTTGGGCACAGCAATGGCGGTGAATTTCAAGCTCGGATGAATCGCTGGCAAAACAGTATCCACAATTCGGTCAACGCCAAGATTGGCAAACGGCAAGTCCTGAGGCGCAAAACTAACCGGCGAAATTTCCACTGAGTAGGCCGGTACGCCTTCTGCCAGTTGCGGCTGACGAGCAACGGCAAGATCAGCAAAATCCGTGTGCACCTTGAATGTCGCTTGCCCAGTTTTTTCACTCAGATAACGGGCAACCGTGCGCAGACCGTTACCACACAATTTAGCAAAACTACCATCAGTGTTGACCACCGTCATTTTGCCAGCCGTTCCCGGCGCCGCCGTGACGGCCAAGACCCCGTCCGCACCGCCAAGCAACCCTGTTTCAGCGTTCGTTAGCTGTTGGGTCACGGTTGCTAATTGGGTGTTTGTCAACGGCTGAGTTAACTGCGTTTCATCGAAAAGAAAGAAACTATTTTCGGAACCATGAACCTTTTGCAAAGTCACCATGTTAGTGCACCTCCAAACGTTGATTAATCGGTATAAAAAAAGCATTGTAGATCGTTTTAACAGCGCGATTGGCCGACTCACGTGAGGTTCCCAGCATCAGAGAAATCTGAGAGGCCCCCTCATTAATCATTGAGACATGAACGCCGGCGGTTGCGAGCGGTTGTAGAATGGTTTGAATCAATCCGATTCGTTGCGCCATCCCTTCACCAACGACCATGATGATCGCATAGTCATCAATCCACTTCAGCACATCTGGATGAACCGCCGCTTGAATCTCGGCACAAATTGTCTTGCGTTTGGCCTCAGTTAGCTGGCGATCATCTAAAATAATGGTTAGATCATCAATTCCGCTGGGCATGTGCTCATAACTAATGCCGTTGTGGGCTAACACCTGAAGAATCTTCAGAGTGAAGCCAACTTCCTTATTCAACAGATATCGATGCAGGTAGATCGCCCCAAAATGTTGGGAACTTACAATCCCGGTAATGGCATGCTTCGGGACAAAATGCTGTTCTGGGACGATCATTGTCCCTGGAGCAGCAGGATGATTGGTATTTTTAAGATTAATCGGTACCTGCCCAGCAATCGCTGGCAGAATTGCTTCATCATGAAAAACACCAAAGCCGCCATAAGACAGCTCTCGCATTTCCCGATAGGTCATTTCACGAATCATTTGCGGATTCGCCACCACCCGTGGGTCAGCAGCCGCTACGCCATCGACATCGGTAAAGTTTTCATATAAATCGGCATGAAAACCGTTAGCCAAAATCGCTCCCGTGATATCGGAGCCACCACGAGAAAAGGTGGCAATATCGTCATCGCTGGTATAGCCATAAAATCCCGGTACAACCAAAACCCCGATTGGTCGTCGAAATGTAGCGAGGTTGCGATAGGTTTCACGTGAAACTTCGGCATCATTGGGATGATCTGTGACCACAATTCCTAACGACTTCGGTTCGCCATAGGTAGCTTCAATCCCCTCATGATTCAACACCGCGGTCATTAAAAACGCGTTCAACTTTTCACCGCGCGCCTTAAAGCCTGCCATTAAATAATCATTGTTCTTGAAAGTCAACTTTGGTAACTGGTCTAGCTCTTCTTCAATCGTGGCCATGATCGATGCTTCGAGCTCAAAATCATCGGCGATTGCCTGATATCGAGCAACGATTTCTGCAACAATGGCAGCCACAGCTTCATGCCGCATCACTGCCTGTGCATACTGAATCAATAAATCGGTCACCTTGGTGTCTCCCGGGTGCCGTTTACCTGGCGCACTCGTCACGATCACCTGCCGAGCTGGGTTAGCCTTCATGATCGCCACGACCTTGGCGAATTGTGAACCATTTGCTAGCGATGAACCGCCAAATTTTACGACACGCACGATAAACTGCCTCCTAGACGTCACGACAAATGAGAACTTTGTCATTTTATCCTGTACTTTAACAGACTCTCCCAGAAACACAAGCCCCAGCATGTCGCTAACATGACACGTTTTCGGGTTACTGCATAGAGACAATGTTTTTAAATTTGTTTTTAATGACCTGAGTTCACAGTCACCATTCTCTGTCACCGCAGGGCCAGCTCGGACTATCGGACAAATGCCAACTATAGGAGAACTAAAAGCCTCAAAGACAGACCTATCTCACTTAAAGCGCGCGAACAGGCCCAGAAGCCTGCACATAAGGACCTCAAGCATCACTGGCCAAGACCCAGCCATTGAGGCTTGAGGCCGCTTATGCTCCGGTTTCTAAGCGGGCCTGTTCGCGCTCTCTCATTATTTATTTGACGTCCACGTCTTTTTATTATAGGCTGGTGACAAACAGATAGAGGTTGCAACCAACATGAGTAGCTTGATCGAGCGGGATCCTTCGTGATGACATCAAGCCAAAGGGGCGGTTGCCGAAATGGGCGCGCCGGGATCGGCAAGCCTGTTGGGCCAGGATTGAACAAATCCTGTACTGTCGCTTAGAAACCTAAGCGGGGCGCTATCATTCAAGTAGATTGCAAGTTGGGATCTTTTTGTTTGACGCGTGGCCAAACAAAAGGATCCCTTTTCGTTTGCCATCGCCCTGCCAAATTCGGGAGGATGAACTTATGGATTTTGCCACAAATCATGAAGGCCAGTTAACCATCGGCGGGGTCGCTGCCAGCCAGTTGGCCCGAACATTTCAAACCCCACTTTATGTGTACGATGTTGGCGCCATTCGCCAGCAAATTCGCGCATTTAAACGTGTTTTTGAAGAAGCAGATGTGTCATATGCCGTCAGTTATGCCTCCAAAGCCTTTGCGACCATTGCGATGTACGAAGTCGCCAAGTCAGAAGGCGCGCACGTTGACGTGGTGTCCGGCGGTGAACTTTACACCGCTCAGGCAGCCGACTTTCCAACGGCGGCGGTCAGTTTTCATGGCAACAACAAAAGCAAAGCTGAACTGACACAAGCATTGGATGCCGGGGTTGGCACCATCATTGTGGACAATTTTCACGAACTGGATCTCCTTGATGACCTTTTAGGTGCCACCGTTGGTCAACAGGACGTTTTAATCCGTGTCGCCCCTGGTATCAGCGCGCACACACATGCCTATGACCAGACAGGCCAAACCGACAGTAAATTCGGTTTCGATCTCGCTAGTGGTCAAGCAGATGAAGCCGCCAAGCGCATTTTAGCCGACGATCATCTCAACCTGCTTGGCATCCACGCCCACATTGGCTCCCAGATCTTTGAAGTGGCAGGCTTCGAAGCCGTTACCCAAAAGCTGCTGCATGTCCTTAATAACTGGCATCAGCAATTCGGCTTCATCCCCAAAGTCCTGAACGTTGGCGGCGGCTTCGGCATTGCTTATACCAAGCAAGACGATCCGCTGCCACCAGAAGCCTTTGTTAAGGCAATTCTGGCAACCTTGAAATCACAAAGTCAAACGCTTAACTGGCCGTTACCAGCCATCTGGATTGAACCCGGCCGTTCGATTGTCGGGCCGGCCGGCTACAGTCTCTATACCGTTGGCAGCCGTAAAGATGTCCCGGGATTGCGGCCATACGTTGCCGTTGACGGCGGCATGGGCGACAATATTCGTCCCGCCTTGTATCAAGCAACCTACACGGCCGTTTTAGCCGACCAGCCAAATGCTGCGCCAGCTGAACATGTCCACTTGGTCGGCAAGTATTGCGAATCCGGCGATATTTTGATCGATGATGCACCGCTGCCCACCACCACATCAGGCGATGTCGTTGTTGTTTTTGACACTGGCGCATACGGCTACTCAATGGCATCCAACTACAATCGCAATCCGCGACCCGCCGTTGTTTTCGTGGAAAATGGCCAAGCCCAGTTGGTCGTGACCCGCGAAACCGATGCTGATCTCATTAAAAATGACTTACATTACGCCGCACCAACTGAGCAGCCTGCTCCAGCTCAAACCGACGCCACTGCCGCAACCAAATAGGAGGCCGATTATGGCACAGTTAGATACTCAAAAAATTATTTCCACCATCGCTAATAGCAAAAAAACCACCCCAGTTAAGGTTTATCTCAAGGGCAAACTAAGCGAGCTGCATTTCCCCAAAAGCGTTCATGCTTTCATCGGTAAACATACCGGCACCGTGATTGGCGACTGGGCAGAAATTAAACCCATTTTGAAAAAAGCCAAGTTAGATGACTATTATGTTGAAACCGCCGGCCGCAACACCGGGGTTCCATTGCTGGATATCAAGGCGGCTAATGCGCGCATTGAACCTGGCGCCATTATTCGTGATCAGGTGCTTATTGGCGACAATGCGGTGATCATGATGGGCGCGATTATCAACATTGGTGCAGAAATCGGTGCTGGCACCATGATTGACATGGGAGCGGTCCTTGGTGGCCGGGCAATCGTCGGCAAGCACTGCCATATCGGCGCTGGCACCGTGCTCGCCGGGGTTGTGGAGCCACCTTCAGCTAAGCCCGTCACGATTGGTGATCACGTCATGATCGGCGCCAATGCCGTTGTCCTCGAAGGCACCACAGTCGGTGAAGGCGCGGTTATTGCTGCTGGCGCGGTTGTCATTAACGATGTTCCCGCGCACACCGTAGTCGCTGGTGTTCCTGCGAAAGTCATCAAACAAGTGAATGACCAAACCGAAGCCAAAACCGTCCTACTCGACGAACTCAGAAAGCTGTGACTTATTAATGAAGGAAGCTGACCTCATCACCCTTCGCCGCCAACTCCATCAAATCCCCGAACTAGCCTTGCAGGAAAAAGAAACGCACGCCTTATTGCTAAAAACCATTCAAGGGCTGCCCCAAACATATCTCACCATCCGCACCTTGCCAGACCTGCCAACCGCTTTACTCGTCAAGGTCCAAGGGCGCGATCCGCAGCGTACGATTGGCTATCGGACCGATATCGATGCGTTACCGGTTACCGAAAAAACCGGGTTGCCATTTGCCTCTAAGCATTCCGGCATCGCGCACGCTTGCGGACATGATATCCACATGACTGTCGCCCTCGGCATCCTCAGTTATTTTGCTGAACATCAACCAAAAGATAACCTCATCTTTTTCTTCCAACCAGCCGAGGAAAGTAAAAATGGCGGCAAGCTCGCCTACGATATGGGCGCATTCACCGGCGATTGGCACATTGATGAGTTTTATGGCCTGCATGATCGCCCAGATCTACCGGCTGGGACGATCAGCACACGCCTCGGCACCCTTTTTGCCGGCACAACCGAAATCAACGTTGACCTCATCGGCAAAAGCGGTCATGCTGCCTTGCCGCAAAATGCCAATGACATGATCGTCGCGGCGGCAAGCTTCATCAGTCAGATTCAAACGGTCGTTGCCCGTAATGTCGGACCAACCGACAGCGCCGTGATTACTTTTGGCTTGATGCGCGCAGGTACGATCCGCAATGTCATTGCTGGCAGGGCGCATCTCGAAGGCACTTTACGCGGTTTCACCCAGCAGCAGATTGACTTTCTGCAACAACGAATCCGTGACATCGGTCAAGGCATTGCCGCCAGTTTTAACTGCCAAGTCAAAGTTGCCTTGAACCAAGGCGGCTACTATCCCGTTGAAAATAATGACAAACTCACCAAAGACTTTATTCAAGTGATGAAAGATGATCCTGACGTGACATTTGTTGATACAAAGCCTGTCATGACAGGTGAGGATTTTGGCTACCTATTAAATAAGATTCCTGGCACCATGTTCTGGCTAGGCGTCAATGACCCTGACTCACAACTACATGCAGCCGACTTTTCACCTGACGAAGCCGCACTCGTGCCCGGTGTCACCGCCGTTGTGCACTTTCTTGAACATCGAATGCTTGAAAAAGTGTAAGCCAGCACAAATTATCATTAGTAGTTAGTGGCTGGTGAAAGCAGCATAACTGCAAGCTTTATTGGCATCAAAGAATAGTAAAGATTATAATTAGTGCAAAGTAAACATGGGCTAACCCCTGTTTTCCTTGCACTTTTTATTTTTCCTGGAGGAAACCATCATGGCTTATCGACATCGTGCTACCCAATTGTCATTTCAATCCTTTAACAACGGCCTTGGTGTGCCACTTTCTTCCGACAATGAGTGGGTTCAATTAGCCGACATGCTCCCGTGGCAACAGCTCGATGAAGCCTATCAACTTCTTTTTACTGAGATGGGTGGGCGCGCTGCTAAACCCTTTCGTCTGCTTTACGGTGCCAGTTTGATCAAGCAAGCAGAACATCTAACCGACCGTTCGGTCGTTACCGCTATTCGTGATACCCCGGCTTACCAGTACTTTATCGGGCTAGACACCTACACAACCGACCTGCCGTTCAACCACTCAACCTTGGTTTATTTTAGACGACGCATGGGTCAAATAACGGAACTAGTGCGAAATATCATCAGTGATACCTTGCGCGAACAAATCCAAAGTTTATTGCCAGATGATGAGCTCCGTGTCTTGATCACAGACGCTACTGCGGTGCCAATTGAAATTCGTTTTCCACAAGATACTTCGCTGCTAAATCAAGCTCGGCTCAATCTAGAAGAAATGTTATTAGACATGGCTCATCAGTTGCAAATCAAGCCTCCACGAACCTACAAACGTGAAGCAAAAGCTAAGTGGACCGCTTTTGCTAGAAAACCGCGGCGTTGGGCTAAGGAAACACGCAAGCAGATCAAAGTACAGCTCCAGTATGTCCGACGTGATCTACGTTATATCGATGTGCTGTTGGCCCACGGTGCCTCTCTTAACGAAAGGCAAACCAAACGATTGGCTGTGATTCGTGAACTTCTTGACCAGCAAATGTTCATGTATGAAAATCGGACCCATCGGGTCCCAGGACGGATTGTTAGCTTGGCACAACCGTGGATTCGCCCGATTAACCGTGGTAAAGCCAAACAACGAACCGAATTTGGTCCCAAGATTGATGCTTCAATTGCCGATGGCATGATCGATATCGAACGATTTGATTTTAAGGCGTTCAATGAAAGCCAAGATTTAGCAACAACCATCGATCATTATTTCGACGTGCATGGTTATTATCCCGATGAAATCTTAGCTGACACACTTTATCGTACCCGCGAGAATCGTCAGCTCTGTCAACGACTAGGCATTAGGTTGTCGGGACCACGTTTAGGACGTAAGCCTAAAAAGATGGATGCTAAGCAGCGGCAAGTTGATCGTGACGCAGAGAAGCGGCGCGGGAAAATTGAACGCGGTTTTGCCTTCATGAAAGGCCCTTTGGGCCTTTCATTGGTGCGGACTAAAACGGTAGCCAGCATCGCAGTGACGATTGATATTGCGATCAATCTAGCCAATCTAAAGATGCTATTAAGGCTTTTTAATGGACCAATTTTGATTTTTGTAAAATATAAGCAGGAATCCATCTTAATTCACTATCAAATTCACGTTTCAGGTAGCCGGAATGTTACCTAATTCACCAGCCACTAGTTACATTAAGACAGAGCGCGAACTGGCGCGGGTAGAAACCGGAACATAAGTGGCCATTGCGGCCAAGGTCCTTATGTGTAGGTTTCTGGACTGGGTAGCGCGTTTATAGGAGGGTCATCATGCAAAAAGCAGAACTGATCACCGCGATTGTGACGCCATTCAATGATCGCGACGAAATTGACTATGGCGTCATGCAGCGACTTGTCGATCATTTAATCGCAGAAGGTACTGACGGTTTTGTCGTCGGTGCTACCACCGGCGAGGGACCAACACTCAGTCATCCAGAAAAAATCACGCTTTATACCCGCTTCGCCGATATGGTTCATGGCCGCGCACTTGTGATTGCTAATTCTGGTTCTAACAACACCAAAGAAACCGCCGCCTTCACTCATGAAGTTGGCGGCATTGCCGGTATTGATGCCACCTTGGTTGTTGTCCCTTATTACAACAAGCCAGATCAAAACGGTATGATCGCCCATTACACAGCCGTTGCTGCAGCGGCGCAGAAGCCGATCGTCATTTACAACATTCCAGGCCGCACCGGTGTTGATATGTTACCAGCAACCGTTGCGACACTGGCGCAAAATCCCATGATTCAAGGCATCAAGCAATGCGGCAGCCTCCCTGCCTTGAGTGACATCATTGACCGTACCAAGCACGACGCTTTCAACGTTTGGACAGGCGAAGACGCTCAGGCACTCAACATCAAGACACTCGGTGGGATGGGAGTCATTTCCGTTGCAGCCCATCTTTACGCCCACAGTATCCGTGAAATGTACGCCGCACTCGATCGTGGCGACATCACCACAGTCGCCGCCTTGCAACGTCAACTGTTGCCAAAAATGGCGGCTCTATTCCATTTCCCATCCCCTGCGCCAACCAAAGCTGCACTCAATGCGCTAGGCTTTCAAGTCGGCAGCCCACGTTTGCCGTTACTACCCCTGAACGCCAGCCAACAGCAGGAACTCGCCCATCTACTGGGCGTGCCAGAACTATCAGCCATTGAAGCGGAGGTGCTCGCATGATTCAGGTTCTTGTTGCCGGTTTTCGTGGTGCCATGGGTCAGAAAACAGTCAAAATGGTTCAGTCACATCAAGACTTCGCATTAAGTGCCGTTTTCGACCCTAAAATCACCGATCTTAATCCAGAAAGTTACAACTTGCCTGCCAACGTGCAAGTACTCAACACCTATGACCAGCTTCATGCACACGTGGCAGATGTCTGGGTCGACTTCACCAATCCCAGCGCCGTTGCTGCCAACATTGAAGCTGCCATCAATGCCGGCATCCATCCAATCGTCGGCACCAGCGGCATGGACCCTGCCAATCAGGAACGACTGATCAAACTTGCTAACGCCAAACATCTTGGTGGCTTGATCGCCCCGAACTTCGGCCTCTCAGCCGTTCTTTTGATGAAATTTGCGCAAGCAGCTGCTGCCTACTTCCCTGATGCCGAGATCATCGAAATGCATCATCAGGACAAAGCCGATGCCCCTTCTGGCACCGCCATCGCCACCGCCCACAAAATCGCCGCCGGACGTACCCAAAAGCCATTGCCAACCATCGACAATGACGCCCGCGGCCAACGTGTCGATGACGTCCCGATCCACGCCGTTCGCCTACCCGGCTACATTGCCCACGAACAAGTCCTCTTCGGCGGCCCTGGTGAAGCCCTCACCATCCGCCAAGACTCCTTCGAGCGCCAAAGCTTCATGCAAGGCGTCGCAGTCGCGATTAGTAAGGTACAAACGGCTGATGAATTGGTTGTTGGGTTGGAGAACTTTTTATAGAAAAGACGCGCACATCAGCGCGTTTTTTTATTTCTGTATGGCCAATCGTTCGTGTCTGGATTTTTGATAAATCACCAAATCAGTAACCATGGTTAATCGTAAGGTCATTTACACGTCCGTATATACTTGTACTTACGGGAGGGATCTTAATGGATACAAAGAAGCGTCATGATCGCGTACTAGGTCGTTTTACCACTAGACGATCTGGCAACTCGCTAAGTTTAACAGTACCTGCCGATGCTGGCGTTAACGAGGGGCAAGAATACCTTTTACTGGTTGATGATGAGGGTACGTTAAAGTATGAGCCACAACGAATTAACCCGTGGCACACGAAAGCTATTCAAAAGATTGATTTTAAAGCAATGAAAAAAGAGATCGGAATTGTTTCTGAAGAGTCATCAAGAGGTAAAGAAGTATGACCAGAACACGCCAAAACAAGGTGACATTGTTTTCGTTGATGCTGAACCGCATTTAGGTAAAGAATACGGAGGTCACAATTTCAATAACGGCAACATTCGGCGACCACTCATTGTTCTATCAAATGACGATTATAACGAGGCAACAGGAATGGTCATTGGTATGTTCATGACTTCATCAGATAACTTCATGAACGAAATGTTAAAACCTTTTGCTGACTTCGAGAGCTGCGTTAAAGGGAATATCGTCCTTTGGCAGTTACCAACTTATGATGCCGCCGCTTGCCATCTTGAAGTAGTGGGCCATGCCAAGTCCTCTTTGGTGAAAGAGCTTAAGCAGGCTGCCACTGATCTCTTTAACTAGCGAAAGGTTTTTCAAGTAGCTGATTTCATCATGAACAACTCACACTCGGATCAGAAACACAGCGCAACTTCAGTGCCAACATGAAGTTGCGCTTTTTGCATTCTCTTGCACAAGTAATTCAAGCTAGAGGGCATGCGCAACATTTTTATACAACGTAACACTTCTGGGAAACCGTTACACGCCACTTTCGGGTGACAAGATGACATCAATGTCAACATCCAGTGCCTTTAAGGCGTCAATATTTTTGTCAAAGAGTGTTTCATCAACCATCTGTGTGCCCAAAAGAAAGGTTCTGAAACGATCGATATTTTGCAAATCTTTTGGGTCCTGCCGATACTTCAAAAGTAATTTCAAAAAAACAACATGATGTCGCACATAAAGAACGTAATGATCTAATTTTGATAAATCAAGAGACTCGGTAAGGTATGTGGCCGAAGCCAAATCGTTTTGACTCAAAAACGAGGCAGAAACGTTATACAAGATATTGACGAGTAAATCGTCATAGGTGGGCAAGTGAAATTCATCAAAAGATGTCAGCATCTTTTTCCAAAGCCGCAAATTGACTGAAGCAGGTAGTGATTGGGCAAGATTGCCAAAAACAATATATTCGAAACTGAACCATTTACCAGATTGAAGAGGATAATCCTGTACATAGTCACAGTCTTCATTTGAGAGAAGAAGATTTTCTCCCGATAATTCATTCAAGCAGCTTTGAACAATAAGGATGATTAAACGAACGGGGAGAGTCATAGCGTTTGAACGCTTAAAAACGGCTAAAAAATGTTTTAACCCATCAATATCCAGTTTGTCATAGTGTTCAGAAATTTTCTTGAGAATACTGTTGATTGAACTATCTTGATCATCAACAAGCAAGCAAAACTCTTCAGGTGTTGTGAACGTTGGTTCGAGGATCTGAAGCAGGTTACGAAGTGTAATGTCGTCATGATCTCGTTCAAAATGAGAAATAGTGGATTGGTGCAAGTTTCCGCGTATTTCCTCTATTCGTAAATTTCTTCGTTTGCGTATTTCACGAAAGTATGAACCGATGTTAGGGTCTTGCATCATTCATCACAGCCTCTCTATGGATTGAAAGAAAATGTGTATACGCTTTAATATGACAAATGTCATATTAAAGCGCTGCGAATTTATAATGGGGTATATTTACATTAATACTAACACAGGGAGGTAATGGCGATGACTACAACGCTCATGATAAGTGCCTTTATCTTGGTACAAGGAATTAGAATCATTGTGAGAGTATGAACTTAAAAAACAGACGCCTCCAATTTTCTCGATTTTACTAAAGTGCAGAAACCATACTGGCTAATAAATTAGTAATGGGAAAACATCAATATCAAATTTCAATTTATTTGATTCTAGTTGGTGTTAACAATAGCGTATCCCCCACAGTTACTTGCTATTTCTTATTGTTAGGAGGATATAATCATGGATCTTGGGAAAAGTATTAAACACGCAATGATTGCTTTAATGACAACGACTGCACTGGCAGGCGCAGGGGCAGCCGTTTTCTCAGCAACACCTCAAATCGCCCAAGCAACGGAAACAGCAACTATTTCTCCAACAAAGGCGAGAGTCACAAACTATATCAAGAATTTCTATCAACGTTATCCTGATCAAAACACGTCCTTCGCGGCGGTTGTCAATGGTACTTACATGCATGGTGTACTATACCTTGATCGGGTTCAAGGACTTACGGGTGGGAATTACTCTGGCGTATATTCAGGTTACATTTATGCCTAAGATATCTCTGTTTTAGATCTTGAGTGGGGAATGAGCTACTGTTAACATCAAGCAGAGTTGTGTTTGGAGGGGATTCCAGTGATTCTAGACATCAGGGATTTATCGTTTAAATTCCATGGCAGAACGATTTTTGAAAATACTACTATGGCGATAAAAAGTGACGGTATTTATGGCCTAGTTGCGCCTAACGGTTATGGCAAAACGACCCTACTAAATTTGCTCACAGGTTTGCTACATCCTCAAAAAGGGATCATTCGCTTGTTGGATAAATCAATAAATCGTCAATTAGTCTTTGAAAAAGTTGCTTATCTTCAAGATAATTCAGTCCTTTATCCATATTTGACGGGACAGCAACATTTAGATTTTTTGACGGCGGTTCATCGACTTGATCGACAGGCAGTTGCGACTATCGCTGGGCAATTACAGGCAGTCGATTTTCTGAACCAACGGGTGAGCAAGTATTCGTTAGGTATGAAGCAACGATTGTTGTTGATCATGGCGCTGGTTGTTAAACCGACAATCCTCTTACTCGATGAGCCATTGAATGGATTGGATCCAACTAGTCTTCAACTTGTTCGCGACGCCTTACTTGATCTTGCCCAACAAGACGTGACGGTTTTAATTTCATCGCATAATTTGGACGAATTAATGAAAGTTACTCAGCACTACTTCTTCATCACAGGACATCAGATTCATGAAGAAGTACTGGGTCCGCATGATTCAGCAGAAGCGCGCTACAATGCGCTGTTCGCACCAACAGTATGAAGCAAGCGCTCTTTGTTTTAGAGTGGCGGCGTTTGGCGGCAAGCTTTGTCCTGAGCTTGGCGCTCGGCCTTGCCGTCATCGGTGCGATTGCTTTCTTTTTAATAAGCAGCGTTCGCCAGCAGCAAACCCATGAAGCGATACGCGCTCAGATGACGGCGAAACAAACCGCGTTGCATCAAGCCAATGGCAGTTGGATCTACGTTGCCAATCATCCAAATGAAACAAATCCGGTCAGCGTGGCACAAGCAAGGCAAAAAGTGCAGCATGCCAAGCAACCCTAGATTGCATAATTAAAGTTACCACCCAGAAAATGTGAAAAAAGACCTGTCCGTTCTTGCTAAAATGGTGTTTGCATAACATACCATCTAGAGAGAAGGACAGGTCCCATGGCCATTATAACCTTAATTGAACGATCTCAGATAGAACTGATGCAACACAACACGATTCAATACATCGCCGCGACCTTAGGCCGCTCTCGTATTTCTATTAGGCATGAGCTTCACCGTTGCCCTGAAGGTGATTACTGCGCCATTATAGCTCAGGATCATGCCGATACTTGTCGGCATCGTTGTGGTCGGCACTCGATTTTAACGCCTAAGTTGAAGCGGATGGTAACTGAGAAGCTAAACCTAGGTTGGTCCCCTGAAATGGTCGGTTATGCCGTTCACTGTGCGCCACACACGATTTACCACTGGATTTATCAAAGACAAGTCGATTTTCAGCCAAGCCAACTCTTTGATCACGGTAAACGTCATAAAAGAAGACAAGACCTTCGGTCGCGCTATAACCAAGCAGTAGGCACCTCAATTGAGATTCGCAGTGAGTCAGCTAATCGGCGAACCGAAAAAGGACATTTAGAGATGGATACAGTTCGCGGTGGTCGCGGGTCAAAGGCTGCTGTTTTGACCATTGTCGATCGGGTGACACGTTTAATGGCGACAACTAAGCTTGAAAACTTATCACAAAATGCTGTTCTCAAGGGATTTGCAAGACTGATGGTGGACTTTCCGGGTCCGGTTCGATCAGTGACGGTTGATCACGGTAAAGAGTTTTCCTGCGATCAGGCGCTTACAAAGCGCTATCGGATACCGGTTTACTTTTGCCACGCCTATCACCCGAATGAACGGGGCACAAATGAACGGTTCAATCGAGAACTTCGCTACTATTTCCCGAAGGGAACACAGTTTGATCAGGTTTCAGAGACCGATATTCAACAAGCCACAGCGCTTATCAATAACAAACCTAGAAAATGTCTCCGTTGGCAAACCCCAGTTCAAGCAGTGAGCAAGCCTCTTTCTAGGTGGTAACTTTATTATTGCAATCTAGGCAACTGACGAGTTTATATGAGCAGCAAAAGCAGGCTTTTTCCCAAGGTGATAATCGAAACTATTTAAAGACCAGCTTAAAAGTGTTTGATCAAGAAAAGATTCTCAAGAAACTGAGTCCAGATGATTTTAGCACCAATCTTATTGCCAATCATCACCAAGCATCCCTTTTTCGAAAACTATTAACCACTCATCAGGGTTATGAAATTAATGGCAGTTCTACTTTACCAGCAGTTTTCTTAACGGACTTCAGTGTCCTGTTGAGCCATTGGTCGGTCATTCTATTGATGGTGATGATTTTGTCAACAACTTGGACCTTATCTTGGTTCGGCAAGCAACACGAGTGGGTTATGTTAAATCAGCCCAACAGTTGGATATGGCTTGGTATGAACTTTCTGGTTGCCTTACTCACATGGTTCATGATGCTGGGTATCGCATTAAGTTTAAGCTTGCTTATTAGCAAGATCTGGGGTCAACCATTTATCAGCGGTCATCATGGCTGGCAAAATACCGCTACTAATATCACGCAATCTTTAAAGGCGCTCTTTCAAGAAAACTTGCTTGGATCAGTTGTCCGCTTTGGCCTTATTTATTTTATTTGGCAAATTCTCTGTCTGTTTGCCGCCCAAATCCGGAGGTGATCTGATGCTTTTTCACTATCTAAAGTTTGAATTTACCAAGCGCAATCGTCGTTGGTGGATTTGGCTGTTTATTGCCGTTTTGACGGGTGTTGGCATTCTCGGTAACTTTCAACAACAGGCTGCCCAAAATGAATTTGTTCAAAAGTATCGCCAAGCGTTAATTCAGCAAGGGGCTGATCAGGCGGACGGACCGGCAACATTGAAAACCGAGTTCAAAAAACTTAATGGACCACAAGCCGCCTATAACCAATGGTTCGCGGCAGAATTGCCAATTATCAGTGGTAAGGAGCCTGCTACCAAAGAAAACGAAGGTGCCAATTACCGAATTGCGATCCTAAACGGCACAGCAAAACCAGATTATCTGGATGCGATCAATCGAACCTATCAGCAAAATGAAATCCTCGCACAGCACAAGATAACTGCATACTATCCGCAAGGGCTGTTATTTACGGATCAAGAATTACAAGCGATGCCAGATGAGACCGAGAAGCTTGTGCGTGAGTGGTTCCCTACTTTTTATGTCCGCGGCTTTGACTATTTACAATATCTTTTCCAGCAAAACGTGCCATTTTACCTTCTACTCATCGGCATCATTGTCTCAGGTGGTTTTTTTGCCAAAGAGTTGGCTCATAAACGCGCCCATTCAAATTGGTTACAGCTACAAGGTGAAGGTCTGGTCAAACAGATGATGGTGCAGTTTTTAACGATCAGTTTGACCTTAGCCGAGATTGTTTTTCTACCGCTGTCGTTAACAACATTAGTTACCGGTTTGCTACGCGGTTTTGGCAGCTGGGAATTTCCCGTCCTGAATAACACCTATCAGGATGCTTTCAACAGCTTTTCTGAAACTTTTACAACTAGGGGACAACTATTGATTCGCTCTGCAGGCCTCTTGTTGCTTCTGATTGCACTGGTTGCAGCGTTTAATATTGCCGTGGCACTCATCTCCAAAAACGCTTGGTTAACGACAAGTATTGTGTTAATCGTGGTGGCTAGCGCATTGCTGATCCCGCCAATTAGCTGGTTGCCACTGAGTTTCTTTCATGTGTGGGGCATTGCGAATGGCACGATTGCCCAGTCCGTGGACTTGCCGGGATTACAACTGGGACAAGGAGCTTTGGTCATCGCGATTTGGTCAGGTATCTTGTTGCTTGTTGAGGTAATCAGTTCATTTAATTTTGCGAGTTGGTATCCATTCAGAGATTCAACTAAAAGCAGTCGTGTTGAACGGGTCTGATCGCTATTTTTCTGGAACGTACTAGACTGTTGCTTTCATGACGTCTAGTACGTTTTTTTGACGGTGGCACATATTTGAACCATTCAAGAAAACGTAATTTCCTTATGATATAGTTATTAATAATTAATCCAGTCGCTGTATAACCTTTGCACACCCTCTGTTTATCGTTAAAACCCACAAAAATCGAGGAGGCCTCCGTCGTGAAAAAACGCGTGTTAGTTCTGCTAATTAGCTTTTTAACCGTCTTCGTTTTAGTGCCGCGACAATCAGCCTTATCCAAGACTAATACGGATGAAACGAAACCGTCTATCGTGAAAAAAGTAAAGGTAACGACTGGCAATAACGGCCTTAAACTTAGCTTTCATGCCCAGCCAAATACCAGCTATACATTGAAAGATTTGAATAACAATCAATTGGCTGCTGGGATGGTTAAAAAGGGCACGGTGAGCTTAAACCGACTGCGACCCACCTCAACAAAATTGATTTTGAAAACTTCACGTCACCGCCATACTAGCAAAAAGATCATTCCTCTACCTGAATCATACGAAATTCCGCGCCGATCAGTTTATCGAAAACCAGTTGCTATTGGTAGCAAGGTAACTTATTACGGCGCTAACAGCCAACTGCTATTTACGATTCAAACCAAGTATCTACCTAACACACCTCAAAATAAGACCGGCATTTCGCTCACTTTCCATAACTATCATTACGCCATTCCGCTGGCGTTTTCCCCAACAAATTTCACTGCCTATTCAGACAATCAACAAGTCGCGCTACAGCCGCAGTCACCGCTTCCGATGATCAAGTCGAATGAAGAGAAAACTATCAACTTTTTGATTGATGTTCCTCGAGAAAAGGCCATTCAAAATGGTTTCACGTTTGACAACTCTGACTTAACGTTACCAATTAATTTTTATCTTTAATAACCCTTTTCACCCAAATGAAAAGCCCGGCCGTTATCGCCTGCAACAGTAGCCCAAAAACTTGGGTCAATACAGACCAGCCATAAACAGTAAATGGTTTAAAGTAGGTTGAGAATGGCAGGTTGCCAGCATATAACGTCAGTAGATTTAGAAGCAATGATAAAAACTGGGAGAAAAACAGTATGCGCCACATCTTCTTTGTCTCCTCCCTCATAATTAAGCATATTGATAGAGATATGCTTAATTGCAACAAAAAGTATATCAATACAGGGCCGTCAGAAATATACTGGTAATCTAACAACAGTGCGATACCGGCATACGGAAGTGCATTTAGAATGAGGCAAATGAGAGCTTTCATGAGTTTGTTGGACTCCTTCAACTTTGTGTGTTTTTCATATTAGCTTAATTTGTATGCCCATCATACTGTCCACAAAGACTTATACGCAATTAGTTCAGCTATTAAACTATTGGTTAAGTACTTAATTCGTCCCACCAATGCTCCGCGCCAATTGTCCAAAACCAGCCAGCGCCCCCTTTTGCACCTGTTCTGGCAATTCTGGCTCATCCTGCGCCAGCCAGACGCGCAGAATATTCGTGAAGCCACCGAGGGCAAAGGCCATGATGTAGTTCACTTCCTGATCGGTACCGGCGACATGCCAAGGCGCAGGAAACGCGCGGTAGTGAGCAACCGCGTCTTGCAGCCAAACCCCGTTCAAACGATCAAACAGACCTTGTCGAATCAATAAGCGAACAAGGTCTTTTTGCTGCCACCAGAAGTTGAAGAAATTTGCCATGGTTGTTTCAAAACTAATCGGTTCCTGATCGCGGGTGGCTTTTTGCAAACTTTCAAAATAGCCTTCCGTCAATTGGGCACAGAGATAATCGATTAAGTCATCTTTGGTTTTAAATGCCCGATAAAAAGTCTTTCGTGAAAGATCTGCTGTCTGCACGATTTCCGTGATTGAGATATCAGCCACATCTTCGCGTTGCATCAACTCAATCAAGGCATCAACCAACCACTGTCTAGACTGCGCCGCCATTCGTTGTTTACCGTTCATCGCTCGCATCCCCTTATCTGACACAAATACTGCCAATTTGTAGCACTTGTCTGCAACCTATTGCCGCTTCTCCTAAGCCCCAGTATACTCAAAGTGCTCTCGAAAGTCACACGTGTGTCACATAGACACAAACGTATCAGATGAAAGGACTGGATGCTATGACGCGTTTTACCAAAGCACTTTGTTTCATTGGCCTGACGATCGCGATGTTCATGGGAACCCTCGACACCACGATCGTCAATATTGCGATTCCAAAAATCATGACGGATCTCAATGGCTCGCTTGCTAATACGAGTTGGGTCATGACGATTTACACCTTAGCCATGTCGGTCTTCATGATTACCGCTTCGAAAATTGCTGACCGGTTTGGCCGCAAGAAAATCATGTTACTTGGTCTCCTTCTCTTTGGCGGCTTCTCCGCTGTTTGTATGACGGCGACTTCTCTGTCCATGCTCATCACCTTCCGTTTCTTCCAAGGTCTCGGTGGCGCGATCATCACCCCAATTGTCTTGCCTATGGGAATTGAGGTCTTCGGTAAAGAGAAAATCAACCGCGTTGCTTCCGTTGTCGGAGCAGTCACGGCACTAGCAGCGGCTGGCGGCCCGCCAATTGGTGGTATCATTCTGCAAGTCGCTTCTTGGCGCTGGATTTTCGGCATCAATGTTCCTTTAGCCATCCTTGCCTTCGTGCTCATTGCCGTTTGCGCAAAAGAATCCTATGATGAATCCCTCGCTGGCGGTATCGATTTTCCGGGGCTTGTCTTTCTAACGGCCGCGCTTGGCGGTGTCACATTTGGCCTGTTGGAAGGTCGCCAATACGGCTGGACATCCTTGCTGATTCTGACCAGTTTAATCGGCGGTGTCCTCGCCCTCATTGCGTTCATCGCCACCGAAAAGCGCGTGAAGAACCCGCTGTTGGAGCTAGAGCTTTTCCGTGAAAAAACGTTGAGTGCCTCTAGCATTGTTTACTTCATGACCGGCTTTGCGTTAGTAGCACCGAGTCTGATTCTGAACTATTTCCTCCAAAATGTATTAGGCGATAGTCCTTTGCATGCCGCACTCATCATCATTCCAGTTTCCCTAACGATCATGATTGCCATGCCACTTGGCACCAAACTACTCGATAAAACCGGTGCTATTCCCGTTACCTTAGCCGGCATGCTGCTCATGGCTGCCAGCCTTTTCCTGCTGTCGCTCATCAAAACAGAAACCGCAACCGCCTTAATCGTGGTGCTGCTCGTCATTAACGGTTTCGGTTTTGGCTTCGCTTCAGTCTCAATGGTCGCCTCGGTCCGTTATCTACCCAAAAATAAAAGTGGGATTGGTTCCGGGATTGTCAACGCGGCCCGGCAAATTGGTACCTGTTTAGGTATTGCGATTCTGGTCACCGTATTGGATACCAATATCGACACAGCAAAAACGCAGATTCATCATGCTGGCGACCAAATCATAGCGGCAAAAACCTTGTCGCCACATGTCAAAACAGTTGCTCACCAGCAGCTCGCTGCGGTCTTTGCCGGATCATCAACCCCGACAAAGCACCAACAGAAAAAGATGAGGCAAACCATCTCAGAAGCAGCCAAAGTTAAAACTAATCTACCAAAGCCCGCTGCTGGCAGTGATCTTCGCAAGTTGTATGATGCCAGTGCAGGCTTACAACAAGGCAGTAACAAGTTGGCAAACGGCTCGGAAGCACTGGCAAAAGCGGCTCAACAAACCCGTTCACCGCTTGCCACCAGTATCGTGCAACTAAGCACGGGTGCTGCGACCATGGCGCAAGGACAAGCTGCCTTTTTGACCGGCATCAAACAAGTCGCCCAGAAACAAACCCTGCAAACCGCTTTTCACGACATTACCCAACGCAAAAACACCCGCTTAGCTCAGGCTTTTAGTCACACGTACCTGATTGGCGCTTTGATTGTCCTATGTCTATCACCAGTGGCTTTTTGGACGGATCGGCTGCATATCGACACATTGCGAAGCGAATAACCACCTTTAGACATTTCTCATCCTTGAGGAGAAATCAAAAAAAGCCATCCTTCTTCGGGTGGCTTTTCTCAGGTAAACCTAACGAGTGGTTGTAAATCCGTACGACGAAATAGTTGTTAATCTGCAGAATGCTTATGCTTCTTCCGGCGCTTTCCGAACCCATAGTCTACAATAAGGACACCAATAGCGCCACCAACAAAGATCCACCATCTGAATGGCATTTTTAACCAAACAGAGACAACATATGCCAATACCAAGACAACGCCAAACGTTAAGAAGAAATTCCGCCAATATTTCATGTCTTCCCTCCGTTCATCGTTTTAACTGTTATCCAGATCAGGCCTTAAAAGTTGATGATCCCGTTATTTGGGTACGCATCGTGCTGATCCCACCACTTTGCGATAAAGCCCTCCGGAGAGGTTAAAGAAACTGCACTAGAAACAACCAGCGTTATTAACGCTGCCCTCAGTTTCATGTTTGTTCCTTCAAACATAGAAGCAGATTCACAAGTTTTCTCGTTATTCTTACGCTATAACAATACACCCAAGCATCTATTCAAGCCAACTGAAATGCGTTTACATTCTCGTCACCAACAGATCACGATCCGTTACTTATTTCACAATATGTTTGTATGTGAGGAATGTCAGACGATTGGAATAAAATCGTTGCATAAAATTTGGTCCATGCTAGGCTCATGTGGACACTTTAACCCTATTACTTTTCATACTCCAATCTTACCGAAGTTTTGACAGGATCAAAAGTTTCCAATCTCAGCTGTCGCAAGGCTTCCACAGAGCTAAAAACTTATACTCCCTTATACATTCAAAAAACATCAGCAATGCAGTTGACCTGCGGACCGCACACTGCCTGCTGATGTTTTTTGAGTATGGACCAATTTTTATTTTTGACTGGGGCGAGTAAAGTTGTGAGTCATGCTCAATTGTGATTTAAGTCTGGTCCAACACTAATTTTGCCATCCTGAATCGACACTGATTCTGCTCCCGTTGCGCCGCCTTCATAATTTACCGTTGCATAGTTGATGCTACGAGTCAGTGCCACAGAATAAGTGTCAGTCCCGTGCGGTAATAAATAAGCTGCGACTTCGTCTGTATGGCGCTGGTCTAATAACCGAAAAACCTCAAAAACTTGATCAGGAATCTGGCTTTGCGCTGCCTTTTTCGTAAAAATGGTCACACCGTTAGTATTCACACGCGCCATCTTTGTCTTTGATAGGAATAGATACATATTGTCATACAAGTCACCTGCTACCAACGATTGCTGGGTCAACTTAGCATCTTGCTTGACCAATTGTGTCTGTCGCAGGGAGTACGCCGTGTTTCGATATAACTTTTCTCCTTGCAAGTGACTTAGATTTTCAACTTTGCCGCGAACATACGACTTGTTCTGAATGGTCACCAATTGATTATCTCGCACGGTAGCCTGATCGCCTGCAGCGCTTTGCCAAGTGCCGGCCACTTCACTGAAAGTCAGCTGCTTAGTTGTCCCGTACTTGATTTTCCGCGAGTAAACATTGCCGCGATTGACGGTACTAGCATTACCCCCTGTCGTGTAAGCCATGATCACTTCATACAAATGATCGCCTTCAATGAGATAGCCATCATTACTAGGAAAAGTGTGACCATCCGCTTGTTGTGTATAGACCAAATCCGTTAATGCTTTAATCTGTTTGGTTGCCCCCATCGCTTTAAGCGTCGCATTCACTTGCTTCACTGTGACGAAGCGGAGTGTCTTAGGCTGTGCTTCATTTTTCTGAATAGCCTTTTTGATCGTGGCATAATCGCTCTGTTTGAAAGTAGCGACACTGTAAAATTTACCGGCATTCGTGATAGCAGGTGACAACTTGTTGTCCGGTTTTACTTGCTCGTTTTTCAAACTCCCCTGACTCGTTACCGTGGCAGAAACCGCCTCAGTTTCGCGCCACACTTGATCCTTTTGGTTTAAAACGGTCACTGTATGCTGCTTAACCTTGCTCACAACGTTACTCGGTTGACAAGCAGCCAGTAAGCTCAAACATCCGAGCACCAACACTGCCACGCTCAACTTTTTGTTCATCATCATTTCTCCTTCTCCACGTCTAGGTGCTGCTGCTATTGTTACTGAGTCTAAGCTTCTATTATTCTCGGAACAAGGCAGCGCTAACTCATTAAAGCCTAAAAGTGACTGCATGGTTTGGCGCCTTTATTAGTGGTCCAGTTACCTTAGCATGACATCCATAGTCAAAAAACATTTAAGAAATTACCCAACTATTATAAGATAGTGAGAAGCATTGAAACTTGTTAACCATAAAAGCGGCCGGGCCGACCATTAGGAACCAAGCGCCTATCAGGCCTAAAATATCGAGCAAAACTATGCGCCACATGCAGCTGAGAATAGCAGGAAGGCCGGTGTAAAATGTATCGCACGAATTTTGCAGACAAGGTATTGAAATTCACTAATGATCTCTCATCCGTATCAATTGATTTACCTGACAAATTTAAGCTCATCAATCCTTATAGTGGCAAACAACAAGCTGCTGTTTGCAAGATAACGACAGCGTTTTATCAAAAATACTTTGATGATACGAAGCCTCGGCGATTAATTTTGGGAAGTTCCCCTGCACGAAGAGGAACAGCTATGACTGGCGTACCTTTTGAAGACGCAAAACATCTTCAAACTGAAACCGGTATTCTGATTGATCAATTTTATATTAACCAGTCATCATCAAAATTTTTATATGACGTCATGACCAAATATGGCGGCAGCAAAAAATTCTACAATGCTTTTTATCTAGGGTTTGTCTGTCCACTCGGCTTGGCTAGCATCAATGCCAAGGGAAATGAAGTTAATTGTAATTACTATGAAAATAAAAAAGTACAGAACCTTTTGCTTCCGTTTATTGTGCACTCACTGCGCCGCCAAATCGACTTTGGCATAGATACATCAGTATGCTACTGCATCGGAAGCGGCGAAAATTATAAGGTGCTGGTGAACATTAATCATCAGTATCATTTTTTTGAAACAATCGTGCCGTTAGAACATCCTCGTTTTATCACACAGTATCACCCAAAAGACCACGATAAGTACCTAGGAAAATATCTTAATGCCCTACATCACGAGTCATGTTAATTGCCAACTTTGCGAACCTGTTCAAACATCTTTACAAAAGTACGCATTAAAATTGTTGACATTTTTCAGGAGAGCCTCTAATATTCAAACCAATCATTAATAATTCGTCCATGAACAAACCGATGATGTGGAGATCAAGATCATTGTGCGCGCAAAGAGAGTTGCCGGTGCTGAGAGTGCAATCGAACGCAGATGATTAAATGGACCACGGAGGGTTCTCCGAAAGACTTCAAGTACGGAGAAACGTAGAGGCATACGTCAGTTGTCGGAGAGATGTTGGTCTCTCGCTAAGCGTGATTAAATGGGGATTTTTAGACAAATCAGATGCTATTATTTGTTGAAGTCTCGAATTAATCGAACTAAGGTGGCACCGCGGAAAATCCGTCCTTAACTTTTCAAAGTTATGGGCGGATTTTTTTGTGAGCGTGAGCCGGCGTGCTTAGGAACCGGAGTGTAAGCGGCTTGAAGCGTGATGGTCGGTCTTTGATCATTGCAATTCAGGTCCTTACACGCAGGTTTCTGCGCCAGCGAACGCGTTATCGAAGGAGGTCTTGGGTATGAATCAGACAAACGAGATTAAACGATGGCGATTTTTATATAGCTTTCAATCACTTAAAACTCACAACAATCCCTGTCAAAACACAATTTGGAGGCATTCATCATGATTAAACAAGCCATTGAAAAAGTCGTGAACCACGAAAACCTAACGTTTGAAGAAAGCGAAGCCGTTTTGGATGAAATCATGAACGGTGAAGCATCTGAGGTGCAAACTGCCAGCTTACTGACCGCGTTAACCGCCAAGAATCCAACGATTGATGAAATCGCCGGTGCAGCTGCTTCCATGAGAAGCCACGCGCTTGCTTTTCCCGAAACCAAGGATGTGCTTGAAATTGTTGGTACTGGTGGTGATCATGCCAACACGTTCAACATTTCCACAACCAGCGCGATTGTCGTCGCGGCAACTGGTACCCAAGTGGCTAAACATGGTAATCGCGCCGCTTCATCGAAAAGCGGGGCCGCCGATGTTCTTGAGGCTTTAGGGTTGGACATCAATGAAACACCCGCTGTCAGTTATGAAAGCCTGCAAGAAAACAATTTGGCCTTTCTATTCGCACAGGAATATCACAAATCAATGAAGTACGTTGCCCCTGTTAGAAAGCAACTTGGCTTCCGCACCATTTTCAACATCCTCGGGCCACTGGCAAATCCGGCACACCCAACTCACCAACTACTTGGGGTTTACGATGAAACCTTGCTTGAGCCATTAGCCAATGTCTTGAAAAAGCTCGGCGTCACCAACGCGATGGTCGTTCACGGCCGCGATGGTCTTGATGAGATGACCACCGCCGATGAAACCGCGGTGGTTGAATTGCAGGATGATCACTTAACGAAATACACAGTGACACCTGAGCAATTTGGCTTGAAACGTCGTCAGCGGGCTGATCTGGTTGGCGGCACACCTGAGGCCAATGCCAACATTACCCGGCGTATTTTAGCCGGCGATCACGGACCGCAACGCGACATCGTGTTGTTGAATGCCGGTGCAGCGCTTCACGTGGCTCATCCCGACTTATCCATTCAAGCAGGGATTGATTTAGCCGCTAAAACGATCGACGATGGCAAAGCCTTTGAAGAACTCAATCGCCTACTGGCTTTCTCCGACAAGCGTAAGGACGTGGTGGCATGATCTTAGACGATTTGGTGACTGTGACCAAAATTCGTTTAGCGCGTCACCAACGCCAACAGTCACTTGCTGATTTAAAACAAACCGTGGCCAAAATGCCGCGCAATCACAAGCCGGATTTTCTAACACGACGGATTTACAATTCAAGTGCAACAAATTAGTCAAATAGAAAAGACTCATAGCCTGAGTCCTTGTAAAATGGAATCACCACAAGACCAACTACAAGGAGAACTCGACTATGAGTCCGTACACCCATCTTACCTTAAAAGACCGTGAATCGATACTGCTTGGTATCTCTACAGGCAAAACTCTTGATACCATCGCCAAAGAGATAGGTCGTTCCAAGAGTACAGTCAGCCGTGAAATTGCACGTAACGGCGGCTGGCGGAACTATTCGGCAGCCACCGCTCAGGACCGCTACCGGCGGGTTCGCTTGGCTAGCAGGCGTCCTCGGATCCTCGATCGACCGGGGACTCGTGACGCTGTCATTCGATATATCACGGTGCTACATTGGTCGCCTGAGCAGATTGCCGGTCGCTTGTCACTAGAAGGCAGTCCTATTCGCATCAGCTATTCGACTATCTACAGAGGTATCTACCTAGATAATCTCGGTGTTCCATTGAAGAGCCATGGTGCTCGCGGGCTACCAAGGCTGCTTCGACACCGAGGCAAGACGCGCAAAATCAAAGGCACCATAAATGAACGCCGGGGGCGCTTCAATGACGTGCCATCAATTCACGACCGACCCCGGTCGGCAGAAAATCGCAGCTGGTTTGGTCACTGGGAAGGCGATACAGTACGCGGTAAAACAGGACACTCTGCATTAGTAACATTAGTTGACCGTAAATCACGCTATCTGCTTTCGAAGCGAACGGCCAACGCAAAAGCTGACACTGTTAGAGACGTCATGATTGAGCTGCTTGGTGCCTTACCAGCTAACCGAGTAAGAACAGTGACTCCTGACCGTGGAAGGGAGTTTGCCCGGTACAGGGAGCTGGCAGAACGTCTGAATACAAAGGTCTTCTTTCCTGACCCACACGCGCCTCAACAACGAGGAACTAACGAAAACACCAACGGACTGATTAGAGAATACTTTCCCAAGAACACAGACCTAGACCTTCAGAGCGACCAGGAAATTGAGACTTACATTGAACAACTGAATAATCGACCACGCAAGGTCTTAGGCTGGAAGACGCCATCAGAAGTCTTCATGGGTAAAAAGTTGCACTTGAGTTGACAATTCGTCACGCTTAAAACAACCTGGCCTACACGTGATCGCTGAGGTCAAAAAGGCCTCGCCATCAAAGGGGACAATTGTCACAGATTTCCCCTACTTGGCGATCGCCAAAGCGTACGATCAAGCCGGTGCCGATGCTATCTCGGTCTTGACCGAACCCGATTATTTCAACGGCCACCTTCATTATCTAAAGGAGATCAGCCAACAAGTGTCGGTGCCAACGCTTCGAAAAGATTTTACGATTGATCCTTATATGATCTACGAGGCTAAGGCAAACGGGGCTGTCATTATTTTACTGATTGTTGCGATCCTAACCGATCAGCAATTGCGCGATTATCGCCAACTGGCTGAAAAGCTCGGTATGCACGCAATTGTCGAGGCCTATACAGCCGCTGAGGTCACACGGGCACTACAGTCAGGTGCAAAGATAATCGGCATTAACAACCGGAATCTCAAAGACTTTCGAGTTGATTTCAACAATAGTTTGAAATTAAGAGCCATGGTGCCCGACAACATCCCCGTCGTTGCGGAAAGCGGCATTAAGACGCAGGAAGACGTTGAAAAACTGGCAGCAGCTGGCTTCAATGCCATTCTCATCGGTGAAACACTCATGCGATCTAACCAAAAGAGACAATTAATTGCAGCATTTAAAGAAAGAGCGTGAACTGGCGCGGTTAAGGAGGTTCCCAAAATGGTACTCGTTAAAATCTGTGGTCTCATGCATTCGGAAGATATTTTGGCAGTCAATACTGCTGGGGCTGACTTTGCCGGCTTTGTCTTCGCTCCCGGGCGGCATCAAATATCGCTTGAGCAAGCATTATCCCTAAAACAGTTGCTTCATCCTAAGATCAAGACCGTTGGCGTTTTCGTCAACGAGCCAGTCGCCGAAATTCTGGCTATCTATCAAGCAGGTGCCATTGATGTTGCTCAGCTTCATGGGAAAAGCACCCCAGCCGAAATCACGCAACTTCAACGAGCCGGTTTAAAAGTGATCCAGGTCTTTGAACGCCAGGCCATTGATCTAACCTCAATGGCTGATTATTTAATGGTCGATAGCGGCAAGGGCAGCGGGCAACTACTTAACTTAAAAGCTATCCCCCACATCAGCCGACCCCTCATTTTGGCTGGCGGTCTAACGCCACTGAATGTGCGCCAAGCGGTTCAACTCGTTCAGCCCACGATGGTCGACGTCTCCAGCGGGGTTGAAACCAACGGCCATAAAGATGCTGATAAAATCACCCAATTCATTCAACAAGCAAAAGAGGAAGCCATCTATGAAGACACTAAATGAAACAACCCAACAGCCAACACGCGCCGGTCGTTATGGAAAAGACTTTGGCGGCCAGTATATTCCTGAAACCCTCATGACCGAGCTTGAAAAAGTCACTAAGGCTTTTAATGACTTAAAAGATAATCCTGAATTCAAAGCAGAATTAAATGATCTATTGGTTAATTACGCCAATCGCCCCTCGTTGCTTTATTATGCCAAGAACATGACCGAAGACCTTGGTGGCGCCAAAATCTACTTAAAACGAGAAGATCTAAATCATACCGGTGCACATAAGATCAATAATGTCATCGGTCAGGCCTTGCTTGCCAAACATTTAGGCAAAAAGCGCCTGATTGCCGAAACCGGCGCGCGTCAACATGGTGTCGCTACCGCCACCATTGCCGCACTCATGGGGATGGACTGTGAAATTTTCATGGGTAAAGAAGACACTGACCGCCAAAAGTTAAACGTTTATCGCATGGAACTTCTCGGCGCAAAGGTTCATCCAGTCACAAGCGGATCAATGGTTTTAAAAGACGCGGTTAACGCCACACTGCAAGAATGGGCGAGTCGCAGTGATGACACTTTCTACGTGCTAGGTTCCGCAGTCGGCCCGGCGCCGTTCCCCGAAATGGTAAAACATTTTCAAAGTGTTATTTCAACGGAATCAAAACAGCAACTTCAGGCCAAAGAAGCTCAGCTGCCAGACATGGTCGTTGCCTGTGTAGGTGGTGGCAGTAACGCCATTGGAAGTTTTGCCGCTTATATTGATGATCCTTCTGTTCAATTAGTCGGCGTTGAAGCAGCCGGTAAAGGCGTTGATACCGACAGAACCGCCGCAACCATCGAACGCGGCTCCGTTGGCATTTTCCACGGCATGAAGTCCTTATTCATGCAAAATGAAGACGGCCAGATTGATCCGGTATATTCCATTTCTGTTGGCCTTGATTACCCCGGCGTTGGCCCCGAGCATGCCGCTCTCGTTCAGGAAGGCCGGGCGCAATACGTTGGCATTACCGACGACGAAGCAGTTGAAGCCTTTACCTACATTGCGAAACAAGAAGGCATTGTTGCCGCGATTGAAAGCTGTCACGCCATCGCCTACGTTGAAAAGATTGCCCCACAGATGGCAAAAGATCAAATCATTATCTGTACCTTGTCCGGACGTGGCGATAAGGACGTCGCAAGCATTGCCAAATACAAAGGAGTCGATGTTGATGAGTAAGTTAGCAGATGTTTTTAAAAATCATAAAGTCTTTATCCCCTTCATCGTCGCTGATGATCCCGATTTTGAAACCACCGTCAAAAACGTGGTCGCACTTGCCAAAGGTGGCGCCGATATTGTGGAGTTAGGCATCCCTTTTTCCGATCCAGTCGCCGACGGTCCCGTGATTCAAGCCGCCGACCTAAGAGCATTCGCCGCCAACGTTCGCACCAAAACGGTCTTTGACATTGTGGAGGCTGCCCGCAAAGAAACCGCGGTGCCAATCGTCTTAACTTACTTGAACATTGTCTTCAAATACGGCTACGAAGCCTTCTTAAAACGCTGTGCGGATTTAAATGTCGCCGGCTTGGTGATCCCAGATCTGCCGTATGAAAGTCGCGATGAAATTGTGCCAATTGCCGAAAAATACGGTATCGATATTATTCCGTTAATCACGCCAACTTCCGGTCATCGAATTGAAAAAATCGCCAAAAGTGCCTCAGGATTTATCTATGTCGTTTCCTCAATGGGCATTACTGGCGAACGCGATGAATTCTTTGCTGGCTTAAAGGCATTAGTCGCAGAAATTAAGCAGTATACCAACGTTCCAACCGCTATCGGTTTCGGCATTCACACGCCTGAACAAGCACAAATAATGGCAGGCATCGCCGATGGTGTCATCATCGGCAGCGCCATCGTTGATCTTGTCGCGAAGGAAAAACAACAGGCACCGGCTGCGATTGAAAAGTTTACTAAGCAGATCCGAGTGGCCGTTGATGCTAAAAAGCAATTTTGGGTGAAATAATCGTGTGACCAAGATCAGCATTGTTCACATATAACTTCATTAAAGTAAGTATGTTGACGCCTTGTTAGCATCTTGTGTATAATTAAGTCGTTGAAAAGAGGCCATCGGGTGGCGGCCCGATGACCTCAACGCGGTTCAGATGACTATTTGGGTAAAAGCTAATCCTTGCGGTTAGCTTTTTTGATTATCGCATACGCTTTGGCGATACTGGTAACCAGTATGCTTAGCGCGATGATAACCGACGCCACATCCAGCGCGGCGAACCCCTTTCGTCTCCTGATTTTAGCATGGCCCTCACCTCCGCGTCTCAAGAATGTTGAGGGGTGTGTGCCATCCAATCCGCTAGACGAAGAAAACAGGGTAATTAGTCCTCTCTCTAAGCCTACGGTCTGTCTATGGATTTAAATGTATGTGGTCAATAAGTATTCTTTGATTGAAAGTTGCGTTTGCTGGCTTTCTTAAAAAACGAAAAATTGTTTTGATTAAATTTTGTTCAGTGACGATTTATTTATATGTCGCTTCTTGCAAAACAAAGAAAAAGCCACGAATCGTGCAATTAGTTTAGATTGCATGATTCGTGGCTTTTTGTATTTAAAAAACATCACTCGGCAACCTCACCAAGCAAAATCTTCCATATCCTCAGCATTCAGAATTCTTACCTGCTTACCTGAACGTTCAATGAGTTTTTCCTCGGCGAGTCGTTTCAAAGTGCGCGAGACCGTTTCCGGCGTTGTTCCGAGATAATCGGCCAATTGTGTCCATGCCATCGGGACCGTGACGGTGTCTTGGCCCGCCGCGGTACGCAAGTCCAGTAGGTAGTGGGTGAGCCGAACGTTGATCGAATCGTTACCCAAATAGCCGGCCTGTTTTTCCAGCGCCTGCATTTTACGGGCGTTTTCAGTCAGGAGTTGGAGACTGATTTGCGGCTGCTTGAGAAGCAATTGTTGAAAGTCAGTGGCACTGATGGTGCAGACAGTTGCCGCCGTCAGGGTTTCGGTATAGACATTCGGATTAGCGATATTGAGTAAGCCGGCTTCACCTTCATACTCACCAATACCATCAACCCGTAGTAGCTGTTCCTTGCCATTGGTGGCCAACTGGTAAGTTTTGAGTTTGCCGTGCGCAACCACCAACAAATGGGCCGCCGTATCAGGGCTGATCAAAACAGTTCCTTTTTCAACCTGGCGTTCGTGCGTCAACGCGTCAATGGCGGCACGCGCCTCATCATTTAAATTTTTGAATAACGGCACTACCGCCGTACAACTATGCGCCATGTTGCCGCCTCCTAAACGCGCCTGCTCACGCTCTGTCAACAAGCTTGATCAATCGTCATCTTCATCCTCGTCAAGCAATGCCCGCCCCGCCGTCACTTGGCGGCCAAGTCGAGTTTGCAAGCGCAGAATGCTTTGTTCATGCCAGCGCTGCAATTGTAACATATCTGCTGCCAATACAGCCTTGTTCTCCTTGTTGGCCAGCGGAATCGCCCGACTGACAAACAACTGGCAGGTATCGATATCATTGACAACGGCGTCCAATTTCATATCATTCGTCCAAAAACGAAACGCCGGGTCTTCCTTGATCATCGTGTATTCACCAAACTCCGCTGTCGTTGTCGGAAAATCTTCGCCTTGGGCAGCTAAATCAGCCACAAGGTCGTCAAAATGGTCTTGTGCTTGTTGCATTAGCTGATCTAACAGTTGCCGATCGATTTCACTGGCCACACCTCGTAAGGTCACCCGAAACTGCGTCAGCTTGCGGATCAGCACCTGCAAGTTCGCCAACACGTGGCCACTCATCGCACCAGCAGTTGGCACATGATGGTCATGGTCAGCCTGTTTAGCAGCAGCTGCTTGTTGTTCTTTAACTTGATCAGCGGTAATACTTTTCATTCCTGTCGTTACACTCATGTTCTTCTCCTCTTAACCGCGCTTATTTATTTTTAAAAGCGTTCTATAGCATCGAAACCTCCTCCATAAGGACCTTGTGGGTAATTGGCTCAGCCACCACACCCAAGGCTGCTTATGCTCCGGTTTCTAACCGCGCCAGTTCTCGCTCTATGCTTCTTGACTGCGCACGTTCACAACGGTATAACCCAAGTCCGTGATCGTCTTTTTCAAAACATCGGCGTTGGTCACGCTTGGATCAATCTGAGCCTTGACCTTGCTACTGTTAAACAAGGCTTTCACTGTTTTGACACCGGCTTGCTGGCCTAATGCGCCTTCAATTTTCTGCAAGCAACTTGGGCAGGTTAAACCATCTAATTGATAAACTAATTTTGTCATGTTAAAAATCCTTTCTTGTTTATTTACCTTCATTATTAACAGTTTGTGCTGCGGCGTCCTTGATCGTCGTCAAGTTTTGTAACTTCCGGGGGGTGTGCCGTAACCGTAAGGCATTCGCGATGACCAACAGAATCTAAATTTCGTGGAACAGCATCCCGCTGGCCATATCAACTAACCCAATGAGCAAGCCGCTTAACAGTAAAGCAACAGTTCCGATCGCAATGACAAGATTCTGTTTAATATTGTTGTCCATCCGTTTAGCCAGATCGAAAAGAACGCCGAGATTCGTCAGGCGACTGCTGGTTAAAATGACATCAGCAGTATCAATGGCCACATCCATCCCTGAGCCCATGGCTACCCCAACATCTGCTTGCGCCAGTGCAGGCCCGTCGTTGATCCCGTCACCGACAAACATCACCTTTTCACCGCGCGCTTGCGCCGTTTTGATCGCCGTGACCTTGTCGACTGGCAATAAGCCGCCGTGGGTCTGGCTCAGTGGCAAATCCGCCATCATGTGTTCAACCGCCGCCTGCGAGTCGCCTGAAAGCACAACCGTCTTTTTACCGTTATCTTGAAGAGTCGCCAACATGCCTGGGGTATCGGTCCGCAACTGATCGCGTAAGCCGTAAACTGCAGCAAGTTTGCCGTCAATCGTCGCCACGACCAACGAAGCACCGCTTTTAATTACGTTTTGAATAGCGGCTTGCTGAGCGGTGGTCAGTGGCTGCGTCAGACTCTTTTGGTTCCCAATACTAACGGTATGGCCAGCCACTTGCGCCTGCACGCCAATGCCCCGCGTGACTTTCACGTCGGTCATAGCCGGTGTTGTTTGCGGCTTTAGGTAGGCGACCAATGCCTGCCCCAACGGATGCGCCGTTGCTTGCTCGACCGCCGCCACCAGCTCGGCAACTTTGGCGTCATCGTTCGCCCAATATTGTGCCGTTGCAACGCTGATTTTGCCTTGGGTTAAGGTGCCGGTTTTATCAAACATAACCGTGTCAATCTGATCCAATTTGGTGGCCACATCCCCGCCTTTGATCAAAATGCCGTGCTTCGCGCCAAAGCCTAAGCCGACAACATTGCTGACGGGGGCGCCAATCACCAATGCACCCGGGCAGCCTAATACCAAAATCGTAATGGCTAGTCGGACATTTTGGCTGATCAAACCAACGAGCAAAGCAATGATCAATACCAGCGGCGTATACCACCGCGCAAACTTCTGGATAAAAGTGGCGACTGGTGACTGTGCGTCCTGAGCATCTTCAATCAAATCAATGATCTGTTGATAAACCGTGTTGTAGCCGGTTTTCTCAACTTCAATAGCCACCGTACCATCACTCACCTGCGTGCCGGAATAAACCGTTGCGCCGGCCTGCTTGCTTTTTGCATCCGGCTCACCAGTGATCGCGGCTTCAACAACATTCGCCTGCCCACTGATCACTTTGCCATCAGCTGGCACCGTTTCGCCGGCCAGTACACGGACTTGATCACCAACCGCCAAGTCACCAACCGGAATCATGGTGCCATCCAGTCGCCGCGCGGTTTTCGGTGCCGCAGCCGCCAAGCCTTGAATCGCCGAACGCGTCTTCGCCAAACTGCGCTGCTCTAACCAGTCACCGAATAAAAATAGAAAACTGACCACAGCACTTTCAACCGGCTCACCAATCAACACCGCGCCAACCAGGGCAATCGTCACCAGCAACTCAATACTAATCTGCTTATACCGTAGCGCCGCCAATGCATTGATCGCAATCGGCAAGCCCGCCACCAAACTCGCCAACACCAGCACCCATGCCTGACTAAAAATCAGACCGCCTGCTGTCAGCACACCGCCAGCAATCATCGCTTCTTGTTTATGCGTCTGAATAAAATGCATCGCTAATCCCTCCATTTGAGACCAGTGTACCGAGGGATGAAGAATGCTGCCTTGACGGTGATCAACTTTATGGATTTGCCACACGATTATTCTGCAACCAGCATGTTTATGACGAAAAAAGCTGAAAACACGACGTTTATTTTTAAACTGACGAAGCATCATCAGTTTCAGTTACAATTAATTTGCTTGGTCTTGAAGGCATCTTGGTTGTTGGGGGCTTAATCGCTGTCCTATCGAATTTCCTGTAAGGTTTCATTGGTATACATAATAGATATTTGAGTAGTGGTCTTCTAGTATGACCAATCCTCAGCCATGATGATGCGTTAATTGGAAGATAATACTAAAATGAATCGCGATAAAAAAGTTTGGGGTGCATTGCTGATAGTGCTCTTTAACCGTAGCATCTTCAGATATATCGAAGCCCCCAGTTTACAATTCAAGTGCAACACCCTGACGACTAGACCATAAAGGCCATGAAGACCTATTCTTGTTAGTGCTAGCTAAACAAGAAAGCAGGAATCTTCATGACCCACTCTCAGACTAACACCCACAAGCATTACCAACAACTCAGTTTTAGCGACCGTGCTACAATTCAGGCCCTTCAGGCTGCTGGTGACACCGCGACCGTGATTGCACAGAAGCTTCATCGCAGTAAAGCGACAATCTCACGAGAAATCACGCGTGGATCTGTAACTCAGCTCGACTCGAAGCGTCACTCGCATCAAGTCTATCTTGCGGAAACTGCCCAAGCCATGCACGACCGTAAACGCGATAGAACCGGTCACTACGCCTTTCTTAAGACCGGCCGTGCGTTCTTCAAGGCTCTCGCCAGGGAGCTTACTCGTAAGCCGCGCGTACACAGCGTTGATAGCTTCGTACACTTCTATCGCGACCAGGGCAAGGCTTGCCCTTCAACGACAACTGTCTATCGCTACATCGACGCCGGGCTGCTTGAGCTAGACAACATGACACTTCCCAAGAAGCTCCGACGCCGCATCAAAGGCTATAAGAACGCCCACAAGCGCAAGAATAAGAAGATATACGGCGACTCAATCGAGTTGCGTCCTGCGGCCGTGAATGACCGCACAGGCGTGGGACATTGGGAAGGCGACTTGGTCAAAGGTATTCGCTTAGCTGATGAGCCAGCATTAATGACGCTCACAGAACGGTACAGCCGGACTGAGATCATCGTCAAGATTCCTGACTATCATGCGGGCACCTGCCTTAAAGCCTTGCAGGACACGATCGACGACTACGGGGCCAAGGAATTTGAGAGTATCACTTTTGACAATGGTTCCGAGTTTGCCAAGTTATCAGAGATTGTTGGAACCCAGATTTACTTCGCACATCCGTACTCGCCTTGGGAGCGTGGCACAAACGAGAACGCCAATGGACTGCTTAGGGAATTCTTCCCGAAAGGGAAGTCTCTCAGAGCAATTACCCTGGTTGAAATTCAAGCAGTCCAATCCGCACTGAACCATCGTCCCAGACGTATTCTGAACTATCTTCGCCCATGCGATTACTACCGATGCATGGCGTAACAGCCTAGACCACTATCAAGAATTCGTTATCATCGTTGCACTTGACTTGAAAATTGAGGAGATATATCGAAGCTCTCTGGACGAACAATATGATATTCGGGAATGTGCTCAAGGGGTTAAGCGCTATCGTAACCTGCGCGGCAATCTATGTATTAATAAGATGTTTGCATGAAAAGTATGCGTCTAATCCAAAGCTTCATGCCAGCAAGCATCAGTAGCGACAAGATTATCACCAGCGCATGATGCTACCTGTTTCTTAAGCTTCTACAAATTGGAGAAATGTTTGAATAAACTAAAGCAGCTAGTTATCGGGATCATTCTATTTATACCATTCTTATTCCTTGCCTCTGGAGTCTCCCTAGTTGACTGCTTTTTTGAAGGTGTCTTATTAAACTGGCTATTTATTGTTATTGCGGCCAGTATCTCAATACCATCACTGCTATTCATTGATCGTCATATAAAGCCTTCTTCAACGCAACAACTTAATCAGCCACTCAAAGCACGTTATTTTTATATGGCGGTCATTTGGACCATTTTCATTGTTGTTTTAACAATAACACTCAATAATCTGCCATTTCTCCCGGCTCCAACTGACAATGTGTTGAAGTCGTCAACTGCAAAAGTATTAACTGGCCCATCGCGCTGGCCAATGATTATCTCTCTGTGTTTCTTAACCCCGATATGCGAGGAACTCGGATTTAGAGGCGTTATCCAAGATTATTTAACAAATATTTTTGGCTATTGGCCATCAGTTCTCATAACCTCGCTCATTTTTGTTTCTCTCCACGGATTGGAGATTGTTGCTGCATTGTGCTTACTTCTTTGTGCAATTGGTTTTAGTCTTCTCAATCGGGCTTCTGGAACAATAAAAACAAGCATTGTATCACACATGACTTATAACATTATCGTGACAATACTAGTCATGCTGCGATTGTGAATCTCGGAAAAGTAAAAAGAAACTTCCGTCGCAGACACACTTGAAGTCAGTCTCTTGGGAACGCCGGTTGCTTACGGGAACGCGGTTAGGCCATAATTCACAGCCACCAAATAAAGGACAAACAATTTCTAAAAGTGCGGAAATTGTTTGTCCTTTCATTTGGGTAGTCTATTGGAATTTTAAAGATACCAGTGCCAAGGCGGAGCAATCGTAGGCCAGATGGGGCTCAGCCGTGCAAACAACACAGCGACCGGGCTTGGAGCTGATGTTGTTAGGCGACTTCGAGGCTGGTTTTTGGGCTCGAAGCGCCGTCTCCGCTCTAGCTCCTCATCGCCAGCCCCATCTGGCCGGAGATTGCGGAGTTTGGCACGGCAAAGGATTCTTTAGCTTAAATCTTTCCCAGATTATTCGGAATCTAATGAATCATCAGTCCAGTACGGGAATTATGACCCATCCTTTTTCCGAGAGGTGGATTTTTTTAGTTCCGCTAAATCCTCTGATCACTTTAAATGAGCTAGCTAACAAAACACTCCTGCAAACACCCGTTCCCAAATATATTAAAATCTGATTAACCCCATGTGGTAATATAGAAGTATTCAAATAAAGGAGGACGCGTCAGATGCCAGAAGAACAACCAATGGTCCTATTTAAGGACGTTGAGAAAGTTTATCGAGGCGGAAATGTCGCGGTCGAACATATCAACCTTGAGATCCATAAGGGGGATTTTGTCTGTCTCATCGGGACGTCTGGTTCCGGGAAGACAACGACCATGCGGATGATCAACCGAATGCTGGAGCCCAGCGGCGGCCAGATCCTGTTTAACGGCAAAGACATTCATAAAATCGATGCCGTTAAACTACGTCGGCAAATCGGTTATGTCATCCAGAATATCGGCCTCATGCCACACATGACGATCTATGAAAATATCACCATCGTGCCAAAGCTGTTAAAGTGGCCCGAAGAAAAACGCCGGGAAAAAGCCAAGGAACTGCTCGATTTAGTTGAACTTCCAGAAGACTATCTTGATCGCTATCCTTCCGAACTTTCTGGCGGTCAACAACAGCGTATCGGGGTTATCCGCGCGTTAGCAGCCAATCAGGATCTGATTCTGATGGACGAACCATATGGCGCCTTGGACCCCATCACTCGTGAAGCTTTGCAGGAACTGATTAAGAACTTGCAAGAAAAACTCGGTAAAACCGTGGTCTTTGTCACCCATGACATGGACGAAGCTTTGAAACTCGCAACTAAAATCGTGGTCATGGATCATGGGCATATTATTCAAAACTCGACACCGACAGAACTCTTAACCCATCCGGCCAACAAATTCGTCGAAAATCTTGTCGGGCAAGACCGACTTGTTCAAGCGCGGGCCGATGTCACCACCGTTGAACAAATCATGCTTAAAAACCCAGCCGCCATCACACCAGGCAAATCTTTGGCTGAAGCGATTCTGCTGATGCGCAAACGCCGCGTTGATACGCTGCTGGTCACAGATGACGAGAATCATCTTAAAGGTTTCATTGATCTTGAATCCCTTGAGACGCGTTATCAAAGTGCCACTAGTGTTGGCGATATCATTAAAACCAGTATTTTCTACGTGAATAAAGACTCACTGTTGCGTGATACCGCTGATCGCATTCTCAAACGTGGGCTTAAATATGTCCCTGTTGTCGATCATTATAAGAAACTTGTCGGCATTGTCACCCGAGCGGCCTTGGTCGATGTTGTTTACGACACTATCTGGGGCGACAACGATAACAAGTCTGACGATAACGACAGTGACCAAGCGGATAGCGATACCGAAAATACCGCTTCAGCAACTGCTGCTTCGGAAGCGCCTGCTAACAGTGACACGCCTAAGGAGGTGTGACCATGTTCGCATTTCTAAACGCACATGGCAGCGAGCTAATCACCAAGACTTGGGAGCAGCTCTACATTTCCGCCATCGCACTGGGTCTTGGCGTGCTGGTAGCCGTACCGCTGGGCATTGTGCTGACACGTTTTCCTAAAACGGCGAAAGTTGTCATCGGTCTAGCCAGCATGTTACAAACGGTGCCATCGCTGGCGTTGTTGGCCTTAATGATTCCAATTTTTGGGATCGGCAAGTTGCCGGCCATTGTAGCGCTGTTCATCTACTCGCTGCTACCGATTCTGCGTAATACTTATATTGGCATGGAAGATGTCGATCCGGTTTTGATTGATGCTGCTAAAGGCATGGGCATGACGGCCTTGCAATCAATTCGGCAAGTCGAAGTGCCGCTGGCGATGCCGGTCATCATGGCCGGTGTGCGCCTATCCGCCATTTATGTCATCGCTTGGGCAACCCTCGCATCGTACATCGGTGCTGGCGGCCTTGGAGATCTCATTTTCAACGGCTTGAACCTCTTCCAGCCGGACTTAATCATTGGCGGGACGATTCCGGTTACCATCTTGGCACTCTTGGTTGATTGGCTGCTGGGCCGGCTAGAACATCGGCTGACCCCAGTAAGCGAACAGGCCTAGGAGGTGGCGAGATGAAGACATTCAGAAAAATGCTCCTATCGCTGTTCCTCATCCCTGTCTTGCTATTAGGCGGCTGCGGCTTTCCCGGACTGGGCGGCTCTGGTAATGACGGTACTGTGCGGATCGCTTCGCAAACCAGTACTGAATCGCAGATCATGGCAAATATCATTGCCGAACTCATTAATCATGAACTCGGCTACAAAACGACTTTGGTCAACAACCTGGGTTCTGGTACCGTGGTGCATCAAGCGATGATTCGTAACGATGCTGACATTAGTGCTACTCGTTACACTGGGACCGACATTACCGGTACCTTAGGCATGAATCCCGTCAAGGATCCTGCCGAAGCTACGGCGATTGTTAAGCGCGAATTCAAAAAGCGTTACGACCAGACTTGGTACCCGTCTTATGGTTTTTCCGACACTTATGCTTTCATGGTGACCCAACAGGAAGCCAAAAAGGACGGTTTGAGCACCATTTCCGATTTGAAGAAAGTCGCTTCGCGTTACAACGCGGGCGTAGATTCCAGTTGGATGAACCGCAAAGGCGACGGTTATAGCGACTTCACCAAAATGTATGGGTTCGATTTCAAACGAGTCTACCCGATGCAGATCGGACTGGTTTACGACGCGGTCGAAGCCAACAAGATGCAGACGGTCTTAGGTTACTCAACAGACGGCCGCATTCGCAGTTACAACTTGAAAGTGCTGAAGGATGACAAAAAGTTCTTCCCACCTTATCAATGTTCACTCGTCGTCAACAACAGCTTTTTGAAAAAATACCCGAAACTCAAGCCGCTGTTACATCGGTTAGATGGCAAAATCAACCTGAAGACGATGCAAGAGCTGAATTATCAAGTCGATGATCAACTGCTTGAACCGAACGTGGTCGCGCAAAAGTTTCTTGCCAAACACAACTATTTCAAAGGAAGTGACGACTAATGGCCAACATGGATACCTGGCAGCAATTCTGGTACTATCTTGCCAATAATGGCTCGTATGTGCTGAGTCAGTTTGCTCGCCATTTTCTGATCTCAATTTATGGGGTGTTAATCGCCGCCATCATAGGGATTCCGATCGGGCTGGCAATTGCGCGGCACCGGACATTAAGTAGCACGGTGATTGGCATCGCTAACGTCATTCAGACAATTCCTAGTCTGGCGATGTTATCGATCATCATGCTTGGCCTCGGGCTGGGTGTGAATACCGTCATCGTGACTGTTTTCCTCTACTCGCTGCTGCCGATCATCAAGAATACTTACACAGGCATGCAAAATGTCGACAAGAACTTGATGGATGCGGCTAAAGGCATGGGCATGACCCGTTGGCAATCGCTGTACATGGTTGAAATTCCTTTGAGCATGTCTGTCATTATGGCCGGCATTCGCAACGCGCTGGTCGTGGCCATTGGGATCACCGCCATTGGTGCCTTCGTCGGTGCCGGTGGTCTGGGCGACATCATTGTTCGCGGCACCAACGCAACCAACGGCGGCGCCATCATCCTTGCCGGCGCATTGCCAACCGCGTTAATGGCGATCATCTCTGATTTGGTACTGGGCTTCTTGGAGCGCCGCTTGGAACCAAAAGGCAAAGCAGAATCTTAAAATCGTCATGAACCTTATTTAACCCTAAAGACGGCCATTGCTGGTCGTCTTTTTTACGCCCCTTAAAGGTTCCTTTAGCAAAAAGCCATGTTTTCATCGTCCTTTTTCAACAAAACCGCCACTGAGTCGGTACGAATCCGTCTCATCCCTTCGGTAAGCTTTTGCTATTGGCTGTTATGAAAGCAGTCAAATGATCGAAGGGAGTCTTACTTATGAGTATCACTTTTTTGGCCATCGCCGCCAGCCTCTTAACAGCCGGGAATCCGCAACCGGCCAAACCGTCGACGTCTGCCGTTCCCATCTCGACCAGTCAGGTCCAACCGCTGGCAGCTCCAACCCCTGATTCTTGGCAGGCGGCCATCACGCCACACCATGCCACACCAGTGCACGAGGAACCTGCCAGCTTACCGGAACAAAATCTGGATCAGAAAGTCAAAACTTCACGGGTAAAACCGAGCCGTTATTCAAAGTGAGTCTCGTTAAGAACATCGTGACAGTCTGTTGTAAAAATTAACCTAGTTACCTTTCCTTCCACCATCAAGATTTTGATGGTGGTTTTTTTTGAAAATGATAGCCACCTGCCACCTTTGTATTGCTTCTTTTATAGACATTGTGCCAGTTACAACATCGTAGACGCTCCCTGTTAATTTTCAATATGCTCTTGACAAGAATATTCACAACTTCTAATATATGCGAATGAACGTTCATTCCGGAGGAGAAAAAATGAAACCCATCGCCACCCCAGATCCAATCATCGCCCAAGCAGTCAAGCTGTTTGCCGAACGCGGCTACGCGGAAACCAATTTACCGTCAATCGCCAAAGCTGCCAATGTAGCGGTTGGCACAATTTATCGTCACTTTAAGGGTAAAGAGGATATCCTTAACACCGCGTTTACTGACATCATGGATTATTTTCACGACTCACTGGCTGACGCTGCCAATTGCAACGTCAGTGATCCCGAATCAACTTTCAGCCACCTCTTTGATGCCGCTGCACTGACCATGCAACATTACCCAACTGAACTGCATTTTATTGAACAAAATGTGTTTAATGAAGCGCTACGCCCAGAGAGTCGTGCTGCTCGCGACCGTGTTACCACATTGATTAGCAATATGCTGATGGAAGGTCAGGAACACGGTGTCATTGTGAAAGCTGATGTTCGCACCCAGTTAGCTATTTTATACGGCAGCATCGTCAGCATGATTGACATCGTTTGGGTCCAACAACAACTTCAAGGCCATGTGCCCGATCAAGATCAGTTAGCCCTTGAGCTAAAAAATCAGATCTGGAACGGCTTAACCTGTGAAAGGAGTATCTTTCAATGAAAAATCTTCGTCATCGTCACATACCGGCCCTTATTTTCTGGCTAATCGTCATCATCATGACTTTAATCACCATGCCAGATGTTTCCGGCATCGTCCGAGACAAAGGCGCCTTATCGCTGCCGAAAAACGAAGAGAGTCAAATTGCCGCAAACATTGAAAAGAAAGCCAACAATAATCAGAAGGTTCGCTCTTATGCACTGGTTTTCAACAATGGTGACAAAAAACTGACTGCCTCGCAAAAACAAGCCATTCATCAAACTCTCAAGAACCTTAAGAGTACCGGTGCTGTCAAAATTATCAACGTCACACAAGCATCTGACAACGCCGAAACTAAGAAACAGCTAGACGCCAAAGACGGTACGACTCAGATGGCGTTGGTCGATGTGAAAGCCCAAGGGCAAGTCGGACCGCAAACGCGCAATTTAGAAAAACAAATCAAAACTAGCAACGTCAAAACCTATGTAACTGGCAGTGATGTCTTGAACGACGACTTTGCGACCGTCACTGAAAAAGGGATTCAGAAAACAGAAATCATTGCGGCAATCTTCATTTTCATTGTGCTCATCATTGTCTTCCGTTCCCCGATCGTCCCGCTCGTGTCGCTGCTCACCGTTGCCATTTCCTTCATGACTTCCTTGAACATCATCATGAATTTGGCGGACAAGTTTAACTTTCCAATCTCAAACTTTACTCAAGTCTTCCTAGTGGTTGTCCTTTTCGGAATTGGAACCGATTATAATATTTTGCTATACGACGACTTCAAAGCAGCCCTTTCACAAGGCATTCCACGAACGAAAGCTGCCGGGGTTGCCAGACGTTTTGGTGGGCGAACGATCCTGTACTCTGGCCTCTCAGTTCTAATCGGCTTCTCTGTGCTCGGCCTTGCCAATTTCAAGTTCTATCGTTCCGCAGTTGGCGTGGCCATTGGTGTTTTGATCCTCTTGACCGTGCTGCTCACGCTCAACATGTTCTTCATGGCCACTTTAGGCGAAAAGCTCTTTTGGCCAAGTAAGAATCTCAACGGTCATAGCACCAGCCGACTGTGGCACGGCCTGTCCAAAATGGGCATCGCTCGACCGCTCATCACACTCGGGATCATTGGCATCATCGCAGTGCCGTTTTTGCTGAATGCCAACCAAACCTTGAATTTCAACAACGCGGATGAACTGCCGGAAACGTTACAATCCAAGGTCGGTTATAAGCTGATTCAGGATCATTATTCAAAAGGTATGGCCTCACCAACAACCATCTATATTCAAAGTAAGCAACCGTTGAATACACAAACGGTTCTTGGTACGATTGATGACCTCACAACCTACCTGCAAAAGGAGAACGGCGTTAAGACAGTTGCCTCTGTGACACAACCAGGCGGCAGTCAGATTAAGTCGCTCTATCTCGACAATCAACTCCAAACGATTAATGCGGGCCTGACAGACAGCGTGAAAGGGTTGAAGCAGGTGCAAGCAGGCCTTAGCTCAGCCAATACGCAAATTACAAATGCTGATGTCGCCGGCAGCACGCAACAAGTGCAGACCCTTGCTAATGGCACCAACACCCTTTCATCCGGCGCCTCCAGTCTTAACAGCGGGATCGGCCAGTATACTTCCGGCGTTGCATCGTTAAACACCGGGATTGGCCAATTAAGCAGCCAGCTGCCGGCCCTGAGTTCAGGGGTGAACACCTTAAGCACGAGTTCGACCCAATTAGCTAAGGGCATGGATCAGCTTAGCGGGAATAGTACGCTACTCGCCAGCGGGATGAATCAACTTAGCGACAAATCTGGTGAGTTGACTAGCGGGATGAACAAGCTCGCCAGCCAAGTTCAGAACTTGACCGGCAGTGCTCAGCAAATCGTTACCTTAATTAACCAACTTCCCAATGGCAGTCAACTGACACAGTCAATTCTAGAAGAAATCGCCAAGTTTTCAGGTGGTGTGCAACAGCTGACGAACGGTACCAGTTCGCTTGGCGATGGCATCAAAACGCTGAACAATGGTACGACAGCCTTAAACAGCGGCATCAGTACGCTCACCAGTGGCACCCACCAACTGAGTAGTGGGATTGGTTCCTTAAACAGCCAAGTACCGAGTCTTGTTTCCGGTGTCAACCAACTCAACACGGGGTCCTCACAGCTCGCCGGGCAAAATGGCACCCTCAATAGTGGCGCGGCACAAGTTGCCAGTGGTGCCGATCAGATCAATACCGGTGTCCAAACCCTGAACACAAAAGTGAAGGCAATCTCCGAACAAGTCACCACCATGCAAAGCGGCTTAACCTCGGCAGACAAAGCACTCGGCACGATTGCAGACGGCAGCACCAGCATGAAACAATACCTGACCGAGCTGCAAAAGTCGTATCTGGGGAAGAAGTTCTATATCCCTAACGCCACTTTAAAGAGTAAAACCTTCAAGCCTGCGTTAACGACCTACATGTCTGATGGCAACAAGATTACCAAATTGACCGTTGTTCTAAAGGGAGATCCCAGCACAGATGCTGCCGCCAAACAGATCGAAGCGATTAAAACTGACATGACGGCCAAATTAAAGCACACGCCGCTAGCCGATGCAACAGTCGCGGTTGGTGGCCAAACTTCACAAACCGCCGACCTGCAAAAACTGGCTAATGGCGACTTTGAACGAACCGCCGCGATCATGATTATCGGTATCGGCATCGCCCTCATTTTCGTCACCCGGTCCTTGATTCAACCTATCAGCATTATCTCAACGTTGCTGTTGGCCTACGTCACCTCGTTAGGCCTCACCAAACTGTTCTCAACTTACGTGCTTGGTCGCGACATGCTGACGTGGAATACACCGTTCTTCACCTTCATCATGCTCGTTGCCCTCGGCGTTGACTACAGTATCTTCCTCATGGTGCGCTACCGTGATAACGCCCTCGAAGGCGGCACCATGACGCATCGGATTGCCAAAGCCGCTAGCGTCATCGGTGCGGTTGTCATCTCCGCTGCCATCATCCTAAGTGGTACCTTTGCCGCGATGATCCCATCCGGCATTACAACCCTGATTCAGGTCGCGCTGGCCGTCATCATCGGCCTGATCCTCCTCGTCTTCCTGCTCCCACTGGTCATGTCCAGTGTCATCAGCCTGACTGACAAGCAGATGAACAAAAATAATCATCCGCAAGGCCCCGGCCCACATGACGACAATGATCATGCGTCACCAAAAAGCCCTAAAACACCAACGCCTAATGGCCCAAACTCAAGCCATTCAGCAACACCGGCGGAACCGCGCACGTCACAGAAACCGCGTGTTCATTTAGCGGCTGTCCCACCTGATTCAAAAAAATAAACGGGTTGCACGCACACTCTCTCCGTTGAGACCTAACACCTGTAGTTTCCAAGACTGCAGGTGTTTTTGTATCTGTTTAGAAAGCTATATGACTCGGTTGTTGCCATGAATCTGATGCTGTTATAAGCCGAGGCCATCTCGACAGTGGTTTAATAAAGATAACACTAGGGGATGTCGATCATGCGCTCAAACAAATCAGGCAAACTACTATCATTAACCATACTTTTCATTTTTGCCTTTTTTCTGCTTTCTGTTGTGTGGACCTTGCGCTCAGATACAAAGATAGCAAGAATTGTCCCTCTCATCCTTGTCCTCATTTTGACTATCTTAAGCTTCTTACACTACGCACCCGCTCCAAAAACAAAACAGCAACCGTTGTTCGTCCCAAAAAAGTTTGGCATTGGCATTAGTGTTAACCCCAATAACCCAACAGGACGGTTATTCTGGTATCTCGTTTTCACAGTTATGACGATCCTGATCATAGTGGTGGCTTTCAGTAACTAACGGAACCATTTCTTAGCATCCAAATTGTTTATTAAGCAGTTATATGTAGACTGTACTTTGCTTTAAATGAAACCGTTTGCCTTTGCATCATTTTTTTGAATCTGCTATCGTCAGCAGTGACCTGTTGATACATGATCCATGTGTATCAGGTTAAATGACCTCAATTTTCAAGTCAAGTGCAACGATGATAACGAATTCTTGATAGTGGTCTAGGCTGTTACGCCATGCATCGGTAGTAATCGCATGGGCGAAGATAGTTCAGAATACGTCTGGGACGATGGTTCAGTGCGGATTGGACTGCTTGAATTTCAACCAGGGTAATTGCTCTGAGAGACTTCCCTTTCGGGAAGAATTCCCTAAGCAGTCCATTGGCGTTCTCGTTTGTGCCACGCTCCCAAGGCGAGTACGGATGTGCGAAGTAAATCTGGGTTCCAACAATCTCTGATAACTTGGCAAACTCGGAACCATTGTCAAAAGTGATACTCTCAAATTCCTTGGCCCCGTAGTCGTCGATCGTGTCCTGCAAGGCTTTAAGGCAGGTGCCCGCATGATAGTCAGGAATCTTGACGATGATCTCAGTCCGGCTGTACCGTTCTGTGAGCGTCATTAATGCTGGCTCATCAGCTAAGCGAATACCTTTGACCAAGTCGCCTTCCCAATGTCCCACGCCTGTGCGGTCATTCACGGCCGCAGGACGCAACTCGATTGAGTCGCCGTATATCTTCTTATTCTTGCGCTTGTGGGCGTTCTTATAGCCTTTGATGCGGCGTCGGAGCTTCTTGGGAAGTGTCATGTTGTCTAGCTCAAGCAGCCCGGCGTCGATGTAGCGATACACAGTTGTCGTTGAAGGGCAAGCCTTGCCCTGGTCGCGATAGAAGTGTACGAAGCTATCAACGCTGTGTACGCGCGGCTTACGAGTAAGCTCCCTGGCGAGAGCCTTGAAGAACGCACGGCCGGTCTTAAGAAAGGCGTAGTGACCGGTTCTATCGCGTTTACGGTCGTGCATGGCTTGGGCAGTTTCCGCAAGATAGACTTGATGCGAGTGACGCTTCGAGTCGAGCTGAGTTACAGATCCACGCGTGATTTCTCGTGAGATTGTCGCTTTACTGCGATGAAGCTTCTGTGCAATCACGGTCGCGGTGTCACCAGCAGCCTGAAGGGCCTGAATTGTAGCACGGTCGCTAAAACTGAGTTGTTGGTAATGCTTGTGGGTGTTAGTCTGAGAGTGGGTCATGAAGATTCCTGCTTTCTTGTTTAGCTAGCACTAACAAGAATAGGTCTTCATGGCCTTTATGGTCTAGTCGTCAGGGTGTTGCACTTGAATTGTAAACTGGGGATCAGGTTAAATGATAGAAATGAAGGCACTCCCATGACAACTTCACCAGTTTCACATCGCACGCAATTGGCTATTTTATCAGCAGGATTACTGACGTTTGTCGGTATTCTGGTTGAGACTTCCATGAACGTTACCTTTCCAACGCTTATCAAAACGCTGCATGTTTCATTGTCGACAGTGCAATGGCTCACATCAGGTTATTTGCTGATGGTTACCTTGGTCATGAGCACAACCGCTTTTTTATTGCGACGATTTGATACACGGCGCTTGTTTCGAACTGCCATTCTTTGCAGCCTGGCCGGAACCTTATTGTGTATCTGGGCACCGAGTTTTCCAATTTTGTTTGCTGGCCGTTTGTTGCAGGCCCTGGCAACTGGGGTCTCGACCCCGTTGATGTTTCATTTGATTCTGACCATGATCCCGCAAGTCCACCTCGGGATTTACGTGGGGATGGCCAGTGTTGTGACGTCACTGGCCCCTGCGCTTGGGCCAACTTATGGCGGTTTACTGACATATTATGCCTCATGGCGGATGATTTTTTGGCTGGTACTGCCAGTTATCCTGCTCGTCTGGTCCTTGGGCGAAGCCACGATTCGCGTTAAAGCGCAGACGACGACTGATTGTTTTGACTTTCTAGGTTTGCTGCTGCTTGGACTTGGTCTGTTCTCACTCATCGAAGTGCTGGATCAATTCACAGCATCTGGGCTGACTGCTGGCTTTTGGGGCTATGTCGCGGCTTTGGCTGTCGCTATTGTTGGGATGAGCTATCACTTAAAACATACAGCCACACCGCTGCTTAACTTTTCGCTTTTCAAAAAGGCTGGTATTCGGGCACGCGCCATTAACTTCTTTATTTTACAATTCAGCAATATTGGCATTGCTTTCGTTATTCCAATTTTCGCCGAAAACGTCCTGCATACCAATGCTTCTGTGGCCGGCCTGATTTTGCTGCCCGGTTCATTGATCGGTGCGGCGGTTTCACCCATTGGCGGCGCCTTGTATGATCGGTTCGGCGCACGTCGCCTGCTCCTGACAAGTAATACCGCCATGTTCGTCGGCGCTATCTTGCTCGGCATCTTCACCCACCAGCTGAGCATCCCCTTGATTGTCGGCTTTTATATCATTTTCCGCATGGGCTTCAACCTCGGCTTCGGCAACACCATGTCAGACGCCAGCACCATGGTAACCGGCTCAGCCAAAGCAGACATCAACGCCTTGTTCAATACCATTCAGCAATACGCCGGCTCACTAGGCACTGCCAGCTTATCAGCCATCATCACCTTGCAACACCGCCTCTCTCCAGTGGGCGCCGACGCGACAGGGAGTCAAATCGACTTCATCGTGCTCGCGGTACTTGCTGTGTTGACCTTTGTTGTGCAATGGCGGTTGCGGGCGGATCAGCAGTAAGCAGCGTCTAAAAGAGCGTCTAGGATGTTCGCGCCGTTATGATGCCATAAAGACCCTACTTGTAAGAAACTGTCTGACAATTTTTCATTCAGCGAAACAGAAAAAGCTCTTTGGGATGACGTTTTTTCATTCAAACAATTAGGAAACTACGGTTGGGTCGCAAGCGAATAATCTACACTCTTAGTTTCCTTGTTAAAGAGTGAAAACCAAATAGCAACAGAAATTCCCGAGAAATCGGGAATTTTTTGGTACAAAACAAAAACCCGGGACATTGAAAGAATCAGTTCCGAGTACTTTTTGAAACATTTGTTCGATCAAGTCTGGCAACATGCCAAGTCATGCGCCTAAATTGATCACTTGATCGTATGCCCCCTTCAACTGCGCATCAAGGTGATGACTCACCTCAATCAAGGTCATATCAGGGTCATTCAAAAATTGCTTGGTAACTTGTCTAGCAGTTTCTGCGTCTAACGCAGATGTGCCTTCGTCAACAAATGCAATTGGTTTTGGTGAGTAGAAAAATCTTGCTAATGCTAAGCGTTGTTTTTGACCGCCAGACAAATTTTGGCCGTTCTCTTCAATCATTTGATCTGATGACTTAACGAAATCTACCTTTGCCTTTAATAGTGCCTGTTGCAAACTGTCCCCAGATTTTTGCTTGTTTGCCCAAAGCGACGTGTTGTTCGCCACTGAATCATTGAATAAATAGACATTTTGATCAACGTATTGAGAAATTTTTGTTAATGCTGTCATTGTCATCGTCCGCAAATCTTGGTCGTCAATATAAACATGTCCAGTATAATCCGTGATTTGACCATCTAAAATTTTCAATAAGGTACTCTTCCCGACACCGCTTCGACCAACGATCGCATATTTTCCTCCTCGTTCAAATGTGAGGTTCAAGTGATCAAGTATCTCGTTCCCATTAATCGAATAGCTAAGATCAACCACCTTTAAAGCGTGCTGAAATGCTGGTTCTTGGGTGCTTTCGTTTGCCATTGCCGACTTAGAAGATCCTTGAATGACTTTATCAAATAATGGGTGCGTTGCTTTAATCTGCACGGCATCGTTGCTAAGGCTAGACAAAGAATTAAAAATACTAGCAGCAATACTGCCGGTTGAACTAATTGCCCCAAGTGGAATAGCACCAAGGATGGCCAAAATACTGGTCATAATATCGACCATGACCTGACAGAAGATACTTAAAGCTGCTATTGAATTAGAAATGCGAGCGTTGGTTTTAGTGTATGAAACTTTCACTTCCGCATATCTTTTGGCAGCCGTTTTTACCAGTTCTTGAAGTTTGCTTAATTTATTTGCATTTAATAAAACATCAAATCCGTTAAGAACATTGGTCACTTGATTCGAGAACGCCGCATTCCCGTTTGACATTTCTGTCGTCGCCACGGTCATTGGCTTACCTAGACGAGAAGGAATTTTCAGCATCAATATCGATAAGAAAAGAATCATTGGGATGAATAGTAAGTGATAAGCAGCAAGTGCTATGGTTGCGAAGACAACGGTAGTCCCATCAGACAGCAACGAGAATAAGTTCTTAATGGCGTTACTTTCAATGTTGCCAACATCATTAACATATTCAGAAAGATACTCTCCAGTTGTTTGTTTGTGATACTGTGCATAAGAACTTCCGACAATCATTCTCGAAATGGTATCACGCACATCAATCATAATCCGCTGCGTGAGTTTTTCTTGAAAAACCGCCTGAAAATAATTGCTAATCAAAAAAGTTCCCCAAACTGAAAGATTAATGGCGGACCACAGTAAGAGTGCCTTCATATCCCTCGAAAAAATGGCATTCGTTGTAAAAGTTAAGAGAACTGATGTGCCTGTGTACAAAAGGACGTTCACAATAATCCAAACAATGTTGATCCCTGTGCGGCCTCGCTGATGTCTTAAATATGTTTTCATGATTAAGCACTCCTCCGACCTTTATTGATACTTCATACGATAACCGCTAAACTGAGTTTCAATAGTTATGTTTCGAAAACGAAACGAGGAGATGCTCATCATCGAAAATTTTGGCGCAACATTTAAGTACTTGAGAGAGTCGCGAGGCATAAGCCTTAGCGCCTTAGCAGACGATGTTGTCTCAAAGGGTATGATTTCAAAATTTGAGAATGGTACATCAGATCTATCAACCAAAAGATTCTTCCATTTGCTTAAGGAAATCTATGTGACCCCCTTTGAATTTACAGTTGTCATGAACCATTTTGAACCTTTATATGACAACAAGTTATCAACCGAATTAACGCAACTTGCTCTAAGTCATAATGTTCAAGGACTTAATCACTTAGTCGACACCGAATATGCGCGTTGCCAAAACTCGCATTTGATTTTTGATCAGCTGAACTGGATTATGGCTGAATGTGTTCGCGCAGAGGTAGAAAAGAAACCCCTACCTAGCCATGTTCCCTTGAATGTACTAACGGATTATTTATTTCAGTGTGAGGACTGGGGAAACTTTGAACTCGTCCTCTACGGCAATACAATGACCCAGCTTCCCATTGAAACTATCACCGTATTTTCACAAACCCTATTAGACAAATGCGCTATCTACATTGGTCTACCGAATACTTACGAGACATGTATGAATGTCTTGCTAAACACAGTGGGACTGCTGATTCGGTACGGAAAAATCCAGCATGCTTTAAAAGCGCTAGCCGTTCTTGAGCAAAAAGATTTACCGGAATCTTTTCTATTAGAGCGCGTGCTATTGAATTACTATAAGGGAATATTGCTATTTAGGACGGGGAAAGAAGCTGAAGGCAGACAACTAGTTGGTGCTGCTTTGTCTGCTTTAAAGGCGGGAAACTGTGTGGACTTCGTTGACGCTTTAAAAAAAGATTTGCCAGAATTTGGCTTGTATCATATTTGAAACGAAAAGCCGGCCTCCCCGATTGCGTGAATAATAGCAGCGGCAATTACCCAATAGATTGCTTATAGGTCTCCGCTTGAAAAAAAGTTTTAGGAAAGAAAAAGAATCTGAGATTCCAAGTGTTTAGGAATTTCAGATTCTTTTGTTTTGTCTTGAAGCCAGCTTATCAATATACAAAAAATGACTAGCTAGGCATTCCCTTGAATCTGATACTGCTTCAAAAACTTTTTCTTCGAAACAACTCGATGATTCGTAACATCTAGATAATCACCTAGATACCCAAGCGCATACATGTTATAGCCAGCAAAACCGCCGCCGATCGTACCAACCGCGGCGGTTTTTAAGTTTGCGCCAAGCGACGGGTTCAGTCCACTCATTAAAATGCGTAGGTGATTGTCTAACCAACATAGATAGTTCTCTTCAAAAGCGGCTTTAACCCAAGCCGGTCGTTCATTGGTTTGACTAATCTCCCAAACGTCAGCTGAACGGCCTTTATAGACAGCTTTCATAATATCCTCGCTTTCTAATCCTTCTCCATTTACAAGCAACTTTCTGAATAGCAAAGCAGCTGTGTCATGGCGCTGCTATATAAAAAATATGCAGATATACGAAAACGCCACAAATCAGGACTGTTCCCCCCAGTCTCGTCAGCCATTGTCCCTTGGAAACCCACATGGCAGCGAGCGTTCTGGTTTGAATATGCTGATGAACGTATATCTCAAAATTGAAGCAAAAGAATAGCCACAATAAGCTGCCTGAAAGAAGCCCCCACCACGACCAGTTTGGCCCTAAGGAACTGACGAAGACACCATAAGGCAGCGCCATCAGTGTGGCTTTTAATCCGCAATACAAATGATAAGGCATCCCCAGTTCTTGATTGACACGAAAGCCATTTCGATAATGCGTTCTCCAGACTGATTTAACTGACATAAAGTGCTCCATCTCGGCATTCTGCAAAAAGTCGATTCTTCTTTTAATTGTAATCGTGCACGGAAATTTTGTGTTCCTCAAAAAATAAACGTTGGGTTTTCGCCGATTAACGTCAATGAGCGGGCTTGTCGTTATTTTTTATTGCCGAAGTTTCAGCACCCACGATGCACAGAACTTAGCTGACCGTACACAAAAACGCCTGAAAACAGGATTGTTAAAAATCTACGTTTTCAGACGTCATTGATTAACTGAATCATTCCGCGAGCAAGAACACAGTCAGGTTAACTGAGGCTCGTTCGATTCATGACTTTTAAAATAATCAGGATAAGTGGTTAAAACTGATTTGACATCTTTACCAACTGCTAACAAGTGATCGGTGGCCATCTGACTTGCCAACTGGATTGAAGTCAATATTTGAGACAGATTTTAAGAGACATTCAGAACCGCGTTTACCTTCCACAGCTCAAATAAATCATTAATCGCGATTAATAACTTATTTGAACCCTGGAAAGCATTAAATCAGGCGGCCATTTGGCTCGTAAGTGTTGCAATTTCAACTTGTAAGGGGGTCTGGTAGCCCAGTGAACTATGAATTCTCTTCCTATTGTAGAAAGCATGCACATATTCAAAAAGGACGGCAGCGGCAGTTTCATAATCTTCAAAGACCGGCACTGGATAAACACATTCCTTTTTGAGGGAAGCGTGAAAGGATTCCATTGGCGCATTATCATACGGACAACCCTTACGGCTGTATGAGTGGCGGATATGTAGTTCAGTTAAACGTTGATTGTAATCATCGCTGGTATACTGTGATCCTAAATCCGTATGGATAATCAGGTCCCCAGTAATGGTTCGATTTTTAACCGCGCTTTCAAGGGTCTTTAAGACTAAATCAGTATCCATCTTTTTTGAGAACGAATAGCCGATAATCCGTCGTGAGTGCAGGTCCATGATGGTTGATAAGTAACACCAGCCATTACGCTTCGTTTGAATATAGGTCATATCAGCGGTCCATTTTTGATTTAAACCAGTGGTCGAGAAATCCTGCTTAAGCAAGTTGGGACGCTGTTCAACCTTGGTTTTGGAAGCCGAAGCCGCTTTCCACTTATTGACGGTAACGGAGTGGATATCCAGTTCCTTCATGAGCCGGGAAATCCGTCGTGGACTGCACCGAAGCTGCAGTGGTTGAAGTTCCAGATTCAATTCATGGTGGATCTTCATAACACCGTATCGCTGCTTAAATTCCGCAAAGATCCCCAGAATCCGTTGTTTCAAGTCCGCATCTTCGGCCCGGCATTTTGAAGGTTTGGGGGATCGATAACGATAATACTGAGCTCTGGAAACACCGAGGATTCGGCACATCTTGGTTACCTGGTGGTGATGGCTTTCTTGGTGAATGTAATCAAAGATATTGGTTACTTCTGCGCAAGGAAGCCCAGGGCTTTTTTTAGGATTTCGTTCTCCTCAGACAGCGAAGCCAGTCGCTTTTCCATCGCTTTGATTTCGTCTGGCGATTTACCGGATTGAGTTTTGGCCTGGCCCTGGATCCACTTATGAACTGTTGAATAGCCAATGCCATATTCTCTGGCCAGTTGAGCAGCTGATTCGCCTTGCTTATATAGGTTGATAATGTTTTGTTTGAATTCTTTGTCGTAACGAGTTGGCATGTAAAAATTCCTTCCTTTTGAGAGACGATTTATTCATTATACCCTCTCTTAAAAGTTGTCTCAGGAATCAGCTTACATCCACAGTTTATTAATCGGCATCTGTAATCAAAGTGATTATCCTCCCCGATTTCTTGAATCGGGGGTTTTTAAAGTCTAACTAACTATATGTTTGGAAATTGCTATAAATCATTAACAACAAGCCGCCGTCGTTCCAACCTGAACTGAGGTGAAAAATGAAAAACAAATTTAGGATTAGTCCCCCTCTTATACTATTCTCACTAACTTTTATCGGTGTTCTATTGATGTCTAACTGGGTTCTCCTTCAAACCGCTAGCTGCTTTTTGGGTTCTCTGTTGTGCCATCATGACTCTGAATGTGGGTTATCTAGAGCAACCAATTAAGAAAACTAAAAATTGGACGAAGGTAGCTCTCTACATTGCCTTAGGGCTGAGCTTATTCATGCTTCTGATGTCTACACATGAAACAAGTTTGTCAACGGGTGGGGAAGTTCCAACCAGTGTCATGTACGATTCTCGCCCCATACCTATAACCATCAAAAACAAGCATTACGTGTTAACAGTTTCTGAAAGAACTACTATGATTATGACTATTCGTTATAATGTCTACCAACGTAAGGGCGTGTTTTATACTAGAATAAATACAGCTCCATATATCGTCGCCTCAACGAATTCACGACTCACTAAAACTCATACTTGGATATTTAAAAACAGCGTTGTTAAGAATCAAGACATCAACCTAAACCATAATACCCAACTCATGAACTGGAGTTCTCACCTTTGGCATTCAGATATCGCCACTCATCCTTAATGCCACTTTGCTTTCTATCAGCAACTCAAAATCAACCTCAGAAAGGATTCCTCATGTTGCGTCTGATAGTCATATTAGTCATCTTCGCAATTTTCTTTGTGCCAGCACGAATCATTCGAGTCGAAGATGAGAAAGCTATTTCCTTTCAGCAGGAAAGACTTCCGCAGATGACCCGAGAACAAATCTACCATGCGCGTGTTTTTTATAAGAAAACAATTTACGCACGGCATCTGCTACTCAGAATATTGCGAATTATTTCGCGCATCTTCTTGATCATAACGGCGACACTTTTTGTCGGTGCAGTAAGTATTCAGTTTGGACTGCTTTTCAATCTCGTTCCCGTTGGCATGACTCGCCTCTGGGCCTTAAGCCAATCAGATGGCTCGCGGAATTTGCTGCTGATTTTGGCAAGCATCGTGGGGTCCTTTGGTGTCATGACGTGGTGGTATCAATATTCCCGCTTACTGGCGCTCATTGAAGATGCCAGCCATCGACCCGAAGACTTACTATGGACTTCGCCAACCATCTTGCAGCGACAAAAAGAATGCTACTTGTTTATGCTAGTTATGTTCCTGATGGTGGTGTATGGTTTCACCTTCCTAGCCGTCACCAACGGCATCCCAAGTTCAGTAACGCCGTATTATTTACCCAAGATTTTCTTTTAATCGACTGGTTTACAGTCATCAGCACGAAAATCACAGTAAGTTTAAATTCGATCAACCATGTACTAAAAGAAGGTTCCGCAGACAATCAAGTCAGTTGCGGAGCCTTTTTTGTGCAAAACGTTTATAGCTTTATTTGCATCCCAAGGAACGATTATTGAGGAAAATAGGCATATCATTTCGCTTCGCTAGGCTTCACCTTAAAGTTATGTACCAACCGCGGCCAAACATGCTCGTCTGCCCATGCAATGATGATGCCGTTGCCGAGAAATGAGAACAATGTCGCGATATTGATGCCTAAGAGCTTACCTGTCGCGATCCACGCAACTACGATCACGATGATTGGGGGGATAAAATCAGTAATCTGGGAAGCAGTGGCGTTGCCTTGAAAATAGAGAAATCGCAGGATATTGGTGGTGTCATCGTTTGGATGCATGATGATGTTGGCGCGTTGATAGAGCGAAATCGCTACACAAAAACAGAAGACCCCGAAGCAGGAGACGAAAATGCGCGCCACCATTGGCCAGTTGCCAAGTCCGAGCCATGTGAATAGCCAAGTAAAGACATTGACAAAATAGCTGAAGAACAGTGTATAAATCACTTCGCCGATCAACCGCGGCCAATCCCAGCGCCGAATTAACAACAGATTCGATAGCGCGTTCAGTACCCCAAAGGTAAACAGTACCGCGCCAATATTCCACCCTTGCCAGTCATTCAAGTTAATGGCGGCCGCCGTCCATAAGCCACTGCCCATAGCCCCAACAATACAAAGGCCATTTCCGGCAGCGTTCAGAACTAAGCCAACCATCAAACCGATCCAGCGTTCTGTTTTCGTATTTTTAATGCGATGACCTTCTTTCTGTCAATATACTTGTCAAAAGCATATTGCCTATTATAAACGCCCAGCCCCGCTGATGAAAATCCGTCAGTAGGACTGAGCGTTTATTTTTTTGACATACTGCTTCTTTTACCGGTCGCACCTGCGCTAAGTTCGCAGTCCGATTAAAGTTCCCCGCCTTTTTCAAAGCTTGGTGTCATTTTCTCCGCGCGGATGCAAACCAGCTGGTGTAAGAGGTATTGTAGGTCATTCGTGATCGTCGCTGCCGTTTCGGCGTTCAACGCATCATGCCACGCTGGCAGATCTTCTGGTTTGACATCGGCAAAAGCCGCATCCCCTTTGGCCACAGCGGCACGGCCGGCAGCGAAACCAAACTTGCGACTTTCAGATACGGCGAACTCGGCATCCCAGTCATGTTCTGCAAACAACGGATCAGCCACCATAGCGATTAGCTTGTTGAGCCAATAGAAGCTATCGGTTGAACTTTTATCAATCGGCGTGTACTGGAAATTCTCCGGTGTCGTTGTGCAATTGGCGAAAAATGGTACCGGGCTGTTGAAAATATTAACGCCTTCCGCAAGCCAGTGAATGGCAGCATGACTCTTCGGCATATTTGGCCGAATTTGTAGAATATGCATTTCTTGATTGCGATTCATGCCAATCGGACGATAGCGCCGCCGCGTCTCAGGCGTGCCGGTCTGCCCGTAAGGATCAAAGTCGGTGGCTTGGTAATGACTGCTCAATACCATCGCTACATCTTCGACTGAAATCAAGTGACTCGGGACACGACTAAACGGCATCGTTCGGCTTTCAGGATCTTGATCAATTTCAGGATTCAGCATTTTCTGGGCATACCAAACCCGCGGCGTATTGTAATAATGATCGGCCTGCGTATCTTCACCGAAAATGTCTCGAAAATTGAACCCTTCCTTTGCCTTATTCAAATGATACTTAGCTGCAAAGTCTTTGAGATCAGCACTGTACTTGTAATGTTCCGGTGCCTGAAAATCAATCTCCTGAATACCAGTTTGATTCGGAGCCAGCACATAACGATCATCAGGAATCCGTTCCGCCGCCCAGTGATGGCCGCCAACTGTTTCAAAATACCAGATTTCGTTAGCATCAGAAAAGGCGATCCCATTACTTTCGCAGGTACCATACTTGGTGACCAACTCGCCCAGGCGTTCGACACCTTCGCGAGCGTTGTGAATATAAGGCAATACCACCGTCAACATGGCCTCTTCACCAATACCGTCCGGCTCAAGCGGGTCCAATCCCAGCATTGTGGTGTTTGTGAACTCAGTTTCAGTTGCACTCATCGCCACATTCTCGCTGTTGATACCAGCTTCACCCCAAGTCCCATGACTTTGATCAGCAACCGGCGTGCAAGTATACTGCAACGGTGTTTGCGGTAAATCCAACTGAAACCCATTCAATGTCGATACGTACCGTTGCGGCTGATCAGCCGGCTGCACAACAATGAAACGCTTCGGATTAATCCCACCGCTAGCATCCTCATTTCGCGCAATCATCGTCGATCCATCAACCGACGCCTTCTTACCAACAAGCAACGCTGTACAACTCAAGTGATTCACAAACTGATCCATAGCCACGCTTCCTTTCAGATGACTTTATGATAGCACTGGTTCGTACTAATGATGCTGAAAAGTAAAAGGGAGAGGCGAACGTGGTAAGTTAGATGGTCATTTTTGGAATGTTTGGCATTTTATGATTTAGTCGATATTGTTGCTTGTTTAAACGTTTGACATGTTGAACACATGGGGATAAAATCGGTTCGTAGCATGAATTATACTTCTGGCTTTTTAGTCGCAAGGGGGAAAATCAAAATGGAATCAAATAATTTAGCGTCTCAGATCACAAAATTTGTTGGAGAAAAGCACCGTATTGTTAAAGCGGAAGAAATTTACACTGCTTTTAAAGAAGAATTTTCTGACGGACAAATCGCTGGCGTATTACGGCGACTTCGGACAACCGGTCGTTTGGTTTCTCCAAAACGTGGATATTACGAAAACACTAAGTCTAGTAATGTTCTGGCAGAGTTAGTCAAAGATATTTCTAACCTAATTCAAAAGTACAATACTTCTGTCCCCATCACCGTTTTCAATGGCCTCAATGCAGCAGACAGAAAAAAGTATACAGAGACACTTGATAAATTAATGGCATGTCAAAAGTCAATTGAGAGCTAAGATCAAATAGCGACTTAGCTTAAGGGGCTTATGAGAAAGATTTAAGCTCATAAAGCTCTCTTTTCGGTTCAAGAAATGGGCGTTTTTTCCTATACTAAACCTTCGTCGAACCAAGTACTTAAACTGATCATCGGCACCATCATTGGCCTCTTTGTGCTCGGTCACCTAACACCAACACTGGCAGTCAGAACGCAGCTTTTGATGCATGGATACTTTCAAAGTGCCTTTTGCGCGAAGATTGCGCGGTCATCCGAAAATGCTTATGCTCCTGCGTATAGTCATGACAATGATGGCACTGTCTATTACGTTAAGCCTTCACCGGTTTCCCACGAAGAACTCAAAATGACGAGTGCCCGGCCGAATCGTTACGCTGTTCAGACATTTGGTTTGAGCTTTGCCACCATGACTTGGTATAACTGATGTCAATTGAACGCAGGTCCACTCTCCTTCGTGACGGCAATATTTGCTGTTATCACAATGACTATGGCTCTGGTTCAGCTACTATATACTAGGACATCAGCGCCAATAACACTCGCTGCCCTTACGCCGAAATTTGATGAGTCAACTGTCCCCTTTTTAAATAAATCGACACTAAAAGCCGCTCGATCAGCGAATCGAGCGGCTTTTGCTTGCTACAATGACTTATTTAACAAACCCTAACGTCTGCGCAATCAGGTAAAGGTTCAAAATGATCAGGACCCCACTGATGAACCATGCTGTCCACTTCACCCAAGCACGGTTGGCGAACTCACCCATGATTTTTTTATCACTAGTGTAGAGCACTAGCGGGATGACGGCGAATGGTAATGCGATACTGAGGAAGACCTGCGAGAAGGTCAACAGGTTTTCGATTTTGGCTTCGTTGCCATGGTAGTAAATCGCGAAGATGAGCACTGGGGTCACGGACATGAGCCGAGTCAAAAGTCGTTGGGCCCAGAGCGGCATTTTCAAATGAATGAAGCCTTCCATGATAATCTGACCGGCAAGTGTTCCTGTAATCGTGGAGCTTTGGCCGGATGCGAGCAGCGCAACCGCGAACAACATGGAAAGCATCGGGCTGGCGATCGCACCGACAATCTGGGAGTTGCTTAATGCGTTGAAAAGATCAACGAAGCGGCCAACTGAGCTACTGGTGCCGAAGAACAGCGCTGCGCCAAGAATCAGCAGTAGTGAGTTGACAATGAAAGCCATGGTCAGTTGCAGGTTGGAATCAATGGTGGAGAACTTAATCGCCTTTTTGACTTCTTCGTGCTTCGTGCGATCAATTTTTCGTGTTTGCGAAATCGAGGAGCCGAGGAACAGGTCATGCGGCATCACCGTGGCACCAACAATCCCCAAAGAGAGATAGAGCATTGATTTGTTGGTCACGATATCCGCGTGTGGCAGATAGCCTTTCAGCAGTTCCGGGACATTTGGTTGCGCGAGAATCACTTCATAAGCGAAAACCAATAAGATAACCAGCACTAAGGTCGCAACAACCGCCTCAATCTTACGGAAACCGAGGCGCATGAGCAGTAAGAGGATCAGCACATCGGCGGTCGTGATAATGATGCCGACAATCAGCGGCATGTTGAACAGTAACTTCAAGGCAATGGCAGAGCCAATGATTTCGGCGATATCAGTCGCCATAATCGCAAGTTCTGTAATGACCCAAAGAAAACCGCCCATCGCTTTGCTGGTGTGATCACGTGTCATCTGCGCTAAATCTCTGCCGGTCACAATACCAAGACGAGCCGCCATGGCTTGCAGCAGCATCGCAATCAGACTGGAAATAAGAATGACAGATAGCAAGGAATATTTAAATGAAGCGCCACCGGCAATACTGGTGATCCAGTTACCAGGATCCATATACCCAACGGCAACTAGGATGCCTGGGCCAGTATAAGCTGCTAAAGTTTTCCAAAAGCCCGCATTGTGCGGTACTTCAACACTGCCATTCACCTCATCAAGACTTTTGCTTGGCGTATCTTCGAAGTGAATAATGTGTTCGCGTTTTGATTTTTTATCTTCTGATGCCATTGTGTGAAGCCCTCTTTCCATTGGCTTGAAATTTGGGTCTAATTTGAGTATTTACTCAACATCGTCCGACATAAATATACACCCTTTTGGATACAGGTCAAGAAAAAGGTTAGGCTTGCTTAACTTATTCGCCAAAATCGCTATTGAGGCAACAGGCTGCGTGCTATAATGGGACCAACTTGTTGACTTTAAGTTTTCACTCAAACCCATGAGAAGGGATCCTGACGTATGGCCAGCTCAGCAGACAACATCTTGCATCAGACGCAACTTTTTACCAATTTCACCGCTAAGCAGAAACTCATCATCATTGCGGCCATTGAGGTTTTTGCTGAAAAAGGATACGCCGCGGCCAGTACCAAAGAAATTGCTTTGCGAGCTGGGGTGGCCGAGGGGAATATTTACAGCCGCTTTACCAATAAACGCGGCTTGCTCAATGCCATCATCGCACCGGTGCTGAGTCAAATGTTCCCTGATGAGTTGGACGATTTCATTAAGTCTCGCCTCCATCAGGACTATGTCTCATTGGAAACTTTCTTGACGGTGTTAATAAAGGATCGCGTGACTTTTTTAAAAGATAATGCCCAGATCATCAAAATTGTACTGTCGGAATTACTGAATGATACGCAGGTGCGGGCTCAGGTCGTTGATGGTTTCACCACCCATTATTGGGAATCCATGACACATGACCTGAACGCGATGGTAAAGCGCGGTTTGATTGTTGATTGGCCGCTTGAAGATATTCTGCGAACAATGTGGTCGATGACCGGTGGCTTGATTTTAGGCTTCTTGTATTTTGACCAACCTTTGGACGCCAATACCGTCAATCACGCGATCACCGCCGCTATCAAGGCCTTATCGCCGAACTAGCCACCTGCTACTTACCGCTCACTTCTGTTTTGAAAAGGACTTTTGCTAATGCCAACCCCTACTGAAACCTGGCGTCCGGTCACGCGCGACGATGCGTCAGGACTGACACAATTACAAATTGATTTTGGTATCACCGATGAAATGCTGGGATACGCCCGTGACGATTACGAGCAACCGCATATGGAATACGATGCAGAGAGTGACACTTTTCTGCTGATTTATAATGTGCCTAGCGATAAACCTGATACCGATGGCTACCTTTCTGAACCCATGGCGTTTCTCGTCACCGATGACCGCCTCATCACAGTTGGCAGCCATGATGTGAACAATACCAATGCCGCCATCGCCAAAACGGTTGCGCGATTTGGCAGCGAATCGGTATACAGCCTTTTGTGGCAATGCCTGCTTGCTATCACCGATAATTTTGTCACACTGGTGAAGCAGCAAGACGCCACTCGTCGTCAAATTGCCACACGCTTACGTGAACACACGACCAAAAAAGACTTGTTGAAAATCGCCGAACTTGCCTTGAGTGCTGATTTTTTGGTTCGAGCAACGATCCAAAATGCCGCTGTTTTGAAACAGATCCACGCGTCAACCCGTGTGCCTGGCATCACTGGCACACAAGGGGAACAACTGGAGGATGTCATCATTGAAGCCGATCAGATTGCGGAAATGATGAACTTGTCTTCCCACACCTTGGATCACTTAACGGATAGCTACAACACCGTTTTGAATAATAACTTGAATGACATCATGCGGTTCATGACAGTATGGTCGATTTTGCTCACCGTGCCGACCATCGTTTCCGGCTTTTTTGGCATGAACGTGCCCCTGCCTTTCGCCCACGAACCACTCGGCTGGATTATCACGATTATCATCGCGGCCATCTTGTGGATCGCATTGGGATTGCTGCTTAATCGGTACATTCGGAAAAATTGAACAATCTAACTCAGCCGTGCCAAACTCCGCAATCTCCGGCATGGCACTGGGGTCTTTAAAGCTCACTAGGTCATTCATGGGAAAGAAAAGAACGTTTCCCATTATGCGAAAAATTATTCGCCTTTACTTAGCTTTGCTTTGGCGCTGAAGCCGGCGTCCAATTGTATTATTCAGGGTTCGTGCGCCTAAACCGAGGGCAATCACAACAAGAATCCACTTCGGCAGCAGCAAGCCCACCAGAATGTAAACAATGGCGACGAGCACCATGAGTGATACCGCGCGATATTCCTCCCAATCATGGGCATTTAGGTTTTCCTTTTTTGGTCGTTCGCCAATGACGGATCGGAACAAAATAAATTGAAACAAATCGACCATAAAAATAATGATGGCAAATAATGTTGCACTGATCCGACTGCCTGGATGGTCACCGATGAAACTGGTCGCAAATGGCACTAAACAGATGAACACAAGATAGAAAAAATTTAATACTAAGAAATTAGTGCTCGGTTGCGTAACGGTATGTAGTAGTTCTTGGTGAAATGTCCAGTATTGGCCGACCACCGCAAAACTGATAAAGTAAATGACGACAGAGAAACCAGTCGCATAAAGATCTGCTATGGTCAGTGTTTTAGGCACCTTAATGTCCAACACCATTAATGTCAGCACAACCGCAAAAACGCCGTCAGAAATGGCATCAAGTCGGCTCTTACTATTTTCAAACATGTGCATCTGTCCCTTCTTCGCTTTTTATCATAACCCCAAATGACGGTGCTTTAGCGTATGATTGACCTATCAACGTTCGACAGCGTAAAAAAACTGTGAGTGCCCCATGGTCACAGTCCGACCTGACACACGGCATTTCTAAATGCGCTAGATGACGTCCATTCAAATTCTTGGAGGAGCAATATGAATTTTTCGATCTTTGCCTTTCTACTGATTGCCGGGATCGGTGCTGGACTAACGTCTACTTTAGCTGGCTTGGCTTCACTGGTTTCGTACCCAGCCTTGCTTGCAATTGGCGTGCCGCCGGTCATTGCTAACGTCACAAATACCGCAGCACTCGTTTTTACTGGGGTTGGCTCGGCTGTATCCTCACTGCCAGAACTCCGTGGCCGCGGTAAATTTCTCTGGCGGCTGATCTTACTGGTATCACTTGGTAGTATTTTTGGCAGTGCCTTGTTGCTGATCGCCCCGGCAGCCACATTTGAAAAAGTTGTGCCTTTCTTCATCATTGCCGCGGGCCTGTTACTACTCTTCAGCGGCCGACTGCCAACTCAAGAACATCGTCCCGGAGAACCGGCACGCACCTTAACATTTGGACAAGAAGCCGCTCAAACCATCGTCATTTTTGTTACTGGCGCCTATGCTGGCTATTTCGGCGCCGCTACGGGTGTGGTCATGCTGGCAACCTTAACCTTGACCGTTGATCAACCTTTCATCGTCTCCAATTCCATGAAGAATTTGACCGGATTCGCCGCCAATGCCATCGCCACCGTCATTTACGCCTTCACCACCAAAATTGAATGGCTCATGGTCATCCCGCTCGGCATCGGTCTGTTCATCGGTGGCTATATCGGCCCCATCATTGCCCGCCGCCTGCCGGTTCAACTGTTACGATTCATCATCGCAGCCTTAGCCTTTTTGTTAGCAGCCAAGTTATTTGCGCAGGCTTATCTTTAACCAGTATTAAAAAGCAGTATCGCTTGCCTTCACAAGTGATACTGCTTTTTAATTACTCAAAACAGCCACACCGCTAACCCAAACAAAACAAGATGGACCAGTAATCTGATGATGTGATGATTCACATGCGGTTTACCGTATACCGCGACGCCATTGAACCATGTCACCGTGGACAAAGCCAATAACCCAATCAATAAAACGGTGAGCGCACTGAACTTATCAGGAATAATTGCCGCAGTCATCACTAAGGCCGCAGCCAGGGCCGTCAGTTGGTCTAAACGGACATCCCCTTGTTTTTTCTGCCATGCTTGCCACGCTGTTAATAACATCAAAAAGCCGTATACACCAATTGCCACACGTATTGAGATAACTGCCATTAGCCTAGCCTTCTTGCGCTTGTAACACCTGATCCATCACATGCAAGACGCCGAATTCATCGTTACTCCGCGTGCGATATTTGGCATGTTGCGCCATGCCTTGCGTTGCATTGGCCATGATGTAACTGTAACCAACCGTTTCTAGCATTGGAATATCATTATCATAATCGCCAAACGCCATCATTTGTGTCGTAGGAATATCAAAATGACGACTCAAAATTCGCATGCCGCGGCCCTTGTTCACGCCGAGGTTCTGAATATCTAGCCAAGTCTCACCGCTGACTTGAACGGTATAATTCTTGCCAAATACTGGGCGGAAATAACGTTCGGAATTTTTGCGGCTGTCTTTATTTGGAAAATAAATTGTCACCTTATCAACTGCCAGCGACTGCGTTAACAAATCCGGCACCTTTTTCAATTGGTGATAAAACGGCAAAAGAGCTGGTGAATATTGGGCATCAGTAGCATTAATATACGCGGCATCCAAAGCACACAGGACAGGAACACCGTCTGTTTTCGTCATGATAAATTGCACGATCTCACGATATTTTTCCTCAGGGATCAGGCTTTTCCCGATTAATTGGCCGTGCGAATAAACAAGGCCGCCGTTATCGCAGACCATCGAAATTCGGTCACTAAAGTGTGGGAAAGTTTCCTGTAGCGTATAAAGCGGCCGTCCACTAGCCACGGCAAACTCAATGCCAGCCTCGCCAAGGCGATGAAGATAACGATCAAAATGCGGCGGCAAGGTCCCTGCACTTGTCAGTAAAGTCTGGTCCATGTCACTCGCAATTAATTTTACATTCTGCATGCTAATTCCCCTATATTATTTGTCTAATTTCACTTGCTATAATTTAATGCGGTGCGCCTTTAGTCACGACATTTTCGATCACCGCCGCAATCTGTTCAGAATGCTCAACCGTGCCATTTTTCAACCATTTTGTCAGCACGCCAATTGCCCCGTCAATGAAGAACGCGTAGTAGTAAGTGAGAACACTTTTGTCGGTCTCACCATACCACGATTGATAGCTGGTTTCTGTTTTTTGTCGAATTGGATCCGTTATCTTCTTCAACACCACGCTATCAGGATTATTCAAAATAATCGCTGCTGCTTGCGGCTGATTGGCAATGACATTTAAAATCGGCACCAACCATGTGGCCATATCGTTTATTTTAACCGTTAGATAAGGCCGAATTGCCTCGACCAAATCCATTTCAATGCGTTCGAACAAATCGCGTGGAGATTGAAAATGTAAGTAAAACGTCCCGCGATTCAAATCTGCCTGTCGACAAAGCTCAGTCACCGTGACCTCATCCAATGGTTTCGTCGCCAAAATATGCAACAAAGCGTCTTTAAATCGATCCGTCGTATACTGAACCCGCCGATTATCCTTCGTCCCCGACATCGTCATCCTCCGAACATCATTTGAACAAGTTGTCCATTTAAAAACAAAACGACCATTTCTGTCCTTGAACGGCCGGTTTAAATCTAACATAATGTTATGAAATGGACAATGTGTTGAAGAGCGTGAGCAGGCGCGGTTAGAAGAGCGTGAACAGGCCCGCTTAGAAACCGGAGCATAAGCGGCCTATGGCTGGGCTTTGGCCATTTAGGCTTGAGGTCCTTATGTGCAGGTTTCTGGGCCTGTGAACGCGTCTAAGAACTTCACACATTGCTCACCATCCACGCTAGGAGGCAATCATGGCATATATCGAAGTCAAACATGAATCAAAACGTTACAAAATGGGCGAAACCATCATTACAGCAAATAACGACATTAATTTTACGGCTGATCAAGGCAAATTAACCGTGATTCTTGGTCCCAGCGGTGCCGGTAAATCAACCTTGCTCAATATCCTCGGTGGCATGGACTCCCCCACTGAAGGCGAGGTATGGATTGACGGCACCGATATTGCGACTTTTTCTGATCGTCAACTGACCGCTTTTCGCCGGCATAATGTTGGCTTCGTGTTCCAGTTTTACAATCTGATTCCGAACCTGACAACAAGGGAAAATGTTGAACTGGCTGGCTCAATTGTCAAAGACGCCTTGGATCCGACAACCGTTTTAAAGCAAGTCGGCCTAGGTGCGCGACTAGATAATTTTCCGTCGCAGCTGTCTGGCGGTGAGCAACAACGGGTGGCCATTGCTCGGGCGTTGGCGAAAAACCCGAAGCTGCTGCTTTGTGATGAACCAACTGGTGCCTTGGATTATCGAACCGGCAAACAAGTCTTGCAGTTGTTACAGGATGCCAGTCGTAAAGATCATAAAACCGTCATGATCATTACCCATAATGCAGCGATTGCCAAAATGGCTGACCGGATCATCGAAATTAATGATGCGCAGGTTCGCAGTATTCACGATGAACCGCAGCCAACGCCTGTCGCAGACATTGAGTGGTAGGTGAGTCACGTCATGAAACCATTAACCAAAAATCTTTGGCGGAACATTCGCGACTCTTTGGGCCGGTTCATCGCCATTGTCATTATTATCATGCTAGGTGTCCTGCTGTTCGTCGGCGTCAAGGCCACGGGCCCGGCACTTAAGGATTCTCTAAACACCACAGTGAAAGCCGATCATCTGGCTGATAGTCAGTTGCTGGCAACGACTGGTGTCAGTAAGGCTCAAGTTAAAGCCGCTGAATCAGTTAGCGGCGTGCAGGCAGAAGCCGTCAAGTTTAAGTATGTCATAGGCGGCCGCGCCAGCGATGTTGTTGCGCTTTACGGCTATCAAAAAGGGACAACCATCAATCGACTGCATCTCACCAGCGGACAGCTGCCAACGCAAGCCAATCAGATTGTCCTCGACACGGCAGCTAAAAAAAGCGGCTATCAACTTGGTCAAACTTACACCTTCACCAGCGGCAGCAAGCTTGCTCGACGTACTTTTAAAATTAGCGGTTTTGCTGATTCGCCAGCCTACATCGAAGACACTAGTCGTGGGTCAGCGAATATCGGTGATGGCACCGTGCGTTATTTTGCCTACATCCCAGCAAGTCAGATGAAGATGCCGGTCGCCTCGCAGCTCAACATTCGCTTCCCAGCTTTGCAAACACGCGATACCTTCAGCAACCGTTACAAGGACGCCGTTGCTACAAAAATGAAATTGGTGAAACAGCGCGTGAAGGCGCAAGGCGAAAAGGATCTGCGAGCAGCAGTATATGCCAACATTGTTAAAACCGCTACGGCCAAAGCTCAAGCACAATTAGCGGCGTCAGGCATGCCGGCAGCCGCCGTTGCCGCAGCTGCCGATCAAGCTATCAAGCCGCAACTATCAACCTTTCAGCAACAGGCCACTGTCACAGCTCGCAAACAACTGTCAACCAGCCTCACATGGCAAACTCGGGAAGATCTGCCTGGCTTTGGCGATTACGGCGGTTCTGCTGATCGAATTGCCGCCATTGCCAATGTTTTCCCAGTTTTCTTCTTTCTTGTCGCTGCGCTGATTACTTTCACCACGGTCAGTCGCATGGTCGAAGAAGCCCGCGCGCAAATCGGCACATTCAAGGCGCTTGGTTACGGCAAATGGGCGATTGCGCGCAATTACCTCGCCTATGCTGCCTTAGCTGGTTTATTAGGTGGGATCATCGGGGTTTTTGCTGGCAACTTGAGCATTCCGCGCATTGTCTTGAGCTTGTATAAAAATTACATTCCGCTCCAACAAGTCGTCTCCTTGCAATGGCCGTTGATCGCCTTGTCATTGTTATTGGCGCTGATCGCAACATTAGGGGCCGCCGCCATTGTGGTCCGCAATGAACTAACCGAAAAGCCGGCTGCCTTGATGCGGCCGCGAGCACCGAAATCAGCCAAACGCATTTTGCTGGAGCGGATCACGCCGCTTTGGTCGCGTCTGTCTTTTAACCAAAAAGTCAGCTATCGTAATCTTTTCCGATACAAATCACGGCTGGTGATGACCATTCTTGGGATTGCTGGCGGCACCGCCTTGATCCTCACCGGGTTTGGCATCAAAGACTCAATCACTGCTACTGGTGTTCAACAGTATGGTGATGTCATCCATTATCAAGCCATTGTGCGATTGGCTGATGGCAAAAAGCCAGCTGCGGCCCGCGACATTCTGGCTAAAAGCAAAGCTTATCGCAGCGCGGGCACGGTTAGCGGCGCGGTGGCTAAGCTCAGTGCTAAAGGCCATAGCCTGAGCGATGTTAATTTGTTTGCCCCAGCAAACGGCAACGATCTTGAACCTTATGTCAGTCTCCGTTCAACGGCGTCAAATCGCAAACTGACCTTGCCGCGCCACGGTATCGTGATCACCAGCAAACTGGCTAAGGCACTCAACGTGACAACGGGCGATACCCTTAAAGTCGCCACAACTAATGGTCAGAGCAAGCGATTCACAATTAAAGGCATTGCTAAGAATTACGTTGGCCATTTTGGCTATCTCTCCAACACCGCTTATCACCAGCTCGCTGGTAATAGTGCGAAACCAAACACCTTGCTAGTCCGCTTGCAGCCCCAAAGCAGCAAACAAAATGATCGACTCGCTAAGCAATTGCTCAATCATCACGCGATTGTCGGGATTAGTTTCACGACGACAGCAAAGAAAACGTTAAGCAATATGAGCGGTATGTTAGATCCTATTGTTTTGATTTTTATTCTGCTCAGTGCGGTTTTGTCATTCGTGGTCTTGTACAATCTGAATAACATCAACGTTTCGGAACGCATTCGGGAACTATCCACAATCAAGGTGCTTGGCTTTTTCGATCGCGAGGTCACCATGTACATCAGTCGTGAGAGCATTGTGTTGACAGTGATCGGCATCGTGTTCGGCTATCTGCTCGGCAATTTGCTGACAGCCTACATTTTGTATCAAGCCGAAACTGAGGCCGTGGTTTTTCCACTCACGATCAGCATTGTCGGCTACCTCACGGCCACGTTACTCATGTTGGCCTTCACCGGCGTCGTCACCTGGCTCACGCATCGTCGACTCCAACGGGTGGACATGGTCGAAGCCCTGAAATCAAACGAATAACCTACAATTTTGTCAGGCAGCGTCGTCACGGCGCTGCTTTTTTCATACAAAATTCATCAAAAATTGGGATTAAAAACGTTCATGATCGCAATTTTGAAGCGCAAATGAAGATTGAGACCAACTCCTAACAGTCCTGTAACGCTGACGTAACATTGACACAGTAAAGTAGCCTTTAGTTAATCAAATTAAGGGTGAGGTCAAAAATGAAATTCAATAAAGTCATGATCACGTTGGTTGCTGCAGTTACCTTAGCAGGTTCTGCTAGCGCCGTAACACCAGTTTTCGCTGATACAAGCGACAGTATCGCTTCCAACAAAAGCGAAACCAATGCACTGTTGAAGCAAATTGAAGATGCGAACACAGAAGTTATCAATTTGAACAAGCAGATCGATACCAAGAATGGTCAAATCAGCGATGCAACGGCTAAGATCAGCGCAACTGATGCCAAGATTTCATCACTCAGCGGTGAAATTGTTGCCGCTCAAAAGAATGTCACAGCACGCAAGAACAACTTGAAAGATCAGTTGATCTCCTTGCAGAAAAAGGCTGGCAACTCTGTCAGCGGCAATGTCTATATCGACTTTGTTCTGAATTCCCAGAACTTGTCTGACTTAATTGCCCGCACCATGACGGTTGGCAAACTTAGCCAAGCCAGCAAAGATGCGCTTGATGCCGTGACAGTTGCCAAGGATAAATTAGCTGGCTTGAAGACGGAACAGGAAAATGCCCGTCAGACGCTGGTTTCAACTAAGGCTTCATTGGAAACCCAGAAATCACAGTTGGTTTCCCTACAAAAAGATGCTAACGATAAACAAGATGCTTTGAATAAACAAATTGCTGATCATAAAGATGAGTTGGTTGCTTTGCAAAGCCAATTTGCCCAAGAACAGTCTGAAGCAGCTGCTGCAACCCAAGCCGCTTTGAAGACCGTTGCCGCTTCAACCGCAAGTTCTTCTACTACCAGCAGTTCAAGCAGCGCAACTTCAACCAGCACCATCGCCAACAACACATCAAGTTCTTCAAACAACAGTTCTTCTGTTATCACCAACAACACAGCTTCAGGCAGTGGCAGCCACGCTGACTTCAGTGGTTCAGGTAACACCTATCCTTGGGGTCAGTGCACCTGGTACGTCAAATCAGTTGCACCATGGGCTGGTAATGGCTGGGGCAACGGCGCACAATGGGGCGGTTCAGCCGCAGCAGCTGGCTTCACTGTTAACCACACGCCAGCAGCCGGCTCAATCATCGTCTTCGCCGCTGGTCAATCCGTTGGCGGTCAATGGACAGCCGATGGTTCATATGGTCACGTTGCTTATGTCCAATCTGTCTCCGGTGACAGTGTCACGATCAGCCAAGGCGGCATGGGCTTCAGCTCACCAACCGGCCCGAACACCCAAACCATCTCTGGTGCAAGCAGCTACGTTTATATCCACCGGTAATTTTTACCTACCCTTAATCACGTCTTGGGATCACATCACGATCCCAACCTAAACGCGTTCGCCAGACCAGAACCCTGCGTGTAAGGACCCTGAACGCAATGACCAAAGCCCGGTCATCACGTTCAGGCCCACTTACACTCCGGTTTCTAACCGGTCTGGCTCACGCTCTTTCTTAAAAACTACCGAGTTATCTAAAAGAAGTCACAAAGAATGTTCGATCGCATTCCTTGTGGCTTCTTTTTTTGGCACTTAAGGAGGTTTATCAGCAACTATTTCGCTTGTTCGAGACACGCCCCGGTAGCAATCAAACGCGACATGACAGGAATCGCAATTGTCACCAGTTATGATACCCAACACGGAATCGATATCGGCTTTTCACCAAACGACCTTGTTTATCTCTGCTGCTGTCTGTAACTGAGACGCAGCATAACACTATCAAGTCTGAATTTTTGTTGGTATGATACGTGTACAACAATGCAAAATTGATTCGTCCTTTACAGCACGTTTAAAGGAGCCCAATAAAATGGTGTATCTCAACACAATTTTACAGCTACTCATGGCTTTGTTGCTGCTGGCACAGCTACTAGTCATGGCCACGGCTTGGTTCACCAACGCCGTCACAATCTGGCAGCGCCTTAGCATGACGTTCACTGCACTAGTCCTTGCTGGCGGCCACCTTGTTATCATGTATGGCTTTGGCTATTTGGCAGATGCTCATGTTCCCATTGCCGGTTGGACTTGGTTTGCTTTGGCGGCGGCAGTCCTGCTTCTGCTTGCAACCATCGCGGGAGCCAGCAGACATGAACGTAGAAGCAGTCACCGATGAAATGACGGTCTCACACTGAACAATTGTTTCACTTTTGATTCGCTTTTTAAATTTCAGGTGTGTTTATACAAGCAATACATTCAATAACTATCGCCTCATTTATATATTAATTATATTTTTATAGTTATAAATTGATTTTAAAACACATTGAAAAGTCGTTTCCCTCTGTGTATCCTATCGTTTAGAAAACGTTTTCTTGGCGGGGCGATTTATTGCTTGATAAAATTACTTTTAAAATGTATTTGCGTTTCTCTATTTTAGGCATGCTGCTATGGGCTCAACACACTTCCGAAGATCAAACTGGTAAGATCGCCCTGTCTCTGAATGGTGGTTATATTCTCTTTTTTCTCGGCGGTATGTTGCACAGTCCTGAACTATCAATGATCCCTATCTTCTTGCTTATCTATGGAAATGCTAACTTTATTAAGCATATTAAGGGTGATGAACCGTATCTTTTTTCAAACGTTGGTAGTCTCTTGATCATGACTGTTTGTTTTGCAACGATTTTTTTGATGAAATCACGGTACGCATTTGTTCTAATACCTTTGTTTTCATTATGCTCCAATAGTCTTTTAGTCAGTCTTCAAGTCTCCGAAAAACACAAATAAAATAATTCACGTTTCTCAACTTAAAGGTCGATTGGCTAACGTAGCTTCGACCTTTTTCAGTTGTTTCCCAACGCATGCTTTTTCAATTTTATGGCTTTGACTAAAAGTCGAAAATCACACATTATTAACAGTAGGAAACCGCGATGAAAAATATACCTTTATGAACGTTTGCTGCTGCGCCACTCACCAACAAATGATGTCGCAATTTTTTCATATTAAGAGAGATAAAACTTTTTTCACCAGAAACTCAAAAACGCTTAGTGAGCTTGCTTATCTGTCCGCTTCTTCAGACCCATATTTGGGGTTTAAAAAGTGTCCTCAGAAACAAACAGTAGTAAACTCAGATCAAATGATCTTATTGTCGAATCATTCTTAGTTTACGATAAAGAGGAAAAAATGAATAAAGGTCGAGTTGAAGCATTCACAGACGCAGTCGTAGCCATTATCCTTACCATTATGGTGCTTGAGTTTAAAACCCCGGAAACCGCAAAATGGACGGGTATTATCCATCAATTACCTTATTTTTTTGCTTATATTGTCAGCTTTCTTTTTGTCGGGGTGGCTTGGTACAACCATCACTACATGTTTGCCTTAGCCCTCAGAATATCAAAAAAAGTTTATTGGATTAACAACTTGTGGCTTTTTAGCATGTCCTTACTGCCTGTCGCAACTGGTTGGGTCGGGAAGTTTCCACAAGCTACTGGACCGGAGTATCTATATTTGTTTGTCTTCATTTTTTGGAGTTTATCGTATCTATGGCTTTCAGATGCCATTAGAAAAACACCTGAACACGTGCATACTGCTGTTAGTCAAAAAATTGCGCAGATGTTTCCTTTTAAATTTCTATCCTCAATCTTTTTCCCACTATCAGTTGTCATCACTGCTATTAGCATCTATTTTTATCCAGCACTTGGGATCTCAATCACCTTTGTCGGCTTGATCATCCTGAGTTTTTTAACACCATCAGACAGCGATCAAGTCAGCCAACAGCCGACGCCAAATCAGCATTCAAAATACCGCCGCGACTTGACCATCGCAGCGGTATTTTTTAATCACATCTTGAGAGCAAAGTACAAATAGACCGGTTTATTCAGAAGATGTCTGCATATAATTCTCAATCTTAAAATAAAAACGAATTCTAAGTGTTTTAAGATTAGTTAGCAACTTGTAGCATAACCAGTTAGAATGCCGCTGAGTGTCCCGTAAAGACCACCAATCGTAACTCCTGCTGGGCCAAATCCACTTAGAGATCCCGCTCCGTTTAGACCACCAATAGCCCCGCCACCAACGAGTCCCATAAGGCATTTATTAGAATCACTTCCGCCGACAAACTGTTGTAGCTCAAGTTCACTCAGTTTCCTTGTTTTACTCATGTTCATCCTCCATCATAAATGATCTTTCGCTGAAAAATGGGCGACTGTTATTTCTATTGTGATAACAATTATCCAGAAAAAAGGGATTACTGTTAATATATTCAACATTGACTGCTCGAATGTATCACCGATCAATATTCGGAAGATGATATTGATCAAGCCACAAATCACCCAAAAAATAAGTTTAAAAACACGATTCTGAAGCACCGTAGATAGCGCCTCCGACGCCTCCTAAAATTCCCAATCCGCCAATGACATACAGGTTTTTGGTTTTGGAACCTAATCCTCCACCTGTGAGGGCACCCAGGACACCACCCCCGACGGTTCCAGCAATGCATTTCCCTATGCCACCACCAGTAACTTGAGCCAATTCAGTTACATTTAGTACACTTACGTCTTTCATGTGTATTCTCCTTTATTATTTAATTCGTGCCATTTACGTTTAGTTTTTGGGTATACAGAAGCCGGCTTCTGTATACCCAATATAAAATAGCAAGTGTATTTTGTGGTAAAAAATTTTTAACCGTCGTGTTTTTACCGATAAACGTCGCACACTGACTCTTATAAAGGTTAAGTTCAGATTTTCGTCCTTTTATTTGGGACTTTTGGCTAAAAATAATCCTCTGAATCTAATCCAACTATTTTTAGGCTTTTTGATCAAGTCTTCATCGTTTAAATGTACAATTCCATCTCTCAACTGATTGTCCATCAGGTACCCAACGGTATACAGAACTGGGAATATAATAAAAAAGACAACTAAAGTCACACATAATAACTATGTGCGAACTTTAGTTGTCTATTTGGCGTATAAACTTCATCTTTATGCTTTCTGCCGACCGTACCTTTTTACTGTAGCCCGAACTGCAAAACCGAAAGCAATAGCAGCAATGCTGTACAACGCCACCATGCCATAGAACTTGCTGATCGGGTTCCAGAATAATGGCCAGAAGAGCTGATAGAGCCAGAAGCTGACGACTAACAGCCCCCAGAAGATATTGATCCAGATCTTTTTCCCCAGTTTACAATTCAAGTGCAACACCCTGACGACTAGACCATAAAGGCCATGAAGACCTATTCTTGTTAGTGCTAGCTAAACAAGAAAGCAGGAATCTTCATGACCCACTCTCAGACTAACACCCACAAGCATTACCAACAACTCAGTTTTAGCGACCGTGCTACAATTCAGGCCCTTCAGGCTGCTGGTGACACCGCGACCGTGATTGCACAGAAGCTTCATCGCAGTAAAGCGACAATCTCACGAGAAATCACGCGTGGATCTGTAACTCAGCTCGACTCGAAGCGTCACTCGCATCAAGTCTATCTTGCGGAAACTGCCCAAGCCATGCACGACCGTAAACGCGATAGAACCGGTCACTACGCCTTCCTTAAGACCGGCCGTGCGTTCTTCAAGGCTCTCGCCAGGGAGCTTACTCGTAAGCCGCGCGTACACAGCGTTGATAGCTTCGTACACTTCTATCGCGACCAGGGCAAGGCTTGCCCTTCAACGACAACTGTGTATCGCTACATCGACGCCGGGCTGCTTGAGCTAGACAACATGACACTTTCCAAGAAGCTCCGACGCCGCATCAAAGGCTATAAGAACGCCCACAAGCGCAAGAATAAGAAGATATACGGCGACTCAATCGAGTTGCGTCCTGCGGCCGTGAATGACCGCACAGGCGTGGGACATTGGGAAGGCGACTTGGTCAAAGGTATTCGCTTAGCTGATGAGCCAGCATTAATGACGCTCACAGAACGGTACAGCCGGACTGAGATCATCGTCAAGATTCCTGACTATCATGCGGGCACCTGCCTTAAAGCCTTGCAGGACACGATCGACGACTACGGGGCCAAGGAATTTGAGAGTATCACTTTTGACAATGGTTCCGAGTTTGCCAAGTTATCAGAGATTGTTGGAACCCAGATTTACTTCGCACATCCGTACTCGCCTTGGGAGCGTGGCACAAACGAGAACGCCAATGGACTGCTTAGGGAATTCTTCCCGAAAGGGAAGTCTCTCAGAGCAGTTACCCTGGTTGAAATTCAAGCAGTCCAATCCGCACTGAACCATCGTCCCAGACGTATTCTGAACTATCTTCGCCCATGCGATTACTACCGATGCATGGCGTAACAGCCTAGACCACTATCAAGAATTCGTTATCATCGTTGCACTTGGCTTGAAAATTGAGGATCCAGATCTTTTTCATCATATGCACCTTCTTTTCGCCGCCGCTTATATCATTGGCGATGCCGGCTCGTGGTAGTACTTATTGATTAGGTGATAGGCTGTTGCCTGCAAACCCACCATCAAGATAATCGTGAAGCCGAACAACCACGCTGTCCATAACAGAGAAACCGGACCGCTTGTTGCTGTTAACGCCGTAATGGAGGTACCCGCCGTTCGGCCAACAATCAGGGTTGGAAAGACCCCTAGAAAAATGGTGTAAATGAAGCTGGCCATGGTGCCGACACTAAGCCAAAAGGCTACACGCCGTCGTTGTTGGCTGATTGCCCACGTTTCAACACCGAGGAAGGCCACCAGTAAAATCAGCAGTAACGTGACAATGACAGGCCGGTTGGTAAAGAACTGCGTGTTAAACGGCAATAAGATGGCAAACAAGACGAGCGCTGGATAGAGGATCCAAGTGGTTCGTTTTAACGCAACTGTCAAACTTGTTGCTACCGGTTCGGTAACTTTTTTGATGACCCGATTCAAACCAACATTCAGGCTGAAGAGAACGGCCAGAATGCCGCCGAGGATACTGAATGGCGTCAGAATGTCACCCATGCTGGCGTAGACGAAGCCATTGCGAATCGGCACGCCGCTTACTGTGGAACTAAAGATAATGCCTAACAGGAATGGTGGCATTAAACTGCCAATGAAAAGTGCCCAGTCCCAGAAGCGATTGTAGTGGCGACTGTGCCATTGATTGCGATAATCAAACGAGACCCCGCGAAAGATCAGAAAGAACAGCATAAGGAAGATGAGTGGGTAATAACCGGATGTTAACGCTGAGTACCACCCCGGATAAGCCGCAAACATCACTGCAAAGGCGGTGACCGCCCAAGTCTCATTACCGCCCCAAACTGGTCCAGTAACCTTCATAATTTGTTGACGCTTGGATAGATCATCGCCAACAAAGAATGTCGCCATGCCGGCTCCGAAATCAGCGCCGTCCAAAACGAAGAATAGCATCAGCTCAGTCGAAATGATACCTAGAAAGATCACTTGTAAATTTGAAAGGCTAGGCATGACTGAACGCCTCCTTTGCAAATGGATCCGGAATTGTGCGATCTTCTGGATAATCACCGGTGATTTGCGGCAAACCGCGTTTAACAGTGCGATGTGAAATGTAAATCATCGTGGTCACTAAGAAGATATCGGCCATTAAGAACAAGGCCAGACTCGTACCAGCCTCAGTGACGGTCACACTCGGTGAAACCGCATCGTACTGCGTGAGTAGCCCATAAACCACAAATGGATATCGGCCAACTTCCGCAACGATCCAGCCAGATGTGAAGGTCAAATATGGCAGCCATAGTACCCAACCGAGTGTCCGCAACGTTTTGGGATGATCTTCGATTGCCGATTGCCGCCGATGCAGCATGATCGTCGCAAACAACGCGAACATCGTGAAGAAGTACCCCGCATAAACCATCAAATGCATGGTCCAGAACAGCAGGGTCACTGGCGGATAATAAGTCATCTGGCCATCGTACGACTTGGCAACCGTCTTATCGAACTTTGCGTGATACATTTTGGCAACAGCGTTCATGCCCGGCATGGTGCCAGTGAACGTGTTCTTGCCGAAGTAAGTCCCCATGTTCGGAATCGACACGGCCTTGGTTGTGTGCGTGTCTTCATTGATCAGCGCAGCCATCGCCCAAGGTGCCCCAGTTGTGGGACTACCTTCCGTCTCATACCGGCCTTCAATTGCGGTAAACTTCATCGGCTGCAACGCTGCTGTTGCGGCACCTTGATCGTCGCCTTGTGCCGGCTGTAAGAATGCTGCTGGCAAAGCAATGAGTAAGCCAATTTGAACGGCAATTTTGAACGCTGACGTATCACGCTTGTGCAGAATCTGCCAGGCAGCAATCCCTGCTGTCAAAAATCCGCCGGTGATCAGGATCGCGAATAAAACATGCAAAAATTCCGGCCGATATTGCGGGTTCTGTAATAACGTAATCAGACTCGTGAGCCGTGCACGGCCACCTTCCAGACGGAAACCATAAGGATTTTGCATGAATGCATTGATTGCAATGATCCAGACAATGGAAAAAAGCGATGCACCCAACATCCCAACGCCTAACCAAGCATGTGCTCGTTTTGGCAACTTACCCCAAGTAAAGCGCCATAAACCGATGATGGTCGACTCAACGAAGAAGGAAATCATACTTTCGCTCGCCAGTGGTACACCGGCAACATCACCCATCAACCGCGTAAACGCCGACCAATTCATCCCAAATTGAAACTCCATGATCAGCCCGGTAACAACACCTGTCCCAAAACTGAAGAAGAAAATCCGACTGAAGAATAAGGTCAGCCGGCCATACTTTTCAGTATCGCCACGGCCATACGCGTACATAAATTCAAAAATCATCGTCGTCAACAACATGCCAATGGTCGTTGTTACAAATAGAAAATGCGTGATCGCGGTTACCGCAAACTGCATGCGTGACAGATTCGTCACAGCCAGCGGAATCGTGGCTAACGTGAGCCCCATTTTGATCACCTCTATTAACCCTAGATTGCATAATTAAAGTTACCACCCAGAAAATGTGAAAAAAGACCTGTCCGTTCTTGCTAAAATGGTGTTTGCATAACATACCATCTAGAGAGAAGGACAGGTCCCATGGCCATTATAACCTTAATTGAACGATCTCAGATAGAACTGATGCAACACCACACGATTCAATACATCGCCGCGACCTTAGGCCGCTCTCGTATTTCTATTAGGCATGAGCTTCACCGTTGCCCTGAAGGTGATTACTGCGCCATTATAGCTCAGGATCATGCCGATACTTGTCGGCATCGTTGTGGTCGGCACTCGATTTTAACGCCTAAGTTGAAGCGGATGGTAACTGAGAAGCTAAACCTAGGTTGGTCCCCTGAAATGGTCGGTTATGCCGTTCACTGTGCGCCACACACGATTTACCACTGGATTTATCAAAGACAAGTCGATTTTCAGCCAAGCCAACTCTTTGATCACGGTAAACGTCATAAAAGAAGACAAGACCTTCGGTCGCGCTATAACCAAGCAGTAGGCACCTCAATTGAGATTCGCAGTGAGTCAGCTAATCGGCGAACCGAAAAAGGACATTTAGAGATGGATACAGTTCGCGGTGGTCGCGGGTCAAAGGCTGCTGTTTTGACCATTGTCGATCGGGTGACACGTTTAATGGCGACAACTAAGCTTGAAAACTTATCACAAAATGCTGTTCTCAAGGGATTTGCAAGACTGATGGTGGACTTTCCGGGTCCGGTTCGATCAGTGACGGTTGATCACGGTAAAGAGTTTTCCTGCGATCAGGCGCTTACAAAGCGCTATCGGATACCGGTTTACTTTTGCCACGCCTATCACCCGAATGAACGGGGCACAAATGAACGGTTCAATCGAGAACTTCGCTACTATTTCCCGAAGGGAACACAGTTTGATCAGGTTTCAGAGACCGATATTCAACAAGCCACAGCGCTTATCAATAACAAACCTAGAAAATGTCTCCGTTGGCAAACCCCAGTTCAAGCAGTGAGCAAGCCTCTTTCTAGGTGGTAACTTTATTATTGCAATCTAGGTAACCAATAATGTCATTTTTCCCTGTATTCCTGATCACCGCTATTGTAGAACTATCTCGTTATTTTATATAACAATAAGCTTGTGATAAATATTGCAATCGTCATACATTGGTCTGCTTCATGATAGAAAATGTTTTTAGCCAGTATTCAATTTATTTCGAGAAAAGGGCTTGCTGTTTTACCGATTGGTCTCATACACTTCTCTTCTTTGTGACAGGATCGAAAATAACAATTAAAGGCGTCAAAATTCATCATAACGCGCGAATTGGCGCAGTATCCTGCACGTAAAGACCTAAGTCGCAATGACCCAAGACCGGTCATCACGACTTAGGCCGCTTACGCTCCGGTTACTACCCGCGCCAATTCACGCTCACACAAAAAAAGACGCTCCCGCCAGTTAAGCAGGAACGTCCTTTTGAATACCAATTAATCTTCTGAAACAAATGGCAGAAGACCCATAATCCGAGCTCGCTTGATTGCGATCGTCAGCTTACGTTGGTTCTTAGCGCTGGTGCCGGTTACCCGACGCGGCAAAATCTTGCCACGTTCTGAGATGAACCGATCCAACAAGTTCGTGTCTTTATAATCGATATATTCGATGTGGTTTGCGGCGATGAAGTCGACTTTACGACGACGACGGCCACCACGGCGTTGTTGTGCCATGAGAATTCCTCCCTTATCAAAGATTCCACTTAGATAACCCTTCGCCTGAAGGGATTACCGCGGTTAGTGCGACTTTGAGTCACACCTTAGAATGGCAAATCATCATCGGAAATGTCGATCGGCTTGCCATTATTAGCAAACGGATCGGGATTAGCAGGGTTAGCCGCGGAGTTGCCTCCTTGGTTCTGACTTGCTGCCGGATTTTGACCCGGATTCGGTGATGATGCATTGTTCGGGGCGCCTTGTGAACCAAAACTTGGCGGATTCTGCGGTTGGTTATTGCCAAACTGCTGCCCGCCGCCATAGTTCTGATTACCTTGGCCAGCTGGATTTGCCGGTTCGGACGGCCGCTGTTGAGTCGTTGCCCGGGATTCCAGCAACGCAAAGTTTTCAACGACGACTTCGGTCACGTAGACCTTTTGTCCTTGCGCGTTATCATACGTACGCGTTTGGATATGGCCTTCAACTCCAACCATGGATCCCTTTTTGGTGAAGTTTGCAAAGTTCTCTGCAGACTTACGCCAGATCACACAATTGATGAAGTCAGTTTCACGTTCGCCGTTTGCACTGCGGAACTGGCGGTCAACGGCCAGCGTGAAAGAACCGACAGCCGTGCCACTTTGCGTGTAACGCAAATCAACGTCTCTGGTTAATCGACCTGTCAATGCAACACTGTTAAGCATGCCGTAGCGCCCCTTTCAAAAAAGTTACGATTAGTCTTCTCGCTTCACGATCATGTGACGCAGAATATCGTTGTTGATCTTGCCAAGACGATCAAATTCATTGATCGCTTTGTCATCTTCTGCGGACAAGTTCACGATATGATAGAGACCTTCGTTGTACTTGTTGATCTCATATGCGAGCTTACGCTTTTGCCAATCCTTGGAATCAATGATGTTGGCACCATTTTCCTTCAAAATATTGTCAAAACGTTCAACCAATTCAGTCTTTGCAGCATCGTCCAAATCTGGACGGATGATATAAGTGACTTCATATTTGGTTTCAGCCATGACGATTCACCTCCTTATGGACTTTAGGCCCCGGTCATTTGCCGGAGCAAGGAGAGTACTAAGGCTATAGAATAGCCGGATACTCACGAGTTAAAATTGTAGCATAGATCCGCGGCGAATACCACCACTAAAATGGCAGATCGTCGGTTGCGACCTGTGGCAGGGTGCCTTCCTCTACTGGCATGACGTCGTCTGTTCCTGTCGCCTGCAAGGTCCCTGCCCGGCGGCTTTCCGTCGTGGCTCGCGACTCCAACCAAGCAAAATTATCAACGACGACAGCGGTCCGCCACACTTGCTCACCTTGCTTATTTTCAAAATGATTATTACTCAGCCGCCCTGAAATACCCAACAATGACCCTTTGGTAGTTGATCCCGCAAAAGTTAAGGCGCGTTTGCCAAAAATGACACACTCAATAAAATCAGTCTCGCGCTGTCCCGTTTTATTCTTGAAAACGCGATTCACCGCCAACGTAAATCGGACGATATCAAGCTCGTTAGCCGTTCGGAAAACTTCAGGTTCCTTGGTCAACCGCCCTGTTAGACTCACACTATTCAACATTCGCTTCTCCTCCTCTAAACGCGTTCACTGGTGCAGCAACCTGCACATAAGGACCTTGACCGCAATGACCTTTCTTCTGCATGGTTGCTTGCACAACACCGTACTATTTATCGCTGTCAGATATACATTACGCAAAAAGTGGTATGCTAAATGTAAACGAATTCAACTTTGGAGGAAAAATCATGACAGCTTATACTTTAGATCAATTCAGTCGCATGATTGATCACACAAACTTACATGCAGATGCAACTCACGCAGATTTGCGCCAGCTTTGCAACGAGGCCAAACAATATCATTTTAAAATGGTGGCGATTAACCAAGTCCAATCGGCTTTTTGTGCGAAACAACTAGCAGGTACCGACATTGATGTTGGCGCCGCAATTGCTTTCCCCTTAGGCCAAACGAGCATCGCGGCCAAAGTTTTTGAAACCAAAGACGCCTTACAAAACGGTGCCAACGAAATTGACTACGTGATCAATATCACGGCGCTTAAGGAACAGCAATACAGTTATCTTGAAAATGAAATGCGTCAAATCGTTGCTGTCTGTCATGCGGTCAATGTACCGTGCAAAGTCATTTTTGAAACCGCCTATCTTACCAAGCCGGAAATCATCAAAATGGCAACTATTGCTAAGGACGTCGGTCCTGATTTTATTAAGACTTCAACGGGCTTTGGCCCAGCCGGTGCCACTGTCGAAAATGTGGCTTTGATGAAAGAAACAGTCGGCGATCAAGTGCAAGTCAAAGCGGCTGGCGGTATCAGAGATGTTGATACCTTTTTGGCAATGATTAAAGCTGGTGCTACTCGCATCGGTACCAGCAGCGGCGTTAAGATCATCCATGAACTTAAGGCGCGCATGGGCAACCAATCAACCTTCACGATTTGAGGTTATCTGTACGCAAACAAATACCGGTCGAAGTGGCAAATTGCCATTTCGACCGGTATTTTTATTGAGCGTGAATCAGCTCAATTGATGCTAGCATTATTAGATTATTCAGGCTGGTCGCCAGTATCATGTTGCTCTGGTTGATCAGCTTCAGCGCGATCAAGCAATTGGCTCACTTGCTGATCGGCATCGCCAGCATACGAACCATCAGCTGGCTGCTGCGAGGTTGGTTCAGCAGAACCGTCTGTCGGGCTAGTTGGCTGATCTGGCTTGCTGCCATCGTCTGGATCGTCGCTTTCCGGTTCAACCTTGGCCATCGTTGCAACCTTGGCATCGTCGTCAACTCGAATTAAACGAACCCCTAACGTTGCTCGGCCAGTTTGCGAAACACTTTGAATATTGAAGCGAATCATGACACCAGAATCAGTCATAACAAGAATATCTTCGGTACCATCAACGGTGGTGACCCCTGCCAACGGACCATTCTTGGCGGTGATGTTGGCTGTCTTGATCCCTTTACCGCCACGACCTTTAATCGGATATTCCTTCGCTGCCGTCCGTTTACCGTAACCTTTTTCTGAAATGACAAAGACTTCGGAATCGGGTTTGAGAATGTCGGAACCCACTACGTAATCGTGTTCACGTAAACGAATACCTCGAACCCCAGTCGCTGAACGTCCCATTGAGCGAACGTCTTGTTCCTTGAAGGTCACACTGTAACCCAGATGCGTCCCGATCAGGATATTGTCTTGTCCGGACGTTAGGATGACATTATTCAGTTCGTCTTCATCCTTGAGATTCAACGCAATCAGTCCGTTGCTGCGAATATTGGCGAATTCCTTCACCGGTGTGCGCTTAACAACGCCTTTTTGCGTGACGAAGAAGAGATAACGATCATCATTTTCGCCTTCATGCACGTTGATAACCGTTTGAATCTTTTCACCGGCACCGACACCAAGCAAGTTGATAATTGGAATCCCTTTTGCGGTTCGACCGTACTCAGGAATTTCGTAACCCTTGCTGCGATAAACTTTACCTTTGTTGGTGAAGAAGAGCAGGACATCATGCGTGGAAGTCGAAATCAGGCGTTCAACGAAATCGTCATCATGGACGTTCATCCCCTGAATACCGCGACCCCCGCGATTTTGTGCCTTGAATTCACTGGTTGCCAATCGCTTGACGTAGCCGTTATGACTCAACGTGATGACCACGTCTTCTTGCTCGATCAGATCTTCATCTTCAAGACTGAGCACTTCACCGACCAGTAATTCAGTACGGCGCTTATCGCCGAACTTCTTCTGAATATCCAGCAATTCGTTGTAGATGATCTGATGAACACGTTCTGGTCTAGCAAGAATATCAGTATAATCAGCAATCGCTGCTTCAACATCCTTATATTCGCTTTCAACCTTCTCGCGTTCCAAACCGGTCAACCGAACCAGCCGCATATCCAAGATTGCTTGGCTCTGCTTGTCAGACAACTTAAACTTGTCCATCAAGATGACTTTTGCCTTGTCGCCAGTTTCAGAACTACGGATAATCGTGATGATTTCATCAATATGATCAAGCGCAATCCGTAATCCTTCGAGGATATGCTCACGAGCCTTGGCCTTACGCAGGTCAAATTGCGTCCGCCGACGAATGACGTTTTCTTGATGATCCAGATAATATTGCAGGATCTGTTTCAAGCTCAACACTTTTGGCGCACCATTAACGATTGCCACCATGTTGAATGAAAAGCCGGTTTGTAGTGGCGTGAGCTTGTACAAGTTATTCAAAATAACTGATGCACTAGCATCACGGCGCACATCAATGACGATCCGCATCCCGTCACGGTCAGATTCATCCCGCAAGGTTACGATCCCATCGATTTTCTTTTCATGAACCAAATCTGCGATCCGTTCAACCATTTTGGCTTTGTTAACCATATATGGAATCTCGGTAATCACGATCCGTTCACGGCCAGACTTCTCCGTCTGAACATCAACTTTCCCGCGCAAAACAATCGTGCCGCGGCCAGTTTCATAAGCATGGCGAATGCCTGACTTACCCATCACAACGCCGCCGGTTGGAAAATCAGGTCCTGGCAGTGCCTGCATTAGGTCAGCTGTCGTGGCATCTGGATTATCCATCAACACGTGCAGCGCCGAGATAGTCTCTGACAGATTATGCGGCGGAATATTGGTCGTCATACCGACCGCAATCCCAGTCGCCCCATTGACCAACAGATTTGGAAAACGTGCCGGTAAAACAACCGGTTCTTTTTCCGTGCCATCATAGTTATCCTGAAAATCAATCGTATCTTTGTTGATGTCACGCAGCATCTCGACTGCTATTTTGCTCATGCGAGCTTCGGTATACCGCATCGCAGCGGCACCGTCACCATCGACAGACCCAAAGTTCCCGTGGCCATCGACCAGCATGTAACGATAGCTGAAGTCCTGTGCCATTCGTACGAGCCCTTCATAAATCGAGCTATCACCATGCGGATGGTATTTCCCCATGACATCCCCAACAATACGCGCACTCTTCTTGTACGGTTTATCCGGCGTCACGCCGAGTTCATTCATACCGTACAGAATCCGCCGTTGAACCGGCTTGAGGCCATCGCGCACATCAGGCAAGGCCCGCGCCACAATGACACTCATCGCGTATTCAAGGAATGATTTACGCATTGTTTCGCCGAGGTTCACATTGGTAATTCGGCTTTCTTGGCGATCATCCATTAAGCGAAAAGTCTCCTCTCAAAAATTCTCATGCAAAAGCTGACTTAGTTAAACTGATCAATCAAGCATCAATGTTGTTCGGATCAACAAACACAGCGTTATCTTCAATAAATTTACGCCGCGGTTCAACATGATCACCCATCAACATTTCAAAAACGCCATCTGCAGCTTCGGCATCCTTTGGCGATACCCGCAGTAAGCGCCGATTATCCGGATCCATGGTCGTCTCCCATAGCTGGTTGGCGTCCATTTCCCCAAGCCCTTTGTAACGCTGAATCTCTGGCTTTGGACTCGGAGGCAACTGGCCTAGAATGTCTTGCAATTCTTCATCGGAATCGATATATTGCGTCATTTTGCCTTGGCGTAACCGATACAACGGCGGCTGTGCGATGTAGACATAGCCAGCGTCAAGCACTGGCCGCATGTAGCGATAAATCAACGTCAGCAACAAAGTCCGAATGTGGGCACCATCAACATCGGCATCGGTCATAATGATCAGTTTGTGATATCGAGCCTTATTGATATCAAAGTCCTGCCCAAAACCGGTACCCATCGCGGTGAATAAGGTTCGAATTTCTTCATTGGCCAAGATGCGTTCCATTGAAGCCTTTTCGACATTCAGAATTTTCCCACGAATTGGCAAAATGGCCTGCGTCAGGCGACTACGCCCTGATTTGGCAGAACCACCAGCGGAATCCCCTTCGACGATAAATAATTCAGAGATCTCTGGGTCCTTACTGGTGTTGTCGGCCAATTTACCAGGCAGGTTCGAAATTTCCAACCCGCTCTTTTTCCGGGTCACTTCACGCGCCCGCTTAGCCGCCAAACGTGCCTTGCTGGCCAGCATGGCTTTGTCAATGATTAGCTTGCCATCAGCTGGGTGTTCCATGAGAAACTTATTGAAGTGGTCAGAGAAGGTACGGTCAACCACCGTTCGGGCATCCGAGTTCCCTAATTTGGTTTTAGTTTGCCCTTCAAACTGCGGATCTGGATGCTTCACGGAAACAACCGCCGTCAAGCCCTCACGAACATCATCCCCGCTTAACGGATCATCGCTGTCTTTTAGCGCACCAGACCGGCGAGCGTAATCATTAATGACCCGTGTCAGCGCCGTTTTAAACCCGGTCTCATGCGTGCCGCCTTCATACGTATGGATGTTGTTGGCAAACGTCAACAAGGTGCTGTGATAGTCGTTGGTGTATTGCAACGCGAATTCCACCGTGATGCCTTTGTCTTGTCCTTCCACATAAATCGGTTCTTGTAACAGGTTTTCTTTTTTCTCAGTTAAAAAGTCAACGTAAGACTTGAGGCCGCCTTCATAATGGAATACCAGCTTCTCGTGCGTTGCCGCGCGCTTGTCGGTAAAGGTCAACTTGAGACCCTTGTTCAAGAAAGCCAGTTCGCGAATTCTGGTGGTCAGAATCTTATCATCGAATGTTCTAATTTCGGTAAAAATGTCCGGATCAGGCAGAAAATGAACCTTGGTGCCATGTTCGTGCTCCGGTGCCGTGCCAATCACTTTCATCGGCGTGTTCACCTTGCCGCGAATAAAGTCAATGTAGTAACGTTTGCCACCACGAGTAACCGTGACGTCCAAATCAGTCGACAACGCATTCACGACTGATGCCCCGACACCATGTAGGCCACCGGAAACTTTGTAGCCGCCGCCGCCGAATTTACCACCGGCATGTAAAACGGTATAAACCGTTTCAAGTGCTGGCCGTCCGGTTTTAGACTGGATATCGACTGGAATCCCGCGACCGTCATCTGTTACCGTCACACTATTATCTGGGTTAACTTCAACTTCAATCCGTGTTGCGAATCCAGCCAGCGCTTCATCAATCCCGTTATCAATGATTTCCCAGACCAAATGATGCAAGCCTTGGCTGCTTGTCGAGCCAATATACATCCCTGGACGCTTCCGAACCGCTTCAAGTCCTGAAAGTACTTGAATCTGGCTGGCATCATACTCAGCCGCCAGTTCATCCTTCTTCTCTTCGGCCGTTTCTTTCTTGTCCGTCACTGGTTATCCTCCTTGTTAAAATGCGTTCACTGGCACAGAAACCTGCACATAAGGACCTTGAACGCAATGGCCAAAAACCGGCCATCACGTTCAAGCCCACTTATGTTCCGGTTTCTAAACGTGCCTGTTCACGCTCTGCTTTAAACGCGTTCACCAGCCCAGAAACCTGCGTGTAAGGAACCTGAACGCAATGACCAAAGTACGGTCATCACGTTCAGGCCCACTTACACTCCGGTTTCTAACCGGGCTGGTTCACGCTCTTGCTAATGTCCCCTCATCAACTTTAAAGACTGCAGGGGTTGCGATGATTTCTTTTTGAATGCCTTCCAAACTTGTGGTGGTTAAAAAGGTTTGGACTTTGGTTTGAATGGCCTTAAGTAAATGGGTTTGGCGAGCCGCATCTAATTCTGACAACACATCGTCCAGTAATAGCACTGGATATTCGCCGGTTTGATCCTTCATAAGGTCAATCTCTGCCAGCTTAACAGCCAATGCTGTGGTGCGTTGTTGCCCTTGACTGCCAAAATTGGCAACATCCTTATCATTGACGATGAACAACACATCATCTCGCTGGGGACCGACTAAACTGGTTCCTTGTTCGATTTCGCGCGCTTGCTGCTTGGCAAACATCTCGCCCAAAGCAGTGTAAACCTGCTCACTGTTACCGCGAAGACTGGGGTCAACCTGTGTTTGATAAGAAAAATGTAATGACTCCCGCCCCTTGGTGATATCTTGCTGAATCGTTGCAGCATAATCCGACATCGTCTCCAACAACTTAGCGCGCGCCGTAATTAGCTCTGCCCCGAAAGCTGCAAGCGAGTCAGTCAACACATCCAGATAAACCAGATCCTTGGCCTGATGATACTTAAGCTGCTTCAAATACGCATTGCGCTGCTTCAAAAACGTTTTATATTGGCTCAGATTATAAAGGTACTTGGGACTCATCTGGCCAAACTCCATGTCGATGAAGCGACGCCGCCCAGCCGGACTGCCCTTGACAATGGCTAAATCCTCAGGTGCAAACAAGATGACATTAAAATGCCCTAAATACTGGGAAAGCTTCGGTTGTTCGATGCGATCAATCCGGGCACGCTTGCCTTGATGACTGATAATCAACTCCAACTGATGGGAACCGCTTTGTCGCGAAACTTGCCCGGAAACCCGTGCAAACTCGCTACCAAAGCGAATCAGTTCCTTATCATTGTTGGTTCGATGACTGCGAGCCAATGCCAAAACATAGATTGATTCAAGCAGATTCGTCTTGCCTTGAGCGTTTGCCCCAATCAAAACATTGATTTCTGGTGAAAATGTTGTATCAACAGCAGCATAATTGCGATAATTTTTCAGCACCAAGTGATCCAGTTTCATGCGCTCACGATCACGTATGTTTGGCCGGCCACGCTGACTTGATCATCTGGATACAGCTTGCGCCCACGTCGCTCCTCAGCTGCGCCGTTGACTGTCACTGAGTTTTCACCCAGATACCACTTGGCCGCACCGCCACTATCGATCAATCCCGCCTCTTTCAGAAACTGGCCCAAGGTCAAAAAAGGGGTCGTGATTTCGATTGTTGTCATTGCTGTCGCCCTCCATTCCGAAAAGTGCTAGACAAACCGCGTTAAACCGCGATTTGTCGTCAATGAACACGAATTAATTATACCCTTATACTACTTAAAACACAATTCTAAAACGGCATTAAAGCGGCTCTGAGGCAATCTGAACGTTGTGCGTCCCCCTAGACTAAAAAGACCCAGAAAGGCCAAAATCGGCTAAATTTTGATTTCTATCGATTTTGACCGCTCTCAACGCAACTTTCGATTATTTGTCATTAGGAATTCTAAATAGAAATATTCGACTGATCGTGAAACTTTATGAAAGTCATCTGTTTGACCTAGGTTTACAGAAAAAATGACTGATCTATTTGTGAACAAACCAACAATCAAAGTCTGTTATCATCACCTTTGATTAAAGTGGGACGAAAAAAGACCCATAAAACGACTCACTGCCATCAAAAAAGCTGATGTTGGCTAACGGATCATGTGGCTGCTTTGCATTTTGATGCGCACATTATCAGTTCATTTCATGAAGCATAAGTTCGTCAAAAAAACGCCTCACCGAATCTTTTCGGTAAAGGCGTTTTCAAGTCATGTTTAGTTAGAACGTTCGAACTGGCGTGATGAGTTGGATAAACCGTTCCTTGTCTTCTGTTGGAACCAAAGTGAATGGTCGCAATGGTGCGGTGAAGTCAACTTCAATTGCCGTTTGGCCAAATCCTTGCAAGGCATCCTTCATATAATCAGGGTTGAACGAGATTTCTAGATCCTCGCCGCTAAGTTTGTTGAAACTAAGTACTTCTTCAACATTCCCGACATCTGGCGAATTACCGTAGATAGTCGCTTTTTGATCAGCGATATTAAGGACAAGCCGAACTACATTGTTGCTACTTTCGTGACTCAGCAAGCTGGCACGTTGAATGGAGGCCAGCAATGCTGGTGCGTCAAATTCCGCTTGCGTATTGCTGGATGTTGGAATAAGTCGGCTTGTGTCAGGGTAGTTGCCTTCAAGTAAGCGTGAATAAAAGGCCGTTTGCCCAAACACGAACAGCACTTGATTTTCCGCAATGCGAATTTCGATTTTTTCAACGTCATCGCTTAACATGCGGCTAAGTTCTGTCAGACTTTTCCCTGGAATAATGATGTCATAATCCGAGGCACTTGCTGTTGGTAAGGTCAGGCTACGTTGCGCAAGGCGGTGGGAATCAGTCGCAACAGCTACCAACTGATCGCCGGTAATTGTCAGATGAACCCCTGTCAAGATTGGTCGACTTTCCTGATTAGAAACGGCAATAACTGTTTGGTTAATCAACTGACGTAACACATCAGCTGAAACACTCAACGCTGCATCGGCTGTAATTTCTGGCAACCGCGGATAGTTATTGGCATCCAAACCATTAATGGTAAATTCAGATGCCCCAGACGTGATGACGGTTTGGAAATTGTCTTTAACTTCAAGCGTCATTGTGCTTTCTGGCAAACGTTTAACGATTTCGCTAAAGAAACGGGCTGGCAAGACGATTTCACCAGTGCTTCCGATTTGGAGATCATTATTTTCATCCGTTGCGTTGATCCGTGATTCGATTGAAATATCGGCATCACTACCAGTGAGGATTAAGCCGCTATCGTTGAGCACAATTTTCAATCCAGTCAGAATCGGAATGGTTGTTTTGGTTGAAATGGCCCGAGAAACATCATTCAAGGTTTTTAAGAATGTGGATCGGGTGATCGTAAATTTCATAAGAGCCTCCTGAACGTCTTTTATATATATAATATAAAGCTTTTGAAGTAATAGTAATAGGGCGTGTTCAAACTGTGGAAAACTTTGAGAAACAACAACTGAGAAAGTTATGCACTTGTGGATAAGTGCGACGGATAAAATGGTTTGTTTTTGAAGGTTATCCACATGTGCATTACCCGCGGTTTTTCAAGATATTCCGCAATTCGATCACTTGAGCTTTTAAATTCTCATCAGTTGTCATTGAAGCCATAATTTTTTCGTGGGCATGGATGACGGTTGTATGATCCTTGCCGCCGATTTCCTGACCTATTTTCGGTAAACTGTTATCGGTCATTTCGCGCGCTAGATACATCGCGATTTGGCGCGGAATGACAATCTGTTTGACGCGTTTCTTTCCTTTAAGATCCTGAACCGTCAGCTGAAAATATTTCGCGACAGCATTCAGGATTTGCGGAATGGTCAATTGTCCGCTGCGGTCATCAAGTTTCAGGGCTTTCAAGGCATCCGCGGCTAAGCTGGTCGTGATATCTTCGTTTTTCATGGTTGAAAAGGCTTGAACGCGTACTAACGCACCTTCGAGATCACGTACGTTACTTTCAATTTGACCAGCAATGTAAGACAAGGTGTCATCTGGAATGCTGAGATCTTCAGCATCGGCTTTATTCCGCAAAATAGCGATTCGTGTTTCCAGATCTGGCGGTGTGACATCGACAGACAAGCCCTTATTAAACCGCGAAACCAACCGTTCTTGAAGTTTGGGGATTTCGTTAGGCAGGCGATCACTGGTCAAAACAATTTGCTTCATATTTTCATACAGCGTATTGAAGGTATGAAAAAATTCTTCCTGTGTGGCCTCTTTGTCACCAAAAAACTGAATATCATCTACCAACAGCAGATCCACATTTCGGTATTCTTGCCGAAATTGTTCCTGTTGTTTGGTTTGAATCGAGTTAATGAAGTCATTAGCAAAATTCTCACTGGTGACGTATTTTATGTTGGCTGCTGGATTATTACCTAGCACCAAATTACCAATCGCTTGCATTAAGTGGGTTTTGCCAAGACCAACGCCACCATAAATAAACAGAGGGTTGTATGTTGTCCCAGGGGCTTCAGCAACCGCCAAAGCAGCCGCGTGGGCCATTTGGTTTCCCTTACCAATCACGAAGCGGTCAAACGTATATTTCGGATTTAAATGGGTTTTTGCCTTAAAAGTCAGATTTTGATCGTCTTCTTCAACCGCAGGACGTTGATCTGTAGCCGGAGCTGGTTGCAACTCATCCTTGGTCATAATGACGGGATCAACTTCAAGTTGCGCGAATTCGTAAACGCCTTCGACTACCTTGGTCACGAGATTCTTTTCCCAATAAGCTTTGTGTAAAGAAGCTGGGACTTCAATTTCGAGTTTATCTTTGGTTAATTTGACGGGTTTTGCTGTCTGGATCCATGTGCTGTAACCGACCGGGGTCAATTCTTCACGGAATTTATCATTCAGGTAAGCCCAAAGTTCCTCTAAATTGGGCAT